>NZ_CP142518.1:0-3580401 GCF_035986805.1 Caproicibacter sp. BJN0012 | reverse complement strand
CGGGTATCATTACTTATAGTAACACAGATTTTTACTTTTTTCAAATTTTGATTTGGCCGCCGCGTCCGCTTTTTCTTCGCGTTCTCAATAAATTTTTTATTTTCCGGTTTTTTTGCTTTCCATATTGGTAAACTTGTGGTATATTTAACCCTATAGGACCATTTGCGGGCAGTGCCGTCTGGAATTCCGGCGGTTTTGCGCGCCGGCGCGGGAACTGTATGGTTGACAGGCCGCCGGCAGATAAGATATAATATTCCGCAAAGGGTCTTTTGTTTAGATTCGAAGGGGGGTCTTTTCATGCTTAGAACCTATCAGCCAAAAAAACTGCACAGGAAAAAGGAACACGGATTCCGCAAGCGCATGTCCACGTCGGACGGACGCAAGGTTCTTTCCCGCCGCAGAGCAAAGGGCAGGGCAAAACTGAGTTATTGAGTACTGGACGGACAGGCCCGAAACACGGCGGAAGCCGCGGCATGTTTCCCGTCGGGAGAGGGCCACTCTTTGTGGCCTTTCTTTATTCAACAGAAAAACCGGTATGTCTTGGGTTTGATAAATGGAAGAATTTATATCGATGAATCAGAACAGGGATTTTCAAAGGGCTTATTCCAGAGGAAAGTCCTTTGTCGGCCCGGCGCTTGTCACCTATGTGCTGAAAAACCGGAAAAGCGCTTTGCGCGTGGGAATCACGACAAGCAAAAAAACCGGGAACGCGGTGCACAGGAACCGGTCCCGCAGGGTGATCCGGGAAGCGTTTCGCACGCTGCCGGGGGAGATCCGCCCGGGATTCGACCTGGTCTTTGTCGCGAGGGCGAAAACGCCCGCGATGAAAAGCACGGATCTGAGCCGCGTGATGGAGCGGCAGTTGAAAAGCGCGGGAGTGCTCAAATGAAGTCAGTCCTGGTTCTGCTGATCCGGTTTTACCAGAAGGCCATATCCCCTTATAAAAAACCGTGCTGTAAATACTACCCGACCTGTTCCAATTATGCGGTCGAGGCGATCGAGCGGTTCGGCGCTTTCAGAGGTTTTTTTCTCGCGCTTTACCGCGTTCTGCGATGCAATCCGTTTTCCCGCGGGGGGTATGACCCCGTTCCGGACCATTTGTTTTTCCACGGCTCCGCCGACCGCGGCGCTTCAAAAGAGAAAAAAGGGTAACTTCGAATCAAGCGGCCCGCGCCCCACTTCAGTACGCCGGCTTTTTGACTCCGGCGACCATCCGGCGGTTTTCCGCCGGACAGAGGAGAATATTCTGTATGTACGATTTCTTTAACTTTTTCGGTAGCGCTCTCGGCTACCTGCTCTGGTTTTTTTACGAACTGGTCAAAAATTACGGGGTTTCCATCATCCTGTTTACAGTTGTAACCAAGGTCATCCTGTTTCCTTTTTCCGTCAAACAGCAGATTTCCATGGCGGCGAACAGCAAAATAGCGGTCAAGCAGAAGGAACTGCAGAAAAAATACGCGAAGGACAGGGAAAAGCTCCAGATTGAAACGCAGAAGCTGTATGAAAAAGAAGGCGTGAACCCGGCGAGCGGATGCCTGACAATGGTGATTCCTCTTCTGATCATGATGGGCCTTTATTACACGGTGCTCTACCCGCTCATCAACGCGCTCCACGTTTCCGGGACCGCGGCGAACGCCGCGTCGGACATGCTTAAACTGATTCCGGGCCTCGGACAGACGATTGATACGCGCTACGCCCAGATTGAAATCGTCAAACATTTTGCGGATCTCAAACCGTACCTGACCATGTTCAGCGCGGACGAGCTTGCGAGAATCCAATCGTTCAGCCACGGGTTCAGCTTTCTTGGGCTTAATCTGCTGGATACGCCGAGCGACGCCTCAAACATTTTCGGGACGCTGTTCAGGACCAACCTGTGGACGATACCGGTTCTGTGCCTGGTATCCTCCATTGTTACGCAGTATTTTACCATGAAGCTCCAGCCTGGGATGCAACAGCAGCAGCAGGGCTGCATGAAATATATGTTTTATTTCTTCCCGCTTTTCACGGCGTGGATTGCCTGCACGATGCCTGCCGCGGTGGGATTTTACTGGATCATTTCCACAATTACCGGGTTTTTGCAGACCGTCATTCTGAATATCTGGTACAGCCCGGCGGATCTGGGCGCAAAGGCGGAAGCGAGGCGCATTGCCCTGCTTGAACAGGAAGAGCAAAACAGGAAGCCTGTCGCGGCGGCGGCGGTAAGCCGGCCGGAAGGGAAAGACCGGCAGGCAAAGGCCGGAAAGCCGCGGAAATAGACGCAGGAACAGGGGTCGATTTCTGGGAGGGATTACCGAATGAAAGAAGCGATTGGAACCGGCGAAACCGTGGAACTCGCAAGGGAAGCTGCATGCAGGCAGCTGGGCGTGGAATCCTATGAGGCGGAGTTTGAGATCCTTGAGATGCCGATGAAAAAGACGTTTGGGCTGTTCGGCGGAAGTCCGGCGAAGGTGAGGGTTTACGTCGAGGACGACCCCGCGCAGATTGCCGCCGATTACCTGCGGCGCGTTCTGAAAAATATGGGATTAAGAACCGTTCAGATCGAGATCAGCAGGGAGGAAAGCGGGGCGGTGCTTTGCTTGGACGGCAGCGACATCGGCTATGTGATCGGCCACCGCGGAGAGACTCTCGACGCGCTTCAGTATCTGACGGGACTGGTTGCAAACCACGCCGGAAACACTTATTACCGGATCAGCCTTGACATTGGAAATTACAGGGACAAGCGGAAGCAGACGCTGGAAAACCTGGGCCGAAAAATGGCGGAGAAATCCCTTCGGATCGGGCGGAATGTCTCCCTGGAGCCGATGAATCCATACGAACGCAGGATTATTCATACGGCGGTTCAGACCGTTGAGGGGGCAAAGTCCTGGTCGGAAGGCGAGGACGTTGCCCGGCATGTGGTGATCGGCCCGACCGCCGGAGAGCGCCCGGCGTCCCGCCGGAGCGGTTACAACCGCCGGGGCGGGCCGAGGAACAAGCAGCCGTATCGTTCCGGTCCCAGGGAAACGCCGCCGGCGGGCGGACGGACGCCAAACAGGGAGGAGCGCCAGGCCCCGGCGCAGCGGTCGGCGGCGGCTCCCCTGTACGGGAAGATCGAACCGAAAAAGTAAACAGCGGACGGGAGGGCGGTTCCTTTGGAATTGTCCTCTTTTTTTGAGGGATTTTTTATGGATCAGAAAAAATACAATGAGTCCGGCGCGACCATTGCGGCGATTTCCACATCCCAGGCGCCGGGGGGAATCGGGATCGTGCGGATCTCCGGGCCGCGGGCGCGCGAAATCGCGGACCGGGTTTTTGTTCCCCTGCACAAAAAAAGCCTGAACGAAATCGGGGGCTATTGTGCCCTTTACGGAAAAGTCCATGACGCGGACGGCGACATCGACGAGGCCGTCGCCTTGAATTTCCGCGCGCCGAGGAGTTTTACCGGGGAGGATGTGGTGGAACTTTCCTGCCATGGAGGGCTGGCGATCCTGCGCCGGCTCCTCCGCGCGGTGTTCCAGACGGGCGCGGTTCCGGCCGGACCCGGCGAATTCACACGGCGCGCGTTTCTCAACGGTAAGATCGGACTGACTGAGGCGGAATCCGTCATGCAGCTGGTTTCCGCGCAGGGCGAACAGGCGGCAAAGGCGGCGCTCGCGGGGCACGGCGGCGCGTTGGAGCGCCGTATCCGGAGCATCCGGGAAAAGCTGCTTGGAGCCGCCGCCCATCTTTCCGCATGGGCCGATTATCCGGAAGACGACATTCCCCAGGTGACGGAGGAAGAACTCACGTCTTCCCTCGGCGGCGTGAAAACGGAGCTGGAATCACTGCTGCGCGGGTTCGACGCGGGGCGCGCTCTGCGCGAAGGGGTCGATACGGTGATCGCGGGGCGCCCGAACACGGGAAAATCTACGCTGATGAACCTGCTCGCCGGCTGTGAACGGTCGATCGTCACCGATTTCGCGGGCACGACGCGCGATATTGTGGAGGACACGGTGCTGCTCGGAGGGATTCCTCTCCGGCTTGCGGATACCGCGGGGCTGCGCGATACCGCCGATCCGATCGAAAAAGCCGGGGTTGGACGCGCGCGGGACCGGCTCCGCGCCGCCCGTCTGATCCTCGCGGTGTTCGACGCTTCTCAGGAACTGGAGGAAGAAGACCGGATGCTGATCCGGGAAATCGGCCAGGCGCCCTGCATCGCGGTGCTTAACAAGATCGATCTGCCGATGAAAATTGACAAAGAGTTTATTGAATCAAAAATTCAACAGATTGTATCTCTTTCGGCTAAAACCGGGGAGGGGTTGTCCCAGCTGGAAGACGCGGTCGCGGAGCTTCTGGGGACAAAGGAGCTGGACCCGGCGGACGGGATGCTGTACACGGAGCGGCAGCGCGATGCGGCGGAACGCTCCATGCGGAGCGTGGACGAGGCGTTGGACGCGCTGAAAAGCGGGATGACGTTCGACGCGGTGACGGTTTCGGTGGAGGATGCGGTTTCCGCGCTTCTGGAATTGACCGGCGAGCGGGCGACCGTCGCGGTCGTGGATTCCGTGTTTTCCCAGTTCTGCGTCGGCAAATAGCGGCGTGTCACCGCTGCCAACGGTTCGCCGTTTACAAAACAGTAAAAGGCCGGCTGAGACGGGCGGGACGGAGATTGGAATCTCCCGAAGGCTAAAGTCGGGAACGCCATAGGTGTGAAAGACATTATGTGTCCGCCTTAGGAGCGGACCATCCGGTCGGGACGGCTCGCCGTTCAGCAGGCTGAGCCTGCACACGCGCCCCGCCATTGATCGCGGTAAAAATTGAAAGCGTCATTTGGCGGGAGCGGCGTATCGCCGCTGCCAATGGCCCGCCGTTTACAAAACAGTAAAGGGTGGGCTGAGACAGGCGGGACAGAGGTCGGAAACTCCCGAAAGCTAACTTTGGGAACGCCGTAACGTCCTCAAAGTTTTCCCCGCTTTTCATGTAAAGAGTGAAAAACTTTCCGGCAACCACTTTTCATTGACGACGGGGACTCGGAAATTGAAGCCACAGAGTATTTTATAGGAATAATTCAACAAATTGTTGATAAAAATCGGGAGCGGAGCGCCATTCGGGCTGGACGCTCCGCTCCCTTTTTTGCCGGCGGAATCTCTCTCACTGCGCCGGGTATGGGCTGGACTTTCCGCGTTCATACTTCTTTCACATACATTCGGAATTCCGCCGGCGGGCACAGCGTGACGCTGTATCAACGGCCCACCGGACGCAAAGCGCTTTCGCGCCTGCGGCGGCCACGACCCAAAGCATACCCGGATTCCATGCGTCACTCGCACGGGTCACGCTCTGTCATGGCTTGCCGAACGTCCGGCGGACGGTTTCGGGAACCTCTCAGGCCATTCGACCCTTTCGCGCCTGCGGCGCCTCGGCTCGGGGAAAGCTGTTCGCCAGCTTTTCCCCGCAACGCTTTGGAAACCGGGGTTTTGAAAACGGCGTAATGTGCCGTCGGGAGTTTCCTGCCTCCGTCCCACCCATTCCAGCCGCTTTTTCACTGCTTGCTGAATGGTGGGCCGCAGAAAGCGGCGTCACGCCGCCCCGCAAGGCAACAAAAAGCGCCGGTACGGAATTTGTCATTCCATACACCGGCGCGCGCGCATGATACAGGAGGAAAAAGAAGTGTTTATCCTTCCTTCCCCTGTACAAAGACAGAAAAAGGAAGTATAATAAGTCCTGCAATGCGCGGTGAATTCCGTGGTATATGGAGGTCTGTTCTCCGTATGCAGGAGGCGGGTGGTTACGACACCTTGCCTCTGCATTGCACCTTTTATTTACCTTGCGACTCTATTATAATCCTTAATTTACCAAAATTCAACAGGTAATATTCGATTTGATATTATTTCGGTTTTTGAGTGCTTGGCGCCCGGAGCCTCTTAACCCAAAATTTCTTCTATTCATTTTTTCTATGTCCTCAGGCCGGATTCCTGTGGGCCTATGGCCCGGTTCCCCTTAACCGATCATTTCTTCTTATTTTCTTCTTTGCGCTCAGGCCGCGCGGGCCCCGCCTTTCTGATATAGCAGAAAGGCGGCAAAGACTATGCAGGGGGACTTCAACTTCCCGTCGGGAGGGGCACCTAAACGTCCCCCTGCACCCCGGCACCTGTCATGAAGCAACAACGAATTCTTACGCAAGTGCTTCCCATTGAACGATTCCCAATCTTACGCCGTATGTAAAAAGGTAACTTTTTGAAGAATTTCAGCTTTTAGGTAAATACTTTGTGGCTTTAATTTTTCAGCCCCCGTCGTCAATGAAAAGCAGATGCTGGAAGAACAGAAAAAACTTCTTGACGGCTCCCGGGGGGTTCAGGGGGGATTTTCTCCGGAACTCTCCCTACGGGAGTTGAAAATCCCCTCGTGCGAACTTTGCCTCCTTTCGTTCAAGACCGAAAGGAGGGGCCTGCGCGGCCCGAGCGCAAAGAAGAAAACAAGAAGAAATGACCGGTTAAGGGGCACCGGGCCACAGGCCAGAAAAAACAGGCCTGCGCGGCCCGAGCGCAAAGAAGAAAATAAGAAGAAATAACAGGTTAAGAGTCACCGGGCCACAGGCCAGAAAAAACAGGCCCGCGCGGCCCGAGCGCAAAGAAGAAAATAAGAAGAAATGACCGGTTAAAGGGCACCGGGCCACAGGCCAGAAAAAACAGGCCCGCGCGGCCTGAGCGCAGAAGAGAAAATCAGAAGAAATAAAAGGTTAAGGGGCACCGGGCCTCAGGCCCGAAAAAACAGACTCGCGCGGCCGGAGGACAGAAAAAGAAAATAGAAGAAATAATAGATTAAGGATCGCCGGGCCCTGGGCCCGCAAAAGATCAGCCCGCGCGGCCTGAGCGCGAAAGACGCTGTGCGTCCGGCCTGAGCGCAAAGACCTTCCATTGACAAAATGCAGAAATCATGCGATTCTCTGAATTTAAAATATCAACAATTTGGAATATATAGACCAAAGTAATACTGGAGGGAATATTTTGACATACGATGCGGGAACATACGACGTGGCGGTGATCGGCGCGGGGCACGCGGGGATCGAGGCGGGCCTTGCCTCCGCGCGCCTCGGGTGCAGCACGCTCGTTTTTACCATCAATCTGGATGCGGTCGGCAACTGCCCGTGCAACCCCTCGATCGGAGGGACGGCGAAAGGCCACCTGGTTCGCGAGATCGACGCGCTCGGCGGAGAAATGGGGCGCACGACCGACGAATGTTTTCTCCAGAGCCGTATGCTCAACCGCGGCAAAGGCCCCGCCGTCCACTCGCTGCGCGCGCAGATCGACCGCCGCGAATACAGCAAGATCATGAAGCACAAGCTGGAGCTGCAGCCAAACCTGTTCTTGAAGCAGGCGGAGGTCACCGCGCTCTTCCGGATGGAAAGCGGCGCGTGGCTGGTCGAAACCAGAATGGGCGCGGTCTATTCCGTCAAGGCGGTTATCGTTGCGACCGGAACTTATCTGACCGGAAAGATCTATATCGGCGAACAGTCCTGGGACGGCGGCCCGGATGGGATGTTCCCTGCGGCGTTCCTCGGCGCGTCGCTGGAAAAGCTCGGGATCCGCCTTCGCCGCTTCAAGACCGGGACGCCGGCGCGGGTGCTGAAATCGAGCATCGACTTTACGAATCTGGAAGTACAGGAGGGGGACGAGCCGGTCGTGCCGTTCTCCTACGATACGGAGACGCCCGGAAAGAACCGCGAAGTCTGCTATATCTCCTGGACCAACGCGGAAACGAAGAAGATCATCCTGGACAACCTCGACCGTTCCCCGCTGTTCAGCGGAAAGATCGAAGGGGTCGGGCCGCGCTACTGCCCGAGCATCGAATCAAAAATCGTCCGGTTCGCCGACCACGAGCGGCATCAGCTTTTTATCGAGCCGTGCGGGCTGGATACGGAGGAGATGTATCTTCAGGGAATGAGCTCCTCCCTGCCGGAAGACGTGCAGACCGCCTTTTACAAGACGATCCCCGGGCTTGAACATGTGCAGATCATGCGGACGGCCTACGCGATCGAATACGACTGCGCCGACCCGCTTCAAATGGGCGCGACGCTGGAATTCCGCGATTTTCCGGGCCTGTACGGCGCGGGGCAGTTCAACGGCAGCTCCGGTTACGAAGAGGCCGCCGCGCAGGGGCTGGTCGCCGGAATCAACGCCGCGCTAAAAATTCAGGGCAGGGAACCGATGGTCCTCGACCGGGCCGGTTCTTACATTGGCACGCTGATCGACGATCTGATTACAAAGGGGACCTTGGAGCCATATCGTATGATGACCTCGCGCAGCGAATACCGCCTGGTGCTGCGGCAGGACAACGCCGACGCGCGGCTGACCCCCATCGGGCGAAAGATCGGCTTGATCGGCGACCGCCGCTGGGCGCGTTTCCAGAAGAAGCAGGAGCAGGTTTCCGGTGAACTGGAACGGGTGAAAAATACAGTCCTGCCGCCGTCGGAGGCACTGAACGAGCTGCTTGTTTCACATGGAACATCGCCGGTTTCGACGGGTATCCGGCTTTCGGAGCTGATCCGAAGGCCGCAGCTCGATTATGGAAAGCTGAGTGCGGTCGATCCGGATCGGCCGCGTCTTCCGGCGTCGGTGTTTGAGGCGGTGGAGATCGAACTGAAATACGAGGGGTATATCCGCAGGCAGAAGGCGCAGATCAACGAGATGCGGCGGCTGGAAAGCCGCGCTTTGCCGGAGAATGTCGATTACGGCGCAATCGCCGGCCTTCGGACGGAAGCGCAGGAAAAGCTGCAATCCGTCCGCCCCGAAAGCGTCGGGCAGGCGTCTCGCATTTCGGGCGTCAGCCCCGCAGACATCAGCGTATTGCTGATCTGGCTGGCCCGGCGCGGGGAGGGAGCGTTGTGAAACAGATCGGGGAGTGGCTGATCTCTTCGGCGGCGGAATACGGGATTCCGGTCTCGCCGGTACAGGCGGAACAATTTCAGACTTATCTGGAGCTGCTGGCCGAGTGGAATCAGAAAATGAATCTGACGGCCTTAAAAGAGCCGGAGGAGATCGCGGAAAAGCATTTTCTCGACAGCATCCTGATTCTGAAATACCTGAAAATCCCGCAGGGGGCGAAGCTGATCGACGTCGGCACCGGGGCGGGATTTCCCGGCGTGCCGCTGAAAATCCTGAGGCCGGACCTGAAGCTGACCCTGATGGACGGGCTGAACAAGCGCCTGATTTTTCTGGAAGAGCTTCTTCGGACTCTTTCTCTGAAAGCGGAGCTCGTTCACCTGCGCGCGGAAGAAGGCGGGCGAAAGCCGGAATACCGGGAACGGTTCGATCTCGCGACGGCGCGGGCCGTCGCGCGGCTTCCGGTCCTGTGCGAGTACTGCCTCCCGTTTCTGAAAACGGAAGGATTGTTTGCCGCGATGAAGGGACCGGAGGTAAAGGCGGAATTGGGAAGCGCGGAGAAAGCGATTTCGCTGCTGGGGTGCGAAACGGTTTCCGCGGTGGAATACACACTGCCCGGCGGGGACGGGCGCAGCCTGGTGACGATTCGCCGAAAAACTCCGACGCCCGCCGTATACCCGCGTCACGGATCGAAAATCGCAAAATTGCCGCTCTGAAAAATTTTCCACCGGATCTGCGGATTCGGTGGAAAATTTTTTAAAAGCGGATTTGAAGAGTACGCCGTGAGCTTGTTCTTTTCCGTGATCTTCTTCGCGCTGGATGACCTGCCTTCCGCGCCGGCAAAGGTGGTTTTCAACAGCCTTTGTTTTTTTGGTTGAAAGCCGGGAGCTTTTTAAATACTTGGAATTTTGCCTTTCCGATGCGGTTTTTCGGCAATCGGCGCCGCGAAATAGAAAAGGAAAAAGAAGTTTTCAACAGAAAGAGGCGGGGCCTGTTAAAAATTTAAAAAGATCCCAAGAATTCAGTTGGAAACGATATCCATGATAAAATTGGAAAAGCCGGGTAAAGTATGGAAAGAAAAATATATTTGGAAAGGGACAAATTTTTACAAAATCCGTTATGGCGGCGTGTTATGCTTGTACCAAGGACAAGCGAAGGAGGCGGCGGCGTTGCTTTTCAGAGATAAAAGCAAGGTGGTTGAAATCAGCCTTGATCTGATACGGCCAAACCCCGCGCAGCCTCGGCGGACGTTCCGGGAGGACGAACTGCTCGGCCTGTCCCGGAGCATCCGGGAAAACGGGCTGCTGCAGCCGCTGCTCGTCCGGAAGATGGAAAACGGCTACGAACTGATCGCGGGGGAGCGAAGGCTTCGGGCCTGCCGAATGGCGGGTTTGAAAACGGCGTCCTGCCTGATCAGCAGCTGCACGCCGGATCAAAGCGCCGTTATGGCGATGACGGAAAACATTCAGCGCAGCAATCTTGAGCTTTTTGAAGAAGCCGAGGGAATCCGCAGACTGATTGAACGCTGGAACATCACGCAGGAAGAGGCGGCCGCGCGTTTGGGGAAAAGCCAGTCCTCCATCGCAAACAAACTTCGTTTGCTGCGGCTTACGGAAACGGAACGGCAGCAGATTGTTTCGGCGGGGTTGAGCGAACGGCATGCCCGCGCCCTGCTTCGTCTGGAGAATCCAATGCAGCGCGGAGAGGCGCTGGAAACAGTGATCGAGAAAGGATACAATGTCCGCCAGACGGAGGAATATATAGAAAAGCTGCTTTGCGGCGATAAAAACAGCAATCAGAAAAAGACGCCCGTCATTAAGGACGTACGGATTTTTCTCAACACGATTTCCCATGCGATTGCAACCATGAAGCAGAGCGGAATTAGCGCGCAGACCCTCCAGAGCGAAACGGAGGACTACATCGAATGCGTCGTCAGGATTCCGAAATCCCAGGCCTATGCGGGGGGCAGAAAACCCGCCTGAATTCAGAGTATAAGTTTTTACTCCTATTTCCCTATATCATTTCCCGCAGAACGGGCCGGACGAAAGTCCGGCCCGTTCTGTTATCCGCGTTTTTTCAAGCGGCGGCCCCGCAGCCGAAAACCGCTTCCTGAGATTCGGCCGGGCCTGAATTTGTTCCGCACCGCGTTGGCCCGAACAGCACCCCCCGCCGTTCCGCAGGCGGGCCCGAAAGGAATATATGATGCTGCGGTTTGGGATAAAAAGAAATTGTTTCACATGAAACACGGCAGGAAATCCAGGCCGCATGCCGCTTTTCAGAAGAAATACGCCGCGGAAAGGGCAAGGATTCCCGGAAAAATTTCTTTATCTTCCCAAAGAGTCGTGCTATAATAATACCAAACTTCCCGCGTCCGGCGGGAATCGGGTACCCTGCGGGATGCAAAAAGCCCGCAGGAAGGGGGAAATGCTTTGGGCAAGATCATTGCGGTTGCCAACCAAAAGGGAGGAGTCGGCAAAACGACCACGGCGGTCAATCTTTCGGCCGCGTTTGGCCTGAGAGGAAAAAATACGCTCCTGGTCGACGCGGATCCGCAGGGAAATTCCTCCAGCGGAGTCGGGATCGACCGCAGAAACCGCAAAAATACCGTATATGAGGTGCTGATCGGCGGAGAAACCGCGCAGGATGTGGTCCTGAAGACGGAGTTCGAGCACCTGGATCTTCTGCCTTCCAGCATGGACCTCGCGGGGGCGGAGATCGAACTGGTCGATCTGGAGCACAGGGAATCCCGCCTGAAAAACGCGCTGGCCCCTGTTCGCGAATCCTACGATTATATCCTGATCGACTGCCCGCCGTCGCTCGGGATGATCACGACAAACGCCCTGACCGCGGCGGATACGCTGCTTGTTCCGATTCAGTGCGAGTATTATGCGCTGGAAGGCCTGACGCAGCTGATGAACACGGTGCGGCGCGTAAAAAGGCAGTACAACAGCCGCCTGGAGATCGAGGGCGTTCTGCTCACCATGTTCGACGGGAGGCTCAACCTCACTCAGCAGGTGGTGGAAGAGGTGAAAAAATATTTTCCCCGCCGTGTGTTCGGCACGGTGATTCCGCGTGCGGTGCGCCTTTCGGAGGCGCCGAGCTACGGCAAGCCGATCCAGTATTTCGACCGTTCGTCAAAGGGAGCGGTTTGCTACAATGCTCTGGCGGAGGAAATGGAAGGCGGCGCGCGCTGAAAATGGAGAGAGGCCGGGCCTGTGAAAAGAGGCGCGGCAAAGAAGGGAAGGGCAGGCGGTAAAATGGCAGGAAAAAAGGGCGGCCTGGGGAAGGGCCTCGACGCGATCTTCGCGGAAAACGACGTGGAAGGCGGCCGTACGGCCGTGCTTCTGCATCTGGATGAAATAGAGCCGAACCGCGGCCAGCCGAGGCGGGACTTTGACGAGCAGTCCCTGCAGGAACTGGCGGAATCGATCCGGCAGCACGGCGTGCTGCAGCCGCTGCTGGTCAGGCCGATTTTCAGCGGCGGCTATCAGATCGTGGCGGGGGAGCGCCGGTGGCGCGCCGCGCGCATCGCGGAACTGAAGGAAGTCCCGGCCGTCGTGAGGGAAATGAGCGACAGCGAGGTCATGCAGCTTGCGCTGATCGAAAATCTCCAGCGGGAGGATCTGAATCCACTGGAGGAGGCGCAGGGATTCCAGTCGCTGATCGACACCTACGGCATGACGCAGGAGGAAGTGGCCGGCACGGTCGGAAAATCCAGGCCCGCCGTGGCGAACGCGCTGCGGCTGCTGAACCTTCCGGAAGAGATCCGCGCGATGGTGCAAAAAGGGGTCCTCTCCGCGGGGCACGCCCGTGCGCTGCTGAGTTTTCCGAGCGGCAGGCTGATGCTGGAGGCTGCGAGAGCCGCGGCGGACGGGGCTTCCGTAAGGGAGATCGAAAAGATGGCGCAAAGGGCGAACAGACGCCCGAACGTGAAAAAGGTTTCGCCCCGCGTGAAGTTTTACGAGGAGACGGAACTCGCTCTGCGCGAAAATCTGGGCAGAAAAGTACATGTGACCGGAACCGCAAAGAAGGGCCTGCTTCAGATCGAATTTTACGGGCAGGACGACTTGGCCGAGTTAATCCGGAAGATTCATGACAATACTATAGAATAAGAAAGCAGAATATAAAAACCAAAGGAGCAACCGATATGATTGACATCAAACTGATTCGCAGCAATCCCGATTTTGTCAAGGCCGGGGCAAAGAAAAGGGAATACGACGCGGATCAAATCGTCGACGATATTCTGAAAATCGACAGCCGCCGCCGCGAGGTAACGGGCCGCGTGGAAACCATGCGCGCGGAACAGAATTCAGCCTCCAAGCAGATTCCTCAGATCAAAAAGCAGGGCGGGGACGCTTCCGAACTGATGGCGAAAATGAAGTCTCTTTCCGGCGAGATCAAAAACTGTGAGACTCAATTGAACGAAATCGAGGAAAAGCAAAAGGAGCTTCTGCTCAGCCTGCCGAATCTTCCGGATGAGGACGTGGTCGCGGGAGGCAAGGAGAACAACAAGCCGCTGCGCTATTTCAAAGAGCAGCCGAAGTTCGATTTTGAACCGAAGAACCATGTGGACCTCTGCGAGAGCCTGCACCTTGTCGATTATCAGCGCGGAGCCAAGCTCTCCGGCGCAGGTTCGTGGATCTACACCGGAATGGGCGCGCGGCTGGAATGGGCGCTCATCAATTTCTTTATCAATGAACACGTCCGCGACGGTTACCAGTTCATGCTTCTGCCGCACATGCTGAAGTATGAATGCGGATATGTCGCCGGCCAGTTCCCGAAATTTGTGGACGAGGACTACTGGATTCAGAATCCGACGACAAATGATAAAAAATTTCTGCTGCCCACCGCGGAAACCGCGCTGGTCAATCTCCATAGGGACGAAGTCCTGGACGAAGACGAGCTACCGAAAAAGTATATCGGCTATACACCCTGCTACCGCAGGGAAGCGGGAAGCTACCGTTCGGAAGAGCGCGGTATGATCCGCGGACACCAGTTCAATAAGGTTGAAATGGTCCAGTACACGAGACCGGAGGATTCGGACAAGGCGTTTGAAGAGCTGGTGCACAAGGCGGAGAACCTCGTGCAGGAGTTGGGGCTCCATTACCGCCTGAGCAAGCTTGCGGCGGGCGACTGTTCGTTCTCAATGGCGCGCACCTACGACATCGAGGTCTGGATCCCCTCCATGGGAATTTACAAGGAGGTCAGCTCGGCTTCCAACGCACGCGAGTATCAAGCAAGAAGAGGGAATGTCAAATATCGCGGAGCGGACAAAAAGCTGCATTACGTTCACACGCTGAACGCGTCCGGTCTTGCCACCAGCCGGCTGTTCCCCGCCATTGTGGAGCAGTATCAGAATGCGGACGGCAGCGTTACGGTGCCGGAAGTGCTGAGAAATTATCTGGGAACGGATGTCATCCGGCCATGAGGGAGGACCTGACTGCCGAGTATGTGCGCCGCCTGACCGTCCCGGTTTATGATGTCGGCCCGGATAACCGGATGAAGCTCGGCGCGGTTCTGCGGCACGTGCACGAGACCAGCGAGCAGCATGTGGACCTGCTGCATATCGGATATGAAGAATTTCTGGAAAAGACCGGGCTGGTGTTTTTTCTGGTATGCAACCGGGTGAAAATTTTCCGCCTGCCGTCCCATCGGGAAAAAATCGAAGTGCGCACCCATCCGCGGGGGCGCGGCGGCGTACGGTTTTACCGCGACTTTAAATTTTATGACGAAAGCGGCGCGCTTTTGATCGACGCGATGCAGGTGACGGTGCTGGCCGACGCGGCCACGCACCAGCTCCGGCGTCCGCAGGCGTTTATTGATCTTCACGTTTTCCGCGATGTGCCGGTTGATCCGGAGGAAAAAATGGTCCGCGCCATAACGCCGGACGATCTTCCGCTGGTCGGCGAGCGCCCCGTTTACCGTTCGGATCTGGACTCCAACGGACACATGAACAACGCCGTCTACGCCGATATTGTCGACGACTTCTTACCGGATGCGGCCGGGGACGCGGTGAGCGGCCTGCAGATTGATTATCTGGGCGAGATGTCGCCGGGAGACCGGCTTCGTCTGTTTGCGCGGCGTCAGGGCGGAGAGGCGCTGGTGCGCGGCGAGAATTCGGCCGGCCTGAGCTTTGAAGCGCGCATTTTGTTCAAATAGTCCGTTTGATCGTTTGAAAGAAATATCCTTACGTATAAAAGATATTATTTTCGGTAACATATTGACAAATCATGCGGACATGCGTTATAATGATTAACGCTCCGCTGTTTAAGAGTGGAATTTTGTGGCGGCATAGCTCAGTTGGCTAGAGCATTCGGTTCATACCCGAAGCGTCGTTGGTTCGAATCCAATTGCCGCTACCATTTTATGGCCCGTTGGTCAAGTGGTTAAGACACCGCCCTTTCACGGCGGTAACACGCGTTCAAATCGCGTACGGGTCACCAAATTGTGGACGCATAGCTCAGCTGGTTAGAGCGCTCGCCTCACACGCGAGAGGTCGCAGGTTCGAGTCCCGCTGTGTCCACCAAAAATAGAGGCACCCGCATGGGTGCCTCTATTTTTGATTTATGCAATGGATGGATTCGAACCTCGGCGCAGCCCTGAGGGTGACGATGAAGATTTCCCCGTGCGATGAGCTTGTCCTTTTTTCCTCTTTTGGCATAGACGTGGCCGCCGTAGGCGAGTAAGGCGCTTTGCGCCCGCGGCCCGGAACCGCATGAACCGAGTGTGCCTTTTTGCAGCGCTCCTTTTTTTGCTTTCCACAGCAATCATTTTTATGTTATACTTGGATATGGATAGCGATGGGCTAGGGAACAATGTCTTCCTAAATATAAGGATAGGGCAATTTTTAAAATGGTGGTGTATGCAATGGACAAGCTGACGGGGCGGGTGCCGGTAATCTGTTTTTCACTTTTGCTGCTTGTTGCGACTCCTTTCATTGCATCCAAGTGTTTTGGCTATCAGTTTGTTGTGGATCATGAAATGATGTGGTTTGTCCTGTCTGTGTTCATCGAAGCGGTACTTACGGCGGTCTGTGTGGCTGGAAGAAAAGTTTCCACAAAAGCGGCGAATATTGTTTCTCAGTTTTTGCCGCCCGCTTCACTGCTATATATTTGTATGATTGGATTAGTCGTCCGAGGGGGAAATGTTTTTCTTCTTACTTTGCACGCCTTAAGCTGCTTTGCGTCCTGTTTTGTCATATCTGTTTTATGTAAAAACAAATCGGTTTTCAGTACGGTATGCGTCGTGATGAATAGTTTTCTTCTGTTCCTTCTCCTGGCGGCATCCTTCTTTGCAATGACATTTGGACAGCTTGTACAGAAAACCGTTGTCAATCGGGTAACGTCTCCGGACCGATCCTATACAGCGGTTGTGATCGATTCCGACCAAGGCGCGTTAGGCGGAAATACGCTGGTGGATGTTGAAAATAATGCTTCGGAGAGGAATGCGGGACTTGGAAGGTTTGTAAAAATAACCAGAGTTTACACCGGAAAATGGGGAGAATTCAACACGATGAACATCGAATGGCAGGACGGTATCACCCTTCTTATTAATGGAATTCCATATAAGGTGGATTGATTGTCCACAGCCAAGGTTTCCCTCGGCCGGGCCGGAGGTTTCAGAAAGATAAAAATGAAGCGTCAGGAGGATTGCGATGGCGTTGGTCAGGTTTGTCCGTGAGACGGATGCGGAAAAGATTTTGGATATTTATCGTCCTTATATTATGGAAACGGCAATCACGTTCGAGGAAGAAACGCCTTCCCCGGAGGAATTCCGGGATAGGATTCTGACGATATCAGAAGAGTATCCCTACTTGGTTTGTGAGTCAGATGGAGCCGTCGCAGCTTACGCTTACGCAAGCCGGTATCAGAAGCGGGCATCCTATCGCTGGAACGCGGAGCTTTCCGTATATGTGGAACGTTCCGCCCTGAGGCGCGGATACGGAAAAACCCTGTACGGGGCATTGCTCGAAATGCTGCGTTTGCAGGGAGTTCAGAATGTTTACGCGATTATTACGGTGCCGAACCGGAACAGTGAAAAGATGCACGAGTCCTTGGGCTTCCGAAGGCTGGGCGAATATCGCCGCACGGGATTCAAGCGCGGCGGGTGGCACGATGTGGCGCTGTTTGAGAAGAGTATTGGCAGTCATGGGTCGGACCCGGCGCCGATGACGCCGATCCGCGCCATCGACCGCAGTGTGCTGAATGAGGTCCTGTCCCGATACAGCCGTATTCTGGAAACAAGGTCATAAAATTATACATTATATATGGTATATATAAACTGAATAGTACGGTAAGTATTTAACTTGAAAAAGGGAATGCAGCGAATCAGCAATAAGTTCTTCAAAAAGCAGAACGAATTGTATAATACAAGATTAAATTAACGGAATGTATAGATTGTTCGGCGCAAATATCAGCCGGCACGGCGAACTGCCGCGCCGGCTGACGCATAAAATTGAATGCCGGGTCATTCAACTGCAGAACCGGTGGTCGCCGATTACCACCAGGACGGGCCTTGACAAAATCCACTTGCTGGTTGCTTTTGCGGGATTGTAATAATAGATCGCGCCGCCGGAAGGATCCCAGCCGTTGATGGCGTCCCGCGCCGCCTTGTAAGCCGAGCTGGAAACCGCCGCGTTGATTCCGCCGTCGTTCAGGCAGGAAAAAGCCCCTGGCTGATAAATTACGCCGGCGAGCGTATTCGGAAAGGAGGGGTGCTGGATCCGGTTGAGGATCACCGCGCCGACCGCAACCTGACCCTCGTACGGTTCGCCGCGGGATTCTGCGGATATTACCCGGGCAAGCAGATTGACATCATTGCTGCTGTATCCTCCCGATCCCCCGCCGGAAGTGCCGGACGGAAGACCGATCGCGCTCAGCGTTGCGGGACCGGCGACGCCATCTGCGGTCAGTCCGTTTTTACGCTGAAAGTAGATCACTGCGTTTTTGGTCTGTGTTCCGTAAACGCCGTCGACCGCGCCGCTGTAGTATCCCCAGTTTTTCAGTCTTGTCTGAATCTGCCTTACCTCGGTCCCGGTGGAACCGACTTTGGAAAGGGTCTGGATGGAACTGCCCATGTGAGTTACCACGGCGATCAATAGAATATTGACTAAAACGATAACGAATACCTTCCATAAATAGATCACTTTACCATTCAAGAGAATACCACCTCTTATCACAGATTTTTCCCTCAAACCTCCGATTTATCCCTGACGTAAATCCATTGCTGATGGTTCCAGATTTTTCCATTTGGTCGAAGGAACCGAAAACAACAAAAAAAATGAAAAAAAGGGTTGACAAGAGGAGGTTGTTTTGGTATTATAGTGAAGCGCCTTGCGAAAGGGGCGCTGCGGAAAGAGGGTCCGAAAGGGCCGGGAAGCCGCATGGGACCTTGAAAATTAAACAACGAGAGACAGAAGAAGGAACCCGTAAAGGACGAGAGTGAAAAGTACTTTCGGACAAAAAGAGACGGAAAACTCTTTCAAAAAAAATCACAAGCGATACGTTAGTGTATCGGACTTTAAGAGCCGAAGACGCTCTAAAAGAGATATAAACGCCGGAAGGCGAATATATACCAAATTTTAGAGAGTTTGATCCTGGCTCAGGACGAACGCTGGCGGCGTGCCTAACACATGCAAGTCGAACGGAACCATTTTTGAGCTTGCTTAGAGATGGTTTAGTGGCGGACGGGTGAGTAACGCGTGAGGAACCTGCCTTTCAGAGGGGGATAACGTCTGGAAACGGACGCTAATACCGCATGATATTCCGGAGTCACATGGCACTGGAATCAAAGGAGCAATCCGCTGAGAGATGGACTCGCGTCCGATTAGCCAGTTGGCGGGGCAACGGCCCACCAAAGCGACGATCGGTAGCCGGGCTGAGAGGCTGAACGGCCACATTGGGACTGAGACACGGCCCAGACTCCTACGGGAGGCAGCAGTGGGGGATATTGCACAATGGAGGAAACTCTGATGCAGCAACGCCGCGTGAGGGAAGAAGGTTTTCGGATTGTAAACCTCTGTCCTCAGGGACGATAATGACGGTACCTGAGGAGGAAGCTCCGGCTAACTACGTGCCAGCAGCCGCGGTAATACGTAGGGAGCAAGCGTTGTCCGGATTTACTGGGTGTAAAGGGTGCGTAGGCGGCACTGCAAGTCAGGTGTGAAAACCATGGGCTTAACTCATGGATTGCACTTGAAACTGTGGTGCTTGAGTGAAGTAGAGGCAGGCGGAATTCCCGGTGTAGCGGTGAAATGCGTAGAGATCGGGAGGAACACCAGTGGCGAAGGCGGCCTGCTGGGCTTTAACTGACGCTGAGGCACGAAAGCATGGGTAGCAAACAGGATTAGATACCCTGGTAGTCCATGCCGTAAACGATGATTACTAGGTGTGGGGGGTCTGACCCCTTCCGTGCCGGAGTTAACACAATAAGTAATCCACCTGGGGAGTACGACCGCAAGGTTGAAACTCAAAGGAATTGACGGGGGCCCGCACAAGCAGTGGAGTATGTGGTTTAATTCGAAGCAACGCGAAGAACCTTACCAGGTCTTGACATCCAACTAACGAAGCAGAGATGCATTAGGTGCCCTTCGGGGAAAGTTGAGACAGGTGGTGCATGGTTGTCGTCAGCTCGTGTCGTGAGATGTTGGGTTAAGTCCCGCAACGAGCGCAACCCTTGTGATTAGTTGCTACGCAAGAGCACTCTAATCAGACTGCCGTTGACAAAACGGAGGAAGGTGGGGACGACGTCAAATCATCATGCCCCTTATGACCTGGGCTACACACGTACTACAATGGCCGTTAACAACGGGAAGCGAAGCCGCGAGGTGGAGCAAAACCCCAAAAACGGTCTCAGTTCGGATCGCAGGCTGCAACCCGCCTGCGTGAAGCTGGAATTGCTAGTAATCGCGGATCATCATGCCGCGGTGAATACGTTCCCGGGCCTTGTACACACCGCCCGTCACACCATGGGAGCCGGTAATACCCGAAGTCGGTAGCCTAACCGCAAGGAAGGCGCCGCCGAAGGTAGGATTGGCGACTGGGGTGAAGTCGTAACAAGGTAGCCGTATCGGAAGGTGCGGCTGGATCACCTCCTTTCTATGGAGACATGAGTCATGAACAATGGCTCAGACATCCTAGGTCGGTTACGGAAGACGACTTCTGAACAATCGTTGTTTAATTTTGAAGGCCCCAAGCTGAGCTTGGAGGCACGGCCCGCCGGTGAGAACCGGCAGGAAAGTGCCTTTAAGTGGCGGGACAGTCTGAAAAGGCTCCCGGAATCAGTGTAGGGAACTTCAGTGAGAGAGAACTGAGAAGAACCAGACAGTTGAATCACTTCCATATGGGGGTATAGCTCAGCTGGGAGAGCGCCTGCTTTGCAAGCAGGAGGTCAACGGTTCGATCCCGTTTATCTCCACCACGGACAGACGTCCGTTTCGTCGCGCACAGAACGGGCTGGAAACAGCCGGCAGAGTGCCCGCGCAACAGAAGGAAGTCCGAAAAGTGAACAGGGTGAAGGGTAAGAACCTGAAACCGGCGTTGGAAATGCGAAGGATTGGGGATCAAACCTCTAGCCAGAGCGTCCGACAACAAAATATGGGCTTATAGCTCAGCCGGTTAGAGCGCACGCCTGATAAGCGTGAGGTCGGTGGTTCGAGTCCACTTAAGCCCACCAGCGCACGACAGTGCGCTCGGGATTAATCCATACGAGAACCACATAAGCCATTCAGGCAGAGTGTGACTCGAGGATTAAGCCCACCAGCAGACTGAGTCTGCATGCACGGCCCGCCGTGAAGAAAAGAGCGGGAGACAAACTGAATCGGGCGGGACAGTCGGAAGACGCTCCCAAAAGGTTCACAATTACATATGGTATTTTGAATCCGCGACCGTGAGTCAGGGAAACCGACGGGCGAGAGCGCGACGAGAGACACTGTGTGTCAATACATATGATGTTCCGGTTCATGAAAGTGAAAAGGAATGTTGTGTGTAATCTGCAGGCTGGTAAAGGCCGCGGCAGGTAAGGTTCTTTGAACTGAAAGCTGACCCGCGACGTGCGTCAACCTCAGGTTGTACCTTGAAAACTGAATAAAGCGAGAAGCAGATAAAGCGAGAAAAGTTGTTATTCTAAAAGATTAATCTGATAGAAAAACTACAATTTTGAAGAACCAAAAAATCACATGGTCAAGCTACAAAGAGCGCAAGGGGAATGCCTTGGCACTGGGAGCCGAAGAAGGACGCGGCAAACTGCGAAAAGCTATGGGGAGTCGTAAGCAGGCTTTGATCCATAGGTGTCCGAATGGAGCAATCCGGCCGGAGTTATGTCCGGTCACCGTAAAGTGAATTCATAGCTTTACGGGGGGAACCGCCTGAACTGAAACATCTAAGTAGGGCGAGGAAGAGAAATCAATTGAGATTCCGCAAGTAGTGGCGAGCGAACGCGGAAGAGGCCAAACCGGAGGCAGCAATGCCTTCGGGGTGTGGACAGCCAAAGAGTCTGCGATCCCGAGCAGAACGGCATGGAAAGGCCGACGAGACAGTGTGAAAGTCACGTATGCGAAGGGAAAGCGGAGCGGGCTGTATCCCGAGTACTGCCGGACACGAGAAATCCGGTGGGAACGTGGGGGGACCACCCTCCAAGCCTAAATACTACCCAGTGACCGATAGTGAAGAGTACTGTGAAGGAAAGGTGAAAAGGACCCCGGAAGGGGAGTGAAAAAGAACCTGAAACCTTGTGCTTACAAGCACCGAGAGCCCGTCAACGGGTGATCGGGTACCTTTTGTAGAATGGTCCGGCGAGTGAATGTAACTGGCAAGGTTAAGTCCTTAAGGGACGGAGCCGCAGGGAAACCAAGTCTGAACAGGGCGCATGAAGTCAGTTGTATTCGACCCGAAACCGGGTGACCTACCCATGTCCAGGTTGAAGTGGGGGTAAAACCCCATGGAGGACCGAACCGACTCCCGTTGAAATGGTAGCGGATGAGGTGTGGGTAGCGGAGAAATTCCAATCGAACCCGGAGATAGCTGGTTCTCTCCGAAATAGCTTTAGGGCTAGCCTCGTATCAGATTACCGGAGGTAAAGCACTGAATGGTCTAGGGGCCGAAAGGCTACCGAAGCCTATCAAACTCAGAATGCCGGATAATCGATATACGGGAGTCAGACGGTGTGAGATAAGTTTCATCGTCAAAAGGGAAACAGCCCAGACCCACAGCTAAGGTCCCCAAACACGGTTAAGTGGCAAAGGATGTGGGGTTGCACAGACAACCAGGATGTTGGCTCAGAAGCAGCCATTCATTAAAAGAGTGCGTAATAGCTCACTGGTCGAGTGACCCTGCGCCGAAAATTCAACGGGGCTAAAATCGTGTACCGAAGCTTGGGATGCTCAGTCATTCTCCATAACCTCAATTAGCGAAAGTGAAGAAGGAATCTGGCGGCGCGCAGCGACGCGAAATTACTTAAAAGCTGAAAAGGATTGAGAGCGTGGAGAATGGCTGAGCATGGTAGGAGAGCGTTGAATGAGAGTTGAAGTCGGAGCGGAAGCGCCGGTGGATTTCATTCAAGAGAGAATGCCGGAATGAGTAGCGAGAAATATGTGAGAATCATATTGGCCGAAAGTCTAAGGTTTCTGGAGGAAGGTTCGTCCGCTCCAGGTGAGCCGGGAGCTAAGGTGAGGCCGAAAGGCGTAGCCGATGCACATACGGTTGACATTCCGTAGCCGCAGAAGGATTTAAGTAAGATGACACCTGCAAAGGGCATGACCCGGGCGTTGGTTGACCCGGGCGCAAGGGACCGAAATTTAGTAGGGAAGCATGCTTAGAGCAGGGCGAGAAAAGTCTTATGGGATATCCGATGCGCCCGTACCGCAAACCGACACAGGTAGACAGGAAGAAGATTCCAAGGCCAACGGGAGAAGGGTAGTTAAGGAACTCGGCAAATTGACCCCGTAACTTAGGGATAAGGGGTGCCTCAGAGATGAGGCCGCAGAGAATAGGCCCAGGCGACTGTTTAGCAAAAACACAGGTCTCTGCCAAATCGAAAGATGACGTATAGGGGCTGACACCTGCCCGGTGCTGGAAGGTTAAGAGGAGATGTGCAAGCATTGAATTGAAGCCCCAGTAAACGGCGGCCGTAACTATAACGGTCCTAAGGTAGCGAAATTCCTTGTCGGGTAAGTTCCGACCCGCACGAAAGGTGTAACGATCTGGGCACTGTCTCAATTACCCGCCCGGCGAAATTGTAGTACCGGTGAAGATGCCGGTTACCCGCGACAAGACGGAAAGACCCCATGGAGCTTTACTGCAGTTTAATATTGGGTTTCGGTAATTTATGTACAGGATAGGTGGGAGACTTTGAAACTCTGGCGCCAGCTGGAGCGGAGTCGTCCTTGGGATACCACCCTTAAGTTGCTGAAATTCTAACCTGCGGCCGTGAATCCGGCCGGGGGACATTGTTAGACGGGCAGTTTGACTGGGGCGGTCGCCTCCAAAAGCGTAACGGAGGCGCTCAAAGGTTGGCTCGGCACGGACGGAAACCGTGCGGGAGAGTGTAAACGCATAAGCCAGCCTGACTGCGAGGATGACGGTCCGAGCAGAAACGAAAGTTGGAGTTAGTGATCCGGCGGTATGAGAGTGGAATTGCCGTCGCTCAACGGATAAAAGCTACCCTGGGGATAACAGGCTGATCTCCCCCAAGAGTCCACATCGACGGGGAGGTTTGGCACCTCGATGTCGGCTCATCACATCCTGGGGCTGTATTCGGTCCCAAGGGTTCGGCTGTTCGCCGATTAAAGTGGTACGCGAGCTGGGTTCAGAACGTCGTGAGACAGTTCGGTCCCTATCTGTCGTGGGCGCAGGATATTTGAGGAGAGCTGTCCTTAGTACGAGAGGACCGGGATGGACGCACCTCTGGCGCACCAGTTGTCACGCCAGTGGCACAGCTGGGCAACTATGTGCGGATCGGATAAACGCTGAAAGCATCTAAGCGTGAAGCCGGCTCCAAGATGAGATATCCCACAGCATAAGCTGGTAAGGCCCCTTGTAGACTACAAGGTTGATAGGCTGCGTGTGTAAGCACGGTAACGTGTTCAGCTTGGCAGTACTAATAGGCCGAGGGCTTGACCATATTTTTGGTTTGCCCGTTCAAGTTCGCTTTTCCCTTCTCAGTCTTTATTCAGTTTTCAGGGTATGAGTTCTTTGAGTTCATATTCGGTGTTCGGAAATGGAAGACCCGCTCTCACAGCGGGTCTTTTTCTTTATTTCTGCCATCGGGTTTTCCGATGGCTTTTTTGATATTGCCGGACCTTTGATCTTTCGTAATGACCAGGCGTTTGATTTTTGTCAGTTCAGATTTAAAATACGAAATGCAGGGAATTGCATTGTATTAAATTACAGAAAGAATTTATACGCTGCCGCTTTGATCTTATCCCATCCGGAAGAAGATGGCCCGGAGGAGAACAAGGAATGGGTGGAGTCGGTGCGGAACGGCTGTGGAAAGCTTACTGTCTCAGCAGGCTGCTGATTAAAGAAATTTTTCTTAAAGGGATACGAATTTCAGCGGAAGCGTTGGCGCGTTTCCGCTTTTTGATTGATTGCTGCTTTTTTCCGTCATTTTTTCCATGTATAAAATTACGTTTGAAAATAAATTTGAAATCATGTATGATGAAGGTATTCTAATGATTTCGGATTTGACATGATATCGAGGTTGCTGTATTATTGTATTAGTATAATATGGTTGGAGGTTTTCTCATGGCTGTTTCCGCCGGGTTTGGTTTTATCGCGCTTTCACTGATGCTGCTTCTGGCTCTTCTGTATTTGACGGAGCATGTTCTGTTCGCGCTCGCCGCCTATCACGACGCACAGGCGCAGGGGAACCCGGACGCTTTGATCTGGGGCCTTGCCATTGGATTTCTCGGCCTGATTCCGGGGATCGTCTATCTGTGTGTCCGCGGCTCTGGCCGCCGCATGGTCCGCTGTGCCAACTGCGGGTATCCGCACGATGTTTCCGATTTCTGCTGCCCGAAATGCGGGGAGAAAAACCCGGCCGCAGCACAGGCGAATCCTTACGAGCAAGCGCTCGCGTCCAGGGCGAAAAAAGAAATGATCGGCGGCATCGCGGTGATCGCCGCAGGAATTCTGCTGACGATCCTGGTCATGATGTTTTTCAGTTTTTCCATATCGATGGGACACAGATTGTTTTTCTAAGCGATGAAACGGATAACGAAAAAAGAATGATTTAGGAGAAAAGTATGTTAGAGATACAACACCTGACGAAACGCTACCGCAAACTGCTGGCAAACGACGATGTGACCTTCCGGGTAGAAGACGGAGAGGTTGCCGTTCTGGCCGGCCCGAATGGCGCGGGGAAATCCACCGCAATTAAAAGCATTGCGGGGTTATTGCGGTTTGAGGGAACCGTGCTGGTGTGCGGGCACCCGAACAAAAGCGTGGAGGCAAAGCGGTGCTTTGGCTATATCCCGGAGATCCCGGCGCCGATGGAGTCGCTGACGGTGCTGGAACATCTGGAATTCATCGCGCGCGCCTACCGCGTGGGGGACTGGGAACGGAAAGCCGATGCTCTTCTGGAACGATTGGAACTGGATGACAAGAGAAGCAAACTGGGCGGCGAGCTTTCAAAAGGGATGCAGCAGAAGTTGAGCATCTGCTGCGCACTGCTGCCGGAGCCGAGAGTTATCCTGTTGGATGAACCGCTGGTCGGCCTTGATCCGCACGCCATCAAGGAATTGCGCGACGTCATCGGCGAACTGCGCGCCCGCGGCTGCTCCGTCCTGATCAGCACCCATATGCTGGATACGGTCCGGCAGGTTTGGGACCGGGCGCTGATCATGATGAGCGGAAAAATCGCGGCGGAACGCACGCGCCCTGAAATGGAGGGAAACGGCGAGAGCCTGGAGCAGCTTTTCTTCTCGATCACGGAAGGGAGGGAAGAGAACCTTGGGGACGATTCTGTACATAGCGCGTAAACAGATCAAGAACGAGGCGATACGGCTGATTCGGAAGCCCGCGCGGCTGATCGCGGTTCTGGCCTCCGTCGCCCTGATCGTCTGGATGCTTCTGAGCACGCCGGTGCAGGAAAAGGGGCGGATGGATCCTGCTATTCTGCAGAGCGGTTTTTTGGTCTGGCTGTTGGTGCTGGGAACGATCACCGCGCTGTCCGCGCTGGAATCCGGCTCTTCGCTGTTCCGGCTGCCGGACGTCAACCTGCTGTTTGTTTCGCCGGTTTCGCCGAAGACGATCCTGGCCTACGGATTGATCCGCCAGACCGGCAAGACTTTTGCCGGCTTTGCCTTTTTGCTGTTCTACAGCGGAATGCTGATGAACGCTTTCAAAATTACCGCCGCGGATGTTGTTGTGCTGATCGTGGGTACGGCGCTGTTTCTGGTTGTTGTCCAGGTACTGGCACTGTGCCTGTACTGCATCGCGAACCGCGGACCCGCTCAGCGCGCATCCGTCAAAGCCGGAATTCTGGCGGTTCCTCTCCTGATCGCACTTTTTGTGCTGTATCAGACAAGGGAGAATCCAACCCTGACGGTGCTTTATCAAACGGCCGCGTCCCCGCTTCTGGACGCCTTCCCCGTCGTAGGGTGGGTCCGAGGCGCCGTGTTCGCGCTGATTGCCGGAAACGGCGGAAGAGCAGGGCTTTATCTTGCCCTGACCGCCGGATTCCTTGCACTGACGATTTTGCTGCTTCTCAAGATCGATGCGGATTACTATGAAGACGTTCTCAGCAATGCGGAAAAAAGCTTTGAGCTGCGTCAGTCCGCAAAGGGGAAACGTCCTGTGAAAACCCGTGCAAAGGAGAGAATCGGGAAGACCGGGATTGGCGCGGGATGGGGCGCCAGCGTGTTTTTTTACAAACATCTGCGGGAAGACCGCCGCGGCGGCCGGTTTGCACCGGTCAGCGGATCCGCGCTGATCCTTTTGCTGATTAACCTGGCGACGGCCGGTGTGATGGCGCTGATCGGAAGATCAAATGCAGCCCCCGCGACGGCGGACGCGATGCTCCTCGCCGGATGCGGGTTCAGCGTTTACGTCCTATTTTTCCAAAGCGCCGCCGGGGACTGGTCCGGCGAGCTGGGGAAACCGTACCTTTACATGGTGCCGGAGGATCCGTTCCGGAAGCTGTTCTGGGCCGGTCTGTCGACGGTGATCCGTCCCGCGGCGGACGGGCTGGCCGTTTTTGCCGTTCTCTGTGCGGCCCTTCGCGCCAACCCTTTCACGGGGCTGGCCTGCATCCTCGCGTATGCCTCGTTTGGGTTCCTGTTTACTGCGGGGAGCGTGTTGGGACGGCGCGTGCTGGGAAGTGCGCCGAACAGGGGCCCGGTCATGATGCTTTACATGCTTCTGCTGATCCTTATCCTTCTGCCGGGAGCCGCCGGGACGCTGATAGCGGCGGTTTCAATGAAGGCCTCGTTTGAAGGCGCGGCTCCGCTGCTGGCCGCCTTGCCGCTTGTTCTGTGGAATACCCTGGTGTCGTTTTTGATCTTTTATTTCTGCCGTAACATTCTGTCCTCCTGCGAAAATTAATGCGAAAATGAATAAGGAATGGGGAAACGGGGCAAGCTTCTTTTATTCTTCTTTTTTGAAGCAAAATTAAAAAAACTTGAAAAAAGTAAAGAATATACTTGCATTCTGTCGGAAACCGTGGTATTATAATCAAGTCGCTAAAACACGAAACAAGTTGGTACCGATTGCGATGAGGGTACACCCGTTCCCATTCCGAACACGGAAGTTAAGCTCATCTGCGCCGAAGATACTTGGCTGGTAACGGCCCGGGACAATAGGTGGCGCCGACACAGAAAGCAGTCATCCAATAGGGTGGCTGTTTTTTTTATTGTTTTCTATGTCCCATAAACGCAGCAAAAGACAGAAAAATGCGGCCTAGCCGTGTTGCGATAAGATCACGGTATTTCTCCCTCGGCGGCGCGCGGGCCGGGGGCGAACATTAAATATGATGCGGGACGCCTCGAAAAGAGGGATCCTGCTTTTTATTTTGACGCTTGCGGCATGAGGGATATCCGTTTATTGCGGAAGAGGGGTCTGCCGAAAAACGGAAGACTTCCCGGGAAAACGGCCCTATTGTAAACCGAATAATAATTTATGGTTGACAATAGGAAGAAGAGTTCTTATACTTATAGAAAAGGAGAGATCTGGTATGAAGGGAAAAAAGACATTCGAACTGCTGGCCTGTGCGATGTTCGCCGCGCTGACCGCCGTTCTTTCGCAGTTTTCCATTCCGATCGGCCCGGTGCCGATCAATCTTGCGACGTTTTCCGTGTTTCTGGCGGGCGGGATTCTCGGCGCGCGCGGCGGACTGGTCAGCCAGATGATTTACATTCTTTTGGGCGCCGCGGGGCTGCCTGTTTTTGCCGGATTCAGCGGCGGGATCGGAATCATCGCCGGTCCGACGGGCGGCTATATTGTGGGCTACGCCGCAGCCGCGTGGTTGATCGGCTTGATGACGGGCCTGACAGGGCGCAGGCCGTTTTCGCTTGCGGTATCCATGGCGGTGGGAATGGCGGTCTGCTATTTTCTTGGCACCGCCTGGTTTATGATCGTCACGAAACGGGCCCTCTGGGAATCCCTGACGCTCTGCGTGTTTCCATTCCTCGTCGGGGATGCTCTGAAGATCGCGGTCGCAGTTGTGGTTTCCGTCCGGCTCAGCGCTGTTTACGGACGCCTGAGCCACAGCGCCGGCGCGGCATGAACAGATTTTTTCTCCCTCTGCGGCCGCATCACGCCCTCTGCCTGCGTTTTTTTATCGGCAGAGGGTATGGCGATGATTTTGTGGCGGGAATGGCCGGAATTCAAAGGTATCTGCGGAAAAACCCGGACCAGCGGGTCATTTTGACCAGCGGGACGGATCGGATCTGTGCGCGCTGTCCAAACAACCGGAGTGGCGTCTGCGCGACTTCGGAAAAATCTGCCCGCTACGACCGGAAATGCCTTGCGGCCTGCGGGCTGGGCGTCGGGCAGGTTCTCCCATGGCGGGAACTGGAGCAAATAACAAACCCGATTGTCATCTCCCGCCCGGCCCGCGCCGCGGTTTGCTCCGACTGCCGCTGGGATTCCCTCTGCCGCGAACAGCAGGAGAAGTTCCTTCTCTGATTTGGTCGTTTCACCAAACGGAAAACACCGCCGTCAGTTCCGGCGGTGTTTTCTCATTTCAAGCGAAAAGGATATCTTGCACAGGCCGTCACAAAATATCGTTGATCGTATCTTGTCAAGAACAAGATGTTGATAACTGTGTTGAAAGTGTTTAAAACATTTTGAAATTAACAATCGGTATATAATTTGAACGGACGCGTTCTCCTCACAGCCTGACACTCAAGAGCGCAAAGGCGGCCGATTGTAAACTAATATTAAAGAGAAGGTTTACAATCGGCCGCCTGAAAATCACCTTTTTAACGTGAAATGAAATCGTAGAAAACGCAAGAGATAGGGCAGAATAAAGAGATACTAGGAGTTTTGGCTGAATAAATTAAAATTTCGGACTTTTTATCTTGACACGGGACCGGGCTTGTGGTAAGATCGAAGATGCAATTTTCCGCGTTGGTTTCGCGCGGTTTCAGAGGACCCCGCGGTTCAGCGGGAGCAAAAGGATGCCGAACAAATTTCAGGAGGTAACAACCATGTCCACCTATATGCCGAAAACCGGCAGCATCGAGCGCAAATGGTATGTCATCGACGCAGCCGGAAAGCCGCTTGGGCGCGTCGCCGCACAGGCAGCTGTTCTGCTTCGCGGCAAGCATAAAACGATTTTCGCGCCGCATGTCGACTGCGGAGACCATGTCATCATCGTCAATTGCCGCGAGGCGGTCCTGACCGGCAAAAAACTGGAGAAGAAGATCTATTATCAGCCTTCTTTGTATGTCGGGCACATGAAGAAGGTAGGGTATTCGACCCTGATGGAAGAAAAGCCCTGCAAGGCAATGGAACTTGCCGTCAAGGGTATGATTCCGGACAACGCTCTGGGACGCGCCGCTATGGCAAGGCTCCGCCTTTTCGACGGTGCCCAGCATCGCCACGCCGCCCAGAAGCCGCAGGCCTGGGAACTGTAAGGGGAGGATCACACAATGTACGAAAAAGCACCTTATTTTTACGGAACCGGAAGAAGAAAAAGCAGCGTCGCGCGTGTCAGGGTTTATCAGGGGACAGGTAAAATCACGATCAACGATCGCGATATCGACGATTATTTCGGCCTGGAGACGCTCAAGCTGATTGTCCGCCAGCCTCTTGTCCTGACCAAGACCGATGAGAAGTTCGACGTGGTCTGCCGTGTGGCGGGCGGCGGCGTGACCGGGCAGGCCGGCGCAGTCCGCCACGGCGTGGCGAGGGCCCTGCTGCAGTATGACTCCGAAAATCTGCGCCCTATTTTGAAAAAGGCGGGTTTGCTGACCCGTGACCCCAGAATGAAGGAACGCAAAAAGTATGGACTCAAAGCGGCCCGCCGCGCTCCCCAGTTCTCCAAGAGATAATTTCAGCATTCAAAAGCCCTTGCAAACGCTGCGTTTGCAAGGGCTTTTTTCCATTTTTGCCGCAAATCTGCCGTAAAACGGCTTTATATAAGGAAGGAAAAGTTTACATGCGGTTTATGGTAAGGAACCGACAGCCCGTCTTTAAAACCAATTCACGGATATGCAGGTACGGCCGCCGGGGCCTTTGCAAAAAGCAAGACCGAGCTTTGAGAAGATCGGTTGATGGATATCGCCATGCCGATTTCCCTGCCCCGGCCAATCGCCCTGAACAATTCAAGTGATTCCGGCGGGAGACGCCTTGCAGGTCCCCAAGAAGAAGTCCTAAATTCAATTTCATATAAGAAGGAAGTAATGCAGCTTCTCGGAACCTGGGTTTCAGGATCAATTTCAGATGGCGGATGCCGGGATCCGAACGGGGCACAGCTGCAAAAAATGAATGGAACAAACAGCGGAAACATGACAAAAATCAACAAATTGCCGGATTTTTTCAGACCTTGAAAAAACTCAGACGCCGCGCGCCTTTCCGGAGATTTATGTACGGGATGTGAACGGAAAGGGAAGGATTTGATGCTTTCTAAGCACAAAAAACAGCGCTGTAATAGTTGTAACAGCTTTGTAACCAATCATTTTCTTGCATGTTGCACAGAAATCATCCCCTTACGGGACGGGACACCACTGCTTTTCGGGTCGAAATTGGAATTAAAAGAGAACGCGGATTGTTGATAATGCACAAATTCAGGAACGCGTACGATTTGACATATGGGCAATCGGTGAATATAATATCACGCATTGATGTAATTGCTCAGCACTGACGGCCGGCAAGTGGGGAAAGCAACGCAAAAAACCCCCGCTGGCTGACGGAAAAGGGTGAATTTATGCGTAAGAACTTCGAGCCTGTTCTCCATTTTTTCCGCAGGCTTGCAAAAGCGATGAGATCCGCGTGCCATTTCGGGCTGCTCCGGCGTGCCGGAACCTCTGTGGCAAAGACGAAAACGCGGTTCTGCCGTTTTTTCATGGGACTTTGGAAAAGCTGGAATACGGCGCGGAAAGCGGGTCTGGTTCAACAACTGACCTCATCTGTGCGCAGAAGAAAAGAAATCGCGCTTTTATTGATCCGCAGCCGGATAGAGGACGAAGGTTCGGCAATGCGGTCTGCGCTGCTCAAACAGGGAGCGGCGCTTGCGCTGATGATTCTGGTTACGGTCGGTTCGGTGGGAACGGTCATGGCGGCCACGCATGTGGCGACCGTTACATGCGACGGGACGGTCGGCCAGGTTGAAATGACCTCGCCGGAAACGGACCAGATTCTTCTGAAAGCGGGAGTCAAGACGGGACCGAATGATCTGATTTCCCGCAGCGACGACCCGGATCACGCCGGCGACGTTATCATCTCGGTGAAAACCGCGCGGAAAGTGACCGTCGAGGCGGACGGAACAAGCAAAACGGTGACCGCGCACTACGGCGACACAGTGGGCAGCGTGCTCGGTCAGGCCGGTGTCAGCCTGGATGCCGACGATCTGGTGACGCCGGCGGAAAGCGAAACGGTGGAGGCCGGGACGAAAATCCAGGTGACGCGGATGATCCAGATTACGGTGGCCGCGGACGGGTGCAAGGTCGCCGCCACGGTAAAGGAAGGCAGCGTTTCGGACGCGGTCCGGCAGGCCGGCGTGCAGCTCGGCTCCGACGACACGCTGAGTATCGCTCCAGACAAAACGGTCAACCCGGGGATGGAGATCAGCATTGCGCGCGTCGCTTACAAAGAAGTGACCGAGACGCGCGCGATCCCCTACAAGACCGTCACCCAAAAGGACTCCTCCCTCGCCGCGGGAAAGACGGAGGTCAAGACGGCGGGGCAAAACGGAACGGAAAAAGTCGTCGTGCGCCAGAAGCTGGTCGACGGCAAGGTGGCCGAGACGCAGGACGTCAGCTCTTCCGTTGTGACGAAGCCGGTCGATCAGGTCACGCTGTACGGAACAAAGAAGCGCAGCGCAGTGGCTTCGGTCGGCTCCGACGGCACGCTGACCGACCAGAACGGCAAGACGGTGCGGTATAAAAAAGTGCTGACCGGCCGGTGCTCCTGCTATACCGGCGGCGGTTGGACATCCACCGGCGCGAAGGCCGCGTTTGGGCGTGTGGCCGTGAATCCGAAGGTGATCCCTTACGGCACAAGGCTGTATATCTGTTCTCCGGACGGAAAACTGGTTTACGGCTACGCGGTTGCCGCGGACACGGGCGGCGCCGCGATGCGCGGCGTCATCATCGCCGATCTGTACTATGATTCCTATTCCCAGTGCATGAAAATCGGGACCAGGACCATGAACGTTTATGTTCTGTGATTGTTATGGAAACGAAAGGGCGGGAGCCGCGGGGCCCCCGCCCTTTTTGCGCCGGAACAGTGTTGACACCGGGGCCGGTCCGGGTTATAGTGATAGAAAAACACGGGAGCGGGGGACTGTATCATGGGATATTTTTACGCGGCGCTGTGGGTGCTGGTCGGCATCCTTTTGATTTTCCGCATGGGAAGCGAGAATCGGGTGTTTTACCCCATCGGCGGATTTTTTCTGATCCTCGGGGCATGGTGGGCGGCGGGGGCCTATACCGGGCTGAACCTGTTCACCGGGGCCTGGGGCTGGGCGCTGCGCGCGGTGACCGCGGCCGTGCTGGTTCTGGCCTGTGTGGAATTCGCGAGGGAGATCAAAAAGACCCGCGGAGAAAAATAAGAGGAATCACACAAAGGAGGCCCCTTTTTTACTGCCAAATCCGGAGTCGCAGCATACAATAAGAGTGCGGGGCCAATATATTGAAACCGCTTGATCATAGATTGTCTGCCGGAGCCTGGCTCCGGCAGACACCTGTGACAAGCGCGGCGGATTCAGTTGAAAAAAGCGGAGAAGTAGGGTACAATAAAAGCAAACGGGGGGATATGGAATGCTGATTGCACCTTCCATGCTGGCGTCGGATTTTTCCAAGCTGAGCGATGAAATCATACGGATGGATATTTCCGGGGCCGACTGGATTCACCTTGACGTGATGGACGGGCACTTTGTGCCGAACCTGACCTTTGGCCCGCCGGTGATCGCCGCGATGCGGCAGTACACGGACAAGCCGTTCGACGTGCATCTGATGATCGACGAGCCGCTGCGCTATGCGCCGGCCTTTTTAGAGTGCGGAGCGGATATCGTTTCATTTCACGCGGAGTCTTTTTCAGACCCCGGCAAAACCATCGAGGTTATCCGGGAGGCCGGCGCGAAACCCGCCATGGCGGTCAAGCCGGGAACGCCGGCGGAGGAGGTCTTTCCCTACCTCGACCGGCTGTACATGGTGCTGGTCATGACGGTGGAGCCAGGCTTCGGCGGGCAGAAGTTCATGCCGGATATGATGGAAAAAGTCCGGCGGCTCAAAGAGAAAAAGCCGGATCTTACGGTCCAGATCGACGGAGGCGTCAACGCGGAAACAATCGCCCTGGCGGCACGGGCGGGCGTGGACGTCTGCGTTGCGGGGACCGGCGTCTTTAAAGCGCCGGATTCCGCGGCGGCGATCCGCAATCTGAAAGCGGCGGCCGAGGCGGCCCTGAAATAACGGAGGTACGGTGCAATGCCGCGCGGAGTCAAACTGGATCTGGCGAAGGAACCTTCGCTCAAAGAACAAATCATCACGATCCCCGCCCCTAAAAAGCTGCCGGCGCCGAAGATGTTCGCTCCGCTGCGGAAAAAGGCGGGCGCGGCGAAAATCATCGGGGCGGCTGAGATGGCCGGAATCGTGGACGAGCTCGACGGGGAGCCGCTGGGGAAGAAGCTGGCGCGCTTTGCGGCGGCGGACGCGCCGGTGCTGGTCGCCGCTTGCTTCGACGAAGACCCGATGACCTCCGCCGGTCAGGCGGTGTTCCGTGAAAATCCGGCTCAGGTTTTGGCCGGACTGAATCTGGCGGCGCTGGCGTGCGGAGCGGTTTCCAAAAAAATCGCGGCCGCGTCCCGCGAAGAGATCCGCCGCGCGCAGAAAGCCTGTACGGCCGTGGAGTTCCTGACCGCGGGGGACCGCTACCCGGCGGCGGCGCTTCTGCGCAGGAAGTTTTCCGGGAAAGGGAAAGCGGCCTGCCTGGTCGGCGCGCAGGCCTGCCTGGCGCTAGCGGCCGCCGCTTCCCGCGGGCTGGCGCAGAGCGAGACGGTGGTGACCGTGGCCGGGGACGGCGCCGCCCGCTGGGTGAACTGCCGGGTCCGCATCGGCACGCCGCTGCGGGACGTGCTGGCGGCCGGGAATCCGCTTCCCGAAACGGCGGCGGTGGTGGTCGGCTCCTCGGTCAACGGAAGAAGCGTCACCGATCTCTCCGAACCGGTGACGACGGCGACCCGCTGCATCCTCGCGATGAAACGCCTGCCCCGGCGCGCGGCGCTGCCCTGTGTCGGCTGCGGACGGTGCGAACGCGCCTGCCCGCGCGGCATCATCCCGTGGATGATCCTGCAGCAGCTGGAATCCGGCTCGCCGGACCCGTTCCGGCTGTTTAACGTGGAACGCTGCATCCGGTGCGGGGCGTGCAGCGTCGTCTGCCCGTCGGAAATCGATCTGGCGGCCGCAGTGGGGCGCGCGATCAAAATCAAGGAAGGCAGGGGAGATCCATGATGCTGAAAAATGCCGGCTCTCCCTATATAAAAGGCGAATTCACGGTCTTTTCCATGATGCGCAGCGTGCTGCTCGCCCTTTTGGCCCTGCTGATCATTCCCGTCATCCGTTATGGGCCACGCCCCCTGGTTGCCGCGGGAGCTTCCATGCTGACCGCTGTCTTCTGCCATATTTTGTTCTGCCTGATCCGCGGGAAAAGCATCTCCGTAACGGAGATTTCCGTCCTGGTGACGGGGCTGATGATCCCGATGCTCCTGCCGCTGAACGCGCCGCTCTGGCTTCCCTGCGCCGCGTCCGCCTTCGCCGTCCTTGTGGTCAGGGAGCCGTTCGGCGGCTTTGGGCGCAACCCGTTCAATCCCGCCGCCGCCGGCGTGGCGTTTGCCGCCCTCTGCTGGCCGCAGACGGTCTTTTCCTATTTCGACCCGTCCGCTCCCGCCTTGTTCCCGCCGTTCGGGGCCGGCTCGTTCGGCACGGCTTTGTCACCGGCGGCGGTGCTGAAACAGGGGTTCAAGCCGGACATTCTCCCGTTCAACATGCTGTGGGGGAATTTCCCCGGGCCGCTCGGCGCGACGGGGGTCCTGATCATCGGAGCCTGCGGGATCCTGCTTTTTCTCACCAGGGCGGCGAAACCGGAGGCCGCCGTCTGCTTTCTCGGCGCGGCCGCTCTGGCCGCGGCGCTGTTTCCGCGCATCCTGTGCAGCCCGCTGACTTCCGTCAAATACGAGCTTCTTTCTGGCTCTCTTTTTTTCTGTTCCGTGTTCATGGTGACCGATCCGGTCACGTCGCCGCGCACGTTTCCCGGGCGGTGCCTTTACGGCGCCTTTGCGGGAGCGGTGACCATGGCGTTCCGCTGGTTCGGCGTCTATGAGCAGGGGGCGTGCTTCGCGCTGCTGATGGCCGATGCGGTCGCGCCGCTGATGGATTCCGCCGTGTTCCGCCTGCGCGGCTGGGAGGGGAAACCACATGAAGGATAAAAGGCTTTTGCCGCACGGCGCTGGCCCGATCTTTTTTAACGGGCTGCTGTTCCGCAATCCCGTCCTGATCGGGGCGCTCGGCATGTATCCGATCGCCGCAGCCGCATGGAACGTGAAGAACGCGGCGGCGCTTTCCGTTTTGTTTCTGGCGCTGTCCCTTCCGTCGTCGCTCCTGCTCTGCCTGACGGGGATGCTGGTCCCGCGCTGGTTCCGGCCCGGCCTGGTCCTGCTGGTCTCCGCCGCGCTCTATGTTCCGGCGGGGTTCCTGACGGACCTGCTGCTGTCCGGCTCCGTCTCGAATCTCGGGATGGCGGCCGGGCTGATGATCTGCAATTCCGTCGTCTTTTCCCGCGCGGAGGAATATGCGCCGGAGCACGTGGCGCTGGCGGTCGCGGCGGATTCGCTGGGCTGCTCCGCCGGATTTGCGGTGACGGCGTTTCTGATCGCTGTGCTGCGCGGAGCCTGGATGGGAGGAGCCGGCCTTCCCGGCGGAACGGGTTTTGCGGTCGGCCGCGCGGCGGACCTGCCGTTTGCCGGATTTCTGCTGCTCGGCTTCCTGGCGGCGCTGATCCAGTGGATCAACCGCCTGAGGTCCCGCAGGAGCGCGGAGCGGATGAAAAGGAGGATGCCGTGATGTTTTTGAAGCTGGTTCTGGCCGCCCTTCTGGCGGTCGGCGCGGAAAATCTTCTTTTTGTGGGCGGCTCCGGGTTCAGCCGGGCGCTGCGCGCCGCGCAGCGCCCGGCCTCCATCGGGATCTACTCACTGCTCATCACCTGGTTTACCCTGCTTTCCGCCTTTGCGGGAGTCTGGCTGAATTCGTTCCTGCCGGCGTACGGAACGAAAGCGATCCTGCGGTCCTCCTGTTTCGCCGCGGCGGCCGCGGCCGCGTATCTTCTGACCTCCCTTCTGATGCGCGCCGTCCTTCCCGCCCGCGCCATGAAAAAGATCGGGCCGCTTCTGGCCCCGTCCGCGATGAACACCATTGTGCTGGCCATGCCCTACGCGCAGCGCGGCTTTTCGCTTGACCCGGTCCAGGCCGCCGGGTACGCGGTCGGGACCGGGGCCGCGTTTTATCTGGCGTCGGCGGTCCTGACCCACGCGGAGGCGAAGTGCCGCAACCCGGACATGCCGGAGGCGTTCAGCGGCCTGCCCGCTTCGATTTTATATGTCGGCATCCTGTCGATGGCGTTCGCCGGGTTTGCCGGGGGAAGGGTGTTTTAAATGGAGAAAAGCGATACCCTGGTCCGGTTTTATGAAAATGTCGATCCGTCCCTGCTGAAATACGCGGTGATCGTCGCCCGCTGCCGCGGCAAATGGGTGCTTTGCCGGCACCGGGACCGGAAGACCTGGGAAGTGCCGGGCGGGCACCGGGAGCCGGGGGAGGAGATCGGGCACGCCGCCCGGAGGGAGCTGTTCGAGGAGACCGGGGCCCTCCGGTACGCGCTCACCCGGGTCTGCGTGTATTCCGTAACGGGCGCGGTCAACGGCGGGAAAGAACTGTTCGGGATGCTTTATTTTGCGGAGATCGGGGAGTTCGGCCCGCTTCCGAAGTTTGAGATGGCGGAAATTGCTTTGAGGGACGATTTTCCCGATCCGGACAGCCTGACTTATCCGGAGATCCAGCCGGAGCTGTTCCGGCGGGCGCAAAAACTGATAGAAGAAAAATAAAATGGAGCTCCCGGCGGAAATTTTGCCCAATTGCGGCGTAAAGTGCTATAATGGTAATAAATTCAAAGATGGGGGTTTTCATACGAAGATCAGAAACGGAGTGATTGCCGTGGCGCTGGCCGCTTTCCTTCTCCTGTCTGGGTGCGGGGGGAAAACCGCGCGGGCGGGAAACGGAAGTTCTTCCAGCCGGGAAGGCTCAAGCCAAAGCGCAGGTTCCGCGGTCAGTCGGGAGACAGCGGTTCAGAGCGGCGCGCCAGATTCCTCTCAAGGCGCCGTTTCGCAGAGCGCGGCCTCGGTCGCCGCTTCGACGGCTCCGAGCGTGGAATCGAAGAACTACGACACCGGGTACGAAATCAGCACGGACGGCGTCTGGGAAGCCTACGACAGCAACAAGGACGAATACAAGCTGCACGTCAGGAAAAAAGACGGGACAGGGGACAAAGTCATCGTCGACGACATCGTCCTGTGCCCGTGCATCGCGGGGGACTGGGTCTATTACATCAGCCCTCTGGTTGAAATCGATAAAATCAGGCTGGACGGAACCGGTAAAACAAAAGTCTGCAGCATGGATGCGTTTCATGGCGTGTGCGGGAGCACGGCCGTGACCGCGTCGTACAAGGACGGGGCGATCCTGTACCGGACGCAGCAGATGCGCAGCGTGGGGGACAGCAGCTCCTACCCGGCCTATTATTTCAGCCTGGACACGGAAACCGGAACCGTGACGGAAGTCAAAAACTGAAAAAAGCCGCAAAAAGAGGAGGAGCCCGGTGGGGTTCCTCCTCTTTTTATACTGCCGGCGCCGAAGCGCGGCGGCTGAAAGTTCCATTTTCCATATTTTGCCGGAATTTGCCGGTTTTCCCTTGACTTCAAACGGGAAAGTGGTATCATGAACTTGTGAGGCACAAAAAGTGCAATGCGGAGACAGGTGTTGGCGCACCGGCCTCCTGCATACGGAGAACCACCCTCCATACACAACTGAATCATCAGCGCATTGCGGTTCCTATTATACCGCCTGTCCGTCCGTTTGTACAGGGGGTATCGGTTGGATTTGCGTGTGTTTTGTTGGCGTTGTATATGGATTGATTTCCGTGTACGGCGTTTTTTTGCGCCTTGCGGCAGCCGGAGCCCGGCGGGGCGGGAGCACAGCCTGCACCACTGTCCTCCTTCCGCCCGCCGGGCCCGGATGTTTTTTGTTGTGAAAAGGGGTATCAAAAAAGGCGCGCCGCCCGGCGCGCCTTTTCCTCTTGCGGGAAAACCTCAATATTTGATCTCTTTGACGAAATTGTCGATTTCGTCCTTTTTGCCGACCGTGCCCTTGCAGTTAAGAAGGGTATCGCCCATCCGGACCAGGGTATAATAGATCTCGCCGTTCTGCGCGGTGTATTTGTTGTAGGAGTCCGAATCGACCGTGCTTGTCCCGCCCGTCGCCTTCAGGCTTTCTTTCAGCGAAGCGTACTGTTCCTGCGCCGCGGAAGCGTCTGAAAACGTGGTAAAAGTAATCTGCGTGTCAGAATCGCTTTTGGCGGCGGTCAGCGTTTTTGCGTCCGAACCGGAGGAGGAAGAGTCCTGCGACACCTTGTACCCCAGAGCCTCGGCTTTTTTTTGAAAATCATCGCTTGAAATCGGGGTGCGTGCGGAGCACGCGGAAAGGACCAGAAGACACGCGGCAAGCGCGGCGGTAAGGAATCCGGCAGTTTTTTTCACGGTGAACCCTCCATCATGGAATGCCATACGGCTTTTCTTTTAAAATATTTTTAAAATATAAATTATTATAAACCGCTTTCGGCCGGTTTACAAGCCCCGCGCCCCGCTGAAATGCTGCTATCAATTTCCAGAAACAACCTTGTTAAATCCTGCATAGTCAGCCCTTTCCTGCGGATAATATGGTTGTAAATCACCACATAGGAGGGAAATCAATTTTGAAAGCCACAGGAATCGTAAGAAGGATTGACGACTTGGGTCGTGTTGTAATACCGAAGGAGATCCGCAGAACTCTGCGAATCCGCGAGGGAGACGCTCTCGAGATTTACACGGATTCGCAGGGGGGAGTCATTTTTAAAAAATATTCACCCGTCGGGGAGCTCTCCACGTTTGCTTTCCAGTATGCGGAGGTTTTAAACCGCACGGCGGGCCTGCCTATGTTGATTTGCGACCGGGACCACGTCGTTGCCGCGGCCGGAGTATCCCGCAAGGAATACCTGGAGCGCCGCGTCACGCCGGAGCTGGAGGAATGCATGCAGTCGCGGCGGACCTTCATCAACACCAGCGGCGAAAAGCTGCAGCCTATCGAGGGGATCGACCGCATGGCGAGCGTCGTCTGCCCGATCCTGGCTTCCAGCGACGTGACGGGCGCCGTGATCCTGCTGGAGGACGACACGCAGGCGGCCCCGGACGAAACCAAAATGAAGCTGGTGCAGGTCGCGGCGGCCTTTCTCGGAAAGCAAATGGAGGAATAGCGGAATCTTTCTCGGAATTCCCTTGCAATTTTACTTTTTATGTGTTAAAATAGCAAAAGTATATGAATGATGGGATGAAAGAGTGGGGCGACCCGCTCTTTTGTTTGTATAGCGGGGTGAAGCGTTTTGGCGGGAAAAGGGAAAGAGGGCGGCGTTGCCGGCGCGGTCTGGCGTCTTGCGCTGCCGTTCGCGCAGCGGCTCGGCCTCTCGGTCTGGGACGTCCGGTATGAAAAGGAAGGCGGCGCCTGGTACCTGAGGATTTTTATCGACAAGCCCGGCGGGGTCGGCATCGACGACTGCGAGGCTTTGAGCCGCGCGGTCAACGGGCCGCTCGACGAGCTTGACCCGATCCGCGAACCCTACTGCCTGGAGGTTTCTTCCCCCGGACTGAACCGGGAACTGCGGCGAAGCGAACATTTTACGGCCTTTCTGGGCTCCCGCGTGGCGGCCAGGCTGATCCGGCCGCTGCCGGACGGAACCAGGGATTTTACGGGGGAACTTGCCGGATACGGCGGCGGAGAGCTGACGCTTCGGGCCGAGTCCGGGGAAACGGCCCGCCTGTCCCTTCGGGACACTGCCTGGGTGCGGCTGCTGGAAGAGGATGAATTGGAGGAGTATGAGGAAAAATGAACAGCGAAATCTTTGACGCCCTGAACCTGCTGGAAAAAGAGCGGGGCATTTCGGTTGATTTTATGGTGGACCGGATCAAAAAGGCGATCGTCACGGCCTGCAAAAACAGCTACGGCAACGAGGACTGCGTGGTGAACGTGGACCAGGCGAAAGGAAATTTCGAGGTTTACCTGCGCAAGACCGTCGTTGAGGACATAACGGACAAAGGGAAGGAAATCACGCTGGAAAAAGCAAGGGAAATCGATCCCGCGGCCGCGGCCGGAGAAAAGGTCGCCGTTCCGCTTGACACGAAGGAATTCGGGCGTATCGCCGCGCAGACGGCGAGGAACATCATCCGTCAGGGCATCCGCGACGGCGAGCGCGACCGCATGCTGCAGGAATTCGAAAGCAAGCACCAGGAACTGGTCAGCGCCGTGGTCGAGCAGGTCGACCCCCGCTCCGGCGCCGCGACGCTTTCGATCGGCAAGGCGGAGGCCGTGCTGCCGAAGTCGGAGCAGGTGGCGGGCGAAAAGCTGAGGGAAGGCGACCACATCAAAGTGTACGTCGCGGACGTCAAGGAGACGGAGAAGGGCCCGCGCGCGATCATCAGCCGGATCCACCCGGACCTGGTCAAGCGCCTGTTCGAGGCGGAGGTGCCGGAAATCTACGACGGGACGGTCGAGATCAAGGCGGTTTCGCGCGAGGCGGGCTCCCGCACGAAAATCGCCGTCCTGAGCCACAACCCGGACGTCGACGCGGTCGGCTCCTGCATCGGCGCGAAGGGGATGCGCGTGAACCGCATCGTGGCGGAGCTCAGCGGCGAGAAAATAGATATCGTCCAGTACAGCGACGACCCGAAGCAGTTCGTCGCCTCCGCGCTTTCCCCGGCCAGCGTTGTGGACGTTGTTCCGGCGGAGGACGGCTCCCACGCGTGCCGGGTCGCGGTCCCGGACGACCAGCTTTCGCTCGCGATCGGAAACAAAGGCCAGAACGCCCGCCTTGCCGCAAGGCTGACGGGTTGGAAAATCGACATCAAGCCGGAGAGCGGATTCTATGAGGAGCCGGCGGAGGAACCCGCGGAAGAATAATCGGGGAACGACTGCCGAAGGGGGCGTGTTGCGATGCAGAAAAGAAAAGTGCCGCTGCGCATGTGCGCGGGATGCGGGCAGATGAAGCCGAAAAAGGAGCTTGTGAGGGTAGTGAAATCCCCCGAGGGCGAGATTTCGCTGGACCTGACCGGCCGAAAGCCCGGGCGCGGCGCCTATGTCTGCAGAAGCGCGGACTGCCTGAAGGCGGCGCGGAAGGCCAGACGGCTGGAAAAAGCTTTTTCCTGCCGGATCCCGGATGAGGTGTATGACCGCCTGGAGGAGGAACTGAACGGGAATGAATCGTAGGCTGCTTTCCCTGCTGGGGATTGCGAGGAAGGCCGGAAAACTCAGCCTGGGGAGCGACGCCGCGTGCGAGGCGGCGCTCGGCGGAGGATGTCCGCTCGTTCTGCTTGCGTCGGATCTTTCCCCGCGCACGGCCCGCGCGGTCAGCGAGGCTGCGGCGAGGGGAAAGGCGGAAACGGCGGTTCTTCGTGCGAACATGGATGAAATCGGCTGTGCCATTGGGAAAAGGACGGGGGTACTTGCGGTAAATGATATAGGATTTGCAAAGAAGCTGCTCGCGCTGAACGCGGAAGATTGAGGAGGAATTCGTACTATGATGATTAAATACAGGGTTCACGAGGTCGCGAAGGACCTGGACGTCCCGAATAAGGACGTGATCGATGCTTTGCAGAAATACACCGGCGAAACAAAAAAACATATGACGGCCCTGACGGAAGACGAGCTGGACGTCGTGTTTGAATCTTTTACCCAGAAAAACAACACGAACAGCCTGGACGCGTATTTCGCGGAGGCCAGCAAGCGCAAACCGGTTGTGGTGGAACCGGAACGCCCCGACGTGGCGGTCCGCACCCAGCCCGCGCCAACCGCGGCGAAACCGGCTTCCCCGGCGCCGCGCCCGGCGCCCGCTCACCGCCCCGTCCCTGCTGCTTCCTCCTCCTCAGCGCCCCGCAGAAGCGACGGAAAAAGGCCCGAAAACGGCGGCAGGCCGCAGCCTCCCGACAACCGCCAGCGGCAGGGTCAGCGCCCCGCGCAGCAGCAGCAACAGCAGCGCGGCAATTTCCATCAGCGCCCCGCGCAGCAGCAGGCTTCCGGCGGGAACCGGAACGTGCAGAAGGATCATAAGGCGCAGCCGCAGCGGCGCGCCCCGCAGAACAGCATCCGGCTGGAGGGCGGCGGGAATGGGAACAATTCCATTCAGCGGCCCGCGGGCAGGATCGTGGATACCCACGCTTCCCATGTGGAGCTGGACAAATACAACGAGAAATACGACCGCCTCGCCTCGGAGAAGGTAAAGCCGAACGACAACACGGTGAAAAAGCAGAAGCTGACCCAGCGCAGCAGCCAGTACCGCGGCAGGCCCAGGGGTGCCCGCAGGGAGACGGAGTCCGAGCGCCTGCGCCGCATCGCGCTGGAACGCAAGACCAAGCCGATCACCGTGCAGATCCCGGAGCAGATCACGGTCGGCGAGCTGGCCACGCGCCTGAAGGCGACCGTGGCGGAGGTCATCAAGAAGCTGATGGGCATGGGCGTGTTTGCCGCCGTCAACGACGTGATCGACTTCGACACCGCTTCGCTCGCGGCGATGGAGTTCCACGCCAAGGTGCAGAAGGAAGTCGTTGTGACCATCGAGGAGAGGATCATCGACGACAGCGAGGACAAGGACGACAATCTGGTGCAGCGCGCGCCGGTCGTGGTCGTGATGGGCCACGTCGACCACGGCAAGACCAGCCTGCTCGACGCGATCCGCCACACCAGCGTCACCTCGACGGAAGCGGGCGGCATCACGCAGCATATCGGCGCCTACCAGGTCAAGGTCGGAGGGCGCGACGTCACGTTCCTGGACACCCCGGGCCATGAGGCCTTCACCACCATGCGCGCGCGCGGCGCGCAGGTGACGGATATCGCGGTCCTGGTCGTCGCGGCCGACGACGGCATCATGCCGCAGACGGTGGAGGCGATCAACCACGCGAAGGCCGCAAAGGTTTCCATCATCGTCGCGATCAACAAGATGGATAAACCCGGCGCGAATCCCCAGATGGTCATGGAAGGCCTGACGAAATACGGCCTGGTGCCGGAGGAATGGGGCGGGGACGTCCCGTGCGTACAGGTTTCCGCGGTGCAGAAGACCGGAATTCACGAGCTGCTTGAGATGATCCTGCTGGTCGCGGACATGAAGGAGCTCAAGGCGAACCCGGACCGCGCCGCAAAGGGCACGGTCGTCGAGGCGCGGCTCGACAAGGGCCGCGGGCCGGTCGCGACCGTTCTGGTTCAGAACGGCACCCTGCGCCAGGGCGACATCGTCGTTGCCGGCACCACGGTCGGCCGCGTGCGCGCCATGGCCGATGAGAACGGCAGGACGATCGAGTCCGCCGGGCCGAGCGTTCCGGTGGAGATCACCGGCCTGGACGACGTGCCGACGGGCGGCGACATCTTCAATGCCGTTTCGGATGAGCGCCTTGCGCGCGAGCTGGTCGACCAGCGCCGGAACGAGCAGAAGGAAGAAAAATTCAACGCGCGGACCAAGGTCACGCTCGACAACCTGTTCGACCAGATGCAGCAGGGAGACATGAAGGAGCTGCACCTGATCGTCAAGGCGGACGTTCAGGGTTCCGTCGAGGCGGTCTGCCAGTCGCTTGAGAAGCTGACGAACGAAGAGGTCCGCGTCAACGTGATCCACAGCGGCGTCGGCGCGATCAACGAATCTGACGTCATGCTGGCCTCGGCCTCCAACGCGATCATCGTGGGCTTCAACGTGCGCCCCGACCCGGTCGCGGAGGAGAACGCGAAGCGCGACGGCGTCGACCTGAGGCTTTACCGCGTCATTTACGACTGCATCAACGAGATCGGCGACGCCCTGAAGGGCATGCTTGCCCCGAAGTTCCGCGAAGCCCAGCTCGGCAAGGCGGAGATCCGCCAGGTCTACCGCATCAGCAGCGTCGGAACCATCGGCGGCTGCCACGTCACGAACGGCAAGATCACGCGCACCGCGCAGATCCGCATCGTGCGCGACGGCATCGTCCTCGCGGAGGACAAAATCGCGTCCCTCAAGCGGTTCAAGGACGACGCGAAGGAAGTCGCGGAAGGCTATGACTGCGGCATCGGACTGGAGAAATACAACGATATCAAGGAAGGCGACATCCTCGAAGCCTTCGAAATGGAAGAATACAAGGAGTAGCAAGCTGAGCCTGCACGCACGCCCCGCCGTTTGGAACGGTGAAAACCCGTCCGCTTTGTTTGGCGGGAGAGTACGAAAATGCTTCCGGAAAGCGAAAGTGGAGAACGCCGTAGGCGCGAAAGGACGCTGTGAAAAGACGTGTGCGTCCGCCACAAGCGCGGGGCTACCCGACTGTTGAGCTTAACGGAGGAGTACGGGGGAATACTCCGGGAAGACTAAAGTCATGGACGCCGTAGGCGCGTCCCGACCGGAGGTCCGCCGAAGGCGCGAAAGACGCTGCGCGTCCGCAGTGGGCGCATCATCCTGATTAGGAGGGGATTTTTTATGGCCGGACATAAACTGGGACGTGTGACGGAGGATATCAAGCGCGAGCTGACGGCGATTCTCCGCGAGATGAAAGACCCGCGGGTCCGGGGGCTGATCAGCATCGTCCGCGTCGACGTGACGAGCGATCTGTCCTACGGAACGGTGTATATCAGCGCGATGGAGGGAATGGACCGTGCGAAAGAGGCCGCGGCAGGCCTGAAATCCGCTTCCGGCTTCATCCGGCACGAGCTGGGAAGCCGCCTGTCCCTGCGGAAGGTCCCTGAACTGATCTTCAAGCCCACGGATTCGATCGAATACAGCGCGAACATTTCCAGGATTCTCAACGATTTGAAGGAGGAGCGGAATGATAGGGATTAAGGAAGCGGCCGAACGTCTGCGAAGAGCCGGGCGGGTGCTGATCCTGAGCCATCAGTTCCCGGACGGGGACACGCTCGGCAGCGCCGCGGCGCTGTGCCGCGGTCTGCGGCGGATGGGGAAGCGCGCGGCGATCCGCTGCTCCGACGAAATCGGGCCGAAATACGACTTCCTGTTCCGGGATCTGCCGGACGACGATTTTGAACCGGACCTTGTCGCCGCGGTGGACATCGCGGACGAAGACCTGCTCGGCGAGCCGCTGAAATCACAGTGGGGCGGCAGGGTGGAGCTCTGCATCGACCACCACCCGTCCAACACGGGGTACGCCGCCGAGACCTGCGTGGACCCGAAGGCGGCGGCGACCTGCGAGATCATCTATGATCTCCTCAGGGAGCTGGGCGTCGCGATCGGGCCGGACATCGCCGCGCCGCTCTACACCGGGATCACGACGGACACCGGATGCTTCAAGTACATCAACGTGACCCCGCGGACCTACCGCATTGCGGCGGACCTGGTCGAAACGGGGATCGACGCTCCGACGATCAACAGGAAGATGTTCGACACCAAAAGCCGCGCGAGGCTCGACATGGAGCGGAGGGTACTGGATTCCATCCAGTATGACTGCGGTGGAAAAACCGCGGTGATCGTCATATCGAGGCGGATGATCCGCGAATCCGGCGCGAATGAGGACGACCTGGACGGCCTGGCGACGATTCCGCGCGGAATCGAGGGCGTTCTGATCGGCGTGACGCTGCGGGAAAAAGCGGACGGCGCATGGAAGGTGTCGCTGCGGGCGCTGCCGCCCGCAAACGCCTCCGAAATCTGTGAGCGGTTCGGCGGCGGCGGCCATAAAGGGGCCGCCGGGTGTACGCTGGATCTGCCGCTGGAAGAGGCGAAAAAACAGATGCTCGGCGCGGTGCGCAATTATCTGGAGACGCATGGATGAATGGAATTCTGATTCTGGACAAGCCCGCCGGTTTTACCTCCTTTGACGTGGTTGCCGTCCTGCGCGGCCTGACCCGCGAAAAGCGGATCGGGCATACGGGCACGCTGGACCCGATGGCGACGGGCGTGCTGCCTCTGCTGCTTGGCTGCGCGACGCGCGCGGAGGCGCTGCTGCCAGACACCGACAAGGAATACGAGGCCGGGTTTCGTCTTGGGATCGCGACGGACACGCAGGACACGACGGGAAAGACCGTCGCCGAAAGCGGACACGGCGCGACGGCGGAAGAGGTGGAATCGGCGCTCGGCGCCTTCCGCGGCGATATTCTGCAGGTGCCGCCGATGGTTTCCGCGGTCAGCGTGGGCGGAAAGCGCCTTTACGATTTGGCCCGCAGGGGGATCGAGGTCGAGCGTGAACCGCGTCCGGTGACGATTTACCGGCTGGAGCTGCTGTCCTATGACGAAGCGGCGCGTTCCGGCGCGCTCCGGATCGCCTGTTCGAAGGGCACCTATGTCCGCACGGTCTGCGCGGACCTGGGGGAGGCGCTGCATACATACGGCGCAATGTCCTCCCTGCGCAGAACGCGCGCCTCGGGTTTCACGGTTTCTGACTGCATCACGCTGCCGCGGGCGAAAGAGCTTGCGGCCGAAGGGCGGCTGGAGGAACGCGTCCTGCCGGTGGAAACGCTGTTTTCCGATCTGCCGTCCGTCGGCGTGTCTCCGGCGCAGTCGGTGAGGTTCCTCAACGGCGGAGCGCTGGATCTGGAACGGACTGCGCTTCGCCGGACCGCGCCCGGCGAAGGCTCCGTTTACCGTGTGAAAGACCCGGCCGGAGGATTTCTCGGGCTTGGCCGCGCCGAGAACGGCCGGCTCCGCGTGCTGAGGCTGTTTCCCGGCGGATAAACATTCCGCGCCCGGCGGGGGGCGAACACGGCTTTCGCCGGAAAAAGCGTTTTGACCTTCCATTCGCCCCGGCCCGTTTTTCGGAGGCTTGTGTGGACCTTCCTCCAAACGAAACCGCCGCCGAGGGGAAGGGTGCCGGAGCGCCGGGCGAAAACCTGAATTTGATTGCAGCTTTTCAGCCGCGGTCGACGGTTTGCATTCGGCCGGAGGCCAGCGGCACGCTGCCGCACAGAATAAATCCTTTTGTTTTGGAGAAAAATAAGCATGGAAATTGATCGAACATTGACGCCCTCCGAGGGAGACAGCGCCGTCGCATTGGGGAATTTCGACGGACTGCATGTGGGGCATCGGAAAGTGATCTCCCTCGCGCTGGACGGAGCATCGGAAGGGCTTCTGCCCACTGTTTTCACCTTTGCGGAAAACCCGCTTGCGGACCTGGGCGGAGGAGCCGGCGGGCGGCTGCTGTCGCAGGAAGATAAAATCGCCGTGCTGGAGCACATGGGCGTGAAACAGCTGTATATTCTGGAATTCCGCGCCGTGAAGGATCTTTCCGCGGAGGAATTTGTCGACAGGATTCTCATTGGCTGCTTAAAAGCGAAAAAAGTCTGCTGCGGCTTCAATTTTACGTTCGGACGCGGCGGAAAGGCGGACAGCTCCACGCTGGCTGGGCTCTGCGGGGCGCGCGGAGTCGCCGTTTCGGTTGCCAAGGCGGTGATGGTGGGCGGCACGCCCGTCAGCTCCACCCGCATCCGCGGTCTGCTGGAAGCCGGACGGGCCGGCGAGGCGGCCAAGCTGCTTGGGCGCCCGTTCGGCTACTGCATGCCGGTCCGCCGGGGCAGAAGGCTGGGACATTCGCTCGGCACCCCGACCCTGAACCAGGAGTTGCCGAAGGGCTTCGTCCAGCCGAAGTTCGGGGTCTATGTTTCACAGGTTCTTGTGGAGAATCAACGGTATGCCGGGGTGACCAATGTGGGAGTCAAGCCCACGGTCGGCTCCGACCAGCCGCTTTCGGAAACCTGGATGCCTGATTACCGCGGCGGTGAGCTCTACGGAAGGACCGTCCGGGTGGAGCTGCTCCGTTTTCTCCGCCCGGAGCGCCGGTTTCCCACGCTGGAGGACCTGAGAGCGCAGATTCTGCGCGACGGCGCGCAGGCGAGAGAATTTTTTTCGCAGGATGTTTCCGCAGCCAGGCGCATTTAAGAGCGCCGTCCAGGCCGGAGGCGCACTGTAAGTTTTCATTTACAAAACCATTTTGCTGTGCTATAATCTAAATCTATGGAACCAAGAATCCAAACGCCCCTTTCCCGGATCAGGGGGAACGCCCCGTGCGTGGGGATTTCACCGGCCCTGTTCTGAGAATGTGGGAAATTGATGAAAAGGTGGAACAGTTATGCTGAAAGAAGAAAAAACGGAAATCATCAAACAATACGCGCTGCACGAGGGCGACACCGGCTCGCCGGAAGTTCAGATCGCGATTCTGACAACCCGGATCAACGCTCTGACCGAGCACCTGAAGGCCCACAAAAAGGATCATCATTCCCGCCGCGGGCTTCTGAAAATGGTGGGCCAGAGAAGAAACATGCTCAACTATCTGCAGAAGAGCGATATCTCCCGGTACCGTGTCATTATTGAAAAATTGGGAATCCGCAAATAATTTACACTTCAGGGCAGGCGGTTCTTACCGCCTGCCTTTAGGCTTATTATGAGAAGTCTCCGGAGAGAGGGAAATACGGGAATTTAGCAGTGAAACGGACGCCCCGCGCGGCCGGCTGGACGCCGGTTTTATTGCTAAATCAGCCGTACCCGCTGTCCGGAGACGCAACGGAGGAGAGACGTTCATGTTTGAGAATTACAAAGTGTATAAAACGGAGTTTGCGGGCCGGCCGTTTGTGGTGGAAACGGGCAAGATGGCCCAGCTTGCAAACGGCGAGTGCCTGGTCCGCTACGGTGAGACGGTGGTCCACGTGGCGGCCACCGCTTCCGCAAAACCGCGCGAGGGCGTGGATTTTTTCCCGCTTTCCGTCGATTTTGAGGAAAAACTCTATTCCGTCGGCAGGATTCCCGGCTCGTACCTGAAGAGGGAAGGCCGGCCGACCGACAAGGCGATCCTGACCTCCCGCATGATTGACCGCCCGATCCGCCCCCTGTTCCCGAAGGACATGCGCAACGACGTTTCCGTCGTCTGCACCGTGATGAGCGTCGACCACGACTGTGAGCCGGACATCGCGGCGATGGTCGGCACGTCCATCGCGATCAGCATTTCAGACATTCCATGGAACGGCCCGATTTCCGGCGTCTCCGTCGGATATGTGGACGGGGAATTCGTCATCAATCCGGACAGCGAGCAGAGGAAGAAGTCCAAAATGGCCGTCACGGTCGTTTCGACCGCCGACCGCATCGCCATGATCGAGGCGGGCGCGGAGGAGATTCCGGACGACGTCATGTACAACGGCATCATGGCCGGGCACAAGGCGAATCAGGCGATGATCGAGTTCATCAATTCCATCAAGACGGAGATCGGCAAGAAGAAATTCTCCTACCCCAGCAACGAGCCGGACCAGGAAATGCTGGACGCAATCAAGGATTTTGCGCTGGAGGACGTCCGCGCCGCGCTGGATACAGACGACAAGAACGTCCGCGACGAGCGTCTGCAGCCGGTTTACGACAAGGTCCACGAAAAATTCGATTTGGTCTATCCCGACCAGCAGGCCAAGATCGACGAATGCATGTATAAGACGCAGAAATACGTGGTGCGCCGCTGGCTGCTCGATGAACAGAAGCGCGTCGACGGCCGGAAGATGAACGAGATCCGCCCGCTTTCCGCGGAAGTCGGCCTGCTGCCGCGGGTCCACGGCTCCGGCATGTTCACCCGCGGGCAGACCCAGGTCCTCACCGTCGCGACCCTCGGCCCTATGAGCGACATGCAGAACTTCGACAGCATCGACGAGCAGGAGACAAAGCGGTACATCCACCAGTACAATATGCCCTCCTACTCCACGGGGGAGACGAAACCCAGCAGGGGACCCGGACGGCGTGAGATCGGCCACGGCGCCCTCGCGGAGCGCGCGCTTCTGCCGGTGATTCCGTCGGTCGACGAATTCCCGTACACCATGCGCCTTGTCTCGGAGGTCCTTTCCTCCAACGGCTCGACCTCGCAGGCTTCTATCTGCGGTTCCACGCTGGCGCTGATGGACGCGGGCGTTCCGATCAAAGCGCCAGTCGCGGGCATTTCCTGCGGGCTGATCACCGAGGGCGACCGCTGGATGACCATGGTGGATATTCAGGGCGTCGAGGATTTCTTCGGCGACATGGACTTCAAGGTGGCCGGGACCCACGCCGGCATTACGGCGATCCAGATGGATCTGAAAATCAATGGCCTGACGCCGGACATGGTGCGCGAGGCCCTTTACAAAACGCACAAAGCCAGGGATTACATCATTGACGACATTATGCTCAAGGCGATTCCGGAGCCCCGCAAGGAGCTTTCCAAATACGCGCCGAAGATGCTTTCCATCTCGATCCCGCTGGAGAAGATCCGCGAAGTGATTGGGTCCGGCGGAAAGGTGATCCAGAAGATCTGCGCCGAGTGCGAGGTCAAGGTGGATGTGGAGGAAGACGGGCATGTCTATGTTTCCGGCATCGACCTCGACAACTGCAAGCGCGCGATCAGCATCATCGACACCATCGCGAACGATCCGGAGCCGGGCTCCATCTACAACGGAAAAGTGACGCGTCTGATGGATTTCGGCGCGTTTGTGGAAATCGCGCCGGGCAAGGAAGGCCTGGTGCACATCTCCCAGCTTGACGTCAAACGGGTCGAAAAGGTGACGGACGTCGTCAATATCGGCGACGAGGTCATGGTCAAGGTGCTGAATATCGATGACAAGGGAAGGCTGAATCTTTCCCGCCGCGACGCTCTGATCGAGGTGGACGGCCTGGTCCCGGAGAATGACCCGGAGCCGCGGCCGTTCCGCAGGCCCGCGCCAAGGCATGACGACCGGGGCCATTCCGGTCCGAAGCCAAGTTTCGGGAAACCGAGGCAGCCCAGATAGACGAAAGAAAAAGCGCAGTCTTACGGCTGCGCTTTTCTGTTACTTGTCTGCGGCGGGCGCCTTTTTGTTCATGCTTCGGAACTCACCCAGAATCATTTTCAAAATTTCTTCCTGGTTCATCGTAAGGCCGTCAATCTGCAGCAGCTTGCGGTTTTCCAGGCCCAGGATATAATCGGAAGATACGCCGTAGAGGATGGAGAGTTTAACCAAAACATCCAGCGACGGGGTTTTAATATTGTTCTCATAGCCACTGATCGTGGTTTTGGAAAGGTTCAGCCTTTTTGCTACCTGGGTTTGGGTCAGGTCTTTGTTTTCCCGCAGTTCGCGAAGACGATAGCCAAAATCGAAAATCATAATATCAGCTCCTTGAAATGAGTTTACTCGATAATCGTACACTTTCAGAGAACAAATTGTTGGATATATCAACCTGTAATTTACTTTGCACAAATTGTGACTGATTTTTTACCCTCAGGCGGCGATTCCTTTGGGGTGGGACCCAATTTCAGCAAAACGCGTTCAATCTTGCCGGAAATTATGCTATAATCTTAGCGGAATGAAAGGGAAAGAAAGGACAGAATTATGTCGGCAGTGACTCAGGCGAAAAGAATTGTGATCAAAGTGGGGACTTCCACGCTGACCTATGAGAACGGAAAACTGAACCTGCGCAGGATTGAGCGCCTGTGCAAGGTTCTGAGCGACCTGCAGAATTCCGGGAGGGAAATCGTGCTGGTCACCAGCGGGGCGATCGGCGTCGGCGTCGGGAAGCTCGGCCTGCGGGAGAGGCCGCAGGAGACGGAAAAGCGACAGGCGGTGGCCGCGGTCGGCCAGTGCGAGCTGATGTTTATCTACGACAAATTTTTCGGAGAATACAACCGAACTGTCGCGCAGGTCCTGCTGACCGGCGATGTGACCGCCAGTGAATCCACCCGGAAGAATACGGAAAACACCTTTCAGGAACTGATCGGAATGGATATCATCCCGGTGGTCAACGAAAACGACACCGTCGTCGTGGACGAGTTGGTCGGGAACCAGATCGGCGACAACGACACTCTTTCGGCGATCGTCGCCCGCCTGATCGGCGCGGACCTTTTGATTATCCTGACCGATATCGACGGATTTTATGACGGCAACCCGTCCGTGAATCCGAATGCGAAACGAATTCCGTTCGTGCCGCAGGTGACGGACGAGATCCGGACCTTGGCGGGCGGGACCGGTTCCCGGCGCGGAACCGGCGGGATGCGCACCAAAGTGGACGCCGCCGCCCTCGTCAACGAGGCGGGAATCCCCTGCTGCATTATCAGCGGGGCGTACCCCGAAAAATTGTACGACCTTTTCGAGGGCGCGCAAATTGGGACAGTTTTCGGAAAAAAAATCGGCTAGAATAGAACAAGGAAAATGCAGCAAACAGGAGAGAATGAAATGACTGCTTTGGAGGAAATGGGGAAAAAAGCGAAAATTGCCGCCCGGGAGCTGGCCGCCGCAGGAGAGCTCAGGGAAAAGGCGCTGTTCGCCATGGCCCGGGCGGTGGAAGACGCCGGAGAGGAGATCCTCGCCGCCAACCGGACGGATCTGGAAGAGGCCGAACGGAACCATATGAGCGCGCCGCTGATGGACCGGCTGGCGCTTTCCAAAGAGCGGGTGAGCGGCATGGCGGACGGGATCCGCTCGGTCGCGATGCAGGCCGACCCGGTCGGGCAGGTGGTCTCCGGGTTTGTCCGCCCGAACGGGCTGAAAATCGAAAAGATCCGCGTACCCATCGGAGTCATCGGCATGATCTACGAAGCGCGTCCGAATGTGACGGCGGACGCCGCGGCGCTCTGCCTGAAGGCCGGAAATGCGGTCATCCTGAGAGGCGGCAGGGAGGCCCTGCGTTCCAACGAGGCGGTCGCACGGGCAATGCGCGGCGCGCTGGAGTCCTGCGGAGTGAACCCCGACTGCATTCAGCTGGTGCGGGACCCGTCGAGGGAATCCGCGGTGGAAATGATGCGGCTGACCGGCTATATCGACGTGCTGATCCCCCGCGGCGGGCAGGGGCTGATCCGCTCGGTCGTTGAAAATTCACGCGTCCCGGTGATCCAGACGGGGGCGGGAAACTGTCATGTTTACGTGGACGATTCGGCGGATGTTGAAATGGCGGCTGAGATCATCTACAACGCCAAGACTTCCCGGCCCTCCGTCTGCAACGCGATCGAAACCGTCCTGGTCCACCGGGACATCGCGGAGCGGGCCCTGCCGGCCATCAAGGCGAAGCTCGACGAAAAGAACGTGGAGCTTCGCGGCTGCGAGCGAACCAGGGCGATTCTGGGGGACTGTGTCGTGCCCGCGGCGGAGGAAGACTGGGCTACGGAATACCTCGACTATATCCTCGCAGTCCGCGTGGTCGGCGATATGGACGAAGCGCTCCGGCATATCGCGCGTTATTCGACCGGGCACAGCGAGGCGATCGTGACAAACAGCTATGAGAACGCCCGGCGCTTTACGGCTTCGGTGGATGCGGCGGCCGTCTATGTCAACGCTTCCACGCGTTTTACCGACGGCGGGGAGTTTGGCCTGGGCGCGGAAATCGGCATCTCGACCCAGAAGCTGCACGCGCGCGGTCCGATGGGCGCCTTTGAGCTGACCTCGTGGAAATTCGTCGTGACGGGCAGCGGCCAGACTCGTTAGAATAAGGGAGAATACCATGGATACGAAAGACAAAAACCAAAACCCGCAGTCGTACTCCGCGGACTACCGTTCCTCCTACTCGCCCGGAAACAAAAAGGCCCCGCCGGAGGAAAAAACCCGAAAGACAGTTCCGGAACCGGGGGAGGGACAGACTCCCGCTTCAAAGCCGAAGCCGGAGCCGGAACAAAGACCTTCGGCATCCATGCCGAAAGAGGAGCAGAAACCTCAGGCTTCTGCGCAGCGGGTGAAACAATCCGTACCGTCGCCCTCGGCAAACGGAAAGAAGCGGCCCTCCGCATCCACTGCCGCGCGCCGCGCAAGGCTGGAAAACGAAACGGAAATTGATGATTTCCTGCCGGAAAGCGATGGAATCGACGACGAGCGCCTGCTGACGAAATGGGACGACGGCCTGGGCGCGTCGGCGCCAGCGCGCCCACAGCCAAGACGCCGCGGCCGTCATCGCTACGGGATCTTTGTCGGTTCGGTGGTCCTGATCCTGGCACTCGTGGGCGTGGGCTTTCTCGCGACGACAATCGGCACAAAGATTCATTCCGCTCTGACGGATGACACCGGGCTGCGCCAGTACGACCAGTTCCTGACGGTGGCCGTCGCGCAGGATCCGCAGCCGTTTTCCTCCCCCGACAAGGCGGATTCGGATTTTGTGCTGAACGCTTCCCTGTGGCAGTGCATGACGAGCGACAGCGCGGCGAACTATACCGATTACGACGACGCCGGAAGAACGATTGTCCCGCTCGGCGATGTCGTGGATGCCTGCCGCCAGCTCTTCGGCCCCGACTGCCAGCTTCAGCCGAAGAACCCTGAGGAGGAAACCTTTTTTGAGTACGACTCGCAGAACGCGCAGTTCCATGTGGCCCTTTATTCGCTTGACAGCACCTACACCCCCTACACCGAGAACGCAAAGAAAAAGGACGATATTGTTGTCCTGAAGGTGGGTTACGTGCCGCCGAGCGACGATACCCGCGCGCAGTCCGGTTCGGCATCCTCCAATGTGACGCCGAAGCCTGTCAAATACATGGAATACGACCTGAAAACGGACCCCTCCACGCAGAAGCAGTATATTTACGCGGTGAAAGCGCTGTCCGAATAAAAAAAACCGGGCGGGAATTGCAAACCGCCGCAAATCGCGCCAATTTTGAGGCCGCGTGATTTTGTCGGCGGTTTGGCCCGTCCGGGGGTGATGTCCGGCGGTTATGTTACGAGATACATCAGGGCGAAGATTAACGCCGTGTCCGCTTTTTCCTCCAGCAGGATCAGAAGGAGGACCCAGATCAGGGTGCGCTCGTTGTCTTTGAGCAAAGTATCAAGCAGACCTAGGCCGGCGTCTTCCGCCGGTTCCTCAGGTTCCGGCACAGGCGGCGGGGCAGGCGGAGGCGCGGGGGCCTTTTCATGGATGGGAAGCTGTTCTGAATGGGGATAAACTTCCTGCGCAGGACGCGCTCCGGCCGGCATGGAAGTGTCCGGGGCCGGAAAATGCGCCCTCGCCTGCATCTCCCGCGCACGTTTGACGGCTTCTTCCTGAAGACTCTGAAAATTATAGGAATCCCCGTTTCGATTTCCTGGCATGGTTCACCTCACAAAAGCCCGCTGCGCCGGATCAATGGGATCATCCGCACAATCTGCATCAGCCGGATTGCCTGATCCAGCTTTTTTCCCTTTTCTTCGTTCAAAAAGGGGCGCAGCGCCCGCAACAGCCGTGTGCTGTCGTCTTCCTGCCGGAACTTTGAAATCATGGGGGCGAGTTTCATGATCATCCGCAGCGAATCCTGATCCACGCCCTCCGGGGCGCGGCTGTCCCGCACGGCGGGCACCGCAGGAGTCTCATCGGGCGGGGGCGCGGGTCCGGACCCGGACCCGCCGCTTCCGCCCAGCATGCTCGCCAGGCCTTTGATTTTCTCCATGCTTTCGGGATTTTTCAGGAGGTCGTTCAGCATGGAGGAAAGATCTTCCATTTATTTTCCTCCCTTGAACTTGCGGATCAGGTCCTGCGCTTCCGGCGAATTCAAAATCTTTTCGCAGGCGCCTTTATCGGCCAGAAGTGATTTGACCCGTTCCCGATCCTTCGGACCGAGCTGGCTCATCAGGGATTCCAGCAACTGACGGTTTTCCGCGCTGTTTTGCATAACATCACCCCGCTATATCTTTATGCGATGCCTAAATAATATATACCCGTCCCGAAAAGGGCGGTTCCGGAGGTCTTTCCATGCGAATTCTGGTAGTATCGGATACCCACAGGGATTCCTATTCTCTTCGTGCGGCGATCCTGAAGCAGCCCCGGGCGGAGGTTGTCATCCACCTGGGCGACGGCGAGGAAGAGGCCGCGGACGCGCGGGACAGCTTCCGCGATAAGATGTTTCTGATGGTGAGCGGGAACTGCGACTGGGGCAGCATGCTGCCGGCGGAAGGGTTCACCACGCTGGCCGGAAAAAATATTTTCTATACCCATGGTTATACTTACAATGTGAAGTACGGCATGTATGAGATTATCTCCGCGGCTCGCAGCCGCAAGGCGGATATTCTGCTGTTCGGCCACACGCACGAGGCGCTGACCGAGTATCGGGACGGGCTGTATCTCATGAATCCGGGCTCGCTTTGCGGCAGCACGGGGACCTACGGGATACTGGACATCACCCCCGCGGGGATCGTAACCAATATTCTCAGGGTCTGAGGCTGCCCTGTAACAGAATATGCCGAATTTGTACGGAAAGGAACAAGGATATGAGCGAATATGAAAGATGGCTGGAAAACGCGCTGGATGACCCGGACCTGAAGAAGGAACTGGAAGAGATCAAAAACAGTCCGGAGGAGATCAACGACCGTTTCTACCGGGATCTTGAATTTGGGACCGGAGGGCTGCGCGGCGTAATCGGCGCCGGAACCAACCGGATGAATGTCTATACGGTGCGGAAAGCGACGCAGGGGCTGGCGAATTACCTGAAAAAGCATGCAGAGCACCCTTCCGCGGCCATTGCTTATGACAGCCGGATCAAATCGGACCTGTTTGCCCGGGAGGCGGCGGCCGTGCTCGCGGCGAACGGCGTGAAGGCCCACATCTATCCGCAACTTTCCCCGACGCCGACCCTTTCGTGGGCGGTGAGAACCCTTCGCTGCGACGCGGGCATCTGCGTGACGGCGAGTCACAATCCGGCAAAGTACAACGGATACAAGGTGTACGGCGATGACGGCTGCCAGATCACGCTGAAGATGGCGGACGACGTCCTGGCAGAAATCGAAAAGCTCGACGTGTTTCATGATATCAGACGCATGGATTACGGCAAGGCACAGGCCGAGGGACTGGTCTCCCTGATTCCGGACGACGTGACCGACCGTTTTCTCGACGAGGTGATGAAGCAGCGCGTCTTCTCCGAGCCGTGCACGGGGCTGAAGGTCGTCTACACGCCGCTCAACGGCACCGGGCGCGTCTGTGTCACGCGCATCCTTCAAATGATCGGCGTTGGGGAAGTGGCGGTCGTGCCGGAACAGGAGTTCCCGGACGGAAATTTCACCACCTGCCCGTTCCCGAACCCGGAGATCCGGGAGGCGCTGCAAAAGGGGCTGGAGCTGTGCGAAAAGGTTCAGCCGGACCTGCTGCTGGCGACCGACCCGGACTGCGACCGCTGCGGCATCGCGGTGAACCGGAACGGCGAATTCGTCCTGATGTCCGGAAACGAGGTCGGCGTCCTGCTGCTTGATTTCATCGCGCGCAGCAAAAAGGAAAAAGGAACTTTGCCGGAACGGCCGGTCGCGGTCACGACCATCGTCAGCACCGATATGGCGACGCCCGTCGCGGAGCATTACGGAATTGAACTGCGGCGCGTTCTGACCGGGTTCAAATATATCGGCGACCAGATCGCCCTGCTGGAACAGGCCGGAGAAACCGGCCGCTATCTCTTCGGATTTGAGGAGAGCTACGGTTACCTTTCCGGCGGGTATGTCCGCGACAAGGACGCGGTGGACGCGAGCATGCTGATCTGCCAGATGGCGCAGTACTACCGGGAAAAGGGAACGACGCTGTACGACGCGATGGAGGCCCTGTACCAAAAATACGGATATTATGAAAACGCGCTGATGAATTTCGGGTTTGAAGGCGAGGACGGAATGCTCCGCATGGGCGCCATCATGGATTCCCTGCGCAAAAACGCGCCCGCCGGGATCGCCGGGTTCAAAGTATCCGGATGGAGCGATTACGAAGCCTCCGTGACCAGCGGCGGCCAAAAGATCGATCTGCCGAAATCCAATGTGCTGGAATACCGGCTGGAAAACGGCGGCAAGGTGATCATCCGCCCGAGCGGGACGGAGCCGAAGATCAAAGCCTATCTTTCCGCCAGCGGAAGCTCGAAGGAGGAGTCTCTCGCGCTGATCGAAAAGCTGAAAGGCGCGGTTCCCTCCTTGATGAAATGAAAAAACAGCAAGGAAATAATTGACAGAAACGGATTTATAGAGTAAACTAAGCCTGTATATACAGAGCAATCGTAAACGTTCGAAAACGGCGCGGTGCATTTGCAGGTTCTCCAATACGGCAGGTCTGTATATCCAAAAAGGCTGTTGCAAAATGATCATTTTGCACAGCCTCTTATTTTGCGGGCGCCGCCTGTTTTTGGAAATCCAACGGTTTTTTTCGACCGGTTGACAAAAGAGAGAAAAAAAGTGATAATAATAAAGTCAGGCCCGCCGGAGCTTTTAACCCGGACGGGCTACCTTGTTAGGAAAAGGCGGATAGGAAAATGAAAAAGATTTGGATTCTCGCGGCCGCGGCCGCTTTGCTGATGACGGCGACAGCCTGCGGGGCAGGCGATGTGGGCGGCGTGTCCTCCCAGTCGTCGGCAACCTCTTCCGAGGCGGTTCCCTCCAGTTCGGCGCCCGCCGTTTCACAGGACAGCGTGGAGGATAATTTGCAGGGCCTTCAAAAATATCTGACAGGCAACGGCGCGGTTTCCGGTGAGCCGACTAAAATGCGCGCGGATGTCATCGGCGCGAAAAGCGGGGTGAGGTACCAGTTTTCCTTTAATGGAAAAAACAATGTCACGGCGGAATTTTATGAGTACGATCCGGACAGCCTCAACGACACCGCGAAACAGGTGCTGGACGGCGTTAAGTCGAACGGAAAGTTCTCTTTGATGGGGCAGCAGGTGGGCGCGGTTTTATCGGACAGCGGAAAATACCTGATGATCTATCAGGATACCGTCGCGAAGGATGAAAACAAGGCCAATACGGATAAAGTTACGAAATGGTTCAAGGGCTTTAAGAGTTAAAAGATGCGGATTGTTTCAATAAATTTTAAAATACGGGACCGTATAAAAGGAAGGGCCGCAGAACCGCGGCCCTTCCTTTTTGCTATTGCAGCTTCAGCGCAAAGAACCACCAGCTTTGCTGGTGGGATAAGAATCTTTAGATACAAGAAAATCTCCTTTTGTTAGAATAGATGCAGGTTTGCCAACCGCATTACCAACAAAAGGAGATTTTGTCATGAAAGACATACAAAGTTTATCACATTCAAAGTGGAGATGCCAGTATCATATTGTATTTGCTCCAAAATATCGCAGAAGAGAAATATATGGGCAGATAAAAGCAGATATAGGCAAGATTTTAAGGAAGCTGTGTGAGCAGAAGGGAGTGGAAATCCTCGAAGCTGAGGCGTGTCCAGACCACATTCACATGCCGGTAAGCATTCCGCCGAATCTCAGTGTGGCACAATTCATGGGCTATCTCAAAGGAAAGAACAGCCTGATGATATTCGATAGGCATGCAAATTTGAAGTATAAGTATGGAACGCGACATTTTTGGTGCCGTGGCTATTTTGTAGACACAGTGGGTCGTAACAAGAAAGCAATTGAAGAATATATCAAAAATCAATTGCAGGAAGATATTGCCTCAGATCAAATAAGTTTCAAAGAGTATATTGACCCGTTTACGGGTAGCAAGGAATCAAAGGCATAAAAGAAGGCCGCTTTAGCGGCGGCCTGTAAAAGTAATGCGGTTGGTAACCTATTTCAGTGCGTCTTGAGACGCGCGCCAGTACTATGCCCTTTCAGGGCTTGTGCATACCACGCGTTCAACGCGTGGTTTTGATTCGATTTCCTGTTCCAAAGCCTGAAAGACAGCTGCGTCGAAGAAATCCGCCAAAGAAATTTCCAGTCCGTCGCACAGTTTCTTGATCGTCACAATGTCCGGATTCTGGCTTTCCCCGTTCAAGATGCTCTTGACGGTGGACTGCGGCACGGTAGCTCAAAGCGTTCGGCGTGATGCCCTGCTGCCGGCACAGCTCAATGATCCGTTCCGCGACGGCCTGTCTGATGTTGATGATCCATTCCTCCAGTGTTATATCACGAATCCTCATCAATAGAATAAGAAATTTTTTAAATATTTGTTAGTGATATATCACTGATTGTGGCATCGTGGAGGAAATAAACGGATTTTAATAGGAGTGAATCATTGTGGCGGATTATAAGACAATGTACTTTCAGCTTGCGGCAAAAGTCGCGGACGCGGTTGAGTTCCTTATCCAAGCTCAGCAGGAAGGGGAAGCCCAGTACAGGGAGGAACAAAATTCCATTGTCCGGATTGAAAAAACCGCAGGCGATTCGAAAGAAAAATGATGGCTCTTGACAGCCATCATTTTCGACGTATCGTTCCGCTTCATGCTATTTTATGATCGGCAGGTCGCCCGGCTCGTGGGAAGCGCCGTTGAAATAGATGTCGTACCAGACAAGAAACATGAATACCGTCCAGATCTTGCGGCTGTTGTCGCATTTGCCCTGCACGTGGTTCTCCAACAGGGAGGTGAGAAAATCGGTGTTGAAAAACTGTTCCGCGGTTTCGGAGGTGAACGCCTGGCGGACGATCGCGCTGTATTTTTCCTCGCGCAGCCAGACGCGGATCGGAACGGGGAAGCCCAGCTTTTTCTTTTGGGCCGTCGCCTCCGGCAGATGCCGCATCGCCGCCTTGCGCAGCGCGTATTTGGTGTTCTGCGGATTTACTTTCAACCTGCGCGGAATGCGCGAGGCGACGGCGAAAACCTTGCGGTCCAGGAACGGGACGCGCAGCTCGAGGGAATTCGCCATGCTCATTCGGTCGGCTTTCAGGAGGATGTCCCCGACCATCCAGACGTTGATGTCCAGATACTGCATTTTCGTCACGTCGTCCTGATCCCGCACGCGGTCGTACCAGGGGCGCGTCAGCTTCTGCGGCCGGGTCGCCGGAACGCCCTCTTTCAGAAGAGCCCGCTTTTCCGCCATGGTGAAGAGGCTGTTGTTGCCGATAAAGGTTTCCTCGATGGTTTTGGAGCCGCGGATGAGAAAGTTCTTGCCCTTGAACGAAAACGGAAGTTTCCTTGCAAGGGAGGCGAGAGCCCTGCGAAGTCCCAGCGGCAGACGGCGGTAGGCCGCCATGTCGTCCGGTTCATGGTAGATATTGTAGCCGCCGAACAGCTCGTCCGAGCCTTCTCCGGAAAGCACGACCTTGACGTATTCACTCGCGATTTTCGAGACAAAATAAAGGGCGATGCAGGAGGCGTCCGCAAGCGGCTGGTCCATGTGGTACATCACCTTGCGGATGTTTCCCCAGTATTCGTCCGGTGAGATCGTCTTGTAGTGATGCTCGACGCCGATCTTTTCGGAAAGCTCTTTTGCGTAGCTGATCTCGTTGTACTTTTCGTCCTCGCCGAACCCGACCGTAAAGGTCTTCTGCCCGGTGAAATAAGTGGCGACATAGCTGGAATCTACGCCGCTGGATAAAAAGCAGCCGACTTCCACGTCGCTGATGCGGTGCGCCGCGACGGAGTCCTCGAAGACCTGGTCGATCTCGTCGACGGCTTCTTCCTCCGTCATCGTTTCGTCCGGTTCAAACTTCGGCTCCCAGTAGCGCTTGATCTCCACCTCGCCGTTCCGGTACCACAGGTAGTGGGCCGGCATCAGGCAGGAAACGCCCTCAAAGAAGGTTTCCGGAGGGACCGGGTACTCGAAGGAAATATAGTTGTTCAGCGCATTCAGATTCAGCTTCTTTTCAAAGCCGGGGAACTCCAGAATGCTTTTGATTTCGGAGCCGTAGACGAAGCTGCCGCCCACCTGCGTATAGTGCATCGGTTTGATTCCGAAAAAATCGCGCGCCAGGAACAGGCTTTTGTCCGTTTTGTTCCAGACGGCGAACGCGAACATGCCGCGCAGCTTGCCCAGCAGGTCCTCCTGCCATTCTTCGAATCCGTGGACCAGCACCTCGGTGTCGGTGTTGGTCGCGAAACGGTGTCCCTTTGCCGCGAGAATTTCCCGCAGCTGCTGATAATTGTAGATCTCGCCGTTAAACATCACAACCAGCGTGCCGTCCTCGTTGTAAATCGGCTGGTCGCCCTGTTTCAAATCGATGATGCTCAGCCGCCGGAACCCCATCGCGATATCGGAGTCGGTATAAACTCCGCGGGAGTCCGGCCCCCGGTGTGTGATGACATCCGTCATATTCTTAATGACCGCGTCGCGGTCGATTACTTCACCTGTAAATCCGCACAGTCCGCACATAGTTTCCTCTTTTGCCCCATTCTGTCAGCAGCTTTCACTTTCGCGGTAGCCGTCCAGTATCTTCTGCGCCGTCATGCTGTCCACCGGGAAGAAGCCGTCCATCCGGTCGGGACCGGCGCTTTCCACGATTTCCAGCGACTTGCGGTACGCTTCCATCCGCGTGTGCCTGCGCACGGGCTCGGCCTCGCCCTCCAGCAGAAAAGAAAAACCGATCTCATTTCCGCGTTCGTCGGCATAGCAGAAATAGCCCGCCGCCGTCTTCTTTCCGTGCTTTTGGTTCAGAACGCCGGAGAGGGCGAATTTGACCAGTTCCACCGCCCTGTCGTCCAGCCCGGCTTCAAAGATCAGGACCTTTTCCTTCAGGGTTTCCGGCGTGGTGACCAGGCGTTTGGCGACGCCGGTCAGCTGGGGAAACTCCGTTTTAAGATCGATTTCGCCGCAGCCGCCGCCGTTCGGCGAAAGGTACACCATGAAGTTCCGGTCCGGGTCATGATACAGAAATGGATATAAAAACCGGGCTGCGTAACCGCATTCTGGGCAGCGCCAGTCAAACATGGTTTCATTCAGCACACGCGCCTTCAGCTCCGGATTCCGGGCGGCATCGACCCCCGGCCACAGCTCTGTTTTCACGGCCGCGCCGCACTGTGGGCAGCTGATTTCCTCAGTCATTTGCGTCGACATTCCCGCTATCTCCTTATTCTCTGCGTGTTTCCCTATTATATCACACTGACATAAAAAAAGGAATAGATGAAATAATACTGTTGCAGGAACGCTTTTTGAGGTATAATAGGAACAAATTCATGAAAACCGCGTTCGCGGCAGGAGGGATCCGAAATGGAACTTTTTAAAAATGTCGCTGGTTCCGTGACAAAGGCGGTCAATTACGTCGTGGATAAAAACCGCAGGGCCGCCATGATCAACCGGCTGAAAATTGTGATTCGCAACGAGAAAGAAATCGAGGCCCGCTCCTATATCGAGCTGGGCAGATATTATTATGAAAACATGCGCGACGCTTCCGACGAGCGCACCGAGCCTCTCTGTGCCGCCGTGGACAACGCGGACCGCAGGCTGAAGCGCGCGTTTGCCAAGCTGGACGAAATGATGGTTCCGGCCGGCGCGGATCAGGAAGAGGAAGACGGCTGTGAAGAGAGCGGCTGCGCCGAAAGCGCTTCCGATGAGGGTGAAGATTTTTTCCGCTCGTTCAGCGCCGCGGAGGAGGAACCGGACGGCACGGGCGAAGTGGCCGACGACGATCCGGTGATCTGAATGAGGGGAAAAGTCATGCTGGGAATGAGCGGCGGCGTGGACAGTTCAACCGCCGCCCTGCTTTTGCCAAAAGCGGGGTAGAGGTTGTGGGCGTCACGCTTCGTGTGCGGCCGGCCGGACCCCGAATCCCTGCGTGCTGTGCAACCCCGGCCATCAGGTTCGGCGCGGGGCTGGACCGCGCGGAGCGCCTTGGATTCGACTGTGTCGCGGCCGGGACAGGCCGCCGCCTTTTACGACGGGAACACGGTGCTGGGCGGCGGAACAATCCTGACGAAAGAGCCGTAAAGCGCGCGGACGCCTTGTTCAAACGGAAGAGGCCGGAACCCTGAAGAAGGGTTCCGGCCTCTTTGTCATTCGGCGGCTTCCCGCCAGTAGGCGGCCCCGTTGCTGGTGCGTTTTAAGTAACCGAAATCGATCAGGGACCGTCTCAGCGTCGCGTGATCCGCGTAGATGCCGACGAGCAGTTCTTTGACCTCCTGCTCGGAATAGGTTTTTCCCGGCTCGAACGCCTCCGCGACCCTTTTCAGGACGACCTGCAGCTTTTGCTGCTTGGACGGCAGCGTTTTCAGCTTGAGCGGGGCCGTGGAAGAAAAAAAGCTTCGGATGATTTTTTCTTCCTGCTTCTGTTCGGGGGTGAGAGTTGATTCGTCCATTTAAATGCTTCCTTTTTTAATGAATGGTGCCCTGTCCGCAGGATGTTTTCCGAATAGGGGACAGGACGGCGGTTAAAAAAATGGAAAGCTAGTCCAGCACCATGGAAAAGCTTGCTCCGGGTTTTTCGGAGCGGAACATGCAAAACGGTTCTACGTCTCCCGCGTGATACCGGTCGCTGAGGATGGTAGCCGTCGTTTTGCCGCCATAGCGGAAGGTCAGCCTCATGGTGCGGACATGATCAAAGGCGGTGTCGGACAGCAGTTCGCCTCTTGCCGCAAGACAGGCTGATTGGTAGAACTGGGAGCGCTCCAGAAAATTCCCGGTTTCTTCAGGAATAAAAGTCAGATCGGCCGTGATGTGAAGCTCGGGACCGGTTTGTTCACAGGATACGCCGGTGACGTTCCCGGAGCCGAAGCGGCGCTCCAGTCGAGAGGAAAGGCCGGAGTCGGGTTGTCCCAGCCAGGTTCCAAGGCCCGCGCCAACGGCGAAAAAGAGGACGGCAAACAGGGAGACGGCCAGGAACAATTTTTTCCGCCCGATAAAAGCCGATCGATTTTTCAGCGGATTCATTCGGCCACTCCTCTGCAAAGCAAGCTGGAAATATCATACGGCGGTTTCCAGCTTTTGTCAAATCCCCGGAGTTTGCCCGGAAGGAAAATAAAAGACACAGGGAATGCTTTCCTGCGTCTTTTCGGCGTTACGAATTTTTCCGGATGAAGTTCCAGCTGTCGCGGCACATGTCGGAAAGCGTGAATTTTGCTTCCCAGTGCAGCTCCTCTTTCGCGCGGGAGGGGTCGGCGTAGCAGGTCGCGATATCGCCCGCACGGCGCGGGTCGATCTGGTACGGAATCTTCACGCCGCTCGCTTCCTCGAAGGCGTGCACCACATCGAGGACGGAGCTGCCCTTTCCGGTGCCGAGGTTGAACGCGCGCGCGCCGGAGATCGAATTGAGCGCTTGCAGGGCTTTTGCATGGCCCGCCGCCAGGTCGCAGACATGGATGTAGTCGCGCACGCCGGTGCCGTCCGGAGTGGGGTAGTCGCTGCCGTAGACATGGAGCTTCGGCAGCTTGCCGACGGCGACCTTCATGATGTAGGGCATCAGGTTGTTTGGAATTCCGTTCGGGTTTTCTCCGATCAGCCCGCTCGGATGCGCGCCGATCGGGTTGAAATAGCGCAGCAGGGCGGATTTCATGTCCGGGTCGGCGCGACAGGCGTCGCGCGTGATCTGCTCGATCATGTATTTTGTCCAGCCGTAAGGGTTTGTCGCGGAGAGGGGCATCTCCTCCGTAAACGGAGCCTGATTGTTCATGCCGTAGACCGTGGCGGAGGAGCTGAACACGAATTTTTTGACGCCGTGCCGCCGCATCAGCCGGAACAGGTTCAGGGTGCCGGTCAGGTTGTTGCGGTAGTACTCCAGAGGCTTCGCCACCGATTCCCCGACGGCCTTGAGGCCCGCGAAGTGGATGACCGCGTCGATGTCGTTTTCCTGAAAGATCTTCTCGAAGCCTTCCTCGTCGAGCATGTCGCACTCGTAGGCGGGGAATTTTTTTCCGGTCAGCGCCTCGATTTTTCCGATCACGTCCGGGGAGGCGTTGCTGTAATTGTCCATCACGACGATGTCGAAGCCGCTTTGGAGCAGTTCGACGCAGGTGTGCGAGCCGATGTATCCGGCGCCGCCGGTAATCAGAATATTCATCTTTAAGTTTCTCCTTTTTCGGTCAGATACCGCCGTAGGCCTGTTACGGTTTCCGCGCGGCTTCTTCCGGGCCCGGCGGGCAACAGGCCGCGCCCGTTTTGTCCATCATACTCCATTGCGGAGCCCGTTTCAAGTGCGGCTTTTCCATGCGCTCCGCCGAAAGCCGTGCGCCCGCCGCAAGGGCCCTTCCCCCCTGATGGTCCCGTGCGGTCAAGATTTTTACTGACTGAAAAGCCGATTTGCGGGTGGGGCGAATATTCTAATTTTCAGCGGGAACGATATGCGAGTCGGCAAATTTTACCGGGCATACCGGCCCGGCGGAAAGGAAAATGAAAATGAGCACCTCTGACAGTTTTGCGGGGGCCAAGCTCCCGGCGGACCAGCTTGAGCAGAATATCCGCTATCTCCGCGACCTGTTTACCGGCGATGACACGCTGGTTTTCAGAGAATTGGAAAATGACAGAGGCGAACAGACGATACGGTTCTGCCTCGTTTACGCGGACGGCATGGTGAACGGCCGGCTGATCAATCAGGACGTCATTCACCCGCTGCTCGAATTTGTTTTTCAACCGGACGAGGGAGCCTCCCTCATCGACACCGTCCGGCTGCAGGCCTTGTTCTCGAACGACGCGAAAAAAACGGACGCGGTGGACGAGCTGATTCAGGGAATCGTTTACGGCGATACGATCCTTTTGATTGAGGGCTGCCCGCAGGCCCTGATCCTCAACACGAAAGGGTTCATGCTTCGCTCCATCACGGAGCCGGAAACCGAGCGCGTTATCCGCGGCCCGCGCGAGGGCTTTAACGAATCGATCCTGACGAATCTCTCCATGCTGCGGCGAAAAATCAGGACGCAGGACCTGAAATTCAAGTATCTGACGTTCGGAAGAAGGACGAAAACGAAGGCGTGCATCTGTTACCTTGACAGCGTCGTGAACCACAGCGTCCTGACGGAGCTGGAGCGGCGGTTGGAAAAAATCGATATCGACGGGATGCTGGATACGAATTACATCACCGAAAACATCAAGGACGACTCTTACTCCGCGGTCAAAACCGTCGGCAGCACGGAACGGCCCGACGTGGTGGCCGCCAAACTGCTGGAGGGCCGCGTCGCGCTGTTCCTGGACGGCACGCCTATGGTCCTGACCGTACCGTACCTGTTTATCGAACATTTTCAGTCCGATGAGGATTATTATACTAATTATGTTTTTTCCTCCATCAACAGACTCCTTCGCTTTCTTGCATTTATTCTATCACTTGCCCTTCCGGCTGGTTATGTCGCCTTGGTCACGTTTCACCAGGAAATGATGCCGACGCCGCTTTTAATGAGCGTTTTCACCGCCCGGCAGGGCGTGCCGTTCCCAACAGCAATGGAAGCCATCATGATGCTGACCGTTTTTGAAATACTGCGCGAATCGGGCGCCCGCATGCCCGACATCATGGGGCAGACCCTCAGTATTGTCGGCGCCCTGGTGATCGGGCAGGCGGCGGTGGACGCCAAGATCGTCAGCGCTCCGATTGTGGTCGTTGTGGCAATGTCGGGCATCTGCGGGCTGATGGTAACACGCCTGAAAGGATATATGGTGTTGAATCGCTTCTTTTTGCTGGGGTGCGCCTGCGTTCTGGGACTTTACGGGCTGTTGCTGGGCATTTTAGCGCTGTTGGCGGGACTGTTCGGCATGACTTCGTTCGGAATTCCGATTATGCCGGACGTTTACACGAACAGCGTTCAGGACTATAAGGACACTTATGTCCGCGCGCCCTGGTGGACCATGATTAAGAGACCGAGGTTTTTGACCGACAACAAGGTCAGGCAGTCCGGCGGAGGCGAGAAACCGCAATGAAAAAGGCATGGAAAACAGCGGTCGTCGTTCTGCAAGCCGTTCTGATTTTGCTTGCTTTTTCCGGCTGCTGGAATTATCACGAGCTGGAAACGTACTCCATCGTATCCGGCATGGCGGTTGACAAAGGGCAGAACGGGTATCAATACCACGTGACGTTTGAATGCATCAAAATGTCCAGTGGGGGAAATAATGCCCAGCTTGAACCGCTTGTCATAGAAGAAGACGGAGACACCGTTTTTGACGCGGTCCGCAGCACCCTGCGGGAATCGGATAAAAAACTGTACTTCAATCACTGCAAAATTTTGATTTTAAGCTCCGACATTGCAAAAAAAGGGCTCAAGCCCGTGATAGACTGGGTGAAAAGGGACGCGGAACCCCGAATTACCATGCAGATTCTGATTTCCAAGGAAAAAACGGCGGGGGAACTTCTGCGTGTCAAACCACAGTCGGGGCAGATCCTTTCCAATCAGATCGATAATACCCTTGCCGAGAGCGAGGGGTATTATGGCAGTTCTTCCGGTGTTCAGTTGTATGAAGTGACCAATATTCTGAATGCCGACGGCATTTCACTGGTACTGCCCTCTATCGAGAAGAAAAAGACGGAAGAGGGAGAGACCGTCCAGCTTTCCGGCGGAGCGGTGTTTAAAGGAGACCAGATGCTCGGCTGGCTGGATGCCGAGCCGGCAAAATATTATACTCTGATCAGGGGAAAGACCAAGGGCGGGCTGCTTTTGACAGGTCCTACACCTGGTTCCACACAGTTTTGCCTGGAAATTCTTGACTGCAAAACAAAGGTGAAGCCGATTGTCTCAGGACAGGCGGTGACAGCCGACATTGATGTTCACATGAGAGTCGCCTTCGCGGAACAGAATGCCGAAACGGACCTGCTGTCCCAGATTGGAGTCAGCAAGGTGGAACAATACGCCGACCAGACCATCCAATATGAAGCCGCCAGCTTGGTGAAAAACGTGCAGCAGCGTTTCGGCTGCGACATCTTCGGCTTCGGCAATTCCATTTATCTGAATCAGCCGAACAATTGGGACCGGATCGGTTCCCGATGGGATGAAATTTTCAAAACGCTGAAAGTTAAGGTCACCGCTGATGTCGATATTGAAAACACGGCTCTGAATATGACGAAGGGCGGCGAATAAATGACTCATTTTTTGATTTTTTTCCCGCTCTATCTCATTCTGGCGTGGATTAACCTGCGCGGAACCTGGAAACGCAAGGAATTCCGCTACTATTGGATTCAGATTCCCATTTTTGCCGTCGTACTGGTGCTGAATGTGATGATCGCCGCCGGTTTTCAGGTCAGTCTTTCTTCGGCGCTGATCGGGCTGTTCTCCAATTATATAAAATGAGGGTTCATCCATGAACAAGACAAGTATTTCCGCAAAGCAGATGGAAACGACCATAGCGCTTTATCTGATTGGCAGCTCGCTGGTTTCCGGCGGTTCCAGCCGCGCAAAGCAGGACACGTGGCTCTGCGTTCTGGCGGCATTGGTTATGATTATTCCAATGATCTGGGTCCATTCGGAGATCCTGAAACTTTACCCGGGACAGGATTATTTTCAGAACATCTTCCGCGCGGTGGGACGCCCGGCCGGTACGGCCGTCAGCGTGCTGCTGATCATCAACACTTTGAATATCGGCGCGATTGTCCTGCGCCTTTTTTCCGAGTTCGTTCATATTGTCAATATGACGGAAACGCCGATCATTGCCATCATGGTGTGCATCTCCGCGGTTACGGTTTATGTTCTGAGCAACCGGCTCTACGTGCTGGCGCGTCTCAGCAAATTTGTGTTTCCCTTTCTGCTGGTAGCGGTCGCAATCACGATTGTGCTTTCCTACAAGGAGATGGACTGGAACCATCTGAAACCGGTCCTTCATTCCAAACCGGCAGATCTGTTGGGAGGTGTTCTGTCCTCCTTTACCATTCCATACAGTGAAATTGTGATTTGCGCCCCGATGTTCGGCGCGCTGGACAGAAAGGCTAAAATTTTCCCCTCTTTTTTAAATGGAGTTTTTCTCGCTTTTATTATTGTGTTTTCCGCGAACCTGCGAAATATGCTGGTGCTGGGCTACTCTACCGAAGTTTTCAACTTCCCATCTTACGAGTCGGTCAGTGTCATATCGCTGGGCGAATTTTTTACGCGCATCGAGGTCCTGATCGGAATCAACCTTCTTCTGGCGGGATTTATCAAGGGCGGCGTTCTCCTGTTTTCCACCTGTCAGGGATTGGCAAAGGTGTTTGGCTACAAGGATTACGAACCGCTTGTGGCACCGGTCAGTCTGCTGATTCTGACCGCTTCCATACTGATCAGCGATAGTACGGTTGAAATGTATCGGTGGATCGAAGATCTCCCATATTATTCCATGCCGTTTCAGGTGTTTCTGCCGATTCTTGTTTTGGTGATAGGAAAAATCCGCAAAAAAATCGAGAAATCGAAAAAGCAGGGAAAAGAACCGGCGAAAGAAGGAAAGGAATCCATCCCTCTCAAGCCTCAGAAAAGCTGAGCATTCCGGTCGTAACGGCGAGAAGAAGGAGGGCCTTGCTTTGAATAGGAAGGATATTTCGGGAAAACAGATGCAAAGCACGGTCGCGCTGTTTCTGATGGGAAGCTCGGTGATTTCCAGCGGATCGAACAGCGCAAAGCAGGATACGTGGATCACGGTTTTGATCGCGGTGGCTCTGATGATCCCGTTTGCGTGGATTCATGCCGAAATTCTGAAACTTTACCCCGGACAGAATTTTTTCTGCATTATTCTCCGCACGCTGGGCCGTCCGGTCGGCCTGATCGTCTGTATGCTTTATGTTTTTTACTTCATCATTCTGGGGGCTCAGGTGCTTCGGACTTTTTTCGAATTTATTCATATTGGGAACATGATCGAAACACCGATGATCGCTATCGCGGTCATCATCATGGCAACTGTTGTTTTTGTTCTGAGCAAACGGCTCTACGTTCTGGCCAGGGTCGGCAGATTCGTGCTGCCGGTTCTGTATCTTACCATCTTTATGACGATTGTTCTTTCGTTCAAATATATGACACTGAACAACCTGAAGCCGATTCTTCACACAAAGCTTCCCGATTTTCTGAACGGGATTCTGAATTCTTTTGTGTTGCCCTATGGGGAGCTTATCGTGTGCGTGCCCATGTTCGGGGCGATGAACCGGAAGGAAAAGCTATTTCCCACCATGGTAAAGGGGATTTTACTTGCTTTCGTTTTTCTGTTCACCGCGATGATGAGAAATATTCTGGTGCTGGGGTATTCCGCGTCCGTTTCTTTATTTCCGTCCTACGAATGTGTCAGCGTGATACGGATTGGCGCATTTTTCACACGAATTGAGATCGTAATCGGAATCAACCTGGTGCTGGCCGGATTTATCAAACTCGGAGTTTTGGTGTTCTCCTCCTGTGAAGGAGTCACCCGACTGTTTGGGCTCAAAGACTACGAACCGTTGATCGCTCCGTTCAGCCTGTTGATTTTAACCCTGTCCCTTCTGCTTCATAGTGACACGGCGCAAGTGTTTAATTTTATTAAGATCTATCCTGTCATTGCCCTGCCGTTTCAGGTGCTTCTGCCGATTCTTATCCTGATTGTTGGAAAAATTCACAAAAAAATGGAAATGAAAAAAGGGGGGAGGGACCCGGCAAAAACGGGAAAGGAATCCATTTCTCCAAATCCGCAGGATAGCTGAAATTCAGTCGCCGAAAGAGGATTGGGCGGTTGCCCGGCCCTTCCTGCCGGTTCCGCGCCCGGAGGGAGCGGCGGCATAAATCGCTTCCATTTTTGCCGGTGCTATGTTATAATAAACCGGAATAACAAAAATCAGCCGGTTACGGCTTTGCGGCAGACCTATTTTTGAGGTGAATTGGATGAAAAATGTTTTAAACGTATTTTTCGGCAACTATTCCAAGCGGGAACTGAAACGGATTCAGCCTCAGTGCAACGCGGTGCTGGAGCTTGAAGAAAAATACAGAGCGATGTCCGACGAGGAACTGAAAGCGCAGACCCCGGCGCTCAGGGAACGCCTTTCCGCGGGAGAAACGCTCGAAGATATCCTGCCCGACGCGTTTGCAGTCTGCCGGGAAGCCGCGGACCGCGTGCTGGGAATGAGGCATTTCCCCGTGCAGATCCTCGGCGGCATCGTGCTACACCAGGGCCGCATCGCGGAGATGAAGACCGGCGAAGGCAAAACGCTGGTGGCTACGCTGGCGGCTTACCTGAACGCCATTTCCGGCAAAGGGGTTCACATCGTCACGGTCAACGATTATCTGGCCCGCCGCGACTCCGAGTGGATGGGGAAAGTCTACCGCTTTCTCGGCCTTTCCGTCGGCCTGATCGTGCACGATCTGGACAACGAGACGCGCAAGAAGGCCTACAACGCGGATATCACCTATGGAACGAACAACGAGTTCGGATTCGACTACCTGCGCGACAACATGGTGATCTATAAGGAAGAAAAGGTGCAGCGGGGACACAGCTACGCCATTGTCGACGAGGTGGACTCCATCCTGATCGACGAGGCGCGCACGCCGCTGATTATTTCCGGGCAGGGGGACAAGTCCACCGAGATGTACAATGTGGCGGACCATTTCGCCAAGAGCCTCCGCTGCGTCAAGGTCGCGGAGCTGAACGAGAAAGAGGACAACGACGAGCTGTACCAGGACGCGGACTACATTGTGGACGAAAAGGCCAAAACCGCCACGCTGACCCAGTCCGGCGTGAAAAAGGCGGAGGAATTTTTCAAAATCGACAACCTGACCGACGCGGACAACATCTCCATCCAGCATTACGTCAATCAGGCGGTCAAGGCGCGCGGCGTGATGCAGAAGGACATCGACTATGTCGTCAAGGACGGGGAAGTCATCATCGTCGACGAGTTCACCGGCCGGCTGATGTACGGCCGCCGCTACAACGAAGGGCTGCACCAGGCCATCGAAGCCAAGGAGGGCGTGAAGGTCGCGCACGAAAGCAAGACCCTCGCGACCATCACGTTTCAGAACTACTTCCGCATGTACGCAAAGCTTTCCGGCATGACGGGCACCGCCATGACGGAGCAGGACGAGTTCAGCGAAATCTACAAGCTCGACGTGGTCGAGATTCCGACCAACAAGCCGATGATCCGCAAGGATCTGCCGGATGTGGTCTATAAAACGGAAAAGGCGAAATTCAACGCGGTGATCGAGGACATCGTCGAACACCACAAGACCGGGCAGCCGGTGCTGGTAGGCACGATCTCGATTGAAAAGTCGGAGGAACTGAGCAAGCTGCTCCACAAGACTGGCATCAAGCACGAGGTTTTGAACGCCAAGTTCCACGACAAGGAAGCGGAGATCGTCGCGCAGGCCGGTCGGAAAGACGTCGTGACCATCGCGACGAACATGGCCGGACGCGGAACCGATATCGTTCTCGGCGGCAACCCGGATTATATGGCCAAGGCGGAAATGCGCAAACAGGGCATTACGGAAGAACTCATCAGCGAGGCGGACGCGCACTCGGAGACCGACGACCAGGAGATTCTGGACGCGCGCGAGCAGTTCCGGCAGCTTTCCGAAAAATATAAGGAACAGACGAAGGAAGAGGCCGAGGAAGTAAAGAATGCCGGCGGGCTGTACATCATCGGCACGGAGCGGCACGAGTCCCGCCGCATCGACAACCAGCTGCGCGGGCGTTCCGGCCGCCAGGGGGACCCCGGCATGAGCCGGTTCTACATCTCCCTGGAGGACGATTTGATGCGCCTATTCGGCGGGGACCGCATCAACTCCCTGATGGAGCGCCTCAAGGTCGACGAGGACACGCCGATTGAAAACAAGATGCTGACGAACACGATCGAAAGCGCCCAGCGAAAGATCGAGGGCCGCAACTTCGGCATCCGCAAGAATGTCCTTCAGTTCGACGACGTCATGAACCGCCAGCGCGAGATCATTTACAGCCAGCGCGACCAGGTCCTGAACGGCGAGAACCTGAAGGAGCAGATCCTGAAGATGATCGACCAGGCGATCGAGGACCAGGTGAACACCTTCATGCCGAAAGACGCGGAGCCGGAAAACATCAACCTGAACGGTCTGCGCGACCGCTACATGGGCTGGCTGATCGGGCCGGGGGACCTCAATTACACCGACGAGGAAAAAGTGCGGCTTGAGTCGGCGGATGTGGCGCGCGACCTGAGCGAAAAAGCGCATGAAATCTATGAAAAGCGCGAGCAGCAGTTCGGCGGCAACATCATGCGCGAGCTGGAGCGCGTCGTTCTGCTCAAGAACGTGGACACCCAGTGGATGGACCACATCGACGCGATGGAGGAGCTTCAAAAGGGCATCCGCCTGCGCGCCTACGGCCAGAAGGACCCGGTGGTCGAATACCGCATCGAGGGCTTCGACATGTTCGACGCCATGATCGCCACGATCCGCGAGGATACCGCCCGCATGATGCTGACGGTGCAGATCCGCACGCAGGAGGAGCCGAAGCGCGAGCAGGTCGCGAAGCCGACCGGCACGGCCGGGGGGGATGCGGGCGACCAGTCCCACATGCCGGTCCGCAAAGGCAAAAAGCCGGGGCGCAACGATCCGTGCCCGTGCGGCAGCGGCAAGAAATACAAAAAGTGCTGCGGCAGGTTTGAAGATTAAGGCAGCGTGACGCTGCATCCTTCGGCCCGGACCATCCGGTCGGGACGGCCCGCCGTTTACAAAACAGTAAAAGGCTGGCTGAGACTGGCGGGACGGAGATTGGAAGCTCCCGACGTATATTTCAATCAATGAAGTGCCGCCGGATGCAACAATCCGACGGCGCGTATTTTCCTGCTTATTCTATTGCTTTTTATGCCATGATTCGTATATTATGAAACGAATACTTGATTTCTAATTTTGAATCAGATATAATATAAATGGAACGAGCACCGATAGGCGGTTGCTCTCAACAACTTACATCACTGACCAAATTATAGTAAGCCGTCTACTGGCATAGGCGGCTTACTTCTTTTTGACTTTGAATAATGCAACAATTCCTATAAGTACCAGAGTATACTGAAATAAATCAGTGTATGTTACATACATTCATACCTCCTCCATCCTGTACATTTTATGTACGATCACGAGGAGAACAAAAATCCGTAAAACAGCTCTCCTCTGGAATTATATCCTACAGAGAGCAACCGCCCAACCGTCTTGTGAAGATGAATGAGAAACAAAACGTGGTGCTCGTTCGCAATAAATATTATATTCTTAGTGAAATATAAAGTCAATCATTGCTGTTGAGTTTATTGCGCTGCGCTCAGGCCGTGCACGGAGCCTGTTATGTTGCCTGTGGCAAGCGCTCCTTAACCTGTTATTTCTTCTGATTTTTTCTTTGCGCTCAGGCCGCCGGGCCAGGACTTTCTGATATAGCAGAAAGGCGGCAAAGACTATGCAGGGGGACTCCAAATTCCCATCGGGAGCAGCGTGACGCTGCATCCAAAGTATCGGTCTTCGAAGCGACCGAAAGAAGGTAGGCAACAGCGTTTCTTCAGCCGTGGGCGCCGTAGGTGAGTGAGGGCCGGATGGCCCCCCCTGCACCCCGGCCCCCGTCATCAGGAATGGCCGTATTCCTGCTTTCCATTGACGACGGGGCTCTAAAGTTGAAGCCGCAGGGTATTTTATTGAAACAATACAACTAATTGTTAATAAAAACCGGAGCGGAGCGCCATCAGGTAAGGCGCTCCGCTCCCTGTTTTGCCGGCGGAATTCTCACTGCACGCCGGGTATGGTAGGGGTTGTCTTGTTTTTTCCACAGTTTCTCTTCACAACATTCATTTCGCCGGCGGGAAGCATGCGCCGCGCGACCGCCGAGGGGTTCAGCCTCGGCCGGACGCGGCAACCGCCACCCGCAAGGCAACAAAAAGCGCCGGTACGGAAGTTGTCATTCCATACACCGGCGCGCGCGCAATCAGGTCAGGGAACCATCCTTCCCCCCTCTGTACAAAAACAGAAAAAGGAAGTATAATAGGTCCTGCAATGCGCGGTGAATTCCGTGGTATATGGAGTCGTGGCTCCGTATGCAGGGGGTGGGGTGGTCGCACACCTCATCCCTGCATTGCGTTTTTTATTTGCCTTGCGACTTTATTATAATCCTTAATTTACCAAAATTCAACTATATTTTGCGGGTCGGTGGCTGGCGATCCTTAACCTATTATTTCTTCTTATTTCTACTTCGTCCTCAGGCCGGACGGGCCGGATTTCTGCGGGCCTGAGGCCCGGTAGATCTTAACCCAAAATTCTTCTTGATTTATCTTTTTGTCCTCAGGCCGGACAGGCCCCTCCTTTCTGATATAGCAGAAAGGAGGCAAAGACTATGCAGGGGGACTTCAACTTCCCATCGGGAGGGGCACCGAAACGTCCCCCTGCACCCCGGCACCTGTCATACAGCATGGTTCTATTATCAAGCGAGTTCTTCTCATTGAACGTTCCCGGTTTTTCACGGGAAGCTAAAAGGTGATTTTCTGAAAATTTTCAGCTTTTAGGTAAATACCCTATGGCTTTAGCTTTTCGGCCCCCGTCGTCAATGAAAAGCAGTTGTTGGAAGAACATAAGAAATCTTCTTGACGGCTCCCGGGGGGTTCAGGGGGGATTTTCTCCGGAACTCTCCCTACGGGAGTTGAAAATCCCCCCGTGCGAACTTTGCCTCCTTTCGTTCAAGACCGAAAGGAGGGGCCTGCGCGGCCTGAGCGCAGAAAAGAAAATCAGAAGAAATAAAAGGTTAAGGGGCACCGGGCCTCAGGCCCGCAAAAGCTCAGCCCGCGGCGCTCCTCTTCTAAATTAATCCCAGATGTTTAAGTCCGAGTTCGATTCCGTCCTCGAACATCGGGGCGGTGACGTAGTCCGCTTTGTCCTTGACCTCGTCCACGGCGTTGCCCATCGCGACGGCGCAGCCGACCGCGCCCATCATCGCAATGTCGTTGTAGCCGTCCCCGAACGCGACCGTGTCCTCCTTCGGGATGCCGGATTCCGAAAGAAACGTCCTGATCCCGTCCGCCTTGTTCCAGTCCGAAAAGCTCAGGTCGTTGGTCAGCATGCCGGGGTGCCGGTTCAGGATCATGCCGCCGGTAAACGCGCCGGCGCATTTTTTGTATTCCGCGTCCGTTTCAAAGACAAAATCCATCATGCCCGCCTCCACCTGCTCCGGTTCCCAGTCCGAAACGAGGAAATCCGGCAGGCCGTAAATTTCCTCCATGCGGCTGAAAAATTTTTGGGGCACGTTCCGCGCCCAGCCGTGGTGCTTGCCGATGAAGACGAAGCTGCATCCGTAGGAATCAAAATGCGCCGCGAGGCGGCGGATTCGCTCCTCCGGCAAAAGGCGGTCCAGAACCGTTTTGCCCTCGAAAACGACGTGCGCGCCGTTCAGCGCGACGTAGCTTTGAAACAGTCCGGGGAAAAATTTATGGATGAACGCTTCCTGCCGTCCCGAACAGACCGCGAGCCGGTGCCCGTTTTCGCGCAGTTTGATAAGGGCGCGGAGCGCGCTTTCCGGAATCTGAAACCGGCGGTCGTTCCGGGTGCCGAGAAGGGTCCCGTCAAGATCGAAAAACACGGTTTTCTGGTTCATTTTTTCCTCCTGATATGCATACAATCGGCCCCGCGGGCGAAACTACATCTGAGGTGTTTTGCATGGATTTTGTTTGGGCATTTCTCATCGGCGGCGCCATCTGCGTTGTCGGGCAGATCCTGATCGATTTTACCAAGATGACGCCGGCGAGGATCCTTGTGACCTTTGTGACCCTGGGCGTGGTGCTCGGCGCGCTGGGCGTGTACCAGCCGCTGGTCGATTTCGCCGGATGCGGGGCGACCGTCCCGCTGACGGGGTTTGGGTATTCGATGGCGAAAGGCACGCTGGAAGCCGTCAGGGAACACGGCCTGCTGGGCGTGTTCTCCGGCGGAGTGACGGCGGGGGCTGCCGGTATCGCGGCGGCGGTGTTCTTCGGCTACCTGGCCGCTTTGTTTTCAAAATCGGGGGATAAGAGTTAACCCGGCCTTTCAGTACGCGAAAGCGGGGTACCGCTATGCCAGCCTTGCCTGGCGGATTTTCCGGGTGGTCAGCGGCAGCTTCCTGTTCACCGTTCTGTGGCAGGTGGCGAAATACATTTACCGGCTGGTCAAAAGGGAGCTGGAGCGGAAGAGGAGAAGGCGGGCGGGGCTGCAAAGGGCCGGCCGGCGGCCGTAAAAGAAAAACGGACAGGCGTGTGAAGCCCTGTCCGCAGAAACGCAGCGCCGCGTCGGATTTTTACTGGATGGAACAGTCGAGGTAATGCTCAAGCTCTTCCTCGTCCTTTTTCTTTTTTTCAAAAAACAGAACGACGGCAACCGCCACGGCGACCATTGCGGCGACCGAGGACAAAATCGTAAGCAGCAGATTCAGCTTTCCGGTATTTTTCAAAACGAGCACCTCCGTATGCACAATGGGTTCAAAATCCGTCTGTATCCATGATAATCAAAAAGCGGCGAAATGTCAATTGTCCGTCGGGGGGAAAACGGGCGGATAATAAAAAAGCAGGGCGTGCCGCTCTGCTTTTGCTTTAAGCGAAGAATGGGTCACGCTTTCGCCGCCGCGTTCAGTTTGCGGGCAAGCGCCGATTTCTTCCTTGCCGCGTTGTTTTTGTGCAGGATTCCCTTGGCGACGGCCTGATCGATCTTCTTCACAGCGGCTTTCACTGTTTGCGCGCTGTTTTCATCGCCGCTTCCCGCAGCGAGAACGGCCTTCTTTATATCCGTTTTCAGTTCCGCGGTCGCGGACTTGTTAATCAGAGTTTTGGTGGCGATGACTCTCACGCGTTTCTTGGCCGATTTGATATTTGGCATCATACTACCTCCTTTGTGCATAGTTTTACAATTAATCATATCATTGATGCAAAGAAAATGCAAGATATTTTTAAAAAGAAGGGAAGACGGAAAATGAACTTCCGAACAGACCTGGCGCTGGAATCCACGGAGCCCGCGAAGCAGGTAAAGACGGAGCAGGACGGCTGCGTCCTGACCAGGATCGACGACAGCGGCAGGACCTATGTGACGATGGAGGTCCAGGCGATTTCGGACCACATCGACTCCGACGATTCGCTTTTAAAGCTGGTCGCCTCCGAACTGGAGGCCCTTTTGCCGCAGGAGGGGATGATCCTCGCGGCGGGGCTCGGCAACCGGAGCGTGACCCCGGACGCGCTCGGCCCGCTGGCGGCGGAAGAGGTGCTTGCCACGCGCTATATCAAGGGGGAGCTCGCCCGAGTCACCGGGCTGGACGGGCTGCGCCCGGTCGCGGTCATCAGCCCGGGAGTGCTCGGCACGACCGGCATGGAGGCGTTCGAGGTGCTGCGGGCCGTCGTCGGGGAGATCAAGCCGGCGGCGGTCATCACGGTGGACGCGCTGGCCGCGCGGAGCCCGTCCCGTCTGGGCTGCACCGTCCAGCTCAGCTCCGCCGGGGTTTCCCCCGGCTCCGGCGTCGGCAATTCGCGCCCGCGCATCGACCGGGAAACGCTGGGCGTGCCGGTGGTGAGCATGGGCATCCCGACCGTGGTGGACGCCGCGACCCTTGCGTCGGACCTGCTCGGGCGCGACGGGCCTCAGGACAAGATCGCGCCGCGCGGCGCGTCCATGATGGTGACCCCGCGCGAGGTGGACCTGATCATCAAACGCGGCGCGCGGCTTCTCGCCATGGGGATCAACCGCGCCGTGAACCCGTCGCTCAGCGTGGAGGAATTCGAGGAGCTGACTTAGGCAGGCTGAGCCTGCACGCACGCCCCGCCGTTTGGAACGGAGCGAACCGAGGGCCGGGTTTGGCGGGAGTGAGTGGGAGAGGCTCCCGGCAAATTCGGAAGCACCCAAAAGAGAGAACTTTGTAATCTTTCGCGCCCACAGTGAAAATAGCACTTTTTCGGCAAGCCATGACAGTACGTACTGAATTCCAGATGCGTTCTGAGTCGTGGCCGCCGTAGGCGCGAAAGGCGCCGTGCGCCCGGCGGTGCGCTGCCGGAGGTCTGAATCCGTCCATTTCCGCATAAAAATAGAGGAAAGAACGTGGCGGAGGAAGGATATGAAAAAGGGTACGGAACGATTGATGGGGATGGTGTCGGCGCTGCTCGCCGTTCTGGCGGTCGCGTGCGTGGCGGTGCGCCTTCCGGAGGGAATCAGCCGGAATACGGCGGTCGCGGCGGCGGGATTCATCCTTCCCTACGGCGCGGCGGAAGAATACAAGAGCGCGGACGAAACGGACGACACCACCGGGTCCTCCGCCGCGCCTTCCTCGGAAGAATCGGCGTCCCCTTCGTCTTCCCAAAAGGCTTCCTCTTCCAAAGCGCCCTCTTCGGCCGCATCCACCGGCACGGGTTCGGTTGCAAGCGGTGTGGAGGAAATGTGCATCAACACGGGCGGAAGCAAATATGAGAACTTCTATGTCAAAAATTCCAATCAACACCATACCATCGACATCGGGGCGGAGCTGAAAAAACAGCCGGATGTGAAGATCCAGAAAAACGCCTCGCCGCAGGTCCTGATCTATCACACGCATACAACGGAGGCCTTCGACGGGGTTACGCGCACGACGGATAAGACGAAAAGCGTCTGCGCCGTCGGCGACGAGATCACGAAACAGCTGCAGGCGGCGGGGATCGGCGTGATCCACGACACGACCTATCACGATTATCCTGCCTACAACGGCTCTTACAACCGGTCGATCGTCACGATGCAGAAGGACCTGAAGCAGTATCCGTCCATCCAGGTGACCATCGACCTTCACCGCGACGCGATGACCCGCTCCGACGGAACGCGCCTGAAGCCGACGGCGGTCGTGAACGGCAAAAAGGCCGCGCAGGTGATGATCATTTCCGGCTGCGACGACACCGGCGACCTGGGCTTCCCCGACTGGGAGTACAATCTGAGGCTGGCCCTGCGCCTTCAGAAATCCATGGCGGACCTTTACCCGGACCTTGGGCGCCCGCTGAATTTCTGCGCGCGCCGGTACAATGAGAACGTGACCCACGGCTCGCTGCTGGTGGAGATCGGCACGGACGCCAATACGCTGGAAGAAGCCGTCTACGGCGGGGAGCTTTTCGGCAAGGCGCTTGCGGCGGCGCTGTCGCAGCTGACGTGAGCAGCGGATTGATCCTGCTCATGCGCGCGGGGATCGTCTTGGGGGAGAGCTTCGCGCTGCAAGCGGACAGGGCCTAAAAAACAAAAGGAAAAATGAAATGAAAAAACAGCATGACCTGAGAATTTTTCTTGCTTCCATGTTCGGCACGCTCTGCCTGATCGGGTTTCTGATCGGGTTCCTGGAAGTGGACACGCAGTGCCGAAGAATCGGGTTTGGCGACAATAAAACGCTGATTTATCAAATTACAGGCAAAAATCTTTCCCTTACTTGCAATACCTCGGAGATATGCTATAATAACTTCTGTATAGAACTGTTAAAAGTGTAGTTTCAGTGGAGGACTTTTGATGAACCGACTTGAGAAAGTGCTGTCCATTTTAACCATATTGACCCTTTTGGCTCTTTGGAGTTCGCTGAGTGTTTTCGCAGAGACGGGCAGTCAAAACGAACCGTATTTTCCGGACCTTACCTCCAGCTCGCAGCCTCCGGCCTCGTCCAAAGCGGTTCCGTCTTCCAAGCCTCCCGCCAGCTCGCCGCCGAGCTCCTCCAAGCCTTCCTCGTCTTCCAAGGCGGTGAAACATACCGGAAAGGGGACGGCGTCCTCCTGGGCGCCGTCGTCCGGCGTTTCCTCCGGGCTGGATTCCGGAGTTTCCGGAGAAATCACGTCCAGTGAACCGGTTTCGAGCGGGATCTCGCTGCCCAGCGTGGCCAGCGTGTCCGAAAACGACCCGCTGGATTCGGTTGTGACGCACACGGAGTCATCCCACAGACTGAACTGGATCGGTCTGCTTGCCTGGGCATGCATCGCGCTCGGGGTGGTCGTCGTTCTGATCGTCGTGCTCAGCAACCGCCGCCCGCCGCGCGGCATGGGGCGGAAGCGTTACCGCAGGCCGAAGCGCTCGCGCAAAAAGAAGCTCCTGAACGACAAGTATTACAGGAATATCAACCGGTACTGACTTGCGGCTCTATTCTTTCCGGGCCTTAGGCACGGAGGAACGGGCCTGTCCGGACTGAGGAAAAAGCAGTTGCATACGGTTGATAAAAAATCGGGAGCGAAGCGCCGTTCAGGCGCTCCGCCCCCTTTTTGCCGGCGGAATCTCTCTCACTGCGCCGGGTATGGGCTGGACTTTCCGCGTTCATACTTCTTTCACATACATTCGGAATTCCGCCGGCGGGCAACGATGACGTTGCATCCAACGGCCCACCGGTCAGCAGACAGCGAGATGATTAGCTGAGATGGGTGGGACAGAGGGAAGAAACTCCCGGCAAGCGGAAATCGCGTCCGCCGTTGGCACGTTCGTCCAATGGACCGGCGGGTCCGCGCAAGGGCTTTGCCTTTGGGAGATTCCCCAGACCGTCCTGCCAAACTGAGTCGCGAATTTTCGCCGTTCTGTCCGGCAGGCCGAAGGAAGCGGCATCACGTCGCCCGCAAGGCAACAAAAAGCGCCGGTACGGAATTTGTCATTCCATACACCGGCGCGCGCGCAATCAGGTCAGGGGATCATCCTTCCCCCTCTGTACAAAAACAGAAAAAGGAAGTATAATAGGTCCTGCAATGCGCGGTGAATTCCGTGGTATATGGAGGTCTAGGCTCCGTATGCAGGGGGTGGAGTGGGCTAACACTTCATCCCTGCATTGCGTTTTTTATTTACCTTGCGATTCTATTATAATCCTTAATTTACCAAAATTCAACAGGTAATATTCGATTTGATATTTTATCGGTTTTAAGTTCTTTCGCCCGGTGACTCTTAACCTGTTGTTTTTTCTATTTTTTATGATTGCGCTCAGGCCGCGCGGGCCCATACTTTTGCGAGCCTAATGCCCGATGACTCTTAATCAATACTTCTTCTATTTTCTTTTTTGTCCTTGGGCCGGACAGGCCCGATCTTTTTGCGGGCCTAGGGCCCGGTGGCTCTTAACCGATCATTTCTTCTTGCTTTTTCATTTGCGCTCAGGCCGCGCAGGCCCTTCCTTTCGGCTCCGTCCGAAAGGAAGCAAAGTACGGGTGGGGGGCAGCGTACCGCTGCATCTACGCTTTCCTTTCCCGGAGCGGCGAAAAAACAGGGAAGCAACGATGTTTTCTCAGCCGGGTATGCCGTAGGCACGTCCGGACCGGATGGTCCCCCTAACACCCCTCGGGAGCCGTCAAGAAGATTTCTTATGTTCTTCTAACAACTGCTTTTCATTGACTACGGGGGCTGAAAAACTAAAGCCACAGAGTATTTACCTAAAAGCTGAAAATTTTCAGAAAGTTATCTTTTTACATACGGCGTAAGATTGGGAATCGTCCAATGGGAAGCATTAGCTTGATAACATAAATGTGCTACATGACAGGTGCCGGGGGGCGTCGGGGGGAACGTTTAGGTGCCCCTCCCGTTGGGAAGTTGAAGTTCCCCCCGACTCAGGCTTTGCGTACTTTCGTCTGATTACGAAAGTACGGGCCAGTCCGGCCTGAGGACAAAAAGATAGAATAGAAGAAATTTTGGGTTAAGAGCCACCGTGCCACAAGCCGGAAAAAACAGACCCGCGCGGCCTGAGCGCAAAGAAAAAGGAATAAGAGAAATTTAGTATTAAGAGCCACCGGGCCTCAGGCCTGCAAAAAAGGCTGAAGTCGTGAACGCCGTAGGCGAATAAGACGCTGTGCGTCCGCCGCAGGCGCGAAAAGACACTATGTGTCCGCCGTGGGCGAAAGACACTTGTGTCTCCGGTAAAAAACAAAATGGAAAAAAAGAGCGATTGCCAGCATCCCTCCGCCCGCGAGGCAGACGCCGTTCCAGCCCATCAGGCCCCAGAGCAAAGAGGAGAGGGAAGAACCGGCCGCGCCGCCGATAAAATAGGAAACCATGAAGACCGTGTTGATCCTGCTTCTCATTTCATCGGAAAGCGCCTGAATCCGCGCCTGATTGGAGACCTGCCCCGACTGATTTCCCAGATCCAGCAGGATGACGCCCGCGATCAGCCCGGCCAGAGTGTTTCCCGCAAACAGAAAAATCAGGTAAGAACAGGAGGAGAGAAGAACGCCGATCCCGACGGTGAACCGGGCGCTCCTGCGGTCCGCGATCCGGCCGACGAGGGGGGCGATCAGCGCGCCGCCGACCCCCGCCAGGCCGAACAGTCCGGCCTCCCTGCTGCCCATCCCGAAGGCCGGCGTGCGGAGCAGGAAGATCAGGCTGGTCCAGAACGCGCTGAACGCCCCGAACATCATCGCGCCGTTAATGGAGGCTTGCCGCAGGACGGGCAGCGTTTTGACCAGCGTGGGAAGGGAAGCAAGAAGCCTTCCGTAGGGCTCGTGCGTCCGGGCGGGGCAGGGCGGCAGCAGAAAGCGCAGCAGCAGAGCGAACGCCAGCATCACCGCCGCCATCAGATAAAAGACGGTCCTCCAGCCGAATGCCGCCCCGAGGAACCCGCTGAACGTGCGCGAGAGCAGAATGCCGATGAGCAGGCCGCTCATCACGGTGCCGATGTTTCCGCCCCGGTCCTCGGGCGCGGAAATATGGGCGGTCATGGGAACGATCAGCTGCGGGACAATGGTCGCCGCGCCGAGAGCGCAGCTGCAAACCAGCAGAAACGGCAGGCTGGGAGAAAATCCGACGGCCAGAAGGAACAGGCCGGAGATCAGAGTCATTTTAACCAGAAGCCCGCGTTCCTCGATTCGGTCGCCGAGCGGAACAAAGAGAAACAGCCCCAGCGCGTAGCCGGTTTGAGTGGCGGTCACAGCCATTCCCGCCTTTGCGTCCGGGATGCCGAAGGATTCCGCTACCTGCGACAGAAGCGGCTGGATGTAATACAGATTGGCAACGGTCGCGGCACAGGCCGCGGCCAGTAGGAACAAAAGTGGCTTTGTGGCCCGGATCTCCCGCTCTTCACACAATGCCTGACGATCCATAGAGACACTCCCTTTTTCTAAAAATGGGCGGCGGTTCCCTTTCCCGCCCGGACGGGAACTCAGAGCAGGGCTTTCTCGAGCTGTTCCAGAAAGTTCCGCAGAAACGCCAGCCGGGACTCGTCCGCGTCCTTCAGGATTTCGGAGATCCGCTGCTCGTTGCGCCGGTGCAAAGCCTCGTGGTTTTTACAGGCGGTCCGGCCTTTTTCAGTCAGCGTGATCCGGATGCGGCGGCAGTTTTCCGGGTCCCGCTGCTTGACGATGAAGCCTTTCGCGGTAAGGCGGGCCAGAGTCTGGGAAACCGCACCGCGCGTCAGACCGAGCAGCCGCGCGATCTGGGCCGCATGAATGCCGGGATGTTCCTTCAAAAATGCAAGCAAATGGATCTCCGAATGGTACAGGAGGGTGTCCGTTCCGAACCGGCGCGACTGCGCGTCCCGCTCCATCCATTCCGACATTACATTTAATAATTGTTCTCCAATGAATTCCCGTTCCGTTTTTTTCATATCCTTATTGTATAGTATCTATACGATCTTGTCAACGAAGAATGTTTTGGCCGCCGCGCCGTTTTCTTTTCCTGATTCTTATGGTATAATACAGATAATTTTTTGAAATGCCGGTTCTGTTCCCGGAAAATCGGGATGGAACTGATTTTTTAGTCAGGAACGGTGATTGGATTGGCAATACCACGCGACAGAATCCGCAATTTCTGCATTATCGCACATATCGATCACGGAAAAAGCACGCTGGCGGACCGCATTCTGGAACAGACGAAGTCCGTCGCGCTGCGCGACATGGAGGACCAGATTCTGGACGATATGGACCTGGAGCGTGAGCGGGGCATCACGATCAAGGCGCACGCCGTCACGCTGGTTTATAACGCGCAGGACGGGCAGGACTATGTTTTCAATCTGATCGACACGCCCGGCCACGTCGATTTCAATTACGAGGTCTCGCGCTCGCTCGCCGCGTGCGAGGGCGCCGTGCTTGTCGTGGACGCCTCCCAGGGTATCGAGGCCCAGACGCTGGCGAACACCTACCTCGCGGTGGACGCGGGTCTGGAAATTGTCCCCGTCATCAACAAGATCGACCTTCCCTCCGCGCGCCCGGAGGAGGTCCGGAAGGAGATCGAGGACGTGATCGGCATCCCCGCCGACGAGGCGCCCTGCGTCTCCGCGAAAATGGGGACGAACATTCAGGCGGTCATGGAGCAGATCGTCAAAAACGTGCCGCCGCCGCTGGGGGACGAGGACGCTCCGTTAAGGGCGCTGATCTTCGACTCTTACTACGACCCGTATAAAGGCGTGGTCGTGCATGTGCGCGTCAAGGACGGCCAGGTCCGGCCCGGCGACGTCATCCGCATGATGTCCGTCGGCAGCGAGTTCACCGTGGTGGAGTGCGGGTATATGCGCGCGACCCGCTTTGAACCCAGCGAATGCCTGAAGGCCGGGGAGGTCGGGGTGATTTCCGCTTCGATCAAGGCGGTGCGGGAGGCGCGCGTCGGGGACACCGTCACGCTGGCGGACCGCCCCGCAAAGGAGCCGCTGCCCGGGTATCACCCGGTGCAGCCGATGGTGTTCTGCGGCATCTACCCTGCGGACGGCGCCAAGTACCCGGACCTGCGCGACGCGCTCGAAAAGCTCCAGCTCAACGACGCGGCGCTCTCCTTTGAGCCGGAAACCTCCGCCGCGCTGGGATTCGGCTTCCGCTGCGGCTTTCTTGGCCTGCTGCACATGGAGATCATCCAGGAACGGCTGGAGCGCGAATACGATCTCGATCTGATCACAACCGCGCCGAGCGTGGTCTATCATATCCTCAAAACGGACGGCGAGATGATCTCCATTGACAACCCGACCAATTACCCGGACCCCGCGCTGATCGCGGAGGCGCAGGAGCCGATCACCGACTCGCATATCTACACGCCGAAGGAGTATGTCGGCAATATCATGGACCTGTGCCAGGAGCGCAGGGGGACTTTCATCGACATGAAATATGTGGACGCCGACCGCGTCGATATCCACTACGAGCTGCCGCTCAACGAGATCATCTACGATTTCTTCGACGCGCTGAAAAGCCGCACCCGCGGCTACGCATCGTTCGACTACGAGCTGAAAGGCTACCAGAAGAGCAAGCTGGTCAAGCTGGACATCATGCTCAACGGCGAGACCGTCGACGCGCTTTCCTTTATTATTCATGAGGAAAAGGCATATGCCCGCGCCCGCAAGATGGCCGAAAAACTGAAGGACAAGATTCCGCGCCAGCTTTTTGAAGTGCCGATCCAGGCGTGCATCGGCGGGCGGATCATCGCGCGCGAAACCGTCAAGGCGCTTCGCAAGGACGTTCTGGCCAAGTGCTACGGCGGCGACATTTCGCGCAAAAAGAAGCTGCTTGAAAAGCAGAAGGAAGGTAAGAAGCGCATGCGGCAGCTCGGCACGGTGGAAGTGCCGCAGGAGGCGTTCATGAGCGTGCTGAAATTGGATGAGTGACATCGGATTATATGTTCATGTTCCGTTCTGCGACGGCAAGTGCCCTTACTGCGACTTCTACTCCATCCGGGGCACCGAAGAGTGGATGAATGAATATACTGATCGTATTATACAAGATATAAAATACGAATCGGAACGAACGGGCCGGAAGGCGGACACGCTCTATTTCGGCGGCGGAACGCCAAGCCTGCTCGGCGCGAGGCGGATCATCCGGATTCTGGAGGCCGCGCGGCGGGGGTTCGGGCTGGAACGGGCAGAAATCACCGCGGAGGCAAATCCCGGGGACGATCTGTCCGGTTTTTTCAGGGAGATCCGTGCGGCGGGCGTCAACCGGCTGTCGCTGGGGCTTCAGTCGGCGGACGACGGGGAGCTGCGGCTGCTGGGCCGCCGGCACACGGCGGAACAGGCGGAAAAATGCATTGCGGAGGCGCGGTCCGCGGGCTTTGAGAATCTTTCGCTCGACCTGATGCTGGCGGTACAGGGCCAGACGGAAAAAAGCCTGCGCGCTTCGGCGGAATTCTGCGCGAGGGCGGGCGCGTCCCATGTTTCGGCTTATCTATTGAAAGTGGAGCCGGGCACGGCCTATTTCAAAAACCGGGAAAGCCTGCGCCTGCCGGACGAAGACGGGGCGGCTTCCCTGTATCTTTCCGCCTGCGAAGAGCTGGAGCGGCATGGATTTCGTCAATATGAAATCTCGAATTTCGCGAAAAATGGATTTCAGAGCCGGCACAATCTGAAATACTGGCGTGACGAGGAATATCTGGGCTTCGGCCCAGCGGCGCATTCGTTTCTGGACGGACGCCGCTATTCCAATCGAAGAAGTATCGGCGCGTTCCTGCGCGGCGAGCCGGCTGCTTCCGAGGGGGATGGAGGCGGATTTGAGGAGTTCGCAATGTTGGCGCTGCGCCTGGCCGAAGGCCTGACCGACGCGCGCTGCCTGAAAAGGTTCGGGCACCCGGTTCCTGAGCGGATGAAATCGGCGGCGAAACGCTACGAGGCCGCCGGACTGACCGTCTGCACGGAAGATGGCTTCCGTTTCACTCCGCGCGGATTCCTGGTCTCGAACGCGCTGACGGCGGGAATCCTCTATGCCCCACAGGGAAAAGGAACGGGCCGTCCGGGATGATCCCCGAACGGCCCGTTCCTTTGGCGGCCCTTCTCCATAAATGCCGGGCTGTCGTTCCTAAGTTGAACTGCCGCTTCTTTTCACGCTTTGCACTCAGACCCACCGGAAAAGAGAGAGGGTGCCGCCGGCGATCAGTTTCATCCGCGGCCGCCGAACGCCTCGGATGTCCTTCTGCGCGGGGCACAAAAAAGCGCCGGTCCCGGAATGTTCCATTCCATACACCGGCGCGCGTGAAAAGCAGGAACCTACCCCGTTTTTTCCCCTGTACAAGCAAAGACGGAAGGAGTATAATATTTCCAGCATTGCGCGGTTATTCCGTTGTGTATGGAGAGTGCGCTCCATATGCAGGGGGCGGGGCGTTGGCGCGCCCGGTCCCCGCTTTGCACTTTTTATTGTGCCTTGCTATCAGTATAATCCAGATTTCTTCAAAATTCAACCATTTTTTACAGTCTGAACCTGTTTGCGGCGTGACGCTGCTCCCTTTGGGCCGGCCGGGACGCCTTTTGCGTCCGCAAGGCTCCGGTTTGGCGATAAAAGCTTCCGGGAATGCCGGCACAAAGAGGGTTTCGGCGCTACGGTTCCGGAAATTCCTGAGCCGCGGCGCAGAATTTCATAATTAGTTTACAATTAACATATTGACAATGGGATAAACTAATGGTACTCTATTTACAGAACGTTAGCACTCTAAAGTGAGGAGTGCTAAAAGCGGAGAAACGGGAGGGAAAGGGATTGGAACTGACCCCGAGACAGCAGAAAATACTCGCCGCAGTGATTGATTTGTATATTCTGACCGGAGAGCCCGTGGGTTCCAAGTCCCTGTGCGAGACCCTTGACTTCAACGTCTCTTCCGCGACGGTCCGGAATGAGATGAGCGACCTGAGCGAACTTGGGCTTCTTGAGCAGCCGCACACCTCCGCCGGGCGCGTCCCGACCGAAAAGGGGTACCGGGTCTATATCGACCGGCTGATGAAGCGGCCCGGCATGACGGGCGACGAAAAGCGGTATATCGACAGCCTGATCCTTCCGAGCGCCTATGACCCGGAAAAGCTGCTGGACGGCGTCGCGAAGGTGCTCGCTTCCATGACGAAGTTCGCGGCGGTTTCGACCACGCCGAGCGGCGAATCCGCGGTCATCCGCGCCGTGCAGCTGGTGCAGACCAGCCGGCGCACGGCAATGGTGATCCTGATGACTTCCGCCGGGACGATGAAAAGCCGTGTGTTTCACTGCGATTTTGATATCACGCCGGAAATCCTGCGGGTCTTTTTCCGCATGCTGAACGAAAAGCTGATCGGCATTCCGGTTTCCAGCATCACGCCGGCGTATATCCAGTCTCTGGCGGCCTCGATGGGCGATATGGCGATGATGATCAGTTCCGCCCTGATGGCGGTCGCGGACGCGGCTCAGGAATCCATGCAGTCGGAGATCTGCCTGAACGGCGAAATCAACCTTCTGTTTTATCCGGAGTTCGGGCAGGAGGAGCTGCGCCGCATCATGGACTTCCTCTCCCGGCCCGACGACCTTTGCAGGCTGCTGTCGCAGCCGAAGGACAACGTCCGGGTCATCCTCGGAGAAGAGAGCCGGCGCCCGGAGCTGCGCGATTCCAGTGTCATCGTCTCCCGGTACAGCGTCGGGGGCAGGGACGCGGGGGCCATCGCCATCATCGGGCCGATGAGGATGAATTACGGCAGGATCATGTCCAGCATTGAATATCTCTCCGGTTCGGTCGGCAGAATGCTGACGGAATTGATGGACTTGGAATAAAGAAAGGGGCGCCAGTTTTGGAGGAAAAAGAGAAGAAAGAGAAAACACAGGCCGAAGACCTGGAAAAGGGACCGGAGGCTGCGGAGGAACCGACCCCGGAGAAAGAGAAGTCTTCGGAACAGGCGGCGCCGCGGGAAGAGACGAAGGAAGATGCTGCCGCAAATGCCGAAGCGGAACTGCAGCGCAAGCTGGAGGAAGCGAACCGGCAGGTGGAAAAGCAGAAGGATCTGCTTCTCCGCACGGCCGCGGAGTACGATAACTACCGCAAGCGCACGGCGCGGGAGAAGGCTTCCCTTTATAACGACGCCACCGCGGCCGCCGTGCAGGAGATCCTGACAGTGGCGGACAGCCTGGACCGCGCGCTGGAGCAGAAAGAATGCACCGCGGAGGATATGCGCAGGGGCGTCGAGCTGGTGCAGAAGCAAATGCAGTCGGCCCTTGACAAGCTGGGCGTCAAGGAGATGGGGAAGGAAGGGGAGCCTTTCGACCCGGAGCTGCACAACGCGATTTCCCATGTGGAAGACCCGAAAAGCGGAGAAAATTCGGTGGTCAAGGTGTTTCAAAAAGGGTATCAGATTGGCGGCCGGGTGATCCGGCATGCGATGGTGCAGGTGGCCAACTAACCTTTTTCATATATTATAATTTTTATTGAATGATACGTATTGGAGGTTAATCAATATGTCAAAAACAATAGGCATCGATCTGGGCACCACCAATTCCTGCGTTGCGGTGATTGAGGGCGGCAAGCCGGTCGTCATCCCGAACGCGGAAGGGGAAAGGACCACCCCGTCCGTCGTGGCGTTTAAAAAGACGGGCGAGCGCATCGTTGGCCAGCTGGCGAAGCGCCAGGCAATCACGAATCCGGACCGCACCATCAGTTCCATAAAAAGAGAAATGGGCAGCGACTACAAGGTCAATATAGACGGCAAGAATTACACCCCGCAGGAAATTTCCGCCATGATCCTCCAGAAGCTGAAGGCGGACGCGGAAGGATACCTCGGCGAGCCGGTGCATTCGGCGGTCATCACGGTTCCGGCCTACTTTACCGACGCGCAGCGCCAGGCGACCAAGGACGCCGGCAAGATCGCCGGGCTGGACGTCAAGCGCATCATCAACGAGCCGACGGCGGCCGCGCTTTCCTACGGCATCGACAAGGATAAGGAACAGAAGATCATGGTCTACGACCTCGGCGGCGGCACATTCGACGTTTCGATCATCGAAATGGGCGACGGGGTCCAGGAAGTCCTCGCCACGGCGGGCAACAACCGCCTGGGCGGCGACGATTTCGACAAGCGGGTCATGGACTGGATGGTTTCCGAGTTCAAAAGGGAGACCGGCATCGATCTTTCGGGCGACAAGGCGACCATGCAGCGCCTGAAGGACGCGGCGGAGAAGGCGAAGATCGAGCTTTCCGGCGTGACCTCGACGAACATCAATCTGCCGTTCATCACGGCGGACGCAAACGGCCCGAAGCATCTGGATATGACCCTGAGCCGCGCGAAATTCGACGAGCTGACCGCCGACCTGGTGGAGAAGACCGTCGGCCCGGTCAAACAGGCTCTGTCGGACGCGGGCCTGTCCTGGAACGACATCGGCAAGGTATTGCTGGTCGGCGGTTCCACCCGCATGCTTTCCGTTCAGGATAAGGTCAAGGAACTCTCCGGTAAAGACCCGTTCAAGGGGATCAACCCGGATGAGTGCGTCGCCATCGGCGCTTCGCTTCAGGCGGGCGTCCTGGGCGGCGAGGTCGAGGGCCTGCTGCTCCTCGACGTCACCCCGCTGTCCCTCGGCGTCGAGACCATGGGCGGTGTGATGACCAAGATCATCGACCGCAACACGACCATTCCGACCAAGAAGAGCCAGATCTTCTCCACAGCGGCGGACGGTCAGACTCAGGTGGAGGTCAACGTCCTGCAGGGCGAGCGCGAGTTTGCCCGCGACAACAAGCAGCTCGGGCTGTTCCGCCTGGACGGCATCGCCCCGGCTCCGCGCGGCATTCCGCAGATCGAGGTCACGTTCGATATCGACGCCAACGGCATCGTGAATGTTTCCGCAAAGGACCTCGGCACCGGCAAGCAGCAGAAGATCACGATCACTTCCAGCTCGAACATGAGCAAGGACGACATCGACAAGGCGGTGAAGGAAGCGGAGAAATTCGAAGCGGAGGACAAGAAGCACCGCGAGGAGATCGATCGGAAGAACGAGGCGGAAAACCTGTGCTATTCCGTGGAAAAGCTGGTCAAGGACAGCGGGGACAAAATTCCCCAGTCCGATAAGGACGACCTGAATGCAAAGGTTGCGGCGCTGCGCAGCGAAATTTCCGCGAACAATGCGGATGAGATCAAGGACAAGAGCGACGAACTGCAGAAGGCCATGTATGCCGCGAGCGAAAAGCTTTACAAAAATGCCGCGCCCCAGCAGCCGGCCGGCGGACCGGTTCCGCCCGCGCAGGACGGCGGCACAGCGCCGCAGGACGGAAACGGAAACGTTTACAACGCGGAATACAGGGATGTCGATGACAAGGATAAGAAATAAATTCAAATCCGTCCGCGGGACCAGACAGGAAGCGGCGGGAGCCGTTTCCGCGGCGATGCGGCGTTGACATAAAACGCGGGTCAGGGCAGCCCTTTCGGCTGCCCTCAACGCGTATTCTCGGGAGTGATTCAGATTGGCTGACAAAAGGGATTATTATGAGGTGATGGGCGTTCCTAAAAACGCCACGGAAGCCGAAATCAAACAGGCGTACCGCAAACTGGCGAAGAAGTACCACCCGGACCTGAACCCCGGGGACAAAGAGGCCGAGGCGAAATTCAAAGAGGTCAACGAGGCCTATGAGGTGTTGTCCGACAAGGATAAACGGGCCCGTTACGACCAGTTCGGCCAGGCGGGCGTGGACCCCAGCTTCGGCGCGGGCGCGGCGGGCGGCAGCCCGTTCACCGGCGGGATCAATATAGATGATATTTTCAACAGCGTATTCGACGGCTTTGATTTCGGCGGTTTCGGCTTTGGCGGCGGGCGCAGGGCCAGCCCGAACACTCCGCGCCGCGGCAGCGACAGCGAGACCACGGTCACGATCAGCTTTGAGGAGGCGGCAAAGGGCTGCAAAAAAACCGTCAGTTATGAAAAGGTCGACTCCTGCCCCGACTGCCACGGCACCGGGGCGAAAAGCGGGACCGAACCGAAAACCTGCCCGCAGTGCGGAGGAAACGGCCAGGTGCGGGTCAGCCAGCGCACGCCGTTCGGGGTGGTGCAGACAGCGCGGACCTGCGACCGCTGCGGCGGAACCGGCAAAGTGATCGAAGAACCGTGCCGCACCTGCGGAGGATCCGGCAGGATCAAGCGCGAAAGGGCGATTGAGATCAGCATTCCCGCGGGGATCGACAACGAGCAGGTCCTCAATGTGAGCGGCCGCGGCAACGCAGGGGTCAACGGAGGGCCGGGCGGCGATCTGCACGTTTACGTCAGCGTCCGGCCCCACCCGATCTTCGAACGCCGCGGCAACGACATCTGGTGCGAAATGCCGATCACCTTCACCCAGGCGGCGCTTGGCGCGGAGGTCGTCGTCCCAACCATCGACGGCAAGGTGGAGTATCAGGTGCATGCCGGCACGCAGCCGGGCGATGTGTTCAAACTGAAGGGCAAGGGAATCCCCAAGCTCAGCGGCCGCGGCCGCGGCGACCAGTATGTGCGCATGACGATCGAAGTCCCGAAGAACCTTTCCCAGAAGCAGAAAGATCTGCTGCAGGAGTTCGATTCCGGCGCGGACGACAAAAATTATCAGAACCGGAAATCGTTTTTCAATAAAATCAAGGATATGTTCGGAGAGTAGCAGGAGTTCTGACAGGTGAATAAAGGAAGAAAAAGGCGCATCCTTTGCAAAAAAGGTGCGTCTTTTTTGTTTGCACGTCAATATTTTCAATAAAAGAATTCATTATATTGACAAATAGGTATTATAAAATTAATATTGAATTGGGAAAGCAATTTTTGGGGACAAAAAGCGAGCGGTTCCCCGCCTTCTTCGCTTATTTTTGATCAAACAGAAACGGATGAAATGGGAAATATCGTGTTTGTGTGATTACAGGGGGATTGTTTTGTGAACATTTTTCATTTTGGAACTACGGAAAAATTCCGGCGGTTTCGGATTTCGGCGATGCTGCCGGCAACCCTGGTCGTGGGAGCGGTTCTCGGAATTTGTTTTGAGAGAAGTGTCGGCATCAGCCTTTCCGACCGGCTGGCGCGCCGCATCGGGACGGCAAACGCGCAGGTCGTGTCGTGCGCGCGGTCGGGGCCGGCGCTGACGGTGACGGTGGACCTCAACAACGCCCCGCAAAGCCCGCAGGAACAGCAAATTGTTTCGGCGGCCTCGCTCCCCACATTCCAGCAGGGCCTGAACCTGGCATATTACGGCGCGATCGTCGGGGCCGTGAACCAAGAGCTCACCTCCAATCCCCTGGACTGCGGCGTTGAAAAGGTGACCGTCGTCTGTCAGTATCAGGGGAAAACGGCGGTGACTTTAACGGGGAATGCCGCGTCGGCGCCGTTTTCGAACTTTGAGGCGCGTTATGCGGACGGCTCGACGGAAAGCATTTTCTCGGCGGAGAGCAATTCCTCCGCGCCCGCGCAATAAGGGCGGATACATAGGCTGACAGGATAAATTTGTGAGAAAGCAGTTGGAAAAGGGCATCTTTTTTCGCAGGGGTGCATCCTTTCTTATGTGCCGATTTTCTTCCGCCGCTGCCTCCGAAGGGGACGTTGACAAAATTGCATTAACTGTACTATAATTTATAATACAGCAAAGTCAGGATAATAACGGTTTGCATCATATAAAGGGACAACCTGTTCTAAGAGGAGCGTTTTCACAGTGAGCCGGAATGAATATGACGACGGATACGACTACGAATATGAACACGGAGAAAAAAGACAGCGGAACAGACGGCGTAAAAGACGCCATCCTTTCTTCCTCCTTTTTCTGATCGCGGTATTTTCAGTGCTGTGCTATCGGGGAATATGGAATTGGGCGGACCCGGCGCCGCCCGCATATGCTGAAACCGAAGACAGCGCCGCGCCCGATGAGGGAACGGGAAACAACGCCCTGCCCGAAAGCACGTCGGAGGCTCTGGAGGCGATGGCGAAAACCGATCCGAGGCTCGAACCGGTCGTGCGGAATCCCGGACGGTATCCGGAACGGCTGCTGGAATCGCTCGGGAAGAATCCTGAGCTGCTTGACTTCACGCTGGACTATCCGGAAAAGAAGGGGACTTTTTCGAAGAAAATCGACCTGTCGGGCAGGTATCAAAAAGATCAGATTCCCCTGCTGATGCAGTGGGACGAGGACTGGGGATACGCGCCTTACGGGAATGGCATCATCGCGCTGGACGGCTGCGGCCCGACCTGCCTTTCCATGGTGACCGTGGGGCTGACGGGGGACATGTCGAAAAATCCAAAGGCGATCGCGGATTTCAGCGAACAGCACGGATATCTGGATGAAAAGAGCAACAGCACGCTCTGGACGCTGATGTCCGAGGGAGCGCGGAAGCTGGGGCTGAATTCCCGGGAAATTCCGCTGAGTAAAGGCCGGATGACGCAGGAATTGTCCGAGGGGAATCCGATCATCTGCTGCATGGGGCCCGGGGATTTCACCACGCAGGGACATTTCCTCGTCATCTGCCAATTTCAGGACGGCGCCTTTGTCGTCCGGGACCCGAACAGCAAAGAGAGAAGCCGGGAAACGTGGAGCTACGACCGGCTGAAGCCGCAGATCCGCGACCTGTGGGCATTTTCGGCGTAAGGGGGCAGCCCCCGTCCCGCTTTTGAGGATTGCAATCTTGTTTCAATGTGATAAAATAAATAAAAAGCAGATGCGGGAAGAGGGGAGAAAGCATGAAGATTCTGATTACCGCCGGCGGAACATCGGAGAAAATCGACCAGGTCCGGAGAATCGCCAACACCGGAACGGGCAGGCTCGGCAGCCTGACGGCCGAAGAATTCGTCAGGCAGGGCGGAACGAAAATCGAAAAAATCTATTATGTATGTGAACCGGGGTCCATTGTCCCGGAGCTGGACTGCGTGGAAGTCATTCCGACGCACGATGTGGACGAAGTGGGGGACGCGCTTGAAAAGCTGCTGACTCAGGAGAAAATAGACGCGGTCATCCACTCTATGGCGGTCAGCGACTACGCGGTGGAAAGCGTGACGACGGCGGAAAATCTGGCGGCGTTTCTTGCGGACAGGCTGTTCCCGTTCGGCCCGGAAAAGTTTGAGTCGAAAGGCTCGCTCGCGGAATTTCTCGCCGCCTGCGTGAGGGAAAATGACCGCGTGCTCGACCGCAGCCGGAAAGTCGGCTCCAACGTCGGAAATCTGATGCTCTGTATGAGGCGGACGCCGAAGCTGATCGGGCTTGTCAAAGCGTTGCAGCCGTCGACCGTCCTGGTCGGCTTCAAGCTGCTTAACGGCGTCGAGAAGCAGGAACTGCTGGACGCCGGGTACGGGGTTCTTGAGAAAAACTCCTGCGACCTGGTGCTGGCCAACGATCTGACCGAGATCAGCCGCGGCAGGCACGCGGGGTATCTCCTGTCCCCCGGCCGGACCTGGGAGCGTTTTGAAAGCAAGGAGGAAATCGCGAAGGGCATCGCCGGAAAAGTGCTGAGTTTGATTGATAGGGAGGGACGACGGTGAAAAATATTCTTTTGGGCGTAACCGGAAGCATCGCCGCGTACAAGGCGGCGGACCTCGCCAGTATCCTCACCGGGGACGGTTATCGTGTCGACGTGATCATGACGAAAGGCGCGGCGAAGTTCATCACGCCGCTGACGCTTCAGACTCTTTCCAAGAACAGGGTCTATACGGACGTGTTTCAGGAGGAGGAGCCGAGCGAGGTGAAGCATATTTCGCTTGCAAGGCAGGCCGACCTGCTGCTGGTGGCCCCGGCCTCCGCGGATGTGATCGGGAAGATGGCGAACGGGCTCGCGGACGACATGCTCACCTCCGCAGCGCTTGCGGTCCGTGACATTCCCCGTTACGTCGCTCCCGCGATGAACACCCGGATGTATGAAAACCCGATCGTGCGGGGAAACCTCGAGAGGCTTCGCGGGTTCGGGTTCGAGATCATCCCGCCCAAAGAGGCAAAGCTGGCCTGCGGGGATGTCGGCAGGGGGGCGCTGGCTGAGGTCGGCACGATTGTGAAAACGGTGGAAGAGCGCCTTCGGCGCGGGGGAGATGCTTCTTGAAACAAGCCAATTTTACCGATATCGGAGGGCTGAAAGTCGGACACGCCCAGAATTTCGACGCGGCGACGGGGTGCACGGTGGTGATCTGCGAAGAGGGCGCCGTCGCGGGCGTCGATGCGCGCGGGGGCTCCCCCGGCACAAGGGAGACGGACGCTCTGGATCCGGTCAACCTGCGAAAGTCGATTCACGCCGTTCTTCTCGCGGGAGGCAGCGCGTTCGGCCTGGATGCGGCCGCCGGCGTGATGCAGTATCTGGAGGAGCGGGGAGTCGGCCGGGACGTGAAGGTAACGAGAGTCCCCATCGTCTGCGGAGCGATCCTGTTCGATCTGAAATGCGGCGATTACAGGATCAGGCCGGACAAGGAAATGGGATATGAGGCCTGCCTCAACGCGGGCAGCGGCGCGTTTCCCGTCGGCAGCGTTGGAGCGGGCACAGGCGCCACGATCGGAAAGATCCGGGGCCTTGACCACGCGATGAAGGGCGGGATCGGCTCGTTCTGCCTGCGGACGGGGGAACTGATGGTCGGCGCCGTCATGGCGGTCAACTGTGTGGGAGACATCTACGACGCGGAGTCAAACAGGCTGATCGCCGGCGTGCTGAACGACGATAAAAAAACAGTCGGCAGCACCGAGGCGGTCATGATCGAAAATTACCGGAACGACGCCGACATCTTCAGCGGAAATACCGTCATCGGCGTGGTCGCAACCAACGCGGTCCTCACGAAAGCGGAAGCGAACAAGCTCGCCTCCGTTTCGCAGAACGGGATCGCCAGAGCGGTCCGGCCCGCCCACACGTCGTTCGACGGGGATACAATCTTCACAATGGCGACCGGAAAAGTAAAAGCGGATCCGGATGTGGTCGGGATTCTGGCGGCGCGTTCGGTGGAAAACGCTATTTTGCAGGCGGTAAAAAGCGCGGAACCGCTTGCGGGTTTCCCCGCTTATAAAAATTTGTTTTAGCTGCTGGAATGAAAAAAGCGGTCCAGGGACATCATGATGTCCCTGGACCGCTTTTTAGACGCCCCCGGATTTCCGGGCCGGCCATCACGTCCGCATATAAAAAACAATGCCGCCGCCGGACACGGGCGCAGAAGACGTTCTTTCCGTCGGCGGAGGCGAGATAATCCGCAGCGGAAAGGGAATGCTGGTATTGAGGATCTATGACCATTTAACCTGTTCTTAACATAAAAATAACAGGAAGATAAAATAGGCCTAACTTTCCTTTAACGAGCGCGCTTTATGATTGGAAACAGAACAAAAGAGAATAGAAAAACAGATAAGGAGATCGTATATGAAAAAGTACCTGTCAATTCTGATGGTTGCGGCGCTTCTGATGATATCGACGGCGTGTTCTTCCGGAACGGGCGCCTCTTCCACTCCCGCGTCGCAGACGGATTCCTCAACGGCTGCCTCTGAAACGGCCTCGTCCGAGCCGGCGGCGGTCAGCGGCAGCATCACGGCTTCCGGGTCCTCGGCGCTGTATCCGCTGGTAAAAGACGCGGCGGATAAATTCAAACAGAAAAATCCCGATGTTTCCATCACGCTGAACGCCGGCGGTTCCGGCACGGGCCTGAAGCAGGTCGCGGACGGCACGGTCGATATCGGCAATTCAGACGTGGAAGCGGAATCCAAATTGACCGCGGACCAGGCGAAGACGCTGGTTGACCACAAGGTCTGCGTCATCACCATGGCACCGATCGTCAGCGCGGATGTGAAAGAAAAGGTCAGCAGCCTGACCACGCAGCAGCTGATCGATATCTTTACGGCGAAAACGACAAACTGGAAGGACGTCGGCGGTCCGGATGAAGCGATTACGCTGGTCACCCGCCCCTCCACCTCCGGAACCCGCGCGCTGTTTAAGCAGTATGCTTTAAACGGTTCAGAGGAAGCTTCCAATAAATCGCTTGAAACGGACGACTCCGGCACGCTGCTGCAAACCGTCGCACAGCATAAGGGCGCGATCGGCTATGTGGCGCTCTCCTACCTGACCAAGGATATCGACGGCGTGAAAACCATGTCGATCGACGGGGTGGAACCCACTTTGGAAAACACCTATTCCGGCAAATACAAGGTCTGGGGCTACGAGCACATGTACACGAAGGGCGAAGCCGGCGGAGCGGCGAAAGCGTTCCTTGACTACATGACTTCCGATGAATACGGAGCGGTGATGGAATCCCTGGGCTACAACACCACCTCTAAAATGCAGGTGACAAGATAAATCCAGGACCAATATTGAATTGCGGGCCGGGCCGGCGGAGAAGATCCGTTCGGTCTTACGCCCGTTTCAGGGGGATTTTCGTTTATGAAGAAAAAAGAGACGGCGTGGCGCGCGGTGGTCACGGGGTGCGGGCTGTTTTTAATCCTGCTGACGCTTTCCATCGGAGCCTTTCTTTGCTACAGGGGGATCGGCACTTTTACGGTCTACGGACACTCCGTGTGGGAATTCCTGTTTTCATCGAATTGGAACCCTGCGGACGATTTCAAGGGCGGGGGACAGGTCGGCGCGGCGATCTTCATTGTCGGTTCGCTGGCGATCTGCTTTCTGGCACTGCTGATCGCAACGCCCTTCAGCCTTGCCGCGGCGATTTTTATGGCGGTCATTTCGCCCCGTCTGAGCGAGAAGCTGCTTCAGCCCGCGGTCGAGATTTTTGTTGGCATTCCGTCCGTCGTCTACGGCTGGGTCGGCCTGACCGTGCTGGTCCCGTTTATCCAGAATCTGTTCCGCCTTCCCTACGGATATTCCGTTCTCGCGGGCGGAATCGTGCTGGCGGTCATGATCTTCCCGACGATCACGAGCGTGTCCGCCGATTCCATCCGCAACGTTCCGCAGCAGTACCGGGAGGCCGCTTACGGCCTTGGTTCCACCCGCTGGCAGGTCATCCGCCGCGTGCTGCTTCCGGCGGCGCGCCCGGGCGTGCTGACCGGCGTCATCCTGGGGCTTTCCCGCGCGTTCGGCGAGGCGCTCGCGGTCGCGATGGTCATCGGCAAACGGCTGGCTTTTCCGGACGGCGTCCTTTCGCCCACCAACAATCTGACGGCGGCGATCGCCTCGGATATGGGGGGCGCGGCGGAGGGCGGCGAATACAATACCGCTCTGTGGACCATGGCGCTTCTGCTTCTGCTGATTTCGTTTGTATTCATCCTGATTGTCCGAAGAATCTCTTCCAGGGAGGCGCGTGAGCAATGAGACAGCGGCATCGCAATGCGATCCTGGCGGACCGCGTCATGACGGTGGTCCTGTACGGTGTGGCGGGCTTTTTCCTTCTGCTGCTCGCGGCCTTTACCGTGTATATTCTGGGAAAGGGGATTATGGAATTTGACAGTTCCCTGCTGGCTTTTAACGCGGACGGAATCGGCAACCAGTTTTTTAATACCGTCTATCTGGTCTTCCTCGCTCTGCTGATCAGTGTGCCGATCGGCGTCGCCGCCGGCATTTACATGGCGGAATACGCAAAAAAGAGCAGGCTGACCAGTTTCCTCCGCACCTGCATCGAGACCCTTTCCTCCCTGCCCTCGATTGTGGTCGGCCTGTTCGGCTACCTTGTCTTTGTCGTGGCGGTACACGGCAAATGGAGTCTGATGGCGGGCGCGCTCGCGGTTTCGATCCTGAGCCTGCCGCTGATCACAACGACGACGGAGGATGCGCTCCGCGCGATTCCAAAGACCTGGAAAGAGGGCAGCTTCGGCCTTGGCGCGACGCACCGCCAGACGATTCTGCGCGTCATGCTTCCCGGCTGCGTGCCCCGCATCATCACCGGGGTCATTCTGGCCGCGGGGCGCGGCTTCGGCGAAGCCGCCGCGCTTCTGTACACGGCGGGCATGAGCACGGATATCAACTGGTCGCGCTGGTGGAAGCTCTCTTCGCCCGTCTGCCCGTTCAACCCGTTCCGTCCCGGCGAAACGCTCGCCCTGCAGATATGGGCCTCCCGCACGGAGGCGGTCGCGCCGAACGCGGCGCAGGTGGCGGACGTATCCGCTGCGGCGCTGATCCTCATGGTGTTCGTGTTCAGCATCGGAGCGCGCGCGGTCGGCCACCGGCTGGACCGGAAAATGACCGGCGGCAGGGACTGAGCGGCGCCTTCTTGAAATGAGGCGCTTCCCAAAGCTATGATGCTTCGGCTTGCTTCAAAGGAAATGTTACCCGCCAATTTCCTTCTGTGTGCATGCTCGAAGTAACAAAACTTCCATACAGAATGTAATTTCCAATCTTTTTCTGTGGAACATCAAAGACACATTCGTCATAGTCGATTCTTCCCGGCTGTTGAAATTGATTTAAGAAACTGAAAGCGTAGTCAAGATCGACGATGCTGCCGTCCGCGTCCTTTAAATAAAAATAGCCGTGGTTATCCTTGTCCAAATTGTCGTAAACCGCCGTTTGGATATGGAGTTTCCCGCCGATATACCCGATGCCGGTCAATTCGATTCCCTCGACGGGGAATCCGTCCATTGCCCGCGAGGGGGTAAGCGCAGTTGTCTTGCCTTCCACTATATATTTTTCATAGTCCTTCCCGCTGCCTCCCGTTGAATCTACTTTTTTTATATTTTTTGCCGTCGCGGCCGACGAAAGATCGACCGGGACCCTAATGTCCTCGTAGTCTTTTTTACCGCTGATAAATTCTCCCACGGAGAAAGTGATTTTATCACCCGCGATCTTTTGGTTTCCCCATTCCGTGATCGAAATCAAAAATGTCGCGGTTTTTGTTTTTTGATCGTAACCGACACGCTGACAGGAAGCCAAACTGCTGAACGGGCGGTTGATGGAGTAGCTGTCGTTCAAATCGGTTGTGCCGTCGATGCGATCTCCGGTTAAATCCTGCATCGTGATATAAATATCGGCTGCGTTGCCGCGAATACAGGCTGAGGCAACTTCCATTTTGATGCCGTTGTCTTCATCGGATTTTTGTACCGGCATAAAAAATTGGGCCAGCTCCGGGGAAACGGTATACATCAGCTGATAGACGGGTTCCACCTTTTCCGCGAGTACAGGAACGGAAAGAGACATACAAATGCAAACTGCTATGACGGCGATTACCGGCTTGCGAAAGGAGGCGGACGTTTTGCTCTTCTTTTCTTTGCCGCTGTGTGCTGATTCTAAAATATGGCACAATAATTCGTCGTTTGGATGGACCTGATCGATCATATGCCTATATTCCTCGCTGAACATCATCATCCTCCTTCAGAATATTTCTGAGCAATGCTCTTGCTCGGGTGAGCTGTGTCCTGACCGTGGAATTTTTCCGGTTCAATGCGCGGCTGATCTCCTCAAGCGACATATTCTCGTAGTAAAACAAATGAATCACCTCGCGGTATTTTTGGGGCAGTTGCTGTAATTCGTCGGAAAGATCCATATCCTGTTTTGTCTCGAAGGGCATTGTGTCCGTCAGGGGTTCGGCTTTCCTTTTCCATACGGAATTCCATAACTTATTGGAGCAGTTGATTGTGACCCTGATCATCCATGCTTTGCGATGTTCCTCATTATTAAATACGGGCTGCTTTTTGATATACCGCAAAAATACTTCCTGAAATATTTCATCGGCATCGCATTTTGTTCCTGTCCGGGCATAAGCGAGGCGGTACACCATATCGGCGTAAAACCTGATGACTTTTTCTGCGCAATCATCCGGACGTAATGGCTCTGGCTTCAATATCCACCCCCCTTTACTACAAACACCCATGAAGTGCGGAAAATGCTACAAAAATGAATAAAATAATTAGCGTGCCGGAAAGCACGCCAGTCATAAATAAATCACAGACAGGTTTTACCGACGGGTATCTAGCGGCCGCCGACCACAAATCCGAACGGAACCCGCTCTGAGAGTAAAAAATCAGCTCTCCGCATGACGGCAGTTTCATAAGAGAGGCCAGCCCTTCCTCCCGGTATCCCGCTTTTTCCAGAACGCGCAGTGAAGCCTGATTGCGCGGCATGACGTTGCCCTCGATCCGGTGCAGGCCCAGTTCCCGGAACGCGTAATCGGTCACGGCGGCGACGGCTTCCGTCATATAGCCTTTGCGCTGATTTTTCTCATCCAGGCGGTATCCGAGAAAACACGACTGGAAGCAGCCCCTGACGATGTTATTCAGCGCGATGCTGCCGAGGACTTGTTCCGGCTGCTCCCGCAGAGAAAGGTAATAACAGAACGATTCTCCCTTTTGCGCCGCTTCCCCTTGTTGCCGCAGACTGTCAGTCTGGTGCTCAGGCGTATAGAATTCCGGCGCGCGCTCCGGTTCGAACGGGCGGAGGAAATCCCGGTTCCGGAGATAATAGTCCAGAACTTCCTGAACGAGAAGCGGGCTTGCGGGTTTTAACAGCAGACGTTTGGTTTCGATCATTTCTCTCGCTCCTTTCACTTTCGGCTCTGCCGATAAAAGCGCCGGCGTTCCCGATCCTTCCGGGAACGCCGGCATTTCGTACCGATCATTGGCTTTACCGCGACAATGGCCGCCGTAGGCTTACTCCGGGCCGGAGGTCATTTCTTCTCAAGGCTTTCTCCCAGAGAGTGGAACCCGAGCACCGTGACGATCATCATCAGCCCGGCGGAAAGGGTTTCCCACGGGGCGTTGAACAGATAGGTCTGCCCCTCGAAGAGCATCCGCCCCCAGCTTGGGACCGGCGGCTGGATGCCCAGGCCGAGGTAGCTCATGCCCGATTCCGCCAGAATCGCGTTGGAAAGTCCGATGACCACCGCCGGGATCAGCGTGGGCAGCAGATTCGGCAGCAGATGCCGGAACATGATCCTTGCCCGGGAGGCGCCGGAGACATAGGCGGCCTGGACGAAATCCAGATTTTTCAGGCGCATTGTCCCGCTGCGCGTCAGCCGGATAAAGCTGGGAAGGAACGCGATGGCCAGCGCGGGGATGATGGCGAATTTGCCGCCGCTGAACACGGTGACGGCCACCAGCGCCGTCAGCACGGCCGGAAAGGAAGAGAGCGCGTCCGTCAGCCGCAGAATCACCTCGTTCGTCAGCCCGCCCGCATAGCCGGAGAGCAGCCCGAGAACAACGCCGCAAAGGCCGCTGAGAGCCACCGTGACGGCGGCGACGAACAGGGAATACCGCGCGCCCGTGACGGCGCGGGAAAAATTGTCCCTGCCGAAGTTGTCGGTTCCAAACCAGTGCTGAGGGGAAGGGGGAAGAAAGTGCGGCGCTGTGTTGATGGCGTAGGGGTCGTACGGAGTGTAGAAAAAGCTGATCAGGGCAGCGGCGCAGACAAGGCCGATCAGAACTGTCCCGACTCGGAATGACAACCTGCGGCCGCGGCTCATGGCTTCACCCGGATGCGCGGATCGGCGGCCTGCAGCAGCAGATCCGCCGCGAAATTCGCCAGCACGACAAGAAACGCGATGTAAACGACGAGCGACTCCAGAAGCGGAAAATCGCGCGACAGAATGGATGAAATCAGCAGCCGCCCCACGCCGGGGATGCCGAAGACCTGCTCAATCAGAATGCTTCCGGAAAAAATCTCGGCGACCATCATGCCGGAAAGGGTCAAAAACGGGATCAGCGCATTTTTCAGCATGTGCCGGTATAAAATGATATGTCTGGAAAGCCCCTTGCTGACCGCGGTGCGGACATAGTCGGCGTGCGATTCCTCGACCAGCGCGGAGCGCAGGAACTTGGAAGAGACCGCGATGTTCGGCAGGGCGACGGCCAGCGAGGGGAAAATCATGTAGCGCAGGAATCCGGCGGGATCGTCTTCCCAGGAAACGTAGCCCCCCGGAGAAAAGAAACGGAGGACAAGCCCGAAAACCCAAATGAACAGGATGCCGAGGAAAAAGCCCGGCATGGAGATGTTCAGCATGGTGACGGAATCCAGGAGGCGCCCCAGCGGCGTGCCTCGCTTCTGCGCCGTAAGCACGCCGACCGGAACGGAAACCGTGAAGATCATCAGAAGCGCCAGCAGCGCGAGAGCCGCCGTGACCGGAAGCCGGCTCCCGATCAGCTCCGCAACCGGCCGGGAGTACTGGAGCGAGGTGCCCATATCGCCGTGCAGAAGGCTCCAGAGCCACCCGGCGTAGCGCTCAGGCATGCTTTTGTCAAGCCCCAGCTTCTGGTGCAGTTCGGCCAGAGCCGCGGGGGTCGCCTGGGTACCGAGAATCAGCTGCGCCGGGTCGCCCGGGATCAGGTTGAACGCGGCGAAAGCCATCAGGGAAACCAGAACCATCGTCAAAAGCAGCGTCAGCAGTTTTTTCAGGTAAAACTTCATTGCGGTACCTGTCTTCCTGTAAAAAGCTCTTACTTCGTGCGTTGGATCACGGAGGCGTCGAACACGTACAGCGGGTAGGGCGTAAAGCCGGAAAGACCGTCCTTCAGCACGTTCAGGTTCGCAATGTCCTGAATATAGACGCTCGCCGCGTCCTTTGAAAGAATCTCCTGCGCCTGCTTGTACAGCTGCACGCGCTTGTCCTCGCTCGGCTCGTTCTCCGCCTGCTTGTAAACGGAATCGAATTCGCCGCTCTTATAGTTCACGAAATTGTTGGAGGCGCCGGAAACATAACGGCCGAGGTAACTGCGGGGCGAGAGCGTCGTGCCGTCCACCGAGATGATGGTCGCCTCGTAATTGCGCTGGGTGTAAGTCTCGCTGAGCCAGGTGGCGAAATCCACCTGCTTGATCTGGGCCGTGATGCCGGCTTTTTTCAGTTCGCTGACGATCACCTGCGCGGTGTCCACGTGGACGGTATAGTTCGACGGAACCGTGATGGTCATGGCAAAGCCGTTCGCGTAGCCCGCCTCGGAGAGGAGCTGTTTCGCCTTCTCCGTGTTCTGATCGTAGGCGTGCGTCAGGCCGGAGTCGAAATACTTCTTCAGGCCGGGGATGACCGGCGTGCCCGCGCGGACCGCCTTGCCGTCGTTCACGGTGCTGATGATCTCATCCGGGCTGATGGCGTAGCTGACGGCCTGCCGCACTTTAACGTTGTCGAACGGCTTTTTGGCGTTGTTCAGGCCGAGAAGCTGGACCGAATTGGAGTTCGACTGGATCAACTGAAACCCTTTGCCGACTTGGGAAGCGACGTTGTTGGCAATGCTGGCGCCGTCGACGCTGCCGCCCTGCAGATCCATCAGGAGGGCGTTGGAGTCGGTTTCCAGTTTAAAAGTAACTTTGTCCAGCTTCGGCAGGTCTTTCTGCCAGTAATCGGGATTTTTTTTCAGCACCAGCGACTGCTGGGGCGTATAGGACTCGAATTCAAACGGCCCGGTGCCGATGGGATGGGTGTCCTGCTCCTTGTAGTCCTTCGGGATGATCGCGCAGGTCAGGTAGGGCAGGAATTCGTAGTCCGCCTGTTTCAGGTGAAGGGTTACGGTCGACGCGTCGTTTATTTCAACCGACTTCATGTTCGTGAGGTCCGCGACCAGCGCTTTGCCGCCGGAAAGCCCCGCGGCGGTGTCGAGCGAGTATTTTACGTCCTCGGCGGTAACGTCTTTTCCGTTATGGAATTTGATGCCCTTGCGGATCTTGAAGGTATAGCTCAGCGCGTCGTCGGACATGGTGCAGCTTTCCGCCACGGCCGGAATCAGATTTCCGTCCTTGTCCGGTTTGACGAGTCCCTCGAAAAGATTGAACAGGATGCTGCGCGTGTCGGCCGTTGTGGCAAGGAACGGATCCAGATGGTCGGGCTGAGTCTGCATGCCGAAGACAAATTCGCCGCCGGAAGGCTGAGAGGACTGCGCGGAGGAGGACGAAGAGGATTCTCCGCCGCCCGATCCGCAGGCCGCAAGCGGCAGCAGGATGGCTGCCGCCGCTACGGCGGATACAATCTTCCGGATAAAATTCTTGTTCATAACTGTCTCCTTATCAAACGGATTGTATTCAAATCTTGTACGAAAAATGACGGAACATTCCTCCGTTTTGAAAATCTCCGCGGATTTGCTCTTTTTCCGATCCCTGAAATCCGGGAGCGCATAACATAAACGGAAATCGAGGCACTTTTTTCCCCTTCGGCATAAAAAAACCACACTCCGGGCGCAAGCGCCCCCGGCGGACACGGCGAGATCCGCTTAGAGCTGCACAATTGACCCGGACTGCGGTATTATTTATGGCAAAAATATAAAGAAAATAAAGATCATATCCTGAGAGGGAAACCAACGTGCCGTAACCATATCCGGAAAATCCCGCGGGACGGAGGAGCGCCATTTTGTGTGCAATCCTGTTGCGCACCTTTTTTCTCCTTCTTCGTAACACCGCCGGATTACTCCGTCATTTTTTTACTATGATAAACGTGAATCGCTATTTTGTCAATAAAAAATCAATTTTTAATCAATTTTTCTTGAAAAATTATGGAGGATTACGTTATAAGGCGAAGACCGGCCCTGAGCAGAGGGTCAGGAAACCATTGCCCGGAAGGAGGACAGGGTGTATAATAATTGAGAAATAACTGGATGGAGGTTCCTGTACTTGAGCGAACTTTATTTCGACAATTCCTCCACAACCCGCGTCTGCCGCGCGTCTGCCGAAAAGGTGATGGAGACCATGACGGAAAACTACGGCAATCCGTCGTCCCTGCACTCGCTAGGCTTTCGGGCCGAGCGCGCGATGGACGAGGCCCGGACGGCGGTCGCGGCCCGGCTCGGCGCGGAAAAAGAGGAAATATATTTCACATCCGGAGGGACGGAGAGCAATAACCTGGCGCTGTTCGGCGCGGCGCATGCGCTCCGCAGAAGAGGGAACCATATCGTCACGACACAGATCGAGCATCCCTCCGTTCTGAACGTGATGAGGCGGCTGGAGCAGGAGGGATACGAGGTCACTTATCTGAAGCCCGACCCCTTCGGCCGCATCACGGCGGAGCAGATCCGCGGCGCGGTGGACGAAAAGACGGTTCTCGTCAGCCTGATGTGCGTAAACAACGAGGTGGGCAGCATTCTGCCCGTGGAAGCGGCGGCGCAGGCCGTCCGCAGCGCGGGCGCGCCCGCGCTGGTTCACGCCGACGCGGTGCAGGCGTTCGGCAAGCTCCCGCTGAACCCCCGCAGGGCGGGGATCGACCTCCTCAGCGTGAGCGCCCATAAAATTCACGGCCCGAAGGGAGTCGGGGCCCTGTATGTCCGCCGCGGCGTCCACCTGGAGCCGCGCGTTTTCGGAGGCGGACAGGAGAAAGACGTCCGTCCCGGCACGGAGGCCATGCCGCTGATCGCCGGATTCGGCGCGGCGGCCGGCGCCCTGCCGGACGTTCAGGCCGAGCTGCGCGCAATGAAGGAACTGAATTCCTACTGCCGGGGGGAGCTCCAAAAAATCGGGGGAATCGAGTTCAATTCCGCGCCCGACGCGCTGCCCTATATCCTGAATCTGTCGGCTTTGGGCGTGCGTGCGGAAACCATGCTGCATTTTCTGTCCGACCATGGAATTTTCGTGTCTTCCGGCTCCGCCTGCGCCAAGGGGCGGGCGAGCCATGTGCTTTCCGCCATGGGCCTGCCGAGGGAACGCATCGCTTCCGCGCTGCGGCTTAGCTTTTCCCGCTATAACACAAAGGAGGAAATCGACGTCTTTGCCGGTGTGCTGAGGGAGGGCCTTTCGGTCCTGACCCGCCGCCCGCTCTGACGCGTGAACGCGTATGAAAGAAATCATCCTGTTAAAGCTTGGGGAAGTGGTCCTGAAGGGACTGAACCGCCACAGTTTTGAGGAAACGCTGCTCCGCAACATCCGCCGCCGGCTCGACGGCCTCGGCGCGTTCGACGTGCGGGAGCGCCAGTCCACGATTTATGTCTCGCCGCTCCATGACGGCGCCGATCTGTTCGCCGCGCAGGAGCGGCTCTCAAAGGTGTTCGGCGTCGCCGCGCTGTCCCGCGCGTGCGAGGTGGAGAAGGACATGGACGCGATCCTGCGCGCCGCCGCGGACTATCTGCGGGGGCCGCTCTTCGGCGCGCGCACCTTCAAGGTGGAAAGCAAGCGCTCCGACAAGAAGTTTCCGCTCAATTCGCCTCAGATCTGCAATGTGGCCGGAGAATACCTCCTGTCTCAGTTCCCGCATCTGAAAGTGGACGTGAACCGCCCGGATTACACGGTCCGGATCGAGGTCCGGGATACCGCCGCCTATGTTCACGGGAACGCGGAGCGGGGCGCGGGGGGGATCCCCGTCGGGACGGGCGGCAGGGCCGCGGTCCTGATCAGCGGGGGGATCGACAGTCCCGTCGCCGCCTGGATGATGGCGCGGCGCGGCGTGGAACTGACCGCCGTGCATTTTGCCAGCCCGCCCTACACCAGCGAGCGCGCGGAGCAGAAGGTGAAGGACCTGCTCGCTAAGGTCGGGGCCTGGGCGGGGCGGATCACGATGTTTACCGTGCCGTTCGCGAAGGTGCAGGAGCAGATCATGGCGAACTGCCCGGAGGAGCTGTTCACCGTCCTGATGCGCCGCCTGATGATGCGCTGCGCCGAAAGGATCGCGCGGGACGAGGGCTGCGGCGCGCTGATCACCGGGGAGAGCCTGGGGCAGGTCGCCAGCCAGACGCTTGAGGCGATCGTCTGCACCGACGCCGCGGCGCACATGCCGGTGTTCCGTCCTCTGATCGGCATGGACAAGCGGGAAATCGTCGAGACTGCAAACAGAATCGACACCTACGAGCTGTCGATTCTGCCGTATGAGGATTGCTGCACGGTATTTACGCCGAAGCATCCCAGAACAAAGCCCGCGCTGAAATTTGTCGAGCGGGCGGAGGAGGCGCTGGACTGCGGCGCGCTGATCGAAGAGTGCGTCGCTCATGCCAGGAAGGCGCTGATTCTGCCAGTGGAATAAAAGGAGAAACAAATCCATGAATGCTGAAATCATTTCCGTGGGAACCGAGCTTCTGCTCGGCCACACGGTCAACACCGATACCTCCTACGTCGCGCGGGAACTGTCCGCGGCGGGGATCAACCTGCTGTACTCCTGCACGGTCGGGGACAATCCGGAACGCCTGAAAGCCGCCGTGGAGCTTGCGCTGTCGCGCAGCGATGTCCTGATTACCACCGGAGGGCTCGGCCCGACGGGGGACGATCTGACGAAGGAAACCGTCGCTGCGGCCGCGGGAAAGAAACTCGTGATGCACGAAGAGAGCCTCCGGCGTATCGAGCAGTATTTCAGGGGGCGCGTGCTGGGGGAGACGCAGAAAAAGCAGGCGATGCTGCCGGAGGGCTGCACCGTATTCCCAAACGACTGCGGCACCGCGCCGGGCTGCGGTTTTGAAACAGATGGGGGAAAACGGGTCGCCATGCTCCCCGGCCCGCCGTTCGAACTGATCCCCATGCTGAAAAACTGCGCGATGCCCTACCTGGCGCAAGGGGAAAACGCCGCGATCGTGTCGCATATGGTCCATGTATTCGGACTGGGCGAGGGATATGTGGCGGAGCAGATCGACGACCTGTGTGCCCGCCCGAACCCGACGGCGGCCACTTACGCAAAAGAGGGCGAAATGTTCGTGCGCGTCACCGCGCGGGCTGCGGACGAAGGGACCGCCGAAACAATGTGCGCGCCGGTGGTGGAGGAACTGAAAAATCGCCTCGGCGCGTTCGTTTACGGCGTGGACGTGGAAAGCCTGGAGGAGGCGGTCGTCCGGGAGCTCGCGGCGCAGGGAAAGACGGTCGCGGCGGCGGAATCCTGCACGGGGGGGCTGCTGGCGAAGCGGATCACCGACATTCCGGGTGCCTCCGACGTGTTTCACATGGGATGCGTCACCTACGCGAACGAAAGTAAGACGATGCTTCTCGGCGTGCCGGAGGAAACCCTGCGGCAATACGGCGCGGTCAGCCCGCAGACGGCGGAAGCGATGGCGCGCGGCGTGCGGGAGCGCTCCGGCGCGGACTATGGGATCGGCATCACGGGGATCGCCGGACCGGGCGGCGGCACGGAGGAAAAGCCGGTCGGCCTGGTCTATCTGGCCCTCTGCGGCGCGGACGGCGTCAAGATCCGCGCAATGAAGCCCGCCGGCCGTTACCGCGGGCGCGATTACCTGCGCAGTCTGGCGGCATCCAACGCGCTGGACATGCTCCGCCGCAGCCTGTGTGGACTGGGAGGCGAGGAAAAGCCGGCTTATTCCAACGAGCATAAGGCCGGCTGAAACGACCCGGGAGGAAATGAAAATGGACGCTGGCCTTTTGTTTTACTGTTCCAGGCGGACATCCGTCTGTGAAAAGACCATCCGCCGGGCCGCCGGCTGGTTTTCTCTGGCCCTTGCGGAGGTTCGGGTCTGCACGCTGGAAAACCGGCTGAACCCGGGCATGGCGGAACTGCTGAAAAAAAACGCGGTGGTTTTCACTGTCAGCGAGGCCGCGGGAGGGCGCCCGGCCTGCTCCGCACCATTGTTCCGCACGCTCCGCGTTCCGACCGGCGAAGACGGGGAGCCGGCAGGGGTGCTGCGTCTGCCCGGCCGTGAATCGACGGGGTACCTGGTGGAAAGCGCCGACAGGGCGATTTTGATTCTTCCTGACGATCCCGGCGAGATTCTGGAAATGCTGCCGGCCGCGTTCGGACGGCTGAAGCCGAAATTCGGGCTGAGCGGAGAAATTCCGGCCCCCGTGAGAATGGACTTTCAATATTCCGGGGCACATCCCAAGGATTAACTGGAAGGATGTTTGCCCAGAGGATGTACGGAAACGGGAAACGCGCCCTGAAACGGCTTTTCAGCCGGTCAGGGCGCGTCTTTTGCAGCTTCAGCGCAAAGAACCACCAGCTTTGCTGGTGGGATAAGAATCTTTAGATACAAGAAAATCTCCTTTTGTTAGAATAGATGCAGGTTTGCCAACCGCATTACCAACAAAAGGAGATTTTGTCATGAAAGACATACAAAGTTTATCACATTCAAAGTGGAGATGCCAGTATCATATTGTATTTGCTCCAAAATATCGCAGAAGAGAAATATATGGGCAGATAAAAGCAGATATAGGCAAGATTTTAAGGAAGCTGTGTGAGCAGAAGGGAGTGGAAATCCTCGAAGCTGAGGCGTGTCCAGACCACATTCACATGCCGGTAAGCATTCCGCCGAATCTCAGTGTGGCACAATTCATGGGCTATCTCAAAGGAAAGAACAGCCTGATGATATTCGATAGGCATGCAAATTTGAAGTATAAGTATGGAACGCGACATTTTTGGTGCCGTGGCTATTTTGTAGACACAGTGGGTCGTAACAAGAAAGCAATTGAAGAATATATCAAAAATCAATTGCAGGAAGATATTGCCTCAGATCAAATAAGTTTCAAAGAGTATATTGACCCGTTTACGGGTAGCAAGGAATCAAAGGCATAAAAGAAGGCCGCTTTAGCGGCGGCCTGTAAAAGTAATGCGGTTGGTAACCTATTTCAGTGCGTCTTGAGACGCGCGCCAGTACTATGCCCTTTCAGGGCTTGTGCATACCACGCGTTCAACGCGTGGTTTTGATTCGGCAAAAATATATCGGGGGGTGACCGGCCTGCCGGACCGGGAGGACTCAGGAGCCGGTGGCTTGCGCCAACTTGACGGTGGCTGTAAAGGTCTGCCCGGTCAGCGCTCTCGTCACGCTGAGGGTTACGGTTTCGCCGGGTTTCTTCTTGGCAATTTCAGAGGTGACCACATTCAGGCTGGTCACGGCGGTTCCGTCGATCTTCGTAATGACGTCGCCCTTCTGGATGCCCGCGCTGGTGACCGCCGAGCTGGAGATGGAGGAAACGTACATGCCTTCCGGAAGGCCGTAAAAGCGGGAGGTCATGCTGTCGATAAACTGGCCGGAGATTCCGAGCACCGCGCGGTCCTTCACATAGCCGTACTGCTTCAGGTCGCTGATGATCGGCTGGGCCTCGTTGATCGGAAGAGAGAACCCGAGCCCCTCATAGCCGGTGGCGACGATTTTGGAGGAGTTGATCCCGACGACCTGCCCCTTCATGTTGACCAGCGCGCCGCCGGAGTTGCCGGGGTTGATAGCCGCGTCGGTCTGGATGCATTTCATGGTGTAGCCGGTTTCGGTATTCGAGATTTCACGGTTCAGGGCAGATACATAGCCGATGGTGACGGTGGAGTTGAATTCCAGGCCGCCCGGATTGCCGACCGCCATAACCTGGTCCGCCACCTGAAGGTCGCCGCTGGAACCGAATTCCGCAGCTGTGAGGCCCGTCGCGTCAATCTTGATGACCGCAAGATCCGTGACGCTGTCGCTGCCGACCAGTTTTGCCTGATAGGTTTTACCGGTGGAGAGGATCACCTTCAGCGAAGAGGCGCTGTCCACCACGTGCGCGTTGGTAATGATATAGCCGTCGCTGGTCGCGATGATCCCGCTGCCTTCGCTCGCGGGCGAAACCTCGCTGGTCTTGTCACTGGAGCCAAAGCCGCCTGCGGCGTAGGCGTTGCTTTGATTTACCTGGTAATTCTGAATGCAGACCACCGATGGGACGACCTTGCTTGCGACCTGCTCCAGCGTCAGGGCCCCGGACGTGCCCGTATTGGTTGTGCTGACCTTGCTGGAGGCGCTGTCCTTCACGATGGTAAAGGCCGGCGAAGAACTGCCGGAATTCATTTTGATGGTACCGGTATTGATGAGGTAGGCGAAACCTGTAATGGAGCTGGCGGAAACGACCAGACACGCCGCCAGGCCGGCAAGCACATTTCTCAAAATATGTTTTTTTCGCTTTTTCGGGGCTTTCTCCATAACGGTTACTGTGGGAGAGGGCTCCTCCTGATAGCCGTTCTGCGGGGTGGGTGTCCCGGGAGAGCGATAGGAGTGGTAACAGTCGCCCTGCCAAACGGTTTGGTTGGGCTGCTCGGAAGAATCCTTCCAGTCACTGCGATAATCGGCGCCGTAATTCGTATTGGAAGAGAGATTGGAATCGTCTTCGCGGTCTTTTCTGAATGGATTCCTCATGACGATCATCCTTTCTGAGTGGTTTGGTATTATTATCGCGGATGACTGTGAAAAAGGTATGATAACTAATTGATATTTTTATGAATAAAAAGAGAAATTTATGTTAAGGGAATAGTTGAGCTTTTTTGGCGATTCGGCCCCCCTGTAAGGGCAAAAAAGCCCGGCGCAACCGCGGGTTGACAAACTTCAAGCCGGCCGTGGTGGAAACCGGCGTCCGTTTGCGGTATGATGGGAAAAGGAGGCGATGGAATGAGGTTTCCCGAAAGACTGCAGGAACTGAGAAAGAAAAGGGGAATGTCCCAGGAAAGTCTTGCACAGGAACTGGGAGTGTCAAGACAGGCGGTTTCCAAATGGGAATCAGGACAGTCCGTGCCGGAAACGGAAAAGCTGATCGCGCTGGGCGATTTCTTCGAAGTCAGCCTGGACGATTTGGTCCGGGGCGATGAAAGCCGCCGATCCGGTCAAACGGCCGAGGGAAGAAACGAACGGTACGCCTGCCGGCATTATGAATACAGGAGCGAACGGGAACTGCTGGGGATTCCTCTGGTGCACGTCAATCTGGGCAGGGGGAAAATCTACCGGGCAAAAGGGATCGTGGCGGTCGGGAATGTAGCCGTCGGCTTGGTTTCTGTCGGCGGGGTGGCGGCCGGGCTGATTTCCCTGGGCGGGGTCGCGCTGGGCCTGCTTGCATTTGCAGGATTTTCCGTGGGGCTGCTCCTTGCCGTGGGCGGAATTGCCGCCGGCGCTGTCGCTGTGGGAGGGCTTGCCGCGGGGATTTTGTCGATCGGCGGCCTCGCGGTCGGAAAGTACGCCGTCGGCGGCTGCGCGGTTGCCTCGGACATCGCCGTGGGAGGGTACGCGAAAGGGCGCGTCGCCGTCGGGAATATGGCGGAGGGGGCGCGCACCGTCATTCTGCGACAGGCCGGGCGGGGAGGCTTTCGCTCACCGGAGGCAGTGAAACTGATCCGGGAGGAGTACCCTCGCCTGTGGGGTCCGCTGCTGCGCCTGTTCACCGCTTTGCTCGGCTGACCTGTGCCCCGGTCTTTACACTCAGAACACGCGATTTATCATAGCTGTTGCAAAATGGCTCCCAGGGACTTGTCTGCCGCGGCTTTGAGCCGCAGCGGGCCTTTTTGTCCTGTTTTCGGCCCCTTTACAAAAGAATTTTTATTTTTTTCTAAAAAAGGTGTAACAAATCGGGGGTCTCAAACGGTATATCAGTAGAGGAAAAAAATTACAGGTTCAAGGATAGACTGATTTCCATGCTGCGCAGCATCCGAAATAAATTTTTGTTTCAGGAAGAGGATGACTCCGATGGACGATTTAGAGGGGAACTTGTTCCCCTGCCCCCGGCAGTTCTTTCGTACGTCCATAGGCCGAAAATAAAAAGGAGGAACAAAAATGTTAAGGAGTTGGAAAAAGGCTGTCAGTCCGGTTCTGGTTTTCGCGCTGTCCATGATGGTGTGCGTGCCCGCCTTCGCGGATTCACCACTTACTGCAACATCCTATGCGGCTGAATCTGATAACGCAAAAAGCTCTGGTACAGAACGGATAGAATCATTTGTGGATACAAAAATTGATGCAGCTAATGCAAAAATATCAGTAAGCAATACAAAGATTCTACATGATTTTGCCGGAAATGAATATAAACTAGTTGAATGTAGTCCTGCTGGCTATTATATTATTCATCCGGAATCCGGCATTGTTGTTGAGTCGTCTGTCCAATCTCAATCTCCATATGAAGGATTAAATGCTGATTTGTATTACGGTGGACCCACATATTATTATGTTAAATCCGGGAATAGTTATAAACATACTATATTAGGAACAATTATTTCGGATGCAGATGCAGCCGCTCAAGATTGTCAAAAAATCAATAAAGCGCTGATCTCTCAGACAAATAAAGTAGTTTCAGATTATTTGAATGGCAAGACTTCTAAATCACCAACAAATCAACTGCAATCCGCGGGAAAAAATCATTGGGTTAATTCTTATACTTGGTTTCGTAATCACAAATCTGGATTCGGATATGTTAGTGGAGGCTACTGCGGATACGTTGCTGCAAACCTTATTTTAAAATACTGGGATAATTGCCGCGGAAAGATTAAACTTTCTTCTCGGGATAGACCAGTTAATAGCACCACATTAACTAATGACCTGATTGATGTTGGTAAGGATGATGGTTACGGTGCATCAACATACGCTGTGGATATTGCCAAGGTAATCAACGATTTTTGCTATAATAACAGTCTGCCACAAAGTGCAAGCTGGCACGTAGGTACTAGTGGCATGATAAATGAAATGAATTATTATAAACGTCCAGTAATTCTCTTTGGTAACTTGGAGGGCGCGGGAAATCATGCCGTTGTTGCATATGGCTATAATGAAGATGAAAATCCAGGAGATTATACGTTCATATGTCATTTTGGTTGGAATGGTAGTTCAGAAGTTCATATCTGCTCTTTGCCAGATGGTACTAGTATTTTTGGGAGCAATGCACAATATAACATTTCATAATTATTTATTTAATTAAGGCCGAAATGAGGGCAAGGTGTCAAAGCTTTGTCCTCATATAATTTTATATATTAAGAATTTAATGAAAATTTAAAGGGGAGGATCGTCGTTGCAAAGTCAACGAAGAATCAAAAAAGCCAATACGAGCGATCCGTCTAAAATAAGAAAAATGATTCCAAATGCGATTGCGCTTATGGCAATCGTGGCTGTAGTTGGAATATGTCTCATCCCTCTTTTTACTGGAAACTATAAAGGCCATGGACAGGACCCAAACTGGGATAAAACGCATACGACCATCACGTCCATTGACGAAGCTGTAAAGCTGTTTGGAGGAGACTTGCTGCTTGACAAGCTGGAGTTGAAACAGAACAGCCCTAAGCCGTATACGGAATTTATTCTGGAATATGCAGATCAAAAGGGAAAAAATATCAATGACAGGAAGACGTGGAGTATGTTGTCCGCTCAAGTGCTTTACGGCGGGAAGCAGTTTGACGTTGATGACGACTATGCTAATCTGACTATCTTTTTCAGGGACAACGACCCATCCATCGTTGGTTCAGAGAAAGATCCCGGATATGAAAGTCTTTTAGGAAAAAGCAAGGCAGCCAAAGTCATTAACGGAATTACGGTGAAATATCGTGCTTACCAAGAAAACGCTTTTCGGTATTGTTTCTGCGCGGAATTCAAGCATCTGGGTTATGTATATTTTTTGGAATCCTATTCTAAAACAAATTCAAATTTGTCATGGGATACTTTGAACCAGATGCTCTCGAGTCCGGACAGTCTCTGAGTTCCAGGAACTTGCCCACGCTGGAAGTCCGGATCGCTTTGTATGATAGGAGCGTTTCTTCATGCGGAAAAAAATCGTTTTGTCGCTGACAGGGGTACTGCTTCTGGCTTCCGTACTGCTCATATGGCATCATTTTTCGACAAAGCCGGATCAGAGAATTCTCGATTTTCAGAATGATCTTCTGTTTCAGGTGCCGGGCAAGCCTGAGATTGTGTTCAGCAAGAAGGATTACGGTTTCACGGACGGCGATCTGTTTGATCTGTTTCAACTGTCCTCCGATGAAATGAAAACGGCGCTCGGTAAAAATAATATGGCGGACTGGTCACGGCTTCCGATGAAGCCGTATTTGGTCGACGGGTTATTGGAACAATTGGCCGGAAGCACCGACGAGGCCGCAAGGGCTTATTATCGTCAATATCTGTCCGCCGAAAGCGGTTATTATCGAATCCAGAACGACAAAAAGCTGCCGGTCGCGCCGCTGTCCTTTTGGGATAAAGCATACGGCCATATATCGGGTGCGGTCATCGATACGAAGGAAAACCGGATTTGTTATTTCCGCTGGGATAATTAGGGGAAAAGGCCTGATCCGGCTGCATCTAGGCTGATCGGCAAAATTTTAGAGCTTTTGCATAATGGAGTCTCAGGAACTTGCCTGCTGCGGCTTTGAGCCGCAGCGGGCCTTTTTGTCCTGCTTTAGCCCCTTTACAAAAGAATTTTTAATTTTTTTTAAAAAAAGTGTAACAAATCGGGGCTCTCAAACGGTATATAAGTAGAAGGAAAAAATTACAGGTTCAAGGATAGACTGATTTCCATGCTGCGCAGCATCCGAAATAAATTTTTGTTTCAGGAAGAGGATGACTCCGATGGACGATTTAGAGAGGAACTTGTTCCCCTGCCCCCGGCAGTTCTTTCGTACGTCCATAGGCCAAAATAAAAGGGAGGAACAAAAATGTTAAGGAGTTGGAAAAAGGCTGTCAGTCCGGTTCTGGTTTTCGCGCTGTCCATGGCGGTTTGTGTGCCCGCGTTCGCGGCGGAGAGAACAAATGCTTTTCAAAGTCAAGAACTTATTGAGAAGCGTTTAACTGTTGATTTGAACCAGTCTTTGAGTCAATCGGAAAAACAATTTCTGCAAAAATATTGTAAAATATTGAGTGAATTTAGTTTGGATGAAAATAATGTCCTAGCGTTAAGTTTATCAGATGAAGAACTAATAAAGAAATACTCTTTTACAAATTCTGACCTGATTTTTCTGCATAAAATAATAGACTCTTCAAAAGAGATTAACAAAAATTATAATCATTCAGGTTCTCAAATACAGCCAAATGTTTTTATTGAAGGAACCGTTATCTATTTCACAGCGTCCGATGTTGATACACTTTTACTTGCCGCAGCCTCTGCGGGACCAACAGCTATGATAGCGGCTTTGGACTTGGTTGCTACTATGACCGGGGGACCTGTCGCTACTGCTATAACAACCGTATTAGGCGTAATAGGTGTTGCATCAATTAGTAATTTTTGTTATCTTTGTATTCAGGCACATACCTATGGGGAAGGCGTATATATTGGTGTAGAATTCGATGGCGGATTTCCCAACGGCGTTCAGGGTAGGTGGTAAAATTAAGAAAGAGGTAATGGATTGATCTCTCAAAAAGAATTTGTACGAATAACTTATTTTTTACTCCCAATTCCTTTCGTCGGAATTGCATTAGGAGGAAAATCCACTTATGATTTATGGCTTTGCTTTGCCGTTGTCTCTGGAGTCCTTCAACTTGTCAAATATGTGAAATACAGTCAGCGAAAGCAAAGACCTTATATTGTATTGTGTGATGTAGGGTTTGTTTTCCTGCAGGTTATATTGTCGCATATAATTCCTGGAAATTGGGGCGTTTTAAAAGTATTGATTCTGGCAATAGCCGGAGGCTTATATTTTGTATTTGCGACATTTAAACTATATGAGCTTCGGCAAGGTTAGTAGATTGCTTTGAAAGATAGACCACGGAACAGATAACCGCGCGGATGTTCCAGACATATGAAAAGCAATAGGGTTTCTAAAGTTACTCCTTTCGGGTTTTCAGCGCCGGAAATTTTCACCGGCGCTGAAGTCTTGTTTTGCTTTTTGCCCGCAGAAGCTCTTAAATCATTTTGGAAAATTTACAGGTCCTATGATAGACTGATTTCAATAGCGAGGACCTTAATACAAAACAAAAAGGGAATATCCGGAGGAATGAGTGATGCGAAAGTCGAACCGAGGGATCGTCATCATTTTTTTGATCATTTTAGGTATTCCACTTGGATTTTTCCTTTACGGGTATTTTACGGCAGATACTAGAATGTATCAGGAAACTTGGGGTTTAATCATACCGAGCAATTTCAAAAAGCAATATTCCGTTTCTGAATTCGGCGGAACGGGCGATGGGGAAACATATGAAATTTACGCATTGAAAGGCACAGATACACAGGAAGATGCATTGGTTTTAAAAGGAATGTCTTCACAAAAAAATACGGAGATTCAGGAGCAGATCATTACAATCCTTAAAACATTAAAAGTAGATACACAAAGATATCCAGACTTCTCCCATGATTATCAATGGAAAGTTTTTAAGAAATCTGATCGGCAAACTAAAATATATATCTTATTTGACAAAAAATTGTCTTTGATCTATTTAGTTCAGAATATATGGGCGTCTTAAAATATTAGATAGGCTTTCAATGCTTTTGTATAATCGTTCCAATTCCGGTTAGGCTACGGATGAGGTGGAGCAATATGAAGGTAAAGGATATTATGACCAAGGATGTCGCCTGTGTCGGTTCCGAAGATACCATCGAACAGGCGGCGCAGCTGATGAAGCAGTACCATGTGGGGTCAATTCCCGTCTGCCGGCAGAAGCAGGTCGTCGGCATTGTGACGGACCGGGATATCACTCTCCGTGCCACCGCGCGGAAGCAGGGCTCGGACCGGAAAGTTTCGGAAGTGATGAGTTCCAATCCGGTGCTGGGGAATCCGGAAATGGACGTGCGGGAGGCCGCGAAGATCATGAGCGAACAGCAGATCCGCCGTCTGCCGGTTGTTGAGCAGAACCAGCTGGTCGGCATCGTCGCGCTGGGTGATATTTCCGTTTCGCAGGACTCGCAGGGCAGCGCGGGACAGGCTCTGAACGGAATTTCGCAGCCGGGCGGCCAGGGATGAGACCCGGGCGGGACCGAGAAGCACAAGAAAAAGCCCCCGTACAGGATTCCTGTACGGGGGCCGCTTTTGTCCGTAAGCCGGAGTTACATCTTTGAGAGCTTCTCGAGATGCTCGTAATCCTCTTTCGCTACTTTTTCCGCTTTCTGGAACAGTTCCTCGGCGCGCTCCGGGAAGGCGCGGGTCAGGGAGTTGTAGCGTACTTCGCCCATAATAAAGTCGCGGTAAGATGCCGTCGGAGCCTTGCTGTCGAGCTGGAACGGATTCTTGCCCTCTTCAGCCAGGCGGGGATCGTAGCGGAAGTTCTTCCAGTAACCGGAAGCGACGGCTTCCTTTTCCTCGATCTGGGATTTGCTCATGCCCTTTTTGATGCCCTGATTGATGCAGGGGGCGTAGCCGATGATGAGGGAAGGACCATGATAGCTTTCAGCTTCCGCAATGGCCTTGATCGTCTGGTTGTAGTCGGCGCCCATCGCGACATGCGCGACGTAGACGTAGCCGTAGGTCATGGCCATGCCGGGCAGATCCTTCTTCTTCGTGGACTTGCCGGTTGCGGCAAACTGCGCCACCGAACCGATCGGGGTGGACTTGGAAGCCTGCCCACCGGTGTTGGAGTACACCTCGGTATCGAAGACGAAGACGTTGACGTCTTCGCCGGAAGCGAGGACGTGATCCAATCCGCCGTAACCGATGTCATAGGCCCAGCCGTCGCCGCCGAAGATCCAGATGGACTTCTTCGCAAGATAGTCCTTGTCTTCCAGCGTCTTCTTGGCAAGCCCGGCCAGCTCGCCGCTGCCGGAAGCGGCCTTTTCCAGTTCCGCAATCAGCTTGTCGGCCGGCTCGCGGTTTTCAAGGCTGCTGCCGAAGGTGGCCTTCCACTCCGCGCACGCGCTCTTCAGAGCTTCGGAGGCGTCGGCGGAAGCGGCAATCTTGTCGACGTATTCCTGGAGCCTGCCGCGGATGGCTTTGTTGGCAAGAGCCATGCCGTAGCCGAACTCGGCGTTGTCCTCAAACAGGGAATTGTTCCACGCGGGGCCGAAGCCTTTCGCGTTCCTGGTGTACGGGGTCGCCGGAGCGGAGCCGCCCCAGATCGAGGAGCATCCGGTCGCATTGGCGATGTACATCCTGTCGCCGAACAGCTGTGTGATCAGCTTCGCGTAAGGAGTCTCGCCGCAGCCCGCGCAGGCGCCGGAGTACTCAAGCAGCGGTTTCTTGAACTGGCTGCCCTTGACGCTGGTGGGCTTGAACTTTGCGGCAACTTCCGGCTTTTCCGGCAGGCTCAGGCCGAAGTCGTAATATTCCTGGCCGTCCAGCTGGGTGTCCATCGGCTTCATCTCAAGCGCCTTGTTGCCCCTCATGCCCGGGCAGACCGTCGCGCAGGAGCCGCAGCCCGTGCAGTCCAGAGTGGAGATCGTGATGCCGAACTTGTAGCCCTTCATCAGGGTCATGTCCTTGAACTTCATGCCGGCCGGCGCTTTGGCGGCTTCTTCCTCGGTCATGACGACCGGACGGATGACCGCGTGCGGGCAGACATAAGAGCAGGTGTTGCACTGAATGCAGTTTTCCGGAATCCACTGCGGAACGTCGATCGCGATGCCGCGCTTCTCATAGGCGGCGGAACCGGCCGGAACGGTGCCGTTTGCCATCGGCATCAGGTCGGAGACCGGGATCTCGTTGCCCTTGTAGCGGTTGGCCGGGATCAGGACCTTGTTGACGTAGTTGACGAGCTCTTTGTCGCTGCCGGTTGCGGTCGGGACAACGGAATCGTCGGCTGCGTTTTTCCAGGAGGCCGGAACGTTGACCTTCGCGAAATCGGTCGCGCCGCGCTCAATGGCGGCGTGGTTCATCGCGACAACCTTTTCGCCCTTTTTGCTGTAGGACTTTGTGGCGGCGTCCTTCATATACTGGATGGCCTGTTCCTTCGGGATGATGTCGGCGATCGCGAAAAACGCGGACTGCAGGACCGTGTTGATGCGGGCGCCCAGGCCGAGCTCCTTGCCAAGCTTCACGCCGTTGATGGTGTAGAAGTTGATGCTGTTGTCGGCGATATATTTCTTCATCTTGCCGGGCAGGTGCTTGTCAAGCTCCTCGACGGACTCCCATTCGCAGTTGAGCAGGAAGCTTCCGCCGGGCTTGATGTCCTGAACCATGTCGAAGGATTCGACGTAAGAAGGCTTGTGGCACGCGACGAAATCCGCTTTGGTGACATAATAGGTGGACTTGATCGGCTTGGCTCCGAAACGCAGGTGGGAGATGGTCAGGCCGCCGGATTTCTTGGAGTCGTAGGCGAAATAGCCCTGTGCATACATGTCGGTGTGGTCGCCGATAATTTTGATGGAGTTCTTGTTCGCGCCGACGGTGCCGTCCGCGCCGAGGCCCCAGAATTTGCAGGAGTGGGTGCCCTTCGCGGTGGTGTCCGGATTTTCCTTGACCTCGAGCGAAAGGTTGGTCACGTCGTCGGTGATGCCGATCGTGAAGCGCTTCCTCGGGGAAGCGGACTGCATATTGCGGTAAACGGCGACGATCTGGCCAGGATTGGTGTCCTTGGAGCCGAGGCCGTAGCGGCCGGTGTAGACCGGGGTCGTGGCGAATTCGGTGTCCTTGAAGGCGGCGACGATATCGAGGTACAGCGGTTCGCCGATGGAGCCGCGCTCTTTCGTGCGGTCGAGGACGCTGATCTTCTTGACCGTCTTCGGCAGAACGTCGAGCAGATATTTCGCGACGAAAGGACGGTACAGATGGACTTTGACCAGGCCGACTTTCTCACCTGCCGCGTTCAGGTAGTCGACGACTTCCTCCGCGCATTCGCACACGCTGCCCATCGCGATGATGACTTCCGTCGCGTCCGGCGCGCCGTAGTAGTTGAACGGCTTGTAATCGGTGCCGATCTTCGCGTTGACTTTGTTCATATAGTCCACGACGACTTCGGGGAAAGCGTCGTAGTGGCTGTTGCTGGCTTCATTGACCTGGAAAAACAGGTCGTCGTTTTCGCTGGTGCCCTTTGTCACCGGATGCTCCGGGTTCATGGAATCCCTGCGGAATTTCTCAACGGCGTTCCAGTCGAGCAGTTCGCCGAGATCCTTGTCGTCCCAGATGTGGATTTTCTGAATCTCGTGGGAGGTGCGGAACCCGTCGAAGAAGTGCATGACCGGCATGCTTCCCTTGATGGCGGAAAGATGCGCGACGGCGCCCAGATCCATGCATTCCTGCGGGCTGTTCGAGCAGATCATGGCAAAGCCCGTCTGGCGGCACGCGTAAATGTCCGAGTGGTCGCCGAAGATGCACAGCGCCTGCGTCGAGAGCGAACGGGCCGAGACATGCATGACGGCCGGAAGGAATTCGCCGGCGATCTTGTACATGTTTGGGATCATGAGCAGAAGACCTTGGGAGGCGGTGTAGGTCGTGGTCAGCGCGCCTGCCGCCAGGGATCCGTGCACTGCGCCGGATGCACCGGCCTCGGACTGCATCTCCGTGATCTGGACCTGCCTGCCGAACAGGTTTTTCTTGCCTGCTGCGGCGTACTTGTCCGTCTCATCCGCCATGACGGAAGAAGGCGTGATCGGGTAGATGGCAGCGACGTCGGTAAACGCATATGACACATATGCTGCGGCGTTGTTGCCGTCCATGGTTTTCATTTTTCTTGAATCCATAGTCCTTATTTTCCTCCTTACGGATAATTAATTCCGTTGGGTACAGCACAAGGATCTGTACTTGACTAAAGTTTAACATCTTTTGTCTTCCGTGTAAAGGAAAATTACTGAAAAAAGCATGAAAACTTATCGAAAAAAATTAGCAGAAATGGCATAATGACCAAAAAATTTTCAGCATTAAAAAAAGCTTTGCAGTCGTTGTTGCGGGGACGGAAGAGCCCCGCGGCCGTGACGGGTTCCCCGCGCGCCGCATTGACAGCGGTTGCAGGAAACGATACAATAAAATAATATAATAATATTGGATTCATTTTCATTCTGAAAGGGGTAAACTTATGTCATCCGACCCTGACGGGCAAACGATTCCGTTGCTGTTGGCGGCTTCCGGGGCATCCCGCGCGGATTCTCCGTTTGCCGCCGTGCTGCTTCTCATCGTTCTGATCCTGATCAATGCCTTTTTTTCCGCGAGTGAAATCGCAGTCATCACCATGAATGACGCCAAAATTGAAAAGATGGCGGAGGACGGGAACCGAAGAGCCCAGAAACTGCAAAAACTCACCGTGAACTCCAGCCGCTTTTTTTCCACGATTCAGATTGGCGTCACGCTGGCCGGCTTTCTGACGTCGGCCTCCGCCTCGGAGAGCTTTTCGGACGATCTTGCCGCTCTCCTGAGCTTCCTGCCTTTTTCTCCCTCTTTCATCAAGGGTGCTTCGACGCTTCTCATTACGCTTCTGCTGTCTTATTTCTCCCTGGTTTTTGGGGAGCTGGTGCCGAAACAGGTCGCGATGAAGCGTGCGGAGGAGCTTTCGTTTCACTTCGCGGGCGTGCTTTCCGCCGTTGCGTCCGTCTTCCGCCCCGTCGTTTCCCTGCTGACCGCCTCCACGAACGTCGTGCTGCGTTTTCTTGGCGTGGACCCGGACAGCGGCGGGCAGACCGTCACGGAGGAGGAGATTCTCATGATGGTGGACGCCGGAGAGGAAAAAGGGGTCCTGAACGAAAATGAAAAGGACATGATCTCGAACATTTTCGAGTTCAGCGATCTCACGGTGGACGAGGCCATGACGCACCGGACGGACGTGATTGCCGCCGAGGACACGGACTCCGTCGGAGACGCGGTGACGCTGGCAATGGACAACGGCTACTCCCGCATCCCCGTTTTCCACGAGGACCTGGACAGCATTACCGGGATCATCTATGTCAAGGATCTGCTCAAATATGTGGGAAAACAGGTAGAGCCCGGAATCCGCCTGACGGATGTGATGCGCCCGGCTTATTTTGTCCCTGAAAGCAAGCTCTGCGGCGAGCTCTTTTCCGATATGACGGCGCATCACGTGCAGATCGCCGTGGTTGTCGACGAATACGGCGGCACGGAGGGGATCATCACGATGGAAGATCTTCTCGAGGCAATCGTCGGCAGCATTCAGGACGAATACGACAACGAGGCAGAGGAGATCCACCGGGACGGCGAGAACCGGTTCGACGTGGAGGGGACCGCGCCGGTGGACGAGGTCTCGGAAATGCTGGGCGTCGATCTGCCGGAGGGGGACTATGATACTGTCGCCGGGCTGATGATGGAACGGCTGGGGAGGCTGCCGCGGGAAAACGAGCATCCGCAGGTGAAGCTCGACGGCCTGACGCTGACCGTCGCCGCGATGGAAGAGCGAAGAATCGCGAGGATCCTGATCGAAAAGGACGCGCCCGTTCCCAAAACGCAGCCGGAACCGGGAAAAAGCGGGAATTAAAGCGGGAATTGAGGATTGCATTTCGCGGGATTTTGTTGTATCGTATTAGAACCGCTGAGAAAGCAGCGGGGTCAGTCGCAACATCCTGACCTAAAATAAAACTACGGGGGAACTAAATATGCAACAAAGGACAAACCGCGCATTCTCTTTGGCGTCAGCGGCGATGATCGCCGCGCTTTACACGGTGCTGACCCTTCTGGCGGCCCTGTGGGGGCTGGCCTACGGCCCGGTGCAGTTCCGGTTCTCGGAGGCGCTGACCATCCTTCCGGTTTTCACGTTTTCGGCAATCCCGGGACTGACGGTCGGCTGTTTTCTGGCGAATCTTTTCAGCGGCTACAGCACGGATATGGTGGTCGGCACGGCCGCCACGCTGATCGCCGCCGTGGGAACGCGCCTTCTGCGGAATATCCGCTGGCGCGGGCTTCCGGTTCTGGCGCCGCTGCCGCCGGTTCTGGTCAACGCGGTGTTTGTCGGGGCCGAGATCGTCATCCTTTCGCCCGGCGGTTTCGCCTGGGCCGAATTTCTGACGCAGGCGGTTTCCGTCGGGTTGGGCGAACTGGCCGTCTGCTACGGCCTGGGGCTGCCGCTCGCGGCGTGGATCGGTTCCAGCAAGGCGATGAAAAAACTGTTTTTATGAGATTCACAGCAATGAGGTGGATGAAATGGGAGAGGAAATTCCCGCGTTAAAAAAGAAGCTGAAGGGCATCCCGCCCGTCCGGCTGATTGTGGTGAGTTTTCTTGTGGTGATTCTGACCGGCGCTTTTCTTCTGGCTCTGCCGGTTTCGGCGAGGAATGGGGCGCCTACTTCGCCGTTGGACGCGCTGTTCACGTCGACTTCCGCGGTGTGCGTTACGGGGCTGGTGCTGTTCGACACCTGGACCCATTGGAATCTTTTCGGCCAGGCCGTCATCCTGCTCCTGATTCAGATCGGGGGGCTCGGGCTGGTCACGTTTACAACCGGATTTTCGCTTCTGCTGAAGCGGAAGCTGGGCTTTCGGGATATGCAGCTTGCGGCCGAAAACACGGCGGGCAGCATGATGCATGTCAAACGCCTGATCAAAATCATTCTGTTCTTTACTTTTTCCTGCGAGACCGCCGGCGCGATTCTTCTGATGCTGCGTTTTGTGCCGCAGTATGGTCCGCACGGAATCTGGATCTCCTTTTTCACTGCAATTTCCGCTTACTGCAACGCCGGGTTCGACATCATGGGCTTTGTCGATCCGGGCAGCAGCCTGGTGGGTTATGCGGGCGATCCGCTCGTCACGCTGACGGTCGCCGCGTTGATTGTGACCGGAGGCCTGGGTTTTGTTGTTATTAACGATATTTTCTACGCCAGAATTCTTCCGCGGCTGCACAAGCAGCGTCCGCACGCCCTTCATTTCCATTCCCAGATCGTTCTGCGCATGACGCTGCTCCTGATTGTAGCGGGGACGCTGCTGTTTTTTGTCTGCGAAAACGGCAACACGCTCAAGAGGATGAACTTCGGCGAAAAGCTGAACGCGTCCTTTTTCCAGTCTGTCACGGCGAGGACGGCGGGCTTCAACACGGTGGACATCGGGTCCCTGGGGGATCTGACCAAGCTGATCATGGTATTCCTGATGTTCGTCGGCGCCTCGCCGGCATCGACCGGCGGCGGCATCAAGACGACGACCTTTGTGGTGCTGGTCACGGCGGTCATGAGCGTGATGCGCGGCAGCGAAGATGCCGTCGTCCTCAAACGCAGGCTGGATAAATTTACGGTTTACCGTTCGCTGACGATCCTGACGATCGGCGTGCTGGTGATCATTGTGACCGCCGGCGTCATTATGACGACGAACCCGGCGACGAACGGCGTGGACGCACTGTTCGAGGCGACGAGCGCGTTCGGCACGGTCGGCCTTACGGCAAACGTGACGCCGACTTTGACCAACATTGCCAAAGTGGCGGTGGTCTGCGCGATGTACATCGGCCGCGTCGGGCCCGTCTCGCTCGGGCTGGCGTTTACCCTGCGCAAGGGCCGTTCCGCGTCTTCCGGAACGGTTCTGCCTGAAGGCAAGATCGTGGTGGGGTGAGTCTCTGCGCGGTTCATTGATCGGAAAATGAAATCAATTCAGCCGGACCGTTCGGGAATATCCCGGATGGTCCGGTTCTTCTTTACGGATGAAAAAAACAAGTAATTACATTTTGAGCCAATAATGATAAAATTTGACATTGTGAGAATTTGATGATAATATTGAAACATAATTATTCGAGAGGAGAAAATAATATGAAAAAGAAGATCAAAAAAATTTCCTTATCATCGACTTGTTCTTAGCATTTTATTTTTGATTATTACACCGGCCGTGAGCGCGAGAGCGAAAACGGCTCAACAGAAATCTCATTCTGAGAACACCAGTTCTACGATTACGTCACAGACGAATCAGAGCAGTTTTGATATAAGTAATATCAAAAAAACAGCAAATTCGGTTGATCAAGAAAGATTTGAAGATGCTTCTGAAAAAATAAAGGACGTCGAGGGTTTAACAGTTCATAAGCAGCTTGAAAATTTCTTACGCGATAAAATGTCAATTTCAAAAAACACTGATTTATTATCTACGAAGGATAAAAAAGCTGTGTATGACAGTAAGATAGCGGAGAACTCTGAAACACAAAATAATCCGCCGGTTGCAGACTTAAAATATGCGATTTTAAATCCGGATTCTCTCATCGATGGAAATGTCACCACAGAGACTCAGATTGGCTGGTTATGGTCATACGATGGTCAAGATTTTACATATGACCCTGACGGCGATGCTATCGTGAAAAAAAACGTCGGCGGTATTCCAAATGATTCGATTATTGGAACATTTAATGACGGATCCGGTTTTGTTACGCAATTTACCACTGCCGCACAGTATGTTATGACATTTCAAGTAGAAGATGCCAGAGGTGCGCTGTCGAATGTGTTTTCGATCGTTATTTCTGTAGAACCTGCGGATGGAAATACTCGTCCCGTTTGTAATATTCAGTATTTATACGATAAATTTGATACGGATCAGGTTGAAGTGATTTCATGGAAGACATCCACAGATAGCGACGATTCTGATGTGATAACGGATCTTGGATTTTATATTACAAAGGAAGATGGAACGCAGCTTGTCCAGAACGTAGACTTTGCAGCCGCAATTGTCGATGATGAAACGCTTGGGATTCAGTTCGCGGAATCAGGCAACTATAAAATTTGGCTCAGAGTGGTCGATAAACATAATGCATGGTCCGATTGGGTGATTTTAAATGTAGCGGTAAGCGATCCAGACGTTACAATCAAAGATCTTTATGTTTCAAATAATTATCATAAGGATTATGACCCAATTGCGGAGGATGACGCAACCCAACATTGGATTGATTATCAAAAATCAATAGAATTAGCGAAAAAAGTTGGGGGTTCGGAGCAAGACGCCAGATGGGTATTGAACCAGGTGGAGTCAAAACAATTTCCCGCTGAATTGAGCAAATATGATTTGGGTTTTGGTTTTGTGGTAAAAGGTACGCTGGTCTACAGAGAGGATTCATCGCCGAAAGCCAACGCTCCGGTGCGGATTTATCTTCCGGTTACCAACGGCCACGGCATGGATACAACTGTCTATACGGATTCAGAGGGTAAATTCGAGTTTAATTGTAACGATATAAGAAAGTATTTCAGCGCGTTAGGCTATGATACAAGTAAAATCTATTTAGGGGACTGCTCAGGAGAGGATACGAGATATACATACTATAGCTCACAACCTGAGTATACAATTTTTTACTATCCTACGGACCTGAAAATATCAAGCGGCAACGATCAGTATCATCTAAGTGTCAGCGCCGCCGCGGGAGCCGTTGTCAATAATGGGAAAAAACCTTACGTATATGCCATTTTGGGCAACAGGTGGATATTGACAAGCGTCCCGGGCGATGCCGCGCTGCATTGGGTTGAGATCTCGTGATCAGGGAGGGAAAAAGCAATGGATGGAATTTGTCTGGACACAAAGGCGCAGACGGGAAACACGGATTTTTCCGTGACAAAGAACGTTGTCCTGAATGACCAAAGCGTGAAATTAAATTCCAATGGGAAGGCTTCTAAGCCGGAGCAAGTCCGATTGAATTTTGACCGGATTGACCGGGAAGACCGGCAGGAGGAATATGCCAGAAAACTGCAGGAACAACGGGAAGAGGACGAATACCGGCTGATCACGCAGGAAAATCCGGTTTACGGAAGCCTCACCGGACTCAAAAGCGCCGTCGGAGATTCCGAAAAAACATGCAACAATTTGCTGAATCATTACCACTATTACAACGATCAGATTTCTTATTATCAGGGACTGCTGAACGGACAGGACGGCGCGCAGCCACTGACCGACGCGCAGAAGAAGTCCTATCAGGATACGCTTACCCAGCTGCAAAGCGACAAACAGTTTTTATTGCAGAACGGGTACCCAAAGGATGAGCCGGCGGCTCATGTGCCGGATGCCACTGATATTTTATGCATGAGAACATATTTGGCCTTCATTTCCATGACGCCCGGCTTGGGGCAAGGCGCGTCCGGATTGAAGGAGAAGATTCGGGAGTTCGAAAATTTTCATTTGTCTTCGGAAAACTTTGAGCAAGATCTGAAAAGCGCGATCAACATGCTCAATGACATCAACGACACGATTTCGTCGATCTGGAATGATTATCATAACAGTGGGAACAAGGAACCCAGCGCCCCGGATGAACCGAAAAATCGCGGATTGAAGCCGGAATCTTACGCTGCCTTTTTTGCAAGAATGGAACAATCGAAGCAGCCTTTTGCGAACAACAGTTTTGTGCAGAAGCTAAGACGGCTGCACAGCGATGAGTATGTGGTAGTGTGAACCTGATCATTCCAGTCAGTCCGGTTTTACAAAGACAGGCCTTTCGGTTTCCGGAAGGCCTGTCTTTTTGTGCTATTTTCGATTTCGGCGGGAACGGGAGTACAGGATAAAACAGGAGATACAGGCGGCCAGGAACAGAACGAACAGCCCATAGGCCAACGGGCCTGGCCGGGACGTGACAAAAATCGCAGTCGGCCCGTCGGCTCCCCCGATGATGGTTTGACCCTTTGCCGCCGCCTCGCTGCCGTTCAGCCACATCCGAATGCGGCTGGCAGGGCCGGAAAACGCCGTGAGCCGGAGTCCGGCCGCGGCGGTCAATGCGGAGAAAAGAATGCCGAGCGCCAGCAGGAGCTTTTCCGAAGGTGTGCGTACCGGTGCGCCCCGGCTGTTTTCGGAAAGGAATTCGCCGGCCAGCGCCTCCGGCGCGCCCATGGCTCGGATGATCTCCCCTGCGGATTCCCCGCGCTCCAACCGGGCGCTGAAATCGGAGGCGAGATCCGTTTCCAGCCGCTTCCTTGTCTTTCGCGGCATTCCGGACCGGCGCAGGGCGCCGGATACTTCTTTCAAATACTGTTCCCTTGTCATCATTGAGACGAGTCCTCCTCCGTCAGTATGTCGTTTACGCTTTTTGAAAACTGTTCCCAAATTCCGCAGAGCCGTTTCAGCTCTCTCCGCCCCAGAGGCGTGATGGTGTATACTTTTTTCGGCGCGCCCCGGATTTTGTCCGTGCTCCACTGCGCGTGGATCAGGCCGTCGTCTTCCAGACGGTACAGAACCGGGTAAAGAGTTCCTTCCCGAAGGCTGAAAAACCGGCTGCTTTTCCGCTCCAGCTCCGTCAGCAGTTCGTATCCGTAGGCGGGGTGCCGTTCGATCAGCCGGAGAATGACGATCTCCAGCGCGCCTTTTTTCAGTTGGCGCTCGTATCGGTCATCCAGAACATTTCACCTCTTGATTGTAAAATATTTAGTATTACTAAACAGTATAGAACGACTCTGCGCCGCTGTCAAGGAAAACAGGAATGTCCTCCGCATATTCATCCCCGTTTCCGGCAAAATAAGGACGACTGAAACGAAAGGAGAAGAAAACATTGACAGTATCGAAAAAGGATTATAAAACGATGGCGGACAAGGTTTCCCCGCCGACCAAATGGGGGAAAAACATGGCGATGGCGTTCCTGTTCGGCGGCGGCATCTGCACGCTTGGGCAGGCGATCCTCCATCTCTACATGTCCTTCGGCCTGGACCAGAAGGAAGCGAGCACCTTCGTTTCCATCACACTGATTTTTCTCAGCGCGCTCCTGACGGCGCTGCGCGTTTACGACAACATTGCGAAGCACGCCGGGGCGGGGTCCCTGGTGCCGATTACCGGGTTTGCGAACTCGATTGTATCCCCGGCAATGGAATTCAAAAACGAGGGGTATGTTCTGGGCATCGGCGGAAAAATGTTCGTCATCGCCGGGCCGGTGCTGGTTTACGGGACCGCGGCGTCCATCCTGTATGGGCTGATCCTGTGGTTTTTCCATTTATATTGACGGGGAGTTGAGCGCATGCCGCAGAAAAAGGGAAAATACACATTTGAATTGACGACGCATCCGGCCGTCCTTGGGTATGCGTCGGTCGTTGGCAAAAAAGAGGGCGAAGGCCCGTACGGACAGTATTACGATCAGTGCCACAACGACACGACGCTGGGGGAATCCAGCTGGGAAAAGGCGGAAAGCCGCATGCAGAACGAGGCGGTCAACATCGCCCTTCGCAAGGCGAATCTGAAGAACACGGATATCGACTGCATTTTTGCGGGGGATCTGCTCAACCAGTGCATCTCCTCCACGTTCGGCCTCAAGAGCCTCGACATTCCGTTCCTCGGCCAGTTCGGAGCCTGCTCCACCATGGCGCAGACGCTCGGAATCGCCTCGCTGTTTGTGGAATCCGGCGCCGCGGGCCGCGCCGCGGCGGTGACCTCCTCCCACTTCTGTTCGGCGGAGCGGCAGTACCGGTTTCCGCTGGAATACGGCGGGCAGCGCACGCCGACCTCCCAATGGACCGCGACGGCGGCCGGAGCCGTCCTGCTTGGAAAAAGGCAGGACAACCCGGAGGCGAAAATCAGCCTGAACGCGGTCACGTTCGGCAGGATCACGGACTTCGGCATCAAGGACGCCAACAACATGGGTGCAGCGATGGCGCCCGCCGCCGCGCAGACGCTGCTGGACTTTTTCAGCGACACGGAATCCTCGCCGGAGGAGTTCGACCTGATTTTGACCGGGGATCTGGGCTTTGTGGGCAGCGAGCTTCTGGAAGAGCTGCTTCAGAAGGAGAACATCGACATCAAGCCGGTCCACAACGACTGCGGGATCATGATCTACGACCGCGAAAAACAGGACGTTCACGCGGGCGGCTCCGGCTGCGGGTGCAGCGCCGCGATCCTCTGCTCCGCCATTCTGCAGCAGATGGAGCAGGGGCAGCTCCATAAAGTGGTGTTCATCGGCACCGGCGCGCTGATGTCGCCGACCTCCTCCCAGCAGGGGGAGAGCATCCCCAGCGTCGCGCATCTGGTCCTTCTGACGGCAACGTGACGTTGCATCTTCAGCCCGCCGTTTAGCAAACAGAAAAAGGCCGGCACGGTTTGGCGGGACGGAGGTCAAATGCTCCCGGCGGCGGGCTGCCGTTCCGAAAACGAAAGTCAGAGGCTCTTTTTTAAAGGCGAAAGGTCCAGCCCCTCGCATCCGTCCAGATAAGCGGCTAATTGCTCCAGAATTCGCTTCACGCCGCCGTTCCGGTCGCTTTCGACATTCAGCGGCATGATCGGGTCGTGCACGCTCAGCCGAAGCAGGAACCAGCCGCCGCCGCGCTCGCCGTCGAGCGAAACCCGGACGCCCTCGTAGTTGTTCGGGGCGACGGTCCAGCCGGGCTGCCGGCGCGCATAGGTTTCCAGACCGGCGACCACGGCTTCCCCGCATTCGCGGAAGTTTTCCTTCCGAATCGGAAAGCGAAGCTCCAGCGCCTCGGCGGGTTCGCGCAGAGGGGCGAGAAGATCGCCGAGAGTTTTGCCCTGCGTGCGCAGCCGGGCCGACAGGATGATGATTTTGGTCACAAGATACGCGCCGTCGTCGAGGAAAAAGTTTTCCCGCATGGCCGCGTGGCCGGAGGTCTCGATCGCGAGAGGACAGTCCACCCCCTCCTTGTTCAGGCGGACCGCTTCGTTGATCACGTTGCGGTATCCGCGCTTGAAGCGGTGGTGTTTTCCGCCCAGCGTCTTTTCTATGTATTCCGTCAGTCCGCTGGAAGTGACGGAGTCGGTCACGACCGTGCCGCCGGGACAGTTTTCCAAAGCGATGCAGGAAGCGACCGCGACCAGGCGGTTACGGTTGATCTCGTCCCCGGCCGCGTCGACGGCCCCGCCGCGGTCCACGTCCGTGTCGAAGATGACGCCGAGGTCCGCCTTGGCGCGCAGCACCGCCCCGCGGACGGAGCGCATCGCCGTTTCATTTTCCGGGTTCGGAATGTGGTTCGGAAACATGCCGTCCGGGTCCAGAAACTGGCTGCCGGAAACATCCGCGCCAAGCGGCGCCAGAACGTCCCGCGCGTAAAAGCCGCCCGCGCCGTTCCCGGCGTCGACCACGATGTGGAATCCGGAGAGGGGCCTGTCGTAGTCGGCGGCGTTTACCCCCTTGCGGATCATGTCGCGCAGCCCGGCGCAGTATGTGCTCATGTAGTCGGCTTTCTCCACCGAACCGCCGCCGGGAGCGGGCCTGTCGCCGTTCTGCGCATGGAGCAGGATCTGCTCGATGTCCGGGCCGTCCAGCCCGCCGTCCGGTGTGAAGAATTTCAGCCCGTTGCGGTTCCAGGGATGGTGGCTCGCGGTGATCTGCACCGAACCGTCGCAGGAAAGGCCCCGCGTCACGTGGAACATGGACGGCGTGGAGGCTAACCCGCAGTCCAGAACCCGGATTCCCGCGGCGGCCAAAGCGCCGGAAACGGCGGCGAAGATGCGGTCCGCGGAAACGCGGCTGTCGTGCCCGACGGCCACGGCCAGCCGGTCCGCCGGTTTGCCGGCCCGCGCCGACAGCCACAGCGCGAAGCCCTGCGCCAGCCTCGCAAGCGTCTCGTCGGTCAGGTTCACCGGTTCTCCTGCGACGCCCGCGCTTGCGACGCCCCGGATATCCGTTCCGCTTTTCAGCTGATTCCAGTTGATATTTAACAAGGTCCTGGCCCCTTTCATCGTTGATTCGATCTCATTATAAAACCGGCGCGGACATTTGTAAACGGGGAGAGAGAATGGAACCATTCATTTCAGTGACTGATCTGACGAAAATCTATCATATGGGAGAATGCGAGATCCGCGCGCTTGCCGGAGTCACCCTCAGAGTGGAAAAGGGCGAATTCCTCGCGATCGTGGGCCGTTCCGGCAGCGGAAAATCCACCCTGATGAATATCATCGGGTGCCTGGATACGCCCTCCTCCGGCCAATACTTTCTCGAGGGGGAAAACGTCTCGGGCCTGAGCGAAAAAAAACTGGCGCAGATCCGCAACCGGCAGATCGGATTTATCTTTCAGAGCTTCAACCTGATCGGCGGGGAGGATGCGCTTGAAAATGTCGAGCTGCCGCTCGTCTACCGCGGAATCCCCAAAACCGAGCGGCGCACTTTGGCACAGGAAGCGCTCATGCAGGTCGGCCTGGGCGGAAGGATGCATCACCGGCCCGCCCAGATGAGCGGCGGGCAGCAGCAGAGGGTCGCCATCGCGCGCGCCATTGCCGCCCGCCCTCCGATCATCCTTGCGGACGAGCCGACCGGGAACCTGGATTCCCGGTCGGGCGGAGAGGTGATGGAGATTCTTCATTCGCTTCATCGCCTGGGCCGCACCGTCGTGCTGATCACGCACGACAGCCGCATCGCGGAGACGGCGGACCGCGTCGTGCGGATTCAGGACGGGAAAATCGCGGGGGAGGAAAAACGGATTGACAAACGGCAAATTCTGGTATAATATGGAAATAGAAAAATTATGCCGTCACCGGCAAAGTTAGTTAAGGAGGCTCTTTTATGACTTCCCCCGTTCAACTGCACGATGTCGACGTCAATTCATTTTTAAAGGTTCTTGACGAATGCAAAGGCAAGGTGTTTCTGGTCACCGACGAGGATGACCGCCTGAACCTGAAAAGCAAACTCAGCCAGCTCGTGGGTCTGACACGGCTGATTGAGGGAGGCAAGATCGCGGAGGCTTTTGTCATGTGCGAAGACCCCGAGGATGAATCCAGGCTGTTTCGTTTCAACCTGTTCGGGGATTCGGGAAAAGACCCGAAGTAACGAAACAAAAAACGGGCCGGAGCGGTTTACGCTCCGGCCGTTTTTGCCGATTCGGTCAAATATCGTCGTTGAAGAATTTATCCCAGTCGAAATCCTTTTTTTCGCCGCCGACAGGCTTTGCCTGGGACCTGGACGGGTCATAGCCGCTCCGTTCCGGCCGCTGCCGCGCCTGCGGCGGGACAGGCATGGTGTCGGTATCGCCGTCTTTGCTTTTACCCCGCGGCGTCCCGGACGGCTCCTGCGGAGGCGCCGGGTAAGGACCGGTGCTGCTGGAGCTGATGTCGGTAAATTCCATGCCGTCGGAGACGTCCGGACCGGCTCCGGCACCCGGTCCGCGCGGGCCGGGGCCGCTGAAGAACTGCAGGTAAACAAACGTCCCGATGCCGCAGGCCGAAAGGACGATCAGAGCGATTCCGGCCGGGAAAAGCCAGGAGCCGCCCCCTCCTTTCGGGGCGGCGGAGGACGTTTGGGAAGACGCGTCCTGCGCGCCGCTCGAGGCCTGCTGCCCGGTCGAAAGGAGAGAGCCCCAGTCTTCGGAGGAGAGGACATCGGGGTCGCTGATCGCCGCTTCCGCCTGGGAGGCGGCCTGCTCCACTTCCCGCTGGTGCGTGTCGACGCTCGCATAGCTGGAGGGTTTCCGGCTGGATGCGGCGCTCGCTTCCCACTGGGCGGTCAGGGTGATTTCGGAATAGATTTCAAACGAGGAGGAGACTCTTGCTCCCTTCATGGTCCAGTAGTCGAAAACATATCCCTTGCGCGTGGGAACGGGAAGGGAACTGACGTGCGCTCCCTGTTTGACATTGACAATTTTGATCGCGCTGCCGTCGTTGTAGTCCAGCTTGACGGGGACGGTCTCCCCCTCCGAGGGAACGTCCACGTTCCCGTTTCCGTCCGAAGAGGGAGGGCTTTCCGGCTCGCCGGGCGATTTGGAAGAGGAAGAACCCGGGGAGGAAGCAGAGCCTGAGGAAACGGGGCCGGATTCCGCCGCAACTTCGGCCTGCGCAAGCGCCGTCATGAAAAACAGTGCCGCGCTCATCGTCACGGCGAACAGAACGATTATGTACTTTTTTGCGTTTCTTCTCATCATCTGCAAATCCTCTCCCATGTGAACTTTACTCATATTATCATATTTCGCGGCTTGAATACAACCGAAACCGTGAAGAAAGAACTAACAATTTTAGGGGCGGCGTTTGAAAAACACGCACGGCGGTGTTATAATGACTTTCGATTATAAAAGTGGGGGAATTTTTCATGGCCGTTCTGATCAGCGCCGACAGCGCCTGCGATTTGTTTCCGGACCTTTACAGACAGCGCGGGATCAGCATTGTTCCGCTGTCGATCAACATCGGCGATCAGTCCTATAAGGATGTATTTGAAATCGGGCCGGACGAGCTGTTTGACGACTATGAGCGCACGAGGCGGCTGCCGAAAACCGCCGCTCCCCCGCCGGTCGACTTTTTCGAGGTCTTCCGGAAAGCGGCGGAAAACGGCGACAGCGTGGTGCATCTTGCCATGAATTCCAAATTTTCGTCGTCCTACCAGAACGCCTGCATCGCCGCGAAGGAATTCGAAAACGTTCATGTCATCAACACGTACACGTTAAGTTCGGCACAGGGATTATTGGTTCTGCGCGCGGCGGATATGCGGGACGCGGGCCTTCCGGCCGATGAAATTTCCGCACGGATTGAACAGGACAAGGAAAGAGTCCGCGCCTACGTTCTTCTGGACACGCTGGAATTCGCCTATCGGGGAGGGAGGGCCACCATGCTGCAGATGTTCGGGGCAAACCTTCTGAAGCTGCGCCCATGCCTGCTTCTGGACAATCAGGGGGAGCTTTCGGTCTGCAAAAAATTCCGGGGAAATTTCCGCCAGGTCTGTAAGGAATACGCGCGTTTTGTGTTGTCCCAGCCGAACCCGGACGGCGAGCGCGCCTTTGTTACCACCACCGGCATGGATCAGGAGCTTTTCGGCGAAATTACGGATCTGGTAAGGGAAAGCGGCAGATTCCGCGAGGTGCTCAATTCCCGCGCGGGCTGCGCGATGACGACTCACACCGGGCCAAACACGCTTGTTATATTCTATCTGGAGAAATAAGACGTCCGCCGGGAAAGAGGGGATCCGCATGAAGACGATGCAAACCCGCAGGCTGCTGCTGCGGCCCTGGTGCATGGAGGACCTTGAGGACTTTTACGCGTATGCGAAGGACCCGGAAATCGGGCCGAACGCGGGCTGGAAGCCCCATTGTTCCATGGACGAGAGCCGCGAGATCCTGAAAAATTTCGTGGGAAACGGGGAAGTGAGCGCGGTCGTCCTGAAGGAGACGGGAAAGGTCGTCGGTTCGCTCGGCCTGCACTCGGACCGGCTTTTTCACGAGGGTGAGGGTTCCTGCCGGGAAGTCGGCTACGTCCTTTCGCGCTCCTGCTGGGGTAAGGGCCTGATGACGGAGGCGGTCCGGCGGGCCGAGCGGTATGCGTTTGAGGAAATGAGGCTCGATTTTCTGTCCGTCGCCCATTTTCCCTTCAACGCGCGTTCCAGGCGGGTCATCGAGAAGTGCGGTTTCCGCTATGAAAAGACGCTCGCCGGTTCCTACACGGATTACCGCGGCGTGAAGCTGGACGAAGTCTGCTATCTCATGACGCGCGGAGGGTATGAGGACCTTGAGCGGAAACGGTTCCGCGCGGCGGGACTGACGCGGGAGCACGCAGAGGAAATCTGCTCCTGGCGTTACGACGGGCCTTACGCGGTCTACAACTCCTTTCCGTGGGAGGAGGTCTGCGCGCGCGGATGGGCGATGGCGGATGATGACAAGAGGAAGAGCGAATTTTATGCCGTTCAGGACGAAAGAGGAGAACTGTGCGGCTTTTTTCGCTTTTTCAGCCGGGACGGCGCGCTCCTGCTCGGCCTGGGCGTCCGGCCGGACCTCTGCGGCCTCGGCTACGGGAGAAGAATCATGGGGCTGGTTCTCAGAGAGTTCTTTTTCCGGTATCCGGGCCGGGACCTGGAGCTTGAGGTCCGCTCCTTCAACCGCCGGGCGGTTTCCTGTTACCGGAGCGCCGGATTTTTGGAAACCGTGCGTTACCGGCGGGAAACGCCGCTCGGCGAGGATGAGTTCGTGCGGATGAGGTTCAGCGGAGGGGAGGAGGCCTAACCCTCCGGCACGGCGTTTTCCGCGATCACGTCTTTGGTGAGCGCTTCCAGTTCCTTTAGGGAAGAAAGAAGAGACGCCCTGCGCCGGAATCCGGCGGCGCCCCGCAGTCCTTTCAGATACCAGCCCGCGTGCCCGCGCAGCTCGTTCATCGCGCGATGCTCGCCCTTGTAGCGGCATGCCAGCTCCGCCTGCCGCATAAGGACGAGCATTTTTTCGTGCACGCCCGGCGGCGGGACGATCCGGCAGGACTCCGCCAGATAGGCGTTGATCTGCCGGAACACCCACGGATTGCCCAGGGCGCCGCGCGCGACCATAATCGCGTTGCAGCCGGTTTCCTCCAGCATCCGCGCGGCGGAGGGAGCGTCCGTCACGTCCCCGTTGCCGATAACGGGGATCCCGACGGCTTCCCCGACCTGCTTGATGATGTTCCAGTCGGGGGACGGGGCGTACATCTGCGCGCGGGTGCGCGCGTGAACCGTCACCGCGGCGGCGCCGGCCCCCTCGCAGATTTTTGCTACTTCGACGGCGTTTTTACTTTTCCCGTCCCAGCCCGCCCTGATCTTGACCGTGACCGGCACGGGAACGGCGGCTTTGACCGCCGCGACGATCTCCCCGCACAGCGGCGGGTTTTTCATCAGGGCGCTGCCCGCGCCCGGACCGGTGATCTTCGGAGCGGGACAGCCCATGTTGATGTCGATCAAGTCGGGGAAAAACTCCATCGCGCGCTTCGCGCCTTCGGCCATCACGCCCGGTTCGCTTCCGAACAGCTGAATGGCCGAGGGGCGGGCCGCGTCCCCGAGCTCCATCAGGTCCTTTGTCTTTTTATCGTTGAATTGAAGCGCCTTGGCGCTGACCATTTCGCTGACCGTCATCGCCGCGCCGTACGCCGCGCAGACTTCGCGGAACGCGCGGTCGCCCGCGCCGGCCATCGGTGCAAGCACCGCGCGGCCCATAAGCTCGACCGCGCCGATTTTAATGGTATCCATAAAGTAACATCCCTGTTCCATCTATTTTAAACTGGCAGTCCGGCTGCCTCTGTTCAGGATTTTCCGGCGGTGCTTTTTATCGGATCGGGAACCGGTTTATTATACCGCCTGCCCGTTTATTTGTACAGCGCAGTTTCTTTTTCCGTTACGGCACTGTTAACTCTTAATTTTTGCATGGGAAAGTGATATAATACTTCCATAACTTGTATCCGGGGGAAAAGCGATGAAATTATTGGTACTGGACGGCAACAGCATTCTGAACCGGGCGTTCTACGGCGTGCGGCTCCTGACGACGAAGGAGGGGCTGTACACCAACGGGATCTACGGCTTTCTGACCATCCTCCACAAGCTGAAAACGGAGCTTTCCCCCGACGCGGTGGCAGTCGCGTTCGACCTGCGCGCGCCGACGTTTCGGCATCGGGAATACGCCGGCTACAAATCGAACCGCAAGGGCATGCCGCCGGAGCTGGCCCAGCAGCTTCCCACGCTCAAGGAACTGCTCACCCTGCTCGGGTACCGGCTGGTCACCTGCGAAGGGTTCGAGGCGGACGACATCCTCGGCACGCTTGCGGGGCAGTGCGAAAAAGAAGGGGACGAGTGCGTCCTGGCGACCGGGGACCGGGACAGCCTTCAGCTGGTCGGCCCGCACGTGACGGTCCGGCTTGCCTCCACCAAGATGGGGCAGCCGCAGGTGACGCTCTACGACGAGGCAAAGATCGAAGAGGACTACGGCGTGATCCCGAAGGAAATGATCGAGATCAAGGCGATTCAGGGCGATTCCTCCGACTGTATCCCCGGCGTGGCGGGCATCGGCCCGAAAGGCGCGGGACAGCTGATCCAGGCCTATCACTCCATCGACTACATCTACGGCCATCTTCCGGAACTTGAGATCAAAGACGGCATCCGGAAAAAGCTGGCGGAAGGAAAGGACAGCGCGTACTTAAGCCGCCGGCTCGGCACCATCCGCACCGACGTGCCGATCGACACCGACCTGAAGGATTACATCCCCGCCCCGTGCGACTGCGCGGGAGCCGCGGCGCTGATGGCGAAGCTGGAATTTTTCTCACTGATCGAGAAAATGGGATTGAACGCCCCGGAGCCGCCGCAGGTTTCTTCCGCGGCGCAGCCGTCCGCCGTCGTCGCGGAACACACGGATGCGGCCGCCTTGCTCAAAGCCGCGCGCGGGGACGGCCGCGCCGACATCCTCGCGGATTTTGCGGAGGGTGACCTGCGCGTCCTGTGGAACCGGGGCGGCGTGATTCATACCGTGGAGGGCGAGGAAACGCTGCGGGCGCTGTTTGGGGATGCGTCCGTCCGGAAAAACACGCACAACGTCAAGCCGCTTTTTTCCATCCTGCTGAGAGACGGAATCCCGATGAAGGGTCCCGTATTCGACACGATGCTGGCCGGGTATCTGCTGAACCCGTCCGCCTCCGGCTATGAGCCGGCGCGCCTTGCGAAGGAGTACGGCGTTCCGGAGCCCGCAGGGGAATGGAGCGAAGCGCAGGCCGCCGCCGCGGTGCTGCCGGGCCTTGCCGACCGGCTCCAGGAAAAAATCGCGGAGAATTCCCAGACGGAACTGCTCGGGAATATCGAGATTCCGCTGGCCCGGGTGCTGGCCGGCATGGAGAACGTCGGCTTCGCGGTGGACGCGGAGGGAATCCGTTCCTTCGGGGAAAAGCTGGAAGAACGGATCGCGGAGCTCCAGCGCCAGGTTTTTGATTCGGTCGGGTATGAGTTCAACCTCAATTCGCCGAAGCAGCTCGGCGACGCGCTGTTTGTCAAGCTGGGGCTTCCGCATGGAAAGAAGACGAAGACCGGCTGGTCCACCGGCGCGGAAACGCTGGAAAAGCTGCGCTACGACCACCCGGCGGTCGAGATGGTTCTGGATTACCGCGCGCTGGCCAAACTGAAATCCACCTATTGCGACGGCCTGCTGAAGGTGGTCGCGCCGGACGGCCGGATCCATTCCAGCTTCAATCAGACGGAGACGCGCACGGGTCGAATCAGCTCCACGGAGCCGAACCTTCAGAATATCCCCGTCCGCACGGAGTTGGGCAGGGAGATGCGCCGGTTTTTTGTCGCCCGCCCCGGCTGGGTGCTGGTGGACGCGGACTATTCGCAGATCGAACTGCGGGTGCTGGCGCACGTCGCGAACGACCGGAACATGATCCAGGCGTTCCGGGAAGAAAAAGACATCCACCGCAGCACGGCGGCGCAGGTGTTCCATATGCCGGAGGAACTGGTCACTCCGCTGATGCGCAGCCGGGCGAAAGCCGTCAACTTCGGCATCGTCTACGGCATCGGCGCGTTTTCGCTCTCGAAGAACATCCATGTCTCCGTCGCCGAGGCGAAGCAGTACATCACGGATTACCTCGCGAACTTTTCCGGCGTGGATTCCTACATGAAACGCGTGGTGGAGGAGGCGAAGGAGAACGGCTACGTCCAGACGCTGTTCGGGCGGCGGCGTTACCTGCCGGAGCTGAAGTCCTCCAACTTCAACCTGCGCTCGTTCGGGGAGCGCGTGGCGCGGAACATGCCGATCCAGGGAACGGCGGCCGACGTCATCAAAATCGCGATGATCCGCGTGCGGGACCGCCTGGATCGGGAGAAAATGAAAGCGAAGCTGATTCTGCAGGTGCACGACGAACTGATCGTCGAGGCCCCGAAAGAGGAGGCGGAACGGGTTGCCGCGCTGCTGACGGAGGAGATGCAGAACGCCGTTTCGCTCTCCGTCCCGATGATCGCCGAGGCAAAGACCGGGACAACCTGGTATGAGGCGAAGGCATAGCATGGGGATTTTCGCATGCCCCGTCTGCGGGGCGCCGCTCGCGCGGGAAGAAAAGGCCTGCCGCTGTGCGAACGGGCACAGCTACGACATCGCGAAAGAGGGCTACGTCTATCTGCTGCCGCCGAACAAGAGGCACTCCGCCGATCCGGGCGACAGCCGGGAGATGATCGCCTCCCGCCGCAGGTTCCTGGAGTCAGGGTACTACCGGATTTTCAGCGACCGGCTGAACGCGCTGGTTCGGGACCATGTGGAAACGGACCGCCCCGTGCTTCTGGACGCGGGCTGCGGCGAAGGGTACTACGCGGGCCGGCTGCGGGAGTTCCTTCTGGAAAACGGCGGAAGGCCGGAGCAGTACGGCTTCGACATTTCCAAATCCGCCGTGCGGGCCGCGGCGAAAAAATACGGAGAAATTTCCTTTGCGGTCGGCAGCATGTTCGGCATTCCCGTTCTTAACGGTTCCGTGGACGCCGTGACGGATGTTTTCGCGCCGATCGTGCCCGAAGAGCTGCTCCGGGTCCTGCGCCCGGGGGGCCTTCTGGTCCTCGCTGTTCCGTCGGAGCGCCATCTGTACGGGCTGAAAGAACTCCTGTACGACGAGCCGTATGAGAACGAGCGCAGGGACACGGAATATCCCGGCTTCGCCTTTCTGGAACGCGTGCCGGTGAGGGGAACCGTTGCGATCAGCGGGACACGGGCCGTGGAGGATCTGTTCGCCATGACCCCTTATTTCCGCAAAACCCCGCGCGAAGGCTGCGAACGCCTTGCCCGGACCCAAGCGCTGACCACGGAAACAGGATTCGATTTCTTACTCTATCGCAAGGTGGGAGAATGATGAGCAAGCGAAAGGCATTCGTCAATTTTGTCAAAGCGGAGAATATTTTTTTCATGATCGCCGTGACGGTCCTCGCCATGGCGGTCCGGCTGAGATTTTTCGGCTATGTCTCCAGCGACTACAGGCAGTTTCTCTCCGGGTGGTTTGAACTGATCCGGCAGAACGGAGGGCTTGCGGCGGCCGGCCTTGATTTCGGCGACTACACGCCCGCTTACTACTACCTGCTCGGCCTTGTCTCCTACCTTCCGTTTTCCGGCCTGCATCTCATTAAAGCCCTGTCGTGCGCGGGGGACGTCGCGGCCGCGTACTTTGTGTTCCGCATGGTCGACCGCAAGTACGGCGAGTTCTGGGGGGAGATCGCCTACGCCATCACGCTGTTTCTGCCGACCGTCATTCTGAATTCGTCGGTCTGGGCGCAGTGCGATTCCATCTATACCGCCGCGCTGCTCGGCTGTGTCTGTTACCTGATGGAGGACCGGGAAGTCCGCGCGGTCACGGCGTTTTCCATTGCGTTCGCGCTCAAGCTGCAGGCGGTGTTCCTCGCCCCGTTTCTGCTCCTTTTGCTGCTGAAGCGGAAAATAAGGGCGCGCTGCCTGCTGATCCCGCCGCTCGTCTATCTGATCTCCATTCTGCCCGCCGCGCTGCTCGGCCGTGATTTCGGCGAACTGCTGACCGTCTACGTCCAACAGGCGCAGGAATACCGGGAACCGACCATGAACCTGCCGAATCTGTACTCCTGGTTTCCTTCCGATGTTTCGGATTCCTTCGGCGGCGCCGCGGTGCTGGCCGCAGGCGCGCTGGTCCTGTTCTCGTTCGCCTATCTGTGTTCGAAAAAGTTCCAGCTGAACGACGAAATGCTGATTTCCCTTGCGCTGTTCTACACCATGATGCTGCCGTATTTTCTGCCGTACATGCACGAGCGGTACTGGTACCCCGCGGACCTGCTCTCCGTCGTGTTTGCGTTTTATTTCCCGGAAAAGTTTTATGTTCCGGTCATCACGGTGCTGTCCTCCCTCTACGCCTACAGCCGCTTTCTGTTCCGGTTCCGGTTTATCAGCATGAAGCTGTTTTCCGTTCTGATGCTCTTTAACCTGATCTGGGTCGCGATCCATGTCATTTACCGGATCCGGGACGGCTCGGACTGGAGGGTGGTGCGGCGCTGATGGATGGTCTGAGACTGGTTCCCATGGCGGCGCGCCATCTGGACAGTCTTGCGGAGCTGGAGCGGATCTGTTTTGCCGAACCGTGGACACTCAAGGGGCTTGAAGCGGAGCTGTCCTGCGATACCGCCGTGTTTCTGGTCGCGGAGTGCGGCGGGGCGGTCGCGGGTTACGCCGGGATGCACTGCGTCTGCGGGGAATGCTATGTGGACAATATCGCCGTTTTCCCGCGCTTCCGGCGCGGGGGCGTCGGCCGCGCGCTGACGCAGGGGCTGATCGAGCGGGCGCGGGGGCGGAACGCGGGATTTTTCAGCCTGGAAGTCCGGCCCTCCAACGCGGCGGCGGTCGCGCTCTATGAATCGCTCGGCCTGCGGGAGGCCGGGCGCAGGAAAAACTTCTACCGTTCGCCGCCGGAGGACGCGCTGATTCTGACGCTGAATTTCCGGGCAGAGTGACGCTGCGTCCTTCAGCCCGCCGGCCGGCAGGGAGCGGACGGCCGGTTAAGACGGGCGGGACGGTACCGGGATGCTTCCGAACGCGGGGAAGAGATGTTTTGTCCTATGAAAAAAGGGGGATTTGCCATGTCGAAAAAAGAGGCCCGGCTGCTGGCGCTGGCCTGCACGTTTATCGGGATCGTCGTCGGATTCCTGATTGCGCCGATCAAGGCCGGAACCACCGTGAGCTGCGGCAACAACAATACGATTGAGAAACCGGCAGACAGATGGAAAAAGCGCCGGCTGGAAAGACGTCCCGCCGTTCGGGAGGAGGAACCGGAGGACCCATGCGAATTCTAGGAATTGAATCCTCCTGCGACGAAACCGCCGCCGCCGTGGTGGACGACGGCAGGACGATCCTCTCCAATGCGGTGGCTTCTCAGGTGGAAGAACACCGGCTGTACGGCGGAGTCGTGCCGGAAATTGCGTCCCGCAGGCACTGCGAGGCGATTTCAGGTATCGTGCAGAAGGCGCTGGACGACGCGGGGACGGATCTGAACGGGATCGACGCCGTTGCGGTCACTTATGCCCCCGGGCTGATCGGCGCGCTGCTGGTCGGCGTCAATTTCGCGAAGGGGCTGGCCCTTTCGGCGGACAAGCCTCTTGTGCCGGTGCATCACCTGCGCTCCCACATCGCGGCGAATTACCTGACCCACCCGGAGCTGGAACCTCCGTTCCTGTGCCTGGTGGTTTCCGGAGGTCACACGCACCTGATCGACGTGCGGGGCTACACCGGCTTTCGTGTGCTCGGCCGCACCCGCGACGACGCCGCGGGCGAAGCGTTCGACAAAGCCGCGCGCGCGATGGGCATGCCGTATCCCGGCGGGGTGGAACTGGATAAAATTGCCGAGAGCGGCAATGATAAGGCGTACCGGCTCCCGCGGCCTTCCGTGGACGGCGCGCCCTTTGATTTCAGCTTTTCCGGCCTGAAAACCAATGTCATCAATCTGCTGCACAACGCGGAACAGCGCGGAGAAACGGTTTCGATTCCGGACCTTGCGGCGTCCTACCGCAGGGCCGTCGTCGACTGCCTGGTGAGAAACGCCCTGCTGGCGGCAGAGCAAACCGGGGCCCAAAAGCTGGTCACGGCGGGCGGCGTTTCGGCCAATTCCCTTCTGCGCCGGGAGCTGCGCGCGCGCTGTGCCGAGCGCGGCCTCTCCTTTTACTGCCCGCGGCTTTCCCTCTGCGGCGACAACGGGGCCATGGTCGCGGCGCAGGGGTACTATGAATTTGCCGCGGGAAATATCGCCGGTCCGGACCTGAACGCCTGTGCCGAGCTTCCGGTGGAATTTTCTCCTGTATAATCTTTGCAGGAAATTTACGAATGTTATTCATTTTGCACGAAATAAAACCATCAGACTGCCAATATTTCATTCCCGGGCATGTCCGGAAAGATTGATTAATAAAAATTGTTGTATTATAATAGTAATATATTCAATTGGCCATTGGGCCGAAAGGAGAGGCATATGACTCAGAACCAATCGGTGTTGGAATGGATCGAAAAAATGAAGGCGCTTGTCACTCCGGACAAAGTTCTCTGGATTGACGGAACTCAGGAGCAAATTGAATTATTGAGAGCCGAAGCTTGCAAAACCGGCGAAATGATCGAGCTCAATGAGGAAAAGCTGCCCGGTTGCTATCTCCACCGCACGGCGGTCAACGACGTGGCGCGCGTGGAAGGACGCACCTTTATCTGCTCCCGCAAAGAGGAAGACGCGGGGCCGACCAATCACTGGATGGAGCCGTCGAAGGCCTACGAAATGCTGTACGGCATTGCCAGAAACAGCTATCGGGGCCGCACGATGTACGTCATCCCTTATTCGATGGGACCCGTGGGCTCGCCGTTTTCAAAGATCGGCATCGAGCTGACGGACTCTATTTATGTTGTTTTGAACATGTGCATCATGACCCGGGTCGGCACGGAGGTTGTCAAAGCGCTCGGCAACAGCGGTGAATGGGTGCGCGGCCTCCACTGCAAATGCCAGATCGACGAGGAAAAGCGGTACATCTGCCATTTCCCGGAGGACAACACCATCATTTCCGTCAATTCCGGTTACGGCGGGAACGTCCTGCTCGGCAAAAAGTGCTTCGCGCTGCGCATCGCCTCCTACCTTGGCAAAACCGAGGGCTGGATGGCGGAACATATGCTGATTCTCGGGATTCAGAATCCGCTGGGCGAGATCAAATATGTTGCGGCGGCGTTTCCGTCTGCGTGCGGCAAAACGAACCTCGCCATGCTGATTCCGCCGGAGTTCTACCGCAAAAAGGGCTACAGGGTCTGGACGGTCGGCGACGACATCGCCTGGATGCGCGTCGGTCCGGACGGCAGGCTGTGGGCCGTCAATCCGGAGAACGGATTCTTCGGCGTGGCGCCCGGCACCAACGAAAAGTCCAACCCGAACGCGCTCGCGACGACGAAATCCGGCACGATCTTTACAAATGTAGCGCATAATCTGGACGACAACACCGTCTGGTGGGAGGGCCTCGACCACAATCCGCCGAAGAACGGGATGGATTGGAAAGGCCGCCCCTGGGATGGGACAACCAGCAAGGAAAAGGGCGCCCACCCGAACAGCCGCTTCACCGCGCCGGCCAAGAACTGCCCGTGCGTCAGCCCTGAGTTCGACAGCGGCCGCGGCGTCCCGATTTCCGCGATCATTTTCGGCGGGCGCCGCGCGCACACCACTCCGCTGGTGTACCAGTCCAGGGACTGGAACAACGGCGTGTTCGTAGGTTCCATCATGGCCTCCGAAACAACCGCCGCCGCGACCGGCGCCGTGGGCGTCGTGCGCCGCGACCCGATGGCCATGCTGCCGTTCTGCGGCTACCATATGGGCGACTATTTCAAGCACTGGATCGACATGGGCGCGAGGCTTGGCGACAAGGCCCCGAAGATCTTCAACGTCAACTGGTTCCGGCTTGACGAGCAGGGCCACTTTATCTGGCCGGGTTTCGGTGACAACCTGCGCGTGCTCGAATGGATCATCAGGCGCTGCGAGGGCAAGGCGGACGCGGTGGATACCCCGATCGGCTATGTGCCGAAAGCGGACGACATCAATCTGACGGATCTTGACATGAATATCGGCACGCTGCAGTCGATTCTTGATGTGGACAAAGCGGAATGGCGGAAGGAAGCCGACGGGATTGAGGAATTCTACCAGAAATTCGGCGAGAAGCTCCCGCCGGAAATCAAAGCGGAATTGAATAAATTAAAAGATCGGCTTGCATAGGCTCAGGTTAAACCAGGCGGCATTCCAGGCATGGATGCCGCCTTTTTTGACTTAATTTTCGATATTTCATAAAAAGTATGAATAAATTATATCAGAATTTGAAATTTTGTGTAAATACCACATTGCTTAAAAAATAATTACCCGGTATACTTATTTTATAATTGAAACGGGGCCCGGCGACTGAGTCGGGCAATTTCTATTTTTATGGAGGAATTCGAACATGGCAGACAGTACATCGTCGGCGATCCATCCCAAGGGCGACTTTTTCAACCTGAAGGGGAACGGCACGGACGTCCGCACGGAGATCCTTGCGGGGCTCACCACATTTTTCACCATGGCTTATATCATTTTCGTCAATCCGGCCATTCTGGGCGACGCGAAGATGGACAAGGGCGCGGTGATGCTGGCAACCTGCATCGCATCGGCAATCGGCACCCTGATGAGCGGCCTTCTGTCGAACTATCCGCTGGCACAGGCTCCGGGCATGGGGCTGAACGCGTTCTTCGCCTACACGATCTGCGGCACTTACGGCTTTTCCTGGAGGGCCGGGCTGGCCGCGGTTTTCATTTCCGGCACGCTTTTCATTCTGATTACGGCGAGCGGCATCCGTGAGAAGATCGTGGACGCCATTCCGCTTTCAATGAAAAGGGCCATCAGCGGCGGCATCGGGCTGTTTATTTCGATTGTCGCGCTCAAAGGCGCCGGGATCGTCGCGCCGAGCGAATCCACCATCATCACGCTCGGGAACTTTACGGCTCCGTCCACGGCGCTTGCCCTGATCGGAATTTTCATTACGGTGCTGCTGGTTGTTTACGGCGTGAAGGGCGGCCTTTTCATCAGCATCGTTGCCACCAGCCTCGTTGGCGCCGTCATGCAGTTCGGTTTCGGCGCCAACGTCGGAATCGCCAAAGGCCTCTCGACCGGCAGTTCCCTCGCGCCGACTTTCGGACAGTTCCTGAACGGATTTCCGGAACTGCTCCATACAAACGAGGGCTTTGGCGTGGCGCTCTTCTCGCTGATCGCGGTTCTTATCTCCCTGACCATGGTAGACATGTTCGACACGGTCGGCACGTTGTACGGCACGGCGGGAAAAGCCGGTTTCCTCACTCCGGAGGGCAAGCTGCCGAACGCGACGCGGGCCATGATGGCCGACGCCATTGCGACCGCGGTCGGCTCGGTGTTCGGGACCTCCACGGTGACGACCTATGTGGAATCCAGCGCGGGAATTTCAGAAGGCGGAAAAACGGGCCTGACGAGCGTGACGACTGCCATCTGTTTTATCCTCGCGATTTTCCTTTCCCCGTTCCTCGGGTTTATCCCGGGCTCCGCGACTTATCCGGTCCTGCTGATTGTCGGCGTGATGATGATCGGGGGCGTGAGGGATGTCGACTGGGACGATATGGAGACCGCCATTCCCTGCTTCCTGACCATTGCCATGATGCCGTTTGCCTACAGCATTTCGGAGGGCATTGCGTTCGGGAGCATCAGCTACTGCTTCATCAAGCTGGTGCGCGGCAAAGCGAAAGAGGTCAGCCCGATCCTGTATATCATCGCGGTGCTGTTTATCATTCGCTATGTTTTGGAATACGTTCATTTTTAGACTGTGCGTACCAAAAAAACCTCGTTCCATTTCGGAACGAGGACTTTTTTTAGTGAAATTAGTTGATGGAAATTCCCGCGCTGGCATGCCCCCAGACCGTGTTGATCGAAGTGATGCCCAACGCGGATGCGGAGAAGACCATTAGAAGGCTTGTCTGCGCGGTGACGGGAACGGCAAGGCCGCTCGTGATGCCGCTCACGGGAGTCCCGATGGGGACCGTGCCGCTCAGTGCCGGCAGGCTGACGAAAGCCCCGGGAACCGGCGAGAATGTGTTGTTTACGATCGCCGAGCTGTACAGCTGGGCGGTGATCACGAGGGAGGTGCCTGCTAGGGAGAGCGCCGCCGTTGTGCTGAAGAAGGCGGCGACGGAAGTGACGATCCCGCTGCGCGGCATGGAGAACGCGAAGTTGGCAAGATCCGATAAGTCGATGGATCCGAGAAGGAAGGCGCCGGGCGCGCTCACGCCAAAAGCGACCAGCCCGACAGTACCGGGCGCGCCCCCCGCCACCGTTGTCAGAGTGACCGGCGTGCCGGAAGCGAATGGAATGATTGCCGAGGAACCGGCCGGTCCGGCTGTTCCGGCCGGGCCTCTCGGACCGATCGGTCCCCGGGGTCCCGGAGGGCCCGCCGGACCGGGGTCCCCCGTGAACCCCTGAAATCCCATTGGACCCCGCGGCCCGGGAGGCCCGGGAAGTCCCGGAGAATTCGAAGGACGCGAAGGGCTGAAGCGCCCGCCGGTTCCCAAAATGGCCGGGGCGGAATTTTCGGCCGCGTTACGGCCGCTGCGGTTTGAAAAACCATGATTGCAACCCAAAAGATCCCCTCCTGCTGTCAGACGGATATACCGGTAAGCAAACGGTACACCTTTTCTACCATTCTATGTAATCAATTCTTTTCTGCCAATAAAAAATTAAGATGCAGGAACGGAATTTTCGCGCAAGGGTATAAAAAGGCTTCCCACTTCCGGCATGCCGGAACCGGGAAGCAATCTTTTAGCAGGAAATGCGAACGGCTGTAATGCTGGCGAAGGAAACAGTCGAAGCGGCGCTCACCGTCAGAGAGACGATTCCGCCGGCAGGGACGCTGACAATCGCCTGGCCGCTGTAGCCGGTGTCCGTGGTTGTGACCACTGTTGAACCGGCGACTTGGAACCCGTTGAGGGAAAGGCTGATTGTGGTGCCCGCTACAGGAGCGGTCAGGGAAATCTGGTATTGAATCAGATAGATACCCGGCTTGGAGAACAACAAGGCCCCGTTGGAAAGGACGATGTCCGGAGTGGAGCTGCCAGCCCCGAAGACCACGCCGTTACCCGCTGCAACGGCCTGTGATGCGGTGGTGTAATAAAATGCGTAGGACGGAACCCTGGGATCGCAAACGGGAGGAGTGGGGGGGCAGGGACAGGGACAGGGCGGGCAGGGATCAGGCGGGCAGCACGGGCAGCACGGCTGGATCGGAACGAACGCGGGGATCACCCGATGGCACGGGTTGAGATCATTATAACTAAAACAGCTCAAGAAAAAGCCTCCTTTTCGCAAAGACTGAAACGGCCGAAATAGACCGTTCTCTGTATATACTATGCGGGAAAAGAGAATTTGTCTGCTGCACGATCGTTTTCCGCGTGCCTTTTTGCGTCCGTTATGGTACAATAACCTGAAAAGCGGAGAAAGCGGAAGGGCGGAGGAACGCATGAAAAAAGCGCTTGTTACGGGGGCCTCCGGCGGAATCGGGCGGGCGGTGTCCGCCCGGCTCGCCGCCGAAGGCTACCGGATGGTGCTGCACTACCACAAAAACGAGAAGCGCGCGCGCAGCCTGCTGGAAGAGCTGACGCGCGCTCACGGCGGGGAAGCCGCCGTTCTGGCGCGGGCGGATCTTTCCGATTCCGCTCAGGTGGCGGAACTGTTCCGCGCCGCGGGAAAAGTCGATCTGCTGGTCAACAATGCGGGCATTGCCCAGCAGAAGCTGTTCACCGACCTGACGGACCGCGACTGGGACGAAATGTTCAATGTGGATGTGCGCGGCGTGTTCCTTTGCTGCCGCGCCGTCCTTCCGGCCATGATCCGGGAAAAGAGCGGCTGCATCATCAATATTTCATCCATGTGGGGGCAGGTCGGCGCATCCTGCGAGGTGCATTACTCCGCCGCCAAGGCAGCCGTCATCGGCCTGACGAAGGCTTTGGCCAAGGAGGTCGGCCCTTCCGGCATCCGGGTCAACTGCATCGCCCCCGGGGTGATCGCCACGGAAATGAACGCGGGTTTTTCCGGGGAAACGATGGAACAGCTTCGGCGGGAGACCCCGCTGTGCCGGATCGGTTCGCCGGAGGATATCGCGCAGGCCGCGGCGTTCCTCGCATCGCCGCAGGCCGGGTTTATCACCGGCCAGGTGCTTGGGGTCAGCGGCGGAATGGTGATCTGACCATCCGGGCAGCCCGCCGGCGGGATAAGCTGAAGCGCTTTAGCCGGTAATGGCGGGACGGGTTCGGGTGCCGCCCGCTGAGCGGCGCCGCACGCCTTAGACCTCGGTGAGGAGGATTTCGCAGTCGCCCTTGACGGTATAGCGGCCGAATCCCGCGGGAATGAAGATGCTGTCCCCTTTTCCAAACGGGAGAAGCGCCCTGCCGCGGTCCAGAAGCACCGCGTCGCCGTCCAGACAAACAAGGGACTGAAAGCTCTTTTCGCCCGCGCACAGCGTGTATTCCGTAATTTTCATGTGGGTGACGGTAAAATATTCACAGGAGGAAAGCAGCTGCCGGACGCACCCGGGTTCCGCGATTTCTTCTCCCTGCGGGCCGACGGGGCGTTCGGGCCGGCAGCGGCGCGTAACGTCGAGCGCCTGCGGAATGTGGAGCTCGCGGGGCTTCCCGTCGGCTCCAAGCCGGCCGTAATCGGAGATACGGTAGGTCAGGTCGGAGTTCTGCTGGACCTCGGCGATCAGGATTCCGGCGCCGATGGCGTGAAGCGTGCCGGATTCAATCAGCAGGACGTCCCCGGGCTCCACCATGACCTTGTTGAGGACTTCGGGCAGCGTGTTGTTTTCGATCCGCTCGCGGAATTCTTCCTTTGAAATCTCGTGATCGAAGCCATAGTAAAGGAACGCGCCCTTCTCGCGGCCGATGACATACCACATTTCGGTTTTTCCGGACCCGCCCTCATGCGCGCGCGCGTACGCATTGTCCGGGTGAACCTGAATGGAAAGGGCTTCCTTCGCGTCGATCAGCTTGATCAGCACGGGAAAATCCGGGAATTTTTCGCAGTCCGTGCCCAGAACCCTGCGGCCGGCCCTGCCGATATATTCCGCGAGGGTCAGGCCCCTGCATTCGCCGTTTGCGATGACGGCCGGGCCGTTCGGGTGGCAGGAAAGGACCCAGCTTTCCGCGACCTTCCGCGCCGCGCTGTTCTGATGATATTCGGTTCTCAGCCGGGTGCCGCCCCAGAGGTAATCCTTGCAGGCGGCGTTCAGGCGGATGGGATACGGCGTATTCATTTTTATCACTCCTCACAACAAGATATAACGTATGTTGAGACTCTGTTTTCAAAGATATCTACGAAAATTATACCCCGTTTCATGGGAAAATACAATTTGATCCATTGGGAAGAATCCGTGAAAAGAGCCGCTTGCCGGACGGGATTTCCGGTAAGCGGCCTCTCTTTTTTGCTCTGTCCTCCGTCAGATGAACAGATTGGTGTCGGACTGCTCCGCGGCGCCCAGGAAAGTGGCGACCCCGGCGACTTCCACTCCGTCGATCAGCTCTTCCCTGCGGATTCCCATGATATCCATGGACATCTGGCACGCGACGATCCTGACGCCGGAGTCGATGGCGGACTGAAGAAGCTCTTCCAGGGAAGAGACGTTTTTGCGCTTCATCACGCCGCGGATCATCTTCGGTCCCATGCCGAGCATGTTCATGCGCGAAAGACCCAGCTTTTGCGTCCCGCGCGGCATCATGGCCCCGAACATCTTCTCCATAAAGTCTTTTTTGACGCCGACGCGGTTGCTTCTGCGCAGAACATTCAGCCCCCAGAAGGTGAAGAACATGGTGACCTTCCGGCCCATGGAGGCCGCTCCGTTCGCGATGATCAGCGAAGCGATCGCCCGGTCCAGGTCGCCGCTGAACACGATGATGCTTTTGTCGCTGCCGCCCGCGGGCTGCGCGGCCGCGGGGGAAGCGGGGGCGTATTTCTGCACGCGTACCTCATAGGCGGCGCCGTCCCGCTTTGTTCCGAGCAGGCGGTTCCCGGTCCGTTCGCACCAGACGCCGATGTCGGAGACGAATCCGGGGTCCGTCGCGCGGATGCGCAAAATCTCGCCCTCTGCCGCCGCTTTGACCGCCTGCGCCGTTTTCATGATCGGTCCGGGGCACTGCAGGCCGCAGGCGTCCACCTCGATTACGGTTTCATTGCCGGAAAGAGGCAGGTCGCAGGACTTTGCCGGTCCGCCGCCTTTTTTCATGCCGATGCAGTCGGTCGGCGAGGGGGCGTCCGGTTTATCGTGCGCGTCGCGCCAGGTCTTGATGCCGCCGCTCAGATTGTAGCAGTCAAACCCGTGCTGCGTCAGAATGCGGCACGCGACATAGCCGCGCAGGCCGACCGCGCAGTACGCGTAGACCGGTTTGTCCTTCGGCAGCTCGGAAAGACGGCTTCTTAGTTCGTCGACCGGGATATTGACGGCGCCGTCGATCATTCCGGTCGAGGCTTCCTCCGGCGTGCGGACATCCAGCAGCGTGACCCTGCCGCGGTCCAGGCTGTCGGTGTCTTCGGCGTAGAACGGCCTGACGTCGCCGCGCAGAATGTTGGCGGCGGTAAAACCCAGAATGTTCACCGGGTCCTTGGCGGAAGAATAGGGCGGCGCATAGCACAGCTCCAGCTTTTCCAGATCGTAGACCGTGCCGCCGAAATGAATGGCTGACGCGATCACGTCGATGCGCTTGTCGGCGCCCGCCGCGCCGACCGCCTGCGCGCCGTAGATTTTGCCCTCCGGCGAGAACAGCAGTTTCATGCTCAGCGGAACGGAATTCGGATAATAGGAAGCATGATCCGCCGGATGCACGTAGGTTTTCCGGTACGGCAGCTTCTGTTCCTTCAACTGTTTTTCGTTCAGGCCGGTGGATGCCGCCGTCAGGCCGAACACCTTCAGGACAGAGCTGCCGATGACGCCTTCAGCCCTGACGGTGCGGGCTCCCAGCACGTTTTCGCCCGCCGCGCGGCCCTGCCGGTTGGCCGGACCGGCCAGCGCCAGCAGGGTTTCCCCGCCGGTGAGGGCCTGCCGGACCTCGATCGCATCGCCGACGGCGTAGATGTCCGGGTCGCCGGTCCGGAACATGTCGTCGACCTTGATGCTGCCTTTGATTCCGAGCGGAAGCCCGGCATCCTTTACGAGGGTGCTGTCCGGCGCGACGCCGATGCTCAGAATCACCAGGTCTGCGGGAAGCTCCGTTTTGTCGGACAGTTTGACCGTGAGCCGGTCCTTTTGTTCAAAGCCCTCCACGCCGGTGTTAAAGCGGAGCCTGACGCCGTTTTCGCGCAGATGCCGGTGCAGGATCGCCGCCATTTCCGGGTCCAGCGGCGCGACGGCCTGCGGAAGGAACTCGACGATGGTGACGTTCAGCCCGCGCTCCTTCAGGTTTTCCGCCATTTCCACGCCGATGAAGCCCGCGCCGACCACAACGGCACTCCGCGCGCGATGCCCCGTGATGTATTCGTCGATGCGGAATGTGTCCGGAACGGTCCTCAGGGTGAAAATGCCGGGCAGATCAATGCCGGGAAGGGGAGGCCTCTTCGGGTTTCCGCCGGGGGAAAGAATCAGTTTGTCATAGTTCTCCTCGTATTCGGAACCATCCGCGTGGTTCAGGACCGTAACGGTCTTCTTTTCGCGGTTGACGGCGGTGACTTCGCTTTGGACGCGCACATCGATGTTGAACCGGCTGCGCAGGGTCTCCGGCTTTGTGACCAGCAGCCGGTCTTTGTCCTTGATGGTGCCGCCGATGTAATACGGAAGTCCGCAGTTTGCGTAGGAAACGTATTCCCCCTTCTCAAACAGAATGATCTGTGCGTCCTCGCTGAGCCTGCGCAGCCGGCATGCCGCGCTCGCGCCTCCCGCGACGCCTCCGACAATCAGTATCTTCATATCTGAATACCCCTTTCGTGTGATTTTAGGATTTGTCGTCCCGGATCAGTTCGATCCCTTTTTTCAGCGTGTCCTTGTCCATGGCGCCCGACTGCCCTCCGGCGACCGTCCCGTCCGCCCGGATGAAAACGGTCGCCGGGATGCCCGTCAGCCCGTAAGCGGACACCGCGTCCTGGTCCAGGTCGAAATAGGCGGGGAAGAGGTAGCCGTTCTCTTTTAAAAATGCCTCGCCTTTTTCCTGAGTTTCCTGCCGCCCGTCGGTCCAGTCTACAAAGAGGAATTGCACGTTGCCTTTTTCCTCTCCGTAAACTTCATTGAATTCGGGCATCTCCTGTTTGCAGTAGTAGCACCAGCTTGCCCAGAAGTTGAGAACGACCGGTTTTCCCCGGAAATCCGACAGGCGGACGGCTTTTCCGCCCGCGTCGTACACGGTGAAGTCCGGGGCCGCCGTGGCGGAAGAAGCCGCCTGGGAATCCGTGCCGGGAAGCTGCGTTTCAGGCCGGTATCGGGCGGAAAGCCCGGTGTAGGCAAAGTAGGCCGCAGCGAGAGCAGCGGCAAAAGCCGCGGTCAGCAGGAGTGTTTTCAGCTTTCTGTTCATGGCTCTCCCTCCTCAGGACAGCGGGACCAGCAGGCCCGCCGCGGTCAGAATTCCCACAAGGACCAAAAGGACTCCGGAAGCCGCCGTCACGGCCCGGTAATGGCGCTTGATCCAGTCGAACGAACGCTTCAGCCGGTCGATGAGCAGGGCGGCGGCCACAAACGGGATGCCGAGTCCCGCCGAATACGCGAACAGCAGGGCAATGCCCTGCGCGCTTGCGCCGCCCGCCGCCGCGAGCATCAGCGCGGAGCCGAGAAACGCGCCGACGCAGGGCGTCCATCCGATGGAAAACGCGGCCCCGAACAATGCGCAGCGGAAAAATCCGAGCTGCTCCGGCCGGTACCCTGAAACGCGGCTGCGGTTCAGGAAGCCGATCTTCAGGACTCCCATGAAATGAAGGCCAAACAGGATCATCACGGCCCCGGCGATCCATCCGACCGCTCGGGAGTGCTGGCGGACCGCCGCGCCGAACGTTCCGGCGAACGCGCCGAGCGCAAGAAAGACGGAGGTGAATCCGGCGGCAAACCCGAGCGCGTTTTTCAGCGCCGTTTGTTTGGAGGAAGAGTCCTGCCCGGCGAAGAAGGACGCGTAGGCGGGCAGCATGGGAAGCAGGCAGGGGGAAATGAAGGTGACAAAGCCTTCGAGAAAGGAAATCAAATATTCCATACAAAATTTCTCCTGCCTTTCCTTTTTTTAATTACGAGTATATAATAATCGCAGCATCTTATTTTTTCCGTGACAAAATCACACAGAGTTAAAAATTTAACTTTAACTTTGTGACGGCGTCACGGAAGGAACGGATAAAGAGAACTATGATAGACAGTAAAAAGATCGGAGGAACAGTCATGCCTGACGTGATTATCATGGGAGGCGGCCCCGCCGGAGTTTCCGCCGCACTGTATACGGTACGCGCAGGGCTTTCCACGACGATCCTCGCCTCCGGGGCGGGCGCGCTGGAAAAGTCGGACAGGATCGAAAATTATTACGGGTTTGCCGAACCGGTTTCCGGGCGGCGGCTTTTGGAAAACGGGATCGCGCAGGCAAAACGCCTCGGCGCGCGGATTGTGACGGATGAGGTGGTCGGCCTCTCCTGGGACGGGGAATTCCTGATTTCAACCAAGCGGAGCGCCTATCGCGCGCCGTTTGCCGTCATGGCGACGGGGGCTTCCCGCAGTACGCCCAAAATTTCCGGCCTGACGGAGTTTGAAGGGAAGGGCGTCAGCTACTGCGCCGTGTGCGACGGCTTCTTTTACCGGAAAAAACCGGTCGTCGTATTGGGCGCCGGCGATTACGCGCTGCACGAGGCGGCGGAGCTGCTTCCGGTTGCGTCGTCCGTCACGATTCTGACGGACGGGAAAGAGCCGCAGGCCGCGTTTCCGAAGGAAACGGCGGTGGAGACCCGGAAGATCGCGAAGCTGACCGGGGAAGGAACGCTTCACAGAATTCGGTTCGAAGACGGAACGGAGCTTGAAACAGCCGGCCTGTTTGTCGCGGTCGGCGTGGCGGGCAGCGCGGATCTCGCGCGGAAGGTCGGGGCTCAGGTCAACGGCGTTTCGGTGGCGGTGGACGAAAAGCGCCGCACGAACGTGCCGGGCTTGTACGCGGCGGGAGACTGCACCGGCGGATTGCTTCAGATTTCCAAAGCGGTGTGCGACGGGGCGCTGGCGGGCACCGACATCGTCAGGGAGTTCCGGCAGCGTGCCGCCGCACCTTCAGCCCGGATGTAAAACGTCTTTCGCGCCTGCGGCGGCCATGACAAAGGACTTTTTCCGGTTATAAGCGTATCATTCCCATCGGGAGCGCTCTGTCACAGCTTTCCGGAAAGCCCGTCGGGACGGAGGAAATTGCTCTCACTGCGGGCGCGTTATCGCATTATTTTTCATATGTGACAATGTTACGGAACTTTTTCCCTCTCCTTCATACAATACAGCAGAACTGAAATCAAATGCCAAAAAGGAGAGAGAACAATGGCGGCGATGACCATTACGAAAAAGAATATTCACAAGGTCCTGAATTCAGGCAAACCGGTGTTGATCGATTTCTGGGCCCCCTGGTGCGGACCGTGCCGCATGGCGGCCCCGATCGTCGACGAGGTGGCGAAAGAGACCGCGAAAAAGGTGCGTGTCGGAAAGGTCGATATCGACAGCGAGCCGGAGCTTGCGGAGCAGTTCGGCATCATGAGCATTCCGACGCTGGTCCTGCTGAAAGATAAAAAGGTGGCCGCCCGGTCCGTCGGGCTGCGGAGCAAGAAGGCCATCCTGGAAATGATCGGCACCTGAACCGGGCGGAGCGGTTGTGAAAATAAAATTTCGGGGAGAAGAGCCGGTTTCGGTTTTCCCCGATTTTTTTATGCGGCTTTTCCGGAAGCAATTTTTTGCGGGGCGTGGTATCATGAAGATGGAATCCTGTCCGGCGAAGGGAAAGAAAAAGATGGAACTTTCAAAAATCACGGAGCCGCTGCTCGGATGGTACGGCGAAAACGCAAGAAGCCTGCCTTGGCGGGACAACCCGACGCCTTACCGCGTGTGGGTCTCTGAAATCATGCTCCAGCAGACGCGCGTGGAGGCGGTCAGGCCCTATTTTGAGAGGTTTGTCCGCGAATTGCCCGATCTGCGCGCGCTGGCCGAAGTATCCGAAGACCGGCTCCTGAAGCTCTGGGAGGGACTTGGGTATTACAGCCGGGCGCGGAATCTGCAAAAGGCGGCGCGGGCGGTCCTGGAGCAATACGGCGGAGTCCTTCCAAGCGATCCGAAGGAGCTTCTCAAGCTGCCCGGAATCGGTGAGTACACCGCGGGCGCGATTTCTTCCATCGCCTACGGCAGGCCGGAGCCCGCCGTGGACGGCAACGTGCTGCGGGTGCTTGCGCGCCTGACCGCGGACGGAAGGGATATCCGCGGCGCCGCCGTGAAGCGGGGCGCGGCGGAGAAGCTGCGCGGCGTTTATCCCGCCGGGCGCAGCGGGGATTTCACCCAGGCGCTGATGGAGCTCGGCGCGACGGTCTGCCTGCCGAACGGCGCGCCGCTGTGCGCGGGCTGTCCCCTCTCCGCGCTGTGCGAAGGCCTGAAAACGGGGCAGGCCGCGTCGCTCCCGGTCGTTTCCCCGAAACCCGCGCGCCGGGAGGAGAAAAAAACGGTGTTTCTGATCCTGTGCGGAGGAAAAGCGGCGCTTCGGAAACGCCCGGAGACCGGTCTGCTGGCGGGCATGTGGGAGTTTCCCTGCGTGCCGGGGACGCTTTCGGCCGGGGAGGCGCGCCGGACCCTGGACGAATGGGGCTTTCCGGAGGCGGAAGCGGAGCCCCTGCCCGGGGCGAAACATGTTTTCACCCATGTGGAGTGGCACATGGCGGGATACCTTGCCCACACGAAGGAGCGGGCGGACGGCTTCTTCTGGGCGGGTCCCGAGGACCTGAGCGCCCGGTGCGCCGTACCCTCCGCCTACAAAAATTTCCTGCGCATCTTGAAGTCCCGGGGAGAACTGTGCTAAAATGGACCAGATTGATCGCATTGCTGTTGAAAAAGGGAGAATCGCCGGATGGTGTTGTCAAATGCCCGGAGGCAGTCTGTTTTTCTGATGATGGGGAGCGCGGTGCTCTGGAGCTTCTCAGGAGCGCTGATCAAGCTGCTTCCATGGAATCCGGTTGTGATATCGGCCTCCCGAAGTCTGCTGGCCGCGGGGGTCATTTTTCTTTATATCCGGTACGTCGGAATCCGGATCCGGGTCGACCGCTACTCCATGCTGAGCTGCATCACCATGTGCGGGCTGATGTTCTCCTTTGTCGTGGCGAACAAGCTCACGACGGCCGCGAACGCGATCGTGCTGCAATATTCTGCTCCCGCTTTCATCGTCGTTTTTTCCGCTGTTTTCCTCAAACAGCGGTTTCACCGCGCGGATGTGGTCGCGGTCGCGGGGACCATGTGCGGCATCGCGATGTTTTTCCTCGGCCGCCTGACGTTCGGCGGCTTGCTTGGCAACGGCATCGCGCTGTTTTCCGGCGTGCTGGTGGCGATCAATTATCTTGTGTCCGCCTGGGCGGACATGGATTCGCGCATGAGCGGCATTCTGTTCGCGCATCTCGCCACGGCCGTGGTCGGTCTGCCCGTGGCGTTTTTCTTTCCGCCCGAGCTTTCGGTGAGATGCGTTGCCGGGATTCTGGTCCTTGGGATCGTTCAGCTCGGCGTGCCCTATATTCTTTACGGGCTGGCCCTGAAGAACTGCCCGCCGCTCGCCTGTTCGCTCATCGGCGCGCTGGAGCCGCTTTTGAACCCGGTCTGGGTTTTTCTGTGCTATGGGGAGGCGCCGGGGCCGTATGCGCTGTTCGGCGGGGCCGTGGTGCTGATATCTGTCACCGGGTGGTGCGTGTGGCGCGACCATTTCGTCGCTTCGCATTCCGGTACATAAAATATACTTTCAGGAGGTCGGCAGGATGAAAACAAGGAAAATTGTGGTCATTGGGGCGGGGCACGTGGGGTCGCACTGCGGCTTCAGCCTGATTACGCAGGGAGTCTGCGACGAGCTTGTGTATATCGATACGGACAAAGACAAGGCCGTCGCCCAGGCGATGGACCTTGCGGACGCGACGGTATATCTCCCGCACCACGTCAACGTGCGTGCGGGCGGCTACGACGAGCTTTCGGACGCGGACATTTGCGTCATGGCCGCGGGTCCGCTGCCGGACGGGAAACAGACCAGAATGGATACCCTCGGCGCGACCATCAAAGAGATGAAAACCATCGTCGGCCCGATGAGGGATTCCGGCTTTTCGGGGATGCTCGTCAGCATCTCGAACCCGGCCGACGTGATCGCGCACTATCTGCAGGCGCACACCGGCTTTCCCGCGAAGCGCGTGATCTCGACCAGCACGACGCTGGATTCCGCCCGCCTGCGCAGAGAGCTTTCAGAGCGCACGGGTCTGGACCAGAAGTCCATTCACGCCTATGTGATGGGCGAACACGGGGAGTCCCAGATGGTGCCGTGGTCGAACGCGGCCGTCGCGGGGATCCCGCTTTTCGACCTGATGAAACGGGATCCGGAGACCTATGGAAAACTGGACCTGAACGAAGTGGCGGAGGCGGCCAGAAAAGGCGGCTGGACCGTTCTCCACGGAAAGAAGTCGACGGAATTCGGCATCGGCACGGCGCTTGCGGAAATCGTCAAGACCATCTTTCACGACGAAAAAAAGATCCTTCCGGTTTCCTGCCTGCTGGAGGGACAGTACGGTCAGAAGGACGTCTACGCCAGCATCCCGGCGGTCCTCGGCGCGGGCGGCGTGGAACGGATCGTCGAAATTGATCTGACGCCGGAGGAACGGAAACGTTTCGCAGATTCCTGCGAAACGATGCGCAGGAACTTTGAACTTGCGATGAGCATGTAAATTTTCCCGGATGACAGGCTCCGCCGCTGCGGCGGGGCTTTTCTATTGGGACGCTTGTAATATGGCGGGCGAAACGATATAATAATATTATTCGAAACGTGTCGAATCACGGGAAAGGGGAATCGGAATGGCCAAGGTGATTTCAATTTCCAATCAAAAGGGAGGAGTCGGCAAAACGACGACGACCTGCTCTCTGGCCGCGGGGCTGAAAAAGAGGGGCTACCGTGTTTTGGCGATCGATCTCGACCCGCAGGGGAATCTCGGGTTCAGCGTAGGGGCCGACTCGGAGACCAGCGCCTCGATTTACGACGTGCTGAAAGGCGAGGTCAAAACCCAGTACGCGATCCAGAAAACGGACAGCATGGACATCATTATTTCCAGCATCCTCTTAAGCGGGATCGAGCTGGAATTTACCAATACGGGGCGCGAATTTCTGCTGAAAGAAGCAATCAGGCCGATTCAGCCGTTCTACGATTATATTCTGCTGGACACGCCCCCGGCGCTCGGAATCCTGACCATCAACGCCTTTACCGCGTCGGACCAGATCATCGTGCCGATGCTTTCCGATATTTTCAGCCTTCAGGGCATTGCGCAGCTCTACGAGACCGTGGAACGCGTCAAAAAATACTGCAACCCGAATCTGGCGATCGCGGGGATTCTGCTGACGCGGTACAACCCGCGCACGCGCCTGAGCCGGGAGGTCCGCGGAACGGCGGAACTGATCGCGGAGGACCTGCACATCCGGCTGTTCGACAGCTTTATCCGCAGCAGTGTTTCGGCCAGCGAGGCGCAGTCGCTTCAGCAGAACGTGTTTGAATACGATTCCCACAGCCATATCGCGCAGGACTACGGCAGACTGATCGACGAGCTGCTCGCAAAGGGGGTTTGACGGCTCATGCCGAGGTCGAAAAAAGAGATCGACAAGGAACTGATGTATAAAAAGCTGATGCCGTCCCAGTCGAAGCAGAGGCAGCCCATGGAGGAAACCGAACCGGTCAATGAGGCGGCCGCAGCGCAGGGGACGGATGCCGGCGAAGCTTCCGAACGCGAAACGCCCGTGCGGCACCGCACGCCGGAGCCCCATAAGATCAGCGTTCCCTCGCTGGACAGCCGCCAGACGGAAGTGGTCAACATTATGGAAGGGATCGTTCTGAGCAAGCTGGATTCGGTTCTGTCGAGGTTCCAGTGCTGCCGCTGCGACCGGTGCAAAAAGGATATTGTGGCAATGGCGCTCAACAAGCTGCCGCCGAAGTACATGGTGCTTTCCAGCGGCCAGGTCCCGCCGGATATCGACGCCCAGACCAACGCACAGGTCGTTACGGCGATGATTCAGGCGACCATCCGGGTGCGGGCGAAGCCCAGGCACTGATAACCGTTTTATTTTCCCCCGGGAGCGCATTTCGCGCGGCCTTGGGGTATGATAGTATTGTAACAGTGATTTCGATTGCGAACGGAGGTTTTTGCAATGCGGAACGAAATTGAAGAACAGGCCCGCGGGGCCGTGACGGAATTTCTGGATGCCGTTACGCTGAGGCCGGGCGACATTCTGGTGGTCGGATGCTCCTCCAGTGAGATCTGCGGGAAGAAGATCGGCTCCGGTTCCAGCGAGGAGACGGCGAACGCGGTGTTCGGCGCGATTTATCCCATTTTGAAGGACAGAGGGATCTATCTCGCGGCCCAGTGCTGCGAGCATCTGAACCGCGCGATCGTCCTGGAGAAGGAAGCGGCTGAAAAATACGGTCTGCCCATCGTCAACGCGGTGCCCCAGCCCAAGGCGGGCGGTTCATTCGCCACGGCGGCCTACCGTGCCTTCCAGCATCCGGCGGCGGTGGAGTCCGTTCAGGCGAACGCCGGGATGGACATCGGCGACACGCTGATCGGGATGCACCTGCGCCCGGTCGCGGTGCCGGTGCGGCTGAATGTGAAAAAGATCGGAGAGGCGAATCTGGTCTGCGCGAGGACCAGGCCGAAATATATCGGCGGAGAGCGGGCGCACTACGACCCGGAGCTCGGCTGAAAACAAAATAATAGGCGCCCCGGCACATTTTCCACGTGCCGGGGCGGTTTTTTGTGCGCTTAAATAATTCCCGGAAACAGCCGCCAGGTGTGCTTTTGATAGGTTTCAAATTCCGCGCCGAACTGACCGGAGAGCGCTTTTTCCTCCTTGCGGATGCGGACCCCGTAACAGACGGCGCAGAGGACGAGAACGGCGACCGGGGCAAGCGCGCTGCGCAGGCAGAACGCGATTCCCAGCAGACTGAGGATGCTTCCCGTATACGCCGGGTTCCGGAGGAAGCGGTAAAGCCCGGTTGTAATCAGGCGCTGGCCGTCGGCAATCTGCACGTTCAGCGTAAAGGCACGTTTCAGAGCCCATACGGCGGCGGCCCGCAGGACGGCTCCGCCGACCAGAAGCACCATGCCGAAAAAATAGAATGCATGGGGAAGCAGCAGGCTTTGCATCTCAGCGGGGACGGCGTGGCTGCGAAGCAGAAGGCTCAGGTAGACGCTGCCCGCCCAGCCGAACACGAGCAGCCACATCGAAGGGTCCGGCTTTACCCGCTCGCCGTGCCGCGCCCAGCGGCTTGAGGTGAACAGCCAGACCAGAAATTCGACGGCGCACAGAAAATAAAACGCGATGTTAAACCAGAAATATTCCGAGGCGCTTGAAAAATCAGAAGGATTCCCCATGATGACAGGCTCCTTTCCAAAGGGAATATTATGATTGCCGGATTTCCACGCGTCGGATCAGCAGGAAAGCGGCCCCGGAGAACAGGGCGGCGAGGACGAGATGCGCCGCAAGGTCGGAAACAGGGTTCATCATGCATGCCATCCACCATTGCAGGACGCTCAAAAACGCAGCCGTGATGCGCCCTCCGGTGATATTCTGGTCAACCGCGGGCAGAACAACCAGCAACAGGACGGGAATTCCGGCGGAGAAAACCAGTTTCTGCGCCCGGTTCATCCGGTAATACAGCATGGACAGAAACAGGCCGAACAGCGCGAAGACAAGGTAGGCGCAGAAGCACCAGAGTAAATTTTTCAGGAGCAGGGAAGCGGTCAGCACGGGTGCGGAGGAGAGACGGCCCGTAACGGAAAAGCTCGCCAGACTATGCAGGCCGGTGGCGTACATCGGCCGGTAGTCCATGAACAGGGAGAAAATCACCGTGTTGACGGTGTCGATCAGCGCGGTGCAGGCCGCGGTGATTCCAAGGGAAAGAACCACGCCGGAAAAAACGCGGTGCCGCGAAACGCCGTTGGCCGAATAGAACGGAAAGTATTCCCTGAAACAGTTGAGGCCGACGATAAAAATGGTGATGATTGTCGCCAGCTCAAGCCCGGAGGTATGCAGCTGAACCTGCCCGCCGCTGCGGTAAGTCAGTTCATAAACCACATTCAGGGCTACCGTCGCGTAGACAATCAGGTACATAATCCGGAAAATCCGGTAAACATGCCGGAGTTGAAGCCGGATGATCGGTTTCAGATTCATTCGTGATTCTCCTTCCGCGGAGTTCCCGTCAGTTCGATGAACAGCTTTTGCAGGTCCGTTTTCTCAAAGGTGAGATCTTCCCCCAATGCGGCGGCGTCCGGTTTTCCGCGCAGGTAAACGGTTTTCAGGCCGCCGAACTGCTCGGAGCCGATCACTGTCTTTCCTTCGGCATACCGGCCGGCCGCCTCCGCCGGGCCGCGCACCTGGTACGAGTCCTCCAGTAAGGTTTCCACGTCCTCGTTCAGGATGAGTTTTCCGCGCTTGAGCATGACGGCGCGGTCGATCAGCTTCGCGGCCTCTTCAATCAGGTGGGTCGAAAAAATGACAAGGCGCGGATGCTCCGAGAAGTTCCGGACCAGTTCGCGGTAGAACAGCTCGCGGTTCCCGGCGTCCATCCCCAGGACCGGTTCGTCCAGCAGCAGGGCTGGGGCGCGGGTGGCCAGAGCCGCCGTCAGCTTCAAAATGGTTTTGTATCCGGTGGAAAGCCTGCCGTTTTTTGCGCCGGGGTCCAGCTCGAAACGGTCGGCGAGTTCCATCGCGTAGGAAAGGTCGAAGCCGGAATAAAAATCGGCGGTATAGCGGAAAATATCCTTCACGCACAAACCGTCGGGGAAATAATTTGCCTCCGACATGCAGTAGATTCTGCCGAGCGCGCGGTCGTTTTCCCAGACCGGTTCGCCGTCGGCCAGAATTTCGCCCTCCGTGGGGAACAGCCGGCCCGCAATCAGGTTCAGAAGCGTGCTTTTTCCCGCGCCGTTGCGTCCGAGAAGACCATAGATATGACCGTCTTCCAGCGTAACGGTGACGTGGTCCAACGCCGTTTTGCCCTGAAAGCGTTTGGTCACGCCCTTTAGTTCAATTCGCATCCTTAAAACCTCTCTTTATCAGTTCCGCCGTATCCTCCGGTCCAAGGCCCAGCTTTCCGGCTTCCCGCACCAGCGGGAGGACAAAGGCGCGGAAGAAAGACTGTCTGCGTTTTTCCTGAATCCGCTGTTTCGCGCCGGGAGAAACGAACATGCCGACTCCCCTGCGCTTGTAAGCGACGGATTCTTCCACCAGCAGATTGATGCCCTTCAGCGCGGTGGCGGGATTGATCTTGTAGTTGACCGAGATTTCCGTAGTGGAAGGAATCTGTTCTTCCTCCCTGAAAGCGCCGCTTAAAATGGCGTCCTCCAGCTCTTCGGCAATCTGCTGGAAAATCGGTTTGTCATTTGAAAAATCGGGAGGCACATCGGTCACTCCTCATTAGTTAATTACTCATGTAACTAACTGTATAACAATCGGACAATTTTGTCAATACCCCGTTTTCCGCATTTTTCCGCCGGCCGGCAAACGCGAAACTGTGCCGGAACCTTGTTTCCCGAACCAAAGCATGCTATAATAAAAACTCAATAAAGCTGCGGCGGCGCGAATGCGTCCGCCGAAGAAAACGGACAAGGAGGGCCGTGCCGGATGAAGGACGTTTTCCACTCCAACGGATTTAAAATTTTAATTATCACCGTTTTCGTCCTGTTTGGGCTGATGCTGACCACCGCAGGCTCGGGCGGCTCGTTCCTGACGGACGCGTTCGGCTTCCTTTCCACGCCGATGGAGCGCGTCAGCACGCTGGTCACGAACAACGCGGCGGCGACGGCCCAGTCTGCAACGCAGTCGAAGGAAGAACTGGAAGCGGAAAACGAACGCCTGAAACAGCAGGTGGACGAGCTGAACCGCAAACTGATCAATTATTATACGTACCAGCAGGAAAATGCGCAGCTGCGCAAATTCCTTGAATTAAAAAACGACAACAAGGACTTTAAACCGGTTTCCGCCGCGGTCATCGCCCGCGACCCGTCCAGCCTGTTCTATCAGTTTACCATCGATCAGGGTTCCCTGGCCGGGATCTCCGTATACGATCCCGTCATAACGGAAAGCGGCGTTGCGGGATGGATTTCCTCCGTCAGCGCGAATTACAGCAGGGTGACCACCATTCTTTCGCCGGACACAAAGATCAGCGCAATGGACAAAGTGAACCGGGAAAGCGGTGTGGTCGCAACCGATATCAAGCTCGCCGATCAGGGTGTCGTCAAGCTCGGCTATCTGTCCGCGGACACGAAAGCCAAAGCGGGAGACATCGTTGTGACGAACGGCCTTGGCGGGATCTATCCCCGCGACCTTGTGGTCGGGACCGTGAAAAGCGTGAAGAACGATCCGTACGACGTCTCCCTTTACGCGGAGGTCACGCCTTTTGTCGATGTCAAGACCGTGCGCGACGTGATGGTGATCACGTCGTTCCAGGGCCAGGGCCAGGCGCTGGACGACGATACAAAATCGTCTTCCCCGCCGTCTTCCTCATCTTCCTCTCAAGGGGGAAAATGACATGAGCGGGACGACAAAATTGAAAGTGATCCGCTTTTTTGCGTATTCTTTGGAATTGCTGGTGCTGTTTGTGCTGCAGGAAACTCCCGGGCTGATTCCGCCGATCGAATCGGCGCGTCCGGTGCTGGTGCTCCCGGCGGCGCTTTCCATTGCCCTGTTTGAAAGCGAGACCGCCGCCATGGCGTTCGGGCTCGCGGGCGGGCTTCTGATCGATTTCGGCTTCGGCAGCATGCTGGGGTTTCACGCGCTGCTTCTGGCGGGGGGATGCTATCTGATTTCCCTGATCGCAGCGAATCTGTTCCAGACGAATTTCTTTTCCGCCCTGCTGCTCACGGCCGCCGCGTCGGCCGCGACGTTTCTGCTGCAGTGGGTGTTCTTTTTTGTGATGAGCGGATACGAGCACGCGGGCTATGCGCTTTTGGTCCGCTATTTGCCTCTCTTCTGCTACACGACGGCGTGCATGCCGCTCACATATTATTTCAACCGCGCGCTTGCGCTGCAGATCCGCTCAAAGGAGGAATGACGATGGAAGAAGAGAAAACCGGCGGCCGGGGCCGCCGCCTTTTTGCCGGACTGCTGGTGCTTGCAGCCCTTTTCGTCTATGCGTTGCGGCTGTTTGACTGGCAGATCGTCAACGGGGCCTCCTTTTTGGAAAAGGCGGATAAGTCCAGCCTTTATCAGGTGGAGATGGATACCTCCCGCGGCGAGGTCCTGGATTCCGCCGGAAACGGGCTGGCGGTCAACCGAACCGGTTATGCCATCGTGTTCGACAAGGCCTACCTGACGGAGGAGACGGAGAACCAGACGATCCTGACGCTGATCCGCCTGTTGGATTCCAAGGGAGAAAAATGGGTGGACGAGCTGCCGATCACGGTGAATTCGAAAGGGGAATACGAGTTTGTCTCCGGGGAGGACAAGGAGATCAAGACGCTGAAGTCAAAGGATTTTCTCAATGTGGAGTCCTATGCGACGGCCGCCCAGTGCATGCAGCATCTGACCGACCGGTACGAGTGCGGCGGATATTCCGCGAAGGATACGCGCGACATCGTCTCCGTCCGGTACAATATGACGAAATCCGGCTTTTCCGTTTCGGCGCCCTATACGTTTGCAAGCGACATCAGCAAGGACACGGTGGGGGTCTTAAGTGAAAATTCCATGAAACTGCCGGGTGTCCAGACAAAGCTGACCACGGTGAGGGAATACCCGGACGGCACTTTGCTGCCGCACATTCTGGGCACGATCGGCTCCATTTCCGCCGAAGAGTGGAAGACGCTCAAGGACAAGGGCTACGCCTACAACGACCGCATCGGAAAGAGCGGGATCGAGCAGGCGTTTGAAAGTACCCTGCGCGGCAAGAGCGGCGAGAAGGTCGTTGAACTGACCGGGCAGGGGAACGTCGCCTCCGAAACGGTGACCGCCTCTCCGCAGCCGGGGGAAACCGTTTATCTGACGATCAACAGCAACCTTCAAAAGGTCCTCAACACTTCGCTCGCGCAGAACATCAAGGCGACGCGCGAGTACGGGCGGACGCTGTGCGCTCAGCGTTACCAGGGCTCTTCCAGCGGGCACGGCGAAGACTGCGTGGCCGGCGGCGCGGTGGTGCTGCGCGTCAGCGATTTTGCGGTTCTCGCTGCGTCCACGTTTCCGACTTACGACGAGAACGAATATCTCAGCGATACCAATTACTACAGTCAGCTGCTTCAGGACAAAAACCTTCCGCTCATCAACCGGGCGTTCAACGGAATTTTCACCCCGGGGTCGATCGTCAAGCCCTATGTGGCGCTGACCGCCCTGCAGGAAAAGTCGATCACCACCTCCACCCGGATTCTGGGCAACAGCCTGTACACGCGTTTTTCGGACGTCGGGCTGCCGCTGAGAAGCATCGGCAACTACGGCATGATCACCGCGAACTACGCGATTGAAAAATCCAGCAACTCGTTTTTCTACGAGGTCGGCTACCGCACCGGCATCAGCACGCTGAACCTTTATGCGCCGCGTTTCGGCCTCGGTGCGAAGACGGGGATCGAGCTGAGCGAGAACGCCGGCGTTCTCGCCGGCCCGGCGGAGCGCAGCGCTTCCGGCGGATCGTGGTGGGACGCGGATACCGTCGAGGCGGCGGTGGGCCAGAGCGACAACCAGTTCACCCCGCTGCAGCTCGCGACTTATGTTGCGACGATCGCGAACAACGGGAAGCGTTTAAAATCCCATGTTGTGGATAAAATAACCAATTATGCGAGGGACAAGGTCATCTCCCAGACGAAGCCGCAGGAGGTGGAGAACATCGGCGTCGACCAGAGCTATATCGACTATGTCAAGGCGGCCATGCGCAGCGTGGCGACGGCCGGCACCGCCTCGTCGATCTTTAAGAACTACGGGATTCCGATCGCGGCGAAAACCGGCACGGCGGTTCTGACCCCGCACTCCGACAATGTCACCTTCATCGCGTTCGCCCCCTACGACCATCCCCAGATTGCGGTCGCGGTGGTGCTGGAACACGGCGCGACCGGCAAGTACTGCATGACCGTCGCGAAGGATGTCCTCGACGCCTATTTTTACGGCAAAACCGTGGATGGGAACGGAAATCTGGTCATGCCGTCCGCTTCCGGGCAGGCAGGGCAGAACGCTTCTTCCGGCGCTTCGTCGTCCGCGTCTTCGCAGCGATAGCGGAAAGCGTCGCACTGTAAAATTTGTGAAAACAGACAGCTAAAATGCTTTACTCTTATCATTTGTTGTGGTAATATGGGTAATATGAGGGACTAACTATGGATTCGGTAACAGTCATTACATCGGGAAAAGGCGGGGTCGGCAAGTCGACGGTCACGGCGTCTGTCGGGGCCGCCCTCGCTGCACGGGGAAAGCGCGTACTGCTGATCGACTGCGACGCCGGCCTTGGAAGCCTGGACCATATGCTCGGTGTCCTCGACCACCGTGTGTTCGACATCGCGGATGTCGTTTCCGGCGCGGCGGAACCCGCGAAAGCGGTTTACCCAAGTGCGTTTGAGCCGAATCTTTTCCTGCTTTCCGCTCCGGGGACGGAAGAGGACGTTGTCAGCCCGGAAGTGATGCGGCAGCTCGTCGGGGTCCTTTCCCGGTATTACGACCATATCCTGATCGACAGCCCGGCGGGGATCGGGCAGGGCTTTTTCAGCGCCGCGGCCGCGGCCCGGAGGGCGCTGGTTGTGGCGACGCCTGACCCGGTCAGCCTGAGGGCGGCGGCCCGTGCCCGGCGGAGCCTGGAGGAGGCCGGAGTCCGGCAGCAGAGGCTTGTGGTCAACCGGTTTTCCGGCGTCCGGTTCCGGGCGCAGAAGTGCTACGGGGACCTGGACTCCGTGATCGACGCCGCGGGCGTCAGGCTGATCGCCGTGATTCCGGAGGATCCGCTTCTGGCGGCGGCGACGCTGAAGGCGCAGGCCGCGCCGGAGACTTCGCCCGGAGCGCTCGCGGCGGGGCGTCTGGCCGCCAGGCTGGAGGGCGAACAGGTGCCTCTCCCCTCAGTGAATCGATTTTAATGTTGATTTTTGGAGGATCAATTTATGAATATTGCATTAATTGCTCACGACGCGAAAAAAGAGCTGATGGTTCAGTTTTGCATCGCATACTGCGGCGTCCTGAGCCGCCACTCGCTTTGTGCCACGGGGGCGACGGGAAAATTGGTTTCGGAGGCGACCGGTCTTGAGATCCAGCGGTTCCTGGGAGGCCCCCAGGGGGGCGACCAGCAGATCGCGGCGAGGATCGCCTGCAACGAGGTGGACTTGCTCCTGTTTTTCCGCGACCCGCTGAACCCCAAGCCCCACGAGCCGAACGACATGAATCTGCTGCGCCTGTGCGACGTGCATAATATTCCGGTCGCGACGAACATCGCGACGGCGGAGGTCTTGATCCACGGGCTGGAGCGTGGCGATCTGGACTGGCGCGACATTCTGAACCCGAAAGGCTGATTTTCCGGCTGGGAACGGAAGGAGTAACCGGGGTTTCTGCACAGCGAGGGTCCGCCGCGGCTGAGAGCGGGCCTGCAAAACGAGACCTCTGCGAAGACATCCGGGAGCCGTTTTCCGCCCCAGGAGGGGCGAGCGAAAGGGGGGCCGTTTCCGGCCCCTGAAAAAGGGTGGCACCACGAGAGGAAACTCCCTCGTCCCTTTCCATTGGGACGGGGATTTTTTGTTATAATATGAAAAACCGCGGCTGTGCCGGGGAGTTACTATTTATTTTCTGAAGAAAAGGAGCCGTTTATGGAACAGATCAAGGCACAGAGAGGGACAAAGGATATTCTTCCCGGAAAGAGCGGGAGCGTGAAGGCGGAGGAGATCAGCGAATGCTGGCAGGCGGTGGAGGAAGTCATGCGGGAGGAAGCCGCCGTGAACGGGTTTTCGGAGATCCGGACCCCTGTGTTTGAGGACACCCGCCTGTTCCGGCGCTCCGTGGGGGAAACCACCGACGTGGTACAGAAGGAAATGTATACGTTTGAGGACAAGGGGAAGCGCTCCGTCACGCTGAAGCCGGAGGGCACCGCCGGGGTGGTGCGGTCGTATCTGGAACACGGGCTGTACAACAGCCCCGCGCCGCAGAAATTTTATTACCTAACCCCCTGTTACCGTTACGAGAAAGCGCAGGCGGGCCGCCAGCGCGAATTCCACCAGTTCGGCGTGGAGATTTTCGGCACGCCGATGCCTTTGGCGGACGCCGGGCTGATCGCGTTCGCGCACGGTTTATTCGACCGGCTCTGCGTCAAAGGCCTGAAGCTGAAGATCAATTCGATCGGCTGTCCGGACTGCCGCGCGGAGTACTCCAAGGCGCTGAAAGCCTATTTTACGGAGCGGAAGGACCGGCTCTGCGAGACCTGTCTTTCCCGCCTTGAACGGAACCCGATGCGGATTCTGGACTGCAAGGAGCCGGACTGCGCCGAGGCTGCGAAAGACGCCCCGCGCATTCTCGACTATCTGTGCGATGACTGCAGGGCGCATTTCGACGGGGTCAAATCGGCGCTCGATTCCGTTCATATCTCCTATGAGATCGACCCGGCCATCGTTCGCGGCCTGGATTACTACACCCGCACGGTATTCGAGTTCGTATCCTCCGATCTCGGCGCACAGAGCACCGTCTGCGGCGGCGGCCGGTACGACGGGCTGGTGGAGGAGATGGGCGGAAAGCCGACCCCCGCGCTGGGATTCGGCCTCGGCCTCGAACGCCTGCTGATGGTGATGCAGGCGCAGAAAGTGGAATTTCCGGAGCCGCAGCCCTGCGAGCTGTATATCGCTTCCATCGGAGAGGCGGCGCAGCGCACGGCGTTCCGCATGGCGCAGGGACTGCGCGAGTGTTCCGTCGCGGCATTCTGCGACGAAATGGGCCGCAGCCTGAACGCCCAGATGAAATACGCGGACAAGCTCGGCGCGCAGTTTACCCTGGTTGTCGGCGACGACGAGCTCGATCAGGGGCTGGGCGTAATCAAGAACATGAAAACGGGAGAAAAGACGAAGGTCAATCTGAACAACGACTTTGAGGGGCAGTTCGCGGCGATCAGCGCGCAGGCAGAAGACGACGAAAGCCTCTCTTTTTAGGGAATCGGGGGACATCAAATGAAAGAATCCATACTGGATGGGTTCCGCCTGACCGCGGCGGAACAGGAGCTCCATGTGTACGGCATCCGCGTGGAACGGAGCAGCGGGGAATCCGTCACGCACTTCTGGCGGTCGAACGACCCGGTGAATCTCTATTCGGCCTCCAAGACCTTTACTTCCCTGGCCGTCGGCATGTGTCTGGAAGACGGCCGGTTCAGCCTCTCCGACCGCGTGCTGGATTTCTTTCCGGAGTACCGTGGAATCGCGGCGCCGGGAAGCGAGGCGATCACGCTGCGGGACCTGCTGCACATGGCCTCCGGCAAGCTGCACTTCTGGTTCGGAGAACTGGACGGGCGGAAAATGGAGGACGACTGGGCGGAGCTTTTTTTCCGCGTTCCGGTGACAAAACAGCCGGGGGTGCAGTTTTTCTATTCCAACGCCTGCTGCTACATGCTGGGGCGCACGGTGGAAAAGGTCACGGGAAAAAACGTGCGGGATTTTCTGGTCCCGCGCCTGTTTGTCCCTCTTGGGATTGAAAATCCGCAGTGGCACGCCGATCCGCAGGGACACACGCTCTGTGCGACCCAGTTCTTCCTGACTCTGGACGAGTTCAGCTGCCTAGGCCGCCTGCTGCTCCATCACGGGGTTTGGGATGGGAAGCGGCTAGTGAGCGAAGAATATCTGAAAAACATGTCGGCGGATTCCATCCCCAGCGGATGGGACGGCTGTGAAGAGCCGGAGTGCCTCGCGGGCTATGGATACCAGGTGTGGCTCTGCTCCGCGCCGGGGACCTGGCGCGCGGACGGAAAATACGGACAGTTCTGCATCCTTCTGCCGGAGCGGGAAGCCGCGGTGACCGTCACCGCGCACGAGGAACAGCGGCCCTATTCGATCGTCAGGGCCGTTTTTGACGAGATTGCTCCCAGGCTGTAAAGTTAAAATCGGATTTTATTTAAGATAAAGAATGGGGAAATGGATATGCCGGAATCATTGACAGGCTTAAAACGGACCGATTACTGCGGGGAACTTCGCGCGAAGGACTGCGGCAGGGAAGTGACCGTCTGCGGATGGGTGCAGCGCCAGCGCGACCTGGGGCAGCTCATCTTCATCGATCTGCGCGACCGCACGGGGATCGTCCAGCTTGCGTTCGGGGAGAAAACGGACCGGGAGGTCTTTCAGAAGGCGTTCGCCGCACGGGCGGAATTTGTGCTTGCGGCGCGCGGCACGGTAAAGGAGAGGTCTTCGAAAAACGCGGATCTTCCGACCGGAGAGATTGAACTTGACGTCGCGGAGCTGCGCGTGCTCGCAAAGAGCGAGACCCCTCCGTTCGCCGTGGAGGAAAAAACCGATGTGAAGGAAGACCTTCGTCTGAAATACCGCTATCTGGATCTGAGAAGACCGGACATGCAGAAGAAAATCATCGGCCGGCACCGCATCGTCAAGGCCGTGCGAGACTATTTCGACGACAACGGCTTTCTCGAAATCGAAACGCCGGACCTCATCAAATCCACGCCGGAGGGCGCGCGCGACTATCTGGTGCCCTCCCGCGTGTTCCCGGGCAGCTTTTACGCGCTGCCCCAGTCGCCGCAGCTCTACAAACAGCTTCTGATGCTTTCCGGCTTCGACCGCTACATGCAGGTGGCCCGCTGCTTCCGCGACGAGGACCTGCGCGCCGACCGCCAGCCGGAGTTCACGCAGGTCGACTTCGAGATGTCCTTTGTTTCGCAGGACGACGTTCTGGCCATCGCGGAGGGGTGTGTCAAGGATGTTTATAAAAAAGTTTTGAATATCGATATCCCGACCCCGCTCCGGCGCATGACCTGGCACGAGGCGATGACCCGCTTCGGCTCCGACAAGCCGGACCTGCGCTTTGGGATGGAGCTGACCGACCTGAGCGGCGTATTGGCGGGTACGCAGTTCCGCGTGTTCGCGGGCGCGCTTTCGGCGGGCGGCAGCGTGCGCGGCATCAACCTGAAGGGGAAGGCCGACGCCCTGAGCCGCAAGGAGATCGACAAGCTCGGCGAATGGGTGAAAGCCTACGGTGCGAAGGGCCTCGCGTGGACGCGGCTCGCTTCGGAGAAGGAGACCTCGTCTTATGAGAAATTCCTCGCGCCCGAAGAAGCCGTGGCGGTGCGGAAGGCCCTCGGCGCCGAACAGGGCGACGTGCTGTTTCTGGTTGCGGACGGCAAAAACAAAGCGGTGTTCGACTCCCTCGGCGCGCTGCGCAGGGAGCTGGCATCCCGCTTCGGGCTGATCGACGACTCGAAGCCATGCCTCTTGTGGGTGACGGATTTCCCTCTGTTTGAGTACAGCGAGGAGGAAAACCGTTTTGTCGCAATGCATCATCCGTTCACCATGCCGCGCGAGGAGGACCTCGACAAGCTGGAATCCGACCCCGGCAGCGTGCTGGCCGTCGCCTACGACATGGTGCTGAACGGCAACGAGCTCGGCGGCGGTTCGATCCGCATCAACCGGCCCGATATTCAGGAAAGGATGTTCAAGGTGCTCGGTTTTACCCCGGAGCAGGCGCAGAGGCGCTTCGGTTTCCTGATCGACGCGTTCCGCTACGGCGCGCCGCCGCACGGCGGCATGGCGTTCGGCCTGGACCGCATGGTCATGCTGATGCTGGGCTGCGACAGCATCCGCGACGTCATCGCGTTCCCGAAAGTCGCTTCCTCCGCGGAGCTGATGAGCGGCGCGCCGGATGAAGTCGACCTGAAACAGCTTGAGGAGCTTGGAATATCGATTCTGCCGCGGGATAAAAAGACGGAATAAAACATCATGAGGTCTGAAAAACCGGCGGCCCGTAAAACCCTGTAACGGAAAATGAATGGTATTCTTTAGAGATAAGGAGGGCGCATCATGAACAAGATCAATTACAGAAATCAAATGCTGGAAATCATCAACGGCTTTGAAGGCCGGGTACCCACGCTGCTGCTGCACGATTGCTGCGCCCCCTGCCTGAGCAGTGTCCTGGAGCAGCTTTCGCCGTGTTTCCGGATCACGGTGTTTTTCTACAATCCGAACATCCTGCCGGAAGACGAGTATCAAAAACGCGCGGCGGAGGTCAAGCGCCTGCTCTCCGAACTGCCGCAGAGCTATCCCGCGCGATTCATCGAGGGCCGTTACAACGTCCGCCAGTTTCTTGAAATGGCCCGCGGAAGGGAGCAGGAACCGGAGGGCGGCGAACGCTGCGCGGGTTGTTACCGTTTGCGGCTTGAGGAGACCGCGAAGTACGCCAGGGCGGGCGGATACGATTTTTTTGCTACGACTTTGACGGTCAGTCCCTATAAAGACGCACAAAAGCTCAATGAGATCGGGCAGGAGCTTTCCGGCGAGTACGAAGTGCCTTATCTGCCCTCCGATTTCAAGAAGAGCCGCGGGTATCAGCGGTCGATCGAGCTTTCCCGCGAATACGGGCTGTACCGGCAGGACTTCTGCGGATGCCCGTTTTCCAGGGAGGCGGCACGGCGAAAACGCGCGGCGCGCGGAGGGGGCGGACCGGATTGAAAAAGAAGAAAAAACGGGAGAAGCGGAACCGGCGCGAGGAGGAACAGAACCAGTATTTGCAGGAAAGTCCCCTCGCGCCGGGGCCGGAAAGCGATGCGCCTCTGCAGCGCGCGGTATCGCTGATCGGCGGAAAATGGAAGCTGCGCATTTTATGGGCGCTGCGCGACGGCGAGTCGGCCCGTTACGGAGAAATCCGGCAGCGTGTCTCCGGAATTACGGACATGATGCTGAGCCAAAGCCTCCGGGAGCTGACCGCATCCGGCCTGGTCGAGCGGCGGCAGTATCAGGAAATCCCGCCGAGGGTGGAATACGCCTTGACAGGCGAAGGCACGGGCTTGCTTCCCGTGCTGGAATCGATTTATGCTTGGGCTGTGAATCACTTTGCCGCCCGGTGATTTTTCGGACAGGAGGAGTGTCTGTTGAAAAGATGGATTGGAATCCTTACGGCAGTTTTCATTTTGACGGCGCAGGGGGGGTGCTCGCCGACCCCGTCAAGCTCGGAGGAAAGCAGCGGTGCTGACTCCCTGCCCGCGTCCGGCAGCTCGCAGTCCGTTTCTTCGCAAGCGGGCCTGAAACCGGGAGAAGAGGTACAGATCGCAGGGGAGGACAATCATTTTGAGCTTCACAGCATCGATTTTCTCGACGGCGATGCCGGATGGATGATCCGGGACCGGTATGAATCCGGTTCCGATTCCTACCGGTCGCAGCTTCTGACGACGCAGGACGGCGGAGCAACCTGGACCAAAACAGGTGACGACAGCCGGCAGCTTGACGCGGTCCTTTTTGCGGATCAAAATGAAGGCTGGGCGGTTTCGCAGGAAACGTCCAGGGCCGCCGCTGCCAATGTTTCCAAACTGGTGCGCTATTCCGTCCTCCACACGAAGGACGGCGGGAAGAGCTGGACGGTGCAGTGGAAAAGTTCTTCCGATGAATCCGAATCAAAGCCCGCGCTGTGGGCGGGAGACGCTCAGACGGCGTTTGCGCTCACCGGGAGCCGTCTGCTGCGAACAAAGAACGGCGGAACGGCCTGGACTGCCGTTTCATTCGGAATCAAGGATTTTATCCCGGTCCAAATGTGCTTTGCGGACGGGAAAAACGGATGGGTCGTCGGTGTGAACAGGAAGAAAAGCAGCGTTTCCATCCGATACACGTCGAACGGAGGGAGGAGCTGGCGGCGCCAGTTCCAGAAAAAGATGGACGAGGGCGGAGCGGGCTGTGCCGGCGTGGATTTTCTGAATGCCAAGGAGGGGTGGTTCCTGACCTCCGACCTTGCCACCTGGAACGGGGAGCTGTACCACACGGCGGACGGCGGGCTGCATTGGAGCAAGGCCGGCGGGGTCAAAAGCGTCCGCCCGACTCCGCAGGGGCTTTGCTTTGTGGATTCGCAGACCGGATGGATCCCTTTGAATGTCGGCGCGGGCCCGGTCGACGGCGGCCTTTCCGTCACGCGCGACGGAGGAAAAAGCTTTCAGGTGGCCGGTGCTTCGAATTCGGAAAATGTGGAGGAGACCCAGAAAATCACCAGCGCGAGGGAAATTGTGTTTCAGACCGCTCAATTGGGATGGGCCGTCGGAATGGACCCGAACCGCGGGGATTACCTGCTGAAAACCGAAGACGGCGGGGACAACTGGCAGCAGCTCTACCCGGCGCCGGCGCCGACCGTCGACTTTTCGTTTGTCAACAGCCGGACCGGCTACGGACTGGGAGAACTCTCCGATCCGAACGCGCTGTTGAAAACGGAGGACGGAGGACAAAGCTGGCTGACGGTCAAGAGCTTTACCGGTGAGTACTTTGTCGAAAATCTGTCCTTTATCAGCCCGGAGGAGGGCTGGGTTCTGGCGGCGCCCGTCGGCGCTTCGGACGGTTCGCTTTCGGTTCTGCATACCCTGGACGGCGGCGTCACATGGAGCAGGCTGTGCGGCGGCCTTGCTCCAAATGAAACGCCGGACTGCTTCCGGTTTTTTGACAAAAAAGGCGGAGCGATGATCGTAAAGGGAGGGCGGATTTACCGGACCGCGGACGGCGGGAAAACGTGGAACCCCTCCGCGTACAGCGGCGGGGACAGCGTGATATCCAACCAAAGCGCGCTGAGCCGCCTTGCCGGCGGGAAAACGGATTGGGAAAGCCCAACGATCGCTTTAAAGGACGACGGTGCCGTTGCGGCCGCCCTCTTGTCTGCGGGCAGGGGATTTCTTCTCGCGTCGGGATCCTCCGGAGAATCGGAAATCCGATATGAACTGCTGACCACGCAGGACGCGGGCAAAACGTGGGATCCTCATCTTTTGCCGAAGGGGCTTGGGGAAGACACTTTCGATACGGCGCGGGACCGTTGTCCCATGCAGTTTACGGACGACGGGCACGGCTGGATTCTGGCCGCGCACGGTCTGCTCGCGACGGTCGACGGCGGCCGCTCCTGGACATGGCAGTAAATAAGCGATAACTACAGATGGTATTCACTGTCGAAAATTAAAAAATTAACACACTATATCTTGTAGATCCTTTCTTGACATTCCGGATAAAAACAAGTATAATTCTTATTACACTCGTCCGCCGGAACGATCTTCCGGTGGAAAAGAACCGGAAAGGATGAAGTTAATATGGCGACACGGATTCAGAAACGAAACGGGTCGGTCGTTCCGTTTGATGAAAAAAAAATTCGCAGTGCGATTGAAAAGGCAAATCTGGCGGTGGGGACCGAAAAAATGACCGGGGAGGAGCTGGACCGCCTGACCTCCCGGATTTCCGGGAAGTTCGACGGCGGCGGCACGCCGACGGTGGAGCAGGTTCAGGACGCCGTGGAGGAGATGCTGATTGCGAAGGATTTCGCAAAAACCGCAAAAGCCTATATCCTTTACCGCGCGGAGCATACGAAGATCCGGCAGGCTGAGGGCGACCTGATGGATATCTACCGCCAGCTGACGTTCCGCGACGCGAAGGACATCGACCTGAAGCGGGAAAACGCCAACATCGACGCGGACACCGCCATGGGGACGATGCTGAAGTACGGCTCGGAGGGCTCCAAATATTTTATCAACAACTACATACTGCCGAAGGATATCGCCGCCGCACATTTGAGCGGGGACATCCACATCCACGACGAAGATTTCTACATGCTGACGGAGACCTGCTGCCAGATCGACCTATTGAAGCTGTTTCAAGGAGGCTTCTGCACCGGGCACGGCACGCTGCGCGAGCCGAACGACATCAGCTCCTACGCGGCGCTGGCCTGCATCGCGATTCAGGCGAACCAGAACGAGATGCACGGCGGCCAGAGCATCCCGAATTTCGACTTTTCCATGGCTCCGGGCGTCGCCAAAACGTTCCGCCGGTGTTATTTTCAGGAGCTTTCCAAATATTTTCAGGTTGCCCACGGCATGGAAGCCGCCGACGCGGACGCGTTGACCGTCGAGACGCGCCGCGCGGTGGGAGATGACATCACGATGGGAAATGCGGACGAATATGGCATCCGCTTCGTTCAATATCTGCCGGAGCATCAGCGCGCCGGGGGCTTTGAGGAGATCGCGGAGCGGGAGGCGGCCAAGGCGCACCGGTATGCGGTCGGGGCGGCGGTCAGGGGAGCAGACCGCGCCACGTATCAGGCAATGGAAGCGCTGATCCACAACCTGAACACCATGAATTCGCGCGCGGGCGCTCAGGTTCCGTTCAGTTCCCTGAATTATGGAACGGATACGTCGCCGGAGGGCCGCATGGCGATGAAAAATCTGCTGCTCGCGACAAAGGCGGGCCTCGGAGAAGGGGAGACCCCGATATTCCCCGTACAGATCTTCAAGGTCAAGGAGGGCGTCAACTACAATCCGGGGGACCCGAACTACGACCTGTTCCAGCTTTCGGTGCGGGTCAGCGCGAAGCGCCTGTTCCCGAATTTCAGCTTTCTCGACGCCCCGTTCAATCTCCAGTACTACAAACCGGGAGACTACAATACGGAGGTCGCCTATATGGGCTGCCGCACGCGCGTGATGGGCAATGTTCACGACCCGGACCGTGAGGTGACCTGCGGCCGCGGGAACCTGAGCTTTACCTCGATCAACCTGCCGCGCATCGGCATCGAGGCGCACGGAGACGTCGGCAGATTCTATGAGATCCTTGACAAGCGCATCGACCTGGTCGTCCGGCAGCTGCTGCACCGATTCAAGATCCAGTGCTCCAAAAAAGTCTACAATTATCCGTTCCTGATGGGCCAGGGCGTCTGGATCGACAGCGATCAGCTCGGCTGGGAGGACAGCATCGAGGAAGTCCTCAAGCACGGCACGCTGAGCGTCGGGTTTATCGGCCTCGCGGAAACGCTGAAGGCTCTGACCGGAAAACACCACGGCGAAAGCCCGGAAAGCCAGAAGCTCGGCCTTGAGATCATCGGCCATATGAGAAAGCGCATGGACGACGAATCGAAGAGAACGGGGCTGAATTTTACGCTTCTCGCGACACCCGCGGAGGGTCTTTCCGGGCGCTTTGTCAGGATCGACCAAAAGAAATATGGAAAGATCCCCGGTGTCACCGACCGGGAGTACTACACGAATTCGTTCCATATTCCCGTTTATTTTCCCATCCGCGCGTTTGAAAAAATCAAACTGGAGGCTCCCTATCATGCCCTGACCAACGCGGGCCACATCAGCTATGTGGAGCTGGACGGCGACACGACGAAAAACCCGGAGGCGTTCGAGGCCATCATCCGCTGCATGAAGGAAAGCGGCGTCGGCTACGGCTCCGTCAATCATCCGGTCGACCGCGACCCGGTCTGCGGCTACAATGGGATCATCGACAACGAGTGCCCGCACTGCCACCGGACGGAGGACGAAGGGCCGAAATTCGAGCGCATCCGCCGCATCACCGGCTACCTGGTCGGCACGCTGGACCGGTTCAACGACGCGAAACGCGCGGAGGAAAGGGACCGGGTCAAGCATGGCATCTGAACTGAACGTTTGCGGCGTTGAGCCGGAATCCATCGTGGACGGCAGGGGCATCCGGTTCGTCGTGTTCGTGCAGGGGTGTCCGCACCGCTGCCCGGGCTGCCACAATCCCCAGTCCCACCCGTTTGAGGGCGGAACCGTGATGAATACGGACGATCTTTTCCGCCGGATCCGCGAAAATCCGCTGCTCAGGGGCGTTACCTTCAGCGGCGGCGAACCGTTCTGCCAGCCGGGCCCGCTGGCGGAGCTGGCTTCCCTTGTGCATTCCGCCGGGCTGGATGTGACCACCTACTCCGGGTATCGGTACGAGGAGCTTCTGGCGATGCGTGACCCTGAGGTCAAGGACCTTCTTGACCGGACGGACGTGCTGGTGGACGGCCCGTTTCTGCAGGAGCAGAAGGATCTGACGCTGCTGTTTCGCGGCAGCCGGAACCAGCGGGTGATCGATTTAAACGAAAGCAGACGTCTCCATCAGCTCGTTTTGGAGAAACTGGAAGAAAATTAACTTCTTACAGAGCCGAGGTTCCAGAATTGTAAATCGTCGCGGTTTATGGTACACTGAATGTAGAATTTCGGATGGGAAGCGATGAGTTTGTATTCCGGGAAAAATACTAAAATCAGCGTCCAGATGTTTGGCGAATTTTCAATTACCATTAACGGAAAAACTCTGACAAATCTGAAAGGGCGTACCAAGAGGGTCTGGATGCTGATTCAATATCTCATTGCGCAGCGCAATGTTCCCGTGCCGCTGAACCGGCTTCTCCGGGATATCTGGGACGGGCGCGAGTGCGGGGACCCGGAAAATGCCCTGAAGAACCTCGTTTACCGGGCGCGCACGATTCTGGGGGACTTGTCCGGCGACCAGTCCCAATTTATTATTTTTTTAAACGGGACCTACGTATGGAACAACCAGTATGAATGCAGTGTGGATTCCGAGCGGTTCCTTGAATACGCTCAAAAAGCCTGTTTGCAAAAAGCCCCGGTTGAAAAGCGGATCCGATGGTACAGGAAGGCGATCGGGCTTTATCAGAACGGCTTTTTGCCGAAATCTTCCTATGGAACCTGGGTGATTTTGCAGAGTACGCGCTATATGGGACTGTATCTCCGCTGTGTTGTCGGCCTTTGCGGCCTGCTGGCGCAAAAGGACCGCTTTGAGGAGATGATCCCGGTCTGCGAAGAAGCGCTCCGCCTGTTCCCCTATGAGGAGCCGGTCCATATTCTGCTGCTGCAGGCTTATTCAAACACGGGCTGCGAGGGGAAGGCGTTCGACCACTACGACCGCACTGTGAAGCTGTTCTACCAGGAATTCGGGGTCAATCTCAGCGGCCTTTTTAAACCGTGCGTCAGCCGGATATCGGACAGCAGCCGGCCGCAGACGGATCTGGAAAGCATCCACAGCGACCTTCAGGAGAAGACAAAAATCAAAGGGGCTTTTTACTGTGATTACGATATGTTTAAATATCTGTATCGGTCCCAGGTCCGGATGATGCCGCGCACCGGCCTTTCCATATTCCTGATTCTGTTTACGATGAACGGCAGGGACGGCGGCATGCCGGAGCCGGAAGTCCTCAGGGCCGCCTCTGAAAAGCTCAAAAATGCCATTCTGACCGGAATGAGAAGAGGGGACACGGTGGCCTCCTGCAGTGCGACGCAGTATATTGCCATGCTGCAGACCGTCACGTCGGAAACCGCGCAGGGTGTCGTGCAGCGGGTGATGCGCAAATTCAGGTTTGATTACCGGCGTGATGCCGTTCGTGTGAGCACTAAGATCACTTCCATCATGGAATAGCCGGTCTGTCACAAAAAAGCGGGCACCCTGTGAGGCGCCCGCTTTTTTGTGCTTTATTCGCCGCCGATATAAAGGGATTTGTCTTTTGCGTACAGGATTTTCTGCTGGCTGTATAGGCTGGAATACCCGGAGAGCATGTAGCTGATTCCGGCGGCGAGAAGATAGTAGATGATTCCCTTTTCACCGAAAACCTCGACGCTGAGGACAAACGAGGTCAAAGGACAGTTTGTCACCCCGCAGAATACCGCCATAAAGCCAACGGACGCCCCAAAGGAAGGGTTCAATCCGATCAGGCTGCCGGTGAAGGAGCCAAACGTAGCCCCGACAAAGAAAGCGGGAACAATTTCGCCGCCGCGGAACCCCGCGCCGAGCGTCACGGCAGTGAAGAGAAGTTTCAGCAAAAACGCTTCCGGCCGTGAGCTTTGCAGGAAGGCCGCGGCAATTACGTCGCTGCCCATGCCCAGGTAATCCCGGCCGAACACCAGGGAGAGGAAAATGAGCAAGCCCCCGCCGGCCGCAGCACGCATGTATTGGTTCGGAATCCATTTTTTGCAGAGCAGGCCAGTGCCATGCATTACAAAGCAGAAAAGGATGCTGACCAGCGCGCACAGGATTCCCAGCAGCGCCACCTGCAGGAGCGGCAAGACGCCGATATCGGGCGTTCCGGTGACGGTGAACTGCGTGGGAATCGCATGAAACGACCGGGAGATGCCCGCCGCGACAATAGAGGCGACGATGCAGGGAACAAGAGCGGAATAATACATGACGCCGACCGTTATCACTTCCATTACCAGCAGAGTGGAGGTCAGCGGCGTCCCGAACAGGGCGGAAAAACAGGCGGCCATGCCGCACATGGTAACCACGTGCAGATCTTTTTCATCAAGGCGGAACAGGCTCCCGATCCGGTAACCAAGGCTGCCGCCAAGCTGAAGGGCGGCTCCCTCGCGGCCCGCCGAACCGCCGAACAGGTGCGTAATTGCGGTTGCGATAAAAATCAGCGGCGCCATCATGGTGGGGATCGGTTCCGGTGACCGCACCGCTTCGATCACCAGATCCGTTCCCTTTGGCTGCGTGATTTTGCCCATGTGATAGAGAAACACGATGGCCAGACCGCCCAGTGGAAGAAACCAGATCAGCCATCCGTAAGTGGTGCGCAGCATCGTAACATACCGGATGCAGAAATAGAACAGAGTGCCTACCCCGCCAGCCACGGCGCCAATCAGTATGGAGATGATGCTCCACTTGAAAAAAGACCCGAGGATGGAGATCATGTCCCGCGGGCTTCCGCACTGACAGACAGCAAATTCGTTTAACTGGTGTTTCCACTCCCCGTGCCGGGCGGAATCTCCACGGATGATATTTGCCGCTTTCGCAACGGTCTGTTTCGCGTATTCCTTTACACTCATTCGCATTCACCTAATTTATCATGATAATTTCAGTATAAAGGAAGAAAATGCAGTTATTAAGACTGAAAAGAAAAAAGCGGAGTCCGTTTGGCAAACCCAGCCGCGTATTCAGTCTTTTCCGGAGCCGTGCGTCAGATCCCGGTAAAGTTCGTTTTTCCTGCGCCCGGTTTCCGCCGCGGCCCGCTTTGCGGCCTCCGGCGCGGACAGCCCCTGGCCGAGATACTCCCGCGCCAGCTTCAGCGCGTCCGCGGCGGAGGACTCCGCCTGCTTCGGTTCCGGCGCGCCTTCGATCACGAGCACGAATTCTCCCCTGGGGGTCTCCCCCACGTAACGGTCCGCCGCCCGTGCCAGCGTCGTGCGGATGACCTCCTCATGGATTTTCGTCAATTCGCGCGCCAGCGCGACCCGCCGCCCGCCGCCCCAGGCTTCCGCCATATCGGCAAGGGTGGAGGCAAGCTTGTGCGGCGCCTCGTAGAACACCATGGTGCGCCGTTCCGTTTTCAGCTCTTCCAGATGCTCGCGCCGGCTTTTTTTGGAAACGCTGAGGAAACCCTCAAAGGTAAAGCGCCCGGTCGGCAGTCCGGAAACCGCCAGAGCGGAAATGACGGCGCTGGGACCCGGGACAACGAACACGGGCAGGGCGCGTTCGGCGCACTGAGCGACCAGCAGTTCACCGGGGTCTGAAATCGCGGGCATTCCCGCGTCGGTCACCAGCACGCAGGTTTCTCCGGCCCCGATCCTCTCACAGATCACGTCTCCTTTTTCGTATTTGTTGTGCTCAAAATAGGAGATCATCGGCTTCCTGATCCCGAAGTGATTGAGCAGCTTTACGGTAACGCGCGTGTCTTCCGCCGCGATAAAGTCGGCGCTTTCCAGCGCCTCCCGCGCGCGCGGCGAAAAATCGGACAGATTCCCGATCGGCGTGCCGACCACAATCAGCTTTCCGCTCATGTCCGCCCCTCCTTGTAATCTCCGTAGATTCTCAGCATCTCTTCGGACCAGCCGCCGCTTTCCGACTCGACCAGCAGCGCCGGCTGCACCGAAAGGCCGGGCCGTCCGCCCCGGTTCGCCTGCATCAGAAACAGGAAAGGGGCCTTGTCCGCGCGCTGCTGAACAAAACGGAGCCGTTTCGGTTCCAGCCCGGCCGTCCGGAGCGCCGGAATGGCGTCGCAGAGGCGCGCGGGCCGAAGACAGAAAAAAAAGCGTCCGCCCCAGCGAAGAAGCGCCCCGGCGGACGCTGCGATTTCGGAAAAGCTGCAGGCGACCTCGTGCCGCGCGATCCGGCGGCTTTCCTGTGTGCTGTGCTGTCCGGACCCGTCCGGCTGGTAGGGAGGATTGCAGGCGATCAGATCGAGGCTGCGGGGGATGGAACGATTGTCCTTCAGGAGGCGGATATCCTCCTGCACGATTTCGATCCGGTTCTCCAACCCGTTGAAACGGGCGGAACTGCGCGCGAGTTCACAGGCTTCCTCCTGAAGCTCGACCGCGTATACCCGCTGCGGAGCGGACCGGGCGCACCATAAAAGCGGGATCGTGCCGCAGCCCGTGCCGAAATCGGCGCAGGTTTCACCGGGGCGCGGCATGGAATAATCGGCGAGCAGGATTGTGTCGGTATTAAAGGTGTGATTTTTTCCGGTGACGGCGTAAAAGCCGGAAGAAAGTGGCTCCAGCTTCCCGTCTGTGCGGAGAGCTTCCTCCGCCCGGAGGCGAACATCCCGGCGTTCCATTGCTGCGGTCCTCCTATGGCGTTTCAAATTGGCTGAAAAAGAAAAAAGACGGGCGCAGAACGCTCCGTCTTTTTGTCCTGTCGGAATCAGTTTTCCGGTTTCGGCGCACCGACGGGGCAGACCTCCGCGCAGGATCCGCACTCCGTGCATTTTTCCGGATCAATCACGAATTTGCCATCGCCTTCCGAAATTGCTTCCACCGGGCATTCACCGGCGCAGGCACCACAGGAAATGCAATCATCACTGATAACATATGCCATAAAAGGAACACCTCCAATACTTTATATAGACCTATTGTAACATAAAAATGCAAAATTGCAACCGTAAATTTAGTTCCCCTCGAGGGTTTTCAGCTGCTCCATCTCGTCCTTGCTGACTGCATTTTTTCCGCTTTTCAATACGCGGACGTCTCTGGCGCGGAACGCCTGCGTGGGGGTGTCCGGGGAGGAGTCGAGCCGGACATAGACGGTCTCGGTCAGCAGGTTGTTGTCCGCCACCACCCCGCGCCCCTTCGGCGTCATGACGACGGAATTGATCCCGGGGACGCTGCGCAGCAGGCTGGCGTAAGTCTCCTGCTCATATTTCAGGCAGCACATCAATCTGCCGCAGATGCCGGAGATTTTCACGGGATTCAGCGAAAGGCCCTGCTCCTTGGCCATTTTGATCGAAACGGGCTGGAACCCGCCGAGGAACGTCGCGCAGCAGAACGGTTTGCCGCAGATGCCGAGCCCGCCGAGCATTTTCGCCTCGTCCCGCACGCCGATCTGCCGCAGTTCGATGCGGGTACGGAAAACGGAGGCGAGGTCTTTGACCAGTTCGCGAAAGTCGACGCGTCCGTCCGCCGTAAAATAGAACAGGATCTTCGAATTGTCGAACGTGTATTCCACGTCGACCAGCTTCATTTCCAGCTTATGGGCGGCGATTTTCTTCAGACAGATCCCAAAGGCCGCCTTTTCTTTTTTCTTGTTTTCCTCGACCTTTTGCAGGTCCTCTTCCGTCGCGGTGCGGATAAGCTGGCGCAGGGGCTGCACAAGCTCTTCCTCTCCGATCTGGCGGTTTTCCATGGCGACTTCCCCGCATTCCACTCCGCGGGCGGTCTCCACGATCACCTTGTCGCCCTTTTTCAGGATGTTGCCGGCCGGGTCAAAATAATAGACCTTGCCGACGTTCTTAAATCGCACGCCAATTACCTCGGCCATATGGCCCTCCTTTTCGTCGCTGTTTCCATTTATGATTTTCCGGCCGCTTCCCTCAGCCCCGCGCACAGGGCGGTGACCAGAAGCGCCGCGTTTGCATTTTGCTCCAGCGCGCGCCGGGCGCGCCCGGTTTCCTCCAGAAGAAGCATCAGGCTTTTCCGGGTCAGCTTGGAGGCGAGGTACGCCGCCGCGCCGCTTTCGCCGGAGAGGCTGGAGTTTCCTCCCGCCCGAAGCACGGCGGCGTCGCGGAGCAGCAAAAAAAGCTGTGCCAGAACGGCGCGCAGTCGGTCGCGGTCCCGGATGAGCGGCGCCGTTTGGAACAGCAGCTCCGCCTCGCCGGGCGCCACGACCGCGCGCGCGACCGCCGCCGCTTCCCCGCGGCCCTCTTCGCTCCCCCCGCCGTCTTCCAGAGTAAAAATCTGCACCCGGGACCGGATGGTCGGCAGCAGGGCGGAAGCGCTGAAGGCGGTCAGAAGAAAAATCACGTTTTCGGGCGGTTCTTCCAGAACTTTTAGAAGCGCGTTCTGAGACGGTTCCGCCATGTTATGCACGCCTAAGAGACGGTAAACCTTCCTCGGCGCCTCGTTTGGAAGGATGTAGGCTCCGGCGCGGATCTCCCGCACGGCGTCCACCGGAAAAACGCGGGGATTGCCGTCGCCGTCCAGCGTCAGGATGTCCGGGTGGGAGCCCGCGGCCGCCTTGACGCAGCCGGGGCAGCGCCCGCAGGGCCGTTCGTTCTCCGCAAGGCAGACAGCCGCCTTCGCAAGAATCCCGGAGAGGATGTCGGTTCCGCTGCCCGGAGAACCCTCCAGAAGAACCGCGTGGGGAAAACGTCCCTCATCAAAGGCAAGGGACAAGCTCCTCTTGACCTCCGGATTGCCGGAAAAACCTTCAAAATTCAAACTCATACCTTTTCAAAGCGGTCCACATTCAGCACAAAGATCGTGGAACCGCCGATGGTAACTTCCACCGGGAACGCGGAGTAGACGCCGATATCCATGGTGGTGGTACTCGGGACGAGCTGCGTGCGGCGCCGGCTCTGGCCGGCGATGATGGAAATGACCTGGTCCACCTTTTCATCTTCCGTGCCGACGATAAAAGTTGTGTTGCCCTTCTTCAAGAATCCGCCCGTTGTCGCGAGCTTTGTGACGGAAAAGCCCTCCTTGGTCAGTGCCGAGGAGACCATGCCGCTGTCGTCGTTGCCTACAATCGCCAATACCAGCTTCATTCGTATCCCTCCCGTTCGTGAGATCCTGATGATGAAATACTTTGTTCTATTCTATTTTATCACTTTTATTTCATAAATGCCAGTGCCGCGCAGAAACTCCGCCGCCTCTTTTGAAATCCGCTCGCCCGGCATGACGACGGGAATGCCCGGCGGACAGGGGCAGGCGATCTGCGCGGCGGTTTCTCCGGCGGCCCGGGAGAGCGGGGCAGACCGGGTTTCGGCCAGCGCCGCCTCCCGCAGGGGAACGACGGAAGGGCAGAGCGGCGGAAAAGAGGGAATTTCAGGAAGCGGATCCCCGGCGGGGAGCCGGCGGACGGCCTGTTCCAGCCGGAGAAAGTCCGCTTCGGTGTTGAACGGCGTCGGGATGAAAATCACGAACGAGCGGTCCGCATACTCCGGCTCGACGCCGGCGGCACGGAACCGCTCGGCGGCCTGTATGCCGGCCAGCCCGATTTCCGACGTTTTCAGCGCCAGCCGCGTCGGGTCGCAGAGGCCTTCGGGCGAGGGAATCCCGCGCGACCGGGCCAGGCAACGGATTTGGCTCACGCGCTCCTGCAGAACAGGGAAGGCGCCGGAATTTCGTTCCAGCCGCTCCCGGCACAGGTCGAGAGAGGCGAGAACCGGAAACGAAGGGCTGGTGGAGCCGAACAGGGCCATCGCCTCCTTCGCGTCCTTTGCAAAGCGGGAGTCCGCGATGTTCAGCCACGCTCCGCCGGTCAGGACGCCGAGCGTCTTGTGGGCGGAGTCGGCGGTCATGGAAGCGCCGCGGAGAAGCGGGTGCAGCTTTGGTTCGGTAAACATCAGGTGCGCCCCGTGCGCGCAGTCAACCAGAAGCGGAAGATCCTTTTTGCGGCACGCCGCGGAAATCGCGGCGATGTCGAGCAGCCGCCCGTAATAATCCGGGCTGGTGACATAAACGGCTTTCACGTCCGCTCCGCAGGTGTCCACCGCATGGACCAGATCCTCCGGCATCGCCCAGACCGGTTCGATCCCGAGCAGCGCCATCGCGCCGACCGCGCTGCGGTGGACATTTCGGGCACAGAGGACTGTTCCGCCGTGCGGGGCGGCGAGGCGGAACATCGCCTGGACGCACAGCGTGCATCCCCCCGCGGAAAGACAGGTGCGCGCCGTGCCGAACAGGGAGGAGGCCAGTTCTTCCGCCCGCTCGACCGGACCGCCGCCGTCGTACAGGCTGCCGGTATCCGGCAGCTCGGTCAGATCGAGCCGGGACAGGCCGTCCGGGAGGGCGGCGGGATTGTTTTTATGGCCCGGCGTATGGAAGGATGCCCGCCCGAGGGCGGCGTGCCGGACCAATGCTTCATAGAGCGGTGCGGACACGCGCCCGCCTCCTTTCGAAAAAAGCCGCGCGGCAGAATCGCCGCGCGGGTTAAAGCCTTGGACTGTCGGGGGATTTCTTGATACCGTCCCGCTCAACTGAACTGCTCTTTTTCTGCGCACTGAACAGCGGGCCGCCGGGACCGGCGACGCGCCGGTTAGCCCGCGTTGTTGTAGACCTTATCGGGAATATCGCTCTCGAAAATAAAGGATGCGATGTCTTTTTTGCATTTGTCGAGAATGGGAACCAGAACATCGGCCCCCGTTCCGCCCAGCATCACGGTTTCAGACGTATACTCATCGTTCGCGGGCACCCGGTCCTGGCTGATCGGATAATTCAGGTACGTGAGGGAATTCGATGCCATCGCCAGAATTTCCGATTTGGTCATGTTTGTCGTCACGAGATTCAGCGTATCGGCCAGCGCGCCGTAGATCGTCGGCAGGCTGGAGCCCTTCAGGGAATCGACGATGCTGGAAAACACCTTGCGCTGCCGCTCCGTGCGCTCGAAATCGTCGCCGATCGCGCGGATGCGCGAATAATAATGGGCCTGCGCCCCGCTGAGCGTGAACGTGCCGGCTTTCAGATTCCGCCTGGAATCCCCCGAATACTGGTTTACCAGCTTGGCCTCCGCCGCCGTCAGCGTGATCTTGACTCCGCCGAGCCGGTCGATAATTTTATTAAAAGCGTCATTGTCTATAATGACATAGCGGTCGATATCCACGCCGAAATTCGATTCGAGCGTGCGCACGACAGCCTGTGCCCCCTTGACCCCGCCGCCGTTCATGCTGTAGGCGGCGTTCAGGCGGTTGCTGCCGACGCCGGGAATCGCGACATACAGGTCGCGCATAAAGGAGGTCAGTTTGATTTTTTTATGGCGCGTATCCACTGAAACCAGCATCATGCTGTCGCTGCGGCCCGTGTCGTTTTTCTGGTAATTGTCCACGCCGAGCAGCAGAATGTTGGTAATGGCGTCGTCATGGTACAGCCCGCCCAGGAGCCCGGCGTTGGCGCTGTCCGTCCCGCCGCCGGAGTTGGTTTCAAACAGGGAGCCGGTCGACTGCGGCTCTTCCTCCTGCGGATCGGCAAAGTTGATTCTGTTCAACAGGCTGTCGGCGTAAACGCAGCCGACCCCCGCGGTAAGCATCAAAAGACTTAGGACCAAAATGGAAATATTCCGGAGCAGGTGCCTTCTTCTTCTTTTCACTTCATCCATCCCTTCATGATTCGGCCCGCCGTGCGGAACGTGGAAATCTGTGGCTTTGTCCGGGCGGCGCAGAGAGAAGAAACTCCCGGCGGCGGAACGAGCCGTGTTTGCAAAGAGTTTCCCTGAAAGCGTGCCCGGGACGAACCGCAGACTGAAAAGCATAACCGCGCCAAAGCCGTGTCCGCCGTAGGCGCGAAAAGACGCTGTGCGTCCGCCGCAGGCGCGTCCTGATCGGAGGTCCGCGGAAAGAAACTGTGCGTCCTTAACCGTAATAGTATAAAGAAAAGGCCGCTTTCTATGATTGCGGAAAAAAATTATTTTTTGTAAAATTTCTGGAAATTTTCCAATTATTCCTGTTCGTCCAGCGTCAGGCTGAACGAGGGCAGGAATTCTTCCATGAAGCAGTCCGCCTCCGGCAAACGCAGTTCCCTGACCGAATTGCGAAGGGCCGTTTCCGCCTGGCAGAACTCCGTGTTTCCCATCCGTTTTTCCTCCACGCACTTGATGACCGCGGAGATCTTGTCCGCCGCGCGGACCAGCTTCAGCAGCTCCGCGTCGCCGGGTTCCGCGGTTTCTCCCAGAAGCGGGCGGTACACGCCCTGCAGGTCCTCCGGCAGGAAGCCGAGCAGGCGCTCCCGCGCGACGGATTCCACCTCCCGGTAGGCGGAGCGGATTTTCGGGCTGAAATATTTGACGGGAGTCGGCATGTCCCCCGTGATGATCTCCGGCGCGTCGTGGAACAGGGCGAGCGCGGCGGCGCGGCCCGGGTCGGCGTTTCCGTCGAAGCGGGTGTTGCGCAGGACGGCAAGCGCGTGCGCGATGACGGCGGTCTCAAAGCTGTGCTCGCACAGGTTTTCCTGCCGGGTGTTTCGCATCAGGCCCCAGCGGTTGATATTTTTCATGCGCGACAGCACGGCGAAAAAATGGAACACGAATCAGTCCCCCTTTGCCCGTACCTTCTTATCATACCGTATTTTCTCATATTTTCAATACAAAAAATTCATCATTTCTCCAGGAATCTTTCTTGTTTCGGCAGGGCGGTGTGTTATAATATGGAACGATAAGGTGCATGGGAGGCGGAGCAGTGGGTAAAATTCACGGTCTGAGGGGAAACGGGACAAGGGAATATTTTTACAAGGCTTTTTTTTACGGCCTTGCCGTATCCTTTCTTTTTTTTATTCCTTTTATTCTGTTCGACGGCGGATATTTCCTCTTTTACGGTGATTACAACGTCCAGCAGGTCCCCTTCTACCAGATGTGCCACGACGCGGTCCGGAGCGGGAATATCGGCTGGAGCTGGACGACGGACCTCGGCGCGAATTTTATCGGGTCCTATACGTTTTACCTGCTGGGCAGCCCGTTCTTCTGGCTGACGATCCCGTTCCCGAGCTGGATGGTGCCGCATCTGATGGGCCCGCTGCTGATGCTGAAATTCGGCTGCGCGAGCCTCACGGCGTTCAACTATCTGCGGCGGTATGTCCGCGACCCGGATTACGCCGTGATCGGCGGCATGCTGTACGCGTTTTCCGGATTTTCCATCTACAATATTTTCTTTAACCATTTTCACGAGGCGATCGTCTTTTTTCCGCTGATGCTCTGGGCGCTGGACGAGTACATGGATTCGCGCCGGCGCGGGGTGTTCGCACTGACGGTCTTCCTGTGCGCGATGGTCAACTGGTACTTTTTTGTGGGACAGGTTGTATTCCTGCTGATCTACTGGTTTGTCCGCCTCCTGAGCCGTAACTGGACGCTTTCGGTGCGCGATTTTCTGCTTCTGGCCTGCGAGGCGGTCCTCGGCGTTCTGTGCGCTTCGGTCCTTCTTGTGCCGACCGTTCTGGCGGCGGTGCAGAATCCGCGCGTCGACAACCCGCCCTCCGGCTGGGGGACCCTCCTCTACGACTGGAACCAGCGGTATATCCACATTCTGGAGTGCTTTTTCTTCCCGCCGGACATTCCGGCGCGCCCGAACTTCACCCCGAATTCGGAGGCGAAGTGGGCTTCGCTCGGCGCGTGGTTCCCGCTCGTCGGCATGAGCGGGGTGTTCGCGTTTGTCCAGGTGAGGAAAAAGCACTGGCTGAAAACGATCATCTGCATCCTGTTTTTCATGGCCTTCGTGCCGATCCTGAACGCCGCGTTCCAGCTGTTCAACATGTCCTACTACGCGCGCTGGTTCTATATGCTGACGCTGATGCTGGCGCTGGCGACCATTCTGGCGCTGCAGGACCGCAGATCGGACTGGCCCCGCGCGATCAAATGGACGCTGGGGATCACACTGGGCATCGCGCTCCCGATCGGGCTGATGCCGAACAAAACCTCAGAGGGAAAGACCGTCTTCGGGCTGGAGGATTACCCGACCCGGTTCTGGCCCTACGTGGCCGTCGCTCTTTTGAGCATCGCGCTTTTCACGCTGTCCTTCCGTTTTTACCGGAGGAACCGCAAACAGTTCCTCCATTACCTGATGGGCGGCATCACGCTGATTACCGTTGTTTACGCGGCCTATTTCATCGCGCTCGGCAAAACGCAGAGCGACGACACCCACAAATGGATCATCCCCTATTCGCTTAATAAAGGGGATCAGATCAATCTGCCGGATTCCGATGAGTTCAGCCGGATCGACGTTTTCGACGGCATGGACAACCAGGCCATGTATTGGCAGAAGCCAAGCATTCAGGCGTTCCACAGCATCGTGCCGGGCTCGGTCATGGAATTTTACCCGACAATCGGCGTGCAGCGGGACGTCGGCTCCCGCCCGGACGTGAAATACTACGGCCTACGGGGGCTGACGAGCTGTCTCTGGCTGTTCGACCCCGTCGATTCCGGAAAGAAGTTCACCGGGGAGGACGGGACCGCCGCCATGCCGGGGTGGAGCTATTACGCGACGCAGAACGGCTGCGACGTCTACCGCAACGACTATTTTGTCCCGATGGGCTTTGCTTATGACAGCTATGTGACGCGCTCCGAATACAACGGCCTGGCGGAGGACGATCGGAATCTGCTGCTGCTCAAGGCCGTGGTTCTGGAGGACGCGGACGTGGGGAAGAACGCGAAGGGCCTTTCCCACCTGGACGTCAACGGCCAGGACTATTCGCAGGAGGCTTATTTTTCGGACTGCACCGCGCGGGCGGCACAGGCATGCGCCTCTTTCACGGAGGACAACGGCGGGTTCTCGGCGGAGTTTACGTCGGACAAAAGCAGCCTGGTGTTTTTCAGCGTCCCGTGGGAGGGCGGCTGGACCGTCGAGGTCAACGGAAAACCGGCGGAAATCGTCAAGGTGAACGTCGGCTTCATGGCCGTCCGGGTCCCGGCGGGGACCTCCCGGATCCGTTTCAGCTACAAAACGCCCGGTCTGGCCCTGGGCGCCGCGGCGACGGCGGGCGGAATCCTCCTGTTTGCGTTCTATTATATCGTGACCCGGCGGTATGACCGCGGACAGCAGAAAAAAAAGAGAAAAATCTATCGGGTGGTGCATCTGCGCGCGCCGCGCCTGTCTCACCCCGCGGGGAGGGTTTTCCCGGCCCCGCCGCACGCCGTTCCGGATGTAAAAAATCCGGAAGAAGAAATGAAAAACTGAAAGCGAAGGTGGAGGTTCCCATGTCGGTACCGGTCGTTTATCTTGTCATCCCCTGTTACAATGAGGAACAGGTCCTGCCGGAAACGGTAAAACGCCTGACGGAAAAGCTGCGTTCGATGATGTCCGCCGGACTGGCGGACCCGAAAAGCAGGATGCTGCTTGTGGACGACGGCAGCCGGGACGCCACCTGGCGGCTGATCTCGGAATTCAATGAGCGCAACGAGCTGGTCGGCGGAGTCAAGCTGGCGCACAACCGGGGGCATCAGAACGCGCTGCTGGCCGGGCTGATGACCGCGCGGAAATTTGCGGACTGCGCGGTCAGCCTGGACGCGGACCTTCAGGACGACGTCGACGTCCTCGACGAGTTTGTGCGGAAATATCTGGACGGCTGCGACGTGGTGTACGGCGTGAGGAACAAGCGGGAAACCGATACGGCTTTCAAGCGCGCGACGGCGCTCGGATTCTACCGCTTCATGGCGGTTTTGGGGGTAGACGTGGTCTACAACCACGCGGATTACCGCCTGATGAGCCGCCGGGCGCTGGACGCGCTTTCGGAGTACCGCGAGGTGAACCTGTTCCTGCGCGGGCTGGTCCCGCTCATCGGCTACCGCAGCGCGGTCGTCACCTATGACCGGCACGAGCGGTTCGCCGGGGAGTCAAAATATCCGCTCAAAAAAATGCTCGCGTTCGCCGTGGACGGCATCACGTCGTTCAGCGTGAAGCCGTTAAAGCTGATTTTCAACCTCGGCATGCTGACGGCCCTGATCGGCCTGATCGGCACCGTCTGGGCGGGAATCGCCCACTTTGCCGCCGGATGGGCGGGCTGGATCGCGGCGTTCTGGTCGCTGTGGCTGCTCGGCGGGCTGGTGCTCCTCGGCATGGGCGTCCTCGGCACGTATATCGGCAAAATCTATGCGGAGACAAAGGCCCGCCCGCGGTACCGGATCGAGGAACAGCGCATCGCCGGTCCGGAAGGCACGGACCATCCGGCCGGATTTTCTGCGGGCCCAAGGCCCGGTGACTTTTAACCCAAAATTTCTTCTATGTTTCTTCATTGCGCGCAGGCCGCGCAGGGACGCAAAGCGTCTATTGCGCTACGCGACCATGAAGATCAGAATCAAATTGATTGAATCTAACATCTCAACTTTGGAGCCCTCTATTGGGGAATGCTGAAACGAATAAAAGAGGGGGGACTTCAAATTCCCATCGAAAGGGGTATCTAACCGTCCCTCCTGCACCCCCGGCACCTGTCATGCAGAACGGTTCTGTTATCAGACGACTGCTTCCCATTGACGACGGGGCTCCAAAGCTATGGCCACAGAGTATTTGAAAAGAAACCGGTAGCGTAAAAGATGTTTGCACGTCTACGTCCAGCCTGAGGTAAAATACTGCCTTCCGTATTATGACGAAGTGATTCAACGGATTGTTAATAAAAATCGGGAGCGAAGCGCCCGATTGGACGCTCCGCTCCCTTTTTTTGCCGGCGGAATCTCTCTCACTGCGCCGGGTATGGGCTGGACTTTCCGCGTTCATACTTCTTTCACATACATTCGGAATTCCGCCGGCGGGCGGCGTGTCGCCGCACCCTTCGGCCTGCCAGACGGAACGGCGAAAATTCGCGGTTTGGTTTGGCAGGACGGTTCCGGAAATCTCCCAGGCCATTCGACCCGTTCGCACCTGCGGCGCCCACGGCATGGGGAAAGCTGTCCATCAGCTTTTTCCCCAACGCTTTGGAAACCGGGGTTTTGAAAGTGGCGTAATGTGCCGTCGGGAGATTCCTTCCTCCGTCCCACCTGTCTCAACCGATCATTTCACTGCTTGCTGAACGGTGGGCCGTTGGATGCAACGTCATCGTTGCCCGCAAGGCAACAAAAAGCGCCGGTACGGAATTTGTCATTCCATACACCGGCGCGCGCGCAGATACAGGAGGAAAAAGAAGTGTTTCTCCTTCCTTCCCCTGTACAAAAACAGAAAAAGGAAGTATAATAGGTCCTGCAATGCGCGGTGAATTCCGTGGTATATGGAGGGTGGCTCTCCGTATGCAGGGGGTGGGGTGGTTGCACACTCCATCCCTGCATTGCGTTTTTTATTTACCTTGCGATTCTATTATAATCCTTAATTTACCAAAATTCAACTATAAAATTGCAGGCTGAGCCTGCACGCTTGCCTTGTTTAGCGGGACGGAGATAGGGTTCTCCCGGAACTGCCGGGTCTGGTCGCTCTTTTCGGACTGCGGCCCGGGGCTTCTTCACTTGTTATTTCTTCTATTTTCTTTTTCTGTCCTCAGGCCGGACAGGGACGCACAGCGTCTTACTCGCCTACGGCGGATCATGACTATGGACAGCAGTCAGAAACAGTCTTGCGCTCTCCTTTGGTTTCCACTCAGCAAACCCTGGGCGGAAAACGTGCATGCAGGCTCAGCCTGCCCGAAAGGAGGCAAAGTACGGGTGGGGGCAGCGTACCGCTGCATCTACGATTTACGTTCCCGGAGCGGCGAAAAAACAGGGAAGCGACGATGTTTTCTCAGCCGGGTATGCCGTAGGCACGTCCGGACCGGATGGTCCCCCTAACACCCCCCGGGAGCCGTCAAGAAAATTTTTTCTGTTCTTCTAACAACAGCTTTTCATTGACGACGGGGGCTGAAAAGCTGATGCCATAGGGTGTTGTAAAAGAAAGCTGAAAATTTTCAGAGAGCTTCCTTTTTACATTTGGCGTAAGATTGGGAACGTCCAATGGGAATCACTCGCTTGATAACGGAACCGTTTTGCATGACAGGTGCCGGGGGGCGTCGGGGGGAACGTTTAGGTGCCCCTCCCGTTGGGAAGTTGAAGTTCCCCCCGACTCAGGCTTTGCGTACTTTCGTCTGATTACGAAAGTATGGGCCCGCGCGGCCCGAGCGCAAAAGAGAAAATCAGAAGAAATAAAAGGTTAAGAGCCACCGGGCCATAGGCCAGAAAAAACGGGCCTGCGCGGCCTGTTCGCAAAAAAGGCTGAAGTCGCGACCGCCGTAGGCGCAAAAGACGCTGTGCGTCCCTGCGCGGCCCGAGCGCAAAAGAGAAAATCAGAAGAAATAAAAGGTTAAGAGCCACCGGGCCACAGGCCAGAAAAAACGGCCCCGCGCGGCCTGAGCGCAAAGAGGCCTCCTCATTTCGATGAATCGAACGCAATCAGTTCGTTTTTGTCCAGCCGGCTCGCGTCGAACCGGAAATGCCCGCTGATTTCGCCGTAGTGCGCCAGCACATCCTCCTCGCGCTCCGCCTGGCCCGCGTTGTGGATCAGGAAGGGAACGCCGTCCTTGTCCCGGCGGTCGGAAATGATCCCGATGTGGTGGGTCCCGAACGTGACGATGTCGCCGGGTTGCCACTCGGCGGTCTGCTTCAGGTCCGTCGTCAGGGAGACGGCGTGCCGCTCAAAATAGATTTTCAGATCCGCCGTCCTCCGGAAGTCGATGTTCGGGTCCGGCTTCCCGTTGACGGGGTAGTCGGACGCGTGTTCCGCGATATCCCGGTCCACCATGTCCTTCAGGCAGTACCCGGCGTTCCGGAACGCGCGCCAGACGAGGTCCGTGCAGGCGCCGGAACCGTCCGGCGGATACCCGCCCTGATAATAGGAATTGTCGTATTCCGGCATGTTTTCCGCGTCCCCGCGCGCCCCGAGCAGAAGGTCGGTGTAATCGTCCGTTCCGTTCTGATTGAAATCAACGGGGCTGTGGACGGTTTGGATTCCGAAATCCGCCGCCGTGTAATACGCTGCCTTCGAGGACGCCCCGCTTTTTCCGGGGCGGGCTCCGCCACCGGGCTGAGGCCGCAGCCAGAAAACGGCGAGAAAAGCCCCGCAGGCAAGCACCGCGAGTACGGAAAAGAGAAACGCCCGGTTTCGGTGAAGCATCGGAAAATCCCCCCTGAACCGCCGTCAGCGGCCCTTCTTTTTCTCCGGGGGAAGGAGCAGAAGCCTGGTTTCCCCCGGATTCAGCGTGACGAGCTTGGAGGCGATGCGCGGATGCTTCAGCCTCAGGCGGACCATGTCGCGCAGGGCCTGCCCGGAGTTGTAGCCGTGAATGACCCGGACCTCCTTGACCTCCGGTCCGGCGCTCGAAAGAAGATGTTCCAGTCGGCGCTTCGCGTCCTCCGCGGTCAGTCCGTGAAGGTCCACTTCGAGCATTGAGTTCGCTTTTACCACATGCACGGCGTTTCATCTCCCTGATGATTCCTATTATAGCATGAAATGAGAAAAAAAGGCCCTGAGCGGGCAATGCGGAATTGGATTTTTCGATGGTTTCTGATATAATGAAAAGGTCGGGGGTGAGACCGGTGAAAGTGGTTGATTTGCGGAATCTGTTTACCAGCAGCAATGTTTCGCTGATTGAATTTGAAGCGGACAGGATCTATTACGCCGAAGAAAAATCGGAGGAGGGGCACAACAGCCTTTTCCTTCTGGAATACAACCTGAAAACGCACCGGGAACGCATTATCGCGAACTACTTTTTAACCGACCCGGCTTATGTGCAGCACTTTTTCAGCTTTCCGGAGGACATCGTCGTCGTGATGGAATCCGGCGAAAGCACGGTCTGGATTCTGCGGGTGGACAAGAATACCGGAGCGGAGAAAAGCATGGCCCGGCTGAATTTCATCGGCGCCTTTGCCGAATGCCGCGCGCTCGACGAAAGCCACGTGATCTTATATACCTGCGCGAACGAACGCCACCGCCGTCTGTTCCGCGAATACAAAAAACTGACCGGCTTCTCCCGCGTGGCCTATCTGTACGATCTGGACGAGGGGCGGTATTACTACGTCAGGGACCCGCGTATCTGCAATGGAAACGCCGCCGGGTTGATTTCCTATGATCTGGACGGCGAGCGTCAGATTCTGGTCCTCCAGCCGCACGGGAACGAAGAGGAAAAGCTCAAATGTTTTCGCAATATGCGCTGGCTGGGGGACGAAGTCAACGACAACGTCTGGCTCTGCCCCCTGCTGGATTTGATCGTTTCGGTCAAGGCGGGGGAGGAGCGCGTCCCGCTGGAACTGATTCTCAGTGCGGGAACCAGCGGATTGGTGCGCTATGCCGGGATGGACGGCCGCAGCCTCTACTTCCGGGCGCGCTATTTCCCGACCGGGGACCAGCGCCTGTGCGCCTATGACAAGCGCAGCGGCAGAAAGTCGGTCGCCGCGACGCTCAGCCTTGGGCAGGAGGAGGAAGACGCGATGTTCAGCATCGACCCGCAGGGCGGGCGCGCCTACCGCATCACGGAGGCCGACGGCTTCTGCAAAGTGGCCGGCGTCATGAACTCCGGAGTGGACGCGAAATTTCCGAGCGACCTCGGCAAATTCGTCACCTGCGTGGACGACCGGTTCCTCATCGCGCGCTACCTTCTGACCGACGGGAAGGATTCCTTTGAATTCAATTCCGTCTACGATGCGCAGACCGGCAGTCAGAAGAGCTATGAATGCCGCTGCGCGGTGAAGGACGGCACGGTCGTGCTGTACTGACGAGGAAACAGGCAGCGTTCATTTGCCGCGCTGCCTCTGCCTGGCGGAGCGCTTTTCTATAAAAAAGAGCGAATTTTCAGGAAAAGCCTTGACAGAACGGCTGAGTGATGGTAAACTGAAGTCACAGAGGTTAGCTAACACTAACCAAAGAAATAATCGTTTTCCTTTTAAAATGCTTATAAGTTCCTCCAATACAGATAATTAAAATAACATCTAAAAGGACCGGCCCATATGGGCCGGTCCTTTTAGATGCTTCAGCAATTACTCCTCCGTCACGAACATCGACGGATTATAGGAATTGACCGCTTTTTCGTTTACGGTCACGCCGCTGATGGAATCGGCTTCCTTGGAAATTTCGTCGGAGAATTCCTGCCCCTTGTAATCGGCGAGAAGGCCGCTGCGCCCGCTGTCGGTTTTCATCTGCTCCTCGGTCTTTTTCGTGATGTCGTTCTTTGTTGCCAACAGATACAGGTAACCGTCCGAGATCTCCGCCGCCTTGGTTTCTCCGGCCTTCATGCCGTCCAGTATCTTTACCAGATCGTCCGGGTATCCCTGCGTGTTGGTCTTGAGATCGACGGTTTCTGTCTGGACCGAAATGTCCGGATCGGCGGATTTGTAAGCGTCGGCCGCCTGCTGAAGCGTCATGGTCCCGGCTTTGATCTTGGAAGCGTAATCGTTGAACTGGGCCTCGGCCTTTTTCTTTTCGGTGTCGGAGAACGAAGCGGAATAATTTCCGCTGGAATCCGTCTTGTACAGCTTGCACAGCACGTAAGAGAAATCGGTGTAGTTCTTCTCAAAAAAGCTTTTCAGCTCATTGTCCGAAACCGCCTTGGACCCGCCCTTGCCGTAAACGGCGTTAAAGACCTTCTGATATTTCGTTCCGTATTCGGCGGCTGCCAGCTCGTAGGAGCTCTTCGCGACGCCGTATTCCTCCAGCGTGCTTCCGTAGCTGTTCCAGAAGTTGTCCGTGCTGGTCTTGATGGTGGATTTCTCGGCGTCCGTCAGGGTCAGCTTCAGGTCCTTCATTTTCTTGTCGATGACGAACAGCGATTTGGCGGAATTCAGCGCCTTTTCGCGGATCCAGGTCGCGGCGTCCTTGCTGTCGATCTTCTGGTCCAGCACGGCCTTGGTGGAGTCCGGCACTTTGGAAGAGGCGCTTGCGTACGCGGAGTAGAGATAGTAAATATAACTCCCGACCGGCACGGTCAGGCTGTCGTTTTTCGCACACCAGCTCTTGTCGGAGGAACATGCGGCTGTGGAGGCCAGCATGACCGCGGCGAGGAGCAGCGCGGCGATCTTTTTTATTTTTTTCATATGACACACTCCGATATTCTTAACATTCTTCCTGCGGCGTTTGATGGATTATTGCAATTATACACTTTTTCGGGTGGGCTGTCCATGCTTTTTTCATCCTGGCCGGTTTTCTCATCCGGCCTTCATCCTTCCGGCGGGGCCTCCATCAGCTTCAGGGCCTGGGAAAGCGTCTGCAGGGGAGTCTCGTTTTGGGCGATCCTCACGCTGACATAGGGCTTGGCCCCGGCGTTGAGCAGCACGCGGCCCCGCAGGGCGGACACCAGAGCGCCGATCCTTTTCATGTCGATGCGGTCGGAATAGAGGAACAGCGTGTTTTCCTGCTGCCGGACTTCGCGGATGCCGAGGCGGGAGGCGACGTTGCGCAGCAGCGCGATGTCGACCAGGCCGTTTACGCTGGCCGGCGGTTCGCCGAAGCGGTCGATCAGCTCGTCGGTGACGTCGAGCGCGTCCTCGCGCGTGCGGATGTCCGCGATGCGCCGGTAGATGTCGAGCCGCTGGTTCAGGTCGGAAATATAGCTTTCCGGGATGTGGGCGGTGACCTGCATGTCGACCAGGCATTCCTCGCCGTACTCCTGCACCGTTTCGCCCTTGGCGCGGCCGACGGCCTCGGCCAGCAGGTGCAGGTACATGTCGTAGCCGACGGCCTCCATGTGCCCGTGCTGTTCTCCGCCGAGGATGTTGCCCGCCCCGCGGATCTCCAGGTCGCGCATCGCGATCTTGAACCCGGAGCCGAACTCCGTGAACTGGCGGATGGCGGACAGGCGCTTCTGCGCGATTTCGGAAAGCGCCTTGTCCCGCTTGAAGGTCAGGTAGGCGAACGCCCGGCGGCTGGACCTCCCGACGCGGCCGCGGATCTGGTGCAGCTGCGAAAGGCCCATGTGGTCGGCGTTTTCAATAATCAGCGTGTTGACGTTCGGCACGTCCACGCCGGTCTCGATGATCGTGGTGCAGACCAGGACGTCGATTTCCTGCTCGATCAGGCGCCGCCAGACCTCCGAAAGCTCCTGCTCATTCATTTTTCCGTGGCCGAATCCGACCTTCGCTTCCGGGATCGCCTCCTGAATCTTCGCGGCGGCGCGCTGGATGCTCCCCACGTCGTTGTGCAGGTAGTAAACCTGCCCGCCGCGCCGCAGCTCGCGGCGGATGGCTTCGTAAATGATGCCGTCGTCGTGTTCCAGCACATAGGTCTGAACGGGGTGCCGGTCGTGCGGCGCCTCTTCGATCACGCTCATGTCCCGAATGCCGGACAGCGCCATGTTGAGCGTGCGGGGAATCGGCGTCGCGGAGAGCGTGAGGACGTCCACGTCCTTGTACCGCGATTTCAGACGCTCCTTCTGCGCGACGCCGAAGCGCTGCTCCTCATCGACAATGATGAGGCCCAGATTGCGGAATTCGACGTCCTTGGAGATCAGGCGGTGCGTTCCGACCACCATGTCGATTTCGCCGCGCTCAAGTTTCCTGATGATTTCTTCCTGCTCCTTCGGCGTCCGGAAACGCGAAAGCAGCTCGACGCGGATGGGGAAGCCCTCCATGCGCCGGGTGATGGTCTGGTAGTGCTGCCAGGCGAGGATCGTGGTCGGCACCAGCATCGCGCACTGCATGGAATCCGTGATGCATTTGAACGCGGCGCGCAGCGCCACCTCCGTCTTGCCGAACCCGACGTCTCCGCACAGGAGCCGGTCCATCGGCGCGCTTTTTTCCATGTCCGCCTTGATCTCCTCGATGCAGCGCAGCTGGTCCTCCGTCTCGTCGAACTCGAAATGGGCCTCGAAGTCGTGCTGCCATTCCGAGTCCGGGGCGAACGCGTGCCCCTGGGCCTGCATCCGCTGGGCGTAAAGCCGGATCAGGTCGTCCGCGATATCCTTGACCGCGCGCCGCACCCGGGCCTTCGCCTTCTGCCAGTCGCTGCCGCCCAGGCGGCTCAGGCGGACGTTGGCGTCCTCCCGCGGGCCGATGTATTTGGACACCATGTCGAGCTGCGTCACCGGGACGTACAGAAGGTCGCTTTTTGCGTACCGCACCTTGATGTAGTCCTTGACGACGCCGTTCATGTCGATTTTATGGATCCCTTCAAAGACGCCGATGCCGTGTGTGGCGTGGACGATGTAGTCCCCGGGCGTCAGGTCGGAAATGCTGTAAACCGCCTCGCCGCTCTTTTTCTTTTTGGCTTTTTTCACATGGGGAAGCGCCGCGCGCCCGTGCGTGATCAGGCCGAAGAAGGCGCCGGGGTATTCCAGACCGCCGGACAGCGCGCCGATGGTCACGACCACCTCGCCGCGTTCGATCCTGACCGGGCTTTCCACAAACGCCGCGTTGATCCCCTTGACCTGCAAATCCGCGGCGACGGTGCGCGCCGCGCGGTCGGAGCCGCACAGCACGGCGCAGGCCCAGCGGTTCGCGAGCATGTTCTGCAGGTCCTCGGCCAGGAGCTGGATGCTGCCGCCCCAGGTGGAAAGCTGGCGCGCGCTCATGCCGATGAGGGAGCGCACCGGCGTTTCGTAGCCGCCGTGAACGAAGGCGTCCAGATAGACCGCGCCGAAGCGTTCAAACGCCGCAAGAGCCGAGGCCCAGTCCCCGCTGTAGCTGTCCAGGCCGCGGCAGAGCGTCCCGTCGGAGAACAGGTCCTTCAGGTCCTCGCCCCACTGCCACAGCGCGCCGCGCATCCGCTCGCGCGATTTGACCGGTTCGCTGACAAACAGCAGGGCGTCATCCGTCAGATAACTGAAAAGCGTCGCCTTTTCCCCGTACAGAAGGGGAAGAAATTTATCCGCGCAGCCCAGGCGCAGACCGTTTTCCAGCTTGCCGGCCTGTTCGTTCAGGACGGCTTTGGCCGCCGGGGCGGTTTTCCCCCGCAGCTCGCCGGCGAGCTTCCGGATCCGTTCCGCCAGGACCCGGGGATGTTCGATCAGCGCTTCCGCCGCCGGTTCGATCACGGCGCTTTGGATGTTCTCGGTCCGCCGCTGGGAGATTGGGTCGAACAGCGACAGCGAATCGATCTCTTCCCCGAAAAATTCCGCGCGGACCGGCGCTTCGCCGCCCGGGGGATAGAAATCCAGGATTCCGCCGCGCGACGCGAACTGCCCCGCGCCCTCGATCTGCACGGCCCGCTCATAGCCGCACGCGGAAAGAGCTTCCAGCACCCGTTCCATCGGTACGCTTTTTCCCGCCTCGAGCACGGCGGTGCGGCGTTTCAGCTCTGCGGGCGGGATGGTGAGCTGCAGCGCGGCGTCGATGCAGCAGACGACCGCGTCGCAGCCGCCGGAGAGGATGCGTTCCAGTACCTGCAGCCTCTGATGCTCGTATTCGTGCGAACTGCCCTCCGCGTCATGAAAGGAAAAGTCGCGCGCCGGGTAGAACAGAGGCTTCAGGCCCATTGCCGCGAGGTCGGAGCAAAGCCGCTGCGCCTCCGGTTCGTCGCCCGCGACGACAAAAGCCCTGCGCCGCAGGTCGGCGCAGAGCGAATAGATGATATTTGCCTTGTGGACCCCGGAGACACCGGTCACCGCGGCCGGCAGCGCCCGGCTGTCAACCGCGGCTTCCAGGTCTGAAAATTCCTTGAGTCCGCGGATCGCGTTTGTCAGAAATTCCATGAAAATCCCCTTTATTTGAATGCGGGAATGAAATCGGGGCAGCTTTTTTCGGGATTGTTTTCATCGATCAAAACGGTTACCGGATCGCCGGACCCAAAATCCGGGTGTTCCCACAGCAGGTCGCTGCGTCCTCGATAACTTTCCCCGCCGTATTTGTATTCATAGAAAAAGCGCCAGGGGTGCCTTTGTGCCCCGCATGAAATGCCGGTCAGCCAATACTTACGGATGAAACGGATTCTGGCCTGAACGCGAAAGCCGTTCTCCCTCAGAATTTCTACCTTTTTGTTGTGCATGTTTGCAACGAGCCATAGGCACAGGGCGAGAAGCAAAAGTACCGCGCCGATCTCCAGATCGGCGAAATCGGCGGAAACCGCGCCTATCACGGCATAGGCCGCGCCGACGAATCGCAAAGCCAGCGAAAAGCATTCCATGATAGTTTTAGGTGAAAAAACAGTTTTAAAAAAATGCATGCGATCCTCCCCCTGCGTTTCAGCCGCATTAGAAGCGGACAGCCGGGCAGGTCAATTCCCGTTGTAAAGATTCATCGCATCCGCCGCTTTGCCCTGCACCATCAGGGCGACGGCGTCGTTCGCGCGTGCGACCGCCTCATCGAACCGCTTGCGGTCCTCCGGCGAAAAGCGCGAAAGGACCCAGTCCGCGAGGTCCCACCGCCGGTCCGGCCGGTCGCCGGTGCCGAGCCGGATGCGCGGAATACGGTCGCTGCCGGTGAGATAGATGATGTTCTTCATCCCGTTCTGCCCGCCGTCGCTGCCCTTTAAGCGGATGCGCAGCTTTCCCGGAGGGAAGCTGATGTCGTCGTACAGCACGATGACCTTTTCCGGGGGAATATGGTAGAAGCCCATCGCTTCCACCACGCTCTGGCCGCTCAGGTTCATGTAGGTTCCGGGTTTTAGCAGCAGCACGTTTTTTCCGCCGATCCGCGCCGGGGCGCAGAGCCCTTTGAATTTCAGCCGGTCGATGGTCGCGCCGGCCTGCCCGGCGATGTAATCGACGGCCATGAATCCGGCGTTGTGGCGGGTCTCCTCGTATTTGGGGCCCGGATTGCCGAGGCCGACCACCAGGTATTCCGCCTGACCGGCCGGCTGCGGCCGGATGTGGAACAGATTGTTCAGCATGGCACACTCCTAAAATCGTAAAGAAGAATACGGAAACGGGCGGGACGGATGATCCGCCCCGCCTTAGAACGCAGAAAAGCCGCCCGGCCGCAAGTCAATCAGACAAACATGGGGGATACCGGTTTGTCCTCGTAAATGCGGTCGATCGCTTCGGCAAACAGCGGAGCGACGGAGAGGACCGTCATATTCGGCAGCATTTTTTCCTTCGGGATCGGAATGGTGCTGAGCAGGAAGAGATTCTTGATCGGGCTGTTCTGGATCCGCTCGATCGCGGGCCCGGAGAGCACGCCGTGCGTCGCGCAGGCCGTGACCTGCAGGGCGCCGCTGTCCATGATCGCCTGGGCCGCGTTGCAGAGCGTGCCGGCGGTGTCGACCACGTCGTCGACCAGGATGACCTTCTGGCCCTTCACATTGCCGATGATGTTCATGACTTCGCAGACGTTCGCCTTCTGCCGGCGTTTGTCCACGATGGCGAGCGGGACCCCGAGGCGGCTGGCAAAATTGCGCGCCCGTGTGACGGAGCCGAGGTCGGGGGAGACCACAACATATTCATCGGCGTGCCCGGCAATCAGCTCCTTCATGTGGGAGGCGAGCAGGGGCACCCCCAGCAGATGGTCGACCGGGATGTTGAAAAACCCCTGGATCTGCGACGCGTGCAGGTCCATGGTCAGGACCCGGTTCGCCCCGGCCGTGGTCAGCAGGTCGGCGCAGAGCTTTGCCGTAATGGGGTCGTGCGCCTTCGCCTTGCGGTCCTGGCGGGCGTAGCCGAAATAAGGAATGACGGCGGTGATCCTCGCCGCGGAAGCGCGCTTCATGGCGTCGATCATAATCAGCAGCTCCATCAGGTTGTTGTTGACGGGCGCGCAGGTGGACTGAACAATGAAGCAGTCGGAACCGCGGACCGAATCGTAGATGGAGACCGATATTTCACCGTCGCTGAACGTGCCGACATCGCTTCTGCCCAGCGGAAGCCCCAAACATTTGGCGATCTTTTCAGCCGTTTCCCGGCTTGCGCTGGCGGCAAAGATTTTGATGTCTTTCCCATGAAAACTCATTTGTGTTTATCCCCCTATTTTTTGTCTGTCTTTGCTTTTTCGGTCATGGTGGTATAAGGAGCAACGGTCTGCCCAGGCTTTATGGTGCAGCCGCTGCACTGTACGGAATTAAGGACCGCGCCTTCGCCGACCGCGCAGTCCGTCACGACGGTATTGGGGCCGATCACACAGCGGGGCCCCACCGATGTCCTGCCCCGGAGGATCGTTCCAGGCAGGATGCTGACGCCCCGGCCGACGGCGACGTCCGGTCCGATGACGACTCCGTCCCTGCAGGGAATATCGACCCCCTGCAGAAGGAGAGCGGTCAGAATTTTTTCCCGCGCGATGCGGTTCAGCTCCGAGAGCTGAAGGCAGTCGTTGGCGCCCAGCACCGCATCCGCGCTGCCGGCCTTGCAGGCGCCCGCTTTTTTGCCCCGCTCGATCAGGAGGCGGACGGCGTCCGTCAGATAGTATTCCCCCTGCGTGTTGTCGTCCCTGATATCTGAAAGGATTCCGAGCAGGTCTTCAGCTCGGAACCAGTATGCTCCGGAGTTAATTTCCCGGATCCTTCGGACTTCCGGGGAGGCGTCCCTCTGCTCCACAATGGCGGCGAGAGATCCGGTCTGCGGGTCGCGCACGATGCGCCCGTACCCGGCGGGGTCCGGGACTTCCGCCGAAATGACCGTTACGGCATCGCTTTTTTCACGGTGAGCTCCCTGCGCTTTCTGAATATCCTTTGAGCTGATCAGCGGGGAGTCCCCGTTCAGGATCAAAACGTCCGAACCCGCGTTTGAGCGCAAAAAATCGGCCGCCATCATCACGGCGTGCCCGGTGCCCCTCCGCTGCGGCTGGTAAGCGATTTGAATGCTGCGGTCGTATGCGGCCGCAAACCGTTCCACCTGTTCGTGCAGATGGCCGGTTACGACGCACAGACGCCCGATCCCAGCCGCTTTCACGGAGTCGAGGACCCATTCCAGCATCGGCTTGAAAAGAACGGGGGCGAGGGCCTTCGGATAGTCCCGCTTCATCCGTTTTCCTTCTCCCGCAGCCAGAATCACGGCGCAGTTTTCCTGTGGCATGCTGATTCCTCCGTAACCTATGGGGTCTGCATTTTTCTGCATATTTGCTGTATTGCGTTCCATGTCTCTTTCGCTACTATTATCTCATATTCATTTTTTTTTTCAAGCTATTTCAGGCCATATGTTAAATTTCTTGCGGCTTCCTGTTAAAAATGATTTGACTATTTCCCTTGTATGAAATAAAATAGAACCAGAAAATGGATATAAATGGTAATCAGGATTTGCGGTTAAACCCGGTCCGTGTTCCGAAAGAAGGGAGATGCTCCATGAAACTGTTTGATGCGGATTGGGTTGAGGTTTACCTCAGCACGGATTATGAAGAATATCTCAGAAAACAGATTATGCTGCGGGAAGGCGGGATGAAATTCAAGGCGAAGACCAGAAACAATTCGCTCCGGTTTTCCATGAATTTCTTGGGAGGAAGGAGCGGGGGCCTCTCCCGGGGAGGGCCTTCCATTAAGGATTATTATGTCATCCTGGTCCGGCGGGCGGACGCCGCGTACGCAAAGTTCCTGCTGGGCTGACTTTCCGGCCCCACACCGGAATTTTTTAGGAAACAAGGGAAAAAATAATGCCTGTGATTAGGAAAAACATATAGCATTTGATTCGGGTATTTGATATAATACAGTTTGAGCGATTTGCGATCGAACGCGAATGTTCACCAAACACAATTTTTATTCTTTTCAGGAGGTAGTTTCATGAGCAATAAATATCTTTACTACTTCACCGAGGGCAGCGAGGCCTTTCACGGCGACATGACCACGATGAAGAACACTCTGGGCGGCAAAGGCGCCGGTTTGGCAGAAATGACCGAAGCCGGGATGCCGGTGCCGCAGGGTTTTACCATCACCACCGATGCCTGCACCCAGTACTATGAGGACGGCCGCCAGATCAATGGAGAAATTGAGAAGGATATTTTTGATCATATGAAGGGCCTGGAGAAAATCACCGGGAAGACCTTCGGAGACATCAGCAATCCTCTTCTTGTTTCCGTTCGTTCCGGCGCGCGTCAATCCATGCCCGGAATGATGGACACGATCCTGAATCTGGGCCTGAATGACGAGGCCGTTGAGGGCTTGGCAAAAAAGACCGGCAATCCGCGTTTTGCTTATGACAGCTACCGCCGTTTTGTTCAGATGTTCTCGGACGTCGTCATGGGCGTTTCCAAGAGCCTGTTCGAAGAAGAAATCGATAAAATGAAGGCCGAAAAAGGCGTGAAGAACGACGTCGACCTGACTGCCGAAGACCTGAAGAAGCTGGTCGGCATTTTCAAAAAGATCTATGAGGACAACGAGCACAAGCCGTTCCCGCAGGAGCCGAAGGAGCAGCTGATCGAGGCTGTGAAAGCGGTGTTCCGCAGCTGGGATAACCCCCGCGCGAACGTTTACCGCAAGATGAATGAAATTCCTTACGAATGGGGAACCGCGGTCAACGTCCAGCAGATGGCTTTCGGCAACTCCGGCGACCACTCCGGCACGGGCGTCGCGTTCACCCGCAACCCGGCGACCGGCGAGAAGGCGCTGTTCGGCGAATACCTTATCAACGCGCAGGGCGAGGATGTCGTCGCCGGCGTCCGCACGCCGTCCCCGATCAGCCACCTGAAAGATCAGATGCCGGAAGTGTACGATCAGTTCGTCAAAATTGCGACGAATCTTGAGAATCATTTCAAGGACATGCAGGATATGGAATTCACCATTGAGGACGGTCACCTGTTCATGCTGCAGACCCGCAACGGCAAGCGCACGGCGGCCGCCGCGCTGAAGGTCGCGTGCGACCTGGTGGACGAGGGCATGATCGATGAGGAAGAGGCCGTTCTCCGCGTGGAGCCGAAGCAGCTCGACGCTTTGCTGCACCCGCAGTTTGATGCCGAAGCCATCAAGAAGGCGAAAGCCATCGGCCACGGCCTGGCGGCTTCTCCGGGTGCCGCCTGCGGCAAAGTCGTTTTCTCCGCCGACGATGCAAAGGAGTGGGCGAAGAAAGGCGAAAAGGTCGTTCTGGTGCGCCTTGAGACCTCTCCGGAAGACATCGAGGGCATGGCGGTCGCGCAGGGTATCCTGACCGTCCGCGGCGGCATGACCTCCCACGCGGCGGTTGTCGCGCGCGGCATGGGCACCTGCTGTGTTTCCGGCTGCGGCGAAATTGTCGTTGACTATGACAAAAAGCAGTTCACTCTTTCAGGCAAGACCGTGAAGGAAGGCGACTACATCTCCATTGACGGTTCCACCGGCAATGTTTACGATGCGGCGATTCCGACCGTTCCGGCCACCATTTCCGGCGACTTCGGCCGCTTCATGGCTTGGGCCGACAAGGCGAGGAGACTGCAGGTTTACACCAACGCGGACACCCCGAAGGATGCGAAGCAGGCGCGTGAATTCGGCGCCGAGGGCATCGGCCTGACCCGCACCGAGCACATGTTCTTTGAAGGCACCCGCATCAAGGCGATGCGCGAGATGATCGTTTCCGAGACGGTCGAGGAGCGCAAAAAGGCTCTTGCGAAGATCATGCCGTACCAGCAGGGCGATTTCGAGGGCCTGTACAGCGCGATGGAAGGCCGTCCGGTGATTATCCGCTTCCTGGATCCGCCGCTGCATGAGTTCCTGCCGACCAAGGAGTCGGATATCAAGGAGATCGCAGGCGAACTGGGCATCACCGTCGAGCACCTGAAGAACGTGATCGCTAGCCTGCACGAATTCAACCCGATGATGGGTCACCGCGGCTGCCGTCTTGCCGTCACCTATCCGGAAATTGCCGAGATGCAGACCGCGGCCGTCATCAACGCCGCCATCAACGTCAACAAGGCGCATCCGGGCTACAATGTCGAACCGCGCATCATGATTCCGCTCGTGGGCGAGATCAAAGAGCTGAAATATGTCAAGGACGTCGTCGTCGCCACGGCTGACAAGATCATCGCCGAGGCGGGCGTCAAGATGAAGTACCAGGTCGGCACCATGATCGAGATTCCGCGTGCCGCGCTGACCGCGGGCGACATTGCCAAGGAGGCTGAGTTCTTCAGCTTCGGCACCAACGACCTGACCCAGATGACCTTCGGATTCAGCCGCGACGACGCCGGCAAGTTCCTTGATTATTACTATGAGAAGAAAATTTACGAATCCGATCCGTTTGCGCATCTCGACCAGGTGGGCGTGGGCAAGCTGATCAAGATGGCGGTCGAAGACGGCCGCGCGACCCGCCCGAACATTCACCTCGGCATCTGCGGCGAGCATGGCGGTGACCCGTCTTCCGTCGAGTTCTGCCATTTTGCCGGCCTTGATTATGTTTCCTGCTCACCGTTCCGCGTGCCGATCGCACGCCTTGCGGCTGCCCAGGCGGCAATTAAGGAAAAAAGGGCAAAAGCCTGATTCCGTTTTAAACGTTTTGAAGCGAGATTCCCCTGCGTTTTCGCAGGGGAATTCTTTTCAGGAGGGAGATTGAAATATATGCAGAAGAAACAGGTGAAGATTCTGCTGATTCTGATCCAGACGCTGCTGATTGGGATGCAGTTTCTGCCGGTCGGCATGGCAGCCTCTTCGACACCGGGAGACAAGGAGCCGCTGAGTGTCTTCGGAATGATTCACCGCTATGCCGGCATGGGTTTTTCCAACAACGCGCTTGTTTATTTGCTGCTGTCTTGTCTGCTTCCGATCCTGACGGCCTTTTTACTGATCTTTCTCAGGGAGCGCTATAATTTTGGGATGGCGGCCTGTCTCAGCGCGTTTTACATGTTGGCGGCAGCGTGCTTTTTTACCGCGGCGAAACGGAAAATGGTGGATTCCGTTGCGATGACTGGTTTGCATTATTTCATTATTCTGGCATCGCTGCTTTCCCTTGCGCTGGCCGCCTGGGGATTCTGTATCTGCGTGCCGTCTTCGAAGGAAACCTGACAGCTTCCGGCCCGGAGGATAATATTCAGGCAAAAGGGCTTGACTTTTTCCTCTCGATCTAATATAATAGTTAAGCTGTCATTGTGAATGGAGGATGTTTTCAATGCCAGCTTCCTTGAGAATGCGCTCGTAGCTCAGCTGGATAGAGTGTCTGACTACGAATCAGAAGGCCGTGGGTTCGAGTCCCTCCGAGCGCGCCAGAAAAAGACAGGGCTTTTGTCCCTGTCTTTTTTGCGTATTTGGAGGGCGAGAACCCACCGGTGCAGCCCGGAGGACCGCAGCGGTTTTCCGTTTTCACGGGCTTTATGAAGGGGTCCGCGGAACGCGGCCCAGAACCGCACTACCCGAGTCCCTCCGAGCGCGCCAGAAAAAGACAGGGCTTTTGCCCCTGTCTTTTTTGCGTATTTGGAGGGCGAGAACCCACCGGTGACATTTTATCATCGGCGCTGAAATGGGCGCCCGGAGAATGCTTGGATACCCGAAGGCCGACTTAAATTGTTATGATTTATATTTTTTTCAATTCTAGACATCAATGCCACCGCACCTTTGGAAAATAGGGCTATGGCGAAGTAAATCGGTAATCCATAATAGCTTTTCCACGTAATCATTTGATATATTCCAACCAGCACAAAGAGCGGTTCAAAAACAAAACAGGAAAAAACGGAAAATATAAAAGACGCGATCGCAAAGCTCTTCCAAGTGTAAAAATACTGATAGATTAAAGAGTAAATCATGGGCAGACTTGCCAGATCAATAGACGATATCGGAGGAAAAAGGGGGATAAGTTCGATAGGGTAGTCCCACAAGGTCAGCTCTTCCCCAAGCTCATCCAATGCTAAAACAATAATGCATGTGATCCCCGTGAATACGACGATCTCAACCAATTTCGATTTGTCGATTAATTTCCACCAGATTAATGCAGACAAGATAAATACCGCAAGCAGCAGCCACCATTTGAAATGAAAAACATACCTGGACCATTCTTCAAACCGGGCCACGGTCAATTCCCATTGCACCGCTGCATTTTTCACGATATCCTGAGACGTGGATTGCATTTATACCGTATCCTTTCATTCAGCTTGCTTTGCTATTGCGTAAATTCTTTTTATCACGGCTCTTACGATAACGGTAACCGTAAAATAGATAACGGCGCTGAAAAAGTAGTTCCAATGAAGGAGGCAATAAAAACCTCCCCATGACAGAAGGGGCTCGATTAGAAAACAGATAAAGGCCGTCGTTATAACCGCTGCGCATAGAAAGCTTTTCCTCCTGCCAAACCTCTGATAGACTAAAGAATATGCAAAAGGAAGACCGACTAAATTGAAGGAAGACAAAGGTGGGAATATGGGGATAAGATCGGTCGGGTACTCCCATAGGACCAGTTCTTCCCCGTACTCATGGACGCCCATGAATACGATGGCCGACAATATCGCAAAGAGGCTGATCTCGAAAATCCTCGACTTGTCCAGGAGCCTCCACCAAATCAACAGCATGGCGATCACAAGAAAAATCAACAACCACCAGCGAAAGTGAAACACATCTGACTCAAACCATTCTTTGACATGCATATCGGTCAATTGTTTCTGAATGCCTACATCTCTTGGTATGTCTGAAATTTTACCGATCATGTTTTACTCTCCCCCCTTTTGTCGAAATTTGTCCTTATATGCTATTGATAGGTATTTTGAAATATGTTATCATTCCATAAATTAATAAAAATGAAATGAACCATGCTGCTAAAGGGTTTCTGTCATGTAAAATCAAGAGGGGAAAAGTCATGATATAAAGAATTACAGAAAGCCAGATATTCCAGCCGTTATAATAGACGATTTCTTTTGTAATGCAGAACATCATTTCACAGAAAGATAAAATCAGAATATATGAGGATAGGTAAAAGACCTGTTTTAAATGCTGTTCAGGAAAATTGGATAAAAATAAAATGATGATGCAGGGGAAAACAATAAACTCCAAGACGTAATTGCAGCCTCTATCGATCGGGGAAGAACCATAAAACAGCCACAGGGGCTTTTCATCTGTAATGATGCTCACATTGATGCTGATTATGATGTAATAGAGTATCGTGGGATAATAAAGTTTCCAGTGTTTCCAATCACCTTTCTTATAACATAAATAAACAGCAATAATCGCCATAATCAAAAGTATCATTTTTACCCAACCTTAAGCCTCAATAATACTGTTTAGTATGTTTCGAATACTATGAAATATTATGTGAAATTACAATTTGCCGAAGGTAACCCAATATTGAGCCCCGAAAATTCGACGGGTAGGATCGTTAATCAGAAGACTGTGAGCTCTCACCCTCCGGCGCAGCCCGGAAGCGGCCTTGCGCTTTCACGGCTTTTATTGCGAGCGCGCCGGAAAAAGCAGAAAAAACAGCGTCAGACAGCCATTTTCGGTTGTCCGATGCTGTTTTTTATTTTTTGTATGGATGTGGTTAAAGCCCGCTTTATGTCGTAACCGCGCTTTCTTCCGGCTTCTGCGCGTTGCTAAATCCGTTGTATTCTCACCGAGTGAGCCTCAAAGAAATCCAGGAGGGAGGTAAGCCAGTTGATGCAGCTTTAATTGGAAAGAGTGCCGGTAAAATTCATATGAGATCCGGCATGCTCCAGTTAATGGCATGGCGCAGGCGAAGTATCATGAAGGAGACCAGCAGCATGGCGGAAATGCTCGGATCATCAAAGTCCAGTCCGGTGATTTCTTTTATCTTGTCCAAACGGAAATACAGCGTGTTTTTGTGAATGTGAAGACGCTTGCAGGCCGATGCCGGAGTGTGCGGGTTGCTCAGGTGAATGAACAGGGTGTAAGTCAGCTGTGAATTGTGCTTCTTGTCATAATCCAACAGCGTCGTCAGCTGCGGAAGGCAGAACATCGATATATCAAATTTGGAGGACAGCTTGTAAACCATATATTTCAGGCGGTAGCGGTCGTACGGATAGACGTTGATCTGGGGATCGAAGATTTCGCCGACCTCAATTGCGGCCCGGGCCTGCATCGTATGTTCCCGGACGCCGTCGATCGAGGTAAATGAAGAGCTGATACCGACTTTCAGAATCATCGAATCCATAAATTCGGCGCATTTTGCCAGGATCGTTTTCAGCGGGTTGGAGCAGTCGTCATAGCTTGCCAGATAGATGATCTGGCTGTTCTGAATAATAAAAATGCTGTTTTCAAAGATGCTCTGCAGAGCTTTGCTCAGTTCCTGAATTCCATAGCTGTCCCGGATGGATTTGGGAATATCGGCGACCAGGATATATTTGATATCCTTGAGCTGATACCCGAAGGCACAGATGCGCTCCTCCCATTTCCCGTTGGGATCGCAGTTCTCGCTCAGCAAATTGGAAAAAAGGTTGGTGTAGTAATTCGCCTTATTGATGGTGTAGAAGTCCTGCTTCTGCATTTGCAGGCTGATCTGATTGGCGATCTGCGGTAAATAACGGATCAGGGTTTCCGGCAAATATTCCTCCGGCCTCAGATACACGCTGAAATAGCCCACGATGACGGAGCTGATCAGGATCGGAGTACAGTAGTGCTTAAACTCTTCAGCCTCAGGCGGAAGCTGCGCTTTTTTGTGAAAGATCAGCATCGGTTCCCGCGACGACTTCCCGATCCTCAGCGCCGGGATATCGATCAGGCGGATGATATCGGGAGGAACGTAACCTCTTTGATTGTCTGAAATCAGGTCGGCGCTGAAAAACGGATAGGCCGTCGAACTGGCGAGGATGGAAAAAGAGTTATTTACAATGTTGACGGGATGAGAATAGATACCGGCGATCTTGTCCGCGATTTCCGTCAGGCTGGCGTTTGCACAGATCAGGGCGGAAAGACTTTGCATGCAGCCGTCCATCCTGTAGATGAGCTGAAAATCGGAACACAGCTGATTGTAGCAGCCTGTGAATGCGGCCCGGTCGGAAAAATAAGCGGCATTTGCCGTATGGCCGCACAGATATTCCTTGGAAGGAGCTTCCTCGGAATACAGGATCACCGAAAGCTTTTCCGGAAGCTTCAGATGCTGAAAGACCGTGAAAGGACAAAAGTATAAAACCGACTGACAGAATTTCTGTTCATATTCACCGAGAAAAACCAAGGACTGATATTCCTGATTCGAATCGGTTTCTTGCAAAATGACCATTGTGCCACAGCACAATTTCGTAGAAATTTCTCTCCAAGTCATTCGGAACAGCTCTTTTCTGTGAAGATAGAGGGATTTATAGCATTTTTATTATATATTGATTTTCGAAAGAAAACAAGAAAATATTCCATAGGTTTTGTGCAAATTATGCTTCCCCGGCGCATGGAAGCCCGGTGAAAATAGGATGTGCCGAGGGATGTGGTTGATCGGCGAAAGAAAAGTGGTCGATTTGCACAAAGAAAAATCAGGATGGAGGATATTGCCGATCGGAATTTGAAATGCTGTGCGGCGGCACGATGTGCTTTTGAGGAACGGGCTATATAATGAACATCAGGGAAAAAAGACCCGCGGGCCGTCCGACGGTTTGGCGCTGCGGTTCCCGAGGGCTTTCCGAAACCGGAGCGGTTTCCGGCGAAACATAGAAAGGAGTTTCAATATGGAAGACAATCGCGAGCGGATTATCGTAAAGAAAACGTTCGACGGCCAGGAATTCGATGTTGTATACGTTAAGGGGACTACCGGCAAGACCAAGAGGCAAATGGATGAGATGAGAGCCAGCGGCAATGTGAACGTCGACCCCGCGGCGGCGATGTTCAGCTATTGCGCGGAGCTGAACCCCCGCACCTATCAGGCGGGCCCCGGCATCATCTGCGAGCAGGACGTGGCGGTGAAGATGCGGGACGGCGTTACGATCTATGCGGATATCTACCGCCCTTCCGATTCTGCCGGGAAGGTTCCCTGCATCGTTTCCTGGGGTTATTTTGGCAAGCGTCCGGCGGAAGGCCAGGATGACTGGAAGCTGATGGGAGTCCCTCCTCAGGCCGTTTCCAAGATGGCAAAGTTTGAATCCGCCGATCCCGGCTACTGGTGCCGTTATGGCTACGCGGTAGCCAATGTCGACGCGCGCGGCGTCGGCAATTCCGAAGGCTGTGTGAACCTGTGGGGCACGGAGGACGCGCGGGACGGCTATGACTTCGTCGAATGGGCCGCCGCTCAGGCCTGGTGCAACGGCAGGTGCACTTTGTTCGGCAACTCCGGCGTCTGCATGGAGAACTGGAAGATCGCGGCGGAGCAGCCGCCCCACCTGGCCTGCCTGGCAGCGTGGGAGGGCCAGAGCGACCTTTACCGCGAGAGCTATTTCTGCGGCGGCATTCCCAACCCCGCCTATGAAGAGAACATTGTCAAGGAGGTCGCCTGCAAGACCTTTGTTGAGGATACCGTCACGATGGTACAAGGGCGGTTATGCCCTGAAAGAGTCGGAAGATGTCCATGGAAACCCGTCCTATGCCATATCAAAAGCGGAGTCGTTTGACGATGTCAGAAAAAATCACTCCTTAAATTCCGCGGTTGAAGTTCTGGCAAACAGGGAAGATTATAAGGGAGCCGGCTTCTCCGACGAACAGGTCGACGCGGTCGCGGTGGAATGCATGGCCCACAGCAAATCGAATTCCGGCGTCAAGGATTTAAACAGCAAGTCCGATTGGTCGGGTTGTTTCGACAAAATAGACGCCGCGGTGGACGCGTATAATAAGGACCACCCTGAGCAGCCGGTCTCTTTCGACCGTTCCGCCTTTGAGAACGACGACAAAAAACTCGGCCAAACTGCGGCGGCGGCTCTGTCGCTGCGCATCGGCGATGTGAGCAAGGATTCCCATCCGGATGCGGTTTCCCAGTCCGGAGAACAGATCCACGTCGACCGTTCCTCCATCAACGACTCCGCAGGCAATTTTAAGGATGAAGTGGCGGATGCGGATATTTCACGCGGGGACGCACAGGAAAACGTGGACAGCCCGAAGTCCCGGCAGGTCCACGCGGGGGAACAGAATATTATTGAAAATCATACCGTCCGCGAGGCGGATGGCGCCGTGAGTCACGAAATCACGGTCATGGACGGCAATTCAGCCCCCAAATGCACACAGGAGGCAATAACGGACCACATCGGGGAACTGGCATCCGCCCCGGACGCTCATTTTGAGACAAAGATCAATTTTAACGGAGAATGCTCCGAAGAAACCAAAGCGAGCTATAACGATTACAGGGACCACATGGAGAATGCCCGCGACGACCAAACAGGCAAACTGAAATATGCCAATGTGTCGATCCATTACCCGTGGGACGACTAAAGGAGGAATCATACCATGAAATTGCTGGACCATGCCGGGCGCAGGGGACATCAATCCGACAACTTCGGCTCCGACCATTTTCACGACAATGAGTTCGGCCTGGCATTCGCCGCGGCGGTCTGCCGCCGCGCGGCTTTCCGCGTCAAGTCCGTCACGCTGAAGGACGAGGAATCTTTTATTGATTTCGGCCTGAGAGAATCCTTTACCCGGATCGCGGACACGGATGCCTTCATCGCAAAATACAGATCCGCGAAGCTGGCGCGGGCCGACATGGAGTTTGAGCTTGACGGAAAAACGCTGTTTCTCGACGTGCTCTTCGGCGCCAGAAATGTCAGCGTTATTTATCCGGACGATTCATCGATTGACATCGGCGGACTGATGAATTCTCTGGAAAGCGACGCGCTGGAATTAATGAAAAAAGGTGCGGCGGGGAAAGGGAATCCCGATGGTTCAGATCCTGTCAAACGCTTCGAATCCAAATATATGGATTTGTTCGGAAGCCTGCCGGACGAGAGTCTTTTTCTCGCAAGCCGCGAAGAATTCCGCGACGCACTGAGGCGGGCCGTGAAAATGAAAGTCCCTCTGACCGATTTGCTCCCGTTAAAAAGCGGCAGCGGCAAATAACTTCAAATCCCGACGATTTTTACTCCTTGACCGCGTTCTCACGGCCCGTGAACCCGGCCTCCGTTTCCGGCGAAGAGTTGCCGGTTTAAAAACCGGGATGTCGTTATTATTCTTTCATTTCGGGGGAACAATACGGAGGACGGGAGGTGATAAAAATGGACGCACCCAAAATGCAGGTAAAATGCGGTGTTGAAAACTGCCATTATAATAAGCAGCATATGTGCTATGCGGATTATCTGGAAGTCAATGCCATGGGCGGCAGAGGAACCAACAAGGCGGAGTCCAGCGATTCAACGTGCTGCTCGACTTTTGTAAATCATGAGACCATGTAAATCTTTTCTGTCCGTCGTCAAAGGCAAACAGAAATAAAATAAAATCTGATAAAAAGAGCCGCACGTTTGCAGAAGCGAACGTGCGGCGTTTCTTTCCGGCCGGGCTGATTGAAAAATGCGGCGAGGAGACACGGGAACGTGTCCGCCCGGCTGTTTTTCCTTACCGGATCATTTCACTCTGATCGTTGCTTTTATGAAGCTCCATCAGCTGTTCGACGTCTTCCTTGTCAAAATCGGGCAAATCGCCGGGAACCGTGCATTTCAGCGCGGCCATCGCATTGCCGTAATCGATCATTTTCCGTTCGGATTGGCATGCGAGCAGGCCGTACAGCACCCCGGCGTCGAATGCGTCCCCGCTTCCGATCCGATCGGCGACGGAAATGGGGGAGTAAGGCGTACCCGTAAAAAATTCATCCTTCTCCGCGGAATAGACCGTGCTGTTCCAGGCGTGTTCCTTTTCACTGATGACTTTGCGCGCGGAGGTCGCTACGATCCGGATGTTGAACTCGGCGGCAAAACTCTTCATGATTTCCCGGAGAGTGCCGGTCTTTTGAAACATTCTCCGGCAGGATTCCTCCGAGATGAACAGGATATCCACATAGGGGAAAATTTCCGTCAGGACCTGGCGGGCCGTCTGTTCGTCCCAGAGGTTGGCGCGGAAGTTCACGTCGAAGCTGATGAGGGCTCCGCCGGCGTGAAAGCGCTTGATCGCTTCGACAGCTGTTTTGCGCACCGGCGGCAGGGCAAGCGTGATCCCCGTTGTATGAAAGATTTTCGTATCCGAATAGACCGACTGCGGCAGGAAGCTCAGATCCAGTTTCCCGGCGGAGCTGTGGCTTCTGTCGTATACGACCTTCGGCTTCCGGGGAGCCGCGCCGCCCTCGGAGTAATAGACACCCAGCCGCGCGTCCTTTTCGCTGTCGATGGAAATCAGCTCCCGGGAGACCCCCATCCTTTGAATTTCATGCAGGGCGAATTTTCCGATCTCATTGCCGGGAAGGCAGGTGATGAAACCGGATTTGCAGCCCAGCCGCGCCATTCCGGAGCAGACGTTCAGTTCCGATCCCCCGATGCAGGCGGTAAAGGAGCCGCCGCCGGAGATCCTTTGATCCGGAGCGGAGGACAGCCTCATCAGGCTTTCTCCCAGCGCGACGAAATCGTAGGCTTTCTTTCCCGAAAGTCCGGCCGCCGGTGAAACGGGTTCCCCGGATTCGGGCTTATCCTGAATCAGGCGGACCGTCTGCCGGCAAAGCTCCGTGATCTTATCCCAGTTCTTTGCCCTGATATCGGCTTTTCCGACCATATAGCTTCCGCCGCAGGCCAAAATTTTCGGGAAAGAGAGATAGGTTCCGATATTGTTCAGATTAATTCCGCCGGTCGGCATCCAGCGGATCTGCGTGAACGGGGCGGAAAGCGCCTTCAGCGCGCCCAGGCCGCCCGACTGCTCCGCGGGGAAGAATTTCAGCACGCTCAGGCCGAGCCCGATCGCCTTCTGAATCTCGCCGGCTGTCACGCAGCCAGGAAAGATGGGAATCCCAATCTTTTGACAGTAAAGAACCGTTTCGGGGTCAAGGCCGGGGGAAACGATGAATTTCGCCCCCGCCTCGGCGGCGGAATCGACCTGGGCCGGATTCAGGACCGTTCCCGCCCCCACCAGCATATCAGGGAACGCTTTTGAAATCGCCTGAATGGATTGATAGGCACCTTCGGTCCGGAAAGTGACCTCGGCGGCGGGAATCCCGCCGCCGATCAGAGCGGATGCCAGAGGAACCGCGTCTTCCGGGTCTTCCAGGGTGACAACCGGGATAATTTTAAGTTCCGCCATTCTGTCGGTTACTGATTTCATTTTTCTTCTCCTGTCCTTTTATCCGCGGTCCGGGCTTGTTGAGCCGCGGATATTCAAATGGTTTGGAAGTTCAATATACTGCGGCCTGGCCTGGCTTTTGCCGCGCAGCCGGCGCAGCAGGAGCTTGGCGGACCGCGTTCCGACGCCGTAGGAGTCCTGCGTGATGGTGGTGATGCCGGGCGGAACCAGGGACGCCCAGCCCCAATCGTCGAAGCCGCAGAGGCCAAGTCCTTCGCCGATCGGGTATCCGCCCTGCCGCGCGGCCTGGAGAACGGCGAGAGAGGTGACGCCGTTGACGGCGAAAACGGCGCATCGTTCAGCCGGATGCCGCCCGATAAAGTCGGCGAGACTGTCCGTACAGCTTTTAATATCGTTTTCGTCGATCACATAAGAGGAGGGACCGCCGTCCTCCCGGTACAGTTCCCTCATCGCGTCCAGATATGCCCGGTATCGGATGACGCGGGGGCTGACGGTTCCGTTTCCCTGGGTAAAAAATGCGATTTTGCGGTATCCGTTTTCGAAAAGATGCTTTATGCAGGCATAGGCCGACCGGTAGTTGTCCGTCGTGACCGTGCTGATGACGTCCCGCGGTTCGATGCTCCGGTCGGCCAGCACGATGGGGACGCCTCTTTGGCTCAGCTCCGCCAAATAACCGTCGTTTCCGCCCGTCGTGTTCAGAATCAGGCCGTCCACCTGATGCTCCAGAAGTTTCTGGATGCAATCTATTTCCCGTTTCGGACGGTTATTGCTGTCGGAAAACAGGACCTGGTATCCGCTGGAGCTGCAAATGTCGTTGATCCCTTTGAGCAAAATGGAAGAAAACGGGCTGCCCACGTCCGCGATGACGCACCCGATCGTCTGGCGGCTGCTTGCCTTCAGGCTTCGCGCGATCCTGCTGGGGTGATATTCCAGATCCTCGATTACCTTTTGGATCCGGTCCCTGGTTTCGGCGGACATCGAGTCGAATTTGCCGTTCAGAAAACGGGAAACCGTCGTTTTGGAAACCCGGGCGGTTTGAGCAACAAGATCGATTGTGACGTGCTTTTCTTTCATAATACAGACCTGCTTCATTTTCGATTGATGAAGGCGTTGGGGAAACTGATTTCGGAAACCGGTTTACCATCCGAGACGACTTCATTATAGAGAACGGCGGTAAAAAAGTCAAGACAGACCGCGGGTATTTTCCGATTAATTTCCGACGCGGAAACGGTTCATGTTATACAGCAGGTGGAAAAGCATCGCCTGTTCCGCTTCCATGGGGTGCCTGTCCCGGATCGCCTCAAAAATGCTTCGATGGGATTTCAGCGTCTGCTCGTATTCCTGGCGCCCGACCACGGAAGAGAACACGGTGACTCCCTCGCTGATGATCGGGATCAGGTTGGAAACGACAAGATTGCCGGAGCAGCGCGCGATCTGAGCGTGAAATTTCCGGTCCTTTTCCGCGAACCGGGTGTGCTGGGCGATCTGCCCCTCCACTTCCAGCAGGGCGATTTCCAGCTTCGCAATGTCCTGCGGCGTGGCGTTCTGCGCGGCCAAAGCGGCGATCGGAGGCTCAATGACGCAGCGGAGCTGAAGCAGGTCCCTCGTCAGCTTGTTTTTATCCTTGATCATGGAAAACCCCAGCGGATCGTCCGGAATGCCCATCTTTTCCGAAATGAACGTTCCGGCTCCCTGGCGGATTTCGATGACGTTGCTTGTGGCGAGCGAGCGCAAAGCCTCGCGCGCCGTGTTCCGGCTCACGCCGAGCATGCCGCAGAGCTCGTATTCATTGGGGATCCGGTCTCCGGGCTGATAATTTTTTTCCTGAATGATTTTTATGATTCCGTTCGTCGTCCGCTCGATCAGGGTTTCCTGATCCATGGCGGGACGGGGTGTTTTCTCCTGCATTGGCCGCCCCTTCCGGATCCGCCGGCGGATCCTTTCTTTCCAACAAGTTTATCACAAAAGACTCCGCTGTGAAACACCTGTCTTTAAAAATCAGCGGACGGGAATATTTTTAGTGACAATGACGTCGCTGTCAAGTCCCAAAACGTGGGGAATCACCGTCTGACCGATCGATACGGGAGCCGTCAGCTTTGCCTTCTTGATTTCTTTCATCACGTCGAAGATCCGATCCTTCGGCACGGGTTTCGACAGGCGGACGCTGGCCAGGGGAAGGGCGCCGCCCTCCAGCAGTACGGAGGAAGCGATGTTCCGGACCGGATTGACCAACTCCTGATGGACGTATTCCTGGCCGCGGGGACATCCGGCCCCCTGCAGGGAGATGATTTTTCCGTCTTCCACTTCCGCGGAGATTTCACACCCGTTGGGGCATATGATACACACAAATTTCTTCAGCATAGCGCCCGCACCTCCAGGTTTCCGTTCCCGGAGAGGGATTCCCGGCTGACGGGAATCTGAATCATTTCGGCGGGAATGGCTTTTTTCATTTTTTTACTCTGTATCACTTTACCGTTCTGAAGAACCTGAATTTCGCATCCGGCGAGGGGCCGGCTGACCCGCAGGGACAGGGTAAAGCCGTTTTTGCCGCTGATTTTCTGCGGGACGGTATGGTTGATATTTTTATCCGCTGAAATGCTCAGCCGGTTTTCCGGCAGGCTGCCCGATTTGACATATTCGGCGACGGAATCGGCGAGGCGTTCCGCCTCCAGCGATACAAAGTCGACAAGGTCGTGAACGTGAAGCACATTGCCGGCCGCAAAGATCCCTTCCACGCTGGTCCGGCAGAATTCGTCCACCACTGCCCCTTTCGTCCGGGGGTCGATTTGGACGCCGGCCTGCATGGAAAGCTCGTTTTCCGGGATCAGGCCGACGGAGAGGATCAGGGTATCGCAGGAAAAATCCTGCTCCGTGCCGGGGACCGGCTTCAGCTTTTCATCGACCTGAGAGACCGTAACGCCGGTCAGCCGCGCTTTTCCGTGGATATCCGTGACCGTATGGCTCAGGTAAAGCGGGATGCCGTAATCTTCCAGGCACTGGTGGATGTTTCGCGGCAGGCCGCTCGGATAGGGCTGTATTTCAAAGACGGCGGAAACCTCGGCGCCTTCCAGCGTCAGCCGTCTTGCCATGATCATGCCGATATCGCCGGAGCCCAGAATAACGGCCCGCTTTCCGACCATCCTATTGTGCAGGTTGATGTAGGATTGGGCGACTCCCGCGGTGAATACCCCGGCGGGCCGCTCGCCCGGAATCGCCAGTGCTCCGCGCGTGCGTTCCCGGCAGCCCATCGCGAGAACCACCGCTTTCGCCTTAAAATGTTTGAGTCCACCACGCCCCACCGCCGTGACGACCCGGTCCGGAGTGAGGGACAGGACGGAAGTCCCGGTCAGAATTTGGATGTTTTCCTTTTCCGTTTCGTCCAGGAACCGCTGCGCGTATTCCGGTCCGCTGAGCGTCGTATGAAATCTCGTGAGGCCGAATCCGTCGTGAATGCACTGCTTCAAAATGCCGCCGGCGGTTTCTTCGCGCTCGAGAATCAGGATATCCCTGACGCCCCTGCGGCAGAGTTCGACCGCCGCGGCAAGCCCGGCCGGACCTCCGCCGATGATGATTACGTCTTTCTGTTCCAAGAGTAGCACCTTCTTCTCCCAATGTTTTCGTGTCCGCCGGCCCGTTTAGCCCCGGACCTTTCCCGTAAAGAGCCTGGAGTTTTTCCGCTCGTAGAGAAGCGCTTCGGGCGGGATGCCCAGCTCCTGCTCGATCAGCTCCGCAACGCGCATCTGACAGTACCCGCCCTGGCAGCGGCCCATCATGGAGCGCGTCCGGTATTTGATCCCGGTGAGAGTACAGACGCCGAGCGGGTTGTGGATGGCCTGAAGGATTTCCGCTTTCGTCACTTCCTCACAGCGGCAGATCACATCGCCGTAGTCCGGGTCCCGACCGATCAGTTCCTGTTTCCGTTCCTCGCTCTGCGCGGCGAAACGCTCCGGGCCTTTGCGGCGGGGCTGAAAATCCGGATTCGGTTTCAAATCGGCCCGCTCCGCCATCAGGGAAACCACCTTTCTCGCAATCGGAAGGGCGGCCGTCAGTCCGGGGGACTCGATGCCGACCAGATTCACCGCATGGGGGGCGATGTCGTCCCGTACTTCGATCCGGAAATCCTGAATCGCGCCGTTTTCATCCACCCACTTGGGCAGAATTCCGGAATAGTTCCGGATGTAGTCCGACCTGCGGATGCAGGGCCAGAGACTTGAGGCGTTTTCCGCCAGAAAATCAATACTTTTCTGCGGGACGCCGTAATAAGTAAAATTCGTTACGTTTTCCGCGTTTGGTCCGACGATGACGTTTCCGTCGACGGTCGGCGTCACATGGACTCCCATATAGGTATTGCTCGGAACGGGGTAAACGGGCATCGGAAGCAGGGGACCGGTCTTTTTGTCCAGAATAATGTAGTCCCCTTTCGAGCCGATGATCCGGTACCCCGTGATCCCGAGCATGTCGGAAATACTGCCGCATCCCAGTCCCGCGCTGTTGACGATCCAGCGCGTGCGGAATTCTCCGTCCGTTGTCGAAATCGTGTAGGACTGGTCCGGATTTCTGCGAATGGAATTGACCTCCCGTCCGAAAAAATAAGACGCTCCGTTGATCGCCGCATTTTCGGCAAGCGCGATGGTGTACCGGAACGGGTCGACGATGCCGCTGTTTGGGGAGAGCAGCGCAAATTCGCCCCGCACGGCGGGTACAAGCTCGTGCAGGCGTTCCCGGCCGATCAGGGTCAGCCCCTGGACTCCGTTCCGCTTCCCCTGAAGCAGGGCCTTTTCCAGGTTCCCCATATCCTCGTCCGTGTTTCCGACCAGGACCTTTCCGGTGCGCCGGAATGGAACGTCCAGTTCCTCGGCGACGCGGTCGAATTCCTGGTTGCCTTCCACGCACAGCCGCGCTTTCAGGCTTCCGGTGTCGTAGGCGAAGCCGCCGTGCACCACGCCGGAATTCCGTCCGCTGGTTTCGTTGCAGACGTCCATGTTTTTTTCCAGCACGCCGATTTGCAGTTTGTATCTTGATAGTTCCCGGGCAACGGCCGAGCCGACAACACCGCCCCCGATGATGATTACATCGAACTGCTGCATCATTGATTCACCTCATAATGGTCCAATGTTTTATAAAATAGTTATAGCATGTGAAAGCAGTAATGTAAAGATATAATCTTAAATTTGTAATAATTTTGGGTGTAATGTGGTAAAAATATGAAATTATTTCTTTTACAAATAAAATATAGATACTACCATATCATGATAAGTACAATAATATAGAGATAAATGCTGAAATAATATTCAGAATTTATATTTTTTATTATAAAAACAGTCTGCGAAAAAGAAATAAAAGGATGATCGATTCTCTTTAATTTCGAACTTTTACAGCAAAAATTGTGAAAATTAAATAAATTATTACAAAATATCTCATGAATTATGCGAATGGACAGTTTAGTATATTAGTACTAATATATTAATCGATTAGTGAATTACGGAAGAAAGGAAGGCCGGTTATGAATCCTCTGCGTTCGAAGATCCAAGGCAAAACGGGCTTGCTGAGTTTACTGCTTGAGGCAATGGCGCTGTTGTCGGTGTGCGCCTCGTCCCTGACATTGATCCTGCGGTACAACCTTGTTCCGGAACAGATACCGGACCTGTTTTCATTGAAATCGGAGACCATTTCCAAAAATTACTTATTGTATCTGCTCGTCCTTCAGGTGGTTTCTTATTTCCTGCTCGCTTTGTTTCAGGCGCATCCCGAATGGAGGATGTATTCTACAAAGCTGCTGCCGGATCTGAAGAATGAGCGGACAAGAAGGGCTCTTTACCGTTTCAGCAGTTTTTCCCTGCTGACAGCGAAAGCTGAAATCGCCTTCACCCTGAGCGTGATCGTGATTGGAACGGCCTTCGAAAAAAACATAACCGGTCCGGTCATTGTAATGATGGCCGTCATGCTGTTTACGCTGATCTTTTTCAAGACCGATCTGCCAAAGCAGAACGCCTGAGAGCGCTGCCCGGCATTTATGGAATATGCGTCTATCGCTGTTAGGAGATGTTGAGTTTGGAGTACAAAGCAGTCAAAGTGAACAAACCTGGGGATCTCGTCATTTCCACGGAGCATCTGCCGGATGAAATCGGTGAAAACGAAGTCCTGATCCGGGTCAGGGCGGCCGGCCTGTGCGGCTCGGACGTCGGAATTTACAAGGGCACCAATTCTCTCGCGACGTATCCCCGCATCATCGGGCATGAAATCGCGGGCGAAATCGTTCAAATGGGTTCCGATTCCGACACGCTGAAAAAGGGCGATCATGTCGTCATTGACCCGGTCGTCGGCTGCGGGCACTGCTATGCGTGCCGGAAAGGTCATCCGAATGTTTGTGAAAATCTGAAGGTTCGCGGCGTCCATGCCGACGGCGGATTTGCGGAGTACATGATCGCGCCCCGGCAGAACGTCTATCGGGTTCCGGATCGGCTCAGCTTTGAGGAGGCCGCGCTTGTGGAGCCGTTTTCCATTGCGGCGCAAGTCATCTGGCGCGGCAAGATCACTTCGGACGACCTGGTTTTGATCAACGGCTGCGGCCCGATCGGACTGATTGTCCTTCAGGCCTGCAAGGTGATCGGCGCCCGGTGCATGGTCAGCGACCTCCTCGATTCCCGGCTGGAAAAGGCGAAGAGCTTTGGGGCGGATTACGCCGTGAATCCTTCCCGCCAGAACCTCGAAGAATATGCGATGGAAGTGACACAGGGACGCGGAGTCAATAAGATCGTAGACGCGGTCGGCGTGCCGGCGATTCTTGAACAGGCCGTCCGGATCGCTTCGAATGCGGGCGGGATCGTCACGCTTGGCTTTACGCCGAAGGCGTCGGCCCTTGCCGAACTGGACATCACGAAGAAAGAGCTGGAGATCCACGGTTCCCGTCTGAACAGCCATAAGTTCCCGCAGGTGATCGAATGGTTTGAAAAGGGTCTGATCCAGCCCGGCAGGATGATATCTCACAGGTTCTATTTTGAAAATATTTTGGAAGCGTTAAAACTGAACGATTCAGAACCGGAAAAAATCTCAAAAATCATTCTTCAGTTCTGATTTCGTTTTTGTTTATAATTTTCAAACAAAAGAAAGGGAGAGAGAATTTTGAAAAGTAAGTTTGGAAAACTGACCTGTCTTGTTCTGGCCGCCCTGATGGTGGCGTCGGTCGGCACGGGCTGCTCTTCAGGCACTTCTTCTGGTACAGGCTCTGCGGGCGGTACAGCTTCAACCACGGCCGGAGGATCCGGAAATGCGAAGTACAGCCTGCTTTTCGGCTTAACGACCAATGAGGATGACCCCTGGTCCAAAGCGGCTGTGAAATTTGCCGATACGGTCAAAGAAAAGTCCAAGGGACAGATCGAAGTCAAAGTATACCCCAACAACCAGCTCGGCGCGGAAACCGACGTGATCCAGGCCGTGCAGAACGGAACAGCCGATATGCTGGTCACCGGTGAAACGCTTCAGAAATGGGCGCCGCTCGCGGCTATGGTTGCCGTTCCTTACCTGGTAAAAGATGAAGAGAGCCTGAACAAACTGGCGAGCGGCTCGATCGGAAAAGAGATCGAGGACGAGATCTCACAGAAAGCCGGCATGTACTGCCTGACCTATTTTGTCCGCGGACCCCGTGAACTGACCGCGAATAAAGAGATCAAGACTCCGGCCGACCTGAAAGGACTCCGCCTCAGAATCCCGAACGCTCCCCTCTATATCAAACCCTGGGAATCCGCCGGAGCGAAACCCACCCCGATGGCGCTGACGGAAGTGTTTACGGCCCTGCAGCAGAACACGATCGACGCCGAGGAAAATCCCTTCGCGATGATTAAATCGAACAATTTCCAGGAAGTGCAGAAATACTGCATGATGACGGACCATGTCCGGAGCTGGATCTACGTTACGATCGGCAAGAAGAAATTCGATTCCATGCCCGCGGACCTTCAGAAGGTCGTCACGGATGCCGCCGCGGAAATGCAGACCTATGAAAACCAGCTGTTTGAGAAGAGCGAAAAGGACGACCGCGCATGGCTGGAGCAGAAGGGCATGAAGTTTGTCGATGTCGATCAGGATGCTTTTGAAAAAGCGATGACGCCCGGCGTCCTTTCCACGCTGAACGACGAGCAGAAGAAAGTATACGACGAAATCAAGGCAACCTTTAAGTGAGACACAGTTGACGGATGAAGCCGGTCCGTAATTTTGCTGCGGACCGGCTTTGTATAAAAGTATGACTGCAAAGGATTGGCTTATGAAAAAAATTGAACGAGTGCTGGATCGAATTTTCAGCGTTATTTCCATTTTCTGCCTAGTGGGCCTGATCTGCACGGTCCTGATTCAGGTGATCAGCAGATCCCTGCTCCCCCAGGCGCCGTCCTGGACGGAGGAAGTTTCCCGTTTCTTCTTTATCAGCGGCGTATTTTACACGACCGGGCTGGCCAAAAGCAGAAACGCCTATGTCAATGTCGACATTCTGGAGCAGAAGCTCCATTCGAACGCGAGAAAGGTTTACTCGATTCTGATCAATCTTCTGGTTTTAGGCTTCAACCTTGTCGTCTTTGTGGAGTCGATCGGATTCACGCAGTCCGGCGCGACTTTCATCGCGGACACAGTGCCCATCACCATGAATTATATTTATTTCGGCACAATGGTCTCCAGCTTCTTCCTGATGCTTTACACGGTGTTTGACATGATTAAAGTCCTGACCAATAAAAATGAAGAGGCGGGTGACGCGCAATGATGGTAATGATGCTCTTTATCTCTTTCCTTGTTTTTGTTATGATCGGCGTCCCGATTGCGTTCTGCCTCGGACTCTCTTCCGTGTTTTACCTTGCCTCGACCGGAATTTCGCTCGCTGTGGTTCCGCAGAAAATGTATTCCGGAATCGACAATTTCGTCCTGATCTGCATCCCCGGCTTTATCCTCGCCGGCAACCTGATGAACACGGGCGGAATCACCGAGCGGATCGTCCGTTTCTGCAATGCCCTGTTCGGCCGCATCACGGGAGGACTGGCCATGGCGGACGTGGGCGCTTCCATGATCTTCGCGGGTATTTCCGGAACCGCCGCGGCCGACTGCGCAAGCATCGGCGGCATCATGATTCCGGCCCTGATCAACGACGGCTATGACGCGGATTTCGCCTCTGCCCTGACGGCGAGCGCCTCGACGCTCGGCCCGATCATTCCGCCCAGCGTGCCGATGATCGTCGCCGGCACGGTCGCAAGCCTGTCGGTCAGCAAACTGTTTGCTGTCGGCATTTTCCCCGGCCTGATTCTCGCGGTTGTTTTGAGCGCCATGGCGTTTATTATCTGCAAAAAAAGAAATTATCCAAGAGGAGAGAAAACCTCTTTAAAGCTGGTTTTGCACACGCTCCGGGAAGCGATCTGGGCGATCCTTCTGGTGCTCCTGATCCTGTTCCTGATTCTCAGCGGCGTCTGCACCCCGACGGAAGCCTCCATTATCGCCGTGGTTTACGCGCTGGTGGTAGGGCTGTTTGTTTACCGCGACCTGCATCTGAAGAATCTGCCTAAAATTTTTGTCGACAGCATGGTCGCAACGGCTTCCATTGAACTGCTGGTCGGCATCGCGAATCTGTTTGCCTGGATCCTGACGAGAGAGCAGGTCCCGCAGATGGTTGCGGCCGGTATCCTGAGCCTGACGACGAATAAGTTTTTGGTGCTGCTGCTGATCAACCTTCTTCTGCTGTTTGTCGGGACCTTCATGGACACGACCGTCGCCATTATCATTCTGATGCCGATCCTGCTGCCGGTTGCGACCTCCGTCGGCGTCGACCCGATTCAATTCACTCTGATTCTGGTCCTGAACCTCGTCATTGGATTGACCACTCCGCCGGTTGGCCTCTGCCTTTTTATTTCGTCTTCCATCGGAAAAGTTTCACTCGCCAAGATAACGAAACAGGTTATGCCGTTTTTGCTGGCGAGCATCGGCGTTTTGCTGTTGATCACTTATGTGCCGCAGCTTTACATGTGGATCATTCCGCTGCTCTTCCCCGCCTCTTAAATGTTTTTGGCTCCGCCGGCGGGCCGGTGGCGCGGCCGCCAGCCGCGGCGGCCGCGCGGATGTTTCCGGAAAGGCAGCTGGCAGTGCCCCTGGGAACCCGCGCTTTTTAAACGCGGGAGATCCGGTGCGGTCAAATTGCGTTTTTTAGTTTGCGTTTCATCTCATAAAAAGCTGTCCGAAGAAATGTAGAAAATAACAGATGGGAGTTCTGATGATATGGAAATGACGATGAGATGGTTCGGGACCGGCTACGATTCCGTCACGTTGGAGCAAATTCGGCAGGTCCCGGGTGTCCGGGGCGTCATTACGACGCTGTATGGAACCAGGCCGGGAGAGGTCTGGCCGGTGGAAGCGATTCGGTCGATGAAAAAAGAAGTGGAGGCTTCCGGTCTGCACATCAGCGGAATCGAAAGCGTCAATATCCATGATTCGATCAAAGCGGGAACGCCGGAGCGGGACCAGTACATTCAAAACTATATCACAACGTTGGATCATCTCGGTCAGGAAGGGATTCATCTTGTCTGTTATAATTTCATGCCCATTTTCGACTGGACGAGGTCGGACCTTGCGAAACCAAATCCCGATGGTTCCACGGCGATGAGCTATGATCAGGAAGTGATCGATCGGATCAATCCGGATAAAGCGTTTGAATCCATCAACAAAAAATCCAATGGATTTGTCATGCCGGGCTGGGAACCGGAGCGGATGGCTGAAATCAAAAAGCTGTTTGAGCTGTATCAAAACGTCGATGAGGAAACCCTGTTCTCAAATCTGAAATATTTTCTGGAAGCAATCATGCCCGTATGCGGGAAATACGACATCAAAATGGCCATCCATCCGGATGATCCCGCCTGGTCCGTATTCGGGCTGTCCCGAATCATGACGAACAAGGAGAATCTCCTGCGGCTGATTCACATGGTGGATCATCCCTGCAACGGCGTCACCCTCTGCACCGGCTCCCTGGGCTCCAACCCCAAGAACGATCTGCCGGACATCATCCATGCGCTGAAAGGCCGCATCTATTTTGCGCATGTCCGCAATTTGAAGCATACCGGGCCCGGACGCTTTGAAGAAACCGCCCATCTGTCTTCTTATGGCTCGATCGATATGTATGCCGTGATGAAGGCGCTGTACGACACCGGATTTGACGGCGTGATCCGTCCCGACCACGGAAGGGCCATCTGGGGCGAGGTCTCCATGCCCGGCTATGGCCTTTATGACCGTGCCCTGGGCGCGGCTTATCTGAATGGACTTTGGGAAAGCATTGTAAAATCCGTTTAAGTCCGCCGTGAATTCAATGAAATTTTAACGCGTCCGGCTCGTCTTTTTTCTTTACAAAATTTATGATATACTGATAAAAACGGTATTTGAACGGCGCTTGACAAGATCTGACTTGTAGGCATGCGGAAGGGAAATGAAAGGGATGGACCATGAAAAAGCGGTAAGGAACGGAGAAGAATTCCGGAAGCGGACGAAGACGATGAGCGACGATATTTACACCAATCTCCGAGGCTACATCATCGAGCTGAGAATCCGGCCGGGCGAGGTCGTCAGCATCAAGGATATCGCGGAGGAATGGAACGTAGGGCGCTCTCCGGTCCGCGACGCGCTGATCCGCCTGGAAAAGGAAGGCCTGATTACCTCTTTGCCGCAGCGCGGGACCATGATTTCCCGGATTAACCTGCACCGCGTCGAGGAGGAACGTTTTCTTCGCGCCTGCCTGGAAGAAAAAACGGTCTCCGTTTTTATGAACCAACATACGGAAGAGGACATAGAAAGCCTGAAAAAATGTCTGAATGACCAGAAGGAAAGCGCGCAGAGCCATGACTGCCGCAAGCTTCTGAGATACGACGACAATTTCCATAAGGTATTTTTTACCGCTACGGATAAGCTGCTCTGCTGGGAGACGCTCCAGAATGTTTCCGGACATTACAGAAGGGTCCGGCTTCTCACCGTGCTGCAGAGAGTGATTCTCGACAACATCATCATTCAGCATGAAGAAATACTGGACTGTATCATTCACAAAAATGAAGAAAAAGTGCAAAAGCTTCTGAAATATCATCTGGAGAAAATCAACCGGGAAGAATTGGAGCTTCAGGAGCGCTACCCCGATCTTTTCGAACGGGAACAGGGCATGCGCCGGCAGCCTTCCTATTTTTTGCAGTCCGATTTTCTGCGGAAACTGGAATAGAGAATGAACTTCGCGGCCCGGGCGGGATCTTTTCCGTCCGGGCCGGAGATCATGGAGGAACAGAATATGAAACTGAATTTGCAGGAACTGAAGAATCAGGGCGCCTGGCAGAAGGCGGAGATCGAGCTGCCGCGCTTCGACCTGGAAAAAGTCCGTCGGGAAACGCGGAAAGAGCCGGCTTGGATTCATTTCGGGGCCGGCAACATTTTTCGCGCCTTTCTCGCGAATGTTCAGCAGAACCTGCTGAACGAAGGGATCGAAAAGAAAGGGATTATCGTGGCCGAAGGCTACGACTACGAGATCATAGAGAAATCATACCGCCCTCATGACAATCTGAGCCTGCTTGTGACTTTGAAGGCGGACGGCAACATAGAAAAGACCGTTGTCGGCAGCATTGCGGAGTCCCTGATTGTCGACGGCCGGTATCGGGAGGACGCTTCGCGCCTGAAGGAAATTTTCGTCAGTCCTTCCCTCCAGATGGTCAGCTTTACGATCACGGAAAAGGGATATTGCCTGGTCCGCCCGAACGGCGAGCTGCTTCCGGATGTGGCGGAGGACTTTGCAAACGGAATGGGCGGCCCCAAGAGCTATATCGGAAAGCTGGTCTCTCTTCTCCACGCGCGCTATCTCGCCGGAAAGCTGCCGCTCGCGCTGGTCAGCATGGACAACTGCTCCCACAACGGAAGCAAGCTGTACGAGGCGGTGAACCGCTTTGCGCAGGAGTGGGTGAGGAACGGCTTCGCGGACGAGGGGTTCTCCGCCTACCTCAACGATCCGAAGCTGATTTCCTTCCCGTGGACGATGATCGACAAGATCACCCCGAGGCCGGACGAAAGCGTGAGGAAGATGCTGGGCGAGTGCGGCTTTGAGGACACGGCCGACATCATCACCCGGAAGCATACTTACACCGCGCCGTTCGTCAATTCGGAAGAGGTCCAGTACCTTGTGGTGGAGGACTGGTTCCCGAACGGCCGTCCCGCGCTGGAACACGGCGGGGTTATGTTCGCGACGCGTGAGACGGTGGACAAGGTGGAAAAAATGAAAGTATGCACCTGCCTGAACCCGCTTCACACTGCTTTGGCGATCTTCGGCTGCCTGCTGTCGTACACGAAAATCAGCAGCGAAATGAAGGACCCCGACCTTCGCAAGCTGGTGGAGAGAATCGGATACCGGGAAGGTCTTCCCGTTGTGGTGGATCCGGGGATCATCGATCCCCGCAAGTTCATCGACGAGGTTCTGAACGTCCGTGTTCCCAATCCGTTTATGCCCGACACTCCCCAGAGGATTGCGACGGATACGTCCCAGAAGCTTCCGATCCGGTTCGGGGAAACGATCAAGGCGTACTTGCGCAGCCCCGCCCTGGACGTAAAGGATCTGAAACTGATTCCGCTGGTGCTGGCCGGATGGTGCCGGTACCTGATGGGGATCGACGATTCCGGGAAACCGTTTGAGGTCAGCCCGGATCCGCTGTATGAGAAAGTGAGCTCCCACCTTGCCCGCGTCGAACTGGGGCAGAAGGGGCCTTTCCATACCGAGCTGGCGCCGATTTTTTCAGACGGGAGCATTTTCGGCGTCGATCTGTATGCGGCCGGCCTCGGGGATATCGCGGAGAAGAATTTTGAGGAGCTTGTTTCCGGGGTGGGCGCCGTCCGTTCCACGCTGGAAAAGCATCTGTCGGAAGAGGCATAAATGCCTGCGGCAAATCAGCCGCCCGGGACCGGATAGAATACGCATTGATAAACAGAGCCGTGCTGGATCTTTCCAGCACGGCTTAACTTGTGGAAAACATCTTTTTAGCTTTTTGCGGTAAAAATTGCGGCGGGTTGAATCATAAAAACTTTGCGGCGCTTTCCCAAGCCACTTCCGCAGCCCCGCAGAGAACCATCACCTTGACGGGGTCCATCTTAAATTTCCTGAGCAGAAACAGCGCGCCGGCGAAAAAGATCACGGGACGGATCTGGAAATTGCCCGCCGCAAAGGAAATGCTTCCGTTCAGGAAGAAAGAGGGAACGAGGATGAGGATCCCGGCGGTGGCGATCATTGCCACAACGGCGGGCCGCAGCGATTCCAGAACGCCCTGCATGATGCTCAGATTGCGGTACCTGGTGTAAAGCCACGCCAGAACCGTCACGAAAATGCAGGAGGGCAGCACGCATCCGAAGGTAGCGATCAGGGCGCCCGGGATGCCGGCAACCTGATTTCCAACAAAGGTCGCGGCGTTGATCGCGATGGGACCGGGCGTCATTTCCGCGATGGTGATCAGGTCGGTGAACTCTCCCATGGTCAGCCAGTGGTACTGGTTGATGACCTGCGCCTGGATCAGCGGCATGGCTGCGTAGCCGCCGCCGAAGCTGAAAGCGCCGATTTGCAGGAATGCAAAAAACAGCCTCGCAAAAATCATATCGTCTTATCCTTTCCGCGTTCCCGGTAAAGAGTTCTGACCACGCCGAGGGCCGCCACAAGAAGAATAATATAGATCACGTTGACGCCGAAAAAGTAGTTTGCGATGAATGCCGCCGCCATGACCGCGAGGAGGAGAGGGTCCTTCTGCCGGACGACGTTGCTTCCCATATCGTAGACGACGGAGACGATCACGGCCCCCACGCCGGCGCGCATCCCTTTCAGGAGCGCCTGGATCACAAAGTTGGCCTTGAAGGCGGCGTAGCAATAGGAGATCACCGTCAGGATGATTAGCGGCGGGAGGATGGCGCCAAGAATCGAGCACAGGATGCCCGGGAAGCCCGCCAGTTTATACCCGACGACGATCGCCCCGTTGACCGCGATCGCGCCGGGGGAAGACTGGGCGATCGCCACCAGGTCCAGCATCTCGTCTTCGTCGATCCAATGTAACTCGTCGACAAACTTGTTTTTTAGAAGGGTTACGATGACATAGCCCCCTCCAAAGGTGAAAGTGCTTAAATACAGAGTGGAAAAAAACAGCTTTCTCAGAACGCCGTTTTTGTTTGCGGTTTCCTCTGCTGTCCTTTTCTCCGTTTCTTTTTTATTCTTCATTCAAAACATACCCCCGTTTCATAATCCGGAGTTCCCGTCCGGCAGTCGCGTCGCGACGAATTCGGTTTCTTTTTCCAGGTAGCGGCTGAATATAAAAATTCCCATCAGAATGGCCGGAGCGATGGCGCCGTCGGCCTCCACGGTCCAGCCGCCCCCGATTCCGTCGTGGATGATTTCCGCAGCTTTGTGTCCCCGTTCGTCCGTCATGCAGTAATTCTGGCTGTTCAGCATTTTCAGATTGTAAACGGACCGGCCCATCCTCATTCGGACGCGGTCCATACGCGGAATGCGCGGGACGGACTCTCCGGTGGAATTCGGATCGTCTCCGGCGGCGCATTCCGGCTTTCCCGAAAAAACAACGCGTTTCCGCGGGTCCATTATGACGTATTTGTGTGCGGATATTCCGCCGCTGCGGGCCGCTTGGATATCCGTGTAAAGCACCGCCCTTCCATCCGGCGAAAGAATGGCCCGCCTGACCGAATAAAACGGGCCTTTAATGGAAGCCAGACTGACGGCGGCCCGGCCTTTTTCAACAGAAAACAGCGTCCCGGACCGAATGCGGTATTTCATAGCCGGGTTGTCAGCTCCTTTCTTTCCCGGGTCCTTTGTCTTATTCATTATGATAGCACTTGATAAATCATAATGGAAATAATATAATTTTATTGATATCATTACGTATTGTTTATGATTGGGAGGGGATGTCTTGACGATACGGCATATCCGCATCTTTCTGGCCGTCTGCGAATGCGGCAACAATATTACGAAAGCGGCCGCGAAGCTCTATATGACCCAGCCGGCGGTCACGGTGGCGGTCCATGAGATCGAAAGCGAGTACGGCGTCCTGCTGTTTGACCGGATCTCAAAGCGGCTGTATCTGACGGAGGCCGGGAAGCGGTTCCGCGAGTATGCGCTGAGAATTTCCGCTTTGTTTGACGACATGGAAAAGGATTTGAAAGGCTGGGACGCCTCCGGCATCCTGCGGATCGGCGCCAGCATCACGATCGGTTCGCAGTTCATGCCCAGCTACGTGGAGGCTTTCTCCGCGTCGCATCCGCATGCGGACGTGCGGGTCCTCATAGGCCCGTCGAACCTGCTGGAAAGGGATCTGATTGAGAATCGACTGGATTTCGCTCTGGTCGAAACGCCGGTCCACGAGAAGGCGCTGACGGCGGAGGCGTACATGGAGGATTCCCTTTCGGTCATCTGTCCGGCTCGCGCGCCGTTCCGGCCGGGGCAGGTTCTTACGATCGATGAATTTCAGCGCCAGCGGTTCCTCCTCAGGGAGCGGGGAAGCGGCACCCGGGAGGTGTTCGACCAGGCGGCCGCGAAAGCGGGCATCGCGGTCACCCCCGCCTGGGAGGGCATGAGCACCACCGCTCTGGTCAATGCTGTTCTCCACGGCCTTGGGATTGCGGTGGTTCCCAGCCGTATGATCACCGGCCCTCTGGAAAGGGGGCTCATCTATACGCTTACGGTGAAGGGGCTTTCGCTGAAACGCTGTTTCTTTATTGTTCACCACAAAGACAAGCTCATGACAGAACTTTTTCGGGAATTTATACAGCTTTGCAAAAATTATGAGATGGACTACCCCCTGCCCAGGTACGGCGGCCTGTTTTAGCGGGCAACGGACAAAAAGCCGGGGCGGCTGCTCGGAAGGAACGGCCGCCCCGGCTTTTTGTCCGAATCCGGAGGAGCGCCGCCGCCAGCCTGTCGGCCATCTGGCTCAGCGCCGTTTTTCTTGCCGGCATGCCTGCCGGGTATTCCCCCTGGTTCGCGGGATTTCCATAAGCGCAATCCGCAAATCGGAGTACGGCTTTAGTTGATCTTCGGAATCTATCCGCCGATTACCGGATGACTTTGAAAGGTAGGATAAAAAATCATACTGGCGCAGTTTTCGTTTCAATAGTATGATTTAGACAAAGTTGATACGATGCGCCGCGAAAAGATGGGTAAAACATGTTTAAAAATTCAATTTCTAAATCAAGTCAGGCCAGATGAGACAGAATTTGAGTCTTGGGCGATCAGATCGAATAGCGGATAAAGCAGGCTTTCCTGCGAAAAGTATATTTTTGAGAACAGGAGTAAACACGACATATGAAACGGAAGAATATTCCTAAATCGGAAAAAACGAGCGGCCGCATCTGGCTGTTGATTTCTTTTCTGCTTGCTCTGGTGGTTTTGCAGCTCTTGTCCGTTCTTCCTTCCACTTCCATTGTATTTTCCTCCCCTTCGAAAATCGTGGAGTCTTTTCTCTCGAAAGCCGAAAGCGGGATTATCTGGGTCAATACCGGCATGAGCCTTTTCCGTGTCCTGTGCGGCTTTCTGCTTGGATTTTTCATCTCGATCCCAGTGGCTTTTCTGATGAGCTGGTATAAAGTGTTCCGGAACCTGGTCGAGCCCTGGATTCAGTTCATCCGCAATATTCCGCCCTTGGCCTACATCCCACTGGTCATTGCCGGAGTAGGGGTGGGAGAATCCGCGAAAGTCGTGGTTATTTTCATCGCGACTTTCCTGGTCAACGTGATTACCATTTACCAGGGAATCCGCGACGTTGACGTGACGCTGATTAAAGCGGCAAGAGTGCTTGGGGCGAACGACAGGGATATTTTTCTCAAGGTCATCATCCCCGCCTCCATCCCCTTCCTGCTGGTCGGCATGCGCCTGGGGCTTTCCACCGCCCTGACCACTCTGATCGCGGCGGAAATGACGGGCGCTTCCAGCGGACTGGGCATGATGATCACGTCGGCCGGCGAATATTACGATATGCCGACGGTCCTGATGGGCATTCTCGTAATCGGCGTGATCGGGCTTGCGTTTGAGCGGATTGTAAAATTCCTAGAAAGGAAATTAACCTCATGGCAGGAAACGCAGTGAAAGTGAAGATCGACAATGTAAAGAAAGTGTTTTCCGGAGTAAAAGGCGAAACGGTCGCGCTCAACGGTGTCAGCATGGACATCACAGAAAATGAGTTTGTCTGTGTGATCGGTCCCTCGGGATGCGGAAAATCCACTTTGCTGAATATGATCGCCGGGCTGCAGGAGCCGACTTCCGGAAAGATCTGCCTTGACGGAAAGGAAATCAGCGCGCCCGGCCCGGAACGCGGCGTTGTGTTCCAGCAGTATGCGCTGTTCCCCTGGCTGACCGTCCGCAAAAATATCGAGTTTGGGTTAAAGCTCAAGGGCATGACAAAAGCGGAGATGAACGGGGTCGTCGATAAATATCTCCAAATGGTGGAGCTGCAGGAGTTTGCCGACAGCTACCCAAAAGAACTGTCGGGCGGAATGAAGCAGAGAGTCGCGATCGCGAGGGCATACGCGATGAACCCCGAAATCCTGCTGATGGATGAACCTTTCGGCGCGCTGGACGCGCAGACCCGGGCCCAGCTGCAGGAGGATCTGCTGGAAACCTGGGAGAAGGAACAGAAAACCTGTTTCTTCATTACGCACGACGTGGAGGAGGCGATTTTGCTCGCGCAGACCGTCGTCATCATGAGCGCGCGTCCGGGACGGATCAAGGAGAGCGTTTCGATCGACATTCCGTATCCGCGCAATCAGGAGACAAAAATGACTCCGCGCTTTATAGAGCTGAAGAATTATATCTGGGGGAAAGTTTACAAGGAATACCTTGAGATCAAAAAATAAATTTTTGGAGGAGATTTTATGAAAAGATTACTCAGCGCCATGGTCAGTGTATTGATGATCGCGGCGGCATTCACGGGATGCGGCGGAAACGGTTCATCCCAAACGAGCCAGTCGTCCAGCGCGGCGGCCAGTTCTTCCGCTTCCTCCGCGCTGCCCACGATTAAAATGAGAGTGGCGTACATGCCGAACATGAGCAGCGCAAGCGCGGTGGTTGCCGGAATTCAAATGGGCTATTTCAAGGAACAGGGAATCGACATCGAGACCGTGAAGTTCTCCAAAGGCCCCGATGAAATCGCCGCCATGGGCAGCGGGAACATCGACGTGGCCCAGATCGGCACCGGCGCCCACGTGCTTTGTGCCAAGGGCCAGGCAAAAATCTTTGCCTATGACGACTCTTCCATCAACGACGAGGTCATGGTCAACAAGGAGAAGGGCATCACAAAGGCCGCGGACCTGAAAGGCAAGACCGTTGCGGCGACGCTGGGTACGTCGAGCGAACAGATTCTAAAACTGGTTCTGGAGTCGGCCGGTATGACGGAAAAGGATGTAAACGTGGTTCAGATGGACGCTTCCGCCGCGGCGACCGCCATGATCAGCGGCAAAGTGGACGCCTGCGCGACCTGGTCGCCTTCCACGATCACCATCCAGGAGAAAATGGGAGACAAGGTCATGGTCCTTGCCAACAACAAGACGTTCGCGGATAAAACGACGTCCCCGTCCAGCTTCATCTGCACAAACGACTATTACACAAGCCATCAGGAGAACCTGGTCCGGTTCACGAGCGCCCTTCTGAAAGCGCAGGATTACAGGGAGAGCCACTTAAATCAGGTGGCCGACTGGGTCGCGGAGCTGATTCAGCAGGACAAAACGACCATTGAAAAAACGACCGGTGACAGCGAATGGCCAAAGGCGGAGCAGGTCTATAACCAGGCGAAGGACGGAAGCCTGAAGAAGATGTATGAGGTCCAGCAGAAAAACTTCGTTTCCAGCGGGTCTTTGGCTGCGGCTGTCGATGTGAGCAATTATTTCAGCCCCGACATCATGATCGAAGCATACGAAGCAAACCAGAAGTAAACCTAACGATAAAATACTGCGCAGAACGGCTGAAAGGATTCCTTTCCGCCGTTCTGCGCGCATTTGACTCCAAAACAGGGAAAGGGGTATATTAGTGTCGACAGGAACTTCATTGCGAAAAGGAGTTTCGTATGCTGATCATCATATTGGTAATTCTATTTCTGGATTCCGTCATCTTGACCGTGATGAGGAAAAACATCAGTTCCCTGCTGTTTTTCGGGCTCTGTACAAGCCTGATCCTCATGCTTTCCGGGATCATTCTGTACACGGCGAAAATTGGGGGGCTCAGCCACGCCCAGTATATTTTTCTGTTCTTGTCGGTCCGGATTCAGACCAGAATGCAGTACGCCATCATCACGCTTGACAAGCTCGGTTACCTGATTGCCGTCGGGCGCTACCTGTTCCCTTATTTTCTGCTGCTGATTTCGATCAGCTATTCCACGATTCCCTTTATTTCCCGCAACAGAAAATGGATGCACCTGTTTTTCCTGCCGCCCGCCGCCTCGCTGATTCTGTACTATCCGCAGGTGTTCTATGTGGTGGTGTGCAACCGGTTTGCCCTTCAGACCTGGATGATGTCGCTGACGCTGGTCTGGATCCTGCTTTACCTGGCGGCCGGCATATTTCTGATGGTCCATGAATACTCTGCGGTTCCGGTCGCCTATTTCCGAAGGCAGTTTCGAAATATTCTGATTTTGCATATCAGCCTGGCGTTCCTGTATGGTATCAACTGCCTTCAGGACCCGATCCAGGTCTACCAGCTGTACGGCTCGGAATATCTCTGGGTCAGCGGGATCTCCTATTCCAATCCGGCAATGCCTCTCTTCGGCTGGGTATTGCTGACGGCGGTCACGATTTTCTCTTCGTTTGTGGGGTTTTGGAACCTGGTCCGCTACACGCAGGTCAATTATAAGACGAATCTGGAAGACGTTGTACTGCAGCGGAAGTTCGAAATCACGAACGCGGGCATTTCGGTTTTTGTACACAGCATTAAAAACCAGATTCTTTCCTGCGGCGTGGTGCACAAAAGAATCCGGAAGATATTGGATTCGGATTCGCCGGACCTTGCGGCTCTGAGAGAAAACATCGATTTGCTCGGGCAGCTCAACGAAAATATGCTGACTCGCATCAACCGGCTGAACGCAAACACAAAATCGCATTCCATCATTCTGCGTCCGGTTTCCGCGGAACGGATCGCCGGTCTCGCGATCCGGCGTTTTCACGGCAAATATCCGGAAAGCGAGGTCAAACTGGATCTTCTTCCGAATATGTTCGTCCTCGCGGACGAAGAAAGCCTTTCGGAGGCTCTTTGCAATCTGCTGATGAACGCGCAGGAGGCGATTCTCGCCGCGGGCAGAGGACCGCAGGGGGAAATCAGCCTGAAAACGTACAACGGAAGAATCTATACCTTTTTTGAAGTGAGTGACAACGGCGGGGGAATCTCAAAAAGCGAGCAGAAAAAGATCTTCGACCCGTTCTACACGACCAAAAACACGAACTATAACTGGGGAATGGGGCTGCATTATGTAAAGCGGATTGCCAAAAGCCATTTCGGCATGCTCCGGTTCGAAAGCGTCCCCGGTCATGGCAGCAGCTTTTTCCTGACCCTGCCGAGGTATGAGCCCCGCGCGAAAAAGGACTATATTCCATTGGACTGAAGCTTCTTTGAAGGCCAGCGGCGCAGCGGCATCAAGGATAAAGGGGAGAAACGCCATGGCAGACAAAATCAGAATCGCAATCGCGGAAGATTTTCAGCTGCTTTGCGACGATTTGTGCGAATTTATCAATCAGCAGAGCGATATGACCGTCGTCGGAACGGCGCACTCAAAACAGGAAATCCTGCGGCTTTCCGATTAGGCCGAATGCGACATTATCCTGATGGATATCGAGATGGAGACCCTGCATTCCGGCATTGAGGCCGCCGAGATCATCCGGGACAAAAAACGCGACCAGAAAATCATCTACCTGACCGCGCACGACACGGAAGAGATGATTCTGACCGCGATGGGGACCGGAGCCGTCGATTATGTCGTCAAGGGGCAGGATTACGAGGAAATTCTTCGGCACATCCGGGCGGCTTACCGGGGGGAGCCGATCATGGAGGTAAACATCCAGCAGAAGGTGATTAAGGAGTACTCCCGTCTTCGCCGTTCCGAACGCAGCCTGCTGTTTTTTATCAACAGCATCGCACAGCTGACTCCGGCGGAGCGGCAGCTGATCCAACTGCTGCTCAAGGGAAAATCGGCCAGTGAAATCGCGGAAATCCGCTGTGTCGAGCTGGTCACGGTCAAGACCCAGATCAAAAGCCTGCTGCGAAAATTCCAGTGCAGGCGGACAAAGGAAATTGTCACGCTGATTAACGAGCTGAATATCGGCTATCTTTTCTAAAGAATTCAGCCAGCGGGCCGGGCGCAGCTTTCGCGCGTGACCAGCGTGAAGGGAATCTCGATTTTCATGGGGAGGGAATGCCCGCCCTCGATGCGGTCGATCAAAGTCTTCACGGCGATTTTTCCCAGTTCCTCCTTCGGAATATGGATGGCGGTGAGCATGGGGGAGGTAAACTGGCAGATTTCGGTGTTGTCGATGCTGATGATCGAAATTTCCTTCGGAATCCGAATCCCCTCCTCGTGAAATGCTTTCATGACTCCGACGGCAGTGCTGTCGTTGGCGCAGAAGATGGCGGTCGGTCTGGTAGCGACGAATTCGGAGGAGCCCAGAACGGCGGTGAGGATTTTTTTTCCGCCCAGGTAGCCCCCCTGCATGGATTGCTCCGCTTCGACGATGTGTTCCTGCCGCAGCGGGAGCCGGAGCTCCTGAATCGCGTCGTAATATCCGCGGTAGCGAACTTCGTCCGATTTCTCTCCCAGGTAGCCGATGCAGGTGTGGCCCAGGGTATGCAGATACCGCACGGCGGTTTTTGCCGTTTCGTAGCCGTTGCAGATGATCTGGTCATAGGGGTCGCTGATGGGGTTCAGGCCGGTGTAGACAATATTTTTCGAGCCTTTTTTAATCTGGTTCATCAGGGAATGGGAATACCGGCCCAGCACAACGATCCCGTCATAGCGGGCGTCCGAAAGGTTCTGGACCGTGTTTTTCAGGTTCAGCGCCGTGTAGACGCCGGTCATTTCATATTGGTTTTTGATGCACTCGTATTCGATCGACCGGAAAATCTGGGAGAAAAACGGATCGGTTTTTCCGTCCGGCGTGCGGGCGAAAATACAGGCGATCTTGCGTCTGGACCCGGGTTGGGAAGGAGGGTTTCCCAGTTTCAGGCTCTGGGCGGACCGGTTAGGGACATAGCCGGTTTGGCGGACCAGGTCCCAGATCCTGCCGCGGACTTCTTCGCCGGCGACGTTGGGGTCGTTCTTATTGACGACCCGCGACACGGTAGAAACGGAAACGCCCGCTAGCCGTGCCAGTTCTTTCAGAGTCATCGGACTGCCTCCTTCCATGGAATTTTATGATACCATATTGAAACAAGTTACGCAAACGTTTTAGTAAAATTCCGCGTTGAACCGGTCTGTTTGGTGTTAGAATCTAAGCAAATAAAAGCTCTGTTACGTCTTGTGTGAAATTTTGACAGAAGAAAGGATGTTTTGCGTGGCACTGGTTCCATTAAGGCCTGTACTGGAGGCAACAAAAAAATACGGGTTTGCTCAGGGTGCGTTCAATGTCAACGCCGTTGCACAGGCAAAAGCGGCCATCGAAGTCCATGAGATGTTCCGTTCCGCCGCGATTCTGCAGGGGGCGGACCTTGCCAACGGCTTCATGGGAGGCCGCACGGATTTCATGAACGCGACGCTCGAAGACAAAAAGGCCGGAGCAAAGCGGATTGCCGACGCGGTGAAAAAATACGGCGGGGATTCCCCCATCCCGGTCGTTCTCCACCTGGACCACGGCAGGGATTTCGATTCCTGCAAGGCCGCGATCGATAACGGCTATACCTCCGTCATGATCGACGGCTCGTCGCTCCCGTTTGAGAAGAATGTGGAACTGACGAGGGAAGTCGTGAAATACGCCCATGAGCGGGGCGTGACCGTCGAAGGGGAGCTCGGGGTTCTGGCCGGAGTGGAGGACCACGTCTTTTCGCAGAATTCCACCTATACCAACCCGATGAAAGTGGTTGAATTCATCAAAAAGACCGGGGCCGACTGTCTGGCCATTTCCTACGGGACCATGCACGGGGCGGTCAAGGGCAAAAATGTCAAGCTGCGCCGGGAAATCGCAATCGCCGCAAACGAGTGCCTGATGCACGAAAACCTGTTTGCCGTTCTGGTCTCCCACGGTTCTTCCACCGTGCCGCAGTATATCGTCAGTGAAATCAACGAACTCGGCGGAAACATTCAGAACGCGCACGGCATCCCCATCGAGGAGCTGAAAGCGGCCATTCCGTGCGGCATCGGAAAAATCAATGTGGATACCGATATCCGTTTGGCGGTCACCCGGAACATGAGAGAATTGTTCCAAAACAGGCCGGAACTTCGCGAAAGCAACTCGGTCGGCCCGGTCTGGAAGATCATGGAGGAGAAGAAGAAACAGTTCGACCCGCGCGCTTTCTTCCCGCCAATCATGGATACCGTCATGTTCGGTACGCTTCCGGATCAGGATGTGGCCGCTTTGATGGACTGCGTTGAGCGCGGCGTCAAAGAAGTCGTCGGCACGCTGATCGTGGAATTTGGCTCGGTCGGGAAAGCGCCTCTGGTTGAGCGCGTGCCGCTGGAGGAAATGGCCGAGCGGTACCGGAAGGGTCAGTGCTGAGAAAAGGGGAGAAGTATATGAATGGGAATTTGCTGATTCTTCACGGAGGGGGCCCGACGGCCGTCATCAACGCGTCGCTTTACGGCTCGGTGATGGAAGCGAAAAAGCATGGAGAGGTTGAAGCGATTTACGGAGCGGTCGGAGGTACGGCGGGCCTACTGGCGGAACATTTCATCGATTTTTCCAAGGTGCCCCAGCGAGAGCTTGAGCTGTTGAAGCAGACGCCGGCAAGCGCGATCGGAACCTCGCGCACTCATCTTCAGGAAGACGATTACCTGAAAATGGTTTCCATCCTGAAGAAGCATAACATCCGCTGTGTGCTGCTCAACGGCGGCAACGGGACCATGGACACCTGCGGAAAGCTCTACCGGGCCGCGCGCGGCGAGGGGATCCGCGTGGTCGGAATTCCAAAGACGGTGGACAACGACATCGCCATTACGGACCATTGCCCCGGCTACGGCAGCGCCGCGCGCTTTCTGGCACAGGCCACCGCGGAAATCGCGCAGGACGTGCGCTCCATGCCGATTCATGTCTGCGTGATTGAGGCGATGGGACGGAACGCGGGCTGGATCACGGCCGCTTCCGCCCTTGCCGGGCAGAGCGGGCGGACGGGCCCGGACCGGATCTATCTGCCGGAGTTTGCTTTCAATGAAGAAAGATTCCTCGCGGATACCAAAAAACTGTTTGACGAACACGGCTGTGCCGTGATCGTCGCCAGCGAAGGCCTGAAAAAAGCGGACGGTTCCCCAATCGTCCCGCCGATCCTGCAGAGGGGAAGAGACACATACTTTGGGGATGTGGGCGCCTACCTGGCAGAACTGGTCATCAAGCGGCTTGGAATCAAGGCAAGGAGCGAAAAGCCCGGAATTCTCGGCAGGGCGTCGGTCCTGAACCAGTCGCCGGTCGACCGGGACGAAGCGATTCTGGCGGGAGAAACGGCTTGCAAAGCGGCGCTGGAGGGCAGAACGGGCGTGATGATCGGATTTGAGCGGACCGGCAGCTCGCCTTACTCCATGCGCGTCATTGAAATTCCGGTGGAAGAAGTCATGATGCATGAAAAACCCATGCCGAAGGAGTTTATCTCGGAGGAGGGTCTTGGCGTAACGGACCGTTTCGTCGAATGGTGCCGGCCGCTCATCGGCGGCGATCTGCTTGATTTTGCCTGGTTCGGAGATTGACGGGAAGAGCCCGAACGGGGCGCTCAGGCATATCGGCGGAACATCTGGAAGGAGGCAAACGGATGAAAAATATTTTTATCAATTTAAAACGGTTTGACGTGCCCAGGGAAAAGGGCGGCGTCTGTCCCTCGGAACAGCCGGGGGAATGGATCGAAGAGGTCATGAAGGACAGCGTGAATCTCGGCATCGGGCTGTTTCCGGACGTAAACGTCGTTTACTTTGTTCCGGAAGCCCTGATTCTGCCGGCGCAAAAAGCAATCGGCGGTTTTCCGGCGGAGCAGAGGGGCCGGCTCTCGGTCGGCTGCCAGAGCGTATTTCGCGACAATATTAAAAAGGGCAAAAATTTCGGGGCTTTCACAAGCAATATGCCGGCGGCCAGCGCCTGGCAGATGGGCTGCCGATGGTCGATCGTCGGGCACTCCGAGGAGCGGCGCGACAAGCAGGAAATTATCGGGGCCTTTCAGCCGGACTGGAATCAGGACGCGCCGCTCCGCGAACGGTGTGCCGCGGCGGTGGACGGATTGATTAACCGCGAAGTCCTTTCCGCGCTGGAGCAGGGAATGAACGTGCTGCTCTGCATGGGGGAAACCGCCGAGGAACGCGGCGAAGGCAGCATGGAACAGCAGCAAAACAGGGTGAAGGCCGTTTTGTCCGCTCAACTGGCCCGCGGCCTGAAGGGCGTTACGGAGTATCTTCCGGAGCGGAAGATCGCAATCGGCTACGAGCCGATCTGGGCGATCGGCCCGGGAAAGACGCCTCCCGGGAAAGAGTATATCTCCTACGTCTCGTCGATGATTAAGGAGATTGTTGGGGAACGGTTTGGATTTGAAATTCCCGTCGTGTACGGCGGCGGCCTGAAGGAAGAAAACGCCGAGATGATCGGCGGCATCGACAGCGTTGACGGCGGGCTTGTCGCGCTGACCCGTTTTTCCGGTGAAATCGGATTTTTCACCGAAGATCTGAAAAAAATCGTGGAAAAATATCTTGCTGGTAATAAGGAAGGAGAAAATGTATGAAACTCGATTTTGAATATGGGCAGGGGCTCATGCCGGCAAATCTGCCGGACGACACGGATGTATTTATTCCCGGGGTAACGGTGCCGGATCCGCCTTATATTCCGGAGGACAAGCTGGTGGAGGCGACAAGAGAATCCATTCTTCACCCGATCGGGATGGAGCCGCTTTCCGAGCTGGCGCACAAGGGGTCCAGGGTGACCATCATTTTCCCTGACAACGTCAAGGGCGGCGAGCAGCCGACCGCGCACCGCAAAGTCTGCATCCCGATCATTCTGGATGAGCTGTACAAGGCGGGAGTGGAAAAGAAAGACATCCTTCTGATCTGCTCGAACGGCCTGCACCGCAAAAATACACAGCAGGAAATCTACAACGTGCTGGGGCCTGAAATTTTCCATCAGTTCTGGTATACCCACCAGATCGTCAATCACGACAGCGAGGATTACGACCATATGGTCAATTTGGGCACGACGGACCGCGGCGATCCCGTTCTGATGAACAAATACGTCTATGACTCCGACGTCGCCATTTTGATCGGGCACACGCAGAGCAATCCCTACGGCGGCTATTCCGGTGGGTACAAGCACTGTGCGACCGGCATCACCCACTGGCGCAGCATCGCCTCCCACCATGTGCCGGAGGTCATGCACCGCGCGGATTTCTGCCCGGTCAGCGGCCATTCGCTGATGCGCACCAAGTTCAATGAAATCGGCATGCACATGGAAAAATGCATGGGCAAGAAATTTTTCTGCTGCGACGCGGTGCTGGATTCCAAATCCCGCCAGATCGAGATCAACAGCGGCTACGCGAAGGAAATGCAGCCGGTTTCCTGGAAAACGGCGGACAAGCGCACCTATGTCAACTGGGCGGAAAAAAAGTACGACGTGCTGGTGTTCGGCATGCCTCAGAAGTTCCACTACGGCGACGGCATGGGCACGAATCCGATCATGCTGATGCAGGCGCTGTCGGCGCAGGTGCTTCGCTTCAAACGCATCATGAGCGACCACTGCGTCATGATCTGCTCCTCCATCTGCAACGGGTATTTCCACGAGGAGCTTTGGCCGTACCTGCCGGAACTGTACAAAATGTTCCAGCACGACCATATGAACACGCTGGCCGACATGAACCGTTACGGCGAGTATTTTGCGACCAACGAGGAATATATTCGCAAGTACCGCTACTGCAACGCATTCCACCCGTTCCACGGGTTCTCGATGATGAGCTGCGGCGACATTGCCGAACAGAACACCTCCGCCATCTACCTTGTGGGAGCGGAACAGCCCGGCATTGCGAGGGGAATGGGCCTGAAAACCCGCGCCACTTTTGAAGAGGCTCTTGCCGACGCCAAAAAGAAGTACGTCGGCGATCACCCGAATATTCTGGCGCTTCCTCAGACGTTCAAGATCGCTTCCGTCCATCTCTGCATGAAGGATGAACCCTACGACGGGACCAACGGGCACGCCGACTGCGGATTCACACTCTGATTGCGGTTTATCCCAGGGAAACGCGGCAAGGAAACGCAAGCCGGAGGAATGGAAAAAGCTATGAAAATCATCGTGATCGACGGACAGGGCGGCAGCCTTGGAAAACAGCTGATCGCCCGGCTGCGGCAGATTTTGCCGGACCAGCCGGTGACTGCGATCGGGACCAACAGCATTGCGACCGCCTCCATGCTGAAAGCGGGGGCCAGCGAGGGCGCTACCGGAGAGAACCCGGTTCTGGTCAACTGCGCCAGGGCGGATTTAATTTTAGGCCCGCTCGGCATCCTGATCGCGGATTCCCTTTTGGGGGAAATTACCCCGGCGATGGCGGCGGCCGTGGGGAACAGCACGGCGCAGAAGATTCTGATCCCCGTCAACAAGTGCAACTGTTCGATTGCCGGGGCGCAGGATATGACTTTAGCCGGTTATATTGAACATGCCGTCGACAAGGCGGCCAGGCTGATCCGGGTAGGCTGAAAGCCCTGCGAAAAAAAGGACCCTCCTTTCAAAAAGACGAAAGGAGGGCCCTTTTTCTGTTCAATATCCGTTCGGAGGAGTCTGCGCTACCGTGCGGGCGACCTCAGCCAGCCGCGGAGCGGTGTACTCGAAGAATCTTTGGAAAGACGGGCAGTAATAGTTTTGCAGCTTGCCGCCGACCGGCTGCCAGTCCCGCTTGCAGCCGCCGAGACAGATGGGAAACCATTTGCACCCGGCGCAGGCATCCGGCTTTTTCAATCCCTCCTCCTGAAACTTCCGGGCGAGCGCACAAGCGCCGGCGCCGGGCAAAGACGCGTTTTCCAGCGTCCCCAGCCGCCATTCGTCCAGAACGTAAAAATCGCAGGGATACAGGCTGCCGTCGCTCTCCACGACAAAATAGCTTCCGCAGCTGCCAGAGGTGGCGCAGGAACCGGAGGGCAGGCCCATCATCAGATGGACATAGTCGTCGAAGAGCCGGATGCTGACATATTCGCCGCTTTTCCAGTCAAGATACCAGGCGTCAAAAAGACCGCATAAGAATTTTCCGTAAGCGTCCGGAGAGAGGGAATAAGGCGCTTCGCCGCGCTGTCCCTTCAGAGGATCGAGGCACGGGATAAACTGCAGGTACTGCACGCCGAGTTTTTTCAGCGTATGGTAGACTTTTTGCGGGCTGCGCGCGCACTGGCCCGTCACGACACAGAGCAGATTGACCTCCACCCGGTTTTTTTGCAGCAGATGCAGAACGCTTGTAATCCGGTTCCAGGTCCCTTTTCCTTCCCGGTCCTTTCGGTAAAGATCGTTGAGGTCCTTCGTACCGTCCGCGGAGAGGCCGACCAGAAACTGATGTTCCCGGAGAAACGACGCCCACTCTTCATCGAGGACCACGCCGTTGGTCTGGATCGCGCGGCTGACCCGAATGCCCGGCCGCTCGTATCTGCTTTCAATTTCAAGAAAGTTTCTGTAAAAATCGAGACCGGCCAAAGTGGGTTCTCCGCCCTGAAAGGCAAAAGAGATTGTCCCGCCCGGCTCCACGGCCTCGCAGGCGGAACGGATCAGCTTTTCCGCTGTTTCGCTGGTCATGAGCCCCATGCTTTTGACCGAACGGTTTCCGGAGACATCGTCGTAAAAACAGTAGCGGCAGCACAGGTTGCACAGGCTGGAAGCGGGTTTGATCAGAAGGCTGACATTTTTCAAGCCGTGTCCTTCCTTTCTGCTATTTGTTGAGAATGGACTGAATTTCAGAAACGTCTCCCGCGAAAGGAAAGGTGAAGACCAGGTTCTGATTCAGATAACACGCCGCCCCGCCGGGAATTTTGCGGACAGCCTTGATTTCCGGGAATGCAAAGGACATGCAGTAGATGGAGCCTGCCAGAACAACCTGCTTCCGGGCCTGATCCAGATAGACCTTGAAACGGCCGTCCGGGAAGTACGGCAGAAGTTCCTTCGCGTCGCGCCGGATATGCCGGTCGATGAGAGGGGAGAAAATCCGGATATAATGAAAGTTTAGAAGGATCATAACCGCGATGGCCAGAAGAACCAGGACGATCCGTCCACTGGAAATTGCGTAGAAAAGAAAAATACAGGGGATCACAAGCAGGAGGATGCTTATGGGCATCCAAGCCAGCTTCGTCGTGAACATCCGCCGGAACGCGTTTCTCTGGTCTTTCAGATAAGCCGGCTCGCCGTAAGTAAACTCCGCCAGCACGCGCGCGTCGGGAGAAATAGAATCGCGGATGGCCTCACTGCCGCTCAGGCTGCATTGAAACGCCGCCTGATGGATCGTTTCCGGGAATTCCGCGCGCTGCTTTTCATTTCCGAACGCGGAATAAGGGACGATATCGAAAATCGACTGGGTTTGTCCCAAATGTAAAAGGTATGCGTTGACCTTGTTGTCGGCCACTCTGATCTGCGTGATCCCGCACGAGTTTGAAATGGAACCGAAACGCACGGACAGCTTTTCCCCCTCCAGCTTCAGGGTATGAAGCTTCCAGAATTCCTCCGAAATCTTTCCCTTGGCGCGGAGGACCCTGAAATAATTTTTCGCCCGGGGACGAAGACGCAGAAAATTGACCAGGGAAAGCGCTGTCAGGATAACCGAAAGGGCAGCCAGGCCGGCGGCCCTGATTCCGGAGGCGTGCGTGGACAGGATCAGGTAACAAACGACCAGCATCTGACCCGCCGTGCTCAACAGGAACACGAAAAGCTGGACCGGGCTCTTTCGCTTTTGTTTCAGCTGCTGTTCAAGAACGGAGACGTAATCTTCTTCCGAGATTTTATAATTCATTCGTGATCCTCCGGTTGAGATGGATTTTAATTCGCAGTATTTCCCGCATTTTTTATATTATATCATATAATAGCGCACTTTTTATAGTTAGATGACAAATCATCCGGACGTTGAGAAAAGAAATCCTGACCGTCCTTCTTCGGCCTTCTCACACCAGGAAAAGAAGGCCGGGTCAGGGGAATTCATTTATTGGGGATACGTCTGGCCCCCGCGGGGCTCCGCGCCGGGCCGGCCGGACGCGTTAACGCAGAACGGGCCTCCGTTTGCCGGAGGCCCGTTCGATCGATAGAGCGCCGGGGAGAGTTATCCCTGCGGATTGGTTTTGCCGGTGGAGTCCCCGGCCTGCCCGCCGCTGTTTTCAGCCGGGTCCTGCGCCGTCCCGGCGGCTGCGGCATCGATCATTCCCTCGCCCACAATATAGGCGACGACCGAGCCGAGCGCCATAATGACGCCGGTGACCTGAGAAGTGTCCGTGCCGGGACTGAACAGAGCGATCACGCCGACAACCAGTCCGGCGACGGCGACCCAGAATTTACGTGAAGACAGCTTTTCTTTCCAATTCATCCCCAAAAACCCTCTTTCTGCCGGAATCGTCCGGCTTTCATTTATGCAGCTCATCCCTCAGTTCGTCAATGCGAAAATGAGCCTGCTTGGCGGATTGCTCCACAATGACAACCCGCTCGACAATGGTTTCGATTCTGGCGCTGTTGGCCGCCTCCTGCTTGCTGATGCTTTCCAGCTGGGCGTTCACCTGGCGCAGCACCTCCGCCGTTTTCCCATCCTCCCGCGCTTCGGACCTGATCCCGCGCAGCAGCGTAACCAGCAGCGCAAGAAAAGCCACGATAGCGCTGATCAGGGCAATCCAGTTTTGCACCGACAAAGTCATCCCACCTTACGTGACGCGGAAAATAAAGCGCTTCAGGGGCTTTTCCCCCGGAGCGGCCGTGTAGATTCCTGTTTCCGTTCCGGTGAAGCCGACGGCCACCAGGGCAAACAGCTGTTCGTTCCCGCTTTTGGGAAACGGCACGATGGTGACGATTCCGCCGGTCCCGGCCGTAACGGACACCTGCTGCGGACAGACGGTTTTCACCGTATAATACTGGCCGTGAGGGCGGGAAAGGTCCATGGTGGTGTCAATCTGCACCGAAGTCGCCGTTTTTGAAAAATCGTGGAATACGATGTCCAAATCCACGGTTCCGGAAATTCCCGGCACCGTACCGGAATTAGACGTCTGCTGCACGGCGCAGGCAACGTCCGGTCCGGCGCTGTAATCGGCAAGCCAGAGGTCCCACAATCCGAGCGTTTCGGCAGAGTAAATATTCGTACGGTAATCGTTGTTCAAATACAGAACGGGGTTCCAGCCGTCCTTTTTTGCAGCGCCCAGAAATGTTCCGACCATGCTGTTGATCAGCTCGTTGGACGGAGCCGTTCCGTGCATCTTCCTGTAGTAGTTTACGGATGCGTATTCATAATCGTAAGCGAGAAACAGGATGCTGCCGCGGTATGGCTCAATCACCTGCTTGCAGACCGACCATTCCGCCATGGCGTCGGATTCGGAATCGGCGTATCCAAACCAGTACACGGCCGTTTTCAAACCAGCCGCCGCCGCTGCGCTGATATTGCTTTTAAACTGTGAGTCCGTCTGTGAAACACTGTTTCCGTAACCGGCCCGCAGAATCGCGCCCCGAATGCCGGAAGCCGCCGCTTTCGCCCAGTCGATCGTGCCGTTATGGGCGGAGACATCAATCCACCGCTCGTTCATTGGAAACGCCCCGCTTTCCGCAGAGCCTCCCGTTCCTCGGCAATTCCGGCCGCGTGGATGCGGCGGATTTGGTTCGCTTCAGCCAAGCTGTCTCTGTCCGTCCCGGCCCATTGATCCCATGTCATGCCAAGGGCGAGGTTTTTGATCATCTCATGGATTTTCCGACCAGTCACAATGCAAGTCTCCTTTCTTAGCGGACCCTTTTCAAAATATGTTGCGGGACCGGCGCAGGTGCCGCGGGTTTTGCCGAATCGCACGGGATCCCGCCTTTTCAATAAACCCCTCTATTTCCGCTTCGTTTGCCCTTTGGAGACTCACCGGATCAAAAAAATCGGGCCCGGCGCGATAAAAATCGCCCGGACCCCGTTTGGATTCCCTTTTTCAGACCCTGCCGCGTTCCCTGAGGTATGCGTCCGCCTCCTGAAAAAGTGCGGCGTCGTTCGGATAGGTAATTTTTCTTTTTGCTTCACTGAAAGGATACCACCCGGCCTCCAGTATCTCCGCCGCCTGTGTCTTCAGCCGAGGGTCATTGGCTTCCGCTGTAAAGTAGATCACGTTTTTCCAGACCCCCTCCGCCGGGCTGTAAGATGCGATCCGGCGGAATCCGGGGTCGAGAGTGACGTTCAGCCCGGTTTCCTCCCGGATCTCGCGCAGCGCGGTTTGTTTTTCATTTTCCCCGGCTTCCACGTGACCCTTGGGAAAGGACCAGTGCCCGCCGTTGACGTGCCGGATCAGAAGGTATTTCAAAGTTCCGCCGGCCTTAGAATAAACAACCGCTCCGCAGGATTTTTCCTGATTCATGAAACCAACCGCTTTCTGTAAAATAGGGTTATGTGTAACGGATGACGAGGTTGCCGAACGACACGCTGCCGGTCAGGGTGAGCGCCGGCGCTCCGGCGTCGGCCGACGCCGTGTCAAGGTTGCTGTTCACGGCCCCGAATGCCGCGTGGACATGATCGACCACACGCCAGCTTTTCGGCACATAGAGGATCATTTCTCCGAAGCTCACGTCGACGCCGGCCTCCGCGCCCTCCGGACCGAGCTGAACCTGATCGAAGAAAACGCTCAGCTTGCCGAAAGAGGAGGCGAGACGGGCGCTGTGGAGATTGTCGGAGTGCGGGTATTTGCAGGACTCGCTAAAATTCGTTTTGATGAAAATATCGTTGCCGTCGATGGATTCCTCTGTTTTTTGATCGGACTTATCCGCTCCATTGTAATGGCTGTACCGGTGCCAATGATGGCGATAACGGCTGTGGAAGATCATGCTGAACCCGGTCGAGGCAAAAACGGCCGCCAGCACCAGCTGCCAAAACGGAAAAATAACCAGATGGAGCGGGTGCTGATAGATCAGGTAGAGCAGAGCCGCGGAAAGGAACAGACCGAAAAAATTCAGATCCGTCAGGCTGCTGATCAACACGGCCGCAAGCAGTACGGTCGCGGCGATGCTCCAGAATCCGATGCTGGCGAACGCGCCGGTCTGGCTTGCAATCACGAAAACCGCCGCCGCCAAAAAGAAAATGCCCCAAAACCAATTTCTATATCTCATGTGTTCCCCTTTCATTTAACCGCCGCCGCAGTTCCCCGTAATAATACCGGGACGCGTAAACCTGTTTGTAGGTGCCCGCGAACTGGATCAGGCTGGAGGAAGTGAGGTCCCGCGTGATGGAATAGATCCTCAGAACATTCACGATGGCGGACTTTGCCGCCCTGGCGAAGCTGCGGGGAAGAATCTGCTCCAGCTCATACAGCCGGTATTTGACCAGGTAGGCTCCGTCGGCCGTGTGGGCGTAGACGTGATCGCCCTCCGCTTCAAAGAACAAAACATCCTCCAGCGGAAAATAGTATTCCTGATTCTGCCGATAAAAGGTGATTTTCGGTCCCGGCTTGGACTGGTCCAGAATGAACTGGTGTATTTTCCGGATGGTCTGATCCACGCGGCCGCAGCGGATCAGGACCTCGTCTTCCTCCAGGTCATCGGTCACTTCAATTCGAACCTTCATTTGCCCACCTCTTATGGGTACAGTATAGCGGCTTTCCCGGAGCAGGAAAAGGGGATTCGGGTATCCGGTCGTCTCAGGCCGGCAACAGGTATGAAATTGCGGATGAGATGCCGTTTCGGGGCTTTTCACCGGTCGCCGTCCTGTGGAAACAGGCTGCCCCGCAGAAAGAATCTTATGCGGAAATCGTATCCGTCCGGTGCAGAAACGCCGGAAGCGCGCGCGCGTCGGCATATCCCTTGCGGTACATCTGGTCGATACAGCTTTTCTTCTTCGTCAGCGTGCTCATTCCGCAGCAGTCGTCCGGCGCGATGATGAGCGCTTTCCCGCGTTTCGCGTAGTCCTTTGCGAGGGCGACGCCCTCGTTGTATTTGCGGTAGCGCAGCAGCAGGTTTTCGGCGGCTTTGGGGTATCGGCGGCGCAGCAGCCTGGCAAACGGCGCGTCTTTTTTCTGCACCCGCACCGTGTCCCGCGGCTTTGTCAGAATGACGGCGACCCTGTCGCATCCGTCGCCAAAAGCCTTCCGGATCGGCACGGGGTCGGCGATTCCGCCGTCGTAATACGGAATTCCGTCCACGGAATAGGGCCTGCAGACGACGGGGATGCTGGACGACGCCTTCAAAATATGGTAACTGTCCTGCGCCATGTCGTTTTTGTCAAAATAGGTGCTTCCTCCGCTCACCGCGTTCAGCGCGACGACTTTCATCTGACTGTGCGAGTTTTTAATCGCTTCATAGTTCAGCGGATTTTCCCCGTTCAAATTGGAAAGCTCGCCATAAACATAATCCATGTCGATATAGGAGCCTGTGTGGATCAGATTGTGCAGGCTCATGTACTGCCTGCGGAAAGCGTATTCCATATAAAACCGGTAATTCCTGCCTTTTTGCTTTCCAAGAAAAGAGGCAATGTTCGCGCTGCCGGCCGACACGCCGATGCAATAGTCAAACTCGATTCCATGGTCCAGGCAATAGTCGAAAACTCCGGCGCCGTAAATTCCACGCAGTCCTCCGCCGACGTCGATCACTCCCGTCATATTGTAATTCTCCCTCCAAACATTAGATAAAATCCCGTAATTTTATCGCAGTGCAATTCTTAATTCCAATTATAGCACGGACCGCGGGATTTCACCATCTGATTTGCAGAATCGGAATCATTTTTATCCGTGGCGCTGAATCGGCAGGGGGCGGCACCTGTCCCCCGTTGGTGTTGTAATCGGCCGCGGATCGGAATATAATAACTTTAAACCTGCGGCCTGAAGGAAAAGGGGACACTCTGCACGGCCTGGCGCAGAGCGTTTCATTGTCCGGCTGCGAAGAAATTCGGCGGGAGGGATGCTCATGGTGCTTCTGACTTCGAATGGTTTATCATCCCGGTCTTTGCTGGAAGAAGTGGGAAAGCAGCTGCCTTCCCGTGAAAAAAGGGCCGCGATGATCACCACCGCTTCCGTCGGATACAAGGACAGGGACTGGCATGTTCCGAAGCTGACCGCGCAGCTGGAATCCCTGGGTCTGTCCGTGGATTGTTTCGACCTTGACACGCAGGAGTCGGAACTGCTCAAAGCCTATGATTTGATCGAAATCATAGGGGGAAATCCTTTTTATCTGCTCCGGCAGATGAAGTGCGCGGCATGCGGAGACTTCTTCAGAGATTTTGCGGAGGGCAAAATTATCGTCGGAATCAGCGCGGGCAGCATCGTTCTGCAAAAGGACATCCGGCTGGTTGCCGGATTCAGCCCGGAGCTGAATGAGGAAGTCGGCTTGACCGACCTGTCGGGACTGCATCTGACGGATGTCGAAATTCTTCCGCATTATCACAGAATGCTGTCGGAGATTCCGAATCTGGAAGAGCGGACGGCGGAATATGAGAGAAAGCATGCATGTAAAGTAATCAGGCTTGACGACGGACAGGGCATCCTTACCGGGAGGGAAACAAGTCATGTTCTGATCAAATAACGGAACGGAAGTCGGATTTAGAAGAAAAGGCGCGGAGAAAATCCCGCCCGCGCTTCAGAACGCGAAGATTGAAAAAGGAAGAGGAAAATGAAATTTATTCTGAACCAGCTCAAAAAGCTGACTTCGATCGACAGTCCCAGTGGGTTTACCGGTGAAGTGACGCGGTACACGATGGAGGAATTCCGGAAGTTGGGGTTTCAGCCGTATCTGACCAACAAAGGCTGCGTGGTCTGCGATCTGGGCGGCGAGGGGGACCCGCTGATCCTTTCCGCCCATATCGACACGCTCGGCGGCATGGTGGCCGAAATCAAGAAGAACGGCAGGCTGCGCATTACGAACATCGGCGGCCTGAACGCGAACAACTGCGAAACGGAAAACTGCCGCATCCGCACGCGTTCCGGCAAGGTTTTCGAGGGAACGCTCCAGATGAACGACCCTTCCATTCACGTCAACAACAAATTTTCCGAGCAGAGCAGGACCTTTGACGACATGGAGGTCGTGGTGGATGAAGATGTGAAGGAAAAAGAGGACGCCGGGAAGCTGGGCATCCGCGCCGGGGACTTTGTCTGCTTCGACCCGCGCACGGTCGTGACTCAAAGCGGATACATCAAGAGCCGTTTTCTGGACGACAAGCTGTCCGTGGCGATCCTTCTGGGCCTTGCGAAACGGATCTCCGAGAAGAAACTGTCCCTGAAACGGAAGGTTTACGCATTCATCACCGTGTACGAGGAGGTCGGGCACGGAGCCTGCGGCGCGCTGCCCGCGGACGCGAAGGAGATCCTCAGCGTGGACATGGGCTGCGTGGGGGAGGGCCTTTCCTGCACCGAACGCATGGTGAGCATCTGCTCAAAGGACTCCCGCGGACCGTATGACTACGAGGTCACGACGGAGCTGATCCGCTGCGCGGAACAGGCAAAACTTGACTTTGCAGTGGATGTTTATCCGTTTTACGGGTCGGATGCGGATGCGGCGCTGGCCGCGGGCTACGACCTGAAGCACGGCCTGATCGGGGCCGGGGTGTACGCGTCCCACGGGTACGAGCGGTCCCATGTGGACGGCGCCGACAACACCTTGAAGCTGCTGGAGCGGTATGTGGGCCGGGATTGATCGTGAATTTTGAAAGGAAAGGGTGCGCGGATTGAAGGTGCGATATATCGCCGTTCCGGGCGGCGCGTCCGTCTTTTCCTGTTCGGGATCGGGCGCGTCCGTCCGCGTCCCCGACGAGATCGGCGGGCTGCCGGTGCGGGAAATCGGCGCCTACGCGTTTTCCTCTCCGGAAACCGCCGGGGCGCAGCTTCCTCCGGGCGCCGAAATCCGCGAGGCCCTGACGGACGAAGCCGAGGCGCCCGGCGGCGGGGAGCGGTTTCTCGGCGGGGCGTCCCTTCGGGAGATCCGGCTGCCTTCGGGATTGAGGTCGATCGGGGCCTATGCGTTTTACAACTGCACCGGCCTGTCGCTCCTCTCTTTGGGAGAGGGGCCCGCGCAGGTCGGAAACGGGGCGTTCATGAACTGCGCGGCCCTCGGAAGGATCGCGGTCGTAGCCCCTGCGGGCGCGAAAACCTGTCTGCGGGGAATTCTCGCGGAGCTTCAGCGGGAGGTCCGCGTCGTCTTCCGCTCCGAAAAAGAGGAGTCCGTCTGGATTTTTCCGGAGTATTATGAGGAATCCGTCGAAAATTGCCCCGCCCGCATTTTTGAGCATTTCATCCACGGGGCGGGCTTCCGCTACCGGCAGTGCTTCCGGGGGGACGGGCTGGATGCGGAAGGCTACGACGCGCAGTTTCCGCTGGCCCGGAGCGAAACGGCCCCGGAAACACTGCTGCGCATCGCGCTGGAGCGCCTGCGCCGACCGGTCCACCTGACGGAAGCCGCGGCGGAACGCTACCGCTCCTGCCTGAAAAATAACGCGGCTGCCGCCGCGTGCCTGCTGGTCCGGGAAGACGATCCGGACGGGCTCTTGTTTCTTTCGGCAAACGGCGTCTTCACTCCCGAAAGCCTCGCGGCCGCGGCGGAGGAAGCTTCCCGGCTGGAGCGGGCGGAGTGTCTCTGCGTTCTGCTCGATGAACGGCACCGCCGCTTCGCCCCGAAGAAAAAGACCTATGACCTGTAAGACACCGCGGAAGGAGGAGCGCCATGGCGGATGAAATGGAAGAACGGGTGCGGGAGATCGGGGACCGCATTCTGAAGGAATCCCGAACGGACCTGTACCTTTCCATGCGCTTTCTCGACCTCGCGCTCAGCGCGCTCTCCTATGAGATGAGGCCGGGCGCGGAATATCTGGGAACGGACGGAGCCAGCCTTTTTTACGACCCCGATCTTCTTTTCGTCCGATACCGGCAAAACCGGATTTTGATCAACCGCGGATACCTCCACTGCGTCCTGCACTGCGTGTTCCGCCACCTCTGGAAGCGGCCCGGAGAGGACCGGGAACTGTGGGACCTCGCCTGCGACATTGCGATGGAATCCGTGCTGGACGGGATCGCGCAGCGCTCCGTGCGGCAGTCCCCCTCCTGGTTCCGGCGAAATTTTTACGAAACGCTCCGCGAAAAATGCAAGGTGCCGACGGCGGAGAAAGTCTACGAGCTGCTCCGGACGATGGACCTGAATCTCGAGGCGCGCATGGAACTTGAGCGGGAGTTTCGGATCGACGACCACTCTTTCTGGCCGGACCCGCAGAAAAGACCGCCCGCCGGAATGCCGCCGCTCCAACAGAAATGGGACGACATCAGCCGGAAAATGCAGACCGGCATGGAGACCCTCTCGAAAGACCCCGCCGAACACGCACAGGCGATTCTTTCCCAGGTCCGGGTGGAAAACAGGGAGCGGTATGATTACCGGCGCTTTCTTCGGAAATTCGCCGTTCTGCGGGAGGAGGCACGGCTGGACCCGGACTCGTTCGACCCGATCTTTTATTCCTACGGCCTGCGCCTTTACGGCAACCTGCCGCTGATCGAACCGCAGGAAACGCGCGAGACCCGCCGGATCGAGGATTTCGTGATCGCCGTGGACACCTCGATGTCCTGCTCCGGCCGTCTGGTGCGCGGGTTTCTGGAGCAGACCTATTCCATTCTGAAAGATACCGAAAGCTTCTTCCGCCGGGTCAACATCCACATCGTCCAGTGCGACGAAACGGTCCGGTCCGACCGGAAGATCACGAACGGGGAAGAACTGCGGGATTATATGGATCACTTCGAGCTGATCGGCAGCGGCGGCACGGATTTCCGTCCGGTGTTCCGCTATGTGGACGAGTTGCTCCGCGGGAAGGAGTTCCGGCGCCTCAAGGGGCTGATCTATTTTACGGATGGACGGGGCGTTTACCCGGAACACAGACCGCCCTACGACGTCGCCTTCGTCTTTCTGCGGGACGATTTCACCGACGCGGATGTGCCGCCGTGGGCCATGAAGCTGATCCTGGAGCCGGACGATCTGGACCGGAAACCGGAAACGGCGGAAAATCAAGAAGACTGGGAGGACCTGCCTCATTATGAATATTAAACAGGCGAAGGAAGAAATCGAAAATACCGTGAGGGCGTATTTGAAGCGGGACGAAAACGGAAATTACCGCATCCCGCCGGTGCGCCAGCGGCCGATGCTTCTGATGGGCCCGCCCGGCGTCGGCAAGACGCAGATCGTCGAACAGGCGGCGCGGGAGTGCGGGGTGGCGCTGGTGGCCTACACCATCACGCACCACACCCGCCAAAGCGCCGTCGGTCTGCCGTTTATCCGGGAGAAGACCTACGGAGGAAAAGAGTTTTCCGTGACGGAGTACACCATGAGCGAGATCATCGCCTCCGTTTACGACCGGATGGAGCAGACGGGCCTTTGCGAAGGCATTCTGTTCATCGACGAGATCAACTGCGTCTCCGAAACGCTGGCTCCCACCATGCTGCAATTTTTGCAGGGCAAGACGTTCGGCAACCAGAAGGTGCCGGAGGGCTGGATCATCGTCGCGGCCGGCAATCCGCCGGAGTACAACCGCTCGGCGCGCGAATTCGACATCGTCACGCTGGACCGCGTGAGAAAAATCGATGTGCAGCCGGATTTCTCCGTCTGGAAGGAATACGCCTACCGGCAGTCGATCCACGGAGCGATTCTGTCCTATCTGGAGCTGCGCGGCGAGAATTTTTACCGGATCGAAACCACGCCGGACGGGGCCGCGTTCGCGACGGCGCGCGGCTGGGAGGACCTTTCCGAAATGATGACGGTCTGCGAGAGCCTGGAACTTGAAATCGGGCAGGACCTGATTCTCCAGTACATCCAGAATCCAGCCGTCGCGAAGGATTTTGCCAATTATTACGAACTTTATCAGAAGTACCGCGATGATTACCGCGTCGACGAGATCCTGAACGGGCAAATTTCGGAGCGCGCGGTCGCCATGCTGCAGCATGCCCGGTTCGACGAAAGGCTGAGCGTGATCGGCCTGCTGCTGAGCCGCCTCAACAGCGCGTTCCGGGACGCCGAGCTGACCGACCGGTCGGTTGAGGCGGTGTTTGAGCGCCTCGGCGAATGGAAGGAAGAACTGAAGAAAGAGACCGTCGACCCGGAGGCCGTATTGCGGCGGCTGGCGCGGGAGGCGGCGGACTCTCTTGCCCTGCGGCGGGAGAGCGGACGGCTCGACCGCGACGGAGAAACGGCGGAGTCCCGATGCGTCCGGCTGCTGGAGAATTACGCCGACGAACTGCTTCGAATGGAACGGCCCGGGGCCGAAGAGGCGTTCGAAACCGTGAAAAAGCACTTTGGGGAAGAGACCGCGCGAAAGGAAGAAATCACCGAAACAGCGTCGAAAATGCTGAATCACGCCTTTGATTTTATGTCGGTGACGTTTGGAGAAAGCCAGGAGATGGTGATTTTCGTCACGGAGCTGACGGTCGGATTTTACAGCTCCGGATTTATCCTGGAAAACGGTTCGGAACCGTATGACCGTTACAACCGCAGTCTGCTGCTCGGCGGCCGCAGGAGGGAAATCCTGAAGGACATCGACGGCCTTTCCACCTGACCGGAAAACGGAGAAGAGCATTCATTGTAAAACAGGAGGCAGCTATGGACGAAATCGTCATTCGGAAATTAAAAGAGGAGGACCGGGAGGCTTATCTTCAGATGGCGCAGGACTTTTATTCCTCGGATGCCGTCGACCACACTCTTCCGCGTTCCTATTTTGAAAACACATTTCGGGAGCTGATGCGGTCGGAGGAATACGCACAGGCTTTCTTTCTGGAGGTTCGCGGCGATGTGGCGGGCTACGGGCTTCTTGCCAAGACCTTTTCCCAGGAGGCGGGCGGCATGGTCGTCTGGGCCGAGGAGCTTTACATCAAGCCGGACTACCGCGGCCGCGGCCTTTGCCATGCCTATCTCGCCTATTTGAAGAAACACCTGCCGGAAAATGTGAAAAGGCTCCGGCTGGAAGCGGAGGGCGCAAATCAGCGGGCGATTTCTCTTTACCGCCGGCTGGGCTTTCAGGATCTTCCGTACTGTCAGATGATTTTAGATTTCTGAAACCGAAGAAAAGGGGACTCGGATTTGACTTCCGGGTCCCCTTTTGAAACCGACGCCGTTTTGCTCTCGCGGGCTATCCGGCAATTTTTTTCGGAGCGTCCGTCATCGAGTAGAGCGTGGCCTCCGCATCCTCAAGAAAAAGAACTTCAAATTTGCCGTCGCCCACGCGGTACATGCTTTTCAGCTCCGGCATCTTTTCCAGCATGGCGGCCCTGGCGCCGTCGTTGTCGTCGCGGACCAGCCTGCCCGTGACGCGGACCCAGGTTCCGTCCGGCTTGCAGCCGCAGATTTCCACCTTGGGGTTCTTCCTCATCTGGTGGTACACGTTCTTGGTGTTGTTCGTGCTGAAATAGATTCTGCCCCCGTATTCCATCACGGCGCCGAACGGACGCACCCGCGGCTGGTCGCCTTCCACCGTCGCAACGTAAAAGACCTTTGTTTCCTCCAGGGCTTTCACAATCTGATTCATTTTCTTAACCTCCCATGACGCTTGACTTTTTATGATTTTGCCGTTAAGGTTATTATAGGATGGTAATTGCGGGATGTGAAGTAGGCACATTTTTGTAAGGTAGAGAACGATCGGATACCAAGTATGACAAAGATACCGGAAGGACGAGAGTTTTTATGGATCAGAAGAAAGAACTGCCTGACTGCCCCGTTGAAGTGACTCTTACAATGATCGCGAACCGTTGGAAGGTCTTGATTCTGCGCGACCTGATGGAAGGGACCCGCCGGTTCGGGGAGCTGAAAAAGTCGATTGCCGGCATCTCGCAGAAGGTGCTGACCTCCAATCTGCGGGACATGGAGCACTCGGGGCTTCTGACGCGGAAGGTGTATCCGGAGGTCCCGCCCCGCGTGGAATACACTTTGACGCGCACGGGATACAGCCTGGGGCCTGTCCTTGACGCGATGCGTGACTGGGGGATTGATTACGGCAGGGAAATGGGCGCTCATGAAAGAAACCTTTGAGCAGGTTTCCCGAATAGCCCAAGGGGAATTGGATGATATTGACAGCTAATTTCGGCGCGAGTATAATGAAGAACAGAAAAAAGAGAACTACAGGAATGAGATGAGCAGTCATGAAGAAAAGATGGGTTTCTCTTCTGCTGGTGCTGGTTTTCGCGGTTTCCGCCGCTCTGCCGGCTTCCGCGGCGGAGAATGTGATGCTTCCGGCCATCAGCAGTTCAAGCGTGAACCTTGCGAAGGGGGACAGCGTTCAACTGACCGTGACCTTTCAGGGTGCGGACGTGACTTACGGGATGCTCTGGAATACAAACTGTCCGGCGGTTGCTACGGTTTCCCACGGGACGGTAACGGCGGCCGGGCCGGGTGTCGCCTCTGTGACCGCGACGACGGGGGACGGCCGCAGCGTGAGCTGCACGGTCCGGGTCGGAGTAAAAGGCATCGATGTCTCCGGCGTTTCCCAGAAACAGGGGACGATTGACTGGAGCACCGTGAAAAACAGCGGCGTGAGCTTTGCCCTGCTGCGCGCCGGATACGGCGACGAGCTGTCGCAGGCGGATTCCACCTTTGCCGCGAACTACGACGGGGCGAAGGCCGCCGGACTCAAAGTCGGCGTTTACTACCGCAGCTACGCCCTCGACGAAGCGGACGCGGTGAAGGAAGCGAACGTATGTCTGAGCATCCTGAACGGGAAAGCGTTGGATTATCCGGTTTTCCTCGATATTGAGGAGGATTCGCAGTATGCGCTTGCAAGCGAACAGGTTTCCGCCATTGCGGCGGCGTTCTGCAAGACCATTGCGGATGCCGGGTACCGGGCCGGCGTGTACAGCTATGCTGACATGCTCACGAATAAGCTGAACGGCTCCGTTCTGGCGCCGTACGACAAATGGGTCGCCCACATCGACGTGAGCCAGCCGAGGTACGGCGGCAGCTACACGATGTGGCAGTACTCCCACACGGGAACGGTAGCGGGCGTATCCGCTCAGGTGGACCTGGACTATTCCTATCGGGACTACCCGAACGCGGCTCCTGAGGTTTCCGACCTCTCTCTGCTTTCGGACAGCCCGTCCGCGATGGCCCTGCGGAAGGGGAAGAGCTACACCTTTAAGTTCACGCCGAACGGCGTTTCGGGAGTTCCCTCTTTTTCAAGCGGCAACTCCGCGGTTATGCAGGTCGTTTCCCGGAAGGCTTCGGGCGGATGTTACTATGTGAAAATCACTGCGACTGGCAGCGGCAGCACTTCGCTTTACTCCGCTGCGTCCGGAGCAAAGGCTGTCCGCCGCTGCGTCGTTGCAGTAGCCTGACTGCGGGAAGAACGAAGGAAACGCCGTGCCGAGCACCGTTTGAAAGCGGGCCGGCGCGGCGTTTCCTGTCGGCCGTTCCGTCGACAGATACCGGCCGCTATGCTATAATGGTTCGAGATTAATCTGGAGGGATCTTATGGATGAGAAGCTTTTTGAAGTAATTCTATGGCACAGCAGGGCGTATCCCCGTATGGAACCCGTGGATTATGTCAAGCTCCTGTATCAGAATGAATTCGGATGCTCTCACCTGGGGCCGGACCCCGGACACAATTTGGAGAAGCTGAAGGAAGAGTATGATTCCCTGCCGGTCCCGGAAGAATCGGCGGGCCAAGGGCCGCGCATGGAATCGATCGGGAACGGCCTGTGCAGGATTTTTCTCGAACCGGGTCCCGCGACGGAGAAGTTTCTTCCTCTTTTGAACCTTATGAGCGCCGCTACGGCGAACACCCATCTTGGAAACAGGACAAGGCTGCTGCGAAAGCTGGAGCTTCTCGGCGATATGGCGGCGAAAGGGCTGCTGTGCGTCGGACGGGAGGAGATGGATTCCTTCCTGAGGCAGTATGCCGCCTCAGGGTACGGCCCCGTCCGGCACAGCGGCGCATACAGGGAAAATTACGGTCCGCATTACCGGGTCGTCAAAGCGGCTTATTCCTTCTACCTTCCCGTTTTCCGCGCGGTGATGGAGCGGATGCACTCCCATCCCGGCCAGAGGCCGGAAATTTTCGCCCTGGACGGCAGGTGCGGCAGCGGAAAGTCTTTTCTGGCCGGTCTTCTGTCGGAGGTGTTCGGCTGCAGCGTGTTCCATATGGACGATTTTTATCTTCCGCCCGAGCGGCGCGAAAAGGAATGGATGTCCCAGCCGGGAGGAAACATCGACCGGGAGCGCTTTCTGAAAGAAGTTCTTGTTCCTCTGCACAGCGGGGAGAAAATCAGCTACCGCCCCTATTCCTGCCGGCGCGGAACCATGCTGCCGCCGGTGGATGTTCAGCCGGGCGGGCTCGCCGTCGTGGAGGGCAGCTATTCTCTTCACACCGATTTTCGCGCCTGTTACGATTACCGCGTCTTTCTGACCTGCCTGCCCAATGTGCAGCAGCAGAGGATCTTCCTCCGGAGCGGCGGAAACAGGCTGCATGATTTTCTGGAGTGGTGGATCCCGGCGGAAGAGCGGTATTTTGAGGCGATGAAAGTCAAGGAGAGCTGTGATCTGACTTTGGATACCTCGAATTTTGAAACTTTGGAATAACAGCCCGCAGAATGCGGAACAACGGGATCGGGGGCGTTCTTTATTCGTACCAGCGGTATTTTGCTGCCTTTGAGCAGCCTGCCCTCCCCCCACGGGATAGGGAGCCTTGGGGAAGAGGCGTTTCGATTTATTGACTTTTTAAAAAGTGCCGGCCAGCGCTGCTGGCAGATTCTTCCGATCGGTCCCACCGGCTGCGGGGACAGCCCCTATCAGAGCTTTTCCGCTTTCGCGGGCAACCCGTACCTGATTGATCTGGAGCTGCTGGGGGAGCGGGGCCTTTTGAGCGGCGGGGAAATTTCATCCGTTCGGTTTGGAGACGATCCCCGGTTCGTGGATTACGGGGCGCTGTCTCAGGAACGCATCCCGCTTCTTTTCCGCGCGGCGCGGCGGCTGAGCCAGGACGACGGGCCGTTCCGGGCGTTCTGTGAAGACAATGCCGACTGGCTTGACGATTACGCGCTTTTCATGGCGCTGAAAGAGGAAAACGGCATGGCTCCCCTGAGCGGCTGGCCGGCGCCGCTTCGCCTGAGGGACCGGGGCGCCGTCGAGGCCGCCCGGTCGCGTCTGCCGGACCGCGTCCGTCTGTGGAAGGCGGTTCAGTATTTGTTTTTCAGCCAGTGGCGGGCGCTGACCGGCTACGCGCACCAAAACGGCATTGAAATCATAGGAGATATCCCGATTTATGTTTCACCGGATTCCTCGGATCTCTGGGCCCGTCCGGAGCTGTTCCAGGTGGACGGCGAACTGAGGCCGACGGAGGCCGCCGGGTGCCCGCCGGACGCGTTTTCCCCGGCCGGGCAGCTGTGGGGCAACCCGCTTTACGACTGGGAACGGATGGAACGGGACGGATATGCCTGGTGGATCCGCAGGATCAAATTCATGGCGGGCGTCTGCGACGCCTTGCGGATCGACCACTTCCGCGGTTTTGAGAGCTATTACGCCGTCCCCGCCGCGGACCGGGACGCGGCGGGCGGCCGATGGAGGAAGGGGCCGGGAATCCGGTTTATCGATGCCTTGAAAAAAGAGATCCCCGGCGTCCGGATCCTTGCGGAGGACCTTGGATTTCTGACCGACGATGTCCGCCTCATGCTGAGAGAAAGCGGTTTTCCCGGGATGAAGGTCCTTCAGTTTGCGTTCGATTCGCGGGGAGAGAGCGATTACCTGCCCTACCGCTATGGGCGCGGCTGCGTCGTTTACACCGGCACGCACGACAATACCACCACGGAGGACTGGCAGCACAGCGCGCCGCCCGAAGACGTGGAGTACGCGCGGCGGTATCTGAACATATCGGGGGAGGGCGGCTTTACCTACGGCATGATCCGCGCGGCGCTCGGCAGCGTTGCGGACACCTGCGTCATCCCGATGCAGGATTATCTGTGCCTTGGTGCCTTTGCCCGCATGAACAGGCCGGGCACGGTCGGCGGGAACTGGCGCTGGCGGGTCAAAAAAGAAGAGCTGACGCCGCAGCTGGCCGAAAAGATCCGCTCGCTGGCCGCGCTGTACGGACGTGTGACATGCTGAGAGCGGGAAGAGCTGCCCTTCCGGGTGGGGAGGGGCAGTTTTTCATGCTTTGTCCGGAGCACAGCGGTTCCGGCCCGGCGCGACCGGACGGTTCCGGCTCGGCAGGAAAAAAGGGGGGGCTGAGATGATCCTCACTGTCACATTGAATCCGTGTATTGACCATACCGTGAAAGTGGAAGGATTCGCGCCGGGAGGTACGAACCGCATTTTGGCCTCCCGGAGCGACGCGGGAGGAAAGGGGGTCAACGTCAGCGCCGCGCTGAAAAATCTCGGGGAGGATACGCGGTGCCTGGGACTCAATTTCAGACAGAACGGCGCGTTCCTGACGGATGTCCTGAGAAGCAGGGGGATCGATTGCGACTTCGCGGAAGTGAACGGAGCCCTGCGAACGAACATCAAAATTTTCGACGCCGCGACCGGCGTCATGAGCGAGCTGAATGAAAGAGGCCCCGAAGTGGGGCCGGAGGCGCTGGAGGAGTTCGAGATCATTCTGGAGCGCTGCCTTCCGGGCGCGTCGCTCCTGATATTGGACGGCAGCGTGCCGCCCGGCGTTCCCGCAGCGTATTACCGAACCCTGACCGAACGCGCGGCCTGGCATGGGGTCAGAACCGTGCTCGACGCCCGGGGGGAACTCCTGCTGGAGGGGATCCGGGCGCGCCCGTGCCTGATCAAGCCGAACCGGGAGGAACTGGAGGAGGCGGCGGGAGAACGCATTGTCTCGCGCCGGGACGCGGTGCGCGCCGCGCGGCGGCTGATCGGTCTTGGAGCGGGTATGGTCTGTGCTTCGCTGGGAAGGGACGGCGCTCTGCTGGTCACCGCGGGCGAGGCGTACTTTTCCGCGGGCGCAGACATTCCGGTCCGGGGTGTGCAGGGCGCGGGCGACGCGCTGGTCGCCGGCATGAGCTATGCGATGGTAAGGGGCCTTCCGCTGCCGGAGATCCTGCGGTATGGAGTTGCGGCAGCGCACGGCTCGCTGATCCTGGAGGGAACGCAGATGTGCGGCCGCGGGGATTTTATGAAGATGCTGCCGCGGATTTCCGCGGAGAGAATGGATTAAGGCCCGCGCTCGACGGAATCGGGAAGTCGGTGGAATAATCGCTTTGTCACCCCAATACAAATGATAGCAAAGAATCATTGTGTATTTGGGGTGATTGCATGAGGACGCTTCGGGAGGGCCTGTCGGGAAGCGACGTGATGGAGGTCCAGTCGGTGCTGAAGCGGGCCGGCTTTCTTGACGGCCCGGTGGACGGGGTTTTCGGTCCGGGAACGCGCGAATCGGTGACGCGCTTTCAGCAGAGGTTCGGCCTTGCGTCGGACGGAGTCATCGGGCCCGCGACCTGGCGTGTTCTGGAGCGGTTCCTTCTGGGCTACGATCTGTACACGATCCAGCCCGGCGACACGTTTTACGGGATCGCGCAGAAATACGGCACTTCCGTGCAGGCGCTGACCACGGCCAATCCGGAATCGAGTCCGGAAAACCTGACGCCCGGACGCCGGATCGTGGTGCCGTATTCCTTTGACGTTGTGCCGACCGACACCGCGTTTACGTATGAGGTGCTGATGCGCAGCATACAGGGCCTGAAAGCGCGGTATCCGTTCCTGGAGGTCACGAATTCGGGGAACAGCGCGCTGGGGAAAACGCTTTATACCCTCCGGCTGGGCAGGGGGCCGAATCAGGTGTTTTACAACGCGGCGCATCACGCGCTGGAGTGGATCACCACGCCCGTGCTGATGAAATTTGCCGAGGATGTCCTGAGGGCCTACGCTTACGGCGGAAGCCCCGCGGGCTACGACGTGAACGCCCTGTGGCAGCAAAGCAGTATTTACCTGATGCCGATGGTCAATCCGGACGGCGTGAACCTGGTCATCGACGGGCTGCAGAGGGGAAATCCCTATGCGGCGGATCTGGTGCGGTGGAACGGCGGCAGCGCGGATTTCTCCACGGACTGGGAAGCCAACATCCGCGGGGTGGACCTGAACCACAATTACGACGCCGCCTGGGAATTGGGCAGGGAGGCGGCCGAGGCGCTCGGCATCACCGGCCCCGGCCCGACCCGCTACCCGGGGCCCTATCCCCTTTCGGAGCCGGAGTCGCGCGCGGTCGTCCGTTTCACGCAGGCGCACAATTTCCGGCTGGTGATCGCCTATCACTCTCAGGGACGCGTCATTTACTGGAATTTCATGAATATGGCGCCGCAGGAGGCGAGAGTCATCGGGGAGCAGATGGCCCGGATCAGCGGCTACGCGCTGGAGGAGGCGTCCGGGGTCACTTCCTACTCCGGGTACAAGGACTGGTTCACCCAGGAATACCGCAGGCCGGGTTACACCGTAGAGGTGGGCCAGGGGACCAATCCGATCCCGATCTCTCAGTTCGACGCGATCTATGAGGAAAATCTTCCGATGCTCCTTTATACTTCCACGGTCTGATTTCACCGCGTACCGCCGGCTTTACGCGAAAGAAGGCTTCTCCTGCGCCATGCGGGAGAAGCCTTCTTCGGTTCCGGAGGAGAGGGTTTGGATCCCCTGCTTTTAAAGGCCGGGGGATCGGTCCGCTATCCTCTGGCAACTTTCGCCGGATACCACTTGGCAAACCATGCGGTGAACAGGCCCAGGAGCGCCGGGGCCGCGATGGTGGCCGCGGTGAGCAGCCCGGCCATTCCCCTTTGCATGGCATAGGGGGAAAATGCCGCGGTCAGCAGGTATAGAACGCCCCACAGAGCGGTCAGTATCCGATTGGTGCGGAGAAACAGCGGATTCTGGAAAGCCCGGCTGCCCCCGTAATCCCGGCAGGAGTAGTGTGCGCTCAGAGGGATGCGGAGTACGCAGGAGATCAGCCACAGAGAGGAAAAACAAAGATAGGAAACACAAAGGAGCGGCGCCGTCCCGACCGGCGCAATCAAAAGGCCCGAAGAGAGTAAACCGACCAGCAGGCAGCCCGCTCTCTCATAGGGCGTCAGCCGATACCGCGCGCTCAAAGCCGGAAGCGCGGCGGCGGCGAGAATCCCCGCCGCCGCGCCCGCAGTCCGGCTGTAGGGAAGCAGGGCCCACAGAGCGATCCAGGGAAAAAGAAACAGCATCATGTTGGTTTTCAGCTCCCGCTTCGCCGGGGATGCGTCTTCCCCCCGGGCGGCGCCGAACAGTTCGTCCAGTTTCAGCATCAGGCTGAAATCCCCCAGCACCCGGTACTTTCCCTCGCTCAGGGCCGCTGGGCCGCTCAGCCTGCCGGCGGCAATGTCCATCCAGACGGAAAGCGGAGTGATGATTTTCGTGGTGAACGGTTTCCCGCTTCCCGGCGTAAGGACACAGGAACCGCCGTGAATCGTCATCTGGAAGGTTTTCTGTACGTCTGTCAGCTCAAACTCAAGAACCGCCGCCAGCCCTGCGGCCGCTTTGGGATGAAAGAGTGCGCACATCTGGCGCAGGAACGCCTCGGCCTGGTCCGGCCCTTCCTTTTTTTCTTTTCCCCCTGCGGGGGAATCGACCGCCCAGCTTGCGTTGGCCATTTGCAAAAAAATTTCCTGCGGGTAAAGAAGCCCGGAGAGCTCCTCCCTGGTTTCGCCGGGGATCCGCCCCGCGCGGGCGTACTCCATCCCGGCCCGCCTGACCAGATCCAGATATTCCCCGGTGCGGGCCCGCAGCTCCGGATGCCGGAACAGCTCTCCCTCCGGGCAGAAAACAGATTCATAATTTCCCGCTCCAAAGATCAGATCGAACTGTTTTGAAAGAGCCTCATAGTTTTGCCTGACGCTGGAAAAGCCGCAGGTGGAAATCAGCACATGCCTCTGACCGGAGAGGTCGTAACGCGCGGGATGCCTGTTTCCGCCCGCGCCGCCGGGGCGGATCTCCGGCAGATTCAGCGGGAGGAGCCGGTCGGTCAGCGCTTTCATTTGGGAGGGCATGCCGAAGTAATAAAGCGGAAAGCTCCAGAGAACCAGGTCCGCGGAACGGTATTTTTTCAGGATTTCCTCCATATCGTCCCGGATGACGCAGATTCCGGGCGTTTTTGTCCAGCAGGAAAAGCAGCCCCTGCACGGTTCAATCTTTCTTTTGGACACGGGAATGATCTCGGCGAGGATTTCCGCCTGCCGCTCCATGCCGGAAAGAAAGGCGCGGGCCAGCTGAAGCGTGCTGCTGTTTTCCCCTCTGGGGCTTCCGTTCAAAACCAGTATGTTCATTGGCCGGCCTCCAATTCCGCGATGGCTTTTTTAGCCCAGGAGATCTGCATCCGGTAGTAATCCAGCCCGTAGAGAGCGGTCATCCGCCAGCAAAGCGCCTTTTCCGGCCGGTCCCCCGGGAGTCTGTGCGCTTCAATGACAGCCGGGATTTGTTCCATCGCCTTCAGCTCCGCCTCGCAGCGGGCGAGGTAGGCGCGGAGCATCCGCGCCGTCTCTTCCGGCCGGAGTTCCCCGGAAAAAAAGACTTTCATCAAAAAGCCGCTGCGTTTGATGAACAGGTCGTCGCTTAGTCCGCTTCTCAGCCAGGAGTCCAGTCCTTTTCTGCCCTCCCCCGTGATCCGGTATACTTTTTTGTTCGGGCGGCCGTCCTGGACAACCAGCTCCGACGAGATCAGCCCGAGGCGTTCCAGGGAAGCAAGCTCCCGGTAGATCTGGCTTTGCTGGGCTTTCCAGAAAAAGGACAGAGAATCTTCGAAGACCTTGTTCAGATCATATCCCGTCATGCTCCCGTAATTCAGGATTCCAAGCAATCCGTGTTTCAGCGACATGCCTGTCACTCCATTCATCATATAGTATACTTGTATCATATGCAATATGTGTACTATTGTCAAGACCTTGCGCGGCGGGACCGAGGCTGGGCGTATGTTTACAGATTTGATACTGTTTTTTTATAGTGTTTATGTTATAATAACCTCACGGCATAAACGGAAGCAAAGCTTCCGATGCCTGAGAGAACATTGAACCATGATTGCGGGCCGGCTGCGTTTTCCACGGCTTTGCGGTTCATGTTATAATAACCTCACGGCATAAACGGAAGCAAAGCTTCCGATGCCTGAGAGAACATTAAACCATAATTGCGGGCGGGTCGCGTTTTCCGCAGCTTCGCGGTTCATGTTATAATAAACAGGATCAAAGCCGGAGGGGGGATGCTTCATGAAGCGGAAAACAGCCGTAATCGCGGTTCTGCTTCTGATGGTTGTTTCCCTGTCCGGCTGTTCCTTCGTCGGCCTGGACGCCCAGTCGCTGATGCACGCGCCGAAGCCGACCGGGGAGAACGAGGCGGATATCCAGAGCCTGCTGGAGAGCACGGCCGGCGGGAAAATGACGCTGAAATATCCCTCCGCCGGCGAGTACCGCTCCGCGATCATCAAACACGATCTGTACGGGGACCAAAACGACGAGGCAATCGCATTTTATCAGAAAGACGACGAAACGTCCGGGATCAATGTGATGTTCATGCGCCAAAACGGCGGGAAATGGGAAAGCATGGGCTCTTTCAGCAACCCGGCTTCCAATGTGGACCGGGTCTGCTTCGGGGATCTGGACGGCGACGGCAAGGATGAGGTGATTGTCGGCTGGGGAAGCAGCCTGAACAACACGGGGGACATTTGTTCCTACTATCAGCAGAACGGCCAGATGAAGGAACTGCAGATGAACCAGAGCTACACCGAGATGGCCGTGATGGATTTTGACGGGGACGGCCGGGACGAGATCTTTACCGCAAGCGTCACGGTCGGGGACCAGCCGGCTTCGGCGCAGCTGCTGCGGGTCAAGGGCGGCGCGATCGAGCAGATGGGTTCCGCTCCGCTGGATATCGGCGTGACAAAATACGCTTCCGTCCTGACGGGCCTGATCAATGAAAAGCAGGTCGGGATTGTTCTGGACGGGGTAAAGACGGCGGACACCATGGTGACGGAGCTTCTTTATTGGGATAAAAAGACGAAAACGCTGCGTTCGCCGTTTTATGACCCGAGGACAAAAAGCGCCAAAAGCACCGAGCGGAATACCTCCGTTGTCAGCAGGGACATCAACGGCGACCGGATCATCGAGATTCCGATGGTGACGCTGATGCCGGGCTACAGCGGAAAGACGGCGGACGATTCCGCCTATCTGACCAGCTGGTTCCGCTACGACACGGACACCGAAACGCTGTTCCGCGTGATGAGCATGTTCATCAACTATTCGGACGGCTACTGGTTTCTGGTTCCCGATATGTGGCGGGGGAAAGTCACGACGAAGCTCGACCCGAGCTCCCGCATGGTGACGGTCTATGAGTGGCTGACAACGCAGAAAAACAAGGCGGGATTTACCGGCGCGCCGCTGCTCACCATCCAGACTTTTCCAGGCAGGGAATGGGATCAGGGGGAAGGGGTCAAGAGCTATTTCAAGTTGTCGGAAAAGGACAATTCCGTGTTTGCCGCCAGCCTGCCCACTCCGGATAACCCCCTTTCCATGACGAAGAGCGAGATTCAGGAGGCTTTTCAGGTGATATCACAAGATTAACAGGTCGGGGGAGGTAGACGAATGAAAACAATATTGGTTGCGGAGGACGAACAGGCCATCCGCGAATTTGTCGTCATCAATTTAAAGCGGGCGGGGTACGAGACGCGTGAGGCGGCCAACGGGGAGGAAGCCCTTCAGATTTACGACCGCGAGGGGGACGGGATCGACGTCGCTGTGCTGGACATCATGATGCCGGGACAGTTCGACGGCCTCGCGGTCTGCAAGGAGCTCCGCCGCAGGAGCGGCTCCATCGGGATCATTTTGCTGACGGCTAAAACACAGGAGATGGATAAGGTCAGCGGGCTGATGATGGGGGCGGACGACTATGTCACCAAACCGTTTTCACCGAGCGAGCTGGTCGCGCGCGTCGACGCCGTTTACCGCCGCGTCGCGCTGGAGCAGTCCCGCGGCCACGGCGCTCTGCGGGACGAGATCCGCTCGGGCGAATTTGTGCTCAGCCTGCGCAACCGCACGCTGTTCCGGCGCGGGACGCCGGTGGAGCTGACGCAGGTGGAGTTCCAGATCATGGAGTATTTCTTCTCCAATCCGGGCACCGCGCTCGACCGGACCGATATCCTGAGGCACGTCTGGGGCGAAGCGTATTACGGGGAGGAAAAGATCGTGGATGTGAACATCCGCAGACTTCGGATGAAGGTCGAGGATGAACCCTCCAACCCGAGGCATATTATCACCGTCTGGGGCCTCGGGTACAAATGGGAGGGAGGGGCGTAGCCTCATTTTCGCGCCTGCGGCGGGAGGCGCGGGGCAAAGATCGAAGGGAACCGCTGATTTGAATTGGGGCTTGGCCCGCGGAAAAAGGGGGGACCGGCATGATCCAGAAGAGCAGCATCACAAGGCGGTGGCTGCTGAACAGCCTCGGGGTGATTCTGCTGATCGTGGTCACGCTGATCGCGACCCTTTCCGCCGTGATCCAGGGGTATGTTTACAATGGGATCCGCTCGGCTTTAAACGGGCGCAGCGACGAGCTGACGAACATGTTTTCCAGCTACGGCAGGGAATCCCCGACTGAATTTTCCACCGCGGCGCGCAGCTATGTTGAAAATTTCCCGAACAAGGAAAACATGGAACTGATGGTCATCAATTCCTCCGGAAAGATCCTGATCACCTCCATCGGCTTCGCGCCGGATGAAGACCAGCAGATCCCGGATTACGAAGCCGCCCTGAAAAGCGCGAGCGGCTACGGCACCTGGACGGGCCGGCTCACGGGCGGGGAAAAGGTCATGGCGGTGACCCGCGTGATGCGCAGCAATCTCGGAAGCACGGTCGGCGCCATCCGGTACGTCGTCTCCCTGGAGGAGGCGGACCGGCAGATCGTCATCATCGTGGGCGCCCTGATCATCGCGGGGCTGCTGATCCTGCTCTTCGTTATCCTGTCGAGCTATTATTTCATGCGGTCGATCATCGTTCCGATCAAGCGCATCGGCGCGACGGCCAGGCTGATCGCGCAGGGCGACTTCAAGGCGCGCATCCTGAAGTCGAACGACGACGAGATCGGCCAGCTCTGCGACACCATCAACGACATGGCCGACGAGCTGGGGCAGAGCGAAAAAATGAAAAACGACTTTATTTCCTCCGTTTCCCATGAGCTGCGGACGCCGCTGACCGCCATCAAGGGCTGGGCGGAGACGATCCAGGCCGGCGACACCGACCGGCAGACGTTCAGCCGCGGCATGAACATCATCGTGCGGGAATCGGAGCGCCTCTCCGGCATCGTGGAGGAGCTGCTGGACTTTTCGCGCATGCAGAGCGGCCGCATGACGCTGACGATGGATAAAATCGACATCCTGGCCGAGCTGGGAGAGGCCGTCTACATGTTCAGCGAGCGGGCCGCCTCGGAGCATAAATTCCTGCTGTACGAGGAGCCGGAGATGCTTTCGCCGGTGCTGGGAGACATCAACCGGCTGCGCCAGGTGTTTGTCAACGTCCTGGACAACGCGCTGAAATACACGAACGAGGGCGGCACCATCAGCGTGACCGCGGATGAGGAGGGCGGCTTCATCCGCGTCGTCATCAGCGACAACGGCTGCGGCATTCCCGCCGAGCATCTGCCGAACGTGAAAAAGAAATTCTACAAGGCGAATCAAACCGTGCGCGGGTCGGGCATCGGGCTCGCGCTCGCGGACGAGATCATGAATCTGCATTCCGGCAGCCTTGACATCGAAAGCCATGAAAATATCGGCACCGCCGTCACGATCCGAATTCCCACCTACGACAGACTGGAAAACGAGCTGAAAGAGACATAGCGTCAAGAGCCGCCTGCCGGATAAAACCGCGCAGACCGTCGAAAATTGTGCAAGGCAAGGCGGTAAATCTGAAAACGAGGGAACATACTTCTTGTATGTGACCGAGGTTTGCAGGTACAGCCAACGCGGCAAGCAAAATTGCACGCAATTTTGCGGTTGCGCAACTTTATCGGCGGTCTGAGAAAGGAAACCAGGAGTTTATGCCCAGAGAAAAAATAAAGTGCATCACATCCATCGGCGGACAGGCCCTGATCGAGGGAATCATGATGCGCGGCCCGAAAAAAACGCTTCTGGCCGTCCGCAAGCCGGACGGCGAAATCACGCTGGAAGAGCTTTCGGCGAAAGACCCGCGCGCCCGCAGTTCCTTCTGGAAGCTGCCCGTTCTGCGTGGCGTGTTCGCCTTTGTGGATTCCATGGCGGTCGGCTACCGGGCTCTGTCGCGCTCCGCCGAGATTTCCGGCCTGGAAGACATTGAGGAAGGCGAGGAAACCAAGTTCGACAAATGGCTGAACGATCATTTCGGCGATCAAATCATGAACGTCGTCATGGGAATCGGGTCGGTTCTCGGCATCCTGCTGGCCATCGCGCTGTTTTTCATTCTTCCGACCTGGCTGTTCAACCTGGTTCAGGGTATGGCCGGGCCCGGCTTTTCCGTTTGGCGCTCTCCTTTGGAGGGCTTGATGCGCATCCTGATTTTTCTCTGCTATATCGTTTTGATCTCCCGCATGAAAGATATCCGGCGCTTGTTCGAATACCACGGTGCGGAGCACAAGACGATCTTCTGCTATGAGAGCGGCGAGGAGCTCACGGTGGAGAACGTGAGAAAGCATCAGCGGTTTCATCCGCGCTGCGGCACCAGCTTCCTCGTGCTGATGCTCCTCGTCGGAATCATCATCGGATTTTTCATTCCGTTTTCCAACCCGTTCCTGCGAACGGCGGTCAAGCTTTTGTGCATCCCGCTGGTGATGGGCATCGGCTACGAGATGATCCGCTACTGCGGCAGAAATGATAACACGCTGACCCGGATCATCGCGGCCCCGGGGCTTTGGTTCCAGCGCATCACGACCAGGGAGCCGGACGATTCGATGATCGAGACCGCGATCGCCGCGATGAAGGGAGTCATCCCCGAAAACGGGGAGGACAGGATCGACCTGAAGGCGAGCTGATGGAAACGCTTGAAGGGGTGTATCGGCAAGGGCGGAAAACTCTTTCCCGCGCGGGAATCGAAGGCCCGGGTTTTGAAGCGGACTGCCTGTTCCAAAAAGCGTTCGGTCTTTCCCGGCAGGAGAGGATCCTCCGCGCGCGGGAGGAGGCGGGCCCGGAGGCTGCGGACCGCTTTCGCGATTTGATTCGGGAACGCCGCGGCGGGCGGCCGCTCCAGTATCTTCTGGGGGAGTGGCCGTTCTGCGGCAGGAGCCTGCTGGTGGGAGAGGGCGTGCTGATCCCCCGCGAGGAAACCGAACTGCTGGTCGAAACCGCCTCCGCGATGCTCGAAAGCACGGCGGCGCCCGCCGTGCTGGACCTGTGCTCCGGCACGGGCGCGGTGGCGCTCGCACTTGCGGACCGGTTTCCTGAAAGCGATGTTCGGGCCGTCGAATGGATGGAACCGGCGCTCGGATATCTGAACCGGAACATCGCGCGGAGCGGGCTTCCCAACGTGCGTGCCGTCCGGCTCGACGTTCTGGATCCGGAGTCGGCGCGGCCGTTCCGGGAGCTGGACTGCATCGTATCGAACCCGCCCTATGTCCGCACGGACGAGTTGCCCGGCCTTCAGCGGGAAGTGCTTCGGGAGCCGCGCGAGGCTCTGGACGGCGGTGCGGACGGCCTCGGCTTTTACCGGGCGATCGCGGCGCACTGGGTCCCTTCGTTGCGGAACGGCGGCGCGCTCTGCGCGGAGGTAGGCGAGGGCCAGGCGGAGGAGGTCGCCCGCATCTTCGCGGGCGCGGGCATGGAGCGCCTGCGCTTTTTCAGGGATTTCAATCGGATCGAACGGGTCGTTTCCGGGCTGAAGCCGGAATAAGGAGGGAATTCTGCATGAATCCACAGGAACGGAACGCGGACCGGTTTACGGGTTTTGCGGGTCTTTACGATGGAGCGAGGCCCCACTGCCCGCCCCAGGCGATTGAGGAAATAAAGAGATATCTGGGCCGTTCCCCGGAAACAGTTGTCGACCTCGGCTGCGGGACAGGTCTGTCCACCCTGGCGTGGACCGGCCATGCCGGGAGGGTGGTCGGCATCGAGCCGAACGCGGATATGCTTGCGGCCGCGCGCGGCAAGGCGGAAGGCATCGCGGGAATTGAATTCCATTCGGCGTTTGCGAACGACACCGGACTTCCCGATGCCTGCGCGGACGCCGTGACCTGTTCCCAGTCCTTCCATTGGATGGAACCCGCCGCGACGCTTCCGGAAATCGCCCGCATCCTGCGGCCGGGCGGCGTGTTTGCCGCCTATGACTACGACTGGCCCCCGGTCTGCGGGGCCCGCGCCGAACTGGAATTCCAACGCCTGGACGAATACGCCTGGGGGCTGGAGGAAGAGCTTTGTCCGGGAAGTGCCGCCACACGCTGGGACAAGTCCCGGCATTTGCGGAACATCCGGGAAAGCGGGTATTTTTCTTACGCCCGCGAGCTGCTGTTTTCCAATTCGGAGACCTGCACGGCGGAGCGGCTGACCGCAATGCTGGCAAGCCGCTCCGGATTTCAGAAATCCAAGGGGTTCATGCCGGAGAGAATGGGTTCGGCGCTGATGGAATTTTCCAGGCGGATGTGGGAAATCTTTGGAGATGCGGAGTTTTCCATTGAGTTTTGCTATCGGATGCGCCTCGGCATGAAAGCCTAAACATTTGTTCGCAAAGTCCTTGCTTTTCCCCGGCAGATCGGCTATAATGGACGGGAAGAAAAACAGGACGCCTGACGGGAGGAATACAGGATGGCAGCGGGAAAGAAAATGCCGGAAAAGCTGATCAATAAGGAAACCGACAAGAAGAAGGCGCTCGAAACGGCGCTGGCGCAGATTGAAAAGCAATACGGCAAAGGGGCGGTCATGCGTCTCGGGCAGAATGAGGCCATGCACGTCGAGGCGATCCCGACCGGGTCGCTCGGGCTGGACCTCGCGCTGGGCATCGGCGGCCTGCCGCGCGGCAGGATCATTGAAATCTACGGCCCGGAGAGCTCCGGCAAAACGACCCTCGCGCTGCACTGCATCGCGCAGGGGCAGAAGAACGGAGGCAACGCGGCGTTTATCGATGTGGAGCACGCGCTGGACCCGGTCTATGCGCGCGCGCTCGGCGTGGATGTGGATTCCCTGCTGGTCTCCCAGCCTGACACCGGCGAGCAGGCGCTGGAAATCACGGAGGCGCTGGTCCGCTCCGGCGCGATCGACGTCATCGTGGTCGACTCTGTCGCGGCCCTTGTGCCCCGGATGGAGATCGAGGGGGAAATGGGCGACAGCCACGTCGGCCTTCAGGCCCGCCTGATGTCCCAGGCTCTGCGCAAGCTGGCCGGCGCGATTTCCAAATCCAACTGCGTTGCGATTTTTATCAATCAGCTCCGCGAAAAGGTCGGCGTGATGTACGGAAACCCGGAAGTGACCCCCGGCGGCAGGGCGCTGAAATTTTACGCCTCCGTGCGCATCGATATCCGTAAAGTGGAAACGCTGAAAAACGGGACGGAGATGATCGGCTCCCACACCAGGGCGAAGGTGGTCAAGAACAAGATCGCGCCGCCGTTCCGCTCCGCGGAGTTCGATATCATGTACGGGCACGGCATCTCCCGTGAAAGCGAGCTGCTGGACCTCGGCGTCCAGCTCGACCTTGTGCAGAAGAGCGGCGCCTGGTTCTCTTACAATGACAACAGGATCGGGCAGGGCCGTGAAAATGCGAAGACCTTTTTTCTTGAGCACCCGGAGACGGCGGACGAGCTGGAAAAGCTGATCCGGCAGCACATGTCGGAGCTGTTCAGCAAGCCGTCCGGAGGCGGTTCGGGCCCGCGCCCGGTGGAGCCGGCGGAGAGTCCCGCGAAAAGCCGTCCGGAGGCGGGCGGCGGGGCGGACGCCGATATCGACATTGAGGCGGACGACGAATGATGCTTTCCGCGGCGGAGCCGCGACGAAAGGGCCTGACGGCCCTTTTTATCGACGGGGAATTCGCCGTCAGCGTGGACACGGAGACTTTCGCGCTCTCCGGGCTGAAACCGGGGGCGGAACTGACGGATGAGCGGCTGCATGAGCTGATTCGGAAAAGCGACGCGCGGCGCGCGCAGGAAAAGGCGCTTTATCTGCTGGAGCACCGCGCCCATTCCCAAAAGGAACTGGCCGACAAGGTCGCGCGGACCGTTCCGAGGGAGGCAGCCGAGCGGGCCGCACGGCACCTTGCCGAGCTCGGAATGGTCAATGACGGGGAATATGCCCGGAACCTTGCCGCAGAGCTGTTCGAACGCAAGGGCTGTTCCGCTTCGCGAGTGCGGTGGGAGCTGGAAAAAAGGGGAATCGGCCGGGACCTGGCGGCGCGCATCGCGGAGGAAAACGCGCCGGACCCGGTGCAGGCGATCCGCCGGCTGCTGGAAAAGAAATACGCCCGGTCCCTGGGCGACGAAAAGGGCCGCCGCCGAACCGTCGCGGCGCTGCAAAGGCTCGGCTATCGTTGGGACGATATCAAAAGCGCGCTCAGAGAATTTGAGGAGGATGGCAATTTTGCGGGATGCGGAGAAGACGATCGGCAATCTGATTGACAAACAGAAAACGGCTTGCGTCGGCTCCGTCGACGCGGACGGTTTTCCAAACCTGAAGGCGATGTTTTCCCCCAGAAAACGGGAGGGAATCCGAACATTTTATTTTACGACCAACACATCGTCGCTCCGCGTGGCACAATACCGTCAATCCCCCAAGGCGTGTGTTTATTTCTGCGACAAGCGGTTTTTCCGCGGCGTGATGCTCAGGGGTACCATGGAGGTTTTGGAGGACGCGGAAAACAAAGCGGCGATTTGGCGTGAAGGCGACGACAGATACTATCCGGAGGGCGTTGCGGCCCCCGACTACTGCGTGCTGAAATTCACGGCGCTGTCGGGCAGATATTACAGCAACTTCCGCTCTGAGAATTTTACCGTATGAACGGAATCAGGAGAAAATATGGCGTATTCAGTGGGACTCGTCAATCTCGGCTGCCCCAAAAATCAGGTCGACGCGGAGCTGATGCTCGCGATTCTGCGGAAAGCGGGCTATGAACTGAAACAGGACGCGGGGGAAGCGGACGTCGCGATTGTCAACACCTGCGGGTTTATCGACGCGGCAAAGCAGGAATCCATCGGCGAAATCCTGGAGCTTGCGCGGAAAAAGGCCGAGGGGCGCGTCAAAGCGATCGTCGTGACCGGCTGCCTGGCGGAGCGCTACCGGGAGCAGATTCTCTGCGAGCTGCCGGAGGTGGACGCGGTCGCGGGCATCGGGGCGAACAGCAATATCGCCCAGGTGGTCCGGCAGGCGCTGGGCGGCGGCAAAACGGAGCTGTTTCCGGAAAAGACGGCGCTCCCTCTTTGCGGAGAGCGCAGCCTGCTGACCCCGGACTACACGGCTTACCTGAAAATTGCGGAGGGGTGCGACAACCGGTGCTCCTACTGCGCGATCCCGGCGATTCGCGGCCCGTACCGCTCCCGCCCGATGGAGGAGATCGAACGGGAAGCGCGCGGGCTTGCTGAGAGCGGGGCAAAAGAAATCATCCTCATCGCACAGGACACGTCCCGTTACGGATATGACCGGTACCATAAACTGATGCTGTCAGAGCTTCTGCGCCGGCTTTGCCGCGTCGAAGGGCTGGAATGGATCCGTTTCCTCTATGCTTACCCCGATTCCATCACGGACGAGCTTCTTCAGACCATGGCGGAGGAGGAGAAAATCGTCAAATATCTGGACCTTCCGCTCCAGCACTGCAGCGCCAGGGTCCTCAAAGCGATGCGGAGGGCCGGGGACCGCGGATCCCTGACCGCCCTGATGGGTAAAATCCGGGATGCCGTGCCCGGGGTGACGCTGCGCACGACGCTGATCGCCGGGTTCCCCGGCGAAACGGAAGCGGAGTTCGACGAGCTTTGCGGGTTTGTCCGGGACGTCCGGTTTGAGCGCCTCGGATGCTTTGCCTATTCGCGGGAGGAGGGGACCGCGGCGGCCTCCCTGCCGGATCAGCTGGACGAGGAGGAGAAACGCCGCCGCGCGGAATTCATCATGGAGCTTCAGATGGGAATCATGCAGGAGCAGGGAGAAGCGCTCATGGGGAAAACCCTTCGGGTGCTGACGGAAGGCTGCGACCGGGAAGAGGGACTCTGCTACGGAAGGAGCGCGGCGGACGCGCCGGACATCGACGGAAGGGTCTGGTTCTCTTCTCGCGGAAAACCGGGACCGGGCCGGTTTGTCAATGTGAAAATCACGGACTGCATCGACGGCGATCCGGCCGGGCACGCCGTCGGGAATCAGGAGGAATCGCTATGAATCTGCCGAATCGGCTGACCATCGCACGGATCTGCATTGTTCCGGTTTTCCTCGTCGTCATGCTTGCACCGGACGAAATCGGACTTCATTATCTTTGGGCGCTGATTCTGTTTGTCATTGCCTCCTATACCGATCACCTGGACGGCAAAATCGCGAGAAAAAACAATCAGGTGACCAATTTCGGAAAATTCATGGATCCGCTGGCGGACAAAATCCTTGTGATGACCGCGCTGATCTGCTTTGTCCAACTCGGGCTTGCGGATACCTGGGTGGTGATCCTCATCCTCGCGCGGGAATTTATTGTGACCGGCATCCGGCTTGTCGCGGCGGAAAGCGGACAGGTCATCGCCGCGAATCGTTGGGGAAAGGCGAAGACCGTCAGCCAGATCATTGCGATTTCGGCGGTGCTCGCGTTCCAGTTTATTCTGGAGCTGGTCGACAGGGGCAGTATCCCGGCCTTCACGCTGGGCGGGGCGGACGGGGCGTTTGCGCTGACCTGGATCGGCAGTTTTCTGGTGCTGATTTCCGCCGTGTTCGCGGTCATTTCCGGCGTGGTTTACCTGATGCAGAATATTCAGCTGATTGACACCACAAAATAAAGCGGGGTTTACAGAATCAAAATTTTGTATTATACTGTGTAACGCCGGGACTGTGTTCCGGCTATTATGAAACAGATTTGAAATGCAGCGATCGGAAGAAGTAGTTTCCTGAAAGGCAATAGAGAGATAGCGCCGTCGGCTGAAAGCGCTTTCGGCAGAGCAGGGAAATGAAGTGCGTCCGTGAGCAGGCGGGGGGAACTTTTACAGTATCTCCGCACGGCCGGCCCCGTTACAGGCACATTAAGCGATAAAGCGGAGTGGAACCGCGGTGGAAGCCGCCTCCGTCCCCATTGGGGACGGAGGCGGCTTCCACCGTTTTCCACAGGAGGTTCTTCTATGTTTTCCAGTTTGAAAGCAGACCTTGATTCCATCATCGACCGTGACCCGGCGGCCCGTTCCCGGCTGGAAGTATTTTTTCTCTATTCCGGTTTCAAGGCGGTCCGATCCTATCGTCTTGCGCACTGGTTCTTTCAGCACAACCAGAAATTCATCGCGCGCTGGCTGTCCCAGAGGGCGCGGCATAAGACCGGAATCGAGATTCACCCCGGTGCTACCATCGGCAAGGGGCTGTTCATCGACCACGGCATGGGCGTCGTCATCGGCGAAACCGCCGAAGTCGGAGACTACTGCACTCTTTATCAGGGCGTGACGCTGGGCGGGACGGGCAAGGACCACGGCAAGCGCCACCCGACGCTGGGCAACAACGTGCTGGTCGGGGCCGGCGCGAAGATCCTGGGCCCGTTCCACGTCGGGGACAACGCCCGGGTCGCGGCGGGCGCGGTCGTGCTGGAGGAAGTGCCTGCGAACGCGACGGCGGTTGGGGTGCCCGCCCGGATCGTCCGGCTGGACGGCGTGCGCCCGGCGAATCTGGACCAGATTCACATCGGCGACCCGGTCTCCCAGCAGCTTTGCTACATGGGGGTGGAGCTGCGGAAAATTCGCGCACAGCTTGACGCAGTGGAAAATACTGTTTCCGATCAGGGAAGACAAAGAACGGCGAAAAGCTCCTGAAGGAGGACATGAAAATGAAAATTTACAACACGCTGACAAGGCGGAAAGAGGAATTTGTCCCCATCACCCCCGGTGAGGCAAAGATTTACGCCTGCGGCCCGACCGTTTACAATTTCATCCATATCGGGAACGCGAGGCCGATCTGCGTGTTCGACGTGCTTCGCCGGTATCTGGAGTACCGTGGAATGGAAGTGACCTTCGTTCAGAACTTCACCGACATCGACGACAAAATCATCCGGCGGGCGAATGAGGAAAAAACCGATTATCTCACAGTGTCCCAGAGATATATCGAGGAATACAAAACCGACGCCGCAGGGCTGAACGTGCGTCCCGCCACCGTTCATCCCCTCGCGACGGAGAATATCGACGAGATCATCTCCATTATCTCCGGGCTGGTTGAAAAAGGCTATGCTTATCCGGCGGAGAACGGGGACGTCTATTTCCGCACGCTGAAAGACAAAGGCTATGGAAAACTTTCGCATCAGCCGCTGGACGACCTGAAATCCGGCGCGCGCATCGCGGTCGGCGAGCACAAGGAGGACCCGCTCGATTTCGCTCTCTGGAAGGGCTCGAAGCCCGGGGAGCCGAGCTGGACCTCTCCCTGGGGAAATGGAAGGCCGGGCTGGCACATCGAATGCTCCGCCATGGCGCGCCGCTACCTCGGGAAGACGATCGACATCCACTGCGGAGGGCAGGACCTGATTTTTCCTCACCATGAGAATGAGATCGCGCAGAGCGAGTGCTGCAACGGCGTGCCGTTCGCGCACTATTGGATGCACAACGGCTACATCAATGTGGACAATAAAAAGATGTCGAAATCGCTCGGCAATTTCTTTACCGTCCGCGATGTGGCCGAGCAGTACGGATATGAGCCGATCCGCTACCTGATGATCTCTTCCCATTACCGTTCGCCGATCAACTACAGCATAGAGGTCATCGAACAGTGCAAATCCGCGCTGGAGCGCCTGTACAATTGCCGCGGCAACCTGGAATTCCTGATCCAGCATGCTCCGGACGGGGAAAAGGAGGGGGAGCGCGAACTGCGCCGTTTGTTCGAATCCCGGCAGGACCGCTTCATCGAGGCGATGGAGGACGACCTGAACACGGCGGACGCGGTTTCCGCCCTGTTCGATCTGGCGAAGGACATCAATACGAATCTGACGGCGGAAAAAGATCCCTCCAAAGAGATCTGCCTGTTTGCTCTCGACCTGTTCAACGGCCTCGCGGAGGTCCTGGGCCTGCTGTACACGAAGGCGGAGACCGGCGCGGACGAAGAAATTGAGCGGTTGATCGCCGAGCGGACCAAAGCGCGCGCCGAAAAGGACTGGGCCACCGCGGACCGCATCCGCGATGAGCTGAAGGCACGCCATGTGGTGCTGGAGGATACGCCGCAGGGCGTCAAGTGGAAACCGGAAGGATAATTTCACATGAGCAGAAAACATCCCCAGGGCATAGACTGCCCTTGGGGGTGTTTTCATGTCCGGAAGAAAGCGCGGTCCCTTTTTTCTGTTCCTTTTTCTCGGGCCGGGAATGCTCGCCGCAATGGCCGACAACGACGCGGGCGGCATTCTTTCCTATGCGCTCACGGGGGCGAAATTCGGCCCCGCCGTATTTGTCCCGCTGGCGCTCTGCCTGATGCCGGTGACCTATACGGTGCAGGAGATGGCGATGCGGCTCGGCATCGTGTCGCGGGTCGGGTATACGCGCCTGCTGCGGGAACGCTACGGGTGCGGCTGGATGATCTGCCAGGTAACTGCCCTGATGATCGAAAATCTCCTGACGCTTCTGACCGAGTTTGTCGGCATGTCCGCCGGCCTTCGGCTGGTTGGGCTGGACCGTGTTCCGGCGGTGCTGCTCAGCGCCGCGCTGATCCTTTCCGTTGCCCTGTTCGGAGGATACCAAAAAAAAGAACGCCTGGGCCTCTTCATCGGAATGTACAATCTTGTATTCCTTTTCCTGGCTTTTGCGTCGAGGTCCGGCGTCGGCGCTGCGGAAAGCCTGCGCCTTTCCACCGGCGGCGATTTCCGGTGGTATGCGGCGGCGCTGATCGGAAACGCAGTCGCCCCCTGGATGATCTTTTATCAGAATTCCGCCTATGCGGACCAGGGCGCCCGGTCGCGCCGGATCCGAGACGGCAGGAAGGATGTTTTCGCCGGGTGCGTCTGCCAGGTTGCCGTCGCGGCGGCGCTGATCGTCGCCGGTTCTTCCGTCTTTGGAATAGTGCCGGATCTGGAGACGTCGGATCCCGCCGGCCTGGTTGCGGCGCTTTCCGCGCGCATCGGTCCCGCCGCCGGAATTTTGTTTGCGCTGGGTCTGTTTAACTCCGGGTTTCTCGCCGCCATCACCGTGTCGCTGTCCTCCTCTTTCAGCATCGCGGAAGCGTTCGGGTGGCCGGGCAGTTTGAACGACAGCGTCCGCGATGCCCCCGGCTTTTATGCGGTTTACGGCGTCAGCGTATTGCTGTCGGCCGCCGCGGTGCTGATTCCCGGCCTGCCTCTGAACTCCGCCGCCGTGTTTGTCCAGGTTGCGGGGGGCGTTCTGATGACGCCGGTGCTCATTTTCCTGACGCTTTTGACTTCCAGCCGCGAGGTGATGGGGGAAGAGGCGAACTCGGCGGGGCAGAGGCTTCGCGCATGGCTCTGCGTCGCGGTCCTGGCGGCGGTCTGCGCCTTTACATTTTTCCATATGGCGCTATAATAAAAGAGGAACGGGCAAAGGAGATTTTTGATGGCAAAGGAAAATAAAACAAATGTCATGCGGATTCTGGAAGCGGAAAACGTAAAATATCGTTCGTATTATTATGAAAATAAGGACGGAAAGATCGACGGCGTTTCCGTCGCGGCCAAACTGGGGCAGGACGTGAACCGGGTGTTTAAGACCCTTGTGACCCGGGGGGCGTCCGGCGGCTTTTTTGTATTTGTCCTGCCTGTCGCGGAGGAACTCGATTTGAAAACGGCGGCGAGGAGCGTCGGGGAAAAATCCGTCGAGATGATCCATGTGTCGGAAATCAACAGGGTCACGGGATATATCCGCGGCGGCTGTTCGCCGGTCGGCATGAAAAAGCAGTACGCCACCGTGCTGGATTCAAGCTGCGAAGCGCTGGAGAGCATGATCGTCAGCGGCGGAAAGATCGGGACGCAGGTGGAGCTGGCCCCGACGGACCTGATGCGCCTGACCGGAGCGAAGACCGCGCCGGTCGCGATCCGATGAAGAGTGGCCGCAAAGCGTACAAAAACCGCCGGACGGGGATTTCACCCGCCCGGCGGTTTTCACATGAGAGGAAAGGGTCCGCTCAGGTCGCTTCTTTGGCAACGGAGGGCGTGTTCTTGTCTTTCTCCTTGCCGAACAATTTTTGCAGGCAGTGAAAGGCGACCATCACCGCCAGCGCCATCAGCAGCACGGCGACGATGAGCTGGAGCCCGTCGGTCAGGAACACGAATTTGCCCGCGCCGATCTTCACGAAGATGTTGATCACGGCCTGAACCAGCGCGGTCATGGTGACGACCAGCATCACCGTCATCGGCACGTAGAGCATCCAACCCTCCCGTCCCGTCGTTTTGAGGAATACGGCCAGCGCGATCAGCACGAGCGCGCCGAGCAGCTGATTGGTTGCGCCGAACAGCGACCAGATGTTGTTGTACCCGCCGAGCGAGAGTACAAAGCCGAAAAACAGAGTAACAATCGTGGACACATACTTGTTTGTCAGAAAAATCGTGACCGGAGTGTGGGCCTTTCCATCCTCGTCGTAGAGCAGTTCCTGCATCGACATGCGGCCGATGCGGGCGACGGAATCAAGGGTCGTCAGGCAGAGCGCGGAAACGCACATCGTCATGCTGCATTTCGCGACATATTCCGACATGCCGAATTTCTGGAAGAATCCGGCCACGCCGGCGGAGAAGATCTGAAACGGGGTGCCGGCCGGCAGCTTGCCGCTCTTCGCGGCGGCGCCCGCGACGACGATCGCGGCGACCGCGAGCAGCGATTCGACGATCATGGCGCCGTAGCCGATGCCGAGCATATCCTTTTCGTTTTTCACCTGTTTGGAGGAGGTTCCGGAGGAAACCAGGCTGTGAAATCCGGAGATCGCGCCGCAGGCGATGGTGACGAACAGCGTGGGGAACAGCATTTTGCCGTCGACGTTGAAAGAGGTGAACGCGGGCAGGTTCATGTCCGGATTGGTCATGAAAATGCCGACGACCGCGCCGAGGATCATGCTGATCAGCAGGAAGGTGCTCAGGTAGTCGCGCGGCTGCATCAGGATCCACATCGGGACGACCGCCGCGAAGAAAATATAGGCGAACACGACCAGCAGCCACTGCATTTTATCAAGATAAACGGGGAACGCCATCCCGGCCGCCATCATGGCGACGAACAGGATCAGGCCGGCCGCAAAGGTCACGCCCTGGTTGGGCTTGGCGTATTTCATGAAAAGGCCGAACAGGACGGCGCCGAGAATATAGAACAGCGAAATGGAGCCGGCCGCCGCGCTCGGCTTGCTGACCTGGCCCGCAACGGCGTAGGCGTTGAACGTGGAGGCCACCATGTCTCCGAACGCCGCGATGACCAGAAGCGAGAACAGCCAGCAGAAGATCAGGAACAGGCGCTTGCCGGTCTTGCCGATATACTGCTCGATGATCAGGCCGATGGATTTGCCCTCGTTTTTGACGGAGGCGTACAGCGCGCCGAAATCCTGCACCGCGCCGAAAAACACGCCCCCGACCAGGATCCATAAAAGCGCCGGGAGCCACCCGAACATGGCGGCGAGAATCGGGCCGGTGACGGGGCCCGCCCCCGCGATGGTGGAAAACTGGTGCGCAAAGACGATCCCCTTCGGGGCCGGAACGTAGTCCTGCCCGTCCTCATGCGTGTAGGCGGGAGTCTCCGCGTTTGGATCGATCCCCCACTTTTTTACGAGCCATCTGCCGTAAAAGACGTAGCCGCCGCCCAAAACGGCAATGGAAACGATAATGATAGCCAATCCGTTCATAATGCTTGCTTCCTTCCTCAATCGTCACGGGTTCTCCAGAATATCGGGCCGTTAAAGGATAAAAAAAGCCCGTCTCTGATTTTTTAAATCAGAGACGGGGGTTTCATTTCTCCGCGTTACCACTCTGTTTGCCGCAGCACTGCGGCCACCTCAACCGTATCAGGCGGGCCCACCAAATACGTCCGCCTTTAACGGAACGGAACCGTCCGGATCTAATCGGCCCAAAGCCTTTCAAACCGGCTGCTTACGGGTGATGTCGTATCGGAACTTCCTGCCGCCTCGCACCCCCGGCGGCTCTCTGAAAGGGGTCGTAACCGAACTTTTGCCCGCTCACTGCATTTTTGATATTCTGTTGTGGACCATCTTAGCACGGAGGCATTAACTTGTCAATTATTTTTTTATGATTTAGAAGATATGATAATAAATAGCCAAATTCAGTCAAAATAATTTGTTGGAATAGATGAAATGTTATGTGAATCAATGAAAATGATTGACAAAACACCGGAAATCAAAGTATGATAATAAAAATATTTCAATTGCGTTGATAGGGAAGGACTGAGGGTCCCTCCGCGTTCAGAGAGCCGCCGGGTGGTGCGAGGCGGCGCGGAGCCCGCACGAAATCGCCCTTGAGCAGGAGGCTGAAAGTCCGCGAGTAGGCCGTCCCGGAACTCCCCGTTACAGGAGAGCGCATTGTTGGATGCGCGCAGAGATGCCGCCTTTTCGGCGGCGGATAAGAGTGGTACCGCGAAGCGATCAGCTTTCGCCTCTTTTTGAGGCGAAAGCTTTTTTTGTTGTCCGCGCGAAGAATGAAGGAGGAGTTTTCATGATGCTGACCGGATCCCAGATTCTGATGGAATGCCTGCTGGAACAGGGGGTGGACACCGTCTTCGGCTATCCGGGAGGGGCGGTGCTGAACCTGTACGACGCCCTGTATGAATACCGGACGAAAATCAGGCACGTCCGCACGGCGCACGAGCAGGCGGCCGCCCACGCGGCAGACGGCTATGCCCGGGCGAGCGGGAAAACGGGCGTCTGCATCGCGACCTCCGGCCCCGGCGCGACGAATCTGGTGACCGGCATCGCGACGGCCTATGCGGATTCGACCCCGCTGGTCGCGGTCACCGGGAATGTGGAGCGGGCCCTCCTGGGAAAGAACAGCTTCCAGGAGGTGGACATCACCTCCATCACCCGCCCGGTGACGAAAAAGAGCATTCTGGTGCGCGACGTTTCGGAGCTGGCGAATGTGGTGCGCGAGGCGTTCGATCTGGCCGGCTCCGGGCGGAAGGGTCCCGTGCTGATCGACATTCCGAAGGACGTTTCCGCCCAAAGGACGGAATTTGTTCCGGCCGCCCCCAAAAAGGCAGAAAAACCGGCGCTCCCTTCGCCGGAGAGCTTCCGCAGGGCGGCGGCGATGCTGGAGGAGAGCGAGCGGCCGCTCCTGTACGGCGGGGGCGGCGTTGTCGCCTCGGACGCCTCACACGAATTCGCTCTTCTGGCAAAAACGCTGGACGCCCCGGTTTCCTGCACGCTGATGTGCCAGGGCGGGTTTGACCAGGAGGACAGCCGATACCTCGGGATGCTGGGCATGCATGGCACGAAGGCCTCCGCAGAGGCGTTGAAGCGGTGCGACCTGCTGGTCGCTGTCGGCACCCGCTTTTCCGACCGCGTGCTGTGCGATGGGGAACATTTCGCCCGGAACTGCCGGATCCTTCAGATCGATATCGATCCCGCGGAGTTCGGCAAAAACATCGGCGTCGACCTCCGGCTGCAGGGGGACGTCGGCGCGGTGCTGAGAGAATTGCTGCCGCTTTTCAGGCCGCGGAGCCACGGCGAATGGTTGGAACAGGCCGAAGAGTGGAAACGGGACTATCCGCTGCACCAGGAGGGAAGGGAAGAAGAGGAGATCCTGCCTCAGGAGGTTCTTGAAACGCTTTGCCGGCTGGCCGGGCCGGACGCGATTCTGACGACGGAGGTCGGCCAGCACCAGATGTGGGCGGCACAGTTCGGCACATTCCGAAAACCGAGGACGTTCCTGACTTCCGGAGGCCTGGGAACCATGGGGTTCGGCCTCGGCGCGGCGATCGGCGCGAAAATGGCGAAGCCGGACCGCACGGTCGTCAATATTGCGGGGGACGGAAGCTTTCGCATGAACTGCGCGGAGCTTTCCACTCTGGCACGGGAGAGAATTCCGGTGATCGAACTGGTTCTGTCCAATTCCACCCTCGGCATGGTGCGCCAGTGGCAGAAGCTGTTTTACGGCGGGCGCTTTTCCCAGTCGGACGTCGAGGACGCGGTGGACTGCGAAAAGCTGGCGGAGGCGTTCGGCGTGCGGGCGATGACGGTCTCCGGCAGATCGGAGATCGAGACGGTGCTGGAGCGCGCGCTGTCGTGCGGCGGGCCGGTGCTGGTCAACTGCCCCGTCCGCAAGGACCTGAACGTGCTGCCGATGGTGCCCGCGAGCGGCTCGGTGGAGGAACCGATTCTGGAAATGGAAGAAAAAATCTGCTATGATAGGGACAGGGTGTGCATTTTATGACGCTGGAACGGATTCAGGAGGCGGCCCGCACTCTCGAGGGCGTTGTCCGAAGGACAGATTTGATGGAAGCCCCGCGCCTCCATCCGGAGGGAAAGCTCTATTTGAAGCCCGAAAATCTTCAGGTGACAGGTTCCTTCAAGGTGCGGGGGGCGTACAATAAGATCAGCCGCCTGTCCGAAGAGGAAAAGGAAAAGGGCGTGATTGCCTGCTCCGCCGGAAACCACGCGCAGGGCGTGGCACTGGCGGCGGCGAAAAGCGGCATCCCCGCGCTGATCTGCATCCCGGAGGGCGCGCCGATCTCCAAGGTGGAGGCCACCAAATCCTACGGCGCGCAGGTGCGGCTGGTGAAGGGCGTCTACGACGACGCGTATCAGGAGGCCCGCCGGCTGCAGAAGGAGAGCGGGGCGACTTTTATCCATCCGTTTGACGACCCGGACGTCATCGCCGGCCAGGGGACCGTCGGGCTTGAGATCCTGGAGCAACTGCCGGACGCGGACGCGGTCATCGTTCCGGTCGGCGGGGGCGGACTCGTTTCCGGCGTCGCGTGCGCGGTCAAATCGCTGCGGCCGCAGTGCAGGGTCTACGGCGTGCAGGTGACCGGCGCGCCCTCCATGGCGAGGGCGCTGAAGGACAAAAAAGTAGCGCCGCTCCCGCGCGTTTCGACCTTTGCGGACGGAATCGCGGTCAAATGCCCCGGAAAGCTGACCTATGACCTGTGCGAACGGTATGTGGACGAGGTCGTCACCGTGACGGACGACGAGACGGCGGCGGCGATCCTGGCCCTGATGGAGCAGCACCGGCTGATCGCGGAGGGCGCCGGCGCGGTCGCGGTCGCCGCCGCGATGTTCAACCGGGTGGACGTCCGGGGCAAAAAAGCCGTCTGCCTGGTCTCCGGAGGAAATATCGACGTGACTATCCTTTCCCGCGTCATCAGCCGGGGCCTGACCCGGGCGGGGCGGCAGGGAAAACTGGTGATCGAACTGGTCGACAAGCCCGGCGAGCTGCGGGAGGTTTCCACCGTCATCGCGGAATTGGGGGGAAACGTCGTCTCCGTGCGGCACGACCACTCCGGCGACGAGGCGGACATCACCGCCTGCACGCTGTCCATCGGCGTGGAAACCCGCGACCGCGACCATCTGAACCGAATCCGCGACGCCGTCGTGCGCGCCGGATACCATATCTTGGAGAGCTGAAAAGGAGAGTTACCTATGAATCAAACCGTATATACCAAAAAAGCGCCGGAAGCCGTCGGCCCGTACTCCCAGGCGATCGTGGCCGGGAATCTTGTGTTTTCCAGCGGGCAGATTCCGATCGACCCCGCGACCGGGGCGGTCGTCGAGGGCGGCATCTCGGTGCAGGCGGAACAGTCCTGCAAAAATGTCGGCGAGGTTTTAAAAGCCGCCGGCGCCGACTTTGAAGACGTCGTAAAAACAACTTGCTTTTTGAAGGATATGAACGATTTTGCGGCGTTCAACGCCGTATATGCAAAGTACTTTACAGGCAAGCCCGCGCGCTCCTGCGTCGCGGTGCGCGAGCTGCCGAAGGGCGCCCTCGTCGAAGTGGAAGCCATCGCGGCGCTGTAACGGAACGGACGGCTTTCCGAACCGTGCCCGCTGGTTGCCGCATGCGGCGCAACAGAAAGAAATCCGGTGAATTGGGGGAGACCTTTTCATGGAGCTTTGGGCAATTACGGACCGCAGCCGCCGGGAAGTTATGGAATTTCTCGCACGGCAATGGGGATCGGACGTGATGGTTTCCGGCGGGCGCTCGATCCGGCTCACGGGCCTGGACGGCTTTGCTGCCGTGGAGGACGGAACCGTCACGGGCGCCGTCACCTTTCTTGTGGAAGGCGAAGAATGTGAAGTCGTATCGCTTGACAGCGTGAACGAAAACCGGGGCACCGGATCGGCGCTGCTCTCCGCCGCCGTGAGTGCGGCAAAGGGGAAGGGTTGCCATATGGTGTATCTGTACACGACGAACGACAACGCCCGCGCGATGCGGTTTTATCAGAAGCGCGGCTTCGATATGGCGGCTTTTTTCCGCGGCGCGGTCGAACGGGCGCGGAAAATCAAACCTGAAATTCTGCTGACCGGGGAGGACGGCATTCCGATCCGGCATGAAATCAGGTTTGAACGTCTGCTTTGAACTTATCCGCGGCGGATGAATTTCCCGTAGTTTTGCAGAAGCTCGCGGATGCGCAGCAGGGATTCGTTGCTTTTCGCGCTGCGCATGGTCGGGAACGCGCGGAGAATGCGGCGCTGGAGCAGGTGAAAGCCGGATTCCAGCTTTTCCTTCTGCTCATAGAGCGCGCGCAGGCGCGCTTTTGTATTTTCGTCCATTCCATCCAGTCGCGCGGCGATCATGTCCTGAAGGACTTCCCGTGTTTCCACGCGCGCGGTGTGCGCCCTTTCTTTGATCTCGTCCATCACCTGCTGCAGTTCGGAAAGCATCCCGTTCAGGCGGGTGACTTCCATGACGGACAGCGCGGTGTCCGCCAGAAAATACAGGGCAAGTCCAAACGAAAGCCAGGAAAGAACGCGGCTTGGGATTCGCTCCGCCAGCGAGAGCAAAAAGGGCTGAAAACCATGGACGGCGGCGACGCTCATCACGCCGAACAGCAGGGAGTTTTTCAGGCACACCCTGCCGTGAATCTGAAAGCGATGAGACGAATAGTCCCAGTATTTCGTGTGGAACAGCACTTCCAGCAGCCAGCCGGTCAGATATTCAACCAGACTGGTCAGAAGCGCGCCCGCGGCGAACAGAAGAAGAATATTTTCCTTGAAAGGGGTCAGAACTTCGACGACCAGCATGGCGCCGGCGCCGTAGATCGGGCAGAACGGTCCGGCCAGAAATCCCCGGTTGATCGGCTTTCCGGCGGGAATGGAGCAGTAAATGCTTTCGATCGCCCAGCCCAGGAAGCTGTAAAGCGCGAAAATAAGGAGCAGAGTTCGGATATCGCTCATGTGTCTTTTTCCCCTACCTTGAGTATTAAGTAACAGTTTAACGATTCGGGCGGGGTTTGTCAAATGAAATAGAAAACGGTCTTTTTCAGCAGAACCAGAACGTAATAGAGGAGGGCGCCCGTCACTGCGGGGAAAACGATCCAGCCAAGGATGTCGACTTCGAGTTTGGTAACCTTCAGCAGACGGCTGATGCTGAGGGAGGCGTTGTAGATTTCGCTGAAATACAAAATGGCGAGGTAGGCCCGGATGCCGAAAACGGGGATCAGAAAACTGATCAGCGCGACGCGCATCACGGAATCACTGAAATTGTATTTGAGGGAGTACATCTGCTGATCCAGCCCCTTGAGCATGTTGTCCACCACGTTGTCGAGGTACATCAGCGGAGCAATCGGGGCCATGATGCGAAGAATATTGCTGGCCTGCGCGTTCCCGAAAAAAATCCCGCCGATTTCGTCCGCGAAAACAATCAGGATCGCGCTGGTCACGAAGCCGAACATCAGGGTTGTTCGGAACGCGTGTTCCGCGGAGGATTTCACCGTGCTTCTCTGGTTGCGCGCCACCGCCTCCGCGATTTCCGGAATCAGCAGCATGGCGACGGAGCTCACGAACGACATCGGGAAGAAGATGACGGGCATCACCATTCCCTGCATTACGCCGTACTGCGCCAGCGCCGCGACTCCGCCGGCGCCGAACTTTCTAAGACCTGCCGGGATAAGGAGGTTTTCGGCGCTGAACAGCGAGCTGCGCAGGAAGGAGCCGACCAGCATCGGTCCCGCGATGTGCAGGATATTGCGCAGCACGCGCGAGTTTGTCCCGCCGCCTTCCGGGAGGCCGTGCCTGCGGATATAGAAGAAGAACGCGGCGGCAACGTAGGCCAGCGCCGCCGCTTCGCCGATGGTGGAACCGATCATCAGCGCGTTCAGCTCCGGCAGCGGGGTACGGGTGAGCAGAAGATACGAAATTCCGATGGTCGCAAGCTGTTCCCAAAATTCTCCGATCATGGGAACGACGATATTCCGGTTTGCGAAGAAATATCCTTTCAGACAGGCGCAGGCCGCGATGAACGGCAGTCCGGGGGCGAGCAGGCGCAGCGGGTCCGCCGCCGCGGGGGTGCCGATCAGCCGGTTGGCCGCAAAGTCTGAAACGGCAAGGAGAACGCCGCCCGCCAGCAGACTCATGGTCAGCGCAAAGCCCATGCAGCCCCGGAGATACCGCCGGGAACCCTTGCCCTCCGCGACCATGCGCGTGACTGCCAGCCCGATGCCGGAGGTGCATGCCGTAATGCCGAGTGAAAAAATGGAGAAAATCAACTGGTAAATTCCAACTCCGCTCGCGCCGATCCAGGAACAGATGCAGGTGCGGAACCACAGTCCGGAAAACCGCAGGGCGGCGGAGCCCAGCGTCATGAGGACCGCGTTTCGGATAAATACGCGTTTCCGGTTCATTTGAGGCCACCTTTTTTTCTTTTACTCAAATGTATTCGCGCGGCGGCCAAAATAAATCTGTATTTTCTTCCGGTATTCCGTTATAATTGAGATTGAAATCATAAAAAGCGGAGGAAGCTGGATGGACTGGACGGAAGTAAAAATCACGGTGGACGCGGCTCAGGCGGATGCGGCGGGCGATATTGCGCAGATGACGGTGCCGTATGGGATTTATATTGAAGATTATTCACATCTTCAGGAAGAGGTGGAGCAGATCGCCCATATCGACCTGATCGACGAGGACCTGCTGAAAAAAGACCGCTCGAAAGCGGTCGTTCATGTTTATATCGCTCCGGAGGACAGTCCCGCGGAGGCAATCGCGTTTTTGCGCGAGCGATACGCGGCGTCGGGAATCAAATACGGTATTGAAACAGCCTCCTGCGCGCAGGAGGACTGGATCAATAACTGGAAACAGTACTTTCACCCCATCCCGGTCGGGAAAAGGCTGTTGATCCGCCCTGACTGGGAACAGGCTGAAAATCCGGAGGGCCGCGTGGTGCTCGATCTGGAGCCGGGTATTGCGTTCGGCACGGGAACGCACGAGACGACGCGGCTGTGCATGGAATTTCTTGAGGAATCTGTTGTCCCCGGCTGCTCGATGCTCGATGTCGGCTGCGGCAGCGGAATCCTTTCGGTCGCCGGACTGCTGCTCGGCGCAGAGCGCGCCGTCGGCGTGGACATCGACCCGCTTGCGGTCAAAACCGCCGTGCAGAACGCGGAGCGCAACCATGTTGAAAATCGCTTCACCGGCATCTGCGGCAGCCTGACCGACCGGGTGGAGGGGAAATTTCAAGTCGTCGCGGCAAATATTGTGGCGGATGTAATTCTGGAACTTCTGAAAGACATCGGGAATTTCATGGTCCCTGATTCGATTCTGATCCTGAGCGGCATCATCGACGAGCGGGAACAGGATGTGCTGGACGGATTGAAGAATTCCTTTGCGGTCGTCGGCAGAAAAGAGGAAAAGGGCTGGGTTGCCCTTGCCGTCAGACAAACGGCGGATAGATGATGTGCATAAAGGCGCCCGCCGGATTTCCGGCGGGCGCCATATTTTTATATCAATGGGATAAATTTCAATCCGCGCTTTTCAGTTTTTTACAAATGCCGTCTAGTTGGTCTTCCTCCAGATGCGAAAGCACAAACGTGTCTCCGATGATCGGATCGGAAAGGGTTGAACTGTTCAGACGCTCTTCCCCCGCCCAGAGAGACAGGGTGCCCTCGGATTTGGCTAATCTTTCCGTTTCCTCAGAGAAAGACTCTTCCGCGCTTTTCTTCAGCTTGAATCCGATCATCTTATAACTGTGGTTGAACGTATCGTCTTCCGTATAGAATCCGGTGAGATCGGAGCTTGACAGAATCACCTTTCCATCCTTTGCGGTTCCCTCCCGAAACACAATATTGGAGGCTGTTTTGCTTAAAGTGCTGCTGGAATCTGCGCTTGACGCGGGTGCCCGGCTGCTGGAAAGTGCCGGGCCTGCCGAGGATGCCCCGCCGCTCATGGGTGCCTGACTGCTTACAGATACCTGACTGCCAGCCGAAGTTTGGCTGTGGCTTTCTGCTTTATCGGCGGAAGGGCCCGCCGCGCAGGACGGCAGGGCCAGCAGGATCACTCCAATCCAGATCAAAAAGAACTTTTTTATCATTTCAGTCCCCCTTCCGCAGGTTTCAGGCCCAGTTTGCCGGCAGGTCGTTTCCTGTCAAGCGTATCTAGGTTTACATGCTGAAATTATTGAAATTCAATAATTTATATCATATCATGAAATAGAATAATAATTTTCTCTAAGATAATTTTGGGCTGATGTACCATCTGGAAAAAAGAAACAAATTGTCACGTTGTTTTTGACTTCAGGCCGGGAAAAGTAAAGTTGCGGCGCCGCTATTCTGTCTCGACATAATTCCCGAGGAAGGAAAAGCGCGGCAGTTCCTCCGACAGGGCGCAGAGCAGGTCAAGGGTTTTCGCATCCGCGGCGGAACCGGAAAAATCGAGATAAAAATCGTATTCGAAATTCCTTCCCGGAATCGGACGGGATTCGATTTTAGTCAGATTGAGGCCGGCGGCGGCAAAGCGGGCCAGCACCGAGCAGAGCGTGCCGATGCGGTGCGGTACGGCGAAACACAGGCTGATTTTGTCCGCCTTCGGCGGAATCAGCAGACTGCGCCCGATGGCGATAAAGCGCGTCCGGTTGCCGTCGCTGTCCTGGATGTTCCGCTCCAGAAGATTCAGACGGAAGTCGGCCGCCGCGTGCTCCGAGCAAATCGCCGCCGCCCCGCTTTCCCTTACCGCGCGGGCCGCGGCTTCCGCCGTGCTGGAGCACTCCCGGCCGGGAATCCCGTGTTCCTGCAGATATCCCGCGCACTGGCGCAGCGCCTGCGGGTGGGAATACGCGACGCGGACGCGGCCCGATTCCGTTTCCCGCGAGGCAAGACAGTGCCTCACCGGAAGGCTTACGGCGGCGACGATTGAAAAACGGTATTTCAAAATGAGGTCGTAGACTTCATTGACGGAACCCGCCGTGGAATTTTCCACGGGCAGCACGCCGAGGCTGGCGGTCCCGCGATCGACGGATGCGAAGATCGACGGAAAGTCGGAAAAGAAGACCGGTTCCGCCTCGTAGAAAAGACGGGCCGCCGCCTCGTGGGAGTAGGAGCCCTTCTGTCCCAGGCACGCTACGATGCGGGGTTTCTCCGTCGGATGAAAAGCGTTTCCCACCGAACGGCGCAGAGAATCCCCGCTGCCGAGCGCGCGGTGTTGGACTTCTCTGCTCATCGCCATCAGATTGGCGTACAGAATGCGGGCCTGCCCGCCGGATTCCCCGGCCTTGCGGGAGATATCATCCAGGATTTTCTGCTCGCGCGCCTCGTTGAAGATCGGCAGGTCCTTTTGGCGCTTCACTTCGGCAACCTGTTTTGCGCATTCCATCCGGCGGAGGAAAAGCTCCAGAATCCCGTCGTCGATTCCGTCGATTTGTTTTCTCAATTCTTCCAGTTCCATGACAGCGACCTTTCTCTGGATTATCATTATTACGGCAAAAGATTGATCACGGCGAGCGCGGCGGCGGCTTCCACTGCGGGAACCGCGCGGGGCACGATGCATGGGTCGTGCCGTCCCTTTACCGCCGATTCTTCCGTCAGGCCCGTTTTCAGGTTCACGCTCCGCTGGGGCAGGCCGATGGAGGGGGTCGGCTTGAACGCGGCGCGGAAAACGACGGGCATTCCGGTCGTGATGCCGCCGAGAATGCCTCCCGAGTGGTTGGTTTCGGTCCTTACGTTCCCGGCATCGTCGAACACAAACGGATCGTTGTTCTCGCTGCCGAACAGGGCGGCGGAAGCAAAACCGGCGCCGAACTCCACTCCCTTGCAGGCGGGGATGCCGAACAGGATCGAGGAGAATAGGGATTCCGTCCCGTCGGAGAGCGGCCCGCCCGCTCCGGCTGGGATTCCCGCCGCGGCGCATTCCACCACGCCGCCGACGCTGTCCAGCCTTTGCCGGGCGGCCTCGATTTCCGCGCGCATGGCGGTTTCCGCCTTCGGGTCGATGGTGGGAAAGTAAAGGGAAGAGAGGCGGTCCAAAAGGGAGACGGGGATATCCGCCGGGTCGAACGGCGTGTCGGAAACGCCGTGGACGGACAGGACGTGCCCGCCGATCGCGATTCCACGGCGCCGGAGGATCTGCCGGCAGACCGCCCCGGCGAACACCAGCGGCGCGGTCAGGCGGCCCGAAAAATGCCCGCCGCCGCGCACGTCGTTAAACCCGCCGTAGCGGATATTCGCCGTGAAATCCGCGTGACCCGGGCGAGGGACATTCCGGAGGTCTTCATAATCGCCGGAGCGGGTATCGGCATTTTCGATGACTGCGCACAGCGGCGCGCCGGTCGTCCGGTTTTCCAGCAGCCCGCTCAGGATTCCGGGCGCGTCCGCCTCCTTTCGGGGAGTGGCGGAAGCGTCCCGCCCCGGCGCGCGCCGGGCCATCTGCGCGCTGATTTCGTCCAGGTCTACCGGCTCTCCCGCGGGAAGCCCCTCCAGAACGGCGCCGATTGCCGGACCGTGGCTTTCTCCGAAGACCGTCAGCCGGACCCGATCACCCCAGATCATACGCTTTTCCTCCCAACAGATTGTAGTCCCGGAAAAAATCCGGGTAGCTTTTCCGGATGCTTCCGGCGTCCGTCACGGTGACGTCCCCGTCCGAAACAAGCGCGGCGACCGCCATCGCCATCACGATGCGGTGGTCGTCCCGGCCTTCCACTGTCCCGCCGCGCAGACGGCCGGCGCCGTCGATCACCAGACCGTCCTCCGTTTCCCGGACCTGTGCGCCGAGAACGCGGAGTCCGTCCGCCATTGCGGCAAGCCGGTTGCTCTCTTTGAGCCGCAGCCGCCCGGCGTTCCGAATGACGGTGCGGCCCCGGGCCGCCGCTGCGGTGACGGCGAGAACGGGCACGAGATCCGGAATCTGGGAAGCGTCGATCTCGATTCCGCGCAGCTCGCCCGGCCCGGCGCTCAGCACGCCGCCGTTCCAGGAGAGCCGCGCGCCGAACCGGCGGAACAGCTCTTCCGCAGCCCGGTCGCCCTGGGTGGAATCGGGCCGCAGCCCGGGAAGTTCCACCTGCCCTCCAAGTGCCCCCGCCGCGAGGAAGAACGCGGCCTGCGACCAGTCGCGCTCGATGCCGGCTCCGGAAGGGCGGAATTCCTGCGTCCCCGGCACGTTCCAGCCCGCTTCAGCCGGAAATATTTCGATCCCATAGCCCTTCAGGATCTCAATCGTCATATCCGTGTATCCGGCGGATTCCAGCGGGGAGGTCAGGCGGATCTCGCTGTCCCCGTCCAGAAGCGGCAGGGCGAGCATGAGCCCCGTGATAAACTGGGAGCTTACATTTCCGGGCAGAAAGTAGGTGCCCGGTTGCAGTTTGCCGGAGACGCTCAGGGGAAGCCCGCCGGCGCTTTCGCATGCCGTCCCGTGGCGGGGCAGGCAGTCGAGGTAAACGCCGAGCGGCCGCTGCGGCAGCCGCCCGCGGCCGGAAAAAACCGCCGGGGTCCCGAGCGCCGCGGCGACCGGGATCAGGAACCGCAGCGTGGAGCCGGATTCCCCACAGTCGGCGAGCGCCGGTTCCCCGTTCCGCTCCGCGGCAAACAGGGCCGCGAGCGCCGAGCGGGTCGCAGTCAGGTCCTCGCTGACGGTTTCGCCCGCGGGAAGCGGGTCCGGCGCGCCCGCGAGGAAAGCGCCGATCATCGCGCGGTGCGCCGCGCTTTTGGAAATCGGGACCCGCACCCGGCCGGACAGGACGGCGGGGGAGCACCGTATGAGGCTCATGACAGCGCCTCCAGGAACCGTCCGAGTTCCCCGCGGGGAACCGGGTGCAGAAAACTTTCGCCGATTTTCCGGAGGAGGACCAGATTGATGCTGCCTCCGCGGCTCTTTTTGTCCAGGCGGGCGGCTTCCGCGATACGGTTCGGCTCCATTTGATCCGAAACCGGCAGACCGTACGTCCGGAGCGCGGAGGCGATTTTCCCCGCCGTCCCCGGCTCGGTCAGGCCGGCGGCCTCTGAGCAGCGGCACATCATGACCATGCCGATCCCGACCGCTTCGCCGTGCGTCAGGCCCTTGTAGCCGTGAAGCTTTTCCAGCGCGTGGCCGAACGTGTGCCCGAAATTCAGGAGCATCCGGTCGCCGTTGTCCAGCTCGTCGCGCTCGACCAGTTCCCTTTTAATGTCCACACAGCGGCAGATCATCGATTCCATCTCCTCTTTTATATTTCCTTCGGCAATTTTTTCGAACAGCGCGCGGTCCCGGATACAGCCGTATTTGACCGCCTCTCCCATCCCGTCCGCGAAAAACGGTTCCGGCAAGGTGGAAAGCGTATCCGGGTCGATCAGCACCAGCGAAGGCTGGTGGAACGCGCCGACCAGGTTTTTGCCCTCCGGAAGGTCCGCTCCCGTTTTCCCGCCGACGGACGAATCGATCTGCGCGAGCAGGGAGGTCGGAATCTGCAGAAAGCGGATTCCACGCAGATAGGTCGCGGCGGCGAATCCGGCCAGGTCGCCCGTCACTCCGCCGCCGAGCGCGGCGATAAAATCGCTGCGCGTCAGCTCCTGCTCCGAAAAGGCCGCGTACATCTCCGAAACCACGGATAAACGTTTGTGCTCTTCCCCGGCGGGGAAGGTGAAAACGGACGTTTGAAAACCGGCGGCGCTGAAAGATGCGGCAATGCGCCGGGCGTAAACCGGTCCCACGTTGGAATCGGTGACGACCGCGGCCTTCGCCCCTTTCGGAAAAACCCTCGCTGCCTCTTCCCCGGCGCGGCCGAGGCAGCCGCGTTCGATGAGGATCCGGTAGGGCCTTGACGTATTGACTGTCAAAATCATGCCTCTCCCAGCCTTTCCTTGATCAGCCGTCCCTCCCGCAGGAGGGAGCGCAGAGCTTCTTCACTGTGTCCGTCGACCGCGTCGCGGATCTCCCGCAGGTTGCCGATCAGCGTGTCCAGCTCTTCCGTCAGGGCTTCGCGGTTGTCGAGAAACAGTTCGGCCCACATGGCCTCGTTGATGGCCGCCACGCGCGACACGTCCCGGTAGCTCCCCGCGGAAAATCCCGCGTGGCCGGGACACTGCGGGCTTTTGACATAAGCGCAGGCGAGGGCGTGCGGCAGTTGGCTGGTGAAGGCGATTTCCCTGTCGTGCTCTTCCGGCGTAGTGACGACCGTGCCGCCGAAGCCAAGCTCCACCGCAACGGCGGTCATCGTATCGACTGCATCGCGCGCCGCGCCGCACGGCACCAGGAGATAGCTCGCCCCCAGGAACAGGTCGGCGTCGCTGTTCGCAAAACCGCCTTTTTCCCTTCCGGCCATTGGGTGCCCGCCGATATAGGTGAGGCCGTGCTCCGCCGCGATCCTCGAAAGGCGCGGGCTTAAAAAGGATTTGATCCCGCACACGTCCGTGACGACGCAGCCGGGGCGAAGGGAAGAGGCATGCTTGAGCAGAAAGTCGATATCCGCCTGTGGATACAGGCATAAAAACAGCAGGTCCGCGCTCTCAAGGTCCTCCAGTCCCGCTTCGCGCCGGATCGCCCCGCAGCTCAGCGCGGCGGCGACCACCCCGGGGTCGCTGTCGATTCCGGTCACGGTACAGTCGCTGTATTTCCGAAACGCCTTTGCAAGCGAGCCGCCGATCAGTCCCAGACCGGCCACGACGACGTTCTGATTCATTTGGAAACGCCTCCTTCTGCACGGATAAATTTTCACATAGTATATCAGAAACGCATCCGTTAGTCCAACCGTCTTCCGAAAGCCTGCGCTTCCATCCTCAGGAGGGAGGCAGTCCGTTCAAACTGGCCGGGCGTCAGGGACTGCGCCCCGTCGGAAAGGGCCTTGGCGGGGTTGTTGTGGACCTCGATGATCAGGCCGTCCGCTCCGGCGGCCACGGCGGCCAGCGCGAGGGGTTCCACCAGCCAGGAGTGGCCGGAGGCGTGGCTCGGGTCCGCGACGACGGGAAGGTGGGAGAAGCGCTTCAGGATCGGGATGGCGGAGATGTCCAGCGTGTTGCGCGTGTAAGGCTCGAACGTGCGGATGCCGCGCTCGCAGAGGATGACCTGGCTGTTCCCGCCGGCCATGATATACTCGGCGCTCATCAGCAGTTCCTCGACCGTGTTCGACAGGCCCCGTTTGAGCAGGATCGGCTTGCGGATTTTGCCCAGCGCTTTGAGCAGTTCGAAATTCTGCATGTTCCGCGCGCCGACCTGGATGATGTTCACGCCGCTTTCCAGAAACAGGTCGATGTGCCTTTCGCTCATCAGCTCGGTGACGATCGGCAGGCCGGTTTCTTTTTTCGCCTCCCGCAGAAGCTCAAGCCCCTCGGCCTTCAGGCCCTGGAACGAATACGGCGATGTCCGGGGCTTGAACGCGCCTCCCCGCAAAAAACCGGCTCCCGCCGCTTTGACCTGCCGCGCGATGCCGCAGATCTGCTCCCGGCTTTCCACCGAGCACGGGCCGGCGATCAGCGCGAGTCCGCCGCCGCCGATTTTCCGCCCGTCCGGCAGGGTCACCACCGTGTCGTCCGGGTGGAATTTCCGATTCGCCTTTTTGTACGGTTCCTGCACGCGTTTCACGCTCTCCACAAGCTCCTGCGCCGCGATGGAATCGATGTCGATCGCGGAGGTGTCCCCGATCAGGCCGAGCACGGTGCTCTGGGTGCCGACCCAGGTGTTGACCCTGACGCCGTATTCCTCTCTCAGGAATGCGCAGAAATCGTTGATCTGCTGCCGCGTGCAGCCGGGTTTCAGTACAATGATCATCACAGTTCCTCCTATGTTAAAGGGCGGGGCGGCACCTGGTTCCGTCTGGCGGGCAAAAGGGCCCGGACGCGTAAAAAACGGCGGAGCTGCTGCCAGCTCCGCCGTTGCGTTTCATGTCAGGACAAAGGCCGAAATGTTGCTACGGCCTGCGCCTGCCGGCACGGGAAAGCTTACAGTCGGTTTTCGGGTATGCGTAAATATACCCGTCCGCGAAAGGATGGCGGGGGTATCCGTAGAATATAAATCGCTCACTGAACGAAAAAAGCCTCATGAGGGGATTCCTTTCTCCGTGTCCGGCGTCCCAAAGGCGCGGGACCGGTTCGATAAAGATATTTATGGAAATATGCGGGCGGTACTTGCATTCTCTTCCCGGTGTTGATAGAATGTATTTATTACCACAATTTGGAAATTCTCCGGAAGGAAGCAGCGCAATGGAGAGCTTGAATCTGGAAGAACTGATCGAAGGCCTTGGCTGCAGCTTGTTGTGCTGCCGGAAAGACAGAAGACTTTCGATTCTCTATGCGAGCGGTTCCTTTTACAAAACGCTGGGCTTCGCGAACGGCGAGGTCACGGCGCTGCTGGACGGAGGTCCGGCGCCGGTGCTGCGCAACAGCCCCCCGGTCGACTGGGAGCGCCTTGAGGAAGAAATTGCGGAAAAAGGATATGCGAAACCGGAGCTCCGGCTGATCAAAAAGGACGGGCACCACATCTGGGCTTCCTACCGGGTCAGGCTGCAAAAAGGACCCGGGGGGACGAATATTTCTGCGGGGTGGTGGAAGACATCACTCTGAGCAGGCGTTCCCGCAGGCTGAGGCTGGAACAGGCGCGGGAGCTGGAGGCCCTGACCGCCAACGTCCCCTGCGGAGTGCTTTGCTGCCGGAACGACGAGTTCCTGACGCTGAATTTTGTCAGCGAAGGCTTCTGCCGGATGACCGGATTTGGCAGGGGGGAGATCGCCTCTCAATTTGACGATCGGTTTATCCGCATGGTCTGTGAAAAGGACCGCGGCCTTCTGCTTCGCAGGGCGGTTGGACGCAGAAAGCAGGACGGCGCGGCGGAGATCACCTACCGCATCGCGGGGAAGGGCGGAAGCCTGATCTGGATTCTGGACAAAACCAGGCTGCAGGAGGACTGCAACGGCAATATCTGGCTGTACAGCGTTTTAATGAACATTACGGAAGCCCAGAAGACGCAGGAGGAGCTCGCAGTCACGGAAGAGCGTTACCGCATGCTTTTGGAACACGCCGCGGACCCGATCCTGGATTTCAACCTGAAAACCGGGAAGATTTACTATTCGCCCACATTTACGGCGAAGTTCGGGACCGGATTCCCGCAGTGCGGGAACCTTTTGGAATATCTTGAGAAAAGCTCCGTCATTTACGGCCAGGACCGCAGGCTGTTGTTGGACAGGACCCTCCGTCTGCTGCGGGGGAAACCGATGGAAGACGGCGAGTTCCGATTCCGCGAGGCCGGCGGGGGTTATATCTGGTGCAATGTGCATCCCACGGCGTTTTTCGACGACCAGGGGGAGGCAACGCGCCTGATCGTCGTTATTTCAAACATCGACCGCCGCAAAAGGGAATCGATCGCTTTGAGGCGGCAGGCGGAGCACGACCTGCTGACCGGGCTGTTCAACCGGGTGACCGCAACGGAAAGAATCAACCGGATCATCGCGCAAAGCGGGAAGGGCGAGCGCCATGCGCTCTTTGTCATCGACATCGACAATTTTAAGAAGATCAACGACCGTCTGGGCCATCTGAAAGGCGACGAGATGATTGTCGAGACGGCCTCCCGCATCAAACGGCTGTTCCGCGAGAAGGACGTTGTCGCCCGCGTCGGCGGGGACGAATTCGTGGTATTCCTGAGAAGGATCCTGTCGGTGGAGCTGGCCGTAAAGAAAGCGGAAAGCATCGGGGACGCGTTCCGCGCCAGCCGGGCTTCCGGCTGCTGCGGCCTCTCGGGCAGCGTTGGGATCTCCTTTTATCCGCATGACGGATCCTCCTATGAGGAGTTGTTCCGAAAAGCGGATGCCGCCATGTATGCGGCAAAAAACAGCGGTAAAAATTCGTTTCGTATTTATACGAGGGAAATCGATCAAATCACGCAGGCTGGGATTCGGAATTGGGCTGAAGGGCTTTGAGGACCAGATCCGCCGTTTGCTCCGGCGACCCGTCCGCCGGGACGATCAGCTCAGACCGTCCGCGGTAGACGGGCAGGCGCTCCTGGTATAGCTGTTCCATTGCCCGCCCGCCGTCCTTCTTCCGCAGCAGCGGCCGGGTGAGGTCGCCCTGCAGCCGCGTCCGCACCGAATGAAGGGACGCGTCGAGCATAATGATGGTTCCGCCGGATCTCAGCTCCCAGGCGTTGTCCGGGTTGATGATCGTCCCGCCGCCTGTGGCGATGATGATCCCGGTCCGAAGCGAAAGCTCGCGGGAGGCCTCGCGCTCCAGACGGCGGAAGCGGCTTTCTCCGTATCTGGCGAAAATTTCAGGGACCGTGCAGCCTTCTCTCTGTTCGATCCACTGGTCCATATCGATAAAGGTCCGGCCGGTCCGGCCGGCCAGCAAGCCGCCGATCGTAGTCTTTCCGCTGCCCATGAATCCGCACAGAACGATATTTCCTAGCCTTTTCTTTATCTCGAAAGCAGTTTCTTCGTAAAAACGGGTGATTTCCTGCACGCGTTTGACGCTTTCCACAAGCTCCTGTGCCGCGACAGAGTCGATGTCGATCGCGGAATCGTCCCCGATCAGACCGAGCATGGTACTCTGGGTGCCGGACCAGGTGTTGATCCCGACGCCGTATTCCCCGCGAAGGGATGCGCAGAAATCGCTGATCTGCTGCTGTGTACAGCCGGGTTTCAGTACGATAATCATTACAGTTCCTCCCTGATTCTGACGGGGCTGCGCCTGACGCCGTCCGGAGGGCAAAAGCCCGGATGCATAAAAAAAACGGCGGGGCTGCTGCCAGCTCCGCCGATGCATCTTTAATGTCAGGGGAAAGACCGAAAATAAAATTCCATTACGGCCTTCGCCTGCCGGCACGAGAAAGCTCACAGTCAGTTTCCGGGTATGCGAAAGTAAACCCATCCGCGAAATAATAGCGGGGGTATCCGTAAAACATAAATCGCACACTGAACGGAAACTTCATGTTGAAACTCCCTTCTCCGAATCTTTTCTGTATCATAATACAACTCTTGGAGAGTGTCAAGTCTTTTTTTAATTCATGCGTTCCCGAATTTTTTCTTCATTTCAAGGATGGCGTCGCTGCACAGACGGTCGATTTCGCTCACAGGGAATCCCGCGCCGGTCCAGACGGTCTGCGCCGCCGCTGCCTGCCATACCAGCATGGCCATGCCGCCGACTGCCGGGATGCCGCTTTTTTTCGCGAGCCGGATCAGCAGGGTTTCCTGAGGATTGTAAACCGCGTCAAACACGCAGCCGGCCCGCCGGACCAGATTTTCATCCGCCGCGCAGGACTTCACGTCCGGATACATGCCCGCCGGCGTCGCGTTGACCAGCAGGTCCATGGTCCCTTCGACTTCGCCGATCCGGCACGCCCGGACGCCGGCGCCCGGGATTTTCCGGTTCAGATCGCCGCAAAGCTTCGCCGCCGCGGGGAAAGAGTGCTCTCTCGCCGCGACGGTTACCCCGCAGCCGGCGAGCGCGGCCTCAAAGGCTATGGCGCGCGCGGCTCCGCCCGCGCCGAGTATCACCGTCCGGCCTTTCAGCGGGACTCCGGCCGCCTGCAGGGACAGACGGAATCCGTCCCCGTCCGTCGTAAAACCGGCGAGCCTTCCGTTTTCGATCTTCACGGTGTTGACCGAGCCGGTCATTTGCGCTTTTCGGTCCAATGAGTCCAGCAAGGGTATAATGGCGCGTTTGTGGGGGATAGTGAAGTTGAATCCGTCCCAGCCGTCCCGGCGGGAGAGAAACTCTTTCAGCGATTCCGGCGCGACGTCCATCGAACCGTACTGCGCATTTACTCCTGAGAGAGAGAAAAGCCGGGATTGAATGAACGGGGACATCGTATGTCCGATCGGGTGCCCGATGACAGCGAATTTTAAAATTTTCAAATCAAACAACCTCCGGCGAAAAAAAATATTGACAAAGCGGAGCATTGCTAATAATATGTGGATAGGCATTCGGAACCCGGGATTTCGGGTCCCATCACCCGTGCAATTGTAGCACAGTCGGGATTCCTTTGTCCACACTGGGATTTTTGGTTGCACACGAGTGATTTTTAAGATCTAAGGAGGATATAACATGGTTTTTGAGAAGGTTAAGGCGATTTTAAGCGAGCAGTTTGACGTTGAGGAGGACACGATTACTGCAGATACGAATATTGCCGATGATCTTGGGGCGGACTCTCTGGATGTCGTCGATCTTCTGATGTCGATTGAGGATGAGTTTGAGATCGAGATTCCCGACGAAGAAGTCGAAAACATCAAGACGGTCGGAGAACTGGTAAAATACATTGAAGATCACGTCTGAACAGGACTGGTCCTTCGATCCGCCGTGCGGAAGCATGGCGGATTTTTTTTGCGTTGAGGGCGGGTGCGGCCGCTTTTTTCTTGAAAAGGCGCGGAGTTTCCGCTATAATAACTGCATGTGGCCAAATACTCTGTTCCGTTTGCCGGGGCTGCTGAAAACAAAGGAGTGTCAAAGCTGTTGAGTCAATTCGACTTTTTGCTGAAGGGGGTCTTCGGCATTACCCCGCAGATGGTTGTCATGTGGGCTGTCGGCGGGCTGCTGATCTGGCTGGCCGTTAAAAAGGATTTTGAACCTTCGCTGCTTCTGCCGATGGGTTTCGGCGCCATTCTGGTCAATCTGCCCTATTCGGGCGTCCTGGGGGACAACGGGATCATCGAGTGGCTGTTCAACAAGGGGATCGCCGCTTCGGAGGCCATGCCGCTGCTGCTCTTCGTCGGCATCGGCGCCATGATCGATTTCGGGCCCCTGCTGTCGAACCCGCGGATGATCCTGTTCGGCGCCGCCGCGCAGTTCGGCATCTTTTTTACCGTCACGGCGGCGGTGCTGCTCGGCTTTCCGCTCAGGGACGCCATGTCGGTCGGCGTGATCGGCGCGGCGGACGGGCCGACGTCCATCCTGGTTTCCCAGGTGCTGGACAGCGATTACAAAGGGGCCATTGCCGTCGCGGCCTATTCCTACATGGCGCTGGTCCCGCTGATCCAGCCGTTTGCCATCCGGCTGGTCACGACCCGGAAGGAGCGGCAGATCCGGATGCCCTACCGGCCGGATTCCGTCTCAAAGACGACGAGAATCCTGTTTCCGATCATCGTTACGATGATCGCCGGGCTGATCGCCCCCGATTCCGTCGCGCTGGTCGGCCTTTTGATGTTCGGCAATCTGATCCGGGAATGCGGAAGGCTCGAAAGCCTCTCGAAGGCCGCGCAGGGACCGTTGGCGAACCTGATCACGATTTTTCTCGGCATCACGATCGCGTTCCAGATGCGAGCGGACGTGTTCGTGCGCTGGAACACGCTGGCGGTTATGGCGCTCGGCCTGGTTGCCTTTGTATTCGACTCCGCCGGCGGAGTTTTGTTTGCAAAATTTCTGAATCTCTTTCTTCCGGAGGGAAGGAAATTCAACCCGATGGTCGGCGCGGCAGGAATTTCCGCATTCCCGATGTCGGCGCGCGTGATTCAGAAAATGGGTTTGCAGGAGGATAACCAGAACCACCTGCTGATGCACGCGATCGGCGCGAATGTGGCGGGGCAGATCGGTTCGGTGGTTGCGGGCGGCATTATTCTGTCGCTTGCAAAGAACTTTTTAGGATAGGGGGGCGCCGCAATGAGCTACGGTTTTCTGCTGAGTGCGTATCGGGGGCCGGTCGGCCCGGTGAACGGCGCCGATATCGGCCGTTCGCTGGAACTGATGGGCAAGGGCATGGCGGGGATCTTTCTCGTGATGCTTCTGATCTTTCTGGTGATCGTGATTTTGAACCGCGCGACGAAAAACAGGGAATGACGAACCGCCGGCCCCGGATGGGGCCGCGGATTTCAGCATAAAGGGGAAACAGCAATGGCGGAACAGAAAAAACTGGTGGAGGCAATCACTCCCATGGAGGAGGATTTTGCCCAGTGGTATACGGATATCGTAAAAAAGGCGGAGCTGATGGACTATTCCAGCGTCCGCGGCTGCATGGTCATCGAGCCGTACGGCTGGGCCATCTGGGAAAACATCCAGAAATATCTGGACGGGCGCTTTAAGGAGCTTGGGCATGAAAATGTTTCAATGCCCCTCTTTATTCCGGAAAGCCTTTTGAATAAGGAAAAGGAGCATGTGCAGGGGTTTGCGCCGGAGGTTGCCTGGGTGACGATGGGCGGCAGCGAGAAGCTGCCGGAGCGCCTGTGTGTGCGCCCGACTTCGGAGACGCTGTTCTGTGACCATTATGCACGCGTGATCCATTCTTGGAGGGACTTGCCGAAGCTGTACAACCAGTGGTGTTCGGTGGTCCGCTGGGAAAAGACGACCCGCCCCTTCCTGCGCTCGGTGGAATTCCACTGGCAGGAGGGCCACACGATGCACGAAACCGCCGAAGAGGCGCGCGCTGAGACCCTGAGGATGCTGGAGGTTTACGCGGACTTCTGCGAAAAGCAGCTTGCCATTCCGGTTCTGCGCGGACAAAAGACCGAAAGCGAAAAGTTCGCCGGCGCGGAGGCAACCTATACCATCGAAGCCATGATGCATGACGGAAAGGCCCTTCAGTCCGGCACCAGCCATTACTTTGGCGACGGATTTGCAAAAGCGTTCAACGTGACGTTTCAGGGCAGGGACAATTCCCTGTGCCATCCGTTCCAGACCTCCTGGGGCCTGAGTACCCGCATCATCGGCGGGATCATCATGACCCACGGCGACGACAGCGGCCTTGTCCTGCCGCCCGCGGTCGCGCCGATCCAGGTCGTCGTCGTGCCGGTCGCGCAGCACAAGCCCGGCGTGCTCGAAAAAGCCGGGGAGATTCAGGCGCGGCTGAAAAAGCAATTCCGCGTGAAAACGGACGATTCCGACCAGTCCCCCGGATGGAAATTTTCCCAGTATGAGATGAAGGGCGTTCCGCTCCGCCTGGAGATCGGCCCGAAGGACATCGGGAAAGACCAGTGCGTGCTGGTCCGCCGCACCGACCGGGAGAAGGTCTTCGTCCCGCTCGGCAATCTGGAAGAGGCCGTTGCGGAACAGCTTGGGAAAGTCCGGAACGACATGTACGAGAAGGCGCTGCAAAACCGCGAAGGCAAGACCTATGAAGCGAAAACGCTCGATGAGATGAAGGAGATCGCCGGCTCGAAACCCGGCTTCATCAAAGCAATGTGGTGCGGAGACGCCGCGTGCGAGGAAAAACTCAAGGAGGTGGCGGGCGTTTCCTCCCGCTGCATCCCGTTCGGTCACGAGCACGGCTCCGGAACCTGCGTCTGCTGCGGAAAGCCGGCGGAAAAGCTGGTCGTCTGGGGCAAGGCGTATTGACGGTCTGCCCTTGACAGAATCAGTTTATCAGCTTATAAAAATCTTAAAAAGCTGCGGATTTTCAACGCGGCTTTTTCTATATATTGCGTTAAAAGGATGCCGAGGGGCTTCAAGGCCGGAGCCGGGCGGCACAACGCCCTGATTTCCAATTTAAGGGAACGGCCGTTCCCGAAGCGATGAAAAAAGGCAGCGCCGAACGGTACTTTCAGCGTTTCGCAACCTGTTTTTCCGATTTGTTCACAGTTTTGTGATCTTTTCGCAAAGTTTTGTAACTTGAATCGGCGGATGATTGCGTGTAAAATAATAGCGCAATAATCAAGAAAAGGTTTCCTTTTCCCGTCGCCTTTGCCGGTGAACCGGCCGCTTGGCTGACCGTATTGAATAACGTTGTTAATCGTTAGGAGTGTGAATCGATACTTATGAAAAAATTTTTAATCTTCCTTTTATCGGCTTCCATGTTGCTGTCCATGGCCGCCTGCCATGGACAGACCGGCTCGTCTTCCGGCACTTCTTCCGGCGCGGCCGCGTCGTCCGAAGGAACCGGTTCGTCCTCGGCATCAAGCGGGACATCCTCCGACAGCCTGTATTCCGGGGTTACGGTTTCCGGGGCAGTCTCCAGGCCTCCGGTCGTTATCAAGAAATCCCCTTACACCGTTAAGACGGTGGACTACAAATACGACCAAAACAACAGAAGCTATAAGGCTTCCTATCCCCAGCTTTCCTCAGATGGAACCAATTATGACGCCGTCAATACTCTCCTGAAGAATGCGGCGCTCCAGACAATCAATTCCCTTGGAACGTCAAAAGCCGCGAAAGAAGTGAAAGTCAAGGTATCCGATCATGTATCCTACCAGGGAGACGATTTTATCAGCGTGACTTTCCGCGAGACCGTGGATAAATCCGACGGAAACGACAGCGTCTCCTATTTCCGTGCGGTCAATTACGACTTAAAAAACAAGAAGGCCGTTTCCGTTGCCGATATGGTTCAGAAGAACAGCGCGATGCTGACCGCTTTGCAGAACGCCGTAAAGAAGCAGATGTCGGATAAAAAAGCGGTCAGTTACACCTCTGCGGTCCTTCAGTCCGGAATGCAGAACTGCAGCGTTTATTTTAAGGACGACAGTCTTGGAGTCAGCATCCCTGTTTCCCATGCGCTGGACGACCACGAGGAGCTGATCGTGGATTACGACCAGACCTCCGGGTTCAGGACCGGCAATGCGGCCTGGAGTTATTTTGTCAAAAAGTAAGCGGGTTCTGGGCGGAGAAAGCTTTCTCCGCCTGAAATTTTCAGGGGACCGGAATAAATTTCCTCTCGCGGGAGAAAAATAATTGTTGCAAAACATCCGGCCATGTGGTACTATAATAAGGCACGACTGCGACAGATATGCGTTGAAGCGGGAGGTTGCGGCGCGATAGCGCCGGTTTTTCCGTGGAGTATGTCCGATTTTAAACCGGGCGACAAATAATTTTGAGCATGCGGAAGGTTCCGCTCTGCGGCCTTTTGCGCTCAGACGTTTTGAACCTGCACCCGGATTTCGCCCAAAAAGGAATCCGGTTTTTCATTTGGGGTTGAAGAAACACCCGGCACGGTGTTCAGGTTTTAAGCGCCGCCCGCCAACTATGATAAGGAGGCGATTTTCCAGTGGCAGTCAAGGAGAAAATCAGGATCAGAATCAAAGGGTACGACCACCAGCTGGTGGACCAGTCCGCCGAAAAGATCGTTGCAACGGCAAAGCGCACGGGCGCGAGAGTTTCCGGACCGGTTCCGCTCCCGACCGAGAAGCAGATCATCACGATTCTGCGCGCCGTCCACAAGTACAAGGACAGCCGCGAGCAGTTCGAGATGCGGACCCACAAGAGACTGATCGACATTCTGCGGCCGTCGAACAAGACGGTTGAGGCCCTGATGGGCCTGGAGCTCCCCGCAGGCGTTGAAGTGGAGATCAAACTCTGATTCAACCAACCGGCGGCCGGGGTCAAGTTGGTTTTAAAGCCAACCAATAACCTGCACAGGAGGTAAATGTAGGAATGAAAAAAGGGATTATCGGCAAGAAGATCGGCATGACGCAGATCTTCGACGAGCAGGGAAAAGTCATCCCCGTAACGGTCGTGGAAGCCGGCCCCTGCGTGATCGCGCAGAAAAAGACCGTGGAGAACGACGGTTACGCAAGCGTTCAGATGGGCTACGGCGACCTGAAAGCGGCGAAGGTGACAAAACCGGTGAAAGGGCATTTCGCAAAAGCGGACGTGGCCCCGAAGAAGACGCTGCGCGAATTCCGCTTTGACGACCCGGAGGCCTACAAGGTAGGCGATCTGGTCAAGGCGGACGTGTTCGAGACCGGCGACAAAATCGACGTGACCGGCGTCAGCAAGGGCAAGGGATATGCCGGCGTCATCAAGCGCTGGAACTTCCAGCGCCTGAAGGAAAGCCACGGCTCCGGCCCGGTTGCCCGCCACGGCGGCTCCAACGGCGCGTGTTCGACCCCGTCCAGGGTGCTGCCCGGCATGAAAATGGCCGGCCATCTGGGCGCGGAGCAGGTGACGGTGCAGAACCTGACCGTCGCCAAGGTGGATGCTGAAAACAACCTGATCGCCATCCGGGGCGCGGTTCCCGGCCCCAACGGCGGCATCGTGGTTATCCGCGACAGCGTGAAAGCTGCCAGGGCGTGAGGGAAGGAGGAATCGGAATGCCTACAGTAGCAGTACTTGACATGGCCGGCAAGGAAGTCGAAAAGATGGACCTGTCCGAGACCGTGTTCGGAATCGAACCGAACAAAAAGGTGATGCACGACCTGGTGGTCAACCACCTTGCGAACCTGCGCCAGGGCACGCAGGCGGCGAAAACCCGCGCGGAAGTTTCCGGCGGCGGCAGAAAGCCGTGGAGACAGAAAGGCACGGGCCATGCGAGACAGGGCTCCACGCGCGCTCCTCAGTGGAGGCACGGCGGCGTCGTTTTCGCCCCCAAGCCGCGCGACTACAGCTATACGCTGAACAAGAAGGAACGCCGTCTCGCCATGAAATCCGCTCTTTCCAGCAAGGTCCTCGACAGCGACATGATCGTGCTCGACAGCCTTTCGCTGGAGGAATACAAGACCAAGACCATCGCGTCCATGCTCAGCGCGGTCGGCTCCGACAGGAAGGCCCTGATCGTTCTGCCGAGCGCGGATGAAAAGATCATCGCTTCCTCCCGGAACCTTCCCGGCGTGAAAACCGCAGTGGTCAATACCCTGAACGTTTACGATATTCTGGACGCAGACAAGTTCATCGTCGTCAAGGATGCGGTCGCTCAGATCGAGGAGGTGTATGCTTAAATGGCAGCACAGGATATTATTCTCCGCCCGGTCGTGACGGAGAAAAGCATGTCCGGAATCGGCGCAAAACGGTATACCTTCGAGGTCGCCAAATCCGCGACGAAGATCGATATTGCCCGCGCGGTGGAAGAACTGTTCGGCGTCAAGGTCGACAGGGTCAATACTCTTCACGTCCGCGGCCATTTGCGCCGCCAGGGCAAAAGCCAGGGCTACACCAGTTCCTGGAAAAAAGCGGTCGTCACCCTGATCGAAGGCAGCAAAACGATTGAATTTTTTGAAGGCATGATGTAATCTCTGCCTGCAGGAAAAGAGCAGAGGCATGGATGGGGAGCCGGCATCTCCCCGCAAAGCCATCATGAGGAGTGTGAAAGAATGCCAACCATTAATTTTAAGCCGACTACGGCTTCACGGCGCAATATGTCCGTCATGGACTATAAGGTCCTGACCAAAAAGGCGCCGGAAAAGAGCCTTTTAGAGTCTCTTCCGAACAATTCCGGCCGCAACAGCTACGGCCGCATCACCGTCCGCCACCGCGGCGGCAAGAACCGCAGAAAGTACCGCCTGATCGACTTCAAACGCCAGAAATTCGACGCTCCCGGCAAGGTCGCCAGCATCGAGTACGACCCGAACCGCTCCGCGTTCATCGCGCTGGTTCAGTATGAGGACGGCGACAGAAGCTATATCATCGCCCCCGAGGGCCTCAAGGTCGGAGACACGGTGGTTTCCGGCACTTCTGCGGACATCAAGCCGGGCAACGCGCTTCCACTGGAAAATATCCCCGTCGGCACCTTCGTCCACAACGTGGAGCTGTACCCCGGCAAGGGCGCCCAGCTGGCCCGCGCGGCCGGCATCATGGCCCAGCTGATGGCCAAGGAAAACGGGATGGCTTTGCTGCGCCTGCCTTCCGGCGAGCTGCGCAACGTGCCGATCTCCTGCATGGCGACCATCGGCCAGGTCAGCAACGGCGACCATGAAAACATGAAGATCGGCAAAGCAGGGCGCAAACGCCACATGGGGTGGAGGCCGACAGTCCGCGGTTCCGTCATGAACCCGAACGACCACCCGCACGGCGGCGGCGAGGGCAGAGCCCCCATCGGACGTCCCGGACCGGTCACCCCGTGGGGCAAGCCGACCCTGGGTTACAAGACCCGCGCTCACCACAACCGCTCCGACAAGATGATTGTCAAGCGCAGAAACGGCAAATAAGGCGTGCAGAAAGGAGCTTGTCAGTTATGAGCAGAAGCGTAAAGAAGGGTCCTTATGTTCAGCCTGTGCTGCTTAAAAGGATTCAGGAGATGAACGCGGCCGGCGAAAAGAAGATCGTCAAGACCTGGAGCAGATCCTCCACGATCTTCCCGGATTTTGTCGGCCATACGATAGCGGTTCACGACGGCCGCAAGCATGTCCCGGTTTACGTGACGGAGGACATGGTGGGTCACAGGCTGGGCGAGTTCGCCCCCACCCGCACCTTCAAGGGACATTCCGGCTCCAAGACAACGGCGCCGGGCAAATAACGGCTGAAAGGAGTGTATCGCATGGAAGCAAGGGCTTATCTGAAATATGCCCGCATCTCTCCCCGCAAGGTTCAGATCGTTCTCGACCTGATCCGCAACAAACCGGTCGACGTAGCGATGGCTATCCTGAAGCACACGCCGAAAGCCGCGAGCGAGAGCCTTGAAAAACTGCTGAAATCGGCTATGGCCAACGCAGAGAACAATCACGGCATGGACGTTTCCAAACTGTATGTTTCTCAGTGCTTTGTTTCTCCTGGTCCGATCCTCAAACGCATCCGTCCGAGAGCGCAGGGGCGTGCGTTCCAGATTTTAAAGAGGACTTCGCACGTGACCATGGTGCTGAAAGAACAGGAATAAGCTGAGGAGGAGGTAAATTATGGGCCAGAAAGTCAATCCGCACGGGTTCCGTGTGGGCATTATCAAAGACTGGGATTCCCGCTGGTTTACAAAGGACAACGTCTTCGGCGACACGCTCGTCGAAGACTACAAGCTGCGCAAGATGTTGCTTAAGCAGCTGAAACCCGCCGGCGTTCCAAAAATAGAGATCGAGCGCGACGCCTCCAAGGTGCGCCTTCACATCCATTGCGCAAAGCCGGGCATCGTTATCGGCAAAGGCGGCGCTGAAATTGAAAAGCTTCGCCTGCAGTGCGAAAAGCAGCTGGGAAAACCCGTTACGATCAACATCGTAGAGGTGAAAAACCCGGACCTGAACGCACAGCTGGTCGCGGAAAACATCGCGCAGCAGCTCGAAAAAAGAATTTCTTTCCGCCGCGCGCTGAAGCAGAGCATCGGCCGCGCCATGAAGATGGGCGCCAAAGGGATCAAGACGCAGGTTTCCGGCCGTCTGGGCGGCGCTGAAATCGCCAGAAGAGAGCAATACCACGACGGCACGATTCCTCTTCAGACCATCCGTGCCGACATCGATTACGGGTTTGCCGAGGCCGCCACGACCTACGGGCGCATCGGCGTGAAGGTCTGGATCTACAGGGGCGAAGTCCTGCAGGACAGCCGTAAGCCCCGCAGGGAAGGGGGCAGCAAGTAATGCTGATGCCAAAGCGCGTGAAATACCGCAAAGTACAGCGCGGCCGCATGACCGGGAAATGCACCCGCGGCAACAAGATCGACTACGGCCAGTTCGGCCTTCAGGCGTTGGAACCGGCATGGATCACCGCCAACCAGATCGAGGCGGCCCGTGTTGCCATGACCCGTTACACAAAGCGTTTCGGGCAGGTCTGGATCAAAATTTTCCCGGATAAGCCGGTCACGAAAAAACCCGCCGAGGTCCGCATGGGCTCCGGTAAAGGCGCGCCCGAGTACTGGGTGGCCGTCGTAAAGCCGGGACGCGTGCTGTTTGAAATGGGCGGCGTTTCCGAGGAAACCGCGAAGGAAGCCCTTCGCCTCGCGTCCAACAAACTGCCGATCCGGTGCAAATTTGTTGCCAAGGAAGAAACGGATGGTGAGCAGTCATGAAGCCAGCGGAAGTCAGACAATTAAGCGCGGAAGAGCTTGAAAGCAAGCTGAAGGATCTCAAGGCCGAGCTTTTCAACCTCCGTTTCCAGCTTACCATTAATCAGCTCGACAATCCGATGCGTATTAAGGCTGTTAAAAAGGATATCGCACGCATCAAGACCGTTTTGCGCGAAAATGAACTCAGAGACAGCGCCAATGCGTAACGGAAGGGGGAGATGAAACGTGAGCGACAGGAATATCAGAAAAACCGAGGTCGGCAAGGTCGTCAGCGACAAAATGGATAAGACCATCGTCGTCGCGGTGGAAGACAGCGTGAAGCACCCGCTTTACAAAAAGGTTGTCAAGCGCACCGTGCGCCTGAAGGCGCATGACGAAAACAACGAATGCTCCGTCGGCGACCGCGTGCGCGTCATGGAGACCCGGCCGTTGAGCAAGGATAAAAGATGGCGTCTGGTCAAGATTTTGGAGAAGGCCAAGTAAGCAAAGGAGGAACGCACCGTGATACAACAGCAGACATACCTCAACGTTGCCGACAACACCGGCGCGAAGCAGCTCATGTGCATCCGCGTGCTTGGCGGTACCGGCAGGAGGTACGCGAATATCGGCGATGTCATCGTAGCGTCGGTCAAGAAGGCGGCGCCGGGCGGCACCGTGAAAAAGGGCGACGTGGTCAAGGCGGTGGTCGTGCGTACTGCTTCGGGTGTTCGCCGCGAGGACGGGACCTACATCCGGTTCGACGAGAACGCCGCCGTTCTGATCAAGGACGACAAAAACCCAACGGGCACGCGCATCTTTGGCCCGGTGGCCAGGGAACTGCGCGACAGGGACTACGTAAAGATCTTAAGTCTTGCCCCTGAAGTGCTTTAAGGGAGGTGTTCGCTGATGATTAAAAAGATTCATGTTAAAACCGGTGACACCGTGATTGTTTTAAACGGCAAGGACCGCGGCAAGAAGGGCAAAGTCCTTCAGGTCAGCCCGAAGGAGGGCAAGGTCATCGTCGAGGGGATCAACATGGTGAGTAAACATGTGAAGCCCCGCAAAATGGGCGAAGAGGGCGGTATCGTGAAAGCCGAGGGCGCCCTGTACGCCTGCAAGGTCCAGCTTGTCTGCCCCCACTGCGGCAAACCCACCCGTGTCTCCCACAAGCTGTATGAGGACGGCACGAAGGAACGCATTTGCAGAAAATGCGGCGAAGCGCTGTAAGGAGGATGAACATGGCAAGAATGAAGGAGCAGTATCGGAAGGAAATCGCACCGGCGCTGATGAAGAGGTTTTCCTACAAAAGCGTCATGCAGATTCCCAAGCTGGATAAGATCGTCATCAACATCGGGGCCGGCGAAGCCAAGGAGAACTCCAAGGTGATCGACTCCGCGATGGGCGATATCGCAGCCATCACCGGGCAGCGGCCCGTGGTGACCACAGCAAAGAAGTCGGTTGCGAACTTCAAGGTCCGCGCGGGCATGAAGATCGGCGTCAAGGTGACGCTGCGCGGCGACCGGATGTATGAGTTTCTGGACCGGCTTTTCAACGTGGCGCTCCCGCGCGTCAGGGACTTTCGCGGCATCAACCCGAATTCCTTCGACGGCAGGGGCAATTACAACATGGGCGTCAAAGAACAGCTGATTTTCCCGGAAATCGATTACGACAAAATCGACAAGGTCCGCGGAATGGACATCTGCTTTGTGACGACCGCGAAAACCGACGAGGAATCCAGAGAGCTTTTAACGCTGCTCGGCGCCCCGTTTGCGAAATAAGGAGGGATTCTTGTGGCCAAAACTTCCATGAAAGTCAAACAGAGAAGAGAACAGAAGTTTTCTTCCCGCGAATACAACCGTTGCAAAATCTGTGGCAGGCCGCACGCCTATCTTCGCAAATTCGGAATCTGCCGCATCTGCTTTCGGGGGCTTGCCTACAAGGGCGAGATTCCCGGCGTAAAAAAGGCGAGCTGGTAAAAAGGAGGAGACGGCATGCAGATTACAGATACGATTGCCGATTTGCTTACCCGCATCCGCAATGCGAGTTCCGCAAAGCATGATTCCGTGGAGATCCCCGCTTCCAATATGAAAAAAGCGATCGTGCAGATTCTTGTGGACGAGGGTTATGTCAAAAACTATACGGTGATAGAGGACGGCAAGCAGGGAATCATCAAGGTAAACCTGAAGTACGGCGAAGGAAAGACCGCCGTCATCAACGGCCTGCGCAGGGTGAGCAAGCCGGGCCTTCGCATTTATTCCAACGCCGAGGACCTGCCCAAGGTGATGAAGGGCCTGGGCATCGCGATCGTTTCGACCTCCAAGGGGGTCATGACGGACCGCGAGGCCCGCAAGCAGAACGTGGGCGGCGAAGTTCTCGCATTTATTTGGTAACAGGGGGGTGCAGCAATGTCGCGAATTGGAAGAAAACCCATAAATATTCCCGCCGGCGTCACCGTTTCGGTTGACGGCAGCGTTGTATCGGTGAAGGGCCCGAAGGGCGCCCTGACGCAAAAGGTCCATCCCAACATGACTGTCAGCGTCGAGGACAGCGAGATCCACGTGACCCGTCCCGACGATGAAAAAGAGAACAAATCCCTGCACGGCCTGACCCGCTCGCTGATCCACAATATGGTTACGGGCGTGACGGAGGGCTTCAAAAAGGAGCTGGACGTCAACGGCGTCGGCTACCGTGTGCAGAAGCAGGGGAAGAACCTGGTCATGAACCTCGGCTATTCCCATCAGGTGACGGTTCCGGAAGTGGACGGCATTACCATCGAATGCCCCACGGCGAACAAGATCGTGATCCTTGGCCCGGATAAACAGCAGGTCGGGCAGTTTGCGGCGGAAGTCCGCGAGAAGCGTCCGCCGGAGCCGTATAAGGGCAAGGGAATCCGCTACACCGGTGAACACGTCCGCCGCAAGGAAGGCAAAGCCGGCAAGGGCGCAAAGAAGTAATGAAGGAGTGAATCACAAATGGTGAACAAGGCTGACACCAACAAGGCCAGATTGAACCGCCACCGCAGGGTGCGCGGCAAGATTTCGGGCACGGCCGAGTGCCCGCGCCTGAATGTATTTCGCTCTACCAACAACATCTACGCCCAGGTGATTGACGATGTCAGGGGAGTAACGCTTGCCGCGGCTTCCTCACTGGACAAGGAGTTTACTGGTAACGGCGGAAACAAGGAAGCCGCACGCAAGGTGGGCGGGCTGATTGCAAAACGCGCCGCCGAAAAGGGCATTGAACAGGTCGTATTTGACCGCGGCGGCTATCTGTACCACGGCCGCGTCAAAGAGCTGGCCGAAGGCGCCCGCGAGGGCGGCCTCAAGTTCTGACGAAGGAGGAGGAAAAACTTTTGGCTAGAATTGACGCATCATCCATGGAAATGAAAGAACATGTGGTTGCCATCAACCGCGTTTCCAAAACCGTAAAGGGCGGCCGCATCTTCAAGTTTGCGGCGCTGGTCGTCGTCGGCGACGGCAACGGAACCGTCGGCTTCGGCATCGGCAAGGCGGGCGAAGTTCCCGACGCCATCCGCAAGGGGATCGAGGACGCGAAGAAAAACCTGATTCAGGTTGCCATGCGCGGCTCGACCATCCCGCATGAAATCATCGGCACGTACGGCGCGGGCAGGGTCCTGATGAAGCCCGCGGCACCCGGTACCGGCGTCATCGCCGGCGGCCCGGTCCGTGCGGTTGTGGAGGCCGCCGGCATCCGCGATATCCGCACCAAGGCGCTTCGCTCCAACAACCCGTGCAACGTCGTCCGCGCGACGCTGGACGGCATGAAGAAGCTCCGCAACGCGGAGCAGGTCGCAAAGACGCGCGGAAAATCGGTCAAGGAATTATTTGCATAAAGGAGGGCGCGCAGGATGGAACAGCTGAAAATCACGCTGGTCAAGAGCCTGATCGGCAGCAAAAAGGACCAGATTGCAACCGCCCGGGCGCTTGGCCTGACAAAAATCGGCGACAAGTCGGTTCAGCCCGATAACGCTCAGACCAAGGGCAAGGTGCAGAAGATCATCCACCTCATCGAGGTAAGCAAAGCGTAAGATAAGGAGGTGCGAATTAATGAAGTTACATGATCTAACTTCGGTACCGGGGTCCAAAAAAGAGCCGAAAAGAATCGGCAGGGGAATTGGTTCCGGCCAGGGCAAAACCGCCGGCAAGGGCCATAAAGGACAGAAGGCGCGTTCTGGCGGATCGATCCGTCCGGGCTTTGAAGGCGGCCAGATGCCATTGCAGCGCCGTCTTCCGAAGAGGGGCTTCACCAATGTGTTCGCCAGCAGCATCAAGGCGGTGAACGTCGGCACGCTCAACAGGTTTGAAGACGGCGCGACGGTGGACACACAGGCCCTGATCGACACCGGCATCGTCAAGGTTTGCTGCGACGGGGTGAAAATCCTGGGCAACGGCAAGCTCGAAAAAAAATTGAATGTAAAGGTTTCTGCCTTCTCAGAATCCGCCAAGCAGAAGATAGAGGCCGCTGGCGGGAAGGCCGAGGTGATCTGAGGTGTTCAAAACCATCAAGAATGCCTGGTCGATTCCCGATCTCCGCAAAAAGATGCTCTTCACGCTGTTTATTATCATCGTATTCCGCTTCGGGGCGGCCATCCCTGTTCCGTTTTTGAACACGGATGCCCTGAAAGGGCTGATGACGGAGGTCGGAAAGACCGGAACGGCGCTGAGCTATCTGGATATGCTGTCCGGCGGCGCTTTTGCGAACGCGACGCTGTTCGCCATGAGCGTGACCCCGTATATCAACAGCTCCATTGTCATCCAGCTGCTCACAGTCGCCATTCCGGCGCTGGAACGCATGGCAAAGGAAGGGGAGGAAGGCCGGAAGCGCCTGGGGGCACTGACCCGCTATGTGGCTGTGATCCTGGCGCTGATTCAGGGCACTTCCTACTATTTCTATCTGCGGAACAGTTCCTATCAGGGAACCGCAATTACCCAATACAACCACGGCTGGCAGGCCGTGTTCGCCGCGGTTGTCATTGTCATGACCTTTACGGCGGGCGCCGCGCTGATGATGTGGCTGGGCGAGCAAGTCAACCAGTTCGGCATCGGCAACGGAATTTCCATCCTGCTGTTTGCCGGCATTGTCGCAAGAATGCCGCACACGATCAACACGCTGGGGACCTTCTGGCAGGCCGCGGGTCAGGACCCGACCAGCTTCGGGAAATATTACTTCCTCGTTCCGCTGTTCGCCGTCCTGTTTCTGGTCATCATGTGGGTCATCGTCTTTATGTATGACGCCGAACGCCGCATCCCCGTACAGTACGCAAAGCGCGTGGTCGGACGGAAGATGTACGGCGGGCAGAGCAGCCATATACCGATCAAGATCGGTATGTCCGGCGTGATGCCGATCATCTTCGCCAGTTCGATCCTCGTCATTCCCAGCACGATTCAGCTGTTGATGGGCAATCGTGTGGCGACGGGTTTCTGGAAAAGCTTCTTCGATGCGTTTTCCTCGACAGGGTGGCTTTACTCATTCCTGTATTTTCTTCTTATTATTCTTTTCGCGTATTTTTATATGACAATCCAGTATAATCCCATTGAGATGGCCAATAATCTCCGTCAGAGCAACGGCACCATTCCAGGTATCCGTCCGGGCAAGTCGACCAGCGATTACATTGCCAGGGTCCTTTCCAAGGTGACCTTTATCGGTTCGCTGTTCCTGGGATTCATTGCATTGATGCCGATTATTTTCGGTGCCACGACCGGCATGAGCAACCTTTCGGTCGGCGGCACGTCCATCCTGATTCTGGTCGGCGTAGCCCTGGAAACCGTGCAGCAGATGGAATCCCAGATGATGATGCGGCATTACAAAGGCTTCCTCGATTGATGAAGGAGTGTTGGAATTGAACATTATATTTCTTGGCGCACCCGGAGCGGGAAAAGGCACCATGGCGGAAGTCCTTTCCCGCGAAAAGAGCATTCCCGCCATATCGACGGGCAATATTATCAGAAGCGCGCTGAAAAGCGGCACGGAAATGGGCCTGCGCGCGAAAGCCTATACCGAATCCGGCGGGCTGGTCCCGGATGAGATCGTCATCGGGATCATCAAGGAACGCCTTGCCGAGCCGGATTGCAGGAACGGATTTATTCTGGACGGCTTTCCGCGCACCATTCCCCAGGCCGAGGCTCTGGACAAAATGGGCGTCGTAATCGACCGGGTCATCGACCTTGAGGTCCCGGAAAAAACGATCATGGCCCGCTTGTCCGGACGCCGTGTCTGCGAAAAATGCGGCGCTCCCTACCACATCGTCAACAAAAAACCGAAGGTGGAAGGCGTTTGCGACCTTTGCGGAGGCACCCTGGTTCAGCGCAGGGATGACCAGCCGGAGACCATAGAGGCGCGGCTGAAAATATATCACGAGCAGACGGAACCGTTAAAGGGTTATTACGGGAAACAGGGCAGACTCTGCACGGTGCAGGGATGCGACAGCGTTTCCGATACGACCCGCGCCGTACTCAAAGCAATCGAGGCTTGATTATGATCGTTTTAAAAACAGCACGAGAGCTTAAAATCATGAGGCAGGCGGGCCGGATCGCGGCCAATGCCCTGAAAGCTGCCGGCGCCGCGGTGGAGCCCGGCGTTTCAACGTGGGAGATCAGCCGCGTGGCCCGCCGGGTCATCGAGGGGGAGGGCGCTGCGCCCACATTCCTCGGGTATGGCGGGTATCCCGCAAGCGCCTGCGTTTCCGTCAACAATGTAGTCATCCATGGCATACCGAGCAAGAAACACCTCATCAAGGAGGGCGACATCGTCAGCATCGACGTCGGCGCGACCTTCGAAGGTTTTGTCGGCGACAATGCCTTTACCTTCCCGTGCGGCCGGGTCAGCCCGGAGGCGCAGGCCTTGATGAAAACGACGCGCGAAAGCCTGTACGAGGGGATCCGCGCCGCTGTGGCCGGAAACCGGCTGGGCGACGTGGGCAGCGCGGTTCAGCAGTATGCCGAAGCTCGCGGTTACTCGGTGGTACGCGATTTTGTCGGCCACGGAGTAGGCGCGAAGATGCATGAAGACCCAAGTGTTCCCAATTACGGCACGCCCGGAAGGGGCGTGCGCCTGTTGCCGGGCATGACCATCGCCATTGAACCGATGATCAATCAGGGCGTCAAAGAGGTCGAAGTCCTCGAGGACGGCTGGACGACCGTGACCGCGGACGGAAAACTTTCCGCGCACTTTGAGAATTCCATTGCAATCACTCCCAACGGGCCGGTGATTCTGACCATTCCGGACTAGGGGGCAGACATGGAGTTCATCAGAGGACTGGTGGTTCGGTCCGCTGCCGGGCGAGACAAGGGCGGTTTTTTTGCAGTGCTGAAGGCGGATGCGCTTTCCGTCACGATCTGCGACGGGAAGCGGCGCAGCTTGGAACATCCCAAACGAAAAAATGTGAAACACCTTTTTCCAACCAGCACGCTGCTGCCCGAACAGTCATTGCAGACCAACCGTGAAATACGCCGGGCCCTGGCCGCTTATCGAGCGGGGGACCGCTTTCCCCATGAGGAGGCAAATGTATGTCGAAACAGGACGTAATTGAAACCGAAGGTATCGTAACCGAAGCCCTGCCGAACGCCATGTTCACGGTGGAGCTTCCCAACCACCACACGATACTCGCGCATATTTCCGGCAAACTGCGGATGAATTTCATCCGGATTCTGCCCGGCGACAAAGTTACCATTGAGCTGTCGCCGTATGACCTGACGCGCGGGCGAATCACGTGGCGTTCGAAATAACCGGAGATCTCTGCAAGGAGGGACCTTAACATGAAAGTCAGACCTTCTGTAAAGAAAATGTGCGAAAAATGCAAAGTCATCAAGCGCAAGGGCAAGGTCATGGTGATCTGCGAAAACCCAAAGCATAAACAGCGCCAGGGCTAAGGCGCAAACCTATTTAAAACGGAGGTGCAACCAGTATGGCGCGTATAGCAGGTATTGATCTGCCGAGAGATAAGCGCATTGAGATTGCTCTAACTTATATTTTCGGAATCGGCCGCAAGACCGCGACTCAGATCTGCGCGGAAACGGGCGTGGATCCGGACACCCGTGTCAGGGACCTTACGGAGGATGACGCGGCGAAAATCAGGGAATACATCGACCATCACTGCCGCGTGGAGGGCGACCTTCGCCGCGACGTCGCGTTCGATATCAAGAGGCTGATCGAAATCGGCTGCTACCGCGGTGTCCGCCACCGCAGAGGGCTGCCAGTCAGGGGCCAGCGCACGAAGACAAACGCGCGCACCCGAAAGGGACCGAGAAAAACCATGGCCAACAAGAAGAAATAATCTGGGAGGGATATCATAAATGGCAGCACAGAAAAACGCGGGGGCGAAAAAATCCTCCAGCGTGCGTAAGCGCCGTGAACGCAAGAATATCGATCGTGGCTCCGCCCATATTCAGTCCACTTTTAACAATACGATTGTCACTATCACCGATGTTCAGGGCAACGCGGTTTCCTGGGCAAGCTCCGGCGAACTCGGTTTCAGGGGTTCCAGAAAGTCCACTCCTTTTGCAGCGCAGACCGCGGCGGAGACCGCGGCGAAAGCGGCCATGGAACACGGCATGAAGTCGGTTGAAGTATACGTAAAGGGCCCCGGCTCCGGGCGTGAGGCCGCCATCCGCGCGCTGCAGGGCGCGGGGCTGGAGGTCAGCATGATCAAGGACGTAACGCCGATTCCGCACAACGGATGCCGTCCGCCGAAAAGAAGACGCGTGTAACCGATTTTTAGGAGGTGCAACCAAAAGATGGCAAGATATACAGATTCCGTCTGCAAACTCTGCCGCAGGGAGGGCCAGAAGCTCTTTCTGAAAGGGGCGAGATGCTACACGGACAAATGCGCGGTGACGCGCAGGGCGTATGCGCCCGGCCAGCACGGCCAGGGACGCAAAAAGACCTCTGAGTACGGCCTTCAGCTTCGCGCAAAGCAGACGGCGAAGCGGTACTACGGCGTACTGGAATCCCAGTTCTTGAAATATTATGAAATGGCCACCAAAAAGGAAGGAAAGACCGGCGACGAGCTGCTCATCCTTCTGGAACGCAGGCTTGACAATATTGTTTACCGCCTGGGCTGGGCCAGCTCCAGAGCGGAAGCCCGCCAGCTTGTTGTGCACGGGCACTTTACCGTAAACGGGGGCCGCGTGGATATTCCCTCCTGCCTGGTAAAGCCGGGGGATGTGGTCTCCATTCAGGACAAAAGCCGCAAGAGCGACAAAATTAAGTCCGTGCTCGAGGCGAACGCCTCCCGCCCGGTTCCAAAATGGCTTGACGTGAACCGCGAGACTCTGGAGGGCAAAGTTCTTGCGCTGCCTACGCGTGAGGAAATTGACCTTGCGGTTGACGAGACTCTCATTGTTGAGTTGTACTCCAAGTAACGTGTTCTGCAGTGCAGGAGCCATCACGGCAGATAATTTGATCCGCTACAGGTCAAGGAGGGTCGCTAATGATCGAGTTTGAGAAGCCAAAAATTGAGACGAGTATGTTATCGGGCGACGGAACGTACGGCAAGTTTATTGTCGAACCCCTCGAACGCGGGTTCGGCACCACGCTGGGCAACAGTCTCAGGCGCGTGCTCCTGTCTTCGCTTCAAGGCGTGGCAGTCACTTCCATTAAAATAGATGGCGTTCTGCATGAGTTTTCCACGATCCCCGGCGTGAAGGAGGATGTCACGGAAATCATCCTGAATATCAAGGGACTGACGACAAAGATGCACTGCGACGGGCCCAAAACAGTTGAGATCTCCGCCGAGGGGCCGTGTGAAGTGACGGCCGACTCAATCAAGTGCGACAGCGAGGTGGAAATTCTCAACCCGGACATGCACATTGCGACGCTGGGGGACGGCGCCAAACTGTACATGGAACTCACTTTGGACAAGGGGCGCGGCTATGTCTCCGCAGAGCGGAACAAGCAGAATATGAACGCCAGCATCATCGGCGTGCTCCCGGTGGATTCCATTTACACTCCCGTTTACAAGGTGAATTACAATGTGGAGCCGACCCGCGTCGGTCAGAGCATCGATTTCGACAAGCTGACGCTTGAGGTTTCCACCAACGGAGTGATCGGGGCTCAGGAGGCGGTCTCTCTTGCCGCGAAAGTCTTGACTGAACATCTGAACCTGTTTGTCGACCTGTCCGACAAGGGAAGCAGCACCGAGATCATGGTGGAAAAGGACGACAAGGGCAAGGAAAAAGTGCTGGAGATGACGATTGAGGAACTGGACCTGTCGGTTCGCTCCTTCAACTGCCTCAAACGCGCCGGAATCAACACGGTTGGCGACATCATCAGCAAGTCGGAGGACGACATGATGAAGGTACGCAACCTTGGACGCAAATCCCTCGAAGAGGTTGTCTGGAAGATGGCCTCTCTCGGTTTCAATCTGCGCAAGGACGACGAATAGTCCTTTGCGGAACCTAAGGTAAAGGAGTGATAGTTCGATGCCCGGTACCAGAAAGCTCGGAAGGACCACCGACCACAGAACGGCCATGCTCAGGGCGATGGTAACCTTTCTTTTGGAAAAAGGAAAAATCGAAACGACGGTGACCCGCGCCAAGGAAGTCCGTTCCCTGGCGGAAAAAATGATCACCGTTGCAAAAGAAGACACGCTTGCCCATAAACGCCTGATTGGCGGCTTTGTGACGAAGGAAGACGTCGCGCACAAGCTGTTCACGGAAATCGCACCGAAATACGCGGACCGCAACGGCGGATATACGCGCATTACCAAAATCGGACCCCGCCGCGGGGATGCGGCCGAAATGGCAATCATCGAACTTCTATAAGTTCTCTTTGCGGTAAAACGAAGGGAATTTGTCAGTCGCTTTCCGGGATATAACCTGGGGGCGACTTTTTTTATGCCTTTTATTTTGCGAAACAAGAAACAATTTCAATTTAATTCAGGGTAAGATGTAAAGGAAGCAAATTTTGGAAAGACAGGGGATTGGATGAAGACCGGGAAATGGAAAACAGCCTTGTCACTCATTTTCGCCGGCGCGGTAATTTTAGGTTCCGGTACCGGCAAGGCAGAGGCAAAAAGCACAACGGGGATTTTTACGGCGCGGCCCGTCTATACCGCCCATACCTACCGCGTCTATCTCAGCCCTTCCTGCCAGACGTGGAACCCCTACTGCGACGGTTCCGGCAGCGAGGAATACCACATGCGGCAGGTCGCGGAGGCAATGGTGCCCTGCCTGAACGCCTATGGGATCGAATCGGTTCTGGCGGCGGCACAGACCGGCGGCCGCTCCAACCAGAGGAATACGATTGTGAACCGCGCAAAGCAAGCCTCCGCGGCAAAATGCGATCTCTATCTGGCCATTCATTCCAATGCAAAAGACGGAGGGCCCAAGACGAACGGGACAACAATCTTTTATCCGACCGGGGATGCGCAGAGCCTGCGTTTCGCCAATCTGGTCAAGGGAAATTTTATTTATCCTGACAAAAGCGCGGTCAGCCTCGATACGAACGACGCTTTGTGGGAGATGTCCATGCCGTCCATGCCGCACTGCCTGATTGAAACAGCCTATCACGACAATCCGAGCGACGTTCAGTGGATTGAGAGCAGTACGAACGCCATCGCGCAGAGCCTTGCGACCTGCGTTGCAATGAATGCGTATGTGCCGGTTGCCGTTGAGATGGACCGGGCTTCCGTGAATGTGAAGGCCGGTAAAACCTGTGAATTGAATTCCATTGTGACGCTGATCAATACCAATGTTTATCAGAACCGGACCTCGTGGAGTTCCTACAACTCCCAGGTGGCGGTGGTCCAAAGCGGGACGGTCCTCGGCGTGGCGAGGGGATGCACCACCATCGAGGCGAGAACGGATAACGGCCTGACGGCCAAATGCCTGGTTACGGTAACCTGAGGCCCTGACATCCGATTTACTTGCACGATTTGGATTGAAAATTTTGTTGATTCCGCTGTTGTAAAACGAAGAGGACAAAGATATCGTAAATTAAAAGGGGAATGGTTTGTGATGGGAGTTTTCATTGACGCGCTGAGGCTTGGCGGGGTCCTCTTTCTTGTTATTATGACGATTGCCGCATTTTTTCACGTTGCCTACCTCCTGGCCTGCCTGCTTTTCAACTTTATGAGCCGCCTGGTTCACCGGCTGCAGACGAAGGTCCGCCATTGCGGCTGAAAGATCCGGAAAGAGACAGAAGGCCGCTTCCCCAGCCGGGAAGCGGCCTTTCGAATCATAAGCAGATCATGATTTGTTCTTTGGCGGGATAACGCGCGCGCGGACGATCTCCGGGAGCTGCTCCAGGTGCGCCGCCGTGTCCCCGGAAATTTCGCCGGTTACGTCAAGGATCACATAAGCATATTCCTTCTTCGCCTTGCTTTGCATGTTCTCGATATTGATATTGGCGTTCGCCAGAATGCCGGAGAGCTTGCTGATGACATTCGGCACGTTTTTGTGGAACAAGCAGATGCGGGTGTAGCCGTTGCGCGGCATCGAAACGTTCGGCAGGTTGACGGAATTGCAGATGTTCCCATCCTCCAGGTAGTTGATCAGCTCGTTTGCCGCCATGCGCGCGCAGTTGTCCTCCGATTCGGGAGTGGAAGCGCCGAGGTGCGGGGTGACAAGCACGTTAGGGACGCCGATCAGGCTGTCGTCGGGGAAGTCGGTCGCATAAGTGGCAACTTTTCCGGATTTGACCGCCGCCAGCACGTCCGGCCGGCTGAACAGCCCGCCGCGCGCGTAATTCAAAAGATGGACGCCGTCCTTCATCTTCGCAATGGCTTCCGCGTTGATCATTTCCCTGGTGTCCGGCAGCAGCGGCACGTGGATCGTGATATAGTCGCTTTCCGCGAAGATATCGTCCAGAGACCGCGCGTGCCGGACCGCACGGGACAGACCCCACGCGGCGTCGACCGAGAGATACGGGTCGTAGCCGAGGACCTCCATTCCGAGCGAATGCGCCGCGTTCGCGACCAGGATCCCGATGGCTCCGAGGCCGATGACGCCGAGCGTTTTTCCGCTGATTTCAGGACCGGAGAACTGCCCTTTGCCTTTTTCGACCAGCTTGCCGACCTCCTCGCCGCGGCCCTTCAGCGTTTTGGCCCATTCGATTCCCGATACGATTTTGCGCGAAGACATCAGGAGGCCGGCAATCACCAGCTCCTTGACCGCGTTCGCGTTCGCGCCCGGGGTGTTGAAGACGACGATGCCCCGCTCGCTGCACCGGTCGATCGGGATGTTGTTGACTCCCGCTCCGGCGCGGGCGATGGCCAGCAGGTTTTCCGGCAGTTCCGTTTCAAGCATGGAAGCGGAGCGGACCAGGACCGCCTCCGGGTTTTCCATGCCCTCCGAGCAGGCATAGCCTTCGCCGAAACGGCTGATTCCGACGGGCGAGATTTTATTCAGGCATTTGATATGGTACATGGGTTGAATCCTCCGTTCATCAAGCATTTTTCCGTTCGAATTCGGCCATGAAGGCAACCAGCTTTTCCACGCCCTCGACCGGCATGGCGTTGTAGATGGATGCGCGCATCCCGCCGACCGTGCGGTGTCCCTTCAGGTTCACAAAGCCTTCCGCCTTCGCCTCGGAGACAAATTTCGCGTCCGTTTCGGCATTTCCCGTGACGAAAGGAACATTCATCAGCGAGCGGTCCTTCGGGACGACCGTGCCGTGGAACAGTCTGGAATGATCGAGAAAATCGTAGAGGATTCCGGCCTTCTTCCGATTGATCTTTTCCATTTCGGAAAGCCCGCCGACGGTGTTTTTCAGCCAGTCGAGCACCAGCATGCAGATATAGATGGAATAGCACGGAGGGGTATTGTACATGGAACCGTTGTCGGCGTGCGTCTTATAATCCAGCATGGTCGGCGTGATCTCCATCGCGCTGCCGATCAGGTCCTCACGGATGATGACGGTGGTCAGACCCGCAATACCCATGTTTTTCTGCGCGCCGGCGTAAAGAAGCCCGAATCTGGAAACGTCGAGCGGAGCGCTCAGAATACAGGAGGAAACGTCCGCCACCAGAGGAATGTCACCGGTCTGGGGCAGGTCCTGGTAGGTTGTGCCGTAGATCGTATTGTTCATGCAGATATGAAAATAATCGGCGTCCCTGGAAAACGAGGAGGGGTCCAGTTCCGGGATGTACGTGAAGGTTTTGTCCTTGGAAGAGGCAATCACCTTGGTCTCCCCATAACGGGAAGCCTCTTTCCACGCCTTTGTCGCCCATTGCCCGGTTACGACGAAATCCGCTTTTTTGTTTTTGTTCATCAGATTCAGCGGCACCATCGCGAACTGTGTGGCGGCGCCGCCCTGCAGGAACAGAACCTTATAGCTGCATGGAATTCCCATTACTTCGCGAAGCAAGCTCTCCGCGGAATTGATGATCCCCTCGTACTCGCTAGATCGATGGGACATCTCCATGACGGACTGGCCGCAGCCCTTGTAATCGAGCATTTCGTCCGCCGCGCGGCGGAGTACGGCTTCCGGAAGCATGGACGGGCCCGCGGAAAAGTTGTAAACACGTTTCATGATGAACCTCCAATTGTATATTTTTACAGCCTTGCCATAATTATTAATTATAATGCGCCAGGCTGGAAAAGGCAAGCATCGAATTGCATTGCTAAAGCGATAATTTTTTAAAAAAGATGTCTAATTTTTTTAATTTTTAATTAATTTTCCAATGTAAAGTGAAACACCATTACAGGCAGAAGAAAGAAGAATTCACCGTTTTTTGAAGAAAGAAGGAACATTTTGCAATATAAGTTTATGAATATACAAATGGTATATGCTTTTTTCGGTACGTATGTTTGAAGCGGCATAGTTTTATGCTATAATAACCGGGAGGTGATCCCATTGGGAAAATTCAGACGCGCCGCGCTTTGGGTCCTTGGAATTCTGTCCGTTCTGGGCCTTTTCTGGTTTCTTGGACCGATTCACTGGAACGTGCTGAATATCGGCAATGTTTTTGGTATCACAGTATGCCTGCTGATTCTGTTTTGTGTCCTGCTTTCCGGCAGGATCCGTGCCGTCTGTAAACGGAGCAGAGCGGCCCGGAACACGGCGAAGGCGGTTCTGGTTCTGTTCTGCGCGGGCCTTGCGTGGGCCGCGGTGCTGACCGGCCTGATGATTTCCGGCGCGGCGGCCGCCCCGCCGGAAACGGCGACGGTGCTGGTGCTCGGCAGCAAGGTGAGCGGCGACGTTCCGAGCGCCGATCTGCGGGTGCGCATCGAAGCGGCGGCGGATTATCTGAACGCGCATCCGAAGGCCGCCTGCGTTGCCTGCGGCGGACGGGGCCGCGGTGAAAACCGCACGGAGGCCGAAGTGATCCGGGAAGGGCTTGTCAGCCTTGGAGTCGATCCCTCGCGCCTCTATTTGGAGGACCGGTCGACTTCCACACGGGAGAATATCGGGAACGCCCTGAAAATTATCGATCAAAACGGCCTGAACCGCACACTGGCGATCGTGACCGACGAATATCATGAATACCGCGCCCGATCAATCGCGCGCGGGTGCGGCGCGGCGGCCTATGCGGCTCCCGCCCGGACTCCGTGGTATATCTTCTCGGCCTGCTGGGCGCGGGAATTGCTGGCGCTGTCCGCCTATCTGCTCCTGCCGTAAGGCGGAGCCTGTTTTTTATCACCGGACGGAGGGAATCATTTGGAAAAACTGTTGCTTCGGGGTGCCCGAATCCTGGACCCGTCCCATGGGACGGATGAAACAGGGGATTTGCTGGTTTGCGACGGTCAGATTGAACGGATCGGCGGGGCCGTTGCCTGTGAGGACGCGCGGGTGATCGACGCTTCCGGCCTTGTGGCCGCGCCGGGCCTGATCGATCTGCACGTCCATCTGCGCGACCCCGGCTTCACCGAAAAAGAGGACGTGCTTTCCGGCTGCCGCGCGGCGGCGGCGGGCGGGGTGACCAGCCTGCTCTGCATGCCGAACACGCGGCCCGCGCTCGATAATGCGGAGACAGTAAGTAGCCTCCTGCAAAGGACGGAAGGCGCGGACGCCCGCGTCTATGCCGCCGGAGCAATCACCAAGGGGCTTTCCGGCGCGGAGCCGACCGATCTGAGGAAACTAAGGGAGACCGGAGCAAGGGCCGTCAGCGACGACGGCAGGCCGGTGGCGGACTCCGCGCTGATGGCCCGTGCGATGCAGGGGGCGGCGGAACTCGGCCTCTTTGTCACGTCTCACTGCGAGGACCTTTCGCTCGCCGCGGGAGGCAAGCTGAACGAGGGGGAGGTGTCCCGCGCCCTTGGCGTCCCCGGAATCCCCGCCGCCGCGGAGGACTGCGGCACCGCGCGGGAACTGTCTCTGGCGGAGGCATACCGTTTGCCGGTACACATCTGCCATGTCAGCACGAAAACCTCCGTCGGGATGATCCGGGATGCAAAGCGCAGGGGCGTTCCCGTGACCTGTGAGACCGCCCCGCATTATTTTGCTCTGACGGAGCGCGAGCTGCTGCGCCGCGACGCGGATTACCGCATGAACCCTCCGCTGCGCGCGGAGGAGGACCGGGCGGCCGTCGCCGAGGGGCTGCGGGACGGCACGATCGACGTCATCGCGACCGACCACGCGCCGCACACACCGGAGGAGAAGACCGATTTTCTCGCCGCGCCGAGCGGCGTGATCGGCATGGAGACCAGCCTGGCGGCGGGCGTCACATTTCTGGTTCTGCCGGGGATTTTAACTCTTGCGCAGCTCATCGGACTCATGTCCTGCACGCCCGCGCGGCTGCTCGGCGTTCCCGGCGGAACACTGGCGCCGGGCTCCCCGGCGGATCTTGTGCTGTTTGACCCGAATGAAACGTGGACGGTGGAACCTGCAAAGCTGCACGGGAAAAGCCGCAACGCGGTTTTCAAAGGGATGAAACTGACCGGCAGGGTCCGGATGACCCTGCTCAGCGGGAAGATCGTCTATCAACAGGAGGAATAAGGAGGATTCGACTATGGCTCTGGACCGGCTGATCGAAGCAATCGCGCAAAAACAGAACCCCACGGTGGCGGGACTTGACCCGAAACTCGACTATATCCCCGATTTTATCAAGGAAAAAGCATTTGGGCAATACGGGAAGACGCTGGACGGGGCCGCCGCCGCGATTCTGGAATTCAACAAGGGCCTGATCGACGCGCTGTGCGGCATCGTGCCCGCCGTCAAGCCGCAGTGCGCGTATTATGAAATGTACGGCTGGCAGGGAGTAAAGGCCCTGCACGATACCATCGCGTATGCGAAGGAAAAAGGCCTGTTCGTCATCACGGACGGTAAACGCAACGATATTGGAAGCACCATGCAGGCCTATGCGGCGGCGCATCTGGGCAGAACCGATCTTGCCGGGGAAACGGCGGAAGCGTTCGGCGGCGATGCGCTGACGGTCAACGGATACCTCGGATCGGACGGGATCTCGCCGCTGATCAATGTCTGCCGCGAGGAGGACAAGGGAATCTTTGTCCTGGTAAAAACCTCCAACCGGTCTTCCGACGAGCTGCAGAACCAGCTGTTCGAGGGCGGCGAGCCTCTCTATGAAACGATGGGGCAATATTGCGAGGAATGGGGAAAAGATTTGCCCGGCAAGTACGGCTACACCGGCGTCGGCGCGGTGGTCGGCGCGACCTGGCCGGAACAGCTCGGCGAGCTGCGAAACATGCTGACCCATACGTTCTTTCTGGTCCCGGGCTATGGGGCGCAGGGCGGCGGCGCCGGGGACGTTGCGCCTGCGTTTGACCAAAACGGCCTCGGAGCGGTGGTGAATGCCTCCCGCTCCATTCTCTGCGCCTGGCAGAAGAGGAACGTTGCGCCGGAAGACTATGCAAAGGCGGCCGCTCAGGAAGCCGAGACTATGCGGGACGCGATTCTGAAAGGGATCGGGAGGATCCGCCTGTGAAGCGCTATGACACGGCGGACTGCGCCGTTTTGAAAAAGGCGGAGCTTGCGCCCGGTATCTTCGATCTGACCGTTTTCTGCCCGGAAGCGGCGCGGATCGCCCGCCCGGGCCAGTTCGCACAGTTTCAGGTGCCGGGAAAAACACTGCGCCGTCCTATTTCAATCTGTGAGATCAGCCGGGAAGACGGGACGCTCCGCTTTGTCTTTCAGATCCGCGGAGACGGAACGCGGCTTTTGTCGCTCCTGAATCCGGGAGAAACGGTCAACCTGCTCGCGCCGCTTGGAAACGGCTTCGATTTGGGCGATCCGTCCCGCAGGGCGCTGTTTGTCGGCGGGGGGATCGGCGTTCCGCCGCTGCTTGAAGCCGCAAAGCCGTTCGGAGCGCGCGCGGTGCTGGCGGCAGGCTTCCGCAGCCGAAACGCGGTGACTTTAAGGGAGGATTTTGAATCGCTTGGCTGTCAGGTGCGCGTCGCTACCGACGACGGCTCGTTTGGGTATCACGGGCTTGTCGCCGACCTGATGGATGACATTGAATTCGACGTAGTCTTTGCCTGCGGGCCGAAACCGATGCTCCGCGCGGCCGCCGGAGCCGCGGCGCGGCGCGGCGTTCCGTGCTATGTTTCGATGGAGGAGCGCATGGCCTGCGGCATCGGAGCATGCCTCGGCTGCGCGGTCAGGCTGCGCGGCGGAAACGGGCCGTACTACGGGCATGTGTGCAAGGACGGCCCCGTGTTCGACGCGCGGACCGTCGTATGGGAGGAATGAGCATGGCGGATTTAAAACTCAACCTTGCGGGCGTACCGCTTCAAAATCCGCTGATCGCCGCCTCCGGGACTTTTGGCTTCGGAAAGGAATTCGCGGAATTCTACCCGCTTTCCACGCTGGGCGGCATTTCCTGCAAGGGCCTCACGCTGGAGGAGCGCCCCGGCAATCCGCCGCCGCGCATCGCCGAGACGCCGGGCGGGATGCTCAATTCCGTCGGGCTGCAGAATCCGGGCGTGGAGCGTTTTATCCGGGAAGACCTGCCTTGGCTGAGAAAGCAGGGAACGGCGGTCATCGCGAATATCGCCGGGAACACGCCGCGGGATTACTGTAAAATGGCGGAGCGCCTTTCCGATTCGGATGTGGACATGATCGAACTGAATATCTCCTGCCCGAATGTGAAGCAGGGCGGCGCGGCGTTCGGGACGTCCTGCGAAAGCGCGGCGGCGGTCACGGCAGCGGTCCGGAGGTTTTGTAAAAAGCCGCTGATGGTTAAGCTCTCCCCGAATGTGGCGGATATTGGGGAAATCGCGGCTGCGGTGGAGAACGCGGGCGCGGATGCGCTTTCCATGATCAACACCCTGACCGGCATGCGCATCGACCTTCAAACCCGCCGTCCGGTTCTTCGGAACAACACGGGCGGGCTTTCCGGCCCGGCGCTGCTTCCGGTCGCGCTGCGGATGGTCTGGCAGGCGAGTTCCCGCGTGAAGATCCCCATCGTCGGCCTCGGCGGGATCACCACCTGGCGGGACGCCGTCGAAATGCTGCTGGCCGGCGCGTCGGCCGTGCAGATCGGCACCGTCCTGTTTTCCGACCCCTATGCGCCGGTCAAAATCCTCGCGGGCCTGGAAGCCTATCTGGAAGAGAATCATCTGAAATCAGCTGCGGAACTGACCGGGAAGGTGAGGCCATGGTAGAGAGAAACGGAGCCTGTCCGTGCCCGAAGGTCAAATGCGGACGGCACGGCGACTGCGAAGCGTGCAGAAAACATCATCACAGGCCGGGAAATCCCCCGTACTGCGAGCGAAAGAAAAAATCGGAGGGAAAAAGAAATTGACAAGGCTGATCTTTGTCCGCCACTGCGAGGCGGAAGGCAACACCAAGGGCGTCCTGCAGGGGCGCACGGACTGCGACGTCAGCGGGAACAGCGCGGTCCAGCTGGAACTGATCGCGCTGCGCCTGCGCAACGAGCCGTTCGCGACGGTCTACTCCAGCCCGCTCAAACGCGCGTTTAAAACGGCCCAGGCCATCAATCAGTATCATGACCTTCCGATTCAGATCGATCCCCGCCTGTCCGAGATCGACGTCGGCGCGTGGGAGGGACGTTCCTGGGAAGAAATCGAACGGGAAGATGCCCTGATGGTAAAAATCTGGAACGAATCTCCGGAAAAATTCCAGGCGGAGCGCGGCGAATCGATGAAAGAGGTATACGACCGCGTCTGGGCGGCAGCCGTTGACATTGCCGGGGCAAACCGCGGAAAGATGGTCTGCATTGTTTCCCACGGATGTGCGATCCGCAATTTCCTGTGCCGCGCGCTCGGCCGGCCGCTGGATCGGGTGGGAGAAATCGGCTGGTGCGACAATACGGCGGTCAGTGTGGTGGATTTTGATGACAGCCTGCAGGCGAAGGTCGTCACGATGAACGATGCCTCCCATCTTCCGCGGGAATATTCCGTTTACCGAAAGAACGGAGAGGATCTTTCAGGCGCGGAGGCGATCGCACCGTGAGGATTCTTGCCGTGGACCTTGGAAAGGCGCGCACGGGCCTCGCCGTCTGCGATGAAGACGAGGTTCTCGCCTCGCCCGTTCGCGCCATTGCGGAACGAAACTGGGACCGTCTGGCCGATATGGTGGCCGAAGAGGCAAAAGCCCTTTCCGCAGGTCGCATTGTCGTCGGGCTGCCGCGGAATATGGACGGTTCGGAAGGAGAGAGCGCGCAAAACGCGCGCGCTTTCGCGGAGCATCTGAAAACGCTGAGCGTCCTTCCGGTCGTCTTGTGGGACGAGCGGGGCACGACAATCACCGCGCACGGGTATCTCAACGATACCGACACGCGCGGGAAGAAACGAAAAGCGGTCATCGATGCCGTCGCGGCGACGGTTATCCTGCAGGACTATCTCAGCTACCGCCGCAACCGGCAAAAAAACGGAAGGCTTTCCTGATGCCCCAAGGGGGCCGGGAACCCTTCCGTTTTTGCCGCAGCTGAATTGCTTTTACCGGGCGCGGCTTTCGCTTTCCAAAGCATGTCCTTTCGCCGGATGCGGAACGGCGGGCATGCACACAGGCTCAGTCCGCCAGCTCGGACGTGCAGTTCGGGCAGCGGGTCGCGTCCCTGGGGATTTCCGTTTTGCAGAACGGGCAGATCTTCGTCTGCGCGACCGTTTCTTCCGCCTGGTCCGCTTCGTTCCGGTGGACGAGGCGGTTGATGGCTTTGCTCAGCAGAAAGACGCAGAACGCGATGATCAGGAAGTTGATCACCGCCGTCAGAAAACTGCCGTAGGCAAGCACGGGAGCGCCCGCTTCTTTGGCGGCGGACAGCGACGGGAAGCTTTTCCCGTCCAGGACAAGGTACAGATTGGAAAAATCGATTTTTCCAAAAACGGCGCCGATCACAGGCGTGATCAGATCGTTTACCACGGACGAAACGATGGAGGAAAACGCCGCGCCGATCATGACGCCGATCGCCAGGTCCATCACGTTGCCGCGGGAGATAAATTCTTTAAATTCTTTCAGCATGATGCTTCATCCCTTTCGTGTTTTTTGGGCTTTTCCATCCGGACCTTCCCGGTGCCGGGGGCCCGGCGGAGAGAACAAAAAACTGCGAAAGGATGGCCTTTCGCAGCGAAGGGGCGGCTGCCCTGTCTAGCTTTACGGGCAGCGTTTATCCCCGAAATAGAAGATGGTGAAAAGGCCCGGCCCGCAGTGAGCGCCGATGACGACGCCCAGGCTGGTGATAACGACTTTTCCAACCGTGGGGAAAGTTTCCAGGATTTTGTCGCGCATGAGTTCCGCATCCGCCAGACAGTCGGCGTGGAGAATATGTATTTCCTGACCGTCGGGGGAAACGAGGTCTTCTTTCATCCGGTTCAGAATGGTGAGCAGAGCGGCTTTCCGGCCGCGCACCTTTGAAGCGACGACAAGCTTTCCCTCGTCCGATACATACAGGACGGGCTTGATGGAAAGCAGCGAACCGACCAGCGCGGATGCGTTGGAAACGCGGCCGCCGCGCTTGAGGTAATTCAGGTCGTCGACTGTGAAGCGGTGGATGATTTTCAGCTTGTTCGCCTCTCCCCAAGCAATCACTTCGTCAAAGCTTTTTCCCTCGTCGCGCAGACGCACCAGATTGATGACGAGCAGGCCCAGCCCGCCGGATACGCAGCGCGTATCCATCTGATAAAAGCGCCGGTTCGGATATTCTTTCCGGATTCTCTCCGCAGCTTCCCCGGCTGTGACATACGAGTGAGAAAGCTCGCGCGACATATCGAGGAAAATAACGTCTTTTCCAGTATCCATAAGCTTTTTGAAAAACTCATAGTAAGTCAGAACGTTGATCATCGACGTGGTGAGAATGGCTCCCTGCCGCATCTGCCTGTACATTTCCTCCCGGGATTTTTCCCTGCAGTCGTCCTCACAGATTTTGTCGCCCAGCATAAAGGAATAGCTGATCAGCGGCACATCATGCTCCTCGAAAAACTCCCTCGGAAGGTCGGCGGTGGAGGCCGCCGCAATCACATAATCCGCCATACTACGCCTCCTAATCTTCAGCCAAGAGTATGATATCATCCTGATTATACTTTTTTTTGCCCGGATTGTCCATCGACAAATCCGCGAAACTGTAGCGGCCAATAAAAAAAGCCCCTGAAATCAGGGACAAACCGTTAAAAATATAAAGACCCGCCTGGCCGTACTGTGTTGAATAACCTGCTACTCGTAGCAGGTGGGTGCCCGCCCGACGGTTTCGCACTCCCTTCGTCCGGCAAATGCCGGGAGGTCTGAAGTCCGCCGCCGGAGCCGATGCTCCCGATTCAATATTGTAGGGTTATTTCTGCACAAATCCGCGCACCAGGCAGGATGCCAGCGAAAAAAATCAATCTTCGATATTGTCTTCCTCTTCCGGCGGAACATCGTCGGAGTCCTCGTCTTCGTCGCCATACAGCTCTTCAAACCGGTTCTCGAACTGTTCTGCCAGCCGGTCAAGCAGGGCTTCGTCTTCCACTTCGGCCAGTTGCTGTTCTCCGTTTTCCTCGATTGACTCGAAGATGTAATAGGTCCCCTCTGCGTCGACCTTGTCCTGAGGGCTGCTGAGAACGGGGAGCAGGGCGTAAAAGCACCCGTCGTCGTTGTCGATGACGTCCAAGACTTCAAATTCATGCTCGTTGCCTTCGTCGTCAACCAAAGTCAGAATATCAGGGCCGAATTCATCTTGCATCGAGGTACTCTCCTTAAGATTCATTTCCGTCTTTGCTGTCGTTACTATTCTACGCTGTAAGGACCCGCAAGTCAACAGGAAAATTATATGCAACAAAAATATACTAAAAAATATTTTTATTTTAATTGAAACTATTGACTTATACCATATTTGCCCTTATAATAAAGCCGTAAGGAAAAGGGACGATAGAAAGGACGATGCAGTTTTCCCGAGCGGCGGCCGCTGCGGAAGATGGAAAACAGAGACTGGCATCGGGATGAAAACGGACTTTTTCGCTGAAGGGAGTGAGTCCAATGGACAGGGAAGAGGACCGGCGAAAGGCAATTGACGTTTGTTGGACGGATGCATCCGCAAAAGAGTAAAAACAGAGAAAGGAATGAGGTGCGAGACGGCCTGTTGCAGAAGATTTTGTTTGGCCGGCACGCTGCAAATCCCTTTGAAAGCTGAATCCCGGCTTCGAATGAAGCCAGTTCTTCCGGAACAGATTTTTCAGGGCGGTTCAGAGGATGAAACGCGGGCGGCGAACAGACCGGAGGAAACGGCAAAGGTGATTCCGATGTATTGATTTGGGGAGTTTTTACCGCGGCAGCTGATTTCTGGAGAATCGGTCTTTGCCGGGGCGGAAAATGAAACAGTTGACACAGTTTATCGTTTGGGCCTTCGGCGGTTTTCCGCCGGAGGCCCGGCTGATTTTATCGAATTGCGGCGCGGTGGAATGGTTTCCGCCGCGCTTTTCCATTATGGGGGAAACCGCGGTCATTTTCTTGCGGCAATCTATTGAATCCTCCGCAGGGCTGGAATATAATCGGGAAAGGCGATTTTTCGTCGAATACAGTCTGATCCGGAGGCGTACGATTGGAACAACAGATCATTGGAATGGTGCTGGCGCTCAGGAGCGGCCTGCACCGCCTTGCCGAACCATCCGGCAGCGAAAAGAGAACGAAAGCGTTTCTGATGAAATTTCTGCGCGCCCATACTTCCCTGAGACTGGAGGATGAGGGGGCGTGGTTCTGCGCCGTTCACGAGGAACCGGGCGCCGCTGAAACCGTCGCTTTCCGGGCGGATATGGACGCGCTGCCGTTCCGGGGCGGCAGCGCCCACCTTTGCGGGCATGACGGACACTGCGCGGCTCTGGCCGGGCTGGGCCTTTTTCTCGAACACAAAAAGCTGGGGCGGAACATCGTTCTCCTCTTTCAGCATGCGGAAGAGACCGGCGCCGGAGGAAAGGTCTGCTGCCGGGCTCTTTCAAAATACGGGATCGATCGGATTTATGCCTTCCATAATATTCCCGGATGGGAGGAGGGGACCGTGCTGCTGCGCCGCGGCACCTTCGCGTGCGCTTCCAGAGGGATGACCCTGTCTTTTGCCGGCAGGCCGTCCCACGCCGCTTATCCGGAAAACGGACGCAATCCTGGATTTGCCGCGGCCCGTTTCCTAAGCGCTCTGCCCTCGATTACAGAGCCGGTTCGTTACAAGGGGCTGACGATGGCAACCCTGATCGGTGCGAAAATCGGTGAAAAGGCTTTCGGCTCCGCCGCCGGCACGGCGGAGGTTTGGCTTACGCTCCGGGCGTGGCTGGAGGACGACTTGGATCGGCTGATTGCTTCCATCCGGCAGAGCGCCCGAGCGGAAGCGGCGCCGGACGGGGTGGAAGAATCCGATTCTTTCTGCGATGTTTTTCCCGCGACGATAAACGATGGCGAAACCCTGGAGCGGTTGAAGGGAGTCAGCCTCAGAGCCGGGTTGGACTGTGACGAGATCTCGGAGCCTTTCCGCTGGTCGGAGGATTTCGGATATTACGGTTCCGGTGCAAGGGCGGTTATGGTGGGAATCGGCGCGGGTCGGGATTGGCCTCAGCTCCATACAGAGTGTTACGAGTTCAACGACCGGATCCTCCCGTCCGCGCTCGCCCTGTTTTCTGCCCTTGCCCGATTCGGCTGACCGGTTTGTTTTGGCTTCCGCCCGGCGGCCCGAGCCGTTGACGCCCAGCTTTGCATGGCTGGCGGAACGCCTGGAAAAGATTGCCCGCATTCTTTCATCACCTCCTAATGAACCATTCATCCTGCCTTCATAAACAAGGGGTATCCTACAAAAAAGTAAAGACAGGGTGAATTTGAAATGCTGAAAATGCAAAACGTGAGGATCATCAGAAAATATCGTGAAGCGGCCGCGCTGACCCTGATTCTGTTTCTGGCGGCCTTCCTGTCCGTTTATCATATCTGGAATCTCGGTTACAGCAATGAGTTTTACGCCGCCAGCGTGAAAAGCATGCTGACCGGCTGGAAAAATTTTTTCTTTGCTTCGCTGGATCCCGGCGGATGGATCACGGTGGACAAACCCCCCGTTTCTTTGTGGGTGCAGACCGCCTTTGCGAAGGTGTTCGGATTTTACGGCTGGAGCATCATTCTGCCGCAGTGCCTGGCCGCGGTGGCGACGGTTGCGATTGTCTATTGCGCCGTCAAACGCCATTTCGGCACTGCTGCCGGCCTCATCTCCGCGCTGGTGCTTGCGCTCTCGCCGATTTTCATTGTGATCAGCAAAACCAACAACACCGATTCGGTGCTGATTTTCTTCATGGCGCTTTCCGCGTGGGCCATGGTGGCGGCTTCAGACCGGGGGCAGCTCCGCTATTTGATTTTGTCCATGGTTTTCCTGGGAATCGCTTATAATGCCAAAACATTGGAGGCGTTCCTGATCCTTCCGGCCCTTTACGCCGTTTACTTTTTCGGCACGAGCCTCAGGTGGAGAAAGCGGATATGGCATCTCGCAGTGGCGGCGCTCGTCCTATTGACGGTGTCCCTGTCTTGGTCCGTGATCGTAGACCTGACTCCGGCGAGCGAGCGGCCTTATGTGGACAACAGCTCGAATAATTCCGAACTGGAGCTTGCCCTCAGCTATAACGGGATCCAGAGGATCACGGGACAGTCGGGCGGCACATTCGGCGGAAACCGCTCCGGGATGCCGGGACAGGCCGAAACGGACGAGGAGAACAGCGTGCCCGACGGCGGCATGCAGGGCTGGCTGGAGGGTGATGGACCAGTTGGGACTCAGGACAGCGGGCAGACGTCATCACTGTCGTCGGGTTCGAGTTCGGACAGCGTAAGCGGTTCGGAATCACGTGCGGACGGGGATACCCAGAGGGATGACGGAAGAACTTTCGGGCAGGGTGGAACAGACGGCTTTCCCGGAGGCCCCGGAGGCAACGGGGGCGGGGGAAATATGTTCAACGGCGGTGGAAGCGCCGGGATTCTGCGCATGTTCAACACCACCCTTGGCGGGCAGGACAGCTGGCTTCTCCCGTTCGGCCTGTTCTCCGTTCTGGCGATGCTGATCGGGATGCGCGGCGCCGATGAAGAACGGCGCCGGAAGCTGCTGCGCGGGGTTCTGCTCTGGGGAGGTTCCGTCGTGACGATGGTCGGCTATTTCAGTGTGGCACAGTTCTTCCACCCTTATTATATTTCAGCCATGGCACCGTATCTCGCCGCTCTGGCCGGCATCGGCGCGACCGAACTGTGGAGGCTTTACCGCAGCGGCGGCCCGTCGGGTTATCTGCTTCCGGCGTCCTTTGTTTCGACGGCTGCCGTTCAGGCTGTAATGCTTCAGTCCTATTCAGGCTATTCAAAAATTTTGATTCCTTTAATCTGTGTGGCAGCGGGAATACCGGCTGTTTTCCTGCTCCTTCTGCGCTTCTTCAAAAAAAATCCGGGCGGCAAACTGGCGCTGGCATGCGTTGTCGTCGGCTTTGCCGGGCTTCTGATTGCGCCGGCGGTGTGGACGGGATACTCCGCGCTGTGGGGAAACATCAATTCTTCCATTCCCTCCGCCGGCCCTTCCGCGGAGGAAACGTCGATGTTCGGACAGGCGGGCGGTAATCGGGACATGCCGTCTGATGGCGACAGAACCGAAAGCGGCAATGTGGAAACCGGCCGGCAGGACGGCGGAAACTTCGGGAATCGGTCCGGTACTTCCTCCGATTCAGCTCTAATTACATTTCTTGAAAAGAATAATACGGGAGAGAAATATCTGCTTGCGGTATCGAGTGCCAGTGAAGCGGAACCGATTATTTTAGCCACCGGCAAGCCGGTCATGGCGGTGGGGGGGTTCAGTGGGACCAACCGGTCTCTGACCGTGGAAAAACTGGAGCAGATGGTGAAATCGGGTGAGTTGAAATATTACATGGTTGGAGGGAGGGGAGGCATGGGCGGAAATTCCTCTGACGAAGTGACCCAATGGGTCGAGCAACACGGCACGGCAGTGGATTCCAGCGTGTGGAGTTCTTCCTCTGATTCGGGTCTGGTGACCGGCGGCTCCCAAACGCTTTATGATCTGTCTGCTTATCAAAATGCTTCATAAGTCCCAAACTGAAAAGGCGCGCTTTTTGCGCCTTTTCAGTTTGGTTCTTGAGGCTTGTCAGATATGAGCTGAGACAAATGCTCCTATAACCGACTGCTTTCGGGGAAAACCCTTGACTTTTTTTACGTTTACCGGTACAATAAAAAAGCACATTTGGGAGGTGCTATAGGGCCTACCAAAGCAATTGCAGGAAGTCGTAGTGGACCCAATAGCTCATTGCTTAGAAAATCCCTGATTCCTGAATTCTTTGGTATTCTTTGTGTTGCAATTGAGCTTATGCGCTGGTCGTTAATCCTTTGAAATAATTTAATCGGAAGCGTATCGAAGTGGTCATAACGGGCCGCACTCGAAACGGGCTTGTCCAAATCCGTGGCCAAATTCCGCAGATGCCCGTGTTTGCTGGGTTTCCGAGCCGCAATACTCAGGAATCCACGGTTCTATTCTAACACGTTTCTAACGCCTGTGCCACCCTGAAAAGCGGGGTAAAATTGAATATGGAAGCGTATCGAAGTGGTCATAACGGGCCTGACTCGAAATCGCGTGTGGTCAGCGATGGGACAGGTTCGACAAAGCCTGTATTCATGCGGGTTTGCGGCTCTGGTTTTACAGTAGTTTTAATTTTCATCTTGCAGTTTTCTTGCAATTTTGCAATCAACTGAATATCGCCTTTTCACCGAGCAATCGGTTGAAAATACATGGAGAGGTATCGAAGTGGTCATAACGGGGCTGACTCGAAATCAGTTTGACGGCAACGTCACATGGGTTCGAATCCCATCCTCTCCGCCACAATCGTCCTAAAAGTCCGGCTTTTCTGGTCTTTTAGGACGTTTTTATGCCAACTTTTGCATTGCTTCCCCCACTTGCGAGGAAATTGGAGCAAGCGGGTTTGCGGCTTTCCTGCAAGAAAATTGCAAGATGGAAAAGTCTCCTGCGTTATAAGCACGTTGCGAGGGTTCGAATTTGCGGAGAATTTATTCCGGATTTTTGCCCTTGCGACTCTCTGGATTTTCCTCTTCCTCGGTCACTCCAAGCACCTCTTCAATCATGTTTGCGCTGGTCAGCTTGCTGGAGCTGTCGATGTGCGAGTAGATGTTGGCGGTGGTCGCCATGTCGGAGTGCCCCAGCCAGTCCTGGATCATTTTCATGGGGATATTGTTTGCCAGCAGGAGCGAGGCGCAGCTGTGCCGCAAATCGTGGAAGCGGATTTTCCGAAGCCCGTTTTCTTTCAGAATGACTTGGAAATGACTGCTGACATACTGCGGGGTAATCAGGCCGCCCAGCGCGTCCACGCATATGTACTCCGAATATTTTTTGTCGTAAACGCCGCGCATGACTTTTCGCATTTCCTCCTGTCTTGCCTGCTCCGCCAGAAGCTCCTCCTCAATGTGAGGGATCAGCGGAAGGGTGCGGTAGGAGGATTTTGTTTTCATCACATCGTAGCCCTTGAGCACAACGCCGCTTTTGGTTTCCTCCTCCAGAATCTTGTGCCGGATGCTGACCGTCTTGGCGGTAAAATCTACCGCCGACCATTTCAGCCCCAGCACCTCGCTGCGGCGCAGGCCGTAGTAGGCCGCTAGCATAATGACCAAGCGGATCGGGTCCCCCTCGACGCAGTTCAGAAGCTCCTTCAGTTCCTCGGCGTTGTAGTAGCTGCCAATGAACGGCACGGATTTGGGCCTGTCCGCTTGCAGGCAGGGATTGGTGGGAATGATGCGCCGCTTTACCGCCTGCTGGAAAGCCCTGTGCAGCATGGCGTGGTGGCGCTGTGCCGTCGTGCCCTTCAGCCCGTCGGAGCGGATCGTCGTGTAGTAGGCGTTGATTTCGTCGCCGGTGACCTCCTTTACCTTGAGCTTCATCGGCTTGAAAAAAGCTGTCATCCTTCCGTTGATCATTCTCTTGTAATTCAGGTAGGTGGAGCTTGAAATATTGGGCTTGTGCTGCTCCAGCCATTCCGGAAGATAATTTTCCACCAACATATTGGCGATCCGGTTGCGTTCCCGTTCCGCGTGGGTCATGTTTTCCTGAAGGTATAAATCCCCGACGTTGTACTGCGCCAACACCTCGGCGAGCCGGTGATTGGCTTCCGTTTTCGTGCCGCGCTTGTCCTCTAGGTCAAGACTGACCCATCTTTGCTTGCGGACTCCTTCTGTGTCATACAAATTTAATACGGCGTACCATTTCTGATTTTTCGTGGCCAAACGGCCTGTAATTCGTTTCATTTCCGTTCTCCTTTCACGTGATTTTCTCCGGTACTGCCGTCGGCAGTACACACAATACCACACTCGGACGGAGAAAGCCAGGTGTCAAACGGTACAAACCTGCACGGGTTATTTTCGACCAGAAACGCCACAACGGACAGCTTGGGAACCAGCACCTTGTTGGTGATCCGGATGCTTCCCAATTGGCCGTTCCGTGCTAAGCGATAGGTTTGATTAATACCGATTCGCAGCAGTTTGGCGGCCTCGGGAACGGTGAGAACTTCCGGCTCATCCTTGAACATGGAGAGGTAGACTCGTTCAGAAACGGCAATCATTTCGAACCCTCCCCTGCGGAGATATAAACTTCCAAAGGAGAAAAAACTTCAATCTCAAGACTTTGAAATTCACGCACACAGGCAAGCGCCTGACGGCGGTCGCGATGAATATGAAACAGGCTGTCGACAAGGAGAATGTCAAAACGTCCCATGGCGGCTGCCTGTATCAGCTTCTCCAATTCAGTATTCTGATCAAGATCAACGCTTGCTCCGGCAATTTGATATCCCAGCTGTTCCGCAAAATCATAAAGCTGTTTTTCCTGCTTTTTCAGTGCGCCGTTTCGATCCTCCGGCGCGTCTATACGGCAATAAAGCCATGCTCGTTTCATACTGCTCCTCCTTTATCTCAGCTTGTTTGATAAAAAGGCCCAGGCTGACGCCCAGGGCCTCGTCAACATTCCGAAGGCACTCGCTGCCAACATGCCCCAGATACGCGCGCAGGCGGGAGCGGTCAATGGTGCGAATTTGCTCCAGCATTACGACTGAATTCTGCCGGAGTCCGATTTGCTCTCCCGTCAACGGTACGTGGGTAGGCAAAGGATTCTTTTCCATGCGGCTGGTGATGGCTGCAACGATTACGGTGGGGCTGTATCGGTTGCCAATGTCATTCTGAATAATCAGGGTGGGGCGGACGCCGCCCTGCTCACAGCCCACTACCGGCGTCAAATCCGCATAGAAAATATCGCCTCTGCTCACATTCATGCCGAGCACCTCCGCCACTGTATGTAACAAGGGACAGCCATTTTGACATGGCTGTCCCTCAAATCTATATAAAGCTTGTTCTTCATTTTATCGATTGGACGCTTCTATTCGGCACTGCTTCCCGAAGCGAGGGCGGCAACATAAATGGTTTGCCGGTTAAGCAAACACCATAGGGATTTCACCTCTCCGTGGTTCTCACCGAGCCGCCCCCATTGCGTGATCCCGCTTTCAGGCGGGGCTGTGGCTGGACGGAAGTAGCGTTAGCACTGTCCGTTTCATTGCGAAACAACCCACCACGGGCTGCTTTATAACCGGGCTTTGCCGCTCGTCGCCTTCGATGCCATCGGTTCAACGGATGTCTGTCACCCATCCGCAGGTAGTCTTGGCGCGCCCGTCAATGTCGCTGCCGCTCATCACGGCCGGACAGATCATGTATTTATGCTGCCGGATATGAAATTTTCAAAGAGCAATGAGGGAAGAGTAAAACCCCCTCACTTATTTCCACGTTGAGTGAGGGGGTTGAGCGGATAAATTTTTATTTTCCCATAAGTTTTTTTAATTCCGCCAGGATTTTTACCTTTCTATCGTGAATTGTCCGCTGCGCGATCCCGGTTTCTCTGGATAGCTGGCGCTCGCTCTTATCCATAAAAAAGAGAGCGGTGATCAACTCCTGTTCTTCCGGGGCGAGATGTTTGAGGCAGGCCAGCATTTTCCCGATCAGCACCGTCTTGATCGCGGCATCCTCAACACTTTCAATCTCGGTGACAAACTGTCTGTTTTCCTCCAGAAGCCGCTCGTAGGAGTCCTCCCGGCTTGGAATGTATGTAACGGTCCCACTGCCATAATCAATCCTGCACCGTTCGACTTTGATGTCGTACTGCTGGTATTCCATCAGGCGGTCGCTTTTCTCCAGAACCTCGATAATTTCTTTGCTTACATCGGGATATTTATCCCGGTAATTTGTTTTTCTCCGATACTTTGCCATAAGCTTGTCCTCCATTTCGTGATTGTTGAAATCCGGAAATGAAGAACAAGCGGAGGGGATCGGCAATGTCGATTCGACACGCTTCTACAAAAAGAAAAGAGCTTAAAATCGAAACTGTTCTTTAGCGGTCGAGGCGGGGCTTTTGTTGTCGAAAATAAAAAATCAGCACTTTGCCCGGGACGGCAAAGTGCTGATTTTTGAATATATTCAGTTAATGGAGGCGAGTGTGTACGGGATTCGCCGTCTTTATTTCAACCTCCGGAAAAGGAAGAAGTAAAGAATACTCATGGGTTCCCCTTTCACCAAGGGACATAGCAGAGCCATGAATGATCTTTGTTCAAATTATCCGTCAGAAGCTATAAAAACAATGAAAGCCTGCCCGTAAAAAGGGCAAGCTTTCAAGTGCGACTTCCGGCAGCCAGGCTGTCATAGCGCGCTTTTACGCACTTTAGACCCTATGGCTTTGCGTCCCCATCGTTAAATGGGTTTGCCCTTGGTTTGACTATTTTGTTGTTTTAACATCTTTCGGCTTGTGCTTCCGTATGATAGGCGCACGTGATTTGCAGGGAATGGGGGGATTCCATATTACTGTTTCCATCAACAGCAGCATGACTGATCGTCCTGAATGGTCAGCTCGCCATTTTCAGCTGCAAGTGTCACAGCCTCTGTCCTTGTTTGAGTCTGGTCATCCATCATAACAGGGACCCCGTCAATGGAGACGGACTTCTCGCCTGCTTGCAATTTGATCAGTTCAAATTGCAAGGATGTGCCGCAGCAGGATTGCTGCTGTGATACTTTTAAACAGTCACAATCATTGGAATCAAATGCCGCCTGAATCAAGGATTTTGCTTCTTCTGTAATTTTCATCTTTCATTTCTCCAGTTCTATCATTTTATGATATCTTTATAATGACACAATCGTCCCATTGGAAAGTGTTAGCTTATATTGTCAGCAGTTTATCTCCTTCGATTTCCTCAGCGCTCCATGCAATTACCGCAAAATTTCCCTTGGAATGTTCATCCACCTTGTTGATCCACTCGATTTCGTTGCTCACCTTCGCAGAAAGTATTTGATTCGTTGTACCGGTCCGGTAGAAGGAGGAATTGATTACCCACCATTTTGCTTCGATGCCGGCACGCTTTAAATCTTCCTCAAGGCGCAGTGCTTCATAGACGGGCGTATCCTCGGCCAAAGTTACAATAATGACCTCGGTTTCATCAGAATTGCGGAGGCGAGGCAGAAGTTTTCTCGCGGATTCCGGGATTTCGCCCTGGGAGCGTTTGATTTCCTGATTGTAGCTTTGGGTGGAATCCAGCAGCAAAAGGGTATGTCCTGTCGGAGCGGTATCGATCACGACGGTCTGGTCTTCCGCTTTCTCTACAACTTCAGCAAAAGCCCGAAATACTGCGATTTCCTGCGTACAGGGAGAACGTAAATCTTCCTCGATATAAGCGATATCATCAGCGGACATGGTTTTCCTCGCTTTGGTAAGCACTTCTTCCTGATATTTTTTCAGTTCGGCTTGTTCATCAATATGGCTCATGGTGATGCCGCTGGCCTCGCTGATTACGGATTTCAGGTGCCCGGCCGGGTCTGTGGTGGTCAGATGAACCTTCCTGCCTCTTTTTGAAAGACCCAGTGCAATCGCAGCCGCAATGGTGGTTTTCCCGACGCCGCCTTTCCCCATGGTAAAGATGACCTTCTTATTCGTGCGATACAGATCGTCAATGACATCTTCCAGATGAGGAATCGATTTAGCCCTGATTTTTTCATCGCGGACCCTATACTGATTCTGGGTCAGAAAAGCCCTGACATTGTCAATTCCGGTAATGTTATAGGCTCGGAGCGGAATCCGGTATGCGACCAGTTTTTTCAAGCGTTGCGGGATACTCAGAAGCGCATCCTGCTGTTTCCGATACAGACTTTCGGAAACGCTGTCATCGTAAGAAGTTAGCACACCATTGATCACCAGTGTTTGATTGTTGATACCAATCTCCGCCAGTTCCCTGGATGCTCGTTCCGCTTCTTTCAAAGGTGCTTCTTCCGGACGCGAAACAAGAATCAGCGTCGTCTGATTCCCGTCGGATAAGGTTTTGACGGCTTTTTTATAAACTTCCTTTTTACTTTCCAATCCCGAAAGCTGGCCTAAACAGGAAGCTCCGTGCGTGCTTTCGCTTATGAAGTTGCTCCACGCAGACGGCAGTTGCAGCATTCGGAGGGTATGCCCGGTCGGGGCGGTATCAAACAAAATGTGGTCATAGCCTTTTCGCACCGTTTCATCCGTGATGAACTTTGAAAACTCATTGAAGGCTGCAATCTCGACCGTGCACGAACCGGAAAGCTGTTCCTCCATATTTTTAATCACCGCATCAGGTAGTTTGCCGTGATAGGGGCCGATGACACTTTCCCTGTATTCTGCTGCTGCCTGTATGGGATCGAGGTTGGAAACAACCAGATTGGGGACTTCCTTAATCGCTACCCCTTTGTTCGTAAGCTCCGTATGGAAAACGTCCTGTAAATTCGAGGCGGGGTCCGTGCTGATTAAGAGGACCTTTTTTCCGCTATCCGCAAGGGTAACGGCCGTAGCACACGCCGTCGATGTTTTTCCAACTCCACCTTTTCCCGTGTAAAATAAATATTTTGTCAACCTGATCGATTGCGGATTAAAATTCTCCATGATGATAACCTCCAATTTTCGATAAAAAGATAAGGAGCATCCTCGTCCCTTGTGAAAAATTCACATAACTGATTTGGGAAGATATGCTCCTATCATCTTGTTAGAAGTGCTAAATCTCTTTCTCAGCAGAAAGTATGAACCAAATCAGCAGCACTTTCCTCCCGAGCAGCCGCATCCGCCTGACCTTCTCGGAGTAACTTTAACGGCCTTCGGCTTTCCGCCGAACAGAGTTTCCGGAACGCCGAGCAGGTTGGCAAATTCTTCATTGGTCGGATACCGGCCTGCAATCACGATTTCTCCATCCAAAACAGTGACGGGCAGCCCTTCAACGCCCTTTGTGTTGATAAAGTGGTTGACTGTCTTATCGTTTACAAACTGCTGCGGAGCGTTGGACAAATTGAACCGTTCAACATTGATCCCGTTTTTTTTGAGTGTATTCAGGGCAGTCGAAATCCTGAGAAGCTCGGAGTCGACTCCAACTCCGCAAAGGCCGGTTGAGCAGCACATGGCAGGTTCAAAGATTTGCATTTTTTTCATATAAGACATCTCCTAAAATAAAATTAGTTGTTAACGGCAGGTTTAGAATGCCAGCCTTTGTAATACCAGTCTTTGGTTTTCGTAATGATTCTGACAAGCATCAGCATCACAGGGACTTCCGTAAGGACGCCGACAGTGCAGGCCAGCACGACCGGCGAGTTTGGGCCGAACAGCGAGATTGCTACCGCGACTGAAAGTTCAAAGAAGTCGGAAGCGGCAATCAGGGATGCCGGCGCCGCTATATTGTGCGGCTGTTTTGTCCATTTGCACAGCAAATAGGTAAACGTAGAGGAGATAAGATTCTGGAGGATCAGCGGTACGGCGATCATCAGGACATAAAGCGGTTTTTCCAGAAGGATGTTGCCTTGAAATGAGAAAATAATGATCAAAGTCAGCAACAAGCCCAGCGTCGTTACATTGTCAAACTTGGAAACAAATTTTTCATTGAAAGCCGTTTCTCCCATTTTTTTGATCATCGTAACTCGTGTAACAGCACCCCCGACCAAAGGGACTACAACAAAGAGCACGACTGAGAAAATAAGGGTATCCCAAGGGATCTGAACGTTGTTCACGCCGAGCAGGAAGGAAACCAGCGGTACAAACAGAACAAGAATCAGCAGATCATTGACCGAAACCTGTACAAGGGTGTGCGCTGGATCGCCTTTGGCGAGATTGCTCCAGACAAACACCATCGCGGTGCAGGGAGCCGTCCCCAACAGGACCGCGCCTGTAACAAAATTTTGTGCCAGGTCGGCGGGGATAAAGGCGCTGAATACTATTTTAAGAAAGAGAGTTGCCAGCCCCAGCATCAGGAATGGTTTGATCACCCAACTGCTCCCGCTCGATATGAGGATACCGAGGGGATGCTTTCCCACGTTTTTAATGGATTGGAAATTGATCTTCAGCATCATGGGATAAATCATGATCCAGATCAGAATCGCGATCGGAATATTCTGCTGCGCGTACTGAAGTTTTTCCAGAAATGCAGGAATTACCGGCAGAAATTTACTGATCAGAATGCCTGCCGCCATACAGAGAAGCACCCAAACCGTCAGATACTTCTCAAAGAAACCAATGCCTTGTGTTTTTTCATCACTCATTATAATCGCCCCTAAATATCATACTAAAAAACTTGAATTGCAATCTCAATGTTTCTGTTGTGGAGAAATCGTGTCACATAACTTTTGACCGCTGCACTTTTGATACTCTGCCAGATCAATTTTGTAAGTTGGAAGTTCCCTCAAGTGATACTGGAGATACTCCCAAAGCTCAGCATTATCGCGCTTGAAGCAGTTATTGATCCGATAATAAGTCCATTGTGCTTTTTTGAAGCTGTCAAGAATTCCGCAATTTTTTAAGGCGGTCAGATGACGTGAAGCATTGGACTGTGTCATTTTTAAGGATGCTTCAATTTCACACACGCACATCTCCCGTTCAAGCAGCAAAGAAAGAATCCGCAGTCGGCTTTCCTCCGACAGGGCTTTGAAAAATTCAACCATTTACAACTCCCTTCCTATGAGCTTTATATGTTTCTTTTGGCTGGATCGTAGCCAAATCCGGACATTGTCCTTATAAAATACCGTTCATTTTATTTATACTGTAGGAAATATCATCCCTATTTGAAACGCCGTTCATGTCATTAACACTTAAGGAAATATCATCCTTATTTGTAATTCCGTTCATGTTAATAATACTGAAAGAAATATCATCTCTGTATGAAACACCATTGAAGTTGTTAATACTCAAATCGTTTTTCATACCAAAATCCTCCTCCTTTCAGTTAAATAGGATTTACCTTTAAAGCTTTTATACTTAGATGCTCATATACGCATACTATATGTTCTCGTTGACTATTTGTTACAAGAACATAATACCGGTTTATTTCTCTGAATGTATTTTGCAGTAGTGCTTATGACCTCCCGAGAGATTATAAACTTTTTGAAATCCGTCGTTGATCAGGATGTTCTGCGCTGCGTTTCCGGTTACGCCCTTATTGCAGTAGGTAACCGTAATCGCGTCCTTATCCAACGACTCGGCCGCGGCTCTCACTTTGGCGTGGGGGATGCTCTTCGCGGTTTCAATATGATTCTTTTCATATTGAGCGGCAGCTCTGGCGTCGATCAGCGTATACTTTTGTCCCGACTGCACCAGGGTATCGAGCTCTTGCGCCGTAATCAGCGGCCTGCCCCTGTGAATGGCGTTGTCCAGGATCATGCCGGTGTACATCACCGGATCCTTTGTGGTGGAAAACGGCGGGGCATAGGCCAGATCGAGATGGAAAAGATCTTCCACTTTCGCCTTGAAGGTGATCGCTGTCACAAACACGTCGATTCTCTTGTCCACGCCCTCATACCCGACAATCTGGGCACCCAGGAGTCTGCCGCTCACGCGGTCGGCGATTCCCTTGATGACCATTTCCCGGCCGCCCATGTATTCCGGCCTGTTGGGCTTGATGTTGTGGCAAACCTGGACTTGATAACCCAAAGCAAGCGCCTCATGTTCGGAAAGACCGGTCTGCGCTACCGTCATATCAAATATTTTGAAGATTCCGGTACCGAGGATGCCTCTGAATTCCAGATCGCCGCCCGTCATGCTGTCACCGGCGATTCTGCCGGTCTTGTTGGCAGTGGAACCCAATGGCCGGTAAACCGGTTTCCCCGTCACCGTATGAAACTGCTCGATGCAGTCGCCGCAGGCATAGATCTCCGGCTGGCTGGTCTGCATCTTTGTGTTCACGCGGATCGCGCCGGAGACGCCGAGTTCGATCCCCGCCGCCTTCGCCAACACTGTGTTGGGGCGGACCCCGGCGGAGATCAGGACCAGATCCGCGGGAATCTCTTTGCCGTCCGATAGGATGACACCGCTTTCCGTGATCTCCACGACAGAAACGGCCGTTAGGACGGGAACGCCGTTCTTTTCGATATGGTCCCGTACATAGACGGCCATATCGCTGTCGAGCCCCGGCGTCACCTGCGGTAATTTTTCCAGCAGGGTCGCCTCCAGGCCGAGCTTTTTCAGATTTTCACACACTTCCAGCCCAATGAAGCCCGTCCCGATGATCGCCGCACGCTTCGGACGGTTTTCATCGATATAAACCTTGATGCGGTTCATGTCGTTGATATTGCGCAGGGTAAAGATATGTCGTCCGTCCGCGCCCTTGATCGGCGGAACAACCGCCTGCGCGCCGGTTGCGATCACCAGCTTGTCATACGAATCGGAAAACACCTCTCCGGTGGTAAGGTTTTTGACTTTCAGAACCTTTTGATCGGGGTTAATCGAGAGCACTTCATGACGGATCAAAATATCCACATTGTATTTACTTTTGAAAAACGCGGGATCGCGTGGGGTGAGTTCGTCTGCGTTTTCGACTTCGCCGCCGATGTAATAGGGCATACCACAGCCGGAATAAGAAATAAAGCTGTCCTTGTCATAGACGACAATTTCGGCGCTTTCGCTGTTCCTTCTTGCTTTTGCCGCTGCGGAAGTTCCGGCAGCAACTGCACCTATGATTATGATTCGCATTTTCCTGCCTCCTCGACATTATTACAGATACAATCCCGATGCTCCGATGTGATTTCGTCCCAGAATTTTTTTATGGCGGAAACCTTTTTGACGTTGATTGTATACCTCATCCAAGCTCCTTCGCGCCTGCCGTTCACAAGGCCGCAATCCGTCAGGATCTTCATGTGGTAGGAAAGAGTAGGCTGCGTGATCTTGAAGGATTCCAGTATGTCACAGGCGCACATTTCGCCGCAGGAAAGCATCTCGACGATCTTCAGCCGCGTTTCGTCGGACAGCGCCTTAAACACCGGGGCATATTCCGCGTGGGAATATCTCATTTTCTGTACACCTCCCAGTTTTGCGCAAGATAGACATGCATCAATTTCATTCAAATTCATCTATATTATATACTTATATCGATGAATGTCAATATGTCGGAGAAAAATTTTTATAAAATAGAACCCAAGGCGGCAAGCTGTTTCTGCGGCCTTGGGTTTAATTTAGTTCAGTTCCAGGTTACCCATTGCTTTTTACTGGTGCTGGCTTACTTTCCCTCTCTAAAATATCAGTTAATATTTCTACAGCACCTCTGACATATTGCTCACAGAGCTGATGATGCTCCGGTTCTCCCCATTTTACTGATCTCGTCAGCACACGGCAGCAGGTAGCTTTATATCTTTTTTTAAACTCATTATGCAATTCCTGAGTTAAGGAAAACACCTCATCTACATTGCCTTCTGTACTTGTTCTGCCTTTCACGGCGCTTAAAACCATCACTGCACCTGTCAGCGAGCCACAGCAGCATTTCGACGCACCTAAACCTGCGCCAAATCCGGTTGCCATTTTTATGGCAGTGTCATTCAATCCCAGGCCAAGCTCCTTATTAAAAACCTGAAGAATTGCTTCCGAACAATAGAGCCCATTTCTGAATAGATCAACGGCTTGGGTGGCCAACACTTCTTTTTGTAATGTCATTGCTGTTGCTCCCCTCTAAATTAAAGTAATCGGATATGTAATATATATTATGATACAGTATAAAGTCAATATCGATGATTGTCAGTATCTTTAAATCGAAAAATCGAATTTATAAATATTTTTAGAACTGGTAAATGCCTGACAAGAAAAGGAGCTTCACGAATTTTGTTCGTGAAGCCGCCTTCTGACTAATTCGACGATTTCGGAAATCTCCTGCTCCAGCATTCCATCCGGCAATATTCCTCATAATCGGAGTTGCTTTCCCTTGGAGTTACCGCGACGATGATCAGTAAAGTTATGAAAAGAAGAACCATTTTATGCCACTGCTTTCTACTTGAAATAGATTGATTCAGCCAACAGCTTTGCTTCTGCGCTCCATTAAAACGACGTCATGCCATTTTTCATTTGACATCTGTCCTAATCTTTCTCTGAAGCCAAGCTCCCGAAACTCGCATTTCTGATGTAATTCTCGGCTGTGGGTATTTTCTTTGATGATTCCGGCTTGCAAAGACCAGAAACCTTCTTTTTCCGACTGCTGAATTAAATTTTTCAGGAGTTTAGTTCCTATGCCCTGATGTTTATATTCCGGATCGATGTATATGCTGACTTCGGCTACTCCCGCATAGACACATCTGCTGGAGGTTGGGGATAAAGCTGCCCATCCCAAAATCACATCATTGAATCGTGCAATAAAACGGCAGGAATTCAGATGGCTTTGATCCCACTCCTTCCAGCTTGGAACGTCTCTTTGGAAAGTTGCGATCCCGGTTTTGATGCCTGCCGAATAGATGGTAGAAACCTGAGGCCAGTCGGCCGGTTCCATCTTCTCAATCGTAAAGTCCATTTCAAAGCCTTTCTCTATTTATATGTCTTTACATGTGCGCCCGCAAAAGCACCGTCCAAGGCATCTTCGTTTAGGTGGGAGTAAATCTCACCAAGTTCCTTTTCTTCCGCAATACTTCGGATGATTTCTTTTGTATAGATATTGACAGGCGTAATTTCTACGTTTGTAAAGCCGACTTTTTTCAGAATTCGTTCATATTCTGCGACGCTCAATGCCCCGGAAATGCAGCCGACCCACATTTGGACGCTTTTGCGAATCTCATCCGGAACGGCTTTCAGTTCAACAATATCAGCAATCGCAAGTCTTCCGCCCTTTTTCAAGACCCGATAAGCCTCTCTCAGAGCGACTTCCTTGTTCTCAGTCAGGTTGATTACACAGTTCGATGTAACAACGTCAACAGATTCGTCTGGCAGTGGAATATTCTCAATGTATCCTTTAATAAATTCAACATTTTTCGCGCCGATCTTCTCCTTATTGCGATTCGCCAGTTCCAGCATTTCGTCGGTCATATCCAATCCATAGGCTTTGCCTGTTTCGCCCACAAATTTTGCGGAAATCAGCACGTCTATCCCGCCGCCGCTGCCCAAATCCAGCACCGTTTCACCCTTTTGCAGGTTTGCAAGGGCAACCGGATTCGCGCAGCCCAACGAGGCCCGGATCGCTTCTTCCGGCAATCCGGCAACATATTCTACAGAATACAGATCATTCGATATATCACCGCAGCAAGACCCGCCACCGCAACAGGAACTTTTTGCGGTTTCAGACACTTTTTTTGCAATATCGCCGTAATGCTCCTTGATTTCTTCCCGAATGTTCTTCGACATAAAGATAGCCTCCTTAAAATTAGCAATAAAATCATTTCCGATTAACAGCATTTGTTGCGTTGCGCCGCGTCCGCCAGGAGCTTCAAGCTTTCCAGCACCTGACTTCTTTTATCCTCTGGAATGGAACCGAATATCCCTTTGTAGTAGCTCTCCATGCTTTTTTCAATATTCCGGAATACATCTTTGCCCTTTTCTGTCAACTGAATTGTAACATATCTCCTGTTTTCAGCATCCAGTTCCCGCACCGCTAAATCCGCTTCCACAAGGTTATTGACAGTCCGGCTCATGGTACTTTTGTCCACGCCCAATAAGTCGGCAAGGTCCACCAGTGATATTTTTTCTTTCCGGCCAATTTCGACAATGGCGTGACATTGCGTGATCGTAACGCCGCAGCAAGAGGCATCGCCTTTTTCCAGGATGCCTAAGTTCCTTACAAGCACCCGGATCAGCTCTCTCAGGATTGCGCTCCCTTGGTCAATCATTTCATCACCTCGTGCATATTCTATCATACAACAGTTGTATATTGCAATAGTTAAATAAAAATATTTGCCTACGTTGGGGGTAGGGAGTGGGGGCCAGCTTGCTACCTCTGCCGGCAAAAGACTATCTGCGGCGGCGTCCGGCGTTTTTCGGAAGAAGACCTGGAGTGGCTTGGTCTGGTTTTTTGCCTGAAAAACACCGGAATGCCAATCAAAAAGATCAGGGAATTCGTCGATCTGAGCCGCAGGGCGGAGCAGACTCTGCCTCAGCGCTGCGAAATTCTAATGGCACATAAAAGGGATGTGGAAGGTCGCATCGCCTCCATGAAAAGCAATTGGCCAAAGTGAACCAGAAAATTCAATGTTTCAGTTCCCAGTCCAAGGCTTTCTGTGTCAGCGGTAAAACCCAAAGGCCGTTGGTTTAAATTCTGCCTCCGCAACCAAACAGAAGGGGCTGTTGCAAAATGGCCCTTTTTCCTATGTCCGGGGCAAAGGCGAAAAATTGCTTTTTGCCCTATACCCGGCAAAAAGCGGCCCTTTTGCGGCGATTCTGCCCCACACGCTGGAGCAGTCCGCGAGGGGCCGTTTATTTTAAAAGCGCTATAGCAGTTGCTTTCTCTCATTGAAGAAGGTCCGGTAAGAGAGAAAGCAGGCCATAAATGAGGAAATCGCCGTCGTAGACAGCAGCATGAATGTCACCATGATCTGGTACCGGATTGCCATGAGCGGGGATGTGCCGGCAAGGATCAGCCCCGTCATCATGCCGGGAAGGGAGACGATTCCCAGCGTCTTCGTGGAGTCGATGGTGGGAACCATCCCCGTGCGGATCGAGTCCCGGAGAATATCCATCGAAGCCGGAAGAAGGTCCGCGCCCAGCGAAAGCTTGATTTCCACTTCGTTCCTCCGGCTTTTGAAATCGCCGGTGAGCTGCCGGTAGCACAGGCCGATGGCGACCATGGCGTTGCTGATGATCATGCCGCTGATCGGAATGATCTGATTCGCCTCGTACCGCACCGCGCCGGAGAGGACCAGGACGGAAAGCGTGGCGCCTGCGCCGACTAAAATGGAAAGGAAAGAAATCAGAATTCCGTTTTTGATCCCTTTTCCCCGCTTGGCCGCGTTAAAGGCCGCGTTAAAGATCATGAAGAGCACAATCAGCGTCGTGACGGCCGGGTTGCGGAGTCTGAAGATAAATTGAAGGACATATCCCACCGCAAAGAGCTGGATGACCGCCCGTATGACGCTGATGAGGGTCTCTTTTTCCAGCCTAAGTTTCTGAAAATAGGAAAACAGCAGAGAGACGAGAACTAACGAAGACGCCATCAGAAGAGAGGCGTCGCTGATATTCGCACCGTTCATTTGATTTCCTCCGATGATTGGATTCGGCCGTTTTCCAGAGGCAGCAGCCGGCTGGCGTATTTCCGGCTCTGGGCGGTGTTGTGGGTGACCCACAGGACCGTGACGCCCTTCCGGTTCAGCCGGAGGATTTCTTTTTCAATCAGTTCCGTGTTCTCGGCGTCGAGTGCGGAAGTCACTTCGTCCAGCAGCAGAATTTCCGGTTCGAAAAGCAGCGTGCGGATCAGGGAGATCCGCTGTTTTTCCCCTCCCGACAGCCCTTTGACCTCATGCGAGAGGTAGCTTTCGTCCAGATTGAAGCGGGCGAGCAGCGAAACGATTTTTTCCCGGTCGATCTTCCGGTCCCTGACGCGGTAGGGAAACGCGACGTTGTCTTCCACCGTATTCCCCCAGAGGACCGGCTCCTGAAAGCAGTAGCTGATTTTTTTCCGCAGCCCGATCGGATCTTCCTGAAGCATATCCTTCCCATGGAAGAAGATTTTTCCTTCCGTCGGGCTGATCAGATGGCAGCACAGCCGTAAAAAGGTACTCTTCCCGCTTCCGGAGGGGCCGACGATGGAGACAAAGTCGCCGGCTGAAAACTGTGCCGAAACGTCTTTGAGAATCTCTTTTCCGCCCTGCCGGTAGGAAACATCCCGGAATGTGAGCTGTTCCAATGCTTTCACCTCAAGATCAAGACTTTCCGCGGCGGCAGCGGCCGCTTTTTCTGAAAATTTCCTCCTGTTCCGGCTTCAATCCGAACGGTCCGCCGCTTTCCGCCCTTTCCCGGAGCGGAGGATGACAGCGATCAGCAGGGCGGAGACGATGCCCAGAACGCCGCCGAACCAGAACGGCGCGTCGGAGCCCCAGACATTCCACATCCCGCCGGCGATTATGGAGGAAAACAGGAGGCCGAAGCCCTGCAGCATGCCGTAGACGCCGAGCACGGTCCCCTTATATTCCGCCGGCGACGCCTCCGCGATCAACGCCCGTTCCGCCCCGCTGATAAAGGCGGTATAAGCGCCGTAGGCGACGAACAGGATCAGCAGGGAGACTTTCGACGTCAGCAGGGCAAACCCCAGATAGACCAGGCCGTAGATCAGATAGCCGGGGATCAGGACCCTGCTTCTGCCGAACCGGTCCGACAGCCGGCCGGCCGGGATCGCCAGAATGGACGCGGAAACGTTGAAAATCAGATAGAGCAGCATCACCTCGGAGGTGGAAAACCCGCGCGACTGCGCCTTGAGCAGCAAGAAGGCGTTGGAAGAGTTGCCGAGGCAGAAAAGGAAGAGAACGGCGAAATACCATTTCAGTCTTGCGTCCAGTTTCAGGCCCCGAAAGGCCAGCCTCCGCTGTTTTGGGGCGGCTCCCTTTTCCTCCCGGATCAGCGGGATGATCGTCACGGCGACGACGCCCGGAATGACGGACCAGAGGAACGCCGAGCGATATTTCATTCCGATGGCGATAAACAGGAAAGCAAAAAGGGCCCCGAGCGAAGACCCCGCCATATCGAGCATCTTATGTAAACCGTAGGAACCGCCCAGTTTCCCTTTTTCGCTCGACTGCGCCACCAAAGCGTCGCGCGGGGCGGTCCGGATCCCCTTGCCGGTGCGGTCGATCACCCGCGCCGCCAGCACGCCGCCCCACGAGCCGGCTATCAGAAGGACGAACTTATAGAGCACGGAGGCGGAATATCCGAGGAAAGCCAACCGTTTTTTATTTTGATATCGATCCCCGATGTAGCCGCTCGCCACTTTCAGAAGGGAAGCGACGCTTTCCGCAACGCCTTCGATCACGCCGACGATGGCCGGCGTCGCCCCGAGAACCGCCGTCAGGTACAGAGGAATGATCGGGTAGATCATTTCCGTACTCATATCCATAAAAAAGCTGACCAGCCCGATCAGAAAAATATTGGAAACGATTATCATCTTTTTTTTCGACAAAACAAACGCCCCCGTATTCGTGCCGCATACTCCCGTACTTTCCTTCAAAACAAAAGCCGACCGCGCCGGCACAAATCCGCCGTCATGCCGCCGTGAAAACAGAGAATTACAAATTTATCTTATGATAGCGCAAATACTGAATAAAGTCAATGTATAACGGAATATAATCATATGATAAGCGTACTTAGTGCCAACATCAATTACAATAGTGGAAAATTGAAAGAGCAAAGCCGGTTTGCCCGCCGAAGATGCCGGAAAGGCGTTGGAAAAGATTAAAAATACCGCCAGATTACCGTTAAGTTCTTTCATAGTGAATTTAATTTCCATTCGGCTTGCCATTTTAGGTTGGAAGTATTATACTATATTCCGCAGACGGTTCGGGAGGAGGAACAACATGGACAACGACATCTTAAATCTGAGTCAGGCATCGGAATTTTTGGGAATCAGCGAAAAGACGCTGATTAAACTGCTCCGGGAGGAGCATATCCCCGCCCGGAAAATCGGCCGCGAATGGCGCTTCAGCCGGGAAGCGCTGGTCCGCTGGCTCGCCGCCGGGGATTCGACGAACTATATCAACCAAAACGAGCGGTACATGGTTTCCGAGGACACGCCCGGCAAATCCCTCGACCTGCTCGACGGCATCGGAAGCAGACTGGACTCTCTGCGAAAAAACGGAAACCGCATCCAGGCGCTGCTGCCGGAGCTCGGCAGGGACGTCACGATCCCGCGGGAAGCCACTCTGCGCGTCAGCTATAAGCAGCAGCGGGAAGTCGAAAAGCTGGAGTTCAAAATTTTCTGGAGCCTGCGCGAAGAATGCAAACTGGAAGCAAATCAGAAATTCAAAGCGATTCCTCAAAAGAAAGATCGATAATACGCCCGCTCGGGCCGTGCGGATATCCGCCCCGGCTCAGGCCCAATGCAGCGATCTGCCGGCTTGTCCGACGGGTTCGCTGCTTTTTCCATGCCTTCACCCGGGAATCCGCACATGCCGGAAAACGGGCATTCTGTTTTTTGCGATTCCCTGCAACTTTTTTCCGTCCGCTGCGTGTAATAAGCAGAGTCAAAAGGCGGTGAGGGTTTGAATGAGCGTTCTTTGATTTTGAAGGCTCAAAAAGGGGAAAAGGAAGCGTTTCAGGACCTGATCGTCTTTTATTATCCCTACGTCTCAAAATTCCTTTTCAAGCTGACGAACGATTCTTCCCTCAGCGAAGACCTGACGCAGGACACATTCGTGAAGCTGATTCGGGGCATCGACCGATTCGACGTCCGCAAAAAAACTGCTTTTTCCACTTGGGTAATGACAATCGCCAAAAACTGCTATCTTGATTTTCTAAGGCGGAGCAAGCCGGAAACACTGAGCTTTGAGGAGCAGGACTTGCCGTCTTCCTTCGATGTGCAGGACAGGGTGCTGAACCGTATGCAGGCGGAAAAACTAAAAAAGGCGCTGGAAAGTCTGCCGCCCGAGCAGGCCGCCGCCATCCGGTTGAAATACTGCGAACAGCAAACGCTTCGGGAAATAGCCGATCGGTTCTCCTGCGACCCAAAAACAGTGAAAAGCCGCATCCACAACGGCATGACCAAATTGAGGAAAAAGCTGAAAAGGGGGCTTTTGTTATAAAACAGGATAAAAATGTGATTCTGTCCAGGCTGGATAGCGAGATCGATAGAAAATGTCTTGAAATCTGCCGGCGGCGCAGGGATCGTGCTCTGCGCGCCGCCTTCGTCGTCGCCTGTTGCCTGTTTCTTCTGCTCCCTGGATTGCTCGTCTTTCTCGGAGTCAGTCTCTGGAGTTTCTGCATTCCGTCCGTCCTGTTCCTTTCCGTCGGCTTTTGCCTACTGTCCCCGCTGATTTTCAGCAGGAAATCGGGAGGTTCCGAAAATGAATCACTTTGACGCTGCCATCAAAAAATTCAATTTCAAGAAAGCGGTGACCGTTTACCTGGTCCTTGCGGTCCTGGCCGGAATCCTGTCGGCCGGCTTTCTGGTCCATACTTTCCGGGACAGGATCGTCCTTGCCCAAGGGTACCGCAGAGTGAGCGAACAGGCAATCGGCATGAAGAGCGGATACGAGGGATTAAAGCCCGAGCTGAATCAATTGGCGGCTTCCTCGCCGGATCTGGTGGACATTTTGATTTTGGACGGACAAAACCGGATTTTGTTCGCCGCAAAGCATTCGGATTTGTCAAAGGAAGGTTCTCTGAACCTTGTGGAGAAACCGGATGGCCAAAATCGTTATTTCACGGATGCGACGAATCCGAACCTGCATTTCCGCTTGCTGGACGGCGGTAGGCTGAAAGCCTCGAAAGAACTGCTCGGAATCGACGAAGAGGCGGAGCAGGAGATGCAGGATCGCTCCTTTTATAAAAAGCAAGACCGGCAGCAGAAAAACTATCTGCTCTCTTACCTGGCGGACGAGCCGGGCGGCGGAAAAATTTATTTTATCAGCAGCGCTCAGCCGGTCCCGCGCGGCGAATTCTATCTGAAGGCCGCAGCCGCCCTCGCCGTCCTTTCCTTCATGGTTTACTGGGTCCTTCTGGCCCTCTGGGTTTACGCGCAGGCCCTCAAGGCCCGGATGGACGCGGCGGTATGGGGGATCGCCACGCTTTTTACCAATCTGGCCGGATGGCTCGTTTTTCTTTTGTACCGGCAAAGCCGCCAGACCTGTTACCGGTGCGGAGCCGTGCAAAACAAAGACAACGCCTACTGTACCTGCTGCGGGGCGAAACTCGGAAAAATATGTCCTCGGTGCCATATGCCGGGGAGCGAAGACGACCGGTACTGCAAACACTGCGGCAGCGCACTGGATGGAGGAGAGTAGGGACGGGATGAATAAACGCATCATATGGCTTGTGGTGATGCCGGTCATTTTATTTGCGATGCTCGCTGTATGTATCTATGCCGGAATCACTATTCGCTTTGAAGGATGGTTTTATGGGGAAGCAGTGGAAAATATGTCACCCGTTTTGACTGCAATGATGAAGGTGATCACCCATCTCGGCGATCCAATTACTGTAATTGTGTTCTGCCTGTCACTGTTTCTCGCACCAAAAACGAGGAGAACCATCGCACTGCCTACTTCGGCGGTAGTGATAATGTCCGGTGTGTTCAACGTCCTCCTGAAGCAGATTTTCGCGAGGGGACGCCCGAATGTCCTCCGGCTGATCAGCGAAACGGGCTACAGCTTTCCCAGCGGCCATGCGATGATCAACGCGTCGCTCTATGTCATGCTGATCTTGATGATCATCCGGTATCTTGGAAGTTTTTCCCGAAAACTATTTCTTTCTTCCCTGTGCATCGCCTTGGCGGGCCTGATCGGATTCAGCCGAGTCTATCTGGGCGTCCACTATGCGAGCGATGTTCTGGGCGGCTGGCTGTTCGGGGCCGCCATATCCCTGCTGGTTTACTCGCTTTGGAACGGCAGACAAGCAAAGATTAAAAACTCGGATTTTTGAAAGGAAGTTCAAAATGCAGGAATGGGTCATCCATATTATGAACCAGTACGGATACGTGGGGATAGCACTGCTGATCGCAATCGAGAACCTGTTTCCTCCCATTCCGTCCGAGCTGATCCTGACTTTCGGCGGCTTCATGACCACTTACACCAGCATGAACATCTGGATCGTCACCTTGTCCGCCACCATCGGGTCGGTGGCCGGGGCAATCGTCCTTTACGGCGTCGGACGGCTGCTTCCGGCCGAGAAAATGGACAGGTTCATCGGGAAATGGGGACATGTCCTCGGGCTGAAAAAAGGGGATGTGGAACGGGCGGATAACTGGTTTAATCGGCGCGGTGCCTCCACCGTCTTTTTTTGCCGGTTTATTCCATTAGTCCGAAGCCTCATCTCCATCCCTGCGGGGATGGCGCGGATGCGCAGAGGCAGGTTCCTTTTGTACACTATCCTCGGCTCCGCAATTTGGAATGTGGTTCTGGTGCTGCTGGGCGCTTTTGCCGGAGCCGGCTGGGAACGCGTCAGCCAATCCATGAATCTCTATACCTACATTGCTCTCGCCGTGATGGCGGTCGGAGGGGTCGGTTTTGTTGTTTGGATTTCTAAAAAAAGGAAAAATCAAAAATAGGTTTTCTCTCAGGATCCGCCATAAAATTCATGATAGGAATCTTATATTTTTGTTTTTAATCACTTGACGTGAGTAAATGAATATGATAAAATATCTTTCATCTCTCTGCGCTGCATTTAATCTACAGTACAAACTGAGCAGGCGATAAACCCGATATTGGGTTTATGGGGCTGGGCCTCGCGGCAACAGGTTGATCAGAACCTGTGGGACAGTATGTTGTCTCACAGGTATTTTTGTACCCTTTTGAGGCTGCAGCTGTATCTTTGCAATGCCATAGAGCTGTCGCATAAATGCTGAGAAGCATGATGGAGGTAACTTTTATGACAGAACGAAAGAAAACCATAAATCCAACCGGCCTGACAACGGCGGAAGCCGTGCAACGTCAAAAGCGATTCGGCAGGAACGAATTGATTCCGAAAAAGAAAAAGAATGTTCTTCAAGAGATTTTGAAAGCCTTGTCGGAACCTATGTTTTTGCTGCTCATCGTGACGGCGGTCATCTATTTTTTGCTGGGTGAGCCGCGCGACGGAGTTGTTATGCTGATCTTTGTATCGGGTATGATCAGTATCGATGTGATTCAGGGCTGGAAAACCGACAAGACTCTGAACGCCTTAAAGGATCTCGCGGCGCCGCGCATTACGGTGCTGCGGGACGGAGCGGAGCGGCGGATCGACAGCGCCGATCTTGTCCCGGAGGATATCATGCTGATTGCCGAAGGCGACAAGATCCCGGCGGACGGGGAGATCCTTCAGGCGAACGATTTGTGCGTCGACGAGTCGTCCATGACGGGCGAAGCGGAAGGCGTTTGGAAGGTCGCGCTCGGGACCGCCGATGCAGACGGCGGGCACTGGCGGCGCGACCACTGCTACGCGGGGACTCTTGTGACGCAGGGAAGCGCGCTGGTCCGCGTGGATCAAATCGGCAAAGCCACCGAGTTCGGGAAAATCGGTACAAATGTCGTCGGCGCACCGGAAGCCCCGTCGCCGCTTCAGAGGCAGACCCGCGGGCTCGTGAAGCTTTGCGCGGTTATTGCGGCGGTCCTGTTTGTATTGGTAGGCTGCTTCACCTGGCTGAATATCCCGGACCACCAATTTACCGACAGGCTGATCGAAAGCATCCTTTCCGGCGTCACGCTCGCCATGGCCATGATCCCGGAAGAGTTCCCGGTTATTTTGACAGTCTTCCTTTCCATGGGCGCATGGCGGCTTGCAAAAAAGCATTCGCTGATGCGCAGGCTGGCTTCCGTGGAAACGCTCGGCGCCGTGTCGGTTCTTTGCGTTGATAAGACCGGCACCATTACGATGAATCAGATGACCGTATGCGATACGTGGACAGAGGAAAACAAAGAGCGGGACCTCTGCGCGGTCATGGGGATGGCCTGCGAACCGGACGCATATGACCCTATGGAAAAGGCCATGATTTCGTATTGTGAAGGCAGGGGCCTGTCCAGGGATTTCCTGTTCGGCGGCAAGCTGATTCGGGAATATTCCTTCACTCATGAGGCAAAAATGATGGGCCATGTCTGGAGACGCGGCAATGAAATCCTGATCGCCGCGAAAGGCTCGCCGGAAAAGGTCCTCGCTTTATGTAATCTCAATTCGGACGAACGGGACAAAGCGCAGGAAAAAGCCGCCGATATGGCGGCACGCGGGCTCCGCGTGATCGCGGTTGGCAGAATGGACGTTGGAACGGCGGGCGAAGTTCCCGCTTCTTTGGCCCAATGCCGCCTTCAGTTCTGCGGATTGGTTGGCCTTGCGGATCCTCCGAGGGAATCCGTAAAAGCGGATATCCTCCGCTGCAGGAAGGCAGGCGTCCGCGTTGTGATGATTACGGGCGACAACGGCATCACGGCAGGCGCGATCGCGAAGCAGATCGGCATGCCATGCGGGAAATCCGTCACTGGCGACGAGATCGACCGGATGACGGATGAGGAACTTCAGAGACGTGTCCGTTCCGTCAGCATTTTTTCCCGCGTCGTCCCGGAGCATAAGATGCGCATCGTGAAGGCTTTCAAGGCAAACGGCGAGATCGTGGCAATGACGGGCGACGGGGTCAACGACGCCCCCGCGCTCAAATATGCCGATATCGGCATCGCGATGGGAAAGCGCGGTTCGGAGGTGTCCCGCGAAGCCGCCGATCTCATCCTGCTTGACGATAATTTTTCGACGATTGTGGATACCATCAGGGACGGCAGGCGGATTTACGACAACATCAAAAAAGCGGTCGGATATGTGTTCACGATTCACATTCCAATCGCGTTTTCCTGTCTGTTGGCCCCTCTTCTGAAAGTAAATCCGGCGAACCTTATGTTACTGCCCATCCATGTCGTCCTTTTGGAACTGATTATCGACCCGACCTGCTCCATCATTTTTGAACGGCAGCCCGCGGAACAGAATGTGATGGAACGCGATCCCCGTGATCCGAAAGAAAAACTGATGAGAGCGAAAGGTCTCTTCAGAAGCATTCTGCAGGGGCTGACGGTTTTTGCCTCTTCTTTTGGAACCTATTATACGGTTCTTATGGCAGATCCAGCCGTAAACGCTCCGGTTGCCCGTGCAATGGGCCTTTCCATTATTTTTCTAAGCAATCTGCTTTTGGTTCTGGTCAACAGTTCCCAAACGGATTTTGCATTCCAGTCATTCCACCGTCTGATCAAAGACAAGGTGATGTGGGCGGCCTTTGCGGGAACCATTTCCATGCTTGTCCTGCTCTTATACACTCCGCTTTCAGCCTTTGTGAAGCTGGCTCCGCTGACCGGACCGGAAGCGATCGCCGTAATCGTGATGTCGGCGGCGTCGGTACTTTGGGTCGAAATCGTAAAACTTGTAAAACATCTGAGAAAGAATTAACAGTAAAATCAGAACGGCCGTGACATCCCCAATGGATTTCATGGCCGTTCAAGTTTGTCGGTTCCCTGAAATGCCCGGAATCAAACCAGTTCATCATACGGATCGACGTCATATTTTAGCAATAGCCTGGTAAGATGCTCCGCGTGCCCTTTTTCGTCGTCAATCACGGCCTGCAAGGTGGTGCGGATATCCCGATATGGATATTTTGGCAGCTGCGCTTCATACAGAATCACGGCCTCGAGTTCTCCCTTGATATCGTCCCGGATATCGTTCAGAATGGCCGCACCGCCGGACTGGGAATGGGAGAGCGACACCGGTGTCTGGGGCCCGGGGTTGTCGTCCTTATGAGCTAAAAACTGTTTATACTGCTCCGGATCATATTTGCGGAGCAGCTTCAGCACCCAGCCGTAATGCTGCTTTTCGTCGAGCATAATACTGTGCCAGGCATCGTTTATTTCAGAAATGTCCGAGTTGGCGATGTGGGTTTGGTAACCGTTAATCGCGATGATTTCACTGATCAGGATTTCCCTGAGTTTATCCGTAAACTTCTGTGCCGTGCCCTGCGGCTGTCCGTTCGGATGCGTATAGCTCATGATAATCCTCCGCCTTTCATATAAATCTGCCTTCAGCCGCTGAGAGCCTCTCCCTTTTAGCCTCAAAATTGGACAGGCAGGAATAGCGTACAGTAGGCTGATCCTGCCTTAGTCATCTGTTCAAATCTTTTTCTGCATCATTATTCCAATGGGACTTGGGCCCGAATTCAAATACTCCAAAGCGCTTGATGATACCGTTATTTTATGTCCCTGTTGCTATTGCGTCGTCTTTCGTTTTGTGAACGGTTCCCCAAGGATGTTGGGGAGGTGCATAAATCGAATATACTTTTAAGGGTACGGTGCCTACATTGACGACGTTATGCCATGTCCCGGCTGGTATGACAATGGCATCGCTTGGCCCGACTCGCTTTTGAAAATTCATATTGTCTCTCCGGTTTCCGAACTTCGCAAGCCCTTCGCCCTGCTCGATGCGGATAAACTGGTCAACATCAGGGTGCATTTCCAAGCCGATATCATCGTTCACACGAATGCTCATCAGCGTAAGCTGCAGATGATTCCCTGTCCAGAAAGCGGTACGGAAGGTATTGTTTTGCTCCGTAACCGCTTCAATATTCACTACTATTGGTATGGGGCCATAGTCTCTTAATTCTTCATCAGGCATATCTTCCGATCCTCTCCCGTTGATTTTAACCCATAATATGAATTATCTGCCGGAAAAGTGCTTTTCAAAACGATATGGGTTTCGAGCGTTGTTCCATGTTATTGCCGCGCGATTGGCTCAGTTCGTTTCAATCTGTTCCGCTGAGGGGAACGGAAACCTTGCTTAGACCCAATAAACCTGTAGACGGAAATTCATCCCCAATATTTGCATCTTTAAATGAATCATTATGCTTGAGCCAAGGCATTGGAAACTGCATCCATAATGCCCCTGCTGCTGTATGTCGCGCCGGATACAGCGTCCACTTCCGCTGTCTGGTTGCTGATGATTTCATTGGAAACCATTGTGTACGCAGCATTGAAAAAGCTCGGAGCATCCTCGCTGGAATCCACTTGGATTGCAGTAATTTTCCCGCCTGAAACTTCGACCGTCACCGTCGTTGTTCCTCCCCGAAATCCGGCGCCAAATCCATGATAAGTACCGTCCTTATACCGGCCCCGACGACTGAGCGGAAAGTGTATGGACATAGACATAAAAGAAAGCACAGCATCCGGCCGGCAAAATATACGGCCAGTTGGGCGTGGATCACGCTCCAGTCCTGCCGCCTGCCGGTCAATTTTTTCGTGATGTCCATCATGGCCAGATACAGCATCTTGAGCAGGCTGTCATCCGTCGGAAAGACCGATTTCGCCTTCGTCACCTTTCGGAGCTGCCGGTTGAAGCCTTCAATAACATTGGTGGTGTAGATCAGCCGGCGCACCCCCGCCTCATTTCAGCTAAACTAATACCTGTATCATTATTTTTTGATATGCGTTATACATAGATCAAACATCATTTTAATATGTGCATCATTCAGTGAATAATAAGCGATTTTCCCGTCACGCCTGTATTTAATTAAGTGGGTTTGCCGTAACGATTTTAGATGATGCGAAATAGCAGGCTTCGACATATTCAGCAAAGCTGCAATATCACACACGCACATTTCAGAAAGCATAAGCGCATTTATAATTTTTAGGCGTGTAGGATCGCTGAGTACTTTAAATATACCAGCCATATTATACAAAGTATCATCGTCAGTTATTTCTTTTTTCACTTTATCTAATATATCCTGATGAACAATAGTGATATCACACATTGCATTTTCTTGATCTGTCATGTTTTCGTGGTTTTCAGACATTATAGCCACCCTTTCATATAAACAATATAAGATATAATCATAAAAAGATTCATATTTTTTTCGTATTCAGAGCTCTCATTGCGTTAACAACTGCAATCAGAGCAACCCCCATATCTGCAAACACGGCCGCCCACATGGAAGCTAACCCCAATGCTCCTAATACGAGGAATATGGCTTTAACTCCTAATGCAAACACGATATTCTGAGATACAATGTTTCTCGTTCTTTTCGCAATTTTTATCGCTGATGCTACTTTATGAGGTTCATCAGTCATAATCACTACATCTGCGGCCTCAATCGCAGCGTCCGAGCCCAAGCCTCCCATAGCGATACCGATGTCGGCTCTTGCAAGTACCGGCGCATCGTTAATTCCATCACCAACAAATACAATCTTTCCCTTGTGAGATTTTTGGGCTTCCAGGGATTCAACTTTTTCAACTTTATCGGCGGGTAACAGTTCAGAATAAACCTTGTCTAAACCTAATTCCTTGCCGATATTGTCTGCCACCTTCTTCAAGTCGCCAGTAAGCATAACTGTTTTTCTAACGCCAAGCGCTTTCAACTCTTTAATTGTTTTTGCAGAGTCTTCTTTCACCTCATCTGAAATTATGATACTGCCCGCATACTTTTTGTCTATGGCCACATGTACTACTGTGCCTAACGTATCCACATCAGTGTATTGGATGTTTTCACTGATCATTAATTTAGTATTTCCAACGAGTACTTCCTTTCCATTGACATTGACCTTAATTCCATGTCCCGCTATTTCCTGATAATTTTCAATTTTATATTTATCAATTTCAGCATGATAAGCAGCTATAATTGAAAGTGCAATCGGATGATTTGAATAGCTTTCAGCATATGCCGCATATTTGATCAGTTCATCCTCTGTATAACCGTTTTCAGAAATCGCTTTTGTAACCTTGAATACACCTTTGGTTAAAGTCCCCGTCTTATCAAAAACAACTGCTTCAACATTGTTCAATGCTTCAAGGTAGTTGCCGCCTTTTACTAATATTCCCTTTTTTGAAGCTCCCCCAATTCCCCCAAGGAATCCCAATGGTATTGAAAGCACTAACGCGCAGGGGCAGGAAACCACCAAGAATACTAACCCTCGGTAAATCCAGTCAGAGAAGGATGCTCCTGGAATAACCAAAGGCGGAATAATTGCTAATGCCAATGCTCCAAATACAACAACCGGAGTATAGTAACGCGCAAATTTTGTTATAAATTTTTCAGTTGGCGCTTTTTTGTTGCTGGCATTCTGTACTAAATCCAAGATTTTTGAAACTGTAGATTCTCCGAATCCTTTTGTAACTTCAATAGTCAAAACGCCATTCTTATTTACAAACCCGCTCAAAGCATCACTTCCGGGTTTTAACTCACGTGGAACGGATTCTCCGGTCAATGCCGCTGTATCAACCATTGAAGTGCCTTCTATGACCTTGCCGTCAAGAGGAATTTTTTCTCCCGGTTTTACTACGATCTTATTACCGATATTTACTTCATCAGGAGATACTTTTTTGAGTTCTTCGCCAACCTGTAAATTTGCATAATCAGGTCTTATATCCATTAATTCACTGATTGACTTTCTGGAATTATCCACGGCCATATCCTCGAATAATTCCCCAACCAGATAGAACAACATAACGGCGACGCCTTCCGGATACTCTCCAACAAAGAAGGCACCGATTGTAGCAACACTCATCAGGAAGTGCTCACTGAATACCTGACCTCGTACGATCCCCTTTATTGCGCTTAAAACAACTTTTCTGCCAACAATGATATAGCTTATTAAAAATATGGTAAGTTCAAGCCAGTTTTGAAATTTAAAAATCAATCCAACAACAAATAAAGTTCCTCCAATCACCAGTTCGACTATCTCTTTTTTATGCCCTTCTTCATCGTCGTCATCTTTTTCTTCTATTTTAGATTTAGAAGGATTTTTCACTAAAGCAATTTTCACATCCGGTTCTATTTTTTTTACGATGCTTTCTATCTTCTCCACTAACATAGGAACATTGGTATTCGACTCAGCTTCCCAAGTAAGTCTCTTAGAAACATAATCTACTGAAGCGAACTTAATCCCTTCAATGTTTTTAATTTCTGTTTCTATTTTTGCGGCACAGTTGGCGCAGTCCAACCCATTAAGCATAAATACCTTCGTCGACATGGATAAGCCCCCCTAATATAACGATTAAACGATTGCTTAATCGTTATATTATCATTATCATAAATTATTGTCAATAGAAAAAAAAATATTCCGGATCTGTTGGATGCCGTGTTTGTGGTTGAAAATCCTGGCCCACCGTTCGTAGCCGATGCCTTTTCCGGCGCGGAGTTTGGCCCGAATGTACACCAGCAGATTGACTCGTTTTCCCGGCGCGGATCTGATGACTTTATTGCGCGGCTTGTGTACCTTTTCCCGGAGAGTACGGCTCGAAGCACTGCTGGCCTGCAGCCAGCCGGATGGAGAAATCATCGCCGACCCGCGAACGGTATTTGCTGAACTGGATCCCCCAAAAGAGGCACCAACTACGGGAGCCGTCGTAACAACCCGCTTCGGGAAGCGGGGGTGGAAATACAGAATGTGGCATCGGTTTCCACCATCAGCGATGTTCTGCGCGCGCTCAAAAGCAAATATCTGACACCGGATGTGCCGGACATTCAGGAGCAATGAAAAACTTAGCGCGACACCAATTGATTCTGTCAAGGTGACGGCGTTTTTGACGCTTACTTAAAAACAGTTTTTATCCCCGCTGCAATGAATACTGGTGAACCGCTCCGGTTCCGTTCTGGCGGTTTACAAAGAACAGATGCTCGTTTTTGTGGAATCTGCCGCTCATCTCGTTACATACGCCAGAGAAAAGAACAAGGGAATTATTCTGATTGACCCGGATACAGCGGAGGTTACTCCCATACCGGTGAAAGAAAGGAAGAAAGAAAAATAAACCTTTCCGCTTGTCTTTTCTCTGATTTAGATCTGCTTAGAGTAGGAGGTTCGCTTTCATGGTTCACCATGAACCGTTCCACGGTTCACCTGTGGGCAGACTTTCTTCTTGGCAGAGCAGATACTTTTTCAGCGTTTACCTTATGTGATACAGATTGGAGGATTTTCCGCCGTTTTCGCGCCACCTCGGCTCTTTGCAGAGGTGGTCGCTTTTTTCAAGATCGGCGATAGCCCGTTTGACCGTGCTTTTGGACAGCTTCAGCTCCCGTGCGATGGTACCGATCGCCGGGTAGCATTTGCCGTCCTTATCGGCTCGGTCGCGCAGGTACATATACACGGCAACCGCGCGGTGAGGAAGCTCAGAAGCATACAAAGATGTAAAATACCCCACGACATATCACTCCTATTCGATGCGAACGGGATCTTTTCTTCGAGGAAAACCATTTATCTCCTGCGCAGGCGCATGCTCGATCCCACCGTGTGTACTGGGTTCACCTTCAGCTATGTCCGGGTCAACCGTATAAGCCGCATTCCTGCGGATGAGTTCTTCCTCCAGCTCGAACCGGTCGGCGTACTCCACCTTCCGGGCCGACTTTTCCTCAACCTCATAAGGCTTTCCGAAGGTGATACCCCAATCCTTAAACAGCTTGAGCCGGGTGCGCATTGGATAAGCGCCGGTTTTCGTCACAACGAATCTGCCCTTGGGCATGGATTTGAGTTCGTCCGGCGAAAGGAGCGGACGCTCGATCATTTCGAGGTTCTGCGAGCCGTCGCTTTTGCCTCGGTTAACGGTCCCGCTCATCACCGTTCGGGTTCCCAGCGATTTGGACAGGGTTTCCGCCGACTCGCTGTTGGGCGCGAAACCTCCGAAAATCGTGTCCTGGCAGTTATCCACGATGATGGCGGCGCCTTCTTTTCCGTAATTTTTCTCCAACTGAGCAAGGCTCTGGATGATGGCTGTTATAGACACCCGCCGTGAGCGACTGGATGAGAACATCATCTCGGCTGACTCTATTTTTGGAATGGTCCCTATCTCATCAAGGTACATCATGACACGGTTGGGCAGCTTCCCGCCGTGCTCGTCGGCCACCGAGAGGATTTCACGGTAAAGCTGTTGGACGATCAGCGAGATAATAAAATATTTCGTGTTATCTTCTTCCGGCATGACAAGAAAAACGGCGCTTTTCTCCGTGCAGAATTTTTCCGCGTCTATGGCGGTATCGAAGCACAGAACCTGCTCCAGTTCGGAATCCAGGAATGCGTTGAGCCTGGAAAGCGCCGTGGAAAGGACGCTCTGCATCGCCATATCCGCGCTGTTGAGCGCCGCGCCCGCGAACCATTTTGTCTTGTGGTCGTCCGGAAGATGCGCCATCAGCAACTGGAACAGAGTCCTGCCCTTCACGCCGCTCGGTGCGAGCAGGTCCTGAATCAGTTTGAAGACGGAGACGATGTGACGCTTCTTCGGAGGGCAGAATTCCGCGAGCAGAAGGATGACCGAGGTCAACAGACCTTCCGCCGCATCGTAAAAAAAGGCGTTCTGGCCTGCCGTGGCAATATCGAACCCGCCAGATCCGATGATGGTTTTCGCCGTAATCTTGGCATACTTCTCGGCTTTCGCCTTATACGCCAGGTTGGTATCGTCCCGTAGATAGGCGTCCATGTACCGGTTGACGAGATGATTCAGGTTAAATCCGTCGCTTTTGGTCGGATTGCGCAGATCAATCACGGCAACGTCGTAACCGTAACACTCTTTTGCGATCCCCCCATAATTGCGATACAGATCTCCCTTGGTGTCGGTCGTAAGAAAGCTCATGCCGGCCGCACAGGCGTATTCGAGGTTGGGATATAAAAAGTTTGCGGTTTTCCCTACGCCCGCAGCCCCGATCATGAGGCAGTGAATATCGTCGTCATCAACCAGCGCGTAGCCGTGTGGAGCGGTCCGGTCAAACAGCGGCGCTTTATGCCAGCCGATAATCAGGCCCTGTGCGGAAGGAAGGTTTTTGCCCTGCCGCCAGAGTTCCGGCTCAAAAGGGACTTCCGAATAGGTGTGCTTGATTTCGGATTTGGTCGCCCAACGGGCCGTACCGTGCTGGCCGTCGCCCACCGTCCGGGATTTGATGCCGTTGAGGGTATAGTAATGCGCCAGCAGGGACAGAAGCCCGATGACGGCGAACATCAGGAATCCGGCGATCAGCAGAGTGACAACCGGAGAAATAATCATAAATAGACCTCCTTCACAAGCTCATCTTAAAATTTAGCGCCGATTCCTTCGGCGCCTGGAGCGGCTGGGACAGTTCCAGCCGGACAAAAAGCTGCGCCTTTATGCAGTCAAGTGCGAGGCGCATATAATCTGAAACCAGCGTCTGCCGATCCTGCAGCGTGCGGATGCCGGGTGCGAGTGACTGCCGGTCGATATTCACCGCATCCTCGCGGATATCTGCCGCTTTAGTTCGCATCCAGCCCCGGTCCAGGTGGGGCCTATAGCTGTCGCGCAGGTTTCCAATCAGCTGCCCGACCGTTTCCGGCCGTTCCATTTGCCGAAGCTCCCGCTGCGCGGAAAGCAGCGCGCCCGCCGCCATTTTCTGCAGGCAAGCTCCCACGATCTCCGAATTGGCGGCAGCGAGCTTTTCGGAATCGACCAGCGGCGTCAGCCTCCGGTGATATTCCCGGATGACAGCGGCCGGGTCCGGAACGGCCGACAGGGTTTCGCATACGGAGGAAAGATTTTCGCAGATCTCCGGCAGCAGAACGAGCTTTGGATGCTCCCCGGCCGGGATGGGGGTAATGCCGTGCTTTGCTTTGATATCCTCGTTCCAGTCCTTGTACCGGGACTGGAGCACAGGGATATCCATATAGGCGGGGTCGTAGTAGTCATGTTCGGCAAGGATGTCCTTCAGTCTGCCGGTGGCCTCAATCCCGGCCTCGTCGTGATCAAGGCACAGCACTATATTTTTCAGGTTCGGATGGCTTTTGAGCTGCTGAAGCATCGCGTGCTCAGACACACCGTCCAGCGTGACATAGCTGTGTTTTTGCCAGTCTTTCAGGTGAAGAGAAATAAAAGAGAGCATATCGATCGGCGCCTCGAACACATAAAGGGTGTCGTCCTCGCCGATGTAGTGAAAGCTGTATTTCGGGTCGCTTCCCTCCACGTTGCCCTTGTAAGGCTCGCCTTTGGTGTAGGTGCCGCGTTTGTGCGCGTGACGGGGAATACTATTTTCATCCACACCGACAAACACAGCGTTGTGGTACTCTTTATCCTCATAGATCAGGTGTTCGCGTGCGAAATACGACAGCACGCTCGGATCGATGAACCGCTGTTTGAGCAGATAGGCGAACACCCGGCGCATGTCCGGATTGGCTTCCGGGAGTGCAAAGTCTTTCTTGGGCGGCGGCGCGCTTTTCTCGGTCTGGTTCCATTCCAGGCCGCCCTCGCCGCCGAGCAGAAAGGTGACCGCTTCGGGGAAATCCATGTCATAGAACCGCTGGACGAAGTCAATCGCGTGGCCTCCCTCCTTGCGGGAATGCCGAAACCACTCGCTGCCGCGGATAGTCACGCTGTCATGCCGTTTCCAGCGCCACTCATGCCCGGAGCGGATGAGCTGCTCGCCCTGCCTCTGTAAAAAGTCCACGAGGTCAACCGAGTTGGCCCTTTGTTTTTCTTCCTCTGTGAACGGGATATAGGACATGAAGGATCCTTCCTTTCAGCGTTTGCGTTTCCCGCACCGGCGAAAAAAGGCCGTCCGCTGATGTACGGACGGCTTATCCAGCACCATATTGATTTTGGCGGGCGGGATCTCTTTTGTCTGTGGATACTGTTTTCGCATCAAATGTGCGCCTCCTTTTAATAGCTCTGTTCGGGCGCCCGCTCGTCGGGCGCGTGACCCATTGCCATCTTCTTCTGCCGGAGCCGGCGGCGGAGCTTGCTGTCCGTTCCCATGCCGGGGCCTCCGTACAGCCTACTTTGCTGCTGCCGGAAGATCCGGCTCAGGTGGTGCAGGAGCCGGGTGACCGCCAGCATCGGGGACGGATCACGGAACGAGTCCAGATGATTGAGGAAAAACCGGGCGTATGGATTGCCCTGCCCGGCGGAAGCCGTCAGCCATCGAACGGCGGCTTCGCGGTCGCGTGGAACATCCTGCCCCATCAGGTAGAGCTTGCCGAGCATGTATTGCGCATATTGGTTGTCCAGCTCCGCGGAAGCTGTGAGCCACTTGACGGCGGCCTCCACATCTTTGGGAACTTCCTCTCCCAGAAGGTACAGCTTGCCGAGGCGGTATTGGGCGAAGGAATTGTTCTGCAGGGCCGCCTTTGTAAGCAGATCCACCGCCTGATGAATATTCTTTGGCACATCTTCGCCAGCCAGATACAGCTTTGCCAGCGCGTACTGCGTATACGCATTGCCGAGGCCGGCCGAGAATGTCAGCCATCTGGCTGCGACGCCCATATCCTTTGCGACAGCCGTTCCTTCGAGGCACAACTTTCCCAAGGCGTAGGCGGCATAGGGGTTCTTCTGGTCGGCCGCCGCGGTGAACAGTGCGACGGCTTTTTCCGCGTTTCGCTCCACATACAGGCCGTCCCGGTAGAGCTTTCCTAACAGATACTCGGCGGAGTCATTTCCGGCATCCACAGCTTTGGTGAGCCAGAAAACGCCCCTTTCGGGATCCGCGTGGGTATCTTCATCCGGATTCAACGGACTTTCAACAGCCAGATAAATTTTCCCAAGCAGGCATTGGGCATAGACGTTTCCGAGCTTGGCCGATTTTTCGAGGTATTGCACCGCAGCGCCGATATCCCGTTCCGTTCCGGTGCCGGTGTAGAGCATCTGCCCGAGGCGGTACTGGAGCTTGTCGTCGCGGCTTTGTGCCTCCAGTTGCTGAAATCCAAGAAAGGCTTCCCGGAAGCAGTCGGCGGCCGCATTTTTATCTTTTGCCGTGCCGATGCCGTCCCGGTACATCTTCGCCAGTTCATAGGACGCATACGGGAAGTGCTGCCGCGCCGCTTTCTGATACAGCGCAAACGCTGTATTATAATTCAGTTCCACGCCCTGGCCCCGGTAGTACAGGCCGGCGAGGGAATACTGTGCGTACTTGTAGTTCTCCGAGGCAGATTCCTCAAACCAGCCTGCCGCTTCTTCATAGTCCTGATCGATGCCGTGACCGGCAGCATGCATCTTGCCGATGCGGTATTCCACATAGCGGTGGCTTTTCCCCATTTTAATCTCATAAAAGGCTGTGAGGGCCTTTTCGTACCAGGTGAAAGAAATCCCCGCATCGGCTTCTATCCCCAGTCCGTCTGCGTACATGCGTCCGAGATCATGCATGGCGAGTGCGTTTCCAGCATCGGCTTCTTCTTGAAACAGCCGGAGCGCCTGAGCTAAATCCGGCTCCATATCGTCTTTCCCGTACAAAAATTCACGGGCCTGTTTGTAGCGGTCGCTCCATTCGATATATGGGTGGGGTGTCGCGGGCGGACTTTCAATGGGTTCCGGGCCTTCCGATGTGCTGTTCGGAAAATTCCCGTCTTCTGGGGATTCATCGTCTGGCTCATCCTCCGGCTCATACACCGGATCGGTCTGATCCGCTGCCGTTTCCGCCTGAGCCTCAATGCCCTCGTCGCCCTCAAACATGATCTGCCGCTCGCCGATACGCAGAGCTTCTTCGATCACGATGTTCTTGATGTGCTTGAATTCCTTTTGCTGGGAAAGCGGAAGCGGGTCGGGCAGCTTGTCGGCGTAAGTGTGCAGAATCTCGTTATGTAACTTGTACCATGCCCGGTAGGCTTCCGCCATCCGCGCGTCCTTTGAGAGCTCATCCACGATCTGATCGACGAGGGTCTTGAGCTCCGCTTTGAGGTAACCGTACTGTTTTCTGCCCGAGGTGTATTTCAGGCGTTCGGAAAGCCGGGAGAGCATATCTTCAATAACCTTGTTTTCGTAGACACCGGATTCCATCTGCCCGATGATTTCGGAAAGCGCGACACGGCTCTGTTCGGCGAGCTCGTTGCGGCGTGCGGTCTGATCCGGATAAATCTGCATCAGGTCCTGCTGGAAGATTTCATGCGCCAGCGTACTCCGCATTTCGTTGATGGCGGGTTTGGTGACGTAACCCTCGCGGGGATCAACGGAATAGACGATCATGTGGCAGTGCGGATGGTGGCCTTCATCGTGAAAAGCTGCGTACCAGCGCAGGTTTTCCGGGGAGATCTTCATCTGCTCGGAAAACAGGTTGCGCTGTTTGCGCAGAAGCGCCATCCACGCCGCGGCATGGTCATACCCGAGCCGGGCGGCGTCCTCCCGCCGCAGGCTGATAATCGGTGTCCAGACGTTTCCCGTGTGGCGGGAGACTTCCTCCGCCACCTCGGACAATATTGGTGGCGCCTCGGCATCCGAGAACAGGCCATGCGTGCCGGATTTCTCCACACGAGGGCGGGTGGCGATATATTGAACATACACGTCCTTGCGCCCAAGCGGATCCATGTTCTGCTCCAGCGCCGCTGTGATGAATTCCGAGGCGTTTTCAATAGTCGGCTGCTTCTGGTAGTCTTCATATTCGAGCAGGTCCGCGGTGTCTGGAAACTGAGCCAGCAGATCACCGATGAGCCGTCGCTGTTTTGCCGTGGAGGGCAGGGCGCGGATATTCGCCGGAAGCTTCTCCACGCCCTCGCGCGTCGCCATGTATTTCACGAGGTTGGCGGCATGGGTTCCGTCCTTGAGATACCGGCACTTAAAGATGATTTTCGGCATGGCCGTTACTCACCCTTCTGGAATTTCACCACATCCTCGAAGGTGACGGAACCGACAGACCTTTTAACGTCGTTCACGCACTTGCCGCGCAGCCTGCGCAGCATGGTTTCGTCCACATCTGCGTTTGCCGCGAGGATGTTCATCATCATGCTCATCTCGACAGCCAGTTTGAAAATAAGGCGAGCCATCCGGCTTTCCAGACTGTCCACCATTCCGGTCATGGCGGACGTGATGGCGGCGGGCAGATAGCGCACGCCGTCCTCCGCCGAAATGTAGCCGCAGTAGAAACGGACGGCCTTTTCGATGAACTCGCTCTGACTCTGGCAGTTGTCCTGTTTGTACCATTTCTCGATCAGAGTGCGTGTTTCCGGGTACATCCACAGCGGGAATTTCTTCTTGTTTACTCTTTCTTCCGGCATTGTTTTCCTCCATTCTGTTTTATACAAAAAGGGCCATGACTCCTGTCATGACCCCTCTGTAAAGGCGTAAAGATGCGGGTTTCCGGCCTTTTTTTTCGCCGCCGACCCCGGAACCGACCCCAGGGGCCGAAATCCGACCCCGGAGCAAAACGTTCCCCGACCCGCATTGCGGGGCGGTGTGAGCCGCAGCGGGGACGCACCGCGACCCCGCTGCTTTAACCCGCATCGTTTTCCACCCCATGGTTCATTCCCCGAAAGCGGAGCTTCTCCTGTCTCAAACTTCCGCACAAAGCCCCAGCACTGGGTCTTATCGCCTCATGGGTGTAACCGTGCGATCCCTGCTGAAAAAAAGCGACACGGGGGCACACGGGCGGTGACATGGGCGAGAAGCAGACTTCGCTGTTTCAAGGTCAGCGTCTACGGGCTCTGATCCTATGTCGGCACCTTACATCCGCATTTCGGGTGCCTGGGTCGGCTGGTTCAGGGAGGAATCGACTGTCAGCAGGTTCCAGCTTCGATCAGCCGGATGGTAATGGCAACTCTCGACAGTCTGCTCCCTCAGTTCCTCCCATGTGACCGGGATTTCCGTACCGCGCTCGCCCGCATGGGCGAACAGCTCACTCAGCGGTTTGTCGGGAGCGATAGTGACATAGCCGCCCGGCGACATGATCTGGATCATGTCGTTTGGATGCTCCCGCACAAACTGCTCCAGCGTTTCCGGTTCTTCCCCTGACTGAGCCATATTCCGTTTGTCAATGGCCTCCCGGACTTCGGCCGGCACATGGGACTGATAAAGGGTATCCAACAGGGACTCCATGCCGGATCGCAGCTCGGATTCGTCTTTCATATATCTTTGGAGGGCGCACAGTTTTTCGGCGTCATAAGAAATCTGCATTTTAAAAGCTGCCTGTTTCATAGGATCATTCATCCTTTCCATTCTCGGTTTCAACAATCGGTCTTGTAATCGGCAGGGCTCAAAAGGTATGAGGCCAAGCACCTAACAGGGTGCATGCGAAAGTGAGTCTGTACGGAATTTGATGCTCCAAACACCTAACAGGGCGCATGATACCGATATGCGGTGCCCGCTTGTGAGAGTGCTGGCACCCAATAAGGTGCTTGGGTGGGTATTATGGATCATCCATCGCGTGGAGCAGGCTGTCCGGCACATCAGAAAGATTTGCCTCATCCAGTTGCAGAACAGCAGAGGAAGCAGGCAGGTCGGACGGCGCTTGGTAATCGGTGAAATGCTGCAGTTCCTCCTGAATGGCCGTGCGGACGATCTTCTCCAGTTTCACCGACTGGTCATATCGCAGGATACAATCCACAATAAACTCCGTGCGCTGCCCGACAGGCTGTTCATCAAGCAGGCGGGCCGCTTCTCTGTGCCGTGCGGCTTGCAAATCAAAGGAGACGTTGAAGCGTTTTCTCATCTTGCTCACCCCAACAGCAGACGATAACCGTCCGCGTTGGCGAAGCGGTTCAGAACAGCCACCGTATTGACGCTGCCGCCACGCAGCAGGCCGTCGAGCAGCTCCGCTCCGCCGCCCGCGAACACGGTGGGGAGCTTCAGGTCAAGTCCCCTTTCCCGCAGTGTGTTAAGTAATTCCCTGGTATACCTCTGCATTTCCTGTTCCACGGTCTGCCGTATGAAGTCCTGATCCGCGTGCTGAATTTTACCGCGGATGGCATCGGTGACAAGTTCGTCGGTCAGCAGGATGTCCCGTTGCCGCAGGATGTCCTGAATGCGGGTATAGAGCGTGATGGTGCCCATCCGGAGGCTTGTGCAGCTCGATCGGTCCAGCCTGGAGCCATGCATGGTTAGAACATCTACCGTATACCCCCCGATGTCGGCCAGGGTAATGCTGCGGTATCCCCGGAGCTGAGGATAGTACCGGCAGAGTGCCGCATGCCCTTGGGCGAACACTTTGCAATCCGCAATGTGGCAGCGGTAATCCGCTCCTTCAAACCGGAAAGTCAGATTTCCGCGCAGAAAATATTGGCGGAAGGCGTCTTTCTGCATTCCGTATGCTTCGATGGGCAGCCCTACGCCCAGAAGGACATCTGCTTCCTGAACACCCGCCTTTTTCATGGCGGACGCAATGGCCGGCAACGTCAGAAGAAAGGTGTCCGGATCTTTCGTTTTGTCCTGCTGAAACCGCATCCGCTTTTCGCCAATGGCGTAATATCTGCCGCTATAGCAGAGCTGCATCTCATCCGTGATGAATTCCTTATCGCTTGCCGCGTACCCGGAGGCGTACAGCATCCCTTCTGAGGATTTTGTGTTGTAGTTGCCGTTATCGACACCGAGTTTGATCATCATCTGAATCACACCTTTCTTGAAAAAAGAAGGCAAGCCGCATGGGCCCGCCTCCGTATGATTGCTCCTCGGATTACATGCCATTGAGTTTCAACCTGCTTACCTCCTTCGAAGCACAAAAAGCCGTTCCCCAAGAGACGGCTTCAATCGGTTTATATTGAAAGGTTCCCTGCAGAGTCTGCTTTACGGCAGATACCCTCTGGGGTTGACCGCCTTGCCATTGATGCGCACTTCAAAGTGCAGGTGGCTGCCGGTGCTGTGGCCAGTGTTTCCGGACAGTGCGACGACGTCGCCAGCTTTGACAGCTTGCCCTACGTGGGCGATAATTTGGGAGCAGTGTCCGTACAGCGTGACCAGCCCACCGCCATGGTCGATCATTAGATAGTTTCCATAGCCGTCAGGATCCCAGGCAACCTTGGAAACTGTTCCGTCCTTCGCCGCATGAACCTGTGTGCCGGTCGGTATGCCCAGATCGATGCCGGTATGAACAGTGGCTTTTCCGTTGATCGGGTCAATGCGAGGGCCGAATTCCGAGGTAACCAGTGCCCGCCAGTTACTTCCGATAGGGGAAATCAGGCCGGCAGTGGAGAGAATTTGTGATGAGTCCGAAGGCCCTGTGCCGCTCTCGCCAAAAGTATGTTGATAGATTTCGTCGGCATTGGATTTTTCATCGTCGGTGACGGCCCGGCCAAGGAGTCTTTCAATATTCTTATAGACCTGATTGAGATCAGTCAACGGAGCAATTGCGTCATAACTCTGTTCAGTCTGAGTTCCATCCGGATTCTGAACAGTGCGGGTGCGGATTTCCGTTTTCACAAAGCAACCGGCAAACGAATCGTAGTCCACCTCCTGCAGGGAATCGGCGCCGAAATACAGAGAATAAAAAACAGCCTTGACCCGCGTGGAGTCAAGGCTTCCGTCCCCGGATTCAATAGGCAGCTGTGCGATCGCATCGTCCAGTTGCCTGAACGCATCTTGCATTTCTTCGATATGCTGCCGATATTCAGAAGGGACATCCGAGGAGATCATCCCTCCGTGGAAGGCGAGATTCACAGCATCATTGTTGTGTGCCGCGCCCCCGGAAAGAAAACTCATGAGTAAAAGGATGGCGAGAATAAAAGGCATCAGGGCAGCGGCGATGATTACTGCAATCACCTTCCACGTCCGTTTGTCTGTGGCGGCGGCAATCGCCGCCTTAACTGCAAGGGCCACAGCGGGTGCGGCCATATAACACTCCTCCTTTGGGCAGAAAAGAACAGACGCCCCGGCGAGTAATGGGGCGTCCGTTTTACCAGTCGATCCTATTTCAATAATTGATTGAGCGTTACTTCCATTTCATGTCGAACAGACTGCCTTGTTCCATATCCGGTGATTCCCGCTTGACCTGCTCTTGTTCTTCGGCCAGCCGGATGGACTTCTCCACGGATCTTTCCAGAAAATCCGTATTAAAGCCCGCTGTCTTATAGCCTTCCATGATGGTTTCCAGGTAGTAATCCGATGGAGCACCGAAAGGATGCCCATCGTTCATGATGTAGACCATGGCCGGCTGCGTCTTTCCTCCGAGTTCCACCGGCAGGACCTCTTTGTGATAAAAATGGGGATATCCTTCATACCGATCAAGTGCCTGCTCGTCGGCAGGTCGGATCTTCCACAGCAGAATGGGAACATTCGAGTCCTTGAGTGGCTCCACGGTGGCTACTGCCCCCCGACCGCCGCCGCGGAACAGCAGTTCATAATCCTTGATTTCGCTCGCTCCCACCACTTTGGCGGTCGGGCAGCGATACGCCATCTGCGGAAGGTTGAGGTTGCTGCCGTAAGCGATATACAGCATAGGTTTACTCATAGAAACACATCTCCTTTATATGTTTACATACGCATGACAAAGGCCGGGGACTCATCCTCCCCGGCCTGTTCCTGTTGTTCATTTTCCGTAATTTCCTCCTGCGGTGTGGCTGCCGCGGCCTCCTGCTGGGTTTGGCTTTCTGCGTCCAATTCCAGTTCTTTTTCTTTTTTCTGTCGTAACCTTTGCTTTTGCTGTATAGCCTGCTCGGGATCCTTCCATGCGATACAGCCATCCAAGTGCTCGAGGAGATGGAGTCTTGCTGTCTTGAATTCATCCCCAATCAACCCCAATCTCAACAGCCACGTTCGGAAAGTATATTTTTCATTGGTGCTGTGGGTTTTCTGTCTGCTGGCGCAACGCTGGTTGAGGGCCTGTGCGGAAATGGCAAGGCAGAACTGGATGTACGCCTTGATTTTTCCCGCATGAGTGGTGGAATTAAAAAGCCTGAACTCAATCGTGCCCTTTTGGAACACGCTATGTAAGTTCAGGCAGTGGTAACGGGAATCGTCATAATGGTGGTAGCTCCGGTCTGCGCCGCCGTACCAGATGCGGCTGACCTCATTGAGCGTCTTTGGCTTCTTTCGGTTAAGTTCTTCAAGGAATCTCTGATCAACCTTTCTGCAATATTGGTGTTCACGGGCCACCTCGACCTGCATCGCCTTATAGATCAGATCCTCTTTCGAGGCCATGATATTGGTGATGTTGCGCAGAGTGTTCGCGTTGTGCGGGGAGGCGTCTACATGCACATGGATCCCACAGCTTTTATCGGCGATCATGCCGGCGCCGCGAAGTTTTCGCACAATCTCCTGGATGGTTTCAATATCACCCCAATGGCAGATGGGGCTGACCAGTTCCACGCTGTAATTATTGTCCGCGGGGACGAGCCGGCCTCCTTCTCTTTTCTGACAGGTAATACTGCCGTCGCTCATGACCTTCCAGCGGCGGCTCTCACTGTCCAAAACAGAATATTCGCCGTAATACCCCCCGTCGCGGCTGACGGGATTCCCGAAATGTTCGGACAGCACACGTGCGGCAGCCTCACGGGTCAAGCCTGTCATCTCGATTTCAATCCCGAACCGCTGTTCTTTCATGTCCAAAATTTTTCATCTCTTTTCCGATGATCAGCGGCCTCCGGCCGTACCGAAGAGTTTTGATTTGTACTCCGGTGCGGTGACCATCAGGTTATACCGCTCGTTGCCGCATTTATACAAGCAGACGCCCCGCTGGGGGTAACGGATCAGGTTGTACTCGGATTCCTCGAGCTGCAGGGAGTCGATGTAAAAATGCTTGTCGATGTTGCCAGCGTTGAAGAGGAACGCGTGCGTGGGGATGGAAAACAGCGGCTTCGTCAGCTCCCTGATGCCCTCGATGTTGAAATCTTCGAGATTCTGCGAGGCCAGAATCATGGCGGAGTCCTTTTTCCGTACCCGCTTCATGCAGCTTCGAATATACTCAATGACCACATAATTGTTACCGTTGCCGCCGCCATTGTTGGTCAGGAACAGATACAGCTCGTCGATGCTGGCGGCCGTATTGCCTTCGGTCAGCAGTTTGTCGGACATAAAGGAAAGGACGTTGAACAGGAGAGCGCTCTTGACATTCCGGCTGGCCTGCAGTAATCCCTTGACGCCAAACACAATAAAGCGGTTGGAAGTCACATTGGTATGGCCGTTGAAGAATTTGCTCTCGGCGCCCTGGCACATGGAGTGGAGCCCCAGCAGGATTTCCTGCAGGAGCTCGGCGGTGTAGAGCTGATATTTTGCCTGGTCGTAGCTTTTGTACTCATCCTCAATCAGCGCGTACAGGTCGGAAAGGATGGGGTAATCAGCGGCCTCCAGCTTGCTGAAATCGGTGCGGTCGCTGAGCCCCCATTTTTCATAGAGCTTACCCAGCATGATTTCGATAACATCGATGTGGCGGTCGGAAAAATTCTTGTAACAGCGGAAAAAGTCCTTCAGGAAAGAAACATGCTGGCTGAGCTTTGTCCGCTGCCGGAATGCCTGGGGCGCTTCCTTGTCCTCGGGGCTGCCGCCTTCGTCCCAGGTCTTGGGCTCCAAAGGGTTTATCATATATTGACCGCTCATGAGGTCGGCAAAACACCCCCCGAGGTTTTCGGCCAGATCGACGTATTCATGTTCCGGATCGAGGCAGATCACGCTTTTTCCGGATTCAAGGATATTGCAGAGGATCAGCTTCAAAAGGTGGCTTTTGCCCTGGCCGCTATTGCCAAGGATCAAAATATTGCTGTTGGTTTTATCATCGTCCCGCTTGTCGAAGTCCACGATTATATTCGAGCCGAACTTATCGCGGCCCAGGTAAAAGCCATGGGGATCTGTTTTGCCCGAATAATTAAAGGGGTACAGGTTGGCGGCGGAGCTTGCGGGCACGACCCGCTCAAATTGGCTGGAAAACGCATTCCAGCCTGAGGGGATGACGCTCTGGAATCCCTGCTGCTGGCGGAGCAGGAGTTTATCCACATTGAGCTTGGAACGAATGAGTTCTGTCAGCACTTCGGTTTGAAGCAGACCGAGCTGTTCCAGACTGTGGGCGGAGAGCTCGATGTAAACCGCCGTATGCAGAAGCGGCTCCTTACTCCGGTGCATCTGTGTGACAAGGGTGGTGACGTCTTGTAAATTCGACTCAGCTGTGACGGTTTGTTGAAGATCCTGTGTGCTGCTCCGCTGCATACGGTTTTTGTTCGCAGCATTTGAGATGATTTTCTTTTCCTCCATGGGTGTGACATGCCTGGTGTAGAGGTGCAGGGTTACGCCGTCTTTTTCTCCGAGATAGCGTAAGATGGCCTGCTCATCGGTCGTCGTCGGGTATTCACGCAAAGCCCAAACGCACCGAAATGTGTTGCCGCAGATAAAATAATCCGTGAAAAACTTGATCACCGAGGGTGCGATCATGTCCAGAAATTCCTGCATGCGGATATCCTCCTGCGGCGGCGTTTTCGTCTTCTGCTGCTTTGCCATTTGGCATCTTCCTTCCCGATTGGATTTTGGATAAAAAAACCGCCACATCTCTGTGACGGCACGGACCCTCTTGCGGTTAAGCATGGTATAATAAGTGCGATGTTAAATGCACTTTATCAGACATTGTGAAAACGCTGAAACAACTTGGTTTCTAATTTTAGGGTAATGTACTATATATTTCAACGAATGGTACCCCTGAAACGTGGTTTTTCATGAAGCATAGTGGGGAAACGTAAAATGGGAACTCTGTAATTTCAATCTGCAAACAGATGACTTTTAAAGGAGGAGGCCGGAGAATAAGCATGGAGAACAGGACCTATATCGCAATCGATCTAAAATCCTTCTACGCTTCGGTCGAGTGCGTGGAACGAGGGCTTGATCCGCTGACCACCAACCTCGTTGTCGCTGATGCAAGCCGCACCGAAAAAACCATCTGCCTCGCCGTCTCTCCTTCCCTCAAAGCATACGGCATCCCCGGCAGGGCGAGGCTGTTTGAGGTCGTACAGAAGGTCAAGGAAGTAAATGCGGGACAGCTGCGCAAAGCACCGGGACGAGCCTTTTCCGGTGCCTCCTGTAACGATACCGAACTGAAATCCTCACCGGGTCTTTCGTTGGATTATATTGTCGCAACGCCAAGAATGGCCTATTATATAGAGTACAGCACACGGATTTACAATATCTACCTGAAGTACATCGCGCCCGAGGATATTCATGTCTACTCCATTGACGAGGTGTTTATTGATGCCACCGCATATCTGAACACCTACAATCTCTCAGCCCGTGAGCTTGCCAAGGAAATGATTCTGGATGTACTCAAAACAACTGGCATTACAGCAACGGCGGGAATTGGCGCAAACCTGTACCTCAGCAAGATCGCTATGGATATCCAGGCAAAGCACATACCGGCTGATAACAACGGTATGCGGATCGCTGAATTAGACGAAATGAGCTACCGTCGCCTGCTGTGGTCGCACCGGCCTTTAACAGACTTTTGGCGCGTCGGAAAAGGATATGCCAAGAATCTGGAGGAACACGGCCTCTTTACGATGGGGGATATTGCGAGATGCTCTCTCGGTAAACCTACCGATTACTATAACGAGGATTTACTGTACAGACTGTTCGGCGTCAACGCCGAGCTGCTGATCGACCACGCATGGGGGTGGGAGCCATGCACGATTGCCGATATTAAAGCATATAAGCCAGGCTCAAACAGTGTTGGATCGGGGCAGGTGCTGCAATCCGCCTATACTTTTGACAAAGCGAAGCTGATCGTGCGGGAAATGACCGATCTGCTGGTACTCGATCTGGTGGATAAACGGCTTGTGACCGACCAGCTTGTCTTGACGGCCGGATATGATATCGAAAATCTGACAAATCCGACGATAAAAAAATCATATCACGGGGCAATTACCATGGATCACTATGGACGCGCCGTTCCGAAATCCGCGCATGGTTCAATAAATCTTGGCAGACCGACCTCGTCTACAAAGCTAATATTGGATGCCGTCGCAAAGCTGTTTGACCGCATCATTGACAAAAATCTCCTGATCAGAAGAGTCAACATTACAGCAAATCATGTTGTTGATGAGGGAACTGTTCAAAAGGCGGACAACTTTGAACAGCTTGATCTCTTTACGGATTACGCGGCTGCGCAGGCGAAAAAAGAGGATGAAAAAGCCGAACTTGCACGAGAAAAAAAGGTGCAGAAAACAATGCTGGAGATAAAAAAGAAACACGGCAAGAACGCCATTCTAAGGGGTATGAATCTGGAGGAAGGCGCTACCACAATAGATCGGAACAGGCAGATTGGAGGGCACAAGGCATGAAAAGGACATATGACGACATCATCAATCTCCCTCACCATATCTCCGCGACACGTTCCCATATGACCGCTATTGACCGGGCAGCTCAGTTTTCCCCGTTTGCCGCACTGACCGGTTATGAAGCCGCAATCAAAGAAACCGCAAGACTGACTGACGAGAGAGTAGAGTTGGACGAATATGCGAAGGACGCTCTGCGAGAAAAGCTGCAAATCATAACGGATCGGATTAAAGAGCATCCCGAAATCACGATCACCTATTTCCAGCCGGATGCGAAGAAAAAAGGCGGTGCCTATGTTACCGCTGTCGGCTCAGCTAAAAAGATAGACGAATATGAACGGGTTGTCGTTATGACCGACGGCACAGTGATCCCTATTGACGAAACAATCAGCATAGATGGGCAGATATTTGAATTGATGGCGTTTCATTCTTGTGATGAGTGAACAGTATAAATCGGATTTTTCTGTCCGATTATGGACAAACCGTAAAGCCGATGTACTGCATCGGCTTTACGGTTGCTTCTTTTGTGGCCTTAGCAACAAAAGAGCGGTAAGGTTGGTGTCCGGATCCACAAATGCGAACGGCATTGAACGCTATGGATTCGCACAGCTGGGTAAGTGCCGATTCAAAAACATCCCAAATATATTCTCCGTTATTCCTCCAATCATTTGGGAGGATGATCTGACCGTATGATCCTGAATACGGGCTGTATCGGCGGAACTTCGCCTCCCGCCGCCTTAAAGCCCGCAATAAACGCTCTGCGGATGCCGGAAAAATGGTCGTTGAAGATCTCATCGGCCTCATAGGTTTCCAGATAGTCGCTCAGCGCCTCGTCAACATCCTTCATCGTTTTACACGTCCTTAACCGTAAATATGTAATCCAAGGGGACCCCTTTGGATACACAATATCCGAAATTCTGTGTCAAGTCTATTACCAAACCCAACAAGAACCGGCGCCGCTATTCGTCTGGAATCAACCAACGCTCCCCGTCGAAATCCTCAAACTTTTCAGAGGTGACATTCTGTTCGAAGTAAACGGCCAAAAGGCATTTGATGTCCTCTGAATCTGCGCGTTTGGCGGAGAAGCCCTGTTCCCGCAGGGTCTTCTCAATGCGGTTAAGATAGGAATAAATTTCGCCTTGCTTCTCATTCCGCAGGCGCAGCACGACCAGAAATTCCCGCGCCGTCGCCATCTGCATCTGGATACGATCCAGATGGTTCAGGTCGGCCTCCAACAGAGCACGGATAGCCGGATTCTGTTCCTTTTCAAGCCGCGTGCGCAGAAATTGCTTGTTGCCCTCGAAATTTTCGCGGCTGTTTAAGCATATAAACTCCAATTCCGCAATCCCCTTGAGGACGGTCATCAGCGCATAGATCCGGGCGGACAGGCTTTCTTCAGACAGCACGGAGATATTTGTGGGCTGCACGATAAAATAGACCAGTTCGTCGTTCCGATAGGTTTGCAGGCTGTAATCGGTGATGGCTTTTGTGTTGATCAGCTGGCGGGTGGTCTGCCGCTGCCTTGCCTGTTTTTTTGTTTGCCTGCTCATAAGTTTTTGCTCCTTCCACGCGGTCCCATATCAGGCGGATTCGCAGCGTCCGACAGCCCCCATTCAAAATACTGCTGTTTCGTGAGGAAGAAAGCCGCTGCATTTTTGATGAAATTCAAAATGCTGGTGTCGTCGAAGCGGATACTCAAAAAGGCGTAAAGCGCGACGAGGACAATAGGCGGCAGAAATCGCAGCTGAGCCAACGCAAGCACCGCGAGGAGAAGGCCGACGCCGATCACGCCGAGATCCCGCAACTCCCACAGCCAGAGGGTGGGCTTCGCCCGGAGATTGTCCGGATAGATATACATGCAATCAGTCCTTTTCATTTCTGATTTTGAGCAAAAAATAAGCGATCCCCCGGAGCACATGCTCCACACAGGGGATCGCCACGCTGTTTCCGAGGGCCTTGTACCGCGCGCTGTCACATGCGCCGGGGATATCCGTCCAGTGATCGGGAAAGCCCTGGAGCCGTTCGCATTCGAGCGGTGTCAGCCGCCGGATGAGCTTTCCGGTCCGGACCGAATGCTGGGTACTGAGAGAGCCGCCGCCTGGATGAGACTGTGGCGTACCGCACAGGTCGCCCTTTTCCGATCCGGCACGGCAGTTGATTCCCGCGATGTCGGTGTCGCACACGAGATCGGTCGCATCTTTATACTGGCGGGCACTCTGGGTGCTGACCACGCCGTTCGGCGTGTACTCGTCGCTTCGTTGCTGAGAAAAGACACAATGCCGGTCCGCGGTGTTCAGCGTGTAGCTGATGTTTGGTTGAACGCCGATCCCGTTGCCGCCGTTATGATCCTGCCGGTCGATAATGTTGCCGGCGATGCAGTAACTCTGACCGGTAGGAAGGTCGGAGCCGACCCCTTCGCTCGGCTGGCTGATCAGCGGCACGTTGTTGCCGCCCGTTCCGTACCGCGCGGATATTGTGGGCGCCACGCCGTGCGGCCCGGTGTAGCGGGAATCGATCCCGTGGTTTTCATATAACTCCGGTTCGCCCATCACGAGAGGCGTGTGCCCATGCTCCTGCGCCCGGAGCGTACCGGAGAGGTTGCCGCTCAGATCGATGCGGCTCCCGCCCTGATCGTTCAGACACAGAACGCCTGGCACCATGTTGCCGCCTTCGGTCGCTTTAAGGGTCGGCGCGCATTCCTCACGATATCCGATGCCGCCCGCCGCAGCACCGGCCCCCGTGGAAAAGGCGGCGGTCAGGACGCAGGGATACCCCTGGCCTGCCTGCCCGCCACCCGATGAAAGAGCCGTATGCTGTTCAGGTGTGAGAAAGCACTCGCCGTTTCCTTTGCTGACTACGCCCGCAGACAGCAGGAGTCCACCGGGGTTTCTGCCGCCGTTTCCATCCACACCGGCAAGCGTCGGAGCGACACTTTTTTCCGTAAAGATCCGCTTCTGCTGGGTGTCCCATGGAGTCAGGCAGTTGGAAGTCTGCGTTTCCTTGGACGGATGAGCGATAAAAGTCTGCTGCTTCATCCCCGGCTGGGCTTGAATGGCGCCGGACACATTATGGAGATTCCGCACCTCGTCCCGCTGGTTGCAGGCAAAGGCAACAAGACTGCTATCCGCGCCTATGTTGACCGGATCCCTGCCTGAATCTCCAGAGCCATTTGCAGCACCGGCGGGAGGTCTTTCCCGCGTTTCCTCGCCCGGCGCAGGATCCCCAAACAGGCGGTCTTGCTCAAATAATATTTCGGGTGCGGTACAGCCTCCAAAATCTGCGACAAGGTACACCCTTTTGCGGCGCTGGGCGAGGCCCCAGTATTGAGCGTCGTATATTCTCCAAGCGAGGGAGAATTGATCTCCCATAATGCACCCAGCAGCGTACCACACCCCGCCCGGAGGTCGAGGAACAGATATGGCGCCGTTGACAATTCGGCAGGTTTCCTCCAGCACGATACGGAAATCCTCTCCATCGGCGCTGGAGAAGGCGCCGGGGACGTTCTCCCAGACCATGTATTGGGGGCGAACAGCGTCAGCTGTCCGTCCGGTTCCTGCGTCATGTGTTCTCATCTCCTTGATCACCCGGATCTGTTCCATAAACAGCCCGGAACGCGCGCCCTGGAGCCCCGCCCGCTTTCCCGCAGTGCTCAGATCCTGGCACGGGCTGCCCCCGCAGACCACGTCCACAGGGGGCAAATCTGCCCCGTTGAGCTGCGTAATGTCGCCTACGTGAATCATATTTGAAAAATGAAGTTTGGTCACCCGGATGGGAAACGGCTCGATCTCGCTGGCCCACAGAGGGGTGAAGCCCTGCCGGCTGCCAGCCAGGGGAAAGCCGCCTATCCCGTCGAATAGACTGCCCATGGTCAGTGAAGTGCTCATAGCCGCATGCTCATGCCGAAGGAGGGCGTTTCTTCCGGCAGGGGACATCTTTCCTGCGGAAAATATTCTACCGTCCGGTTGACGGGCCCTATTCCTTCATTAAGCTGCCCTGCTTCGGCGGCCGCTTCCTCGTAGGTGTCAAATGTTACCGGCTCTCCATCCTGTTTCACCCACGCCTCGGCGAAGCCGCAGACCGACAAGGCGCTGCGGCGCGCCAGAATGCCGTACTGCCTGATGGCTTGTTTTTTCTGAATTTGTTCAGCCGATATCCTGCGGACCGGAATGCCGAGCCGCTTTGCTTCAGCAATTTCTTTTTCCATGCCCTCGCTGGTATGATTTCCACACACCCACAGTTCTTCGCAGGAGGCTAAAACCCGCAGCCCCATTAGGATACCGGCTTCTCTTTCCATGGGAACGGCGTCGTTCAAAAACTGCGGGTACAGAAGGTGCGGGGCAATGGGTGCGCAGCCCTGCTTCATAGCGTACCGGCACGCGGCTTTGGCAAAGCGGACATTTTCCTCAATGCTCCCCGCGTATGGGGAACAGATATATACCAGTTTCAAACTTCATCCCTTCTTTTCGTTTACTTCGCCACCGCCTTCGCAATGGTGCGGGTGATAGACACTGCGGTTTGTGCGGCATACGCCGCGCTCATGAGGTTGGCCTTGGTTGACGTATCAAGTCCGAAAGCCCCGGCAATGCGGGGAATTTCGCCGGCCGACAGCATCAGCCCAAGCCCCAGCAGGGCATGGTCTTTGACCACCAGCAGACCGGCGCAGAGGATGGTCGCCTGCAGAAACGTCGTCAGGCACAACCCGACGATCTGTTTGCACCATGATACAAATCCGTCAATGTAGCCGCGCGGGACGCTGAACATATACAGACTTCCCACTGCGATCTGGATCAGCAGGATTCCGCCGCGTTTGAGGTTGCTGAAAAATACTTTAATCACGGCGTACCCCATGAGAATGAGGATAAACAAGATCAGAATGGGGCTGGTAATGGCGCCGAGCCCGCCGAATACATTGGTGCTTGCCGCCTGTTCCAGTGTGCCTGCCGAGTTAAGCCCGGTGATGATTGAGCTTGCAAGGCCGCTGATTCCCGAACCATAGCCGGTAATGCCCGCCGTCAGGCTGCTCTGTAGGGATACGGACAGCTTATACAGCTCCACCGGCACGGTCGAAAAAAGCCCTACTGCCATAAAACCCTTGATGGCGTTGAGGGCTGTGTCTTTGATGCTGCCGCGGCCGGACTGATACTCAATGGCGCACTCGAAAACCGCCACCACAAGACCCGTGCCGTATAGTGCCCAGGCCAGGTAAACGAAAAAGAGAACGATGGACTTCACCCAATCCATGTCGAACAGCTCGGCGCCCATGTCTCCCATCTGCGCGAAAAAGTTTCCAAGGAAGCCGACGATCTGACTATAGATCCAGTCGATAATCTGATTGAGCACGGTTCCGGCTACGAAATTCCAGATGAACACAGCATTCACTTCCTTTGCGCAAAATAAAAAGCCACCGTATACCGAATTGCCCTTTACAAAGCAAGAAAATAACAAACAAAATATCGGAAACGCCAAGCGGTCTGCTGGTTAGACCTTATAACACCGGGATTAGGCTGACCGGTCAATTGGCTACATCCCGATGACACCCCAGATATAAAGGGGGGCCGTCAAGGTGAAAACTAAGCACGCAAACAAAATGGCTGGCGCGGCCCACTCAAATTGGCCCTGCTTTCTGTAGTCGAAATAAGCCGTGCCAAGTTTTGCAAAGAAGAAAACAGCAAGAATCAGATCAATAGCGGGGAAAACCACTTTGTTGACCACCGTCTTGATCTGCTGGGAAGCAGTCGACCAGGTACTCTGTACCGCCCCCGCCACGTCGCCGCTGCCGGCTGCGGACGCTGTGATACAAAACACGGAGAGCATCACTAAAGCCATGCAAATGAGAATCACAAACTTCTTCCGCTTTTTCATATATGCTTTCACACCTTTCATTGTAGGATAAAATTCAAGGCCGCAGAGCATGATGCCTACGGCCTTCTTCTTTATCTGCGGATGGTTCAGGGTAATGCCGGGATGGCGCGCCAGTCCGACCACAGGTTTCCCCTAATTGTCACTGAGTCGGTCAGATTCATGCTGAGCATGCCGGTCGGGGTCCAACAATCTTCCAAAAAGGTGTATGGAGTATAGCTTCCGTCCGGCATCCAAAGCGGTGTGAAATGAGTGCGCCGGTTGTAGGTGGAATAGCGGTTGGGGGCAAATTCAAACCGTGCGTTGAACCCGCCGGCTGTCGGGTCCAGCAGGCGCCAATACGTCTTATACCCAAATTCGGGGAAGTAGGTGACGGCGGTTTGAGCGCCAGTTACCGCCGAGGACTGATTGGTGCTGACAGACGCCGCAGCGGTCTGATTGATCCCATATCCGCTTTTGATTGTTTCGTCGGATGCAGTCGGGTCTTTGCCGTCCGGCGTGATGCTCATGGATGCGGAAAGGCTCGCGGAATAGGTATCGCAGGCAAAGTCCCACCAGCCGTGATCAACCCAACTGCCGTTGTCCTCCCAAGAACCGCTGGTGTCGTCGCCGTGCCAAACCCAGTCCGAAACCCACACCCAATCGGCATGCCATACGGGCCGCCATACGTTCCATGAGGCCGAAGTTTTTTGTGGATTGCTTGGCATACTCGCCGGGGAATAGCCGCTGTTTCGGTCATCGGCGTTGGGATCAGGCGGGTCATGACCGGAAAGATCCACAATGCTCGCGTTGATCGTGCCTTCACTGGTGCTTCCTCTGCCCGTTGCAGACACATGAATGGCCATGGACTGCGGCGTGGAAGGCGTTGTCCAGCGCACCCAAGCCAGCTGACTGTCGCCGTCAGGATAATATACGTTGCCAACCGCATAGTTTCTGCCGCCGATATTGAATCTTACCGTTACCGGGTGGTCGGGATCCGACTGCCCGCCGCTGACAGTCACCGGTGTGATAACTTCGGTGTTGACACGGTAAGTGTAATTCTGAGTGCTGACCTGCGTTGGCGGTTCGGCTGCGGAAAAGCGGACGATGCCGAGACCGAGAGAGGAAATAATCGTGGAGTCGGACACGCGATCATCTCTGGAACCCGTCCAGGCGGGGTAACCAAGATCCGAGGTATCGAGAAACATAGAAAGCGGCAAATTCTTGTGCGTCAGGGACGCCATCTTGGAACGAAGGTCGCCTCCGAGTCTCTGATCGTACAATGCGGCTTCCGTAGCGGTCATCGCCACCCGTGCGCCATAAAAAGTGAAATATGCGATAGGTTCCAACAGAATTTTGTAATTGCCATTGGTAAGAATCGAGTAGCTAAAGCCAGTCAGGTTTGCAATACTTCGGAGCACCTGTTCGTCAGTGAAATAACTTTTTATCACTTCGATACTGGACTGCCCCTGATCGGAGTTGATGATCTTGGGAAGCGGCTGCGCCGGATTGACATAAGAATACCGGCCGGTATTCAGTGCCAGCGCATGGCCGTTGTTGTAGGCGATCTTGCTTACTTTTCCAAAGTTGATAATAATATTATCCGGATGCCTGTTGGTGAAATCCACGGAAGCTGACGCCACCGCATGGTCGCTGGCCCGGATGACGGTTACTCGGACACCTTCATCACCGGAGTTCCAGAAATTCTCGTCGCTTCCGTTTCCGAGCCCGCCGCCTCCATGATCGATGTTTCCGTCCCCGTCCCCATCGGCATAGGCGCTGAGCGGAGTGCAAAGCGTCAGTAGCAATGCCAGAGAAAGAAAGATGCTGAATAGCCGCTTCATAATCGCCTCCAAAATGGAAAAGACGCACAGCCTAACTATGCTGTGCGTCTTAAATACTGTTTTAAATTTTGAAATTTGACTCAGTCCATCTGTCCGACCTTGTTTCCGTTTTCATACATATCGCTCGCTGTACTTCCCGAGCCACCGCCGCCGTTGTTCGTTACCCATCCAAATCCGGGGACATAGATTTTCCCGTCTTTTTTCTGAAAGTTTTGATCTCCGGATCCCTTGCCTGGAGAAGTATCCTTCGAGCTATACGTCGGTGCCTTGGAAGGATTGGTGGTGCTGCCCTGTGCGGCAGGCTTGGAGGAAGGTGCCGCGGGTTTCGATACATCGGGCTGGATCGCCTGATCCGCCTTGCTTGAAGCTTCCTGTGCCTGGGAGGATGCGGACGAAGAAGGCGCCGTGCTTTCCGTTGTATTATTATCCGTCCCGATAGGTGAGACAGTCACTTCGCTGGAGGAGGCTGAGGAGGACGGTGTGACGTCAACGTCTTTGGCTCCCTCGGCCTTAAGCTGATAGGAAATCCCGATTATCACAGCCACACACACCACGCCGATGCCGGCGATGGTCAGCGACCTTTTGGCTCTGTCAGGTAATTTCTTCATGGAGTTTGACCTCCTTTTTTCTTTTTTCCGTTTGTTTCCTCTTGTTTCACACACTATCACAGAAAGGGTAAAAAGTCTATTGCTACTGCGATTTTTTTAGAAAACAGGCATATATTTTGCCCGAACTTTCAATGTGGCGTGCATTGGAGAAAGCGTCTTACCACCGAAGCTCACCGGTACTTCCAGTTGAATCGTCGCGTCGGCCGCAAAGACCGGACTGTTTGCAGGGTTGGAGGGCGCCAGCGGTGCGTTTTGAATGGTCACCGACAAACCAGATATCTTGAATTCCTCCGCACCGTCTGCTTCCTTTACATGGGCTCCGCTTTCATTTGTAAGGCCGAGGTTCCGATCAAGCCGCCCGTAGATATCGCCGGTACTGACGCTTCCGACCCAGGAAGAGCCGCTGGGTCGATATCCACCGGAATATCCCTCACGGATTCCGTGATAAACGTTGCTGTAATTGTCGGTTACGGTAGCGACGACGGCAGACTGCACCGCATCCCGGACGCCCGACGCGATGATGCATAGACGCAGGTATTCGGAGATCCCGCACAGGATGAGCACCAGCGCGAGGGCGACCGCCACAACCAGCGGGAAAGAAAACCCGCGCCGGTCTTTCAGAATATGCTTCAGTTTTTTGCGCACGTTTTCCTTCACCTCATTTCCAGTAAATTTCGCTTTTCCCGTTGGCCTTTCCTTCCAGATTGATCGGAAAACTGCCGAGTCCGCCGAACAGCCCGATATTTGCCTGTGCGGACACCGTCACTGTGAATTCCTGATCGAGCGGGATTTTACCTGTCCTTGACCAGTCGACAGACGGGTGCAGCCCGGTCTGTTCCTCCAGTTCCCGCGCCCGTGCGTCCGTTTCCGTACCGATGCGGCCTGAGATCTCCGCTTCCCGGCACAGCTCCGTGGCAAAGGAGTCCAGCTGGTTTTTCTCTATATACACGGGAAACAGTTTGACCGCGAAAGCGATGACCAGCATGGCGCAGAGCACCAGCACCGCGATGTCGATATAACCTTCCCCGCGGCGGGAGCGGAGCCGTTTCAGCACAGTTTCACCCCCTGCTGTTCCGGAGGGTGAAAATCCTCGTCAAGTTCATAACTATGCTCCGCATCCCCGCGGTCCGCGACCGACCAGAGAACATGCTCCATATCCTCATCGGGCGCATAGGATTCTTCCTCCATCCACTGATCCCGCACAACCTCCAGAGGGTTCCGAAACCGGAGCAGATATTCCATGTCCCTGAAATGGCTGGCCCGGAACGCCTTGTATACCGTTTTGGTTGCGGCGATTTCCTCCGCTTTTTCGATCAGGGTCGGTGTGTCGAGATTTAACCATCCCTGCACAAAGGCATTGTAATTTTCATCGAGCTTTTCCTGAAGCTCCTGCAGCGTTTTCTGATGGTCCATCTATAAACCTCCCTTCCTCACATACATGGATATATTCAGGATCCCGGGTGCCTTGTTTTCCGCTGGATGCTGTCTGCACCCGCGTCATATCAGCGGCGGTTCGCCGCTAAAACATGGTGCCGAGGGATTTCATGATTGAGATCGCCATGACGGCGAGCCATGTGAACAGGAAACACATCAGCATCACAAAGGAATAGACGCGGATCTTCGGCGGAATTTTAAGCGCCTCGCCGCGCAGCCGCTGGAGCTCCAGCGCCTTGAAGTCGTGATCGAGCATCTGGAAGTATACCGCTCCGTCGTCGCCCCGCAGCACCCCGATCAGGCCGCGCGTCACATCGGATATACGAGGCGAATTGAACCGGGCCTCAAAGCGGGTCAGCGCCGCCTCATAGGAGGAGGAGCGCATGTCGGCGGTCAGAATTCCCAGCTCGTTCGCAAAGGCTTCGCCCGCGTTTTGCTTGTAATGCTCCAGCATCGCCAGCACGTCGCGGCTGGATTTGAGGGATTGCTCAATGGTCGCCACAAAGCGGGGCAGCTCGCTTTCAATCTGCTCGCGTTTCGCCTTGAGCTGCTCGTCCGCCTTTCGGACTTCTTTGAAATATACAAGGGCGGCAAGCAGCATCAGCACCGGAGCCAGCAGCGGCAGAAGAAACAGGCAGAGAATTGCCAATACGGCGATCGCGCCTCCTTTTACAATGGCGTATGCGGTATAAAGCTCCGGCGTCATGGGGATTCCAGCCGCCTTGAGGGTGTTCTCCAACCGGCTGCGTTTGTATTCGTTCATGCGGATAAACCTTGCCAGCTTGCCGGCACACGTCATGAGGTAAGCCTCCACGCTTTTGGCGGCTTTTTTCCGGGGCTTCCCGGCGCTCAGCAAAGCCTTGGCCGCGGCCAGCGTCGGAAGCTTCAGCAAATCGGATAGAAGGAAAAACAGCCCCGCCGCAAGCAGGGCTGCAAAAAGAAACAGCAGACCCGTCATCCACGTCACCTCCTGTAGCGGATGGGCTTTGTCAGTTTGATCACGAAGGCACCGCTGATGAAAATCGCCGCGGCACAGGCCGCAAGGACGATCTGGCCCGCGAGGCTGTGCATCAGCGCCGCGTACCAGCTCCGGTTGAGGAAATACATGAGCGGGATGTTGCCGACAACCAACAGCGCCATGATGACGAATTCCTTTCGCGGTTCAAACACCAAGTAGTCCAACTCGGCGTTGACCACGCGGACGTCGGAGAGCTTGGTAACAATCGGCGTCAGCGTGCTTTTCAGGCTCCGATCGTATTGACACGTGGCGACGGCATCGCACCATTCCTGAAACACTTCGTTTTGAATTTTGGGTTTCATCTCCCGGATTGCCGCTTCGACGTCGGGGTCGATGAGCTTGACCCGCGCGGTAAATTCCGCAAAAACATTCTTCACCGGCGGGTTCAGATAGGGCAGGTTTTCCTCTATCGAGGTCAGCAGATCCTCATTGCGCAAATAGGCCGATGTGACAATGGAGAGCGCCGTTTCCAGTTCGGCGGCGACGTTTTTTTTGAAGTGCTCCGCCGTCGTCCTGACATAGAGAAACGGCAGGAACGCGAGCCCCACCGCCAGAACCGGCACCAGAATCACATTCTGCATTAGAATGGCAACGCACGCTCCGAGAGCGAAGAACAGGAGCGACGCCGCGCAGACCATGGAAAAGCGTTCGCTCTGTCCGGTCATCCGGAGGATTTCCTGCGCCTCTCTGATTTCACGGCGCAGGAATGACGGCTTTTTTCGCCTGGTGGTTTCATTGATCTCATCCCGGATGCTCCGGGGCCGTTTCAGCAGAAAGCCGAACAGTCCGTCCGCGAATTCCAGCGGCGAGAGCTTCAGAATCATAAATGCGCCGGCGATCAGGCCGGCGCAGGCAAACAGCTCTATTGCGGTCATGCGGCCTCGCCTCCAATCTGCAGAATTCGTTTGAAGATGTCCTGCGGCATGCCGTTTTCAATGAGCCGCCTCTGCAGGCTCGGAGAGATGCCCTGTACCACGCTGTGACTGCCGCTGATGATGAACCGGCCGTCTTCAATGCGGTTTTCGCCGATGGCGAACTGGAAGATGGGGCGGAAATTTCTCGCGCCATCCGGCAGGATTTCGCACTCCATTACTTCCATTACACGGCGCTGCCGGTTTTCCAGCTGTTTGCAGAATACAATCAGCGGGAACGCCTCGGTGACATAGCCCATGAGGGTCGCGTCGGGCGTATCGACGGCGCGCTTGCACAGGGACACCATGCGGGAATAGGTTGCCTGGCAGGAGTTGGCGTGGATGGTGGTGACGACAGCGATGCCGGTGCGGGCGGCTTCCTGCGCCGCGTCCGCCTCGGGTCCGCGCATTTCACCTACAACAACATAATCGGGGTTGAAACGCAGGGCGATGTCCAGCAGATCGGTCTGGTCGATCCGCTGCCGGCCGTTCTCGCTGTCGCGGGTCAGCGTGTGGATGACGCTGTTGCGGATTTTCCCGTTTGCATCCCTTCTCACCAGCGAAAGCTCGCGGCTTCCGGATTCGATGGTAAAGATGCGTTTGTTGTCCGGTATGGTGGTCAGGAGCCAGCCCGCAAGTGTGGTCTTGCCGGATCCGGTCGGCCCCGCGACGCAGATGGAAATGCCGTAGCGCAGACACTCGGAGAGAAAATCCAGCATGTCCTCCGTTGCCGTGCCGAGGCGAATAAAATCGTCACGCCCCATGTTCTGCGGGTTGACGATCCGGATGGACGCGGCCACCGCCACGTCCTCGTCCACCAGAGGATCCTTGAGCGTGGCGATGCGGATGTTTTTGCTCAAATGCCCCAGCACGGCCGGAGATGCGTTGTCAAGCACCATGCCCGATATGTGGAGCATACGGCGGATGACGCTGACGGCGTGCGCCGGGGAATCGAAATGCTCATCGAGCTTTCTGATGCTGCCGTCGCTGTACTGCACCTCCACGTCGTCCCAGGCGTTGACGTCGATTTCTTCAATTCCGGAGCCGAAAATGTAACGGGTCAGGAAACCGAATTCTGCCATCTCGGTGTGTAGCGCCTCTACGAGCCGGGGTTGGTCCATGCCGGAGACGGCGATCCGGTTTTCCCGCACATACTGCGCGATGTACCGTTTGAGCTGCGCCTTGGATTCAAGGCCCGCCCCCGCCGAAAGCAAAGAGGCGTAGTGAGTGGAGATATATCCCTGAACTTCCCGCAGAACCTCTCCGAAGTCTCTGGCTTCATCTGCAGGTGTAAAAAACAGGTTCTGGCTGTCTGTCATATGAATGGGCTTCAAACGTCGAACACCTCCTTGCTGATTTTCTGGATTTCTTTGCGAAAACCCCGACTTTCCTTGAGCGACAGATCCCGAAACAGATCTCCCGCGAGCATCTGGTTTTCCAGTTCGTCGGAATGGGGAAGCCTGAATGCGACGCTGCCAAGAATCTGCTCCATATTCTCGCTGGCCTGATTGGCCCGGATATTGCTTGCCGCCTTATACTGTTTTTCCGCGTCCCATTTGTTGTCCTTGAGGAGCGGGAGCTGGGAGGACAGGTAGCTGACGGATTTCAGGTCACAACCGACCAGCCGCAGAACGGCGTCGGAGTCCATGAGCGCCACCGCCGACAGAATATCGTGGGCGATGGCGCTGCCACAGTCGATGATCACATAGGGTGCGACCTCCCGCAGACCGGCGATCAGTTCCGCCGCAAGCTCAGAGTTATATGGCGGGTAGGTAAAGACGTTTTCCCCTTTGCGCATCCCGAGAATGCTCAGGTGGCTGATGCGCTTATGGGTGATGCAGTTGTGCCGGATCAGGCTCGCGGTGATATGCGAGGCGGCAAGGACACTCCCAAGGGAACACTCGCACTCGAGATCGGCGGGCGGGCAGATACAGGGCAGCATGGGCGTCGTGCTGTCACAGAGCAGAAGCAGCACGTTGCGGCGCTGACCCGTCAGGTATTGGGCCAGCTTGACGCTGACCGTGGTCTTCCCGCTGCCGGGGCTGCCCCATACGGCCAGAATTTGTGTGGAAGGCTCCGGTTCGGGATCCGCCTTGGGCGCGCCGGAGCTCCGGGAGAAAAGGCTTCCGGTCTGAAAATGAAACATTACTGTCCCCCCTCGCCGGAGGGAGAGGCGGTCTGAGAAGAGCTGCTTCCCTGAGCCGGGCCGGAAGAATCCGTCAGCACCGTACTGGAGGCGTCCGGGTACAGCTCTTTTAGGGCCTTGTCCTGTGCGTCGAGGAATTTCTGAGCGTTGTCCTTGCCGCCCCGGTAGACAAGGGCAAGGTGCAGCTTCCCGTCCGCGTCCAGCCCCGCGAGGATGGCGCTCTGCTCCGGCGTCGCCAGCAGGGTGACGGTGCTTGGCAAATTCTTTTCTGCATCTTCCGTTGAAGACGAATTGGATCCAGCGTCACGCTGGTCGGCATCCGCGCCCTCACTGGTGGTCACGCCGATGACCTCCACATACTGCAGTTCCTTCGGGGTGACGGTGCTGCCCTGGTTCTGGTAGTCCGGGGCTAGAACCGAGACAATATCGCCCGGTTGCAGTTTGCCGGAAACCCCTTCCGCAAGGGTTTTAAGTGTCACGGAAACAGCCTGCCTGCTCCCATTGAGGTCCGATAGATAGGCGTTTGACACGGTAGGAGTGCCGGTAATTTTCGTGCTGAGAACATAGTCGCCGGGAGCGAGATCCGCAGCGGCGTATTTTCCTACAACACTGTCCGGGCTTTTCAGTACATTTGAAGGCAGGTTATAACCTCCGACTTCCACGGTCTGCACCATGTCTTTGGTGATCTGCTGCCCGGCCTGAATATCCTTCGTGACGCGCACGATGCTCGTCTTATGCGAAACTCCGGCGTTAAAAAGGGGCGTGACCGCAAAACAAATGAGGAGTGAAAGCAAAATGCAGAGCGCCCCAAGAACGGTGCGGTTTTTGAAAAAGCTCACGAGATAATCCCTCCAATATTCATAGAAAATAGGCCGCGATAAATCCGAATGAGATAAAAGGCGCGAGGGGGTATGGCTGGTTCAGCACCCTTCCATGCGGCCTGTACTTCCGATAGATCCGACAGCCGACGTAAAAAAAGAGCATGGAGCTGTAGGCGATGATCTGTGCCCACAATCCATGCTCAAATCCAACGACGAACCCGGCCGCGATGGTCAGCCATACGTCCCCGAAACCCAGCCTGTCCTTGCAGATCAGAGCGAGGACAAAAACGGGGGCGCCCGCAAAAATTCCAAACAGTTTGATGGGGTTAAAACAGAGGAGTCCGGCAAGAAATATGCCGGGAATGTCGCCCCTCGGAATCTCCCTGTTTCTGAGATCACCGGCAGCCGCCGCCGACAGCAGAAGAAAAAAAGCGGCGGCTCGAATCCAGGCCATGGCCGCTTACCCGGCATAGTTGAACATATCTTTGATCCGCTGGGTCACGGTCGGCAGGATGGTGTTGCCGAACAGGGCGTACAGGCCGGCGAGGAGCAGGGCGCCGATGACGACGGCGATTAGGATTTTGATGGCGCTGTCCACGAACCCCTCCGCCCTCCGTGATGACACTCTGGCATAAAACCGGAGCAGCCTACACGCGAACCCCTTTTTCGCGCTGGATATTTTCTTTTTCATGAAGTACCTCCGTCAAAAATTTTTGTTTATGCTTTGGGGTGAAAAAATGGCGGGCGTCACACGCCCGTCATCTGCATTCCGGCTTCCTGCTTCGGAGCCTCGGGAGACTGCTGCTTGAGGGCCTCCTTCTGCCCCTGGATCAGCGCCTGGTGATAGGCGTCCAACACCGCGCCGTTGAGCTGCTCCCGGAATTCTTTGGTGACCGGGAAGCAAATGTCCCGGTACTCGCCGTTCCTGGCCCGGTAGCTCGGCATGCTGACGAACAGCCCCTTGCTGCTTTCGAGCACCTTGACATTGCGGATAGCAAAGCAGCCGTTCAGGTTGACTGAAGCGTAGGCTTTGACGTTGCCCTCCGGACGGATAGAGCCGATTTTCACATCCACCTGCATGGGCTGCGCCGGGCTTTCGGGCGCGGCGGCCTGTGCTTTCTGCATTTCACTCATGACTTGTTCCTCCTGTATTTTCAAATTTGGGCATAAAAAGACAGCCCTCCGCTGTCAGTGGAAAAAATCCGTTTTCAATCTGTAAGATCGAAAAACAGCGAAAGGCTGTGAACCGAAGTGTAGGCTTTATCCCAGGCAAGACCGTATTTCGCCGTGAGCGCCAGGGTCCCCGCGGCACCGTTGGGGTTCAGAATGCCGAGGAAAGTCCGGCCTGCGATATCTGAGGCATAGAGCGGGGCTGTTCGGTCGATCTCCGACCATGTGCCGCTTCCGGTTGCTGTTTCCCTGATCCCAAGCCCGAGGGCAATATCCGATCTGGTCTGTACGGATGTCAGCTTGCTCCAATCCGTATACTTGGACGGCGGCACATCGTTCAGCTTGAGCGAACCGCCAGCGGATGCGGATAGGCTCTGGACGGAAACCCGAATGGGGATCGTGGAATTGTTGACGATTTGGACATCCGGCGCCGTAAAAGGAGCCGCGCTGTTGGGGTTGATCGCATAGCCGACGCTGACCGGATGTGTGACAGAAACGAGCTCGTCCACATGATAGGTCGAGACTGCTGAAACATTTCCTACGTTGTCGGCAGCGGCAATGTGAACATAAAAACCGCTGCCGGATGGCCGCGCAAAAGTGTAACTTCCTGCTGTGGTGGTGATGGAGCCGTCAGGAACCCCGGATGGGTTATTGTCGACGGCAATGGAGTAACCCTTCATCCCGCTTTCGATGCTGGTGCTGATGGTAGGCGAATCGTATTTCATACCATCGTTTTCACCGGTGCTTTCCACATAATACTGATAACCAGTAGCATTGTCCTGCGAGGAGTAGCTGACCGTGTATTGTGTTCGCCCGGAATTATGGGTGATGCCTGAAATGGCTGGCGCATCCGGTGCGTCCAAATCCTGCCCCTTGTGATCAGACCAACTCGTATCGGTGGTGATCTGGCTTAAATAGAAAAGGGTGTTCGCCGTCACCCGCTGCTCATCGGGGGTAGCGTCGCCATTGGAGTGACCTGTCTGGATCATTGCGGCATTGCTCCAGCTGGCGAGATAGAAATTATTGGTGCCCAGACCCGAGGTAACAAGGGTGCTGTTCGGATAGGTAAAAGGCTTCATTGTCAACCATCGTGTCATGACCGAACAGCACCCCTCTGCCGGTTTTAATGAAAGCGTCGGTGGCGGTCTCCGCCACAGCAGAGAGATCCTCGCTGGCAAAGGCATCCCATGCTCCAAAATATAAGGTGTCATATTTATACAAGCCGTCTGAATTCTTCAGGTATGCGTTCGGATTGGCATTATAACTGGTAATGGATACGGGATCAACCGAAATCAAGCCTTTGCCGTAGCCCTTGGGGTCATATTGGTTCGGCACCTCCATCCACGCTTTCAGCGATGCCGACTTCGGCAGGGTATAGCCTTGTTCTGTCCATGTCGTAAAGCTGACGGTGGGCGTTACGTCGGGGTAGATGTTCAGCACTTTCACGCTGGCCTTTGATGGAATACTTTGGAACGTCGAATCATGGGATGATTTGCTGTACAGCATGTAGCTGTACGGCTGGCTTTTGTCGCTGTTTGTCCAGCTCAAAGCAACATAATTTTCTGCGGGATTCGGCGTTGCAGAAAGTGTCAGGGTGGTTGCCGCGGAGGCCGTGATGCCGGGCAAAATGGACGTGAACAGGAGAAAGCAGGCAAGGAGCGGGACGCAACACAGGCGCTTGAAGCGATGCATGAAGAGTTTGACCTCCTTTCCGGGGGACAGACAGCGGCCGGAAACTGTGTGCCTCCGGTCGCCTGTCCGTTATCGGTTATGTGAGCTGGAACAGGAACACGAGGCTGTGGTTTGCGGTGTAGGCTGCGTCGAAGGCAAGGCCGTAATCCGCCGTAAGCGTCAGGATCCCGTTCGTGGCGGGATTCAGCGATCCGACCAGCAGCGGCGACGGGGTGGTCGCCCAATGGGTGGCGGTGCTGTAACCGGAGTTCCAGCCGGTGGAGTCCTTTGCTTTCACGCCGAGCGCGATGTATTTTTTGGAATCCGCGTTGTTCAGTGTATTCCACGACTTGGACGCGGGGTCGACATCGGTGAAGGTCAGCGTACCGCCGGATGCTGCGGCGAGGGACTGGACGGTGACGTTGACCGCCGTTTTGGTGTTGTTGGTGATGCCGATGTCCGGTGAAGTGAACGTGCCGGCGTCGGGGCTGATGGCGTAGGCGACGTTGATGGGGTGCGTCACGCTGATCGTCAGCGGCGAAATGGATCCGTTGATGGTTACAGAGCCGGTGACGCTGCCGGTTCCCGAGTCGGTTGTGGTGGTCGCGGCAAACGCCGGAACCGCCGCGAGGGAAAGCATGGCGAGGGTGACGATGCCCGCAAGCAGTTTTTTGATACCCTTTTTCATGGGGAATCCTCCTTATAAATCTGATTGTAAGCCGGAAATCCGGCTTTACGAAACGGTGAGCTTGAGGCGGTAATCCGCCTGACCAAGCAGTGACTTGGTATCCGTGCTGTAATATTTGATATTTGCGATGACGTCGTAAGTACCAGGGGCTACCTTCTGGGAGAGGGTGATCTGCTCAATATGCTGGCCCGGATAGATCGGCACCGATTCCGCGACGGTCTGTCCGTTCAGTATGACAGCGCACTGCTCAATCACCTTGTTGGATGCCGGGTTCTCCACCGTCCATGTGCCGACCGCGCCCTTGACGCCGCTTGAAAAAGCGATCTGTTCGCTTACTTTGTCGGTGACTACGACCTCCTCTTCCCGCAGCTCGGACAGGATCTCCTGCCGGGATTTGGGAACGTACCCGCCCGGTAAGGCGTTGCCGTTATCGTCGAGGGAAGAAGAAGGGGCCGATTGGCTGGATGGGGACGGGCCGCCACCATTCGGTGTCCCGGCATGGCAAAAAGAAAAGGTGATGCCGATGATCGCAAGCAAAAGGATGAGCAGGATAATCGGCAGCACCCTTTTGCGCTTTTTATTTTTTTCCTTTCCGTCGTTGTTTTCGTGGTTCATTCCACACCTCCATGTATTTTGTTTTAAATCTCAAAGCACCTTTCAGGGATTCAGGGCGGGCCCCTGGCGCATCTCCTGCCCGGGTGGGTCAAATCCGATCTCTTTAAAGCCGAAATGGTCGACATAGTGGAAGGAGCTGCCCGTTTCGTCGTACAGCTCCACCACGTCCGACATGGAAAGGCTGTGCCCCTCGTAACCGGGCGGATGATCGATGTTGAATTTGGTGTAGAGTTCCTCCAGATCGTTGGTTTCCACCTGCCCGTCGTAGGCAATCTGGTAATTGCCGGGATCCGGCTCGCCGAAGTTCTTCAGCAGCTCGTCGTAGCCGACGAATTTCATGCGGACATCCACGTTCGGCTTCAGCTGCCATATCCGGCAGCTTTTCAGCGGCGGGCGGTCGGGGAAACCATGGGCCCGCCCGGCTGCGGGGACCTCCGCGCCCGCCGCTGTGGTTTCTCTCGCGGCAGTGAGCCGGTCGTATACACCGTTGGTCCATAGAGTCTCGAGCTTCTCCTTTGTAAGAAAGTCCGAGAGCTCATCGCTTTGGAAGATGGGGTCGACCACGGCCCTACCGTTTTCCACATAGCCCGCTTCATTGCCGTAATACAGGACGCGGCCGTTTCGGATTTCAATATTCTTCATTGCCGGATCGCCTCACTTTCTCGGAAATTCACGGTTTCATTTCCATCCCGCCGGATACGGGCGCGTCCGACAGCGTTTGTTCTTCATTCAAGCGCTCGATGTCCTCCTGTGTAGGGAAAATGACCTTACCCGCGGTCATTTCGAATACACAGCTGTCTTCGCTGTCGCAGATCATGACGCGGTGCTGGTATCCGCGCTGCGTGTCGATGTACTCCCGCACCTCCATCTCATCGGAAAGAGGAACACCCGCGGCATAGCGCCCGTCCGGCAGGAAGCAGTAACCGAAAAATTGCGGCGCCTTGGGAACCTCCGAATCCAGGGGCCGGATCTGTGACAGCTGAAGCCGCGCGCGGTCGGGAAGCAACTCGGTTTTCAGCAACCCAAGGATCTCGCTGCGTTTCCGGCGAACACATTCCCCGTTGGCGAGGGAAACGGCGCGCACGGAAGAACCGTCGGGTTCGTCCGGGCCGCTGCCCCATCCGCCTTCGCAGAAGAGGAGCTGACGGATACCGTGCTGATCTTGTGGCAATGCTTCCGGCTTGAGGACGATCACATAACCGGAGATGAACATGCCGGTTCCGGTTTGGACGCAGTCTTCCTCGCCATAGGCCGGTTTCTCATCCATGGCGGCCTTCCTTTCTCTGCTGGATCAGCTCCAGCAGCCGGGCGGCGATGGCGATCTGGCTATCCTCCGGCATCTCCCGGATGGCGGCGTGCACGAATGCTTCCACCGCCTCCGGAGATTTGTCCCCAACCTCGACGATGTTGACCTTTTTGACCGACACCCGGCCGTTCTGAACATCCAGACGGACAATGTCGCCGTAGTCCATGCCCGCGGCTGAGCGCGCTTCCCGCGGGATCAGCACGCGCCCCTTGGCGTCGAGAATCTTGTAAATCGGCTTATTCACGGAAATAACCTCCTTCCCGCATCACGTTCCGAACCGTGCCGGGGTTGAATCCGAGATCACCGCACAGCCTGCGCAGATCGTCCGGCAGGCTGTCAAGAGGGTCGAGACGGCCGGGCGCTTCGTCCGAGGCCGTAATGACGATCTTCCGCTCGCCGCAGACGGCGTCAAGCTCGTCGCCGGCGCGGAACCCCGCCTGCGCCAGCATCTCCCCGGGAAGCACAACTTCCTCCAAAGCCTCGTTGTCAGCCGGATCCTGTTCATCCTCCACGCCGTGGCGGGAAACGAACTCCCGCCACAGAGCCTGCAGAGTGTGCGAATCGTCGCAGATCAGGGCACGGATTTCATCGCCGGGGGAAAGCTCCAGCTGAATGGAGACTTCCTCGGGAATTCTGAGGCGCCCTTTCCGGTCGACGGCGGCGCTGGTTTCAAGTAATCTCATTGCATTTTCCTCCTTGATTTGGGCCGTTTGGTCATAAAACTTCATGCGCGGATTATCGCGCGCCACGATGGATGCAAACGAGGCGGGAGCGCATGAAGTTTTCGCGCATGTGGCGCGGTTGAATTTATTTTTTTGCTATGCTTTTGCATAGCAAAAAAGGCCGGCGTCGGACGAACCGAAGAGATTCATCTGCACCGGCAGTTCGCGCAGTCTTTCACTGGTGTCATAGTTGGCGATAAGGACTTCGGCGTATTCGCAGCCGCCGTCATACCGCTGGGCAAGGTTGCTCAGGCGGCTGACCGCCTCGATCTGAAAGTCATGGTAGAGCTCACGGATGAATGCGCAGTCGTTATAGCTCACCAGCCATTTCCCCTTGCAGGAAGCGAGCGTGTCCCGCAGACGGTAATGGTCCTCGAGGCCAAACGCCACGGCGTAATGACCTTCCGTCTGGTAATACGGCGGGTCGCAGTAATAGAAGGCGTCATCCCGCTCGTACTGCCGGATGAGGGCCTCGAAGTCTTTGTTCTCTATAACCGTGTCGCGGAGCCTCCGGCTGCCTTCCCACAACAAATGGAAGGTCTTGCGGATATCGAAGGGCTGGCAGCCGTAGCTGGTGCAGCCGCTGCCGTAGCTCAGGCGGACGAGTTTGTAAAAGGCCGCGGCCCGCTTGACGTCATTCATCGTTGCGTTTTCGAGCAGGATCGGCTTGATTTCCTCATACTCCGGAGGAGCCAGGTAACGCTCGGCGATCTCCAGTTCCTCTTTCAGGTAGGAGCTGGTGAATTCCTCTTTTTCGAGATACTTTTTGAGGACGCCGAATTCGTCCCGCCCGTTAAGGGGCAGAAAGTTCAGTTCCTTCAGAAGCGCGAACGGGCGGTCGCGGACGCAGCGAAAAAGGTTGACAAGATTGGCATTGAAGTCGTTATACACCTCCATAGCGGAGTCGGGCCTTCGTCCGAACAACACCCAGCCGCCCCCGCCGAACACCTCGACATATCGTCCTATCTGAATCGGCATCCGCCGGTAGATCTGGTCGCGCAGAGCTTTCTTCCCGCCGATCCAGCTGATGATGCTGTTCACTTGCGCCGCCTTCTTCCATCGCGGCGGTTCATTTCTTCCTCATCCGTGCGTATGCAAGTCCCGTCCGTGTTCCAGCAGATGAAGCCGATTCCAGGGTACGGGCAGCCTTTGCAGCGGGACAGCTCTTTGGGAAGCGGGAGGGTTACCGGCTTCGGAGGGCCCGCCGATCCTGTTCCGGGTTTTTCTTTTGTTTTCTGATCCATGGTTCATCTCCTTATAACGGAAACGGCGCTGCCTTTTTGCAAAGGCGGCGCCGTTTGTTAACCGTATTCGATTGTCCTGCCAACATTTTTCCTCCTGAAACAAAAAAGTGCCTTTTGATCTTCGTTAAAATCAAAAGGCGACGCAAAGTTTATTCTGTCTACGGTTGCACATCTCTGGATAAAAGTATGATTCATTCACCTCATTTCCATCTGCGGTTCGGGCCGATTCAGGCACTGTTCCACCGTCCGGCCGCCCCGTGAGACGAGGGCACCGTATTCGGTGGAGGAAGCCTTGTCGCGCTCCATGAGCCTTTCACCGTAAGAGCAGAGGGCCGCGTCACTGGCAAACAGTTCCTCTTTCAGCGGGATTGTACATTTCGCAAGCTCCGCTTTCGCGTAATCCGCAGGGGTCGCGGTTTCCCGCAGAAGCCTGAATTCATCGGTCTGATACGCGAGGTCGAGCGCTTCCTCCAGAGAGATGTCCCTGGGCGCCAACATCAGCATCGCCTTGCAAATGGGGACGCCGCCCTCGCGGTCAAGATGCCGGAGCTGTCCCGCCAGTTCGTTGACCAGACCGTAGCAATCGCCATTTGTTGCTTCCAGCTCATCTGTGATTTTCTCCGTCAATTGCGGAATGGCGCAGTCCACGGCGACAAACGAGCAGTCCTCCGGCGATACCGCGTCCACCTCCTTCACCGCTTGAAAAAGCTCCTGATCGCCGGCGGGCAGCTTCAGGAGCGCGGAGAGACCGTTGTCAGATTCGGGATCGTTGAAATACCCTTTGGTCACGCGCAGGAGCACCGTGTAGTCCGGCTTCTCGGCGGGGACGGCCTCTCCGCTCTGATACAGCCGCGCGATCATACCGTTCTGCACCACATAGCCGTGCGGGGTAAAGACGCCGCCTTCGCCCTCGCGAATCTCTTTTCCGATCTTGCCGAAGTCCAGCCATGCGTAGATATTGTCCGGCAGGCTGTCCAGTTGCGGCACGAAGCCGTTTTCCGCATAAAATTTGCCGAGGGATTCGTCGTTGTGTGCTTCGTAGGCGATCTGACAGTGCTCCATACTGGCGGTCATGTTGATCAGCCGATCCACAGGGATCAAAGCATAGCTGTTCTGGATAGCGTCCATCATCACCATCCCTTCGAAGCAGTCCAGCTCCCAATCGCTGAGTGAGGCCAGCCGCTGGGAGAGATGGTTCATTTCATACAGGTTGGAGCTGGGGCTGAGAAATTGGGGCAGGTAGTCCAGTTCGCAGCGCAGGATTTCCGTGGAGTAGATAACCCGTTCGTCGGTCACGCGCGCCCTGTCCAGTGCATCCAACAGCTCATAGGGGGTGGCGGGCAACGCAATTGTCGACGAAGTATTCGAGCCGAACGTACCGGGACGGCTGATCTCCAGCTCCATGATTCTTTTATTGTTGATCAAGCCGCATGCCTCCCATCTGCTGGCTCTGCTCCAGCTCATCCTGCGTCATGATGTTCCAGCCTTTCTCGCTGCTCCACAGGCTGACGTAAATCTCACCGTCCGGGGTCTTGATCGGCCGCTGCTCGAAGCCTTCCCCGAACCCATCGGACGCCTGGCCGGAGATGTTCCCCTTTAGCCGTTCCAGTTCCTCAGCTGTCAGTTCGCTCTTGATGCGGCACTCAGCGACTCCCATCAATTGGCCCTGGACACGTTCCACCGTGAAAACATAAGACCGCACCTTGTCGTTTACAGCGTCGTCCGCGCCATAGTATTTCATGAGGCCGCGCTCCGCTTCCTCCGGCGCGCGCTCCTTCAGAATGGCGGCGAGGATATGATCCTCATAGGGAAGGACCGTCCGGCTGTCAAGCTCGACGGGATCGTTGTCCATGTCGCCGTATTCGTCGCGCTCATAGGTGGTGACGGTGAGCGGCATGTAGAGCTTGAGAGTCTGGAGCGGCCGCGGAATGACGGAAAAGTGATCCTCACTGGGGATGAGCGCGAGGGTGCGGCCGTTGTCCCAATTTATCTGGAACTGGCCCGCGTCGTCGATGTACTCGAGCGTCCCCTCGGTGCCGGGCGGCACGGGGGAATAGGGATCGTTCATCTGTGCGAGCCGGATACGTGTGCCCGGCGGGTACTGCTCGCGTAAAAACTCCAGCCATTTCGGATGCTGTCTCATCTCATAAGCCTCCCATCGTGATGCCCTGTTCGGGCGTCTGATCCTCGATTCCATCTTCAAGGCCGCAATCCTGCGCGGGCGTTTTCTGTTTCATATTCATCCTCTGTTGTACCCGCAGATCGAAAGCCGCAAGGTACGCCTGATAATCTCCGGGACCGGGATTGCACCGCAGGCAGTAGCAGTAATGCTCCGTTTCCACGATGTAGCCATAGTCCTGCCGCCCGCCGCCCTCGATCTGGCCGCCATACCCGGCGCAGTAGCCGGACATGGCGCTGAGACTTTTCAGCGGACCGGTTTCCTTCAGTTCATTCACCAGCTCTTTCAGCTCCGCTTTGAATTCGGGGCTGTTCAATTCCTCGTCGCCCCTCGGCCACCATGTGTGCCAGAACTCCTTTCCTTCACCGCCGAAATCGATCCGCATATGGCCAATGGTTCCAAGCTCCGCGTCCCGTCCTTTCGGCAGGGCGAAAAAAAGGCCCGCCTCACTGGAAGAGGCAGGCCGCAGAATAAACTTCCGGTCGTCGGGTGGGAGCCTGAGATTTTGCTTTTCACAGAATTCCGGGAGCGTCAGACATTCACCGAGAAAGTTGAGGCCGCCGCGCAATCGGCGAAAGCCCTCCCTGGGAATGGTGATTGGCTCGGCTGTCAGCACCGTACCGGCGTGATTGACGGCCACCCGATTTTCCACCGTCGTCGGTTTTCCGGGGTCGCGGTCCGAGCCGCGCAGGTCGTAGCAGTGGAAGCCTTCCGGCACGGTGCCGCGGTCAATGCGGGAATTCGTGAAAAGCGCGGGCCGGCCGAACAGCTCCACATGCTTATATTCTTCTTCTTTGGCGTTTACGCTCACCAATATTCATCTCCTTCTTTTGATTTGTCAAGCACACAGGATACCACGAAGAGAACGGAATAGCTACTCCATTTTTATAACGCCCGCGATTATTAGGATTTTCGCGTTTGGATATAAAAAAAGAGCTATGTCCTCCAATTGGAAAACATAGCTCTTCCCTCGCTTTTGGTAATGGGATCGCTCTATGAAAATGAGGATATCAAGGATTACCCATCATGAGATGACTGATCTCCGCATTCCCCTGATATTTATCAAGTGTCCGGTCGCCGTAGATAAAACGCAAGCCACAAGGTTTTGGCCTTGTGGCTTATTGTTTTTGGTGGAGATAAGCGGGATCGAACCGCTGACCTCCTGCATGCCATGCAGGCGCTCTCCCAGTTTAACTATAACCCTGCGTCGAGAAAACCATTTATCTTTTTGCAATAGTCAATTACCCTTGCATATCGGTATAATTTGCATTATACTGATACATAATGATACTAAATAATATCGTAAGATGAGGTGAGTATATGGATGCGGCGCTCTATGCCAAGATACTTTCAGATAAAAGCATTACCGATCTGAAAAAAATAAGATACAAGTTTCCAGATGTCAACATGCAAGAACTCATATCGCTGTTAAAATCCAGCGTTTATAAAACCATGCCCATCCCTGACTTTTCCGGGAACAATCTTGTCTATATGGAAAATGCGGCACAGGTACGGATGAAGGCAGTAAAACGCCTCCTCACGCCCCAAAGCTCAAACGAAGTTTTTGGGCTCAAGGCAATGGAGGACGAAATTGCATCTTCGCTTACCATAGAAAGCATTGATTTCTCACGCGATAGCGTAAGAAAAATACTGCGCGGCTACGCGCCTGCCGACGAGAGTGAGAACCGTATCTTTGGCATGAAAAAGGGCCTTGAGTTTATTTCTGATCCTGACAACGAGATCACTGAGGATAACATACACACTCTTTATGATATAGCTATCGGCCAATACTTGCCGGAAAACGACAAACTAAAGCCGGGCGTCTTCTATCGTCACGACAGTGTGTATATCATTGGTCAGGAACTGGAGCATACCGGCCTGCCTTATGAAGAGCTTCCTGAATATATGAGCAAATTCGTAACCTTCATCAATGCTGAAAGCACGATGAACGACTTGCTCAAGGCGGCGGTTATCCATTTCTATATTGCTTATCTGCATCCGTATTTTGACGGCAACGGTCGCATGGCCAGACTTATACATCTATGGTACTTGAAGAGGCAGGGTTACTCATCAACGTTGTTTATCCCGTTCTCCAGCTACATCGAGCGAAGCCGAAAGGGATATTACAGTGCCTATTCGCTAGTCGAGAGAAATACGAAGATTAGCGGCGTGATGGATGTAACGCCGTTCTTAGTCTACTTCATTGAAAATGTATACAACAAACTCGGCAGTGCGCTGCCGCAGGTCAACACGATGGCGACTTTCAACAAAGCATTGGATGACGGCCAAATCACAGAGAAAGAAAAGGACCTTTGGAACTTTGCCCTGTCCGCATACGGGAACGGCGAATTTTCGACCAAACAGCTTGAACGGGATTTCGGCAACGCCGCCTATGCCACGATACGCGGTTTCGTGCTAAAATTTGAGGACCTTGGCCTTTTGTCAGCACAAAAATACGGAAATAAAGTGAAATATTCCGTGCGGGATAAATAATTCAAATCAAAAGGCACGGTCATGGGTGATTCATCACTCCATTTCCGTGCCTTTTTCCGATTGTAGGCTTTTGGATTTTCTGGCTTGCGGGTAACGGGATTCAGTGCGCCCCAACTTTCTCGCCGTGCTATGGCAAGCTCCCGTCGCTTTTTCTTGGACAGTTTCTCATAGGGAATGAATTTTTCCATCTTGTCAACCTCCTGGCTGAATAAAAACTCAGGCTAAAACAGAGCCGGTTTCTATTTTAGCCTAAGTTCATCAAAATATCAACGCCGCGCGGTTTCGCCATGATATTCCTCAAAAAAACGATTCAGCAGTTTCTGATGCTTTTTCGATTTATGTATAATGAGGTAGCCGTCATGGCAGTAAAAATCAATTAACCATACCTTGGCCGTTACAGATTGGTTATAAAGTGAAACGCATCGCAGTTTTCCCGTAGAGATCCAGCCTTGAAAGGCGCTATCGGAATAGCCGGTCAACTGAGCCATTTTTCTTTTGGTCATGGCATCCGGTGCGGCAAACCACTCATCCTCCAGCCAGAGGTGGAATTCTTCTACAGGCAGCCTTTGTGCCCCTTTGCCGTGCTGATGCGGAGTGGCAGAAGAAAAGGCTCCGCTGGGAAGCATATACTTTTCCGGATGCTCTTCCATCTCTTCCAGATAAGAAATGACATCCTTCAGCTTGACCCGAAAGTTGCGCGTCTTCTTGCCGCTGTCTTTGCAGGGGATGTAGCCATTCTTCAACATATAGCTCGCTTTACGCTTGCTGATATGCAAGATCGTGCGCATTTCGTCCAGAGTCAGGTCTTCAGGATACCGGTCCTTCAAATCGGCATACTTGCTCATTTTTGGGAACCTCGTTCGGACTTCTGCTTTTTGCACTGATATAGCACCACGCCCTTGTAACGGTCATTACCTGAGGAAACATAGGATTCCAACATCTTCTCCCGGCACATGGGCGCCAGCAGCACCTTTCGGCAGTATTGGTTGGATATCCCCAGTATACTCGAAATCTCAGAAGCAGTTCGCGGCTTGGCGCAGTACTTTTGGATTTCCTTGCGCTGGTCGGTGGGCGAGATGCATTCGGTGTAGCCGCTGGCGAGAACAAAGTCAATCACGTCCTGCTTGGCCACATGATATTTGTTGGTCACAAGATAACAGGAGATCAGGTTGCCCTTCAGCATGTGGTAAACGGTGTTGATACCGAGGCGGAGCATTTTGGATACGTCCTCGGGAAATACGCAGTCGGGATATTTTTTGAACTGCCGCTCCAGCTTTTTACGGAGTTGTTCCTGTGTCATTTAAATTCTTCCTTTCCGTTGTTTGCCGACGGCAGAAAGGAGAATCATTCTAAAATCAGGGTCTTGCTTCTTGCAATTTTACAAGGTCGGTTCTTGAAAGGCGCATGGCGTCAGGGAATTTCATCTTGCAGTTTTCTTGCACTTTTGCAGAAAATAAGCAAAACAGCGGCATTTTTGTCTGAAATCCGGTTGATAAACCAGAGCGCTTATGAGTCCTTATTTTATCAGGGTTTGCTGGCTCAAAGTCTTGGAAACACTAGGTTTCACGGCGGTTTTTCCCGTGATGAACCGTGATGTTCTGGGAGATACCGTGCCGTTTCCCCAACGGCTCGAAATCAGGTAGACCGCAAGGTCTCGTGGGTTCGAATCCCACCGCTTCCGCCAACGTCAGCCATGGAAGGATTCTTCCGTGGCTGTTTTTCACGTTTTTGTCCCTCTGGTGATTTGGATCTCAGACTCTTCATCTGGCATACAAAGCTTCGCTTTATCCGTCGTTCTATCCCTATCAAGTGACCCATCCAACAAACTTCCTATCACCACCCCGGTTTCGCGTTTGCTCGCAAAGTCCAGGTGAGCGTAAATGTCGGCAGTGGTGGAAGAATTGCTGTGCCCCAACCAGAGCTGAATGCGCTTCATATCCACTCTCTCAGCAACCAGCAGGCTGGCGCAGGTGTGGCGCAGATCATGAAAACGGATATGCCGCAGACCGTTCTTCTGAAGAAGGTAGGAAAAGTGCGCGCTCAGAAAGGCCGGACTCAGCAGGTTTCCCAGACTGTCCACGCAGACATACTCCAGATACTTCTTGCAATATCCCTTCCTGCATGCTCTGCGATACTCCTCCTGACGGGCCTTTGTTTCTTGCAGAACACGTTCCGGCATCGGAAGCAGTGGGAGTGTCCGGCGGCTGGATTTGGTTTTCATCTCATCCGTCAGCAACAGGCCCTCCTGCCCAGCGGCACATCCATCAATGACTTTATGCTCGATGGCGATTGTGTTCTTCTCGAAGTCAATGGAACCCCAGCGGACGCCCAAAACCTCGCTGCGCCGTCCTTTCCACCCAGGTAGCGTAGGATTGTCTGTTCCTCCGTGGAGGCCGGATATTCACGAAGCACCCAAACGAATCGGAAGGTGTTACCGCAGATAAAGTAATCCGTGTTGAATTTTATGATGGAAGGTGCGATCATGCCGGGAAATTCCTGAATGCGGGCATCTTCCCGCGGAGGCGCGCTGGTTTTCGGCTGTTTTGCCATAGGGCATGCTTCCTTTCTGAATTGATTCTGAATATAAAAAAGCCACCACATTTCTGTGATGGTGATGGGACACATTTGGAGATAAGCATGGTATAATAGGCACATACAAAATTCGCAGATGAAGATAAAAATGAAAAGTGGTCTTCGGCAGCCGGGAAAATTTCAGCCGTTCGCCGGCTGTCGCTGCGCAATGGTGCTCATCAATAACCAGCTGATCGAACTGATTGAGACCACCCTGTCCGAAAGCGAAATCTGGGGTGACGGCGTATTCCGGGACAGCATTCTTTATCCAAGGGAAAATAAAAATCCCATTCTCTTTTAAACCGGTTTTCACAGACAAGGGAGATGCCCTATGAAATATGCGGCCCTGTTCCGGGGAATCAACGTCGGCGGAAAAAACCTTGTAAAAATGGATGATTTGAAGCGGCTCTTTCTTGATTTGGGATTGAGCAGCGTCCGAACCTATATTCAAAGCGGGAATGCGGTTTTTGAAACAAATTTGGAGGAAGCGGCCTTACAAAAGACGATTCACGCCGGATTTTCGGAGCGCTTTAGATTGAAAGGCGATGTCATCATACGAAACATCGATGAAATTAAAGCCCTGATCGACTCCCTACCGTTCTCGGCGGCGGAGATTGCCGCCGCCGAAGCAGCCGATCCGCAGGTCGAGCACCTTTACGTCTATTTTCTGGATCACCCTCACGAACAGGTGCAGATTGACAGCCTGTGCAGAGAGAATACCGGCCCGGATCTGCTGCGAATGGGGATAAGAGAGGGATACCTCCTTTGCTGTCAAAGCATCCGCAAATCGAAACTGGCCCTACGCGCCGCGAGAGAATTCGATTCGGCTACCGTACGCAACTGGAAGACAGTCGTTAAGCTGTACGACATGCTGACTGCTTTGTAAATTTTGGATAAAGGGGAAATCCTGAATGGAGCAAAAAGTCTGCAAAACCATTCAAAATCTGCAACGGCATAATATGGGCGGCTACTTCGTGGAGAATCGTTCGGATCTGCTGTCCCTAATTCCCACGCTGATCCATAGGGGCGAAACCGTCGGATGCGGGGATTCTGTAACTCTGGAGGAAACAGGTGTCTTTGATCTTCTCCGCAGCGGAAACTACATGTTTTACGACAAGCATCAGCCGGGGCTGACGTCGGAGCAGAAGCTGAAGATTTATCTGAAAAATTTTACCGCCGACACCTTCTTCACCGGGGTAAACGCCGTAACCATGGACGGTAAGCTGTTCAACATTGACGGCAACGGGAGCCGCGTCGCGCCGATGCTGTACGGCCCGAAGCAGGTGATTGTCGTAGCCGGTGTCAACAAGCTCACGGACTCCGCCGAAAGTGCGATCCTCCGCGCGCGGCAGATTGCGGCACCGCTGGACGCGAAGCGTCTGCGCAAGGAGACGCCCTGCGTAAAGCTTGGCAAATGTGTGGACTGTAGTCACCCGCAGAGAATCTGCAACGATTTCGTTTTGATCGCCGGACAGTTTGTCAAGGAGCGAATTAAAGTGATTTTAATTGACGGGAACTACGGCTATTAATCCTTGCGCCATATCAAAATCTTGAGCGAGAATTAAATTTCGAAAAACAGGAGAACTTTATGGAAACAAACAACATTTGGGAAGCGATGGCAAGCCATTACGATACGGATACCAGGGTCGAGGTTGCTAATCGGATCGCTCAGGCAATCCGCGCCGAACTGAGCGGCACGGAAGGAAAAACCGCTGTGGATTACGGCTGCGGCACAGGTTTGGTCGGCTTGCAGTTGCTCGGCTTGTTCCAGTCCGTGCTTTTTGTCGATCCGTCCGCCCGGATGATCGAACAGGTTGACCGAAAAATTGCAGCCGGGCAGATTCCGCGAGCCCGTACACTGTGCTGCGATTTTTTAAAAGAAGTGCCAGACGGATTGCTCGCTGACTATGTTATCCTATCCCAGGTCCTTCTGCATATCCCGGACAGCCGGTCTATTTTAACCTCATTATACAGTGTGCTGAAAAAAGACGGCCATTTAATCATCGCTGATTTTGACAAAAACGATGCCGTTGTTTCCGAAATGGTTCACAACGGATTTGAGCAGGAAGAACTGATTCAATTACTCAGGGAAACCGGATTCGCGTCCGCCACGGCACACACCTTTTATCATGGGAAAGGAATCTTCATGAATCAGGATGCCTCCCTTTTTATTCTGAATGCCGTGAAATAGGAAGGAATCCTGCGAAAGAGCCATTGCGATGAGTAAATACAACGCCCTGTGCTTCATGCCGGGCTGGGCCTGTATCGCTCCGGACACATCGTGCAAATTTCGAACCTCGTCACGCTGGCTGCAGGTAAAGGCCACGGACACTTCTCCCGCTTCTTTTTCTGTAGATACGTAGCCATGCTGATCGGCGAATTTGGGAAGTGAACCACAGCTTATTTCGAAGGAGAAACCGCTTATGATGGAATTGCCTGAAGCAATCACAATCGCAAAGCAGATGAACGGTGCCGTCGTCGGGAAGAGGGTGCGCCGCGTCCACCCGCCTTCAAAAGCGCATAAATTCTGCTGGTATGCCGGCGATCCGGCGGAATACGACGCGGCGGTGAGCGGAAGCGCCATTCGATCAGCCGAGGGGTTCGGCATCTTCGCGGAAATGGCGTTTGATAACGGGAAACGGCTGTGCTTCAACGACGGGGTCAACGCGCGGCTCGTAAACCGCGCCGACGCGCCGAAAAATCATCAGCTGCTGATGGAATTTGACGACGGGACGGCTCTGGTCTTCACCGTCGCCATGTACGGCGGCATCATCCTCCATGACGGTACGTATGATAACGAATACTACCTCAAAAGCAGAACGGCGGTTTCCCCGTTTTTCGAGCAGTTTGAACCGTATTACTGCAAATTGATGGCGGAGAACAAACCGACCCTGAGCGCGAAAGCGTTTCTTGCCACGGAGCAGCGCTTTCCCGGTATCGGCAACGGCGTGCTGCAGGACATCCTGTTTACCGCCGGAATCCACCCAAAACGCAAAATCGGGACACTCAGCGAAGCAGAGTGGAACAATCTTTTTTCCTGCATCGTTTCGGTTCTGCGCGATATGACGGAACACGGCGGGCGGGACACGGAAAAGGACCTCTTCGGGTGCCCGGGCGGCTACCGGGTGAAGCTGTCAAAGAACACGCTTGCCTCCGGCTGCCCGCGGTGCGGAGGAGAGCTTGTAAAAGAGGCCTATCTGGGAGGAGCGGTGTATTACTGCCCGTCATGTCAGCCGCTTATGAAAGAATAACGCAAAAAATTAGAACCGTCTCATTGCATCATAAAACAAAGCGGTTTATTCTCTGGAAAAGCTTGAGACAGAGGGCCACGCCGTCGTTTCACGCGGCAGGAGCAATATCCGGTACTATGTATGTGAAGGACTATCGGGACAGCTTATATCAGCTGTAGCCGAACCTTTGCTGTGGTTGTTATACATGAGACAAGTTAGAAAGGAACCATGAGATGGGTGATTGGTTTACGATAGACCATATAGACGAGAACACACATATCATCAGCGAGTACCGGCATTGGGAGGAAACGCACTGCTATCTGCTCGTCGGCACGGAAAGAGCGCTCCTGATCGACACCGGCCTCGGCATCTGCAATATTTACGACGAAGTGAGAAAGCTGACCGACAAGCCGGTCACCGCCGTGGCGACCCATGTTCATTGGGACCACGTCGGCGGGCACAAATACTTCCCGGATTTTTACGCTCACGAAGACGAATTGAATTGGCTCAGCGGAGAATTCCCTCTGGGCATGGAGCAGATCAGGGGCATGGTGACAGACCGCTGCGATCTGCCGGAAGAATATGATGTAAACATCTACGAGTTCTTTCAGGGGACGCCCACGAGAGTATTGAAGGATAACGATTTGATTGACATCGGCGGGCGCGTCCTGCGGGTACTGCACACGCCCGGCCATTCACCGGGGCACATGTGCTTTTATGAAAGGGAGAGGGGCTGCCTTTTTACCGGCGACCTGGTTTACAAGGACACCCTGTTTGCCTATTACCCCTCCACCGACCCGGAAGCCTATCTGAAATCATTAGAGTGCGTTGCCGCGCTCCCGGTCCGGCGGGTCTTTCCGGCGCATCACAGTCTGGATATCGGGCCGGAAATAATCCCCAGAATGCGTGACGCCTTCCGTCAGCTGAAAGCGGAAGGCAAGCTGCATCACGGCAGCGGAACATTCGATTATGGGGACTGGGCTGTGTGGCTGTAATCCAACCCTGAAAACGAACTGAGCGGGCCGATTCCAATTTATCGGGAATCGACCCGTTTTCTGTCCCGTTACCTGAAGAATAATATAGTGCTTGACATAAAATTTTTATTCGATTACGCTTGAGTCAAGAGATGACGTCAACTCTCAATTCAATGATTGGAGAGTTAAAAATGTATCATGGAAGATTTACCGGAACTCACTATGAGGCTGGGTACAAATGGGGCCGCTTGCTGCTCAAGAACGGGAAAAAGCTCGACCACTGCCCAACCTTTGCGCTGACGGAGGACAAATACGCCTTTGCCGGAGAATGCGTTAAAGAATACCAAAGGTATTTTCCCGAGGCTCTGGAGGAAATCCGGGGTATCGCGGACGGAAACGAGGTGCCTGTGGAAACCCTCCAAGCTCTGCTTTTTTGCATGTACTGCTTCGAGCCTGATCACAAATGCACCTGCTTTGCCTTTAGCACGGAGGATGAGATCGTTTTTGCGCGAAACAGTGATTTCCTTGTGAGCCTGGAAAAGCTCTACATGAACTGTCTGTATCGTCTTGAAGGCGGTTATGGGTTCAACGGAAACACAACCGCCTTCGTGGAGATGGAGGACGGCGTCAACCAGCGCGGGCTGGCGGTTGGACTGACCTTTGTCTATCCGCACCTGCGAAAGCCGGGCCTCAACGCCGGGATGCTGCTGCGCTATCTTTTGGAGAAATGCAAAACCACCGCCGAAGCGATAGAGGCACTGCGCAAGCTCCCTATCTCATCGGCGCAGACGCTGACCATAGCGGACAAAGGCGGCGAAATCGCCGTGGTGGAATGCAACCCCGGTGAAATGGAGGTCATCTTTCCCCGCGCCGGGGAGCGGTTTGTCGCAACCGCCAACAACTTTAATTCTGAAAAGATGCGGCCGTACCGCAATCCTGAAATCGACGACTGGCATTCGGATGAGCGCTATCAAACCGCGCGTAATGCGCTAGAGCATAACAAGGGTGATTATACCGTGACCTTTGCGGAGAATGTGCTGTCCGGGAGATATGGCTTTATGTGTCAGTACGACCGCAGGCAAAACGCCGACACTGTCTGGTCCATTGTTTACGACCTAAAGCGGAAGCAGATCTGGAGGGTCGAAGGGAATCCCTCACGGAAGCATTTTAAACGAGACGACCGAATGAAGCTGGATTAAGTGATACGCTTAGGCTGACGCCGGGCAATTTCTTTGATTGCCCGGCGCAACTTGTTTGTAACGAAACGGGTGGACATTATGGCAATAGCAAATATAAAAGCTGTATTACATTGTGATATAGATAAAGTGTGGAATCTTGTTACTTCACTTGACAACTATTCGTGGAGGAGCACTTAAGCAAAATAGAAGCGCTTACGATAGGAAAGAAATTTGTAGAACATACAGAGGACGAATATGCTACCACCTTTACAATTACACTGTTTGAGCTTATGAAAAGGTATGAATTCGATATGGATAACGAAAACATGCACAGTCATTGGGTCGGGTTATTCTCATATGACATACTTCTTGATTACATTAGCGGCGACGACGATAGGGTCGACTGCCGGGATGGGCGGCGGGCGGCAAAGAGATTACATTCTGGATATTGAGGACACAGAAAAGGTTCGGCCGGTGATTGGAATATTAGAACCTATCACGCCGCTGCCCAGGCCGCGAAAAAAGAAATGAGGTCGTGTTATGAAATTCAAAAATCCCCTGCTGGCGGTATCCGATTTGGCCGCTTCCATCGATTTCTACAAACGAATTCTGGGCCTGCGCGTCGTCATGGATTTCGGGTCCAATGTGACGCTTACCGGCGGCGTCTGCCTGCAAACGCTGGACACTTGGCAGGACTTTCTGGAGGGCAGACCCGTTTCTTTGGGTGCCAATACCGGGGAGCTCTATTTTGAAGAGGACGATTTCGACGTCTTTGCCCGGAAGCTGCAGGAGGAATCTGTCAAGTATGTCCACCCGGTCAAGGAACACCGCTGGGGTCAGCGGGTAGTGCGCTTCTACGACCCGGATCGCCACATCATTGAGGTGGGGGAAAACATGAAATCTGTCTGCCGCCGCTTTCTGGACGGCGGCATGACCGAGGAGCAGGCGGCAGCGCGGATGGATGTGCCGCTGAAATTCGTAAAGGCATGCCAAAAAGTGAACACAGGGAGGCGTTGGGGCTGCTGGCGGCAGAGGCGTTTTTGGCGCTGTATCTTCTCTGCTGTCTGACCGGCGTGCTGCTGGCGCTGTATCCGCTGTCCCTCACGCTGACCCAATCCCGCCGGATTCTTTTTATTGTTCTGTTTGCCGCAGGCATTTCTGCCGCCGAGGAACTTTTCATCGAGCTGACGGCGGCTGAGCGGGACCCGAACAGAGCTTTCATGTTCAAGAAGGAGTAAAGCGTATGTCCTTTGACTTCAAGAAGACGGCGCCGGACAAATGGGAAGCCGTCATTCGGTATCCTGTCAGGAGGAAAACTTGAAGCAAATTTAACCTCCGTTTGATTCAGCCTTAGGAGCGCCGCATAAATAGCTGGTCATTCTGTGATGAAAGACTTATAATCAGAAGTACATCCAGCCGTAAGGCCTGATGAAATTTAATTTTAGGAGACTGCTGTTTGAAGAAGAACAACACCTTGGAGATTGTGGGCTGACCGGGAGGTTTGCGCCAAACAATCTCGCCGAACCTCCACAAAATTGACAATCAACAATTTTTAGGAGGATTTTACCCATGAAAAACAACTACCGCATTCGCCCCGAAACCAAAGCCGATCACCGTGCGGCAGAGAATCTGACCCGCGAGGCGTTCTGGAACGTGTACCGTCCCGGATGCACGGAGCACTATGTCCTGCACCGGTTTCGTGACAGAGAAGAGTTCATCCCGGAGCTGGATCTCGTCATGGAGAAGGACGGGGAAATCATCGGTCATGTGATGTACGTTCGCTCCGCAATCAAGGCGGACGACGGAAGAACCGTCCCCATCATGACTTTCGGCCCCATCAGCATTGCACCGGACTGCCAGCGTCTGGGCTACGGCACGATTCTCCTTCGGCACTCGATGGACAAGGCCGGAAAGCTGGGCGCGGGCGCGCTGGCAATCACCGGCAATATCGGTTTCTACGGAAAGTCCGGCTTTGTGGTGGCCAGCACAAAAGGCATCCACTATTCTGCCGAGCCGAGGGACGGGGAAGTGCCGTATTTCCTCATCAAGGAGCTTAAGCCCGGCTTCCTGGACGGCATTACCGGCTCGTACAAGGAACCGGAGGGCTATTTTGTTGATGACGCAGAAGCGGAAGCCTTTGACGCACAGTTTCCACCAAAGGAAAAACTGAAGCTGCCGGGGCAGCTGTTCCAGCTGTAAAGAGACCAGCCGAGGCCACCTGCCGATTTTGACAGGTGGCCTTGTCTTAGGTGCGATTGTGATTTGTAATGACCTGTGCTATGATAAAAAATAAGGACAAATTGCAGATTACATGTCAATAGAGGAGGTATTTCCATGACTGCGATAAAATTTCAAATCCATAACATCCCTGCCGTTTTGTACGGTGAAGATGCTGACTTTGTCTGGTTATTCGTTCACGGCAAGTGCGGGTACAAAGAGGAGGGGGAAGCCTTCGCGGAAATCGCCTGCCTCAGGGATGCTCAGGTGCTGGCCATCGATCTGCCCCAACACGGGGAACGAAAAGCCGAAACCGGATTTGACCCGTGGCATGTGGTGCCGGAGCTATGGGAGGTCATGGCGTATCTCCGGCGGCGCTGGGCGCATGTTTCCCTTCGCGCCAACAGCATTGGGGCGTGGTTTTCCATGCTGGCCTTTCCGGACACACCGCCGGAACAGGCTCTGTTTGTTTCGCCGGTGCTGGACATGGAGAAGCTGATTCGAAATATGATGCTCTGGGCGTCCGTCGACGAAGAGCGGTTAGAACGGGAGGGCAAGATTCCCACCGACTTTGGCGAAACGCTCTCCTGGGACTATCTCCAATATGCGAAAGCGCACCCCATCGTGGAATGGGCTGCCCCAACGGCAATTCTGTATGCCGGTCAGGACAATCTGACCGGCCGGGGTACGGTGAATGCCTTTGCCAGTCGTTTTGGCTGTAAGCTCGCTGTTATGGAAAACGGCGGGCACTGGTTCCATACGCCGGAACAGCTCGATATGCTAAAAAGCTGGGAGGAGAACAACACATGATTCGGGAAATTTGCAGGGACGAGACGTTCCTCGTGCAAAAGGCCGAGCCGGCCACGGCGGACGATCTCGGTGCGGCGGCGGATTTGCTGGCAACACTGATTGCCCACAAGGACGGCTGCGTGGGTATGGCGGCCAACATGATCGGCGTGAATAAACGGATCATCGCCCTTGATAACGAGGGAAAATACATGGTGCTGTTCAACCCGGAGATCGTGAGGAAGTCTGATCCATACGGGACGGAAGAGGGCTGCCTGTCCCTTACCGGCATCCGGAACGTTAAACGCTTCAGGTCCATTAAGGTACAATACCAGAACGAGAAGTTTCAGACCCGCCTAAAAACCTTCACCGGCTTCGCGGCGCAGATCATCCAGCACGAAGTGGACCACTGTGAAGGGATTCTGATCTAGTCATAGGAGCGTGTGGTTATGCATGATGTGAAAACGGGCGTCCAGTCCCGGCTGTTTGCCCTGCAAGACCTGAAATACAAGAATTTTCAATGCAAGCTGATGCCCACGGTGGCACCGGAGCGGGTAATTGGTGTGCGCACGCCGGAACTGCGGAAACTGGCGAAGGAATTGTTCAAAGAGCCGGAAACGGCGGAGTTTTTAAAAATGCTTCCCCATCAATATTATGATGAAAACAACCTCCACGGCTTTCTGGTGGAGCAGATCGGGGACTACAGTGCAGCGGTGGCGGCAATCGACGACTTTCTGCCCTACGTTGACAACTGGGCCACCTGCGATTTGATGAACCCCAGGGTGTTCAAAAAACACCGGCGGGAGCTTTTGCGGGAGATCCGGAGATGGATGGCTTCCGACCGTACTTACACCATCCGCTTTGGCATCGGGATGCTGATGACGCACTTTTTGGACGAGAATTTTGCACCTGAGCATCCCGCCTGGGCAGCGAGCATCCGTTCAGAGGAATACTATGTCAATATGATGATCGCCTGGTACTTTGCCACGGCGCTGGCCAAGCAGTGGGATGCGGCGATTCCTTATATCCGGCAGAATCGGCTGGAAAAATGGGTTCATAACAAGGCAATTCAAAAGGCCGTTGAGAGCTACCGCATTACAGACGAGCAGAAAGCCTGTCTTCGCACCCTGCGGGTGAAGTGAGATTTTGACAGATATGGGATGGATATGCCATGTCATGTTGCCGGCGGAGGACTCGCCCACCAAACCTCCTGATTTGTAGCCGGACAAGAATTTAACATTCAAACCGTTTTCAAGGCAATTACGATACTTTCGCGGTCATTTTACCGAATTAATATAATTTAGTACGGGAAAAGTATTTTACGACTGGACATGAAAGCAAATTAGGGGAGCCATCTTCTTCTCTTCTGTGACTGAATATGATCGATATAATCGTTTGTGACTGTTTTGCATATGCTCTAATCACCTCAGATTCCAATCGAATTATACATTTTGTTATCAAATTATACCAATTTGCTAAAGCTGTATGATATATAACTGAATTTGAGTTTACTATTGACAATATAGAACTACTGTGATAATATAATTAACGTCACAAACAATCATATATGGTCATGCACAGTCATGACAAACTGAAATGAGAGTGAAGGACTTTGATGTTCGAAGAAGAAAGGCTGCAAAAAATTGCTGGTTATGTGCAAAATAAGTCCAGAGCTTCCGTGCAGGAGCTCTGTGTTTTGTTTCAGGTATCGGATTCAACAATCCGCCGTGACCTGACCGAATTGGAAAACCGGAATCTGCTGAAGCGGACGCATGGCGGTGCGGTTTATCTGCAATCCGTGGGATTTGAACCGACTTACAGCGAAAAAGAAGACCAATTTCGAAATGAAAAAGCCCTGATCGCGCAAAGGGCGGCGGAACTTATCAAAGACGGAGATTCCCTGATGATAGATTCCGGAACCACCACCCTGTATCTGGCTTCTGAGCTCTCCCGCTTCAAGGATCTGACAGTTGTGACAAATTCCATCCTATTGCTTCAAAAACTTTCATCCATCAAGGATATCAACATTATGTCGACCGGTGGGATTCTCAGGACGAATACCATGGCTTTGGCGGGACCGCTGGCGGAAGAGTCACTGAACCGGATCCGGGTGGATAAGGCGTTTATCGCAACGAACGGGATCGACATGAATGTGGGTCTGACCACACCTAACGTGGTAGAGGCATCCATTAAGCAAAAAATGATGAGCGTCGCCGATCAGGTCTATATTCTGGCAGACCATACGAAGATCGGGCATATTTCTTTTGCAAAGTTCGGAAGTGTCTCGGAGATCGATGCCTGTATTACGGGAAATGCCATCTCGGAAAATCAGAAAATCGAATTTGAAAAGAATAATGTCAGATTATATCTTGTGGACGTCAACGGATCAGGGGGTAAATCTGCCAATTGAGGGGTGAATGCTGAATGAAGCAAAACATTTTGACGGTTGCTATGAATCCTTCCATTGATAAAACGATTACCATTGAAAAACTGAATCCCTTCGGACTGAATCGGGTCCTTGATTCCCGTGCGGATCCCGGGGGAAAAGGCATAAATGTTGCGAAGGCGCTGAAAAATTTCGGCGTCAACGTTACGGTGACAGGGCTGATTGCCGGAGACCAGGGAAAGCTCTTGCTCAACGCGTTGAAAAAAGACGCAATTTCCGCCGATTTTCTTGAAATTTCAGGAGAAACACGCACCAACCTGAAAATTTTCGATTCCAGTGTAAAAAAGACGACGGAAATCAACGAAACGGGCTTTTTCGTGTCGGAGAAAGTGCTGTCCTGTTTCCAACAGAAATTTGCCGCGTTTTTAGAGAATACAGGAATTGTTGTTCTGAGCGGGAGCCTCCCGCCCGGCGTACCGGCTGATTTTTATTCCGGCTGTATTTCAGCTGCAAAAGCAGCGGGAGTGAAAACCCTGCTGGATGCGGACGGGTTGGCTTTAAAGGAGGGAATCGAAGCAATTCCCTACGCTGTGAAGCCGAACCTTCATGAACTTGAAATGCTTCAGGGCCGTAAATTCAATTTCAAGGAAGAAGTCGCCGAGGCAGCGGCAAATTTGATTCGGACAGGAATTGAAATTGTGATAGTTTCCATGGGGGCCGACGGCGCCGTCGTCGCGAACCGGGAAGAAACCTTTAAGGTGGATTCCTGGAACATCTGCGTGAAAAGCGCCACCGGTTCCGGGGATTCCATGGTCGCGGCCCTCGCATACTCGATTCTGAATCGCAGTTCACTGTACGACATTGCAAAAATAACTACAGCTGCCGGAAGCATCACTGCCTCCAAAGAAGGGACGCAGATTTGTACCCGGGATGAAGTCCTTCAGTCTCTTGAAAAAGTAACTGTTACTTCAATTTAGCGCTTTCTGATATATTATTTATAAAGGGAGGATTTTTTATGAAAAAGCTTTTGGGGGTAACAGCTTGTCCAACCGGAATAGCGCATACATATATGGCGGCTGAGTCGCTTCAAAAGGCGGCGAAGGAAAAGGGTGTTCCAATCAAGGTTGAGACGCGGGGAGCTGTCGGAGTGGAAAACGAGCTGACCCCGGCGGAAATTGCCGAGGCACATGCAATTATCGTGGCCGCCGACATGGATGCCGACGAGGGAAGGTTCAAAGGAAAGCCCGTTGTAAGAGTGGGAGCGGGCGCGGCAATCAAAGATCCAAATGCCCTGATCGAAAGGGCTCTTGCCATGGATGCGAAATCCGTAGAAACGGGATCGGAGACTGCAAACTATGTAGAAAATGTACAGAAAATCAAGGCGGAAAGGTCCGCCCAAAGGACAGGTCCATACAAGCACTTGATGTCCGGCGTTTCCTTCATGATTCCGATTGTCGTTGCTGGCGGCCTGCTGATCGCATGTTCTTTCATGTTCGGGATTTATGCGTTTAAGCAAACCGGAACGCTGGCATGGGGGCTGAAAACGATCGGCGATTCGGCAATGGGGCTGATGGTGACGGTTCTTTCCGGCTATATTGCGTTCTCCATCGCGGACCGTCCCGGCCTGGCCCCCGGATTAATCGGCGGCGCTCTTTCCTCGACTCTGGGCGCGGGTTTTTTAGGCGGCATTTTTGCGGGATTTATCGCAGGTTATATTTCAAAACTCCTGAGAGACAAACTGCGTCTTCCCAAAAGCCTTGAAAGCCTCAAACCGATCCTGATCATTCCCTTTATTTCAACGCTGGTGGTTGGCTTGCTGATGGTCTTTGTCATCGGGACTCCGTTCACTATGCTGATGAACGCACTGGTTGCATGGCTGAAGGACATGGGTACGGCCAACGCAATTCTGCTGGGTGTGATCATGGGGGCCATGATGGCTACCGATATGGGAGGCCCGATCAACAAAGCGGCTTATACTGTCGGGACCGCTTTGATTGCAAGCAGCGTCTATGCTCCGATGGCAGCCGTTATGGCTGCCGGCATGACCCCTCCTTTGGGTCTCGCAATCGCCACTTTTATTTCCAAAAGAAAGTTTAACAACGAAGAGAGAGAAGCCGGAAAGGCAGCCCTGGTTCTGGGCCTTTCATTTATTACGGAAGGTGCTATTCCGTTTGCGGCAGCGGACCCCCTCCGTGTCATTCCTTCCTGCATGATCGGGTCGGCAATCGCCGGCGGGCTTTCGGAAGCTTTCGGATGCCTGCTCCGTGCGCCCCACGGCGGATTGTTCGTTATGCTGATTCCGAACGCTGTGAGCAATGTCTTCCTGTATCTGCTGGCCATCGCGATCGGCGCGGTTGTAACTGCATTGCTTGTTTTGGTATTGAAGAAAGATAAAGTAACCGGGTGACAAAGTCATAAATACGGCTCCGTATCGCTCTGATACGAGGCCGTATCATGGAATAAGCTGATGAGAACTGTGGAGGGCTTTTATGAATATCGCCGATATCATGGACAAAAATATCATTTTTTTAGATCTTGCCGCGGCTGATCGCGATGCGGCAGTGGAAGCGATGATCGACGGGATGTTCCGTGGAGGTTATATCTTAGACAGGGAAAAATATCTTTCCGCCGTTCGCGAACGCGAAAGCAAAGGAACCACCGGGATCGGATTCGGCGTTGCTATTCCGCACGGAAAATCGGATGGCGTAAGAAAGCCCTGCGTTGCCTTCGCAAAGCTGAAAAAGCCGGTGGACTGGAATTCTTTCGATGGCAAGAAAGTCAGCAATGTGTTTTTGATCGGAGTTCCGGAAAAAAATGCGGGCAATGATCATTTGAAAATCTTAATTGCCCTCTCTAAAAAACTCATGCATGAAGATTTCAGGGAAAGATTGGAGCAGGCTGTGACCGCGGACGATATCCTTTCTTTGATTGAATCGGTCGAGGCGTAACCAAGTTGAGCCAGGTGCGGAAAGGAATCGAAAATATGCTTACTAAGAACTTTGTTATGAACTGTGCGGAAGGGTTCCATTTGAGGCCCGCACAGGTGTTAATGGAAAAGGCAACCCCGTTTCAATCGCGTATTATGCTGGGAAAGCCGGGACAGGAAGAAGCGGACGCCAAGAGCATCTTGGGATTGATGAGTTTAGGCATTGAACAGGGTGAAATTGTTGAAGTCGTCGTAGAAGGGCGCGATGAAACGGAAGCCATGGCGGTGGTGGAAAAACTGTTTGAAACAAATTTCGGCGAGTGAGCAATTAAAATCGAACTGCAGTGACGGAAAAGTATATGGAGGAGAGTCCATGACGGAAAAGACTGTACGGGGCATCGGTGTTTCCGAAGGGATTCGGATCGGGAAAGTCCGGCTCCTTTCTCATAATAAGGGAACCGATCCAAATCCATTCCTCGATGAGACACAGATCGAGCCGGAGATCGAACGTCTGCGTAAAGCGGTTGAGCAGGCCGCTTTGGAACTGGACGGAATTATCCGCCGCTCCGCCGATTCCATTGGCAAGGACAAAATCGGCGTGCTGAAAGGGCAAAAAGGAATTCTTGCGGATCCCGCGTTTGCCCCCGGAATCATAAAGCTGATCCGTGAGAAGCGGTACTCTCCCGAAAAAGCGACTGGTGAAATCACAGAACGTTTTGCGGCTGTCTTTGAAGCTATGAAAAACGCCTATATGCGGGAACGCGCCGCTGATGTAAGAGATGCCGGCAACCGGCTTCTGGCGGTTTTATCCGGCGGAGACAGGCCGGATTTATCGGATATTCAGAATCCGATCATTTTGATTTCAAGAGATCTGTCTCCCTCCGATACCGTTCAGCTGAATAAAAATGTGATTTTGGCGTTTGCGACGGAAAAGGGCGGGGCGACGTCTCATACTTCTATTTTTGCGCGGTCGCTCGGGATTCCCGCCGTGGTGGGAATAGCGGGCTTAACGGACATGGTCGATGACGGGGACGAAGTGATCGTCGACGGAGAGCGGGGAACCTGTATTCTGTTTCCGAATGAAACTACCGTCGCAGCCTACAAGGCGAAGATGGAAGCCGAAATTGAAGAAAAAAAGATTTTAGAAAAATATAAGGACCAAAGCGCCGTAACAAAGGACGGCTATCGGCTGATAGTGGGCGCAAACATCGGGTCGGGGCTGGATGCGGACCTTTCCATCCGGCAGGGCAGTGAATCCGTGGGGCTTTTCCGGACAGAGGCTTTGTACTTTAACCGGGATAAACTTCCAAGCGAAGAAGACCAATTCCTGGAATATAAAAAAGTTGTCCAGGCCTATTCCAACAAAGAGGTTATGATCCGCACCCTTGACGCAGGAGGCGACAAACCGGTAAAATCCATCCCGATTCCCCGCGAGAGCAATCCGTTTCTGGGGTATCGGGCAATCCGGCTCTGCCTTGCCCGGAAAGACCTTTTTTCAGTACAGCTCAGAGCTGTTTTGAGAGCCAGCGCCTATGGAAAGCTGAAAATTATGTTTCCTATGATTTCGGGGCTGGAAGAGCTTCGGGCCGCGAAGGACTGCCTTGAGAATGCGAAGGCGCAGTTGAAAGCCGAACAGATCGCTTTTGATGAATCGATAAAGACCGGCATCATGATTGAAGTGCCATCCGCAGCGATTATGGCCGATGTGCTGGCTAAAGAAGCCGATTTCTTCAGCATTGGAACGAACGATCTGATTCAATACACGCTTGCCGCCGACAGAGGCAACGAAAAGGTGTCTTATTTATACGATTATTGTAATCCTGCCGTTCTGTTGCTGATAAAGCGTGTCAGCGACGCGGCCCATGCAAACGGAATCCCCGTTGGAATCTGCGGAAATATGGGTGCGGAAACTGCCGCCGTTTCACTTCATATCGGCTTGGGCATCGACGAGATCAGCATGCCGGCGGGAATGATTCCAAAAATAAAGTATTTGATTCATAGGCAAAGTAAGGAAGCATGCAGCGCTCTGGTTCAAAGTGCCCTGAGTTGCAGATCGGCTCAGGAGGTCCACTGTCTGCTCAACGAGTTCAACCGTCAGAATGGCATCTGTTAATCCGCTTACTCCATAAAGCGGATTCGGGAAACCGACCGGAAACTTGAAAGGGAAACCTTTGTCTCACCGGCACTGGCGGAATATCTAAAGAAACAGGGCTGTGAACAGGTTGAAAACGTTGTTCTAAGTTTACAAAACATTCCGTTGATGTTATAATCATGATAAATTTAATGGGCAAAGGCAGATTATCATGATTCTTCGTTTCCATTAAGCAAAATGGGCTTTTGATATGGATTCCTTTGTAAACGTTTGGGATGATAATCGTTAATGTCCGGGAGTAATTGTGCCTCTCGGATATTTTTTTGTCCTGACTGCAATGTCCCGGCGCCATCGCGCCCAACCTCGGACCGGAGAGGCGGCGGTGCCGGTCGCAGGTAAGGCGGAATGAGGAATTTTCCATGATTCTTGTCGACGTCGTCAGCTTGTATTTTTTTTTCATGGTTGTAGCGGCGGTCTATTCCAGTGCCCATATCACATCTTTGAATGACTCGGATTATGCGCGTACGGCCGTACTCTTATGTTTTGCGGTTTGTTTCTATATTGTCGGATATGCGATGGAACTGAACTCTGACAGCATTCGTCAGATCCTGTTCTGGAACCGGGTGGAATATATCGGAATCCCGTTCGTTTCCGCGCTGTGGCTCACGGTCGGACTGATGTATACCGGATATTATACCCGCCATAAAAAAATATGGCTTGCGGCGATCTACATCGTTCCGCTTGTCACGCTGGTGCTGAGGTTCACCAACGATCACCACCATCTTTATTTTGCCTCCCTCAGTTTTGTCACCGAATCGGGCGCGCTGCGCATGATAAAGGAGCCCGGACCCTGGAACTATGTCCAGGCGGTTCACTCCATGATGATGATTCTGGTTACGCTGGGTCTGTTTCTGTACGACTCTTTTCAAACGGAGGAAAATGCGAAAGGGAAAATCAGCCTGATCACGGGTGCTTCTTTCTTCGCGGCTACCGGTTTGGTCCTTTCGTTTTTTAAACCATTGGGAATGTACCTCGATTATATGGCGCTGTGCCTCCCCGCCACCTGCGTCATGGTGATTCTGGCGATCCAGAAGTATGATTTCCTTGAAACCAAATCCATCGCAAGAAGCAGGGTGTTCGAATCCGGCAGAGACGCGATTCTGCTGATGAACCGGCAAAACAAAATCATCGATTACAACACAAGCGCAAAAAATTTATTTCAAAAATTGGATATCAGCCTTACGGACAAACAGATTCCCGCGCTGTTCCGGCGGCATCCGAAGCTCATGGAAGGTCTTTTGGACCCGGAAACCCGCATCGTCAGGATCAGATTCAACGGGGAAAAGCGATATTACGAAATCAGCACAAAGAATATTGACGGCCGCGGTGGAACGCAGGGGAGGATTAAAACCGTCCGCGATGTTACGGAGACCTACAAATTGAATGAAGACCTAAAGCGGCAGGCCATGACAGATGAACTCAGCGGGCTTGGCAACCGGCGGGCTTTTCTCCAGATCGGACAGAAGCGAATGCTGGAATCGGAGGAAAAGGGCGGCGCGGTCCACCTCCTGATGATGGATCTGGACTATTTCAAGAATGTGAATGACCAATTCGGCCATCCGATGGGAGACAGGGTCATTCAGGGCTTCGGCGAGATTCTGAAAGGGGCCTTTCCCCGCGGGAATCTGATCGCGCGGGTCGGGGGAGAGGAGTTCGCGGCCCTGCTGTCGGGCCTTGGCGACGACGAGGTTCGGAGCGATGCGGAAACGGTGCGGAAGAGCATGGAGAAGTACGATTTTTGTTATCGTCAGAAAAAATTCCATATCACGGTCAGTATCGGCATCGCTAGAAAGGATTTTCTTGGGCAGACTCTGGACAAGCTGATGCGCATGGCGGATCAGGCGCTTTACCAGTCAAAGGAACGCGGGCGCAACTGCGTCACTGTTTATGAGGGACCTGTGAACCTAAGCAATAAGGAATGAAAGAAAAAGGAGTGACCGGCGGTGAATCCATTGGAACGCAGAGAGAATATTCTGGAGCTGCTGAAAAGCGGCGACAAGCCCGTCAGCGCGGGAACTCTGGCGGAAAGACTGAAAGTGAGCCGGCAGGTGATCGTCGGGGATATCGCGCTCCTGCGCGCGGCAAACCAGCCGATCACCGCGACGCCGCGGGGCTATCTTCTGGAAAGCGCGGATACCAGGCCGGGGGAACTGGTCAGGACCATCGCCTGCCGGCATGACCGGGACGGGATCGCCCGCGAGCTGTACGCCGTGGTGGACAACGGCTGCGGAGTGCTGGACGTGATCGTGGAGCACGCCGTCTACGGCCAGATATCCGGGCGGCTGCAGGTCTTTTCCAGGTTTGACGCGGACGATTTCCTCCGCCGGCTGGAAAAGGGGCGGGCGCTGCCGCTGTGCGACCTCACGGGCGGCGTGCACCTTCACACCATCTCCTGCCCGAATGAGGAGGCGTACCGGCGCGTGCTGGAAAAGCTGAAGCAGGAAGCGATCCTGTTTGAGCGCGAGTAAAGCGGGACTTGACTTTTCGCCGCTCTTCTGGTAATATTGTCTTAACATGTGTAAAGACACGTATCAAGACTGACGATTCCCGCGGAGGGGATCGGATGAGGAGAGTGAGATTCCATGAACCGCAAAACTCAGACCCAATCGATTCAGACCATGACCATCGCGGCGTTGCTGTGCGCCGTCGGGATCGTCATCCCGATGACTTTCCCGAAGATATGGATCGGTCCGGCTTCGTTCACGCTGGCCAGCCATGTCCCGATCTTCCTGGCCATGTTCATCTCGCCGGGAGTCGCGGCGGCGGTCACGCTGGGCACGACGCTTGGCTTTTTCCTGTCCGGCCTGCCGCTGGTGATCACGTTGCGCGCGCTGAGCCACATCGTGTTTGCTCTGATCGGCGCGGTGATGCTCAGAAAGCATCCGGCCCAGATGACTTTTTCAGCGGGCAGTTTTCTGTTCGGCTTTTTCCTCAGTGTGATCCACGCCGCGTGCGAAGTGGCCGTCGTGACGCTTTTCTTCTTCGGTGGCCAGCTTTCCAGCGCGACCTACTCAAGCGGATACGTCACTTCCGTCCTGCTTCTGGTCGGCCTCGGCGGGCTGGTGCACAGCATGGTGGACTTCGGGATTTCCGTGGCGGCCTGGAAGCCGGTCAGCCGGGCCATCCGCATCCCGGTCAGCGCAAGGGCGAAAGGATAAAGCGCCGCTTCCGGCCGTACCGGGACAGGGCGTCCTCCAATTTTTTTGGAGGACGCCCTGTTTTATTGTCCCGCCTGCTTCTTGTTCCCTGTGTTCAGCATCAGCGGTTCGGAACCGGCGCTGTTGAGATACAGCTGCTCCGTGTCCCTCTGGGCCTGCCGCAGCTCCTCGATCACATCGGTCACCTCGTTGAACAATCTGACGTACATTTTTTGATAATCCGCCATTTCCATATCACCCCTATATCATTTTAGGACAAATAGTCCAATACGTCAATAGGACTTATAGTCCTAAGATATACTTTCCTTGGTGATGAAAATGAGATTAAGAATACGCGATATGCGGGAGGACCATGACCTGACCCAGAGGCAGGTGGCGGAGTATCTGATGTGCGATCAGTCCTTATACTCCAAATATGAGCGCGGGGAGAGGGAAATTCCGCTGAACGTTGTGATTCAGCTTGCGCAATATTATAAAACCAGTGTCGATTATCTCGTCGGCCTGACCGACAGCAGAAAACCGTACCGGTAATTTTTACGCTTTTCGGAACGATGAGGATGCCTGAAAACGCGCCCCGGTTCGGCTCAAGAAAGCCGTTCGGGGCGCGTTTTTATATGTTTTTCGGTCTATTTTCTCAGGAAAATGATTCCGAGCGTGCCGGGCCCGCAGTGGGTGCAGACCGTGCTGTTCGCGTCCGTTTCAATAATTTCCTCAAACGGGGCCAGCTTGCCGATCTGCCGGATGACGGTGTCCGCAAGGCGCGGCGGCAGGGAAGAGTGCGTGACGAACAGCCGCCGGTAGTCGATGTCGGACCGGCCGCGGAGGCGGTCCGACACATAGGCGGCAAGGCATTTTTCCAGGCTGCCGCGGTATTTTTTGCCGACGACCATCCCGCCGTCCCGCACCTCGATGCAGGGCTTGAGCGAGAGCAGGTTGGCGCCGAGCGCGGCGACGGCGGAGCAGCGGCCGCCCTTGTGCAGGTAGGTCAGCGTGTCGATCACGAAGCTGGTCTCCACTTTGGGGATCAGGTCCGTCACGGCGTGAACGATGCGGTCCGCGTCCAGCCCGGACGCGGCGAGCTCCGCCGCGCGGACGGCAAGCTGCCCGATTGCCGTGGAAAGGTTCGCGCTGTCGATCACGCGCACGTTTCCCAGCTCGTTCGCCGCGTTGACGGCGTTCTGGTAGCAGGCGGACATGGAGCTGCTGATGGTGAAGTGGATCACGCTTCTGCCCGCCAGCTTGTACGGAGTGAACCGGTCCAGGTAGTCCTTGACCGTGACGGCCGAGGTTTTCGGGAGCCTTCCGGTCTGCCTGACATACGCGTACAAATCCTCGGGAGAAATCTCGGTTTTGTCGCGGTAGGATTTTTCCCCGAGCGTAACATACAGGGGAATGAGGTCGATGTCGTATTTTTTTAAAACGGCGTCGGAAAGATCACAGGTGCTGTCCGCCGTGATTTTTACCTGACGGGATGGATTGATGCTGCTTGCTCCGTTCATATCTTTCCTCCAAAACTGCTTCAGGGATAGCTTTATTCTATCATGTTGCAATCGTGTTTTCAATGGCTTCAATCCGTCGAAAAAGGCGCGCGGCCGCAAAACGGCGGAGTAAAATATTTTGCTCTGCCATTTGATTATTTGCGCGGAAAGTCTTAAAATAAGAATACTATTGCACAGGCTGGAGGAAATCAATTGTCTGACTATCGAAGCGAGATCGGCAGAAGAAGGACTTTTGCCATCATATCCCACCCGGACGCGGGCAAAACGACTCTGACGGAAAAGCTGCTGCTGTACGGCGGGGCGATTGCGCTGGCCGGGTCCGTCAAGGGAAAAAAGGCACAGCGGCACGCGGTTTCCGACTGGATGGAAATCGAAAAACAAAGGGGAATTTCCGTGACCTCTTCCGCGATGCAGTTCCAGTACGGCGGGTGCTGCATCAATATCCTGGACACTCCGGGACACCAGGACTTTTCGGAGGACACCTACCGCACGCTGATGGCGGCGGATTCCGCCGTGATGGTGCTGGACGCCTCCAAGGGCGTCGAGCGGCAGACGCGCAAGCTGTTCAAGGTCTGCACCCTGCGGCACATCCCGATCATCACGTTTATCAACAAAATGGACCGCGACGCCCGCGACCCGTTCGACCTGATGGAGGAGATCGAGAACGTCCTCGGCATCCGGACCTGCCCGGTCAACTGGCCGATCGGCTCCGGGAAGGAATTCCAGGGCGTTTACGACCGGGAATCGAAAAAGATTCTGATCTTTCACGCGAACAGCGATTCCGTTTTTGAGTCCAAAGAGGTCCGGTCCACCGAAATCGCTCTGGACGACCCGCGGCTTGGGGACGGGATCGGAGCGGATTTTGCCGAAAAGCTGCGCGGCGACGTGGAGCTGCTGGACGGCGCGGGCGACGGCTTCGACCTGGAAGCCGTGCGGCAGGGAAAGCTCTCGCCGGTCTTCTTCGGTTCCGCTCTGACCAATTTCGGCGTGGAACCGTTTTTGAAGGAGTTCCTGCAAATGACCACCCCGCCGCTGCCGCGCCAGTCGGACGCCGGCGTGGTCGACCCGTTCGATCCGGATTTTTCGGCGTTCGTCTTCAAGATCCAGGCGAACATGAACAAGGCGCACCGCGACCGCATCGCCTTCATCCGCATCTGCTCCGGCCGGTTTGAAAAGGGCATGGAGGTCACCCACGTGCAGGGCGGGGGCAAGGTCAAGCTCGCGCAGCCGCAGCACCTGATGGCGCAGGACCGCGAGATCATCGAGGAAGCGTACGCGGGGGACATCATCGGCCTGTTCGATCCCGGCATCTTTTCGATCGGGGACACGCTCTGCGCGGCTGACAAGCCGTTCCGCTTCGAGGGAATCCCGACGTTCGCGCCGGAGCATTTCGCCCGCGTGCAGCAGGTGGACACCATGAAGCGGAAGCAGTTCGTCAAGGGGATGACCCAGATCGCGCAGGAAGGCGCGATCCAGATTTTTCACGAGCCGGATTCCGGCCTGGAGGAAGTCGTGGTCGGGGTGGTCGGCACCCTTCAGTTCGACGTGCTCCAGTACCGGCTGAAAAACGAATACAATGTGGAAATCCGCATGTCGCCGCTGCCGTATGAGGAAATCCGCTGGATCGAAAACACGGACCTGGACCTCAAGGCGCTCGACCTGACCAGCGACACGAAACGGGTGCAGGACGTGCGCGGCAGCAACCTGCTGCTGTTCTGCAACAGCTGGAGCATCCAGTGGGCGCTCGACCACAACAGGGGACTCACGCTTTCCGAGTTCGGCGGCACGGATTTTGAGCGGTAGGCCCGCCGCTCCCTGGGGCGCTCCCGAAGGGAGCGCCCTGTTTTTCTGTTTGCGGCTTTAGCGAAAAAATCGGGAGCGGAGCGCCATCAGGTAAGGCGCTCCGCTCCCTGTTTTGCCGGCAAAACGCTCCGCGCGCGCCGGGTACGGTAGGGGTTGAATTGCTTTTTCCACAGTTTTTTCTCACACACGTCTGTTTCGCCGGCGGGCGGCGTGTCGCCGCACCCTTCGGCCTGCCGGACAGAACGGTGAAAATTCGCGGTTTGGTTTGGCAGGACGGTTCCGGGAATCTCCCAGGCCATTCGGCCCGTTCGCGCCTGCGGCGGCCAATGCTCAGGGAAAGCTGTCCATCAGCTTTTTCCCCAACGCTTTGGAAACCGGGGTTTTGAAAGTGGCGTAATGTGCCGTCGGGAGATTCCTGCCTCCGTCCCACCTGTCTCAGCCGATTATTTCACTGTTTGCTGAACGGTGGGCCGTTGGATGCAACGTCATCGTTGCCCGCAAGGAAACAAAAAGCGCCGGTACGGAATCTGGTCATTCCATACACCGGCGCGCGCGCAATCAGGACGGGGGATCATCCTTCCTCACCTCTGTACAAAAACAGAAAAAGGAAGTATAATAAGTCCTGCAATGCGCGGTGAATTCCGTGGTGTATGGAGGGTGGCTCTCCGTATGCAGGGGGTGAAGTGTCCTACCACTCCATCCCTGCATTGCGTTTTTTATTTACCTTGCACATCCATTATAATCCTGAATTTACCAAAATTCAACTGGCAATATTCGATTTTATATTTTATAGCTTTCTAAGTTCTTATTGCCCAGTGCTTCTTAACCTTTTATTTCTTCTTATTTTCTCTTTTGCGCTCAGGCCGCGCGGGGACGCACAGCGTCTTACTCGCCTACGGCGGATCATGACTAAGGATAGTAGTCAGAAGCAGTCTTGCACTCACCTTTGGTTTTCACTCAGCAAACTCTGAGTGGAAAACACGCATGCATGCTCAGCCTGCCCGAAAGGAAGCAAAGTACGGGTGGGGGGCAGCGTACCGCTGCATCTACGCTTTCCTTTCCCGGAGCGGCGAAAAAACAGGGAAGCAACGATGTCTTCTCAGCCGGGTATGCCGTAGGCACGTCCGGACCGGATGGTCCCCCTAACACCCCTCGGGAGCCGTCAAGAAGATTTTTTCTGTTCTTCTAACAACTGCTTTTCATTGACGACGGGGGCTGAAAAATTAAAGCCACAGAGTATTTACCTAAAAGCTGAAAATTTTCAGAAAATTACCTTTTTACATACGGCGTAAGATTGGGAATCGTTCAATGGGAAGCTCTGGCTTGATAACAAAACTGTTCTTCATGACAGGTGCCGGGGTGCAGGGGGACGTTTAGGTGCCCCTCCCGACGGGAAGTTGAAGTCCCCCTGCATAGTCTTTGCCGCCTTTCTGCTATATCAGAAAGGCGGGGCCAGTCCGGCCTGGACAGAAAAAGAAAATAGAAGAAATAAAAGGTTAAGAGCCACCGGGCCTTAGGCCCGCAAAAGATCAGCCCCGCGCGGCCTGAGCGCAAAAGTAGATTAATTGATGAAATTTAGGTTAAGGGGCACCGGGCCGCAGGCAAACAACAGTAAATCGCAGAAGGAATCCCTTTGTGTTTTACTATTTGTTTAATTAGTCTAAAATAGTACGAAACGCAATGATTTTGCGGAAAATTCTGCTTTTATGCGTGATCCTGGCATTAAGATAAGGATTAAAAATAAAAAATAATAATTATTACTATTTACAAAACGCCTTTCCCGTGGTATAGTAAGAACAGAAACAGGAAAACAATAACAAATCGCCATAAAGAAAGGTTGGAGTAAAATGAGCCTGTATGATTTTAAAGCAAAAAACATAAAAGGGAACGAGGTTTCCCTTTCCGATTACAAAGGCAAGCTGGTGATGGTAGTCAACACGGCGAGCAAATGCGGTTTTACTCCGCAGTATGAAGGGCTGGAAAAGCTCTATCAGACTTATAAGGACCGCGGGCTGGTGATCCTCGGCTTCCCGTGCAATCAGTTTCTGGAGCAGGACCCCGGAACCAACGACGAGATCTCTTCGTTCTGCAAGCTGAATTACGGCGTGACCTTCCCGCTTTTCTCAAAAATCGACGTCAACGGCCCGAAAGCGGATTCACTTTACACCTGGCTGAAGGAAAAGGCGCCGTTTCAGGAGTTTGAGCTTGACAAGGAAATGGGAAAGGTCATTTACGGCGTCATCAAGGAGCACTACCCGGACAATCTGACCGGGAACGGGATCAAGTGGAATTTCACAAAATTCCTGATCGGCCGCGACGGCGAGAGCGTGCGCCGCTTTGAACCGACCGTGACGCCGGCGGAGCTTGAGCCTTTTATCGAAGCCGGTCTGTAACGGCTGCGGAAGCGGAATTTTGACGGATGCGGGGTGCGGGATATGCTGTATGACGTGTTGATTTCGGGCGGCGGGCCGGCGGGAATGACCGCGGCGATCTATGCGGCCCGCGCGGGGCTTTCGACGGTGCTTTTGACGGGTCCCGCACAGGGCGGGCAGGTGGCTTACACCAATGTCGTGGAGAATTACCCCGGCTTTTCCACGATCTACGGGTCCGATCTGGCGCAAAGGCTGCTGGAGCATGTCCGCTCCGCCGGGGTGCGGATCGTGGAGGAAAGCGCGGAGAAACTGGAGCTTTCCGGGGCGGTGAAGGCCGTGCGCGCGGCGGGGAACGAATATCGGGCGAAAGCCGTCATTCTGGCGCAGGGCTCGGAGCGCAGAAAGCTGAACGTGCCGGGGGAACAGGAATTTGCGGGCCGGGGCGTCTCCTACTGCGCGACCTGCGACGGCAATTTCTTCCGGAACCGGGCGGTCGCGGTGATCGGGGGCGGCAACACGGCGATCGGCGACGCGGTCGAGCTTTCCGGCCTGTGCAAAAAAGTCCTCGTCGTCGTGCGCGGGGAAAAGCTCCGCGCGATGGAGTACCTGAGCGAACGGGCGCGGGAACGCGGCAACATCGAGTTCCTGTATGGGTATCAGGCCGCGGAGATCCAGGGCTCCCAGAAGGTGGAACATCTGGTCCTGAAAGACCGGGGCGGAGAAAAGGGGAAGGTCCTGGATGTCGACGGCGTCTTCGTGTCCATCGGCGTTCAGCCGAACACCCGCCTGCTGGAAGGCGTTCTCCCTTTGAAAGACGGCTTCGTCGAAGCGCCGGAAACCTGCGAAACGCCGCTTCCGGGCGTGTTTGCCGCCGGGGACCTGCGGAAAAAGGCGCTGTACCAGATCGTGACGGCGGTTTCCGACGGGGCGAACGCCGCGCATTCCGCGCTGCGGTACCTGCAGGAGCATCCGGTCCGTGAATAAATTAAAACGAGAGAGGAGCCGGCTGACAGCGGCTCCTCTTTTTTTCTATGCGAACAGGCTCCGGATGCGGGGCATTGCGCGTTTGGCGGCGCGGTACCCGGCCTCCATGCACATGGGCATCTGGCGGAGGTTTAAGACCCCGTCGGTTTCGGGCAGGTCGGGGTCGAGAAGCATTTTCTCCCCGCGCGTGACGCACTCGCGCAGGCGGGTTTCCATGATCGCGAGGGAATGCGACGCCACCTCGATCAGGCTGATGTTTTCCGGCATTTTGTAATCCTCCGAAACGTCCACCGCGAGGACGTTCCGCTCCCCGGCCGCGATCAGCAGGTCGACCGGCAGGACGTCGGTCACGCCGCCGTCGACCAGGCACATGTGGTCGATGATCTTCGGCCGGAACACGGCGGGCAGCGACGCGGTGGCGCGCATTGCCTCGGAAAAGCGCATCCGGTCCGTCCACCTGACCCGGCGGAGCGGGCGGATCCCCTTCAATGTATTGGTGCAGGCGACGGTGTCGCCGGAACAGAGGTCCACGCTGGGGATCACGACCCGGACGCGCGATTCGGAAAGGAATTTCCCTTCTGTCAGTCGGTACAGATAATTTTCCAGACGGTTTCCCTTCAGCAGCCCGGAGAAGCCGGAGGTCCTGCGGACCAGAAGGCTTGGGATCATGGTGGCCAGCCCGGAGAGATCCGGGTCGAAGAACTCCGCCCCGCCGCCGGAAAATTTGAGGACCATCTCTTTCATGCGGGCCGCGGAAAGACCGGCTGCATAGAGCCCCGCCACGATTCCGCCGGCGCTGGTGCCCGCGACGGATCCCGGGCACAGGCCGTTTTCCTCCAGAGCGAGAAGGACCCCCACATGCGCCGCGCCCCGGATGCCGCCGCCGGCCAGCGCGATTCCGAAAGACATTTCCGGTTCCCCCTTTTTCAGAATGAACGTCTGATTCATACTATGTGGAGAGCCGTTTTGCAGTGAAAGGAAGAAATCCCGCCCGCGCCATTGATTTTTGGGAAAAATTAAGGTATGATAAGAAAAAAGAGCGGGAAAAAGAGGGAATTTCCAAATGAAAACAGAAGCGGTTTTCTCCGCCCGGTGCCAGACGGCACGGGCGGTCCAGGCAGCCCGGACGAGTTCCGGGACGGGCGGCTTTGCCGCCGCGCTGAAAAACGCGGTGAGCGGCGGGCAGGGGCTGGACGATATTTTTGATCGCGCTTCCCGGACGTACGGCGTTCCGGAAAATCTGCTGAAGGCGGTTGCGAAGGCGGAATCCGGGTTTCAGGCGGACGCGGTTTCACGCTGCGGCGCGCAGGGGATCATGCAGCTAATGCCGTCGACGGCGAGATCCCTCGGCGTGACGGATTCGTTCGATCCGGAGCAGAATATCATGGGAGGGGCGAAGTACCTCGGCTCGCTGCTCGGAAAATACGGCGACGCAAAGCTGGCGGTCGCCGCCTACAACGCGGGCAGCGGAAACGTGGACAAGTACGGCGGCGTGCCTCCGTTCAGCGAGACGCAGAATTATGTGGAAAAGGTTCTGTCCTATGCCGGAGGGGACGTTTCCGTCCCCTCCGGGGCGGCGGAGAGCGGAACGGCCGCGGCGGCTTCCGCAGGGACTTCCGTGCTTTCCGCGGTGTCGTTTACCGCGGACGACTACAGCCGGTTCCTGGAGCTTTTTGCGCAGGAGCTGATGGAACGCACGCTTTCCCTGTCGGACAGCGGGGATGTGCTGCAGGCGGGGCAGGATACTTTTCTCATGTAATTTTCATAACCTTTTTATATCTTCCTCATATTTTTCTTCTATGCTGAAATAGTAAGGCGGCGAAAGCGGGGAAGGAAGATGGCTCGGAACAGGGTCCTGATCATTGACGACGACCGGAACAGCGTGCGTTTTCTGCAGTTGGAGCTGGAGCACGAGGGGTATTCGGTCGAAAAGGAATACGACGGGCTGCGCGGCTTGCAGCGCGCGACGCAGGAGAAATTCGATTTGGTCCTGCTGGATATCATGCTGCCCGGGCTGGACGGCATGGAGGTTTTGCAGAAATTCCGCAGGGTTTCGGATACGCCGGTCATCATGCTGACCGCGAGGGACGCCGTCAGCGACAAGGTGCTTGGCCTGGACGGCGGAGCCGACGATTATCTGACCAAGCCGTTCGCCATTGAGGAGTTGCTCGCCCGCATGCGGGCCGCGCTGAAGAAGAACGGGACCGCAGAGGGCGGCAGAAGGAATGTTTTGCAGATCGGCCTTCTTACCGTGGACCGTTCCACCCGCGAGGCCGGCTATGACGGCCAGCCGATCCAGCTGACGAAGCGGGAGTTTGACCTTCTCTGTTACCTGATGGAAAACCACGATATCGTCTGTTCCCGCGACAAACTGATGGAAAAGGTATGGGAATACGATTTCAGCGGCGAAACCAATCTGGTGGACGTCTATATCCGGTATCTCCGCAATAAGATCGACTACCGGTTTCACATCGAGCTGATCCATACCATACGGGGTGTGGGGTATATTATCAAAACTTATGAAATATAAAATTTTTCACCGCCGCGGCCGCGAGGCAAAGAGGATCCGGATTCCCTTTGCCTTTAAGACAGCGGCGGTTTATACGCTCCTTTTCAGCCTGATCCTGGTCGCGGTGGTGGTCGGCCTGACCAGCGCCTACACGACCTATGCCGTGCGGTCTCAAAATCTTGACAAGCTCGCCTCCTTTGTGTCCGGGCGGTATGAAAGGCCCAAACTGCCGGAGCCGGACAATCCTTTCGGTTCCCGTTCTTCGGATTTTGACGCGGACCCGGAAACGGGACTGAAAAGTTTTGCCGAGGCGAACCGGATCTATATTGAAATCAAAGATACCGATACGGGCCGCATCACCTCCTACGGCGATGCGGGCATCAATGTGGCGGGGCATATGGATACCGTGCGAAGAGTCAACGCGCCTGCGCGGCATCTGATGATCCGTGTGGTCAGCAGCGACTATCCGGGCCTTAACGGCCTGTCGGTCGGCGCTTTTATCGCGCTGATTGTTCTGCTGCTTTTGCTTTCCGCCGTATTCGGCGGAGTGCTGATCCGCAAAATGCTGAGACCCGTGTACGACATGACCCAAACGGCGCGCTCGATCACGGCAAGCGACCTGAGCACGCGGATCGACACGGTGGATTCCCACGATGAGTTCCGGGAGCTGGCGGAAACGTTCAACGGCATGCTGGACCGGATCCAGGAATCGTATGAGAAGCAGAACCGCTTTGTTTCCGACGCGTCCCACGAACTGCGCACGCCTCTTTCCGTCGTGTCGGGTTACGCGAACCTGCTCCGCCGGTGGGGCAGCGAGAATCCGGACGTGCTTCAGGAATCCGTTCAGAAGATCATTGAGGAGACCGGCAACATGCAGCAGCTGGTGGACCGTCTCCTGTTTCTCGCCCGCGCGGACCGGAAGACACAGCATGTGCGCTTCGAGCGGTTTAGCGTCACCGAAATGATGCGGGAGATCGCGGAAGAGACGCGAATGATCGACGAAAACCATCGGCTGACCGAGCGGATCGACGACGAAGTGTTCCTGACCGCGGATTACGCCCTTTTGAAGCAGGCTTTGCGCGCGATCGTCGACAACAGCATCAAATACACGCCGCCGGGCGGGGACATTACCATCTCCTGCCGGGAGAGGGAGGGGCGCGTGGAGCTGGAGGTCGCGGATACCGGAATCGGAATTTCGGAAAAAGACCTTCCGCATATTTTCGACCGTTTTTACAAGGCTGACGAGGCGAGGACCAGGGGAAAAGGGTCCTCCGGCCTGGGCCTTTCCATTGCGAAGTGGATCGTCGAACGGCACAGGGGAGAGATCAGAGTGGAAAGCCGGCCCGGTCAGGGGACAAAATTCACCGTTTGCCTGCCGAACCTTCACGGCCCCTGCCGCCAGGAGAAAGAAAAAGCCGAACCGTAAGGACGGTTCGGCTTTTTTTCATGTTTTTCTCATTTGCATTTCAATCTTTCCTCATATTCTTCCAGTAACATTAGTAATAAATTCCAGACTAAGGGATCGGAAGAATCGGAGGTTCTGTGATGCATGGGAAAATGGGCGCAGTAAAGGATTTCGCTAAACTGCACAAGCGGATTGCCATCCTTGTGACCGTCGGAGTGGTGGCTTCAGTCGGAATTCTGATTGCAGTTTTCACGCTTTGGAAGGGCAAGTCCTCTCAAAGCGAAACGTCTTACCGGGAATATACCGTCAGCGAGGGCGACGTCACGGTCGGCACGACGGAATCCGGAACGGTGGCTTTGGAGGATGAAACGGTTGCTCTGCCCATTGACTGTGAGATTGGCTCCGTTCTGGTCAAGTCCGGAACTTCGGTTAAAAAAGGGGACCCCATTCTTCAGATCGACCTGAACAGCGTGGCCGACGGCAGCTCGGATACCAGGCAGAAGCTGGAGGAAGCGAAAATTTCGCTCCAGTCGGCGCTCAACGACCAGAAGGCGAAGCTGGAAACCGCAAAAATCACCTACGAGGCGAGCAAATATCTGGCGACCTCCGCGCCCATCACGCGGGAACTGACGCAGGCTCAGATCGCCCATGACATCTCTTCGGCTCAGAGCACGCTGCAGAGCGACCAGAAGAGCCTTGCCGAATACGAGACGCTGCAGAAAAGCTGGGCGGCGGACTACGGGAAGCTGCAGGACCTTGAAAAATGGATGAATGACGCCCAAAGCTGCAAGACCAGCTACGAGACGCAGCTCAGCGATTTTGAGGACGACAATGACAGCGTCATCAGCACCTATGAAAGCCTGAAATCCGCCGTCGACACCGATGAGCAAAAGTATCTCGCGGCGAAAAGGGGCGACACGACGGTCGACGGCTACGACGAGGACGAATGGGATGACATGCTGGACGAGGCACGCGATTCCTACGATGCTTACTACGACACCATCGCCAATACGGTGATCACGCAGAAACAGGCGCTGGAGAGCAAGGTCGCGCAGTATACGGCGGAATACACCAATTATTCCTCCGCCTACAACGACTATAAAGAGACATTCGAAGATAAGTACAAATCCAACGACACGGAAATGTCGAAGACGGAAATCGACGATAAGGTCACGTCTCTGAAGGCCAGCGTGGAGACGGATCAGTATAACCTGGAAAAAGCCCAGAAAAGCGCGGAGATTTCCTCCGTCAGCGCGCAGCAGACCGAGCAGACGGACCTGAGTACGGCGGAAAACGCGGAGGGTACCTACCAACTGACGGTCAACCAGCTCAATGAAGCCGTCACGGTCGCTCAGGATTCCTATGACAAGCTGCAGAATGAGATGGATGAGATCAACAGCGCGCTTTCCAACAACGGCGTTGTCAGCAGTCCGTGCGATGGGATTGTCGCGAGTGTTTCCTATAAGGGCGGGCAAAGCGTCACCGCGGACGAAACCATCCTGACGATTTCCGGCAACGATTCCATTTCCGTTTCCGTCTCCGTTTCGGAGGATGACATCACCAATGTAAGCGTCGGCCAGGAGGCGTCCATCAGCCTTTCCGCCTATGACGATCAGACGCTGGACGCGGCGGTGGACAGCATCACGGCGGAGCCCGCCCGGAGCGGCTCGTCCTCCGTCACCTATACGGTTGTGGTGAAGAGCACGGAAAAGGTCTCGGATGTCGGGACGGTTTACGACGGGATGAGCGCGGATGCGACGATGGTTCAGCACGCGGTGGAAAATGTTCTGCATGTCAGCGACCGGGCGATTACATTCCAGGACGGCGTTTCCAGCGTGCTGGTGAAAAACAGCGACGGCAGCACCTCGAAAAAGACGGTGAAGACGGGATTTTCCGACGGGACCAATGTTGAAATTACCAGCGGACTGGAGAAAGGGGAGACCGTTCTGGCGGAAAGCACGGTGAGCAGCAAATGACAAAGCGGAAACTGTCGATGAACCAGATGCGTTTGAGCGAAATCATGCATCTGGTCTGGATCAATATCATGGAAAGCAAGTTTAAGGTATTTTTGACTTCCCTCGGCGTGATCGTCGGCTCCGCGACCATCATCATGGTCATCGCCGTCGGGCATGGCGGTGAGGTGGAGGTGCAGAACGAATATAAGACCCTGAATGCGGGGTCCATCAACGTGGCTGCAAGCACTTCGGCCCAGATGCAGGACCAGATGATGGGAGGCATGATGGGCGGCGGCGGATTTCCCGGCGGAGGAATGCCGGGCGGCGGGACTGGCGGAGGAATGCCCGGCGGCGGCGGAAGCACGCGTAAAAGCGGAGGCAGCTTCGGCGGAGGGATGCCGGGCGGAATGGGCGGCGGGGGTGCCAACGGCAAAGCGGTCACGCTGACGACAACGGATGAAGAGGATATCCAGTCCCTGGTCTCCGGCCTCTCCTACGTCTCCATGTATACGTCCGACACCAGCTCCGTGGACGGCGGCGAGCTGGACGAGGAGACGGATGAGACGGTGGTAGGGGTGGAAAGCTCCTATCAGGATATGTGCAATCTCGATCTGCTGCAGGGCGAATTCATAACGGATGAGGACGACGAGGACAAGAGCAAGGTGGCGGTCGTCGGTTATACCGTCGCGCAGAGCATCTTCGGCAGCGCCTATTCGGCCTACGGCGACAGCATCTCGATCGAGGGCAAAAAATATGAGATCGTGGGCGTCCTGAATGAGATGGGCTCCGTCTCTTCCGGGACCAGCCCAGACGACTCCATTTTTGTCCCCTATCAGACGGCGGTTAAATACATCTACGGAAAAGACGCGGACCCGCAGATCATGGCGATCGCTTCCGACGTGAACACTGTCAGCGACAAAATAACGGAAATCAAGTCCGTTCTCATGGAAAACCACTCCAGTGTGTCGGAGAACGCCTTTAACGTCACGGATGCGGGCAGCACGCTCGAGTCGGCTACCTCTTCCGCCAAAACGCTGTCCATGCTGCTGATGATCGTAGCGGCCATCGTCTTTATCGTGGGCGGGATCGGGATTATGAACGTAATGTTCGTTTCGGTCAAGGAGAGAACGCAGGAAATCGGCATATTAAAAGCGCTGGGAAGCTCCAAAAAAGTGATCCTGCTGCAATTTTTGCTGGAAGCGACTTTTATCAGCGTCTTTGGGGGCCTGCTGGGCGTCGTTTCAGGCTTTGCACTGATCCCGCTTGTGCGCCTGAGTGGAATGACGGTCGAGCCGGTTGCGGCCAGCGCGCTTTATTCGATGGTCTTCGCAGTCAGCACGGGCACTGTTTTTGGCTTCTACCCCGCTTGGAAAGCGGCGGCTTTGATGCCGATTGAAGCGTTGACACAGGAATAGGAGGAAATCCCCATGAAATTTGCCCATAAGTTCTGCGCGTGGATTTGCGCGGCTTTGCTGCTGGTCCCTCTCGCGGCCTGCTCCAAAGGGAATCAAAAAAGCGTCCAGGCGGGAACATTATCCGGAGATCAGTCCGCAGGAACTCAAATCGTCGGCAAGGTCACTTCGGTGGTGGGAAATCAGGTTACGCTTGCCATCGGAACCCTGAAGGGCGCTGAGAATAGAACATCCAGCAGAAAAGGATATTCCTCCTCCGCGGTTTCGTCTGCCTCTTCGTCCGCCGCGTCGGAAAAAAGCGGAAATTCTTCATCTTCCGGCCTGATTGCCCTGACAGGTGAAACCAAGACGCTCTTGATCCCGGTCGGACTGACCCTGGCCGAAGGCGGGTCGGAAAGCTCGCGGTCCTCCGGAACGGGCGGTTCACAGGGAGGCTCGCAGGGGAACGCGCAGGGCAGTGCGTCGGCCGGCGGGTTTTCAGGAGGCAGCGGAAGGACGCAGGCCGGGTCGGGCGGAAAGTCGGGAGGCTCCGGCGGTACGGCCGGGGCCGCTCAAATGACTCAGAGGACACGTGATTTTTCCAGCATCACCAAGGGAATGATTTTGCAGATCACAGAAAAAACGCTCAGCGACGGGACGCAGGGGATCGTAAAGGTTGCGGTGCTGTCCGAGTAGGGTGTCATCGGGGGAATAAGTTTGGAACAGATCATCCGGATGGAACAGATTAAAAAATTCTACAATCAGGGGGAAAACAGGCTGGAAGTACTCAAAGGGATTTCCCTTGATGTGATGGACGGCGAATATCTTGCGATCCTCGGCCCATCGGGCTCCGGAAAGAGCACGCTGATGAATATTATCGGATGTATGGACCGCTTTCAGGAGGGAGAATACTGGCTGACGGGGTCCCACGTCAACGGCATGAACGATGCCCAGCTCACGATTCTGAGGAATCAGCAGATCGGCTTCATTTTTCAGAAATATCATTTGATTCAGAAGTATACCGTTCTGCAGAACACCATGATCCCTCTTCTGATCCGCGGAATGTCGCGGAAGGAGGCGGAGGCCCTTTCCATGGAAAAGCTGGACCTCCTCGGGATGAAGGAACGAGCCGGACACAAGCCGAACGAGCTTTCGGGCGGGCAGCAGCAGCGGACGGCGATCGCGCGCGCGCTGGTCGGCTCGCCGAAGCTTCTTCTTGCCGACGAGCCGACCGGCGCTCTGGACCGCTCGACGGGCGAGGAGGTCCTGAAGCTGTTTCAGCAGCTGAACGAAATGGGAAACACGATTGTCATGATTACCCACGACCGGCATGTTGCGACCAGCGCCAAAAGAATTGTTAAAATCATAGACGGAGAACTTTTTGAAGGCAATGAGGAAGACGTCGCGCAGGCGTGACCGGGAAGACAGAGAGGAGAACACTATGAGCCGGATTCGATCCCTGAGAAAATTCATTCCACTGGCGGTTTCCGCCTTGACGGCCGTTTTTGTGATCGGAACGTGGGCCGTGATGACGGCTTCCGCCACGACGGCGGAAAGCGCGGTTTCCACCGTGAATCTGCCGGGTGTCAGCCTGGCGGCCAACAGCAGCTATTTGTCGGACACTTATTTCGGGGTTCTGCATCTGGGCGTTGGCGATGACACCGTCGCATGCGCTTCCATCGACAGCAAGAACCGCGTTGTCGTCACGGCGGTCAGCCCGGGCGAAACGACGGTCAGCTTTTGGTATAAGAAGGGTGCGACCGACGACTGGGTTTCAGCGGTTTTGCCGATTTCCGTTTCCGGCACCTCCAGCGTGGCGCATACCATTACCAGCAGTGCGGTGGGATTGGTTTTTCCACAGCAGACCGCCTCCATGAATGCTGGTTCCGACTATACCATCAGCGGTATTGCGCTGAACGGTGTAACGGTAAACGCGGCAACATTGCTGTGGATTTCATCCTCGGACTCCATTGCCACGGTGGACCGGGATACCGGTAAGATTCATGCGGTCGCTGCGGGCACGGTGAGGATTTATGCGATCGATCCGACGACCAACAGCTGTGCCAGCGAAACGGTCGTTGTCAGCTAGGGAAAGAGATACCGCGCTTTTGAGCGTGGAAATGGGCCCGGGCGGCCGGCATTTTGATGCCGGCCGCCCGGGCCCGTGTTACGCCGCTTTTCAATTCCTCAGAACAGGCGGCTGATCGTGCTCGCGGCATTATTCCACGCGGAGCGGATCCGTCCCCAGAATCCGGAACCGGATCCGGAGCTGCCGGAGGATTCGGAGGTCTGGACCGCTTTTGTCTCAGCTTTTTCAGGCTCTTTGATCTCGGCCGTTTTATAGACGAATTTCACACTGGTCTCGGCGCCGTCCGCGGCTTCGGTAAAGATTTTGTACTGGTCGGACAGATCGGTGTACGCGTCCTTTTTATCCAGGAGGGTGAGCATGTTGTCCGTTGTGCCCTTTTCCGTGAATTCGTCCAGCTTGGCGAAGGTATCCTGAAAGAGCGACACCGTGTTCGGCTGTGTGGTCAGCTGGAAAATATTCATGATTTCCCTGTTCCTGCGGATGTCGTTTTCCATTCGGGTCAGCACCGCGCTCGTCTCCGGCATCTTGTGCAGGCTGGCGCTGTTGGCCGGCTCGTCAAGTTCCGCCTTGACCGCGTCCAGAATCGGTCTGGAGTCGTCCATATCCGTCTGCAAAGCCGGCACCGTGGCGCGGAAATTCTTGATTTTCGGATCGTCGTTCAGATTGATCAGGTCGCGCAGGATGGAGATGTTCTCCGTGTTGCCGTCCATGTCGGTCTTCATGCTTCTGAGCTTTTTGGCCCAGGTGATCAGATAATCCATGTCGTCCTTGTTCAGCAGCAGGTCCTTTGCATCGTCGAAATCATCCTCAAGGTCCGCCTGGTCATCTTCATCGAGATCGTCGAGATCGTCCTGAAGGTCGTCGATGTAGCCCTTGAGGTGGCCCATGTTGGCCATGGTGCCCGTCAGCTTGGAAACGTAGTCGCTGCCGAGCTGCTTTGTCAGGCTCGAATTCAGGCTGGCGGAGCTTGAGAGCAGACGGTTCAGCGAATCCGTCAGCCCGGAGATGGTGGAAGAATCCAGCATGCCGGAAAGCAGAGCGTCTTTGATATCGCCGTCCTGAAGAAGCGTCTGTATCTGTGCTCCCGCTTCCTCCTCCGGCAGCAGAACCTTTTCGGCCAGTTCGGCTGTTGTGCCCTCATCGAGTGAAAGCCCCAGACTACCGGCAAGGCTGAGCAGGTCCTGAACTCCGACGTTCCCGCTTTCATCGGCCATTCCGGCGAGCTGCTGAATAACCGCGGCCTGCTGCTCGGCCGGCAGGCTGCTTAGCAGGGGGCCTAAAACGGATTGGACATCCGTCAGCGGGATCACCGCGTTGGAGGAAGGGTCCCCCATGACGGCGGCGGTCATGTTGGCCGTAATGGTATTGATCGCGGCGCTGTCCAGCCCGGAGCTTTGCAGCATGGAGAGCAGGTCAGAAACCGGAATGAGGCCGTTTTTGTCTTCCATGGCGGAGAGCTTTCCTTCCAGGGCTTCTTCCAGCAAGTCCGGATGATTGCTCAAAATTGCTTCCATCAGGGCCTTCACATCGTTGTTCTTCAGCTGGAACGAAGGGGACAGCAGGCCGGAGGAGGAAAGCTCCTGCATGCTTTTCAGCGTGTTGGCGAGCGAGTCTCGCACGTCCGTTTCGCTCAGCGCGGCCAGCGTGTCGACGTCGCTTTCGTCCAGGCGGTTCAGGATGTGCTTCGCGTCTTTCATCGCGTCGTTCAGATGGTCGTAATTTTTATCGTATTTGTCCAGGACGTGGATCACCCGGTCCAGCTTGCCGATCTGGAAGGTTTCGATGTCGTCGTAATCCCCCAGCAGCGTCTTGGCTTTCTCGACATTCTGGTCGGTCAGGCGGTCGTTCAGCCCCCGGATGACCTTGTTGTCCATCACGTATTTCAGGTCTGCCTTGTCGATGTCCGACGTGACGCGGTCGTACAGGCTGATATTCTGATCGGTCACATATTTCGGCAGGAGGTCCAGGGCGGCGGTGTCAAGGTCGTAAAAGTCGAACACGTCGTCCACGATCAGGCGCGCGGCCGCGGTGCGGTCCGGGTTGGTGAACAGGGAACGGATGTCTTTGCCCGGGTCGGCCTCATTGATATTGTCCTGCATTTGGCCCAGCTTGTCGAGGTCGTCTTTCAGGTCGTCGATGCTGCCCTCGCTGCCGAGGTCGTCCTCGTCGGGCAGCTCCGGCGTCGCCGCGACGGCGATCGAGCCCAAGGTGAAGTTGGCCGCGTCCGCCGTGATTTCGAGGCTCTCCGGGAGGTCGATCGTGTCGAATCCGTCGACGCCGCAGTTTTTCAGGTCAAGGCTTTCCGAGAGGCCCGGCATGCAGAGAAACGTGACGAACTGGTTGTTTCCGTCGGAGATGACTTTTCCCTTGCTGACTGAAACGTTCCGGAAGGTGTCGGACGGAAGGGTGGCGGCCACGACCGCCGTCATCGGCGTGTACATCACGAGGCTCTTCCCGTTAACGGAAACGGTGCGGGCGTCGGTGTTTTTCACATCGATCCGAATTTTCACCTTGCCCGATTTTCCGGCGATTTCCTCCGGCGTTACAGATTTGCCGTTCAGAGAGTAGGAAACGGAAATTTTCAAAGGCGTCGCGGCGGCGGTCGTTCCCTGGTAGTAAATATCGGCCCCGTTGCCGCCGCTGCCGGCCATGGACCAGGTCAGGCTTTCCCCGGTTTGAACGGGCTGTTCCGAGGATTTTACGTTCTTGATCTCCTTCAGGTTGGACCGGTCCGCGACCCGGGCGGCGCCGGAGTTGGAATGCAGCCAGTCGGAGACCGTGGTGTTCAGCACGCCGCCGCTGGCGTTCAGGCTGACGTAGACGGTCTCGTCCTTTTTGGTCGATTCTCCGCTGGCCGCGGCCGCCGTGGGCCCGGACGCCGCAAAAATCACGGCGAGCAACAGGCAGCCGATCCGGCCTGCGCGGGAACAGATCTTTTTTCTCATGGTAAAAAACCTCCTTTGCGGAAAGAATCTTCAGTTGGTGTCAAAATGGTAGCTCAGCTTCCGGAGGAACGGCTCGGTTACGTAAAGGACGGCGGGCAGCAGGGTGATGATGATCACCGCGCTGACGATGGCGCCGCGCGCGAGCATCGCGCAGATGCTTGAAATGATCCCCATCTGGGAGATCCACGAAACGCCCGTGGTCGCGCAGAAAAACACCAGCGAGCTGGTGATGATGGACGGGAACGAAGTGACGCTGGCGGCCCGGACCGCCTCCATGCGGCTCTTCCCCGCTTTCAGCTCCTCCTGGAAGCGCGTGGTCATCAGGATGGAGTAGTCGACGGTCGCGCCCATCTGCACGCAGTTGATGACGATGGGGGAAATAAACGGAATCGTTTCGCCTGTCAGGAACGGCACCCCGAGGTTAATGTATATGGCCAGCTCAATGACCGATACCAGAATGAACGGAACGGCGGCGGATTTGAACACCAAAGCGATGATCACCAGCATCAGCACGGCGGATATGTAGCCCGTCACGGTGAAGTCGTGGTCCGCGATTTCAACCAGGTCCTTGGTCAGAGCCCCCTCGCCCGTCACCTGGGAGGAGGGGTCGAATTGCTTGGTGATCTTTGTGATCCGGTCGATCTGGGCGTTTTCGCTGTTGTCCGCAGCCGCATAGCGGGAATTGATCATGATGATCTGCTTCCCGTCCTTTTTACAGAGTTCCTTGACCTTCTGGGGGATGAAGTCGTCCGGCACCGCCGGGCCGATCAGGTCGTCGTAGCCCAGCACGTTTTTCACGCCGTCCAGATCTTTGATCTGCCCGATCATATCCTTCATTTTATAGGACGGGAGATTGTTGTCGAGAATGACGAAGTGCGTCGTCGCCATGTCGAATTCTTTTTTCAGCTTGTCGGTCGCGACCCTGGAATCCAGCGTCGCGGGCAGGGTTTTGTCCAGGTTGTAGTAAACCGCGGCGTGGGACTGCATGTAGAACGAAGGGCCGATCAGCAGCAGAAGCAGCAGGATCATGACCCTGCGGTGCCGGATCAGGAAGTCCGCGCCCCGGTCGAATTTTGGAATCAGAGGACGGTGCCTGTATTTGTGGATCGGCTTGTCGAACAGCAGGATCAGGGACGGCAGAACGGTCACGGTGCTGAGTACGCCGAGGATGACGCCCTTCATCATGACGATGCCGATGTCCTTGCCGATGGTAAGCTCCATGAAGCAGAGCGCGAGAAATCCGGCTACCGTGGTCAGCGAGCTGCCCGCGAGGGACAGAAACGTGCTTTGGATCGCGCTGGCCATCGCGTCGCGGCGGTCCTCAAATTTCGGGGTTTCCTCGTCGTAGCGGTTGATCAGGAAGATGGAGTAGTCCATGGTGACGGCGAGCTGCAGGACGGCCGCGATCGCCTGGGTGATGTAGGAAATTTCCCCGAGGAAAACATTGGTGCCCATATTGTAAATAATGGCGATCCCGATGCCGCCCAGAAAAACGAACGGCAGAACCCAGGACTCCATGCAGAACAACATCACGACCAGGCAGAGCCCGCCCGCAAGCAGAATATAAAACGGCATTTCTCCCAGCAGAAGGTTTTTCATGTCTCGCTGCATGGCGGAAAAGCCGCTGAGGTAGCACTGTTTGTTCAGCAGCTTCTTGATGTTCGCGATGGCGTCGAACGTTTCTTCGGAGGATGTGGAGCCGTTGTAGGTAATGAGCATCATGGTGGAGCGGTCGCTGTAAAACAGGTCTTTTACCTTATCGGGAAGCATGTCTCTCGGGACGCTCAGATCCGCGATGTCGTCGATCCACACGCAGTCGTTCACGCCGGGGACGTTTTTGATTTTGTCTTTTAAATCGGCGATGTCCTTCTCCGGCATGCCCTCGATCACCAGCATGGAGGTCGCGGCGTCGTGGAACGTGTCTTCCAGAACGTCTTCCCCCTTGACGGAATCCAGGTTTTTGGGGAGATAAGACAGGATATCGTAGTTGACCCCCGTTTTAAAATAGCCGAAGGCGCACGGAATCAACAGCAGGACGGCAAGTAGAGCAACCACCGTCGGGTGGCGGGTCAGAATTTTGGCAAATCGGGAAAGCAATCGGCATCTCTCCGTTTCTTGTGAATACAAGTCTATCCGGCGGCAGGGCCGGGATGTTCAGGCGAGGATTTTCTCGATCGACCGGTAAAGTTCCGGCCGGACCTCGTCAAATCCATAGGGCATATTCATGATGAGGGAACTGTAGCAGACGGCGCCGACCATGCAGACGATCAGGTAAAGGCGCTGTCCCGCGGCTTCGCTGGTGCCGCCGCCGAGCGTGAAGTTCTCAACGAACTCCCTGCGCACATCCTCAAGTTCCGTACAGCCGAAGAGGCGCTCGAACAGGGAAGGGGACAGGTTTTTGAAAACCAGCTCCAGGAAGGGGGTGTCGTTCCGGAACGCCTGGACCAGGGAATCGACGAAAAAGACGACGCTCTCCTGGAAACTGAGGGACCGCTTTTCTTTTTCATGCGCCAGCGCCTTCATGGTCCTTTCGAGCATCCCGGAGGTCCTTTTCAGGATCACTTTGTTCACAAGGTCGTATTTATCCGTGCAATAAAGGTAGAAGGTCCCCTTTGCCACGCCGGCCCGGCGCACGATTTCATCCACCACGGTGGCGTGGACACCCTTTGAGGTGAACAGGTCGTAGGCCGCGTCGTAGAGCTTTGCCATCTTGATTTTCTTATTTTCCAGCAGTTTTCCTCCCATAAGAGACCACCTTTTAAAAAATGACTAATGGTCATTTATTCTTTGCGCTGCTAGTATAAATCAAAAATGACTAATAGTCAATCTCTTGCTCAAAATTCATGGTTTTGCATAATTGCGGAAGAGGGACTTGACGAAAACTGGGCATGATACCGCCGATTAGCGGATCGGGTCGGACGAATTGGTCCAGGGGCGAATGATTTCCCCAAAGCCGGTAAAAATATGGCAAAAGGATGTGATCGAAAGGATGGAGGAGCACCGGTTTCAATCCTGTTGGCAGACGGTAAAACCACCCGAGTTCCCCAGGCTGAACGGGGACTGCAATGCTGACGCGGTGATTGTAGGGGGAGGACTCTGCGGCCTTTTGTGCGCTTACGAGCTGCTGCGCAAGGGGGTGCGGGATATCGTAATTCTTGAAGCGGGCAAAATCCTGAACGGAACGACCGCAGGAACGACGGGGAAAATCACTTCTCAGCACGGCCTGATTTACGCCGCGCTGGAAAAGGGGATGGGCACCAAGGCCGCCTGGCAGTATGCGAAGGCGAATGAAGAAGCGGTCTCACGCTTTGTGCAGATCGTGCGGACGGAGAGCATCGACTGCGATTTTGTCCCCTGCGACGCTTATCTTTATGCCTGTACGCCGGAGGGAGCGCAGCGTGTGAAGGAGGAGGCGGAGGCGGCCCGACGGCTGTCCATCGAAGCGTCGTTCACGGAGCGGTGCGAAGAACTGCCGTTTCCGACACTGGGGGCGGTCCGGTTTTCGGGGCAGGCAAAGTTCCACCCGATGAAATTCGCCTGCCGCCTCGCGGAGATCCTTCGGGACCGCGGCGTAAAGATCTATGAAAACACGCCGGCCGTTGCCCTGGACGACAACAGGATCCTGACCGGAACGGGCCATGTTTACGGCAAAAGCGTTCTCCTTTGTTCCCATTACCCGTTTACCAACCTGAAGGGGTTCTATTTCGCACGGATCGTACAGAACCGTTCCTACCTTGCCGCCCTGCGGGGAGCCCCGGAGCTTGCCGGCATGTACCTTGACTGTGAGGATGCGGGGCTCTCGTTCCGCAGCGCCCGCGTGGACGGAGAAGATCTTCTTCTGCTTGGATGGGGCGCGCACAAGACGGGGCATGAGACCGACGTGTCCCACTTTGAGAAACTGGAGGAGGAGGCGAAAAAGCTCTACCCGGCCTCATCCGTCGCCTGCCGCTGGTCGGCGCAGGACTGCGAAACGAACGACGGGATTCCCCTGATCGGACGCTACCGGCAGTTTGGCGACCGCGTCTATCTTGCGACGGGTTTCCGGAAATGGGGAATGACGGGCAGCATGGCGGCGGCTAACCTTCTGTCTGACCTGATTGTTTCCGGCAAAAGCGAAGTGGCCGATGTCTTTTCGCCTAAACGCGTGGATCTTGGGATGCAGGCCGGGAAGTTCTTTCGGGAGGCTGCGGACACGGCGGAGAATTTTTTGCGGGGATATACGGAAATCCCCAAAGGCGGCGTGGCGGAGCTGAAGGACGGAGAAGGGGGGATCGTGGAATTTGACGGCGCGAAAATCGGAGCCTACCGCGACGAGGATGGGAACCTGCACGGGGTCAAGCCATTCTGCACGCACATGCGCTGCCCTCTGCGGTGGAATCCGGAAGAGCATACGTGGGACTGTCCCTGTCACGGGTCCCGGTTCGACGCGGATGGGAACGTTCTGGGAAATCCCGCGTTCCTTCCGCTGGAAAAGAGGGGGCCGGACTGACGGGCGCGGCCGGTCCGCGCTGCTTTGAGGGCTGGTACTTCAAACACAGCGCGGAAGGGCGGGTGTATTCCTTCATCCCGGGGCTGGCGACGGGGTCCGATGGGAAATGCACGGCGTTCCTCCAGATGATTTCCCGGGAGGGATCCCGCTTTTTCCGATATCCGGCCGAATCTTTTCACACCGACCCGAAAAAGCTTTTCGTCAGCGTTGGAGACAGCGTATTCAGCGCCGCCGGGGCGGACCTCTCCGTTTCGCAGGGCGGGATTCGGGTCTCCGGCAGGCTGCGGTACTCCGCGTTTCAGCCGATTCGCCGGAGCGTTTACTGCCCCACGGTTATGGGGCCCTTTTCCTATCTCCGGTTTCTCGAATGCAGCCACGACGTCGTCAGCATGAACCATAAGATTGACGGCGAGCTGAACATCAATGGAAAAACAGTGGATTTTGCGGGGGGAGCGGGCTATATCGAGCGGGACGCGGGGAAATCTTTTCCGAAAGCGTGGGTCTGGTACCAGTCGAATCGCTTTTCCCAACCGGGAGACAGCGTCATGCTCGCCGCGGCGCGGGTCCCGGTTGGGCTCTTTTCGTTTTCCGGACTGCTTTGCGTCTGCCGGATCAGCGGCCGGGAGTACCGCCTTGCGACCTATTACGGAGGCCGTCTGGAGCGGGTGTTTCGGTCCGGAAACGATATCGGGCTGGTTGCCCGGCAGGGCGGCTGCCGATTGGAGATCCGGGTCCGCGCAGGCGGCGGGCAGGAGCTGAAGGCGCCGCTTCTGGGGGATATGACGCGCGTCATCCGGGAATTTCCCTGCTGCGGCTCGGCGGTGCTTCTAATGAAAAATGGAACCGTGGTAATGAAGGACAGAGGCGATTGCGCCGGATTTGAGCAGGTAGGCGGCCTGAGAGAATTTGGCTTATGACGCGGAACAGCGCCCGGCATGCTCGTTCGGAGCAATGCCGGGCGCTGTTCCGTGCTAACGTTATAGCGTAGGCTTTTTGTCAATATCTGATAAAAGCTGGTTCCGGACAAAAAATCGGGGCTGCTGTTCTGTTACGTGGATTTTGGCGGGCAGTGCGGCGAAGAGAGAGATTTTTGACGTAATAGCTGCTTTTTGATTTTACCTGTGGCGGTCCGCGGAAATTCGCCGACAAATTCGACAACGGTGGGAACCTTGAATTTTGACAGATGCTGCGAACAATATTCCACGACTTCAGACTCCGTCATCGATTGGTTTTCCGCCAACTGAACGTAAGCCTTCACGGCCTGATCCCGAATAGGGTCCGGCACGCCGATCACCGCGGCGTCCGCAATCTTTTCGTGGGAAGTAAGCACATATTCCACTTCTTCGCTGCTGATGTTTTCTCCCGACCGCTTAATCATATCGCTCATGCGGTCCATGAAGAACAGCCAGCCGCCTTCGTCCAGATAGCCCATGTCTCCGGAGTGGAGCCAGTTGTCCCGGTCGATCAGTTTCGCCGAGGCCTTCGGGTCCTGATAGTATCCCGGAATGATGGTTTTTCCGGGAACCCCGTGAACGCAGATTTCCCCCGGAGTGTTTGGAGGCACCTCATTGCCGTCGCAGTCGATGATTTTGATTTCGTAGGAGAGAGCCGGGCGCCCGACGGAAGGCCAGTGCTGGTCTCCGGTCAGCGGCACGCAGGTGACGCCGGAGACCGTCTCCGTCATTCCGTAAGAGTTGAGAAGACGGACATGGAAGCGGGACTCAAAACGCTCTTTTTCTATGTCGCACAGTCCCATCGAAAAGTAAATTTGCTTGAGACAGTGGTCTTTCTCCCAGGGCTGCACCGGCTGCATCATCATGGTACGGTTCATGATCGACATGGTATCCGTAAAATTGGCCTTATATCGGCAGACCTGGCTCCAGAAACGCCGCGCACTGTAGTGTTCCACCATAATCAGCGTGCTGCCCGTGCAGATCACCGGCATGGCGGCCATCTCCTGAAAGTCCATATGATAGCAGGGCATGGAAGAGAGAAACCGGTCCCCCTCGCTCATTCCCATCTGAGCCACATGCAACAGGCCGCCGTAAACCACGTTGCTGTGCGTATAGACGGCACCCTTTGGGTGGCGCGTAGTCCCGGATGTAAAAAGAATCACGGCCGTGTCGTCGGGGGAAACGGTCCGGTTTTCCTTCAGCGCGGCGGGCTGCCTGGGCATTTCCTTTTCCAGACAGACCAGACCGGGCCGTTCGCCGCCGCCCGCAGTAAGGATAATGGTATCGAGCCCCAGCGCGCTTTGTTCTTCGGCGAATAGATCGATGGATCTCGGCTCGGCGATCAGGCGGTGAATCCCACACTTTTGTAACACGTAGGCGCTCTCATCCAGTTTATAGTGTTCATTCATCGGGACGGTAACGGCGCCGATCTGTGCCAGGGCCAGCCAGCAGATCAGATACTGGGGCGTGTTGTGCAGATGGGTGGCGACCAGTTCGTTCTGTTTGATCCCCAGTTCGAGGAACAGGTTCGCGGTCTGTTTCACCATCCTGTCAAAATCGGAATAGGAGTAGGAGGTGACTTCATCTTCTACGGATACGAATTCCAGGAACGTCCTGTCTTTGTAAAACCGGACGGTTTCATCCCATTGGCTGCGCAGAGTACGGTTGCCAACGATGTTAGTCATATGCATTATCTCAATTCTATTTGTAGTCGGAGAAAGGGAGGCTGCGCTGCCGCGGCACAGCTTCTTCAACGCAGCTGAAAAATGTCCGGATGCCATGGGGCGGCAAAGCCCACGGGCTTTGCCGCACGAAACAGCCGGAGAAAAATCAGGACAGCTTTTTAATCAGCTCCGGAATCACCTTGTAGATGTCACCCACCAGGCCGAAGTCGGCGTTCTTGAAAATGGGCGCGCTTTTGTCTTTGTTGACGGCCACGATGACCTTGGATTTATTAATGCCCGCAATGTGCTGTACCTGTCCGGAAACACCCATGGAAAAGAGAAGGTCCGGTTTTACCGTTACCCCGGTAAGTCCGATGTAATTGGCGATAGGCATCCATTTGTTATTTTCCGCCACGGGACGGGAACAGCCCAGCTCGGCGCCCAGCAGAGACGCCAACTGACGGCACATGTCCAGGTCCTCCTGAGCGGCCAGACCGCGCCCCACATCCACGATGCGTTTTGCAGCGGCCAGGTTTGCGCCGCCGCCTTTCTTCTCGTTGCGGGCAACCAGTCTGACGGCGCATTCGGGTTTCCCCGGAATCTCCGCAATGCTGTCCGCGGCAGGAAAGACGGTATCGATGTCGCCGAAAATGCCGTTGCCTGCCGTGACCACGCCGTAGGCTCCCGTAAAGACCTGGCTGCGCACGGCGGAGCCGCCGTACACGGTCCGTTTACAGACGATGCGGCCGCCTTCCGGAGAAATTTCATTGACGCAGGTCATGACCGCAGTATTCAGATAAGCGCCGAGAGTGCCCGCAATGCAGCGGCAGCGGATGGAGTTGTTCAGTAGCACCAGCGCGGACGGAACTTTCCGGACTTCTTCGGCGATCGCCTTGCAGTAATCCTCCGGCCGGCAGGATTCGACCGGGCCGTAAAAAATGGTCTGGGCACCGCAGGCGGCGGCCTTTTCAGCCGCCGGGCGGTCCCCGAACACAACGGCCGTCACCTGATCGGCCAGTTTCCTTGCGCCGTAGCAGAGCTCGGCCAAAGCATCGGCTTTATCCGTTATTACAAAAATTGATTGAACTGCCATATTCAGTACCTCCTTTATTTTACCGTTCTTACAGGATTTCCTTCCTGAGGAACTGGTACAGGGATTCCACGGCTTCTTCGTTATCGCCCTCGATGATTTCCATCCGGCGTTCCTGCTGTTCCGGGACAAGCTGGCTCAGCTGCTCGACGGAAGAAGCGGCGTCGGTCAGCGCAATGTCCAGAATGTGGACCGGCTTTTTACCGGCGCGCATGATTTCCTTCATGGCGGGGACGGAAGGAACGTTGATGTCCGAGGAGACGGAGAGAACCGCAGGAATGGAAACCTCTAAAATCTCAATCTCATCTTCAAGGGTGCGTTCGACCTCCAAAGCGTTCCCCTTGACCTTGATATTGGTGACGTTGTTGACTGTGGGGATCCCCAGCAGGGCGCCGATCTGGACCCCGACTTCCTGAGAATACAGATCACCGGACCCGGTGCCGCACAGCACGAGATCAAAACCATCGGAATTCTTCAGCGCGGTGGCAATGGCCCCTGCGGTTTCCAAAGAATCGGAGAAATGGTGGGTGTCGTCGATGACCAGTGACAGCTCGTCGGGACCGCGGGAAAGGATGTCCTTACGGATTTTGGAGCCTTCCAGCGCATTTGAATTGCCGATGCTCAGAGCGGTGAGAGTGCTCGGAATCTCAGCGGAGAGCTTCTTGGCGGCCTCGATGGCGTTCAGGTCGTACTGGCTGATTTTCCAAGACGCTTTGGTCAAATCAAGCTCTTTGCCGGGCAGGACCTGGATCTCCTGCTCATCCGGGACTATTTTGCAGCATGTGATAATTTTCATTGTGCACCTTCCCATTAATGATATATTAATTGACTCAAAGCGGAGTCATATCTATTATCTCGCAATTTACGTGCCAAATTTGAGCCCGCGGGATAAATCACACCCTTGCGCCGGGAAATCAGGGCCGGAACCGCTCCGGGAAAGCGCTGAAACGCCTGATCCCGCAGAAAACGAACGCTGCGGATCCTTCCAGTGGAACATCTTTCCATCCGCCGGCCGGAGGAAGGATGGATTTTACAGAAAAAAGAATCTGTAAAGTATTTGTTTACAAATGAGTGTAAATGAAACGATTACAGTGTAAACTAGTATTTGACGATTTTGGGACGTCCGGTTTCCGCCTACAGCGGCCCGGAAGCACTGCGGAATAAAAAATATCGTCCATTTTCCGGGCGGTGTAAAAGTGAGGACGAAATCGTTAAAAACAAAACGGGACGGGGGTCGATTTCATGATGCTCTGAATTCGCCGCTTTGCGGAATTGAGACGATTCATTTTATGGTAAGTTCTTTTTTCTTAGTTGGCACGCAGTTTGCTCCAATAAAACAACAGACATATTTGAGCAAATTTTATCCGGGCTTTCCGATGCGGAAGGCCGCCACATCGTTTTGACACACTGAAAGGAGAAGGAGTTCATGAAGCCGCTGACAGGATTGAGGATACTGGATCTGACCGATGGGAACCCTTATATAGGAAGCATGTTCGCGGATTATGGAGCAGAGGTCGTCAAAATAGAAAAACCGGGTTCCGGCGATTCGATCCGTAAAAGGGGATCGGACGGCGACCACCCCGAGGGGATTTACCAGGCCTATTACAACCGGGGTAAAAAAAGCGTGACAGTCGACGTCACGAAGCCGCAGGGTCAGGAGATTATCCGCAGAATGGTCCCGCATTTTGATATGATGGCCGCCAATATTTCGGAAGAGGCGCTGAAGGGCTGGGGACTGGGATACGAGACGGTGAAACAGCTTAACCCGAAGCTGGTTTACGGGATTTTGACCCCGTTTGGCGAGGAAGGCCCCTGGAAAGATTACCCGGACTACGATCTGGTGGTCATGGCGCGGAGCGGCCTCCTTGCGCAGACGGGCTTCCCGGAAAAACCGACCCGCATCGGATTTCCCCTGAGCTATTATTACGGCGGCTGGCACCTGACCGCAGGCATGATGGCCGCCTGGCTGAAAGCCATGGAGACCGGCGAGGGCCAAAAGGTCTCCGTGTCGTCCTGGCAGGCTGTGATGTCCATCGACGATACGTACGCCCAGTGCCTGGTCGGAATGAACGAGCTGCCAAAACGGATCGGGAACGGATTTCCCACCGCCAACCCCACCGACACCTTCAAGTGCAGGAACGGCTGGTTCGCCCTGAGCATCGGCAGCGACCAGCAGTGGTGGTCGTTCAGCAAATCGGCCGGCCGGAACGACTGGATCGAGGACCCGAGATACAGCCGAGACCCCGTGAGGTCCATGGAACATTACTTCGGCGACCTTGACCTGCAGCTGAAGGATTACTTCGCGTCCATCACCATCGAGGAGGCGGACCGCATCTGCAAGGAAGCGATGGTTCCCGGCGCTCCCTGCTACACAGTCAATGAACTGGCGCACGATGACCAGGTGAAGGCGCGGGAGATGATCCTGCCGGTCTCCGACCCGAGAATGGGGAAGACCCTTCAGATCGGCAAGCCGGCCAAATTCCTGCGTGACAACGAAAACGACAACGAGATTGCTCCGGCTCCCGCCCTTGGGGAACATACCGAATCCGTGCTGAAAGAACTCCTGTCGATACCGGACAGCGAAATCGCGGATCTGAAAAAGGATCAAATCATTTAAAATCATTGAAAAGGAGAATCATCATGGCTGCATTTGAAACCGAGGGCGTTTTAAAAGGCCTGAAGGTACTGGATTTTACCATCGCGGTTTCCGGCTCCTTTGTTGCATGGCAGTTTGCTGATCTGGGCGCGGAGGTCTGGAAGGTGGAAAAATACGGCGACGGCGATCAGGCGCGCACCTGGGGACCCTTCGTCAATGACCTGAGCACCCTGTTCGTATCGTACAACAAGAACAAGCAGAGCATCGAGATGAACCTGGCGAAGCCCGAGGGCAAGGCCATCATCTATGAGATGGTAAAGCACTGTGATATCGTTTTGGAAAATTTCAAGAGCGGTTCCATCGACCGGCTGGGATTGGGCTATGAGAAGCTGAAGGAGATTAATCCCCGCATCGCATTTATTTCCCTGAGCGGCTTCGGCGCTTCCGGCCCAATGGCGAAGTACCCCTGCTACGATGCCATCGCGGCGGCGAGAGGAGGCTTCGCGGGCAGCAACGGGGAACCGGAGGGCGCTCCCATGAAAGCGGGCAACAGCATCTGCGATACGCTGACGGGGATCTATACGATGAACGCGGCGCTGATGGCGCTGATCGAGGCGCGCAGAACGGGCAAGGGCTGCAGGGTGGACGTAGCCATGGCGGACGTGGCCATGCGTTCCTGCGAGGAGACCCTGATGGATTACGCCAGGAACGGGACCGCTCAGCCGAGGTTCGGCAACCATGACCGCTTCACCGCCCCCTATGGCATCTTTGAGGCCCGCGACGGTTTCGCCGTCATCATTGCCGACAGTGAGGAGCGGTGGCGGAGCCTGTGCGCTGCGCTGGATGTTCCGCGGCTGAAGGAAAACCCGCTTTTTGCCGACAACGCGTCCCGCGTTCGGAACCGGGATGCCCTCGTGAAGGAACTCGAGGCCGTCACAAAAACTTTGTTCCGCTCTCAGATCGAGGAGAAGCTCCTGAACGCGGGGGTGCCGGCGTCCGGGGTTCTGCCGTTTATCGAGGCGTATACGTCCAAACATTGCAATACGACGGAAGTGACGGAGATCGTGCAGCAGGACAAAATCGGCGCGACACGGTTTTATAAGAATCCCATCCGTTTCAATAACGCATCCTGCGAAATCAAACGCGGCTCGCCGCTGCTTGGACAGGACACCGACGATATTATGAAAGAACTGGGCTATTCCGACAAGGAAATCAAAGCGATGTACGATGCCGAAGTGATTGGAAGCCATCTGATCTGACTTCCGGCTTCGACCGGGAGCGGAGAGTTTGGTCCAGACACCACTCATGAAACGGAGACAAAGGTGCAGATTAAACAGTTGATATTGGGAGATTATGAAACGAACTGTTATGTGCTTCAGGGTCCGGGTACCGGCAGCTGCGCCGTGATCGATCCGGCGGACGACGGGCCTGAAATCTGCAGGGCGCTGAAGAAGCTGGGAACGGTGCCCGAAGCGGTCCTGCTGACCCACGGCCATTTTGATCACATCCTGGCGGTTCCCTATCTGCAGGAACGCTGGCCGCGCCTGCCGGTTTACTGTCATCCGCTGGACTGTCCAAAGAAGACCACGGAGGAGTACGAGGGACAGATTTACCCAACTGTTTCCGCTTTCCGGAATCTTCGCCGCTGCGAAGAAGGGGACAGCATTTCCGCCGGCGGCCTTTCCTTGCGAGTGATCTGCACACCGGGGCATACCCCGGGCTCTGTCACTCTGATCTCCGGGAACGCGTTGTTTACGGGAGATACGCTGTTTCAGGGCGGCATAGGAAGAACGGACTTTGAGGGCGGGGACAATCGGGCCATGATGAAATCCCTTGCCCGTCTGGCGGCGCTGAGCGGAGATTTCCGGGTCTTTCCGGGGCACGGCCCCGCCACAACGCTGAATACCGAGCGAACCCACAATCCCTGTCTCAGAATGGCGATGAAGCTGTATTAGTTGGAAAGAAGCAATTCAGAAGAAACGGGGGGATTGAAGATACAATTGTCAGAAGAAACCCGGCTTGTCCTGGACGCGCTGGCGGCGATCGGGAACGTTGTGGAGATTGTCGACACGGAAGGCGTCTATGTCTACTGCTCGGAAAACAGCAATTTTGCCGACATAGAGCCAAAGGACATGATCGGGAAAAATGTAAAGGATATTTATGGGCTGACCGACGACACCTCCAAAGTGATGAGGGTCCTGCACACGGGCATCCCGATCCGCGATTACCTGATGAGTTTTCTGTCCGTAGCGACAGGGAAGAGGTACCTCTGGCTCTACAGCGCCTATCCCCTGATCGTGGAAGGAACGCTGATTGGGGCAATCACGGTCTACAAACCTTTTTCGAACGTGAAAAGTCTGGTGGATGAGTATGACGGCACCGAAAAGAGGAAATCCGACTGTCCCGCTTCGGTCCAGACGGGAAACTTGTTCACCTTTGACGACATCATCTATGCCTCGGCCAATATGGAGGAGACCATTGAACTCTGTCGGAAGGTGGCGAAAAGCGATTCTTCCATTCTTCTCGTCGGAGAGACCGGAACAGGGAAACAGATGTTTGCGGAAAGCATCCACAGCGAGAGTACGAAGAACAGCAAGCCTTTTATTTCGGTCAACTGCGCCGCGATTCCGGACACTCTGCTGGAAAGCATTCTGTTCGGTGTGACCAAGGGCGCCTACACGGGGGCGGTTGAAAAGGCGGGCCTCTTTGAGCAGAGCTCCGACGGGACCATCTTCCTTGACGAAATTCAGGCACTTTCCCCGGAAATGCAGGCGAAGCTGCTGCGGGTGCTGGAATATAAGGTCGTCCGGCGGGTGGGCAGCAACAGGGAGATCAAAGTCAATCCCCGCATCATCACCGCAATGAACGTGAATCCCCTTGACTATATGAAGGCCGGAAAACTGAAGCCGGACCTGTTCTACCGGATCGCGGTGGTGACCATCCGGATCCCGCCGCTGAGGGAACGCACCAGCGATATTCCCATTCTCGTCAACCATTTCATTCAAAAGGCCAACAGCGATTTTTCCCGCAATATTGAAAAGTGCTCCGATCAGGTCATGCAGCACTTCTTCCAGTACGGGTGGCCGGGAAACGTCAGGGAACTGCAGCACACCATCGAGCATGCGGCCGCGGTGATGGGGGAATGCGACACCTGTGTTCAGATGGAGGATCTGCCCGCCCTGCTGATGCAGAACACGCCGATCGCCGTGGAAACGCGGGAGATCAGCGGTCTCGATTTTGAAAATGTCTTCGGCCATATCGAGAGCGGCGTCGGCATCGATTACAAATCCGCCCATAACTACGTGCTCAATGAATTCAACAGACAGTTCAACCGGTTTTTCATCAAACACGCGCTGGAAGTGACAAATTACAATGTCTCACAGACAGCTCACAGCATCAAAATCTCGCGCCAGTTTCTGCATAAACTCATCCGCAAATTCGATATCCGCTGATCGTGTACGGCTTGGACTGCGGAAACGATGTTCCTTTGTTGTTAAATTTTCAGGAAAAAGCCTGCGGGAGGGGACCTCTGCGGAAAGGGGAAGAATCTTTTCGGGCCGGATCTTGAATTTTTACAAAATATAATGTTGAGGTGATCATTTTGAGCGAAAAAAATGTACTGACCGAACTCACCGACGGCGTTTTGATTGTGACAATCAACCGTAACGAGCGCAGGAATGCTCTTGACCCCGCGACTTCCGCGGCGATGGAGGAGATCCTGAACGGTGCGGAAAAGAATCCGGAGGTCCGGGTGATTATCCTGACCGGCGCCGGGGAGCGCAGCTTTTGCGCCGGAGAGGACCTGGCGGCGTTCGACGAAGCGGGCGAATGCCAGACTGTGATGGAACACGGCTTCGGCGGCATGACCGCCCGCGTTTCGTCAAAGCCCATCATCTGCGCGGCGAACGGCACTGCGGTGGCCGGCGGCCTGGAGATTGCTCTGGCATGCGACCTGATCGTCGCGGCGGAACATGCGCGGTTCGGCCTTTCGGAGGTGAAAGTCGGTTTGTTGGCTACGACCGGCGGCCTGGCCCGCCTTTCCCGCGACATTTCCCGCAAAGTCGCCATGGAGATGTGCCTGACAGGGACGCTGATCAGTGCCGAGCGCGCCAGGGAGGTCGGCCTGGTCAACTATGTGGTTCCCAAAGAGCAGGTCATGGAGAAGGCGCTGGAGCTGGCGCATACCATTGCAAACAACGCCCCCATTTCCCTGAAACTGACCAAAGAAATCTTCCATATTGCCCCTCAGGTTTCCCTTGAGGATGCCCAGCGCTTCTGCGACCGCTGCTGGGATTACATTGAAAAAACCGAGGATGCCAAAGAAGGCCCCGAGGCATTTCTGGAGAAACGCAAACCCCAGTGGAAAGGCCGGTAAGTCCCCCCGCAGACAAACGACACTTTAAAAATATGAGTGAGGGAAATAATAATGGTTAACAAGGTATCGAAAGGCTACAAATGGCTGATGTTGTTCCTGGTCGGGTTAGGCTACACGACTTGCTGCATGACCATCTGGATGTATTACAGCTATTATGATTTGATGCAGAAATATTTTGGGGCCACCAACACGCAGATGGGTTATCTGGGCACGATTACCGGCCTTGTCATGATCGTCTGCTGGCCTGTGGGCGGCATGGTCGCGGATAAGGTTTCCATGAGAAAATCTTTCCTTGCCTGCATGGCGTTCACCGTTGTGTTTTTCATGATTCTGGCCGGGCTCAAGAACTTCAACATTTACATGGTCATGCTGTTTGCGTCCTGTATTATGATGGGCGTTTACTATACTCTGTTCGGCAAGATCGTCAAAGGCGTTTCCACTCCGGAGACCGAAGGGAAGAACACCGGCTACTTCTGGGCGATCTATTCCCTGGGCGGCTCCGTCATCGGCGCGTTGGGCTCCTACTTTGTCACCAAAATGGGAATGGCCGGCTGGCGTCCCCTGATGTACCTGTTCATCGGCCTGGCCGTTGTCTGCGCGGTGGTCTGCTACTTCTCCCTGAAGGAAGACCGGTTCAACGACTGGACCCAGCTTGACACCAATAAGGAAAAGCCCAAATTCGAGATGAAGAACGTGAGCAAGGTCCTTCTGATGCCCGAAATCTGGGTCGCCTCCCTGATCTATTTCACGATGCTGATGATTACCTGCGCGGGAATCCGCGCCGTGTCCATGATGGGCAGCGTATATATGGTGCCTCTGGGGATCGTCACCTTCATCGGCGTTTTCCGTCAGTACATCGGCCGCGTGATCCTGAGCCCGGTTTCCGGTTTTATGATCGATAAATGGGGTTCCTCCATGAAGGTCATCCGCCTGCTGCTCGTCATCACCCTGGTCGGCATGGCAGCCTTCTTTATTTTCCCTGTCGGCGGCGATTACTTCTGGGTCGGCATCCTGCTTGTGGTGTGCTGCACCATTGGCTACGGCATGCAGGCTCCCTGCTGGATGACCCCCATTTCCGAGATCGGAGTTCCGGTTGCCTATCACGGCACGGCGATTGGTCTGTACAACGGAATCGGCTGCATTTCCGATGCATTCATCTATGTTCTCTGCGGCAATTGGGTCGATAAATACGGCGACGTAAAAGGCAACCAGATCTCGATCGGGTTCATCTGCGGCATGCTCGTACTCTGCTTTGTGCTGACCCTTGTCGAAAGCAAAATGATCGAAAAGAGAAGAGACGCTCTGGGCAGACCGCTGCCGCTGAAAGCCAGCTGAGCTGCGGGCCCATTCATCGCGCCGTTTATAAATCAGGTAAAAACAAAGCACTCCGCGTTGCCATGTCGATTGAGGCGACGTGTAAGTGATAAAAACTTGAGTTGGAGGTTCATAAAATGGATTTTAGATTGACGGAAGAACAGGAACTGATGGTTCAGGCCATTGACGAGGCCATGAAGCGAGAGAATCTGGAGACATACTTCAAAGAGTGCTGCGAAAAGCACGAGCATCCGCAAAAGTTCTGGGATATCCTGCGGGAACTGGGCTGCTTCAGCATGTTCCTGCCCAAGGAAGCCGGAGGCGAAGGGGAAGGCGCCGTCACCATGTTTCTGGTCATGGAGGCCCTGGGCCGCGCGGGCGCGCCCATCTATCTGTACTGGGACCATGTGAAGGCGGACTCTCTGCTGGAATGCGGAACCAAGGAGCAGATCGACAAGTTTATGCCCATGTTCTTTGAAGGGGACTCGGCGTTCGCGCAGGGTTTTTCCGAACCCACGGCGGGCACTGATTTGTCCAGCAACACCATCATGACAACCTATACCCGCAAAAACGGGAAGGTTTATATCAACGGCCACAAGCATTTCATCAGCGGCGCCCAGCGCAGTGATTATATTCTTGCCCTCTGCAAGAATTCAGACAATCCGGAGCAGCTGACGCTGTGGTTTGTTCCCACCAATGTTCCCCAGTGCAAAAAAGAGCGCATGGAGACCATGGGACTCGACATGGAAGATGTCAACGATGTGTGGTTCGACAATGTCGAGATTGAAGAAAAGGATATGTTCAGCTTCGAAGGCAACGGCCTGATGGCCACTTCCAAGGGGTTCGATTACGAACGCCTGATCGACGCGTTCAATGCCTACGGCCAGGCTCTGTGCGCCTATGAGGACGCCTGCCGCTACGCGAACCAGCGCACCGCGTTCGGACAGGAGATCGGCAAGTTCCAGCTGATTCAGAACCACATTATGGAAATGGCCATGCGCGTTTATTCCATGCGCGACATGCTGCTGCATTTTGCCTGGAACAAAGACAACGGCTGCCTGACCCGCGCGGAGGCCTCCATTGCCAAGCAGTACTGTTCCGAAAGCGCCAACGAAATTGTGGACCATGCCATGCAGATTCTGGGCGGCTTCGGCTACTGCGGGCACCGCGTCAGCCGCATCTACCGCGACCTGCGCATCACCCGGATCTCCGGCGGTACCGGCGAAATCCAGACCAGAATCGCCGCCAGGTCGATCCTCAAGCAGTATAGGGACTGATAAAACCATCCGCCGCCCAAAGTGCAAACATTCTTGTTAGGAGTATGAAATATGGATTTTTTGTTGAACGATGAACAGCAGCTGTTGCAGAGCATGTTCCGTGAGTTTACGGACAAAGCGATCAGACCCATCGCCGCTTCCCTTGACGAGGAGGAGCGTTTTCCCGCGGAACTGATCCCGCAGATGGGAGAGATCGGCCTGCTGGGAATTCCCGTCCCCGAAGAGTACGGCGGCGGCGGGATGGGCCAGCTGGAATATGTTCTGGCCGTCGAGGAAATCTCCAAGGCCTGTGCCAGCACCGGCGTGACGATTTCCGCGCATACGTCCCTTTGCTGCTGGCCCATTCTGGAGTATGGCACGGAGGAGCAGAAGCAGAAATATCTGCCGCCTCTGGCTTCCGGTGAAAAGCTGGGCGCGTTCGGCCTCACGGAACCATCCGCCGGCACGGATGCCGCAAGGCAAACGACCACGGCCGTGGATCAGGGAGACCATTGGCTGCTGAACGGAAGCAAGATTTTTATCACCAACGGCAGCTACGCCGACACCTATGTTATTTTCGCCATGACGGATAAGGGCCTGGGCAACAAAGGCATCAGCGCGTTCGTTCTGGAAAAGGGCATGCCCGGGTTCACCTTCGGAGCAAAGGAAAAGAAAATGGGGATCCGCGGCTCCGCCACTTATGAACTCATTTTCGACAATGTGAAGGTTCCGAAAGAGAATCTGCTGGGCGAAGTGAATAAGGGCTTTAAGGTTGCAATGAGCACTTTGGACGGCGGCCGCATCGGGATTGCCGCGCAGGCCCTGGGCATCGCGCAGGGCGCGATCGACGTGACCGTCGAGTATGTCAAGCAGCGCGAGCAGTTCGGCAAAAGGATCAGCCAGTTCCAGAATACGCAGTTCCAGCTTGCGGATATGCAGACGAAAGTCGACGCCTCCCGTTTGCTCGTCTACCGCGCCGCGCAGGCGAAACAGGACCACGAGCCTTACATGCACCTTGCCGCGGAAGCCAAGCTTTTTGCTTCCGAAACCGCCAGCGACGTGGCCCGCCGCTGCCTGCAGCTCTACGGCGGCTACGGCTACACCCGGGAATACCCCATCGAGCGCATGATGCGCGATGCCAAGATCACCGAGATCTACGAGGGCACGTCCGAGGTGCAGAGAATGGTGATCGCGTCGCATATGGGCCTGAAATGATTTCCGGGCAAAAATGCTTCATAGTATACTTTATGCTCAAAATGGCGAAAGGAAGGAACGGCTGATTGACAGCCGCTCCTTCCATGCCATCTTGTCGATTGTTGCGGCAGGACCGATATGGGTGCAATTTTGACGGAGAAGGGGGTTACTATGGGAGAAGTTGTTTTTTCGATTTTTATTGGCGGCATATTGGCCGTGTCCGGAATTTTTATGAATCTTATCCTGAAGAAAGAAGAAAGGCAGATCCTGTCGGAACAGAAAAAAAGCCGTCCAAAGGCCGATAAGCTACTCGGAAATGACGAATCAAAGCAGGATGGCCCGGATGACACCGGGAACTGCGGTCACAGCTCCTGACATTCTCCGGTCTGTGGAGGAGACTTGCTTCACGTAAAGAGGGTAACTTATGAATATTTATTTAATAGGCGTTATGGCCTGTCTGGCTGCTTATCTGATTGTAGGCATCTGGGCCGGCCGAAGCGTTAAGAATCTTGACGACTATTACGTCAGCAGCCGCAACGCGCCGACAATTCTGATTGCGGGCACTCTGTTTGCTTCCATGCTGTCTGTCAACGGCTTCATGGGAGATCAGGCCTGGTGCTATAACGGCAACATCACTTCGCTGGTGCTCCTGAACAGCATCTGCGCCTGTGGATACATCTTTGGTCCTCTGTTCTTCGGCCGCTATCTGCGCCGTTCCGAGTGTGAGACGATGCCTGAATACTTTGGAACCCGCTACAACGACCCGAAAATCCGCCGTGTGGCAGGCATTACGACGGTGATCTCGCTGACGGCGTACCTGCTGGCCTGCATCTCCGGTGTCGGGATCCTGATGCAGGAGCTGCTCGGTCTGCCGAAATGGCTCTGCCTGATTCTTGCGTGGGGATGTTTTACCGGTTTTACGTTTTATTCGGGCTCGAAGGGCGTCATCCTGACGGATACCATGATGTCCATGGTTTTTCTGTTTGCCACGATCATCGGCGGTGTTTATGTGTTCAACGCTCAGGGAGGCATCGGAAGCCTTTTGACAAATCTGATGAATAACCCGGCGACGCCGAAGGGTCTGCTGGATTACCATGGCAATATCGCCGGAACCGGCGCGGACACCGTTCTCGGCTCCATCCTGTATTCCGTCACAATGGGCATCATCTGGTTCATCACGGTGGGCGTATCGCCATGGCAGGCGGGCCGGAACATGATGGCCAAAACAGAGCATGTTATTTTCCGTTCCGGCGCGATCGCCGCCGTTTGCACAGTTGTGTTTCTGCTTTATCTGAACCTGGTCTCCGTCTCCGTGATCAATCTGAATCCGGGGATGAAGGATGCGCAGCGGGTGCTGATCTGGGCCTCGTTCAACGTCATGCCAAAGCTGGCGGGAACGTTTATGCTCTCCGGGATCATGGCGGCAGGATTATCCTCGGCTTCCACGTTCCTTTCCGTCATCGGGTTTTCCATTACGTCTGACATCGTGCACGTCAGATTCAAAGACGAGAAGCGGCAGCTGGAAGTGAGCCGTCTTGTGATGCTGATCTTCGGCATTGTTTCTCTTATTTTGTCCTTCCTTGATTTGAGTTCCATTCGCATCATTTCATGGTTCGCTTCCACGATCATCGCGGCTTCGTGGGCCGTGCCGGCCGTCGGCGGCATCGTAAGCAAAAAATTGTCGGCCGCCGGCGCGCGCTGGTCCATGATTGCCGGCTTTCTCGGATTTATCTTCCCCAAATGCCTGGTTGGCCTTGGAATCCCCCCGTTTAATTCTTTCTTTGTCAATTTTCTGGACCCTTTCTTCATTGGGCTTTATCTGAGCCTGCTTTTCGCGGTGATCGGCTCGTGGAGGCATCCTGCCACGGATACTGAAATCGGTTATCGTGAGAAGCTGATGGTGGTTCCGGAAGCGGAGCGGAATCCTGCGGACTACAAGCGGGACAGGACCTACGGCCGTCTGCTGGTCGTGGTGGGCATCGCTACTTCTCTGTTCCTGCTGTTCTGCTGGGCGCTTCCGTACAACCATCTGATCTGATTTTCCATTCCTGTTTTGCACCTTAGTATGCTGATTTTTCAGGCCATCGGTTTTCCTCCCAGGGAGAACCGGTGGTTTTTTATTTTCTTATACGTAAAAAAAGATAAATCTCCCGGTCCATCCCGATTCGTATGGTTTGAATGCGGAATGATCATACTATCAGCGTATTAAAGAGGGGTGGAACAATGGAAACAAAGAAGGCGGCCAACAGGCTGATTTATGAAAAATCTCCCTACCTGCTTCAGCATGCATATAACCCGGTCGACTGGTATCCGTGGGGAGAGGAGGCGTTCGAGCGCGCGAAAGCAGAGGATAAGCCGGTGTTCCTCTCGATCGGCTACTCCACCTGCCACTGGTGCCATGTGATGGAACGGGAGTGCTTTGAGGATGAAGAGGTGGCGGCGGCACTGAACCGCGGCTTTCTCAGCGTCAAGGTCGACCGGGAGGAGCGGCCGGACGTCGACGGCTATTATATGGAAGTTTGCCAGCGGATGACCGGGTCGGGGGGATGGCCGCTCAGCGTTTTTCTCGATCCCGAGGGCGGGCCGTTCTTCGCCGGCACCTATTTCCCAAAATACGACCGGCCGGGAATGGCCGGATTCCTGACCCTGCTGAAAAAAGTGAGTGCCCTGTGGAAAACCGACCGCGCTGGAATCGCGGATTTTGTCGGGCGGGTACGGCTGGAAACCGCGCCGCGCGCCCAGACCCCGGCTCCGGTGGACAGCCTTCTGCCCGAGCGTGTCTTTCACTCTCTGCAACAGAGCTTTGACGAAAAGAACGGGGGCTTTTCCAGTGCCCCGAAATTCCCGAGCCCGCAGAACCTGCTGTTCCTGCTGCGCTGGTATGCCGCGTCCGGGGATCGGGGGGCTCTGCAAATGTGCGAAACGACCCTGACCCGGATGCGGCTGGGAGGCATCTGCGACCAGATCGGCTTCGGCTTCTGCCGCTATTCGACGGACGATCTATGGCTGATTCCCCATTTTGAAAAGATGCTGTCGGATAACGCTCTTCTCAGCATGGCATATACCGAGTGCTGGCAGGCCACCGGGAAGGAAGAATACCGGCGCGCGGCGGAAGAGATTCTCTCCTACCTCACGGGTCGGATGCAGGCGGAAAACGGCGGATTTTACACGGCGGAGGACGCGGATTCCGAAGGGGAAGAGGGCAAGTACTATGCCTTTACACCGGCGGAGCTCCGTTCGGTGCTCGGACCGGACGCGGAGGAATTCTGCCGCCTGTACGGGATTACCGAGCAGGGAAACTTTGAAGGGAAAAACGTCCCGAACCTGCTCCAGGGGGAAATCCCGGAAGGGCGCCGCGAATTTGCCGATTCCTGCCGCCGCAGGGTATTGGCATACCGGAACCGCCGAGTCCCACCCTTTTTGGACGACAAGATTCTCGCCTCCCGCACCGGGCTCGCCATTGCAGCGCTCTCCGTCGCCGCCCGAGCGTTCGGGGAGGAAAAGTATCTGCGGCAGGCGCGCAAAGCGGCGGATTTTGTTCTGAAAAACATGATGGAACAGGACGGTTCCCTGATTTCCGTTTACCGAAACGGCCCGTCGGAGGTTCCGGGATTCGCCGACGATTACGCTTTCCTTCTCTGGGGATTGATCGAACTGTATGAGGCAGGCCAAGAGGGCGAATGGCTGCATCACGCTCTGCGCCTGGAACGGGTGTTTGCCGACCGGTTTGAGGACAGGGAGAACGGGGGCTTTTTCCTTTCGGAGAACAGGGCCGCCCGGTCGCCTGCGCGGAGCAAGGAAATCGCGGATTCCTCTCTGCCGTCCGCCAACGCCGTCCAAGCGTGGCAGATGGTCCGTCTTTCCCGCCTTGCGGAAAAACCGGAGCTGGAAGAACGCGCGGTCCGCACGCTGGAAGCGTTTCCGATTGAATTTACCCGGATTCCGGCCGCTTGCCCGACCGCGGCCTGTGCGGTCCTGTACCTGAGCGGCGGAGGGACGGACGTTGCGCTGACAGCGAGGGAAGAGGGCGAACTGGATCCGATGCTCGCCGTGCTTCGCGACGGATACCGGCCGTTCCTGACCGTCCGCGTCAACCGCGGAGATTTTGGCGCGGAACGTGAAACAGGAAAACCGCGCGCCTATGTCTGCACCGGGCATGCCTGTTTTCCACCGGTCGGCGATCCGGAGGCGCTGCTGCGGCTGATCGACAAGAAAAAATAATTTTTCGAGTGCTTGAAACTGCCGGAGCAGTATGGTAAGATAAGGATAGATTGTTTAATAAATAACAAACAAAGCATCAAGGAGGAATTGCCATGGCGAGATTCACTTTACCGCGTGATATTTATTTCGGATCCGGAGCGATTGAAGAGCTGAAAAATCTGAAGGGCTACAAAAAGGCATTTATCGTGACCGGCGGTCATTCCATGAGGAAAACAGGGTTCCTGCAGAAGCTGGAGGACGTGCTGAAGGGAGCGGGACTGGAAACCAGGATTTACGAGGGCGTCGAGCCGGATCCTTCCATTGAACGCGTGTTCGACGGCGCGAAAGCCATGCGCGAATTTGAGCCGGATGTGATCGTCGCGATCGGCGGAGGCTCCCCGATGGACGCCGCAAAGGCCATGTGGGTGTTCTACGAATATCCGGATAAAACGTTCGATGATATCAAAGATCCGTTCACCATGCCGAAGCTGAGGAAGAAAGCCATCTTTGTCGGAATCCCCTCCACCAGCGGGACGGCGTCCGAGGTCACGGCGTTTTCCGTCATCACGGACTACTCGACCAACATCAAGTATCCTCTGGCCGATTTTGAGATCACGCCGGATATCGCGGTGCTGGATACCGATATTCCGCAGGCCATGCCGAAGACCCTGACCGCGCACACAGGAATGGACGCGCTGACCCATGCCATTGAAGCGTACGTCGCTTCCGCCCGCTCCGATTTCTCGGACGCTCTGGCGCTCAAGGCAATTTCCGATGTTTTTGACAGCCTTCTCGACTCCTACAACGGCGACAAAGAGGCGCGCGGCAAGATGCACGTCGCGCAGTGCCTGGCCGGCATGGCGTTCTCCAACGCGATGCTCGGCATCGCGCACAGCATCGCGCACAAAACCGGCGCGGTATTCCACATCCCGCACGGCTGCTGCAACGCGATCCTGCTGCCGTTCGTCATCCAGTACAACTCCAGAGTCTGCATGGAGCGCTATGCCCAGATCGCAAAGATGCTCTGTCTGCCGGGAGCGACGGATAAGCAGCTCACGGATTCTCTGGTCGAGGCCGTCCGCGCGCTCAACAAAAAGCTCAGCATTCAGCCGACCTACCGCGAAAACGGCGTGAGCGAGGAGGATTTCAAAGCCCATGCGCAGACCATCGCCGAAAATGCGGTGAAGGACCCCTGCACGGGCTCCAATCCGAGGGCGACGGGGGTGGAAGAGATGCTGAAGGTTCTCACCTGTGCGTATTATGGCGAGGACGTCGCGTTCTAAACCTGACGGCTATGCAAGAAACCTTTAATAAACCGAGCAGCCTGGAAGCGTACAACGCTTCCAGGCTGCTTTTTTAAAAGGCGCCCGGCGGCGGTTCAGAAGGCCGACGATTCGGGATGCCGGCGGAACGAAAAACAAGGCCGGGGCGTTATGAGTTCTTCGCGCGTTCGAAAAGCTCCCGCATCCTTTTCATGTGATAGCGGTAGACCGTCAGAATTTCCTCGTTCGGCGCGCCGTCCTCCGTCAGTTCCATGACCTCGACGGCCTTCAGCTCGTCCAGGACCATCCGGTACAGCGAGATGCTGGAGGAAATGCGGAACACCTCATCGTCGTTCCAGCGCAGGATTTTTGCCTCCGAGATATACAGCCACAGCGTGCGCGACAGTGTTTCGATTTCTTCGGCGACCGGTTTGGTGCTGACCGTCCTCCTCGCGGAGGCGTCTTCGATGGCCGCCGCGGTTCTTCCGATCAATTCCGCGTATGCTTTTTTGATTTCCACGGCGTAATTCGGCGGCATGACGGTCAGGTTGACCACAACCGCGACGGCGATGCCGAGCAGCGCGGCTCCCATGCAGGGGAGGGCGTATTTCCAGGGGGCGCTCTGGGCCGCGCCGAACATCACTGCGGCGAAGGAAAAGCTGGACAGAACTCCCGCGCTTTCAAGGTGAAATAAATGGCACAGATACAGCGAGAGAATCACGCCGATTCCGCATAGCCCGGCATTTCCCGGCAGGATGGCGGCGAACGCGGTCCCCACGGCGGAGCCGATCACAACTCCGGCCATTTTGTTCTTTCCGGTTTTTACGGAAAGGTCGATGGATTTCCCCATGGAGATCACCGTAGCGATCACGGCGATAAACGGCTGGTTCAGGTGCAGAAGATTGGAAATCGCGATACAGAATGTCACTGCAATGCCCGTTTTGACAACGCGCAGCCCCAGCCGGAAATTTGTCCGGAAAAAACGGAAGATCCGTTTCATAATTCACCTCTTGCAGTTCATCACCGGCAGAATCTCTATCGGCGTTTTCAGCAGATAGACAGCGCCGTTTTCTTCCAGCTCCCTGCGGTCCCGGAATCCCCAGAGGGCTCCCGCCGTGTCCATGCCGGCGTTGCTCCCGGTTTTCATATCCGTATTCGTGTCTCCGATATAAAGGATCTCCTTTGGCGGCAGCCCGAATTTTCCCGCGATCCTCAGCGCGCCCTCCGGCGACGGTTTGCGGGGAATGCCGGGCTGCTGGCCGAAACAAAGGCCGAAAGTCCCCCTGGGAAACAGAGAAGAGATAATCGCCTTTGTCCACGCGTCGGGCTTATTGGAAAGAATCGCCGTCGCGATGCCGGCTGTTTTCAGCTCTGCCAGCGTTTCTCTCATGCCAGGATATTCGCGGATTAAATACGTCGGGTCGCTTTCATAAAGCGAGCTGTAAACACCTTTCAGCACCTCGGCTTCCCGCTCCGTAAACGCACGGCCGCCGGAAACGGCGGTCAGCATCCGGCGGATCTGCATGTCCGCCCCGTCGCCGACGATTCTGCGGTAATCTTCCTCCGGAATGATCGGATATCCGCACTGTTTCAGCGCCTGATTGGAAAAGTGCGCGATGGAGTACAGGGTGTTCGCCAAAGTGCCGTCAAGATCAAAAATACAAGCGCGATACAAAAAATCACCTGTTTGATTATTTAATAACGGAATCTAGTCTATTTTACAATATTCGGACGGGTATAACAAGTACCCCGTCGGGGAGGTCCTGATTTCTAAACAGGGTCGGAGAACCGGGCCTCCAGCCCGGAGCGTTTTTCGGCTGGCCAGTCGGAATAGACGTCTTCCAGATACAGGCCGTTGGATTTTCCCCTGCAGTAAAGCAGTTCCCCGCTTTCCAAAAGCCAGCTGTCGCAGACAATTCGCGAAGGATCCAGCCAATACCCTGGCTGGGTTTTGTTCAGTGAATCCTCCAGTCCGCAGCGTTTCAGGATGCTTTTGATATACGTCAGATTGGTATGGAACAGGTCGCGTCCTTTCTCAGGAGATGCGTCCGGCCAAAGATCCCCCAGGATGCGTTCCGTAGGGACGGGACGTCCCTTCCAATGGATCAGGTATGAAAACAGCTCTTTAGCCTTGGCGGTGCGCCATTTCAGAGGCCTTTCCCAGTCTTCGGCGGAAAAAGCCTCAAAAGGTCCCATGCAGCGCACGTACATCGGTCTTCGCAGATGGTCGGGGATAGCTCCGGAACGGAGAAAGGCAAACGCTTTCTCCCGCACCGCTTCGGAGGAGTCGTAAAAAAGGATCTCCAGAAGGCTGACGGGACCGCCCTGCTGAATCAGCCATTCGGCTGCTTTCAGCCTGATAGGTTCCTTTGGACTCTTAAGAAGTTCAATCAGCTGGGGTTCCGCCTGTGGGCCCAGGCGCAGAATCAGCCGGTGACAGAAATCCGGCTCGATTTCATTTTCGATCGCCAGCCTCAGGCACGGGCGCATTTCAGGGAAGGTCAGATAGGTCTGAACGTACTGCTCCGCCGCGGAATACCGGATACTGACGGATGCGAAGGGGAGCGCGGCGGCTTCCTCTCCTTCGCTGATCAGAATATTGGCCATCAGGCCGGAAAGCAGGGCGACAAATTGTTTCAGGCCGGTCTGCCGGCTCATCTTGAGCGGCAGTTCCAGGTAGCTTTTGGCCTTTTCCCTGCGGCCGATCCGCAGATAGGCCACGGCGAAATGAAAGGAAGAATAAAGAAGAAGGGAGTCCTTTTTCCGGGTCAGCTTTTGCACACAGGAGTCCAGCATTTTCTCCGCCGTGTCAAAATCCATAAAGGAGTCGGAAAAGATGGTATACCGGATTGCCTCCATCATCTCCGTGTAATGCTCCAGACTGCCGCCGGAATCGCGGAAGCTCTGCAGCGCGAGGTCCATATAGAGCCGGGCGGCCAGCTCGTCGTGCAGGTCGTGGCTCGCAAGCGACATGTTGTAATACAGCAGGTGAAGGTCTTCCGTGAACCCGAGGCGCTTTTTTCGCCCGACGGATTCCTTCATCATGGAAATCGCTTTTTCCGGGTCGCCGCGTTCCCTTTCGATCCAGGCGGCGAACAGGTTGACGGAATGGAATTCCAGGGCGTCGTAATTCCAGCCGTTCGCCTTCAGCGCGCTTTGGTAATACAGAAGCGCGTTCGTATACTCCCCCTGGTTGTAGTATAGCACAGCCATATAGGCCAGAAGGCGGTTTACCGTTCTTGCGCCCGATTCCTTGCCGTGGCTCTTCGCTTCGGCGATCGCCCGTTCCGCCGTTTCGATGGCCCGCACCACATTCCCGCTCAGCCATAGGCTGTAGATGATTTCTCCGGCCGCCTCCATGCGGTATTCAAAGGGGATTTCTTTCGAATCCATCGAAAGGGAATCCAGCAGATTCAGGCTTTCCTGGAATGACGACCGGTAGCGGAGGATGCGCGCCTTGTGGATTGTCAGCCAATACATTGCGGCTGGATTTTTTCCACCACAGTAAAGTTTCATGGCCCTGTCGATCCAAGGTTCGGCCGCCACAAAATTTCCTTTATAGGAAAAAAGAGCCCCTCTTGCCAATATCAATCCGGGAGTGTCGGGGAATCCTTTCTCCCCAAGATGCCGCATCCAATGCTCGACCGTTGAAACTTTTCCCTGTGATAAAAGGAACAGCGCGCTTTTCTCAATGCATTTCGCTGCGAGACCGTCGAGACCGGCCGAAAAGTAGCAGGGAATGGCCTGCTCGAAAAAGTCCCGGCTTTCGTAAAACCGGCCGGCCCGCTCGTAGGCGGAAGATTTCCCGTCGGAAAGCTGGGTGAGCAAAAATTCGCGAAAGAGGGGATGCAGCCTGAAAGACAGTTCCCCGCCGCCTCCGCTTGCCGTCATGAACAGATTGATCTGTTCCAGCCGGGAGAGGAACCCGGCGCTGTGGCCGGAATCCAGCAAAAAATCGCAGGCTTTCGGTGTCAGTTCCTCAAGGACGGATGTCCGGATCAGAAAAGACCGCAGTTCTCCGGGGAGATCATTCATCAGATCGTTCAGAAAATAATGAAACAGTTCTTTTTGACTTTTTTCCGAAACCGCCTCTTCCTTCAGGTCTCCGAAGTTCCGGTAGAATTTGAGCACGGCCAGACCGAGCGGCCAACCGTCCATCGTGTTCCGGAGCCTTTCCATGGCGCCCCCGGAAGCCGGAGAAATATCGTTCATATCGAAAAGCGCATTGATTTCCTGACGGCTGAAAGCAAGGTCCCGTTGGCCTACCTCCTGTACCAGACCGGAGGCTCTGAGCCGAAGCAGATTGATGTCCGGCAGATACCGGCAGGCCAGCACCGCATGTACAAAGGGCGGCAGACAGGTGATTAAGCGCTCCAGAAACCGCAGGATTTCGGGTTCTGAAATCAGATGAAAATCATCGAAGACCAGCAGCAGACCGTCGGAAGACTTTTTTTCTAATTCACAAACGGCGGAATTCAGCAAAAATTCTCTTCGGTTCTCCGGGCTGATTTCCTCGTCATCCATGACCGGCGATTCAAGATCGGCACCGGGAATCACCTTTTCAAGCCCTGCGGTCAGGTATTGGTAAAACTGTACGGGATCATTATCCGTACGGTCCAAATGATACCACATGCAGGGAATTGACGCACGCTTTGCGAATTGCATGGCAAATGTGGTTTTTCCATATCCCGCGGGCGCCACGACGCAGGTGATTTTTTTGTCGGAAAAATGGCAGGTCTGATCCAGCAGGCGGCTTCTTGGGATCATTTTTTTGCCGGAGCGTGGAAACTGAAGTTTGGACTGCATGACTGGATTTTTCATGTTGGCACACGGCTTTTCTCCGAAACGGAAAATTCTGAAGAAGTCAGGGAAGCGGCCGCATCGGCGGCGGGAATATAACTAAGTACATATTAACACATTTATCGATAATCTGCGCGCCCAAATACGGTTTCTCCCTGATTTTGCCGCGTTTCTGAATTTTTACTGCCGTTGCCGCCGCCCGGACCTGACCCCAAAAAGAAAAGCCGCCGTATCATACGGCGGCTTTTCGGGGTGCAGTCAATCGAGGCCCCGGAGCCCTTCTTATTCTTTTGCGTTCATGTGCCGGACGAAAGAGAGACTGTTTCCGCCTCGTCCTTCACACCGAATTGCTCCATGCTTCCGTCCGCGATCTTCAGCTTGCCGGACAGCTTCGCACCGGTCTCTAATGTGATGGTTTTTGAAGTGATGTCTCCGATTACGACGGCGTTGCATCCGCAGTTTACGTTTTCCGAGACGTCGATATTTCCTCTCAGCTTTCCACCCAGCCTTAGATTTTTGCATTTCACAGATCCTACAATCACGGTTTTTGTGTCGGCGGAGACTTCTTCGGAAGCCGTCAGGTTTCCCCGAATGGTACAGGATCCCGCATAAATGGATAGTCCCTGCACATCGCCGTATTGTTTCCCTCCGATTTTTACAGTTCCGGAGGAAATGACTGCTCCATGGACTGTTCCGAGGATGTCAATATCGCCTTCCGAACGGATATCGCCGAAAACGACGGTATCCGAGGCAATCACGGTGACATTTTTTTGACTTTTAGCGGGTTCCCTGCCGTCGGGGACAGGATCTTTTTTCTCGGCAGGCTTTCGTATGACTGCCGGTTCCGTCAATTCCGCCGCAACTTTCCCGGCAGTGTCGAGCCACTCCTTATGCGGAATGTCCGCCAGTTCCGATTCCATCCATTCCTCCTCTGTAAAATCTCCCATGGGGCCGTCCCAGATCCTTTTTACAAGGTGAAGGAACCTGCTCTCCTGTTTTTGGCTTAAAGCATCCAACCGTACATTCCTCCAAAATAATCTTGCAGCCATTATACTATGGGGTTCCAAACATTTTCCAAACAAAAAAGGCCGCTATTTTCCAATCGCGCTCCATTTCGCCTTTTTTCAATAATTTTTTATAAAACCGCTGGAGGACGGATCTATTTAGGGGGAACACGGTGAAAATCGGGAAAAGCAGGACGGCAGGAAGAAAATCTTCCTGCCGTCCTGCTTTAAGCTCCAATTGATTCGGGTCCTCTGTCTTACGAAAAATATTTGCTGCCCTTTCATCTCGGCGGCAGCCCCAAAGCGGCATTTTCCAATGGAATAATCACCGCAGTTTATTTGAAACTGTGACCCGGATTTATACTATATATCGGCGCCTTTTGACCGAATATTAGTTGTAGTCATAATTTAATTTGACGCCTGGCGTTGGTAAACAGCCGAATGCGGCGGAAATACTCTTTTCTTTTATCATGGCAGGCACAAACCCGGGCCGTTATGATTGATTCGCCGTCAAGATCGACGTCACATTTTGAGAGGAGCAAATGAAAATGCCGCGCAGAGGTGAAAATATTTATAAACGAAAAGATGGACGCTGGGAAGGACGCATTCTAATGCCGGACGGAAAATACCGGTCTGTCTACGCAAGAAGCTATAAAGAAGTGAAGGAAAAGAAAAAGAAAGACCAGGATCTCCGGTGCCTCTGTAAACATTCCAAGCAAGAAGAGCCGTCGGAATTATTTGAGCTTTGGCTGAAAAACAATGTCCTCAACAAGGTAAAACCGTCTACCTATGAGAACTATTATCGCTGCGTGCATAAATATGTCATTCCCTTTTTCAAAGAAGTAGAAAGTGGAGGAATCACGGCTTCGTCCGTCTCTCTGTTTGTAAATTCAATCGATGGGAATCAGAAGATTTCCGCTTCATACCGGAAGAAGATCCTGTCTGTTTTTAAAACCGCTCTGAGAGAAATTCTTAGGGACTCCACGGATCTTTCTTCCGTCCTTCGGATGATTAAACTGCCAAAGATTGAAAATGGGTCCGTACAAGTTTTTTCCGTCAGGGAACAGCGGCTGGTTGAGAATACAATCTTTCAGTCTGACGATAAACGGGCTTTGGGCATATTGTTGTGCTTTTATACCGGAATACGGCTGGGAGAATTGTGCGCTTTAAGATGGAGCGATTTGGATTTTGAGGCGGGGACCATGTCCATTGTGCGCACGGTTTCCCGCACAAAAAATTTTGAGCCTGGAACAAATAAAACAGTGCTGCTTGTCGGCACTCCCAAAAGCCAAAAATCCGTCAGAAAAATTCCCCTGCCCGATTTTCTGCTCAGATTGTTCGATCAGTGGAAATGCGAGAAAGAGGATAATTATATTTTTTCGGATTCGGCGGCTCCCATGGATCCACGCACCTATCAAAGGTTTTATCAGCGGATACTGGCGGATTCCGGGGTGCCTTACCGCAAATTTCACGCCATCAGGCATTCGTTCGCCACGCGGGCGCTGGAGCTGGGCGTCGATATCAAGACTCTCAGCGAATTGCTGGGGCATTCGAATGTTTCCATCACCCTGAACATCTACGCGCATTCCCTGATGGAACAGAAAAAAGTGGCGATTGAAAAGTTCAACCAAATGTATATCACACATATGGAACTGTCACTATTCGCCGTCAAAGATCTGGTCGCCTCCGTCTGAAAGGCACGGTCACCACGCGGCTTGTTCCGGGTTGTCACAGTTTCAAATAAACTGCGGTGATATTCCATTGACGCAGCAAATTCGCCCGTAGCCTATTCATGGCTTTTAACGATGACTGACACACCAAAAACTTTGCAGAATCTATTTTTGCAGGAAATGAACAAATTATTCGGGGGTAAAAAAATGAAGAAGTGGTTTGAAAATCTCAAAATTTCCAGTAAATTGACGGTTGGGTTTCTCTCTATTCTGTGCCTGGCGTTGATCATTGGGATTCTGGGTATAACCAGCTTGATCAAAATGAACAATGACCGGGAAGAAACCTATAACCAATGTACTTTAGGCATTGTATATTCCGCGCAGGCGCAAGCCGATTTTTTGAGCACCGGGGCAGCGGTCAGGGATTTGTATATCTATTATAATACGGATAAAGAAACGTATTGCGATAAAATTTCGGCGGAGCTGGACTCTGTTGATGCGCAGTTAGACAATTACAATAAAACCGTTTCGGACAGTCGGGACCAGGACAATTACAATAAGGCAAAAACTGCGTATGGCAGCTATAAAAACGCCGTTAAAGCAATCGTTCAGGACGCAGAATCCGGGAAGCCGAATACAGATATTCTGGCGCTGATTCAAAACTCGGGCAAACAAGTTGAGAACACGGAAGAAGCGTTCGATTCCATGGTAAAATACGATATGTCCGTTGCGTCGCAGCAACTGGCCGACGACAGGGCGTCGGGGTGGAGAACGATCTTTATCATGATTGCGGTGATCGTCGCATCCTTCGCCTTGGGATTGTTTTTAAGATCTTACATATCCGGGCTGATCAGCAAGCCTCTTGCCAAACTGGGGAGATTCGCGGAGATGCTCGCGGTCGGAGACATCGATGTGAACAAAGTCGCCGAGGAAAAGGATATGCTCCTGAAGCAGAGGAAAGATGAGGTCGGGACCCTTGCCTTGTCGTTTAACAGAGTGGTGGCAAGCACCGTGGAGCAGGCAAACAAGGTGCAGGCGATTGCAGGCGGAGATCTGACGGTATCCATCGCGGTCCGGTCTGAGTTTGACGTTCTTGGCAAAGCGCTTTCCCGGCTTATAAAAGACCTGAACGATCTGGTGATTTCCGTCGTGTCCTCTTCGAGCCAGGTGAACTCCGGCTCGAAGCTTGTGTCCGACTCCAGCACGTCGATCGCGCAGGGAGCCACCGAACAGGCCGGCTCCGTGGAAGAGCTGACGGCGTCCCTTGAGGAGATTGCCTCTCAGACTGCCCAGAACGCAAAGAACGCGAGGGAAACCAATGGACTGGCGCTGAAAATTGAAAAGGATGCGGAAGACGGCGGCACCCGGATGTCGGAAATGATTCGCGCCATGAACGAGATCGGCGTTTCTTCGGATAACATCGGCAAAATCGTCAAGTCGATCAACGATATTGCTTTTCAGACGAATATACTGGCGCTGAACGCGGCGGTGGAAGCGGCCAGAGCGGGCCAGTACGGAAAAGGATTCGCGGTTGTCGCCGAAGAAGTCAGAAATCTTGCCGCCAAATCGGCGGAAGCGGCGAAGGAGACTACCGAACTCATTGAGGACTCAGCCCAAAAGGTTGCGGCAGGGACGAAAATGGCGGGCGAAACCGCCGAAGCGCTCCACAAGATCATGGCGGGAGTGACGAAGATCACGGAACTGATCGGCAGTATCGCCACGGAGTCTAACGATCAGGCGGAGGCGCTGGGGCAGGTCAGGCAGGGAATCCAGCAGGTTTCCCAGGTCGTGCAGAGCAACGCGGCTGCGTCGGAGGAATGTGCTTCGGCGAGTGAGGAGTTCTCGGGCCAGGCGAATCTGCTGAGGGACAGCGTAGGTGTGTTCAAGCTGAGAACTGAGGAGAATGCAAAAACCGCCGGGATTGATCGGCGGCCGGCCTGACCTTTACCCATTAAACAAATGACATGCCGCAAAGTGCTTCGGCGCGGCCTCCTTTAATTGAGGGTGATGGTTCCGCAAATTATTTACAGCGGTTTTGGAAACGGCGGCCCGGCCCGCAGCGCGGCGCGCACCGCAGCCAACAACGGAGGGCAAATACCGAAGAACCGCGCCGGACCGGCATTTTCAACCGCACAGACAGAAATAAAGAGCCGCTCAAATACCCTGAAAGCCTCAGCTGCAAAGAGGAAGGAGGGTGCTTGGGCGGCTCTTGTCATAATTTAGTGCCGGGCTGAAGGGAAAGCAATGGGCGTGCCATTCCGTTGACAGCTTTTTACAGCGGTGTTAAGCTTTGCTATAGGTTAACGAAAGAACGGCGTGACCGGTAAGAGGGAGATGAAAGGAAGAATATCGAAAGAGATGAGCCGCCCATTGAAAATTTCAGAAGGAAGATGGAGATAATGCGGAAAGATTTTGCGATTACGGAAGATGTGCTCCAAGAGTCTTCACAGTGCTATCGAACCGGGCCGTTGAAAAATATTTCGGACAGCGTCATGAAAAACGGGATTGCCGGCACGGCTTTCAGCCGTGAGGCGTCTGTGCGCATGTCCCGGCTGTTCTCGGATGAAATCGAGCCTATGGAGATTACGAATCAGAAAAAAAGCGGAAGATGCTGGATCTTTGCGGGAATGAACGTCCTTCGTTACCGGCTGAACAAGACGCTCCATTTTAAAACTCCAGATTTTGAGCTGTCCCAGACCTATATCATGTTCTGGGATAAACTCGAAAAGGCCAACTATTTTCTCGAGAGCGTAATAGAAACCGCGAACGAAGGCAAGGGCAGCCGTATCGTCATGTGGCTCTTTGATCATCTGCTGGGAGACGGCGGCCAGTGGGATATGCTGGTTTCCGTGATCAAAAAATACGGGGTCCTTCCCCAATACGCCATGCCGGAGACATCCCCAAGCAGCAATTCTTCCCGGATGAACGGCATCTTGTGCAAGAAGCTGCGTCGCGACGGAATCATGCTTCGCAGAATGGCGGAAGCAGGAAAAAGAGAGGACCGGCTCAGGGCTGAAAAAATGGATATGCTGAGGGAATTCTATGGCCTTCTGTGCTGCTTTCTCGGGGAACCGCCGCGGACCTTTGATTTCGAATACCGCGATAAGGAGAACAGATTCCATCGCGACCGCGGTCTGACCCCGCTTCAGTTCTACAAAAAATATTTCGGAGCGTTCCTGGACGATTATGTGAGCGTGATCAATGCCCCGACGGAGGATAAGCCGTTCGGCCGCACCTATTCGGTTCAGTATCTTGGAAATGTGGTCGAAGGCAGGCCCGTTGTCTATCTGAATCTGGAGGCGTCGGAACTGGAGCGGATGGCCTGCCGCCAGATCCGCGACGGGGACCCGGTCTGGTTCGGCTCGGACGTGGGAAAAATGTCCGACGGGGACCTGGGCATTATGGATACCTCCCTATATCGCTATGAGGATGTTCTGAATACGGAGCTTGGGATGTCGAAGGCCGACATGCTCGATTACGGCCAGAGCTACCTGACGCACGCCATGATGCTGCTTGGAGTCAATCTTACGGAGAGCGGCGCCACGAAATGGAAGGTGGAAAACAGCTGGGGAAAAGACGTTGGGGAAAAGGGCTTTTTTGTGATGAGCAGCGATTGGTTTCGGGAATATGTTTGTCAGGTGGTCGTGGATAAAAAATATCTCAGCGAGGATCAAAAAGCGGCATTGGAGAGGGAACCTGCCGAGCTTGCTCCGTGGGATCCGATCGGTTCGCTCGCAATCATGCGCTGACTGCCGGAACCGGCCGGGCGGCACAAAAAGCAACCGCTCCGGAAAGCGGGCGGCCGCATCCGACAAGACGGGCGCGGCGTAGTGCCCGCCCTGCGTCCGGCGCGTAACGGGAAAGCGGAAGCGCTGCGCGGCGAACCGTGAAGTGATATAATACTATAAAAAGGGCTTGGCCCTTTGGAGGAAAAGGGTGAAACAGAATTGTCAATTGTTGTTTCGGACGCGTTGAAAATCGGGGCCCTGTCGTCCTGCAAGCTGATTGCGGGAAAAGACGGTCTTAATCGGAAGGTCAGTTATATCGACACCATGGAGGTCCCCAATATACAGCCATGGCTGAAAAAGAATCTGCTTCTGATCACGACCGGATATTCCATCAAAGACGACCCGGAAGCGCTTCCCCGCCTGATCGTCGATCTGCAAAAGGCCGGCGCGGCGGGCCTTGCCATTAAAACGAGGTTTTTGGGAGATATCTCCGGCGAGACCATCCGGTTGGCCGACGAGATGGGCGTTCCTCTGATCGAGATCCCCAAGGAGATTCCGACTGTGGAAATCACAATGCCGCTGATGAAAGCGATTGTGGACGAGCATTACCACAATCTTGAGTTTTCCGAACGCATGAACCGGAAGTTTCTGGAACTGGAACTGAATAACGGCAGTTTTGACAACATTGCGAAAACCCTGGCCAATCTGATTGCGCTTCCGGTGTTCATTGTGTCCCGCACCTATTCGGTCCTGGCCGCCGCCGGAAAGGGATCTTCGATTCCGGATTCTATTTTCGAAGCCGATCAGAGCGGCGGCCGAAGGCTGAGCAAGCAAATTTCCTCTCAGATTGCCGGAAACGATGTTCTGTTCCGTCTGGAAAATCCGGAGGTGCCCGCCTTGTTTGTGCGCAGCGTTTCGGTGAAAAAACAAATCTGCGGATACATCATCGTTCTTTGTCAGGGTCCGGATCTGGACGATATGCAGCTGATCGCGCTCAATCATGCCTCCATCAGCGTCGCGCTTGAAATTTCCAAGCTGCAAAAGCTGGACGAACACATGCGTTTCCTGCAAAACAGCCTTTTTCTGGATCTTCTCGCCGGGAATGTCAAGACAAAAGAAGAGGCCGAAAGCCGGGCGAGGCTTCTCCGATGGCCGCTGCCGCCGGTGCGCGTGGCCGTTGCGGATATCGACCGGTTTGAAGCGGTGAGTCAGAACCTCAGCGAGGAAAAGATTCAAAATCTAAAGGAATCCCTCCATCAGCTGATTCGGGATCACCTGTTGTCGCAGAATTTTCCCTGCGCCGTCATCATACACAGCGACAAGTTCGTAACTCTGCTGCCGAAATCAGTCGCCGCGGAAAAAATCACGGCGACTTTCAACAGAATCCGCAGCCTGATTGAATGTCGGCACGGCCTTTCCGTCACCGTCGGGATTTCGGATCCCTGTGCCTCTTATGCGGAACTCCCGTTTCATTACGGGGAAGCCTGCGATGCGATTGCCATAGGCAGGGCCCCGGGCTCCGGCGGCCCGGTTCAGATGATTTCGAATGTGCGGTTCGAACAGGCAATCCTGAAGAGCTGCTCCACGGTATACTTCCGCCGGTATGTGGAGAATACGATCGGCAAGCTGGAACAGTATGACCGGCAGCGCGGAACCGACCTGGCGAAAACCCTGGCCGTTTTGACCGAGAATATGGGCGCCCGCCAGAAAACCGCCGAGAAGCTGTTTATCCATCGGAATACGCTTGCGAATCGCATCGGTAAAATTGAGAAGATCACCGGAGTGGATTTATCTCAAAATGAAAATCTGTACCGGTTCGGGTTTGCCCTGAAAATCAGGCGTTATCTATAGATGTGCATAATGCATATGAAAATCCTTCATTTTGTTTCAGCATGAATATCGACTTCGAATTGTAAAATTGCTACAATAAAAGACACGGACAGAAAAAGCATCGGATCGGGTTACGGCGTAAAAAAGAATTTTTGAAATTCTGAAATAGACCGATTCAGAATCAGACAGTAATGGTGCTGTACTTCTTTATTAAGTAGAGCGCCATTTTTATATATCCCTTTGGAATCGTTCCAGCGCCGTTTCAGACTGATTTACCGACTCGGAGAAAGGAGAAGCAGGGAAATCCGGAGCAGAGAGATTATAAACAGAAGATGCGCTTGCGGCTGCATCTTCTGCCGGCCTTGAAAGAGACCGCACCGCCGCCGGATGCGCGGTATGCCGGCCGGTCAGGACCAATCGACAAGGAGAGTGGATTATGGAAAAAGAAAAAATCCCACAGGATCAGATGATCTCCGCATCGGAGCATCCGAAGGCGTGGGAGCCCACCGTACTGATCCTAAATATCATCATGTGCATTTTGGGCGCGATTATCGGGCTGGAACTGATCGTGCGGACCGGCGTCACCCCGAACACGTCCATCATAGGCGCCTTATTTGCGATTCTGATTTCCCGCATCCCGGTTGCGGTTTTGCAAAAATACAGGAGCATTCACAGGCAGAACCTGATTCAGACGGCAATCTCCGGCGCGACTTTCTCAGCGGCCAACAGTCTGCTTCTGCCGATCGGCGTTCCGGTCGTCATGGGGCGCGCCGACCTGATGTTCCCGATGCTGATCGGTGTCTTCCTCGCCACCTGCATCGACGCGACCATCCTCTATAAATCGTTCGACTCCGAGATGTTCCCCGCGGAAGGGGCATGGCCTCCGGGCGTCGCCGCTGCGGAATCCATTCTTGCGGTCGTTGAAAAAGGGCGCAAGGCATTGCTTCTGGTTGTGGGCGTGGTCATCGGCTGCGTCGGAAAAGTCGCAGGGCTTCCCACCGATCTGCTTGGAGTTTCCTGGTTCGGCGATTTCTTTGCCATGCTGGCCCTTGGCGTCGGCTCCCTGGTCATCGGCGTCATCAAGGTCAACGGTTTCACCCTGTCGCTGTTCGGTCACGACGCAGCTCTGATTTCCAATCTCTTCGGCACGAACTTTGTATCCACCGATCTGGCGATGATCAATTATATGCCTCACGGGATCATGATCGGCGCCGGCGCGGTGTCGCTGCTACAGTGCGCGCGCATGCTGTTCAAAAAGAGCAAGGGCGGGAATGACGCGGAGGCCGGAAAATTCACCACCAGCATGGGCACCCTGAAAAAGACGCTTGGATGGGGTTATGTCGCCTATCTGGGGACGGCGGTACTGCTGGCGCTGATTACCGGCATTGTCAGCGATATGAGCTTTATCTCCCTGATTCTCTGGGTGATTTTCTCGGCGTTTGCCGCGATTGCCTCGGAGCTGATCGTCGGCATCTCGGCCATGTACTCCGGCTGGTTCCCGGGGTTTGCCACCGCGCTGATCTTCCTGCTGGTGGGAATGCTCCTCGGGTTTCCCCAGATGCCGCTTGCCATCCTGGTCGGGTACACCGCGGCAACCGGACCCGCGTTTTCCGATATGGCGTATGACCTCAAGTGCGGTTATATCCTGAGGGGTTCGGGCGCCGATCCGGAGCTGGAAAAAGAGGGCAGGAAACAGCAGTATTACAGTGAAATGATCTCCTTTGTGATTGCGTTTTGCATGGTGGCGTTTCTGGCCAACCGGTATTTCGGCCAGGGCCTGTTTGCCCCGGTGAGTAAGACTTTCGCCACCACCATCGCGGCCGGAACCAACGCCGAAGTCGCCAAATGGCTTTTCATCTGGGCGATCCCGGGCGCTATCATCCAGTTGGTCGGCGGAAAGCGGCAGATCGGCATCCTCTTTGCAACGGGGCTGCTGGTCGGCAACATTATGAATGGAATCACCATTCTTATCGGCCTGCTGATCCGGCTGGTCGCGGTGAAGCGCAATAAGGAAAACGAGCAGGTTTTGAACATCCTCGGCGCGGGCGCTTTGGCGGGCGCGGCTGTGTACAGCTTCTTTACCGCGACGCTGGGACTGGCAAAGAAGAAATAGTTTTCCTACATAAGGGACTGCTGCAGCGCTACAACAGCCGCGGCAGTTCTTTTGCGCAGCAGGGAATCGGAGGATTCAGACGATGCGGTCCCTGAATCCGTGCGGAAAGGAGAAGGAACAATGGAATTATCGGAAGCGATTCAGAAGAGAAGGAGTATCCGCGGCTTCAGTCCCAAACCTGTGCCGGAGGAACTCTTGCTGCAGCTGGTGAAGGCGGGAGCGCTGGCGCCCAGCGCAAGTAATCTTCAGGCGTGGCAGTTTTTCCTGCTCACGGATCCGGAGCTGGTCCGGAAGGTGGAACTGTTCAGTCCGGGGCTCAGCGGGAAGCCTCCCGTCCTGATCGCGGTCTGCTCGGACATGAACTACGCTCTGGAACACGGCTCTCCGAATTCGGAGGCATACGGGTGCATCATGGACGCGTCCATGGCCGCTGAAAACATCATGCTGAAGGCGGTGGAGCTGGGACTCGGCACGTGCGCGATCAAGTCCTACAACCCGGACGCCGTGAAAAAGCTGTTAAAGCTTCCGGGGTATTACCGGATGGAGCTGTTGATTTCCGTCGGCTTTCCGGAAGACAGTCCCCGCCCCCGCCGCCTGAGGCCTCTGGACGAGATCCTGCACAGGAATGCCTGGGAGGAGGAACCATGATCCGAAACGAATCGTTTGAACTTCTGGCGTATCTGGTAGCCGGCGCGGCCGGTTTGGAAGGAGAACCCAGGATTTACGGGCCCTTGAGGATGATCGAGGCGGCGGAGCGCCTCTGTAAACTGATGCTGGCGGACGACCCTGAAAACAGCAGTCTGAAAGAACTGGTTGAAATCATTGAAAACGGCAAACGCAAAACCATGTCCGATGAAGCCGGTTTTTACCAGATGCTTCGTGACGCGGCTGCCAAACTGGTGGACTGCGTGCAATAATTCTGATTTTTATTAACAATTGAAAGCGATGGAGGTAAAATGAATGTTATTAAAGCAACTGATGGAAGCGTTTGATGTTCTGGACAGCAGCACCGTTACCGGAAAAGATGTGGAAACTTACTTAAGAGGCATCCAGCCGGATGCGAATATTGAAGTCTACGAGCTGAAAGGCCCCAGCGGAAGCACCGATATGGTCAAGGTCAGGATTCCCGGCTCCAGGGGGAAGGCCTCGGGCGGCAGCGCGCCCACGATCGGAATTCTGGGCCGTCTGGGCGGAATCGGCGCGCGGCCCGATGTGATCGGATTCGTATCCGACGGGGACGGCGCGCTGGCGGCGATCACCGTTGCCGCGAAGCTTTTGGATATGCGGAAGAAAGGGGATGTTCTGGAAGGCGACGTCTTCGTTTCCACTCAGATCTGTCCGCATGCACCGACACAGCCGCACAAGCCGGTTCCGTTCATGGGGTCTCCGGTCGAAATGGCTCAGGTCAACAGGGAAGAAGTTTCCCCCGAGCTGGACGCGATCCTGTCGGTAGACACCACAAAGGGGAACCGCGTGATCAACACGAGGGGGTTCGCCATCTCCCCGACCGTAAAGGGAGGATACATCCTGCGCACTTCGGAGGATCTGCTGGAAAAAATGCAGATTACAACGGGGCGTCTGCCTTATGTGTTCCCTCTGGCAACTCAGGATATCACCCCCTATGGAAATAATGTATTTCATCTGAACAGCATTCTTCAGCCTGCTACGGCGACCGATGCCCCGGTTGTGGGCGTAGCCGTCACGACGGAGACCATGGTTCCGGGCTGTGCCACGGGTGCAAGCCACTTTTCGGACGTGGAAGAGGCTTCCCGTTTTATGCTGGAAGTCGCCAAATCCTATGGCGCGGGGGACCTGAAGTTTTATGACGAAGACGAATATGCGCTGCTCCAGAAGCTGTACGGGCCGATGGACCATCTGATGACTTTGGGAAAAACGGAATAAACTCAGGGAAGGAGAATCTGCCATGAAAATAGGCGCGATTACGATCGGTCAGGCACCCCGGGTGGACGTCACGGCCGATATTATGGATATTTTCGACGGAAGGATCGAACTGCTCCAGCGGGGAGGACTTGACGGCCTCACGGCGGGACAGATCGCGGAGTTCAAGCCGGAACAGGGGGATTACGTGCTGGTTTCCAGACTGACGGACGGTTCCTCTGTGACGTTTGCCGAACGGTACATTCTCCCGAGGCTCCAAAACTGCATCCATGAACTGGAAGCGGAGGGCGTGAGGCTCATCATGTTCTTCTGCACCGGCGATTTTCCCGGCAGCCTCACCTCCAATGTCCCGCTTGTTTATCCGTGCAATATTCTGAACCGGGTCGTGCCCCTTCTGACCAAGAATTCCAATATTGTCACGGTAACCCCGTCGCCGCTTCAGGTGGAACAGTGCGAAAAGAAGTGGTCCGATTTCGTGGATACGGTGAAGGTGGTGCCGGCTTCTCCCTACGGCCCGTGGGAGGACCTTGAAAGAGCCGCGCGGGAAATCAGAAAAATGGATGCGGACCTGGTGGTCCTGGACTGCATCGGCTTTACGCAGAAGATGAAAAACATGTTTGCCAGAGAGACCGGGAAGCTGGTTGTGCTCCCGAGGACCCTGCTGGCGAGAGTGATTTCCGAACTGACGGACGTGGAATAGGAGGGAAAACATGGATTTAACTGAAACTTCCAAAAGAATCCTGGCTTCCTGTCTGGATGCGAAGCCGGGGGAAGAAGTTTATATTGTCACGGACGATACAAGGGTTAAAATCGCCCGGGCGCTTTACGAGGGCGCCCGGGCTTTAGGCTGCGAGGCGGTCATGACGGTGATGAAGGAACGCAGCCTGAACGGGGAAGAGCCGCCCAGAGTCGTCGCAGAGGCCATGAAGGCCGCGGATATCGTCGTCTGCCCCACCGCCAAGTCGCTGACCCACACGAACGCGAGGATCAACGCCGCGAAGGCCGGGACCCGCGTGGCCACCATGCCGGGCATTACGGAGGAAATGTTCGGGGCGGGCGCCATGACCGCGGATTACGGAGAAGTGGAAAAGCTGACGGCGAAAATCACGGAGCTGCTGACAAAATGCAGGACGGCGCGGATCGAAAAGGACGGCTGCGTCCTGACTCTGAATCTGGAGGGACGCAGCGGAGTGCCCAGTCCCGGCGTCTACAGGCTCCCCGGACAGTGTGGGAATCTCCCGTCGGGAGAGGCGTACATCGCGCCGCTGGAAAACGGAGTCAACGGGGAAATGGTGATCGACGGTTCCATGGTCGGAATCGGAAAGCTGGATTCGCCCCTTCATGTGGTGATCCGGGACGGAAAGCTGCGGGAGATTACGGGCGACAAGAGCGAAATGCTGAATATCTTGCTGGAAAACGAACGGAACGCGACGGTGGGAGAACTCGGAATCGGGACGAATCGGGCGGCGGTTCTCAACGGCGTGATCCTTGAGGATGAGAAGGTTTACGGGACCGTGCATATCGCGTTCGGGACCAATACGTCTTTCGGCGGGACCAACAAGGCGGACTGCCATATGGATGGAATCATCCTGAACCCAACTCTGTATTTTGACGATACCCTGATCATTGACAAAGGCTCGTTTGCCGTATGATGGCAAACGCCGGGAGGAATCGGCAATGAAAGAATTTCAAGTCGGCGTGATCCGGGTCCTGACATCCGACGACCCGGACTTTGTCGGGCTGCACGGAAGGATCATCGAAGAGCATTTCCCCGGAATCCGGTGCGTTTCCAAATGCATTCCGGATCAGTGGGAAGGGATTCACAGCCACGAGCTGGAACAGATCGCGGTGCCCAAAATCGTGGAGACGGCGAAGTCGTTTGCGGGCGTGGACATGATCGTCGTCAGCTGCGCGGACGATCCCGGAGTGGAGGAGATCCGCCGCGCGCTTCCGGGAATCCCGGTGACGGGCGGAGGGGAGACCACGGCCGCCCTCGCCATGAAATACGGGCGGAAAATCGCCGTTCTCGGAATAACGGATTACGCGCCCAAGGCTTATCTGCGCATGGTTCCGGATCGGATCGTCGCGGTCGCGAGGCCGGAGGGCGTGAACAGCACGCTGGACCTGATGACGCCGGAGGGAAAGGCGAACTGCATCAGAAAAGCCGGGGAACTGAAGAATCTGGGCGCGGAAGTGATCGCGCTTGCCTGCACCGGACTGACCACGATCGGCATCGCAAAGGAGATCGAGAGAGCGACCGACATCCCCGTGATCGACCCGGTCCTGGCCGAGGGAACCTTTGCCTGTTTTGAGTCCGTCCGGAAACAGATGAACGGCTGAAAGCCACTCTTTTTCTCAAGGGAGACGGCTTTCGGCAGGGATAAAACAAGCGGAGGAATTCGAATGACGGAACTGACAAAAGAGCTTTGCCTTCAGGCGCTTTACGGAGGGCTGCTGCTGGGCGGCGGAGGCGGAGGAAGCATCCGGCTGGGACTGGATGCGCTGGAGGAAACCTTTCACCATACGGACCGTTTAAAGCTGCTGAAGCCCGGGGAGCTGTCTCCGGACGAAACGGTCGTCAACGTTTCGATGGTGGGGGCGCCCTCGGCGAAGGATACCTGCGTGAAGGCGGAACACTGGAAAACGGCTTTTCAGAATTTTGAAAATTTCAACGGAACGAAAATTTCGGGCCTTACCAGTTGTGAAAATGGAGGAGTTTCCACCTCCAACGGTTGGATCCTTTCCGCACTCACGGGAATTCCGCTGGTGGATGCGCCGAGCAACGGCCGGGCCCACCCGACCGGAATGATGGGAAGCATGGGTTTGGACCAGTTCCCGGATTATGTGACGGTACAGTCCGCCTGCGGCGGCAAGGGTGAAAAATACGTGGAAACCGTCGCAAGGGGAAGCCTGCCGGCCGCATCCCATCTCATCCGGCAGACGGCGGTCGCCTCCGGCGGGATGTGCTGCGTGCTGCGCAACCCCGTCTCTGCGCAATATGCTGAAACGCATGCCGCGGTCGGCGCCATCGCGCAGGCACTGGAGATCGGCAGGGGCTTTCTGGAGCATTCGGGCGATGTGAGCGGCGTCCTGAGTTTTCTGGCGGACGGATATGACGCGGAGGCCGTGTGTGCCGGCGTGACCCGCAACTGTGCGCTGCGCATGGGCGGCGGGTACGATGCGGGCTCCCTCCACGTGATGACCGGGCAGGACGATTATGAGCTGACTTTCTGGAACGAGTATATGACAATGGAAAAAAACGGGGAGAGGATCGGCACGTTTCCGGATCTGCTGTGCACCCTTGACGCGTTGACCGGACTTCCCTTATCCAGTGCGGAAATTCAGGACGGCAGGAACGTCGTTCTTCTGAAAATCCCCCGGAACCGTTTGATTCTCGGCATGGGGATGCATCGGGAAAATCTGTTCCGGGAAGCGGAAAAAGTTCTTGGAAAAGAAATGATTTCCTATCAGAAGGAGTTGTTTTCCTGACCGGCCTTGAGGCGGAAAATGATAAAAGAGGACCCGCCCTTCGCTTGACGCGATGGACGGGTTCTTTTAGGAAAGGTTAAGATTCATACTTCGGGAATTCATTTCCTGAGTATCGGTCCGGAAAGATGCGCGGATCTGCGTGGCTTATTTCCTATGCGACGCCGACGGTAATTAGAATATTGGCGAAAGTGCGCTTTTCACCCGTGGAAATGGCCAAGCGAAGGGAGGGTTCACAGCAAGCGTCGTAGAACGGGAAGCGCTTCAGCTTGCAAAGTTCCATATTGCCCAATCGCTTTTGAAATTCGTCAAAAATTTTTGGACTGGATCCATCCCCTGGATCCATCACTTCGGCCTTTTCAATATTGATGATGCTTTGCAGGGTTTCCAATACATCAATGGTAGAGGGAAGGCCGGGCTTTAATCCCAGCCACACTTTTTCTGCTTCTCCCGTTTTCGAGGCAAGCGGATAGTTCCCGTCGGCGATCAGGACTTTGTCTCCGTGTCCCAGCAGGGAAAGGACCCTCATCAGTTCAGGATGAATACAATCTCCGGTCAGCATTAACAGCAGCTCCTTAAGTTTCATTTTTCCGCAATTGCCCCAGTTTTCCTCCAGGGTGGCAGCGGACGTATTCCACGGGCGTCCAGCCACGTTCCGTTTGCAGAGCAACTGAAAGCGCCTGAAGCGTTAAAGTTTCCGCCAGGATAGAATTTCGCGGCGCACGGTTCAGAGGGCCTCCTTCTGTGTTCACACCGGCGGAAAGGCAAGTGTCGCAAAAAGTTCCCAACCAACTGGAGGGATTCCCGGTGACGGCAATCAGCTTGCACCCATTGTTTCGGATCGCTGTGGCCGTGGCTTTCATTTCCGGTGTTTCACCGCTGTTGGAGATACAAATTACCACGTCTCCTGCGACCAGCTGCCCGCAGGAACCGTGAACAGCCTCGGTTCCATCCAGAAAATAGCAGGGATTTCCGGTGGAAGAGAATAGGGAAGCCATATAAGAGGATACATGGCCGGGTTTTCCGATTCCGGTGATGTGAATCCGTCCGCCTCTTTTTTGGGCGTCAAGTATGATTTCAGCAGCTTTTTCGTAAGAGGAGGCGCTGAGGCCAACGCAGAATGTTGTAAATTCCTTTTGCGCGGAGGCAAGGAACTGCTCAATTGCTTGTTTGCTTGTTTCTTTCAGCATGACGATGCTTCCTTTCCGATTGGAAACTTAGCGGACGCGGCGAGTAACTGCGCCTGTCTATAAAAATCAACGGTTCTCTATTTCAATGCGTTTAGCAATAAGGGATCAAATTTTGCGAAACCGTTTCTTATCATCAGATCCTGAACGTCACTCAGTGTGGGCAAGGAAGGCAGGGCGCCCATGCGGGAAACCGTTATGGCAGCGGTATGGCTGGCAAAGTCAAGTGCTTCGCGGGAAGAGAGACCCGCGGTTATGCCGGTGCAAAAAGCGGCGACGAAAGAATCCCCGGCGGCAGTCGGATCCTTGACATCCAGCAAGTCGACGCAGGGGGTGTACTGGATGCCGGTGGCATCGGCGCTGACGGCGCCGTTGTTGCCCAATGTGATAATGACGTTGCTGATGCCTCTGGAACGCAGCTTGCTGATAACCTTGTTTAAATCTTCCCGGTTGATGCCGGACCCGTCCGTGTGCAAGGGCAGACCGCTCAGCGACGCCGCCTCGTACTCGTTGGGCGAAAGATAGGTAATGCAGGAAAGCAGCCCACTGTCCAGTGGTGTGGCCGGCGCGGGATTCAGCATGACGGGAACCCCGGCCGTGTGGGCGCAGGCGGCCACGAACTTGGTTACTTCCATGGTGAGTTCCAACTGCAGCATGACCAAGTCATAACTGCCGATAGAATTTTCAAGCCAGCTCAGGTCATCCGGAGTCAGATCGTAATTGGCGCCAGGCACCACCAAAATGCGGTTTTGAGTTCTATTCTCGGAAACCTCCAACTGAATGTTGCCGACACCGGAAGAATGTCCACGGCTTACTTTTACATGGGAAATGTCAACGCCGGATTCACGGACCGTATTCAGCATTTTTTTCCCGAAGGCGTCATCGCCGACACAGCCGGCAATGGTTACGTTGGCGCAAAGCCGCGCACATTGGACGGCCTGGTTGGCGCCCTTGCCGCCGGGTGCGATCTGGAACGATGTCCCTACGACTGTTTCTCCCAGCTCCGGAACTCTTGGCGCCGATGCGATCAGGTCCGTCATAAAACTTCCCACCACTAAAATATTGGGTTTTCTGAGCATAATAGATCGAGTCCTTTCCTGACAAATGTGAAGATAATTGTCTGATGGACTGTTTGTTTCATCAATGAATAAAATTGTTGTTTTTTTGAAAGCTCTTTGCTTTCCTGCAAATTAGAAGTGGGCTTGGAAATTACCAGCGATTAAAGCCGCGCAGCGTCAAAATCTGACTGTTCATGCCCTTGCTGAGATCGCTTGCCAGGAAAAGCGCTCCGTTTGCCACTGTTTCAGTACGGAACACGTCGCCGCCGGCCTTCAGAATGTATTCGCGTTTGGCCGATTTCTGGAATAGCTCGGTATCGACGGGACCGGGACAGATCACGTTGACCCGAATTCCCAGCGGACGTACTTCATCTCCCAGAGCCTGCGTCAGGCAGACAACGCCTGCCTTGCTGACGGAGTAGGCTGTGCTGCCCGGCAACCCGCGCAAAGCTGCTCCGCTTCCGATATTGATAATATTTCCATATTTCTGGCGGACCATAGCGGGAAGAAACGCTTTTGTCACCAGCATTACGCTGCGCAGGTTTGCCGTCATAATTTCATCAAATATTTCTACAGGCATTTCGAGCAAAGGCATTTCTTTGCTGATTCCTGCATTGTTTATCAAAATATCGATGCGCCCGTATTCCTTTATGACGGCGCCGGCCAAATCTGTTACTTGGCTGTCAATTGTTACATCGGCGGCTATGCACGACGCTTTGCCTCCCGCTGCTTGAATCTCGGACTGAACTTCCCGCAGTGCGAAAAGCCGGCGTCCCACGAGGACCGTCACAGCTCCTTCCTGTGCGAACTTCATGGCGATCCCTTTGCCGATTCCGCGGGAAGCTCCGGTAATGACGGCGATTTTACCTTGTAAAAGCTGTTCCATCCTCAACACTCCATTAGATAAGCTGTCAGCGATTAACCCAATATTTTGGTTCGCGTCCTGCCAGCGTATCGACTACATTTTGAGCGGCGACCATACTGACTTTGTCATAAGCCTGACGGGTTTCGGCTCCCGTATGAGGCGTAAGCACGATGTTTTCACACTGCAGGATGGAAGCACTGGAGGGAAGCGGCTCTTCCTCAAAGGCATCCAGTGCCGCGCCGGCGATTTTACCGGACTTCAGTGCCTCGGCCAGAGCGTCAAGATCCACCAATGCGCCGCGGGCCGCATTGATTAGATAAGCGCCGTTCTTCATCCGGGCAAACGTTTTTGCACCGAACAGGTGATAATTTTCTTTTGTAGCGGGAGCGTGGAGACTGATGATGTCACAGGTTTCGATGATTTCATCCTGGCTTACCATTTCTATGCCAAGCTCCTTTGCGGCGCTTTCATTGGGATACAGATCGTAAGCCTTGATTTTCATGTCAAAAGCGGAAAGTTTCTTTGCCACCAGGCGGGCAATTGCTCCGAAACCGAAAAGCCCGACTGTTTTGCCGGCTAATTCTTCGCCAAGGTAGCGCGGCCAGGAACTTTTCTCCATAGCCTTGTGAAGAGGCGTGATGCCGCGCAGCACGTCAATGATGAAACCTATGGTCAGTTCCGCCACAGCGTTTGAATTTTGGCCCGGGCAATTACAGACCTTAACATCGTATTTCGTAGCATCCGCCAGATTGACGTTGTCTACGCCGACGCCGAATTTACAGACGCATTTTAGCTTGGGAGCAATTTTGAACACTTTTTCATCATAGAGATCCATTCCAATAATTGCCGCGTCGATATCCGGCAGAATCTGTAAAAGTTCCTCATAGCTGTATGCGGGAAAAGGGCGCAAAGAGTCAAATATGACTTTATGCCCGTTTTTTTCCAGCAGGGTCCAGGCTCCTTTGCAAAGGATATCAAAATGAGAAGCCGACACTAACACTTTTCCCATATGGAAATTCCTTCTTTCACGCAGTTGTAAAAGTTTTCTAAAACGGTTTTATGTTTTAGGTGCGATCAGAACCGTCCGATTCCGCGGCTTTCATGCGCCATGTCATCGCACAGTCTTGAGCGGCAAACTTGCCTCCGCTGATTTCCAAGTCAACTCCGGTCATATATGCTGCAGCGTCAGAGGCCATAAAAACGATCGGCTTTGCCAGATCTAACAAAGAACATGGCGCCCGGCCCTCGACTGAGCGCCATGTTGCTGCATCCCGATTTTAAAATATGCCTGCGGAAAAATCAGTATTTGAATGTAGTCTTGATATCGTTGATAATGTCGGCATATTTCTTGTTGCTCATGTATTTTTCGTCGATCATCTTGGAAGCGTTGTCATAGAATGCCTGCATATCCAGTTGATCCTGCTCGACAATTTTGACATTTGCCTTTTCCATGGTCTGATAGCACTGGTCCGTGAAAGCGGAGATCCGGGTATGGTAATCGTTGGCCAGGTATTTATTCATCAGGCCTTCGAGCAGGGCTTTGTAATCATCCGGCAGGGCTTTCCAGCTTTCCGTATTGGTGTAGTAGCCGGAGCACAGGTAGCAGTGGTTGGTTTTATAGAAGGTGTCGAGGACTTCGTAGAACTTGCCGTCGACCGTGTTGGATGCGGGGTTGTCCTGGCCTTGAACAACGCCGGTCTGCAACGCGGTGTACAGCTCGGTGTAAGCGGTCGGAACAGGGGTTGCGCCCAGTGCGGAAATAACGTCTTTCCAGACCTGAGCTTCCATGCAGCGAACCTTGCAGCCTTTCAGATCCGCCGGGGCCTTGATTTGTTTGTACCCTTTGGTGGAAAGGCAGCGGGAACCGGAACAGTTGAAGCCTAAAGTGACCAAATTAGAGCTGTCTTCGAGCTGTTTCCACAGAGCGAAGCAATCCTTGCTGGTGGACAGATAAGTCAGTTCGTCCTGCTCGCTGTGAAACAAATAGGGCAAAGCAAAGACCCCGATCGTATCCACGTACTGAGGAACGGTAGTGACGTTGGAGGTTACGAACTGTGCGGTGTTGTTGCGCACCAGTTCCAGCGCCTCGGACTCGCTGCCCAGATTACTGTTGTAATAAATGTCCCAGGTAAAGTTCCCGTTTGTAGCTTTTGAAAGGTCATCCGCAATTTCTTTCAGGCAGACGGATTGGGGATTATCCTCTACCAGACAGGCTGCAATCGTCCATTTGATTTTGTCCGTGGAAGTGATTTTGACGTTCGTGTCCGGTTTGGGATCGTCGTCGTGCCAGAAGCACATTCCGGGATAGATGTCACTGGAACCGCCGGCGGCGGAAGACGTGGAGGCTGTTTCGGAAGAGCCTGCTTCGGAAGAGGCTGCCGCGCTTGACGTTGCGCCGGAGGAAGCGGATCCGGAGGAACCACATGCCGACATGGAAACCGTCACTCCCAGTGCAAGCAAAAGTGAAAGAACTTTTTTCATCATGATAACTCCTCTCAAAATTATATTTAACATAAGATGTTAAATCAAAATTACTCCCAAAAGGTTTTATACGGCGAGGCCCAGTAACTGCGGGATAAACAGCGTGACCTCCGGAATCATCGTGACAATCAGCAGGGCGACGAGCATTGGAATCAGCCACGGAACAACGTAGCGGACCACTTTGTTGAACGGGACTCCGGTCGCGCCCGAAAGCATGAACAGGGACTGGCCGTAAGGCGGAGTCATCAGACCGATCATCAGGTTCAGGACGACGACGACGCCGAGGTGGATTTGGCTGATCCCAACGGCCTTCACCAGCGGCTGAAACACGGGGACGAACAGAAGAATGCAAGGGGTGGAGTCGAGGATCATGCCGAAGAAAAGCAGGATGACGTCGATCATCAGCAAAATAACCCATTTGTTGTTTGTGACGCTCAGCATGCCGGTGAGCAGATTCTGTCCCAGATGTTCAAACTGGAGCACCCAGCCGAAGAGAGAGGCGGAAGAAACGATGGACAGCGCCGGCACAATGCCTGAAACGGTCTCATCCACGCAGCCCATAAGGCTTTTCACAGGCATGTCGTGGTAGATCAGGCAGACCACAAAAATACAGTAGGCAATCGCGATGCAGGACGCCTCGGTCGGAGTGAAGTAACCGGACCAGATGCCGCCCATGATAATAACGGGCATCAGCAGCGCGAAGAAGCTTTTTTTCAGCGTGTGTCCGACATCACGCAGGGTGGATTTGCCGTGTACGCTGTAATTGCGCTTTTTTGCGATGAAAAAGACCGCAACGCAGAGAACAAGTCCGATGACTACTCCGGGTCCGATCCCGGCCATGAACAGGGTGCCGACGGAAACCGAAGCGGCCGAACCGTAAATGACCATCGGGATGGAAGGCGGAACGATGGGACCCATGGTGGCGGACGCGGCGGTAACGCCGAAAATCGTATTATCGTCGTAGCCTTCGTCGCGCATGGCCTTGATTTCCACGTTGCCCAGTCCTCCGACGTCTGCCAGAGCGGAACCCGACATGCCGGAGAAAATGAAGGAGGCCAGAACGTTCACATAGGCGAGACCACCGGGCAGATGGCCGACCAGCGCGCGGCAGAAATTGAAGATGCGGTCCGTAATCCCGCCGTTGTTCATGACGATGCCGGCCATCATGAACATAGGGATTGCCAGCAGAACAAAGTTGTCCAGGCTGCCGTACATCTTGGCCATGACCGCCATGTTGTTAATTCCGCCGTGCAGGAAGCAGTAGGCGATGCCGCTGGAGAGCAGAGACATATAGATCGGCGCTCCGCAGAACAAAAAGCCGAAAAAAACAATCAGGTAGATAATGAAAGCAAAGCTCATATCTGATTACGCTCCTCCTTAATGTGATGTTTGTTTCGCAGCTTTCAGGGTGGGAATATGCTCCAGAATTAGCTTTTGGAAGGTGCGGAATACGTTGAGGCAAGCGCTGAACGGGATGATGAATGCGATTGTGCCTTTGTTCAGGTCCATTGCGAAAGTCCTGGCATTTGCGCTGTAGCCGACGTACTTGCAGCCGTATACCGCGATCCAGATGAAAACCAGCGCGGTGACGATATCCCAGAAGATCGTAACTCCTGCGGAAAAGGTGGGGCCGAATTTGTCGACCAGCACTGTCACGCGGATATGCTTGTCGTACATGGTTCCATAGGATAGGCCAAAAAAGATCATCCACACGAAGGTTAGGCGGGAAGCTTCCTCCGTCCAGCCAAACGGGCTGCCGGCCAGCCGGGAAGAGATCCCTGCCAGTACGACGCAGAACATCGCGATAAAGAGAACGATCATGCAAACGCGCTCGAAATTTGCGTTAAGGGATTTAAAAATTTTTTTCATTTCCTGCCTCCTGTTCCTGCAATTGACACTTTAAACCTGTATTTGAATCAGCAATTATCTGCTTGATTCTGCGATATGGGCCCGCTCCAGTTCGTTGATCCTGGCAACCTTCGGCGCGCTTCCGCCTCCTGAAAAATCACAGCTTAACCAGATATCAACGAGAGTTTTGGCCAGTTCCGTGCCGATCACCCGCTCGCCCATGCAAAGAATCTGAGCGTTGTTGCTTTTGCGGCTGCGCTCCGCCGAGAAAGGATCGTGGCAGACAGCCGCACGGACGCCGGGAACCTTGTTTGCGCAGATGCACATGCCGATCCCCGTGCCGCACAAAAGAATGGCGCGCTCATATTTGCCCCGGGCGACCGCGTCGGCGACCGGAAAAGCGACGTCGGGATAAAGAACGGCCGCGCCGGCATCGGCTCCGAAGTCCTTTACGTCCCAGCCCGGGTGATTTTTCGCCAGATGCTCTTTCAAGATGACCTTTAAACGATAAGCTGCTTCATCGCAGCCAATGGCAAGTTTCACTGCAGATTCCCTCCGTTCTGAAGCAAAGCTAAAATACCGTCCGCCATGGAGGTCAGGATAATGCAGCAGGAGGCGGCCCCCGCATCCAGAACCCCTTTGGAGCGTTCTCCAAGACGGCTTGCGCGGCCGTACTTGGCAATCAGATCTTTTGTGGAGTTACGGCCCGCCAGTGCGGCTTTTTTCATTTCTTTCAAGGCCTCCGCAAACGGCGTGCCCGCCGCCGCGGTTTTTTTCAGGATTTCCACCGAAGGGGAGAGGGTATCGACCAGAGTCTTGTCACCAACCCGCGCGTCCACAATCTCATACAGCCCGTTCAGACCCGCTTCCAGCATTTTCGCCAGCAGGGGAAGATCAATTTCATCGGCTCCCTCGGCCGCTTCGGCCATATCCATGAAAATCGTGCCGTAAATCGGTCCCATGGAGCCGCCGATTTCGTTGAACAGAATGTTTCCCAATTCGTCCAGGCCCTCGGAGAATCCGGTTTCTTCCGCGGCAAAACGATTTTCGAAAACGGTAAATCCCTTCGCCATATTTGCGCCGTGATCTCCGTCGCCGATCAGCCCGTCCACATCGCCGAGGAACGTCCTGTTTTCCTGAATGGCCTTGACCATCGCCAACAGCACGGATTTTCCCGCGCTGTTTTCAAAATCGTCCATTTTTTGCCTTCTTCCCGATTCAGAACTGCTTCAGGCCCACTGTGCAGGCCGATGCGTCCACTAATTCTTTCAGTTCGCTGTCCACTTTCATGACGGTCAGGGTCGCCCCCATCATATCAAGAGAAGTAAAATAGTTGCCCACGTAGGAGCGGTGAATCCGGATTCCCTTTTTTGTCAGAATGGTTTCAATCTCGTTATAAAGAACGTACTGCTCCATCAGCGGAGTTGCGCCCAGGCCGGACACCAGCACCACAACTTCATCGCCGGCCAAGAACGGATAATCCGGGAGGACGATGTCCGTCATGCGGCGGGCGATCTGCGAAGCGGATTCCAGTGGACAAACCTCGACGCCGGGTTCCCCGTGATGGCCGATGCCGACTTCCATGGTGCCTGGCTTGATCTCAAAATTAGGATGCCCCACCGAGGGAAGCGTGCATGGCTGCAGCCCGATGCCCACGCTGCGGCAGTTGTCGATCGCCTTTTGCGCAACGGCGATCACTTCGTCAAGACCGGCGCCCTGAGCCGCCTTCGCGCCGGCGGCTTTCCACATCAGGATTTCACCCGCCACGCCTCTGCGCTTTTCCCTCTGGTCCTTCGGGGCGCTGGCCACGTCGTCGTTTGCCACTACGGTTTTTACGGTAATTCCCTGTTTCCCGGCCATCTTCACGGCCATTTTTACATTCATGTTGTCCCCGGAGTAATTGCCGTACAGGCAGGCCACGCCCTTTCCGGTATCAGTGGCCCTGAAAGCTTCCAGAAACGCGGCCGCGGTAGGGGAGGAGAAAATTTCGCCGACGGCGGCCGCATCGCACATTCCCCTGCCGACATAGCCGATAAATGCCGGCTTGTGGCCGCTTCCCCCGCCGGTCACAACGGCTACTTTTTCCGATGGAATGTTTTTCGCTTTTACCACACGGGAATGTCCGGGGCTTTCCACCAGATCGGAATGCGCTTTCAGAAAGCCTTTCAGCATTTCATCCACGATGTTATCCGGATGATTCAGAATTCTCTGCATGATTTTTCACCCCTGCCTTTATACCAGTTTGTGCTGCGGAACCCTGCCGGAGAAGACGTCCAGCAAGGCCTGCGCGGTGATGACGCCCGTCTGCGTCCAGTTCTCATAGGATTCTGCGGCAACGTGCGGCGTACACAGGTATTGCTGCATGCTGAAAAGCGGATTATCCACGGCGGGCGGTTCGCCGTCGAATACATCGGTGCCGTAACCGGCTACTTTTCCTTCCTTCATGGCGGCATAAACCGCGGCTTCGTCTACCACGGAACCGCGCGCGGTGTTGATAAGCATCACGCCGCTTTTCATCAGGCCGATTGTGTCCCGGTTGATCATGTGAGCGGTCTCGGGTGTGGCCGGTGTGTGCAGGCTTAAAATATCGGCCTGGGCCAAGACCTCGTTTTGGCTTGTCAGCTTCACGCCGAGCTGAGCGGCGGCTTTTTCATCCGGGTATTTATCGTAAGCGAGAACCCGCACGTGAAAAGGCTCCAATTTTTCGCAGAGGCTGCGCCCGACCGAACCGAATCCCAGAAGGCCGACGGTTTGTCCGCGCAGTTCATGGTGCATAACCCGGGACCAGCGGCCCTCCCGGATGGACCGGTCGCATTCTCCCAGATGGCGCAGCAGGCCCAAAATCAGCATCAAAGCATGTTCCGCGACGGAGTTTGTATTGACTCCGGGGCAATTTGTTACTGTAATCCCGCGCCGCTCACAGGCCTTTAAGTCCAAATTGTCCACCCCTACGCCAAAGCGGGCAATCGCTTTCAGCTTTGGGGCTAAAGACAGCAGCTTTTCGTCCCAGACGTCGACGCCGGCCACCACGCCGTCAACATCGGCGACAATATCTTTGAGGTCGCCAAAGCCCATGGGCCGGCCGAGTTCGTTTATGACAAGTTCGCAGCCGTTTTCTTTCAGCAGCCTGATGCCATCCGGGCACAGATTCCGATAGTTCGGCAGAGCTGACAGCACTTTCATTTCAGACAACTCCCTCGTTTATGCTTCTAACATGTCAATCTCAATGTGCAGCATTTTGCAGATCATTTTGAGTTCATCCACGTGATTGCCGTATACCGCATGGCAGTGGTTGGCGTCAAAGTTGTTCAGAAAAATCTGATGATCAAAAGGCAGCTTGGCAAAAACATGGGGCCATTCTTTTGTTGTCTCCGCTTCCTTTTCCACCGGCATTGAGACAAATTCGCACGGAATGATCACCATGCGGTATTTTCCCTCGCTGCGGCAGAGGCGCGCGATCGTCGCCTTGCCGGGTTTTGTCTGCATATTTACATGGCAGCCGCCGCCCGCATAGATGTCCAGCGCGGGATAGAGCGTAACTTTGGCCAGATTTTCCTTATAGTCGTCACTGGCCGCCGCGTAGTATGTGGACTGGGAACCGCAGTTGCAGAATACCATCACATCGTTTTCCGCGTCGTAATGCCGCACATCCATAAAGATGACCGGGTCGTCGGTGAGAAGCTTCAGAATCTCCATGGTCAGAGCCGCGTCGCTGTCCGCTTCGCAGGCGCAGACACAGGGAGGTTTCGGGCCGTCCCAGTCATAGGGATCATTCAGAAATGCCGCGGAAAGACATTCGGTGCAGTAATGGCGGCTCATTTCATAGTGACATTTAACCCCTATAAAATCGAGCTGATTTTCATCAATCAATTTTTTAGTGGCCTGGTAATGACGGATCTGGGTCTTCAGCTTTTCCGGCGTGAAGGTTGTGCCGTTATAGGCGATTTTTCCCACGTTCTGGGTCAGCCAGCGGAACGCTTTCTCCACTTCTTCCTCAGGGATGTTCTCCGCTTCCCTGACGATTTCGGACTGGTCGATATGCTCCACATCGATTCCGAAAAGTTTTTGCCAGTCCTGCATGGAAACCGTGGAACTGTACATTCCCAGGCTGCGGCCACCGAACAAACCGTATTTCATACCGTTCAACGAATTAACAACCATGGCACAACGGGCAAAAGTGACGATTTGCTCCAGAACATCAGGTTGCTGAACATCGCCTGCAACTCGGAAATGATCGATGCCAAGATGGTGAAGAGCTCCTCCGGCAGCCAGCATGGCCACCATGCCCGGCCAGTCCGGATTGAGATTTGCCGCTAACAGGAAAGGTCCCTTTCCGTTTTGGGCGGCAATCGCGCTGAAATTGGGGAATGCGAACACACCATAAGAAAACAAAGTGGCGTCCACGTTCTTTTTCTTCATTTCTTCCGCGAGATGTTTTGCACTTTGTACACTGTTTACCTGCGTATCAGTGACGAGTACGTCTATCCTTCCGTCCGCTCTCAGAGCGTCCACGATGGCGTCCACCTGAGCTTGCACGATTCCCTTCAGTTGAAGATGTACCTCAGGATCACCATCGGAAAAACCTAAAACTCCTAAAACCGGCTTCCTTGACATAAGTGCCTCCTTTAAGTGCGTTTACGCATCTTAACAAATGCAATTATAATTTTTACATATGAAATAGAAAGACAACATATGAAATTACAATTTCATTTTATGTCCATGCAATTTAAAAGTCAAGGAAGAAAGTAGTTAATTTCCACAATTTGGCTTATTCAACAAAATAGCCATAAAAATTTTATAATAACTCACAATATAAGACATTTTTTAATAATAAAAAGCAAACGAATCTAACTTGACAGGTGAAAAGTTAAAAAATATCGAATATCTACTGACGGTATTGTTTACCGCTGTATCATTCTGCTTATATTACAATATAGAACGTCAAAATATACAATTTCTGTTTTGTGCAAGATTTTAGAATCTCTTGTGAAAGAATTCGCAATTTTCTGTCTGGAAATAATATGGGTGTTGAAGTAATATAATATTAGAACAAATGCGAAAAAAATGAATCCAAGGTTCCAACCCCTTGGAAAGCCAAAGCGGCTGCAAAAGAAGGATGTAGAAGAAATATGAAGCCACAAAACATAACTGTTCCCGCCTTGGAGCGGGCGTTGAATATTCTGGAGTATTTGGCAAAGGCCAACCGTCCGGTTACCTTAAAAACATTGGCGGGCGATTTGGACATTCCCATCGCGTCGGCGTTCCGCTTGGTGAAGAACTTGGTCAGCCGCGGTTATGTGAAGGAGCATGCCGGCGGGCAGACCACATATGTGCTGGGAGGGCAGATCTCGTTTTTGGCTGTCTCTTATGAACAGGGGATTTCTCTTCAGGCAAAGGCTGAGCCATTTATGCGCGACTTGGCGGAGAAGCTGAAACAGACAGTACAGTTGGCTGTGATGAAAAATGGAACTTTGCAGTATATCAGTCAGACATTGTCGGCTTCGACTACAAATGTCAACGTGGTGGCACCCTTGTACACTCCTTTGAATATACACACCAGCGCCGCCGGAAAGATCCTGTTCAGTTATCTTTCCGGGGAACAGCAAACCGAATGTCTTCATAAGATGCAGTTTACCCGCGCCACAGAAAAGACGATTACCGATGCGGAAGCATTTGTTACGGAAACGATTATGAGCCGTCAGCACGGCTATGCGGTGGATATGGAGGAATATGCGAAAGGAATCGGCTGTCTTGCGATTCCGGTTTTCAGCAGAGACACATGCGTCGCGGCACTGGGAATCACGGGCAGTATCTCAAACTACAAGAATACGGAACACTTCTCTTTTTTGCTGCAGCAACTGCAAAAAAGTGCCGAAGAGCTCTCTCAGACTTTGCTTTTCTATGCTTAAAGGCAGTCATATCTTACACCGGGGCTTCCCCGGCGCGATCCGGATTCCCCAAATGCGATCGGCGCAGGATTATTTCACAGGGAAGAACAATTTTGATTCCGGTAGTGTCTTCTCCGTTCAAAGTGCGCATCAGCAGCTCTGCACCTTCTTCACCAATACGGTAAGGATTTTGAAAGGTTGCTGTAATGGTCGGGTTGGTAACCTGCATCCAGTCGCTGTCATCGTAGCTCACGACGGATACGTCTTCTGGTGATTGAATCCCATGGGCGTTGAAATAGCTGAGTACCCCGAGGAGAAGGACATTGTTCGCCACAAAAATGGCGTCCGCTTTTTCCCGCATCAAAAGCTCCGTGGCTTTTTCTCCATCCTTAACGCTGTATTTCAAATTTTTGAAAATCAGCTCTTCTTGGGTGGGAAGAGAAAGCTCCTGCATCCCGCGGCAATATCCCAGATAACGGTCGTAAGTTGTGGAAAATTCCATATTTCCACCCAAAAATGCGATGCGTTCACGCCCCCCCTCCGCCAGAGTATGAACGGCCCGGCAGGCCCCTTCCACATTATCGGAATAGACCATCGGCAGCCTGCTTCCTTCGACACGGCGGTCAAGGAGGACCAGCGGCAGGTTAAACGCGCAGATCTTTTCCAGAACTTTTAAGTGCCTTGTTGGCGGAACCAAAAGGATTCCGTCCACCAGGCGCTTTTTTAACAATTGGAAATTGTCCAGCTGCTTTTCCAATTCCAGCTCGGGGAAAGTAGCAATCATCAGGTCATAATCATTTGCGGCTAGATGTTCCCTGGCTCCGTTCAGAACGTCAAAGAAGAAACTGTTAGTGGAGTTGTTTGGCTCTGTCGCCGGGATCAAAAGGGCTACGATTTTCGAACGGTTAGTCTTCAGCATCTGGGCCGCGAGATTGGGGGTATACCCAGTTTGCCGGATGGCTTCCTCTACCAGCCGCTTGCTTCGTTTTGAAACCGCCCGGGTCCCGTTGATTGCGTGGGACACCGTCGTTACCGAAAGGCCGGTCATCTGAGCAATTGTTTTTAAAGATACATTCAAAAGAATCTCCTCCAATGGATTCGTTTAGATGATTGCGATATTTTAGGTTTGGCAGGTTGAATGAATGAAAGTGTATTTGCTGTTAGATAAGAAAACATGTTAAATGTAAAACGATTGTATATATGAAGATCAGACGAGACATAAATTTTCCCGATCAATACGAAAATATCAAAAGATATTAGAAGTAATAGACTTAAAATACGAATAATCAGCCAAATTTTTCGCCTAAATTATATGCCAAACGTTTTACATATTCTATATATACCACATCAAAAAGGTTTCGTCAATTGTTATAATGCACATTATCTGCGAATATTTATATGCTGAATAACGGATTAGAGAAGACTGTACGCTCGTGATCGAAAGCTTTTTATGATTAAGCAGCGCCTAAAGAAAAACGTTTAGGCTTTTCCGAGTGAAAATGAAATTGCTTTCGGAAGAAATGCTTTGAAAAACATGAAAACGCCGGGACGGCAAAATCGGCTGCCGCCCTGGCTTCTCTGCTGGAATATTCACTATGGGGATGATTTACCGGTTGCGGAGAATGGCACCTTTATCGGCGGATTCAGCTAAACGGGCGTACAAATTCAAATACCCCTTCAGCTTTTTAGGAGGCCGCGGTGTAAACTGCGCGAGACGGGATTTAAGCTCCGTATCAGGAATCAGCAGGTCCAGTGTGCCCTTTTCCACGTCGATTCGGATTCTGTCCCCGTCGCGGACTACCGCGATGGGACCGCCCTCGCTGGCCTCGGGAGAGATATGCCCTACAAAACAGCCGTTGTTTGTGCCGGAAAATCTTCCGTCCGTGATGACGGCGGTGGAGAGCGCCAGATTCTGACCGTAAAGCAGCTTCATTAATCGGACCATTTCCCGCATGCCCGGTCCCCCTTTGGGCCCTTCGTAGCGGACCACCAGAACTGTCCCGGAACGGATGCGGCCAGCCATCACCGCCTCACCGGCTGCATCTTCTGAGTCGAAACAGGCCGCGACTCCTTCAAAGCGCAGCATGGAAGGGTCGATGGCGGTGGGCTTTGTGACGGCCGTATGCGGGGCCAGATTCCCGCGCAGCACTGCGAGGCTTCCCCACTGATGCCAGGCGTGAGGAATGGAATGAATGATATTGTTTTCCACTGGGGGAAGATCCGCAAGGACCTGAGCCCAACTTTTTCCGGTACAGGTCATGGCGTCCGTTTCTAAGAGCGTTTCCAGCTGCTTCATAACAGCCGGCACGCCGCCCGCTCTATAAAAAGCCGGCACGTTTTCGGAACCGTTCGGATAGATCATGGCCAAATGGGGTGTGCGGCGGGCGATTTCGTCGATTTCATTCATTGTAAATTCGCATTCGGCTTCATAAGCGATGGCTGGAAAGTGCAGCGCCATGTTTGTGGAACCGCCGATCGCCATGCCGAGCCGCAGGGCGTTGCGCAGTCCCTTCTTATTGATCAGTTTTCGGGAAGTCAAACCGTCCTCCGCCATCTTTACGATACGTCGCCCGGATTCCTGGGCGGCGCGCCGGCGTTCCGCCAGAACTGCCGGAATCATGCTGCTGCCGGGCAGACACATACCAAGGGCTTCCGTAATGGCGCACATGGTGTTGGCTGTGCCCAGAAAGGAGCAGGAACCGCAGGAGGGATTGGACTCCGCTTCCAAACGAATGTACTCCTGCTCGGTGATGAGGCCTTTGCTCAGCATTCCCAATGCTTCAACCATGCTGGAGTTGTCCGACTCGCGCCCGTCAAACAGACATCCGCCCAGAGCGGGACCGCCGTTGACGAGGAGGGCGGGAATGTCCAGGCGGGCGGCGGCCATCAAGAGGCCCGGAACCACCTTGTCGCAGCTGCCCAACAAAACCAGACCGTCCAGATGATTGACCTGGGCCATGATCTCCACTTCGTTTGCAATGAGATCCCGGGCCGGCAGGATATAATGCATACCGTCATTTCCGCATGCCATCCCGTCGCACGGGCCGATGATTCCAAACTCCACAGGGGTGCCGCCGGCCTGCAGAATTCCGTCCTTGACGCAGTCCGCCACCTGCCGCAGATTGTCGTGCCCCGGATTCGCCCTGCTCCAGGAATTGGCGATGCCGATCAAAGGCCTGGAAAGGTCGTAGTCGCTGTAACCCATTCCTTTGTACAAAGCCCGGATGCTGGACCAGACGGGCCGGGATAAAATCTTTTGACTTCTGAACTGCTTTCCCATATTCTGTCCTCCTCCACTCGTTTCAACACCAAAAGGAATTTTATTAACCCAAACAATAACACGAAAAGCAATAAAAATCAATTCCTGAAAATATTGAACAACTGTTTTTAGGAATGAAAATATAGTTTCAGATATGAAAAATATGCTTGACTTTCTACGGCTCCGATGCTAACATTATGTTTAACAGAAAGAATCGCTTTGCATTTCTTTTTTTATGATAACTCCCCAACTACGCTTTTCGCGGGGACCGGTTCCGGAAGGGAACACGACGCGTTAGGTGAGACGTTTTGGATATTTTACGGGAATTAGCATGAATCCTCTCAGTTCAGTTTGAGAGGATGAAATAAAACAAAAGGAGTCTTCAACATGCAAAAGAGTATGCAGAAATTATTTGGCACGGTTGTCCCTATTGTGACCCCGCTTACGGAAGAAGACAAAATTGATGTCGAAAGTTTGAAACATCTGGTGGATCATTGCATCGACAATGGGCTGCAGTGCCTGTATCCCTGCGGCACAACCGGTGAGATGATGTATCTGACCGTCGAAGAGCGCAAGCTGGTCACGGAGACGGTTGTCAAATATGCCAACAGACGTGTTCCCGTTTTTGCGCAGGTCGGCGCATGGAATCTGGCCGATACAATTGAACTTGCAAAGCATGCGGTAGCGGTAGGCGCGGATGGGATCGGCGTTGTCACTCCTGTTTTCTATAAACTGAGCGACCAGGGACTGGTGAATTTTTATGAAGCTGTGGCAAAGAGCGTACCGGTGGATTTCCCGGTCTATTTGTACAGCATTCCGCAGAATGCCGTGAACGACATCAATCCGGCGACGGCGGAGGCGATTGCAAAGAAATGTCCGAATGTGGTCGGTATCAAATACAGCTATCCCGATTTTACCAGACTGCAGCAGCTCATGCTGATCCGAAACCAGACGTTCAGCGTTCTTGTCGGACCGGATCATCTATTTGAAGCGCTGTGCGCCGTGGGCGGCGACGGTACCGTTTCCGGCAACGCGATGTGCATTCCGGAGCACTATGCCAAAATATGGGAAGCCGTTGAGGCGAAGGACTATGAGCTGGCAACCAAATATCAGCGCCGGACCAATGTGCTGAATGCTGTAATGTGCTCGATCAACAATATCGCGGCATATAAAGTGATCTTAAAGAGCGAAGGCGTGATTGCCACCACAAAGATGCGCCGCCCGATGGAGAATCTGACACCGGAGCAGGAAGCGGATCTCCTGGCGGCGATGAAGCGCCTGGATTACCGTAAGGTGATCGTCTGATCCCGTAACATCCGGCAGTAACTTGGATGGGAAAATTGCTGGAGGAATTTTAAATGAAAAAAATCATAAACAAACCCGAAACATATGTTGAGGACATGCTCAGGGGAATCTATGCCGCTCACGGGGATCAGGTCAAATACGCGGCGGACGATCTCCGCTGTTACTGCACGGCAGAAAAAAGGCCCGGAAAAGTTGCCATTGTTACGGGCGGCGGCACGGGACATCTGCCTTTGTTCCTTGGTTATGTAGGAGAGAATTTGCTGGATGGCTGCGGCGTGGGGGGCGTGTTTCAATCTCCGTCGGCTGACCAGATCTACAGCATTTCCAAAGAGGTGGAATCGGGCGGAGGAATTCTTTATCTTTATGGGAACTATACCGGGGATATCATGAATTTCGACATGGCCGCAGAAATGTGTGAAATGGATGACATTCAGACTCGCTCCATTGTCGGTGCGGACGATGTTAACTCCAACGCGGATTCGCGTGCGCGGCGCGGCGTGGCGGGGATCTTCTTTATGTACAAATGTGCCGGCGCAAAGGCGGCCGGAGGCGGTACGCTAGATGAGGTCCTTGAGGCGGCCCGGAAGGCAAAGGACAATACTCGCACGGTGGGGTTTGCTTTGACTCCCTGCATTATCCCAGAAGTCGGTCATCCGAATTTTACCTTGGCCGAGAATGAGATGGCCATGGGTATGGGAATCCACGGAGAACCGGGTGTATGGAACGGTCCTTTGAAAACCGCCGATGAGCTGGCAAAAGAATCGCTTGAAACTCTGCTGAACGATATGCCCGTCAATTCCGGTGAAGAAGCCTGCGTTCTGGTCAATGGGCTTGGGGCGACCTCAGCGGAAGAACTTTATATTTTATACGACTCCATTCGGAAACTTCTGGTTCAGAGGGGAATCCGTATATACCGCAGCTTTGTGGGAGAGTATGCCACTTCCATGGAGATGGCGGGCGCATCCGTTTCCATTTGCAGAATGGTCGATCAGGAAATGAAGGACCAGATTGATTTGCCGGTAAAAACCCCGTTTTATACCCAGACATAAGGAGAGCGAAAGGCTATGGATATAATTACTTTACAGGAGTTGCCGGAACTGTTCATCTGTATTGCGGAGACTTTTTCAGAAAAAAAAGAAGAACTCTGCCAAATGGATGCAAAAATGGGCGACGGCGATTTGGGTCTGACCATGTGCAAGGGTTATGGTTCGTTGCCGGATCTTATTCGTCAGTATGCGGAGCCGGGTGATATTGGAAAGGTTCTGATGAAAGCGGGCGTGAAGATGGCTTCTGTTGTGCCCTCCACAATGGGGACGCTGATGGCCAGCGGCGTTATGGAAGGCGGGAAGGCACTGAGGGGTAAGAGCAGAATCGGCCCTGCCGAACTCTCCGACTATTTAGCCGCGTTTGCCGCGGGAATTCAAAAGCGTGGGAAATGTCAGCTTGGGGATCGAACAGTATTAGACGCTCTCGATGCCGGAGCGAAGAGAGCGGCTATCGCCGCCTCTATGGCAGGTGCTACCCTGAAAACCGTAATTGACGCGGCGGCAGAGGGTGCGGCGGTTGGAATGGAGACCACAAAAGAGATGAAACCGAAGTATGGAAAAGCTGCGGTTTTTGCAGCGAGAGCAGTTGGAACTCCAGACCAGGGGGCTATGGCTGGATATTATATGATCGAGGGTATGCGGCAATATATAAATCAGATGTAGAGATTCGAAACCAATCCTTAGGTTCCATAATTTTTTGAGGGGAATCGCCGTTTTATCTCGTGTCGGATGAGTAGCGACTCCCCGATCTAATATGAAAATCCGTGGCGATGTCAAGTGTTTACTTTGGCGTTGAGTATAAACATGCGCATTAGGATCGGCCGTCGTCTATTAAAAAACATGATAATAAACTGTCCGTTTCTTCGCGGATAAAGCGTTCGAGGTATGAGAGGAAGACATGAAGAAGCGGCTTACTGCCCTTTTGCGAGTTTTCTCCTTGTACTAAAATACCATCCTCCTGCATACCTATTAGCAATCGGATTCGTTTGGAGGGTGGAGCAGTGAAAGGTATTGTGGAAGAACGCGCCGTGGAGCTTGGCGAATATATTGTACAGAACAAAGCGACTGTGCGCAGCACGGCAAAAAAATTTGGCGTGAGCAAGAGCACGGTACATAAAGACGTTGCGCAGCGCTTGAAAGCCATTGATCCGCAGCTCTATAAAAAGGTCAAGATCATTTTGGAGTTCAACAAATCTCAGCGCCATATCCGCGGCGGAATCGCCACGCGGCTGAAATATAAAAAAAACGCCGCCAATTGACAGCCCGGCCGGATTTGATGGTTCCTTTCCGCTTTTGCTGACCACAAGCTTTTCCTTCGTGTGGCGGATGAAAGCGGGAGGAGCCTTTTTCTATAAAAATAAGCGGGATACGCTTTGAATGGTTTTGCCAAATCAAAGCGTATCCCGCTGGTTCGATTTTTTCAGGGCCGCGTTCAGCCCTTTTTCAATTTTCACATGAGTCGCTTTCCAGAACCGTGATGCCACGTGGCTCCACTGGGGTTGAAAACACGATCTGTGTTTCCGTCGGTCCGAATTTCTGCAGTTGGCCGATAAATTCATCCAGTTCCATGGTGCTGTGATAAATGACCTTGATGAGCATGGAGTAGTTTCCGGTGACACAGTTGCATTCCACCACGTTGGGGCAGGAGCGGATAAAAGGGTAGAATTCCGGCTTTTGATTCGGGGACATCTGCAGGTTGATAAACGCCTTGATATGATACCCGAGTTTATACTGGTTCACCGACGCGTGATAGCCGCTGATCAGTCCCTGCTTTTCCAGTTTTTCGATTCTGGCGGAAATTGCGGGGGATGACAGAAAGACTTTTTTCGTCAGCGTTTTGATTGGAATCCGCGCGTTTTCCTGTAGGGCGGAAATCAATGTGGCGTCGATTTTGTCCATGATTCATCACCTCATAAAAGATTAACATTATTTATTATTTACAGGCGGGATATTAAAATAAAAAAGGAACAAGCCAGAAAATTAAACTGACATGCCCCTTCGCAATTTATTTAATTATAAATCATTTTAAAATATTTTCAAGTGCGCAAAATAAATATTTTTCCTATTTTCTGTCGCGCCAATTACAATTCTTCTTTTGCCACAGTGACAGTGGAAGAAAATAAAAAATGCAAAGGAAAAAACCGTAAAGACCAACGGTTTGCCCCTTTGCACTTTATTTTATTATAAACAGTGTGAGTCCTTTTTCAATGCCGAAAAGGAAAAAACGCAAAATTATTTATTTTCAGGTTGTCCGGCGCCCGGATACTTTTCCAGGAGCGGGTGATGCAGGCGTGAAAATAAGAAAGATCCGGGCACTTAACAAAATTAAGTATCGGAACGGCGAACTTACTTACATAAAGAGAACGCGCATAAAAATAAAAATATCACGAAAAGGAGCGAAAGCTATTTACGGAACCTCCGGAACATGTTAAAGTACTTCCGTCAAAACAAATCGGGATATGAGGTCAAGTCCGAAATGAGGCGGCACGAAAAACATGAAAACGAGAACAGAGACGGATTCCGTAGGAAGTCTGAAAGTTCCCGCGGGAGCCTATTACGGGATCCAGGCGCTGCGGGCCAGAAACAATTTCAAGATTACCGGCAGGCACATGGATCCGTATTTTATTGTTTCGCTGGCGCAGATTAAAAAAGCCGCCGCGGTGACGAACCGGAACGCGGGGGATCTGAAGGCCTCTGTTGCGAACGCGGTTATTGCGGCGTGCGATGAGGTCATTGCGGGGCGTCTGCACAGTCAGTTTATTGTAGATCCGATTCAGGGCGGCGCCGGAACGTCCGCCAATATGAACGCAAACGAGGTGATCGCCAACCGGGCGATCGAGCTTCTCGGCGGAGAAAGGGGGGATTATTCCATCGTCCACCCAAACGACCACGTCAATATGTCGCAGTCGACAAACGACGTTTTTCCGACGGCGGGAAAGCTGACAATGCTGAGGCTGATCCCGGAGGCGCTTCGCCAGATGGAACGCCTGGCGGAGGCGCTCGGGAAGAAGGAAGCGGAATTTGACGATGTGCTGAAAATGGGGCGCACTCAGCTGCAGGATGCCGTCCCGATCCGCCTGGGCCAGGAATTCGGAGCTTGGGCCGCGGCGGTCAAGCGGGATATCGCCCGTTTGCAGAAGGTGCAGGACGAATTGCGCAGCGTCAACATGGGCGGCACGGCGATCGGGACTTCGGTCAATGCGGCTCCGGCCTATCTGTATAATATTACGGCGAATCTTCAAAAAATCTGCGGCTTTAAGCTGGTGCAGGCGGAAAACCTGATTGACGGCACGCAAAATCTTGACGGGTTTGTGGCGGTGTCCGGCGCAATGAAAACCTGCGCGGTGAATCTGTCCAAAATGGCAAATGATTTCAGGCTCCTTTCCAGCGGGCCGAGGACCGGCCTGATGGAAATCAATCTTCCCGCACGGCAGAACGGCTCCTCCATCATGCCGGGGAAAGTCAATCCGGTGATTCCGGAAGTCGTTTCCCAGGTGGCGTTCCGGATTATCGGCAATGACAGTACGGCGGTCCTCGCCGCGGAAGCGGGCCAGTTGGAACTCAACGCCTTCGAACCGGTGCTGTTCTATAGTCTGTTTGAATCCGCCAGAAGCCTTGCGGGAGCGGTAAAAACCCTGGTGGACAACTGTGTGGCCGGAATCACGGCAAACCGCGATATCTGCCGCAGGCACCTGGAGGAAAGCGTTGGGGTCATCACCGCACTCTGCCCCTATATCGGGTACGCCAAGTCGGCGGAGCTTGCGAAAGAATCGCTGAGAACTGGCGTGCCGGTGCTGAAACTGGTGGAAAGCAGGAAGGTCCTGAGCGGAGAGAAGCTGAAAGCGATTCTCGACCCCGCCGCAATGACGGGTTCCGCCCAGATTCTGAATGTAGGAAGGATTTCCGTCTGAGGAGGCGGCTATGAACTATCTTGGAAACGAGCTTGTTTATCTGGAGGAAGGCCGCGTCAACCGCTGGCCGGACCGCCGGGACCGGGCGGTAAGGCGCCCGAGGGCTCCGGATGAAAAGGTTTGCCGGCCGGACCGCTTTGTTCCCGGGTGCGGCAAAGGCTGCAATTGGCGGAATCATATCTGACAGAAGCGGCGCGGGATTCCCGCGCCGCTTCTGTTCATAAAAAATTGCGTGACTTCGTGATTAAAATTGATGCAGGATTGTGATATAATAAAAAAAAGACGTGCTGTAAGTGGAGGTGGTTTTACGCGTCTGTTCATTGCCGTTGCGCTGAGCCCGGAAATCAGGGGAACCCTGGAAGAAGTGATTCAAAGGCTGCGGCCCTGCTGTGAAAGCGGAAGATTCACGCAAATCGAGAATCTGCACCTGACCCTTGTCTTTCTGGGCGAAATCCCTGCGGAAAAAGCGGGGCTGGTGCGGGAGTCAATGGATGCCGTCAGCGTTTTGCCGTTCCCTCTGCACGTCGGCGGATTTGGCTATTTCCGCAGGGAAGGCGGAGATATCTTCTGGGCCGGCGTGGAACGTTCAGAGCCTTTGGTTTCCCTTCATCGCCAGTTGAGTGCTCAATTGCGAAACCGCGGGCTCACTCTGGAGAGACGCGGATTCCGCCCTCATCTGACGTTGGCGCGGCAGGCGGTCTTAAAACGGGAATACGATCATGGAGCTTTTGTCGTGCCCGCCATGAAAATGCCGGTGGAAAAATTCACCCTGTATCAGTCGGAGCGTCCCGGCGGGAAGCTGCGTTATACGCCTGTCTATGAAAAAGCGATCCAGGGGGAGGGGACAAAATGAAGGCATTGGTCACGGGCGCAAGCTCCGGCATCGGCAGGGACTTTGCGCGCGAACTCAGCCGCCGGGGGTTCGATCTGGTCCTTGCCGCCCGGCGCGTTCCCCGGATGGAAGAACTCGCGCGGAAACTGAATACGCATGTGAGCGTCGTTGGGGTGGACCTGTCCCGCAAAGACCAGTGCTATGACCTGTACCGGCAGGTTTGCGGCGACCGCATCGACATTCTGATCAACTGTGCCGGATTCGGCGTGTTCGGGCCGTTTGACGAGACGGACCTGGAGAGGGAGTTGAATCTGATCAATGTCAATATCCGGGCCGTCCATATCCTGACGAAGCTGTTTTACAGGGATTTCAAGAAGCGCGGTTCAGGATATATTCTGAACGTGGCTTCCTTGGCCGCGTTTCAGCCGGGGCCGCTGCTCTCCAGCTACTATGCCTCCAAAGCCTATGTCCTGCGACTGACGCAGGCGCTCGCGGAGGAGCTGCGCCGCGACGGCGGCCATGTTTACATCGGAGCGCTTTGTCCGGGACCGGTACGGACGGAATTCGACTCCGTCGCCGACGTGCGTTTCAGCGTAAAAGGGCGTTCAAGCGAGTATGTCGCGCGTTACGCGCTTGACAAAATGTTCGCGCGCAAAACCGTGATCGTGCCCGGATTTCAGATGAAGGCCGCTTTGTTTGGGGAACGGTTTCTTCCGCAGGCGGCGGTTGCGCGAATCGCCTATCACATGCAGAGACGGAAAACGGGTCCAAAACTGTAAGGAGCGGAATTTAAAAAAAAGCTTGACGAGAAGCCCCTATAATTGTAAAATATGTTTATATTTTACAATTATAGGGGCTTCTCGCATCACGCGCTGTTTTACCTGGCTGGAGGGATCCTCAACTTTAACCTTATATGCGAAAAACTGATTTGGGAGGAATTGTTTATGGATTTCAGTTTGACGGAAGACCAGTTGGCGGTACAGCAGATGGCACGCAATTTCGCTGAGAAGGAAGTGGCTCCCCGCGCGGCGGACATCGACGAAGACCACCGCTTCCCCGAAGAGCTGTTTGCCATGATGGCGGAGCAGGGCTTTACCGGCCTGTGTACTCCCGAAGGGTACGGCGGCTCCGGCGGCGGTGCCCTTGAAAAAGCGCTTGTGGTTGAGGAGATCGCCAAGAAGTGCGCCTCCACCGCAGCCACTCTGTCCGTCCATATGGTCTGCCCTTCCATTATTCTGGCACACGGCACAGAGGAACAAAAAAAGAAATATCTGCCGGAGCTGGCCAACGGCGCGCTGGGCGCTTTCGCCCTGACCGAGCCGGGTGCGGGTTCCGATGCCGGCGCCGCCCGGACCACCGCCATTCTGGACGAAAAGGCCGGCGAGTTTGTCATCAACGGCACCAAGTGCTTCATCACTGGCGGCGCCCGTGCCAAGTACATTGCCCTCATTGCACTGACCCAGCCCGAAAAGAAGCTGAAGGGCCTGTCCTGCATCATTCTGGAGAAGGGCACTCCCGGCTTCAGCATCGGCAGAATTGAGAACAAGATGGGCCTGCGCGGGTCCGAGACGACGGAGCTGGTGCTTCAGGACTGCCGTGTTCCCAAGGAGAACCTCATCGGCGTGGAGGGCAAGGGCTTCAGCTATGCGATGATGGCGCTGGACGGCGCCCGCATCGGCGTGGCGGCCCAGGCGGTGGGCATTGCCGAAGGCGCCCTTGATCTGGCGGTCAAGTACGCCCGCGAACGCCAGCAGTTCGGCGGCCCCATCGCCAGCCTGCAGGGCATCCAGTGGTATCTGGCCGATATGGCCACCAAGACCGAGGCCGCCAGATGGCTGACCTATTATGCGGCATATCTGGATGCAAACGGTCTGCCTCACACCAAGGAGGCGGCCATGGCCAAGTACAACGCCTCCGAGAATGCGCGCTATGTCACCAACCTGGCCCTGCAGATCCACGGCGGCTACGGCTATATGCAGGACTATCCTCTGGAGAGAATGTACCGCGACGCCAAGATCACCGAGATCTACGAGGGCACTTCCGAGATCCACAAGGTCGTCATCTCCCGCGCTGTCCTCGCCGGCAAATAAGCGTTTGCCAGGGAACCACAGCGGCTATCCCGCTGTGCGTTATGGTTCTTACCAAAAACATTTTATTTGAGAGGATGAATCGTTATGGACCATTCCATCAATCTTGCGGAGGTCCTGGTCGGCAAAAAGATGGAGCCCCGCTACATGGAGTACAACTGGCGCGATATCGCGCTCTATGCCTTGGCCGTCGGGGCCCACAGGGAGGACCTGACGTACACCTATGAGAAATACATAAAGGCGATTCCCACCTACGGCGCCGTCCCCTATTGGGGCACCGTCAATGTCCGCCCCCGCCAGTGGATGCCTCTGCCCGCTTCCATGCTGGCGGATGAGATCATCAAGCCCACCATCGCATTCCTGAACATGGACCACGAGATCTTCTGGTATCGTCCCATCGACCCCATCAAGGGCACCTTCCAGTGGCAGGATGAGATCGTGGACGTGTATGACCGCGGCGAGGGCCGCGGCGCTGTGGTAAAGACCAGGATCGACGTCCGCGACGAGGCCGGCAATCTGGTATGCACCAACTATTCCTCCACCTTCTTCCATGAGGCCGGCGGCTTCGGCGGCAACCCCATGCCCAAAAGCAGCGTCGTCATCCCCGAGAGGGATCCCGACTTTACTGTGGACGACTATGTGAGCCCCGTGCAGAACCTGCTCTATCGCCTGACCGGCGACACCAACCTGATCCATGTGGATCCCGAGTATGCCAGGAACATGAAGTTCGACCAGCCTATCATGCAGGGCCTGTGCTCCTTCGGCTTTGCCTGCCGGATGGCCATTGGCGAGCTGGTCCCCGGCGAGCCGGAGCGCCTCACCCACATGGCCGCGCAGATGAGCAGCCCGCTGTTGCCCGGCACTCCGGTCCGGCTGCAGGGCTGGAAGATGAAGGACGGCCAGCTTTATTTCCGCTTTGTGGACAAAAACACCGGCAAGGCTGTTCTCAACCGCGGCGTCCTAGAGTGGAAAATCTGATACCGTTGCCGAGAATATTTATGGGCAGCTCCGCGATTTCCTTGCGGGAGCAGGAAAGGCCCCGGTGCTTTCGGATGGCGGGGCGGCGGGCGATTTGAAAAAACTTGACAAACGACTCCTACAATTGTAAGATATATAATATATTACAGTTGTAGGAGTTGCTTACGCCATGCGTCGATTTACCCGGCTGCCCGGAACCGAACTCAAAGTAATGCAGGCCGTCTGGAACTGCGGCGGGTATCCGGTCGCTACCGCCCGCGTCCGCGAAATGCTGGAGCGTGAAAAACCGTGGAATGTTTCCGCGCTTCAAACCCTTTTGAACCGGCTGATTGCGCGCGGCTTTCTGACCAGCGAGAAGCGGGGGAAGAACCGCTGTTATACGCCGCTGGTCGGGGAAGAGGAATATCTGGCGGACGAAAACCGGAGCGTTCTGGAAAAGCTGAACGGCAATTCCGTGACGAGGCTGGTCGCGTCACTGTACGACAGCCATTCGATTACGGAAGAGGATCTGGAGGACCTGCGGGCTTTTCTGGAAGAAAGGACGGCGGAGCCATGAACCTGCTGATCCGCCTTGCGGGAAACTTCGCGGAAATTTCAATAGGGGCTTCCGCCTTGATTCTGGCCCTGCTTCTCGCGGGCAGGGCAGTCCGGAAAACCTACGCCGCCCAGTGGAAGTACTGGGTCTGGCTGGCGCTCGCTGTGCGGCTGCTGGTCCCGGTCCATTTCGAAGCGCCGTCGCCGGTCATCGCGATCCCCGCGCCGCAACAAACTTTCACGCTTGCGGCCCCCGCGCCGCAAAGTGCCGTTTCCGTGCCGGACACGGTTTCTGAAAAGGACAGGGGAGCGTACAGGGAGAAGGCCGAATCCGTCCCGCAGCAGGAGGGAGCAGGCGAGGTTCCGCTTGGGACTTTGCTTGCCATGACATGGGCGGCGGGCGCTGCCGGCTGCCTGTTATGGACGGTGAGCTCCAGCGTATTCCTCCGAAGAAGGCTCTTGCGCTGGAGCAAAGCGGAGCCCGACGGTGAAGTTTTGCGTCTGTTCCGGGAGGAATGTGCCGCGGCCGGGATCGAAAAGGGCCCCCGCCTGATGCGATGCAAAAAAGAGAACAGCCCAATGATGATCGGGCTGTTCCATCCGGCCCTGCTTCTTCCGCACGATTCGTTCTCCGTCGGAGAGCTCCGCGCGGTTTTCCGGCACGAACTGACGCACTTTCATCGGCGGGATCTGTGGTACAAACTGCTTTTGGCCGTCGTCTGCGCTGTCCATTGGTTCAACCCGCTCGTCTGGCTGATGGCGCGGGAAGTAAATCGGGATCTGGAGCTCTCCTGCGATGAGGTTGCGCTCCGGGGGGCAAAGCCCGCGTTTCGGGCGGAATACGGCCGCGCCGTCCTTTCCGTTGCACAGAAGGGTATCCTGCGCCGGTCGGTACTCTCCACCTGCTTCGGCAGCGGAAAAAAAGAACTGAAACGCCGTCTTGAAATGATTCTGGATACAAAGAAGAAGCGCCGCGGAGCGGCGGCACTGTGCATCGTCCTTGCCCTGACGGCCGCCTGCGGCGCGTTTATCGCCTATGGGACGCCGTCGTCCGGCTGGAAAGGAAACCTGGCTCAGCAGGAGCCTCTTGCCCGGAAGCTGCTTCAGACCCGCACGGAGTATATCGGCGATGCCAGCGCGGTCGGAAGAGTGCTCGGCGCGCTGCCGCCTCTGCCCGACGGGTTGTCGCAGAAGGAGATGTTTCTTCAGACAAGCGCCGAACCGTATGGGCTGACAGTCAGCTATACGGCGCGGAGCGACCAGACCCTCTCTCAGGCGGATCTGGCCTGGGCATACCGCAACGCGATGCTCCTGCTCAGCCTGATCCAGAATGTCGGCCGGGTCACCTTTCAGGTTACCGGGCCCGATTATGAGATGACTTTCACCTATACGCAGGAGCAGGCAATGAAGCTTGAGCAGACGGATGTGAGAATGCTTTCACAGGGCGAGAGCGAAATGGAAAAATTCTTACTGGAGCTCAACGGCCGCGGCGCGGAAGATTTTACAAAAATCAACGGACGTGAGATCAGCGGCCTTCTTACCGCCGACGAAGCCTGGACCGCACTGGGGAAACGATTGGGCGCTTCCGTGCAGCTGATGATCCTCAGGGAGCAGAAATTCGGCGGTGCGGACTGCTATCTTTTCAACCAGGCCGAATCCAATCAGAGCCCCCGGGAAAACAAGCGATATGCGCTCTCCAAAGACGGGAGCGCGCTGATTACGATTGAAAATTCCTACCCGCTGATGCAGAACCTGGAATCTGCGGGAGCAGCCTCGGGAAGCAGCGGCTCGAAATCGGGTTTGTCGGAGCTTCGGGAGCAAATCGCACGGGCGCAGGAGACTTTAAAGCAGGCACAGGCGGAGCTGGAAGACCGGACAAAAAGCGGAGCTGCGGATTTGTCCGAACAGCGGAAAAAAGTCAGTGAGGCCGAAGAAGCCCTGAAAAAGGCACAAGAGGAGTTCAACGACCGGCAAACGATGCTGCCGGCCTACACGCATCATACGGACGACGCGGTGGAAAGCGCCGTTTATCAGGCGCTCGGAACATTTTATTCGGAACCCTACGCTTCCGGGAATGTGGTCGTCAGCGCTCCGGTGATCTACGGCAGCTTTGAAGAAAACGGCGGGCTGCGGGTTTTTGCCACCGTCCTCTCTGAGGAATATGAGCTGGACGGGGACGCCCTGAATCCGGTCAGCGGCAGCAAGATGCCAATGGAGCTCCGTTTTTTAAAAGGCGGGACGTCCTGGAAGCCGGACGGCCATACCTATGCGAAGGACGGCTCCTATTTTGCGGATTCCATCCGCGATTTTTGCGCCCCGCACAGCGGCACCGCGAAAAAGATGCTCTCTGATTATGGAAAAAACGACCCGTTTCTCACGCAGATGAAAAAGAATCTCCAGGAATACGTTGCGCAGTCCGGAATCGGGGCAAAGTATTTTCACGACGGCGGGCAGGACTACCCGATCTTTTGAGTAAAATCGAAAATCAGCGGAATGAAAGCCGGAACCGGACGAGGCGGTTCCGGCTTTTTTCAGCACTTTCCGTGAAATTCGACCACTTTTCCGAGAACTTTTACGGGCAGCTCCGCAATTTCTTTCTCCGTGTAGGAAAGAACTTTGCATTTAGGGTTATAGGGGAGCAGAATGATTCCGCTTCCGTGATGAACCACGCGAATGATCTCCGCGTTTTTATGCGCTATCTGTACAACCGCGATATCGCCGTCCATGACGGTATTCTGCCGCCGGGCGATGGCGATATCGCCGTCAAAAATACGCGGTTCCATCAGATTGCCGCTCACTTGGATGCCGAAATACTCGCCGTTCTCTTTCCAATACGGTTCAAAGTCCAGAAAATAGAGGACCGAGCCGCAGGGACCTGTTGGCTGCTCCGACCGCAGGATGGAATAAACGGGGATTTTCACCGAGACACCCGTACCGTGGGAACAGGTGTCGTCTATTCCCAGCAGGTAATCAATCGAGACCCCGAAAAAGGATGCGAGCCGCAGAAGGGTCTTTTTATCCGGCTCATATTTTTCGTTTTCGTATCCCGACAAAGAGGACTGACTGACATGGATTACCCTTGCGAGCTCCTCCTGCTTCATCGCTTTCTGCGTACGCAAAAAACGGATTCTGTTCATTCATATCAGCCCTTTCGATTCCATTCTACAAAGTCTGTATTCAAAAAGTAAATACAATATCAACTAAATTCATGATATATATATTGACATATCAATTTTATGAATATATAATTCATTAAGGTAGAACCAGTTTGAAATATGTAGAATTGTGGGACAATCTGACTGATTTGCGGATTCTATGACTTTCATCGAAAATAAGCGATGTCGTATTTTGCTGGAAAGAGAAGGGTTTTACGGCTGATGAAAATGAAAAAAGGCATTCGGAATGTTAAAATTTCAAAACTGCTTACAGGAATACAATATGTGATTTCGGCAGGTGGTATTCTGTCCGCCGCAATGGGGATTTATGCATTGCTTCAGGTCCTGAACGGGCAGGATCTTACCCGGCTGAAACAGTCCGCGGTGTGGATGATTGCGGTGATGGCCGTATTCTGCGTTGTTTTTATTCTTACCGCTGCCTTCTCTCATCTTTGGCTCTCCAGAGAGGTTTCGCAGCCGATCCAAACGATCGCGGACGTGGCGCGGGAGTTTTCCAAAGGAAATCTGGGGCTTCGGATCGATTGCCGCTCACAGAATGAAATCGGCACCATTTCGTCGTCCCTTAACGCCGCGTTTTCTCTTCTAAAAAAAGATGTATGTGAAATCTCGGAAACTCTGAACCGGATTGCAGACGGTGACCTTACCATGGAGATCACCCAGAACTACGCGGGAGACTTTGCCCCAATCACGGATTCCTACCGTGAGATTCTTCGGAAGCTGAATCATACGTTTGAAATCATTCAGTCGACTTCCAGTCAGGTAGACAGCGGCGCCAGGCAGGTCTCGGCCGCGGCCCAGCAGCTGGCCCAGGGGGCGACCGAACAGGCTGCGTCCGTGGAGGAGCTGTCCTCTTCCACGCAGGAAATCTCGGCAAGCATTCAGGAAACGTCGGAACATATCAGCAAAGTTAATTCTTACATGGCGGAAACAACGGAAGATATTCAGATGAGCAATCGCCAGATGAAACAGATGCTTGTCGCGATGGAAGAGATTGATGCGTCCTCCGATGAAATCCGGAAGATTATCAAGGCGATCGACGAAATCGCCTTTCAGACCAATATTCTTGCCCTGAACGCCGCAGTTGAGGCGGCGCGCGCCGGAGAGGCCGGAAAAGGGTTTGCCGTCGTCGCCGACGAGGTGCGGGCCCTGGCCGGCAAATCCGCCAATGCCGCCAGCCAGACGACGGCGCTGATTGAAGGCACGATTGCGAAGGTGAAGGACGGCACCGGAATCGCGGAAAAAACCGCGAAAGCTCTGGAGGAGATTTCCACCCGAATTGTCAAAGTCAACGAGGCGGTTGCGAAAATCGACGGCGCGGCGTCAACACAATCCGGGGCCGCCGAACAGATTTCGCAGGGCATTGAGCAGATTTCAAGCGTGATCCAGACCAATTCCGCATCCGCGGAAGAAAGCGCCGCGGCGAGTGAAGAACTGTCCGGGCAGGCGGATCTGCTCCAAAAGGAACTGAATCGATTCCACTTAAAAACGAAGACTGCAGTTTCCTGATTTGAGATTGGAACAGCGGCGGCCCTCCCGGAGGGCTGCCGCTGCTTTTTACAGTTGACCGGTCAGGGCCTTACTGACACGAAACACCCCCGGCATTGCCGGGGGTGCGGTGATTTGGTTTTGTATCCCTATTTTTGATGGAAACAGTCCGCTCCCGGGTAGACCGCCGCGGTCCCCAGCTGTGCCTCGATTCGCAGAAGCTGGTTGTACTTTGAAACGCGCTCACTGCGGCTCGGAGCGCCTGTTTTGATCTGCCCGGCGTTCATGGCGACAGCAAGATCGGCGATCGTGGTATCTTCCGTTTCGCCGGAGCGGTGGGAAATGACCGCCGTGTAACCGGTTCCGTGCGCCATTTTGATGGCCCGGATCGTTTCGGTCAGGGAACCGATCTGATTGAGCTTGATCAGGATCGAGTTCGCGCAGTTCATGGTGATGCCCTTTTCCAGCCGCTTTGTATTGGTCACAAAGAGATCGTCGCCGATCAGCTGGATTTTGGAGCCCAGCGCCTCCGTGATCTTGGCCCAGCCCTGCCAATCCTCTTCACCCAGAGGATCCTCAATGGAACGGATCGGGTATTTGCCCGCAAGCTGCTTCCAATAAGCGATCAGCTGGTCCGTCGTATACCGCGTTCCCTTCTTTGGCAGCCGGTACCCCTCGGGGGATGCCCACTCGCTGGCGGCGGCATCAACGGCCAGGACAAAGTCCCTGCCGGGCTGGTAGCCGGCCTTCTCAACCGCCTGCAGGATCAGTTCAATTGCTTCCTCGTCGGTTTTCAGGTTCGGCGCATATCCGCCCTCATCGCCGACGGAGGTGGAAAGGCCCTTGGACTTCAGAATGCCCGCCAGCGTATGGAACACTTCCGCGCACCAGCGAAGGCCTTCCCTGAAGGAAGGCGCCCCGGCCGGCATAATCAGGAATTCCTGAATATCGACGTTGTTCGCCGCGTGCGCGCCCCCGTTCAGAATATTCATCATCGGCACGGGCAAAGTGTCCGCGCCGATACCGCCCAGAAAACGGTAAAGCGAAAGTCCCAGGCCGTTTGCTCCCGCTCTGGCTGCCGCAAGGGAAACGGCCAGAATGGCGTTGGCCCCCAGGCGGGATTTGTCCGGAGAACCGTCGGCGCTCAGCAGCGCGCTGTCGACCGCCGACGTGTCGGTTGCGTCAAGCCCGCAGACTGCGTTGCAGAGGGGCCCGTCAATGTTTGCCACAGCTTTCAGAACGCCCTTTCCGCCGAAGCGGGACGGATCCCCGTCGCGAAGTTCCAGCGCCTCATATGTGCCGGTGGAGGCGCCGCTTGGCACCGCGCCGCGCCCAACCGCTCCGCTCGCCAGTTCCACCGCCGCTTCGACAGTCGGGTTGCCGCGTGAATCGATCATTTCCAAACCCTTTACGGATTTAATCCTGTAATCAGGCATGCTTGACCCCTCTTTCCGTTTACCAAAAGTTAGCAGAAACTTACTCTGTCCATACCATAGCATACCTATTATGTGAAGTCAAGCAATGTTCTATGAAATTATTTTGAAATTGTGCTGTCGGGACCGGGCGCCTTCCAGTTCCCGGCCTTGGCCCGGTATGTCTGCGCCTCCTCCGGAAGGCCGAGCGCCTCATAGCAGTCCGCCAGTTTCCGGAGCGGAAAAATTCCGGAAGCGCGGAGATCAATTTCGCTTTCCGCCCCAAATGCCGCTGTGTAAAACCAGGTTGCGGCCTCCTCGCAGTCTCCTGCGCTCTGAAAGTATTCTCCAAGTTCGCAGCAGACTTCGGCGCACGGCGTACCGCCGATCACATTTTTCAGAGCCGTTTTGAAGAGGTTCACCGAATTCTCCTGCAAGCGGGCGCATCTTGCCGCCACGCACTGGGAAACACGGATGTCGTCGAGGCTCCTGGATTCTTCGTGCAGCGTGCTTTCAAAATAGGGGCAGGCGGAGAGGAAGTCCCCGCTTTCTCCCGCGAAGAACAGTTCTTTTGCATACATCCGGTGCAGCCGGGAATTCAGCGGACCCTTCCGGACCATTTCCTGAAAAATCAGGAAATCCCTCTTTGCGTGAAGTTCCGACGGACAATGGGTGATCACAATGTCGCTCTCAAGCATGTGAAGCGACAGATCGACCGTTTCATGGACGGGTTCCACCCAGTGAAAACCGCGCACGCGCCGGAACAGCTTGGGCCGGTACTCCACGTCGTAATTGTAATTTGTGTTGAATTGAAGCTGATTCGCATAGCGCATTTCAACCAGCTCGGTTTCGGGAGAGAGCGTCTGCTTCAGCAGCCGGAACTTTTCCCGGTTTTCCCCGTCGATCACTTCGTCCGCGTCGGCGGAGTAAATATAATCCTTTGTCGCTTTGGAAAAGGCGAAGTTTCTGGCTTCGGCAAAATCGTCCCGCCATTGGAACGGGAAAATCTTTTCCGTGTATTTTCGGGCGATTCCGGGGGTGGAATCGGTGGAACCGGTGTCGACCACAATAATTTCATCCGCGATTCCGGTCAGACAGTCCAGGCACCGCGCCAGTACGGCCTCTTCATTTTTTACAATCATACAGACACTGATGGAAATCATGTGTTCCGCGCGCTTCTTTCCATAGGGCGGACCGGAAAACGATCCACCCGGTATTTTCTTCAATCATAGCACATTCTGTCGCCGATTTGTTTAAAATATAGTAAGACTTTGTCCTGCTCTGCCGATATATAATAAAAATAGTTTTTAATGACGAATCGGAGGAATTACATAGATGAAAGCACGTGTGAGACAGGAGAATGTTTCCAAGGAACACATCATCCGAATTTCAGGAGAAGGTCCGTACCACGGGCATCCAATTCGGCTGACCATCGGCATGATCGTAAAGAACGAGGAGAAGACGCTCGACCGCTGCCTGAGCTCTTTAAAGCCGCTGATGGAGGCGGTGGAGAGCGAGCTGATCATCACCGACACCGGCAGCACGGACCGCACGGTGAAAATCGCGGAAAAATACACCGATCACATCATTCACTTCCAGTGGTGCGACGATTTCTCGGCCGCCCGGAACACCGGCCTCAAGGCGGCGCGCGGCGAGTGGTTCATGTTCCTCGACGGAGACGAATGGTTCGAGGATACGAACGAACTCATTGATTTTTTTACAAGCGGCGAATGTGACCGGTACGGGTCGGCTTCCTATATCCAGAGAAATTACAATAATTTTGACGGAAAACGGTATAACGATTTTCATGCGATGCGTGTTTACCGGGTATATCAGGGAATCCGGTTTGTCAATGTTATCCATGAAAATATTCCGGCCGTGAAGCCAATCAAGTTTGTGAATGACTATGTTCACCATTACGGTTATATATTTCACTGTGAGGCGGAAAAAAGAAAAAAGCGAAGCAGGAACACAACTCTGCTTGAATTGGAGATAAAAGACCATCCGAAGAACCTGAAAGCCTATCTTCAGTCCGCCATGCAGTTTCTGTCGGAAGACCCGGCCCGGGCGGAACAATACTGCAATTTCGGCCTGCAGATCGAGCGGGAGAATCCTGATCCCCATTGGAGGCTTTCCCTGCTGCATATCCTCGCCACCGCATATATGAAAGAGAATAAAAGTGACAAGCTGTTTCGCTTGTTGGAAAACGACGTCCCCCATAATGCGGAAACGGAGGTCCTCTGGATCGATTTTCATGGCTGCGCGCAGTCCGCCGCCTTTTCAGTCGGGGACTATGAGCGTTCCATTGATCACGGGAAAGCCTATCTGAAACTGTATGAGAAAAATCGTTTGGGCCAGTTGAATCAGTATTGCACCCTGTTTTCGGCCCTGCAGCTTTTTTCTCCGCTGAGCCGGGAAAGAGCGCTTTGTATTTTGGGAGAATCCTTCCTTTCCCTGAACCGCATCAGCGAGGCAAGGCATATTCTTGACAGCCTGGAAATCTCATTTGAAGAATTACTGGCACCTGAAGTAAAGTTTTTATATGGGTTTGGCGGCAAAACCGGAGACTGGACGTGTGTGTCCGGGTTTTATCGGAAAGCCTGCGGCGCCGGGGAGGAAATCAGGGATTCCCTTCGGAGAACGATGGAGAGTCAACTGCCGGAAGATTTGGATAAACGGACATTTGCAACGCGGGAAATCTCCGCGATGACGGATGACGACGATGCCTATGTGCGGATAAACCGCCTGCGGGATGCGGAACGCAGCGGAAACCGGAATGCCGCGCAAAGGGAACTCAGCTGGTTTTTCCAGTGGGACGGGGATTGGGACGCGACCTTATACGACGTTCTGTTTTACGGGATGAAGGAACAGGCCGATATCACTCCCTTGCTGAGAAAAATCGGCGCGGAGGATCTGAAGGGCTGTGCGGTCAATATGCAAACGCAGCATCTGGATTTCTTGGAGGTGATAAAAAATTATCGCGGGCCGGATTCCGGCAAATCGATGCAGAGAGCTTTTTGGCTTCTTTGTCTGAAAGAACAGGTGATTCTTACTCAGGGCCTCGGCGACGAGGAAGTCATAGCCCTGTTTTGGGAATATGCGTCTCAAAGCGCCCAATATCTCCGGATGCTGTACCGTCCGGAACTGCTTTCCCCGGAATCTGTTTCCGCCCTTCCAAGGGAACACCGGTTTTGGTATTATATCAATCTGGCGCTTTCCGCGCGCGGCCAGGGGAATGATGTGGCTTATATTGCAAATCTGCGTCACGCCCTGCACGGTTATCCGGTGATGAAAAAGCCGATCTCTCTGCTGTTGGAGCAGTTTCAGCAAAAGGAGAAAGAGAGAAAGGAAAAGGCGGAGGAGTTCAGAACGCTGGCAGGACGGGTCAAGGAGAACATCAAGGCGCTGATTGCGCAGGGAAAGCTGGAGGAAGCAGGGCGCTACACGGCTCAGCTGGCACGGCTGTTGCCGGACGACCCGGATGTAGTGAGATTCAGGACACTGACACACACGGAGCCGGATATGAACGAACTGGCTGCCCATTTGCCCCAGTAGCGGCGAGGCGCCGCTTCCGTTGGCCTGCCATATATTTGCCCGGCCCTTGTTCCGGAGGGGCGCGCCCTATGCTTTAGAAATCGGCGGGAACAGTCAAAAACTGTCCCGCCAGACTTGGCTGCTCTTTTTCCTGCGCTATATGGGCGGGTCGCTGAATGCACAGGTGTCACGCTGCAAAAACAGGGCTTCCGGAGAAATCCGGAAGCCCTGTTCACGTATTGCCTTGGGAAAGGGAATCGAATCAGCCCTTGAGAAGGGACAGAACATTCTGCGGCTGAGCGTTCGCCTGAGCGAGCATCGAGGTCGCGGCCTGCTCCAGAATCTGGTTCTTGGTCAGGTCGACCATTTCGGAAGACATGTCCACGTCGCGGATCGTGCTTTCCGCGCTGGTCAGGTTTTCACTCATGGTGGAGAGGTTGTTGGTGGTGTGTTCCAGACGATTCTGCATTGCACCGAGGTCCGCACGCGCACCGGAAACCGCCTTAATTGCGGCCTTTATGGTGTCAATTGCGGCCTCTGCATCTGTCTGCGAGCCGATGCTGACACCATCAATGGTGAGTCCTGTTGCGGTCATGGTTGCGATTGAGAGCGATACCTGCTGAGAGGTGGTATTGTCGGAACCAATCTGGAAAACGAGGTTTGTAGCGGTGCCATCCAGCAAAGTGGTTCCATTGAAGTTCGTGGAACTTGCAATGCGGTCCACTTCCGAAATCAAAGCAGTAACCTCTTTTTGAAGGTTAGCGCGGTCATCCGTATCCTGATAGGTTCCGTTCGCGGATTCAACGGCCAGCGTGTTCATCCTCTGCAGGATGGATTCGGTCTCGTTCAGGCCGCCCTCGGCCGTCTGAATGAGCGAAATGCCGTTCTGCGCATTGTCTTCCGCCTGGTTCAGGCCATTGATCTGGGCGCGCATTTTTTCGGAAACCGCAAGGCCCGCGGCGTCATCCGCGGCGCTGTTGATGCGGTAGCCGGAAGACAGCTTCTGCAGGTTTTTGCTGATGGAGTTGTCGTTCGCCTTCAAGCGGTTGGAAGCATTTAAAGCGGCAATGTTGTGATTAATACGCATAATTTTATTCCTCCTGAATCAATTTCCGCGCGGCGTATCCGCCGTTCGCGGGGAAAGAGAGTCCTTTCTCTTTCCTGATCGGTCCGACGGAGCCCTTCCGGCGGCTTCGCCGCACGGGCCCTTGTGAGAGCGAAAACAGGCGGAAGAATCTTCCAACCGGACCTATGCTATATATCGGCAGGATCGGCGATAATATTAGACTTTTTTCCCTATTTTTTTTTCGGGTCCGCCTGCTCCTCCACTCCATGCAAATGCAGCAGCTTGAGCAGTTCCGCCATTTCGCGCGGTCCGGAGGCAGCGCTGGCCTCCCGGTTCAGCTCGCGCGTTTCCAGCAGCTCCTTCCGCAGGATCGGAACGCCCTTTGGGGCGTTGATTCCGATTTTGACCCGCTCCGCACCGATTTCGGTTACAGTGATCTCGATCTCGTCGCCGATCAGGATGGACTCGGAGGTTTTCCTTGTGATTACCAGCATGTCAGTCCCTCCCCGCCGTGCCGCTTCGAAACAGTTTGCAGCGAATGGGATAGCTGCTGTCTTCCAGGATTACCTGCCTGCCGGTCTTTCCCGGAACGTTGATGGCCACCGGACTTTTCAGGTTTACGACGGAATCTTTCAGCTCCCGCTTGATTACTGCGACCGCCAGAATGCAGAGATCTTCTTTCCTTGGATTTCCCAGGTGCTCCAGATCCGCGGGAGAGAGGACGGGGCCGTAATCCGGAAAAATCAAAAAGGGATCGATGACAATCAGGGAGGGATAGGGAGAATCCGCCGCCTGCAGGGACCAGATCGCCTGTGTTTCGTCCTGCTGCAGCAGAACAAATTCCTTCACTGATTCGAAACCGTAGATTCCATCTTCAAACCGAATGATATTTTTTTGATTCCCGGCGTTTGGCTCCGCCCCGGCGGATGTTGATTTCATAGGAATTCTCCTTTCCGGCAGTATGGCGCTGCGGCCCGAAATTCAAGATTGTTCCGGGAGTATCCCGGAACAATCTTGCCAGACGAAACCGGCAATTTCCGCCGTTCATTTTCCCGGAGCGGCGGAAAAAACTCAAAACGCGGGATTTCCCAGAGCCGTGACCGGCGGAGCCGCGTCCCGGCCGGAGGTCTGTTCAGGCGATTTCGTTGAAAGGCCCGCCGTCCGGCCCCGAAGGCGCGGCTGCAAACATCGCGGCGGTCTTGCGGTAAAGCTGGATCGCGTCGCCGGGCCCGGAGCGGAAATCGCCGCCGCAGTTCAGGTCGTAACGCAGGCGCCCGGCTTCATATTGGAGACGCAGCTCCCGGGGTTCCAGAAGAAAGCGGACTGAAACGGAAGGAAGATAAGCGAGGCCGCCGTCCGGCTGACTTTGACGGATGGTCTCACAAACCGGGCAGTCACGGCCTTCGATGGCGATCAGCATGTAAACTTTCCCTTCCGAAACATGCGGCGCTCGGTCCGCCGATTGTCGTTATTTCATGAAATCCAGCAGGGTCGGCTGCAAAATGCTGCTGCCGACCTGCAGGGCCGCCTGATAGCAGAATATCTGCATGGAATAATTAGTGATGGCGTCTGTTGTGTCGACATATTCGACATCCTCGTCCTTTTGGGTCAGATTCAGGTTGACATTGGTAATAAAGGTGCTGGTGCTGTCCAAAAAGGTGGCGTCGGTCCCGAGCTGCGCCTTCTGGGAGGAGAATTCATCCATAGCGTCGTTGAAAGCGTCAGTGTACGGCTCCAGCGTGTCTATCAGGTCCTCGCCGCTCATGCTGCCGTCTCGAAGGATGTCGGCCATCCTGCCGAGCAGGGAATAAGCATTGTTCGGAATACTGGTTCCGCCCTCCGTGGTCGTCCCGTAGCCGAGAAAACTGATGCCCGGCATCGCGGCGTTGAAAGCACTCTGATCAACCACGTTCCCGTTCGCGTCCGTTTTTATTCCGAGGCCAATATCCACATAAGAGGTTTCCTTTGCCAGATCCGCGAGATCGACGAAATTGGTTATTCCGGACGAGATGGAAGTTTTGGGTTCATAAATTGCGTCCCCCGCGTCCAAAGTGACGTCGATACCGCCGTCTACCTGCGACTGAAGGAGGGACTGCAAATCGCTTCGCGTTGCGCCATCCTGCAGCCGGATGGTAATTGTCTTATTGTCGTTATCGACGCTGACCGTGTTTGTGGATGCCCCCGTGCCGAGGGAGACGGTATACCCTTCGTAGGAAGTCGAGGCTCCGCTGAAATTGATCCGGAGGGTTCCTGAGATGTTGTCGGCGTCGTTGTAGCTAAAGGCGGAAAAATCGCCCGAAACGGAGGAAGAAACCGTTCCGCTTTCGCTGATGGCGTCGTCTCCCACACCGGGCTCGTCCAGACCGCTGATGGTGATCTGCTTTACGTCGTCGGCGGTAATGCTCGAATCAATGGAAGAGAGCGCCGACTGAAAATCGCTGCCCTGGAGAAAATCCTGAAGCCCCTGCTTAGTGGCGCCGTTTTCCATTGTGATGGAAATGGTCTTTCCAGCGGTATCGACCGAGACGGTGTTGGAAGTGCCGCTGACGGAGAGGGAAACGGTATAGCCGTTCAGCTTATCGTAAATGCCGGTCCCGAAATCGATCTGCATGGTCTTCGCCGTTGTGACATTGTCGGCGTCCGTGTAGTCGTAGCTGATTGTGGCGGAAGCGCCGTTGGTGTTTTCGCCTGTGTCGACGTTGATGCCGCGGTACAGCAGGTTGCCGCTGCTGTCGACGGAAAACGGGGCCTCGCCGTATCCGCCCGCGCCGGAGAAGAGATAGCGGTTCCCGTATTCGGCGTTCATGTCGGAAAGAATCGCTTTTTGCATCGTCTCCAGTTTATTTGCATAGATGTCCCGGTCGGACTCGCTTGTTGAGGCGGTGATGGCCGCCAGAATGCTGGTCTTTGCGTTCGTCAGAATGCCGTAAACCGTGTCCAGCGTGCTGGTCGCGGAAGAAACCTCGCCTTTCAGACTTGAAATGTTGGAAGAATAACTCTCATTCAGACCAAGCTGCCGGCGGACCTGAAAGGTCTGCCCGGCCAGAAACGGGTCTTCGGAGGGCTTTTCAAACGCGCGGTAATCGTAAGCGGTGGTGGCGGCCTTATTGAGCTGGTAAGTCGCCTGATTCAAGTTGCTGTTGTACTGCCTGGAAATCATCCCGCTTGTAATTCTCATGGCTGATTAACCCCTTCCTACGATGCCCATGTTGTTGATAAGCGTATCAAGACATTCGTCCACCGTCGTCATGAACCGGGCCGAAGCCGACAAAGCCTGATTGTAGACGATCAGGTTGATGGCCTCTTCGTTGATATCCACGGACGACTGCGCCTGCCGGCGCGTGTCGATATTGTTCAGCATGGTGGAGTTTGCCGTGTCCTGCGCGTCGACCGCGTCGATGTCCTGCCCAAGCGTGAGAGAAACGTTGTCCACGGCTTCCTGCATCGTCCCCGTGAAGAGGCTGACGCCGTTCGGAGTGGAAAGCGTGTACTTGCTGGTTGTCAGGTCGGTGATCATCTGCGTGATATTGCTGTTGGAGCCGCTTGAATCGTCGCCGGAATTCGAAGTGTCCTTTGAAAGGGTGAGATACCCTTCGCTGTACTGTGGATCGTCCCATTTCGGGGAAACCCGGATATTGGCGGCGGTGATGGTGGAATTGCCCGACGCGTCGACGGTATTGCCGGCGGAGTCCGTAAAAATCGGCTTGTTGTCCCCGGTATCGTTGGTGCTGTTGTCGGCGTTCATCACGCTGGCCAGCTGCTGCGCCAGCGTATCCAGCATGTTTTCGTAATATCCGATTCCGCGGCTGTTGTTGGTGGTATCGTCGGCGGAGGTTTTATCGTATTCGCCGTTGTCGTTGAGCAGGCTGAGGTATCCGCTCAGGCTGCCGCCCTGAAAGTCGTCATTCCCAATGCCGCGGTCCAGAGACGAATGGGACAGGCCGAGCGGGTCGCTCCCGGAGTCGGTGACGGACAATTCGGAGCCGTCGGTCGGCGTGAAGGTCAGCCGCGTCCCGTCGCTGGAGAGTCCCACGGTGACGTTGAGCGAGGCATCATTTAAGGCCGTTTGGGCGTTCGCGAGAAGGTCCTCCATCGTGTCTCCGGCGCTGGCCGTAATATTGATGGATACGGCGGTGCCGTTTCCCAAGGTGAAATCGTAAGTTGAGTCGATGTCAGACGTCAGCTTGCCGTCCGAATCGGTGGCGATCGCTCCGGATTCGACCGAGAAATTGACGCCGTCCTTTGTCAGGCCCGAGACCGTGAGGCCGGCGGATTCGGCGCTGCCGGTCACGCCAAGTTCGGAATACTGGTTGCCGTCGACCAGAGGGTAAGAGCCGGAGAGCGCATCGCCTTTGCTGTCCGCCAGATAGATCGACAGCGTGTCCACCGATTTGCCCGCGCCGACATCGGTCGGCGTTTCTACCACTTTCACATTGACGTATTGCGACAGCTCGTCGATCATCGAGTTCCGCTCGTCCAGCAGTTCCAGAGCGGGGGAGCCGGCAAGATCCGCGCTTTTGATCTGGTCGCTCAGGCTTGAGATGTTCTTCAGCAGGGTGTTTACTTTGTCCACCCCGTATTGATCCAGATAATTATACTGCTGGTTCCGGATGGTTTCAAGCTGGTTCGCCGCCGTGTTGAGCTTTGTGGCCAGCAGGGAGGCCGCTTCCTTGACGGTGCTTTCCGTCGCGGTCGAACTGCCGCTGGAAGTCAGGCCCTCCAGCTGTTTGACAAGGGCGCTGTAAGCGGCGCTGATCCCATCGGTGGAGGTTTCGTTCAGCGCGTCCTCGATGTCCTGCAGGGCGCTGAGCTGCGTGGAGGTCAGCCCGGACTGCGCGTTCTGCGTGCGGTACTGTCCGTCTAAAAACTTGTTTCTGAGCTGGCTGATCCCGGTTGTCGTCACGCCCTCGCCGACGATTGCGCCGGTCCCCGCGTAAAGCATGTTGATGCTGGTGGGGGCGACGGAACTCTGATCCACCCGCTGGCGCGTATAGCCGGCCGTGTTTGCGTTGGCGATGTTCTGACCGGTGGTGTTCAGATTGGTCCGCGCAGCCTGCACCCCGCTTTTTGCAATATATAATCCGTCAAAGGTTGAACTCATGGCATACGCCGCCTTTCTATATTTTTTTAGAAAGAAAACCGGCGGACGGGGAGCCGTCCCCGGCTTTCCGCCCGTAAATTTTCTGCAGTTCCGTCCGGCCCTTCAGCCGGTTCAGGACGCCGGACGCCCGGCGAAGCTTGCGCTCCGTCAGCAGGCTGTTCCGGCGGTTTGTCTCTTTCAACTCGGCCAGCACGGAAGAAAGTTTTTCATACAGCTCCTGAATCTGTTCCCTGCTTCCAGAGGGAAACAGGGGGATGATCTCCCGAAAATTCGCCTGAGGCTGCGGGGTTTTCTGCATCAGCCTGGCGCGCTCCTGCTCCAGGCCCCGTGCCTTCAGGACAAAGGCCTGTTCCCGTTTCATGCATTCGTCCAGCCTGTCCAGCTTGTCCTGTTCCAGATATCCCTGCTTCTCGGTTTCAAAATCCAGGAATTTCCGGTAGAACTCCAGCAGCCGGGCGAAATAAGAAATCATGTTTTCGGATGTTTTTTCATCCATTATCCGGTTACTCCCTCCTCCCGCTGCCCGCAGGACGATATCATTCGGACAGAAGCATCTCAGCCAGCGCGCCGGAATCCACCGAATAGCTTCCGCTGGTTACGGCGTCCTTCAGGTACTGGAGTCTCGCCGCGCCGGCGTCTCTGCCAAATTCTTCGCAGATGCTGTTTTTCAGGCTGTCGATCAGCCGATCGGACGACTCCTCCTGACGGGGGGAAAGCTCGATCCTGTCGGCGCGAACACCCTGGCTCCTATTGCCCTGAAACGCTTCTTTCGTGTTTTTTACAGCGGCCTCCGTTTGTGCCGCACTTCCCTTGTCCTTGATCTGTGAATAAGGAAACAGGGAAAAACCAGTGTCTTTGATCCGCATCCGACGTTCACCTCTGAATTGTTTATCGGCTGTTCCATTCAAAAATTTAGTTTGGGCGGCGAAAAAGTCCGATTTGTAAAACGGGAAGCTTGACCGGCGTTTTCATTAAGCGTTTATTTCTATAATTGACAGAGAAAATTTCGATAAAAGCTCGAAATATGTTGACTTTTGTCGCATACTGTATGATAATATATCAAGAATATTTTTCCTTTTTTCATCCCAATATCTAGCATTCCTTCATTTATAAAAGATGGGAAAAACACCATCGCTATATGTATGAAAAATCAATCGCCGAACTTTCCGGGGAAAAGCAAAAATAAATAAATATTCACTAGTGTTGAATTTTTTCATAATATGGCGGACGAAAGGAAGACGGTGGAAACGATGAACTGGATCGATAGCGTGACGACGTCGCTGCTCGGCAAGGATCTGGACGGCCTGTGGGCAAGGCAACAGGCGGTCTCGGACAATATTGCCAATTTTGAAACACCGGGTTACAAGACCAAGAGCGTTTCGTTCGAAGATCAGCTGCGTGCCCAGGTCGCAGGCGGTGAGACGGCCGGCGGGCAGATGCGCGGCATTGAGAGCGTGCAGCCGGAAACGGCGGAGGCGGAGGACGAAATGTTCCGCGCGGACGGCAACGGAGTGGATCTGGAGCAACAGGATATTGAGTCTCTTAGAACGCAAATGAACTATTATTATTCTCTTCAGACAGTCTCCGATGTATTTTCCAGGCTGAAAACCGCAATCGGCGGCGGAACTTAAATAGATCTAAATAATTTTAAGATTAAGAAAAACAGGAGGGCTTTTTTATGGCTTTTCTCAGTTCACTGGACATCAGCGGGTCCGCGCTGACGGCCAGCCGGCTCAGAATGGACGTTATTTCCGAGAATCTCGCGAACGCTTCGACCACCCGCACCGACGCGGGCGGACCGTACCGCAGAAAAATGGTGGTTTACCGCTCGGCGGACGGCGCGGAAGACGGCTTTGGCTCGATTCTGAACAATGAGCTAGATGCTTCTTCCCAGGTCCCCGGCGGAGTGAAGGTGGAGGGGATCGTAGAGGACCAGACCCCGTTTAACACGGTCTACGACCCGTCCAACCCGGACGCGGACGAGCAGGGGTATGTTCAGATGCCGAATGTCGACGTCACCAAGGAAACACTGGACATGATGTCGGTGACCAGGGCTTATTCAGCCAATATTAACGCGCTTAACGCGGTCAAAAGCATGGCCAGCAAAGCGCTGGAAATCTGGAAGTGATAAACAATGAATCCAATTGTGCCTATTCAGAAGCTGAGCACGCCGGAGGAGCTCGGCGTTTCCGGGGGAAGCCAGGCGCAGCCCGCGGGGCTGCCGTTCCAGTCGCTGTTTCAGGAGGCCGTGGACAATGTCAAGCAGACGGACGCCTCTCTGAACGACCAGGTCTATCAAATGACGACCGGACAGTCGGATAATCTGCACGATATTTACATTGCGTCACAGAAAGCCAGCCTGTCCGTTGATCTGCTGGTCCAGATGCGGAACAAGGTCCTTGATTCCTACAATGAGATTATGAGAATGAGCGTCTGACGAATTCTCGCAAAGGGCGGTTCTGAGCCGAATGATGAAGGAAGTTAAGAAATACATACAGCCAGTCAAGAACTTTTGGATGAAACTATCTTCAAAGACGAAAAAAATTATTTTCATTTCTCTGGGCGGGGTAGTTCTGCTGTCCGTCGTTCTGGGACTGCTTTTGAACCGTACGCAGTATGTGGTTCTGTACTCGGGGCTTGACCATGACGAAGCGGTTGAGGTCATGACGGAGCTGAAAGACAGCGGCATCTCTTACCGGGAGGACGACGATTCCATTTACGTTCCGTCGGACAAGGAAGATTCCGTGCGAATGCAGCTCGCGAACGAAGGGCATCCGAAATCGGCTCCGACTTACGATTTTTTCACCAGCAATATCAATGCGATGACGACCGATTATGAAAAAAAAGTCATCGAGAAATATCAGTTGAACCAGAGGCTGGAGGACGTGATCAAGACCCAGGACCCGATCGAAAACGCCTATGTGACCATCAGCATCCCGGATGAATCGGATTATGCCTGGGACGACAAGGAGAGCGCTCCCACCGCCTCGGTCGCGATCAAGCTGAAATCGGGACAGGCCCTGAGCGCCAAGCAGGTGAACGGGATCAAGCAGCTGGTCTCCAAAAGCGTCCCCAACATGAAAACAGAGGACGTCTCCGTGATTGACAATTCCACGGGAGAAGAGCTGGAGTCCGCGGATTCCGACAGTTCCGGCAGCGTCCAGATGAACCTGACGGAATTCAAGCTGAAAATTGAAAAGCAATATGAAGACAGTCTGGAAAAAAAGATTGTGGACCACCTGTCGGAGATTTACGGGCAGAACAATGTCAGCGTCAGCGTCAAAAGCCAGATGGACCTTGACAAGACAATCAAGAATATCATTACCTATCAGCCGACGACCAGTGACGGGAAAGGGGTCGTCAGCGAAAGCGAGGAACAGCACGAGGTGACCCAGGATGCCTCCGGAACCGGCGGAGCTGCCGGGGCCGAATCCAATACGGAGACGACGACGTATCCAGGCGTGACGGTCAACGGAAACATCATCACGTCAAAAGACAGCGCGTCGTATAAATACCTTGTCAGCCAGGTTCAGGAACAGGTCCAGGGCGACGCCGCGGCGCTGCAGGATGTAACCGTTTCCGTGATCGTCAACGACCCCGGAATGACGGACACGGAGATAAACAACCTGAAAAACGCGGTGGCCTTTGCCTCGGGCGTCAGTGCCGACAAGGTGGACGTCATGAGCAGAAATTTCTACAGCTCCGCGCAGCCCGCCAATGCGCAGCCGGCCGGCTACGCCCTTCCGTTCGATTGGAAAATTCTCGCGGCCGGCGCCGGCGGATTCCTCCTGATCGTAATCCTGACGGTCGTCTTCCTTTCAAGGCGAAGGAAAAAGCGGATCAAAGAGCTTGAGAAAAACCTGGCGCAGGGGGAAGAAATCAGCCTGGAGGGGCTGGGCCGTTCCCCCGTTTCCGACATTCCCACGGAATCCATCGAGCAGATCCGCAAGGAGACCGGAGGAAAAGAGGAAAAGGTCCGCAAGGACCTGCAGGAATTTTCTTCCCAGAATCCGGAGATTGCGGCTCAGCTGATCCGCAGCTGGCTGAAGGGGGAGGACGACAATGCCTGAACACAAGGTTACCGGGGCACAGAAAGCCGCTTCCGTCATTATCGCGCTTGGGACCGACGCCGCCTCTAAAATCTACAAATATCTCCGCGAAGAGGAAGTCGAACAGCTCACGTATGAAATCGCGCGGACGACCAATCTGCCGCCCGATGAAGTGGAAAATATCCTCGGCGATTTTTACAATCTTTGCCTGACCCAGAAGGTCATTACGGACGGGGGAGTGGAGTACGCCCGCAACGTCCTGGAAAAGGCCTACGGCGCGCAGATGGCGAGCTCGCTTCTGGAACGGGTGACCAAGTCGCTTCGCTCCAAGGCTTTTGAGTTCTTGAGAAAGGCGGATTACAAAAACCTCCTGACCGCCATTCAGAATGAACATCCGCAGACGATCGCGCTGATTCTCTCCTATGCCCGCGCGGACCAGGCCGCGACAGTCATCGCGGACCTTCCGCCGGAAAAGAGGGCGGATGTCGTCCAGCGGATCGCCACCATGGACCGGATCATGCCGGACGTGGTCAAGATCGTGGAAAACAACCTTTCCGATAAATTCTCCAATGTCCTGAGCGTTGACATGACCCAGTTCGGCGGAGTGGATTACGTCGCCGATATCATGAACAACATGGACCGCACCAACGAAAAGTCGATTTTCGACGAGCTGGGCCGCAAAAACGCGGAGCTGTCGGAGGAGATCCGTCAGAAGATGTTCGTGTTCGAGGATATTGTCATCCTGGACAACATGTCCATCCAGCGTTTTCTGCGCGAGGTCGATCCGAAAGACCTTGTCTATGCGCTCAAAGGGGCCAATAAAGAGGTTGCCGACACGATTTTTGCCAACATGTCTTCGCGTTCGGCCGAAACGGTCAGATCGGATCTGGAATATACGCACAATGTCCGCCTGAGGGACGTGGAAGAGGCGCAGCAGCGCATCGTCGGCGTGATCCGCCGCCTGGAAAGCGAAGGCGAGCTGGTAATTTCTAAGGGAGGGAAGGACGAGATTATTGAGTAAGGTAATCAAAGCCTCCCAGTACAACCCGTTTATCGAAAGCCCCGGCGCGGCCGCCGGCGCGGACGTATCGCCGGATGCCCAATGCAGATTGGTTCTCGATCAGGCCTTCCAGAAAGCAAAGCAGATTGTGGAATCAGCGCAGAATTACCGTTCGGAACAGCTCCGCGACTGCGCGGAACATGCGGACCGGGAGCTTCGGGAATCCCAAGAACAGGGATACCGGGAGGGTTTCGCGCATGGCCGGGAAGAGGGCGAAAAGTCCGGAATGGAGTCCGGCATGAGGCAGGGCCTTTCAGAGGGGGCAAAAAAGGCGGAGGCGGAAAACCGGCAATGCCTCAATGAGCTTGGCGAGATGATCCAGTCCGTTGAAAAATCCAAAACGGAAATCCTTTCGAAATTTGAATCCGACCTGAAGGATCTCGCGGTGACCATAGCGAGGGCCATTGTCAAAAAGGAGCTGGAAACCGACCCGAAAACGCTGCACACCATCATCCAGAACGCGGTCGATTCCTATCGCAACCAGGCGTGGGTGCGCATCTATGTTTCAGGAAACACGGCAAATCTGCTGACCAAGGCCGACGTCTCTATCGCGCAGGAGCTTCAGGCCGTATCCGACCGCGTAAAGGTGGTCGTTACAACGGGAATCAGCGACGAATCCTGCGTCATCGAGATGCCGGATCAGGTCATCGACGCGGGAATCGACACCCAGTTGAGAAAAATTCAGTCGGCGCTGGAGGAATCCGGCCAAACCGAAATGGGGTAACTCCTGAAAGGAACAAGCCAGATGGTTGATTTACGGTCTGCCTGTGAAATCGTCACAAAGATCGACCCGCTCTGTTACAAGGGAAAAGTGAAAAATATCGTCGGCATGATGATGGAAACCACTGGCCTTGACGCCAGAATCGGCGATATTTGCACCATTGGCGGCCAGAACGGGGAACCGCCCGTCGAAGCGGAGGCGGTCGGGTTCCGCGACGGCAACGTGCTGCTGATGGCTTACGGGGACATCCGCGGGGTGGGGCCGGGCAGCATTGTGGAATCGACCGGGCACAAGCTGCGCGTTCCGGTCGGAGAAGGGCTGAAGGGCAGGACCGTGGACGCCGCCGGAAGACCGATCGACGGATTGGGGGACATCGAGGCCGAAGCGCGCTACGACGTGGATTCCTCCTGCGTGAACCCTTTGGAACGGCCCCGCATCAGCGAGACCATGACGTTCGGCATCAAGGCAATCGACGGGCCCCTTACGATCGGCAAAGGCCAGAGAATCGGTATTTTTTCCGGAAGCGGCGTGGGAAAAAGCACGCTGATGGGGATGATCGCGAAAAATGTACGGTCGGATATCAACGTGATCGCCCTGGTCGGCGAGCGCGGCAGGGAAGTGAAGGAGTTCATCGAGAAGGACCTGGGGAAGGATGGGCTCGCCCGCTCGGTGCTGGTGGTGGCCACCTCCGACCAGCCGGCCATGTTCCGGGCCAGATGCGCTTCCGTGGCCACGGCCATCGCGGAATACTTCCGCGACAAGGGAAAAGACGTTCTGCTGATGATGGATTCTCTGACGCGTTTTGCCATGGCGCAGCGGGAAATCGGGCTGGCGGCGGGCGAACCCCCCATCGCGAGGGGATATACGCCGTCCATTTACGCGCAGCTCCCAAAATTGCTGGAGCGGAGCGGGAATTTCAAAACGGGTTCCATCACCGGGATTTACACGGTCCTGGTGGAGGGAGACGATACGAACGAGCCGATTTCGGACACCGTGCGCGGAATTCTGGACGGGCACATCGTGCTTTCCAGAACTCTTGCGGCGAGGAACCATTACCCTGCCATCGACGTGGGGGCCAGCATCTCCAGGCTTATGACGGACATCACCTCGGAGGAGCATCAGGCGGCCGCGGCCCGGCTCAGGAATCTTCTTTCCACTTACAATCAGAATTACGACCTGATTTCCATCGGCGCCTATAAACCCGGCATGAACAAAAGGCTTGACGAAGCCGTCGGCAAAATCGACCAGATCAATCAGTTTCTCACGCAGCGGGTGGACGAATCGTTTTCCTATGAGGAGACCGAAAACAGGATGAAGGGGATTTAATATTGAAAAAATTTGTGTTTTCCCTTGAAAGCGTCCTGCGTTACAAAGAGGAAACGCTGGATATGCTCAAAAATGAAATGGCGCAGCTCCAAATGAAAATTCGCGAATTGGAACAGGGGATTTTCAGGATGAAGCAGGAATATTCGGACCTGAACCGGACGCTGGTTCTGGAGATGAAGGCCGGGGTGGAACCGTGCGGCATTGCGGTTTACAAAAGATATTTTGCCGAACTGGACCGCCAGGTGCGCAAATTGGAGTCGCAGCGGGCGGCCGTGCAAAGGGCGGCGGCCGCCAAGCAGGAGGAAATCGTAAAAATGAAAAGCGACATCTCGGGGCTGGAAAAACTCCGGGAATCGCAGCGGAAGGATTACGAAGCCCAGGGGCGGAAGGAACAGGAGCAGCTGATCGAGGAATTTGTCTCGCGGCGGAAGGACTCCTCGGGGTGCCGCACGGCGTAACAGCATTGCTGTCTAAATGTATTTTTTAGATAGAGATTTTCCTTGAAAGGAGGTGAATTGCAATGGTACAGCAGATCATCAGCACAGTAAACGCGAACGTGCCTTCGACCGGGCAAACGTCGCGCGGAACGCAGGATACGGATCAGTTCCGCTCCATGCTGAAAGCCGCCGCGGGACAGTCCGGTTCGACACAGGGCGCGGGCGGTTCCGCTCGAAAGACCGCCGATCAGGAACAGGATTCCAAAGCGGATAAGGCCGGCAGCGGCAGGAAAAAGGAACGGACAGCAGAAGCGGATCAATCGGCTCCGGCTGGGACGAACGCCGGCCAGGCGCCGCAAAGCGCGCTGCCGTCGGAGACGCTCGTTTCGCCGGATGCCGCCGCCGCTTTCGCTTCGGTGAAAGGTCAGCCGGCTTTCCAGGGAAAAGATCAGCCGGCGGCGGGACCCGGCGGTTCCGCATCGGACGGCACCGGCGCGGTTTTGGCGGCGGGGATTCCGCCGCAGGAGCAGGCAGGCCGGCCGGGGCAAACCGGACAGGCTTTCCCGCCCGAAGGAGAGACGGCCCGGGTTTCAGGCCAAGACTCCGCGTCGCCCAGAACGGCGGACCGGACCGTTTCGGAACCGCCTGCGCAGAACGATGGGATTTCGGGTCAGCAGGCATCCGCTCCGGCCGATTCAGGGCGTCGGGAATTTCAGAGTCCCGATTTCAGGCGGCAGGTCGCGGCGTCGGCTCCCGGCTCTTATGACCGTGAAACCCGGGGTCCGTCCGACGCACAGAGAGACAGCCGGACAACCGGCGCGGAAGGGAAAAATGCTGCGGAGGACGGGACGGCGCAGCCCCTGCAAGGAGCGGCCGGCCCGGCACAGACTCATCCTCCGGATGCCAAAGATTCCGGCACGGGCGGCGCTGCCGCCGCAAACGGCGGGTTGCCGGCCCTTTATGGCAATGGAAAGGTCGTCATCAAGGTTTCCGGCGAGCCGGCACAGGCGGAGACCTCTCCGTCCCGGCAGGTGGCGGACGCGGCCGTGCATCAGTTGCGGAGCGGAAAAACCGAGTTTCAGATGGACCTTTATCCAAAATCGCTGGGGAAGGTTTCCGTAAAGCTCACTTCTCAGGACGGGCTGCTGACCGTGGAAATTGCGGCGGCGGACCCCAAGACTCAAAGCCTTCTGCTTTCCGGCTCTTCCGAGATCCGCAGCATCCTGCAGGCTTCCACCGGGCAGAACGTGCAGACGGTAACTCCGGACCAGCAGGCGGCGCAGTGGTACGGGCAGCAGTCGGACGGCGGGGACGCCTCCGGGAACCGGCGCCAAAAGCGGGACGAGCCGCGCAGGGACAAATCAAACGGCGTTGAATCCGTGTCTGCCGAACTGAACACAGGCGACTTTCTTTCCATGATCCAGCGGATCGGCGCATACGCACGGTAACAAAAGGAGGGAAAAAGTTTGAATAACCTTGGAATTACCAATTACGGGACCCTGAACCGCACCTATTCGTCCGGCCTGGAATCTTCAGCGAACCATACTGAGTCGACGACAAGCTCGGACTCCACGCTGGATATGAACGACTTTCTGATGCTCCTGGCCGCGCAGTTTGAAAATCAGGACGTGATGAACCCGACGGACAACACGGAATTCATCGCGGAGCTGGCGCAGTTTTCATCCCTGCAGGCGATGAGCCAGCTCACTCAGTATTCGCAGTATCAATACGCGGCTTCCCTTGTGGGAAAAACCGTGAAAGTGGGGACCTACGACACGACCGGCCAATATGTCATCAAACAGGGCGTCGTCGAAAACACAGCTTTTGGGTCCGACGGCTGCGCGATTTTGCTGGACAGCGACAACACGGTTTACAATCTTTCCGATGTGGTTATGGTGATGAAGGACGCCTCGTCGGGCGGTTCTTCTTCCGACGGTTCCACGGATGATTCCGCAGATGATTCCACAGATCCCGCAAGTACCCCGGATACCACTTGAAACCAAAGGCGGCGAAACAATGAACGACATCCAGTTCCGGAAAAATTATTCCGCCTGGATCGGCCCGGCTTATCCGGCCCAGCCGGACGGCAAAAGCCCGGGAACCAAAGAAACCGGCGCCGCGGGCAAGAACAGTTTTTCCGAAGTCTTGAAAAACGTGCAGGGCGGCCTGACCTTTTCCAAGCACGCGCTGCAGCGAATGGACGCAAGGCAGATCGAGGTTTCCCCCGAACTGATGGAGAAGATGAACGGCGCGGCCGCGAAAGCGAAGGAAAAAGGCGTTCGCGACGCATTAATGATGAGCGGAGACACCGCGTTTATCGTCAATGTTCCCAGTTCGACGGTCGTCACGATGATGAGCGGCGGGGAAATGAAGGAAAATATATTCACCAATATTGACGGAGCCGTAATCTTATAACCGGACCTTTCGAGGGGGTTATCGGGCTTTGAATGACGGAGAAGCCCGTGCGGTTCCAAACGAAGGAGAGGTAATCTACTATGATGAGAGCAATGTCCTCCGGCGTGGCCGGACTCAAGGCGCACCAGACGGCGCTGGACGTGATCGGCAACAACGTCGCGAACGTGAACACCTATGGGTTCAAATCCTCGCGCGCCCTGTTCAGCGACGTGCTGTACCAGACCTTGACCGACGCGACGGCGCCGAACACTACAAACGGCACGGGCGGCGTCAATCCGAGCCAGGTCGGCTACGGCTCCACCGCGTCTTCCGTTTCGGTGGACACCGGGCGCGCCGGCATGTCGACCACCGGGTACAGCGGCGACTGCTACATCAACGGCGAAGGCTATTTCGTTGTCAGGGACGGGGCGAGCGGCTACAAATACACCCGCGTCGGCGCCCTTTCGTTCGACAGTTCCGGCGATTTGGTCGACGGGAACGGCAATTTAGTGTTAGGCGCTCAGGACAAAACTTTTGCAAGTGGTGATCCTGATACTATTACTTGCGGTACGTCAAAATCATACAGCAGTATTTCCATTGCCGCAGACGGCACCATCACGGGGATAGACTCCAGTTCGGGGGACCCGGTAGTAATCGGAGGAATTGCGCTGGCGCACTTTGTAAATCCCGCCGGGCTTGAGCAGGAGGGCGGCAACTATTATAAAGCCACCAAAAACTCTGGCGATGCTGCCTACGCGGTGCCGGGCGGAGGCGCTACCGGCAAACTGGTGACCGGTGCGCTGGAGTCCTCCAACGTGGACCTCGCGAACGAATTTTCCAACATGATCACCACCGAAAGAGGCTACCAGGCGAACTCCAAGATCATCACGGTCGCGGACACGATGCTGGAAACCCTGGTCAACATGGTCCGTTAAGGAACGCGCCACCCCTTCCCGGTTCCCGGGAAGGGACGGCGATTTCTGTGGATGGGGGAAGGAAAATGATCGAACTGACGCAATTGAACGGCACCCCTTTTATGCTGAACTGCAATCTGATCGAAACGGTTGAAAGCATACCGGAAACCAAGATCTCGCTCACGACCGGAAAATATTTTCTGGTTCAGGAAGAGCGGGAGGACATTCTCAGGAAAATCATCGCCTATCAGCGGATGATTTATAAAAACATGATCTGTATTGAAGGACTCAAACCCCAGAAATAAATCTTAGGTTCAGGGAAGTGTTAAGTTCATGGATTTTACAGGAATTATCGGCTTGATCGCCGGCCTTGGCCTGATTTTTTTCGGTATTACCAACTTTACCGATATGAGCGCGATGAAGGGATTTATCGATTATCAGAGCATGGCGATCACCTTCGGCGGAACCATCGCCTCCACCCTGATTGCTTTTCCGATTTCCTATTTCAAAAAAATCCCCGCCCAGCTGAAAATCACCCTGCAGAGGAACCGGTACGATCCCCAGAAGTACATAGGACTCATCGTGGAATTTGCGCAGGAGGCCCGGAAAAAGGGTTTGCTTTCGCTGGAAGAAAAGGCGAACGCGCTCGACGATTCCGATTCTTTTCTCAAGAACAGCATTTTGCTGATCGTGGACGCAATCGACCCGGAAAAGGTAAAGGAAATGCTGGACAATGAACTGGATTCTCTGGACGAACGCCATGCCGCGGGCTGGCAGTTTTTTGAAAAAGCTTCCACATTTGCGCCGGCTTTCGGAATGATCGGCACGCTGATCGGTCTGATCAACATGCTGGGCAACCTGAATATGGACTCTTCCAGCGGGGCCAGTGCCCTTGGGCAGGGAATGTCCGTCGCTCTGGTCACCACGTTTTACGGGTCTTTGGCGGCCAACCTGATTCTGGTTCCCATCGGCCACAAGCTGCATATGCGCCATAACGAGGAGCGCCTCTGCAAAGAGATCGTTGTGGAGGGGGTCATCGCCATTCAGGCGGGGGACAACCCAAAGCATATCGAGCAGCGGCTGAATGCATTCCTCTGTGAAAAGCAAAGGGGAGAAGACCAGGAAACAGGGAAAAAGCCTAAAAAAGAAAAAAAGAGCAAAAAATAACGCTCATTCGATATAGATATCGGGGAATGAGGTGGCAATATGAGAAAAAAGAAACAGGATGATTCTTCCGGAGGCCCAAGCTGGCTGGATACCTATGCGGATATGGTGACGCTGCTGCTGACATTTTTTGTTCTCCTGTTTTCCATGTCGACCCTAAACTCCAGCAAATGGCAGAAGCTGGTTCTTGCGCTGACTGCCAACGTCGCCAAGAATCCGGTGAACAGTGAACAGCAGGTCGTGATCGATCCCTCCGCGCTCACCGCCTCCAGGGCGCCGGACGCCGCCGCGTCGGACGAAGGACTGGGCCAGGAATCCCAGCCGCTCGTGGACAAGGTGACGAATTTTGACCAGCTCTACGCCTATTTGAAAAATTATATTGAAAAGAATCATCTGGACGACAATGTCAAGATCTATAAAGGGGACGGATATACGTTCCTTTCTTTCCGGAACAGCATTTTCTTCGACGGGGACAGTTCCGTCCTCCGTACGCAGGGAAAGGTGATTCTCGATTACCTTTGCAACGCGATGGCCAATATTCCGGACCAGATCGGTGAAATCCGCTTTTATGGGCATACGGCGAAGGTCTCGGCGACCAATACGCCGGAACGGCAGGCGTTCGATCGCGGCCTTTCCGATGACAGGGCGAAAAACGTTCTGCTTTACGTTCAGGCGAAGGGAATCATCGGCGGGGCGAAGATGGTCAGTGAAGGCTACGGCGAATACCGCCCGATCGTCCCGGACGACGGGACGGAAGCGACCAGGGCGAAGAACCGGCGGGTTGAGATTTACATCTCCAAGAATGGGACGACGGATGATGTTCTGGAAAAAGTCTATGAAGAGATCAACGCCTCCAGCAAAGCGGCGCCCGGCAGCTCGGGGTGACGCCTGTTCTTAATCTTTCGCCGGCCGCGGCGGCCGGAAGTGACAGAATCCTTGCAAGGAATGGTGGGTATGTATGGCGGAAGTTTTATCGCAGCAGCAGATAGACGATCTGCTGGGGAGCCTGCAGAGCGGCAGTATGGATTTTCAGGAAATCGAAGAGCAAAGTTCCGGACCGAAGGTCAAGGACTACGACTTTCTTTCCCCAAAAAAGTTTACAAGAGAGCAAATCAGGCTTTTGCAGAATATATTTGAGAGCTTTTCACGGCTGTTCAGCCTGCATCTTTCGGGAGTCCTGCGCATGAACTGCCAGGCGGAAGTGCTTCAGGTGGAAGAAGAAGAGTACAAGGAATTCGGCAACGCGCTGAGCGATTCCGTGCTGATCGGAGTGATGGGGCTGCACAGCGCGGAGTACGGCATTGAGGACAAGCAGATCCTTGTCGAAATGACCAGGCCGATTTCCTTTTGTATCCTGGACCGGATGCTTGGGGGCAGCGGGACCGGTTATCAGGTCGACCGCGATTATACCGAGATTGAGCTTTCGCTTTTGAATTACCTCTTTCAGCAGATTGCTCCCATTTTAAAAGACGCGTGGGGGAACTATGTCGACGTGGAACACACGCTGGATGGAATTGAAACCAACTCCCAGCTCATCCAGTTCATCCAGCCGGACGAGTCCGCGGCCATCGTTGTCATCGAGGTGACGCTCAATGACTTGAAGGGAAACATCAACATCTGTCTTCCCGCCAGCTCGCTGGAAGAGATTTTCAAAATTTTTGATTCCAAATATGTGAAAATCAATCGAAAACTTGACCCGGCGGTGGAAAAACAGCGCAGGGAACAGATCCTTGAGAGCCTGAAAGATACGCCGCTGACCGTTTCGGCGCTTCTTGGAAAAACAGAAATCACCCTAAGGGACCTGCTCGAGCTGCAAAGGGGCGATGTCATTCCGCTGGAGTCACCCGTCGCGGACGACTCCGTTGTCCTGCAAGTTGAAAAGCTGAGATGGTTTACAGGCAGGATCGGCGTAAAGAAAAAAAATTACGCCGTTAAAATAGGGAAAGTCCTTTACTAACTATATATTTGAAAAAAGGTGATTGTTTTGGAGCCAAAGCAAGAGAAGCTGCTTTCCGATATGGAGATAGACGCGATCGGCGAAATTCTGAATATCAGTCTGGGTTCCTCCGCCACCTCCGTATCGGAACTGCTTGGGCAGCCGGTCAACATCACGACGCCGGAGGTTAAGCTGATGAAGACCAGCGAATTCGATATCAAAACATATGAGCCCGCCATCGCCGTCGAAATTAATTATGTTCAGGGGCTTTCCGGAAAAAATCTGCTGATTCTGAAGGAGTCGGACGTCAAGGTCATCGTGGGCCTGCTGCTCCAGACGGATTTTTCCGACCAGGAATTCGTCATGGACGAGATGAATGTCGGCGCGATCTGCGAAGTGATGAACCAGATGATGGGTGCCGCCGCCACGGCGCTTTCCCAGTTCCTGAACAGAAGCATCAATATTTCTCCGCCGAATTCTTTCTCCATTGACAATTCCGAAAAGTTCAAGGAGAAATACTTTGAGGGCAACGAAGATATCGTCGCGGTCTATTTCAACTTGATGATAGGAAACATGATCAACAGCCAGTTTATCAATGTCATGCCGATTTCCCTGGCAAAGGAACTGGTTTCCAATTTTGGACTGGATTCCGCCCAGCGGGAGAATGCCGCGGCCCCGTCGCCGGAGGCGCCGGTGCACGCCCCGGCGGCGTCTCAGCCGGTCCCGCCCCCGGAACCTCAGCCCGCGGGGGAGACAGCGCCCCCGCAGCAGCCGGGTCCCCAGCCGGCTCCGACGGCAGCCTCCGCGCCGCCGGCTCCTTCCGAGCTCAATATCCGGAATGCGGCTTACCCGAGCTTCGACGAGCCTGAGCCGCCCCTCACCAAGGGGGAGAGCAACAATCTGAACATGATTCTATCCGTCCCACTGCAAATCACGGTGGAAATCGGGCGAACTTCCAAAAAAATCAAGGAAATCCTGGACTTTTCCACGGGAACCATTGTGGAATTAAACAAACAGGCCGGATCCCAGGTCGATGTTTTTGTCAATGGACAGGCCATTGCGAAAGGGAACGTCGTGGTGGTGGATGACTTCTACGGTGTCCGGATTACGGAAGTAATGAACAGCGAAGAGATTATGAAACTGGTCTAATTAAAAATACATTTATTCCAAAGTTTTAGGAGGATACTCGATGGAAAAGAAAATCATGCTGGTGGATGACGCTGCTTTTATGAGGATGATGATTAAAGACACCCTGTCAAAAAACGGCTATACCGACATTATCGAAGCGAATAACGGACAGATTGCCGTTACGAACTACGCCGCCGAAAAGCCGGATCTGGTCATCATGGACATCACGATGCCCGTGATGGACGGGCTGCAGGCGCTGAAGGAAATTAGGGCGCAGGACCCGGACGCCAACATCATCATGTGCTCCGCCATGGGGCAGGAGGCGATGGTGGTCGACGCGCTCAAACAGGGTGCAAAGGATTTTATCGTCAAGCCGTTCAAGGCGGACCGCATCATGAAAACCGTAAAGGGTATCCTGGGCTGAAAAGCCGCGGAGGAATTTGAATGAGGCTGAGCATGAGCTATGCATCGGATCTTCTCCCGCTGCTTTTTGCGCTGGTTGCAATTGCCGCCATCCTGTACCTGTGTTTCCTTCTCAGCCGGTTTGTGGCAAAAAAGGCGAACAGCGCGGCGAACACGGCCAACATCCGCATTCTGGAGCGTGTTGCGCTGGCCCAGGACAAGGGGCTTGCCATCGCGCGGATCTGCGGCCGCTGCTATCTCATCGGGTTTTCATCCGACAGGGTTGAAATTTTGAAGGAAATCGACGAAATGGAGCTTCGTTCTTCCGAACCCGGGAACGGGCGGAGTTTTGTGGATGCTCTGAACGCCGCGCTGAAGGGCAGATTGGATTTGACTGGCCATGGTAAAAAACATAAGCTTGACAAGCACTGAAGAAAAAAAGCCGCTCCGGTGCAGAATCGCAAAAAAGGCGTTGCTTTTGACGGGAGTTTTTTTTCTTGCAGCCGTGTTTCTGCCCATGAGGGCCTCGGCCGCCGCGGTGGACGTCAATATTAACGGGAACGGCGCGAATACCCTGGAAATCATTGAGATGCTCACCCTCCTCGCGCTCCTGCCGTCCATCCTGATTATGACGACCTGTTTCACGCGCATTGTGATCGTTCTCTCTTTTCTGCGCAACGCTCTCGGGCTGCAGCAGACGCCGCCGAACCAGGTGGTGATCGGCATTTCCCTTTTCCTGACTCTGTTCATCATGTCCCCGGTCGTGACCAAAATCAACACGGACGCCTATCAGCCGTACAAGGAGGAAAAGATCACGCAGGAGGAGTTCCTTCAGAAGGCGAGCGTGCCGCTCAAGGAATTCATGCTGAAAAACACCAAAAAGGAAGACCTGAACCTGTTTGTCAACCTTGCAAAGCAGGACAGCAAGACCCCCGCGGAGCAGATGCCGATCACCCTGGTGATCCCGGCATTTATGACCAGCGAACTCAAGCGGGCGTTTATCATCGGCTTTCTCCTTTACATCCCGTTCATGATCATCGACATGATCGTCTCCAGCACTCTGATGTCCATGGGCATGATCATGCTCCCGCCGGCGACGATATCCCTTCCGTTCAAGCTGCTGCTGTTTGTTCTGGTGGACGGATGGGATCTGCTGTTTAAAACACTGGCCTCAGGTTTCCACCTGTAGGCGGTTGAAGGAGGCTCAAAGATGACCGTTTCAAAAGTCATGGAGATCATGCATGCCGCCATGCTGGTCATCCTCAAAATCGCCAGCCCGATTCTGATTGCAAGCATGTTGGTCGGCCTTGTCATATCCATCCTCCAGGCGGCGACTCAGATCCATGAACAGACGGTGGCCTTTGTCCCGAAGCTGTTCACCATCGCCGCCGTCTTGGTCCTGCTGGGGCCGTGGATCATGCAGGTCATGAACGATTTTATGCAGTATATCTTTGGCCTGATTGTTTCCCTGAACTGAAAACGGGGCGGATATGAAACTGGATTACAATTACACACTTCTCATGCTGATCTTCCTGCGCATGACGGGCTGCGTTTTCTTTAACCCGATCCTTGGCAGGCGCAACCTGCCGAATCTAGTCAAGATCGGGCTGACGCTGATGCTTTCCCTGTTTACTTACCGCCTGACGCCGGACCGCTCGCTTCAGATCCACTCCTTTCTCGTCCTTTTTGTCTCCGGGCTGAAGGAGCTTCTGGTCGGCTTTATGATCGGCTATATCATTCAGCTGTTTCTTTCGGTCATCGTGATGGGCGGAGAAATGTCGGATATGCAGGTGGGCATTTCCATGTCGAAAATTTACGACCCCCAGAGCGACGTTTCCATGCCGCTTTCCGCCTCGCTGCTCAATGCGATGTATCTTCTGATGTTTTTCGCCACCAATGCGCACCTCACTCTGATTCAGGTATTCGTCAGGCTAGGCGCCGTTGTTCCCTACGGCGACGGGCTCCAGCTGAAAGCGAGCCTGTTCGGCGGCCTTGCCGCTCTTTTGGGGCAAATGCTGGTTTATGCGGTGAAGCTGTCGCTGCCGATGGTGGCGGTGCAGCTGCTCGGGGAGATCGGCACCGGCCTGATGATGCGCGCGGTGCCCCAGATTGATGTCTTCACCGTCCAGATCCAGCTCAAGATTTTAATCGGTTTTCTTGTGATGCTCATCCTTGTCCCGCCTTACGCTTCGTTTCTCGAGCGGCTGACGACCCTGATGTTTGACCGGATCAGCGGTCTGTACGCCGCGCTGGCTTAGTGGAAGGGGGGGATTGCGGTGCCGGGGGCTTCGTCGGAAAACAAAACGGAAAAAGCGACGCCGAAAAAGCGGGAGGACGAACGGAAGAAGGGCAATCTCTTTCAAAGCGCCGACGTAGTCAGTTCCCTTTCCATTCTGGCGGTCTTTGTCATGCTCCGCATCGCCTTCCCTTATCTTTACCGCTATCTGTCCAATTTCATCGTCACGTATCTTTCCTATGCCGCCACCAAAAGCTCCCTGACGCAGTCGGGGGCCATGGATGTTCTTCGGGACGCCTGGGTTGCGATTCTGCTCGTGTCCTCTCCCGTTCTGTTCTCGTCCTTGCTCGCGGCCGTATTGGCGACAGGCATGCAGACCAGATTCAAATTTTCCGGCGAAAAAATCAAATTCAAATTTTCCAACATCAACCCCATCGAAGGATTCAAGCGCCTGTTTTCGATCCGATCGGTTGCGGAACTGCTGAAATCGATCGCCAAGACGGCCGCGATCGGATACGTCATGTACCTGCAGATGAGGAAGATCTGTGCGGGCTGCATCGCGATGATGGGCAGCGACCTGCTGGAATCGGCGGTTGGAATACTGAACGACATCATGGATATGGTCATCCAGATGACGCTCGTGTTCATCGCGATTGCCGCGGCAGACTACTTTTTTCAGTGGTGGGACTTTGAGCGCAATATCCGCATGACAAAGCAGGAATTGAAGGAAGAGTACAAGGAACTGGAGGGAAACCCTGAAACGAAGGGGAGAATCCGCCAGGTACAGCGCAAAATCTCAGGGCGGCGCATGATGCAGCAGGTGCCTCAGGCAGACGTGATCGTCCGGAATCCGACGCATGTCGCCGTAGCGCTCCGGTATCGCGCGGAGGAGGACGGCGCGCCCGTCGTGGTGGCCAAAGGACAGGACTATCTGGCCCTGAAAATCATTGAGATCGCGCAGCAGCACCACATTCCGATGAAAGAGGACAGGCCGCTCGCGCATGCCCTCTACGCGGCGGTCGAGGTCAACGCTCAGATCCCGCAGGAATTTTATCAGGCGATGGCCGAGGTCATGGCATGGGTCTACCGCCTGAAGCAGGAAGGAGAGGAAAGATGAAACTGCTCAACCACGTCGTATCGCTTTTTGTCATTTTCATTATCGCGCTCATCATTATTCCGCTTCCGGCTCCCCTGCTGGACATGATGTTCATCCTCAATATCTCCTTATCGCTGGTGATCCTGCTCCTGACCATGTACATCAGAAGCGCGCTGGACTTTTCCGTTTTCCCGTCCATCCTTCTGATCACCACGCTGTTTCGGCTTGCGCTGAACATTTCCTCCACGCGGCTGATCCTGTCCAATTCCGGTTCGGCCGGCCAGGTGATCAAGACGTTCGGCACGTTTGTCCTGCAGGGCAATATCGTCGTCGGCTTTGTCGTGTTTCTGATTATCGTCCTCGTGCAGTTCCTGGTTATCACCAAGGGCGCGGAACGGGTTTCCGAAGTGGCGGCGCGGTTCCGCCTGGACGCGATGCCCGGCAAGCAGATGGCGATCGACGCGGACCTGAACTCCGGGTTGATCGATGAGCAGACGGCCCGCCAGCGCCGCGATGATGTCCAGCGCGAAGCGGAATTCTACGGCTCCATGGACGGCGCGAGCAAATTCGTCAAGGGCGACGCGATCATGTCCATCGTCATCACGTTCATCAACTTCATCGGCGGGCTGATTGTCGGCATGGTGCAGGGCGGGCAGTCGTTCGGCGAGGTGCTGAATATCTACTCCATCGCCACGGTCGGCGACGGCCTGGTTTCGCAGGTGCCCGCGCTGCTGATCTCCACGGCGACGGGCATGATCGTGACCCGCGCGGCTTCCAGCTCCACGCTGGGGGAGGACGTTTCCCGCCAGTTCTCCTCGCAGCCGATGGTGATCCTGCTGGCCGGGTGCGGCGTGTTTGCCCTGAACCTGATTCCCAGCATGCCCCATGTCCAGCTTGTGCTGCTTTCCGCCTTTTTGATCGGTTCCGGCCTGATGCTGCGCAGAAAACTGGAGCAGTCAGCGGTGGTCGAACAGGGGGAGAGCGCCGGCGCCGCCGCGCCCCAGGACGACGAGACCTCCTACTACAAAAATATCGACCATATTTACAGCCTGCTTCCTCTGGACGCGGTCGAAATGGAGTTTGGCTACAGCCTGATCCCGCTGGTGGATGAATCGAGCGGCAGCAGCTTCATCGAGCGGCTGGTGACGTTCCGCAAACAGTTCGCGGTGGATATGGGCATGGTTGTTCCTTCCATCCGCCTGCGTGACAACGGGCTTCTCAACCCGAACCAGTATGTCATTAAGATCAGAGGAGAGGAAGTCGCCCGCGGAGAAATCCTGATGGACTATTACCTGGCGCTGGACCCGGGCAACCTGACGGGTGAGATCGACGGCATCGACACCATCGAGCCGGCTTACGGCATCCCAAGCAAGTGGATCACCCCGGACAAAAAGGATATGGCGGAGATTTACGGGTACACCGTCATCGACCCGCTTTCGGTCGTCATTACCCATCTTTCGGAAACCGTGCGCCGCCACGCGGACGAGCTGCTCTCCCGGCAGGAAGTGGGGCAGCTTCTCGAGAGCGTCAAGGGCTACGACGCCTCCCTTGTCTCCGACGTGGTGCCGAATGTGATGACACAGAGCAACCTTCAGAAAGTGCTTTGCTCCCTGCTGAAGGAAGGCGTTCCCATCCGGGACATGGAAACGATTCTGGAGACGATTTCCAACAACGCCGCCGCGGCGCGCGACCCGGATATGATGACGGAATATGTGCGGCAGGCGCTGCGCAGGACCATCACGCGCAAGTGGGCGGACGGCGGTCAGATCCGGGTGATCACGCTGGACAGCGAGGTGGAAAAAGCGATCGTGGGTTCCATCAGCAAAAACGAGCACGGGACTTACCTGTCGCTGGACCCGCAGACGACCCAGAAGATCATTATGAAGCTGACCGACTGCGTTTCCAAGGTGAAGGACGTGGTTGCCACCCCGGTGATCCTCACTTCCCCGGTGGTGCGGATCTATTTCAGCAAACTGCTGCAGCAGTTTTATCCGCGTGCCGTGGTGCTTTCCTTTAACGAACTTGACAACAACGTGCAGATTCAGGCGGTCGCCAACGTGACGCTGGACTGATAGACAGATTGCGGAAGGGAGAGGGGCTGTATGACGAAAGATTACGGGATCAGGGAGCGGGAGCTGCCGGTCCGCGAGCTCTGGGCCCGGTACAACAGAACCGGGGACGTCGAAACGCGCAATGAGCTGATCTGTCAGTACAGTTACCTTGTGCGGTGTATCGCGATAAAAATTGTAGGGCACTATCAGTATTTTAATTATCTGGACGATATAATAAGCGAGGGCCTGATTGCGCTGATGGACGCCGTGTCTAAATTCGATCTTTTGAAAAATGTTAAATTTGAGACTTTTGCATCCATCAAGATCCGGGGCGCGATGATTGATTACATACGGCGCCAGGACTGTTTTCCGCGCAGGCTGAAAAAGATGGCAAAGGCGCTGAACGAGGCGGACGAAGTCCTGAACCAGCGGTTCGGCCGCAGCCCGACGGAACAGGAAACCGCGGACTACATGAAGATCAGCCTTTCGGAGTACGAAAAAATGCTGGCGGAAACCTGCTCGATGAACATGCTTTCCTTTGAGGAATTGGTTTATGAAAAGGGAGTGGAGAGCCTTGCGCTGCGCGGCGCTGATTCTTCCGACGGCCCGGAACAGACCGTCGCGGAAAAGGAACTGAGCAGCATGCTCCAGCGCGACATCGACCTGCTGGAGGAAAAGGAGAGAATCGTCATTTCCCTTTATTATAAGGAACAGCTGAAAATCAAGGAAATCTCCCACGTGATGGGGATCAGCGAATCACGCGTGTCGCAGATCCATTCCAGCGCGCTGAGAAAGCTGAAAAGAAGCCTGGAAAGTTATCTGAAACAGTGAAAGGAGGAAAGACTCGATATGGTCAGAGGGTTCTATATGCTGGGTTCCGGCATCCTGACACAGAGCAGGGTCCTGAATACAATCAGCAACAATGTGGCGAACACCGACACCAACGGATTTAAAAAGTCCCGGGTCATGCCGAAAACATTCGGCAGCATGGTCATTGAGAGGGTCGATGGGCAGAGAACGCCCGTCGGCACGGCTTCGCTGATGAACACCGCGGACGAAGCCGTGACCGATTTTTCCGGAGGGACCGTCTCGCAGACGGACAGAAAGCTGGATTTTGCCATCAATGGCGACGGCTTTTTTGCCGTCCAGGGAGACGGCGGGACCGTTTACACGAGAAACGGAAGCTTCAATCTGGATGAAGACGGCTATCTGGTCCTCAAGGGGCAGGGCAGAGTGCTGGGCACCGACGGCGGACCGATCCGTCCCGGAACGGACGACCTTTCGTCGGACGGGCAGGGCAATCTGACTGCGGAAGGCCGCTCCGCAGGCAGTCTGGCCGTCTACCGCTTTCCGGACAACGCCGCGCTGAGAACGGTGGGGGAGGGGATGTTCCAGGGTGCTTCCGCCGTTCCGGTCACAGATCCGAACATTTTATGGAAATCGCTGGAAGGCTCCAATGTGGACATGGCGGAGGAGATGACAAACGCCCTTTCCTCCCAGCGTGAGCTCCAGACCTGCTCGCAGGCGCTGAAGATGTATGATACCGTGCTGGATCAGGCGGTGGATATTTCAAAACTTTAAGGAGGGGAGGGGAACGTTATGATGACATCCTTTTACACGGCTGCCGCCGGCGCCATCGCGCAGCAGCAGAAGATGGATGTGACTTCCAATAACATCGCGAATGCGTCGACGCAGGGGTTTAAGCCGGACAAAGTTTCATTTGCAGACCTGGTTTACACGGGCGTGCACGGGCCGGAGACGGAAAACAGCCTGAAGGTCGGCCATGGGGACCGCGCCGACAAAACGGACACGGTTTTCGGTCAGGGAAGCGTTGAGCGGACCAACCGTCCGCTTGATTACGCGCTTCCCGCTGAGAATGCGTTTTTCGCAGTGAGATGTTCGGATGGCCTCGTCCGTTTCACGCGCAACGGTGGCTTCCAGCTCTCGAAAAACTCCGACGGCGGCTTTTTCCTCTCGGATTCGCATGGGGGGCTTGTGCTGGACCAGTCCGGGAACGCGATTTCGGTGAAGGACGAAAACGAGAAGCAGAGCGTAGGCGTTTATTCCTTTCGGAACTGCGGCGGGCTTAAAAAGTCGGGGGACAATTATCTGGAGGAGACCGCAGCTTCCGGTTTGGCGATAGATTCCAATGTTCAGGCGATTCAGGGAAGCATTGAGGATTCGGCGGTGAATCTGGCGGATGAGATGACGGCGCTGATCAATTCACAGAAGGCGTTTTCCTTTAATGCGAATATCCTTTCTATTTCGGACAATACCACGCAGACGGTCAACAGTCTGCGATGAATGTTTTTCATGCAGGAGGGGGAGTAAAAATTGAATGCACCGGACGATAAGGGGAATCGGATGGCGGAATCAGATCAGAAGGAAGAATTGAAAAAACCGGAAATACAGCTGAGCGTGTCGTCGGACCGGCTGGAAGCAACCATCAGGGTTAAAACGGCCTTTCATGGCCAGTCGGTTTCCTTTGAGGAAATCGTGGCGTTTTTAAAGGAAAACGGAATCGTTTACGGCGTGCTGGAAAGCGTCATCCGCGATTATTGTGAAAACAAAAAATATTTTCTCGACCTTGTCTGTGCCAGGGGTCTTTCTCCGGTGGACGAAAAGGACGGCAAACTGGAGTATCTGTTCCAGAGGGAGCAGAATTTCATGCCGGAGGAGCGCGAAGACGGCACGGTGGATTACCGCAATCTTGGAATCGTGCAGAATGTGAAAAAGGGCGATGTGCTGTGCAGGATCCTTCCCCCCGAACCCGGGGAAAACGGAATCGATGTCTATAACAATCCGGTGGAATACCGGCGCGGGAAAATTCCGAGCTTTCCCCAGGGAAAGAATACGGCAGTTTCGGAGGACGGGCTGACTCTGACCGCGGACTCGGACGGCTGTATCGAATATAAGAACGCGAACCTCAGCATCAGTGAAGTGTTTGTTGTGCGCGGTGATGTGGACAGCTCTTCCGGGAATATCGATTTTCTCGGGACCGTCATCGTTCAGGGAGATGTCCTGGAAGGCTTTTCCATCAAAGCCGGAATGGATATCAATGTCCGCGGCATGGTGGAAGGAGCCATGCTGGAGGCCGGCGGGAATATCGCCATATCCTGCGGAATGAACGGGATGAGCCGGGGAAAATTGATTGCCAAGGGAAGTGTTTCCGCCCAGTACATTGAGAACGCAACGGTTGAATGTGCCGGCGATCTGCGGGCCGACGTCATTTTTAACAGCATGGTCAAGGCGGGAAATTCAATTATGGCCCGCGGCAGGAAAGGCCTTCTGGCCGGGGGGCGCTATCAGGCGGGACGCTCCATTACCGCCAACACGATCGGCAGCGGGGGCGCCCGCACGGAGGTCCTCATTGTGTCCGGCGTGCTGGACGGCCTGCTTACAGGCAGAGAAGAGGAAAGCCTGGATTCCGTCAAAGCGGAGCTCTCGGAGGAGGAGAAGAATCTTCAGACCCTGTGTTCCCAGGCGGAGACGATCGCCCTGTTTCTCCAGAAAGATCCGCTTTCCCTGAAAGCCAAAAAATTACTGAAAAGCGCCAATTCTCAAAAAGAACTGGCGGAATCCAGAATCGATTACCTGAAGACGAAAATCAGCGCGATGGGGACGGCGGACCAGAGCGGCCTGGCAATTTTGGATTTCAAAGTCGCTGCGCTGCGCATCGCCTATGCGGGAACAAGGATGACGATCGGCAGTTTTACCGAGACCCTTTCTTCCGATTACAGCGCGACAAAATTCTATGCGGATCACGAACATATTGTCAGCTCGCCGATACAGCCTGTTGACCGCACATGATCCTGAAAGCGAGGCGTGCCTATGGCAATAGAAAATTTGAGCCAGCTAAATGAGATGCATATTGATGTCTTAAAGGAAATCGGCAACATTGGAGCGGGAAACGCGGCGACCTCCCTTTCGCAGATGCTGAACCGCGAAGTGGACATGGTGACGCCCGTTGTGCGCATTCTGGATATCAGCGAGGCGGACCGCGCGCTTGGCGGGCCGGAAACGCCGGTCGTGGCGATTCTGGTGGAGCTGAACGGAGATATTCACGGCCTTATGATGTTTGTCATCGAGCAGGAATTCACGCAGTCTTTGCTGGAGACCCTGCTTGGCGAAAGCGGGGCGGACTGCGCGTCCCTTTCCGACATGGAGTATTCCGCGCTTTCGGAAATCGGCAACATCATGATCGGCGCCTATGCGGCTTCGATCGCGTCTCTTTCCAACCTTGAAATTAAAATTTCCGTGCCGGCCGTCACGGCAGACATGGCCGGAGCCCTGCTCACGGTTCCCGCCGCGGAAATGGGTTCCGTGTCCGATAAAATCATTTTTATCGAGGATGACTTTCTCAGCGCAAGCAAGACGATTTCAGCGAATATGATGCTGATCCCGGACATTGCCTCACTGAATAAACTAATGAGCAGTCTGGGGATTCAGCTATGAGCGAATTGATCACGGTAGGCATTTCGGACGTGAAAATAACACAAAACCCCGGCGCGCTGGTCACCTACGCGCTGGGGTCATGTATTGGCATCTGTCTCTATGATGCGGCTTTAAAAATCGGAGGACTTGCCCATATTATGCTGCCCTGCCGGCCGGAGAATAACGCCGGGGACCAAATCAACCGCTACGCGGATTCCTGTCTGCCGGTGATGGTCGGGGACATGGAGGCAATGGGATGCCTGCGCGCCAGGATGCAGGCAAAGATCGCGGGCGGAGCCAAGATGTTTGAAGTCGCGGACGACAGCGCGTTCGGCAGCATTGGAGCGAGAAACATCGCCGCGGTGAAAAAGACGCTCGCGGATCTTGGAATCCGCATTCAGGCGGAGGATACGGGGCTGAACTATGGGCGCACCGTTTATTTTTACACGGACACGGGCATGGTGGTCGTGAAATCCTTCGCAAAAGGAGAAAAGAGACTTTAAGTTTTAAAATTTGAAAAAAGGGAATCTTTTTTCCCCTTGCCGCGGGAGTTGTTGACCAGCTTTTGAAGCCGGTCGCACTCCTTTTTCATTTGCCTCCTGCTCTCCGCGTCGGAAGCGGAGAGTTCCCTCAGCAGGGAGCGGCATTGCGCTTCCCGCTCCATGGCAGACGCTTCCCCGGCGCTGCACTGCGCCTTCGGCAATCGGGCGGAAAGAATCGAATCCGTTCGCTCGCGTTCCTCGTGAGGGAGCTTTGCCAGCAAAAGACCGATCCGGTCCGCGCATTTTTTCAGCCGGTCAATGTAAACCTGGCGCTGCCGGATCAAAGCGGAAGGATCTTCCGGTTTTTCACGGGAACACTGGGTTTCAATCTGACGGGACAGGTTCAGCAGGCGGGTTAAGAGAACCTGTTTTTGGTCCAGACAGGCCTGCAGTTCTTCCGAGATTGCCACGGTATTTACACCTCCTGTGAAAGGGGCCGCCCTTACAGGGCGGCCTGCTGTTTTCCACCTGCGCCGTTTTGCATTCGGGTTGCTTTTTCCGCCGTGGCCCAGGCGGTTCTCAGTTCCTGCACGGCTGAGATGACTTCGTTCAGGACGGCCGGATCCCCGGAGACATTGGCCTTGATGATCTGTCCGAGTATACGGGAATAAATCTGTTTCAGACTCGCGGAGATGCTGTATCGGTCGTCCAGAATGGCAAAGAGGTAATTGACGATGTCCTTTGCTTTTGCAGTGTATTTCTTCGCGCCTTCCATTTGTTCCTGGCCGAAAAGAATGGAAGCATATCTCAGGCTTTTCAGCAGTTCGTCATATAATTTGACCAGAAGCTCGCCCCGCGACATGGTGAGAATCGACTGCTCCTGATACTGCATGATCAAATTGTTGTTGTCCGCCATTTCAGTTTTCCCCTTCTGTTTTCTTAATCGCTGCCGGGATCAGGAGTCGCTGCTGAACATAGAGGTCAGGTAGTCGCTTTGCGAGGTCAGTATGCTGAGCGACTGCTCCATTGCGGTGAATTTTGTCCAATACCGGTCCTCTTCCGTCTGCAGTTGGTCTTTGAGGTCCGAGATGGTGCTTTTGTACTGTTTGATCTGCGTCGTCAGCTGGCTGGTATCGTTCGCGTCGGAACTTGTGCCGGCAAGCTGCAGAAGGACTCCGTCGCCGCCGAATGTGCCGACATATTTGTCCAGCACGTCTTTCACCCGTGACGAAACGCCGTCCTCGTCCGTGAAAAACTTTATTACGGTATCCGGGTCGCTTTGAAGCTTTTCCTTGAGGGTATCCGTATCCACGACCAGCTGGCCGCCGGAGGTGTAATCGTAGGCCTGCGTCGAAATTCCCAGCTGGTTCAGCGACAGTCCGGCGGAACTCACAACATTCGTCATGGCCTCGCGCAGGTCGTTCAGAATTCCGTTCAGCGCGGAATCATTCTGCAGCAGGCCCTTTTTGGCTTCCGTATTCCATTTGTCGATTTCGTCGTCCGTCATGTCTTCTTTTTGCGCGTCGGTAAGGGGCACATAATCCTCATCCGTATTCGGCATCTGCGAGGTAAGGGTATTTACTTTGTCGATGATTTTGTTGTAATCATTGATGAAATCGACGATTTTATCCGCGAGATCGTCCACGTTGCTCTCCGAGGAAAGCGTGACGGCTTCGTCGGTGGTGCCGGTAACGGTCAGGTTGATTCCATCCAGGGTCGTTGTGTTGGAAGAGCGGACAATATCCGTTGTAGTTCCATTGATGGTGACGTTCATTTTCAGATCCTTGCCGGCGGTCAGATGATCCGAATCATAAGTGCCGAACAGAGCGGAAGCGAGATTTCCGCTGACGTCGCTGAATTCGATTTCGCTCTGGGAACCGCTGTCGTCCGCCGTGATGCGGAAGGAATTAGTCGTCTGGGAATAAGCGACGGTCACGCCCATATCCTCGTCGTCGTTTATCTGGGAGATCACTTTGGAAAGCGTCGTGTCCCCGTCGAAGGAAAGCGTCTTGCCGTTGATGGAAATCGTGTACTGGCCGTCGTCACCGGCCGTCAGGGTCTGTTTCAATTCGCCGGCAAGCTCACTCAGCGTCTTGCTGGTCTCCACGCGATTGGTTTCCCCGTAGGAAATCCGCAGCGCTCCGTATTGGTTCAGAACATTGGAACTGTCGGAGGAAGTGACGGAAAGCACGGAAGTGCTGTCGTCTGTCGTGAACTGGATCCCGCCTTCGCCGGTCGCGGCAACCTGAATTTTCGGATCCCCGGTGGACGAATCCGTGCCGAATAAATTTGTCAGTTTGCCCTGCAGGTAATGGATCAGACCGCTGCTGGAGTCGCCGACGGTGGAGTATTCCGCTTCCTCGGTGGCGTCGAACGTGACGGTTTTTGAAACGCCGTCCAGGCTGAACGTCATGGTGCTGCCAGCCAGCGCATCGCCGAAATAGGATTGGAAGAGGGCGGACGCGTCCACCCCTGAGGTCTGGACGCTGGTGCCGGTGTCGGACGTATTGATCCCGAGCCCCTGCAGCAGGTTCTGCGACCCTCCGCTGACGGAAAGGTCGCTGCCGTCCAGGGAGGTGAAAGTGATTTTCCCGGTGCCGGTGTCGGCCGTCACGCTTATTTTGCTCTTGAGGTCGGAATTCGCGTCGATCTGTTTTTGGAGCTGGGTCGCGATGGCGGAGGCATATCCGCCGTCCGTAGCACCCAATATGGTTATATCGGTCCCCATCTTGACCGTGTATTCGTCGCTGCCGATGGTGAATTTCAGGTAGGACGAGGAGGATACGGTTTTATTGAAAAGGCTGCTTGTGGCGGGGTCCGTGTCGATCGCGGAGCCGGAAACCGATCCCGTTCCGCTTCCTTCCGTGAGGCCCAGAGCGCTCAGGAATGCCGGGCCGCTGGTCGTGTCGCTGCTTGTCTTATAGGCCGAGACGCCGACCGTATCGGCAGAATTCGCGGCTGAAAGCACGATGCTGTTGTCCTGATTCAGTGAAAAGCTGACTTTTCCGTTCAGCGAACTGTTTTGGCTGATCTGGCTGTTCAGTCCGTCCACAATCTTCTTTAATTCAACGTTGTAACCGTCCGCATCCGTCGCGGACATGTTCTCGGAATCCAGCTTGACCGAACTGCTCATGGTCAGGGTATAATCAGTGCCGTTATAATTGACAATGAGCGACTTGCCGCCGACGGCAGACTGCGTCCAGCTGTCGTAAATTTCACCGGAGGTGATCGCCTCGTCCGACACCTGCTGGGTGGAATTGTAGGAAGCCTTGGAGGCGATTTGCGAAATGCTGTTGATCACAAGGCTGTCCGCATTGCCGGCGTTGCCCGTCGCGCTGACCACGCTGGAAGAACTGCTGATGCCGGAGGTTTTAAAAAATGTCGAACTCAACAGGTTGGTATCGCTGGTATAGGAAAAATAGGTGTTTTCAAAATCCTGCATGGAGGAAGTTACATCGCGGTATAAATCCCTTTTCCACTCGGCGATTTGTTCCAACTGCTGCTGTTTGTCAATCCTGCTCTGCGTATTGGATACAAGAGCCTTGATAATGCTGTCCGTATCCAGCCCCGAGTACAGGTTTGTACCGGTCAGACGGTAGATTGATGAAGTCTGAAGATTTGCCGAAGAAGTAGCTGAACTGGATGAACTCATGGGGATTCCTCCTGTGACCGGTAGAATTTGTCAATAAAATCCGATCTGTAACATATATCGGCACGCCGGGTGAAATATTTATGAGAAAGTTCGGTCTTTTGGGATTTATACGCACAAAAGCGGGCCGTGACGTTTCCTGCCGGCGGATGAAAAAGAGGGACGCCCTCGGTTTTTGAGGACGTCCCTGACGATCTGTGCGTTAAATATCAGACGTATTTGTCATCGCCCGCGGCCTGGGCATGCACAGGCACGGCGGCCGGACGCTGCGGCTGCGCCTTGCGTTTTTCCCCGCTTTGTTTTTCCGAGGGTCTGCCGCTGGCTTCCAGCTGTTCTTTTACGGGGACTGCCGCCGGCTTTTTCTCAGGACCCTTCTTCTGTGCCCGCGCGTCGTCGTCACGCAGCTTGACGCCGGATACAGTGCGTTTCAGCTCTTTCGCCTGGGCGGCCAGCTCCTCGCTTGCGGCGGCGCTCTGCTCCGCTGTCGCGGAGTTCGTTTGCACGACGGCGGAAATTTGCTGAATGCCCTGTGTGATCTGGCCGATGGACGTCGCCTGCTGGTTGGAGGCGTTTGCGATCTCGTTGACCAGCTCGTTGGTGCGGTTCGCGGACTGAATGACTTCCTGAAGGGTCTTTTCCGTGACGTCGGCCACCTTTGTGCCGTTATTGACCGACTTTACGGCGTTCTCGATCAGGCTGGTTGTATCTTTCGCCGCTTCCGCGCTTTTGCTGGCAAGGTTCCGGACTTCATCCGCGACGACGGCAAAGCCCTTGCCGGCGGCGCCCGCCCGGGCCGCTTCCACAGCCGCGTTCAAAGCGAGAATATTCGTCTGAAAAGCGATGTCGTCAATCGTTTTGATAATATTGCCGATCTGCTTGGAAGTTTCGCTGATTTCTCCCATGGCTTTCAGCATTTCATCCATTTTGGCGCTGGCGTCTTTCAGCTTCTGCTCTTCTTCGCTGGAAGAGCGGTTTGCTTCCGCGGCGTTCGCGGCATTCTTTTTCACATGGCCGGAGACTTCGAGGATCGTCGCGGACAGCTGTTCGATCGAACTTGCCTGTTCCGTTGCACCCTGCGCCAGAGCCTGGGAGCCGCTTGCCACCTGTTCGGAGCCGCTGGAAGTCTGATCCGACGCGCTTTGGACCTTTGAGAAAATTGAATTCAGGGATTGAAAAATATTTTTCATCGAATTGTTAATCCGCGCCCAGTCTCCCTCCCACACAACGTGGGATTCCGCCGTCAGATCCCCTTCTGCCATCTTATCCAGAAGGGAAATGATCTCCCTGACGGCCGTGGTCAGCTTCTCGGAAAGCTCATTGACGGATTTGGCCAGCCGGCCCAGTTCGGCATTTGATTCGTAACTCACTTTAACGTCCAGCTTGCCTTCGGAAATCTCCTTGGAGACTCTGGAAATTTCATCGATCGCGCCGGCCATATGTCTGGAAAACCTCGCGACCATATAAATGCCGATCAGCCAGATCACGACGAAAGCGGCGACCATAATCGGGGTCATGGTCCTTACGGCGCTCAACAAAGCATCCGGATTTCCCTTGTTCGCCGAAATCATGATGAGACAGACTACATAAGGGATAACAAATAGCAGGGAAATAACGGTGATGTTCAGAATCAATTTTCCACGGATCTTCAAATTAAGATATGGATGCATACTCCGATTACTCTCCTTCGTTTTTTTTCACCGCAGCAGCCCGCAGATCTACAACCGGGGTTTCCGGATGCTTGTCCGCTGCTTCGGCGCTTTTGTTCTGAGCGGCGGTTTCATGTACTTCCGTCAGTTCGTTTTCCGAAAGAATCTTTGCGACGTCCAGAAGAAGAATGACCTTCTCTTCGATTTGTCCGATTCCCGTCAGATAACGGTTGGTGATATCCTTGGAAACCTTCGGCGGCGGAGAGATGCTGTCTTCATCAAGATCGGTGACCTCGTCGACCGCATCCACGATGAAGCCCATGTAGGAATCCTCGATGCTGGTCACGATAATGCAGGTGTTTTCATTGTATTCGGCTTCGGGCTTGCCGAAACGCACGCGGATATCGATGACCGGTATGATATTCCCGCGCAGGTTGATGACGCCCTTTGCGTAGTCCGGAAAATCCGGAAGCGGCGTGATTCCCTGCATGCTGATAATCTGCACGACATCCGAAATCGGAAGGCCGAACAGTTCGCCGTCCGTCCAGAAAGTGAGATATTTGGTCATCAGGGCGGCCTGTTCGCTGTCTTGGCCAATTCCCTCTTCCGCCAAGTTGTTTTGCATATGATTCACCTCGTAGAGTAAATTATGATTCTTCAGGGACGCTGGCCCGCGTGGTTCGGTTCCGGGTCGCTCACAGCTGCCGTTCCTTCATCGTGCGGATCTGTTCCCGCTGGCAATCGAAAAGATATTTGCATAAAAGATCGCCCTTGGGGCCGGAGTTGTTCAGGAACTCACATCCGTACCCATCCTCCTGCGCCCGCTCCAGCAGGAGCCTGCGCACAACTCTGCAGCTGAGGAAGACGGCCGAATCGTAAAGGCTCAGCCTGACGGACAGCCGGTCGCCGACCTCCAGTTTCCTGGAACTGAAAAAATAAAGACCGCTCAGGCTGAGATCTTTGATGCTGACCGCGATGGCCTCACTGCCCTTCCGAATTTCGCCTTCCTCGTTTTCAGGGAAGGCCTCTGTTTCAATATCAACCCTGACGCGGAAAAAATTTCTTTTTTCATAGTCTGCCAAACTTTGCACGTCCGAAATCCGGATAAATTCCGGCGACGAAAGGTATACTTTCCCGACCAGAACGCGGAATCCCAGCGCGGTGCTGAATACGCTGATTCTGACAGTGGTATTGCAGTGGACGATGGGAAGCGGTTCCGCCTTGTTTACGATTTGGATCCCGTCTTCCCCTATCCAGCCAAGATAGCCTGTCAGGATCGGCTTGTTGTCCATGGCCTTGACTTCACATGGCGACCGGAGGTAGTCCTCAGGAATTGGCAGCATTCGATGGTAAGCCCCCCAACTTTGTCTTGCATTGCTCTCTGAACCGGATTTATTCGGCTGCGGTTTTCAGCATCTGATCCGCAGAATGGCGCGCCGGCGCGGAATCGGCGCCGCGCTCCGAAAGGACGCGCGCGATATCCAGGACCATGGCGGATTCTTTTCCCAAAGACGCGATGGCGGCGACATACCGGTCACCGACGCTTTTCTTGTACTTCGGCGCGTCGAAAATCTGGCTTTTTGCAATATCCCTGACATCCTTGACCGAATCGACGATCAGGCCGGCCGTCATGTCGCCGTTCTCCACAATGACGATGCTGGTCAAGTTGTCGTATGGAATGGATTCCTTTGAAAATTTGAGCCTCATATCGATGAGAGGGACAATCTTTCCCCTCAGATTGATGACGCCCTTCACGTAGTCGGGAAGGTTCGGCATCAGGGTGATGGGCTGCAGCCGGATGATTTCAACAACCTGGGAAGTCGGCAGGGCATAGAGCTGCCGGTCGATGAAGAAGGTCAGATGCTTTTCCGAAGGGATGTTCTCCATGACGGAGAACGTGCCTTTTGCGCTCTTTTTTGTCTTTTTCATGTTTCCTCACCTTATTCGCTTTTTGTCAAATACGCTTTCAGTTTCCCATTATCTATTATCGTCCTATTGGACTGAAATGTTAGCGCAAAGACAAAAACTTATCAGAATTTTGTCGGCCTAGCTTTTTTCCTGTTCCATTTCAGGCTGCTCCGCCACGTTGCCGGCGGAATCGGCGTGAAAGCCGAGAAAATAGATATAGATATCGACGACGGCGCGGTACAGCTCCGGAGGAATCTGGACGCCCGCGTCCAGCCGGGACAGAAGCGTCGCGAGGGAATCGTCGCGGAATACCGGCACGCCGTTCTTTTCCGCAAGGCTTACGATCTGCCTGGCGGTATCGCCCATTCCGGACGCGACCACGATGGGAGCGCCGTCCGAGTTTTCGTCATATTTCAGAGCGGCCGCTTTCTGAAGCTTTTCAAATGGTGACATCGACCGTCCGCTTCCTTTCCATTATCTTCCGGACAATCAGATCCGGGACTTCGGGCTTTTCACAGCAGGACAGACGGATGTCCCCGGATGCAAGGCCGTTTTTTACAAGGATTTGCCCCAGAGAAGACGCGATGGGTCCTCTCTTTGCAAGCAGTTTTTCCGGGCAGGAGAGGGCCAGGTCGACCTTCTTGCCTGTCAGCTCAACCCTCGCCTCGAAATATCCCAGATCCTGAATGGTGAATGTCAGGTACAGGCGGATCGGTTCCGCAGTCTTGCCGGCGGGAGCGCGTTCCTCTTCCCGGCTGCCTTTTTTTTCGATCCAGATCTGGGCGAACAGAAATCTGCCCTGGACGACCGCCGGCAGAAGAATGTGAGTGAACGGCATATAGACGCTGTTGTCCAGAAGCAGGGACCGGCTGATATCCGCATAGACCGCTTTGTCGGTTTCCGGCGCGTCCGACCCTCCGCCTTGGGAAAGCAGGGAAACCAGGGACCGAAAAAAATGATTTTCGGTCTTTCCGCGCTCCGGGCTGACCGCCTCTTCGTAGAAGGAGCGCATCAGCCGGAGCATCGGTTCCCCGACGCGGCGGTCACAATAAGAAACCAGCCGCCGGTACTGAGCCTCCAGATTTTCACGGGAGCTTATATTCAGAATCGAGGCGTTCTGCAGGAGAAGGGAGATCGTTTCCCGCATTTCGCCGTAATCGCTGCTCTTTGAAACATATGCGGACAGAAACGGAAGTATTTCTTTTTTCAAAAGATTCAGGTTGCTGCCCAGCAGTCTTTCCGGATCCGCCGTGTTGAGCTTTTCAGCGAGAAGCGCGAGCTGCTTCGCGTCGCCGGCCGGAATCTGCCGGCCGATCCTGTCAAGGTTTGAAGCGATCGCCGCGGTCGTATCCTTCACGGAGAAAAAACCGTCGAAAGCTTTCAGAAACGAGGCGACCCTCAGGTCCAGCTGCGGGTCCCCGGCCTGTTCCGAAATGCGGCCCAGCAGTTGAAAAAGCGGCCCGGAGAACAGGCTGCTGCCCTTCTGCTGGGAGATCAGGCTTTTCACCAGGTCCTCCTGTTCTGCCGTCAGACCGGACGCCAGCTCCCTCAAAACGGAGCTTTCCGGCAGAGAGGACGGGGAGGCCTCCATTTTGCGCACGGCGGTGAAGAGCAGCTTGCCGAGTGTTTCTGAAAGCGCCGGCGTCTGCCTGAGCTGCTGAATGAATTTTCCGAATACGGAGTTTTTGCCAAGCAACAGGTTCAGGGACGCCGAATCGGTATTTTGATCCTGCGCGTTGGGCCGATTCACTCTGGCCGGTTCCATGGGCTCGACCGGAGACGACTGAGCGGACGGATTCGGCTTCAGAATTCCGTCGCTGTTTGGGACCGGAGCGGTGATACGCAGGTTTTCCGGCATAAAAGCACCTCTTTCATAAAATCAGGAGAAATTCTGTTAATTTTATTAGAAAATGGTCGATATAATAAAAAGCAATAAATGTAATAAATAAGGAATCGGTGAAACCTATCATCCGGATTCCGGAAACCCAGTTTTCATTAATAGGATGGGAGAGAGACATATATGGAAAGCGGAAACGAATCCATGTTGGACGTCTATTTGTTTGAAACGACTGATCTGCTGGAGCATCTGGACGATATTCTGATAGAAAGTGAAAAGAACAAAAATCTGGATCAGGACAGCATCAACGAAATTTTTCGGATCATGCACACCATTAAAGGTTCATCCGCCATGATGCAGTTCAACAGCCTGGCGGTCATCTCCCACAAGATGGAAGACCTTTTTGCTTTCGTCAGGGAAAAGGGAATCGGCGAAAAAGACCTGGAAGGCCTGTTCGACCTGATGTTCCGATCGGGGGATTTTCTCAAGGCGGAAGTGAAGAAAGTCCAGGAGGGACAGCCGCTCACAAACAATATCGGCACGTTGGAGCAGGAAATTAACGGTTTCCTCAAAAAGATTTCCGCCGATGCGGCGGTTCCCGCAGCCGAGGCGGACCAGGGCGCGGCGCAGGAAGCCGCCCGGAAGGACGCCGCGGCCGTTTCCGGCCTGGAAGCCGGGCTGTTGGAAGAGGAGTCCGAAAAAGGATTTCCGTTTGCCATCCGAATCTTTTTCGACGAGGATGCGCAGATGGAAAATCTGCGAGCGTTTATGCTGGTCAACAGCCTGCAGGACTCCTGCGACGAATTCGATTACCAGCCCCGTGAGATCGAAACGGACAAGACCACCGCTTCCCAAATCCAGAAAGACGGCTTCTACCTGTTTTTCCGTGAGCCAAAGGCGCGCGACCAGGCGATTCCGGCCGTTGAGGCATTTACTTATACGAAAACCTATTCCATCCTGGGCGAAGCGCTGAAAAAGCGGCAGTCCGCAGGGCAGTCCGCCGCCGGCCTCCAGCCGCAAAAAGCGGCCCAGCAGACCCATTCGCCGGTCAAGCAAAGCCTCATCAACGTCAATCTCTCCAAGCTGGACAGCCTGATGGACCTGATGGGGGAAATCGTGATTATGGAATCGATGGTTACCTCAACACCGGCGCTTCAGCAGGCAGGGCTGGACAACAACTTTACAAAATCATCGCGGCAGCTGCGCAAGCTGACCGATGAACTGCAGGAAATTGTCATGTCCATCCGGATGGTTCCCGTTTCCACCGTTTTCCAGAAGATGAATCGGATTGTTCGCGACATGAGCAAAAAGCTTGACAAGGAGGTCCAGCTCGTCCTGATCGGCGAAGAAACCGAGGTCGACAAGACCATTGTGGACAGCATTGCGGATCCTATTATGCACCTGGTCCGCAACGGGATGGACCACGGAATCGAATCAAAAAAGGAAAGGGCGAAAACCTCGAAGCCCAAAATGGGGACCATCACGCTTTCTGCGCAAAACACAGGAGGCGAGATCCTGATCACGGTTTCCGACGACGGCGCGGGCATCGACCGTAAGGCGGTGCTCGACAAAGCCAATAAAAAGGGATTGCTGACCAAACCGGCCGACGATTACACGGACCATGAGGTGAACCAGTTTATCCTGATGCCGGGATTTTCCACCAACGACGTGGTGACGGAGTTTTCCGGGCGCGGCGTCGGCATGGATGTCGTCAAGGAGAACGTGGAGAAAATCGGCGGGGAAGTTACGGTGGAAAGCAAGCAGGGAGAGGGGACCAGGGTCATTTTCAAAATACCGCTTACCCTTGCGATTGTCAACGGCATGAAAATCTCCGTCGGGGACACGATGTTCACGATTCCGATCAAGAATATTCTTCAGTCCTTCAAAGCGAGGGACGAGAACATTATGTACGATACCGACATGCATGAGATCATCATGGTGCGCGAACGCTATTATCCGGTCGTCCGCCTTCACAAGGCCTATCACCTCGATACGGAGGTAGAGGATATCGGCGGCGGAATCATGATCCTGGTGGGCACCCACGACAACTCCTTCTGCATTTTCGCGGACGCGCTGCTCGGCGAGCAGCAGGTGGTCGTCAAGCCTCTCCCTGCTTACCTGAATCAGTTCAAAATCAAGAAAAACGGGATCGACGGCTGTGCGATCCTCGGGGACGGCAGCATCAGCCTGATCTTAAATGTGCAGAACCTGTACAATGCCAGCTGAAACGGAAAATATGGGAGGCCGAATGATCCATTTAACCGACGGGGAATTTCAGGAGCTTGTGAGCTTTATCCGCACAAACTTCGGCATTAACCTCGGGAAAAAGCGCCTCCTGATTGAGGCGCGCCTTTTTTCTGTACTTGCCGAAAAAAACATCTCCAGCTTTACGGAGTATTTCAGTCTCATCCGCAGCAGTCCGGACGAATTGAATACCATGATGAACCGCCTGACGACCAACCACACTTACTTTATGCGGGAACCGCGGCATTTTGAATTTTTGAAAGATGTCATTCTTCCTGAACTGACGGACAACCGGCCGGACAGATGCCTGCGGGTCTGGAGCGCGGGGTGTTCCACAGGGGAGGAGGCCTACACGGCGGTCATGGTGATGCGGGAGTGGTTCGGACCGTGTTCCGGCTGGGACTACCGGATTCTGGCCACCGATATCTCCACAAGGGTGCTGGAGGCGGCACGGCAGGGGGTTTATTCCGCGGAGTCCCTCCGGAACCTTCCGGACGGGTGGCGGACAAGGTACTTTCGCGTCCGGGAGGGGCAGGCCTATGTTCTGAGCGAAGAGATTAAGAAAGAGGTTATTTTCCGTAGCCTGAACCTGATGGATCCGTTTCCGTTTCATCAGCCGTTTGATTTGATCTTCTGCAGGAACGTCATGATCTATTTTGATCAGGAAACCAAAAACAATCTGATTCGGAAATTCTATGAAAGCTTGAAACCCGGCGGATATTTGCTGATCGGCCACTCGGAAACCGTTCAGCGGGATGTGATTCCGCTGCGATATATCGAACCTTCTATTTATCAGAAAGGATAAGCGCTATGCCCTTTCGACCAATAAAAGCCCTGATAGCAGACGACTCTCCACACATTCTCTCCGCAATGAAGGAAGGCATGTCCGGGGACTCCGCGTTTGGCGAGATCAGGACTGTGAGCAGTATTTCACAGGCAGTTTCCGTGCTGAACACGTTTGAGCCGGATGTGGTCATTGCGGGGGCGAGGCTGTTCGGCGGGAGCGCGGCCTCTCTGATCGAAGCGGCCGGCATCCCTTTGGTTGCCCTGGTCAGGCCGGACGAGGATGCCGTGAGCGTCCGCGGAATGGAAGCCGACGATCTGGTTCAGCTCCCCGGGGATCAGGACAGGAAAAGCTGGCGGGCCTTTTGCAGCGAGGCCTGCGTGAAAGCTAAGATCGCCGTTGCTTCCGCCATACCCGCGGGCGCGCACGCGCCCAAGGCGAAGGCGCCGCCCCCGCCGGCAAAACCGGAGCGCGTGATTTTGATCGGCGCCTCCACCGGAGGGACGGACGCGACGGCGGAGATTCTGAAACGCCTGCCCGACGGCCTGCCCGGAATTGTCATTGTCCAGCATATGCCGTCCGGCTTTACCAAAATGTACGCCCAGCGCCTGAACGGAATTTCCGGAATCCGGGTTTCGGAGGCGCGGGACGGCGACCGTGTCGGCCGGGGAAGCGCCCTGATTGCGCCGGGCGGGCTGCATCTTATGCTGAAAAAAGACAGGGCGGGATATTATGTCAAATGCGTTCGCGGGGAACGCGTGAACGGGCACTGCCCGTCGGTCGGAGTTTTGTTTGACTCCGCGGCCGAGACGGCCGGGCCGGAAGCAGTCGGCGTGCTTCTTACAGGAATGGGGAGGGACGGCGCCGAAGGCCTTCTGCGCATGAGAGAAGCGGGCGCTTACACCATCGGTCAGGATGAGGCTACCTGCGTCGTTTACGGGATGCCGATGGCAGCCTTTGAGATCGGGGCCGTGGTGAAGCAGGCGCCCTTGCAGCAAATTGCGGATCTGATTGTCCTTCATACAAAATAAATCATTACCGGGAGTTGCTGAAATTGAAAAAAATTCATTTCAAGTCGTTTTTTCAAACACATTTTAAAAGAAAAAAGCTGATCCGTGCAAAATCCGGCCCGACTGCGAAAAAAAGAGCCGTTCGCCAAAAGGGACTGAAGAGAAAGCTTCTTCTTCGCTTTATGATGATCACAGTTTCCATTTGCATCGTTTTCGGCGGGATGTCAGTGCTTTTGATTTATCAGAATTCCATGAGCTTTATGGAGGATGAGGTGGCTCAATCCGCGAATGCCTACAGCCAGGTTGTGGACAATTCACTGGATAAATTCCGCACTGCGGTTTCGGATATTTCAGAGGACAGCAAGCTTTTTGACAAGTCGCTGTCGAACGACGACCTGGCCAAAGAACTGGATTATCAGAGCATGGTTCACGGCTTCTTCAAAGTCGATCTGGCCGAAAGTACGGGCAAAACGGTCAGAGGCAAGGACATCAGCGGCGAAGACTATTTTAAAAAAGCGCTGGATGGCCGCTTTGCCACCTCCAGCACCTATTTTTCCCAGGAGGACAGCGGGATGCTGGTCACAATGGCGACTCCCATCAACGATGAAGAAGGCGGTTTGCCCCGCGTCCTCACGTGCTCCATCTCGATCGGCACGCTGAACAGCCTCCTGAACAGCGTTTCAATCGGCCAATCGGGCTATGGCTTTATTGTGGACAATGCCGGGAAAATTATCGCGGATAAAAAAATAAACAATGTCCTTGACTCTGTCAATTACATAGAGCTTGCGAAAAAAGATCCCTCCTATTCCGGTATCGCGGAGGTCGTCAAGAAGATGGCGGAGGCAAAAACGGGAGGGGATCTGACGACGCTTGAAGGGCAGCAGGTCTACGTTTCCTACCTTCCGATTTCGAACACGGACTGGTCGATCGGCGTGGTGGCCGTCAGATCCGAGATGCTGTCCGGAATGTATACGGCGATCTGCATCATGCTTGGACTCATCGCCGCGTTCATCCTTTTGTCGATCCTGGTTTCCAACAGAGTTGCCGTTCCGATCGTAAAGCCGGTTTTGTCCCTTGCGGGCCGCATTGAAACCCTTGCGGACGGAGACCTGCATTCAGAGGTTCCCGCCGTCCGCACAAAGGACGAAATCGAATCGCTCTCGAAGACTTTCGGGTCCACCGTGGAATCCCTGAACGGGTATATCGAGGAAATTTCCGCCGTCCTGGGAGGCATGGCGGACGGTGATTTCACCGTGACTCCGCAGCGGGATTACCAGGGCGACTTCACCGCCATCAAAGACGCGCTGAACGCGATCATCCAGTCTATGAATTCTACGTTCGGTGAGATCAGCCAAATGGCCGATCAGGTTGCGGGGGGATCGCAGCAGGTGGCGGAGGGCGCTCACGCGCTGGCTCAGGGAGCCACGGAGCAGGCGGGAACCATCGAACAGCTTTCGGCTTCTTTGAAAGAAGTCAATCAGAAGGTGGACGAGAGCGCCCAATCCGCTAAAAAGGCGGATTCGATCGCTCTGGACGCAAGGAACCAGGTCACGCACGGAAGCGAACAGATGGAAAAAATGATTGCCGCAATGGCCCGGATCGAAGAATCCTCCGGAAAGATCGAAAAGATCAACAAGACGATTGAGGACATCGCATTCCAGACCAATATCCTCGCGCTGAACGCGGCGGTGGAAGCCGCGAGGGCGGGAGAGGCCGGCAAGGGATTTTCGGTTGTTGCGGACGAAGTGCGCAACCTGGCCGGAAAGAGCTCGGAAGCGGCAAAGAACACCTCCGTGCTGATTCAGGATTCGATCGGCGCCGTGACGGAAGGGCGCAGAATAGCGGATGAGACAGCCACGTCCCTGAAGGAAATTGTGGACAGCGTCGAGTCGATGACCACTCTGTTTGGAGCCATCTCGAAATCCGCGGCCGAGGAGGCAAGGGCGATCGGGCAGATCAATCAGGGCTCCGAGCAAATTTCTGCCGTAGTGCAGTCCAATTCCGCAACGGCGGAGCAGAGCTCCGCGACCAGCCAGGAACTGAACCGCCTTGCCCAGGTGCTCAAGAACACGCTGAGCCAGCTGAAGCTGCAGGATTAACGGATTTTCGTCCGGTCTAAAAAAAGGGAGGCTCCCCGCACGGGAGCCTCCCTTTATAGCTTTTCAGCGCTTTTGATAGGTCATGACATCTCCCCGGTCCCGGTAAAACAGCACCTTGTTCAACCAGGGTTTCAATGAGGGATCGGTTTTCAGCGATTCGTAAAATTCCAGTTTCCCAAATGAATGCATCGGAACGACGGATTCTGCTCCGACCGTTTTCATAAAATAAGTCAGGCCGAGCAGCGCGTTCTGCTCCTGCCTGGGATCGACAGGCAGAAAGGCCACGTCGATTTCCTCGCCGCGCAGTTTGTCGATCTGTTCCCGGTAGCGCCGGCCCATCTCTTCGTTGTCCTCCTCCGGTTCGCCATCCCAGTGCCACCAGTTCAGATCGCCCGCATGGTAGACGCACAGTCCGTCGGTATGGACCAAAAACGCAACGCCCAGATCGGTCGATTCCAGCGCGCGCACGGTCAGGCCGCCCAGGTCGGCGGTTTCGCCCGGCGCGATTTTCACGGCGTCCTCGGGCGCGTGGATCTCATCCGCGAGGACATAGCGAATGTTCGCGACGGCTTTCCTCCAACTGAAAATTTTTGGGCTGTAATGATCCGGATGGCTGTGGGAGGCGAAAACGACGACGTTCTTATCGCGGATTTCCTCCGGATCAATGACCCCTTTCGACAGCCCGCAGCCCTTCGGAGTGTCGAGATAATAATCAAAGATCAGAAAATGACCGGCGGTTTCCAACGAGAAACCGCTGTGATACAAATACCGGATTTCAGCGTTCATCTGTATTTCCCCTTTTTTCCCCTATTATATCACATCGCTGCAACCCGGAGCCGGTCAGCGGCTCAAAAAACGCTGGACCGCCTTCACCGCTTCCACGATGGGCAGAATCAGCAGCGCCGTTCCGATGGAGATCATGTACTGGCGCGCCGTCAGCGACACCATTGAGAAGACGGAGGCCAGAAACGGAAGCTCGACCATTGCGAAGGTCAGCAGCAGAGCGGCCAGCATGGTGCCGAGAAGGATCTTATTCTGACCGTGCAGAAGAAATACGGAGCCTCTGCGGGAACGCAGATTAAACGAGTGAAAGATTTCGCACATCGACAGGGTGACGAAGGCCATGGTGGTGCCGACGTCCGGCCCGCTTTGGCTGCCGATCCAGTAGACGAGCAGGGTCAGCGCGGCGACCGCGGCGCCCTGGTAGAGAACGTCGGCTCCGAGTCCGTCCGCGAACAGGCTTTCGCTTTTGCCGCGGGGCGGGCGTCCCATGATCCCTTTTTCGGCCGGTTCCGTCCCAAGAGCGACGGCCGGCAGACTATCGGTGATCAGGTTGATCCAAAGAATATGGATCGGCCGGAACAGGGAGAAGCCGAGCAGAGTCGCGACAAAAATGGAGATCACTTCGCTGAGGTTGGAGGAGAGCAGGAACTGGATGGTTTTCAGGATGTTGTCGTAGATCCTGCGCCCTTCCCGAACCGCGTAGACGATGGTGGCGAAATTGTCGTCGGCCAGCACCATGTCCGCCGCGTTTTTGGTCACATCCGTGCCGGTGATGCCCATCCCGACGCCGATATCCGCCGTTTTCAGGGCGGGAGCGTCGTTCACGCCGTCACCGGTCATGGCGGTGATCAGGCCGAGGTCTTTCAAAGCGCTGACAATGCGGACTTTATGCTCCGGCTGCACCCGGGCGTAGGCCCCGCAGCGCTGCACGGCTTCCCTGAGCTCCCCGTCGGAGAGGCGGTCCAGCTCGCTGCCGGTCATGACGGTTTCCCCGGGTCCCGCGATGCCGATCTGGGCGGCGATGGCCGCCGCGGTATCCTTGTGGTCCCCGGTAATCATAACCGGGCGGATTCCGGCCCGGCGGCATTCGCGCACGGCTTCCGCGGCTTCTTCCCTCACGGGGTCGATCATGCCGGCAAGGCCCAGAAAAGTCAGGCCGGTTTCCAGCTTTTCCGGAGTAAAGCCGTCCGGCAGGGCGGACAGCGGCTTCTGCGCGGCGGCCAGGACCCGCAGGGCCCGGCCCGCCATGTCACGGTTCGCGTCGAGAATTTCCCGGCGGAACTCCTCCGTCATCGGAAGAACGGCTCCGTCCCGCATCACGCTGCCGCAGCGCTTTAAGATTTCATCCGGCGCGCCTTTTGTGTACTGGATCAGCCCGCCCTCCGGAAGGACGTGCACAGTGGTCATCATTTTGCGCATCGAGTCGAACGGGGCCTCGCCCCTGCGCGGAAATCCGGCTTCCAATCCGTTTTTGTCGAAGCCTTCCTTCAGCGCGAAGGCGACCAGCGCGTTTTCGGTCGGCTCGCCGACGATTTCGCCGCTCTGGGGGTTCAGGCGGGAATCGCTGCACAGGGCGAAAGCTTTTGGCAGCAGCGTGCGTTCGCCGAACGTATCGACTACCGTCATTTTGTTTTGAGTCAGGGTCCCGGTTTTATCCGTGCAGATCACCTGGGTGCATCCAAGAGTCTCCACCGCCGTCAGTTTTCGGATAATCGCATTTCGGGCCGACATTTTGGAAACGCCGATCGAAAGCACGATCGTCACCACGGCCGCAAGACCTTCCGGAACGGCGGCGACGGCCAGGCTGACCGCCAGCAGAAAGGTGTTCAGCACGGCCTGAGAGCTGTAATCGTGCAGGGTAAAAAGGCTGAACGCAAACACGAACGCGCAGATGGCGAGCACTCCGATGCTCAGCAGGCGGCTGAGCTGATCCAGCCGCCGCTGCAGCGGGGTTTCTTCTTCTTTCGCTTTGGCCAGCGTGTCTGCGATTTTCCCCATTTCAGTGTTCATTCCAGTCGCTGTGACAACGCCTGTTCCGCGGCCGTAAACGGTGCTGCCCCCCAGATAGGCCATATTGGTCCGGTCGCCCAGAGGAACTCCCTCCGAGGCCTGGAGAGCGTCCGATGTTTTGTCCACGGGGACGGATTCGCCGGTCAGCGCGGCCTCTTCCATTTTCAGCGAAGCCGCCTCCAGAAGGCGCAAATCCGCGGGGACGGCGTCCCCCGCCTCCAATAGGACGATGTCGCCCCTCACCAGTTCGGAGGAGGGAATGGAGGAGATCTCACCGCCGCGACGCACTTTGGCCCGGGAGGCAGTCATTTTCTGCAGTGCCTCAATCGCCTTTTCGGATTTGTTCTCCTGCACGATCCCAAGGATGGAGTTGAGCAGGACCACGAACAAAATAACGGAGGCGTCCGTCATTTCTCCCATCAGTCCGGAAATGACCGCCGCGGCCAGCAGGATCAAAATCATCGGATTCATGAGCTGTTCTTTCAGCCGGGACAGAAATGATTTTTTTTCGGCGTCCTTCAGCCGGTTCGGCCCCTGCTCCAGCAGCCGGCGCTTCGCCTCCTCCGGTGAAAGGCCGTCGGTGCGGCTGTTGAGTTCCCGCAGTACGTCGGCGGATTCTTTCAGATAGCTATTCAAGGGCAGCTCCTCCTTCCAAACGGATTCCCTTCTTATGGTATCCTGATTTTTCAGCAAATCACGCATCCCTCTCTCATTATTTGCAGTTTCGGCGGAGGAAAAGAAAAAGACCCCTGCCAGAAACAAACATTTCTGGTAAAGGTCTTGCTTTCCAAAAGAGTTTGGATCGGAGGCCAGAAGCTTGCGCAACGGTTGTTGACCTTCCGAAATTCAGCTACTCCCCTTTATCCCGGACAGCTTTCATTTGTTTGTTTATCATATCATACTGGCCGCCGGGTTAAAATGGAAAAAAGAATTATAAAATTTATTTGCGCTTTGGAATCCTTGACAGAAGGAACCGGGCGCTTTATACTTAACTATATCTCATAAAAACAGGAAATTCGACTTTCCGGCCAATGCCGGAAAGTCAGCCTGATGCGGCAGGGTGGTTAGAAATGATATCCTTATTCCTCAGTGTTCTGCTCAAGGTAGCCATCCTGTTTTTGATGATCGGGGCGGGCTATGTCTGCGGTAAAATAAATTTTATTTCGGACGGCGGGGCGAAAGAAATGACCTCCGTCCTTTTTTGGGTCGTCACTCCCTGCGTGATCATCACGTCCCTGCAGGATATGCTCGGCAAAGTCAGCGTGGGCAGCCTTCTCCTCTCCGGCGCGCTTTCCGCCGTCTGCGCCGTGGCCGCCATCGGCTTCAGCTATCTGCTGTTCCGAAAAGCTCCGCCGGAGCGAAGGAAAATCCTCCGTTTCGCCGTGGCGTATTCCAACTGCGGCTTTGTGGGCCTGCCGCTGGTGGACGCGGTTCTGGGAAGCCAGGGAGTGGCCTATGCTTCCGTGTTCATGGCCGTTTTCAATTTGTTTGTGTGGACGCACGGCGTCTCCAGCATGAAGATGGAACCGCAGATCGACTGCAAAAATGCGATCGTGAATCCGGGCGTGCTTGGATTCGCGGCCGGCTTTGTTCTTTTTGTTTTTTCCGTTCGTTTGCCGGAAGTGATTTTATCCCCGATGCAGTGTTTTTCCGAAATGAATACGCCGCTTGCAATGCTGGTGGTCGGCGTTTACATTACGCAGGTCCCCTTCCGCGAACTCTTTAACGATGCCAGCCTTTACGTGCTTTCGCTGGCGCGTCTGCTGGCGGTCCCCCTGATCTGCTTCTGCCTTTTGCTTCCGCTGCACGTCGACAGAACGATTTTCACTTCGCTCCTGATTCTTTCCTCGGCGCCGTCCGCGGCAAATTCGGTGATGTTTGCGGCGCAGTTCGGAGGGGATACGCGTCTCGGCTCGAAAGCCGTTGCCCTGACCACGCTGTTCTCCGCTTTGACCATGCCGCTGTTCCCGATCCTTGTGCAATGCTTCTATTAAAAAGGAATGCTGACTGAGAAAAAAGCCGATGCTGGAATTGCAGCATCGGCTTCTTCAATCGGCTTTGAAATAACATATAGTATATTATAATCAAATGTTACGGAAAGTAATATTTCTTTTCAAAACTCCAATATCGGATCGTTTTCGAGCCGAGCCGCCGGAATCCGGTTCGCATGGGTCATTTCCGCCGGGCGGCGCCGCAATTCGCCGGAATCCGAGGCATCTTGGCATATTTATTTAACAATCCGTATTTTGCTGCCGCATACTCCTTTTTGTATAATAATCTGCCGGTCGATTTGCTCCCGCAGCTCGGCGACGTGGGAGATGATGCCAACCAGCCGGTCCCCTTCCGCAAGGCCGGCCAGCGTCGCGATGGCCTGCTGGCGGGACTCGTCGTCCAGGGAGCCGAATCCTTCGTCGATGAACATGGTTTCGATCCGCACGCCGCCCGCAAAGCTCTGCACGACGTCCGAAAGGCCGAGCGCAAGCGAAAGCGAAGCCTTGAAGGATTCCCCGCCGGAAAGGGAGCGGACGTCACGCGTCTTGCCGTTGTAATTGTCCAGCACGTCGATCTCCAGCCCGGAACGGGAGCGCAGGTCGGATGGATTTTCCCTTCGGAGCAGGACATACCTGCCGTTGGTCATGGCGGAAAGGCGCCGGTTTGCCTGCTGCAGCACGCGGCCGAAATAGGCCGCCTGAACATATTGCTCGAAGTCGAGCTTCTGTTTGCCGCTCTGTTCCCCGTTGGCGGTTCTGGAAAGCCCGCGGATGCGGGCGTATTTTTCTTCCAGGTCCTTCCGGTCCGCCAAGGACCGGCTGATCCGCCGCTGTACGCCCTGATTGTTTTCCAGATGGGCGGAAAGCGTATGAAAAGCGGATTCTCTTGAAAGCTGTTCCTGTTGTTCCCGGGCGAGCTCCTGCTCCAGCCCCGCGAGGTCGGAGGGAGTTTTCCCGGAGGTCTCCGCCGTGAGGCGGCGTATCATGTCCTCGGTCCGCAGCCGGTCGTCCCGGTAATCGGTCTGATTTTGCCGCAGCCGTTCCATTTGCTCGGCAGGAAGGATGCATGCGAGATATTCTTCCTCCGTCCGGAATCCGGCCTCCGTCAGGCGGAGACGGTACTCCTGCTCCAGCCCTTCCGCCTGGGTTCGGGTCAGACCCACCCTTTTTCGGTTATCCTCAAGGACGGCGGCCGCCCCTTCCCGTTCGCCGAGACAGGAACGGTATGCGTCCTCCGCCTTTTGAAGAGACTGTTTCATCGCGGTGAGCGTGCGGTTCAGCTCATCGAGTTTTTGCCCGGCTTCCCTCTCCGTCGGGAAAGGGAGGGAAGCGCGCGCCGACATCGTCTCGGCGCGCTTTGCCTCCAGCGATGCCGAAAAGCTGTTTCTTTTTCCGGTCAGTGTTTCCAGCTCGCGGTCGGCGTCCGCCAGATCTTTTTCGGTCAGGCCCAGCCGCGCGGAGCATTCGGATTTTCTCCGGCAGCGTTTTTCCTGAGCGCCCAGCTTTGCCAGAGCCTGGGTGCGATCCTGTTCGGCCTGTGCGCGAACTTGGAGCGCTCTTTGTTCCAGAGCCTGAACGTTTTCATCGCCCGTGACGCCGCCGAGCAGATCGTTGACGGATTTGCGAAGGTTTTCCCGGTCGGACAGAATGCGGGTTTCGGCGGCTTTGAGTTTCAGGCCGGCCGATTCCAGCGCGCCGTGATGCCGGTCGCGCTCCGCTTTCAGGCGTCGGAGCTGTTCTTCCGTCACGGCCGGCCCGTCCAGGACGGCCGGGCGGGGATGGCTGGTGGAGCCGCAGACGGGGCAGGGAGCCCCGTCGGCCAAACCGGAGGCAAGAAGCCCGGCCTGCTGGCGCAGAAAGGCCCGTTCCGCCAGGTCGCAGGAGGCATTCGCCTCACGGTAAGCGGCCTCTTCTTTCAGATATCCGTTCCGCGTCGAACGGTATCCGTCGATCAGTTTTCGGATGTTCCCGACGGAGTTCAGGATCCCGGAAAGAGCCTCGCAGGTCCTGCGGGCATTTTCCTCGGCCGTTTTGCAGGCGAGGCGTTCGACCTCCGCGTCCGCCAGGCCTTCAAGTTCTGCCCGAAGCCGATCGCGCACCTCCGCAAGGGTTTTCTTTTTTTCGCTGAGGGAACCCAGAAGCGTGTCCTGTCCGGCGAGGGAACGCTCCAGCTCCACGGTTTGCCGTTCCAGAAGCTCCGCTTTCCGGTAGCCCGGGAGTACGGAGGAAAGCGTGCCGATCGCACCCGAAAGTTTTTCGCGCTCCGGCTCCTTCTCGCGCTCCGCCTCCGCCGCCGCTTTCAATCCGCCGAGGGCGGCATCCGCAGCGGCGATTTTTCCGGCCAGGGCCGCAATCTCCTCTTCCAGCGCCTGGAGCGCCTTTTGTTCCCGGAGCAATGCGGAACGGGCCGGCGTGACGCGCGACCCGGCCTGCTCCGCCGCGCGCAGCGCTTTTGCCTGCCGCTCCATCTCCCCGCCTTGTTCCAGAAGCTCCGCATGATGTTTTTTTGCCGATTCCAGCGACTCAAAAGCCTGCACCGTCTGCCGTGCGGCGGCCAGAGAAGCGATCAGCCCGGAAACTCTGTCCCGCGACCCGGCCAGCTCGTTCTCTGCGGCTTTCAGCTCGCCGGCGTCGTCCGCGTTTGCGGCGGACAGGAGCTGCAGGACTTGAGGGATCAGATTGACGTCATTTTCGCCGAGACAGGCGGACAGCGCCTCTTCGAGTGCGCTGTTCTCCCCGGGACGGATCAGAGCGGCGTCCTGCAGAATGCCGCGGGCGCTCTCCTCCCAGCCGCGGCGCAATTCCAGCTCCCGGGTTTTCAGCAGTTCCTCCACGCGGCGGAACAGGTCGGTGGAAAACACGCGGCGGAAGATTTCCGCGCGTTCGGCGCTTTCCGCGAGAAGCAGATCGAGAAATTCTCCCTGAGCGATCATCGCCACCTGTTTGAACTGCCTGTGGTCGATGCCGAGCAGCCCGACGATCTCCTGCGTCACGCGGGAGCTTCCCGTCCGCACGGAGCCGTCCGGCAGGGTCAGAACGGCGTCCGCGGTTTCCGTCGCTTCCCCGGCGCCTCTTTTCTTCGGGCGTTTGTAACTCGGATTTCGCAGAATTTTGTATTCCTTCCCGCCATGGGAGAAGAGAAGCTCCACAAAGGTTTTGGTATCCGGCTCTGCGAAATTGCTCCTCAGCGTGTCGAGGGTCCGGGTGGAGCCGCTGACCTCGCCGAACAGCGCGAACGAGATCGCGTCAAAAATCGTGGTCTTGCCCGCGCCAGTGTCCCCGCAGATCAGAAACAGCCCGCCGGACCCAAATTCCCGCATGGGGAGTTCCACCCGGCCGGCGTAGGGGCCGAACGCGCTGACGACCAGGTTCAGCGGCTTCATATGGCGTCCCTCCCGGCTTCCTCGATGATTTTTCCGATGATCTCCCGTTCCTCGCCGGACATCGGCGCTCCGTTGCGGTCCTGATAGAATTCTTCAAACAACTGCATCGGCGTTCTGAGCGAGGGATCTCCCGACGCTGAAGTGCCGGTATTTTGGGAATCCATCCGCCTGTTTTCAAAATCGATCCGCATCAGATTGGGATAAATCGCGCGCAGCTTTCCGGCCGCGTCGGCAATCTCCTTTTCATCGGTCAGAACGGCGCGGATGTAATCCTCCCGGTTGGTTCCCTCAAAGGTTTCCGGCGCGGTCAGCGCCTCGATCGGGCCGCGAATCTCCCTCATGTCCCGCAGCGGCGTCAGGGGAATCCGGGTCAGCTCGATTTTTCCTTTCTCGCCCAGCTCCGCCACCGTGACACTCTTTTTCTGCCGGGTCTCCGAAAAGGAATATTTCAGCGGGGAGCCGGCATAGCGCGCCGTCGGGCGTCCGATCTGCTGCGGCCCGTGCAGATGGCCGAGGGCGACGTAGTCGAACCCGTCGAACGCGGAAACATCGACGCTGTCCAGCCCGCCGACGGAAACCGTTTCACTGTCGCAGCGGTCCGGCTCCGCGGAGCCGCTGACGACGAATTGATGAGCGACCAGAACGTTCCGCTCGCCGGGGTCGGGCGGGACCGTGCCGAGCGCCGCGCGGACCGCGTGGTCGTAGGTGTCCGTTTTTTCGGGTCCGAAAAAAGGCTGTGCCGCGGCGGGACGCAGGAACGGCAGCAAATAAATATGTACGGTTCCGAACCGGTCGGAAAGAACGGCGTGGGGAACGGTTCCCTGGAAGGTGCCCGCGATCATCACGTCGTTTTTGCGCATGATGCGGCTGCCGAAATCAAGCCGTTCCGGAGAATCGTGATTCCCGCTGATGGCGAATACGGGAATAGCCTGTCCGGACAGCTCGGTCAGAAAATCATCCAAAAGCGTGACGGCCTCCCCGACCGGAATGCTCCGGTCATAGAGGTCGCCCGCGATCAGAACGGCGTCCGGGCGCACGTCGCGCGCGATTCCGGCAATCTGTTCCAGGATATGCCTCTGGTCTTCCAGCATGCTGAATTCGCAGACGCGCTTGCCGATGTGGAGATCGGAGAGGTGAAGCAGTTTCATCGGTTTAATCCAAAATTTCGATCCAGTACCCGTCCGGATCGGAGATAAAGTAGAGGTTCATGTCGTGGTTCTCGTAGCAGATGCATCCCATTTCCTTGTGGAGGGCGTAGGCGGCTTTTTTATCCGGGACCTTTACGGCGAGATGGATTTCGTTGTCGCCGAGATTGTAGGGTCCTTTGCGGTCGCGGTACCAGGTCAGCTCCAGGTTGTAATCGGTCTGTCCGTCCCCCAGAAAAACAATGAGGAACGACCCGTCCGGAGGAGTGATGCGGCGGACTTCCTTCAGGCCCAGCGCGCGGCTGTAAAACTCCAGGCTTTTGTCAAGGTTCAGCACGGTAAAGTTGGTGTGCAGAAATCTGGAATTCATAAGAATGCCTCCCTGTTCTAATTTTAAATATTATAACATGAACCACAGAGCCTTAGAAAACAGGACCGGCCCGCCAATCATGGTTCAATGTTCTCTCAGGCGTCGGAAGCTTTGCTTCCGCTTACGCCGTGAGGTTATTATAACATGAACCACAGAGCTTTAGAAAACAGGACCGGCCCGCCAATCATGGTTCAATGTTCTCTCAGGCGTCGGAAGCTCTGCTTCCGCTTACGCCGTGAGGTTATTATAACATGAACCGCGAAGCCGCAGAAAATGTGTCCGGGCTGCAATCATGGTTCAATGTTCTCTCAGGCGTCGGAAGCTTTGCTTCCGCTTACGCCGTGAGGTTATTATAACATGAACCACAGAGCCTTAGAAAACAGGACCGGCCCGCAATCATGTTTCAATGTTCTCTCAGGCGTCGGAAGCTTTGCTTCCGCTTACGCCGTGAGGTTATTATAACATGAACCGCGAAGCCGCAGAAAATGTGTCCGGGCTGCAATCATGGTTCAATGTTCTCTCAGGCGTCGGAAGCTTTGCTTCCGCTTACGCCGTGAGGTTATTATAACATGAACCACAGAGCCTTAGAAAACAGGACCGGCCCGCAATCATGTTTCAATGTTCTCTCAGGCGTCGGAAGCTTTGCTTCCGCTTACGCCGTGAGGTTATTATAACATGAACCACAGAGCTTTAGAAAACAGGACCGGCCCGCCAATCATGGTTCAATGTTCTCTCAGGCGTCGGAAGCTCTGCTTCCGCTTACGCCGTGAGGTTATTATAACACAGAATCTTCCGTACGAAAACGATGAAAAAGCTCCGCGCGGGGCGGAGCTTTTTATTACGGTTCTATGGAGGAAGCACCTTCCCGCGGGTCCGTTTCCGGCGGGGACGGAAGCTGTCCTATTCCGGCGAGATCCTTGAGAACTTCTCCGGCGAGGATCATTCCGGCGACCGGAGGGACGAACGGGACGCTCCCCGGGATGGCGCGGCGCTCGGTGCACTTTCTGCGGGTGCCGGGAGGGCAGACGCAGTGGTTCCGGCAGCTGATCTCGCAATCGTCGATCGGTTGAAGTGGGGGCTCCTTCGAGTAGACGACTTTCAGGCTTTTCACTCCGCGCGCCTTGAGTTCCCGGCGCATGACCCGCGCGAGCGGGCAGACGCTGGTTTTGTAGATGTCCGCAACCTCGAACCGGGTCGGATCCAGCTTGTTGCCGGCGCCCATGCAGCTGATCACCGGGACGCCCGCTTGCTTCGCGCGGACGATCAGCTCCAGCTTCGCGGTGACGGTGTCTACCGCGTCGATCACATAGCCGTATCGGGACAGGTCGAATTCGCCGGCATTATCTGGCGTGTAAAAGCATTGGTGAAGCTCCACCCGGCAGTCCGGGTTGATCTCCAGGATCCGGTCGCGCATCGCCTCCACTTTCGGGGTCCCGATGGTCTTGCGAGTGGCGTGAATCTGGCGGTTCAGATTCGTCAGGCAGACGCGGTCGTCGTCGAACAGCGCGAGAGTGCCGACCCCGGCGCGGGCAAGCGCCTCAACGGCATAGGAGCCGACCCCGCCGATCCCGAAGACGGCGACCGATGCGTTTTTGATCTTTTTCATGGCCTCGCCGCCCAGCAGAAGCTGAGAGCGGGAAAATTGGTCCAGCATGGATTTCCTCCGAGTCAGTCGAAATAAAACGGCGTGGAAAGATACCGCTCGCCGGTGTCCGGCAGAAGGGCGACGATCCGCTTCCCGCGGTTTTCCGGGCGCTGGGCGAGCAGCCTTGCCGCCCAGACGGCCGCTCCCGACGAAATTCCCGTCAGGATGCCTTCCCACCGGGCAAGCTCTTTTCCGGTCTGATAGGCGTCTTCGTCCCGCACGGGGATGATCTCATCCAACAATCCGGTGTCGAGCGTTCTCGGCACGAATCCCGCCCCAAGGCCCTGCAGCTTGTGCGGGCCGGGTTTTTTGCCCGAAAGAACCGCAGAGTCCGCCGGTTCCACCGCGACGGCGCGCACTTCCGGCTTTTTTTCCTTCAGGTATCGCGCGACTCCGGTGACGGTTCCGCCCGTTCCGACCCCGGCAATAAAAATATCCACGCCGCCCTCTGTGTCCCGCCAGATTTCTGGCCCCGTGGTATCGTAGTGAGCGCGCGGATTGGAGGGGTTGGTGAACTGGCCGGGGAGGAAGGAATCCGGCGTCTCCTTCTGAAGTTCTGCGGCTTTGTCGATGGCGCCCTGCATTCCCAGATTCCCGTCGGTCAGCACCACCTCGGCGCCATAGGCTCCCAGCAGCTTCCGGCGCTCGACGCTCATGGTTTCCGGCATGGTCAGAATGATGCGGTACCCTTTTGAGGCCGCGACCGAGGCCAGGCCGATTCCCGCGTTGCCGCTTGTCGGCTCGATGATTACCGAGCCGGGTTTCAAAAGCCCTGATTTCTCAGCGTCCTCGATCATGGACTTTGCAATGCGGTCCTTGACGCTTCCGGCCGGATTCAGATATTCCAGCTTCGCGAGAACGGCCGCGTTCAAGCCGTGCCTGCGTTCATAGTTGGAAAGCTCCAGCAACGGAGTGTTTCCGATCAGGTCCGTAACAGTTTTCGCAAACAAGGATTTCCCACCTCTGCTATTTTCTATTTTGTCTCATTATAGGTCGCTTTTCCGTTTCCTGTCAATGCAGACCGAGCAAAAATAGAAAAATAGTATGATTTGCGGCGGTCGGACTTGACTTCCCCAATCGGATTGGATATGATAGAAATAAGAAGCAGATCAAAGGAGAATTCTTATGAGAATCTCTTCAAAGGGGAGATACGGCCTGGCCGCTATGATATGCATGGCGGAGGGATATGGAAGCGACGCCTGTATCACCATCATCAGCCTTTCGGAGCGGCTCGGCATCTCAAAAATCTATCTTGAACAGGTGTTTTCGCTGCTGAAGCGCGGCGGGCTGGTTCTTGCCATCAAGGGAGCGCAGGGCGGGTACAAGCTGTCAAGACCGCCGCAGGAAATACTCGTCTATGAAATTCTGAGGGCGCTGGAGCAGTCCCTTTTTGAAAAGACGGTGGAGTCTGTACAGCAAAAAGCGGGGAATATCGAAAAGGCGATGCAAAATTCCGTTTTCTCCGTTCTGGATCTGTCGGTGGAACAAGTCCTTCGGAAGATTACGCTGCTGGACCTTCTGTCCGAGTCCGAAAGACAGAAACAGGATTCCTGTTATATGTTTTATATTTGATAAAATTTGATCCCTCTTTCCGGGCTTGGCGGAAAGAGGGATCCCTTTCTGTTTGTCAAATGTTCTCCCGCGGCCCGTTCAGCTTTTTCCGTGCCCCGGCGTTTGTGCGGCTTGCGAGGAGAGAGCCTGCAGCTTTTTCCGGCTGAGGATCCGTATCTCTCCGCGGGAAAGCCGCACCAGCCCTTCGGACTGGAAATAGCGGAGCATGCGCGTTACGACTTCCCGCGCGGTCCCCATATTCTTGGCGATTTCCTCATGCGTTGTCGTCAGAAGGTCTCCGCCGCTGATAGCCGATTCCTCCAGCAGAAACATCGCAAGCCGCCGGTCGAAGCTCATGAACAGAATCTGCTCCATTAGCCATACCACGTCGGAAAACCGCGACGACAAAAGCTGGTTGGTATAATCCGATACCGCGAGTGAGTTCTGGTTCAGGTACTTGTAGACGGAAGTGGGGATCAGGATGGTTTCGCTGTCCTGCACGGCTTCGATGAACACGTCGAACCGGATGTTTTTCAGGATGCACGAGGCGGAAAAAATGCAGATATCCCTCTCAAACAGGCGGAACAGGGTGATTTCCCGGCCCGCGTCCGAAAGAATAAAGGTGCGCACCTGCCCGCTTTTCACGACAAACAGGCCCGCGCAGTCCGCCGAGCCGTTGTGCAGACTGCTGCCCGCGGGATGGGACCTCGCCGCCGCGTTGGATTCCACCAGCTTTTTCTCCTGTTCCGTCAGGCGGTTCCAAAACGGGAGAGATTGGCGCAGAAAGGTTAGATTTGATTGATTCAGCGACACGGCGGCACACCTCCGGCAGATATTTCTCCTTTAAGGTTCACTTTTTTCGGTTTTCCCCGCGATTTCTTTTTCCGGCACAGGGCAGTTGCCGGAGTGGATCATCTCATTCAGAGTTCGCAGGAACGGGGAAGTAATGAACAGCGCGATCACAAAAGTGAAACAGTCCGCCGCCGGCTGGCTGATCTGGACGCCCAGGATTCCGAAGAACCTCGGCAGAAGCACAATCGCGGGCAGAAAGCAGAGCCCCTGCCGCAGAACGGCCAGCCAGGTCGCCTGCTTTGCCTTTCCAATGGACTGGAACAGCATGTTGGAAATAACCACGAAGGTCTGAAGCGGCATGACGGCGCATTGGACCCGGAATGCGAACGCGCCGATCGCGATCACCTGCGGGTCGTCCCGGCGGAACAGCGCCATGATCTGCGGAGCGAAAAGAAACGCGGCGGAACACAGGACAAGCAAACCGAAAAAGCCGACCCGCAGGCAGAACCAGTACGCCTGCTTCAGGCGGGCGTAGCATTTTGCGCCGTAATTGTAGCCCGCGACCGGCTGAAATCCCTGGCCGAAGCCGAGCAGGGCGGAGAGAATGAAGAAAAAAGAGCGGCCGACGATCGACATGGCCGCAACGGCGGCGTCGCCGTACAGCGCGGCGGAGACATTCAGGGCAATGGTCGCGATGCTGGCAAGTCCCTGACGGAAAAAGGACGGCATCCCGGTTCTCAGAATTTCCCCGTGCATACTCCATTTGTATGAGAAATGTTTCACGCTGATTCCAACAATTGTCCGGCGTCGGACATAATTGAAAATCAGGATGACGAAACTGACGGATTGGCCGATCACGGTGGCAATCGCCGCGCCCGCGATGCCCAGGTGAAACGTAAAGATCATCAGGGGGTCGAGGAATACGTTTAGAATGCAGCCGGTCGCGATGCCGATCATGGAAAAAAACGCTTTCCCCTCGGCGCGCAGATCGTTGTTCATGACAAAGGTTGCGCACATGATCGGAGCGCCGTAAAGAATGTACTGCGCATAGTTTTGCGCATAGGGAAAGATGGTATCCGTCGCGCCCAGCAGGCGCATCAGACTGCCGCTGAAAATCAGCCCCGGAATCATAATGAGAAAGCCGGCGGCAATCGCCGTAAAAAAGGCGGTGGAGGCGGCCTGAGTGGCCTCCGTGTTTCTCTTCTGCCCCAGAAACCGGGAAATCACTCCGCCGGACCCCATGCCCAGCATGAATCCCACTGCCTGAATGACCGCCATCAGGGAAAACACGACGCCGACCGCTCCGGTGGCGCTGGTGCCGAGCTGGCCGACAAAGTAAGTATCCGCGAGATTGTAACCCGCCGAGATCAGCATGCTGACCATCGTCGGTCCCGCGAGGGAACAGATCAGGCGGGGGATCGGGGTCTCTGTCATCCGCTCGAACTGTTGACGCGCATCGGTTGTCGCATTCATTCTTTTTCACCTTGTCCGTTTGTGGTTTCATTAGTCCGCATAGAGCGGCGTGACACCGGCGTTCGCCATCAATGTGTCGCGGTCCTGCTGGGTGGCGCCGTAGTAATAGTTATGGTCCGTCCCTGTCGCAAAGTACAGATAATCCGTGTCCGCCGGATGTGCCGCCGCGTAAAGGGCGTCCGCGCCCGGATTGCAGATCGGCCCGATCGGAAGGCCCGGACTGCGGTTGGGATAGGTGTTGTAATATTTGTTGTATTTGTCGCCGAATTTCGGGACCAGATAAAGGTTGCAGTAATCGCGGGTCGAGTCCGCCTGAAGGATCATGCCTGTTTTCAGCCGGTTATGGAATACAGACGACACCTTCTTCATATTGTCCGAATCGTCGGCTTCCCGCTCGATAATGGAGGCGAGCGTGATCAGCTGGTCCGTCGTCATGCCGGAATAAGAATATTTGCTTCCGATCTGGCTTTCCGCGCTGCGAAGGAATTTCCCGACCGCGTCCTGCGGCTTCATGTCGGTGTAAAACTCATAGGTGTCGGGGTACAGGTAACCCTCCAGCTTGTAACAGCGGTTTGGGCTGTTCGGTATTTTGGCGACAAGGGAATAATAGCTGAAATCGTACGTCTGCGCGGCTTTGATGAAATCGTCGGCGCGGCAGACTCCCTTCGCCTCCAGCCTCGCCGCGATCTGGGGAAGGGTAAATCCCTCAGGGACCGTGACCTTGACGGTCTTCGATTTTTCCTGGGCCGGGGACGCGGAGGAGGTCTTGGCCGCGGAAGACGAGGCGGCGGATTTGGAGGCAGCCCCGGAGGAAGAGGAGGACGCCGGGGCGGAATCAGAGGAAGACACGGAGGAGGAAGACGAACTTGCCTTGTCCCCTTCCGACGATACGGGCGCGGATGAACTCCCCTGACCGGAGGAGCAGGCGGTCAGCAAGCCGAACAGCGCGGCGAGCAGAAACGGACAGATTCTTTTTCTCAGCATACATTTTCTCCCAAATACGGTTCGAAGGAAACAGGGCGGATGAAAAACGCGGTTGTGCGTTCGTCAGATATCGACATTATTATAGAACACAATGCCGCATTTTACAACCGGACCGGTCCGGGAGGAAATAGTTGCCTGCCAAACTGGGGTCAGACAATCTGGAACAGATAGAATTTCAGGTAGGAGGTTTCCGGCACATTCCACAGGATCGGGTGGTCCGGGGCCTGCTGCCTGGCCTCGATCTGGCGAAGCGCCACCTGGGCGTCCAGAGCCGCGCGGCGGAGCACGTCCCGGAACAGCTCGTCCGTCATAAAGTGGGAACAGGAGCAGGTCGCGAGGTATCCTCCCCTCGGAAGAAGCTTCATCGCCCGGTAGTTGATTTCCCGGTATCCGCGGGAGGCGTTCGCGACCGTCTGCCGGGATTTGGTGAAGGCCGGAGGATCAAGGATCACAAAATCATATTCCCGGTTCCCGTTTTCGGCCAGGGAGGGGAGCAGGTCGAATACATTGGCGGTTTCAAACGACATGCGGTCCGAGAGGCCGTTGCGTTCCGCGTTTTCCCCCGCCATTGCGATCGCGTTTTCGGAAATGTCCACCGCGTGGACGCGAGCCGCGCCGGCCGCCGCGGCGTTCAGCGCAAAGCTGCCGGTGTCGGTGAAGCAGTCGAGGACCCTTTTGCCGCGCGCGACGGCGGCGGCCGCCCTGCGGTTGTATTTCTGGTCGAGGAAAAACCCCGTTTTCTGCCCGTTTTCAAAATCGACGGTGTATTCGATTCCGTTTTCGCGGATGACAGTCCTGCCGGATTCCGGCGCCGCCAGCCCGTCCAGAGGGAAAAAGCCGCGCCCCTGTTTCATCCCTTCCAGATCGCGAAGCCCGGAGTCGTTGCGCTCGTAGATGCCGTCGATCTTCTGTCCGTCCCCGGTCAGGATGCGGTACAGCAGGCGGAACAGCATCGGCTTGATTTTCTCAATGCCGAGCGACAGGGTCTGCGCCACCAGGATATTCCCGAACCGGTCCACGGTCAGCCCGGGGAAGAGGTCCGCTTCCCCAAAGATGATGCGGCAGCAGGCCAGGTCGTCCTTTTCCAGAACGGTTTTACGGTATTCCCACGCATAGCGCAGCCTGCGCTCGAAAAAGGCCTCGTCGAACCGGTCGTTCGCGTTGCGGGAGATCAGCCGGACCCTGATTTTCGAATGGGAGTTGTAAAAACCGGTGCCGAGGTACGCGCCGCGCCGGCTGACCACGTCGGCCAGATCCCCGTCCCCGCACGGATCTCCGCCGGTGATCTCCGTGCCGTAAACCCACGGATGTCCCGCAAGAATGCTCCGCTCCGCTTTCTGTGTGACGGTCAATTTAGGAAAGTCCCGTTTTTGATTCATTTTATAATTCCCCGCATTTAAAAACGGACGCGGCACATTGCCGCGCCCCCTGTTTGATTTGCCGGTAACCGTTACTTGAATTTCACAGCCGTGCCGTAAGCCATGACTTCCGCCGCACCCTGCATGACGGAGGACGAGGCGTAACGGATGTTCACGACCGCGTCCGCTCCCATGGATTCGGCCTCTTCCGCCATCCGTTTGGTGGCAAGCGCACGGGCGCCGTTCATCATATCGGTATAGGATTTCAGTTCTCCGCCGACAATGGATTTGAAACCCTGGGTGATGTCCCTCCCGATGTTTTTGGACTGGATGGTGCTTCCTTTCACCAGGCCGAGCATTTCAAGCTCTTTGCCCGTTATATAGTCAGTATTGACCAAGATCATCTTCTTCACCGCTCCTTATCTCTCTGATTCGTTCGATCAGGACGAAAACGGCAACGCCGATCAACGCCGCCGGAATCAGTCCCGCAATAATTTTTATATGCAGTGGAAGACCTGGCGACAGAGCGACAGCCAGCAGCCATAGGAGAAATACGGCCGCCGCAAGGACAGTGATCACGATCGGAGCAATCATCTTTTTCCAGTGCTGCATGAGATCCACCTTTTTTCCGGCCCGCAAAGCAGGCGCCTGTCTTCCGGATGTATTGTATTCCGATTCCCGCTTTATTATAACATGAACCGCGGAGCCGCATAAAACGCAATCAGGCCGCAATCATGGTTCAATGTTCTCTCAGGCGTCGGAAGCTCTGCTTCCGCTTACGCCGTGAGGTTATTATAACATGAACCGCAGAGCCGCATAGAAACGCGACCGGGCCGCAATCATGGTCCAATGTTCTCTCAGGCGTCGGAAGCTCTGCTTCCGCTTACGCCGTGAGGTTATTATAACATGAACCGCGGAGCCGCATAAAACGCAATCAGGCCGCAATCATGGTTCAATGTTCTCTCAGGCGTCGGAAGCTCTGCTTCCGCTTACGCCGTGAGGTTATTATAACATGAACCGCAGAGCCGCATAGAAACGCGACCGGGCCGCAATCATGGTTCAATGTTCTCTCAGGCGTCGGAAGCTCTGCTTCCGCTTACGCCGTGAGGTTATTATAACAATAGTGCGGGAACTTTGCAAGCCTGTTCGCCGCAATGCGATTCCTTACAGATTTGTCTTATCTGTTGAATTCAGGCGAAAAATAAGGTATAGTGAAAGGGCGGATCGTTCCGGAAACATTTAACAGGAGGAATCATCTATGAAAAAAACAGGTTGGCTTCTGATTATTGTTCTTGTCGTGATTATTTGTGGGGGCGTCCTTCTGTTCACCAACGGAAAGCTTCCCGTGGGAAGCCCGTCGTCGTCCGGCACCGGTTCGGAAAGCTCCTCCGCCGTGCCGTCTTCCGCCGTGTCTTCCGCAGTTCCGTCTTCTGCGTCGTCGGGGAGCGTCTCCAGCCTGACCGACGATCAGATCAAGGAGAAGATTGAGTCGGCTGTTCCGCTCGACTGGAAGAAATACACGCTGAAAGAGGAGAAGGACAAGCCGGTTGCCCTGAACGGCGTGACTTACCGCACTTATTCCGCCTGGGATGAAGATTACACCGAAGGCCCGCTGCTTCTTTACAGCCCGAAGGACGGGAACGTGTACACCTATACCTACAACGACAAAGCGCCCACTCCCGCATCGGAGGACCCTGCGTTTGACAAAACGGAGCATACCGTCGTCGGCGTCGTCAAAGACGCCGCGATGATGAGCGTCCTGATTCATACGACGGACGGACACGACCTGACCGTCCGCAGGCTCGGCGTGACTCTCGTGAATCTGGACAACGGCTTCAAGGTTGGTCAGAATGTGAAAGTTACCTATACGGGCGTTTACAAGGACGACGACGCCCAGAGGATGTTCGTCACAAAGATCGAAGGGGTTCAATAATCAGCCGTAAGAAAAACATGACCGCCGCGGATGATCTCTTCCGCGGCGGATTTTTTATATGTTGCCCTCGTAAACATATTTGAGGTTTTTGCGCGCGGTTTCGGCGAGAGAATCAATGGTACCGACCGGAGTCGGAAAGCTGTCCTCCATTTTGTATCTGGGGAAGAATCGTGTGACATGCAGCGGAATTTCAGGGTCCACTTCCGCCAGCCAGCCGGACAGGCGTTCCATCTCCTCCGGGGAATCGTTCTCTCCGGGCACGATCAGCGTCGTCACTTCCACATGGCAGACTTCCGCCGCGAGGGAAATCGTGCGCTTGACCTCCTCCAGCCCTCCCGAAATCTTCCGGTAAAATTCCGGAGAAAAGCTTTTGAGGTCTATATTCATCGCGTCAACCAGGGGCAAAAGCCGTTTAAGCGGTTCCAGGCTGACGTACCCGTTAGTGACCACGACGTTCTTCAGGCCGTTTTTCCGGTTCAGCCGGGAACAGTCCATTACGTATTCCGGGCAGATCAACGGCTCGTTGTAGGTGAAGGCAAGGCCGATATTTCCCTGTGCTTTCAGCTCCAGCGCCTGGTCGGTCAGCAGCTGGGGAAAGAGGAACTCCGTTCTGTCGTCGTCCCATTTCACCATGGAGATGTCGTGGTTCTGACAAAAGGGGCAGCGCAGATTACACCCGTAGCTGCCGACGGAGAGGATCCGGCTGCCGGGAAAAAAACGGCGCAGCGGTTTCTTTTCCACCGGATCCAGCGCGATGGCCGTCACCCTGCCGTAGCTGTCGGCGGCGATTTTGCCGCCCCGGTTCGACCTAGCGCCGCAGAAGCCGGTCCGTCCTTCCTCAAGGGCGCAGGCGTGGGGACAAACCCCGCACACAACTTTGCTCATGTGTGCCGCACCACCTCGAACCGCTCCATTGTATAGGATTCGTTTTCGCCGATCCCGGCCTTGCGCAGTGCGATGGAAACCTGCTCCTGCGGCGTGCTTACGCCGGGCAGGTCCGGCAGCAGCAGTCCGCACCGCTCTCCGCTGCGGACGATGACTCCGTAGCGGGCGGGGTCGAGACCGCCGGGAAAAGCGGCGGGCTCCGCCTCTCCAAGGACGTCTACGCTGTAAACCAGCTTCGGCAGTTCCTCTTCGCCGACCGGCTCAAACCGGGGATCGCGCAATCCGGCGCTGACCGCGTTGCAAATAATTTCTTCCGCGACGCAGCTCTGTGTTGCCTGAATGGTTCCGATGCAGCCGCGAAGGCGGCCGTCCTTTTTCAGCGAGACGAACACGCCGGCCCGGCGGTTTGCAAGATCGGGCGGCAGTCCCTCCGGGAGGGGGAGGCGTTTGCCTTCGATGATCCGGTTTTCCAGCGACATCCGGGCAAGCCGGACATACTCGTCCTCGCCTTTCCGCTTTCCGAGAAGAGCTTCCTTTTTCCGCTGCTCCGCGTTTTCCCCGAATCTGCGGCTTTCGTCGGGACCCTGGGGAGTATACCCGCAGACGGCGTAGCCGACGCCGAACGGGCCTTCATAGGACAAAAATTCCGGTTTCACGGCAGTTCCGTCGAAAACCCCGGCCAGAATCTGAAACGAAGGCAGGCCGCATTCCGCCGCCGCTTCGCAGAACTCCTCGTCAAACGTCAGAAAGCGCAGGAAGTCTCCGGCCTTCATTGCCTCCGTCGCTTCGCGGTCAAACCTCGGCCCCTCTTCCGCGAAGCCGTACGGCCCGTCTTCCTTCAGCTTGTGGGAGAGGTCGCCGCTCGCGATCAGAACGACCCTGCGGCCAAGCTGCTCCGCTGCCCGCGCGATGCACTGGCCGAACCGGTAGTGCGCGGAGGCGCCCAGGCCGGAGATCGAGCACCTGACCAGTCGAAAATCGCGGTAAGCCCGAGTGATAAAAGTAAGGGGGACCAGTGCTCCGTGGTCGACCGGCCGGCGTTTATCCCCGAACGTTCCTGCGGGCAGCCCGCGCCGGCCCGCTTCGTCCGAAAGAGCGGAAACGAATTGGGTATCGCAGGAAAATTCCAGCGGCGGGTCTGCGGACCCGAATTCAGAAAAATCGCCTTTGGCCGCTGCGCCCGGCGCAATGTGGAGATAGTCGGCGTATGCCACGGCGTGAGGAGACAGAACCACCAGCGTTTCGGGTTTCATCCGGGCAATCTCCGCCGCCGCGCGCTGATATGCGTCGGAGGTTTTCTGAATTCTGCGCTCTTCGCCTTTTCCGACTGACGGAATGATAATCGGAGGATGAGGCATGATGAATGCTCCAATCACAGCCATGAAAATCACAATCCTTTCCTTTTCCTAATCCTTATTTCCTTATAGTATAGGGATCATTGCAAAATTATAATCCTGATATGAAAAATAGAAGGCGCATAGGCGTTTAATTTTAAGAGAAACGATATCAGTCCGTTCCGGATTTTATTATTATGCTCCGGAATTTTTATTCTCCGGATTTTCAGTCGTGTTGCATAAAAAAAACCGGGAAAACCAGGAAAAAGATTTGATTATTTTTTGACTTAGATGTAGAATAAAAAACTGGATACAGATATTATTAAAAATAAATAGCAAAAAATAACGGCAGTCATTTGCCGGTTGGTTCGAGGTGAAAAAATGGCAACGGAAATCGTAGATGCGATCAAGAAAACGGAGTCCGACGCTCAGAAAGCCGAAGAGCAGGCAGCCGAACAGTGCGATGTCATTTTACAGGATGCGCGAAGGGAAGCCGCGGAGGCGGCCGGCGCGATGCTGGAAAAAGCAAAACGGGAGGCCAGGGCGCTTCTCGACGAAGCGGACAGCAGGGGCGGCGAGATGAAAATGGACGTGCAGTCCAAAATTGCTTCCCAAGTCGAATCGATGCGCCAAACGGCGCTGCGCCGGCAGGACGAGGCGGTCCGGCTTGTTTTGTCCGAACTGATCTGACGCCTGCGGGTGCCGGACGCAAGGAGGGAATATCCAATTGGCAGTGATACAAATGAAGCGTGTGGTGATCTGCGCGCTCAGAAAAAACCGCAAGCAGCTTCTCGAAGATCTGCAGCGCCGCGGCGTTGTCGAGGTCGGCGACACCGGCTTGGAAGATGGAGTCTTCCATAAAAGCGATCTGTCGGACTCGCGGACAGCTTTCGAAAAGAACGTTGCGGCGGCAAGGCGCGCGCTGGAGATCCTGAACCGCGCCGTTCCCCAGAACCAGTCCATGCTGGCCGCGCTGGAGGGGAAAGAGCAGCTGACCGCGCAGCAGTACGAGGAGTTCGCACAGCGGCACGACGAAACGGTGCGCGTTGCCGCACGGCTGGAGGAACTGGAGAAAAATCTTGCGGAAAGCCGCGCGGAGATCGTCCGCACGGAGCTGGAGCGGGAAGCGCTGTCCCCCTGGATGGAGCTTGACGTTCCGCTGAGTTTCGCGGGGACAAAGAAGACCGCGGCATTGATCGGTTCTCTGCCCGGCGCCCTGACCCGGGAGGAACTGAGTGTAAATCTGGCCAAGGCGGCGCCGGAAGCCGGGCCCTTTGCTGCGGAGGTTGTCGGCTCCTTAAAGGACCAGACCTGCGTTTTCTTTCTCTGCGAAAAGAAGGACGGGGAGGCTTACGCCGCGGCGCTGAACGCGCTGGGCTTTGCAAGGCCGGCCGTCCAGCCGGAAAGGACGCCGGCGAGGGAAACCGAAGCGCTGAAAGCGGAGGAAGAGGAGTGCAGGAAGTCCATAGAGCGCGACGAATCCGAGGTCAAGAGCTATGCGGAATGCCGCGGCGACCTGAAACTGCTGGAAGATTACGATACCATGCGCTCGGAAAAATACGAGGTGATCGGGCGTCTGGCACAGTCGAAGCGCACTTTCCTTCTGACCGGTTATGTTCCGGCGAAAAAGGCTTCGGGCCTGGAAGCGGCGCTTTCCAAAAGATTCGACCTGGCGATCGAGTTTTCCGACCCGGACGAAAAGGACGACGCTCCCGTCCTTTTAAAAAACAACGCGTTTGCAACCCCGGTGGAGGATGTCGTCGAGTCATTCAGCCTGCCGGGCAAGGGAGAAATCGATCCGACTGCGCTGATGGCTCCGTTTTATTACTTTCTGTACGGCATGATGCTGGGCGATGCGGCTTATGGAATCATCATGACCCTCGTCACATTCATTCTCATGAAAAAGTATCCGCATATGAAGCTGTCCATGCATCACATGATGAACATGTTTTTCTACTGCGGCCTTTCCACGACCTTCTGGGGCGTGATGTTCGGCAGCTATTTCGGGGACGTGGTCGACGTGGTGGGAAAGACCTTCTTTCACGCGAATGTGACCATACCGGCCGTCTGGTTCGCACCGCTGAACCAGCCGATGCGCCTGTTGGTTTTCTGCCTGCTGGTGGGTATTATCCACCTCTTTGCCGGGCTGGGCGCCAACCTGTATCAGGCGCTGCACACGGGACGGTATCTGGACGCGCTGTATGATGTGGTCTTTTGGTATCTGCTGGTCGGCGGGCTCATTGTGCTCCTGCTTTCCACGAGCATGATGCACGACATGTTCAGCCTTACCTTCACGGTTTCGGCAGCCGCCGCGAAGGTCGCGACAGTCGCCGCGGCCGTGGGGGCGGTCGGCATTATCCTGACGGGCGGACGCGAATCGCGCAGTCCGGTCAAGCGGATCATGAAGGGGCTGTACGCCCTGTACAACGTGACGGGGTATCTGAGCGACGTGCTTTCCTACTCCCGCCTGCTGGCCCTGGGGCTTGCAACCGGGGTCATCGCCAGCGTGGTCAACAAGATGGCGAGCATGTCCGGCGGCGGCGTCGTGGGCGCGATTGTCTTCATCCTGATATTCATCGTGGGGCATACGATGAACATCATGATCAATATGCTGGGCGCGTACGTTCATACGAACCGACTCCAGTACGTGGAGTTTTTCGGCAAGTTTTATTCGGGCGGCGGGCGGAAGTTCACCCCATTTTCCGCAAGCGCTCATACTAAATATTATCAATTCAAGGAGGAAAATGAATCATGAACTTTTTTAACAGTCTTGGGCTTCCCCTTGCGCTTTTGGGCGCGGCGCTCGCAGCGCTTCTCCCCGGAATGGGCTCGGCACACGGAGTCGGCAAAACCGGCCAGGCGGCGGCGGGCGTCGTCACGGAGGATCCGTCCATGTTCGGCAAGGTGCTCGTCCTTCAGCTCCTTCCCGGCACACAGGGCATTTACGGCCTGCTGATCGCGTTTATCGCTCTTTCCCAGACCGGCATCCTCGGCGGCGGAGCGGGGGCCATGTCCGGCGCGAAAGGGCTGCTGTATTTTGCGGCCTGCATGCCGATGGCGCTGGTCGGCTATTTTTCCGCCATTCACCAGGGCAATGCCGCAATCGCCAGCATCGGGCTCGTTTCCAAACGCCCGGACCAGTTCGGCAAAGCCATGATTTTCCCCGCAATGGTTGAAACATACGCGATTCTTGCCCTTCTGGTTTCCATTCTTGCGATTTTCGGCGTCGGCGGACTGAACGTTTAACAGTTAGGAGAACTTGTCAATGACAGGGTTAGATAAAATCATACAGGATATCACGTCCGAATCGGACTCGGCGGTGAACGCGATGCTGGAAAAAGCGCGCGCACAGGCGGAAGAGATCCGCAGCCAGGCCGGGAAGGATGCGGCCGAGCAGTGCGCCGCCGTCGGCAGGCGCGCCGAAGAAGAGGCGGCCATGATCCGGGAGAGGGCCGAGTCTGCGGCCGCCCTGCAGATTCGCAAGGCGGTTCTGGGCGCAAAGCAACAGCTGATTGCGGATATCATTGAAAAGGCAAAGCAGTCTCTGTATGCCCTGCCCGACGACGAATATTTTAAGCTTATTCTGAAGATGGCGGTGAAAAACGCGCTGCCCCGCGAGGGGGAGATCCTCTTTTCCCCCGCTGACCTGAAGAGGCTTCCCGCCGGTTTTGAAGCGGCTCTGAACGCCGCCGTCAAAGGGCAGGGCGCGTCGCTCAGGGTTTCCGGGCAGGCGAGGAATATTGACGGCGGTTTTGTGCTGTCCTATGGCGGAATCGAGGAAAACTGCTCGTTTTCGGCTCTGTTTGACGCCCGCCGCGACGAGCTGCAGGACAAGGTGAACCAGCTCGTGTTTGCGGGGGGTTGAAAATGGCCGAAAAACAGGATTATGTATATGCAGTTGCCCGCATCCGCTCGAAGGAGCTGTCGCTTTTCGGCGCTCAGACGCTGGAACAGCTGATGGCCTGCAAAAATTACGAGGATTGCCTGCATGTCCTTTCCGAAAAAGGGTGGGATGTTTCTTCCGGCAATGCCGGGGAGATTTTGTCCGCGGAGCGCGAAAAGACATGGAAGCTGATTCGGGAGCTGATCGGTGAGGATCTGTCGGCGTTTGACGTCTTCCTTTACGCAAACGATTACCACAATCTGAAAGCGGCGGTGAAGGAAGTCTGCATGGACTCGAAGACGCCGAACATCTATTTCGAAAGCGGAACGATCGATCCCAGCCTGATTCTGAAGGCGGTCCGGGACCAGGACTTCACGCAGCTGCCTGAGCAGATGCGCGGCGCCGCTCAGGAGGCGTGCAGGGTGCTTCTGCAAAACCACGACGGCCAGATGTGCGATGTCGTCATCGACCGGGCCGCCCTGGAAGCGGTGCTGAATGCCGGCATGGCATCCGACAATGAAGTGCTGCAGAAATACGCGGAGCTGACGGTCGCGTCCGCCGATATCCGGATCGCCGTCCGTTCGGCGCGCACGGGCAAGCCGCTGGAATTCCTTGAACACGCCCTTGCTCCCTGCTCCACGCTTGATGTAAAAAAGCTGGCCCGCGCGGCGGCGTCCGGCGTGGATGCCGTTCTGGAGTATCTGGCCATGACGCCCTACGCGGGAGCCGTGCCCGCCGTGCGGAAATCGGTCTCTTCGTTTGAACGCTGGTGTGATGATCTGCTGATGGAGCAGATCCGCCCGCAGAAATACAACCCGTTTACCATCGCGCCGGTCGCTGCATACCTTCTGGCGCGGGAAAATGAAATAAAAACGGTCAGGATCATATTGTCCGGCAAGCTGAACCGGCTTTCGGATGAGTCCGTCCGGGAAAGGCTGAGGGAGACGTATGTATAAAACCGCCGTACTCGGCGACCGCGACAGCATTTACGGATTTGCCTCGCTGGGGCTGGACGTATGTCCCGTTCGGGATCTTGCCGAAGCCTCCGGGGAACTGAGACGCCTTGCGGAGGAGGACTACGCCGTGATTTATGTGACGGAGGCGGTGTTCGAGGGCCTTTCGTCGGAAATCAGCCGGTATGAGTCCCAGCAGCTTCCGGCCATCATTCCGATTCCGGGCGTTTCCGGGAATACGGGGATCGGAATGCGGAACGTGAAGAAAACGGTGGAGCAGGCGGTCGGCTCCGATATTATTTTCAACAGCGATAACGAAAGAAGCAGGTGAGAAGGAAAATGAGCAAAGGCACGATCAAAAAGGTTGCCGGACCTCTGGTCATCGCCGACGGAATGCGCGACGCGAATATGTTCGACGTGGTGCGTGTCAGCGAGCAGCGCCTGATTGGTGAAATCATAGAGATCCACGGGGACCAGGCTTCCGTTCAGGTCTATGAGGAGACCTCCGGCCTGAAGCCGGGCGAACCGGTGGAATCCACCGGCGCGCCGCTGAGCGTGGAACTGGGCCCCGGACTGATCAGCAGCATTTACGACGGAATCCAGCGCCCGCTGGAGGAAATCATGAAAATGACCGGCAATAACCTTCAGCGCGGGGTCGAGATTCCCGCCCTAAAACGCGATGTAAAATGGCATTTTGTCCCGAAGGTATCCGCTGGGGATCAGGTCACCGGCGGCGATATTCTGGGAACCGTGCAGGAAACGGAGATCGTCGAGCACCGGGTTCTCGTGCCGAACGGGACCACGGGAACGGTTTCGTCGATTGCCGAGGGAGATTATACGGTCGAGGAGATCGTGGCAAAGATTCGGACGGAGGACGGCGCGGAACGGGAAATCTCCCTGATGCAGAAATGGCCCGTCCGGATCGGCCGCCCGTATCAGACAAAGCTTTCGCCCGACATGCCGCTCATCACCGGGCAGAGGATCATCGATACGATGTTCCCGATCGCGCGCGGCGGCACGGCGGCGGTCCCGGGACCGTTCGGAAGCGGCAAGACCGTCGTGCAGCATCAGCTCGCCAAGTGGGCGGACGCGGACATTGTCGTCTACATCGGCTGCGGTGAGCGCGGCAATGAAATGACCGACGTTCTGAACGAGTTCCCCGAACTGAAGGACCCGAAATCCGGCTATTCCCTGATGAAACGGACCGTGCTGATCGCCAACACCTCCGACATGCCGGTGGCCGCGCGGGAAGCCTCCATTTACACGGGAATCACCATTGCGGAATACTTCAGAGACATGGGCTATTCCGTCGCTTTGATGGCCGACTCCACATCCCGCTGGGCGGAAGCCCTTCGCGAGATGTCCGGCCGTCTGGAGGAAATGCCCGGTGAAGAAGGCTACCCGGCTTACCTGGGAAGCCGTCTGGCTCAGTTCTATGAGCGCGCCGGGCGCGTCAAGACCATCGGAAAAGAAGACCGCGAAGGCTCACTGTCGGTCATCGGAGCCGTTTCCCCTCCGGGCGGCGATATTTCCGAGCCGGTATCCCAGGCGACGCTGCGCATCGTCAAGGTGTTCTGGAGTTTGGATTCCGCGCTGGCTTACGCCCGTCATTTCCCCGCCATCAACTGGCTGACCAGTTATTCGCTGTACGCCGATTCCCTGGGCAAATGGTTCAATGAAAATGTGCATCCGGACTGGATGGAGCTGCGCGCAAGAATTCTCCGCCTGCTGCACGACGAAAGCGAGCTGGATGAAATCGTCAAGCTGGTCGGCATGGACGCCCTTTCCGCCCCGGACCGCCTCAAGCTGGAAGCCGCGCGGAGCGTCCGCGAGGATTTCCTGCAGCAGAACGCCTTTAACGAAGTCGACATGTTCACGCCGCTGGAAAAGCAGTACCTGACGATGAAGCTGGTTCTGCGGTTCTACGACGACACGGTGGCGGCTTTGCAGAAGGGCGCGCCGGTCAACGGCCTTGTCAGCCTGCCGGTCCGCGAGAGGATTGGGCGCTTCAAGTATATTGCGGCGGACAAAGTCGCTGCGGAATTCGATGAAATCACGACGGAGCTCGGAAAAGAAATTGAAGACCTGCTCAGCCGAAAGGAGGACTTCTGATGCCAAAGGAATACAAGACCATTCAGGAGGTTGCGGGTCCTCTGATGCTGGTCCGCGGCGTGGAAGACGTCGCCTACAACGAACTGGGAGAAATCGAGCTGGCGAGCGGTGAAAAGCGCCGCTGCAAGGTGCTGGAAATCGACGGCGGCAACGCGCTGGTTCAGCTGTTTGAAAGCAGCACCGGCATCAACCTCGACAACAGCAAGGTCCGCTTTCTCGGCCGCAGCATGGAACTCGGCGTTTCGGAGGATATGCTCAGCCGCATTTTCGATGGCCTTGGACACCCGATCGACGGCGGTCCGGAAATTCTGCCGGAAAAACGGCTTGATATCAACGGCCTGCCGATGAACCCGGCGGCGCGGAACTACCCGCAGGAATTTATTCAGACCGGCGTTTCCGCTATTGACGGACTGAACACGCTGGTCCGCGGGCAAAAGCTTCCGATCTTTTCCGCCAGCGGCCTGCCGCACGCGAATCTCGCGGCGCAGATCGCGAAACAGGCGAAGGTGATCGGGACGGAAGAACCGTTCGCCGTGGTGTTCGCCGCCATCGGCATCACCTACGAAGAGTCCAACTACTTTATCGAGAGCTTCCGCGAGACCGGCGCCATCGACCGGACCGTCGTGTTCGTCAATCTGGCGAACGACCCGGCCGTCGAGCGGATCGCGACGCCGCGCATGGCGCTGACCGCCGCCGAATATCTCGCGTTTGAAAAGAACATGCATGTGCTGGTCATCCTGACGGATATCACGAACTATGCCGACGCGCTGCGCGAGATCTCCGCGGCGCGCAAGGAAGTTCCCGGACGCCGCGGATATCCGGGCTACATGTACACGGACCTCGCGTCCCTGTACGAGCGCGCGGGCCGGCAGAAGGGGAAGAGCGGCAGCATTACGCTGATCCCGATCCTCTCCATGCCGGAGGACGACAAGACCCACCCGATCCCGGACCTGACCGGATATATCACGGAGGGTCAGATCATTTTAAGCCGCGAGCTTTACCGCAAGGGTATCGCGCCGCCGATCGACGTTCTGCCGTCGCTTTCCCGCCTGAAGGATAAGGGCATCGGCAAAGGCAAGACGCGCGCCGACCACGCGGATACGATGAACCAGCTTTTTGCGGCCTATGCGCGCGGCAAAGACGCCAAGGAACTGATGGTGGTTCTCGGCGAGGCGGCGCTGACGGATATTGACAAGCTGTATGCGAAATTTTCCGACGAATTTGAAAAGCAGTATGTTTCCCAGGGTTATGACAGCAACCGCGGCATTGAAGAAACGCTGGACCTTGGCTGGAAGCTGCTTTCCATTCTGCCGCGCGGCGAGCTGAAACGAATCAAGGATGAATTCCTCGACCAGTATTATGGCAAGTGATAGGAAGGGGGCTACGGGATGGCCGCCACACATGTGAATCCGACCCGCATGGAGCTGACACGGCTGAAGAAAAAGCTGGTCACCGCGATGCGCGGGCATAAACTTTTAAAAGACAAACGCGACGAACTGATGCGGCAGTACCTGGATCTGGTCCGCCTGAACCGTTCCCTGCGAGAGAAGGTTGAGGGGGGGATCCGCTCCGCAAACCAGAATTTTGTTCTGGCCCGCGCGGGAATGCCCGACGAGGAAGTGAACGTTGCCCTGATGGCTCCCAAGCAGGAGGTCTCGCTGGAGGTCTCGCAGCGCAACGTCATGAGCGTGGAGGTTCCGGTTTTCAAATATCAGACCCGGACGTCCGATCCGAACGACATTTACTCCTACGGCTTTGCGTTTACCTCCGGCGATCTGGACGACGCGGTCAAGTCGCTGGCGGACCTGCTTCCGGATATGCTGAAGCTCGCGGAGGTCGAAAAATCCTGCCGCATGATGGCTGCCGAGATAGAAAAGACCCGCCGCCGCGTGAACGCGCTGGAACACATCATGATTCCGGACCTGCAGGAGAATATCAAATATATCACGATGAAGCTCGATGAGAACGAGCGCTCCACGCAGATCCGACTGATGAAGGTCAAGGACATGATGCTTGAAGAGGCCCACCACTACAAAGAGAGGGCCGAAGAGGCTTTCGCGGGATAGAGCCCGGCAAAACAGGTGATTTTGACCACCTTTTTACCAGGAATAGAATAGCACGAAGCGAGAAAGGGCGGTACTGACCGGGAGAAACCGGAGGGTGCCGCCTTATGTTTTGGGTGTCTAGGCTTATTTGTAGAAATTGGAAATGGGGGCAGGAGTATTGGTTGATTTATCGAGTTATGAGAAGTATAATAAAAATGCTTTGAAGCTTCCGATTGCAGTTTGATTCAGATGCCAAAACATCCGGAATTTGTTTATTTATAAGTATTATCCAGTCAGGGGGAGCTATTATGAAAATTACAAAGGATACGATGGTGGAAGATGTTTACAGAGTTCCCGGAATTCTGGAGTATTGCCTACAAAATCGCGTAACGGTTTTCACTTGTTCGGGAGCGTACCCCCGAAGCTTTGGGGAATTGCTTGCTATTAAAAAAGTGGAGAATCCGGAAGCGTTCCTTGACGGTCTGAATGCTTATCTTGAGAAGCGAGCGGAGAATGATACGAAATGACCTGCTTTTTACCAGGAATAGAATAGCACGAAACGAAAAAAGGCGGTACTGACCGGGAGAAACCGCCTTTTCTTGCTGTTCGGGCATGCGGGATAGGTACCAAGCGACATTTATGAAAATTGGAAGAAACAGTAACGAATCGGTTGATCTATGAGCTTGAAAGAAGTATCATTGCAATAATGAAACATATAGAAGAGGATTGGTTATTCTGGAATGGCTTGGGGGGATCAACAGGTTAGATGGTCCCAATTGGAGAATCCGGTCCTGAAAGAAGCGCTATTGTTAAGCATTTAACGGGGAACCCGTCCGATATACAATACGTTTTCCAGTAATGGAGCCGCCGAAAAAGCAAAAGACGGGGACAGAAGCATGCGAAATATTCCATTTGTTGAATTGAACCACTGAGGCGATATGATATACTGAAAAACAAAACGCTAGGCCTTGTTTGATAGACAAGTTCCTTGATTTTTCAAACGAGACCTAAGCAAATCAGTGAAAAATGATGAAAAGGGAGAAATCAGCATGAAACTGGCGCAAATTTCTCTGAATGGGAAAAAACGGCTTGGGATCCTGACGAAAAATGGTTTGATCGATGCTGCGGCCTCGCCGGGCGGCAATGCTTTGCGGACAATGGAAGATGTAATTCTGGGTGGAGAAGTGGCATTGAAAAACCTCAGGCTTTTTGCCGAATCGGGAACGCAGCCGATTTTGGAAAACGACATTTGCTACCTGCCCTGTGTGACAAGTCCTGAAAAGATTCTTTGCGTCGGGTTGAACTATGTGAGCCACACTTCAGAAACAAAGTCGGAGATACCGAAATATCCGGTTCTCTTCAATAAGTATAACAATGCGCTTGCGGCCCACCATGATGTCATCAGGCTTCCCTCGGCTGCGGAGAAATTCGATTACGAAGCGGAACTGGTCGTTGTCATCGGCCGGGAAACGCGCGACGTTACAAAAGAGGAAGCTCTTTCCTGCGTGTTCGGCTACGCGCCGGGAAACGACCTTTCCGCGCGGGACCTTCAGTCCCGGACTCCACAATGGATGCTCGGCAAAACCTGCGACGGATTCGCTCCTGTCGGTCCATTCATCACGACCGCAGACGAAATCAACCCCCAGTCTCTGAAAATTGAATGCCGCGTCAACGGCGAACTGCGGCAGTCCGCCAACACACGCGACATGATCTTTGACTGCGCGACCGTCATCAGCTATGTTTCCCGGTTCATGACCCTGAAGCCCGGAGATATCCTCTTTACCGGAACACCCGCCGGCGTTATTTTGGGAATGCCGAAAGAAAAACAGCAATGGCTGAAGCCCGGCGACGAAGTCCGGGTCACCATTGAAAAACTGGGCAGTCTGACGAATGTCATGGGTTGATTCCTCCATTAATTTAGAAGAACCTCTGCGGTCAAAGCCGATTGACATCGCTTGTCTATTACAGAAAAGCGGCCTTTCCTGAAAAAACGGCTGACAGGGTTTAAATCCGGAACCCAGATTCGCAGGGAAAACGGTAAAGAAGGCATGTAGATGGGTGAATCCTATTTGGATCAGCATATTGACCCGGAATTCGTTCACATTTTAACACAGCCGCCGGCCTATCTTGGCGCATGGAGCAGCGCGAATATCATAAAAAAAATCGGAAGAGATATCATTTATCCTCCGATTCCCGTTCCTCCGGACCCGGAAGTTTCGGTATCTGAACGGCTTATTCCGGGTCCGGAAGGCGCGCCGCCGATTCAGATCCGCCTTTACGGACCAAAAATAAGGACCGGGAACCTCCCCGGCCTTTTGTATTTTCATTACGGCGGCTACACAATAGGAAGCCCTGAGCATGAAGACGCCATGTGTTATCGATATGTGAAAGATGTCGGCTGCGTCATCGTATCGCCCGCGTACAGGCTGGCGCCGGAAAACCCGGCTCCGGCCGCTTATGAGGATTGTTACGCTGCGCTTTTATGGCTTTCTTCAAACGCAGAAGAAATCGGCGTGGACCCGTCGCGAATTGCTGTTACAGGACTGAGTTCCGGCGGTGGCCTGACGGTTGCGGTATGCCTGATGGCGAGAGACCGCGGTGGCCCGATGCCTGTCTTTCAGATGCCGATCGCCCCAACCATAGATGATCGCCTGAGAACCAAGTCGAGTACCGAATTCAGGGACCCGAGAGCCCTGAATTACGATTCGGTCAGAAAAATATGGAACTTTTACCTTGGAAAAGGGCACGAGAACAGGGACGACGTTTCTCCCTACGCGGCGCCGGCGCGGGAAATTGATCTGCACGGTTTGCCCCCATGCTACTGCTATGTGGGGGATCTGGACCCGCACCGGGACGAAACGATCGCTTTTGTGACAAGGCTCTCTCAGGCGGGTGTCCCGACCGGTTTCACGCTTTATCCGGGCGGCATTCACGCGTTTCAGCTTGAACTTCCCGAAGCCAGAATCAGCAGACACGCAATCGGCACGTCAGTCTGGTCGCTGAAGCATGTGTTTTACCCCGGCGCGTAAAAACGCGGTCATTCGTCTTCTCCGTCCTCGAGAAGGTCTTCCATCGTAAATTCATTCAGCACGCTTTGAAACGCTTTTTCGCCCTTTGTAACGATCAGCGAAATATAATACTCGGGGCCAGTCGACGGCACTGAATAATAAGGAGTCGGTGTCGTCGTGACCAGCGCCTGATAAACATCAAGCACCTTGATTTGACCAGCCGGCTTGCCGAGTGAGTATCCCCCGTATCGTCCGGGGTATGATACGATAAGATGGCTTTTCGCCAGGCGGATCATGATTTTCTTGAGATAGGTATTTTCGCACCCGAGCTTTTCCGCAAGCTGAGAACTGGTCATCATGCCGTTCGACCTCGCGATCAGCACCATCGCACGAAGAGCAACATGGAACCATTTAGGCCCCAGATCTCCCGCCAAAACTACCAACTGCACGTTGTTGCCTCCATTATACTCTCTCGTATCAAAACAAATCTGTTAAAGCTGCTTGACAAATCCCACAGAATGGATTATATTAATGGTGAAAATAATAGCACTATTAATAAGACCGCGCCGGGGCGGATTCGAAGGGATTGAGAAAAGCGGCTGTTTCAAAGCTGTATAATACACCATTCTCAATTATACAATAAAATTACTTTTATTGTAAAGCAAAATTGGGAAAAATGCAGTTTCGGCTATTTCTCTCCTGTCTGAGAAAATGTTATAGAATCCGTTGCAGTAAAAGGTGCATGTTTTTGCACCGATATTTCTTCGGCTGCTGCTTGGATCCCTGTAAAAAGCAAGGCGTTAACGTCTAATTGCAAACCGGGCTGTTGTGGACAGCCGTAGCCTGTTGCGCTATAAATGGTGCAATTTTATTCACCGATAAATGCGCACAGCTTGCAGTCCACCATTCGCACAGGGGGCTGAATTCGTGCTGACGGAATTTAGGAGGTGGTGTAAACCGCCGTGAATTGGTCCCCGGCTTAATAAACGATAAAATTAAAGGGGAGAATTGAAATGGACAGCATAATGTCAAAGTATTTTACCGTTAGCGACGGAACGAAACTGCACTATCTGGAAGCGGGTTCCGGCAAGCCGCTTGTCATGATCCACGGCTGGGCGCAGTCCTCGGAAGCGTTCAGGTACAATATCCCGGAGCTGGCGAAGGATTTCAGGGTGATTGCGGTGGATCAGCGCGGCCACGGCGAGTCGGAAAAGCCGGATCATGGCTACCGCCTTTCCCGTCTTTCAAAGGATATCCATGATATGCTGGTCGGTCTGAATCTGAAGGACGTCAATATCCTGGGATGGTCGATGGGCTGCTCCGTCATATGGAGTTACTGGGACACCTTCGGCTCAGAGCGGCTGTCGAAAATGATCCTCGTCGATGAGCCCGCATGGCTGCTCAAATGTAAGGAGAATGAGATCGGGCTTTGGACCTATGAGGAATTGCTTGCGAACTGCAAGGCGATCCGTGAGGATAAAGCGGCGTATTCAAAGGCACTGATCGAAGGCCTTCTCACAAAGCAGGTCCCCGAAAAAGACAAAAACGCCCTCATAGCCGAGAACATAAAGATGCCGGCTGATTATACAGCCACTCTTGCCTTTACTCATTGGCTTGGCGACTGGAGGGATGTGCTTCCCACGATTACCATTCCGGCGCTGATTATCGGGGGCAAAAAGAGCTTTATAGACTGGAGAGCGCAGGTGTGGAACCAGGAACACATTCCAAACTCCAAACTTGAGCTTTTCGAAGAACGCGGACATCTTCTGTTTTTTGAAGAACCTGAGCGTTTTAACTCCATTGTCAAAGAATTTATCGGCTGAGCTCCACTAATCCCGGGGACTTTGTCAAAACAGCCCGCAGCAGTCATTGACGGTTTTTGCGGTAAACTTTTTCATCCATTGTTATAAAAGGACCTCCTTTTGCATTTTTGTGCGGTCGGCGCTGCCCGCACTGTTTTAGCAAAAGGAGGTCCTTCCTTTTTCGATTAAGCTGCCGTCTGACCGTCCCGCACGCACGGCCGGTGATTGTTGAGGCGAAACCGCACGCTTCCCGAGTTGTTCCCAGTAATGCCATACTGTTGTTCCTTCTACTTCTGCCAGTCTTGAGTCATTTGGTATTTTTTCATTTTACGCCATAAAGTCGTGGTGCTGATTTTAAGCTCGGCGGCGGCAAGCTTGCGGTTTCCCTTGTATTTTTGCAGGGCGCCGTAAATCAGTTTGTACATGGGGTCCTCAAGTTTGTCAAGGAATTCCGCGTTTTTGAGTTTTTCAGAAGCCATGTCCTCATAGATGTTCAGGTCGTTATGGTAAAGCTCATTCAGGAGGGAAAGCACGTATTCTTCCGTGATGCTTCGGCTTTGCGCGGTAAGAATCATCCGCTCGCAAAAAGTCTGCAGTTGAATGCTGTTTCCTTCCCAGGGATATTCCAGGAGCAGTTTCCTGGCCTGGCCGGTCAGCACGTGAAACCGGGAGTACTGCTGCATATATTGCCTGGTGTAGGTGCTGAGCAGGAAGGCCACGTCTTCCGGCCTGTCTTTCAGCTCCGGGATCCTGAGGCAGAGCGACTTTAAAGTGAAGTACAAATCGGAGCGAAACAGGTACTTTTTTCTAAGTTCGGTCAGGTCCTTTGCGGTGCAGGCGATAATGCGCGTGTCAAAAATCGTGAAGTCTGACGGCCGTTTGCCGGTGGAGATCCTTTTGGAGCGGATCGCTCTGGTCAGTTTGTATTGGATGGGAAGGCTGAGCTTGTCGATGCTTTGAATGACAAGCGTGCCGTGATCCGCATCCAAAAGGGCGCCGCCGTCCTGGGACCCCGGCGTGCCGAACAGCGCGGCGGACTGCTGATCTTCCGTCATGCCGGCCATGTTGATCATGAGGAATGGGCCGTTTCTCCTCATGCTGTAATTATGGATTCCCTGAGCGATCACATCCAGTTCGGGGCCGGAAAGCGACTCGATCAGCATCGGGCTGGAAGACAGGGCGTACAGCTTCGCGGTTTCCACGATCTTATAAAGCCCTTTCATTTTTTTACTGATGTCGTCGAATGTGGCGTGCGCGACATAACCGCTGAGATACTGCTTCTCCAGCTGATTTTTGTTTGCGGCATTAATACGGTGCAAGCGGTTGAAGGAAAGGATGCCTCCCTCGATCGCCTGATCGACAATGATCGGCTCCATGATCAAAACCAGCTCCTGGTTTCGGAAAGTGAGAAGCGTGGAATAGTTTTCGGTTTCTCCGTTTAAAACCTCAAGAATCTTTTCCTGGTTGATCTCCTTGAAAATGCGGTTGATCGGAAGCCCAATCAGCTTGTCCGAACCAATGCCGATAATTTCCTCCATCATGCGGTTCAAAATCAGGATCTTGCCGTTGCTGCTCAGTTTGATGATGCCGTTGGAAGAACTGTCCAGCACGGTGGAAAACTGAGCGTAGTTGCGCTCCTCGATTTTTGCCATATGGTAAAGAGACTCGGCATTTTTTATGGCGACCCGCAGAGATTCCCCGGTTCCCGAGAGGTAGAGACTGGGAATATCGATCGCCTCGGCGTATTCCATAACGGATTTGCCGCCGATGATAATGTCAATCCCGTCATTTACCGAGTTCCGGATTACATTGCGCCATTCTTCCTCTTCGTGCAGCGGATAACGCCTCAAAGTCACGTCATACAGCTGTTCAAAATAGGTGGTATCGCAGAACATTTCCCCCCATCCGAACAGTCCGATGCAAATCCGGCGCTTATTGATGCCGATGATATTCTTGGCCTTCAGAATCAGAAGGCCAAGTTCCTGAGCCGTTAATACGATGTCCGCAACGGTGACATTCGTATTCTTTTTTATGATCTCCGCCTGACGGCCCCTCGCAATGATGATAGTGACTCCCTCGGATATGGCTTTCTGGGCCTCCACGAGGATGTCTTCCGTCTGGCTCCTTTTAAAGATAGAAATATGGCTGTCTTTCGCTGTTTTCAGAAAATCCTCCGCCTGATGGCAGGTCTCATCGTCCGGAGCAAACAGAGCGATCCCCGACATAATTTCCTCCCATTCCTAAAAGAGACGTCAAAATAATATTTTTCTGTACGATTATACCATAAACCCAAAGAATTTTGTAAAAAAAAATTTAGGAGAAGGCATCGGATCCATTTCATGTTGAAATAAAACTGAAATGCAAAAAAGCCGATTGAAATGTTTTTCATTCATACTGAAATCCAAAGTTGTACTGCATAAAAACGAAAGGCCTTTTTGGTCAGGAAAAGAATTGATCCTTCCCGCGGCAGCGGTTACAATATAAGACAAAATTCAGCGCGAACACCTAGGAGGCTTCTGATGTTTTCATTTGATTTTAAGGATCAAATCCAGTTCCGAAAAGCGGTATATTACAGCTTTAAGCCGATTCCGCTGCCAAGGCCCTTTCAGGACGGCACGGGCGGGATGGGAAAATTTGCGCCCGAGCATGGATGCATTGAGCTCTACGATGAAGAAGGCGCCTGCGCGCACCTTTGCGTCGGGCGCGGTTTTATAAAAGACATCCTTCCGCTCATTCTCAACGGAGAGAAAAGAAGCTACAACGAGTGGCGGAAAAATTTGTACTGGAAGGTGCGGAACAGCGGATTCCAAAGCCCGCAGGCAGTGGAAGTCGGTTCTTTGGACCTGATGATGCTGGACATTCTTTCCCAGAGGGCAGGACTGCCGCTGCACCGTTTCCTCGGCGCGAAAAAGGACTGGGCCGCGGCCTACAAGGGAGGAGGTTCGATCTTACTGGACGACAGCGCGCTGGTGGAAGACATGGTCCGTTATGCCGAAGAGGGGTATACGACCGTCAAATTCAAAGTCGGCAGCAGTGATATCGAAAGAGATGTAAGGCGGCTGGAAAAGGTCAGAAAGGCGGTTGGTGACAAAATCGATATCGCGGTAGACGCCAACCAAAAATGGGACGCCGAAACCGCATTCCATTTTTCAGAGCTTGTGGGACCTTACCGTCCCGCATGGCTGGAAGAGCCGGTCCATTCGCACGATATGAATGAGATCAAGCGGCTGAAGAACATGGGGATCTCGATTCCAATCGCATTCGGGGAATCCATGAGGATCTCGTTTGCCTATGAGACCTACATAGAGAAGGGCGTGGACCATTTGCAGCCGTCCGTCGGCAGAATGAGCCGGATGGACGACCTGATCCGGATCAGGGACATGGCAAGGGAACACCACGTCCGCTTCTCTTCCGGCGGCAGGGTATACCTGAATGCGATTTTCGGGTGTCTGTACAGGGAGGACGAGCTGATCGAGTACCATGAGCCGATCAGCAAGCCGGTCGGGGAGTATATGCTGTACCGGCCGGAAGAAAAGAACGGCAGATTCTACTGCCAGACGGATGTCCCTGGGAATCCTCAGCGCATGGATCTCGCAAGGCTCGAAGAGGACGGCCTGATGGAGAGCCGCCAGGTATTCTACGTGGAAAGCTGATGCATCAGCATCAAGAAAATAAAAAGGAGTATGAAAATGAAAAAAGTATTGGAAAGCGTTTTAGCCGTATGTTTATTGGGGTCCATGCTTTGCGCGTGTTCGCAGAGCGGCGGGGGGAGCTCCGCGTCTTCCGGCGCGTCAAAGGCCGATTCGGCCTCGAGTGTAAACTGGCCGGCCGGAACCGTGAACCTGATGGTGCCCGGAAAGGCCGGGGGCGGTTCCGATCTGACGACCAGGTATCTTTCCACGGGGCTCAATAAGGAGCAGGGGATCAATTTCTCGGTCTACAATTACGACAATACCGCCGTGTGCTTTCAGAACATTGCAAACCAGAAGCCGGACGGCGCGAATCTCTGTGTGGCGCACACGGCGATCATGACGCAGTATATTACCGGAACCAGCGAGGTCGATCCGGCCAAGCAGGTAACGGTGATAGCGGCCATCGGGAACAACGGGCTTCGCTGCATCGCGGCGAGGAAAGACGCTCCCTACAACACGTTCAAGGAAATGGTCGATTACTGCAAAACCCATCCGGGAATCGTAAAGGCGGGCATGGCTCCGGGCGGAACGACACAGTTTATGCTGGGAAAAATCGAGTCGGAGTGCGGAGTCAAGTTCAACAATGTGCAGTGCGCCGAAGAAACGGACCGGCTGACGAATCTCGCGGGCGGATTTATTGATATCGGAAGCATTTCGCTGAGCAACGGGCTCGAATATGAGAAGGCGGGCAAGCTGAAGGTCCTGGCCACGATCGGGACGGACGGGGCGAAAATTGAAGATTTTGACGCCGCCGCGGCGCAGAAACAGAACTATAAATCCGTCCAGGAGCAGGGGTATCAGAATGTCGCCTGGGGTACGAGCTATTACCTGGTCGGGCCTGCCGGCATGAGCCAGGACCTGGTCGAAAAGATCAACGCCTCCCTGAAAAACATCGCGTCCGCGGACTCGGAATACACCAAGGGCATGAAACAGATGGGCCAGATTGCCGAGTGGCACGACGTCCAGGAATCCCAGAAGATGTACCAGGAAGAATACGACAGCGCCGTGAAGGTGGCGAAGGACCTCGGCATTTACAGTGTGAAGCAGTAACGGGAGGCAAGCGCAGAAAAAAGGAGGGAATCCCATTGGGAGAAAAAACGCTCAAAAAAGACGGCATTGTCGGGATTGGAGCCGTATTGGCCGCCGCGTTCTTTTTTTATCACACACAGGAGATCAGAACGCCGGCGAACCTGGTCGAGCCGGGACCGACCCTGATGCCAATTATTGCGGAAGCGCTGATGGCGGTATGCGGATTAGGCATGCTTGTCGAATCGCTGCTGAAACGGGAGGAAGATGAGGCTTATCTGGCGAAGGACGGCTGGAAACGGCTTTTCGTCGCTTTCGGCGTGATGGTCCTCTATGCCGTCGGGCTTCAGTTCCTCGGCTTTAACATATCGACCCCGGTCATATCGTTTGTTCTGATCAAAATGCTGAGCGGCGGAAAAAAGGTGCCGGCGGCGCTGTCCGCGGTGATTGCGGTTGCCCTGACAGCCGCGCTTTACCTGATCTTTACGAAAGGTTTTGCCATCAGTCTGCCCGAAGGTGTGTTGGGCATATTTTAAGGGGTGAATCATGAGTACCTATCTGACAAGTCTGCTGATCTGTTTTCAGCCTGTTCATTTTCTTCTGATCGTGGGGACCTGTATTGTAGGCATTATTTTCGGAGCCATACCGGGCCTGAGCGCGGCGATTGGCATTTCCCTCCTGCTCCCTGTAACGTTCAGCATGGATACGGAAACCAGCTTCTGCATGCTTTTGGCCATGTATATTGGAGGCGTGTCCGGCGCTTTCATCTCGGCGACGTTGATGGGAATTCCGGGCGCCTCCTCATCCATCGCGACGACCTTTGACGCTTATCCGATGACGCAGAAGGGCGAGGCCTCCAAAGCGCTTTCGATCGGGATCATCGCGTCGTTTATCGGAACGCTCGGCTCCATTCTGATCGCTACCTTTTTAAGCCCGCTGATCGCCCAGCTGGCCCTGATGCTTGGCCCGTGGGAGTACTTCAGCCTGTGCTTCTGCGCCATCACGCTGGTGTCGGCTCTGGCGGAAGGCAGTATGTTCAAATGCCTTTTGTCGACCGCAATCGGTCTGCTGCTCGGTTACTTCGGAATGGACAGCGTTTCCGGTGTTCTGCGGTTCACGTTTGGGAACCATAATCTGGACAACGGCATCAGCCTGATCGCCATCACGCTGGGTGTGTTTGCCTGTTTGCAGGTCGTGGAAAACTTTGCGAAGGGTTCGCAGGAGCTGCCTGAGGTCAAAAAAGCGAATTTAAAAGGACTTGGGCTCAAAAGGCAGGATTTTACGGAGCATATCGGGACCATCGTCCGGTCATTTTTGCTGGGACTCTGGGTGGGCTTTCTGCCCGGAATAGGGTCCGGGGTGTCCAATCTGATCGCTTATGCACAGGCAAAATCCAGCAGCAAACACTCCGAATTGTTCGGAACCGGTTATCCGGGGGGCATTTGGGCTTCGGAAACGTCGAATAACGCCTCTGTCGGCGGCGCGATTATCCCGATGATCGCGCTCGGCATTCCGGGAGACAGCATTACGGCGATGCTGCTGACGGGCATGATGATTCACGGGCTGCAGCCGGGACCGCTTCTGATGTCGTCGAATCCTGAAATATCATACCTGGTCTTTGCGTGCGTCCTTGTAAGCGCGATCGTTGTACTCATTGTTGAACTGGCAACCAAAAGATGGTTTCCGATGATTTTGAAAATCCCATACCACTTTTTGTACAGCGCCATTTTGGTCATCTGCTTCATCGGCGCATTTACGGCGGCGAACAGCATTTTTGATATCTACATGATGCTGGCCTGCTGTGCGCTGGGCATCGTGATGAAAATCGCCAAGATCCCGGTGAGCCCGCTTCTCCTCTCTTTCGTCCTGAGCGGCAATTTGGAAAGCTATTTCAGAAATAGCATCAGCTACGCGAACGGCAGCTATGCCATGTTCTTCACGCGCCCCGTGTCATTTTTGTTTATTCTTGTCGGCGTTTTAAGCATCGTTTGGCCTACCGCTAAAAAGGCTTTTGGAAAAAAAGATAAATGGAATAAGGAGAAAAAAGCAGAATGTTAAATCAAAGATGGGTGTTTCACGGGGAAGCGGAACCCTTCGATAATGGAAAAGGCGTCGTCAGGAGAACACTGGCGTACAGCAAAGACCTGATGTGCGTGGAAAACACGTTCGCACAGGGTGCGGCGGGCGCGCTCCATCATCATCCGCATACACAGATTACCTACGTGGTCAGCGGGGAATTTGAATTCAATATCGATGGAGAAAAAAGAATTGTGAAAGCAGGAGACACCATGTTGAAACTGAATGGCGTCGAGCATGGCTGCACCTGCCTGAAAGCCGGCGTGCTGCTGGATATTTTTACTCCGATGCGGGAGGATTTCGTTTAGCGGCGCTTTGATACGGAAGGGTCCGGGTCGAAACGGCCTGTGCCCCGGCCGTTGATAAAAGAACGGCAAGCTATGATTTGGAGGTTAAAGATGGATATTTTAAATCAATTTTCCCTGAAAGGGAAAACGGCTCTTGTAACGGGCGCATCCTACGGAATCGGAATGGCGCTTGCAACCGCTTTCTCACAGGCTGGAGCGAAAATCGTGTTTAACGATCTGAGGCAGGAACTTGTCGATAAGGGCCTCGATGCGTATGCAGAGCGGAACATCCAGGCCCACGGCTATGTCTGCGACGTGACCGACGAGGATCAGGTAAAAAGCCTTGTTGAAAAAGCGGAGTCCGAAGCCGGGCCGATCGACATCCTGGTGAACAACGCGGGGATCATCAAGCGCATCCCCATGTGCGACATGGCGGCGTCGGAATTCCGCCAGGTGATCGACGTTGATCTCAACGCCCCGTTTATTGTCTCCAAGGCTGTGATTCCCGGCATGATCCGCCGCGGCCACGGCAAAATCATCAATATCTGCTCCATGATGAGCGAGCTTGGCAGAGAGACCGTCAGCGCTTACGCCGCAGCCAAAGGCGGCCTGAAGATGCTGACCCGGAATATCGCGTCCGAATACGGACAGTACAACATCCAGTGCAACGGCATCGGCCCCGGGTACATTGAAACGCCGCAGACCGCCCCGCTTCGCACCCCTGATCATCCGTTCAACAAATTTATCATCTCAAAGACCCCGGCGGCCCGCTGGGGGAAAACCGACGACCTGATGGGGCCGGCTGTTTTTCTCGCTTCCGAAGCATCCAATTTTGTAAATGGACACATTCTTTATGTGGACGGCGGAATTCTGGCCTATATCGGCAAACAGCCCTGACCGTTCTCATGATTCATCTGGAGGGATTACCTTGGACATACGCTATTCAGCAAACCAGAAAGACTTTAAACATTACACGACCGAAGAAATCAGAAAGGAATTTCTGATCGAGAGACTCTTTGAGCCGGACGACGTCACGGCCACCTATTCCCACATCGACCGCATCGTCACCATGGGCGCCATGCCTGTCGTCCGGGAGGTCCGCCTGGATCAAAACATCGACTGCTGGAAAAATTTCGGCGTTCACTGTTTTTTGGAGCGCCGGGAACTGGGCATGATCAACATCGGCGGCGACGGGATTGTCATCGCCGACGGCAGGGAGTATGCGGTCGGGCATTTGTGCGGTTTATACCTTTCCATGGGCACCAAAGAAGTGGTTTTCAAGGCCGTGGACGCAGCGCGGCCTCCCAAATTTTACATGTGTTCCACTCCGGCTCACTGCGCTTGTCCCACGACCCTGATCCCGTTTGAAAAAGCAATCCACCGCAGGCTGGGATCTTCCGGGACCAGCAACCTGAGGACGATCAACCAGTTTGTCCACCCGGACGTTCTGCAGACCTGCCAGCTTTCCATGGGCTGCACGATTCTGGAGCCCGGAAGCGTTTGGAACACGATGCCGGTTCACACGCACGAAAGGCGGATGGAAGTCTACCTGTATTTCAATATTCCCAAAGACAATGTTGTGTTCCATCTGATGGGCGAGGGACGGGAAACCAGGCACATCGTCATGCACAACGAGCAGGCTGTCATCAATCCGAGCTGGTCGATCCACGCGGGCTGCGGCACTTCAAACTATGCGTTCATCTGGGCTATGGCCGGGGAAAACCGCGCGTTTGACGATATGGACGAAATCCCGACGGAAGAACTGAAATAAGCAAGACCCAATTCCAATTTCAAAAGGCAACAAGGCGGTATTTGCCGGGAGTTCCCGGTAAATACCGCCTTGTTGCCTTTCAAATGCTTCTTCTCTCTTGGGACTGCGGTGAGAAATGGGACACTGCGGAATGAATTGCGGCGGTTCGGTAAACCTTATTCATGGAGATGGAGACATCCGCCTGATCGGCGCGGATGTTTTGCAGACTGAACCGCGGATGAAAAAACAGAAAAGGCAATCCGAAGCGCCGGCTTTTGGACAGCGCCCAAATTTTATCGGGCAATCCGGGAAATTCCCTTGACTAATAGGGATTTCTGTATATAATATATATTGATTTTTTAAAGAGAATTTATCAAGAAAAACATGAAAATCGGAGAATAAGGAAGATCTTTTAGGATTAACCCGTAAAATTCATGAAATTCAATGGTTTTTCAGCTGTTTTTAAAAAAAATTCGTGATTCGCATAATGCTTTAAATCCGGGAAAGGTCGGGTGTTACGGTTGGAAAACAAGCTGAAACTTTACGGCTTCAACAATCTTACCAAATCGCTCAGCTTTAACATTTATGATGTTTGCTACGCGAAAAGCGCACGGGAGCAGCGTGATTATATTGCATATATCGACGAGCAGTACAACTCGGAACGTCTGACCGATATTCTTTACCGCGTGACGGAAATGATCGGCGCCCAGGTCCTGAATGTGAGCAAGCAGGATTACGACCCGCAGGGCGCGAGCGTCGCGTTCCTGATTGCCGAGCAGGCGTTTCCTCCCGATGAGATCGACAGCTCCTGCAATCTGGGCAGGGGCGTGCTCCACGGCACCGGCAGCGAGGTCGTCGCGCATCTGAACAAAAGCCACGCGACCGTGCATACCTATCCGGAGTATCATCCGGACAACGCGATCGCGACCTTCCGCGTGGACATCGACATTTCCACCTGCGGAGAGATCTCTCCTCTCAACACGCTGAATTATCTGATCGGCAGCTTCGACTCCGACATCATCACGGCCGATTACCGCGTCCGCGGCTTCACGCGCGATTTCAGCGGAAAGAAACTCTTTATGGACCATAAGATCACGTCCATTCAGGATTATATTGACGCCGCCACCCTCCTGAAATACGATGCGATCGACATCAACGTCTATCAGGCCAACCTGTTCCACACGAAGCTGCTCATCAAGGACATCGACCTTCAGAATTATCTGTTCAACACGGATGTGTATGAGCTTCCGCCCAAGCTGCGCCTGACGATCACGGAGAATCTGCGCAGGGAAATGATCGAGATTTTCAGCGGCGCGAACGTCTATGATACGCCGGAGGGAGCGGAACATTGACGGGGCAGGAGCGGGCTCCGCTTCTGGAGGCCCTGAACCGCTTTAAAGACATGCGGATCGTCCCGTTTGACGTGCCCGGCCACAAACGCGGCAGGGGGAATCCCGAACTGACGGAATTCCTGGGGGAAAAATGCCTGACGGTGGACGTCAACTCGATGAAGCCGCTGGACAACCTCTGCCATCCCTCCTCGGTGATTCGGGAAGCGGAGGAACTGGCCGCCGGGGCGTTCGGCGCGCACCACGCTTTCTTCATGGTGAACGGCACCACGTCCGCGGTGCAGAGCATGATCATGAGCGTCTGCAAGAAGGGCGAAAAAATCATCATGCCGCGCAACGTTCACCGCAGCGCGATCAGCGCGCTGATTCTCTGCGGCGCGGTTCCGGTTTATGTCAACCCCGGCATCGACCGGCGCCTTGGGATTTCCCTGGGGATGTCGCTTTCGGACGTGAGCCGGGCGATCGAGGAAAATCCGGACGCAAAAGCTGTTTTTGTGAACAATCCGACTTATTACGGCATCTGCTCCGATCTGAAATCCATTGTGGAGCTGGCGCACAAACACCATATGCTCGTTCTGGCCGACGAGGCGCACGGAACCCATTTCTATTTCGGCGAGGGACTGCCGGTCTCCGCCATGGCGGCGGGAGCCGACCTGTCCGCGGTCAGCATGCACAAATCCGGCGGCTCGCTGACCCAGAGTTCCCTTCTGCTCACCGGTCCGGCCGTGGATGAAAGCTATGTCGACCAGATCGTCAACCTGACGCAGACCACCAGCGCTTCCTACCTGCTCATGTCCTCGCTGGATGTCTCCCGCCGCAATCTCGCGCTGCGGGGCGGGGAAATCTTCCGGCGCGTGGTTTCCATGGCGGAGTATCTCCGTGAAGAGATCAATCGCATCGGCGGTTATTACGCGTTTTCGCGGGAACTGGTCAACGACGGGACCGTTTACGACTTCGACGTGACCAAGCTTTCGGTCCACACGCTGGACATCGGGCTGGCGGGGATCGAGGTGTATGACCTGCTGCGGGACGAATACGATATTCAGATCGAGTTCGGGGACCTCGGCAACATCCTCGCCTACATTTCCATGGGAGACCGCGCTCTTGATGCGGAGCGGCTGGTTGCGGCCCTTTCCGAGATCAAGCGCCGCTACGAGCGCGACAAGAGCGGATTGCTCACGCAGGAATACATTCCGCCCCAGGTGGTCGAACGGCCCCAGAAGGCGTTCTACGCCGAAAAAGAGCCGGTTCCGGTGGAACTGAGCGCCGGGCGCATCAGCGGGGAATCCGTCATGTGTTATCCGCCCGGCATTCCGGTCGTGGCCCCGGGAGAACGAATTACCCGGGAAATTGTAGAATATGTTCGCTATGCCGGAGAAAAGGGCGCCATGCTGACCGGCATGCGGGATGTCAGCATGAAAACGATTCAGGTTCTGAAGGAGATTTGACGATGGAATTGTGGTTTACCGAAAAACATACGAAAAACGTCAATTTTTCCATCAAGGTGGACCGTCAGCTTTACAGCAGCCAGAGCGAATTCCAGCGCATCGATATTTTTGAGTCGCCGGAATTCGGCCGCTTTCTAACGCTGGACGGTTTCATGATGCTGACGGAGAAAGACGAGTTCATTTATCATGAGATGATCGCGCATGTGCCGATGGCTGTGAATCCTTCCGCAAAACGGATTCTGGTGATCGGCGGGGGAGACGGCGGAGCGGTGCGCGAGCTGACGCGCTATCCGGGCATTGAGCGCATTGACCTGGTTGAGATCGACCGCGAAGTGGTCGAGGCCTGTAAAAAGTACCTGCCGCAGACCGCCTGCAGACTGGACGACCCCAGGGTTCGCGTTTTCTATGAGGACGGGCTCCGCTTTGTCCGTGACAAACGGGACGAATACGACCTGATCTTAGTGGATTCCACCGACCCGTTTGGGCCGGGAGAGGGGCTGTTCACCAAGGAGTTCTACGGCAACTGCTTTAAGGCACTTGACGAGGACGGGATTCTCGTCAATCAGCAGGAGAGCCCGTTTTACCACAACGACGCGGTGGCCATGCAGCGCGCGCACCAGAGGATCGTGCAGTCGTTCCCGGTCAGCCGGGTCTATCAGGCGCATATTCCGACCTACTCGTCGGGACACTGGCTGTTCGGCTTCGCTTCCAAAAAATTGCGCCCGGTGGAAGACTTGCGGGCGGAGGAATGGAATCGTTTGGGCCTTGTGACCCGATACTATAACACGAAGCTCCACGTCGGGGCGTTTTCGCTGCCGACCTATGTCAACGACCTGTTGGAAAAAGTGGAGCCGATGAAAGAAGAAGAATAAACCAGAGGAGGTACCCGGTATGGGAAAAGCTATGATGATCGGCGCGGGGGCCGTAGCAAGCGTTGTCGCGCATAAATGCTGTCAGAATCCGGAGGTCTTTGAGGAACTCTGCATTGCGAGTCGGACCAAAAGCAAATGCGACGCGCTGAAGAAGAAATTGGAAGGCGGGAAAACGAAGGTTTCGACCGCTCAGGTTGACGCGGACAACGTGGCGGAGCTGGTTCAGCTGATCCGGAGGGAAAAACCGGACATCGTCATCAATGTGGCGCTGCCCTATCAGGACCTTCATATCATGGACGCCTGCCTGGAAGCGAGGGTCGACTATGTGGACACGGCAAACTACGAGCCGCCCGAAACCGCGCACTTTGAATATAAGTGGCAGTGGGACTACCGCGACCGCTATGAGAAGGCCGGCATCACCGCGCTGCTCGGCAGCGGATTCGACCCGGGCGTGACGGGCGTTTATTCCGCCTATGCCCAAAAGCACTGCTTTGACGAAATTCATTCCATCGACATTGTCGACGCGAACGCCGGCGACCACGGCTATAAGTTTGCCACCAACTTTAACCCGGAGATCAATATCCGCGAAGTCAGCGCGAAGGGCAGCTACTTTGAAAACGGCCGCTTTGTCGAAACGGAACCGATGGCAATCAAACGGGTGTACGATCTGCCGGAGATCGGGCCGAAGGATATTTATCTGCTGCACCACGAGGAACTGGAATCCCTTGCGAAGAATATCAAGGGAATTCAGCGCATCCGGTTCTGGATGACGTTTTCCCAGAGCTATCTGGACCATCTGCGGGCGCTGGAAGACGTCGGAATGACTTCGATCGAACCGATCGAGTTCGAGGGAAAGCAGATCGTACCGCTTCAATTCCTGAAAGCGGTCCTGCCGGACCCCTCCACCCTCGGCCCAAGGACAAAGGGCAAAACCAACATCGGCTGCATTTTTCAGGGCGTCAAGGACGGAAAAGAGCGTACCTATTACGTTTATAATATCTGCGACCACCAGGCGTGTTACCGCGAAGTCGGCAGTCAGGCCGTCGCCTACACGGCCGGCGTTCCCGCGATGATCGGCGCGATGATGGTGCTGACCGGGAAATGGAAAAAGCCCGGGGTCTTCAATGTGGAGGAATTCGATCCGGACCCGTACATGGACGCGATGAACCGCTGCGGGCTGCCCTGGCGCGAGGATTTTTCCCCGGCGCTGATCGGCTGACGGTGGGAATGATGTTTGATCCGATGATTCCGCCCACGCCGTGCTACGTAATCGACAAGCAACTGCTTACTGAAAACCTGAAAATTCTCGATTCCGTGCGGAAAGAGACCGGCTGCCGGATTTTGCTGGCGCAGAAGGCGTTTTCGATGTTTTCCGTTTATCCGCTGATCGGAAAATACCTGGACGGCGCCGCTTCCAGCTCCCTGTTCGAGGCGAGGCTGGCACGGGAAGAAATGGGGAAGGAAGTCCACATCTACGCTCCCGCCTACCGGGAGGACGAGTTTGATCAGATTCTGGAATACAGCGACCACGTTGTATTCAATTCGTTTTCCCAATGGGAAAAGTTCAGAGGCGCGGTGCGCAACAGCGGCGGAAAAGTGAGCTGCGGCATCCGCGTCAATCCGGAGTACTCGGAGATCGAGACCGGCATTTACGATCCCTGCGGAGAGTTCTCACGCCTCGGCGTAACGCCTGGGAACTTCCGCCCGGAAGAGCTGGAAGGAATCGAAGGGCTGCATTTCCACACAATGTGCGAGCAGGGCGCGGAAACGCTCGACCGTACCCTGCGGGTATTCGAGGAAAAGTTCGGCCGCTTTTTGTCCCGGATGAAATGGGTCAATTTCGGGGGCGGGCACCATATTACCAAACCGGGCTACCGTCTCGACCTGCTGAAAGACTGCATCCGCCGGATTCACGACAGGTATGGCGTGCAGGTTTATCTGGAGCCGGGCGAAGCGATTGCGCTGAACGCGGGATTTCTGGTTTCCACCGTGCTGGACGTGATGGAGAACGGAATGGGGATTGCCATTCTGGACACCTCTGCGGCGTGCCATATGCCCGATGTGCTGGAAATGCCTTACCGCCCGGAAATCGTGGACGCGGGGAAACCGGGGGAGACGCCGTATACGTACCGCCTCGGCGGGCCGACCTGCCTCGCGGGCGACGTCATCGGCGATTATTCCTTCCCAAAACCGCTTAGGCCCGGAGACCGGCTGGTTTTCCGCGACATGGCGATCTACTCCATGGTGAAGAACAACACGTTCAATGGGATCGGGCTTCCGGCGATCCTCCTCTACGGGGAATCCGAGGGCTTCCGCCTCGTCAGGGAGTTCAACTATGAGGATTTCAAGACCCGGCTTTCCTGATTCGGACCGATTACTGCCGATCAGGTCAAATCTCTGGCGCGGACCAGGTGTCGGCGGGCTCCCAGACTCTTGCCGTTCCGTGGAGCAGATTTCCGCCATTGTTCAGTCCAATTCCGCGACGGCGGAAGAGAGTGCAGCCTCCAGCGAAGAGCTGAGCGCACAGGCGGGCCTGCTGAATCAGCTGGTTTCCCGGTTCCAGGTCCTTGAAAAAGAGTAAGCAACATCATACGGCGGGCAGCCCTTTTCAGGGCCGCCCGCTTTTTTTCTCTATTCTTTTTCCTTCTGACGTTCCAAGGCATTATGGAACTGCTGCTCAGAAGAAAAATTTTGTTTTAAAAGTGCCTGCTGAGTCTCTTCCGGCAGGGACAGAAAATAGCTTTCATCGGAATCCTGGTTGATCGGCAAAACAGAGCCGGCGGGGATGCCGGGAATACCGCTGTCGGAACCTAAGTCCATTGTTCATCACCTCCCGCCATAGTGTGCCCGAAATGAAAGATGAGCTTCTGGTAAATCCCGGCCTGCTTAAACTTATGAAAAAAATTCAGATTTTTTCTGAAAATTTGGGAAAGCTTTTTATTAGATGTTTATAAAATGCCGCTCTGATTTTCGGATATACGTTCCCTTCAACATAAATTTGTTCCCACCTTATGAAATATCCGGCACGTTTGGCGGCGAATGGTCAAAACCTATTTCGTTTTCTATTTTCTGGTAAAATAAAACAGAATTGACAACATAAAAGACCTCCCTTGTGAGCAGAGTAATAGTGCGGCGCAAGGGAGGTGAAATTTTGAAAAAAATCATTTCAATGCTAACCGCATCCGCCGCCATGCTTGAACTTTTGCTGGCAGTAGTTCTTTTGACGGCGGATTATTTTACTCCCGATTCCTATACCGTGACCACAGGGAACCATCTGGAGTGGTTGTCCGGTGCGATTACGGTTGTCGGCGACAGCGATGTAACAGCCAGCGCGGGCGTCTCTTATCCAAAAACGTATCAGGGTACTTTAATGCTGTACCACCTGATTCCAATTAAGTCCGTGGACGTCAGCATTGTCGACCAGACCTGCGTCGTGCCCTGCGGAACGCCGTTCGGAATTAAAATGTTTACCGACGGCGTGGTGATCGTAGGGCTTGCGGACATCCAGACCTCCTCCGGCTCCGTAAATCCTGCTGCACAGGCGGGGCTGAAGATCGGGGATGTGATTACCGAAGTTGACGGAAAGGAAGTCAGTTCCAACAGTGAAGTCGCAAAGGACGTGGAAAACTGCGATGGCAAAAACATGCGGTTCTGCGTCCGGCGTGACGGCACCCTTTCCACTGTGACCCTGCAGCCGGTTCGGGCGGAAGCCGACGGACTCTACAAAGCTGGTCTTTGGGTCCGCGACAGCACCGCGGGAATTGGAACCCTGACTTATTATGACCCGTCAACCAAAAGCTTTGCGGGGCTGGGGCATGGAATCTGTGATTCCGACACCGGCGAGCTGATGCCGCTGCTAAGCGGCGATATTGTTCCGGTCACCATTAACGGTGTGTCGAAGGGACTAAAAGGAAAACCCGGAGAGCTTCGCGGGTATTTTACCGACAGCGACGCGATGGGCAGACTGGTTGCCAATGTAACAACCGGAGTCTACGGGTATTTGAATTCCGCTCCGGAAGGCGGCGCTTTGAAGGTCGCCATGAAGCAGGATGTCAAAGCTGGCGCAGTACAAATTCTGACCACCATTGATGGAGGCACACCACAGTACTATGATGCTGAAATCGAAAGAATCGACTACAGAGATCAGGTACAGAGCAAAAATCTGATTCTTCACATTACCGACGGGAAGCTGATTACCCAAACGGGCGGCATCGTTCAGGGGATGAGCGGCAGCCCGATTCTTCAGGGCGGTAAACTGGTCGGTGCGGTGACCCATGTTTTTGTCAATGATCCGACCCGCGGCTACGGGGTATTTGCTGAAAATATGCTGGCGGAATCCAAATCGGTCGATTCCGCAATGAAATCAAAAGCGTCTTAATCAACGCGCTTATCTTTTTCCCCTTAATTCAAAAAAAATATTACCAATCTATTGCCATTTTTACCAATATATGGTATTATAACGCTATAATAAATCAATTAGGGGGATCAAACATGGAAAAGCGTATAAAATTGCTTATCGCAAATGACAGTACGGAGTTTCATAACGACTACGGTCGAGTTTTTGAAAGTTCTGAATTGGAAGTCAGCTATGCGCAGAAAGATGGAATAAAGCTATTGGAAAAAATAGAAACGATCCATCCTGATGTAGTGCTTGCCGATCTTTTCATGCCAAGGCTGGACGGAATCGGCGTGATCAAAGCGACCCGGACGAAAATGCCGGGGGCAAAACCGCTTTTTGTGATTGTTTCCAATTTTACAAGTCCCACGCTGGAGCGGGAGGTCATGATGTCCGGTGCGGCGTATTTTGCGATCTGTCCGTTCGACGCCGCCGATCTGGCGGACCGGATTGTTCAGCTCTGCGATATGAACGGCCTTTCTGCGGCCGCGCCCGCGAAATCCAGACAGGCCTCTCAGGATCCGGAGCCGTCCCTGGAAATTCAGGTGACGGAGATCCTGCATCAAATTGGCGTTCCGGCGCATATTAAAGGATATCATTATCTTCGTGATTCCATTATTATGGCAATTGAAACTCCGGATATTATCAATGCAGTGACCAAACAGCTTTACCCCAGTGTTGCAAAGAGATACAACACCACGGCGTCCCGTGTGGAACGCGCGATACGCCATGCGATTGAAGTGGCGTGGGACCGCGGTGACGTGGATATTTTGAATTCCTATTTCGGATATACAATCCACAATACAAGAGGAAAACCCACCAATTCCGAATTTATCGCCATGATTTCAGACAGGCTCAGGCTTCACATGAAGACGGCCTGATGAATAAAAAGGGGACCGCCGGTAATCCGGCGGTCCCTGATTTTTTTAAAAACACGATCCATGATCCAGCCGTTACAGGGCGGGATGCATTGTCCCGAGATCAAAAGCCGGGACCGGGGTCGAAAAATACCCCGCCTTGACATCCGGGCAGGAATCCGCTACAGTGGAGGAAGAAAAAGGGGGACTTTTGAATGGGAATAGGCGGGGAAAAGAGACAAAAAATATCCCTGTCGCTGCTGCGGCTTGCCGCGATGATTTTCGGCCTCATCACGCTTCTGGAATGCGGCGTCCTGGCCTGTGCGGTTTTTCGCCCGGTGCTGTTTCGAATCAAAGCGGCGTTTTCGGGAGCCGAACCGCTTTCCGTTATCGGCGGAGCGAACGGCTCCACGGCGGTTTATCTGACGGCGAAAACGCCGCTGGCGTTCCTGCTGCCGCTTCTTTATCTGCTTGCGCCGATTCTGACGGCGGTCACGTTGCTTTTGCTTCACCGGCGTAAAAAGCAAAATACGGGGAAAGATGGAAGGTGAACCGATGGACGGTAAAATCCGGAAAAATATTGAAATCGGCGCGCTGGTCGATATCGTGCTGAAAAAAGACCAGCCAACCGGCAAGCTAACGCGCGGCCATGTCAAACGGATCCTGACCAAAAGCCCGACGCATCCGCACGGCATCAAGGTGATGCTGGAGGAAGAAGATCAGGTCGGGCGGGTGCAAAACATTGTGGAGGAACAATAATGTCTGAAATTTATCTGGCGGGAGGATGCTTCTGGGGCATGCAGAAGTATCTTTCGTCCGTTCGCGGGGTACTGGAAACCGAGGCGGGCTATGCGAACGGCCCGGACGAAGCCCCGACGTATGAGCAGGTGTGCCGGGATTCCGGGCACGCGGAGACCGTCCGCGTGAAGTACGATCCGGGAAAGGTATCGCTCGCATTTTTGCTGCGCCTGTATTTCGACGCGATCGATCCGGCTTCTGTCAACCGGCAGGGCGGGGACAGCGGAATCCAATACCGGACCGGCATCTATTACACGGACGGAAAAGACCTGCCGGTGATCCGCGCGGAAATCGAACGCCTGCAAAAAACGTTGGCGAAGCCGGTCGCGGTGGAAGTGCTGCCGCTCGAAAATTTTTATCCGGCGGAGGAATACCACCAGGATTATCTGGACAAAAATCCGGGCGGCTACTGCCACATCAGCCCGGCGAAGATCAAAAAAGCGGCCGAGGCTGTTGAACGCCCGGACCGATTCACGGCGCCGGACCCGCGGACGCTGAAAGAAAAGCTGACCCCAACGCAGTATGAGGTGACGCGGAACGCCGCGACGGAACCGCCGTTTCAGAATGCGTACTGGGACGAAAAGAGGCCGGGAATCTATGTGGACGTGACCACCGGAGAACCCCTGTTCACGTCAAAAGACAAATTCGACTCCGGCTGCGGATGGCCGAGCTTTTCCAGGCCGATTTCGCAGGAGCTTGTCGCGGAGCACAAGGACCTGACTCACGGGATGATCCGCACGGAGGTGCGAAGCAGGACCGGCGATGCCCACCTGGGACATGTTTTTGCCGATGGCCCCATGGAACTGGGAGGTCTGCGATACTGCATCAACAGCGCGTCGCTCCGGTTCATCCCGAAGGAGGAGATGGAACGGGAAGGCTACGGCGACTGGCTGAACCGGGTCTGAGCTGCCAAATACCCCCGCCGGGGGTTTGAGATTCCTGAAAAAATTATGACAAAGGCCGCGGGAACAAACCTTGTTCCCGCGGCCTTTGTTTCACATCATATACTGATACGAGATATTTTGACGCGTTTGGTAAAAATGACATGGATCGCAGTTAAGGCTGATTCTCCTTCGCACAAAGGCAGAACGGATGTCCTGCGGGGTCCGTCATCGTTACCCATTCATTGCCGCCGAATTGGGCTACCGTCTTCGCCGCCCCGATGGATTGAGCATATTCGACTGCCGCCGCAACGTCCGGGACCTGAAAATCAAAGTGCATCTGTTTTTGCTGCTTTCCGTTTTCTTCGGGCCATACGGGCGGAACATAATCTTTTTCTTCCATAAACAAAAATACAGTCCCGTTTTCGCTGCTTAACGCGGGATGGCCAAACATTTGGCTTTTTTCCCATCCGAGCAGCTGATGATAAAATTCGCACAGCTTTTGCTCATCATCGCAGTCCACCATGACGTTTTCCAAATTTATTCCATGAACCATTTTCTGCTTGCCTCTTTCGCATTTCGCGAATAAATCGTTATGAGAATCCGAATTCCAAATATATTCGATATGCTCGGCAATTTTTTGTGCTTTCTCTTTTCCAAATCTTTCCGCGATAAAACCCAATGTCATGTCTATTCCGGCAGACACCCCGGAAGATGTATAATATTTTTGATCTTCTACCCATCTGGCTTTTCTAACCCACAAAACGTTTTTGTCGATTGATTGTACCCATTCAAAAGCCTTTTTGTTCGAAGTCGCTTTTTTACGATCCAAAAGTCCCGTTTTCGCAAGTAATGCTGAACCTGTACAAATTGCAAGACAATATTCTGATTTCATGACCATATAGGACAACCTTTTGATGAAATCAATATCATTCACTAAAGGCCGTGTTCCCTGCCCGCCGGGAATGAGCAGAATTCCATAAGAATCGGCGTCTTTCATTTCCTCGGTTAATACTTTTGTACCCTGTCTGCTTTTGATGATTCCGCCGGTAACTGAAACGTAATGCAGACTGTATTCCTCAATACATCCTAAAATTTCCACAGGGCCAAAAGCATCCAAGATTTCAAAATCAGAAAATAGCAGGATGTTTACATCCATAAAGCACTTACCCTTTCTGTTATTGACCGAAGCCGCCCGCCCGAACTCTCCGTTATTTTTTCAGCAGCTCCGCGAGCAGCCTTTCCGCTTCCTGCGGGTCGGCGCGCCCGCGCGTCGCCTTCATGACAGAGCCGAGAATTGCTTTCAGCGCTTTTCCTTTCCCGGCGCGGTAGTCCGCAGCGGCCGCTTCATTTTCCGCAACGGCTTTTTCACAGATCGCTTTTAAATCATCCGCGCTCAATCCGGCAAGATCTTTTTCATTCAGAAAATCCGAGGCCGGCTTGCCGGAGTCCAGCATCTTTTCCAGCGTGGATTTCACGAGGTTCATCCGGATTTTGCCCGCGTCCAGCAGCAGGATCAGTTCGCGCAGCCGCTCTGGGGAAACCGCGACGTCAAACCGCTCTTTTTCGGCTTCGCTGCCGAGGCGGGCGAACATCTGCCCCAGAATGCAGTTGGCCGCCGCGCGCGGATTTTTCGTGCCCTTCGCCGCCGCCTCGAAATAGTCGGCGATGCGGCGGTGCTCGATCAGCAGCCGCGCGTCCGCTTCTGGCAGACCGTAATCCGATCCAAACCGCGTCAGGCGCTTTTGCGGGTCCTCCGGCATCTTCGCGCGGAGGGTTTCCCGCATTTCGTCCGTGATGCGGATGGTCACGAGGTCCGGCTCGCGGAAATAGCGGTAGTCGTCGGCGTCTTCCTTGCCGCGCATTCCCTCGGTGCAGCCGGATTCCTCATCGTAGCGCCGGGTTTCCTGCACAACCTCTTCGCCGCTCATCAGCAGGTCCACCTGCCGGTCATATTCGTATTCGATCGCTTTCACCATATGAGCGAACGAATTCATATTCTTGATTTCCGCGCGGGTGCCGAACGCTTCCTGCCCGGCGGGGCGAACGGACACGTTGACGTCGCAGCGCAGCGAGCCCTCCTGCATCTTGCAGTCGGAAACGCCGATGTAGCGCAGAATCATCTGGAGCTTTTCCACGTATTCCTCGACTTCCGCGATGCTGCGCAGGTCGGGTTCCGTGACGATCTCGATCAGCGGGACGCCGCCGCGGTTGTAGTCGACGAAGGTGTTGCCGCGCTCGTGGACCAGCTTGCCCGCGTCTTCTTCGATGTGGATGCGGTTGAGGCGGATCCTGCGCCCGTTCGACAGATCCACCCGGCCGTTCCGGCACAGCGGCATGTCGTACTGGGAAATCTGATATGCCTTCGGAAGGTCCGGATATACGTAGTTCTTGCGGTCCATTTTGGAAACCGGGCTGATTTCACAGTTGGTGGCGAGGCCCGCCATCACGGCGTACTCCACAACGGCCCGGTTCAGCTTGGGCAGCGTGCCCGGCAGCCCGATACAGATAGGGCAGCAGTGGGTATTCGGCTCTCCGCCGAATTCAGTGGTGCAGGAGCAGAAAATCTTTGTTTTTGTCGCGAGTTCCACATGGGTTTCCAGTCCGCAGACCAGCTCGTAATTCATCGTGCGACCCCCGTTTCCAAGGCGCGGAAAACGTCGTCTCCCGCCGCCTGCTCGTATTGAAACGCGGCGTTTAACAGGGCCGGTTCCGAAAAACGCGCGCCGATGAGCTGAAGTCCGACCGGCATGGAGTCGCTTCCAAAGCCGCACGGGACGCTGATGCCCGGCAGGCCCGCGATGTTGACCGGAACGGTGCAGATATCGGTCAAATAGGTTTCGACCGCGTCCCGCGCGGTGAAGTTCAGCGGGAACGCCGTCATCGGGACGGTCGGGGCCGCAATCACGTCGCAGCGGGAGAATGCGTCCTCAAACGCCTTGACGAGTGTCCCGCGCAGGTTCTGCGCTTTTTTATAAAACGCGTCGTAATAACCGGCGCTCAGAACATAGGTGCCGAGAAGGATGCGGCGCTTGACCTCCGCGCCGAAGCCCTCGCTGCGCGTCCTGCAGATCATCTCGTCGCGGTCGGCGTAGTGTTCCGTAAGGGTGCCGTAGCGGATGCCGTCATAGCGGCCGAGATTGGACGAAGCCTCCGCGCAGGCGAGGATATAATAAACCGGCAGGCTGTATTTGATCGAAGGCATCGAAAATTCCACAATTTCCGCGCCGAGCGACTGGCAGACCTTTAAAGCGTTTTCGAGAGCGGCTTTGACGTCCGGGCGGATCCCGTCGTAATATTCTTTCGGAACGCCGATTTTCAGCCCCCTGATGTCCTTCCCCAAAGAGGAAAACGCGGGTGCCGCCTTGTCGCTGCTGGTCGAGTCCATCGGGTCGTACTGGGCGATCGCGTCGTAGACCAGCGCGGCGTCCGCCACGCTCCTTGTGATGGGGCCGATCTGGTCGAAGCTGGAGGCGTAGGCGATCAGCCCGTAGCGCGAAACCGCTCCGTAGGTCGGCTTGAATCCGACGATGCCGCAGAAGCTGGCGGGCTGACGGATAGAGCCGCCGGTGTCCGAGCCGAGGCCGAACGCCGCGAGGTTGCCCGCGACTGCCGAAGCAACCCCGCCGCTGCTGCCGCCCGCCACGCGCTCAGTATTATGCGGATTTTTCGCTCCGCCAAAGCAGGAGGTCTCGCAGGAGGAGCCCATCGCGAACTCGTCCATGTTGGTCTTTCCGATGAGGACCGCGTCCTGCTGCTTCAGGATGGACCACACCGTCGCGTCATAGATCGGGACATAGCCCTGCAGAATCTTCGAACAGCAGGTCGTTTCAATGCCGCTGGTGGAAATGTTGTCCTTGAGGGTCATCGGAATTCCGGCGAGAGGGGACAGCTTCTCACCCGCCGAAAGTTTCCGGTCCACCTCGGCCGCGGTTTTCAGCGCGGTTTCCGGCGTCAGTCTTACATAGGCGTTCAGGCGCCCGTTTTCCTGTTCGGCGGTTTCCAGATACTTTTTGGTCAGTTCCGTGCAGCTGATTTCCCCGGAACGAAGGAGCCCGCCGATTTTAGAAATCAATCCGTGCTGTTCCATCCGGGCCTCCTAACTGCGCCGGCGGACCAGGAAATATCCGTCTTCCTGGTTCGGTGCGTTTTTCAGGATTTCCTCTCGGCTAAAGGAGGAAACGACCGTATCATCGCGGAATACGTTCGACAGGTTGTTGATGTTGTCGAAGCCGGAATCTTCGGCGGCAACTGAATTGACGGCGTCCGCGAATTCGATGATGCTGTTCATATCCCTGGTCAGGCCATCCAGCTCCTCCGGGGCGACGGAGAGCTTTGCAAGGCGGGCGATTTTCAGGATCTCCTCGTGAGTGACCATCTCAGACCTTCCTTTCGGCCGGTTTCCGCAGCCGGATATGCACTTCGCGCAGCTGCTGTTCCGTCACTTCGTTCGGCGCGCCCATCATCATGTCCTGCGCGTTGGAATTCATCGGGAACGCAATGACCTCGCGGATGTTTTCCTCTCCTGTCAGAAGCATCAGCATCCGGTCGACACCTGGCGCCATGCCGGCGTGCGGCGGGGCGCCGAACTGGAACGCGTGGTAGAGCGAGGTGAATTTGGTTTTCAAGTCCTCCTCCGTATATCCCGCGATCTCAAACGCCTTTTTCATGATGTCGATGCGGTGGTTCCGCACCGCTCCGGAGGAGAGTTCCACGCCGTTGCAGACAATGTCGTACTGGTAGGCGAGGACTTCCTCAGGTTTTTTGTTCAGCAGCGCTTCCATCCCGCCCTGCGGCATGGAGAACGGGTTGTGCGTGAAGACGGTTTCCCCGGTGTCCGGGTCCAGTTCGAACATTGGAAAATCGACGATGAAGCACAGGTCGAAACGGCTTTCGTCGATCAGCCCGAGGCGCCGGCCCAGCTCCGTACGGATCTGCCCGGCAAGGGAGGCGGCCGCATCCGCCTCATCCGCGACGAAAAAGATCACCGTTCCCGGTTTCAGATCTCCGCGCTTCGTCAGTTCCGCGCGTTTATCGTCGGGAAGATATTTATTGATCGGGCCCTGATACTGCCCGTCTTCCGCGACCTTGATATAGCCGAGGCCCTTCATGCCGATGCTTTCGGCAAAGCCGAGCATGTTTTCGAAGAAGCTTTTCGGCTGCCCGCCGCAGTCCGGCACGCTGATCGCGCGGACGGTTTTCTTCTGAAACGGTTTGAAAGAGGTCCCCTCAAACAGATCGGTAATGTCCAGAATCACCAGCGGATTGCGCAGATCCGGTTTGTCCGTGCCATATTTCAGCATGGATTCGGCGTAGGGGATGCGGGGAAACGGCGCTTTGGTCACGGTTTTGTCTGAGAACCTGGCGAACGTTTCGCCGACGACTTCCTCCGCGACCTGGAACACATCCTCCTGTGTTGCGAACGCAAGCTCGAAATCAAGCTGATAAAATTCACCCGGCGAGCGGTCGGCACGCGCGTCCTCGTCGCGGAAGCACGGGGCGATCTGAAAGTAGCGGTCGAAGCCGGAAACCATCAGCAGCTGTTTGAAAATCTGCGGGGCCTGAGGCAGGGCATAGAATTTGCCCGGGTGCCGGCGGCTGGGGATCAGGTAGTCCCGCGCGCCCTCCGGCGAGGAGGCGGAAAGGATCGGCGTCTGGATTTCAAGAAAACCCAGGTCGGTCATTTTGCGGCGAAGAAAGGAGATCACCTGGGAACGCAGAACGATATTCTGATGAACCTTCGGATTGCGCAGATCCAGGTAGCGGTATTTCAGTCGAACGTCCTCCTTGGTTTCCCGGGAGAGGGGGACTTCGAACGGAAGGCTGTCCAGCACTTTCCCCAGCACGGTCAGATTTTCCACTTTCACCTCAACCGTCCCGGTCGGAATTTTGGGATTGACGGTCTCCTCGTCGCGCAGAACGACGGCGCCCGATGCGGTCAGGCTGCATTCGCGGCTGACTTCCGCCAGAAGCGCGTCGTCGTAGACGACGATCTGCACCACGCCGGAATGATCCCTTAAATCGAGAAATTTGATTCCGCCGTGGTCGCGGATATTCTCGACCCAACCCGCTACGCGGACTTCCTTTCCGATCTGCTGTTCGCTGACTTCTCCGCAGAAATGCGTGCGGTACTGGTTGGCTAGGTTCATGTTCCGTAAATCCCCTTTAACTGCAATCTTTAATAAAAGTTAATTATATCATGAAATATCAGAAGGTTCAATTGAAAAACAGCGTTGCGACGGGGCTGCCTTTACCGATTTATCATATCACATTTTTGCATTGAATGCGATATAAAATTTCAAAAAGCGCCGCATTGGGACTGCCGCGGTCCGATCCAGTAGCGCTGGACGGTCCTGCCGTCCAGCGCAAGCTCGTTTTCCAGCACTCCGCCGTTGCGGAGGATCGTTCTCGCGGAGGCAATGTTCTCTTTGTCGCAGGTGATCAAGGCCCTTGCGATCCCTAATTGTTCAGCGATCGGCAGTGCCAGCGCGAGCATCCGGACCGCGTACCCCTTCCGGCGCTCGGAGGGGCGGATTCCATACCCGATATGCCCGCCGGATTTCAGCAGTTCGCCGTTCAGCTCATGGCGGATATTGACCGCGCCCAAAATTTTTCCGGCTTCATCCGTCAGAAAGAACGTGTGCGCGCAGACAAAGCGTTCCGGGGCTTCCCGCTCCATCCGGAGAGTGCCGGCGAGCCATTCCTCATAGCTCCGCCCCAGAAGCCGGGCGGAGTACGGCGTGATTTCTTCTTCGTGATCCGCCCAGTCTTTTGCGAAAGAGAGGTATTCGTTTCTTTGTTCCAAGGAGGGATGCTTCAGATCCAGCTTCATGATTCTCGTCCGCCTGCTTTCACCAGATTGATCAGGACTTCCGCCATTTGTTCCATCGACCGGATCGGGATGAACTCGAACCGGCCGTGGAAATTCTGTCCGCCGGTCGGCAGGTTCGGGCACGGAAGCCCCATGAAGGAGAGCCGGGCCCCATCCGTGCCGCCGCGGATCGGGACGGCGCGCGGTTCCATGCCCGCTTCCCTCATGGCCTGTTCGGCCCGCGCGACAATCTCGGGATGTTCTTCGATTTTTTCCTTCATATTGTAATAGGAGTCGGAGAGGGAAAGCTCGAAGGTCCCCGCTCCGTATTTTTCGTTCAGATAGTCCGCGATTTTTCGGACGGTTTCCTTGCGCGCCTCGAATTTCGCGCGGTCGTGGTCGCGGATGATGTAACGCAGCTCGGCGTGCTCCGCGTCGCCCGCGATTCGGGTCAGGTGGTAAAAGCCCTCGCGGCCCTCGGTGTGCTCCGGCGTTTCCGCCTCCGGAAGCATGGAATGAAATTCCATGGCGAATTGAGCCGCGCTGCGCAGCCGGTTTTTCGCGTCGCCCGGATGAACGCTGACCCCATGCACGGTAACGACGGCCCCCGCCGCGTTGAAATTCTCGTATTCCAGCTCGCCGACGGTTCCGCCGTCCACCGTGTAGGCAAAGTCGGCGCCGAAGCCCTTCACGTCGAAGCGGTCCGCGCCGCGCCCGATTTCCTCGTCAGGAGTAAATGCGACGGCGATGGTTCCGTGCGGGGTCCCCCGGCGGTTCAGTTCCTCCGCCATCGTCAGGATCTCCGCGATGCCCGCTTTGTCGTCCGCGCCGAGCAGTGTGGTTCCGTCGGTCACAATCAGGTCCTCTCCGATGCAGTCCGCCAGGTTGCGATAATCCGCCGCGCGCATGACGATGTTTTTCTCCCGATTCAGCACGATGTCGCCGCCGTCGTAATTTCTGACGATGCGGGGCCGGATTCCCGCGCCGGGCGCGGCGTCTGAGGTATCCATGTGAGAAATCAGGCCGATCACCGGGGCCTTTGCCTCACAGCTCGCGGGGAGCGTGCCGTAGACATAGCCGGATTCGTCGCGGCGCACGCCGGAAAAGCCGAGCGACTTCATTTCCTCCGCCAGCGCGTCCGCAAAACGGAGCTGGCCCGGCGTGCTGGGGCAGCTTTCGCTGTCCTCGCAGGATGTGGTGTCGAACGACGCGTAATGGAGAAGCCTTTCATAAGCCTTCATTTCTATCAATCTCCTTTTCTTTCAAAACGTCTTTCCAGGCCGTTTGCAGACAGGAAACGGCGTCCTCGATTTGCTCCGAGGGGATGCCGGCAAAGCCGAGCAGGATTTTTTTGCCGTCCGAGGTTGTCCCGACGCGGACACCCTGATGAAGCGCCAGCGCGCAGAGCGATTGGATGCCCGCATCCTCAGGCGGGGTCAGAAGTATGCTCAATGGGGTTTCCTGCAAGAGAATTTTCACCCGTCCGCCGAACGCCCGCTTCAGCGCCCGGGTCAGGCGGTCGCATTTCATGCCGTACAGTTTCCGAAGATGCCGCAGGTGCCGCTCCATCTGTCCGCTCCGGATGTAGTTCGCCAGCGCGAGCTGCTCGATTTTGGAGGCCGTCTGATTGTAGTTTCCCGCGCTGAGCCGATACCTGTTCAGCAGCTCCGGCGTCAGCGCCATGTAGCCGATGCGGACCGACGGCAGCAGAAGTTTGGAAAACGACCCGATGTAGACGACGTTCCCTCCTCCGCCCATTCCCTGCAGGGCGGGGATAGGCCGGGCGCGGTACCGCAGTTCCCCATTGTGGTCGTCTTCGATAATGATGCCTCCGCATTCCCCGGCCCAGCGCAGAAGCTCCATCCGCCGGCTGATCGGCAGGCTCATTCCGGTCTGGACCCGGTTGGACGGGCTGAGGAACACGAGTTTCGCCCCGCTTGCCCTGAGCGCCTCCATGTTCAGGCCGTCCTCATCCCCAGGCAGCTTTAAGGCATGAAAGCCGCAGTCGGAAAAAATCTGCTCCGCCTGCCGGAACCCCGGCTCCTCCATGGCCACGGCGGTTTCCCCGCCGTTCAGAAGGCCGCACAAAATGGAAAGCAGAGGCTGCGTCCCGGCTCCGATGACGATCTGGTCCGGAGAGGCCAGCACGCCGCGGACGCCGTAGCTGTAAGAAGAAAGCGCCTCCCGCAGAGCGTATTCTCCCTGATGCTCGCCGTAGGAGGCGATAATCTCCTGCCGGTTCAGCACGTCCCTGATCTGCCGCCTCCACAGCTTTAAATCCATGTTGGCGCTGTCCACGCAGTCGCTGCCGAAGTTGTATCGGACGGGCAGGCCGGGCGGGCGGGAGAAGTCCGCGCGCACGGCAGGCCGGACCGCATCGGGCCGGCGCGCTTCCAGCACAAAATATCCCCGCTGGGGACGGGCCCGGAGATATCCTTCCACACAGAGCTGCTGGTAGGCGCTTTCGACCGTGGTGCAGCTCACCTTCAGCCCGTCCGCCAGGGAACGGATGGACGGGAGCCGCTCCCCGGTCTTCAGATGCCCCGACTCCACCGCCCCGCGGATGGAAGAATAAAGCTGCTGATACAGCGAAACAGGAGAAGCGCGGTTCAGCTGTAAAAAATCGTAGGTCATAAAATATCCTCAACTGTACTTTACGAATTTTTTTAAACTGTATATTTCAATAGCAACAGTGATTAGCTATTATTATAGCAACGTATTTTTTGTAAATCAATCCCATGGAAGGTGAAAGCAATGAAAAAAACGGAATTTACAGGGCTGCCCGTTCTGACGGCGCTGTTTGCGGCGCTGATCTTTGTCGTGACGGCATACCTGTTTCACATCCCGACCCCGGCGACCGGCGGCTATATCCATCTGGGAGACGCTTTTCTGTACCTTGCCGCGAGCATTCTGCCCGCCCCCTACGCGGTGGCGGCGGGAGGCATCGGGGAGGCGCTCTCCGACGCCCTGACGGGCAGCGCCGTCTACGCGCTGCCCACGCTGGTCATTAAGTCCGCCATGGTCCTCTGTTTTACGTCTTCGGCGAAAACAGTGATCTCCAAACGCAACCTGGCGGCCAGCGCGGCTGCGGGCGGCATCTGCATCGGCGGCTATTATCTGACGGAAGTTGTTCTGCTCGGCGGGTTTGCGGCGCCCGTGGCGGAAATCCCGGGCAACCTGATCCAGGCGGCCGCGAGCGCCGCAATTTACATTCTGCTGGGCCGTGCGTTCGACCGGCTGAAGCTAAAAGACCGTTTGTCTGTGATGGTGAAACAGCGGTAGCTGAAAGGGGATTTTTTCATTGAGAAGCGGAAATAGAACGGTCCGTCTTGCATTGGCGGGCCTGATGGCTGCGCTCGTCTTTTTGGCGACCATGTTTTTCAAAGTGCAGATCCCGGTGGGCGGAGATAAGACGATGATCGGCTTTGCCAATGTGTTCTGCATTCTGTCCGGCCTGCTGCTCGGGCCGGTTTACGGAGGGCTGGCCGCGGGCATCGGTTCGGGGCTGTTCGATCTGGTCGGCGGCTGGGCTTCCAGCGCGCCGGTGACGCTCGTCACAAAGTTTGCCATGGCCTGGATCTGCGGCCTGATCGCCTGGGGCGGAGACAAGACCGGCAAAAAGCTTTCCCGTGTCGTCGCGGCCGCCGTGATCGGGTCGCTTTCATACTGCGTCCTGTATCTTTCCTACTCCGCATTGAAAGAGATCATGCTCGGGTCCGCGGCGCAGTCCGTACAGATCATCATGCTGACAAAGCTCGGCGCGACGCTCACCAACGCCCTGATTGCGGACGTGATCGCGGTCCCTCTCTATTTTGCCGTGAAAAAGGCGCTGGAGCGCAGTTTGCCGGAGGCGCGCGGCAACGGATGAAAATCAGTTGTGATTCGGCGCCGATGATGCTATAATGACTCCATCCGAAATGAAATTAAGGTGGAGTCTGAAACCGGATGAAAAAAGAGAAGACAAAGAAAATTCACAGCGCGGTGGTGCGCGATTCGGTTAACACGTTCGGGACCAATTTGTTTGGGGCCGTGCTGGGGCTGATTTCGTCGTTTATCGTTCTGCGGAACGTCAGCCCGGATGTGAAGGCGCTGTATAATCAGGTGCAGCAATGGGGCGGGGGGCTGAATACGGTCCTCGGTCTCAGCGCCGCTTCCGGAGTCGTATATTATGTGGCCCGCTTTACAGTGGGCAATACCGAGCGCGCAGTAAAGAGGCTCAGCCTCGGCGTCACGGTCGTGATCGCAGGGATTGGGGCGGCGATGCTTTTCTTTCTTCGCGGAAGTTCGTTCTTCACCGAAACGCCCGCCCAGTTTCTGGTCGCGATTGTCGTTTACGGCGCTCTGTCGTTTCTGTTCAATATCTGCACGTCGGTCCTGCGGGGTGAGGATAAGTTTAAAGCCTTCAATCTCGTGAACCTTACGCAGCGGATTCTGGTGACGGCACTGGCGGTCTGGATTTTTCTGCGGCCGAACGCCGCCGTCTGGGTCTGGTGCACCATCGCAATCACAGCCGGGATGCTCCTGTTTGCCCTTTACGGCATTGTGCGGTGGAACGGACCGAAGCCGAAGCCGGCCCCGGAAAACGATCTTCCGGTTGGAACGGGCGATATGGTCCGGTACAGCCTGAAATCCCATGTCAGCAATGTTCTGACCTACCTCAATTCGTTTTTAGGAACCTATATTGTCCAGGGGCTGTATTCCCTGGCGGATTACAGCATTTACAGCACGGCCGTCACCATTATGCAGCAGGTCTGGGTTTTGCCGGACGCCGTCAGTCAGGTCATCCTGAGCCGGATCGCCGGGATGACGGAACAAAAGGACAAAGTCCGCCTTTCCGTGCTTTCATCCAAAATCGTCACCTATATCACGACTGTTTCCGCAGTTCTGCTTTACTGGGCGGCGAAGATCTTCGTCCCGGTTCTGTTTCCCATGTACCGGGATGCGGTGAAACCACTCCCTTTTTTGGCTGTCGGTTATGTTTTGATCTCCTACGCGAAGGTGCTCGGAAATTCCATTGCCGCATACGGAAAGCCGGAGCTGAATATCATCCCGACGGTGTTGGGTATCGCGGTCAATACTGTTTTCAGCCTGGTTTTGATTCCGCGCATGGGCATTAACGGCGTCGCGCTCGCAACGTCGATCTCGCTGACGGCGCAGTCCGTCACCTGTATTGCCATTTTCTGCCGCTTTTCCCACACGCCGTTTTACCGGCTGCTTGTTCCGAGCGGGGAAGAGATCGGAATGGTGACAAAGCTTTTTCATAAATAGAAAGGACCGGGCGCAGAATTTTGGCGCCCGGTCCTTTTGCGGGTTATTCGCTGTGAAACCCTCTTCCGATAATTTCACTGGTGTTGCAGACCAGCAGGAACGCGTCCGGTTCGACCGAGCGGATGAAACGGCGCAGCTGCACTGCCTGCGCGCGGTTCATCACGGTAAAGATGATATATTTGTGATGGTGGGAATAAGCTCCGACCGCGTCGCATACCGTCGCGCTCCGATCCAGCTTTTTGACGATGTAGTCCAGAATCGGCTCCGGCTCGGAGCAGATCACGTTGAAGTATTTGTTCAGGTTGATGCTTTCAATTACGCTGTCGACAATCAGCGATTTCGCCAGCAGGCCGAGGCAGGAAAACAGGGCGGTCTTAATGCTGAAAACCAGAAAAGAAGACATCGTGATAAAAAAGTCGCTGATGAAAAGGGCTCTTCCGATGTCCACGCTGGTATATCGTTTCAGGATCATCGCGATGATATCGGTCCCGCCGGAGGAGGCTCCCGCGTGAAACAGCAGAGCGGAGCCGAAGGCGGGCAGCAGCACCGCGAACACAAGCTCCAGCATCGGATCGTCCGTCAGCGGCTTTGTCATCGGGACCAGCCGTTCCAGAATCCAGACCGCGCCGGAGAGAAGAAAGCTCGTATAAACGGTTTTTATGCCGAAATTTTTTCCTAAAAAAAGGAATCCGCAGATCACCAGAAGAGCGTTTAAAACAAAATTGACGCTCCCCGGAGAAAGAGTTGTAATGCGCCCCAATACGACCGCCAGGCCGGACACCCCGCCAAAGGTAAAGTCATTTGGAAATTTGAAAAAATAAATACCGGCCGAAATCACCAGCGTGCTCAGGGTAATGACAGCGTATTCCTTCAGAATGCCCTTTTTCATGATATCTCCTTTTGTATGTTGATGCTTTTTGCCGGGACTTATTATATCATCTTTTCTGCCAATTTGATACATGACGGCAAACTAAGAAGGAATGCTCTTTACAAAAGGCGGAAACAATGTTAAAATAATCGAGAAAAGTTATTATTATTATGATTGCCGCGAGGTGACCTTATGGAAAAAAGACGGAATTACAGCAGGAAACGGGAAGCGATTTTGAGCGCCGTGCGCTCAACTACTTCGCATCCGACGGCCGATTGGGTCTATGAAAAGCTGAAGCCGGAGTACCCCGATTTAAGCCTCGGAACGGTCTACAGAAACCTGGCGCAGTTCAAGCAGGATGGAACGATTCTCAGCGTCGGCGTGGTGAACGGGCAGGAAAGATTCGATGGAAACGTCAAACCGCACACTCACTTTGTCTGTTCGAAATGCGGTTGCGTGATGGATATACCGGATGAATCTGTCAGTCCCGCGCGGGTGATTCAGGCGGAGAGAAAATACCGCCTGCAGATTGATTCAGCCGATATTCTGCTTCGGGGGATCTGCCCGGAATGTCTGGACAAAATGCATCGGACGGACTGAACAAAAAAGGCCGGCGGATTTTGCGCTGGCCTTTTTTCTGCCGCGCACAGCTTGGAGACCCCTTTTGCAGCGTGTTTTTCAAGAAAAAGCCGTTTCGTTTAAAATCGGCATAATCCATGAAAAAATATTGATATTTCTTCGCTAATTATAGATTATTTTAAATATTTTTCAGTAAATTAAAAATAATGCTTGACATTCCCCTCGTTCTGGTATAATCTATGTTGCGTAGGAGTGAGAAACCACCCTTCGTCATATGCCCCAGTAGCTTAACGCAAGAGCATTGGTAATTCCAAAGGTTGTCGGTTCAACTCCGTCCCAGGGCAAAAAATTATCACAAGTGAGGTAAAAAATATGTTTGAGGACAAAACGTTAGTCTGTCAAGAATGCGGGAAGGAGTTTGTCTGGACTGCTGGCGAGCAGGAATTTTACGCTGCGAAAGGGTTTACCAATGAACCGAAAAGGTGCCCTGAGTGCCGCAAGGCCCGCAGAATGAGCCAGAAACCCCAGAGGGAAATGTTCGATGCTGTTTGCGCTGCGTGCGGTGCTCCCTGCAAGGTTCCGTTCCAGCCGACGGAAGGCCGTCCGGTTTACTGCAGCGAGTGCTTTGCGAAAATGAAGGAAGAAGCCTGACAAAGACGCAAAACGCGGGTTTTCCGCGATTTGATTAAAGTATGTTTGTACGATAAATGCGGTCCGCCCGCATTTATCGTATTTTTTATCCTTTCCCCGGTTCGCCGTGGGACAGGTTTCAAATGGAAAGGAAGCGGAATATGATTCTGTCCGGAAGAGAGATTCTTCGCCGCGCGGGCGGAGATATTGTAATTGAGCCTTTTGACGGAAAAAAAATCAACCCGAACAGCTATAATCTGTCGCTCCACAATGAGCTTCTGGTATACGAGGAGACCGTGCTGGATATGAAGAAACCGAATCCGGTTAAAAAAATCCGGATTCCGGATTCCGGTTTTCGGCTGGAGCCCGGACGGCTGTATTTGGGAAGAACGGCGGAATACACCCGCACCGAGGGTCTGGTTCCCATGCTGGAGGGACGCTCTTCCGTCGGTCGGCTCGGCTTGTTTATCCATATCACCGCCGGATTCGGGGATGTTGGTTTCGCCGGATACTGGACGCTCGAAATGTTCTGCACACAGCCGATCGTTATTTATCCGGGAGTGGAAATCTGCCAGATCTATTACCACACCATCGAAGGGGACTACGATCCGTATCAAAGCGGCAAATATCAGAACAACGACGGGATCCAGCCCAGCCTGCTGTACCGGGAATTTGAATCGAAGGATTGAAAAGCGGCCGCTTTCCCTGAAAAAGGGAAGGGCGGCCGCTTATTTTATGTTCATATAGGGCTGTACGGAAGACATGCTCCGCGCAAAGCCTTCAATTTGTTCCTGGAGCCACGGAGGCGCGCTGATCCTCGCCCTGTCGCAGGGCTTGTACTGCTCCGGTTTTCGGTAACGGTTCAGCGACCAGCGGGGAACGGGAGGCAATTCGGAAGCCATCTGAAGCAGATCCCTTTCTGTCAGCTGGGGGATCACGGTGGTGCGGATCTCGAAGGAAATGCCGCTTTCCGCAAGCAGACGGACCGTTTTCCGCACGGCTTCCGCATTCGCGCCAGGTCCGCAGATCTCTTTGTACCGCGCCGCCGGGGCCTTGTAATCGACCGCAAAGTAGCTGCACGCGCCGCTTTTGAGCACATCCGCGACTCTTTCCGGATTCGAGCCGTTCGTATCCAGTTTGACCTGATAGCCCAATGATTTGAATTCCAACAGCGTTTCAACCAGGTCGGCCTGACAGGTCGGTTCGCCGCCGGTCAGAACCACCGCGTCGAGCAGGCCCGCGCGCTTGTTCAAAAACGTCCAGACCGCGCCGGGGTCCAGAATCTCGTGCGGGCCGCTGAACAGCGAGCGGTTGTGGCAGTAAAAGCAGTCGTAATTACAGCCCGGCACGAACAGCACGCAGGAAACCAGCCCCGGATAGTCGACAAGCGAGCTTTTCTGGATCCCGGCGAAAATCATAGCGCCTGCTCCCGTATGACGTATTTCTTGCGCTCACGGTATTCTTCCTGTTTGCCGCGGTTGAAATTCTGAACCGGCCGCAGATAGCCGACGACGCGGCTCCATACCTCGGCGGGTTTGCCGCAATAGGGGCAGGTGAAATGTTCGCCGGCAAGATAGCCGTGGTCGCTGCAGATCGAGAAGGTCGGTGTCAGCGAGATATAGGGCAGCTTGTATTTGGTAAAAATTTTGCGGATCAGGCGTTTTGCGGCCTCCGTGTCGTGAATCTCTTCCCCAAGGTAAAAATGCAGCACGGTGCCTCCCGTATACAATGATTGAAGTTCATCCTGAAGGTCGAGCGTTTCAAAAATGTCGTCCGTATATCCGACCGGCAGCTGGGTCGAATTCGTATAATACGGCTCGTTTTCACCGGCGGTGATGATATCCGGGTAGCGCGCCTTGTCCAGGCGTGCCAGGCTGTAGCTTGCCCCTTCGGCGGGCGTTGCCTCCAGATTGTAGTAATGCCCGGTTTCCTCCTGAATGTCCCGGATGAAATCACGCATATAATTGAGCGTGCCGATTGCAAACTCCTGACCCTTTTCGGTCGTCAGGTCGCAGCCGGGCCCAAAGAGATTCATGCAGGCTTCGTTCATGCCGATCAGCCCGATGGTGTTGAAATGGTTGTACCAGTACGCTCCGGTCTTGTTCTTGACGTCTTTCAGGTAATTGCGCGAATAGGGATACAGCCCGCGCTCGGTCTGCTCCTCAATGACTTTCCGCTTGATTTCAAGACTTTCCTTTGCGATGTTCATTTCCCGCCAAAGGCGCATGCGGAATTCGGACTCGCTTTTGGAAACGTAGGCGATGCGCGGCAGGTTAACGGTGACGACGCCGATGGAACCGGTCAGCGGGTTGGAACCGAACAGGCCGCCGCCGCGTTTGCGCAGTTCGCTTTTGTCGATGCGCAGGCGGCAGCACATGGAGAGCGCGTCCTCCGGCGAGAGGTCGGAGTTGATGTAGTTGGAAAAGTAAGGGATTCCGTATTTGCAGGTGATCTCCATGAAGCGGTTGACGACCGGGCTGTCCCACTGAAAGTCCTTTGTCACGTTGATGGTCGGAATCGGGAAGGTGAACACGCGGCCCTTGCTGTCGCCCTCCATCATCACGTCGCAGAACGCGAGATTGACAATGTCCATCTCCTTCTGAAAATCGCCGTATTTCTCCGGCATGACCGCTCCGCCGGCCATTACGTTCTGGTCGCGCAGCGTGCGGGGCACGGCGATGTCGAACGTTAAATTCGAAAACGGGCACTGAAAGCCGACGCGGGTCGGAACATTCAGATTGAAGATAAACTCCTGAAGGGCCTGCTTGACCGATTTATAATCGAGATGATCGTAACGGACGAACGGCGCGCAGTATGTATCGAACGAAGACCAGGCTTGCGCGCCTGCGGTTTCCCCCTGAGTCGTGAAGGTGGAATTGACGATCTGTCCTAAAAACGTGCGAAGATGCTTCGGAGGCCGCGATTCCACCTTGCCCGGCACGCCGCCGAACCCGCCCTGCAGGATTTGCCGCAGGTCCCAGCCCGCGCAGTAGGGCCCGAAGAAACCAAGATCGTGGATGTGGAGATCGCCGGAAAGATGCGCGTCGCGTATCTCCTGAGGATAGATTTCGTGCAGCCAGTAATTCTTTGTAAACGCTTCGCGGACATAATTGTTCAGCCCGTTGATGGATTTCTGCGTGTTGGCGTTTTCGTTGATTTTCCAGTCCCTGTCGTCCAGATATTCGCTGAACATGTTGATCGTCGCGCCGATCAGCGCGTTGGATTCGCGCGCGGAACGCCTCTTTTCCCGATATAGGATAAAGGCCTTCGCCGTTTTGGCGTGGCCCTCTTCAATCAGAACCTTTTCAACAATATCCTGGATTCCCTCGACCTCGGCAACGCCGTCCGGATATTTCTGCTCCGCCAGTTTTACAACCTCGCTCGCAAGGCGCTCCGAGGTCGCAAAATCGTCGCCGCCGACCGCGGTCGCGGCTTTGAAAATCGCCCAGACGATTTTTTCCTCTTTAAAAGGCACTCTGGAACGGTTCCTTTTAATAATGTGTGTCAGCATGAATATTCCTCCCCGTTGCTTCTCACGCAGGGCAATATATAGCTTTCTATTTCACTGCGAATACCATATATGTTAATCTTTCCGCTGCGCATTGTCAAGAGCCGAGGAAGAGGCTGGAAAAAATCAGTCGTTTTTCTTGCGGCAGTCACGGCAATAGCCGTAAATTTCGAGGCTGTGGCCGGTTACGTCAAAGCCGGTCCTGGCAGTCAGCTCTTTTTCATAGGCCTCCAGGGGGCAGTCGTCGATCGGGAACATCTTGTGGCAGCTCAGGCAGACCAGATAGTGACGGTGCATATCGCCCAGTTCAAACAGGGCGCCGCATTCGTCCACGGTGCTGATCCGGCGCACGGCCTTTTTTGTCACCAGGAGCTCCAGAACCCGGTAAACGGTGGAGAGACTGATGGCGTTTCCCTGTTCCCGCAGTTTGAAAAAAATTCCCTCTGCGGAAACGGGCCTCGCGCTTTGTTCCAAAATGTCCATGATTTCGCGGCGCTGGCGCGTGATTTTCAGTCCGCAGTTTTTCAGGCGGCCTCTGCTGTTTTCCATACGATCAGCTCCCGGATTCAACTTGACGGCGCGCGGCTCTTTCCGCCGTGCGGCCATTTCTGTTCGCTAAATGCAAACAATTCTCATTTGCATGTTATCATAGAGGATCGGATTTGTAAAGCGTGTTTTATTTTGTGAAGAAAAGGGCAAAATATTTTGTCCGCCTCTTTAAAAGGCCGCGAGAGGCGGAATTTCAGAAATTTAAATTAAATTTTCTGAATAAATTATATTTTCGCGGTAAAGCTACATGATGAAAGGGGTAATATCAATGCTTGATAAAATCGCTTTGATACTGGTTATTATCGGAGGATTGAACTGGGGTTCCATCGGACTTTTCGGGTTCGACATTGTCTCCTGGATCTTCGGCGGACAGCTGACGGCCGGCAGCCGCGTTGTTTTCATTGTGGTGGCCGTTTCCGCTCTCTGGTGTCTGAGGTTTCTGTTCCGCGATGAGGAGGAGCCCACTCATCACAACGCTTAGGACCATTTTAACCTTAAATCAGCCGCCGTCCCGGCATTTCGGGAACGGCGGCTTTTGTCGTACATCCGGCTCGGGCGGGAAACTTAGGGCTTGTTCTTTTCGTAGATGATCCGCAGGCCCTCCAATAAAAGCGTATCGCTGTATACGATCTCCCGTTCGCATTGCTCGATGATCTCCTTTGAGAGACCTCCCGTTGCCACGGCCTGGCATTTTTTACCCAGTTCCTTTTCCATGTGGGCGCACATGCCGTCTATCATGCATGCGGTTCCGTTGATCAGGCCGGAGCGCATGCATTCGGTGGTGCTGCTTCCAATAAAATGAGCGGGCGCTTCCAGGCTGATGGAGGGAAGCTGCGCCGTGCGGTTCGTCAGGGCGTCCAGCGAAATGCCGACCCCCGGCGCGATCGCGCCGCCCAGCATGACCCGGTTCTCGTCCAGGACGACGAACGTCGTCGCAGTCCCCATGTCGATGATGATGCACGGCCCGTGAAACAGCTCCGCCGCAGCGACGCAGCCGACGATCAGGTCGGCGCCGACCACTTCCGAGCTGATGCCGATCCGGATTCCGGTTTTCATTTCCGGCCCGACGCTGACCGGTTCCGCTCCGGTCAGGCGGAGGATTGCCCGTTTCAGGGACAGGTCTACGGAAGGAACGACCGAACTGATGGCGGTTCCTTCGATCTGCCGGAAGGAAACGCCATGGATGTCCAGGATTTCCCTCAGTTCGATGGCGTACTGATCTTCCATTCTCATACGGTCCGTCGCCATGCGGGAGACAAAAAGCAGCTTGTCTCCTTCGTAAACGCCCAAAGTGATGTTGGTGTTGCCGATATCCAGAACCAAAATCATGAAAATCCGCTCCTACCGCGGAACCGAAAAATTTTTCCGGTTTCCGCCATGAAATCACAAACATTATAACAAACACTTTATGGAAATGCAATGCGCGAAATGGGAAGAAAGCGATTGGATTTTTGCCGTTTTTGATTTATAATCAAGATGAAAACTTCCGATGAGGAGGGTTTATGATGGAGAATACGGTTTATCCCGGCCGGAAGCGCAGGTTCGGCGACCGCTATGATTCGTTCCGCATCCGCAAAGAGGATCCGTTTTTCGCGGTGATTCCGCACGTGATGAAGAACAGGACGGGCAGTATGGTCTTTTTCGAGGAAAAAGTTGAGATCACTCATCTGGAACAGTTTATCCGGCGGATGCGCAGGGAAACCGGGATGAAAGATCTGAGCACCCTGCATGTCGTCATGGCCGCGGCGGTGCGCCTGATCGCCCTGCACCCCGGGCTGAACCGGTACGTATCCGGAAGAAAGCTCTACGCCAGAAACCAGATCGCCCTCTCGATCGACGTGAAAAACACCATGAGCGAGGCGGGGCAGGATACAGCCGTGAAAACGCTCTTTTCCCCTGCGGATTCCCTGGAGGACATCTGGAGAAAAATTCACACCGGGATTGAAGAGGTCAAAAGCTCCGCGCAGAACAACGGAACATACCGCACGGCGGAGCTTTTGAGGCGTCTGCCCGTTCGTTTTCTGCGTTTGGTCGTGTTCCTTCTGTGGCGCATGGACGAGGCGGGGCTTATGCCCCGGGCAATTCACCGCGTTTCTCCGTTTCACGCGAGCGCTTTTGTGGTCGACATCGGCTCCACGGGAATCGGTTCCGTCTACCACCATCTTTATGATTTCGGATCGTGCTCCATCTTTCTTTCCATCGGAAGAAAGGAAACTTCGCTCCGGATGGGGCGCTATGGGGCCGTGAAGCCGGTCAGGACGATCAACTTCCGGTTCGTTGTGGACGAACGGATCTGCGATGGATATTATTATGCCCAGGCGATGCGCCATTTTCGCCGGATCCTGAGACACCCCGACGTTCTGCTCACTTCCCCGTCCGCGGCGGTGCCGGACCCCTGGCTGTAGGAGGAGCGCTAAGGGTGCAGTCTCTGGAACAGCAGCGCGAGCTGATAAAACAGCGCGGAGGCATACCAGGCGGTCGCGAATTGATAGAACGCGCTGAACACGGCGAGGCGCAGGCCCGATTCCCGGCGGATCGCCGCGAGCGCCGCGGAGCACGGGGTGTAGAGAAGGATGAAGATCAGGTAGGAGCAGGCGCTCGCCGGGCTGAACAGCACTTTCAGCCCGGCGGCGGGGTCGCCGGCACAGAGAACGCCGTATGCCCCGACGATCGATTCCTTCGCGACAAGGCCGGTCAGAAGCGCGACGGCCTGTTTCCAGCCCCCGAAGCCGCACAGGGTGAAAACCGGCGCGACGGCGTGCCCCGCCAACGCGAGAAGACTGCGCGAACTGTCCAAAGTCATGTGAAAATCAACCGAAATGGACTGCAGAAGCCAGATCGCCACGGTCGCGAGAAAAACGGTCGTTCCGGCGCGGCGGAGGAAATCCCGCACCCGCCGGCCGACGTGCTTCCGGATATTGCCGGGCGTCGGAAGACGGTAATCCGGCAGCTCCATCAGAAACGGGGCGGGTTCGCCGCGCAGCACGGTGCTTTTGAGGAAGACGGCGGAGAGAAGCCCCATCAGGACCCCGAGCAGGTAGATCAGGAACATGGCGGCCGGCTGGCGGCCCGCGAAAAAGACGCCGAGGAACAGGGAGTAGACCGGCATTTTCGCGCTGCAGGACATAAACGGGGTAATCAGCACGGTCAGGCGCCTGTCTTTTTCGCTTTCCAGAATCCGCGTGCCCATGACCGCCGGGACCGTGCATCCGAATCCCATTAGCAGGGGAACGAACGAGCGCCCGGAAAGCCCGATTTTTCTCATCGGCGCATCCATAATGAAGGCGGCGCGGGCCATGTATCCGCTGTCCTCCAGAAAAGAGAGCAGCAGGAAAAGGAGGGCGATCTGCGGCAGAAATTTCAGAACCGCCCCCACGCCGGCGAGAATTCCGTTCAGAATCAGGTCTTTCACCCAGAAGGAGACTCCGGCGGCTTCCAGAAAAGTGCCCAATGTCCGGGACGCCGAGTCGACCAGAAGCCCCATAACTTGTACTAGGGCATTTCCCACGGTGCCAAAGGTCAGCGCGAAAACCGCCAGGACGATCAGCAGGAAAAGGGGAATGGACAAGTACCGGTCTGTGGCGATCCGGTCGATCCGTTCGGTAACCCTGTGGACGACTTCGGCGCCCGAGACGGTTTTTGAAACAATGTCATGAATCCGGCGGTAACGGGCCTGGGCCGACTCGAGGTCGGGGTCCCGGACTCCGGGGGCGGGCCGGATGGGCCGCGCCGCCCGCACGGGTCCGTCCGGCGTCCGGGCGGCTGTTTTCAGCAGCGCGGCGGTGCCGGTCCCGCGGGTCGCGCAGATCGGCACGACCGGGACTCCGAGAAGGACCGAAAGCAGGCGGCAGTTCACTTTGCCGCCGCGCCGGGCGAGCGCGTCCGTCATGCTGAGCGCCGCGACGACGGGAATTCCAAGCTCCAGCAGCTGTGTGGTGAGGTACAGGCTCCGCTCCAGACAGGTGGCGTCGATCACATTCAGAATCAGATCCGGCTTTTCCTCGCGCAGAAAGTTTCCCGCGAGCGCTTCCTCCGGCGTGTAGGGCACAAGGGAATAGATCCCGGGCAGGTCGACGATATGAGCGCTCCCACTGTCCCATTTGGCGGTGCCGCTCTTCTTTTCCACCGTGACGCCCGGCCAGTTGCCGACCGTGGCGCTGGAGCCGGTCAGGCGGTTGAACAGCGTCGTTTTCCCGCAGTTCGGGTTCCCGGCCAGGGCCCAGACCGGTGCGGACCTCAGCGTCCGTTCCATATCACGAAAAGAGCAGCCGCACCGTCAGGGCCGAAACGATGCAGACGGTCAGGTCGGCCGTCAGCGCGGCGGGGATGGTGTGGCGGGTCTTCCTGATGCCGACAGCTCCGAAATAAACGGCAATGGCATAGAAGGTTGTCTCCGTCGATCCGGACATCACCGACGAGACGCGCCCGATGAAGCTGTCCGGCCCGTAATCCTGAAAAATACGGAAGAGAACGGCTGTGGAACCGCTGCCGGAGATCGGCCGGATCAGCGCGAGAGGCATCGCCTGTTTCGGCAGGCCGATCCAGTTTGCAACGGGAGCCAGAAGCGAGGAGAGAAGATCCAGCGCGCCGGACGCGCTGAGCATGGAAACGGCCATGATCAGGCCGATCAGCGACGGGAGGATCGAAACGGTGGAGCGCAGGCCTTCTTTGGCGCCCGAGACAAAAGTGTCGAAGACCGGAACTTTCCGAATGAATCCGAACAGGATGATACAAAAAACGACGGCAGGCATCACGAAAATCCCAAACTTATCCACCGGAAAAACCCTCCATCAGCTTTGCCGCCGTCAGTCCGACGATCACGGAACAGACGGAGGTGATCCAGACTGCCGGCAGGATGTCAAACGGCGCGGCGGAGCCGTACTGGGCTCTCATGGTTCCAAGAAATGTGGGGATCAGCTGGATGGAAGCCGTGTTCAGAACGACAAACGTCGCCATGGAATTGTCCGCGGTCTGCGTCGGATTGTTCTTTTTCAGCTCTTTCATGGCGGCGATCCCCAGAGGCGTGGCGGCGTTGCCCAAGCCGAGCAGATTTGCCGTGATGTTCATGCACATCGCTTTGACAGCGGGTCCGCCCGGCTTGCAGTCGGGAAACAGCAGGCGCATGATCGGATTCAGCGCCTTCGACAAAAGCGCTGTCAGCCCGCCTTCGTCGGCGATTTTCATCAGGCCGGTCCAGGCGCACATCATGCCGGTCATGGTGAGCACCAGGGTCACCGCGTCGGAGGCGCCGCTTAAAACGGCGCCGGAAAGCTGTTCCATTCTTCCGGTGATGACGGCGCAGATTACACTGAAAAGAATCATGCCGGCCCAGATGTAATTTAACAGTTTGTTCATCCCCTCGCTGAAAATCAACTGTATAATTACTATTCGTGACTGAATTTCAATATTATTGATTCAATGAAAAGTTTTTCAGTGTAACCAATTGACAAATATGGAAAATTATACTATAATTTTTCCGTTCAGGCGAAAAAACGACCGTATTTGGTGAAAGGAAGTACTTTTATTGAAATCAACAGGAATCGTGAGGAAAGTTGATGAATTGGGCCGCATTGTGCTGCCGAAAGAGCTGAGGGTGACTTTGAATATAAATGAAAAGGATCCTCTCCAGATATTCGTTGACGATGATAATCGGATCATTCTTCAAAAATATGAACCTGCATGTATCTTCTGCAGCGGAATGAATGGGATTATCAGTTTTGGAGGGCATAATATTTGCCGTGACTGTCTTGAGAAACTGGCAAAAAAAGCGGGGGAAGAGTCGAAGAAAGCCGATCTCTGAATCCTTTTTCTGCCGGTGATTTTTTTGGCCGCTGGCTACCGAGAGGCGAAAACGGTATGGTTCTTTCCGAAGGAGAAAAGGCGTATTTTAGTGAGTGTGTTGCCGAGCTGCTTCGTTCGGACCTGGTTCGGCAGATGGACGCCTTTGTTCAGCATGCCGATGTGTCCTGCCTTGACCACTGTATTTCCGTTGCTTACACCAGCTTGTGGCTGAGCAGCCGCCTGGGGATCTCCGTGGACCGCCGGAGCATGATCCGGGGTGCCTTGCTGCACGATTTTTTTCTGTACGACTGGCATGAAAAAAACGGCAGGAAGGGATTGCACGGGTTTACACATCCCCGAACGGCGCTGGAAAACGCGCAGCGGCAATTTATTTTAAATGATCTGGAAAAGAATATCATCCTGCGGCACATGTGGCCGCTGACGCCGATCCCCCCGAAATACAGGGAGAGCTTCATTGTCAGCTTTTCAGATAAATTCTGTTCCGTTGTGGAAACGCTTCGGCTGTGCGGGCCGGGGCGGACAGCGGCCGGCAAATAAAAAAGGGTTTTCCCGGCGGGAGAACCCTTTCGTTTTGCCAGGGTGCCGAAATACAGCGGCACTATTTATGATAGGTCTCGACGATGTCGCGCACGGCGGCCACGACGTAATCCGATTGTTCTTCCGATAAACTCGGATAAAGCGGCAGCGAAACGATGCGCTCAAAGTGCTTTTCCGTGCTTGGGAAATCTCCCTTTTTGAATCCGTACCGCTTGGTATAGGCGCTCATCTCCGTCACCGGGATGAAATGCACGCTGGTGCCGACGTTTCGCGCGTTCAGCTCCACGATGAAGCGGTCGCGGTCAATGGTGAGGAGCTCGGGGACGATCCGCAGGACGTACAGGTGCCAGGAATGCTCTGCGTAATCCGGAACAAACGGCGGTTCCACCGCGTCGATTTTGCCGAATTCGCGCTGGTATTTCTCTGCGATTGCGAGACGCCTCGCCTGCATTTCTCCGATGCGGGAGAGCTGTACGAGACCAAGCGCGGCCTGGATGTCGAACATGTTGTATTTGAAACCGGGCTCACAGATATCGTACCGCCATGTGCCGCCCTTCGCATAGCGGTTCCAGGCGTTGTGGCTCATTCCCTGTCCGGCCCAGATGCGCGCTTTCGCGTCGATGTCGTCGCTGTCGGTGACGAGCATGCCCCCTTCTCCGGTCGTCAGGTTCTTTGTCGCATAAAAGCTGTAGGAGGCGGCTCCTTTTAGGCCGTTTCCGATCAGGCGGCCTTTGTAGCGGCTCTCCAAAGCATGCGCGGCGTCCTCCGAAACAAACAGGCCGTGCCGGTCGGCGAGCTGATAGATGCGGTCCAGGTCGCAGACCTGTCCGCTGTAATGGACCGGGACGACCGCTTTCGTCTTTTTGGTGATTTTCTTTTCGATTTCCTGCGGGTCGATGCAGCCGGTCTGATAGTCGATGTCGGCGAACACCGGCGTCGCGCCGCAGTGGAGGATGGTGTTTGCGGTGGAAGCGAACGTCATCGGCGTTGTGATGACCTCGTCCCCCGGGCCGATTCCGGCGGATAAAAGCGCCACGTGAAGGGCGGCCGTGCAGGAATTCATGGCGACCGCATGCCTGGCGCCCAGATGTTCCGCAAATTCCTGCTCGAATTTGACGGTGCGCGGGCCTTTCGCAACCCAAAGGGACTTCAGAGTTTTTTCCACTTCATCGATCTCAGCCTGTGTCAGGTCCGGAAGATTATATGGGATAAAAGCATCCCTTTTCTGAAAATCATTCATACTGTATCCTTTATCCTGCTTTCTTTATATTTTTTCTAAATAATCTGATTATCATGCCGGAAAACTCAAAAGATACCAATAATATAGTACGATTCCCTGATAATGTCAATCAATGGCTGATTCCGGGCCGGCGATGATTGACTATGAGGACGCTTGGGGCTATAATATACAGGTTAAGCGGCATGTTGCCGCCGACATGCCCCGCTGCGGAAGCGGAAGGGACCGTGGACCATATTTCTATAGAAACGGTGGCTTGTCTGTGAAGGAATCTGAAAAATATTTCGCCCATCCAAGCGCCTGTGTGGACGAGGGCGCCGAAATCGGGGCAGGGACGAAAATCTGGCATTTTTGCCATATCAGCGGCGGCTGCAGCGTGGGCGGCGGCTGCACCATCGGCCAGAATGTGTTTATCGCGCCCAATGTCAAAATCGGGGATTACTGCAAAATCCAGAACAATGTATCCGTTTACGAGGGTGTTGAGCTCGGCGATTATGTTTTCTGCGGGCCGTCCATGGTGTTTACCAACGTGCAGCGGCCGCGCTGCCGTTACCCGCAGCGGGGAACGCAGTTTTACGCCCGCACCCCTGTGGGGGACGGCGCGAGCATCGGCGCAAACGCAACGATCGTCTGCGGGCACCGCATCGGCAGGAATTCGTTTATTGCGGCGGGCAGCGTTGTGACGAAAGACGTGCCCGACCACGCGATCATGATGGGAAGCCCGGCCCGTCAGCATGGCTGGGCCTGCGAATGCGGGGAAAAGCTGAGCGAGGGCCTCGTCTGCCCGAAGTGCGGCAGAAAATATGTGGAAGGCGAAAACGGCCTGAAGGAGGAACGAAAATAATGCAGCTTGCGTTTAACGATCTCGGCGCTCAATACCGCCGTTTAAAGAAAGAAATCGACGCCGGCATCGCCGGTGTGATCGAGAGTTCCCATTTCATTTCCGGTCCGCAGGTGGAGCAGCTGGAACAGGAGCTTGCCTCCTATGTTGGGAGAAAATACTGCGTTTCTGTCGGCAGCGGCACGGACGCGCTCCTGATGCCTCTGATGGCGGAAAAAATAGGACCGGGCGACGCGGTGTTCGTTCCCGCGTTCACTTTCTTCGCTTCCGCTGAGGTCGTCAGCCTGTGCGGGGCGACTCCCGTGTTCTGCGATTCCGATCCGGAGACGTTTAATCTGAGCCCGAAGTCCCTGGAAATGCAGATTGCAAAGACCCTGAAAAACGGAAAACTGAAACCCAAAGCGGTCATCGCGGTTGATCTGTTTGGTCAGCCGGCGGATTTCCCCGCGATCGAGGCGGTCTGCGAGCGGCACGGTCTGCTCCTGATTGAAGACGCCGCGCAGGGATTCGGCGGCGCGATCGGGGAGAAAAAGGCCTGTTCGTTCGGCAAATACGCGGGAACCAGCTTTTTCCCGGCCAAGGCGCTTGGCTGCTATGGGGACGGCGGCGCGGTTTTTACCGACGATGAGGAAGCCTGTCAGCTTCTCCTGTCCCTGCGCGTGCATGGCAAGGGAAGCTTTAAATATGAAAATGTGCGCATCGGGCTTAACGCCCGCCTCGACACCCTGCAGGCGGCGATCCTGCTGCCGAAGCTGCACGCGTTCGACGAGGAGAACGAGCATCGCAGGCGGGCGGCGGCCCAATATGAAAAGCTTCTGGGAGGCCGATTCCGCACGCCGGTGATCAAAGACGGATTTTCGTCTGGTTTCGGGTATTACACTCTGAAAGCGGAGAACCCTCAGGAGCGGACGAGAATACTGGACGGGCTGAAAGCGAAAGGCATCCCGGCGATGGTCTACTATCCGAAGCCGCTTCATCTCCAGAAGGTGTACGAGCCTTTGGGGTATCGCGCGGGTGACCTGCCGGATGCGGAACGGCTCTGCGACATTGTTTTCAGCCTGCCGATGCACGGGTATATCACGGACGAGGAGATCGGCATGGTCTGCACGGCACTCAAGAATCTTTAATTTGACGGAGCGAGGAAAATAAAATGTCGAATGTAAAAAAGGAACTGTTGGATAAAATTGAAAAGAAAACAGCCGTGGTCGGCATTGTCGGGCTCGGCTATGTCGGGCTTCCGCTCGCCGTCGAGTTTGCCAAAGCGGGCTACCGGACGATCGGGTTCGACGTTCAGGCGAAAAAAGTGGAATCCGTAAACGGGGGCCACAATTATATCGGCGATATCGTCGGCGACACGCTGAAGGATATGGTGGAAAGCGGAAAGCTCTCCGCGACCTCAGACTTTTCGTTCATCGAAGGGGTGGACGCCGTGGCGATCTGCGTGCCGACCCCGCTCGACAAATATCAGCAGCCGGATATCAGCTACGTCAAGGGCTCTGCGGAATCCGTAGCCAAATATGCCCACGGGGGCATGCTGGTCATCCTGGAATCCACCACGTATCCGGGCACGACCGAGGAACTTCTCAAGCCGATTTTTGAGGCGAACGGCCTGACCTGCGGCGAGGATTTTTACCTTGCGTTCTCCCCGGAGCGCGTCGACCCGGGCAACAAGCAGTACAAGACGAAAAACACCCCGAAGGTGGTCGGCGGCGTCGGTTCCGATTCCACGACGGTCGCCGCGGCGCTTTACCGCAGCGTGCTGGCCGGCGGGGTTTTTGAGGTTTCCTGCCCGGCTGTGGCGGAAATGGAAAAGCTGCTGGAAAACACCTACCGCAACATCAACATCGGCCTCGTCAACGAAATGGCGATCATCTGCCACCGCATGGGGATCAACGTCTGGGAGGTCATCGAGGCCGCGAAGACAAAGCCCTACGGCTTTCAGGCGTTTTATCCGGGCCCGGGTCTCGGCGGCCACTGCATTCCGCTCGATCCTTTCTATCTGGCGTGGAAAGCCCGCGAGTACGACTACCACACACGGCTGATCGAAACCTCCGGCGAGATCAACACGGGAATGCCGGAATATGTGGTGCAGCGCGCGATGGAGGTCCTGAACCGGGACAAAAAGGCGATGAACGGCGCGAAGGTGCTGGTCCTCGGTGTCGCTTATAAAGCCGATATCGACGATTACCGCGAAAGCCCGGCGCTCAACGTGGTTGACCTGCTCATCTCCAAGGGAGCGGACACAACGTTTTTTGACCCATATATTCCGGAATATAAATATAAAGACAAAGTCCACACCGGCGCGAAGGAACTGACGGACGAAATGCTGAAATCGTCGGACATCGTCATTCTCTGTACGGCCCATTCGTGTTTTGACTATCCAAAGATTCAGGCGCTTTCGCAGGAAGTGTTCGACACCCGCAACGCGATGAAGGATGTCGAGAACCGTTCCAACATCGAGCTGCTTTAATTAAAATCCCCCGGCTTTCCGGCGAAAGCGGGGGATTTTTCAGGCAGCGTGACGCTGCACTCACCGGCCCGCCGTTCAGACTGTGGAAGGAATCGCTTTGTTTGGCGGGACGGGTCGGGGATACTTCCGCAGGCACTGCCCGCCTGTTTCGGCCCGTCGTTCGGTTTGTGGAAGAAAATGGACTTGTCCGGCGGGACGGTCTGAGGAAATTCCCGGCGGCGGACTTTTTTCACCGCCATGCCGATATTTCTGAATAGGAAATGTATTAGGGATGCAAGATAGTAAATGAAAAACAGGTGATTGTAATGAAAAAATACCGTTTTATCCTGATCGGCTGCGGCCGGATCTCCAAAAATCATATTGCCGCGGCTGCGGCCAACCAAGATATCATGGAGCTTGCCGCCGTCTGTGATCCGATGGCGGAAAAGGCGGAACAGAAGGCGGACGACTGTCAAAAGGCCGCCGGCTACCGGCCGAAGGTGTATGCCGATTACCGCAAGGCCCTTGAGGAACTGGAAATCGATTGCTGTTCCATTGCGACGGAGAGCGGCTACCATGCGCAGATCGCGCTGGAGTGCATCCGCGCGGGCAAAAACGTGCTGGTGGAAAAACCGATGGCTCTTTCCACCAAAGACGCCGAGCAGATGCTCAGCGAAGCGAAGGCGCACGGCGTGACGATCGGCGTCTGCCACCAGAACCGGTTCAACGCGCCGGTGCGGGAACTGCACAAAGCGCTGGAGGACGGCCGGTTCGGCAAACTGGTCAGCGGCACCGCCCGCGTCCTGTGGAACCGCTCGATGCCCTATTACGAACAGGCGCCGTGGCGCGGCACATGGGCGCAGGACGGCGGGACGCTGATGAATCAGTGCATCCACGGAATCGACCTGCTGCAGTGGAGCCTGGGCGGAGAACCGGATACCATTATGGCGATGACCGGGAATTATCTGCGGGACATCGAGGCGGAGGATTTCGGATCGATTCTGATCCGCTTTAAAAACGGCGCGATCGGCATTGTGGAGGGGACCGCCTGCGTTTACCCAAAGAACCTGGAGGAGACACTCTCCCTGTTTGGGGAGACCGGCACGGCTGTGATCGGCGGACTCGCGGTCAACCGCATCCAGACCTGGAATTTCGCATCTCCCGCCGCGCAGGACGCGGAGGTGGAAAAGCTGGCCGGAACAGACCCGAAGGACGTGTACGGCAGCGGCCATAACGCGCTCTATCGGAACTATATCGAGGCGGTCGACAGCCACACTTCTCCGCTGGTCAGCGGAGAAGAGGGAATCAAGGGGATGAAGATCATCCTGGCGGCCTACAAGTCCCAGAAGACGGGCCTGCCGGTAAAATTCGACAGCCTTGAATTTTCAACGCTCGATATGACGCATAAAGACGTGCGGGTCAACTGAGGGGAGCCGATCATGAAACTGGTAACCGTAGTCGGCGCGAGGCCGCAGTTTATCAAGGCTTCCGTGGTTTCGATGGCCCTTGCGAAGGTCTGCGATGAGGTCATCATCCACACCGGGCAGCATTATGACCGCAACATGTCGGACGTTTTCTTTCAGGAGCTGAATATTCCGAAACCGGCATACAACCTCGGCGTAGGAAGCGGCACCCACGGGAAGCAGACCGGCGAAATGCTGATGAAGATTGAAGAAGTGCTGTTTCGGGAAAAACCGGACGCGCTGCTTGTTTACGGGGACACCAATTCCACGCTGGCGGGCGCGCTGGCCGCCGCCAAGCTCCATATTCCCGTTCTGCATGTGGAAGCGGGGCTTCGTTCTTTCAACCGCCGGATGCCGGAAGAGCTGAACCGTGTTCTGACGGACCATATCTCCGATCTATTGTTCTGCCCGACGGAAACGGCTGTCCGGAATCTGGCGAAAGAAGGCGTGACGGCGGGCGTGTACAACAGCGGCGACGTTATGCTGGATTCCGTTCTCCATTTTTCCAAATTAGCACAGGGGAATCCGGAGAAGACGGCGATTTTTGAGCAGCTCGGCATCGAGCCGAAGCAGTACCGTCTGGCGACGCTGCACCGTGCCGAAACGACGGACGGAGGGCTCACGGCGATTGAGCGGATTTTCCGCGCGTTTGAACGCCTGCCGCAGAAAGTCGTCCTTCCGATTCATCCGCGCACCCGTGCGCTGGCGGAGCAGGCCGTTTCGCAGTGCGGTTTCCATAACATCCAGCTGATCGATCCGGTCGGCTATCTGGAAATGCTGCTGCTGACCTCCAATGCCTGCCAGGTCCTGACCGATTCCGGCGGCCTGCAGAAAGAGGCCTGGTTTTTAGAGGTGCCCTGCGTTACGCTGCGGAGTGAAACCGAGTGGGTGGAAACTCTCGCCGGAAACTGGAACGTGCTGTCCGCGCTGGAAACGGAAGAAATCTATGAGAAAGCGGTCAATACAAAAGTGGATCCCGGAGCGCGGACGAAGCTGCCGTTCGGCGACGGGAACGCCTCGGGCAGAGTCGCGGCCGCAGTTGCGCGAATGGGGGAAGGCGCGGCGTGAACATTCTCTATATCAATCACTACGCGGGCTCCCGGCTTCACGGAATGGAATTCCGCCCCTGGTTCATGGCAAAGCGCTGGGCGCAGGACGGGCACAATGTGACCATCGCGGCCAGCTCCTATTCGCACCTGCGCACAAAGAACCCGGATCTTCAGGGAAAGAAGTTCGATGAGCAGATGCTCGATGGAATCCGCTATTTCTGGATTGCCGGTCCGGAATATCATGGAAACGGAATGGGCCGGGTCAAGAATATGCTGTCGTTTCTCAGCGGGCTGTACCGCGATCAAAAAGAACTCGCAAAGGCTGGCGCGCCGGACGCGGTCATTGCCTCTTCCACCTATCCCCTGGATATTTACCCGGCGTATCATATTGCAAAAAAATATGGGGCGTCATTAATCTACGAGGTGCATGACCTTTGGCCGCTCAGCCCGATCGAGCTTGGTGGAATGAGCCCGAAGCACCCGTACATCCGTGTGATGCAGGCGGCGGAGAACTACTGCTACCGCCACAGCGACCGCGTGGTTTCGCTTTTGCCGAACGCGAAGGAGCACATGGTGGAGCACGGCATGGCTGCGGAAAAATTTGTCTATGTGCCGAACGGGATCGAAAAGGCCGACTGGGAGAAGCCGTTCGGGGAGCCTCCGGTCTACAGCGAACAGCTCTTCCGCTTTCACGAGCAGGGGGAATTCCTGATCGGATACGCCGGCGCGCACGGGATCGCCAATGCGCTTGACAGCTTTGTGGAGGCCGGGGAACTGCTCTGCGGCAAAAAAATCCGCCTTCTGCTGATCGGGCCGGGGCCGGAGCGCGAGCGGCTGATTCAGAAGGCGAAGGATAAAAAGCTGGAGGACGTGGTCACGTTCCTGCCTCCGGTCGGGCGCGGGCAGATCCCGGAGCTCCTGAGCCAGATGGATGCGCTGTACATCGGTCTGCAGCGCCAGCCGCTGTTTCGGTTCGGCGTCAGCCCCAACAAGCTGATGGACTACATGATGGCGGGAAAGCCCGTCATCTTTGCGATCGACGCGCCGAACGACATGGTGGCCGAAGCGGGATGCGGCGTTTCGATCCCGCCGGAGGACAGCGCGGCCATCGCGCGGGCGTCGGAAAAGCTGTCGTCCTGCACGAAGGAAGAGCTGGAGGAAATGGGCTGCCGCGGGCGGGAGTATATTCTCCGGAATAACGAGTACGATGTGCTGTCCCGGAAATTTTTAACGGCACTGCAGGGCCGCCTTTAAACGCCCTGCACAAATCGAAACGGTCCGGCTGCGATTTTGCGGCCGGACCGTTTCATTACAGCACTTTGGTGACATCGAAAAGAGAAGAAAGCACCAGCCAGTTTTGAGAGAAGTAACTGTTGGCCGTCCAATAGCTGACACCGGCAAGGCCATACCGGTGGGCAAGCTCCAGTTTGGCGCGGATGCTCCGGGCATCTTCAAACCATACGGTGTGCTTTTTGCCGTCAGAGGAATAATAATCAAAATGGGGCGACTGCGCTTCTTCATCGAAGAGAATATGGGAACCGACCTGGGCGGCAAGTTCCACGGCGCCGGGATTTGTCAGGGAGCGGGCGGATGTCCCGCGCACGAAGGGGAGGGTCCAGTCGTAGCCGTAGTTGGGAATTCCCATCAGGATTTTTTCCGGAGGAATCACGGAGACCGCGTACTTGATCACTTGTTCCACCAGATTCAGCGGTGCGACCGGGCGCGCCGGGCCGTAGGTGTATCCCCATTCGTAGGTCATCAGAATGACGTAATCCGCCAGGTCCCCGTGAACGGGATAGTCATGTGCCTCATACAACAGGCCGGTCTGCTCCGCGCTGGTTTTCGGCGCGAGAGACGTGAGGACGATGTAGCCCAGCGGATGCAGCTTTTCAACGGTTTTCCGAAGAAAGCTGTTGTAGCTTTCCCTGTCTGCGGGATAGATATATTCGAAATCGATATTCAGCCCGTAATAATTCTTTTGCTGCATCGTCTGCACGATATTGTCGAGAAGAGTGTCCTGAACCTGAGGACTGGACAGGATCGCATCGGCGACCTCGCTGCTGAAGCCGCCCTCCGGGCGCATGTTGGTGACCACCATGATCGGCGCCGTATTCTGCGCGCGCGCGGCGCTGATCACGGCTTCGTCCTCGATCGGCGTCAGCGAGCCGTCCGCCTTTGCCATGTAGCTGAAGATGCTGGCGAAGGTCAGGTGCGGCAGCGTGCGCTTCAGCGTGTCGAGGTCGACCCCGGGGTAAACGTAGCCGTTGGTGATGATCGACCCAAGCTTCTCCGATGTGACCGGTATGGTCAGCACCTGCCCCGGCTGGATCAGCGACGGATCGGTGATCTGAGGATTTGCTGCGATCAGCTGATCGGCCGAAATTCCGTATAATGCGGAGATGGAATAAAGGGACTGGCCGGACCCGACCGTGTGTTCCACGCGGTCCGTCATCAGCACCACAGCCTGGCCGACCACAAGCTGCCGCGGGTCGCTGATCTGGTTGTCTTCAAGAATCTGCTGTTCAGGTATGCCGTACAGCCGGGATAACTGGTAAATGCTGTCCCCGGGCCTGATTCTGTAAATCACCATGCCGATTTCACCTTCAATATAGAACATTTCTGTTTTCTTTCATGTATATGATATGGCGGGCGGGGGAATCACTGTTTTCTGAAAATACGGAAAAAACAGAATCGCCGCGGCGTACCGCAGCGATTCTGTGATCTATTTCACGATCTGATTAATTCTGGTAAATTAATTTTTTTGTCTGCCCGCCGCTGTTTTTAACAGGGCAGATGTTGTAAATCGTCCCGTCCTTGGCTACCATCGAAACCGGAATATGCGGCAACAGCTTATGTATGATCTCCACGAATCCATTGACCGGCGCCTCCGCCATACCCGTGACGATGTGCATCGCTTGAATACTTTTTGCGTATCCTGCCGCCATCAGCGGCGCGTCATCGTGAAAATAAACGGACATTTCGGCGTCTGAGCCCTTTGCAGTCTGACGAAGATATTCCAATTCCTCGCAATCGGCGTCGAAACCTGCGGAAGTAGGCTGAACACACAGTACTTGAAGCGGGACGGACTGGCTGTCGGAAATCTTTTTTCCCGCGCGAATCAAGCGGTCACAGTCGCGCTGACCGGTTACGCAAACAAGGACGGCTGCCTTGCCTTTTTTCAAATTTCTGCCTCCTTATCAAGCAGTTTGAATCCAATTCCCTTACCATTATAGCAGGATCGTTTCCGATTATGAAAACAGATTCTGTATAAATGTTGAACATATTGTGAACAGAATGCAGCTTAAAATTTGTCTGTATTCACTTACAGACTCATTATATCATAATTTGCCGGCAGTTTCAAATCATTTTTGATATTCGGCCGTCTTCGGATCATAAGTAATCCGGCGCCCAGGCGGACGCCGGATTTTTATTTCAGTATGGTCAAAGGATCAACATATTCTCCATTCACTTTTGTGACAAAGTGCAGATGGGATTCTTCATCCGCCTCAATCGGGACCGTGCCGACCGTGCCGATGACCTGTCCGGATTCAATTTTGTCCCCGGCCTTCACTTTCATTTGATCCAAACCGCAGTACCAGGCTTCCACGCTGCCGTGTGTAATAATGACGATATTTCCGTATTTGTCGTCTTTATAGGTCTTGGTTACCGTGCCGTTTGCGATTGCTTTTACATCTTCTCCCTTTTCTGCGCTCAGGTCGACTCCCGTGTGGGCGCGCCAGTCGAGCGTCGTTTTACAGTAGACCGGGTCGGCGCTGAACTTTTGGACAACCGTTTTTCCAACCGGGAAGGAGTAGGATGTTACTTCGGCAGCCGTGGGCTTGTCGGGGACCGAAGACGTTTTCTGAGGCTTCGATTCCGCCGGCTTTGACGAAGCAGCCTCCGGGGCGACGGATGAAACCTCCGGCTGCGAGGAAGCTTCGGGTTCTCCATATACGCCGCTGACCGTATTGTTGGCGGGCGCCGTGCTCTGGACCGGTTCACTCTGCGATTTATCCTCCGGCGTCGCGTAATTTACCACACTGTCATAGGTCGTCCAGGCCGCTACGCCCACGGCAATCAGGCAGACCCCAAGAGCGATATAAAAACCTTTTGAAGATCCTTTGCGGCCGTTTTTTTGAATATGCAAATTCAATTCTGCCACCTCCGAACCTATTTTGACCACATAAACGGTCCGATATTCGGAAAAGGCAGAAGTCGGAGGAATTTTTTTCAGAGATGGATTAATAAAAGGCGCGAATCAAACCCGAAAAGGGACCCGGTCGTTTCCGATCGGGTCCGATTTCATTAGCTTGAGGGGTATATTGAGGAGGGTAGAACATGAACCAAAGAGTGGTGCGGCTCCAACTCCTTGATTACGTCTATATTATATCTTCCATGCACAAAAAAGTTGTGAATGGGCTGTGAATACCTTATGAATTTTTTCCAAAAAACATTTGAACGGACTGGCTCTTTTTTACAGAAGTGCCGCGTCTGCCTCCGCAGGTCCCCGCTGTATTTTATCGGAGGGAAACGGAAACCATAAAGATATCTTTTCGAAAGGAGACTGGTTCATGAAAGCAAGTCTTGACAGAAGCGGCTGTATTTCCTGCGGCTTATGCCCACAAACATGCCCGGAGGTTTTCCGCATGGGAGACGACGGGATTGCGGAAGTCTATCAGGAAAATGTGCCGGAGGGCTCGGAGGGCAAAGCGGTCGAAGCACAGGAGGGCTGCCCCGTATCGGTCATCACGGTAAAGTAAGAGAGTGGCGGACGGCCCCGACCGGCTGTCCGCCATTTTGCTTTTTGCCGTCATACATGCAAAACGCCGCTGTAGCCGGCGCTTTGCAAACATTTGTTTCCACTTTCCGTGATAGTATGGTATAATAATCTCACGGCGTAGACCGAAGAGGAGCTTCCGGCGCCTGAGGGAACATTGCCCGTGAACGCGGGCTGAGCACGTGTTTTGCGGCTTTTCGGTTCACGGTGTGACAACGTCAAAAAGGAAGGTGGGTTTGCGGTGCTGACCAAGAGTCAACAGAAGGTTTATGATTACTTAAAAGGCAGAATGGAGAACGGCCTGCCGCCGACCGTCAGGGAAATCTGCCGGGCGACGGGTTTAAAGTCGACTTCCAGTGTTCATGCGCATTTAAAATCACTGGAGGAAATGGGGCTGATCACCCGCGACCGGGGGCTGAACCGCGCCATTCACCTCGCAGGGGAACAGACGACCGTACAGGTGCCGGTTTTGGGGCGCGTCGCTGCGGGAAACCCAATCCTTGCCGTGGAGGAAATCGAGGGATATCTGCCGTTTTCCCCGGCCAAACGGGCGGGGGATGAAGAGTATTTCGCCCTGAACGTGAAGGGCGAAAGCATGAAGGACGCGGGGATTCTTGACGGCGATCTCGTTGTCGCCGTCAAGACGCAGACGGCGCTCGACGGGGAGATCGTCGTCGCCCTGATCGAAGATGAGGCGACGGTGAAGCGCCTGTTCCGCGAGAGGGACCGCGTTCGCCTTCAGCCGGAAAATTCAGCGTTTGAGCCGATCTATTCAAAAAACGTTCAGATCCTGGGGAAGGTCGTTGCGGTATACCGCTTTTATCGGTAGGCGTTCAGCCCCATGCCAGAACGGCCCGGACGGGGGCGGCCTCCGCGCCGGCCAGCAGCAGCGGCAGGGCGATCAGCCGATAGCCTCCCGGCTGTACGGCGGTCAGGTCCAGTCCTTCCAGAATCGGAATCCCGGCGCCGAGCAGCTCCGCGTGAGGGCCTTCCTCGTCGTCCGGAGCGCCGATGCTCTGCGCGTCCGTTCCGACCAGCAGGACACCGGCCCCGACGAGCGCGAACGCTGCGCTTTTGGATAAAAAAGCCTCTCCGTTCCCTTTCAGCAGGAGCCGGTCCCCGCTCTTCGGCGCCAGCCGGTCGATGTCCGCCCCGGTTACGATGCCCTGAGCCGGAATGACCGTGCAGGGGCCGACGCAGCGCGAAAGGTCCAGCTTGTCGATGGAGTCTCCGCCCGGAATGAAATGGAGCGGCGCGTCCAGATGGGTGGCGCTGTGGCAGCAGGCGTAAAAGCCGGAAAGATTGCAGTCGTCCCCCAGCTCCATCCGGCGCACGATGTCCCGGTACGGAACCGGGTCGCCCGGATACGGGGGAGAGGAGAACAGCTCTCTGGTGATGTCGATCAGTTCCATCCGCTGCTCCTCCTTTGTTAAATCCTGGGGAGAAAATTCTTTATCAGCAGCGTGAGTTCCCGCGCCGAGCGGCCGGCAAACGTCGTAAAATCCGTCGCCGCCTGTTCGTTCGCATTGTCGGAAATCGCGCGGATTACGACAAAATCCAATCCGTTCAGATAGCAGACCTGTGCGATGCTTCCGCCTTCCATTTCGCAGGCGACGGCACCGAATTCGTCCGCGATGCGGCCGAGCCGTTCCGAGTCGCAGACGAACTGGTCGCCCGTGGCGATCACTCCCGTATGTATTTTTTCCGGCGTGAAAACGGATTTGGCCGCCGCCGCGGCCAGCTCCGTCAGTCTGGGGGAAGCCGGGATGCGGATGATGTCCGGCCCGCTCAGAAATCCCTTTTCGTCGCCGAGCGCGGTCGTGTCCATGTCGTGCTGGACCAGCGCGCTGGAGACGACCACATCGCCGATCTTCACCCCGGCGCCGGTTCCGCCCGCGACCCCGACGTTCAGCAGCGCGGAGGGGCGGTACCGCAGGATCATGGTCTGGGCGCAGACGGCGGCCGCCACTTTTCCGATCCCGCATCGGGCGACCGCGCATTCGACTCCCTCGATGAGTCCCCTGTGATAAACGATCCCGCTGACGGTTTCCGTTTTGCGCTCCGGCATCAAATCGAGCAGGTCCTGCACTTCGACCTCCATTGCCCCGATGATTCCGATCATTGAAAAACACCTCCGATTTCTGCTTCTGTTTTGATGATACGTTGTTTCCTGCGAAAAATCAATCCTCTTTTTTGCCGTGCGGGCGCTTTTCACCGCACCGTTCCCGGATGGCGTCCGTGATCAGGTCCAGAGTCTGGATCCGCCCGAATTTTTTATCCTGCGATTCGATGATATGCCACGGCGCGTATTTTACCGATGTGTATTTCAGCATGTCGTTGACGCAGATTTCGTACTGGTCCCATTTGCTGCGGTTGCGCCAGTCCTCGTCCGTGATCTTCCAGTTTTTCTCGGGGCTGTTTTGGCGGGCCTGAAAGCGGCGGAGCTGCTCGTCCTTGTCGATCTGAAGCCAGAATTTCAGGATCACCGCGCCCCAGTCGGCGAGCTCGCGCTCGAATTCGTTGATTTCGCGGTAGGCGCGCCGCCAGTCGCTCTCGGTACAGAAGCCCTCCACGCGCTCCACCAGAACGCGGCCGTACCACGTCCGGTCGAAGATGGCGATATGCCCGTCGCGCGGAAGGTTCTTCCAGAACCGCCAAAGGTAATGCCGGGCCGCCTCGTCCGGGGTCGGGGAGGCGATGGGGACGACCTGATATCCGCGCGGGTCGAGCGCCTTTGCCACGCGCCGGATGGTTCCGCCCTTTCCGGCGGCGTCCCAGCCCTCGAACGCGAGGATGACCGGTATTTTTTTCAGGTACAGTTCGCTGTGCAGCTCGCGAAGCAGATTCTGGTCCTCCTCGACCCGCCGGTGGTATTCGTCTTCATCCATCGTGCGGTCCAGTGAAACTTCGGACAGCTTCGGCATCGTCAGAAAGGGATAAGAGCCGGGCCGGATGGGCCCTTCGGCGGCCCTTGCTTCGGGGCCTGGGTTCAGCGCTTCCGTGACCCGCGCGATGACGGTCTCAAAAACATCCAGCGCCGCGGCCCGGCGGTTCATGCCGGAGAGCAGGTGCCAGGGGACGGCCGCCGTATTTGTATAGCCGATCATCTCATTGAATGATTCGCAGTATTTTTCATACTGCCGGTTCCGTTTCCAGTCCTGTTCGGTCACGCGCCATTGGGTGTTTCGGTCCTTCGCCAGCTTTTCGAAGCGCTCTTTCTGTTCCTTCCTGCTGATGTGCACGAAGAACTTGATGATGAGATACCCTGCGTCCGTCAGCTCGCGCTCTAGGGTGTTGATGCTGTTGAGCCGGCGAGTCAGCTCTTCGGCGCTCATATCTTCTTCCAGCCGGGCGGTGGAAACGTCCATATACCAGCTGCGGTCGAGCACGGAAAAATCCCCGGCCTTTGGGATGAAGTTCCAGTACCTCCACAGAACCGGCTTCCTCCGCTCCAGTTCCGTCGGCCGCGTCACGGAATGCACCCTGCACCAGCGCGGGTCGAGATTCAGGATCAGGTCGGAGATCAGCTCGCCCTTTCCCGCCGCGCCCCAGCCTTCGAACAGGACGATGACGGGCAGCTTCTTTTTCCGCACCTGCTGCTGCAGGATGGAAAGGCGTTCCCGAAGCTTTTTGGAGCGGGCCTTGTATTCCTCTCTGGAAACGCTCTTTTTCAGATCTATTTTTTCAAGCATGGAACGCACCGTCCTTTTTTCTTTATTATACGCCTTTTATCGGCGTTTAAAAGGAAGACGCCGCACATCCGTTCAAATTCATGGCGCGGTATTCCATCGGCATGGCATTTGTGATATAATAAAACGAATATTTTCCGGAAGGGAGGCGGCGCGATGGTGATCCTCGGAATCGACCCGGGATATGCGATCGTAGGCTATGGCCTCATCAGGGCGGAACGGGGAAGGTTTGTTCCGCTGGAACACGGCGCCGTGGAAACCCGCGCCGGAGAGGATTTCTGCGTGCGGCTTGAGAGCATCTACGACGGGCTATGCGCCGTCATGAGAAAATGGAAGCCGGACGCGGTGTCGATCGAGAAGCTCTATTTTCAGAACAACCAGAAAACCGCGATCGGCGTGGCGGAGGCGCGCGGCGTCATCCTGCTTGCCGCCCATCAGTCGGGCGCGCACATTTTTGAATACACCCCCCTGCAGGTCAAGCTGGCGGTGACCGGATACGGTCAGGCGAAGAAACCGCAGGTGATGGAGATGACCCGGCGTCTGCTCTGCCTGAAGGAAGTTCCGAAACCGGACGACACCGCCGACGCGCTGGCGATGGCGGTCTGTCACGGTCAGGCGGCCGGGTCGGCCACAAGGCGGGCGATGCTTTCGGGCGGGATTTCGCTTCGGAACCGGTCGTAACGGAGGAATCATGATTTACAGTGTCAAAGGGACCCTGACCCATATGGAACCGGGGATCGCCGTGGTCGAGTGCGGCGGCGTGGGGTTCAAATGCTTTACTTCCCTGAATACGCAGCGGGCCCTGCCGCAGATCGGCGCGCAGGCGAAGCTGTTCACCGTGCTGAACGTCCGGGAGGACGCGCTCGATCTGTTCGGATTTTCCACCCAGGCGGAGCTGAGCTGTTTCAAAATGCTGACCGGCGTTTCCGGCGTGGGGCCGAAAGCCGGTCTCGCCATTTTATCGGAATTGAAGCCGGAACAGGTCGCGGCGTCCGTCGCCACGGGCGACAGCAAAACGCTGACCCGGGCGAGCGGGGTCGGACCGAAGCTTGCGCAGCGCATCTGCCTGGAGCTCCGCGACCGGGTGCGCGACCTCGGCGGAACGGAGGGGACGATCACGTCTGCCGCGGGCGCCGTTTCCGCGTCTTCGCATGCGGCTGCGGCGGTGGAGGCGCTTTCCGTGCTGGGCTATTCGCCTTCGGACGCGTCCGCCATCGTCGCGCAGTTTGACAGCGCCCTGCCGGTCGAGGAGCTGATCCGCCTCTCGCTGCGCACGATTGACGCTGGAAAACAGGGGGGCTGACGGGGAGGAGGCTGAGGAATGGCATACACGGATCACGAGAAAGATAACGAAAACGAATACGATTTTGAGAACCGCGTCGTCGCCCCGGAGTATGAGCCGGAGGACGCTGAGGTTGAAAATCCCCTGCGCCCCAGAACCCTCGCGGAGTACATCGGCCAGGAAAAAGTCAAGGAAAATCTCTCCGTTTTTATCGAGGCGGCCAAACAGCGAAAGGAAAGCCTGGACCACGTCCTGCTTTACGGTCCGCCCGGCCTCGGGAAAACGACGCTGGCCGGCATCATCGCGAACGAGCTCGGCGTAAATCTGCGCATCACCTCGGGGCCCGCGGTCGAAAAGCCGGGCGACCTGGCGGCGATCCTGACAAATCTGAGCCCCGGAGACGTGCTGTTTATCGACGAGGTTCACCGGCTTTCGCGCAGCGTGGAAGAAATCCTGTACCCCGCGATGGAAGACTTCGCGCTGGATATCATCACGGGCAAGGGACAGATGGCGGCTTCCTACCATCTGCCGCTGCCGCGCTTCACACTGGTCGGCGCGACGACCCGCGCCGGTCAGCTCAGCGCGCCGCTGCGGGACCGCTTCGGCGTGGTGCTGCGCCTGGAGCTGTATACGCCGCAGGAGCTGGCGCGGATCGTCACGCGCAGCGCGAAAATTCTTGGAATCCCGATCGAGGCGGACGGCGCGCTGGAGATCGCCTCGCGCTCGCGCGGGACGCCCCGCATCGCGAACCGGCTGCTCAAGCGGGTGCGCGACTTTGCGCAGGTCATTTCGGGCGGCACCATCACATGCGAATCGGCCCGGATCGGCCTGGACCGGCTGGAAATCGATGCGCTCGGGCTGGATGCGAACGACCGGAGGATGCTCCGCGCGCTGATCAAATTTTACAACGGCGGCCCGGTGGGGCTGGAAACGCTTGCGGCCGCCATCGGCGAAGAGGCCGTCACGATCGAGGATATCTATGAACCGTATCTGATGCAGATTGGATTTTTGAACCGCACGCCGCGCGGACGCTGTGCGACCGCGGCGGCTTATGAGCACTTGGGGCTTGAATTTGCCGGCAGGGAAGATCCGGGCCAGCAAAAACTGTTTTAAACAAACTTGATTCATATAAATAATATAAAAAAAGGAAGCGAAGCCGGAAAATGAACTAGAGAAGAAGGTGTAAGAATGACAATATGGATGATTGCGTTCTCGGCAGTTGTCATTGCCTGCATTTTATCCAGCAAACTGCTTTACCGCTTCGGGATCCCCACGCTCCTGATCTTTCTTGTTTTAGGCATGCTGTGCGGGTCCGACGGCGTATTGGGATTTGAATTCGATGATTACGGCCTTGCGAAGAATCTTTGTTCCATCGGCCTGATGCTGATCATGTTTTACGGCGGCTTTGGCACGAAATGGAAAGTGGCGCGGCCGGTGGCCGTCCCCGCGCTGATGCTTTCCACGGCCGGCGTGGCGGTCACGGCCGTCCTGACCGCTTTGTTCTGCGCCACCGCTTTACGCATGCCGTTTCAGGAGGGAATGCTGGTCGGATCCGTCGTCGCCTCGACGGACGCGGCCGCGGTGTTCGCCATTCTGCGGTCCAGGAGCCTGAACCTCAAGGGAGGTCTGGCGTCGCTGCTGGAGCTTGAGAGCGGAAGCAACGATCCGTTTGCCTATCTGATGACCCTGACGTCGATTCAGGCGATGACGTCGGGAGGCGGGCCGATCGGGATTCTGCTGGTCAAACAGATCGCCGTTTCGGCGGTTTTGGGGTTTGCGCTGGCCTTCGCGTCGTCGCTTTTCCTGCGCAGGGTCCGCTTTGAAATCGAGGGGCTGTACCCCATCTTCGTCCTGGCCATCGCGGCTTTTTCCTATTCGTTCTGCGAGTGGCTCGGCGGAAACGGCCTCCTTTGCGTATATCTGGTGGGGATTGTTCTGGGAAACAGCAAAATTCTCTACAAAAAGTCGCTGGTCCATTTTTTCGACGGGGTGTCCTGGCTGATGCAGATCCTGCTGTTTTTCATGCTGGGGCTGCTTTCGTTTCCCTCCCACTTCCCGGCGGTCCTTGGAAAGGGAATCCTGCTTGCGCTGTTCCTGATGGTGGTGGCACGGCCCGCGGCGGTCTTCGCCATTCTGAGCTGGTTCCGGTTTTCGTTCCGGCAGATGCTGCTGGTTTCGTGGGTCGGCCTCCGCGGCGCGGCTTCCATCGTGTTTGCGATTTACGCTGTTTCCTACATTGCCGGCCTGAAAAACGATATTTTTCATCTGGTCTTCATTGTTTCCCTGCTTTCCGTTGCGATTCAGGGCTCCCTGCTGCCTGCGGTTTCAAAAAAACTTGGGCTGGTCGACTATGAAGCGAGTGTCACAAGAACCTTTAACGACTATGTGGATGATTCGGGAACAAAGCTGCTCGAAATCAGGGTGGAAGAAGACCATCCTTGGGCGGGACGGTCGATCATGGAGGCGGATCTCCCGGAGGAGATCCTTGTGGTCATGATCCGGAGGGGCGGCCGCGTGCTGGTCCCGAAGGGCTTTACCCAGATACTGCCGGGGGATATTGTGGTGGTCAGCGGGAACACGCTTGACAGCGTGATGCAGTACGCGACATAATAAACAGAAAACAGTGAGCCCCGCGCAAAAGCGCACTGACAAAAATGAAATCGAGCCTGCCGGTTCGGACAGGTTTCATACAGGAGAGATTTTATGGGCAGATTATTTGGAACGGACGGGGTCCGCGGAATTGCGAACAGCGAACTGACCTGCGAACTCGCCATGAGCATCGGAAGGGCGGCCGCGATGGTGCTGACCGACAGCGCCCACCGCCATCCGAAAATACTGATCGGCAAGGACACCCGCCTGTCTTCCGACATGCTGGAAGCGGCCATGACCGCCGGGCTTTGCAGCGTGGGCGCGAACGTCGTCCGGCTCGGAGTCGTTCCAACCCCGGCAGTCGCGTTTCTGGTCGGGAAATACAAGGCGGATGCCGGCGTCATGCTGACAGCCTCGCACAACCCCTGTGAATTCAACGGGATCAAAATATTCAGCGGCGACGGATACAAGCTGCCGGATGCGCTGGAGGAACAGATCGAGTCGATCGTTCTGGACCACGCGATCCAGCCATCCTGCCCGGTGGGCGGAGCGGTCGGAAGCGTGTCGGATGCCCCGAACACCGTGCGTGACTATGTGGATCACATTAAATGCACCGTGCCGTTTGCGCTGACCGGCATGAAGATTGCGGTCGACTGTGCCAATGGTTCCGCCAGCCGAACGGCGGAACTGCTGTTTTCTGAACTGGGCGCGGAGTGTCATATGCTTTCGGACCATCCGGACGGGATCAACGTCAACGACGCGTGCGGGTCCACCCACATGGAAAATCTGATGCGCTTTGTCGGTGAAAACCATCTGGACGCGGGGGTCGCGTTTGACGGGGACGCAGACCGCTGCCTTGCCGTGGATGAGAACGGCCGCCTGGTGGACGGCGATTTTCTCATGGCGATCTGCGCGGCCGATCTGAAATCCCGCGGCAAGCTGGCGAAAGATACCGTGGTGGGCACCATCATGACAAATATGGGCTTCAACCGTTTCTGCGCGGACGACGGCATCAAGTTTGAGGCGACGAAGGTCGGCGACCGGTATGTGCTGGAGGAAATGCTGCTGGAAGGTTACAACTTCGGCGGCGAGCAGAGCGGCCATATTATTTTCCACGATTTTGCCACGACCGGCGACGGACAGCTGACGGCCGCCCAGCTTCTCAGCATCCTGAAACGGAGGGAGGCAAAGCTTTCAAGCCTTGCGACCCTGATGACGCGTTACCCGCAGGTGCTGGTCAACGTCGAGGTAAAGCCGGACGGAAAGCTGCGCTTTTACACCGATCCGCAGGTCAAGGATTCGGTGGAGTCCGCCAAAAAAAGGTTTGGAAACAGAGGCCGGGTCGTGGTCCGCCCGTCGGGCACGGAGCCGCTGCTCCGGGTGATGGTCGAAGGGGAGGACGAAGAGGAGATCGCTCAGGTCGCGAATTCCATCGCGGGTGTTCTCCGCGACCGGCTCGCCTAGAGAGATATCAATGACTTGTAGACCGTCGAAAATCGTGCAAGGAAAGCGTAGCCAACGCAGCAAGCAGAATTGCAAAGCAATTTACGGTTGCGCGATTTCCCGGCAGTCTGAGGAGATTGGATTGAGAGTTGCAGACTGGAAGGACTATGAACTGATCGACGCCTCCGGAGGAGAACGGCTGGAGCGGTGGGGAAAAGTGATCCTGATCCGCCCGGACCCGCAGGTCCTGTGGGATACGCCGAAGAAAGACCCTCTGTGGGATAAGGCGGACGCCCGCTACCGGCGTTCCTCCGCCGGAGGCGGAAGCTGGCAGGTGCTCCGGAGCGTGCCGCCCGTGTGGAACATCCGCTACGGGGACCTTACGTTCCGCCTGAAAACGATGGGATTTAAACACACCGGGATTTTTCCGGAACAGGCCGTCAACTGGGATCTTGTCATGGATCTGATCCGGAAGGCGGGCCGCCCGGTCCGGGTCCTGAACCTGTTCGGCTACACGGGCGCGGCGACGCTTGCCTGCCTGAAAGCCGGGGCCGGGGTCTGCCATGTGGACGCATCCAAGGGGATGGTTTCCTGGGCGAGGGAAAACGCGGAGGAATCCGGCCTTTCGGACCGACCTGTGCGCTGGCTCGTCGACGACTGCCAGAAATTCGTCCGCCGCGAGCAGCGCCGGGGCAATACCTACGACGGGATCATCATGGACCCGCCCTCCTACGGCCGGGGGCCGGGCGGGGAGGTCTGGAAGCTGGAGGAACAGATTTACGCGCTGGTCGGGGAATGCGTGCCGCTGCTTTCGCGCGATCCGCTGTTTTTCCTTTTAAATTCGTACACCGCGGGGCTGTCCCCTGCGGTCATGGAATATATTCTGGGCGTTTTGGTCAATGGGCGCTTCAAAGGGAGACTATCCTCCGGAGAGATCGGACTGCCCGTCACGCGGAGCGGGCTGGTTCTGCCGTGCGGAGGCACGGCGGTATGGCGGGCGGATTGAATCGGGAAAGGGAGGTTTTCGCGTGGAGAAGAAAAAGAAGAATGGAGCAGGCGCGGCCTTTGTGCTGCTGGTCGCCGCGGTCAAGCTGATTCCGAAGGCCGTCGACTCCCATATTTCGATCAGCGTGCTTTATCTTCTCGCCCTGGCCGCGCTCCTGTCCGGGGCGTACTGGGTATTCACCAGGCTGAGGAGCGGCTCGGAAAACAGAGACCTGCGTCCGGGCGGGAAACGGCGTTTGCAGGGGAATCCCTCCGCTTTCCCGGATTCGAAAAAAAGGTCCAAAGCGCGTGCGGAATCCAATCAGGCCGCCCCCGGGGAGGATTTCCTTTCCAGCGGGAAAGAGCAATGGAGAAGCCTTTATGAGGCGGGGCTGATCGACCGGGAAGAATACAGGGAAAGACTGAATCAGACTAAAATGCGCGGCTGAGCTGCGGCGCAGCAAAGGACGGAACAGGATTGATGGAAGATTATATCAGGGCGGAAGACGTCACGTTTTCCTATGAATCGCAGGAGGATAAGAATGCGCCCGAAGTTCTCCACGGCGTTTCACTCGGCATTCAAAAGGGTGAATTTGTCGCGTTGCTGGGGCGTAACGGATCGGGAAAATCCACTATGGCGAAGGAATTCAACGCCATGCTGCTCCCCAGCGGAGGCAAGGTCTATGTCGACGGCCTCGACACGCTCGACGAGGATTTGAAGATCGAGATCCGCCGGAGGGTCGGCCTGGTCCTTCAGAACCCGGATAACCAGCTGGTTGCCAGCATCGTGGAGGAAGACGTGGCTTTCGGTCCGGAAAATCTCGGCGTCCCGCCGCCGGAAATCCGCGAGCGGGTGGACGACGCGCTGAAAGCGGTGGAGATGTACGATTACCGCCTGCACGCGCCGTACAAGCTCTCCGGCGGGCAGAAGCAGCGGATCGCCATCGCGGGGATCATCGCCATGCAGCCGGACTGCATCGTGCTGGACGAGCCGACGGCCATGCTGGACCCGCGCGGGCGCGACGAGGTCCTTGAAACGATCCACCGTCTGAACCGTGAAAAAGGAATTACCATCGTCCTGATTACGCATTATATGGACGAAGCGGTCGGTGCGGACCGCGTCGTCGTGATGGACGACGGCAAAATTCTGACACAGGGAACGCCGAGGGAGGTTTTTTCCCAGGTGGAACTGCTCAAGACACATCAGCTCGACGTTCCGCAGTCCACGGAGCTGATTTACCGTCTGAAATCCGCAGGGATTCCCCTGCGGGACGGAGTCCTGAATGCTGAGGAATGCGTCGCGGCTCTGGAGCCTTTGCTCAAAAGGTCGGGAAATATAGGAGAGACAAATGCCTGTCATTGAAACCAAAGAACTCACTTTTCTGTACGGCGAGGGAACCCCGTTCCGGAAGACCGCCGTGGACCACGTCAACATCTCTGTCGAACAGGGCGAGTTTCTCGGCCTGATCGGTCACACCGGTTCCGGCAAATCCACGCTGATTCAGCAGTTCAACGGGCTGCTGAAACCGACGTCCGGTCAGGTGCTGCTCAAGGGAAAGGATATCTGGGCCGAGCCGAAAAAGATCCGCGGCGTGCGCTTTCAGGTCGGCATGGTGTTCCAGTACCCGGAGCATCAGCTGTTTGAGGAAACCGTTCTGAAGGATATCTGCTTCGGGCCTCAGAACATGGGCCTCTCGGAGAGCGAGGCGAAGGATCGGGCCGGGGAGGCGGCGCGTTTTGTCGGATTGCCGGACGAGCTGCTCGGGAAAAGCCCGTTTGAGCTTTCCGGCGGCGAAAAGCGCCGGGCGGCCATCGCCGGGGTGATCGCGATGGACCCGGACGTGCTGATCCTCGACGAACCGACGGCGGGCCTCGACCCGCGCGGGAGGGACATGCTGCTCCGCCAGATCGGCGCATACCACCGGCAGAGAAACAACACGGTGATTCTGGTTTCCCACAGCATGGAGGACATCGCGCGCGTGGCGGACCGGGTGCTGGTCATGAACGGCGGAAAGGCCGTGATGCTGGACAAAACCGAAAAAGTCTTTGCGCGCGGGCGGGAGCTGGAGAAGATGGGGCTGCGCGTCCCGGAAATCACCAAGATCCTGCTGACGCTGCGGGAACACGGCTGCCCGGTCGAGCCTTCCCTGACGGTTGACCAGGCGGTGGAGCAGCTTCTGCCGCTGCTGAAGAAAGGGGGCGCCGCCCGTGGTTAGAGACATCACGCTGGGCCAGTATTTTCCCGGGGACTCGCTGATTCACCGTCTGGACCCGCGCATGAAAATCATCATCACCTTTGCTTTTATCGTTTTTATTTTTGTCGCGACGAATTTTCAGGGCCTTGCTTTGATGCTCCTGCTGATGGCCGCCGTCCTGCTCCTGTCCGGCGTGCCGCTGAATCAGTATCTGAAAAGCCTGAAGGCCGTCCTGTTCATCGTCGCGTTCACCTTCGTCCTGAACCTGTTTTACGGCGGCGGGACCACCGTCTGGAGCCAGCGCTTTCCGGGCTTCACCATGCGGATCACGGACGGCGGGATCAGCAATGCGGTCTTCGTTGCCGTGCGGATCTTCAGCCTGATCCTGTTCAGCTCGGTGCTGACGTTCACGACTTCCCCGACCCAGCTGACCGATGCGCTGGAACGCCTGATGAAACCGCTCAAGGTCCTGCATGTCGGGGTCCATGAGATCGCGATGATGATGACGATCGCGCTGCGGTTCGTGCCGACGCTGCTCGAGGAAACTGACAAGATCATGAACGCGCAGAAGGCCAGGGGAGCCGACCTGGAAAGCGGCGGGTTCATGCAGCGGATCAAATCGCTGATCCCGATCCTGATCCCTCTGTTCGTGTCGTCGTTCCGCAGAGCTTACGACCTTGCGATGGCGATGGAGTGCCGTTGCTATCACGGCGGCGAAGGACGCACTAAAATGAAGCAGCTCCACATGTCCGGCCTGGACGCGGCGGCGGCCGCAGCATCCGGCCTGTTCTGCGCGGCGGTTCTGTTCTGCGCCTTTCACTTTCCGGCCGCGCTGAGGTGAGAAAGGGAAATCATGCGAAATCTTCTGGTTACAATCTGCTTTGACGGAGCAAACTATCACGGTTGGCAGGTTCAGAAGAATGCCGTTTCGGTTCAGGAGGTTTTCCAGCAGGCCCTCCGTCGGATCCTGGGAGAGCAGACGGACGTCAAGGGCTGCAGCCGGACGGATTCCTTTGTCCATGCCCGCAGGTTCTGCATCAGCTTTCATACGGAACACGACATCCCCTGTGAAAGGCTGGTCGGGGCGCTGAACCATTTTCTGCCGAAGGATATCGCCGTTCTGTCCTGCCGGGAAGTCCCGGCGGAGTTCCACGCAAGGTATTCCTGCTTCGGCAAGGAATACGAGTATCTGATCTGGAACGAGCGGGTCCGAAATCCTTTTTTAAACGGGAGGGCGCTGCACTACTGGGTTCCGCTGGATCCGGAACGCCTGAACCGCGCCGCCTCCCGGCTGCTTGGACCCCATGATTTTACTTCCTTCTGCGCCGTCGACGCGAGGGAGCGCGGCGACATGACGCGCACGGTGACCGAGGCATACTGGAAGAAAGACGGCGGAGCGGTGAGCTTTTTTGTATCTGCGGACGGGTTCCTTTACCATATGGTCCGCATTCTGGTCGGCACCATGCTGCGGGTCGCGGAAGGAAAGCTTGAGCCGGAAGACGTGGAACGGATTCTGGAGGCGCGCAGCCGCGCGGCGGCGGGCCCGACCGCGCCGCCCCAGGGACTGTACCTGAACAGGGTTTTCTATAAGGACGTGAGACTCAATGGCTGAAAACGGGCGCCGGTTTGACACGGCGGAGTTCGACACGGCGAAACATCACCCCAGGAGGGACAGAAAAGCGCCGAAGGTTTTCGGGGAGCATACGGTTCCGCGCTGGTTCTACAGGATCGTTTTGATTCTGCTTCTCTGCGTCGCGGGGACCCTCGGCTGGATGAACCGGGACAATCTGGCTCCCGCGACCGTTCTGGAATGGGCGCAGGCCCGCGTTGTCGGCATGGGACTGGGCGATGGATTTCCCCATTCCATCGCCGGTACTTCCGTTCAGCCGCAGAATTTTCTGTCGGCGGACAAGAACGTCTGCTTTGCGAGCGACACGTCGCTTACGGTGCTGAATTCGACCGCAAAGGAGCTTGTTTCCCGCCAGCACAGCTTCAGCGATCCGGTTCTCAAGCTGAACGGCGGCCGGATGCTGCTCTATAACCTGGGCGGCAGGGCATGCCAACTGGAAAGTATCAACCGCACGATTCGGAAAATCAACCTGAACCAGAATCTGATCGCAGGCGCGCTTGCCCGTCAGGGGGGCTATGCGCTGATCACAGAGGCGGAAGGATACCGGGGGGAACTGACCGCCTATACGGCGGACGGCCGCGAGCAATCCCATTACTGGTTTTCGGACTACTATCCGACGGCGGCCGCCCTGAGCCCCGATGGGAGCATGGCGGCGGTCACCGGCGTCAATACGAAAAACGGCGTGATCCAGTCGGCCCTGTATCTGCTGAACTTGAGCGATTCGAAAGTTCAGCAGCCGCTCGCGGTGTACGATGGGAATATGCTGTTCGACATTTGCTGGAACGGTGACGACGCCGTTACCGCGTTCGGGGACCAGGCCGCCGTGCTGATCGATGCGGGCAGCCGTTCGAAAATCGAATGCAGCTACGGCGGCAAACAACTGACGGCATACTGCGCCTCCGCCGATCTGACGGTTCTGGGGCTGTCCTCCTATGCGGGCTCCGAAGATTCCGGCCTTTTGATCCTCAACCGGTCGGGAGAAAAGCTCCTTTCCCCGTCTCTGCAGGGAACGGTGAGGTCCGTTTCCGTTTTCGGCTCTGCCGCGGCCGCCCTGTGCGGCTCGAAAGTCTATTTTTACACCTCGTCGCCCGCGGGGCCTGCCGGCACCTGCGATGCGGGCGACGATGCAAAGGCGGTTGCGCTGAGAGACGAGACCTCCGCTTTTATCCTCGGTGTTTCGGAAATCCGAAAGGTTTCCAGCCGGTAAACGGCTTGTGCAAATGAATGTTTTGTGATATATTGCTCTTGTGTGCGGATTTATTTTGCGTTCGGGGAGGAAAAAAGTGGGAACTTTTTATGACCTGGCATTGCTTTGCGTCCTTCTGGTCTTTGTCATTTCAGGCCTTCGCCGCGGAATTGTCCGGTCGCTGATCGAACTTGCCGGTTTTGTCGTGTCCCTCGTTGTTTCCGTGCGTCTGTCGGGGCGTTTTGCAGCGGCCGCCGGCCCTTACCTTGCGAACCTTCTGCCGTCATTCCGGCCCGGTCAGCCGCTGAGCCGGATTCTTGCCGCAGCCGTTCTGTTTGCCGTGATGGAGCTTCTGGTTCATGTGATTGCCACCTCTGCCGATCATGTCTTCCGGCTTCCGGTTCTGCGTCAGGTCAACATGCTGCTAGGCGGCGTTTTCGGGCTGGTCAAAGGTGTGGCCATCCTTTTTGTCATCTGCGCTTTGACCCGGCTTACGGTCCCCTCCGGCCATGGCGCGGCGTCTGCGTGGAAGGGGATCGAGAATTCCAAGATCCTTCAGTATATGGAGGAAAAAAATCCGGTTGATACATTATTACAGGCAGATATTTGGAGTGGGGTAGACGGGGATGCAGGACAGAAACAAAAACTTTAATATACCCAATACGCTGACGGTTCTGAGGATGCTGCTGATCATTCCTTTTGTGATTTATTACGAGGGGGATCAGATCCTGAAGGCGGCTGCCGTTTTGATTTTATCCGGGCTGACCGATATGCTGGATGGAATGATTGCCCGCAGATACCATCAGACCACGGAGCTCGGCCAGATGCTGGATCCGCTTTCCGACAAGCTGACGCAGGGCGCGGTCGCGATCTGCCTTGCGGTAAAGCAGCCGATCCTGATTCCGTTTCTCGCGGTCTTTGTGATCAAGGAGGCCCTGATGGTTTCCGCTGGGATTTTTTTGATCGGAAAAAAGAAAAAACGCCCGGGCGGTTCCCAGTGGTTCGGGAAAACCGCGACCGTGTTGTTTTATATTTCCTTTGGAATTATCGTTTTTCTGAAGGGGATCGGGATCGGGGAGGATAAGGAACTGATCGTGTCCGTAACGCTTCTGTCCATCACCGCCGCGTTTATGATTTATGCTTTTGTCCGCTATGCAAAAATCTATTTCGACATTTATCGTTCGGATGATCCGAAGTACAAGATTGACATTCAGGAAGTTATGGATAAAAAGAGACGCGGATAAAACTTGTAAATCCGTTTTTTTATGGTATCATAGTATGAAAAGAAAAGAAGTGAGCTGAAATGATCATGTGTTCCAAATGTCACAAGAGACCTGCGGTTGTATTTCTGACCCCATCGGCTGATATGGGGGAAAGCCGCGGGCTTTGTTTGATTTGTGCCAAGGAACTTGGAATAAAGCCGGTGAATGATTTGCTGGACCAAATGGGAATCACGGATGAACAGATGGAGGCGATGGAATCCGAGCTGACCGATATGATTGAGGAAAACCAGGACGATCCCGGCGAAGGGGAAAACGGCTCTGAAAGCGCTCTGAGCGGCTTTGTGCCCGGCGGAGCCGCGACGTTTCCGTTCATTCAGAATATTTATCCCGGCGGGGCCAACAGCCCGGAGCAGGTCCAGAACGGAGAATCCAGCAAAAAAGCTCCGAAAGAAAAGCATAAGACCAAGCGGAAGCATCTGGATGCCTATTGCACGAACCTGACCGCCCGGGCCAGGGCACAGCAGATTGACGCCGTAGTCGGCCGGGAGAAGGAAATCGCGCGCGTCATTCAGATTCTCAGCCGCAGGACCAAGAACAATCCCTGCCTGATCGGTGAGCCGGGCGTCGGCAAAACGGCCGTGGCGGAAGGGCTCGCCCTGCGGATTGCCGGCGGCAATGTCCCCGCGGCGCTGCGCAAAAAGGAAATCCATCTGCTTGACCTGACGGCCCTGGTTGCGGGAACGCAGTTCCGCGGGCAGTTTGAAAGCCGGATCAAGGGACTTCTGGAAGAGGTCAAGGCGGAAGGAAACATCATTCTGTTTATCGATGAAGTACACAATCTGGTTGGCACAGGGGACGCGGAAGGTTCCATGAATGCCGCAAACATATTAAAGCCTGCCCTTTCCCGCGGGGAAATTCAGGTGATCGGCGCGACGACCTTCAACGAATACCGCAAATATATCGAAAAGGACGCGGCGCTGGAACGGCGTTTTCAGCCCGTGACGATTGCGGAGCCGTCCATTCAGGAGACGGTCGAGGTATTGAACGGCATTAAATCCTACTATGAAAATTTTCACCGGGTGCGTGTGACGGAACCGGTCATCCGGAAAATCGTCACGCTGTCGGAGCGTTATATCAACGACCGGTTTCTGCCTGACAAAGCCATCGACCTTTTGGATGAGTCCTGTTCATGCGCCGCTCTGAGAAATGTTTCCATGGAACAGTACGACAGAAACGCGGAACAGCTGGCGGATCTTCATGCGCAGGAAGAAGAGCTGACAGCCGACAGCACGGAGCCGGATTATCAGAAGCTGGCCGAGATACGCACGAATATTTCCCGCCTGGAGCTAAAAGAAAAAGAGCTGGCCCCCGCGGCGCTCGGTTCCCAGGTCGAGGAGAGGGACGTCGCCAGGGTCATTGAGCTTTGGACGGGAATTCCGGCGAGCCGGATCCAGGAAAACGAATTGAAAAAGCTTGCGGAGCTGGAACAGAAGCTGAACGGAAAAATCGTCGGACAGGAAGAGGCGGTGGCGGCCGTTTCGGCCGCGATCCGCCGCAGCCGGGTGCAGATCAGCCCGCGCCGCCGGCCTGCTTCTTTTATTTTTGTCGGCCCCACGGGAGTCGGAAAAACCGAGCTGGTCAAGGTTCTTTCCAAGGAATTGTTCGACACGCCCGAAACGCTGATCCGGTTGGACATGTCGGAGTTCATGGAAAAGCACTCGGTTTCCCGTATCATCGGGTCGCCCCCGGGCTATGTGGGATATGACGAGGCAGGGCAGGTGACAGAGAAGGTGCGCCGCCGCCCGTATTCCGTGCTTTTGTTTGACGAAATCGAAAAGGCTCATCCGGACGTGATGAATATTCTTTTGCAGATTCTGGATGAGGGCCATATTACCGACGCGCACGGGCGGAATGTGAATTTTGAAAATACGGTGCTTGTGATGACCTCGAATGCCGGAAGCGAAAAGAAGGAGGGGACTCTCGGCTTTGCCCGCAGCGACGCCGATGTGACCCGTGAGAGGGTCCTCAAGGCTCTTTCCGATTTTCTCAGGCCTGAGTTCATCAGCCGGGTGGATGAGATCATCGTGTTCCGGCAGCTGAAGGAAGATGACTTTGAAAAAATTGCCCATTTAATGCTGGATGAGTATGTCGCTACGCTGAAGGAGCGTGGGACCCGGTTGGTCTACGATGAAAAAGCGACCCGGTGGCTTGCCCGGAATGCAATCGGCGGAAAGAGCGGCGCGAGGGACCTTCGCAATCTGATCCGCCGTAAGGTGGAAGACAGAATCGCCTCCATCCTGGTGGAGAGCGGAAGTGATTCCCTGGCCGGGATTGCGGTGACTGCCGACGACGAAAAGGGCATTCAACTACAGGTCATGCAATAAACGGACGAAAATAAAAGAAAAGGCCGGAGAAATGTAATTTATCATTGACAACTGCCGCTGAACCATGCTATAATGATAGCCGTCGCTGAAACGCGAGTGTAGTTCAGTGGCAGAACTCCAGCCTTCCAAGCTGGTCGCGTGGGTTCGATTCCCATCACTCGCTCCATACTTTTTTGCGCCAATAGCTCAGTTGGATAGAGCAACTGCCTTCTAAGCAGTAGGCCAGGGGTTCGAATCCCTTTTGGCGCGCCACAATCCGATATGGTGGATGTAGCTTAGCTGGTTAAAGCGCCAGTTTGTGGCACTGGAGACCGTGGGTTCGAATCCCATCTTCCACCCCATTTTTTAGATGATACGGTTGCAGACACGACAGACCGTACTGATAGATTGGGCTGTAGCCAAGGGGTAAGGCAACGGACTTTGACTCCGTCATTTCGTAGGTTCAAATCCTGCCAGCCCAGCCACAGGTCCGCCCGCGGCGGGCTATGCGCTGAGGGCGGCCCAAATATGAATCATTAGCTCAGTTGGTAGAGCACTTGACTTTTAATCAAGGTGTCCGGGGTTCGAATCCCCGATGGTTCACCAAAAAGAGACAAGCGGAGCACTGGAAAATGTGTTCCGTTTTTGTTTTAGTTGCTGTACGGATTCGAACCCAAAAGGGTCCGAGCGTTAAGAGATGACCCTTGCAGGACCGTTTCAGCGAGGAACTGCACGGCGGCGAAGCTGCCGGAGGCTCCCCGATGGTTCACCGGAAGACAACGGAAGGGGGAGAGGATTTATCCTCTCCCCCTTCCGTTGTCAAATAGTTATGTATATATAAATTATATGAGTAAATCGGAATGGAGTAAATCAAGAAAAAATGACTATTATACCGAAAGATAACACAAACGCGGATTCAGGGCCTTTTTACCGCGGAACAAACTTGGCAAGCTCAGGCAGCTTGGCGTCGAGTCGATAAATGACTGACTTGCGGATCAAAAACACGGCCTGATCATTTGATTTCGGAAGCACAGAAATGGAAGGGAACAGGATAGCATGAGTAAGTATAACGCTTTATGGGAGTATATTCAAAAGACGAATGCCACATCTGTGAAATTATCTTTTGCTGAAATACATGATATTTTAGGAATTGAGATGGACCATTCTTTTTTGCAATACAAAAAGGAACTTTTTCAATATGGGTATCAGGCCGGGAAAATATCCCTTAAGGATAGGACGGTAACTTTTAATAAGATCGGTTAACAGGGCTTGCTTATGATGTGCTCGGCCTTGGGTTGGGCTGTCTTGTGAAATCCGCCCGTCACAAAGGCTAAATTTTGGACGGCGGCGGGAGAAAGTGATTACAGGCATCTGAAAAATCCAAAATAAAAAGGGAATAAAATTGTAAAGATATTGCTATTTATTCCGGGATTAGGCATAATGTTTTTATAAGCCTTGAAAAGACAGGACGCAGAAAAGGGAAAAAAGATGGAACTTAACAGAAAGAATATGAAAATGCTGGCCCTTCTCATCGCATTTGGAATTGTATTTTATATGGCATTGCAGAATTTATACCGGATTCCGGACTTGCTTGGAATTTTGGGCGGCGTTTTTGCTCCGATTTTGCTTGGCCTCGTCTTTGCTTTTATTTTAAATATTGTAATGCTGCCGATTGAAACAAAGCTTTTTTCCGGCCTGAACCGGAAACCTCTGAAAATTTGGCCGAAAATCCGAAGGCCGGTCAGCATATTAACCTCGCTGCTGATTGTGATCGGCTTGATTGCGCTGATCCTCCTGATTGTCGTCCCTGAGCTCGTCCGGACTATTACAAGCCTTACAAATCAGACCCCGTCGTTTTTTAACGGCCTGCAGAAAAGCCTGGCGCAGATCGCATCGGAGTATCCGGCGATTGGCGAGTATCTGCGCAGTATAAAAATTGACTGGGCAAGCGCAAGCCAGATGATTGCGGCGAACGGCCAAAAGCTGGCCGGCACTCTGGTCGGTTCGACCGTCATGGTGACCGCCAATGTGTTCCATGCCGCTCTGACGCTCGTGCTGAGCTTCGTTATTGCTCTGAATATCCTGATTCAGAAAGAAAAGCTGCGCCGGCAGGCGATCCGTGTTTTCCAGGCGTATTTGCCGAACAAATTCCACGTGCCGTTCCTGCGGCTTTGCAGTTTGGTCTACACGGCGTTTTCCAATTTTATTGTCGGGCAGTGCACGGAGGCATGTATTCTTGGAACACTTTGCCTGATCGGCATGAGCCTGTTCCGGTTCCCTTATGCACTTCTGGTTTCTGTTTTAGTCGCATTTATGGCGCTGATCCCGATCATCGGGGCCTTTTTAAGCACCGTGATCGGGGCCCTGCTGATCCTGATTGTCAGTCCGATTCAGGCCATATGGTTTGTTGTGTTCTTTGTCATTCTGCAGCAGCTTGAGGGAAACCTGATCTTTCCGCATGTGGTCGGCTCGAGGGTTGGGCTTCCCGCGCTGTGGGTCCTGGTTGCCGTGACCATCGGCGGGAACCTGTTCGGCGTGGCAGGAATGCTCGTTTCCATCCCCGTCTGTTCCGTCTTGTACACCCTTCTCCGGGAGGACGTGAGCAAAAGGCTTAAGAAGAGACGATGCCCTGCGGAGCAGCAAACCTCAGAATGAACTTGGCTGCCCGTTAAGATGAAAAAATGACGTTCATTATTTTTCTTTGAATTTTTTTCCTGAAAAGTGTCCATACTTTATTCACAGAAAGTATTCAGAATCTTCAAAAGAGCTTCATCGCCCGGTCACAATCTCCCGGTATTCTGTAATTGTTCCAATCGAAGTGCCAGACCGGCGGTAAGGATGAAATGCCCCCCACGGCTCCGGACAAATTACAAGCGGCCTCAAGTGAGGCTTTTATATATAACTTTTTCATAATACTCCCTCCCTTAGAAATGCCGCCCATTATTGGGCGGCATTTCTATCGAAACATGTCAATGGAGCTTATAGACTGGATCATGGATTTATCCTTCTTCATAGCAGACGACCGGGGTCCCGGCTTCTATGTGATCGAAAATTGTCTTCGCCAGATAGAAGGGGGCGTTAATGCATCCATGGGTCCCGTTCCTTTTATATATTTGTCCTCCGAAAGAGGATCTCCAGTATGCGTCGTGTAATCCAATATTTCCGAAAAAGGGCATCCAATAAGTCACGTTGGTTTTAGAGCCGGGACCGCTTAAGGTTGCGCCTTTTTGTTTGTAGTTGAGCGAATAAGTTCCGGTCACGGTCGACCATCCCCTGTTTGGATTTCCGGTTACCACGGGACCTTCGGCGATGAGCTTTCCCTCCCTATAAAACCATACGTGCTGCTTTGTTATGTCGATTTCCAAATAGGTGCTGCCTATTTCATTTTTCCCCCTGGATAAAGCCGTTTGAGCATAGATCGGCTCTCTTTTTACTGTTTCACCACGTGTGATATTTTCGAATAATGCTTCTGCCTCGGCGCTTTGATCGATTTTCCACCCGTAAAGCCCTCCTTTCACCGCGATTGTTTTTCCTACAGATGCTGCAAAATCTCTCGGCGTTCCGACGGTATCGTATTTTCTGCTCAATTCGTTTACATATTTTACAATTCCCGCCCTGTCTATTTTAACATCCAATTTTTCGCCGACATGAAGCCACTTGTTGATTGTATTTCCATCTAATGTTTCGTTTTTATCGCCGAATTTATAGGTGATGTTCGATGAAACATACCTGTCCAGCAGCCTTTTGGTCATAAGGGTTTTGTCAGAGCTCGAAGTATATGTGGGGTTTTCGTAGCATTGTTTTTCTTCTAAATTCAGTTTTGTCTCTCCGTTTTCAATGCTCGTTTTTATCGCTTCGTCTAATTTATCTTTTATGATTTCGTTTCCATATACTTCTCTGATCACCTTGTAAGAACCATTTGAATACTCGAAATTTACATTTTTAGGTTTTGTAATAGTTTTATTCAGACAATCCAATTGACTGATTTTATTTTTCAAGAGGTCTTGGTTATAAATGAATAAATTATTGATATAAAATTTTTGACCCTTGAACAAAGATCCGATCCACTCCAACGAAATTTGCTTTTGGCAAATTTCAGAAATCCGTTTTTTTTCATTATATTGCAAATCGATATCCTGCCCGGCTATCTCTTCTGTTTCGCGATCTCTTTCCGTCAACTGCAATTCATAGCCCTTAATAAAGTCGCTGATCGTCTGATTCGCGGTATCGTATGCTTTTAATGAAACATTTACTCCATTGATTTCCGTATGAAAAAAGAAATGATTGCAAAAGTATACAGAAATCAATGAATAGATCAGTGCGATTGAAACTGCTAAAATTGCAATGCTTTCGGCGGCCTCGCTCTCTGTCAGTTTTTTTATTTCAAAATGTTTCATATCTTGCGATACCTTCCGTCACATTCGGATTAAATGTATCATAATCATATGTGTAAATTTTTACTTTTAAAACTCGATGCGAAAGACCAGTTTCAGCAAATAAAAGATAGCAGACACGGTTTTTGTGTCTGCTATCTTTAGATCACTTCATCGAAAGACCGGTTTTTTCCGGGACAGGCGGGAGATTCCGCCGCCGGAATAAAGCTCCTATTTCAGGCCCATTTTCGCGCGGAACATCGGCTTGATCCCGCCGGCCTCCAGAATCGCCAGCGCGTGCCCGCCGATTCTTTCACAGGAGAGCACTTCTCCGGTTTCCGCGATCTCGGCCGTCCCCTCCAGAAGATCGACTTTCAGCGCCTGGCCCGGCCGGACCTTCTGGCTGATCCCCTTGCAGATTAAAAGCGGCAGGCCCAGGTTGATGGAATTCCGGAAAAAAATCCGGGCGAAAGAATCGGCCAGGACCAGGCTGGCGCCCATGCTGAGCAGCGCGATCGGCGCGTGCTCGCGGCTGGAGCCGCACCCGAAATTGGTTCCCGCCACAATGATGTCCCCCCGATGGAAACGGCCGGCGATTTCGGGGTCCACTCCGCACAGGCAGTGGCTGCCGATCGCTTTCGGGTCGATCAGGTCCAAAAATCTGCCGGGGTAAATCTGATCCGTATCGATATTGTTGCCGAGCACGACCGCGGCCCTGCCCGTTATCGTCGTTTGCATTCTGTTTTTCTCCCTCCCTTTGTTCAAAGGACCGTCCTCGGGTCCGTGATACAGCCTTTCAATGCGGAAGCCGCTACCGTCGCCGGCGACGCGAGATAAATTTCAGCCTGCACGCTTCCCATCCTCCCCGGGAAATTGCGGTTGGACGCCGTGATGCAGACCTCTCCCGGGGCGATAACGCCTTCGTGCGCTCCAAGGCACGGTCCGCAGCCCGGCGTGGAAATCGTCGCACCCGCGTCGATCAGTTCCTGCAAATATCCTTTGTCCATGCAGGTGCGCATCACTTCACGGGACGCCGGGATGACGATCAGCCGGACGGTTTCCGGAATCTTTTTTCCACGGAGAATCCGGGCCGCCTCCTCGATGTCTTCGACGCGTCCGCCGGTGCAGGCGCCGATAAAAGCCTGGTCGATTTTGACGGCCGGGACTTCCTCTACCGGCCGGACATTGTCCACGCTGTGGGGAACGGCAATCTGCGGACCGAGACCGCTGATGTCGAACACATGGCTTTCGGAATAAACGTAACCCGGGTCCGTCGTCCGGACCGTGAAGGGGCGGACCGCCCGTTTGGATACATAGTCGAGGACGCTTTGATTCGGCTGCATGTATGCCGTCTTCGCGCCCATTTCCACCGCCATGTTGCAGATGGCCATGCGGCCCGCCACGCCGAGCTGATCCACATAGCTGCCGGTGAAATCGATCGCCTTGTATACGGCGCCGTCCGCCTTGATCTTGCCCAGAATATGCAGGATCACGTCTTTCGGCAGGACCCCTTTCCGCGGCGTGCCGTCGATGCGGATTTCAATGATCTCCGGCACGCGGAACCAGAGTTCGCCGGAGATCAGCACGGTCGCCAGATCCGTCGCGCCCACGCCCGTGCCGAACGCCCCGAACGCGCCGTGCGTCGTGGTGTGCGAATCGGTGGCGACGACGATCATTCCCGGATAGATCAGGCCTCGCTCCGGCATCACCTGATGACAGACGCCGGCGTTCGTGTCAAAGTGGTATGTCAGATTGTTTTCCCGCGCGAAGGCGCGCATTTCCGCCTGGTTGGCGGCGGACTGAATGGTGGGGGCCGGCGCGTAATGGTCGAATACAAAAGCCGCGCGGTCCCTGTCCCAGACTTTTTTGCCTCCCATCTCCCGAAACGAGTATACCGTCTGGAGATAGAGGTCATTGATCTCTGCGAAATCGATTTTCGCATTGACAATCTCGCCCGTCAGCCCCCGGTCCCTGCCGGATGCGTTCGCAAGGATTTTTTCAATTGCGTGCATGGACGTTCCTCCTGTCGTCAAATAGATTGCATACGATATATCGTATGCAATATTACCTCCATTTTAGTACAAATCCAAAGACCCGTCAACCGGATCGGAAAAAGGCCTCTTGCCTTTCCGCCTGAATCAGGCGCCGTGCCGGGGAAACCGCTTCCCGAGAATCCGGTTGACACCGTCCCGCCTCCATGCTATAGTGAAAAAACGAGGTGAAAGACATGGAACACTTGGAGCTGATGCCGGCGCGGATCCGGATCGCATCCATCCTTCGGAAAGCGATCCTTGCGGGGGAATTTCAGGAAGGGCAGGAGCTATCCCTGACGGAAATGGGAAATCAGCTCGGCGTATCCCGCACGCCCGTACGGGAGGCATTTCAGACGCTGGCTTCCGAGGGGCTAATCGAGCTCCGCATGAACAAGGGCGCCATTGTCAGGCGGATCGACGAGAAATTTATTACGGATCATTACGAGATGAGGATTCTGCTGGAGGGCGAAGCCGCCGCTCGCGCCGCGGCGAATCACATGGACCCCTCGCTTCTCCGTCCATACCAGGAGAAGGCGCTGAAGGCCCTTCCCGTAATGACGCAAGAAGAATATATCGATTACAACATGAAATTCCATACAACCATCTGGACGGCGGCGAACAACGGAAAGCTGTATCAGTTCCTGATGGGGCTGTGGGACGGGCCTTCGGTCGGAAAAACAACTTCGAATGCGGAGCACCGCGAGAAATCCGTTCTGGAGCACGGTAAAATTCTTGGCTGTATCGGTTTCTGTGAGCCGGAAGAGGCCCGCAGGGAAATGAGCCGCCATATCCGGCGAAGCATGAACAATATTCTGGACAGCTTCAGCGAATCTTCCTGAAAGTCGCGATTGTCCATGGCCCGAATAGCGGCCCTGAGGGCATCACACCAGTGAAAAAGTAGCGCCAACCTCAAGGCGTTATTTTTTTTGCTCTTTGCAGGGGCTCTCATGCCTTTACCAACTGCCCAAAAGCTCTCGGCAGGATATTCAGAACGTTCGGCGGATTAGCGGCGGATGCCCCAGTCCGTCCGGGGCCGTTCCCGCCGCACGGCTGGGCAGCTCCGTCATCCGCAGTGGATCAGATCGTAAGCCTGTGCGGCGATCTGCGGCAAAAGGTGGTAGAGAATCATCAGATCGCCGTTTTTCAGGGCCAGCGTTTTCCGGTCGACGGGAATATAGGTCAGGTCGGAGTCGCCGGCCTTTCTGGGGGCCGCCTCCAGCAGGCATTCCCACGCCGCGCGGGCCATAGCCTCTTCCCCCTGCAGAGCGCCGAACTCCTTTCTGCGGCGGAATCCGTCACGGACGGTGGCTGCGAGTCCCAGAATACCACAGATCGCGGCGGCCGGGCCCATCAGGCGCAGAACGGCATTGCCGCCTGTCGGGAGCAGCGAAATCAGCACGATTCCCAGTGCCAGCGCGGCCGCGAACGGAGCGCCGCTTTTCACCATCCGCTTCCCCGGCCTGCGGATCTGTTCCAGGCGCGCCGCGGCGCAGGTTCTGCAAACGGCATAGTCCAAGGACTTTCCCAGCGCCTGCACCCTCTTTTCTCCAAAAATATCGCGGATATGCAGGGTCCGCACCTCCAGCACGTGAAAGACGTACTCCGCCGGTCTGCCGCAGTTGAGACATTCCATCGCGATCGATCCCTCCTTGAAAAAGGCGCCGCCCTGACCGAGCGGCGCCGGAATCCGGGCTTTGACAAGAATGAAAGGCCGCTACAGCATCCCACCCAGCAGGGACAGCAGCAGGCTGCCGATGAGAAGGATAATGGCGCCGCCGAGGCGGGAGGAGATCTGCGAAAAGGGCATCAGTTCCATGCGGTCCGCGGCGGAGAGGACGGCCACGTCGCCGGTGCCGCCCATGTTGGACATGCACAGGCCGGCGGTAATGCCCGCTTCCACGGGGTAGAACCCGACCCATTTTCCGACCACCGCAGCGCCGAAGAACACGCCCAGGCAGGTGCCCAGGCATAGAACCAGATAGGTCGCATTGAAGCTTTGGATCACGGTATCGATGCTCAAATAGCACAGACCGATTCCCATCAGCAGCGTGGTTGTCAGGTTTTTCATAATGAACTGGAACCACTGGTAACAGGCGACCTCGACGTTCTCCGGGAGCAGGTTGAAGATCTTGCAGACGGCGACGCTGATGATCATCCAGGCGTAGGGATGGATGCTGACGGCGGGGCAGATGGAGTTCCAGGCCCAGCCCACGATGTAACCCCACGCGAAGAAGGAGTTGGAAACAAACAAGCCGATGCCCAGATTCTTTACGTCAATATGGGCGCGCTTGGCTTCCATTTCGGGGCTGATCTCCATTTCCGCGGCGCTCGCCGCATCCAGCTTCATCAGCTGCCCCTGGCCGTTCCATTCCTTGTTTTTGAAAATCTTGACGACAAGGCCGCCCAGAACGATGGAGATCGCGTTCCCGATGGCCACGGCCGGCGTCATGATGGAAATGGCTTTTGCCGCGGTCATGGTGTTGCTGCTTTCAAAGATCTTGGAGAGGGGCACGGCGCCCGCTCCCATGCCGCCGCCCATGATGGGAAGGGCGATGAGCAGCAGGGCCTTTACCGCGCCGTAGCCCATAATCGAGCTCACCGCAAGCGTGATGCCGAAAGCCAGGAAGATACCGCCGAAAATGGCCGGAAAATACCGCGCGGCGGCTTTCTTCAGAAGATTGCTGTTCATGCCCAGAATGGAGCCGGTGATCAGCGCGGCGATATAAAAGTCCAGGAAAGCGCCCTCCGGCTTGAAAAACTGGTTGATGTTTCCCATCAGGTCCAAATCGTTCAGCAGGTGCATGTTGTAGATCTTGGTGCCGTCGTCCAGGGTTTTTACCAGGGCCGGCAGCAGATTAAAGTAGTTCAGGAGCGCGGAGCCAAAGATGACGACGATGGCGCCGCCGCCCAGATAGGAGCGGATGATGGGGGTCCGTTCCCCGATTTCGTTCAGGATTGTGCCGACCACGATCATAAAGGCGAAGCAGCCGCCCATCCCTGAGGGCAGGACGCCCAGGTAAGTCGCCGCCAGGACGACAACGGCAAAGGCCGCGAAATAATACCATGGAAGATTGAACAAAAGGTATGTAGATTTCTGCTTCGCTGCAGCAGTATCGGAATTTGACATAAACTCTCCTCCTCTATATCAGTCTGTAGACCGGTCAGATCCGGGCGGCCCCGCTCTTCCGGGCAGCTTCCGCCACGGCCTTTGCCACGGCGGGCCCCACGCGTTTGTCGAAGGGCTGGGGAATGATGCAGTCCTCGTTCAGCTCTTCCGGCGAGATCAGGCCGGCCAGGGCATTTGCGGCCGCCATTTTCATCTCCTCGTTGATATCCCTGGCGCGTACATCGAAAGCGCCCCGGAAGATGCCGGGGAAAGCCAGGACGTTGTTGATCTGGTTCGGGAAGTCGCTGCGGCCGGTGGAAATGACCCGCGCGCCGCCCGCCTTCGCCTCATCGGGAAAAATTTCCGGCGTGGGGTTGGCGCAGGCGAAAATGACGGCGTCCCGGTTCATGGTCCTGACCATATCCGTGGTGACAAGGCCGGGGGCGGACACGCCGATGAATACGTCTGCCCCCTTCAGCATGTCGGCCAGGGAGCCGGCCCTGCGGTCCGCATTGGTGATTCCGGCCATCTCTTCCTTGATCCAGTTCATTCCCTTTTCCCGGCCCTTGTAAATCGCTCCTGCCCGGTCGCACATCGTGATGTCCCGGAATCCGGCGGAGAGCAGCAGCCGGACGATGGAAACGGCCGCGGCGCCGGCGCCGGAGGTGACGATGCGCACGTTCTCCTTCTTCTTGCCCACCACTTTCAGCGCGTTGGTCAGCCCGGCCAGCGTGATGACCGCGGTGCCGTGCTGGTCGTCGTGGAAAATCGGGATATCGCATTTCTCTTTCAGCTTGCGCTCGATCTCGAAACAGCGCGGCGCGGAGATGTCCTCCAGGTTGATGCCGCCGAAGGAGCCGGAGATCAGATACACGGTATTGACGAATTCATCCACGTCCTTGGTCTTGACACAGAGCGGAAAGGCATCCACTCCGCCAAAGGCTTTGAACAGCACGCATTTGCCCTCCATGACGGGCATTCCCGCCTCCGGCCCGATGTCTCCCAGCCCGAGGACCGCGGAGCCGTCGGTGATGACTGCGCACAGATTGTGGCGGCGGGTCAGTTCATAGCTCTCCTCCACATTTTTCTGGATCTCCAGGCAGGGCTGCGCCACGCCGGGAGTATAGGCCAGGGACAGATCTTCCCTGGTCTTTACGGGGACGCTGGCAACCACTTCAATCTTGCCTTTCCATTCCCTGTGCAGCCGGAGCGATTCCTTCGCATAATCCATAAGACAACCTCTTCCTTCCCAAATTTTTAGTTGCTTTGCATGATTTTCCAAAACATTTTGGCAGGATCTTTGCACGTTTTACTATACGACATGCTTTTGAAGAGGAAAATCCTTTTGAAACTATTCTTCGAGTTTTGAAAGTAAAAAAAATGAGCCGAAAGCGGAAAAAACGGCTTTCGGCATTTTATGGCGGTTGAAATTTATGACTCAGGATGATAAAATTTTTATAAAGATTAAAGTCGGTTTTCTGTTCAGGGAGGAAGAAGGTATGGTGCACTGGAACCGAAGAGGACGAAAGGACAAAGGCCTTGCCTCCATGTTTGCCCAGCTTTTCAGTCTGTCTACGCTGGTATGGATCGTCCTGCTCAGCGTCACCCTCACCGTGACTCTGCATTTTTCCCTGTCCTCCCTGCAGGAAAAAATCGAGAGCGGCCTCGTTTCCACCGCCTCCTCGCTTGCGGACAGCGAAGCCGTAAAGGATGCGCTGCAAAAGGGCACCTGCCCCAAATCCCTCACGGATTACCTGGATGATCTGATCAGCAAGACGGAGGATCTGGATATTGTCACCATTGCCGATGCGCATTCCACCCGGCTTTACCATGTGGTCCACGCGCGCGTCGGCGAGCAGTTTGTCGGCGGGGACGAAAACCGGGCCCTGGCCGGAGAGTCCTATGTTGTGAACGGCGTGGGCACGATGGGTCCGCAGCGCCGGTTTTTCTGTCCGGTGAAGAATGGGGACGGCAAGGTGATCGGCTTTGTGATGACCAGCACCACAATGGACCGGATTCAGAGCCTTCGCAACCGGATCACGATGACCTATCTCAAACTGGCCGCGTTTCTGATGCTGGCGACGCTGATATTGGCAGGGTCTGCCACCTTTCTCATCCGGCACCTGCTCCTCGGCTACAGTCCGGAGGAACTGGTGCATACCTATCTGACACAAAATGAAGTGCTCAACAACCTGGACGAGGGCGTTGTCTTCGTGGACGCGCCGGGAAAAATCCAGCTGGTGAACCGGGCCGCCGAAGGGATGCTGGGACAGCGGTCGGAACTGCTGGAAGGCGCGGTTCTGGATTCCCTCATCCAGGAGGAATCGGGGGAAAGCCTGCTCAGGGAAAAGGAAGAAAAGAAAAAGAACATCTCAACCTCCCGTCCCAACATTCTCTCCTGCTGTATTCCCCTGCGGAAGAACGAAAGGCGGTCCGGCACCCTCCTGATCCTGTCGGACCGGACCGAAGCGATGCGGACGGCGGAACAGCTGAACGGGACCCGGCACATCGTTTCCGCGCTCCGTGCCAACAGCCATGAGTTCATGAACAAGCTGCAGGTGATTGCGGGCCTGCTTCAGATGGGACGGCAAAAAGAGGCGTTGTCTTATATTGGAAGCATTTCAGCGCTTCAGGCCAAGGTGATCGGCCCGGTGCTGCAGTACATCCGCAACTCCAGCGTCGCGGCGCTGCTTCTTGGAAAGCTGAACAACATGAGGGAACTGGATATCAGCCTGACGCTGTTGGCCAACAGCGATCTGCCGGAGCACAGCCGGTACCTGTCCACCTCCGACCTTGTAACTGTGGTCGGCAATCTCCTTGAAAATTCCATCGAGGCTGTCAATGCCCAGCGCGGAGACGGTCCGCGGAGCATCGTGCTTCAGATCACGGAGGACGAAGACGGCCTGCTGATTCTGGTGACAGATACCGGAACGGGAATCGAGCCGGAAAACCTGAGCAGGATCTACGAACCGGGATTCAGCACGAAAGCCGCGCAGGGGCGGGGGGTCGGCATGAGTCTGGTGAATGAAATCGTCGGCCGCAGGGAAGGCAGCATCGAAGTGGACTCCGAGCCTATGGCCGGCACCACATTTACCCTTATCTTCAACAGAAAACGCCAAAGGAAGTGACAGCGATGATTCATGCGGCAATCGTTGAGGACGACCCAATGGTCGCGCAGATCAACCGGCAGTATCTGCAGCAGTTCGGCGATTTCAAAATCGACGGAGTGTTCGGCAATGGGCGGGATGCCTGGGAATACGTCCATGAAAACCAGCCCGACCTCGTCATCCTGGATGTTTATATGCCGATTGTCAGCGGGATTGAGCTGCTCAGCCGGCTGCGCGGAGAAAATATCAAAAGCGCCGTGATCATGGTCACGGCGGCCACGGAAATGAGCGTCGTGGAGGAAGCGCTGCGAATGGGCATCGTGGATTATCTTGTCAAGCCCTTTTCCTTTCAGCGGTTTCAGGAAGCCATTCAAAAATATCTCTCAAAAGTCAATCTCCTGAAAAGCAGCACCACGGTGAACCAGACCATGGTGGACCGGCTGCTGAACAACAAGCCGGTTTCCTTTGACCCGGACCACAGTGAACTGCGCAAGGGGCTGAGCCAGAGCACCCTGGCCGGTCTTTACAGCTGCTTGAAAGAACAGGCGGATGAAAAGCAGACGTGCGAAAGCATTTCCGCACGTGCCGGCCTGTCCAAGGTGACGGTCCGCCGCTACCTGAATTATCTCATCGAAACGGGGCTGGTGTCCAGCTCCATTGATTACGAGACCGGCGGACGTCCCAGGGTGCTGTATCAGCTGAAAGAATGATGCTCCGTTTTACATGAGAAAAAGAGAACCGGCTCGTTCCGCCGGTTCTCGCCTGAGGATGACGGGACCGTGGTCCGATTCCCCCCCCTCATGATATAAGATGCGAATATTGTACGATATCATATTAAATAACGGCATACCCGAATTCTTTGGTTTGCCAAATGGCAGTTTATAAAAAAATAACGACCTATCAAATTGAAGATGTAGAAGAATAAACTATAATATATCACTAAATTAATGAATATGATCTAAAAATATTTACAAATTTCTTCTACTATGCTATTATAACTTTAAGAGTCATATACAATGCTGCTTAAATGTTTATAGGCATTATATTGAATGACGTCCGACAAGGAGGCCAGGACATAATGAAGGAAATCCACAAGATTTCGATCACCGACGCTGTTGTTGACAATCTGAAGGAACTGATTGAATCCGGTCAGTACTCCATTGGAGAAAAATTGCCGACGGAATCCCGTCTGTGTGAGAGGCTGAAGGTCAGCCGCACCAGCGTACGGGAAGCGATGCGCGTGATTCAGGCTTTGGGTTATATTAATCTGCTGCCCGGAAAGGGCGCTTTTGTGGCGAGCTATACCCCCGTGACCCACTCCGACAATTGGTACGATGTAGAGAATGCGAAATTCAATGACTTTATGGAAGTCCGCATGGCCATTGAAACGCTGTCCGTCCGCCTTTCCGTTGAGCGTGCTTCTCCAAAACAGGTGAAGGAATTGGAGCAGATCCACAAATCCTTTTTGGAGGCCAACGAATCGAAGGACCTGGTGCGCCTGATTATGCTGGACGAACTGTTCCACACAAAGATCATCAGCTATACCCGCAATCAATTGCTGATCAACATCAATAAACAGTTGCTGGAGAGTTTTCGGGTTTACCGCGGAGATTCCTTTATGAATAATGATGTTTACGCAAACGCGGTGGAACCCCACACGCGGATTTTGTTCTGCTTTCAAACGAAAAACGCATCTTTGGCCGTGAAGGAGATGCGAAAGCATTTGGAAATAACAGCGAAGGATATGGAAACAATTCATACGCGCAGGACTGAAAAATAGACTTAACATAGGCGGAACAATAAAGCAGGACCCACTGGCGCATCCCGTCGGCGGGTCCTGTCTGTAATAGAACGGTGAATTTACAACGCGGCTTTGACGGATCTGCGGAGAAGCCCGATGTCCTCGGTGCTGGACAGGCTGGTGGCTTCGGCCACTTTGCCGATAAAAAAGTCCAGGCTGTCGGGAGTAGCATCAAAGCGAATGTCCTGCAGGGTCAGAGGCATGTGCATGTAGGCCATTAGATCGCGCACTTTTTGAATCTCGCTCTCCGGGTAGCCATTGAAAGCCATCTGGATCATCAGGCCGACCGCGACGATTTCCCCGTGCAGGAAGGCGGAAGCCTTTTCCGTGTTGAAATTCCTCATAAAGTCGTATGTCGCGTGTGCGATGGCCAACTGGCCGGAACCGTCGGCGAATCCGCTGACGATCGAGGTATGCAGCAGGTTCGTCAGAACGGCGTCATGAAAACGTTTTGCGTTTTTGCCGTTGTCATAAAGGTCGCGGCCTTCCCCGAGGAGAAAATGATAAATGCCGCGGCTGTTTAAAATCTGAATGTATTCTTCCAGGCTGCAGTCGCGGTAATCTCGCATATTCATTTTTTGATGATAGCTCTCAGGCATTTTGGCGATATCGTCCAAAATCCCTGCGGCCAGCAGACGCCGCGGAGCGGACCCGATGAGGTCTTCGTCGGCGATGCAGACGTCAACCTCTTTCTTCAGTGTGATGGCGGGCGCGCGCTGTCCTTTGTCGTTGTACATGATGGCGACCATGGAAGTGGCGACGCAGGTTGCCAGGGAAGTCGGCACAGTGATGATGGGGAGGCCGCTGAAATAGGAGGCGCCTTTTGCTTCGTCGATGACTTTGCCGCCGCCGCAGCCCACTAGGACGGTGTATCCGCCCTCCAGTGCCGTTTTGGCGTATTCCCCGGCCCACTTCGTTGTACACTGAGCCTGGTGCCGGACGACATGGTAAGTGACTTTAGCGGAAATAAGATCCGCCTCGGCCGCCTGCATGACGCGGTCCATCGAGGAGGGTCCTCCGATAAAAAGCGCTTTTCCCCCCAACCGTTTGATTTCACTGGGGAGCAGAGCGATCAGCCCCTTTCCGTGAAAAAATTTTCCGCATCCAACCTTTAATGGTGAAATATGGAATCGATCAGTCATTGATTATCCCTCGCTTCGTAAATTGATAGTATGCCGCAACATGATCTCATACAATACGTTTTAAAAGCGCTTGATATCATAGAACTATAGGGAGAAAACACGATTAATTGTACGATATCATAAATATTGGTTTGAAAGGAAGAAGATCGCTATGAATCTCATGTTGGACGGAAAAGTAGTTGTAGTCACAGGAGGAGCCACCGGGATCGGGAAGTCCATAGCACGCGCTTTCGCGGAAGAAGGCTGCAAAATTGCGGTCGGCGCGCGGCGGAAGGAAAAACTGGACGAAGTGCAGCGCGAATTCGAATCGCTGGGATACCCTGTTTTCACCAAACAGATGAATGTTGCCTGTGAGCGGGATGTCGCCGAATTCTCCGAGGCGGTGTCGGCCGCCTTTGGCCGGATCGATGTCTGGGTCAACAACGCGGGGCAGACCTGTCATGACCGGATGGATGAGGTGAGTTTGGAATTCTGGCGCCAGGTCATCGATACGAACCTCACCGGGGTCTTTCTCGGCAGCAAATACGCGGCCAGGCAGATGCGCAAAACGGGCGGCGGGGTCATTTTTAACGCCGGGTCCTTTCAGTCGATTTTTCCGGCGGCCGGCTCCGGACCCTACGGCGCGGCCAAAGCAGGTGTCTGCAGCCTGACCCGTTCTTTTGCCGCGGAATACGCGAAAGACAACATCCGGGTTTTAACTTATATCCCCGGCGTGATCGAGACCCCCATGACAAAAATAGACAATTGGGCTGTGGCGACGGGGCAGCAGGGGAACATTCCCGTCAACCGGCTTGGAAGGCCGGAGGATATCGCCAATGCGGTCGTTTTTCTGGCCTCGGACAAGGCGAGCTACATCAACGGGGTAAGCGTTGAGATCACGGGGGGCAAATTCTGTGTGCAAAATCCCAGATATTCCTGGGATCATCCCTGAGAACGGCCCGATTCGCTTCCCTCCGCGGCCACCGGGCGGGCAAACGGAAGATTGCCCGCCCGGCGCGGTTCCGCTACGCCACGCCGACGGTCAGGAGAATGTTGGCGAACGTGCGTTTCTCTCCGGTGGAAATTGCCAGCCGCAGCGTCTTTTCGCCGCATGCGTCGTAAAATTCGAACCGCCCCAGCTTGGTCAATTCCATGCCGTCCAGCAGTTTCTGGAACTCGCCGAAAATTTCCGGCGTGGAATCGTCGCCCGGACTCATGACTTCCGCCTGTTCCACGCGGATGACATGCAGCAGAGTTTCCAGAACGTCGGTGACGGCGGGCTGCCCTGGCCGCAGGCCCAGCCAGACCTTCTCCGCGTCCCCTGTTTTGGAAGCCAGCGGGTAGTTGCCGTCGGCGATCAGAATCCGATCGCCGTGTCCCAGCAGCGAAAGCACCCGCATCAGTTCGGGATGGATGCAGTCTCCGGTCAACATGATTCAGGACCTCCTTATTTCTCGTTTTCTCTCAGCTGTCCCAGCTTCCCGCCGGGATGACAGCGGACATACTGCTCAGGATTCCAGCCGCGTTCCGCCTGAAGCGCGACGGAAAGCGCCTGAAGCGTCAGAAGCTCCGCGAGAATGGAATTTCGCGGCGCGCGGTTCAGCGGACCGCCCTCTTCCTCCACACCGGCGTACAGGCAGGCGTCGCAGTAAGTTCCAAGCCAGCTTCGAGGGTTGCCTGTGACGGCGATCAGCTTGCAGCCATTGCTGCGGATCGCGATGGCCGTGGCTTTCAGCTCCGCCGTTTCCCCGCTGTTGGAAATGCAGATCACCACGTCTCCCGCCACCAGCTGGCCGCAGGAGCCGTGGACGGCTTCGGTGCCGTGGAGAAAATAGCAGGGATTGCCGGTGGAGGACAGCAGGGACGCCATGTACGCGGAGACATGGCCGGGTTTGCCGATCCCGGTGATATGGAGGCGGCCGCCGTTTTTCTGAGCATTCAGGATGATTTCGGCGGTTTTTTCATAGGTGTCGCCGCCAAGTTTATCGGCAAAGTCGGAAAATTCTTTTTTGGCAGAAGTCAGGAACAGCTCCACGGCCTGCCTGCTTTCCCTTTGCAACATCATTGCATCCTTCCTTTCTATGGAAAACATCGCTTTGCTCCGCTGCGGTTACAGGAAAACGTTCCACTCGGCAGGATCGAACCCGGCGTATCCGCGTTCGCGCAGCAGGGCCTGTACCTCCGCCGCCGTGGGCAGCGAGGGCATCGCCCCCATGCGGGATACGGTGACCGCGGCAGCGTGGGAGGCAAATGCCAGCGCTTCCCGCTCCGGCAGCCCGGCGGTGATGCCGGTGCAGAAGGCCGCCACGAAGGAATCCCCGGCGGCGGTTGGATCTTTTACGTCCGGCATGCTGACGCAGGGAGTATACCGGATGCCTTCCGCACCGGCGATCGCGGACCCGTTTCCGCCCAGTGTGACGATCACGCGGTCCACCCCCTTTGCACGCAGCGCATCGGTGACTTTTTTCAGGTCTTCCCGGTTGACGGCGCCGCCGTCCGCCCGCAGAGGCAGGCCGGTCAGCAGCGCGGCCTCGTGCTCGTTGGGGGAAAGGTAGGTGACGCACTCCAGCAGCTCCGCGTCCAGGGGCGCCGCGGGGGCCGGATTCAGCATGACCGGCACGCCGGCGGCATGCGCGCAGGCGGCCGCATATTTTACAACGGGCATCGTCAGTTCCAACTGAAGCATAAGCAAATCGAATTGGCCGATTTCATCCTTCATCCATTTCAGGTCGTCGGGAGTCAGGTCAAAGTTGGCGCCGGGCACCACAAGAATGCGGTTCCTGGCGCCGTGTTCGCTGGTTTCCAGCTGGATGTTGCCCACGCCGGAGGAATGCTCTCCGCTGATCTTAACATGGGAGACATCCACGCCGGATTTCTTTGCGGCGTCCGTCATCTCGCGGCCAAAGGCGTCGCCGCCGACGCAGCCCGCCATTGTGACGGAAGCGCCGAGCCTCGCGCACTGCACGGCCTGGTTTGCGCCCTTGCCGCCGGGTGCGGTGCGGAACGATGTTCCAATGACGGTTTCGCCCATGCCCGGAACCCGCGGCGCGGAGGCGATCAGGTCCATCATGAAACTGCCCACCACAAGGATTTTCGGCTTTTTTAAACCCATTTTCTCACCTGTTTCAAAGAATCGTAATGAAATACCCGAATGGAGTGCCGGCGGAAGCCGGAGCCGCCAGTGGTTCCGGCATTTCCGCAGAGCGTTTTTCTCCTTGTTGGTATGTACTGCACATATTGTTCTGTCCGTTTCGGAAACTTGGGACGAACAGGCCTGCCCTTCAGGCATCTCAATCCATGCTTTTACAGTTTTCCGATTTCTTTGAGGATGCCGAGAGTGACTTCCATTTCTTCGTCGGTAGCGGGGGCCAGCGGGCCGCGGGCGGGACCGATCCTGACGCCGGTCACGGCTTCAACGGCGGGGCGCAGGATGGAGTTCGGAAGGATGCGGCCGTTCTGGCCCGTGGATTTGCAGAAGCGGTAAATCGGCACGAACAGCTCCTTTGCCTTCTCGTTGTCGCCTTTGGCGAAGGCGTCAAAGATCGCGCGGATCTCGTGGCCGAAGATATGGGCGCCGCCGGAAACCAGGCCCATGGCTCCCTGCACGATGGTGGGCAGCAGCATGACGTCATCGCCGTTGTAAATGGCGAAATCGGGATCCACGTCTTTGGCTGCCAGGAAGAAATCGGTTACCTGGGTCGGATTGATTCCGGCTTCGTCCTTGACGCCGATGATATTGGGGATGGCCGCAAGGCGATGGACCGTCTCAGCCTCCAGATTCACCCCGACAAAGATGGGGATGTTGTACAGCATGATGTTTGCTTTCGTGGATTCGGCCAGCTTCTTGTAATGCCGGTACAGCCCCTCCTGAGTGGGCTTGTTGTAGAACGGGCAGACGACCAGGCAGGTTTCGATACCCAGCTTGACGGCCTCGTTGGTCAGGGCGACGGTCTCTTTGGTGGAGGCGCAGCCGGTTCCGGCAATCACGGGCTTGCGTCCCGCGGAGGTCTTGACGGCGGTTTCGAACAGCTTTACCCGCTCGCCGAAAGTCAGAAGGGAAGCCTCTCCCGTTGTTCCCGTGACGATCAGCGAATCGCACAAATCGTTCCGGATCAGGTATTCGATCAGCTCGGCATATTTGTCATATGCCACCGCTTCATTTTCATCGAACGGGGTGAGCAGGGGCAGCAGGATCCGGCCGTATTTCTCTACAAATTTGTTCATGTTGGTTCCTCTCTTTTCTGTTTTTAATAGTTTGAATTATTTACTAAAAGCGTTTTCAATGATCTTTTTTTCGTTTTCGGGCAAATACGTGATCGGGCTTCTGCAGTAGCCGCAGTCCCTGCCGAGACATTTCAGAGCGTATTTGATGCGGATCGGGAATTGGTTTCCGCCCAGGCACTGCCACTTATGATAAAGGGACTTTTGGATCGCAAGGCCCTTTGCGTGGTCGCCGTTTTTGGCGCAGTTCCACATTTCCACGGATTCTTTCGGAAAAACGGAGAGAATCGCGGAAATGGCGCCGGCGGCTCCCAGATCAAAGCAGGAATAGATCATGTCGTCCGTGGCGGCGTAAACGCGGCCCTGACCGCCGACCTCCATCAGGTCCGCGTACAGCGCCTGGATGCCGCCGACGCTCTGCTTGATTCCCATAACGTATTCGGTTTCATTCAGCAGACGGTGGAACAGATCCGGATGAATGGTATTCTGCGGGATCACGTTGTAGATAATGATGGGAAGCCGCACCTCTTTGGAAATGGTGCTGTAAAAGTCGAACATTCCCTCCGCGTTGGGAACGAGAACGTTGTAGGCGGTCGGGGTCACCATAATGGCGTCCGCGCCGGCTTCCTTGGCGGCAAGCCCCGCCTTCACCGCGTCCCGCGTGCAGGTGCGCATCACCCCGCAGACGAGGGACTGGCCGGGGGAAAGATACTCCCTGGCGATGCCGGTCATGCGCTGCAGCTCTTCATCGCGCAGGGTCGGTCCTTCTCCCGTGCTTCCGCCGACGCTCAGGCCGTCTGCTCCCGCGCCGATGCAGAGCCGCATTTCACGGCGCAGCTTTTCCTCGTCGATTTCCCCTTTGGAGTCGAAGGGTGTGACGATCGGAGGAATGATACCTTCAAATTTTTTTGACATAGCTTCTCCTTCTTCACAGAATATTCTATAAAACCGGCCCGCCCGCCGGGAAACCGGGCCTCACTGGCCAAGTCCCAGAAGCGAAGGCAGGAACAGGCTTACCTGGGGGAACATGGTGATCACGAACAGGGCGATAAAGGAAAGCACGAGAAATGGCAGGATGGATTTGACGAGATCCTCAAATTTTATTCCGCCGACCGAAGACGTCGCGTACAGCACCACGCCGACGGGGGGCGTAATCAAGCCGATCGTGAGGTTTACGATCATGATGACGGCGAAATGGATCGGGCTGACGCCCATCGCGACCGCGATGGGTGCGAGGATCGGGGCAAACAGCAGCACCGCCGCCGAGGTCTCCATCCACATGCCGACGATCAGAAGAATGACATTGATGATCAGAAGAATGATGTAGCGGTTGCTTGAGAGGCCGGTCATGAACGCGGCGAGCTGCTGGGGGATATTCTGAAGGCCGATCGCCCAGGCGAACACCGCGGAGATCGAGGTGATCAGGAACAGGTTTGCCGTTGTCACCGCCGCGTTCCAGAGGGAGTCGATCACCATTTTGACCGTGAGGTTTTTGAACACAAAGATTCCGACGACCAGGGCGTACAGCACCGCCATCGCGGCCGCCTCGGTGGGGGTGAAAAAGCCGCCCGTGATGCCGATCAGGATGATGAGCGGCATGCCCATGGCGATCCAGCCGCTGATGCGGATCGCGCGCCTTTCTTCCCTGGTGTATGCTTTTTCATGTTTGGGCAGGTTGAGCCGCTTTGCGTTCAGCAGGACATACAGCATCTGCGTGGCCGTCAGGATCAGTCCGGGAATGAAGCCCGCGTACAGGACGGCGCCCACGGAGAGGGACATGGTTCCCGCGTACAGAATGGCGATGTTGCTGGGGGGGATCAGAGGGCTTTCGACGGAAGACGCGGCGGTAATAGCACACGAGAAGTTTTTGTCGTAGCCGTCTTCCTCCATCGCGTCGATCTCAATCCTGCCGAGGCCGGCGATATCGGACAGGGCCGCGCCTGAAATGCTGCCGAAGATCGTGCTGGCGAGAATGTTCACGTAGGCCAGCCCGCCCCGTTTTTTGCCGATTGCCGTCATCCGGACAAAGTCAAACAGCTTTGAGGAGATGCCCGTCCGCACCATGATCTCCGCCGCGAACATGAACAGCGGCAGCGCCATCAGCGTAAAGGAATTGATGCCGGAGAACATCCGGATCGGAATGACCAAAATGTTTGCCGGGTTGGTCATCAGCATATATACGATCGTTGCCACGCCGATGGAAAAAGCGATGGGAAGCCCAACCAGGATCGTCACGATCAGGATTAAAGTCGCTATGCCAAATTCAAACATCCTTGAACCCTCCCATCAGCAGCTGAACCGTTTTTCCGATTGTCTGCAGAATCGACAGCACTCCGCCGATAATCAGAGACATCTGTGCGTAAAGAAGCGGAAATCCCATGGAGGCGCTGAATTGCCTTCCGCCGACCTTGGGGAAGTAGATATATCCCCAGTAAACAACCAGGCACCAGAATACCAAAATTGTCAGATGGATGATGACATCCACGATCAGGCGGGGGATCCGGGGCAGACGGGTGAATATGAAATCAACGCTGATGTTGTTCCACTGCCGGATCCCGTTGCTGGCGCCGATAAACGCAACGTAGATCATGATGTATCGGGACATTTCCTCGGTCCAGGTCGGCGCCTTGATCCCTGGAATCATTCGGGTAAATACCTGCACCAACACGACAAGTGTCATGCCCGCCAGTGCTGCCACGCAGAAGATTCGGACCATGGAATTGATAAATTCCAAAAATTCATCCACTACGTCCCATATTTTCCGGACTTTGTTCATATTTCCTCCTTGTACTGTCTAAATAGAGAAATTGTTAAAATGAAAGAATTCTTCCTGTGTTCTCATGCGTTGGGAGCCGGCCGTATCCGATGGGTCGGGGTTCCGGCCGATTTCCCGGTCCGCACTGGCGCGTCGCCCCGGGGACAGTTCTCGGGGCGGCGGCTTGAGCGGCTTTTCTTATTATTCCTGTTTTTTGCCCTTTTTGCGGGAGAATGCGAAGAGGACGATAATCAGCAGAACCGCGACGACGGCGATGATGATGCCGGTGTTGCTTCCGCCCGATGGCGAGGAGGAATTCGCTGCAGACGCGGCTGCCGAGTTCCCGGAGCTGGAAGTATTCGCAGCCGTTCCGTTTGTATTCACATTCTTAATTGCAGTCTGGAGTTCGTCTACCAGGCTGGGATCTTTCAGATTCGACTTCAGGTATTCGATGACGGGAGCCTGGCAGACCTTAAAGGTTTCCAGTTCCTTCTCGTTCGGGGAGTAGACCTCAACGCCTTTTTTCGTCAGAGTGTCAATCGCCAGCGCCTCGGCGTAACGGCAGGTGCCGCGCGAGGCCAGGGTCGCCTCTTTGCCGGCTTCGTCAACCTTCGCCTGGGTGGCGGCGTCCAGACTCTCGTACCAGTCCTCGCTGATTGTAAGGAAAGCAAGGCCAAGGAGGTGCCCATCCAGGGTGCAATATTTCTGAACTTCGTTTAAGGAGGAGCCAAGGGTGGTGACGGCGGAGTTTTCCTGTCCGTCCACAACGCCCGTCTGCAATGCGCTGTACAGCTCCAGGAATGCGATCGGGGTCGCGGTGGCGCCCAGCGCTTCGATCATCTTTATGTACACCGGGCTTTCCATGACGCGAATCTTTAATCCCTTCATGTCTGCGGCCGTTTTGATCGGGCGCTTGCTGTTGGTAAAGTTCCGATAACCGCCGTTATCGTAGGCGGCAATAATGCGGATCCTGGTGTCTTTTGCAATCTTGTCAAACAGCTGAGTGCCAAAATCGCCGTCCAGAACATCATAGGCGGCGGTGGGGTTGGAAAACAGATAGGGGATCGTAAACACCTGGATATCCGGCGCGAATGATGACAGGGTGCCGTCCGCGGGAGTGCTGCCGGTAAGGGTTCCGGCCAGCATCTGTTCAATGGTGGACGACGCGTCTCCCAAAACGCCGTTCGGATACAGATCGACCGTATACTCGCCGCCGGTGGATTTCTCAAAGGCCCCCTTAAAAGCCAGCATGGCGGCATAGGACGGATGATAGATCGTCATATCGCCAACTTTTAATGTGGGAGAATCCGTAAACGCAAGTTTTACAACCTTCGAGTTGTCTTTGGCCGTGCCCGCTGCGCTGCTTGGATTTGCCGTGCTGCTTCCGCTCGCTGCGAAGGTGGAAATAGGGAATGCCATGATCACCAGAGCACACATCAACATGGAAACGATTTTTGCGGTAAACTTTCTGCTTTTCAACTGAAATTCCTCCTTCATTGGCATCCTATAATATGATGTCATATAATCTGTGTTTCATAATACACGATCCCGTCAAAATTATCAAGTATTTATAAGAAATTAACATTGATTTGATTATTATCTATAATTACCAACTTCAGAATTTGTTATTATCGATGGGAAATAATCTTGATACAGCAGTTTTTCTATTGCTTTTTAAATAGTCGATTTTTGACGATTGTATGTTGTCATTAAATTATCGAACTCGGTTTCGGCCCTTTTTGCGGGGCATAATCCGGCTTGTCCCATCCGGCAGGCGCACAGCGAAACCGTTTGCCAAAGCGAGGCTCATGTCCGTCAGTCCGGACGCGCGGGGCGGCGCGCCGATTGGGAAACCCTCGCTTTACAAATGCCAATTGCCGATGAGGATCATGCACAACATGCCCCAGGAAGTACCCAGAACCGCGCCTCCCAGAATGTCTCGCGGGAAATGCATTCCCACGTACATGCGGGTTATGCCAACGCATAAAGCGATCAAGTAGAATGATATCTTAATCCCCTGGCCTAAAATGAAGTAATTGGAAACCAGGGACGCCATGAAAAAGGCCTGGCTTGTGTGACCGCTTGGAAACGATGCGCCTCTTTCCCTTATGCCCACAATGCGGATCTGCGTCAACGCATTGTACGGCCGCTTCCTGTGAAAAAATAGTTTCAGTATTTCCACGATCAGCCATAAGAAGATATTTCCAACCGCCAATTCATATGAAAAAAGTTTTTGGGAGTGCATATAAAAAATGAAAGCTGCCAGATAAGCAAAAAGGCCGTTGCCCAGCTGCGTAACAACCAGCATTGACAGATCGAGCCAGCCGGGTCTGCCGCCTTTCCCGTTGAATAGCTGAAACAGCCGGATATCCGCCGATTCCCATGATGTCCAGACGAACGAAAGCGCCAGAATGCAAAAAAAGGCAAGCATAAGAACCCAGAATAATCTGGCTTGGACCGCCTTCCAAAGCGATACCCAAAGGTGGCTGGGCACAACGGCAACGGTGACGAAAAGTGCCGATAAGATCAGAATAAGCCATTGAAGAGGGTTCGCAGGCAACAGACTGGTTTTTCTTCTCATTTTTAATATTCTCATCATTTATATCCGGTTATGACTTGAAAAGAGGACCGTTGTGCTTCGATTTTGATATGCCCTAAGTCAAGATCAACGCCGTCGGCCATCACGGGCAGGTCCGGAAAAGTATCCAGTTCGATTTTTTTTGAGCAGAATCTCTGAATCCGTTCATCTTCCAGGCTGTTGATTTTTATGGCGCAGCCTGCTAAATCCAGTTTTGTCATGTCTGTAAACACAGAGACGTCCAAAAGGCCGTCGCGGTAGGCGTGAGCCGGCCCGACTTCGTAATGGCGAAATATATAAGGCATGCTTGAAACAACGATGCAGTATGCGGTGCCGTTGAGCTGATATTTATCATCGACCAGCATGTGGAACTGAGCAGGCTTTGTTTTTGCCAATTTTGAGATAAAGTCGCTGATTCTGAGAAAATTCCCGTGCTGGATCGCGTCGGCAGACGAAAATACGCTGGAAATCAATCCGATTGAACACACTTCCAGAAAAGAAAAATATTTTTTTCCGCTGGTCAGCAAACCAATGTCAACCGTCTCAGCTTGTCCCGAATTTGATAACCGCATCGCAGAATCGAGATCGAAGGGAATTTTCAAGCTGTATGCAATGTTATTTTGGGTGCCCTTTGGAATAATGTTCAGGATTGCCCCGTAACCGTTCAACTCTCTCGCCACGGAGGAGACGGTCCCGTCCCCGCCGCACACTGTGAAACGACGAATGCCTCTTATGAAGGCGTCATGGATCATTTCGCCGAGATTACCGTCCGGCTCCGTGAAATATGTTTCAAAAAGGGAGCCGGATTGCTGAAGGCCCGATTCAACTTCCATCAATTGTTCAGCAGATTGTTTCCTGTTTCCCGAGTAGGGATTAAAAATCAATTTGGTCATTTTTTGCAGCTGTGGTCCGCTTAATTCCATTTTGTGCATTTTCAGTGAATCCCTCTGCCTGACATCTGCATAATTTTCTTCGAATAGAATTACCGGAACGCAAAATTTTATAATACAAAAGCGCTTTTCGGCAAAAAAAGAGAAGGCTCCGATCTTTCGGAGCCTGATTCATTTTAGCCCTGGGGCTGCTGTGTTTGAGTATTGCCCTGTTTACCCTGATTCATGTTAGAGATGATCTGCGGAATCTTGTCAACGATCTGACTTGCTCCGTTAGGATTCATGGGAAGCATGGAAATGTCCTGGCTCTGACTGTCGAAAACGATCACTGCTTCCGTATTCAGCTTGGCCCCAAGCCCAAGTGCTCCGGAGCCGGTGTTGGAACTCCCATTGTTTGAGGCGGCGGCGTTCATCTGGCTCTTCATGGAGGCGTTTCCGCCCCCGTAGCCTATCGTTACGGAGACGACGGGCATCAGCGTTTTGTTTCCCTGTGTGACGGGTTTCCCGATAACGCCCTCATTCTGCGTAAAATTTTCCAGACTGTGGAATAAAGTGTCGACGTTTTCAGATATCTCCAATTGATCCATAATATTTTTCACTCCTTTTAGCGGGCCTTTTCAGAATAAAGTTTACGAATGTTTTACCCAAGTTCAGTTTTGCCTCTGCTTTCACAACCAGATAGGCATGATCGGAAAAAAAATCCGGTGCCATATCGATCGAAATATTGGGGACAATAGATTGGATGAAAAGAGAAAATCCGCTGGAAATGCCGGTAAGGAAAGGGGTCCTGAATCCATAGGCGGCATTGCAGCAAGCCTGCTCCACGGAGAGGCCGCGGATATGAAAAAAATTGCGTTTCCCTTTTGGCTTTGATTTTAGATCCCATGACGCAACGCGGTTGTCGGAAAAAAAGACGGAGAAGTTTTGGCACGGTCCTTTTTTTAAAAATTGAACCGAAACGGTTTGAATCAGCCATGATCCCCGGATCAGCAATTTGTTTTCATCAGTATCCAGATTCAGCACGACACGGGCAGGCTCAGTAAATGATGCAATGAGAAAGACTGATATCAGCAATAAAATAAAGAAAAATATATACATAGGAGCTTAACCCTCCCGAATCCTTATTTTGCCCTGAACCGATTTTTTAAAACTGATATTTTTTGCCATCTTTTTCAACAGCCGCTTTTTGAAAAAACATGGGGCCGGATCTTCTCCGGACGAACTCCGCAACTCATTGACAAAACAAAGGATATAACCTATAATTTCAGTAGGAATCATATGGAATGGGGCGCCGCCCGCGCTGGTACCGGACCTTTTTGCGGGCTGCGGAAATCCGACAGGCAAAACATGGTTTTGATCCTGTCCTTTATAAAGGAATGGGACTTATGACACCGAATGAAAAATACGGGCGGCTGACAGATTACCTCTTTCAGCTCGGGAGCGTGGCGGTTGCGTTCTCATCCGGAGTGGATTCCACGTTTTTGCTGAAGACGGCGCATGACGTTCTGGGCTCAAACGCGATTGCCGTCACAGCGCGATCCTGTTCTTTTCCCGAGAGAGAGCTCCGCGAGGCGGAAGCCTTTTGCCGGGAGGAGGGAATCCGGCATTTTATTGTGGACAGCGAGGAACTGGAAATTGAGGGGTTCGGCCGGAACCCTAAAAACCGCTGTTATCTGTGCAAGCACGAACTGTTCACAAAGATCAGAAAGATCGCGGATGAGCAGGGCATATCGGAAGTGGCGGAAGGCTCGAATTTGGACGACAACGGAGATTATCGGCCCGGTCTTGCGGCGGTGGCGGAACTTGGAATAAAGAGCCCGCTGAGGTACGCCGGGATGACCAAAAAGGACATCCGGGATCTGTCCAGACAGCTTGGCCTTCGGACATGGGACAAGCAGTCGTTCGCCTGCCTTTCCAGCCGGTTTGTCTACGGCGAAGCCATTACCAGGGAAAAGCTCGGGATGGTCGACCGGGCGGAACAGCTGCTGCTTGACATGGGCTTTCATCAGGTCAGAGTCCGCATTCATGGGGCGATGGCAAGGGTGGAAGTGTTGCCCGGCGAACTGGGCCGGCTCATCGAGGAAGAAAATCGGCTGAGGATCTCAGAATATTTTCACAGCCTCGGCTTTTCTTATGTCACGTTGGATCTTGACGGCTATCGGACAGGAAGCATGAATCTGACGCTGAAGCAAGTGGAAAGCAAAGCGTGACCTTCAGACATGCCCGAACGGGTGAAGGGAAGAAAGAAATTTTTGGGGCAATGAGAATTTACGCCGACAATGCGGCGACAACTAAATTGAGCGGAACAGCGCTGGACGCGATGCTGCCATATCTGACGGATCGGTACGGCAACCCTTCCAGCCTGCACGAGGACGGCGCGGCAGCCGCTGCGGCCCTGCTGGAGGCGCGGGAAACCATGGCCGGCCTGCTGAACTGCGCGGCGCGCGAGCTTTCCTTCACCTCCGGCGGCAGCGAAGCGGACAATCAGGCGCTTCTGTCGGCCGCCTCCTGGGGGGCCGCGCACGGGCGGCGGCATATTGTTTCCACGGAATTCGAGCATCCGGCGGTCCTGCGCACGCTGGAATATCTGGAAGCCCGCGGGTTCGGGGTGACGCTGCTCCCTGTTTCTGCCGAAGGGATCATCCGCCCGGAGCAGGTCTCCTCAGCGATACGGCCCGACACCTGCCTTGTCAGCGTCATGGCGGCGAACAATGAGGTGGGGACGGTCCAGCCGGTCAAAGAGATCGGAGACCTGTGCCGCCGGAACAATGTCCTTTTTCATTCGGATGCCGTGCAGGCGGCGGGGCATATCCCGATTGACCTTTCAGAAATGAACGTGGACCTGCTGTCTTTGTCGGCGCACAAATTTCACGGTCCAAAAGGGATCGGCGCGCTTTATCTCCGAAGGGGCATCCGGCCGGTTTCCCTGATCCGCGGAGGCGGGCAGGAACGGGGCGGACGGGCCGGAACGGAAAATGTTCCGGCCGTCGCCGGCATGGCGGCGGCCCTTCGGGAGAGCTGCGGAAAACTGGAAGAAAATGCGGATTATATTGCCCGGATGCGCGAGGAGCTCATCTCCGGGCTGGAGCGGATCAGGGGAGCCTACCTGATCGGCGGCCGTTCGCGAAGGGTCCCGGGAATCGTGAACTTTTGCTTTGAGGACGTCGAATCCGAGCCGCTGCTCCTTCTGCTGGACGCAGACGGCATCAGCGCTTCGGCCGGCTCGGCCTGTTCCGCGGGAGCGCTGGAACCGAGCCATGTTCTCCGCAGCATGGGGGTGCCGGACCGCCTCGCTCGAGGGTCGCTGCGGCTTTCCCTGAGCGAATACAACACACCGGAAGAAATCAGCCGGATTATTTTATCCGTGACATCCGCTGTTTCCAGACTGCGAAAGGAGAACCCATGAAGCGCGTTCTTGTCGCCATGAGCGGCGGGGTCGATTCGAGCGTCGCCGCCTATCTGCTGAAAAAACAGGGATACGAGTGCGTCGGCGCCACGATGAAGCTCTATGAAAATGAAATCGTCGGGCAGAAGCGGACCAATACCTGCTGCAGCCTGGACGATATCGAAGACGCGAGAAGCGTCGCCCACCGCATCGGAATCCCTTACCATGTGTTCAACTTCACCGCCGACTTTGAAGAGCAGGTGATCCGGAGGTTTGTGGCCGCTTACGAAGCGGGAGCGACTCCGAATCCCTGTATCGACTGCAACCGCTACCTGAAATTTGAAAGGCTTTTCCGCCGGGCGCAGGAACTGGACTGCGACTTCGTGGCCACCGGGCATTACGCCCGCATTGAGTTCCAGAAAGCGTCGGGACGGTATCTCCTGAAAAAGGGACTCGACGGCGGCAAGGATCAAAGCTATGTGCTCTATTCCATGACGCAGGAGCAGCTTGCGCATACTCTGTTTCCGCTCGGAGAACTGAACAAAGCGGATGTGCGCAAAATCGCGGAAGAGCAGGGGCTGGTCAACGCTCACAAGCACGACAGTCAGGATATCTGCTTTGTCCCGGACGGCGATTACAGCGCGTTCATTGAGAGGTACACCGGAAAGGCTTATCCGAAGGGGGCCTTTCTCGGTGCGGACGGAAAAATCCTCGGGGAGCATCAGGGACTGATCCGCTACACCATCGGACAGCGGAAAGGGCTTGGGATTTCCGCTGAAAAGCCGCTGTATGTCCGCGGGAAATCCGTCCGGGAAAATACCGTGACGCTTGGCGGCAATGAGGAACTGTACTCTTCGTCGCTCGTCGCGGACGGATTCAACCTGATTGCATATCAGACATTGAGCGCCCCCGCCCGCGTCACGGCGCGGGTCCGCTACCGGCAGAAGGAGCAGGCGGCGGTCGTGACTCCCCTTGACGGGGGAAAGGTCATGGTAAACTTTGAAAAACCGCAGAGGGCTGTTGCGCCCGGCCAGGCGATTGTGTTTTACAGCGGGGACATTGTGGTGGGCGGGGCCACGATCTGCTCGGACGGCAGCGCTCGCGGCGATCGAAAGGAAACGGCGGATTTACAGCGGTTGTAAACCCTGGTCAAAAGCGCGACGGCTGCCGCGGATGCTTCTTTTCGCGGAATGGGCGGAAAGAGCCAGCATAGGTCATCTCTATGTCAGGCCATAAGCTTTTTAAATTGGCTGTCCCGGCGCTTTTATGCTATCCTGATAGAAACTGATTCCTATGGTTCCAATATGCGGAGAGGAGATGGGTCAATGCGCACAAACGAACTGTTCAAAAGAAAAACGGTGTTTTCTTTTGAAGTCTTTCCGCCCAAGAAAACTTCTTCGATCGATGTAGTTTATCATACTCTGCAGGAGCTGAACGGGCTTTCCCCCGATTTCATCAGCGTTACTTACGGAGCCGCGGGCGGGGGAAGCAACCACACCGTTCAGATTGCCTCCGCTATCAAGAACAGATACGGCCTTGAGAGCGTCGCCCATCTCCCATGCATCAACTTTACGAAGGAGGAAGTGCTTGAGACGCTTGAAAGCCTGAAGCGGAACGGCATTGAAAATATTCTTGCGCTGCGCGGGGACCTCAGCCCGGATATTCCCCCCAAGGCCGATTTCAGGCACGCGAGCGACCTGATTTCGTTCCTGAAGGAAAACGGCGATTTCAATATCATCGGGGCGTGTTACCCGGAGGGACATCCGGAATCGGGCGGAATTGTAAAGGACATTCTTAATTTGAAGAAAAAAGTTGACGCGGGCGCGGACCAGTTGATTTCCCAGCTTTTTTTCGACAACAGCTGTTTCTATTCCTTCCTGGAACGCGCCAGAATTGCCGGAATCGATGTGCCGATCCAGGCCGGGATCATGCCGGTGACGAACAGAAAGCAGATTGAACGGATGGTTACCCTCTGCGGGGCGACGCTTCCCAAAAAGTTTGTCAAAGTGATGGAAAGGTACGGGGATAATCCAAACGCAATGCGGGATGCGGGGATCGCCTACGCGATCGACCAGATTGTCGATCTTGTCGCGCAGGGAGTGGACGGAATCCACCTTTATACCATGAACAACTCCTATGTCGCAACGAAAATCAGCGAAGCGGTTACGAGTCTTCTGAAAGCGAATAAAATCACGGCATAAAAAATACACGTTCCGGACGAAGCGGAACGTGTATTTTTTGTATCGTTCAGTAGGTGAAATAGATGTAAGCCGCCTTGGCTTTTTCCGCTTTCTCGATCTTCGTGACGTAGCAGACCGGCATGGTCTGATCCATATAGGTTTCGATTTTCACTTTTCCGGTCACCCATACCCAGTCGTTGTCCTTGTATTGGGACGCCTCGCCGCTCCGGCAGAGGATTCCGCAGGGCTGAAGGTCGGCGGTGCAGCAGACCATCGCGTACCGCACCGGCACGATTTCATTTTTTGCAAATCCGTCCATCCGGAAGACCTGCCCCTTGAATCTCAGGGTTTTCCCCTCGTATTTCTCCATGTCCTTGTTGATGTCCTGATACCAGGCGGCGAACTGCTCGTCGCTGATGCTTGTGACCCCGCTGGCGTCCTCCTGCGGCAGGGCGGAGGAGGACGGGCCGGTGGTGGAAACGGCCTGGGAAGAAGCGGCGGCGCTTTTTCCGGAGGGCGGCGCGGCGCTTTGAGCGGCCGCCGTACTCCCGAAGGAAACCGCCCTGCTCTGTACGGCCCCGGCGGGGATCAGCAGCACGGAAAAGATCGGGATCAGGAAGAGCAGGAATCTCGCCGGCCTCGCGTTGTGCCTCGGCCGGAGGGAACCGGACAGCAAAAGCAGGGAAATGACGAACAGGGCGCAGGAGGAAAACCAAAGATAGCCGTTGATGCGGGGATGCACATACTCCGACGCCCGGCCCGAAATCAGCGCGTAAAGCAGCAGGACCGACAGGGAAAGACAGATCAGCGCTTCCAGCAGCACTTCCGGATTGATTTTTCTTCTCATAGCGATCCCCCCTTGAACAGCAGGGAAAACAGCAGGAACACGGGAACCGCGATCCCCAGCAGAATCCCCGCCAGGCGTGCGACGAATTTCTTTTGAAAGCTGCCGCTCAGCATCAGAAGGTTGGACAAGTCCAGCATGGGCCCCATCACGATAAAGCCCATCACGGCGGGGGCCGGAAACAGATTCAGAAAGCTCCTGCCGATGAACGCGTTGGCTGTGGAGCAGACCGACAGGAAAAAAGCGGCCAGAAGCATCAGGAAAACCGGAAGAACGGCGGCGGAGCCGGAATGGAGGAAGAGCGACGCGGGCACGGTCTGCTGCAGGACGGCGCAGAGAAGGGAGCCTCCGATAATATAACGCCCCATGCTCAGGAATTCCTGTCCCGCGGTGATGAATACGGATTCCATCCGGCCCGCCCTTCCCGTGTGGCGCGGAGCGCATCCGTCGGCCCCGCAGGAGCAGGCCGCGGCCGCGCGGGAGGAGAGGACGTCCGCGGACCTGAAGCGGAAGAGGCTCAGCAGAATGCCGGCAGCCAGCGCGATCAGCGCTCCCAGGCCGATCCGGTACAAAGCGTATTGAGGCTGCCCCGGGAAAGCGTACAGCGTCGAGAGAATGGTGACGGGGTTCACCGCAGGCGCGGCGAGCATGAAAACCATCGCCTGGGGGAGGGGCACGCCCTTCTGCGCCAAGCGGGAGGCGATCGGCACGATGCCGCAGTCGCAGATCGGGAAAAAGACGCCGAGAACGGCGGCGAGGGGAAATCCCAGCAGCGGATGCTTCGCAAACAGCCGCACCAGCGATTCGTCCGGGACATACACCTGCAGCAGGGCGGAGACAAACGCGCCGATCAGCAAAAACGGGACCGCCTGCATCAGGATCCCGATAAAGATCATCTGAACGCTTTGAACGGCCGTATACAGATCCGGGTACCTGGGAATCTGCGTCAGGAAGAAAAGGATGACGGCCGCCAGGACGGCGACCTCCAGCTCGCCGATTTTCTGCCATTTGCCTGCCTCTTTTACCTGCTCCGGATCAAGAACCTGAGACAGGTATTTTTCTGTTGACGGGCCGTCGGTACAGATCGCCGCCGACCGGTTGACGCCGCCGACCGCCGACCGCAGCGGCGATTCCGGCCCGGAGCCGCGGTTCGCGCACACCGCGTCCGCGTTGCCGAGCTGGCTGAGCATCAGGCTCCCCGCGTTTTTCCAATAGGAGCCGAACGTGGAGGCGTCCGCGCAGAACAGGATCCGGTCGATGCGGTAGCCCTTCGGCATCCGGACGCTCAGCAGCCGCTCCATCGGCCAGGTCCCGTTGTATTCGATCAGGATCAGGTCCGGATGGAGCTCCGACCGGATTTTGAAGAACAGTTCCGCGCAGATTTTGGAAGGGCTCTCCAACTGGTCCAGAAGCACGTCCCCGTTTTTCATCCGGGAAGCGTCGAATCCCGCCGCCCCGTCCTCGCATTGGAGAATCAGGATGCGGCGGTAGCTCCCCATATAGTCCTGTTCCAGGACATGCTGGAGCAGCGTTGTCTTTCCGCTCCCCAGGAATCCGCAGACCACTTCGATCCTCGTCATGGGTCCACCTGAAACAGCGCGGCCAGCCCGCGCCGGTCCAGTCCTTTCCCGATGACGCAGAGCCGTCCGGTGAATTCCGGCTTTGCTTCCTGAAATCCGGATTCCTCCGGGACGTAATCGAACTGAACCCAGCGGCCGTCCCGGACGGGCAGGATTCCTTTCGCCCGCAGCACTTCGCCGCATTGAGGCAGCTTTTTCATCGCCTCGCGCAGCCTGTCCCGGTCGAAGACCTTCGGCGTTTCCCTGCTCCACACCTGAAACGCTTCGTCCGCGTCGTGATGGTGGTGATGGTGTTCCTCTTCGGCGGACTCGAAATCCTCCCGGCTGATCAGTGCCTTTGCTCCCTTTTCGGCGACGGAGAGGATTTCCGCGCCGCTGAGCTGGTCCCAGGGGGTTGTGATGACCGCCGCTCTTTCGTTGCGGCCTTTTATTTCCCTCGCGATATCGCTCAGCTCTTCCGGATCGGCGTTCTGCGTGCGGCTGAAAAGGATCGTTTCCGCGTGGTCGATCTGGTCGAGAAAAAATTCGGAAAAATTTTTTGCGTACATCCTGTATTTCTGGGCGTCCACGACCGTGACGCACAGGTCGATCCGTCCCTGTTCCCGCAGCGCGGTTTTGCGGCAGACCGGAAGAATGTCGGACAGCTTGCCGACGCCGGACGGCTCGATCAGGATCCGCTCCGGGCGGTACTTCCGGACCACGTCCTTCAGCGCCGCGTGAAAGTCCCCGGCCAGCGTGCAGCAGATGCAGCCGGAATTGATCTCCCGCACACGGATTCCCGACTGCTTCAAAATGGTTCCGTCAATGCCGATTTCTCCGAATTCGTTCTCGATCAGGACGATCTTTTCGTCCGACAGCGCCTCTTTCAGCAGCTTCCGGATCAGCGTCGTCTTTCCGGCGCCGAGAAAGCCGGAGATGATGCCTATCTGCGTATCCATAAAAAAGTTCCTCCGCGGGGCAATGATTTTGAGCTTATCTTAGTCGGAATCAGGCGGATTGTCAACCTCGCCCTGTCCGGGTGCGCGGCCGGACCGCAGTCTGTTTTCCGGCGGCCGACAGCTTTTTCACCAAGATCACGATCATGAGGACGGCGACGGAAAGGAGAGCGGAAAATCCGCCCGGCGCCACATTGAGATAGTAGGACAGGAACAGCCCCAGAAGGACGTCCGTCATGCTGAACAGGATCGAACAGAACAGCGTGGTCCGGAATCCTTTCCCAAGCTGCAGCGCCGTCGCGACCGGGAGGGCGATCATGGAACTCAGAACGAGGACGCCCACGATGCGGATGGAAACGGCGATGGCGGCCGCGACCAGGATCGAGAAGATGTAATTGATCAGCTGGACTCTGACGCCGGCGACTTTCGCCGCCTCCTCGTCGTAGGCGATATAGATCATCTGATCATACAGGAGAAAAATCGTGACGACGGAGATCATGCTGAGCGCGAAAACAGTGACAAGGTCCGACTTCGTCACGGTCAGAACGCTCCCGAACAGGAAAGAGTCCACATTGGCGTGGGCTTTTCCGGAACTGATAATGGTGATCGCCGTTCCGACGCTGAGCGCAAGCACGATGGTGAGGATCAGGTCGGTGTGTTTTTTGAAATACCTGCGGAGGAATTCAATGAGCGCGCCGCAGAAGGAAGTAAAGAGGAATGCGCCGATCAATGGGCTGCGGCCCAGCAGCAGCCCGAGCGCGATGCCGGCCAGAGAGGAGTGGGAGAGCGTGTCTCCGATCATGGAATAGCGCCGCAGCACCAGGAAAATCCCGATGCTCGGGCAAAGAATGGAAATAAAGAAAGAAACGAACAAGGCATTTTTCATGAAGGCGTACTGCAGCATCTTATGAATTCCTTTCCCGTGATCTCAAAAATTCGGACGCGTATTTTTCCGGCGTGCAGGAGTGCCCCTTTCCGCCGGCCAGATGATAGATCCGGGTGGAATTGGCCACGGCCGCGTCCAGGTTGTGTTCGACGGACACGATGGTGATGCCTCTGTTCCGGTTCAGGCGGCTCAGAAAGCCGTAGATTTCCTTTTGGCCCTGAAGGTCTACCCCCGTCGAGGGTTCGTCCAGGATCAGCAGATCCGGGTTCCCCATGAGGGCCCGCGCAAGCAGGACCTTCTGCTGCTGCCCGCCCGAAAGCGCTCCGATCAGCGCGTTTCGGTACGGGCTCATTCCCACAAGGCCGAGGGCCTGATCCACCGTGCCTTTCTTTTTGATTTTCAAAAGCCTGCGGTAGGAATTCAACAGCTCGCCCACCGTGATCGGAAAGCCGGAATTGACAAAATCGCTTTTCTGCGGGACATAGCCGATCCTTTTCGCGCTGGAAGAAACGGATCCTTTCGTCGGCTTGAGAAATCCCAGGATCAATCGGATGAAGGTGCTTTTGCCGCATCCGTTTTCCCCCATGACGGAAATATATTCGCCGTCCCGGATGGTCAGATCGATTCCGTCGAGAACGTAGGGGGGAGAGCCCGTATAGGAAAAATACAGATGATTTGCCTGAATCATGCGAATCTCAATTTCCCTTCCAAAAAAATCTTGACAAATGAAATGGTGCTGACTTATATTATAAACGCAAATGCAAATCATTTGCAAGTAGAATTTAGACGGAGGATGAAAAAATGAGAAAGAAAATGATTCCGTTTGCGCTTTGCATGGTTTCGCTCCTGCTTTTTTCCGCATGCGGCGGCGGGCAGCCGAAAGAGAGCTCGGGGGGCAGCGAAACGTCAAGCGGCAGTGAGAAAATCCAGGTGTCCGTGACATTCGACGCCATGAAGGAATTCACGGAGGCCGTCGGAAAAGACAGAGTGAAAATCTCAACCATCATCCCGGACGGCACGGAGCCGCATGACTTTGAGCCGAAAGCGCAGGATATCGCCGGGCTGAGCACGGCGCAGGTTTTTGTCTACAACGGCTTTGGGATGGAATCGTGGGCTGAAAAGGCGGTCGAAGCCGCAGACAACAAAAATCTGATTGCGGTCGAAGCTTCAAAAGGCGCAACTCCGATCCAGAATACGGACCCGGATGAGATCAAGGAGCACGGCCAATACGATCCGCATCTGTGGATCAGCCTGAAAGGCGCGGAAGTCGAGGCGAAAAACATCCGGGACGCGCTGGCGAAGGCGGACCCCACCGACAAGGCTTATTTCGATCAGAACTGCAACGATTTTATCTCGCAGCTTGAAAGCCTTTACTCGGAGTACAATCAGAAATTTCGGTCGGACCAGACCAAGAGCTTTGTCACCGGCCACGCCGCTTTCGCTTATTTGTGCCGGGATTTCGGCCTGAGCCAGAACAGCGTGGAAGACGTTTTCGCGGAAGGCGAGCCCAGCGCGAAGAAACTGGCGGAGCTGGTGGATTACTGCAAAGACAACCATGTGAAAACGATCTTTGTGGAAGATATGGTCAGCCCCGCCGTGTCACAGACGCTGGCCGACCAGGTCGGCGCCGAAGTCGAGCAGATCTACACGATCGAGAGCAGCGAGGACGGCATGACCTACCTCGACCGCATGAAGGCCAATCTGGACGAAATCAGCGGCAGTCTTTCAAAGTGAAAAACCGCGCCGGCATGGAAGCGCTGACCGGCGGCCCGTGCCTTACGGCCAAAATCGTTCGCGCTTTCAATTGCGGATAAACTGATTCTTTTTCTTTGCCGTATCAGGGACCGCTGTTAGACGAAGGCTGGTCAGCAGATCCTTTTTCTCGCTTGAATGATATTTGTAATGTAATGAAAGAATAGAAGTTGAGCAGAATAACGTGCGTCGGTTCCTTTCCGTGGGGAAGGCTTCTCTTTTACGGGCTTCCGGAAATAAAATGCAGAAAAGCTCTTGACTTGGAGTGAACTCCAGATGCTACACTGTCCTTAAACGGCTTTTGCAAGCGGCCGGAATCATTCAAAATGAGCTTGGAAGTTAAAACGGGAAAGAGGGCTTGGAATGAAAAAATTGGGATTCGGTCTGATGCGTCTGCCGCTGAAAAACAAGAACGATCAGGCAAGCGTCGACCTGGATGAGATGAAGCGGATGGTGGACGCGTTTCTTGAAAGAGGCTTTACCTATTTTGACACTGCTTACATGTACCACAATTTTCAAAGCGAAATTGCCGCCCGGGAAGCGCTTGTGAAAAGGCATCCCCGCGGCAGTTTCACGCTGACCTCGAAGATGCCAACGATGTTCCTGAAAACGAAAGAGGATATGGAGCGCATTTTCAATGAGCAGCTTGAAAAGTGCGGCGTGGAGTATTTCGATTATTACCTGCTTCACAATCTCAATGTAAACCATTACGCCATCGCGCAGAAACTTGACAGTTTCGCGTTTATCCAGAAAAAGAAACAGGAGGGGAAAGTACGGAAAATAGGTTTTTCCTACCATGACAATGCCGGTCTGCTCGACGAGATATTGACCGCCCACCCCGAAGTCGACGTGGTGCAGATCCAGCTCAACTACCTGGACTGGAACAGCGAGAGCGTCCAGTCGCGCAAATGCTATGAAGTAGTGAGAAAGCATAAGAAGGATCTGATCGTCATGGAGCCGGTCAAGGGCGGCACGCTGGCCAATATTCCGGAAGAGGCTGTAAAGCTTTTCAGGGATTGCGCGCCGGACCGTTCCGTCCCTTCCTGGGCGATCCGGTTTGCCGCGAGCCACGACGGCGTTATAGTCGTTCTCAGCGGGATGAGCAATATGGAGCAGCTTCTTGACAACACCGGCTACATGCAGAATTTTGTGCCGATGACGGAGGAAGAATTCGGCATTGTGGGCCGGGCCGTCGATATTATTTGCGCTTCCATCGCCATTCCGTGCACCGCCTGCGGGTATTGCGTGGCCGGGTGTCCCCAAAAGATCGCGATCCCAAAATATTTTGACCTGTATAACGCGGAGAAAAGATCGAAAATCCGAGGTTTTTCCGTTCAGAGCGTTTATTACGGCAATTACGCGCAGACCTATGGGAAAGCGTCCGAATGCGTCAAATGCGGGCAATGCGAAAAGCAGTGTCCGCAGCATCTGCCGATTCCCACCCTGCTTGAGCTTGTGGCGGAAACCTTTGAGCATCGGCAATGATTCGGTCCTTTCGGGATGCTTCCCGCCGCCGCGCCGGATTTTGCCCGCGGGCCGGGCGGAACGCGGTCCCCTCTCATGCCGGGATCCGCTTCGGATGAGAAAAGAGACATAAACTGAAAGAAAGGGATGGCAATGCGATGAAAGTTCTATTGGTAAACGGCAGCCCTCACGCGAAGGGCTGCACCTATACCGCTCTTGCGGAAGTCGCGAAAACCCTGAACGAAGAACACATAACAACCGAAATTTTTCAGATCGGCACGAAGCCCGTATCGGGCTGTATCGCGTGCGGGCACTGTCAGAAATACGGAACGTGCGTATTTGACGATTGTGTCAACGAATTTGTGGCGCTTGCGAAAGACGCTGACGGCTTCGTGTTCGGATCCCCTGTACATTACGCGGCGGCCAGCGGGGCAATCACGTCGTTTTTGGATCGGGTCTTCTATTCCAATGCAAGTTCCGGCCAGAATGTTTTCTATCTGAAACCGGCCGCCTGCGTCGTTTCCGCCAGGCGCGCGGGAACGACCGCCGCGTTTGAACAGCTCAATAAGTATCTTACCATATCTGAAATGCCGGTCATTTCGTCGCGCTATTGGAATATGGTGCATGGGATTTCACCGGACGACGTAAAGAAGGATTTGGAAGGGCTTCAAGTCATGCGTATTCTGGGCAGAAATATAGCCTGGTTTTTGAAATGCAAGGAAGCGGGGATCAAAGCCGGGATCCCATTTCCTAAACAGGAGGAGCACATAGCTACCAATTTTGTCCGCTAGCGTTTTTTCAATGGATTGACTGATTGGAGGCGTCCGATGACAATCGCTGAAGTTAGCAAAAGATGCAGTTTAACTCCCGATACTCTTCGTTACTACGAACGGGTCGGACTCATTCCCAGCGTGAACCGCACGGCGGGCGGAATCCGCGATTACCTGGAAGAGGATTGCAGGTGGATCGAGTTTATAAAATGCATGCGCAATGCGGGACTGCCGATTGAGGTTCTGATTGAATACGTCAGGCTGTTTCAACAGGGAGACAAAACAATGGCGGCCCGAAAGGCATTGCTGGTGGATCAACGGGACCGGTTGATTCAAAGAATCACGGAAATGCAGGAAACGCTGGAACGTCTGAACGGCAAGATTGAACGATATAACAATCAGGTTCTTCCATGCGAGCATGAACTGAAAAGGAAACCGGGTTAACCGTAAGGAAGACAGGGGGGCCGCCCCTGTCTTCCTTACGGTATTTAATATTTTATAACTTCGATTCCAAGAATTTCCGCAACCTGTGTCATAATATCCGCGACGTCGTCCCACACAATGCTGTAATGGTGCGGAACTCCGTTTTTCAGGATCGCTTCCATGATCCGGCTGACCGGTGCGTCGGGGACAACGTTGATCATGCAGCCCGGCGTGTAAAGGTCCGTCTTTGACGCGGTTCCGCGAATCAGGAACAGCTTGTAGGCACCGTCGATGTTGCAGAATCTTGAGATGGTGACAGGGCCTTCTTTCAGAGCCGTATAGAATGCGGTTCCCTGTCCCGCCAAAGGATGGTCGCCCATTTTTGTCGGGTAGCCGGGATGGTGAAGCGACGGCGCGGCGTTGCCGCAATGCCAGAAAGTCAAAGTGTTTTCCTTCTCGTGCAGATCGATCATGTCGGTGATAAAATTCGCGTGTCCCGTAATGCCGTTCTGCGCGATCATGGAAAGGGCGGCGTCGACGTCGCCTTCGCAGGCAATGTTGATATTTGCGTCGGCAAGACGCCCGAGGACCGCGCAGGGGGTCGTTTTCAGATTCCCCATTTCCGGCCAGCATTTAATCGCGCAGTAGTCGTAACCCTCCCGCTGAACCAGATTTTTCAGAGCCAGGTAAAGCTTGGAATGATTTTCCTTATATTCCTGCGGGAGAGTATCGACCATGGAGAAAGTATCGCGAACCAGCTGCTGGTCTTTCTCCAGCTCTTTCGGGTCCGTTTTTTCCATTTCATCGAAGACGGTTTTCAAATCGGTTTCTTCCATCCGGATGCCGAAAGTCCGGCGGATCAGCCCTTCATCAAAAGCGGAATTGTAAAAAGCGGTAGGGCGGTAACCGAACAATCCCAGAACCGTGTGGCGCATCTTTTTGACCACGGCATAGGCGTTGACAACGGAGAGCACCCTGGAGACTGCCTCCGGTTCCTCCAGATTGCCGTAAACCGGATAGCAGGTATGTCCCAGCCGATGCATGGAGGCGCTGTTCATGGTCAGCGCGACCAGCGCGTTGGACAGCAGGCGCCCTCCGCCAAGCTCCGGTTCCCGGGGTGCCCAGAGGATCAGCGGCACGTTCAGGCTGTCCGCGATTCCCGTGCACACGTCGTCCCCGGTGAAGGCTCCGTACAGCATAATCACCAGGTCCGCGCCCTTTGCTCTGAGCGTGTCGATCGCGGTGTCGATCCGCTCCGTGGAGTCAATCAGCGTGTCGAAAGTAATCAGGTTGACCTGTGAAAGCTTTTCGTTTAAAAACGCTCCGTAACGTTCCATCCTCTTTTGCGGTGTTTCGCGGGGCCATCTGCCGGAAACGGTTGTGATAAATCCAACGTTCAGTGTGGTCTTCATGTGCATGCTGTCCTTTCCTGATATACATACGAATGTACATTCGCTGAAAAAACTCGCCCATACCAAACTGCATGAGCGATTCTTTCGACTCATTTTACCCCCGTTTTACCGTCAATGTCAATAGCATTTGCACAAAGAACCGTATTTTTTTGTGAATTGAGGGCTGCGGCTTGAAAGAAATTTTCAATCATCATGTGGTCTCCCGTTCGATCAAGGTGGTTTCCACCATTTTGCCGGCGGTATCCTTGCCCGCGATCATGTCGTCCAGCATTGTAATGATGCAGCGGGCGATTTCTTTCCGGTTGATTTGCACGGTTGAAAGTTTGGGCTGAAGAAACTGGCTGAATTCGGAATTGTCAAACCCCATAATGGCGATATCGTCCGGAATCCTGAGGCCGCAGCGTTTGACCGCTTCCATCGCAACCGCCGCCATATAGTCGTTTCTGCAGACCATGGCGTCAAGTTTCAATCCGCTTTTCAGTTTTTGTTCGATTCCGTCCGCCAGGGCTTCCCTTGTCGCAAAACCGGTGAAAAACTGCTCCGCTTCATCGAAGGGGAGACCGCTTTTTTCCATTTGAAGGCGAAAACCGCGGTAACGCAGGTCGCGCATGGTGCTGAAATGATTCCGGGTGCTGGTGCGGTCGATATAGGCGATTTTCGTGCGGCCCTTTTTCACCATCAGCTTGACGACATTCTCCATGCCGTTCTTCATTCCGATATGAACGATTCCGGCGCGCGGGTCCACATCGGAGTAATCCCGGTTCCCCAGCAGGACCACATGGACGCCGTAATCCATAAACCGCGCGATGTATTCCTCGCCGAAACTGACGGAGCTGATGACCACTCCGTCGATCTGCCGGCTGATGATATGAGTAACGAAATCCATGTCGTTGCGGTCCCTCATCAGCGAAATCAGGTAGCCTTTGTCATAGGCAAACTGATCCATTTCCTCTACAATTCTTCCGAAATGCTCATTTGCGATGCTGTCCGCGATAAAAAGGATGTGGTTGCTGCGCTTTCCTTTCAGCCCGCGGGCCATCGTGTTGGGCACGTAATGCAGCTTTCGCATCGCGTCCAGTACGCGCTCCCGCTTCTCCTTCGCGACGTAACGGTTGTTGTTCATGACATAGGAAACGATCGTTTCCGTTACGCCGGCATATTCCGCGACGTCTTTTCTGGTGACTAATTTTTTCTCCATACCAAAGAGGCCCCTTCTATCCTTTTATCTCGATCGTCTGTTCACAGGAAAAAGTTTTACCGCCGTCGAGTGCGACGATCCCCTTCTTGCGGCGGAAATCCCCTTCCGCTTCCTTTTCATCCGGGATTCCGTACCAGGGCTCGATGCAGACGAAGGGCCTTGCCTCATGGCTGATCCAGATCGCGAGATAGGGGAAACCTGCAATTCCGACCTGAATTGATTTTCCGGCCCTGCGGTCCTGAAGCTCGAGGGACCGCGAACGGAAATTCTCCAGAATGCACGTGCCGGGAAAACAGGAAGCAAACAGACCGACATTGCGCTCGTTCTGAAGAAAAGGCTCCGTTTTTCCCGTAAGGAAGCCATCCTCCTGCGGAAGTCGGGGAATTGTCTCTTCTTTTTCAAAAACCAGCGTGCAGTCGCGGGCATTCGAGTGATCCGAAAGAGGCAAACGGTATCCGGTGTGGTAGCCGATGGAAAAAGGCATGCCGGCACCGCCGTGATTTTCTACTTCATATCGGCACCGAAGAATTTTTCCCTCCAGAATGTAGCTGGTGTACAAAGTGAAGGAAAACGGATACATGATTTTCGTTTCCGGGCTGTCTGAGAAACAGAATGTAACACGGTCCTTTTTCAGATCTGAAACCTGATGTTCGTAATCGCGCGCAAAGCCGTGCATCGGGATGGAATACCTTTTGCCGTCGATCCTTGCGGCGCCGCCCCTGAGCCTTCCGCACACAGGGAACAGGATCGGGGCGCGGCGCGGCCAGACGCTCTCTTTTTCCTCTTTTCCCTGCCATAGGAATTCGTGCCCCGAAGATTTTTCGACGACGGACCACAGTTCAGACCCCAAAGGGTTCACTTCGACCCGGTAGAATTCGTTTTCTATTGTGACCAAAAAAGGCACCTCGGCTTTCTTTTGTAATCACGTATGTACTTTTACTCGATTATAAATTATAAAATGTCCTTCGTCAAATATTTTTGCTCAGGGTGAAGACAGGGCGGAATAACAGCGGGAAAACCAAAGCTCAATCGCAACATATTTTTTTAAATATTTATAAAAATATTATTGACAATGACCTATCGTTCGCATATAATAAAAAACACAGGATGTACACACGTGTTTATGATCCGGCTTGGCCGTATTAGATAGACTGCGGGGTGTATATCGCGAATGGTCCTGAATTATTTTTATGGGAGGAATACGAATGAAAAAACTCATCGCATCTTTGCTGTCTGCAGCGATCCTGCTCGGCACGGCCGCATGCGGTGGCGCTCCTTCTTCTTCGGCCCCGGCTTCGTCTGCAGCGGGCGGCGGTTCGTCGTCAATGGAAGAGCCCACGGAAAAGGTAACGATCAAATTTGCGAATCATATGGTGCTTGAAAACGGCACAAAGGATTTCTGGGAAAAATTCAAGTCCGATTTTGAAACGAAACACCCCAATATTACACTGGAATATGTCACTGCGCCCTATGACCAGATTCTGAATACCGTCATCAATATGGCGGGCGGCGGGGACAAGGTGGATATTTTTCTTGGCGAGACGTCCTGGACGCCGACCGTGGAAGAGTCCGGACTTGCGGTGCCGGTGAAGAACATTGTCGGGGATCAGATGGTCGCCGATGTCCTGCCGGGCGTTGCAAAGGCGCATATGATCGACGGCGATCTGTACGCGCTGCCGCTGTACATGACTCCGTTCGTCCTGTTCTACAACAAGGACCTGTTCAAGCAGGCCGGCCTGGACCCGGACACTCCCCCGAAGACCTATGACGAGATGCTGAAAATGGCGGAAAAGCTCTCGAAGCTGAAAACGAAGGACGGCAATACGGTTTATGCTTTCGGCCAGACGACCGCATCCGTGGCGATTTCCGGCGCTTCCCTGACCTCGATGGTGTACAATTTCGGCGGACGCGTCCTGAATGACGACGGAACGCTGGCCACCGACAATGCGGCTTTTAAAGACGCGTTCAGCATGCTGAAAACGCTGGATGAGAAAAAATACAATCCTCAGAATGCCAAGCTGAAGGACCTGCGCAACCTGTTTGCCCTTGGACAGCTGGCCATGTACTACGATCAGTCGTGGGGCTACAGCGGGATTCAGTCGATCAATTCCAACGCGGCCGACTTCACGGCCACCGCGGCCCCGCTTTCGGGAGGCTCCGGCAAGGGTGAGAGCGTCGTCAGTTCGCATTGCCTGTTCCTGATGGATAACGGAGACGCGCGCAAGAAAGCGTCCGCGATCCTGATCAAAGAGCTGATCAATGCCGATACGCTGGGCGACTTCATGTCCAAAGTGAACCTCGCCTATCCCGCGTACACTTCCATGAAGGATATGCAGGCGATCAAAGACAGCCCCGTTCTCAAGGGTGCCCTCGGCAGCCTTGACTGCGTGCAGCCTACCACGTTTGTTCCGGCACTGAACGATTTGAATCTGGAGCTCTGCACCTTTGCCCAGGGCCTTACGGTCGGAAAAAAGACCTTTGACTCTGCTTATCCCGGCTTCAAATCCGCCGCTCAGAAGATCCTTCAGCAATAAGGAAACCGCGGGCATAACGAAACCTGATATACCCTAAGAAGCAGATCCCGCCGTATCCGCCAAATACAGAGCGTGGATGCGGCGGTTTTTTCTGCTGACAGTGTGGAAACGGAGTGTGTGATGATGAAAAACAAATCCGCGAGCCGGAGGCTGCCGGCGAATACGGCGGATATCGCTTTCTCGCTGACTTTGTCGGCGCCCGCCATGTTGATGACAATCGTTTTCATCCTTTTTCCGGTTGTCGATTCCGTTTATAAAAGTCTGCTGACGTTCAAGGTCAGCAACATCATTTCCGGAAAACCCGGAACCTGGAACAATTTTCAAAACTACATCCGCCTTTTTCAGAACAATAAACTGGTCCCTTCCATTATCACTACATTTTCGTTTGTCGCCGTTGTTGTCATTTTCCAGTTTGTTCTGGGAATGAGCCTTGCGCTGATCCTGAACTCCAGTATCCGCGGCAGCCGGTTCCTGCGAAGCGTTATGATGATTCCCTGGGTGGTGCCGACCGTGATTTCCGCCCTGGTTTGGATGTGGATTTATCAGCCTCAGTACGGGCTTCTCAAATACTTTGTTTCTCTGATGGGCATCAACGATTTCGCCATTCTGAACAACCCCTCCACGGCGCTTTGGGGCGTGGTGGTCGCCGCCCTTTGGAAGCAGATCCCGCTGACGACCCTGCTGCTGCTTGCCGGACTGCAGAACGTTCCGAGCGACATGCTGGAAGCGGCGACGGTTGACGGGGCCAGCGGCGCCCGGCGTTTTTTCTCCGTTGTCTTTCCCTCCATGAAGAGCGTCGTCAAAATCACGCTCACGATGGCGATCATCGAAAATTTCAAGCAGTTCCCGCTGGTATGGACCATGACGGGCGGCGGCCCGCAGGACGCAACCACGACCCTTGCCATCCTCAGTTACCGGGAAGCGTTTGTCTCCAACAATTTCGGTTCCGGTGCCGCGGTCACAACGGTTTGGATGTTCCTGATGATGATCGTTGTTTTCTTCTACAATAAATTTATGGGTTCCAGCGATGTGGATTAAGGGGTGACGGCACGATGAAATTATCCGTAACAGGCAAAGTGCTCCGCGATGTGGTTCTGGTAATTATTTTATTATTTCTGCTCTTCCCGATCTTGTGGGTGTTTCTCACATCGCTGAAAACAAACATGGAGTCCTATCGATTTCCGCCTACTTTTCTGCCTGAAAAGGCGAGCCTTGCGAGCTATGTCAATCTTTTTACAAAGGACAATGCGTTTTTTGTCTATTACAAGAACAACTTTGTCGTTTCTTTCATTACGGCGCTTGTGACGACGGTTTTTGCAATTCTCGCCGGGTATGCCCTTTCCCGGTTCCATTTTAAATGGAACAAATGGCTGGTCGCCGCTCTGCTGACCTCCCAGATGTTCCCCGTGATCAGCCGGATGATCTCCCTGTACGATCTTCTGGGGAAAATCCACCTGATCAACACGCTCTTTGGACTGACCCTTGCGCTGATTGCCGCTCAGATTCCGTTCACCGTGATTCTGATGAGCAGCTTTTTCGACAGCGTCCCCATTGCCATTGAGGAAGCCGCGAGAATCGACGGGGCGGGGAGGTTCCAGATCCTGACGAGGATCGTCACTCCGCTGGTGAAGCCGGGGATGCTGGCTTCCGGCCTTTATGCGTTCCTGATGACCTGGGACGATTATCTGCATGCCATTACCCTGATCCAGACGGACAGCCTGCGGACTCTTTCGGCCGGCGTGGCGCTGCGTTACCTGGGCGAGCTGTCTTTCGACTGGTCCCTGATCAATTCGATCTCCATCGTTTCCATGCTTCCCATGATCATTTTGTTCTTCTTCTTCCAGAAATATATGGTCAGCGGCCTTGTCGCGGGCGCGGTCAAGGGCTGATTTGCAGATATTGCCCCGAAAAACATCGTGCCCGCAGAGAACGGACAATAAGAAGTTTCTCGGTCCAAGGGATCTTTTGAATGAAGCGCAGAAAGGAATTTAACATATGCTTACAACAAATTTGGAGGAAATAAAAAAGGCGTCCCGCAGCGGGTACGCGATTCCGGCCATTAATACGCAGGGGGGAAACTACGACATTATCTGGGCGTGCTGCCGTGCCGCCGAAGAGATGAAGTCCCCGATGATCCTGGCGCACTATGTTTCAACCGGCGCTTACTCCGGCCACGACTGGTTCGTCAATGTCTGCAAATGGTGCGCGGATAAAGTCTCCGTTCCGGTTTCCGTCCATCTGGATCACGGCAACAGTTTTGAGATCTGCAAAATGGCGGTCGATCTGAAATTTACAAGCGTGATGATCGACGGCTCGCAGAAACCGATTCAGGAAAATGCTTCGCTGACCAGACAGGTGATCGATTATGCCCATCCCAGAGGGATCCCTGTGGAGGCCGAAATCGGCGAACTGCAAAGGCTGGACAACGGCGTCGTTCTGGAGAATAAGAATATCGCGAATCCGGAAGAAGTGAGAGAGTTCCTGAGCCTTTGCAGTCCGGATACCCTGGCCATCGGAATCGGAAACGCACACGGCTACTACCGGGGTAAACCCGACATTAAGCTGGACGTTTTGGAAAAGGTCCGCAAATTCACGGACCTTCCCCTTGTGCTGCACGGCTGCACCGGGATGAGCACGGATATCGTCAAGGCCGCCATCCGGCTTGGAGTGGGGAAGATCAATTTCGGCACGGAAATCCGTTACAAATATCTTGAGCATTTTCGCAATGCGATGGACCATATGGATCATCAGGGCCATTCGTGGAAAATCTCTCAGGCCGCAAACGACGCCCTGACCGAAGATATTAAAAAGATCATCGAACTGTCCGGTTCCGCGGGCAAGGCCTGAGGAACCGGCCTCGGGGTCCCTGGCTTTGGAAACCGGTGAAACAAGGAGCCGCGGGAACGCTGGAAGATCCAGCGTTCCCGCGGCCCTTTGCATCTGTGGAAAGATCCGTCGATCCCGGTCGGCGGCGGGACGGGAATTCAAACGGTCCGGAAGCGGCTCAGGCGACAACTTCACCGTAAAGTTCGGCATAGGGATGTCCCTTGCAGTCTTTGAGCAGATTCCGGTAAAATTCCAGCGTGTCCCGAATGGTTCCCATACCGCAGAGCGCTTCGTAGGATAAGTAGGAATTCGCCGATTGCGTCAGTTCCCAAATCCCCTTTTCGAACAGCGGGACCAGGGAAGCGGCCGACCCGATTCCCACCTGGTTCAGCATGGTGCATCCGCTGGAAGCTTCAATCAAACCGCGGATTTCCCACAGGATCCGATGTTCCTCTCCAATCCTGATCCAGCTGTTTTCCCGGACTTTGACTCTTAGAACGATGCGGTATTCCATCGGGTTATCCCCCATAAAGCTTTGATTTTTGACCGGAAACCATGCAGATACAGGGGAACCTGAAAGAAGGGCGCTTTCAAACGAATGAAAGCGCCCTTTCGCAAAGAACCCGCGTGTCGTTCGGCTGTGAAGAATTTGCGAAACTTCCCGGTCTGACGGCATCGGGGTTCTGTGCTCTGCGCGGCGGACGCAAGTATTTATTTACCATGTCATTTATCATACAATACCGCCGCGGCATTTTCAAGGGAAATTATTCCTGAAAAATTTCCCGAAAGCGAGGCTTTTTTCTCAAGCCTTGGTCTTTGGTCCCGCCGGCTTATGGAAAATTCAGAAAGCCGGAGTGCTCCGCGGCAATCTGGGCCGCGGCCATGCAGACGGTGAAAAAAGCAAGCGCGACGATGAGGACGACGGAACCCGCGTCGTACCGCATTTTTTCCTCCCGGTTCATGGCGTAGGCCAGCAGGGTCTCGATCCCGAGGAACACAAGGACCAAAGGCCAGAGCGAGACGATCAGGCGGAGCGTCACGGCCGGGACGAACAGCCGCAGAAGGAACAGGATGCCGAAGACGACCATGGAAACGCCCGCGGACAGCGTGCCGACTCTTCTGTTCTTAATCATGCCGCTCCAACTCCTCCCGTTTCCCTTTGATCAGCCGGATGCCGATCAGGATGATGACGACTCCCACAAGCACCTGGGGGAAGACGGAGAGGATGCCTTCGAAATACCTGACGGCCTGCGGAAGAAGCCCGAACCGGAACTGGGAAAGCAGCTTGGCGGCGATCAGGTAAAGCCCGAAAAAGAGCAGGAGGATTCCGGCGTAAAAGCCGGTCCGTGTGGAAAAATGCTCGCTCAGTCCGGTCAGGCTGTCCAGATGGAACAGGTACCGGTCCTCCATCCTGGCGAATTCCTGGTCGTCGGCGCAGGTCAGGTTGATGCACTCGAAAAAGGAATAGAACCACAGCACCGGGATAATATAGAGCAGCGGTCCGATGCCGAGCCACGACGACAGGAAGATGATGAAAAAAAACAGGGACATCAGGGAAAGGCCCCGCTTCATGAATCCCATGAACATGTGCCCCGCGCCGGGCAGCAGGGAAAAAAGGACGGTCCAGACCTTACTTCTTTTCTTCGGCATGATGAAAAACCTCCCAGTGAAGTAGTTGTTGTGAAAAGCCGTTCAGGCGGGTGCTGATCTGCTCCACGGCGGAAAAGCCGGGAGCGCCGATGCGCAGGCTAGAGTCCTTCTGGCCGGCGAGCGTCCGGAGCGTGCCGGAAAAGATGAGGAACAGCGCGGCGCAGGCCGCGAGAGCGACCCGGGCGGAATAAAGGAAAAGCTCCGTGCGCGACTGCCCGCGGGGAAGCCGCCGCCGGACCTCCTCGGTAAATCCGGCGGGCGGGACCGCCGGTCCGCTCTTTTCCACCGCCCGCGCAAGGCGTTCGGCGCAGGGCCCGCAGTCCGCCGCGTGTTCCGCGACCGCGAGCATCGCGGCCGCGTCCAGCGATCCTTCGACAAACTCGCGCAGGGTCGATTCTGAAATGTGTCCGTCCGGCGTAAACAGTCCGTTCATCCTTCTTCCTCCTCCCACAGGGCTTTCAGTAATTTTTTCGCGCGGTAGAGCCGCGTTTCCAGAGTCCTTATGTTCTGCCCGGTTTCCCGCGCCAGTTCGGAGAGCTTTTTCTCCCCGCAGAAATAGCTTTCCGCCACGCTCCGGTAGGGCTCCCGCAGACGGCGGCACAATCGGCGCACATGGCTCAGGGACATCCGGTCCTCCGCCTGTTCCTCCGGCGTGCCGTCCGGGTCGAGGAGCAGGGCGGCGTCCTCGGCGGCCAGCGGCAGGTTCTTCCTCGCCGGGCTTTTCAGGTGGTCCCGGCATTTGTTGACGGCGATGGCGGTCAGCCAGCCCTTCGGGTTTTTCCCGTCGAAGCCGTTCCAGCCGCGGTAGGCGGACACAAAGGTGTCCTGCGCCAGATCCTCCGCGTCAAAATAGTTTTTTGTCATGGTCAGGCAGATGCTGAAGACGAGGGCCTGATACTGCGTTACGGCGCGTTCAAACTGCTGCTCGTTAATACGCATCACCATCCCTTTCGTCTCTGTCTATCAAACGATCCGGCGCGCAGAAACACTTCAAAAAAAGAACACAAAATAAAAAAGCCGCGCGGCCGCAAAATCAAATGACAATTCTGCCCGCCGCGCCGGCCGGAAAATTTACTGTGAAAGCAAGAGAGAAATCGGGAATTTATCTTGACTTTGCGTCACAAAGAGGTATAATTTGGTTGTAAGGCACAAAAAGTGCAGCGCAGGGGAAGGTGTAACGAGCACCCGCCCCCTGCGTACGGAGAAAAGACCTCCATACGCAACTGAATCATCAGCACACTGCGTCCTCTATTATAACTCCGCTTTGTCGTTTTGTACAGAGGGGAAATGGGGATTGTCCGGGTGTGTTTGTGGCGTTGTATATGGATGAAAAATCCGTATACGGCGTTTTTTTGTGCCTTGCGGGGCCGCCCGGGCGGGGCCGGATGTCACCACCATCCTCTCTCTCCGCCTTCGCGGTCCCTTCTTTTAATATTTTTCCACGCCGTCCTTCGTCACGCGGGCGTGCACCAGCGGAATCGATTCCGGCGGCTCCGCGCCGATCTTCACCGCGTCCCGGAACAGGCGTTCCGCCTCCCGGCATTTTTGCTCGGAGGAGGTATGGAATTCCGCGATCGGCTCTCCGGCGCCGACCCGGTCGCCGACCTTTTTACGCAGGACGATTCCGGCGCTGAAGTCGATCGGGTCTTCCTTTTTTTCACGCCCCGCGCCAAGCTCGACCGAGGCGATGCCGCATTCCTCCGTGTTCATCGCCCGGATGAAACCGTCTTCGCCGGACGTGATTTCATGCCGGACGGCGGCCTGCGCGAATTTGGAGTTGTCGTCGAGGACGGAGACGTCCCCGCCCTGCGCGGCGACCATCTCGCGGAGCTTTTGGAACGCCGCGCCGTTTGAGATCTGTTTCTTCGCCAGCTCCCGGCAGATAGGAAGCTCCCCGCGGCCCGCCAAAAACAGCATGTTTGCCGCCAGCTCCACGCAGATGGCCGTCAGGTCCTGCGGGCCGCGGCCCTTCAGCGTTTCACAGACCTCGCGGATTTCGAGGCTGTTGCCGATCGCGCTGCCGAGCGGGCGGTCCATGTCCGTGATCAGCGCGACGGTCCGTCGGCCGACGTGCTCGCCGATGGACACCATCGCCTCGGCCAGACGGATGGAATCGTCCACGGTTTTCATGAACGCGCCGCTGCCGGTTTTGACGTCCAGCAGGATACAGTCGGAGCCGGCGGCGATCTTTTTGCTCATGATGCTCGAAGCGATCAGCGGAATGCTCTCAATGGTGGCGGTCACGTCGCGTAAAGCGTACAGCTTTTTGTCCGCCGGGACCAGATTGCCGGACTGCCCGATAACGCTGACGCCGACCTTCCGCACGATGTCGAAGAAGGTTTCGCGGTCCAGGGAGGTTTTCATGCCGGGGATGGATTCCATCTTGTCCACCGTGCCGCCGGTGTGGCCGAGGCCGCGCCCGCTCATTTTGGCGACGCGCACGCCGAGGGACGCGACGATCGGCGCGATGATGAGCGTTGTCTTGTCGCCGACGCCTCCGGTGCTGTGCTTGTCGACCTTGACCCCGTCGATGGAGGACAGGTCCACCATCTCTCCGGAGCGCGCCATGCACAGGGTCAGGTCGGCGGTCTCCCGCGCCGTCATGCCCTTGAAATAGATCGCCATCATCAGCGCGGAAGCCTGGTAATCCGGAATTTCCCCTTTCACGTAGCCGTCGATGAAGAACTGGATTTCCGTCTGGGACAGTTCTCCGCCGTCGCGCTTTTTGGAAATAACGTCATACATTCTCACGACTGATATCCTCCTTTTCCAGGTCCTTTTTGCCGAAGCCGAGCGGCAGCAGCTCCCGCAGGGAAAAAACCTTCCGGTCTTCCGGCGATTTGGCGAGAATAATCTGAAATTCGTCCGGACCGCAGAATTCCATCATGACCTGACGGCAGACGCCGCAGGGAGGGCAGTAGTCGGCGAGGGGCTCCCCGGCCTTTCCGCCCACAACGGCAATTGCCGCGAATTCGGATTCCCCTTCGCTGACCGCCTTGAAAAACGCGGTCCGTTCCGCGCAGTTGGAGGGGGTGTACGCCGCGTTCTCAATGTTGCAGCCGCGGTAGACCTTCCCGCTTTTTGTCAGCAGCGCCGCGCCGACGGCAAAACCCGAATAGGGGACATAGGCTTTTTCCCGCGCTTCCATCGCGGCCCGTACCAGTTCCTTTTCGTCCATGAAGGCTCCTTTCTCCGTGCCTGAAAAATTCGGGCGGACGGGATCTCCCGCCCATTTCAATTCTATTAAGCGTTCGCTCAATATCCGTGCGCTTTCTCTGAGCTTATCTCTGACCCTTTTCGTAGGGCAGGCCGTCCGCTTTCGGCGCGACGGAGCGCCCGACAAACAGGATCAGCACCACGATGGTGAGAATGTAGGGCAGCATGGCAAGAATCTGGCTTGGAATCGCCACCCCGCTGTCGCTGCCGCCCAGAACCACGGTGAGCGCCTGGGCGAGGCCGAACAGCAGGCAGGCTCCGTAGGCCCCGTACGGGGTCCATTTCCCGAAAATGACGGCCGCGAGGGCGATGAATCCCTGGCCGCTGATCGCGGTCGGATTGAACTGGGAAATGATCGCGAGGGTCATCGATGCGCCGCCGAATCCGGACAGGACGCCGGAAGTGAGAACGCAGGTATAGCGTGTCCGGCTGACGCTGATGCCCAGAGTGTCGGAGGCCGCCGGATGTTCGCCGACGGAGCGGATGCGAAGGCCCCACTTGGTCTTATAGAGGAAAAACCAGATAAAAAGGGTGGCGGCCAGCCCGAATACCACCGTGACGTCCACATTCAGATTCGCGGCCGGTGTTCCCGCAAAGGCGTCTTCCCCGAACAGCCGCGGAAGCGTCGTCACCGGAGGAGTCATGGTGGCGTCCTTGAACAGGAGGCGGCAGAAGAACAGGGCAAAGCCCGGGCCGATCAGGTTGATCGCGATGCCGGAGATCGTCTGGTCCGCGTTGAACGTCACCGAGGCGATCGCGTGCAGCAGGGCGACCATTGCGCCCGCGATGCCAGCCGCCAGAAAACCGAGCCAGGGATTGCCGGTGAAATAGCTGACGGAGGCGCCGGTGAACGCGCCCATGGTCATCATGCCTTCGATTCCGATGTTGACGACGCCCGAGCGTTCCGAAATCACGCCGCCGAGCGCGCCGAACACCAGCGGGGTGGAGTACATCAGGGTAATGCCGATGAGCAGAAGCAGCTTACTGAACATGTCCGGCACCTCTCTTTTCCAGCTTTTCCGCAAGCACGGGGACCACTTTGGTCAGCGCGACGAAAAATACGATCGTTCCGATCATGATGTTGATGATTTCCGTCGGCGCGCCCACGTCCTGCTGAACGCTCTGCCCGCCGTACAGCAGACCGCCGAACAGCAGCCCGGCAAAGACGCATCCGACGGGGGACGACCCCGCGATCAGCGCCACAGAAAGCCCGTTGAAGCCGTTGTTCTCAAATGCCGCGAGCGTGGAGATTTTGTGCGGCGCCGTTCCGGTGATGGCCAGAGCGCCCGCCAGGCCCGCCAGGGCGCCGGCGATCACCATCGCGTCGGTGATATTGCGGCTGACGTTGATCCCGGCGAATTCCGCGGCGTCCCGGTTGAAGCCGACCGCGCGGAGCTCGTACCCCTTTGTGGAACGGTACAGCAGGTACCAGATCAGCGCGGCCATCAGAATTGCGGCCAGGAACCCGAAATTCACGTCGGTTTTCAGCATGACCTCGTACAGCCACTCGTGCGGCTTCAGCGCCGCCATTCCGGCTTTGGAGGTCTTCCAGTTCGGCAGCAGCATGGTGTAGCTGGATTCATTGACCGGGTAGGTGCTGGTGGAGTTCGGCATGTGGTATGCTTTTAAGGCAACGACAAAATTGGAAAGGTACAGGCCGATCCAGTTCAGCATGATGCTGGTGATGACCTCATGAATGCCGAATTTTGCCTTTAAATATCCGACGATCCAGCCGAACAATGTGCCGCCGAACACTCCGGCGAGCACCACCGCCGGGACCTGAAGAACAGCGGGAAGGTCCAGCTTGACGCCGACCAGCACGGCCGCCAACGCTCCCGCGATGTACTGGCCCTCCGCGCCGATGTTGAACAGCCCGGTCTGAAAGGCGAACGCGACGGAAAGGCCGGTCAGAATGATCGGCGTCGCCTTGATGACGACATTGGAAATGTATTTCGGCCTTGCAAAGATTCCCTGAAACAGAGCGCCGAACGACTGCCATGGATTGTAGCCCGCGACGGCCAGAACGACCGCGGCGACGATAAATCCGAACAGAACGGCGATCAGCGTCGAGGCGATCGGTTTTTTAAGTATTTTCGCTGCCAGTTTCATTCATCCTGCCTCCCGCCATTAAAAGTCCGATGGTGTTTTCGTCCACTTGTCCCTGCGGGAAGGAAGCGACGATGCTTCCCGCGTAGATGACGCCGATCGTGTCCGCGACGTTCATGACCTCGTCCAGCTCCAGGGAGATCAGAAGGACCGCCCTGCCCGCGTCGCGCTCCCGCACCAGCATTTTATGCACGTACTCGACCGCGCCGACGTCCAGCCCGCGCGTCGGCTGGACCGCGATGAGCAGGTCCGGCTCGTTGGAAATTTCCCGCGCGATGATGACCTTCTGCTGGTTGCCGCCGGACAAGCCGCGCACCGGCTGGTTTTCACAGCCCGCCGGGCGGATGTCGTAATCCTCGATCAACTGCCGGGTGTATGCGGCCATTCTGGAGCGGTCGATTTTTCCGTGTCTGCTGAACTCCGGGGTGCGGTATTTTTCGATCACCGTGTTTTCCGCCACTGTAAAGGGGAGGACGAGCCCGCGCCTCTGGCGGTCCTCGTGGACCGTGGAGACCCTGTGGTCGATCACGTTCCGCGGCGTCGTATTCTGGATCTCGGCCCCGCCGATCGTGATCGTGCCGCTTTCCGCGCGGGTCAGGCAGGTGATCGCCTCCACCAGCTCCTTCTGGCCGTTGCCGTCGATTCCGGCGATTCCCAGAATTTCGCCGCGCCGGACTTTCAGGGAAAGATCGCGCACCGCTTCCAGCCCGCGCTCGTTTTTGACCGTCAGATGGTCGATTTCAAAAATGGTGTCCCCCGGCTTGGCGGGCGTTTTGTCGACGACGAGCTTGACGGCGTGCCCGACCATCATGGTGGCCAACTGTTCCTCGTCCACTTCCGCGACCGGAACCGTGTCGATCTTGTGCCCGCGCCGGATGATCGTGCAGACATTGGAGGAGGCTTTGATTTCCTTGAGCTTGTGCGTGATAATGATGATGGTTTTCCCGTCGCTGATCAGGCTGCGCATGATCCCGATCAGCTCTTCGATTTCCTGGGGAGTCAGCACCGCGGTCGGCTCGTCGAGGATGAGCAGGTCCGCCCCGCGGTACAGAGCCTTTAAAATTTCAACACGCTGCTGCATCCCCACGGAGATATCCTCGATTTTGGAGTCCGGGTCGACTTCCAGCCCGTATTTTTTCACGATGTTGAGAATTTCCCCGCGCGCCTTTTTCATATCTAAGATTCCAAATTTGCCGGTGACCTCGTTGCCGAGGATAATATTCTGCGTTACGGTAAAATTGTCGACCAGCATAAAGTGCTGGTGCACCATGCCGATCCCATGCTCGATCGCGGCGTTTGGATTTTTGATCGCCGCCTTTTCGCCGTTTAAGTAAATTTCACCCGAATCGGCCTGATACAGACCGTACAGGATGTTCATCAGCGTGCTTTTTCCGGCGCCGTTTTCTCCCAAAACAGCGTGGATGGAGCCTTTTTTTACGTCCAAATCCACATGGTCAAGGGCACAAAAGGAGCCGAACAGTTTGGTGATGCCGTGCATCTGCACCGCATATTCCGTGCTGACTTCCATGGCAGGAACCCCCTTGCTTTCCATTCTTCATTCCCACAAGGAACGGGGCGCCCAAAAAGAACGCCCCGTCCGCAAGGAAAGGATAACCGGGTCTGTGAGATTATTTCAGCGCTTTGACGAATGCATCGTAATCATCTTTGCTGGCCGGAGGCACGATGGTTTTGTCCTTGATCTTCTGCTCCAGCGCGATGGTCGCATTGTAGGTGTCGTCACCCATCAGCTTGTGCTCTTCCGGAATGCCGACGCCGTCTTCCGTCAGGCCCAGGCTGTAGGTCTTGCCGCCGATTGCCGTGCCGTTGATCGCGTCTTTGGAAACCTGCTCGACCGCTTTGTCAACGCGCTTCATGGCGGAAGTCAGAACATTGCTGGGGGCCAGGAAAGCCTGGTCCTTATCCACGCCGATGGCGTACTTGTTCGCTTCCTTCGCCGCTTCGATCACGCCCACGCCGACGTTGCCCGCGGCATGGAAAACGATGTCGCAGCCGCCGGAGTACATGGATTTCGCGATGGCCTTGCCCTTTGCGGAGTCGACGAAGCTTTCCGCGTACTGCGAGACGACTTCAATCTTTTTGTTCAGCTCGTGCGCGGCATATTCCACGCCGGCCTTGTAGCCGTACTCAAACTGGTCGATGACGTCGCTCTTCTGTCCGCCGACAAAGCCGACCTTGTTGGCTTTTGTGGTCTTGCCCGCGATGTAGCCGACCAGGAAGGAGGGCTCCTGCGCGCGGAACACAACGCAGGTGACATTGGACGGGACCTCGGTGTAGGCGTTGTCGATGATGGCGTAGCTGATGTCCGGATTCTGCTTGGCCGCGTTTTCAAGCGCGTCAGCCATCGCGAAGCCGACGCCCCAGATCAGCTGGTTGCCGTCGTCCGCGGCCTTGTCAAGGTTGGTCCCGTAATCGGATTCCTGCTTGGACTCGGAGTAATTGGGCTTTACGCCGGGGACATCTTTCGCGAGCTGTTGCAGGCCTTCCCAGGAAAGCTGGTTGAAGGACTGGTCGTTGACCCCGCCGGTATCCGTGACCATCAGGACTTTGTACTCTTTCGCGGCTGCCTCAGATGAGCTTCCCGCGCCGGAAGCCGCTTGGCTGGACGCTTCGCTGCTGGACGCCGCCCCCGAGCCGCAGGCCGTCGCGGAAACGGCCATCAGGGCCGCGAGCAGAAATGCTGCCAACTTTTTCATTTAAATTCCTCCTAATGTGTTTGATATATTTGAATATCACAAGTAGTGATATTACTCTTTTTGTCGGCACAACACAAGATTTTGCGGCGGTAGCATAAGAAATCACTTACTTTTTTAGGAAAATCGGCGCGAAAAATGACTAAAATGAAGCGAGGGACAGCGCAAGCTCCATCATCTGCGTAAATCCCGTTTCCCGCTCCGCCGCCGAAAGAGACTCGCCGGTGAAGGGACAGTCGGAGATGGTAAGGAGGCATAAAGCGTGCTTTCCGGCTCTGACCGCATTCATATAAAGGGCGGCGGCTTCCATCTCGACCGCGAGAACGCCCATCTTTCTCCAGGATTTCAGCGCGTTCTCGTCGTCCCCGTAAAAGACGTCGCTTGACAGAACGTTGCCGACTTTCACGCTGATGCCGAGTTTCTCCGCTCCGGAAACCGCGCGGGACAGAAGGCCGTAGTCCGCGGTCGGCGCGAACGTGCCCGGCAGCCGGTACTGGGCGGCGTAATTGGAATCCGTGCAAGCTCCCATCGCGGCGACGATGTCTTTCACATGGACGCCGTCCGCGATCCCGCCGGCGGAGCCGACCCGGATGATGTTGTCCACGTCATAGAAATGGAAAAGTTCATAGGTGTAGATTCCGACGGACGGCATTCCCATTCCTCCGCCCATGACGGAGATGGATTTTCCATTCCGGGTGCCGGTGTAGCCCAGCATATTGCGCACGGTGTTAAAGCATTTTGAATTTTCAAGATAATGCTCCGCGATATATTTCGCGCGGAGCGGGTCGCCGGGCATCAGCACCGTCTTTGCAATCTCCCCGGCCTTCGCGCCGTTATGCGGCGTCGGTGTGTTTTGCATGATTCTCCTCCTGTTTCCGCCGGGACGCGTAACGGCCCCGGGATCCGGTCAATTTATCCAAGAATTCTGTCAAGCCTTGATGTCCCCGTGATCTCGGATTTGATCCCGAAATAATCGAGGACGGTCGAGCCGATATCCGCGAACGTCGGCAGCGTGCCGAGATTTGCCCCTGCGCGGACCGGCTTTCCGCAGACGACCCAGGGGATGTACTCCCGCGAGTGGTCGGTGCTGGGGGTGGACGGATCGCAGCCGTGGTCGGCGGTAATCATCAGAAGATCGTCAGGGCGAAGGCCCGCCAGAATTTCCGGCAGTTTCCGGTCAAAACAGGACAGGGCCTTCGCGTAGCCTTCCACGTCGTTGCGGTGGCCGTAAAGCATGTCGAAATCCACCAGATTGACAAAGCACAGGCCTTCAAAATCGCGGCCCGTCAGTTCGATCGTCCTCTCAATGCCGTCAGGGTTATCTTTTGTCCGAATTGCCTCGCCAATCCCTTTTCCGGCGAAAATATCGTTGATTTTGCCGACCGCGATCACGTCGCGGCCGTTTTTCGAAAGCTGGTCGAGCATGGTCGTGTTCGGCGGCTCAATGGAGAAGTCGTGGCGGTTCGAGGTGCGCGTAAAATTGGGATATTCCCCGACGAACGGACGGGCGATCACGCGGCCGACGCCGTGCTTCCCCGTGAGAATTCCGCGCGCGATTTTACAGTCCCGGTACAATTCTTCCAGCGGGACGACCGACTCGTGCGCGGCGATCTGAAACACGCTGTCCGCCGACGTATAGACGATCAGCGCGCCGGTTTCGACGTGCTCTTTCCCGTAGTCGCGGATGACGTCGGTGCCCGAATAAGGCTTGTTGCAAAGCGAACGGCGGCCGGTCCCCTGCTCGAATGCCCGGATCACCTCCGGAGGAAAACCGTTCGGATAAGTCGGCAGCGGCTTTGGAGAATCGATTCCGGCAATTTCCCAGTGGCCGATGGTCGTGTCCTTGCCCTTGGAAATTTCACGGAGGCGGGCGAACGCGCCCTGCGGTTTCTCCGCGCCGGGACGGCAGGCGACCCCGTCGATATTGAAGAGTCCCAGCCGCTGCATGTTCGGCATGGCAAAGTCGGCGCTCTTCGCGCAGGCCGCGAGCGTATTGCTGCCCTCGTCCCCGTATTCCGCGGCGTCCGGTTCCGCCCCGATGCCGACACTGTCCAGTACGATCAAAAAAATTCTTTTACCCATAAGCCGCTTCCTTTGTCAAAGTTGTTTGGTCGTTTCGCGTATCTTCAGCGCGACGGGGAGAATGTTCTCCCGCTGCTCGATACGGCCGTTTTCCACCTGTTCCAGAATCAGGCTCACCGCCCTGCGCCCGATCGCCTCGATGGGCTGGGCCACGGTGGTCAAGGCAGGCGTCATCAGTTCGCTCAGTTCCACACCGTCGTAGCCGACGATCATCACGTCTTCCGGAACGCTGCGGCCCTGCTCGCGCAATAGTTTGAACAGGGAAAACGCGGCCATGTCGCTGACGGCGAGGACGCCCTCCGCGTCGGGAAAGCGGCGGAACAGCTCCCGTGCCGAACTCCGCCCTTCTGCGTAATCGAAGCCGCTGTCGACGAAAAGCGGCTGAATTCCATGCTCGTTGCATGCGTCCACATAGCCAAGAAAACGCTGCTGACTGCTGGAATATTGCTGGGGACCGCGCATCAGCACGATTTTCCGGCATCCGCACCGGACCAGGTGCTCGGTGGAAATCCTGCCGCCCCCGTAGTTATCGGACTGAACGGAGGCGGTGTAGCCCGCCCCCGCGCTTTTGTCCAGCACAACAACGGGCAGCCGGCAGTTTTCCAGTTCTTCTTCCAGATGTTCGTTGTTCGCGGTGATGATGATGCCGTCCGCGTTCATGGAGGAAAGCATTTTAATGTAAGCGGCTTCCTTTTCCGGATTCTGGTCCGTGTTGCAAAGGATGAGCTTATAGCCGTTTCGGAACGCTTCATCCTCGATCGCGCGGCCGATCTCACTGAGGAAGAGATTGAGAATGCTCGGCACGATATACCCGATCATGCGGGAGGATTTTTTGTAGAGGGAACGCGCGATCTCATTGGGATTGAAACCCGTTTCAGCAATCGCCTTCCGCACGCGGCGCGCTTTTTCTTCGGAAACCTTTGCCGTGCCGTTGATCACGCGCGACACGGTGGCGGAAGAAACACCGGCCAATTTTGCGACATCACCGATATGGACCAAAAAAACCACCAAAGCTTTCTTCTTTCAGCTGCCTGAAACCGAAAATAAAATTTGAAAACGGTTTCAACTGAACATATTGTACATCATCGGAATGCGCATGTCAATGTTTTTATTTATTTTGCAGAAGGTTTTAATCCCTATTTTACTGTGATTGATTTAAATCCGGCGCCGACTGCCAGCTCGCGCAGATTTTGCATCCGCTGCGGGGAGGGGGAGGAGAGGGAAGCGTATTTTCCCTTCACGCCGAACGGCCGAAACGGAATCAGGACGAGGCGGGTGTGGATAGTTTCCGGCCCGAACATTTCGGCAATGCCGCGGATCGCGGCTTCGGTGTCCACATGCCCGTCGAGGCAGACGATGCGGACCTCTTCCAGCTTTCCGAGGCTTGAAAGAAACCGCAGATTTTCTTTGACGGCGGCATTGTCCCCGCCCGTCAGACTGTGGAAAATCTCCGGCGACCAGGACTTGACGTCCAGCATGACGCCGTCGCAGACTTTCATCAGTTCCGGAAAATCGGAAAAGGCGGCCGTGCCGTTGCTGTCCAGCAGGCAGGAAAGGCCGCGCCCTTTGGCCAGCGTGCAGAATTCGGTCAGGAACTGCGGGTACAGCATGCACTCCCCGCCGGAAACCGTGACGCCGCGGATGAACGGAATATTTTTTTCCACCTCCGCCATGACCTGCCCCGCATCCATTTCACGGACTTTCGGGGACGCGCGGTTTGGGCAGACCGCGATGCAGGTGTCGCAGGAAACGCATTTTGATGGGTCCCAGATAATGCGGCTGTCCCGCAGGGAGAGCGCCCCGGCGGGACATTTCGGAACGCATGCCCCGCAGGAATTGCAGAGGCGCTGCGTTTCCGGGTTGTGGCAGTAGCCGCAGGCGATATTGCAGCCCTGCAGGAAAACGGAGGTCCGGCTGCCGGGACCGTCCACCGTGCTGAACGGGATGATCCTGTTGACGGGCGCCTTTGTCATGCCATGCGCACCTTTCGCTTTTCCAGATGGTTGGTCGCGTAGCTCGCGGAACCAAGCTGCGTGGTGTTCTGAAGCACGGCCTGATGGCTGCGGTATTTTTCCATCTCGCTGCGTTTGACCAGGTATCCGGTGATGCGGACCAGGTCCGTGCTGGCGGAGTAAAAGCTCATATACTGGACGCCGAGCGAAAACGCGCCCTTGACGACGTCGAGAAGCGCGGCGGGGTTCTGTTTCACATTGTCCGCGATCGGGAAGATGTCGCCGACGCCGGCGGGGAAGTAGCGGTGGAACCGCGCGCAGTGGCGCAGGTGATCCGCGAAAGAATCCGGCTCGTCGCCGATCGCGATGCGCACGCCGGAGGTGATGCCGAGGTCGCTGTCGAGCCCGACCTGCGCGTGCAGCAGGAATTTTCCGCCGGTCAGCGGGGAATAAGCCGCTTCATAGCCGTCCACAAGCTCCCGGATTCGGTCCATGATCCTTTTCGCGAGGTCGTCGGCTTCCTTGTCCCGCCCATAGATCTTGCCTTTTTCCTTCATCAGCGTGTTGACGCATTCCGCCATTCCCGTCACGCCGAACATCGGCAGAAAACGGTCCTTCGAGATCAGACCCTCGCGCACCAGAAAGTTGGATTCGAAGAATCCGGACTGCTCCACGATGAAACGGATGCGCTCGTTCATGTAATCCGCGATCAGGCGGAGGCACTCCGGCAGCAGCGTGTTCAGAAAATGCTCCTCGCTTTCGGCCTCCTTCACCAGCTCGGTCAGCGTGACGCGGGTCAGCGTGTAGGCGCCGCCGCAGACCGGCAGGATGTTGTAGCAGCTCGCTACGCCGTAGCGTTCCCCAAACGGGGCGCGGTTCGCCGGGTCGTTGCAAACGGCGGGGTTGGAACACCGGAGCGAGCATTGGATTGCCTCTTCCATAAAAGGATCGGGGGTGACGGAAGGATCATATTTGATCGTCAGGTTTGGGACGGTGTTCTGGAGTTCCCGCTCCACTTTCAGAATCAGGTGTCCGGCGCGCGACTCCTCCGGTCCCAGGTTCGCGTGACAAAACGAATCCGTGATCGTCCGGTCCAGATAGGTGAGGAACAGGCGGAGCTTCTCACAGACCTCCTCGTCGGGATGTCCCTCGAGGAACGGGCCGATCAGCCTGTCGAGGCTGCCGAGATAAACCGGAAAGTTGGTGATGGACGGGACGTGGCGGTAAAGAATCATCAGCGAAAAGAGCAGCTCATCCAGCGTCTTCGGCGGGTCCAGCTTTAAAAATTCGCTGCCCTGACGCACGAAGCGCCCGTAGTCGGGCAGGATATAGCGCGGACGGTAGGGGGCGCCACCTTCAAACAAATCGTTGATCGCGCCGGTTTCAAAGTAATGCTTTGTCCGCGGAGGGATGTTCAGCGCATCCAGCGCGTTTTCCGCGCATTTTGCCAGCCCCATCAGCTTTTGCTCGTGGGTCAGTTCGCGGGATGTCAGTGTTTTGTAGGTATTCTCCGAGTCGAACATTGCGATTCCTCCATTCAGTATTGCCGGATTACAATCGGTCTTCTTATCGTTTATGAATTTCACAAATGGGAGTCAAACTCTTTGAAAAGCGCCTGACGCCGGGCGGCGTTCAGCCTGATTTTGCCGTGGGTCACAGAGAGAAAGCCCTTTTGCGCGAGGCCGCGGACGACCCGGTTGACGGTGCGGACGCTGCAGCCGGTCCGCTCCGCGATTTCCGCGCGCGTCAGGTCCAGCCTGACGTCTTCCAGCGGCTCTCTTCTCGTGTCGTAGGCGCGCAGCAGAACCTGAATCACCCGGCCGGAAGCATCCAGAAAATGCCGGGCCCTTTCGTTGACCGTTTGGTCCAGCAGAGTTCCCAGAATGCTGCGGACCCTGCCGAAAAAGAATTCCGGGTCGTTTTTCACCCACTGCAGATAAGCCTGAGAAGAAAAGGTGAGAAACCGGCAGGGGGAGACGGCCCGCACTTCCGCAAGGTAGCGGTTTCTTCCGGCGAGCAGCTCGTATTCCCCAAAAAATTCGAACGGCCTGAAATCCGTCACCGTATAGCTGGAAAAGCGGGGGCGGCTGATGATCACCGAAACACGGCCGCACAGCAGAAGGGAAACCCTTTCGCAGAGGTCCCCCTCGCGGATCAGGGCGTCTCCCGAATCGAGGGAAACGGGAGATACGGGCGCTCCGCCGGGAAAGGAATCCATGATCGGCGAAAGTTTTGCCCGTAAGGAGTCGCTTTCCGAAGCTAGATATTCGGCAAGATCCATAGAGCTTCACCCCGAATTCCGGATGAATTTGTGGCCTATCCTTATTATAACGGATTCAAGGCATAATAAAAGGACATATGTCCTGTTTTTTTAAATGTTCCCGGCGTCTGATTCATTTGTGCCGCACTTGACAGAAGGCCAGCCGCCTGGTAATATAAACATAAGATTATGGACATAAGCATATGTTAAGGAGGCGGGCAAAGAATGACGGAACGGGAGCGCCAGATCTTTCGCTGGATCGAAGGCAATCCGCTGATCTCACAGCAGGAACTGGCTCAAAAAGCCGGGATCACAAGATCTTCCGTTGCGGTCCACATTTCCAACCTGATGAAAAAAGGGCTGATCCGCGGCAAGGGCTATATTCTTCAGCAGGAGCCTTACGCCGTTGTGGTCGGCGGGGCGAACATCGACATCGGCGGAACGCCGTTCCGGCCGCTGGTCAGGCGGGACTCCAATCCCGGCCGCGTCATCCTGTCCTCGGGCGGAGTCGGCAGGAATATCGCGGTCAGTCTGTCTCAGCTCGGAGCCGGGGTGAAGCTCGTCACCGCGCTCGGCGACGACGCGTATGCGGCGCAGATCGCGGACGGCTGCCGCAGGGCGGGGCTCGATCTTTCGGGATCGCTGACGGTTCCGGGCGGGGCGACCTCCACCTATCTCTATTTGACCGATGAGAAGGGAGAGATGGAGTTGGCCGTCAACGACATGCAGATTTATGAACACTTGACGCCGGAATTCCTGAAGACCAAGATGGACCTGATCGAGAATGCCGCCCTGTGCGTCATGGATACCAACCTGACTGCGGAGACGGTGCGCTGGCTCGCTGAAAACGTCCATTGCCCAATTTTCTGCGACCCGGTGTCCGCTGCCAAGGCCGGCAAGCTCACAGGCCTGCTCGGACGTATTCACACGCTCAAGCCGAACCGGCTGGAAGCGGAGCTGCTCAGCGGAATAAAAATCGAGGATGAACGGTCGATGGAACAGGCGGCCGCCGCCCTTCTCGAAACGGGGCTGGAACGGGTGTTTCTTTCGCTGGGAGAGGACGGGGTCTACTGCGCGGACCGCGGCGAACGCTTCAAATTGCCATGCGCTCCTTCCAAACCGGTCAACGGCACGGGCGTCGGCGACAGCTTTATGGCCGCCGCGGCCTGGGGCTGGATGCGGGGGCTTTCGCTGCGCGAATGCGGCAGGGCGGGCCAGGCGGCCGCGGCCATCTGTATCGAAAGCCCGCAGACCGTCAGCCCGGATTTGAACGAGACTGCCCTTTTGGACCGGATGGGGAGTCAGGAAGAACAAAAAACGCACATTGATTCCAGATCATAAGAAAAGGAGTTCATTCAAATGAAATCGCTTGAACAATATTTAACCGTGTCCCCGGAGGTCAAAGACGCGCTTGAAAACAACAGACCGGTCGTGGCGCTGGAGTCCACCATCATTTCCCATGGAATGCCGTACCCGAAAAACGTGGAAACGGCGCTGAACGTGGAAAAGATCATCCGGGATAACGGCGCGGTGCCGGCGACTGTCGCGGTCATCGGGGGAAGACTGCGCGCGGGTTTAACGGAACAGGAGATCACCTATCTCGGCAAAAAGGGACTGGCGGTGACCAAGGCGAGCCGCAGGGACCTGCCGGTGCTGGCCGCGCGCGGGGGGGACGGCGCGACGACCGTAGCCGCCACCATGATCGTTGCGGCCCTGGCGGGAATTCGGGTTTTTGCGACCGGCGGGATCGGCGGGGTTCATCGCGGGGCCGAAGTTACCATGGATATTTCCGCCGATCTGGAGGAACTGGCCCGGACGCCGGTCATGGTGGTCTGCGCGGGCGCGAAATCGATCCTGGACCTTGGGCTGACGCTGGAATATCTCGAGACGAAAGGCGTTTCCGTTCTCGGCTACCGGACCGAGGAACTGCCGGCGTTTTTTACGAGGAAAAGCGGATTCCGGGTGGATTACCGTGTGGAGACCCCGAATGAGCTGGCGCGCATCTGCCGCGCAAAGCAGGATATGAACCTCGGCGGCGGACTTCTGGTGACCAATCCGATTCCGGAGGAATACGCCATGGACCCCGGCTACATCAGCCGTTCCATCGACGAAGCCTGCGCGGAAGCCAAACGGCTTGGAATCAAGGGCAAGGAAATCACCCCGTATCTGTTGGACAAGATTCAGAAGATCACAGGGGGAAAAAGCCTGGAAGCCAACATCCGGCTCGTCTACAACAACGCCGAGCTGGGCGCGAAGGTTGCCTGTGAGCTGTGCGGGTTGGAACGATAAGCAGAGGACCCTGAGGGAGCCTTTTGCATTTCTGACCGGGCTGTTCCTATGTTGGTGAGAAAATGCTATAATACCATTAGCCAAGATTGCTGATGGAAAATATTGCATTCGTATCACAAGGAGAGGAAAGACAGCGATGAACGGGTTTACTTATTATTCTCCGACCAAGGTGTTGTTCGGCCGCGGCTGCGAACGGAATGTCGCGGCTGAAATCCGGGCGTTCGGCGGGAAAAAGATTTTATTGGTATACGGGGGACACAGCGCGGAAAAGAGCGGACTGCTGGCGAAGGTCGGCCGGGCGCTGGAGGAAGCGGGCCTGGCATACCGGAGCCTCGGCGGCGTGAAGCCGAACCCCCGGCTGGAACTTGCGGAAAAGGGCGTGAGTCTGGCCGTGGAATACGGAGCGGACTTCATCCTGGCCGTCGGCGGGGGAAGCGTCATTGACACGGCAAAGGCAATTGCGCTCGGAGCCGCGAATCCCGGAACAAATCTTTGGAATTTCTGGCTTCAGAAGGCAAAACCGGAAGCCAGCCTGCCCGTGGGCGTCATCCTGACCATTTCGGCGTCCGGAAGCGAGGCCAGCGAAGCCGCCGTGCTGACCAATCGGGACACCGGCGAAAAGCGGGGACTGAGCAACGAACTGAACCGTCCGCGCTTTGCGTTCCTTGACCCGGAGCTGACGTACACGTTGCCAAAGTACCAGATTGCCTGCGGTATCGTGGACATCATGATGCATACGCTGGACCGTTATTTTACTCCGACGGAAGGGAACGAGCTGACGGATGAGATCGCGGAGGCGCTGCTGCGCGTGGTGATCCGCAACGGGACCAAGGCGCTGGAACGCCCGGATGATTATCAGGCGATGAGCGAGCTGATGTGGGCGGGCAGCCTGTCTCACAACGATCTGACCGGCCTGGGCGCCCTGAAAGATTTTGCGGTGCACCAGCTGGGACACGAGCTCAGCGCGATGTTCGACGTGGCTCACGGCGCCAGCTTGTCCGCCGTTTGGAGCTCCTGGGCGCATTATTGCTATCGTTCCAAGCCGGAGCGCTTTGCCCGCTATGCCCGGAATGTCTGGAACGCAGCCGGCGCCGACACGGAGGCGGCTGCGCTGGAGGGGATAGAAAAGACGGTAGCCTATTTTAAATCCCTGAACATGCCAATCGATTTCTCCGGCCTGGGTATCGGCGTGCAGAGGGAGGAGACCCTTCGGGAGCTCGCCGACCGGTGCGTTTTCCGTGGGGAACGCAAAGTGGGCAGCTTCCGGGTCCTGGACCGCAGTGATGTTTATCAAATCTACAGTTTGGCAAATCATTGAACTAAAATATATGTAAAGCAGAGGCCCGCAGGGAGATGATCTGCGGGCCTCTTGCCTTTTCCGGGAAGATCATATTTGAATCCGGGACTGGCGCCGGAAAAACGGAGTTTGCGTCAGGAAATGGTAAGGCGTAAAAAATACGACTATGATTTCCGTGGCGTCTATGCTATAATACATTAAAAATATGTTAAAAGCAGAATACATATTGAAGGGAAAACGGTATTACGGAAAGCGATCACTTGGAAAAAGAGCCTTTTTCCAAAAGGGAACTGGTGCGGCTGATCTGGCCGCTGGTGATAGAACAATTTCTTGCTGTCACGATTGGAATGGCCGATACGGTCATGGTCGCGACCTCCGGGGAGGCGGCGGTATCCGGCATCTCGCTGGTCGACGCGGTCAATACGCTGCTGATCCAGATTTTTGCGGCTCTCGCAACGGGAGGGGCTGTTGTGGCGTCCCAGTATCTCGGCAGCCAGAATCGGGAGGGCGCCTGCCGGTCCGCCAAACAGCTGCTTTATACCATCACGGCAATGGCCTCCGGAATCACGGTGCTCTCCGTGATTTTCTGCCGTCAGATCCTGCGGTTCGTTTTCGGCGGGATAGCGCCCGACGTGATGTCAAACGCGCAAACCTACTATTATCTCACGGCGTTGTCTTATCCGTTCATGGCCATTTATAACGCTGGCGCCGCGCTCTACCGGTCGATGGGAAACAGCCGCATTTCCATGGTGGTTTCCATCCTGATGAACCTGATTAATATCGTCGGCAACGCGATTCTGATTTATGGGTTCAATTGGGGCGTGGCGGGGGCCGGCACGGCCACTCTGCTGTCCCGGATTGTTGCGGCCGTGCTCATGCTGATTCTGATTAAGGAAAAAGAGAACCTTATCTTTATCGAAAATATTTTTCGTTTTGAATTTCATCCCGACATGATACGGAAGATCCTGGCGATCGGTGTTCCAAACGGGCTGGAGAACGGAATGTTTCAGGTTGGCAAGCTGCTGGTGCAGAATCTGATCACTACATTTGGGACTTCCGCCATCGCGGCCAACGCCATTGCCAACAGCGTTTCCAGCTTTTCCAATATTCCGGGGAATGCCATCGGCCTCGGGCTGATTACCGTGGTCGGGCAGTGCGTTGGAGCCGAGGATTACGACCATGCCGTTTTTTATACCAAACGCCTGATGAAAGCGGCTTATCTCTCCATGGGCATGATCAATGTCGCCCTGTTCCTGTTTGCCGGCCCGATCGTCGGGGTGTTCCATCTCAGCGCTGCGGCGACGGCCAGCGCCTCCCAGATCCTGACTTGTTTCGCGGTGTTCAACGCGGTGATCTGGCCTGTTTCCTTTACGCTTCCGAACGCTTTGCGCGCCGCGGGAGACGCCCGTTTCACCATGGTGACTTCCATGCTTTCCATGTGGGTTTTCCGAATCGGGTTCAGCTATATTCTCAGTCTCCTGCTGGGCCTTGGGCTGCCGGGAACCTGGTTCGCCATGTATATCGACTGGGTTGTCCGCTCCCTCGTGTTTCTCATCCGTTTTTCCGGCGGGAAATGGAAACAGAGGAGGGTCATTTGAAAGCGGATGCTTTTTGACAAACGGGCGATATGATATCATGAATCGTAAGATGTTTGGTCCGGTTTGGAGGTGGGACGATGCCAAGGCCCAGAAAATGCAGGAGAGTCTGCTGCATGCCGCAGGTCAGCGTGTTTGGCCCCGAGGGCGGAACCGATGCGGCGGATCCCCTTTTGATGACGGTGGAGGAGTACGAGGTGATTCGGCTGATCGATTGGAACGGGCTCAGCCAGGAAGAGGCCGCGGCCGAAATGGGCGTCGCGCGCTCCACGGTACAGAGAATTTACGGGGAGGCCCGCCACAAGCTGGCGGACTGCATCGTGAACGGCAGGACGCTGAAAATCGGCGGGGGAAACTACCGCTTGTGTTCCAACGGGGAATTGTGCGGCTGCCGGAGAAGGTGCTGCCCGTCTTGTCCGGATTGCGGAACCGAAACGGAATCCAAAGGATAGACTGCCGTGTCAGAGCCCTGTCCGGCGTGCCGGCAGAAAACACCTCCCGATGTAGGAACATAACTACGTCGGGAGGTGTTTTCCGCCAAGCTATCGTTTGTCTTTGAATTCGGCAAAACGCTTTCGGGACTGTGTGTCGGACTCGAAAAAATCGAGAAGGATTTTAAGGCAGGAGACGGTCCTTTCACTGAGCGAATGCTCAATCAATTCCGTTTCCTCCAATGGTTCGCTGCTGCCCGCAAGAAGAAGGAACCGCTCGACGGTGTTGTGGCGGTCCAGCAGGTATTCTCCTGCGCTGCGCCCTTTCTCCGTCAATAGGATGATTTCATATCGGTCGTATTTCAAATATCCCATTTCAGCGAGTTTCATCATCATTTTGGAAGCGGAGGACGGCTTGACATGCAGCAGCTCGGAAAGCCTGCCGACCCGTGTGTAGCCGTCCTTGCTGCAAAGGCGGAAGATCATCTCCAGGTAATCCTCCATGGCGGGTGTCAGCTGGCCTTCTTTCTGGCTGATCAACTGGTATCCGCGGAAGGTGCGGAATTCGGCGTTCGTCTCATGGTCCATTCTGGTCAGATCCTTTAGTGAGGTATTACAATCATATTCAGGATCCCGCTTCATTCAGAACCATTTCATTAGCCTCAGGAAAAAATTTTGCCCTGATCGCGGGTGCCGGGCTCCCCCTGAAGGCGGACCTGGGCGAGCAGTTTTCTCAGCAGCTCCGCATGGCCGGAGAGCTCCTCACCTGCGGCGGCGCTTCGGGAGGACAGATCGGCGTTCGTGCGGATGACTGCGCCGACCTGCTCGGCGGACAGCGCGGCTTGTTCCGCGCTGTTTGCCTGATCTTCGGATGCCGACGTGATCCTGCCGATGCTTTCGTTGATTTCCGCGAATTTCCCGGCGGTTTTTGTCAGTTCCGACGCGGTCTTTTCCGCCCTTTCACAGCCGTTCCCGATTTTTTGGACGGAATCCTCAATCAGAATGTCCGTCTGTTTTGCCGCCGCCGCCGTTTTTTCCGCAAGAGCGCGCACCTCCTGTGCCACGACCGTGAAACCGTGCCCGGCGCTCCCGACCCGGGCGGCCTCGACGGACGCGTTGAGTGCCAGAAGGTTGGTCTGGAATGCGATCGAGTCGATCTGCGCCAAAATCTGCCGCATCTTTTCGGAAGAGGCGCGGATTTCTTCCATCAGCGCAAGAAGCCGCTTCATCTGCTGGTCGCTTTCCTCCACGCTTTCCAGCGCGGCGCCGGTGTCCTTCAGAATCCTGGCGACATCGTCCGCGTTTTCCCGCGATTTTTCCAGAATGCCGTTGACGGAAACGGTGAGCTGATCGACGGAGCGGCTCTGCTCCTCGGCCCCGCGGGCGACCTGCTGCGCGCCTTCCGACACCAGCGCCGCTCCCGCGCCGATCTGGTCTGCCGAGGAGCCGATCTGGGAGAAGGACGCGCTGAGTTTTTCCCGGATGCTGTTGATGGAAGCGGATAGAGGGGCGAAATTTCCGGGGAAGTCCGGAATATCCGCTCCGGTGAAATCCCCTTCCGAAAGATTCAGCAGAATAGCGGCGGTTTCCGAAACATAATTTTGCAGCCGCCGAAACGACGCGTTCAGAGAATCGGCGAGATCTCCGATTTCGTCGCTGCCGGCGTAGGAAATGCGCAGGTCCAGCGAGCCGTTGGAAAATTTTCGCGCGGCTTCGGCGATGGAACCCAGAGGCCGCCCGATGGAACGGGAAAAACGGATGCCGAACCACAGGGACGCGGCGATGGCACACAGCGAAAAAACGCCCTGGAGGAGAAAGAGAAAGAAAGAGACCCGTTTTTCCTCTGCCGCCGCCCCGGCGGACGCCCGGTTCTGAAGGTCCATGAAGTTCTGATAATGCTGCAGGATCGTTTCCTCCGGGGCGATGCTGTTTTGCAGCAGGGTGTCCGCCGGGGCCAGCTGGCTGCTGTCGGCGGCTTTTATCGCGTCTGTGATTTTGGGATCAAACGCTTTCCGGAATTGCTCCGCGGCCTCCGTCAGTTCTTTCGAGGCTTCGGGGGAGCCGGCGGACCGCAGCAGCTCCGATTCATAAGATTGATAATCTTTCCGGCTTTTGTCAATGGAGGCCTTGTCCGATTCAAACAGTTCGGAATTATGGAAATTGATCACCGCATCGCGCGCGGAAGATTCCATGTGCGAAAGACAGGTCATGGCGTGGGCGGCGGCCGGCAGCCTTTCCGCAACCCGCATGCTTTCTTCTGCGGCTGAATTTGCGCGCGCCATACCGTGACTGCCAATCGCGGCGACGGCCGCGGAGCAGGCGGAGACAGCGCAGAAGGCGAGAATCAGTTTCCGGGCGATGCCGCGCTTTTTCTTTTTTGCGGCCTCTTTTCTCATGTGTGATGCTCCTTCGTTTTTTTCTGCAACTAGTATAGCGCTTTCGATGGACCAGTCTGTTAGAGCCTTGTTCAGAGCATGTAAATAATTTAAAAAGAGGTTTAACCTTCATTTTACATCCGGTTAACAGGAAAAATATGACGGGAAATTATAATGGATGCAGAGCGCGCGATACAGGGAAAGAAGGGGAATCGGAGTGGACTCAAAGCACAGGCAGGATCTTGACCATATTATCGACGGGGGCTGCATTAAAACTGTTTTTCAGCCGATCGTCTCTTTGAAGGACGGTTCCGTGCTGGGCCATGAAGCGCTGAGCAGAATGACCTGCGAAACGGGCATATCCGATCCGGAGCAGCTGTTCCAGGCGGCGGGAGAAAGCGAACGCCTGTGGGATTTGGAGCTTTTATGCAGAACCACGGCTTTGAGGACCGCTTATCTGGATTTGGAATACGCGGTCCTTGGGAAGAAACTGTTTCTGAATGTAAATCCGAACGTGATGCACGACGAAAAATTCCGCCAGGGGTTCACCCACAAATATCTGGAGCAATACGGAATCCGGCCGGAAAATATTATTTTTGAGATCACGGAACGCAATGCGGTGTCCGATATGCAGGGATTTGTCGGAACGGTGGAACACTACAAGGGACAGAATTACCATATCGCGGTGGATGATGCGGGGGCGGGCTATTCCGGGCTGAACCTGATCGGCAGCATCCGCCCCCATTATATCAAGCTGGACATGAGCCTGGTCCGCGGTATCGACCGCGACAACATCCGCTATGCCCTTGTCAAAAGCATGGCGGAGCTCTCAAGGACCGCGGGCATCGATCTGATTGCGGAGGGCGTTGAGACGCGGCGCGAGCTGGAGACGCTGGTGGACCTCGGCGTCCAGTATGCGCAGGGATATTTTCTGTGCAGGCCGGACGAGCAGATCCGGGAAGCCGAACCCGCCGCGAAGGAGCTGATTCTTGAGCTCAACCGCAGAAAAAAGCATATCCTCGGCACACAGGCCAGCAATATCTATATCTCAAATATCTGCACGCCGACGGAAACGATTCCGCCCGAAATGAAAGTCGAGGCGGTTTTCGACAGGCTGAAAGACGATCTTGACGCGTTCGGCTGCTGCGTGGTGAAGGACGGGAAAGTCCTGGGCGTTGTGACAAAGTCGCATCTCGTCCTGCAGCTCAGCGGCAGGTACGGGTTCAGCCTTCACCAGAAGAAACCCATTTCCTTTCTGATGGATACCCGTTTTCTGTCCGTGGACTGCTGCACGCCGATCAATGCCGTCTCCAACGCGGCCATGTCCCGGACGCCGGATAAGCTGTATGATTTCATCGTTGTCACCCGCGATGAAAAATACCTTGGGACGGTCACCATCAAGGACCTCCTTCAGAAGACGACGGAAATCGAAGTCGTCAACGCCAAATACCAGAATCCGCTGACAGGTCTGCCCGGGAATGTGGTGATCGAACATAAAATTGACCAGTGCCTGGCCTGTGAAAAGCCGTACTGTGTGATATATTTTGATATTGACAACTTCAAGGCCTATAACGACGTCTACGGATTCGAAAACGGGGATTCCGTGATCAGGCTGCTCGCGGAGGTGCTGCAGCGGCATCTGCCCCCCGACCAGTTTGCCGGGCATGTGGGCGGGGATGATTTTGTCGTTGTGACGCAGTGCGAAACGGCCGAGGAATACTGCGGACAGGTCGTGAGGGATTTCCATACGGAGGTTTTGGAACTCTATAACGCCCAGGACGTGCAGAACGGATATATCTCGGCGGAGAACCGCAGGGGGAGAAAAGAAAAATTTCCGCTGATCTCGCTGTCGGTGGCGGGGATCCGGGATCAAGGCTCGCGGTTCCGGGACCGGCTGGAACTGACGGAGGAGCTTGCAAGATTAAAGAAAAAAAGCAAGCAGCAAAAAGGTGACAGCATTTTCTGGCTGTAATTTATTAAAATTACAATTTTATCCTTTTTAAAAAATTAATGCAAAATTAATATATTTAGTGTATAATCAATTTATTGTTGAGTCCAAAACGGGGGGAGGGAAGAGCTTGCCTGGACTTTACGCGCATTTTTTGTTTGGACTGAAGGTTAAGGATCTGCTTCCTGAGGAATTGACTCACGTGATCGAAAATCATAAGGAAGAATATCTTCTGGGCCTTCAGGGCCCGGATCTCCTGTTCTACTATCATCCTCTGCGGAGAAAGCCGGTCACGGGAGTAAAGATCCATTGGGAACCGGCCTCCGGCTTTCTGAAAAACGCGGTCTGCGTCCTTCGGGAAGACGGCGACGAGGGCGGGCTTGCCTACATAATCGGCTTTATCTGTCACTTTACGCTCGACAGCGGCTGCCATCCGGTCATTCGAGATTTTATGCAGCAGGACGGTTTATCCCATGCCGCCATTGAAGCGGAGTTTGACCGTCTGCTGATGCGCCGCCAGAAAATCGATCCGGACCGTTTTTCGCCGAAACCGCTGATCCCGAAGGGGAGCGGTGCCACAGCCTGTGCCGAGCCGTTTTATCCGGATGCGGTCCGCAGGCAGCTCGACCGCAGTCTGCTGTCCATGCGGTGCTGTCTTTCTATTCTTTATTCACCCAGAAAGACATGGAAACGGATGCTGAAGGTTTTGATTTTTATCGCGGGGTTTTCCAAGAAGGGAAAGGGACTGGTCGCGGGAGATGCGCCGGATCCGGAATGTTCCCAGGCGCTGGACCATCTGCTTTTCGTGTTTTCCGACGCTTTGGCCACGGCGCAGGAACAGATTGAAAATTTTCTCAGCGCGGTGGACGGAAACGCCCCGCTGAATGCCCGCTTTTCCAGGAATTTTGAATAAGATGTCATGATTTCCCCCGCAAAGGTTCGGCGGGGGATTTTTGCAGCCGGATTTATTATTGAAAAGGAACAAAAGGCGCATGGAATTATTTCCATGCGCCTTTTGCATTTTGTCTTTCTTTTTTAATTCGATTCCATATGATTGATTTAACTTTTCACTTTTATTGCCGGTCTGAAATCTCCTCAGGCTTTAAAGGTCTTCGCTTATTTCGTCCGGCTGTTCAGCGTATCTAAAAATTCACCCGCTGTTTTGCCGCTGGTCTTGACGGCCTGATATAATTCGGAGATTTCCTCCTTTTCCTTCCTGGCTAAAAGGGACTTTTTCTTTTCACGCGCAAGTGAAATCTTTTGTTTGTACGTTTCGATCTCGCTGTCAATTTTCTCAATCTGTTCGCCGATCGAGTCGGCTCCGGTTCTGCGGCCGCGAGGCATGGAAATTCCTCCTTATATTAAAATATCATTATCATCATTTTATACCGTTTTTTCCCATTCTATTCCGACACCTTTAATTTTTTTAAGAATTTATTTCCATGAATGACAGGAAAAACAATTTTAATAGAACCGGAACCGTTCGGATTTTGAGATTGTGTCCGCTTTTTATTTTTGAACGAGATGAAATGCGAATCCCGCTATATCGTTTTTGAGATAAATCAATTTCAGTTTGCCGCCGTCAAAATAAGCAGCCGAATTTTCATCGAATTCGATGCCTTTTGAGGCAAGGTAATTTCGGGCTTCCCCGATATCCGTGGTTTCAATCGCGATGTGACCGAGCCGTCCCGCTCCCTTTTTCTTCATAACTTCAATTTCCGGACTCGAAAAAATAGAAATCGGAGTTTCTGATTCCTCAAAGCCAAAAAGGTCCAGCAGCAGGTCCGCCGTTTTTTTGGCTTCCGGCTCATCCTGCATGTTCAGCCCAATATGTCTGACTTTAAATCCCAAATTCTTCAATGCCGTATTCTCCTTTTTTATTTTATTTCATCCCCGTCCAGGATACGGCCGCGGCAACGGTTGCGCTTTTCCGCCGGCAGGGCCACCGTTTGAAGCGACGGTTCATTATAACAGCATTTGTTGAAAAAATCAATTTCCCGTATGCTGTTTGACTGCCGGCCGCGAATCCTCTGCTCCGCCGTCAGTGGGTGGCGCGCGAACCCAAATCCGTTGTCACGTTCCATGAGTCAAAATCTTACTATACAGAGTAGAAAGCAGTTCAACCCGCGGAATCCGACAAAAACGGAGGTCTTGCTATGTCAGTCAGCCTTTGCATGATTGTGAAGAACGAGGAAGAAAATCTGGTCAGGTGTCTGGACAGCATAGAGGGCCTTGTCGGCGAAATCATCCTGGTGGACACCGGGTCCACGGACCGTACGGTGCCGATCGCCCGGCACTATGGAGCGAAAGTGTTCCGCCGGCCTTGGAGCGGCAGCTTTTCGGAGGCAAGGAATTTCGCGCTGTCCAAAGCGACCGGAACCTGGATTTTGATAATGGACGCGGACGATGAGCTGGAACCCGGGGACCGGGGAGCCCTGCTTGAGCTGGTCCGGGATCCGGACGGAGCCTCTGAGGTCTACTGCGGAAGAACGTTGAGCTATTCCGGGGACCGCGCGGACTGCAGCAATATTCTGGTCACGATGACCGTCCGGCTGATCCGGAATGGGAGGGGCTATTTTTACAGGGGCCGCGTGCATGAACAGCTTACCGGGGCGGGGGGGCCGCCGGGCATGACCGCCACGGAGATCAGGTTTTATCATTACGGGTATTTATCTTCTGAAATCGAAAAGAAAGAAAAACACCGCCGGAATATCGAGCTGATCCGGCGGGAATTGGAGGATGATCCGGAAAACGGCTTTATGCAGTTCAATTTGGGGAACGAATATCTGACCGTTGGGAAAGCGGAAGAGGCGATGGATTGCTACCGCGACAGCTACCGGACGCTGGAGCCGTCGCTGGGGTACGGCTCCATGCTGCTGACCCGGATGATTCTGTGCTGTGAGCAGCTCGGACGAACCGGGGAACAGTGCCGCTACATTCAGGAGGGCCTCGCCCTTTACCCGGAACTGCCGGATTTCGAGTATCTCCGGGCAAGCATGTTTCAGCGGCACGGAAAATTATTAAAAGCCATCCGTTCCTATCGGAAGTGTGTCCGTATGGGACCGCCTCCGCCCGACGGAAACAGCGTGCTCGGCGTATCCACCTTTAAACCCCACGACCGGCTTGCCGCGTTGTATGAGCGGCTCGGCGAGCGGAAGCTGGCCCTGCGTCACTGCCGCGAGGCAATCCGGTGCAATCCCAATGACCGGGAGGCCTTTTCCCGTATGATCAACCTTCTCCAAGAGGAAGGCTGCGGGCCCGACCGGCTGGAATCCCGTCTCCTGAGAATGGCTGAAAAAGACGTCTGCCCGATGCTCATTCTTTCGGACTTGTTCTACGACAGGAGGATGTTTCGCCAGGCCATGCAGTTTTCCATCCGCGCGAAACGATTGGCGCCGGAATGCCCCGCAGCCTGCTACGGCGAGGGAATCTGCCGGTTCTTTCTTGGGCAGTACCGGCGCGCGTTCCGCTGCCTGGAAGCGGCCCCCTGCCGCCGGACGAGCGGCGCCGCCTTCTTTCGCCAGCTCTGCGTTCTCCTCGGCCCCGCGGAGCTCCGGCGGAATACCGGGAAATTCGGGCCGGAACTGGAGAGGCCGGATTGTCTTGTCGCAGCAGCCTTCCGCCCGCTGCTGAAGGGAGAACCCTGTGCGCCGCTTCCGGCGGGCGAAGAAGTGTCCCAAGAGTATCTGGATTCCCTTTTCGGCCTGTTGGAAATCCTGCTGCGGGCCGGCCTTCTGAACGAATTTTTAAAGGCGCTGGAGCTTTTAAAGCCGATTCGGGGCGACGGTATCCTGCTCCGCCTTGGAAAACTGTATTGTAAATACGGTTATGCGAAGCTCGCTTCTCACGAATTGGAACGGGCAATCTGCGCCGGGGATCAAGTCGACGCGGAGGGCTTTTCCATTCTGAGCCGGATCCGGGCCGCGGAGGCAGGGCAGGGACGCGGCCGCAGCGGAGCGGCTACGCGGGACTGACTTCCCCGGCATAGCAGGTCGCGAAAATCCGCCTGATCTCTTCCGGTCGGCCGGTTTGTCCGAGAGCCCACATCAGTTTTGTGACGGCGGCCTCGGTCGTCATGTCGTAGGCCTGCAGCACGCCCGATTCCAGCGCTTTCTGCCCCGCCTGATAAATGGTGAAGTCGCTCCGTTCGTACAGGCATTGGCTGCATACGACAACGGTGATGCCGGACTGAACGACTTTATGAAGTTTGGAGATCAGATCGCGGCGGACAAAATTCAGTCCGCCCGCTCCGAACGCTTCGATCACAATCCCCTTGTACTTCATTTTGAGCAGCATGTCGAAAATTTCCGGATTCAGCCCCGGCGTCAGCTTGACCAGGATCACGCTGTCGCAGAGGCCGTCCATCAGCTGAAAATTTCCAGAAGGCTTTTGCAGGACGGCTTCATTCAGGTTCAGTCCCGTGGAATCCACAATGGCGGCGTAGGGACAATTCACGCTTTCGAAAGCGTCGAATCCCGTGGTGCGCACCTTGACCGCCCGTGTTCCCAGAATGATTTTGCGGTCAAAGGCCACAAAAACGCCCGTTCTGCCGCTGGCCGCCATGGCAAACGCACAGCGCAGATTTTCGATTCCGTCGGTCAGCGGATGCCGGATCGGGAGCTGTGAGCCGGTCAGCACGACAGGAATCGGAATGTTGCGGAGCATATAGGACAGAACGGATGCGGTATATGCCATGGTGTCCGTCCCGTGTGTTATGACAATACCGTCGTAGCGGCAGAAGGCACCGGCAATGGCCCTTGCCATTCCCTGCCATTCCTCCGGCTGGATGTTGGAGCTGTCCAGCTGATACAGATTCTCGATTTGTATCCGATGATTCGCGGCCAGCCCGCTCAGGTAGGCCGCGAATTGGTTTCCGTCCATTGCGGGCGCCAGACCTTCTTCGGTCGGTTCGGAGGCGATCGTGCCGCCCGTAGTCAGCAGGAGAATTTTTTTCATAAGGCTTTCGTTCCCTTCGGAAGACAAAAAATGACACGCGCGGGACCGTTTCGGAAGATTAAAACGAAACGGCGCATTTGCCCTGTGCCAGTTCCACTGTTTTTGAGACGGCGGATTCAATATACTTGGCCAAGGGCAGATCCGGTGTTCCGGCGATCGTGCAGTTGCATTTACTGACGGGGATCAGAATTTTTACCGCAGGGCTTTTTCCCACCGCCGCCGCCATGGCCGGCGTGATCTCCCCCAAAAGCGCGTCCGCGATCAGTATCCCGATTGGGCCAAGAATGAGATCGGCTCCGGAACTGCCGACAAGAACAGGATTTTCCCCCGTGGCCCCGGTGTCGGCGCCGGCCTTCAGCATAACGGACGTGGCGATGCTGTTTGTTCCGATCGCGGTGATCGGCTGGTTCGGCATGGCTTTTCGTAGCTGGGTAATCAGCTGTTTTCCAAGGCTGCCGCCCTGACCGTCGATAACAATGATATTCATAACTTTTCCTTTCTGCCGCCTTCCCGGCGGAAAGACCATCTTTCCGCAAAAAATTCCTGAGAGTCCGTTCGACTTTCCTCTCTATTTTATACCATAAAGAATCGGCACTTCAATCGTTTTTTGAATGGGAAACAAATAATTTCCGGCAAGGCTTGCCACACTGTGAAATTGCCTGGGTTAAGATTAAGCCGGAGGTCCCGCCAAAACAAAAGCCCGGGTGAACAGAAGGTGTTCACCCGGGCTTTTGCGGTATTCGGCTAGTGGCGGCTGTGCTCTTCGCAGGTGCTTTCAAATGTGTGCTCATGGCAGACGCTGCCGGACGATTCCAGTTTGCCTTCCAAATATTTTTCCACGTTTTCTCCGGCGTCTCCTTCCGCGCCGGATATCACCTCGATATTTTTTTCTTTGAAAATATCGGTTGCGCCGCCGCCGATCCCGCCGGTAATTACCGTTTTAGCGCCGAGCTTACTGAGAAAGTCCGGCAAAAAGCCGGGTTTGTGGCCGGGATTTTGATAGAATTGACGGCCCGAGACCTTTCCGTTTTCCACTGTGAAAAGTTCGAATCCCTGACAATGTCCAAAATGGACGGACACGTTTTTTCCGTCGCATGCGACCGCGATTTTCATCATCATCATACTCCTTTGGTTTTATTTTGCCGTAAGCTGCGTAGTATTTGATATGCCCGAACCCAGGTATTCCGGATGTGATTTCATCGTAACACGGTTATGGGCATATGTCAATAACTACTTCTTTAAGATAGGGAGGCGAATCCGCAATCTGAAACGACTTGATTTCCTTGCAATTCCTCAAAGAAAAAATTATAATAGAATCCTGAGTTTTCAGAAATGAGATGCGGCCGGATTTGGTTCGTTTCATGCGGATATTAATTTTATTGAAGAATAGGGGAATGGAATTCGATGGATCTTTTGAAAGCGGTGATCTTCGGCATCATAGAAGGGCTGACCGAATGGCTGCCGATCAGCAGCACGGGTCATATGATCCTGGCCAATGAATGGATCAAAATGGATTTGTCCGCGCAGTTTATGGAAATGTTTCTTGTCGTCATTCAGTTCGGTGCGATCCTGGCGGTGATTGTTTTATATTTCCATAAGCTGAATCCGTTTTCACGGCGGAAATCGCCGAGGCAGAAAAGAGAAACTCTGTCGCTCTGGGCGAAGGTCCTGTGCGCCTGTGTTCCCGCCGGAGTTATTGGGGTTTTGTTCGACGACCCGATCAACGCGGTTTTCTACAATTTCCAGACCGTCGCCGTTACGCTGATCCTTTACGGAATTCTGTTTATCGCGGTGGAAAACCGAAACCGCGGAAAGGTGCCGTCCATCCGGAATTTCACCGTGCTGTCTTACCGAACGGCTTTTTTCATCGGTATTTTCCAGGTGCTGTCGCTGATTCCGGGGACTTCCCGCTCCGGTGCGACGATTTTGGGAGCGATCTTGATCGGCGCCTCGCGGGAAATCGCGGCGGAGTTCACGTTCTTTCTGGCCATTCCTGTGATGCTGGGGGCAAGTCTGCTGAAAATGGCAAAGTTCGGGTTTGCCTACACCCAGATGGAGGCCGCCGTTTTGCTGTGCGGAATGGTGACGGCGTTCCTGGTCTCGATTTTTGCCATTCGCTTTCTGATGGGTTATATTAAAAAACATGATTTCAAACCGTTTGGTTATTACCGCATCGTCCTGGGGGCCGTTGTTCTGTTATATTTTGGTCTGGCTCATCATTAAAACAAAGCTTTTAAAACCTGGATCTCAAAAAAAGCCCTTTTGGCGAAGCTGCGGCTCCGGCAACCGGAACCGGGCATCCGGCTTACCGCATCAAAAACAGGCCCCCGAACCATAAAGTCCGGGGGCCTGTCTCGGCTCGGAAGACCGATCGTCAATCTGTTTCTTTTTGCAGTCTGGCTGATTTTCTGGCAAGGCGCTCCGGGGTCAGCACATTGTCCTGAAAATCAAAGGTTTCCTCAGCAATCACGCCGCTCAGGGCAATCAGGCTGATCAGGTTCGGAAACACCATCAGCCCGTTCATCACATCCGAGAAGTTCCACACGATTTCCAGCGATGTTGTCGCGCCGACAAAGGCGACGACGGAAAAGACTATGCGGTAGATATAGCAATATAGGGGTTTATGGACCAGATATTCCAGAGCTTTTTCCCCATGGTACTCCCAGCCGATGATCGTGGAGAAGGCGAACAAAGCGATCCCGACGGTGACGATCCATCCGCCGGCTTTTCCCATCACGGTGGAGAATGCCTGAATGGTCAGCGCGGCTCCGGTTACAATTTTGCCGTCCGCTCCGGTGGAACCGAGAACGCCCGACGACGCGATCGTCAGTCCGGTGATAGAGCAGACGACAATGGTGTCGAAGAAGGTGCCGGTCATGCTGATGTAACCCTGACGGGATGGGTGGTCGGTGGTGGCCGCCGCAGCCGAAATGGCGGCGGAGCCAAGCCCGGCCTCGTTGGAGAAAACGCCTCTCGCGCAGCCCCAGCGCATAGCCTGCATCATGCTGGCCGTAATGGTGCCGCCGACCCCGCCCGCGACCGCAGTGGGAGAGAACGCCATGCTGAAAATCTGCCCGATTCCGGAGGGGATATTTTTATAATTTGCTGCAACGCAGATTAAACCGCCAATGGTGTAGAAGACCGCCATGGTGGGAACCAGAATGGAAGATACCTTGGAGATGGAGGCGATTCCTCCGACCAGAATGATCAGCGCAAGAACGGCGATGACCAGCCCGGTGACCCAGGTCGGAACGTTGAACGTGCTGTGAACCGCATCCGAAATGGAATTCGCCTGCGTCATATTGCCGATGCCGAAAGAAGCGAGCACCGTGAAAAGGGCAAACAGAAATGCGAGCAGTTTGCCAACCCATTTGATCTTGAATCCATTCTTCATCGTATACATCGGGCCGCCGCTCATTTCGCCCTTTTCGTTCGTTTCGCGGAATTTGATGGCCAGCATGCACTCGCTGTATTTCGACGTCAGGCCGATAATGGCGCAGATCCACATCCAGACCAGCGCGCCGGGTCCGCCCAGAACCATGGCCGTAGCGACGCCAACGATATTTCCGGTCCCGATGGTCGCGGCCAGCGCTGTCATCAGCGCGGAAAACGGGGAGATATCTCCCATGCCCCGATTGGTTCTGCGGGCTTCTTTGCTCAGTACGGATTTCAGAGCATAGCCGAGATTCCTCCAGGGCAGAAATTTCAGCCTGACCGTGAGAAACAGCCCCGTACCGATCAGCAGAACCAGGAGAACCGGCCCCCAGACGAAACCGTCGACTTGTGAAAGAATGTTTGCGAAAGTTTCCATAAATTTTAACCCTTCTTTCTATTTGCACAACATCGGGTCCGCCTGATTCGGATACGGACTTCGGATGCCCTAAAAATGCCTGAATTGCGGTCGGCCATGCGCCGTTATAAAAAAATCCATAACGAAAGCCAGGCGCCATTGCCCGGCAGTGTTATGGATTTATTTATTTTCTTCAATATTATAATTTATTGTTTTAAAAAAGTAAAGTATAAATTTCAGCCTTCCGCATTTTCACACGGTGAGGCGAAGCAGACAGGCCGGTTTACGGGCGTACGGCTTATTGGCAGCAGGGCAAATCCGGGCGAGCAGGTTTTCGGAGGACGCCCCGGTTTGCCTGATTCAAACGGAATTGCCCTGTCGGTTATGCGTTCACCATGATTTTTGCGGACACGTCGGACCTGAGCGCGATCACGGCTCCGCGGATCAGATAAGCAACCGGATTTCCCGATGGACTTTGATAAAGCGATTCGATCTGTGTGCCGTCGATTAAACCGAGATCCAGCATGCGGCGCCTCGTGGTGCCGTCGGACAGCAGGGAAGTAACGCTGCCTTTGGCGCCGACCGGCAACTGGTTCAGGGGAATTTCTCTTCGTTTCATTTCAATTTGCCTCCGTATATTTTCGCAGATAGCGGTCGATGAATTTGTTTCACTAGACTAATCTATGGTTCTTTCTCTGAATGTGTTACGTTTTTTGAATCATGACAAAGAAAGGGGGCCCGACAATGCGAAACAAAGATAAGAGGATGGAGGAGTATTTGAATTTGTTTTTGGAATGCTGTTTCCGGGAGAAAAGCAGAAATAAAAACGCCCCGCCTTTGATCGGACGGGACCGTTACTGCCTTTGTTCCGGAGAACCTTGAAAACGCGGCAAAACGACGCAGAGATACATCACAATTAATTGGAGGAGCCCATGTCCTTATCGATCAAATGATTAATATAAGCATTCAGGCTCATGCCGAGAGCCTCGGCGTGCGCCTTTATTTCCGCTTTTCGGCCTTTTTTTACCCGAAAGATCACGTCGTCAAGTTTCTGTAAATATTTCTTGGTCGCCTTTTCCCTGGCTTTGCTTACCATGCTTAACACCTCTATGCCTAATATATCGACTATATTAATAAATACTTAATAGGGTTAAATAAATTTATGGGTGTTTTTAAATCACATTTCCATTCGCATCTTTATGCCTGCGGAAAAATAAAACAGGGAAAATCTGCCGTTTATGTTGAATCAGAAACAGGCCTCCCGTTTCTCGGTGCTTGCACCGGTGCGGGAGGCCTGCGGATCTGCCGTATGATGTATCTGTAAACCGTTAGCCGAACATGTCAAAAATAAGCTTTGAAAATAAAAATACCAGCACGAGGAGCATCACCGGCCGGATGAATTTCGCTCCCTTCCTGATTGCGAGCCCGGAGCCGATCCAATGGCCCGCGATAGAACAGGCAGCCGCAGGAACCGCCAGATGATACTGGACGGTTCCCGCCGCGATGAACGTGGTGAGCGCCGCCAGATTGGAAGCCAGGCTGACCACTTTTGTATTGCCGCATGAGGTTTTCATATCGAATCCGAGAACAGCGGTAAAAGCCAGGATCAGCAAAGTGCCCGACCCGGGCCCGAAAAATCCGTCGTAAGCGCCGATTGTGAATCCGATTATCGCTGAAAGCAGAATCGCATGATGACGCGGAATCCGGTCGAAAGTATTCACGTCCGCTTTTTTCCGTTCCTGCAGGAACAGGAACACAGCTGCCGTGGGCAGCAGGATCAGCATCGCCATGCGAAGTGCGTGATCGTCCAGAAACAAGGTCAGCCTGGCTCCGAGGAAGGAGCCAGCCAAGGCGGCGGACGCGGCAACGGATGCGGTCCGCAAGTGAATATTCCCGCTGCGCAGAAATCTGCCGGTGGAAAACAGCATCCCTGCGCAGGAGGAAAACTTGTTGGAACCCAAACAGACATGCGCCGGAAGCCCGGCCAGGTAGTACGCCGGAAGAGAGATAAGCCCTCCTCCGCCGGCGATGGCATCGACTAAACCTGCCAGAAAAACAAGAAGGCAAATCATAACGGTTTGCTGTAAAGTGGTCATAATATCTCCCCAAAATAAGCCAAACGATTGGCAAAGTCGCGGTTGGCCGGGCGGATCATAAGGCCGCCGCCCGCAGGCAAAATCCGGACGGCGTGATCATGGCTCCGGAAGGCAGCGTATCACAATATCCGGCTATTCCTTTTGATATCTGCCCGAGGCACTTTCCACATATCCAAGATGATAGGAAAGTTCCTGCGCGCATTGCTTTACATCGTTTTTGAAAACCTCAATCCGTTTTTCGTCGGCGCGGGAGACTGGAGCGATCAGCCCCATGGAAGCGACGGCGGTTCCGTCCCTGCTGAAAACGGGCGCGCCGACCCCCACGGCGCCTGGAATATATTCCCCGCAGGATACGGCGATTCCCTCCCTGCGGATTTTTTCCAAATCCTCTGCCAGCGTTTTCGGATCGGTGATCGTATTGTCTGCGTGCCGGCTGAGCCCATGGTCAATGAAGTCGCGGATAAAGGAATCCGGCTGGTGGGCAAGAAGCGATTTTCTGATTGCCCCGCAGTGCAGATCGACTTCGGAGCCGAATTTTTCGATTACCTTCAAATTGTTCGGCCCCTCCACTTTTTCAAGCACCAGGCCTTTAAAACCGGCCACAATGACAAGGAAAGTGTCTTCCATCGTCATGGCGGAGAGTTTTTTTAGAATGGGCGGGGCCGCATCCTGCAGTCTTACATTGCGCGTTGCCGCCATTCCGAGTGAAATCAGCGCCGGGCCCAACTGATAGAGATGAGTCTTTTCATCGCGTTTGACATAGTTTTTAGAACAGAAAGTCTGAAGGATACGATGAATGGTGCTGGGGGGCAGGTCGAGAGCTTCCGACAGTTCGGCGAGAGAGAATGATTTTTCCGGTTCTTTCAGGGCCTCTAAAACGTCCATTGCCCGGATCAGGCTTTGTATCATGATTCATTACCTTTCTGTGTTTATGTTCTTTATTAAAAAAGTATAACTCACAATTCCTTATGATGCAATTCATTTCGGAATCACTGGAATCATTTCATAAAAAATAGCTGCTTTCGTTGACAGAGAGGCAGAACAATGCTATCATAGATGACATATATTTCGGTATACAAAATAAATACCATTTGTCGTCTGCCGTCGGGATGAAACCCGGCGGGGATGACGATGAAAACGGAGGTACGAAAAATGTCCAGGAAAGTAGTTTTGGCAGGAGCCGTAAGGACGGCCGTGGGAAAAATGGGAGGGGCCCTCTCCAACGTTCCGGCTTCAACGCTGGGATCTCTTGTGATCCGGGAGGCGCTGAACCGTTCCGGAGTCGCTCCGGAACAGGTGGACGAAGTGCTGATGGGATGCGTCATTCAGGCCGGGCTGGGGCAGAATGTCGTTCGTCAGGCTTCCATGTTCGCCGGCATCCCGGAAACGGTCCCGGCTTCAACGCTGAACAATGTCTGCGGTTCCGGCCTGAAAAGCGTCAATCTTGCCGCGGCTCTGGTTGAAACCGGCGAAGCGGACGTTGTTGTGGCCGGCGGCATGGAGAATATGTCCATGGCGCCGTTTGCGGTCTCAAAAGCGCGTTTCGGATACCGCATGAACAACGGGGTCCTGGAGGACCTGATGATCAAGGATGCCCTTTGGGATGCCTTCAACGATTACCATATGGGGATAACAGCCGAAAATGTCGCGGAACGGTATGGCATTACCCGCGAAATGCAGGATGAATTTGCAGCTTCGAGCCAGCAGAAGGCCGAAAAAGCCATTGCGGAAAAGCGTTTCCGCGAAGAGATTGTCCCGGTGGAAGTAAAAACAAGAAAAGAGACTTTGACGTTCGACACGGACGAAGGGCCCCGCGCCGGAGTGACAAAGGAGAGCCTTGCCAGGCTGAAGCCGGCGTTCAAGCCCGGCGGCACAGTGACGGCCGGCAACGCTTCCGGCATCAATGACGGGGCGGCGGCCGTGGTCGTAATGAGCGAGAACAAGGCCAGGGAACTGGGCGTGACCCCGATGGCTTACTGGATTGCGGGGCAGTCCGCAGGGGTGGATCCAGCCTATATGGGGATCGGACCGGCTTTCAGCACGAAAAAAATTATGGAAAAAACCGGCCTGACTGTTGACGATATGGATCTGATTGAACTGAATGAGGCGTTTGCCGCCCAATCCATTGCCGTATGCAGGCTCCTGAACCTGGACCTTTCCAGAGTCAACGTGAATGGCGGCGCCATTGCCATCGGCCACCCGGTCGGCGCTTCCGGGTGCAGGATCTTTGTCACTCTGCTTCATGAAATGCAGCGCAGGAAATCAAATTACGGGCTCGCGGCCCTTTGCATCGGCGGCGGAATGGGTGTCTCCGCGATTGTTCAGCGCATATAGCATGTCGTCAGTTTGCCAAAGAACGATTAGGCTAGGCGAAATCATACAAAGCTCACGGTCCATTTAAAGGTTCAGCGATGAAGCAAAATTGCGCCGCAATTTTGCTTCATTTGCTTTACCGGTAATTTGTATCGTTGATATACGATAAAAAAATTTGCTTTTTTTCTAAATTGTTATGATATTTGTCTGCCGACTCAATATAATAGATACAAGCGGGGAAGAATATGGAATTTATTCTGTATGATGGAATTATACTGTATAATTGAAATTGGTTCCGTATCATGAAATTATTCTGCTGAAATTCAGAGACGCGGTCAAAAAACATATTGCATGACTGGAATAGATTCCATATTATGAAAACTTGTGATTGGAGGTTTGGCGTTATGTGGACGGAATCGAACATGAGTTTTATTCAGTCGCTGGCGGTTTTTGGAATGGGATTTTGTGTCGTGTTTCTTATCCTGATCATTCTGGCGCTTGCGATCATGGTCTTTTCTAGGATATTTTCCACAAAAGAATCCGCAGGGCAGACGCCGGCGGAAGAAAAAAAAGAAGACGATATTCTGGCGGTCCTGATTGCGGCGGTCAGCGAGGAAGTGAATTTGCCGATAGACCGTTTCCGGATCACGGGGTTCCGGGAAATCTGAATGTTTGAAGCAAACCGCCCGGCATTAAATTGTGAGGAGAAGAGAGTTTATGAAATACATAGTTACCCTGAACGGCAAAAGATATGAGGTGGAAGTCGAAAAAGAGGAGAGCGGGTTCAATCCCCTTCCGAGGTCCGCAGGTGCGTTTCCGGCAGCCCGGCCGGTTCCCGCTCCGGCCCCGGCCGCTCCGCAGGCTCCGGCGCCCGCGGCGGCTTCCGCCGGATCCTGGGATGTGACAAGCCCCATGCCTGGTTCGATTCTGGACGTCAGGGTTTCCGCCGGCGACGCCGTCAAGGAGGGACAGGTGCTGCTTTTGCTGGAAGCCATGAAGATGGAAAACGAAATCGTCTCGCCCCGCGACGGGACGGTCGCCGCCGTTCCGGTGAAAAAGGGCGACATGGTGGATACCGACCAGACCCTTGTAACTTTGAAATAAGGAGGCTTCCCTATGAATTTTTTTTCCGTTATGGGGACGCTTCTCAAGGAATCCGGCTTCGCGGCGTTTACCTGGCAGAGCGGGGTCATGATCCTGATTTCCTTTGTCCTCATGTATCTTGCGATTGCTAAAAAGTTTGAGCCTTTGCTTTTGCTTCCGATCGCCTTCGGAATGTTCCTTGCCAACCTTCCGCTCTCGGGAATCATGACGGAAGCGACCCCGTGGTACCGTTCCGGTTTGATCAGCATCATTTATTACGGAATCAAAAGCGATCTGTTTCCGTGCCTGATCTTCATGGGGGTGGGGGCGATGACCGATTTCGGGCCGCTGATCGCGTACCCCGTCAGCCTGCTTCTCGGCGCGGCGGCTCAGTTCGGAGTCTATGTGGCGTTCATCCTCGCCAACGCGACAGGGCTGTTCACTCCGGCGCAGGCTGCGGCAATCGGCATTATCGGCGGCGCGGACGGCCCGACTTCCATTTTTCTCGCGAACAACCTTGCGCCGACTCTGGTCGCGCCGATCGCGGTGGCCGCCTATTCGTATATGGCGCTGATCCCTCTGATCCAGCCGCCGATCATGCGTCTGCTGACGACAAAAAAAGAGCGGGCCGTCAAAATGGGCCAGCTCCGAAAGGTCGGCAAAACGGAGAAGATTGTTTTCCCGGTGTTCGTCGTTCTGCTGTGCGTGCTGCTTCTGCCGTCCGTGGCGCCGCTGATCGGCATGCTGATGCTGGGCAACCTCTTCCGCGAATCCGGTGTGGTGGAACGGCTTTCACAAACGGCCCAGAACGAGCTGTGCAATATTGTGACGATTATGCTGGGGCTCAGCGTGGGAGCGACCGCGAACGGGGAGCTTTTCCTGCGCGCTCAGACCCTGGCGATCATCGCGATGGGGCTGATCGCTTTCAGCTTCTCCACAGCGGGCGGTCTGCTGCTCGGCAAGCTCCTTTATCTCATCACCCACGGCAAAGTCAACCCGCTGATCGGTTCCGCCGGCGTTTCCGCCGTGCCGATGGCCGCCCGCGTGTCCCAGGTGGAGGGCCGGAAGGCGAACCCGGCCAATTTCCTTCTGATGCACGCGATGGGTCCCAATGTGGCCGGGGTGATCGGAACGGCTGTCGCCGCGGGATTTTTTATGATGGTTTTCGGTAAGTAAACCGTTCAATATACCATTTTACAAATCATTTTAGGAGGTCTTTGGCTTGGGAAAAATATATTCCTTGTCAGACGCGATTTCAGAGTTTGTTCATGACGGCGATCATCTGGTCATCGGCGGTTTTACGACGGACCGCAAACCGTATGCCGCCGTCGATGAAATCCTTCGGCAGGGGCAGAAGGATTTCATCGGGGAAAGCGGCCCGGCCGGCGGGGACTGGGATATGCTGATCGGGGAAGGGCGCGTGAAAGCGTTCAATAACTGCTACATAGCCAATTCCGGTTTTACCAACGTCTGCCGCCGCTTCCGCAAGGCCGTGGAAGAGGGCAGGCTTCTGGTGGAGGACTATTCCCAGGATGTCCTGATGCTGCAGCTTCACGCCGCCTCCCTGGGCCTTCCCTATCTTCCGGTCCGTCTGATGATGGGTTCCGACCTGGTCGACAAATGGGGCATCAGCAAGGAGGAACGGCAGAAGATCGACAAGCTGCCGAACGATAAATTCGTGATTCAGGACGACCCCTTCCACCCCGGACACAAAGTGGTCCTCTGTCCGGTCCCCGAGATCGACACCGCGGTTATCCACGTCCAGACGGCTTCTCCGGACGGCACATGCCGGATCGTCGGCGATGAATTCCACGACGTTGACATCGCCGTTGCCTCCAAGCACTGCGTCGTCACGTGCGAAGAGATCGTCAGCAACGAAGAGATCCGCAGGGAACCGGAGAAAAACTCCATCCCGGGCTTCTGCGTGGACGCGGTTGTTCTGGCGCCTTACGGCGCGCATCCCTCCCAGTGCTACGGGAGGTACGACTACGACAAAGAGTACTTTAAGGAGTATGACAAGGCGAGCAGGACCGACGAGGATTTCAAAGCGTTCCTGGACAAATGGGTTTACGGCGTGAAGGACCACGGCGAATATCTGAACAGGCTCGGAGCGGTGCGCCTGGCGAAACTGAAGGCTGTTCCCGGTTTTGGGTATGCGGTTGACATGACCAAGGAGGGCAAATGATGGCTGATTATACAAATTACACCAACAAGGAAATGCAGGCGGTTACCATTGCGAAATCGATCCGCGACGGTCAGGTCGTCATCGTCGGGACAGGGCTTCCGCTGATCGGCGCTTCCCTCGCGAAGCGCGTTTACGCGCCGAAATGCAACCTGATCGTGGAAAGCGGCCTGATGGACTGCTCCCCGATCGAGGTGCCACGCAGCGTGGGCGACTGCCGCTTTATGGCGCACTGCGCCGTCCAGTGGCCGAACATCCGCTTCATCGGCTTTGAGGCGAACGAGTGGCTGCACGGCACGGACCGCCTGATCGCGTTTATTGGCGGCGCGCAGATCGACCCCTACGGCAACGTGAACTCCACCTGCATCGGCGACTACCACCATCCGGCCACCCGTTTCACGGGCAGCGGCGGCGCGAATGGGATTTCCACCTATTCCAATACGATCATCATGATGCAGCATGAAAAACGCCGCTTTATGAACCAGATCGACTATGTCACCAGCCCCGGGTGGATCGACGGGCCGGACGGGCGCGCGAAAAAGCATCTTCCGACCAACCGCGGGCCGCAGATGGTCGTGACGGACCGCGGCGTCATGAAATTTGACGAGAAGACCAAACGCATGTATCTGGCCGGCTATTATCCGACTTCTTCCCCGGAGGACGTCCTTGAGAACACCGGCTTTGAAATCGATGTGTCCAAGGCGGTCCGGCTGGAAGCTCCGGACCCGGAAGTCATCCGCATGATCCGGGAAGAGATCGATCCGGGCCAGGCGTTCATCAAGGTTCCCCAGTGAGCAGAGGAGTGAGCGAATGAGCAGCCACGAATATTCCATGCCGGGCTATTTTCAGAACATGCCCGTGATCGGCAAGCCGCTCCGCGGGGCCAATGAAGAGAATGAGGCCGCGCTGAAAAAGGCGGAGGCGGAGATCGGGCGTCTGGCCACGGAGGCGGAGGCCGCCGGGCGCTCCGACGAATCCCTGCGCGCCTCCGGCCAGATGACCGCGCGGGACCGCATCGCCGCGCTGGTCGACGAGGGAACCTGGCATCCGCTGAACAGCCTGTACAATCCGGCCGGGAACGAGGACCGCTCCACCGCGATCCTGAAGGGCCTGGGGCGCATCCACGGCAAATGGGCCGTGGTGGTCGCTTCCGACAACAAGAAGCTGGCGGGGGCCTGGGTGCCCGGCCAGTCGGAAAATCTTCTGCGCGCCTCCGACACCGCCAAATGCCTTCATATTCCGCTCGTCTATATCCTGAACTGCAGCGGGGTGAAGCTGGATGAGCAGGAAAAGGTTTATGCGAACCGCCGCGGGGGCGGGACCCCGTTTTACCGCAATGCCGAGCTGCAGCAGCTGGGCGTTCCCGTTCTCGTGGGCATCTACGGCACCAACCCCGCGGGCGGCGGCTATCACAGCATCAGCCCGACCATCCTGATCGCGCACGCGAAGGCCAATATGGCGGTCGGCGGCGCGGGGATCCTCGGCGGCATGAATCCGAAGGGCTATATGGACCTGGAGGGCGCAGAGCAGCTGATCAAAGCGCAGTCCCAGGCGAAAACGGACCCGCCGGGGTCTATCGCCGTCCATTACAGCCAGACGGGATTTTTCCGCGAGGTTTACACCGAGGAGCTCGGCGTTCTGGAAGCCATTAAAAAGTATATGGACGATATCCCAGCCTACAATCTCGACTTTTTCCGCGTGGATGATCCCCGCGAGCCCCGGTATGACGCCAATGAGCTTTACGATATTGTCCCGATGAACCAGAAGAAGCAGTATAACATCTACGACGTTCTCGGGCGCGTGTTCGACGGCAGCGAATTTTCCGAGTTCAAACCGGGCTACGGCCCCGAGATTGTGGCGGGCCTCGCGAAGATCGACGGCCTTCTGACCGGCGTCGTCGCCAATGTGCAGGGGCTGCTGATGCAGTACCCGGAGTACAAGCGGAATTCGGTCGGGATCGGCGGGAAGCTGTACCGTCAGGGCCTGATCAAAATGAACGAGTTCGTGACGCTCTGCGGGCGCGACCGCATTCCGATCATCTGGTTCCAGGACACCACGGGAATCGACGTGGGCGACGACGCGGAGCGCGCCGAGCTTCTGGGCCTGGGCCAGTCCCTGATCTATTCCATCGAAAGTTCCGGCATTCCCCAGATGGAGATCACCCTCCGGAAAGGGACCGCCGCCGCGCATTATGTCATGGGCGGTCCGCAGGGCAACAGCACCAACGCGTTTTCGCTCGGCACGGCGGCGACCGAAATGTATGTGATGAACGGGGAGACGGCGGCCGCGGCGATGTATTCGAGAAGGCTCGTGAAAGATCAAAAGGCCGGCAAGGATCTTCAGCCGACGATCGACAAAATGAACGAGATGATCGGGGAATACGATGAAAAATCCCGCCCGAAGTTCTGCGCGCAGGCGGGCTTTGTGGATGAGATCGTGCCGTTGCCGCAGATCCGCCGCTACGCCATGGCGTTCGTCGATTCCGTCTATCAGAATCCGGAATCCATCTGCGCGTTCCACCAGATGCTGCTGCCGCGCGTGATCCGCGACTTTAACACTTACAAACAAGGGTAAGATGAATCCTTCCAATACCTGCAGAATGTTCGCGCTGCCGCAGCGCGGACACTGCAGATTTTACGAATCCTAATTTCTCTTAAAGTTGTGAGATTTACCTAAAGTCCTTATGAGAATACCTTTTCATAGCTTTCTTTGTCAAAGATTCATCGGCTTTACCTTTATGGTAAAAAATCGGGTTCACCGGTTTTAAAATTGAATTTATTTTGGGGAGGCTGTATCAATGACTCTATGGACTGTATTCACCGATGTTAGCTTTATGGCGGGCCTTTTATTGCTCGGGCAGATTATGCGTGCCAAAATTAAAATCTTTCAGAAACTTCTTATTCCGCCTTCGCTGATTGCGGGCTTTCTCGCCCTGGCGTTCGGGCCCAACGGATTGAAAGTCATTCCATTCTCGTCCAGCCTGGGTACTTATGCAAGCGTTCTGATTGTCCTGATTTTTGCGGCGATGCCCATTGGCGATAAACCCACGAAAGAACAGGTCTCCGGTCCGACGCTCGGCGGCATGTTTTTCAACATCACGGGAATCGCCGTACTGCAATACGGCGTGGGCATGTTCCTTACTATCTACGTTCTGAACTTTTTCTACAAGCTCAATCCCGGGTTCGGTTTGATGATGGCGACCGGTTTTTACGGCGGTCACGGGACAGCCGCAGCTGTGGGAGACGAGTATGCGAAACTCGGCTGGAAGGAAGCCTCGGCGCTCGGCTACACCACAGCGACGGTTGGAATTGTGGGAGGGATCATCCTCGGCATCATTATTATTAACTGGGGCGCCCGGAGAGGGTATACACATTATGTTGCTTCCCCGAAAGAACTGCCGGAGGAACTGCGCACGGGCCTGATTCCTCCGGAGAAACAGACCTCCAGCGGAAAGCTGACAGTTTCCAGTATCAGCCTTGATCCGCTGGCGTTTCACCTGACTCTTGTTCTGGTAGCGTCCGTTGCGGGCTATTATCTTTCCAAATTCCTTGCGCCTCTGATCGGAGGGGTTGAAATTCCCGCTTTCTGCACAGCGCTGCTTTTCGGGTTTATTCTGAACGCGATTATGAATAGAACAGGGACCAGCAAATACATAGATCGCGGCAGCATCAGCAGAATCAGCGGCACTTCGACGGACTTCCTGATTATTTCCGGCGTCGGCTCCTTACAGCTTGGCATCGTTGTCAAATACGCGATTCCGCTGATTGTGGTTTGTGTTGCCGGCTTTGTGATCAACTGGCTGTGGTTTATGCTTGTCGGAGCAAAGAGTTCGCCGAAGGACTGGTTTGAGCGCAATATGATGGTTTGGGGCCATGCGACCGGAGTGGCGGCTACGGGCGTTTTGCTTCAGCGCGTGGTCGATCCGGAACTGAAATCCAGAGGAATTGAGGACTCCGGTATTGCGGATCTGTTTAACCGTCCGTTTATCGTGGCCCTGCAGGTTGCGCCTCCGATTATTCTGATGAACATGGCATCGATCGGAGCGCACATTGTCACCTGGGTTTGCCTGGGGTTTGTTGCACTTTTATTCGTAATTGCCTATCGGTTGAAATGGTGGGTGCCGTCAAAGCCAATACCGAAATACCGGGAGGAGAAATAAGCTGCTCCCTTTGTTGCCGAAGACGCATGCCATCGCGTCTTCGGCGACAGAAATGTTGAATCCGAAGCGGGCGGGCACGTTACTTTGCATCTATATATTATGGGAGGCCTTTTACATGTCGATATACGATATCATGCATTTCGAGGCACTCGGCGCGGAGTCGGAGCATTTGGACGAAGAAACAAAAAAAGCGCAGCGGGAGGGGAAACTTCCGAAAGGCTTAAAATATTTGATCACCCCGGACAATCTGCAGGACTATCTGAAAAAGAATCCGGAAACAGTGCTTCCGGATATTATCACGACGAAAACCCATTCCGTTTTGCCTCCTGACTATTTGGCGGGAAAAAAGAAAAGCATTATTACAAGGAGCGCAGGTTACGACCATTTTGAACAGCTTGCCGGCGCGGCCAATATCACTTCCCTCCGGGAATACTGTATCAACGCCGTTGCACAGACCGCGATCAAATTTCTGTATGCCGCCGCGGGCTGCCTGAATCACTACACGACAAATACCATTAACTTTGAAAGAAATAAGTCGGTTTCTTTTATGGAGCTGAATGAAAACAGAATCGCGACGGTATTCGGCGTGGGGAAGATCGGGAAAAGGGTTTACGAGCTGGCGGAGGCGAACGGGCTGAAGGCCCAGGCGGTAGACGTCCGGCAGGGTGAGCTGGATTCCCTGTATCACCACAGCGTCCACTTTGTGACAAAGGAAGAGGCGCTCCAAAACAGCGATATCATGATCAATGTGATGAACCTGACCAGGATACCGGGAAGCAGGTTTTACAATGTCAATTATTTTTCTAAAGATTATCTTTCCCGCGCGAAAAAGGGCCTGATCTTTATCAATGTGACAAGAGGCGACATCGCCCCGGAATCCACTCTGATGGAACTGTATGACGCCGGGCTGATTGGCGGAATCGGCGTGGACGTATTCTCCGACGAGGAGGGCTTTTCCAAGGCTTTGAATGGGAAAGGACCGTTTGAAGGCAATGCGGACCGCGTGGCGGCGAAAAAAATGCTCGGCCGGGCGCTGGACCGCAGCGCCAACATTTATGTGCAGCCGCATCAGGGATTCAATTCGGATGTCGCCGCATCTGCGAAGGCAAAGGAAACGATCAGGCATCTGATTGCATGGTACGGATATAAAAAAGAGAGGTTTGACGAACAGCTGCCTTATTATGAGGGCTGATGCCGGCGGCGGATCCGTGGGGCGGGAGTGACTGGTGGGCCTCACAGGCTGGCCGGAATTCGAATGATATCTTGTGTTAGGAAGGCAATTTATGAGTACGCTTTATACGATGGGAATCGACATCGGCTCGACAGCCTCGAAGTGTATCGTTATGAAAGACGGGAGGGACATTGTCGGCAAATCCCTGATTTCCGTCGGCGCCGGGACCAGCGGTCCCGGCAGGGCCGTCGCAGGGGTGCTGGAAGACTGCGGCCTGAAACGGGAGGACATGGGCTTTATTTTGGCGACGGGATACGGCAGGAATTCCCTGGAGATCGCGGATAAGCAGATGAGCGAACTGAGCTGCCATGCGCGCGGCGCTTATTTCCTTTTTCCGAACGTACATACGGTGATCGATATCGGCGGGCAGGACGCGAAAGTGATTCACATTGGCGAAAACGGGGTCCTTGTCAACTTTGCCATGAACGACAAATGCGCCGCGGGAACCGGGAGATTTCTGGATGTAATGGCGCGGGTGCTGGAAGTTGAGGTCGGCGATCTTGCGGAGCTCGGGGCAGAATCCAAAAACCGGGTCGAAATCAGCTCGACCTGCACTGTCTTCGCCGAATCGGAGGTGATCTCTCAGCTTGCGAAGGGATCGGACAAATGCGATATTATCGACGGAATTCACCGGTCTATCGCAGGGCGTGTGGGAGGGCTTGCCCGGCGTGTCGGCATCCGGCCGGATGTTGTCATGACGGGCGGCGTCGCCCGGAATTACGGAGTGCTGCACGCGCTGGAAAAAGAGCTGGGCACGGAGATCGGCACTTCCCCGCTGGCCCAGTACAACGGCGCGCTCGGCGCCGCGCTGTTTGCTTTCGATCAATGCCGGTAAGCCCATTTGGCTTCAGAGACGAGCACCATTCGCAGGATGCTGTCAGTTGCGTAATAACAGTTAGGAGGAAACGATTCATGGATGATAAGAAGACGGATCAGGCGCCGGTCACGGCGGCTGCCGCTCCGGTCAAGAAGAAAAAAACACAGTCTCCCGGCGTTTTGGCTTTGCAGAAAGTCGTCAATGATGTTTATCAGGCGGCCCGCGACGCGAAGGCGGCGGGGAAGCTCGTCGGATGGTCTTCGTCCAAATTTCCCTGCGAAATTGCCGAAACCTTCGATTTGAATGTCGTTTACCCTGAGAATCAGGCCGCGGGAATCGCCGCGCATCACGATGACGGGCGCCTCTGCACGATCGCCGAGGACGCGGGTTATGACGCCGACATCTGCTCTTATGCGCGGATCAATCTCGCCTATGCGATGGGGAATGAAACGACGAACGAGGCAAGGCGGATGCCCATGCCCGACTTTGTCCTCTGCTGCAACAATATCTGCAACTGCATGACGAAATGGTATGAGAATCTGGCCCGGATCCACAATATTCCGCTGATCATGGTCGATATTCCCTATTCGAACCAGCCTGAGGTCGACGAAGACTTTGTGGCTTATGTCCGCGGCCAGTTCGATCTTGCGATCGGGCAGCTGGAAGATCTGACAGGCAGGAAGTTTGACGAAGAAAAATTCAAACAGGTATGCGGATACTCGAACCGCACGGCGAACGCGTGGCTGAAGGTCTGCAATTACCTGCAGTATAAGCCCTCGCCGATGTCCGGCTTCGATCTGTACAACCACATGGCGGACGTCGTCACCGCCCGCGGGAAAAAGGAAACGGCGGAAGCGTTCGAACTGCTGGCGTCCGAGCTGGAGGAGAACCTGAAATCCGGCAAATCCACCCTTCCTTTCCCGGAGCAGCACAGGATCATGATGGAGGGCATCCCGCCGTGGCCGCATCTGCGCGAGCTGTTCAAGCCTCTGAAAGAGCACGGGTTGAACGTTACGGCCGTCGTGTACGCGCCCGCGTTTGCGTTCCGGTTCAACGACGTCGACGGCATGGCGCGCTCCTATGCGGTGGCCCCCAACAGTGTCTGCCTCGAAAAGGGCGTCGACTGGCGTTCGCAGCTGTGCAGGGACAACAAGGTGGACGGGGCCCTTGTCCATTACAACAGGGCCTGTAAAGCCTGGTCCGGCTACATGCCCGAGATGCAGCGCCGCTGGCAGGATGAGCTCGGGATCCCGGTTGTCGGCTACGACGGCGATCAGGCCGACGGCAGGAACTTCAACGCGGCCCAGTATGAAACCCGCGTGCAAGCTCTCGCCGAGGCGATGGAAGAGGCAGACAGGAAAAAGGAGAGTGGCAAGTGATGGCGATTGCGGAAAGATTGGCGGAATTCAGAAAAATTGCCGACAGCCCGAAGGCGCAGCTGGACCGATACAAGGCGAAGGGCGTGAAAGCCGTAGGCGTCATGCCTTACTTCGCCCCGGAAGAGTTGGTCTTTGCCGCCGGGATGTTCCCCGTGGGAATGTGGGGTTCCAATACCAAGACGATCTCCCGAGCCAAGGAATATTGCGCGAGCTTCTACTGCTCTCTGGTCCAGCTCGACCTTGAAATGCTTCTGGACGGCACTTTGGACGGCCTTGACGCCGTGATCACCCCTACCTGCTGCGATACGCTCCGCCCCAATTCCCAGAACATCAAGGTCGCCATGAAGGACAAGATGAAAGTCATCTTCCTTGCGCATCCCCAGAACCGTTTTCCCGAATGCGGCGTCAAATACGCCGAATCCCGCTACAAAAAGATGCGCGCGGAACTGGACGAGGTCTCGGGCGGAAAAATGACCGACGAAGACATCCTGAACGCGATCAAGGTTTACAACCGTTCCCGCGCGGCCCGGCGCGAATTCGTCCGGCTGGCGGGCGAGCACCCGGAGGCCGTTTCGGCAGTGATGAGAAGCGGCGTTTTGAAGGCGTCCTATTTCATGCGGAAGGACGAATACACCGGCAAGCTGGAGGCTCTGAATGAAGAGCTGAGAGCGCTTTCCGATTCGGACTGGAAGGGCGTCAGAATCGTTACTTCCGGAATTATCTGCGACAACCCCGAGCTTTTGAAAATCCTCGATGAAAACAATTGCGCGATTGTCGCCGACGACGTTGCGCATGAAACGCGTTCCTTCCGCTGCGATTGCCCCGAAGACGATGCCGATCCGATCCACGCGCTGGCGATCCAGTTTAAAAACCAGGATTACGACGTGCTCCTTTACGATCAGTATTCGAACAAGAACCGCCGCGGGGAGTATGTCGCCCAACTGTGCAGGGACCGCAAAGCCGACGGCCTGGTCCTTTTCATGCAGCAGTTCTGCGATCCCGAAGAGATGGAGTATCCCTGCCTGAAGAAGGCTTTGGATGCGGAGAAGATTCCTCACATCCGTCTGGGGATCGATCATCAGATGCGTGATTTTGGCCAGGCGAGAACTGCGATTCAGGCGTTTGCCGACGCTCTGAGTTAAAATCTGATTCCAAGAGACTGATTTCCCGATACGTTCAAACAAAAAGCGGTTCCCGGAGAGGGAACCGCTTTTTGATATCGGGGGAAAATGGGCGGGAGCTTTTCCAGGAAATCAAAATGCGCGAAAGATGAAATGTAAGGTTGCCAATTGTCATTTTTTAGTTTATAATCATAACAGAATTTACAGTTCTTATGGGCCTGTAAAAAGACAGCAGAGTGGATTTTTATGTGAACGACGACCGGCAGTGGAGTGAATCGAATGAAAAAAACAGGTTGTGTAAAAAGGGCGGTCTCCGCATTCTGCGCGGGCTGCCTCGTGATATTATCTTTCCCGGCGGCTTCCGCCCGGGCCGCGGCGACGGCGACAACGACGGACTATCTGAATCTGCGGGAGGGGGTCGGAACAAATACAAAGGTCATCCTGACCCTTTCGAAAAATGTATCGGTATCCGTCCTTGACAATTCGGACGCGCAGTGGGCGAAAATCCAGACCTCAAGCGGCAAATCGGGGTATTGCTTCAAACAGTACCTCAGTTTTTCGTCCTCTTCCGGGCAGACATCCTCTTCCTCCGCGTCAACTGCTCAAACGAAGGACAATCTGAACCTTCGGCAGAGTTCTTCCCTGAGCGGAAAAATCCTTTTGGTGCTTTCAAAAGGGACTTCGGTGACGGTCCTGGACAATTCCAGCCCCAACTGGGTGCAGGTCCGCGCGAAAAGCGGTACGGAGGGCTGGTGCAGCCGGGCGTATCTGACTGTTTCGGCTTCCTCGGCCCCGGCTTCCTCGGCCGGTTCGTCTTCCTCTTCCGCGACGGCGAAGACCACCGACTATCTGAATCTGCGTTCGGGGGCGGGAATGAGCAACAAAGTGCTGCTCACCATGAGCAAGGGCGCTGCCGTGACCGTCCTGAACAATTCCAATTCTGAGTGGGTGCAGGTCCGCACACAGAGCGGCAAGGAGGGCTGGTGCAGCCGCAAGTATCTGACTATTTCGGGGGGTGCGAATACCGGCGCGGGCACCGGGTCTTCCTCGTCATCCTCTTCCCCCCAAAGCTCTTCCTCCGCGTCATCGGGGGGGAACGGCGGCCAGGGTGATTCCGGCACAGGCGCATCCGACTCCGGTGCGGCCAACATTACGGGCGCGTCCGTGACGGCCGACGTTCTGCGCCTGCGGGAACAGCCGAATACGGCAAGCAAGATCCTTGCTAATCTGGCCAACGGCACAAGCCTTCGGGTGCTGGCCGCTCCGGCCTCCGGATGGGTGAAAGTGCAGACGGCGGATGGAAAATCGGGTTACGTCAGCGCCGATTATGTGAGCATTCATTATTCAGACGGGACGTCGACGGGCGGAGGGGCCGGTTCAAATACGGGAACAGGAACGTCGGCTTCCTCGCTGTCCCTGTCGTCCGGAAGCCAGACCGTGCCGGAGGGGAAAACGCTGTATCTGAAAGCGACGACCAACCCGAGCGGCGCGGACGTCACCTGGACGAGCAGCAACGCTTCCGTTGCAACGGTCGTAAACGGGTATGTCACCGCCGTTGCAACGGGCAGCGCGGCGATCACCGCGAAATCCGGTTCCTCGACGGCGGTCTGCAGCGTGACGGTTTCCGACGCGGAGCCTGTCCGCACGGCTTACGCTTCTCCGAATATCGCCTCGCCGGGGGAGAGCGTGGCGCTGACGGCAATTACGGACAACAGCCGCGACGGAGTGCAATTTGTCGTGACCGGCCCGGACGGAAAGACGGTTACGGCGACTGCGGAAAGCAGCACGGCGGAAACGACGAACGGGGTAACGACCAAGGTCTGGAAGGCGGCTGCTTCCTTTAACAGCCCGGGCAATTACACGGTCCTTGCGAAATCCAGATCCGGCGGGGCTTACAGCAGCACCGGCTTTACCACCAGCGCTTATGTCGCCACGCAGAGCGACCGGTCCGTGACGACTTCCGAACAGCGCCGCGTCAGCGACGAGATGATCCGGTTGATTTCCAAATGGGAGGGATACGTTTCCTGCGTCTACACGGATACGATGTCCTCAAGCCAGGTCCCCACGATCGGCTATGGCTGTACGCTGGGGGCGAACGCCGAATTCTACAACGGGGTCAGCGCGACCGAGGCCTGGTCCATGATGGTAAATAAGATCAACAGTTCCTCCTATACGTCGGAACTGAACAAGATGATTAAAAACAACGGCTTTCTGATGGACCAGTATCAGGCGGACTGCCTGATCAGCTTTGCCTATAACGTTGGCTCGGGATATTTCAACAGCTCGACGGAAATGGATTTTATCAAGATTATGAAAAATGCGGTCAGGCCGCCGGATTTCTCTTCCGGGACCACTTATGATGCGACCGTCGCGCTGGATACGCAGGTGAGGAGCAACAGCGGGATGCTGTCCGCTCAGACCGGGTCGGTGGCGGCGGGAACGGCTGTCACCGTGACAGGCGGAGATTTCTCCGACAAAAAGGACGGATGGTACAAGGTAAAGCTGGCGGACGGAACGACCGGCTGGGTGAACGCCGGCTATGTGAGTTTGGCGTGCTCCGGCCAGCTTGTTCACGACCTGAATTATACGAATGCCTACGCCTTCGGCACGGAGCTGATCCGCTGGAACCAGGCGGGCGGCAAGTTCTACACGGGCCTGTTTTATCGGCGCCTCGGGGAAGCAAACGTTTATAATTACGGGGATTATGACGCGCTGCGTTACAACAAGTACGGGTACGGCTATCCGAGCGCGGCTTCGTCGCTGCAGTAAACGCGAATAAAAAGTCTGCATAACGATAAAAGGGTCCGCAGAATGTAAAAGCATTCTGCGGACCCTTTTTGCTCACAGTTCCTTGAGCCAGTATTTGCGGTCCAGACTGCGGTACTGCACCGCTTCCGCGACATGTGCGGGCTCAATGGTTTCGCTCCCGTCCAGATCGGCGATGGTGCGGCACACTTTCAGGATCCTGTCATAGGCGCGCGCGGAAAGCCCCAGCCGGTCGAACGCCTTTTTTAAAAGGGCGCGCCCGGATTCGCTCAGCCGGCAGAATTCGTGCAGCCGGTCGGTCCGGATTCTCGCGTTGCAGGAGACGCCCGTTCCGCGGAACCGCTCGTTCTGAATCCGGCGGGCGGCGTTGACCCTGCGCCGGATGGACTCGGAGCTTTCCTCTTTGCCGTGTGTGTCCAGCTGCTCGAAGTCGACGGGCGGCACCTCGATGTGAAGGTCGAGCCGGTCGAGGAGAGGGCCGGAAACCCGCGACAGGTAGTGCGAAACCGCCTGGGGCGAGCAGGTGCAGCGCCGCGTCGGGTGCCCGAAATATCCGCAGGGACAGGGATTCATGGCCGCGACAAACATCACGGAACAAGGGTAGCTGACCGTGCCGCCGACCCGGGAGATCGTGACGGCTCCGTTTTCAATCGGCTGGCGCAGAACTTCCATCGAACTGCGTGAAAATTCGGGAAGCTCGTCCAGAAAAAGCACGCCGTTATGGGCCAGAGAGATTTCCCCCGGGCGGGGAATACTGCCTCCGCCCGAAAGCCCGGCGGGGGAAACGGTGTGGTGGGGAGAGCGGAACGGCCGCGTGCGCACCAATGAGACGCCGGGAGGAAGGATCCCGGCAATGGAGTGGATTTTCGTTGTTTCAATGGTCTCCTCGAATGTCATTTCGGGAAGGATGGATGGAATGCGCCGTGCCAGCATGCTCTTTCCGGAGCCGGGCGGCCCGATCAGCAGCGCGTTATGCCCGCCGGCGGCGGCGATCTCCAGTGCGCGCTTGGCTTCCGCCTGGCCGCAGACGTCGGCGAAGTCGGGGCAGTCCGGCATACCGCCGGGCCCCGGCTCGGCGGGCTTGGCCGGAACGATCTGTCCGCCGCCGTTCAGATGCCCCAGAAGTCCGGGAAGGTCCTCCACGGGATAGATTTCGATCCCGCGGACCACCGCGCCCTCCGCGGCGTTTTCCTTTGGCACGAAAAATCGGCGGAAGCCCTCTTCCCGCGCGCGGATCGCCATCGGCAAAATCCCGCGCACCGGCCTCAGTTCGCCCGTCAGGGAAAGCTCGCCGATAAAGACGCTCCCATCAAGGTCCGCGTCCAGCTGCCCGCTGGCCTTCATCAGGGCGATCAGCAGCGGCAGATCGTAAATCGGCCCTTCCTTCCGCTTGTCGGCCGGAGCCAGATTCACGGTGATTTTGCTGACCGGAAAGTCGAAGCCGCAGTTTTTCATCGCGGATCTGACACGGTCGCGGGATTCCTTCACCGCAGTGTCCGGAAGCCCGACCACCTCAAACGAAGGGAGCCCGGAGGAGAGGTCCGCCTCCACTTCCACGGGGAATGCATCCATGCCGTAAAGACCCATGCCGTATAAATGTGATACCATTCCCATTCCCCCAGATCATAATATATTTATTATACTCTTTTCGACTTAAATCCGCAATGGAATTCCTTTTGGGAAAGGCGGATCGGGAGAATTCCATTGACTTCTTGACGGATGTAAGGTATGATGAAACTGCAGGAAAGTGTGTCATGAGGTGTTTGCCTTGTCAGTTCCAAACCGTACACGGCTTGCCGGTTTTACGGACAGCCAGCTGGCCGCGCTTGTAAAAGACGGCGATTCCGACGCCTTCGCCGAACTGACGGCGCGGTATATCCCGCTGATTCGCTATAAGGCGGCGCCGTTTCATTCCGCCCAGTTGGAAACGGACGACCTCTGCCAGGAGGGGCTGGTCGGTCTTTTCAACGCGGCGCGCGCTTACAATTCTTCAGGCGGCGCCGCCTTTAAGACTTATGCGGGCACCTGCATCGCGAACCGCATGATTATGGCCTACCGCTCCGCCCTGAGCAGGAAAAATAAACCGCTGAGCGACTTTGTGTCTCTCAGCGACAGTGAGCGTCCGGGGCTGGAGCTGCAATCCGGGGGATGGGACCCGGAGACCCTGCTTGCGAGCAGTGAAGGCGTCGGCCAGATGTGGGAGAAAATCCGGTCCGCCCTGTCGGAACGGGAGCTTCGCGTGCTTCGGCTGTATTTGGGCGGGTACAGTTACTCCGAGATCGCCGGAAAGCTGTCCATCACGCCCAAAGCGGCGGATAATGCTCTGCAACGCGCCCGGATGAAGCTCAAAAACCGCATCTGAGTTTTCGGGTCCGCTGTTTGGCGGGTAAGAAGAAGCGAGACGCCCCGGATTTCCGGGGCGTTTTTCAGAAAGATTCCTGTCTGCGTTGAATTCTTAAAGCGTGGCGCTTTTCGCCGGCTTCCCATTCCGCCTTTTCTTCCGGGGTATCGCAAATCAGCCTGGGAACGGGAATCGGCTTCCCGTCCTCGCTCAGGGCCACAAGCACCAGGTAGGCGGTATTGACCAGCTTTCGCTCGCCGGAAAGCTCCTCCACGTAACTGTCCACACGGACTTCCATCGAAGTGCGTCCAACATAGGTCATTTTCCCATGCAGTACCACGACGCTGTTGGCGACAACCGGCAGCTTGAACTGCAGGTTATCGATCGCCGCAGTGGTCGCGTTGCTCGAGGAATGCCTGCGGGCGACGGCGCCGGCCACCACGTCGATCCACGAGACGAGCTCCCCGCCGAACAGGCGCTGCTGCAAATTTAAATTGGAGTAAAACACAGGCTGTATCTGCTCTGTTTCCGAATCTGAGACATGTTTTGCTTTGATTTCGCCCATATGGATTCCACCATTCCATTTTTTATTATCATAATCATACGCCGTTATTCATCGATTTTCAACCGGATTCGCTCGGAGACGCCCTCGGCGCCGACGGAGAAAATTACTGATGACGGAAGACATTTTTTGGAGGGAATGCAATGAACTTTGACCGAGCGGCGGATGTATGCTGCGCAGTGATTGCCGCCGCCGGCCGGTCGGCCAGAATGGGAAGCGGCATTTCGAAACAGTTTCTTCCGGTTTTGGGCGTTCCGGCGGTGGTCCGCACGCTGAGAGCGTTTGACGGTGCGCGGGCGGTTGGGCAGGTCGTCATCGTCTGCCGCAAGGAGGACCTTGGGGCGATGCGGGACTGTATCGGCCGATACCGCATCCAAAAGGCAGCCGCGGTCGTCCCCGGCGGGGCCTCGCGGCAGGAATCCGTTTTCGCGGGGGTCGAAGCGCTTCCGCGGGACGCCGGATATCTTGCCGTCCATGACGGCGCAAGGCCGCTTGTGACGCCGGAGGAAATTGATCTGTGCGTAAGGGACGCTTTCAAAACCGGCGCGTCGGCTCTGGGGACGCCTCTGAAGGATACCGTCAAGCGGATCGATTCCGGGCAGCGGGTCCTCTCCACGCCGGATCGGGAAGGACTTTGGACGGTGCAGACGCCGCAGACGTTTCGCATGGATCTTTATCGGCGGGCGCTCTCAAAAGCCCGGGAGGACGGAAAGGACTATACCGACGACTGCCAGCTGGTTGAACGGATCGGGGTCAGGGTCCATCTGTGCCGGGGAAGCTATGAGAATATCAAGCTGACCACGCCGGAGGATCTCGTCATTGCGGAAGCAATCCTGAAAAAAAGGGAGGGCCTTTCATGAGAGTTGGGCAGGGATACGACGTTCACCGCCTTGCGCCGGGGCGCCAGCTGATTCTGGGCGGAGTTGAAATTCCCTGTGAAAAGGGGCTTCTCGGACATTCCGACGCGGATGTTCTGGCGCACGCCGTGATGGACGCGCTGCTGGGGGCGGCGGCGCTTGGGGATATCGGAGCGCTGTTTCCGGACAGCGACCCTTCTTTCCGGGGGGCGGACAGCATAGGGCTTCTTCGGAAAGTTTCCGATCTCTTGGGAGAAAAAGGGTATGCCGTTCTCAGTATCGATTCCACTGTGATTGCCCAGGCTCCCAAGCTGAGCCCTTACATTCAGCGGATGCGCGAGAGGATCGCCGGGGCGTGCAAAATCCCCGCAGACCGCGTCAGCGTAAAGGCGACGACGGAGGAGCGTCTGGGCTTTACCGGCGCAGGAGAGGGGATTGCCGCCCAGGCGGTCTGCCTGATCGACACCGCTGTTTTTGGGGAGAATGCGGTAAAGTGAAATAGTCAAACCGTTGCCCACCGCATATTCTGTTAGTAAAAACAGAGGGGGGATTGTTGTGGGCAAGCCGTTGATACTCGTCGGTTCCATTACAAATGCCATCAAGAGCCGCAACATACTGGTCCGGCTGGGAATTCGTTCCTATGTGGAAAGAATACCCGGCAGCTACGCGAACGGGGGCTGCGGATATTGTATTTTTGTTCCCGGCGGCAGAGCCGACGAAGCGGAAGACATTCTTCTTCGGTACGGCGTCCCGGTCAATGGACGCGCGGAAAGAGAGGATACGATATGATCTATCTGGATAATGCGGCCACCACCTATCCGAAACCGGATTCCGTGCGCAGCGCGGTGGCCTACGCCCTCCGGAATTACGGCGCGAATCCGGGCAGGGCCGGGCACGATATGTCCCTTGCCGCGGCTGAAGAAGTTTACCGCTGCCGGATGGCAGCGGCGGATTTTTTTCACGCGCCGGGGCCGGAATGCGTCGCCTTTACGCTGAACTGCACTCACGCGGTAAACTATGTCCTGAAAGGACTTCTGAAACCCGGCGACCACGCGGTCACCTCCTGCCTGGAACATAATGCGGTGGCCCGCCCGCTCCACGCGCTTTCCGAAGCCGGCGTAGAGGTGACGGAAGCGCGGGTATACCCGGGCGACAACGATGCCACGGTGGATTCCTTCCGCCGCTCCATCCGCTCCAATACCAGGCTGATCGTCTGCACTCACGCCTCAAACGTGTGGGGCATCCGGCTTCCGGTGGAACGGATCGCCGCGCTCGGCCACGAGTACAGGGTCCCGATCGCGGTGGACTGCGCTCAGTCCGCGGGGGTGCTTCCCGTCGATATGGCGGACAGCGGGATCGATTATCTCTGCATCGCGGGCCACAAGGGGCTTTACGGCCCGATGGGCACGGGCCTTCTGATCACGGCGAATGGCAGCGGGCTGAACACGCTGATCGAAGGCGGGACCGGAACCAATTCCGCGCAGACGAAGCAGCCGGAGGCCATGCCTGAGCGGATGGAAAGCGGGACCCAGAACATGCCGGGGATCGCCGGCCTGCGGGCGGGGATCGAGTTTGTCCGGGCGCGCGGGACCGATCGGATTTTCCAGCATGAAATCGGCCTTGTCCAGTACCTGTACCAGCGCCTGTCAAGGCTCTCCAACGTCCGGCTTTACGCTGACGAACCGAATCCGCGGTATTTTGCGCCGGTGCTGTCGTTCAACGTGGGCGACCTGCCGAGCGAGACGGTCGGCAGAAAACTGAATGAATATGGCATCGCAGTCCGGTCCGGGCTGCATTGCGCTCCCGCGGCACACCGGTTTTACGGCACGCTGGAGCAGGGCGCGGTGCGCGTCTGCCCCTCCGTTTTCACGCGCCGGGCAGAGATGGACCGGTTGGCGCAGGTTTTGGCCTCAATCCGTTAAAATTGAGAAAGAAAAGGTTGATTCTAAAATCATATATGCTAAAATGGAAGTGGAAAAACCGGACTCCGGCCGGATATCCTGCGCCGGAGACTGTTTGCGGATAGGTTTTTAAAAGAAAGGATCGGAAGCCGGGCGCCCGGTTCGATAGGAAAGGGTAAAAAGTATGGATTTTGTCATCGGCCTATGGAATATTTTTCTTCAGCTGATCCATAACTTTCGGTTTGCCGACGCTCTTGACATCACCCTTGTCACGTTTATCATTTACAACGCGGTCAAACTGGTACGGGAAACAAGAGCGGGGCAGCTGGTGCGCGGGATTCTGGTGCTGATGGCGGTTTGGCTCCTTTCCTACTGGCTCAATCTGTATCTGATGCAGAGCATCATCAGTTATCTGTTCCAGTTTGCTTTTATTGCTCTGCTGATTGTTTTTCAGCCCGAAATCAGGCGCGCCCTGGAACAGCTTGGCCGCAGCGGAATCGGGACGGGGAAAAAATGGTATCTGGGCCTCAGCTTTGTTTCGGACGAGGCGGAGATGAGGCTTCAGAAAAACCGGAGGGCGGTCAACGCAGTCGTCGACGCGGCCGCTCAGATGTCCCGGCAAAAGACCGGGGCGCTGATCGTATTTGAGATGAAGACGAAGCTGGGCGATATCATCGACACGGGCACCATTGTCGAGGCGGTGCCATCCGTCCAGATCATCTGCAATATCTTTTTCAACAAAGCTCCGCTGCACGACGGGGCCATGATCATCCGTGACGGGATGGTTCACGCCGCCGGATGCATCCTTCCCCTGACCAAAAGCGACAAGGTCAGCGTGGAACTCGGAACCCGGCACCGGGCCGCGATCGGCATGAGCGAAAATTCGGACGCGGTCATCGTCGTGGTCTCGGAAGAAACCGGCCAGATTTCCGTCGTGAGGAACGGGACGATTACGAGAAATTACACAAGGGAGACGCTGAACAGCGAACTGGAGAGCCTTATGCTCTCCGAAGCGGCCGAACCTGTCGAAAAAAGGCAAAACTGGATTCCTTCTTTCCGGAGGACGAAAAAATAATGAAAATCAGAAAGATTTCCATGGATCAGCTGTTTTATAATAATAAATTTGTGTTGGTTTTTTCTCTTCTTGTCTCCATATTTCTCTGGTTTTTTGTCACGTCGGCGGATACGGAGGACCACCCGCGGGCAATTGCGAACGTCCCGATCGAAATCACGCTTTCCGACGCCGCCCAGGCCGACGGGCTCAAGGTGTTCAGCCCTGTCAACAAGACGGCGACGGTGTATGTCAAGGGGAACAGCCTGGTGGTCAACCAGATCAGTGCCGACGACCTGAAGGTGGTTGCGCTTTCGGCTTCGTCGATTACTTCCCCCAATACTTATACGCTTCCCCTGACCGCCCAGAAGACGGAGAAACGGAACCTGACAGATTTCACCGTGTCCTCTGTTTTGCCGGAGCAGGCTATCGTCGTCGTCGACCGCTACAAGGAAAAAACATTTAATATTCAGAGCGATATCACCTATCCCGAAAATTATAAATCGGATCCTTCCTTTTTCGTCGGGACGCCCGCGCTCAACAGCGACACGGTGACGGTCTCGGGTCCGGAAAAGCAGGTGCAGCAGGTCAACCGGGTCGCTTTTGAATACAAGGTGACCGATACTTTGAAGGATACAAAGAATTTTACCGCGGATCTGGTCCTGTATGACGTGAACGGAAATAAGATCACAGACAGCGGACTGACGCTCAGCCTGAAGCAGGTTGAGGTGAGCATTCCGGTTCTGCCGAGGGAGATCCTGCCGCTGGATGCCGTCTTCACCAATAAGCCGGCCGGGCTGTCCCTTGGAAGCTCCGAGATCTCGATCGATCCCCGGACGATTGAGGTGGCGGGACCCTCCAGCGTGCTGACCAATTTGTCGGCGGTCAGCCTTGCGCCGATCGATTTTTCCAAGGTGAGCCCCAGTACCAACAGTTTCGACGTCGATGTCAGTCTGCCGTCGACCTGCAAGAACCTGAGCAATATTCCGACCGCGAAGGTGACCTTGGCTCTGAGCGGCCTGTCTACAAGAAAGATTACTGTGACGAATTTCAGCGTAAAAAATCTGGGTTCCGGAAAGCATGCGGAAATTTACACCAAGACGCTGAACGTCACGGTCGTCGGGCCGAAAGAGGAAATCGCAAAACTGACGGAAAGCAATTTGGTGGCTGAAATCGATCTGTCGGACAGCGAAAATTTTACCGGTCACACGGAGATGCCGGTGACGTTCAGCATCAGCAACGCCTCCAGCTCCTGGGTATACGGCAGCTATATGGTCAATCTCAGCGTCAGCGGATGACTGCGCCGGCCCGCGGCCGGAAACGCCGGGATTCGGAGCGACATAAAACGGGTCGGCGGGCGGACGCGCCGTTTTCAGCTGCAAAGCCTGTGCCGGCCAGCCGAGTGTTACGAAAGCGGCCCCGCCTGTCCAGAAATGGACAGGGCGGGGTTTTCTTCATTTCTTTCGCATCAGGGTATGAATAGAAGACAGCCTGCATATTTTGTATGGGAATTGGCATCGAAGGGGGAGTGAGCGTGAAAAAAATTGGATGTTTGATTCTTGCGCTGGCTTTTTGTACACTTGCCGCCGGCTGCCGTGGTGCGCCTTCGGCACAGGAGCCGGATTCCTCCCGGTCAACCGGCGAGGTGCAGGAGGCGGCCGTCAGAGATCTGGTCACCGGATTCGGCGGCCAGCTGCAGAAGGTTTCTCTTTTAGCGGCAAAGGAAGCGGTCGCCAGTGACATGCAAAAATATTATGGCGAATATGTTTCGCCCTCTCTGCTGAAGGAATGGCAGTCCGAACCGTCTTCGGCTCCGGGACGTCTCACTTCCAGCCCCTGGCCGGACCGGATTGAGATCCTTTCCGTGGAGAAACAGGCGGACGACGCCTATGACGTGACGGGAGAAATCATAGAAAAAACTTCCGCAGACGTGTCGGGCGGTCAGCAGTCCGGCAAACAGGGGATCAAACTGTCCGTGCAAAAGATAGGGGGCCGCTGGATGATTGTGGACGTCACGCTGGATCAGGAAACTTCTTCCTCTTCCATCGTCTATCGGAATGATCAGTATGGTTTTTCGGTAACCCTTCCGTCGAGCTGGAAGGGCTATACCGTTCTCACCCAGGAATGGCAGGGGTATTCGCTGGTCCAGGGGCAGGAGGGAAAAATCACGGAGACCGGCCCGGAGATCCTGGTCCGCCACCCGGAGTGGACCAAGGAGACGCCGCGGCAGGACATCCCGATTTTGGTTTTCACCCCGGACCAGTGGAATGCGCTTGGGCAGGACAAATTCCATATCGGGGCGGCTCCGATCGGTCCGAGCGAGCTGGCCCGCAATTCCAAATACGTATTCGCGCTTCCGGCGCGCTACAACTTTGCTTTTCCGGCAGGCTACGAAGAGGTGGATCAGCTGCTTCAGGGCGGCGCGGTCCAGGCGATCGGGGATCAGGGCGGCGGCTGACAGAGAAGCCGGCGATGCCGTGCCAATCGCGAAGCTGCAGCAAAATTTGAGGACCGGGTTTACGCCCGGTCCTCTCTCATGGATTTTCACGCAGCCGCGCGGAAAGCGCCTTGATTTTAACGCCTTGCTGCAAAAACATTTTTTCATGTTCTGTTTGAATGTTGTCTTCCGGCAGGTCGGCGTACAAGTCCTCCGTCCGCAAGAAAATCTGAAACCCGCAGGATTCCAGATATTCCACGGTGTCCGCGTACAGTCCCTCGTCGTCGGTTTTGAAATGCAGTTCCCCGCCCGGGATTAAGATCTGCCGGTAATGCTCCAATTGATGCGGATGCGTCAAACGGCGTTTCTGATGTTTCTTTCGGGGCCATGGGTTGCAGAAATTGATATAGATCCGGTCCACCTGGTCCTGCGGCCCCATTGCAAACTGAATCTGCTCGATGTTGAGCGCCGTCAGGACCACATTATCCACCGGGCGGCCCGCCTCGCGGAACGCCTGCTCTATATTTCTGCGGGCCGGTCCGAGGACGGCGTCCTTCAGATCGATTCCAAGATAGTTGATCTGCGGATGGCGCGGCGCGGCCCCGGCGAGGAAAAATCCTTTTCCGCATCCAAGCTCCAGGTAAACAGGCTGCTGTCTTGCGAAAAGACTGTGCCAGCGGCCGAGGTACTGCTCCGGCTTCCGGTAAAAATACGGGCAGGCGTCCAGTTCCGGAGCCGCCCAATGTTTCGTCCGCATTCTCATGGCGGTCAGGCACCTTCCCGGTTTTTACAGACATCCACCCAGCGGACGCTGTTGGACAGGCGGGACAGCTCGTCGCAGGCGAGCGACACGCAGGAGCTTTCGCTGCCGCCCGCGGGGAAAATCGTCTCGAACCTCTTTAACGACACATCACAGTAGACCTGCGCCTGTGCCGGATTGTCAAACGGGCAGACGCCTCCGATCCGGTACCCCGTCAGGGGCTCCACTTCTTCGGCGCCGAGCATTTTCGCCTTAAACCCGAATTCCGATTTGAATTTCGCGTTGTCTATTTTCGTATCTCCGGCGGCCACGATCAGAATGCAGCCGTTTTCCCGGCGGAAGGAGATCGTTTTGGCGATTCTGGCCGGCTCCACTCCGAGGGCCTTCGCCGCGAGTTCCACCGTCGCGCTGGAGACCGGAAATTCCTTCAGCCGGTCCTGCATGGAAAACCGTGCCAAATATTTTTTTACTTTGTCGACAGACATCGCTTTCATCCTCCTGTTGCTTTCTGCAAATGATTATATCATAAAGAAAAGGAATGGGGGATATTTTTAGTCTTTTTTTCAGGCTGAATGATAAAATTTCAGATCGGGAAGGTTTTAGAATTTTCTTTGCACAATTGTATGAAAAACCGGCTGATTCCCGCGTATTTTGCTCATTTTACTGGACTTTCGGTGAAAATGTGATATAATTCACATAGATATGCAACATAGGGGGAAGCTGATGCGCGGTAAAAAAAGAATCGTCCCGGCGCTGGTCGTTTTGTTCTGCGGGGCTGCCGTCCTGGCGGGCTTTTACTGGTATCGGACGGAGCGGCAGCCCGTTTCCTATGAAAGCTCAGACTTCGCGATGGGAACTTACATACAGCAGACCGTATACGGAAAAAACGGCGAAGAAGCGGCAAAGGCGGCGCTGGGTAAGATAACGCGGCTGGAGAACGAAATTTCATGGCGCATCGACACCTCCGATGTGGCGCGCCTGAATGCGGCCGCTGGGACCGATTGGATTTCCATTGACCCTGAGACTGCTTCCATTCTTTCCGCCAGCCTGGATGTGGCCCAGAAATCGGATGGGGCTTACGATCCCACGATTTTGCCGGTGTCGTCGCTCTGGGACTTCGGCGGGGAAAACCAGCATGCTCCGGCCAAGTCGGAAGTGCAGAAGTTTGTTCAGTATGTGAATTATCAGGATTTGCGCGTCGATGCAAAAAATTCCAAAGCGTCGCTGAAGCTGCACTATATGGCGATCGATCTGGGCGGGATCGGGAAGGGTGCCGCCTGCGACGATGCGATCGCGGCTTACCGCAGCGCGGGCGCGGAATATGGAATCATCGCGGTCGGCGGGAGCATCGGGGTTTACGGCTCAAAGCCGGACGGGTCCCCCTGGCATATCGCGATCCGCGACCCGGACACAAAGGATGACAGCGCCGGGTCCATGGGGCAGATCGATCTTGCTTCCGGCTTTGTGTCCACTTCGGGAACATACGAACAGACCTTTACGGAAAACGGTGTCACCTACCACCATCTGCTAAACCCGAAAACGGGCTATCCCGAAAACAACGGGTTGGTTTCCGTGACCGTCAAATGTGACAACGGCGCGCTCAGCGACGCGCTTTCGACCGCCTGCTTTGTTCTGGGAAGAGAAAAGGGCGAAAAACTGCTTGCGGATTATCATGCGGAAGGCGTGTTTATTGACTCCGCGAATCAGGTTTATGTAACCGGCGGGCTGAAAGACAGCTTTCAAATTACCGGCGGAAACTATGTCCTCGCCAAATGATTCCTGCTTTATATTTTGGGGTTCTCTTCGGCATGAGTCAGAGGGAAACTTCGGGCCGGGTGCCGTGACTGAATATTGTTATTTTCATTAGTTTAGTATGTATTGGAGGATTTAAACATGGAATTGACTTTTCCAACGCAGCCATTCAAAACGCATGGCGGCGCGGCAGTTCCTCACAGGAAGAACACCGCGCAGATGGAATCCGTCATGCTGCCGCCTCCCGGGCAGGTTGTCCTGCCCATGCAGCAGCATGTAGGTCCCCCCTGCGCTCCGACGGTAAAAGTCGGGGATACCGTTTTGATTGGGCAGAAAATCGCTGACAGCACCGCGTTTGTCAGCGCACCGATCCATGCAACGATTTCCGGAACCGTCAGCGCGATCAAAAAGGTGACGCTGTCCGGAGGCCAGTTCATGGACGCGGTTGTGATTGATTCCGACGGCAAGATGGAAGTCTCACCGGATGTGAAACCTCCGGTCATCAACAGCCTTCCGGAGTTTCTGGACGCGGTTCACGCCTGCGGCCTGGTCGGGCTGGGCGGCGCCGGATTCCCCGCGCACGTCAAGCTGAAGGTTCCGGACGATAAAAATGTGGACACACTGATTGTCAATGTGGCGGAATGCGAGCCTTACATCACCTCAGACAACCGGTGCGCGATCGAAGACACCGACGATATTTTCACCGGAGTCCGCGCGGTCAAACACTGGCTTGGGCTGCATCGGGTCATCTTGGGGGTCGAGGGGAACAAGCCGGACGTCATCGCCAAGTTCAACAAAGTGCTGAGCGAGAGCAAGGAAGAGTCCGACAAAGAGATCAAGGTGCTCGAGCTGCGCTCCAGTTACCCGCAGGGCGCTGAAAAAGTGCTGATCCAGTCCTGCACGGGCCGCCGCGTTCCGGTCGGCAAGCTTCCGGCGGACGCGGGGTGCATTGTGATGAATGTCACGTCCTGCGCACACCTGGGCAAGTTCCTGAGAACGGGAATGCCTCTGGTTGAAAAGCGTTTGACCATCGACGGCTCCGCCATTAAGGAACCGAAGAACGTCATTGTGCCCATCGGCACGAACATCCGCACCATCGTCGATTTCTGCGGCGGATACAAAGCCACTCCCAAAAAGATCCTGATGGGCGGCCCGATGATGGGCGTATCGATTGCAAGCGACAATCTGCCCGTCATTAAACAAAACAATGCGATTATTTGCCTGGATGAAAAGGAAGCGCATAAGCTGGAGCCTTCCGCCTGCATTCGCTGCGGGCGCTGCGTGACCGGCTGCCCGATGAACCTGATGCCGACGCTTCTTGAGAAAAATACCGTTGCGAAGCGCGTGGAAGAGCTGAACAGCCTGGACATTATGGACTGCATGGAATGCGGAACCTGCTCTTTCAACTGCCCTGCCGGCCGGCCGCTGGTTCAGGCAATTCGTCTTGGCAAAGCTTTGGTTAGAGCGGAGGGGAAGAAATAATGGAAGAGAAATTGGTCGTATCGTCCTCGCCTCATATCAGGAGCGGGGTGACTACCAGGAAGATTATGCTGGATGTGATCCTGGCGCTTGTGCCGGCCGCCATCGCCGCAGTCATTGTGTTCGGGCCGCGTGCGCTGCTGATTATGGCCGTGACAATCATCTCCTGCGTCCTCAGCGAGTACATATGCCGCAAAGTCATGAAGCGGGAAAACACCATCGGTGATTTGAGCGCGGTGGTGACCGGTTTGCTTCTCGCCTTCAACCTGCCTGTCACCATTCATCCGCTGATGGCCGCTTTCGGCGGAATGGTCGCGATCGTGGTGGTCAAGCAGATGTTCGGCGGCATCGGCCAGAACTTTGTCAACCCTGCTCTGACCGCCCGCATTATCCTGATGAATTCTTTCCCCACACCCATGACCACGTGGGCAAAGCCTTTTTATTACCTTCATACTTCCGACGCGGTCACCACCGCTTCCCCTCTGAACCTTTTAAAGCAGGGCGCGTCAATTGACCAGCTGCCCAGCTACCTGAATATGTTCGTCGGCGACCGGGCGGGCTGCCTGGGCGAGACCTGCGCCCTTGCGCTGCTCCTGGGCGGAATCTATCTGGTGGCCCGCAAAGTGATTTCCCCTGTGATCCCGCTGTGCTACATCGGCACCGCGGCGGTTCTCTCACTCTTTATGGGCCGCGATGTTCTGATGGATCTGCTCTCCGGCGGCCTGATGCTCGGCGCGATCTTTATGGCGACCGACTACACGACTTCTCCGATCACCACCAAGGGCAAGGTCATTTTTGCCGTCGGATGCGGCATTCTCACCATGCTGATCCGGAATTTCGGCAGCCTGCCGGAAGGCGTATCCTACTCCATCGTTGTCATGAATATTCTTGTGCCGCTGATCGATTCCGCGACGCGCCCGGTGGCATTCGGAAAGGAGCCTGTGAAAGATGAAGCTAAGCGCTAAAGAAATTCTGAAGCCGACTATGATCCTGGTCGCCATCTGCCTGGTCATGACGGCTTTGTTGGCCTTTACCAACATGGCGACCAAAGACACCATCGCGGCGCAGAACGCGAAAGACGCAGAGGAATCCCGCAGAGTGGCCCTTCCGACCGCCGAATCCTTTGAGCAGTCCGCAAAGAACGAGGATTGTTACGTAGGCAAAAAGGGAAGCGACATTGCCGGCTATGTTTTCACGACCGAGGCCAGCAGCTACGGCGGCAAGATTCAGGTTATGACCGGCATTGACAAGGACGGCAAGGTCACGGGAGTGATCCTGCTGAGCACCAGCGATACCCCGGGCCTCGGCCTGAACGCACAGAAGGATTCGTTCCGCGACCAGTACAAACAGAAGGCTCCGGAAAAGGGCTTTGAAGTGGTCAAAGGCGGCGGAGCCAAGGAAGGACAGATCAATGCCATGACCGGCGCCACGATTACCAGCAAGGCAGTGACGACGGCCGTCAACGAGGCGATTGAGGACTATCAGAAAGTAAAGGGTGGTGAGTAATATGGCTAAAAACAGTCCGATACATGAACTTACAAAGGGCATTATCAAGGAGAACCCCGTGCTCCGGCTGGTTCTGGGCACCTGTTCCACATTGGCGCTCACAACGGCGGCCGGCAACGCGATCGGGATGGGACTTGCCACAACCTTTGTTCTGGTGTGCTCCAACGCGATTATCTCCGCGCTGCGCAATATTATCCCCGACAAGGTCCGCATTCCATGCTACATCGTGGTAATCGCGAGCTTTACGACCATTGTCCAGATGATTGTCGAGGCGGTTTCCCCCGCATTGAAGGCCGCGTTGGGCGTTTATCTGCCATTGATCGTTGTAAACTGCATCATTTTCGGCCGTGCCGAAATGTATGCAAGCAAAAATAAGGTTTTACCCTCCATCCTGGACGGGATCGGCATGGGCATCGGTTTTACCGCCACGCTGCTCGCGATGGGCATCATCCGCGAGCTGCTGGGCAACGGCACGGTTTTCAATGCCCCGATCCTTTCGGGCTTTATGCCTCCGATCATCGTGTTTCTGCTTCCTCCGGGAGGATTCTTTGTCTTTGGACTTTTGATCGCCGTCGCAAACCGGCTTTCCGGCGAGGGGAAAGCCCCCGAGGAAATCGGCTGCGGCGGATTCACCGGCTGCGCGGGCTGCGCGCTTTCCAAAAACTGCTCCCTTATCGTAGGCAAAGACAAGGAGGCTGAAACGAAATGATAAAATCACTTTTTGCGATTTTTCTTACCGCTATTTTGACGGAAAACTATATCCTTGATAAATTCCTCGGCATCTGCCCGTTCCTGGGCGTCTCCAAAAGCCGCAGCAGCGCGACGGGCATGAGCATCGCCGTAACGGTGGTTATGGTCCTCGCCACGGCGGTCACATGGCCGATCTATTATGGAATTCTGGTGCCGCAGGACCTGGCTTTTCTGGAGACCATCGTGTTTATTCTGGTCATCGCCGTTTTGGTTCAGTTCATTGAGACGGTACTGAGGAAATACATTCCGTCCCTGTACAACGCCCTTGGAGTTTATTTGCCTCTGATTACGACGAACTGCGCCGTCCTCGGCGTGACCATGCTGGTGCTTGACAAACACACTGCGGATCCCACCGGCTACGGCTACTTGCAGGCCTTGATGAACTCGTTTGGCGCGGGCATCGGCTTCATGGTTGCCCTGATCATGTTCTCGGGCGTACGTGAAAGAATGGAACTTAATGATGTGCCGAAATTTATGAAGGGTCTGCCGATCACTCTGATCGCCGCATCTCTGGTTTCCCTGTCGTTTCTCGGGTTCTCAGGTCTTGTCGACGGCATGTTGGGTTAGGAGATGGTAGAGAATGAATGAGATTTTACTTCCAGTTTTGATTGTGGTAGTTATCGGACTTCTGTCCGGCTTGATTCTTGCGGTCGCGTCCATCGTGATGGCAGTTCCGAAGGACCAGAAGACGGAGGATGTCCGTGCGATGCTGCCCGGCGCAAACTGCGGCGCGTGCGGCTTCTCCGGATGCGACGGCTATGCAAAAGCTCTGGCGGAAGGAACGGCGAAACCCGGACTGTGCACCGTGGGCGGCAACGATGTTGCCAACGCGATTGCCGCTTATCTTGGCGTTGCCGCAACTTCCGTGGAGCCCCACATGTCGGTCGTCCGCTGCTTGGGCAGCCATGACAACACGACCGACCGTGTGGAATATGAAGGAATTACAAGCTGTGCCGCCGCTGCCGCGGTCGCGGGCGGCCCGACCAGCTGTACCTTTGGCTGCATCGGTTTGGGTGATTGCGTCAATTCCTGCGATTATAATGCCCTCAGCGTACGCAATGGCGTGGCAATGGTCGAGCCGAAAAACTGTGTTGCCTGCGGCATGTGCCTGAAGGCCTGTCCGAGGCATCTGCTCACGCTGGTTCCGGTCAAAAAGCAGGCGGTGGTACTGTGCAGCAACTGCGACAAGGGAAACGTTGTCAATAAAGTGTGCAAGGTTGGCTGCATTGGCTGTATGAAATGTGAAAAAACCTGCAAATACGATGCGGTTCATGTCAAGAATTTCCTGGCGGCCGTGGATCCCGAAAAGTGCGTGGGATGCGGGGAATGCGTTGAAGCGTGCCCAAGACATATTATCGGTCTCTACAACGCGGAATGATTTTAATTCGGAAAACCGGAATATCTCACTGCAGATATTCCGGTTTTTTTGATAATGGACTTGATTTCGGTGCCTTTTTATTATATAATACTCCATGCTGTAGTTTTTGAGAAAACAAATAAATTTGCCGGTGTGATGGAATTTGGCAGACGTGCGGCACTCAAAATGCCGTGTCCTTTGGACGTGTCGGTTCGAGTCCGACCACCGGCACCATTTTGTGGTTTCCCCAAGTCCTCTTTTTAAGCGGATTTGGGGCTTTTTTTATTCTCATTGGGATTTTCAAGACACGGGTCGATTGATCTTTGCGGCAAGCATGGCATAAAGCATGGTCTCGCCGGTTGTTACGCCCAAAATACGCATATTGTCACTCCCAGCCCATGCGTTGCCGACGGGATATAAATGTTCGTTGCCATATGGCACCTCTCTTTGTGACAAATTTAATTCTCCCATATTTTTTAAGGGGGAGTAAGTAAAGTGCCGGGAAAACGCAGCAGGCTGATTCTGCTCTCAATAAGGGTCGCCCTTTCAGATTTTATGTCCCGACGCGCTCCCGGCACTCTGCTCACGATCTGTTTTGTCTTTCTGCATCGAATTTGTCCCCCGACGCCCCCGGCGCGGGAAATTATCGAACTGCCGTGGCGGTGCCTGAAAATGCACAGCGGCCGGGGCAGTATCGTATTGGAGCCGTTTTCCGGCAGCGGCACACGATCATCGCGGCGGAGCGGACTGAGCGCCGCTGCTGCGCGATGGAGTTTTCCCCCGTACTGCGATTTGGCGGTCAAACGCTGGGAAGAGTTCACAGGAGAAAAGGCCGCGAGGCTTTAAAAGCCAACACAGCCTAATAGGGTTTATCGCTTGAAAAAAATTAAAATAAATGCTATCAGAGCGCTTATGGCTATCAAAGCAATGAGAAAAAGAAAACTCCGGGAGAACGGACGATTAAACACAACTTTGCTTTTGATCTGATATACGGTGGAAATGCCGCCGCCGATTATGACGATCAGCATTAAATCCCAATTTGAATCTATAAATGGGATGTTGAGGTCCAATCCGCGAATAAAAACGGCAAAGAGTACCGCAAATAACATAAACCGCCCGGTATATGCATCTCCTTGATATACAACGGCTTTTGTCCGCTCATCAACAATACCGTAAAGGGGGGTATCCTTGCCTTGCTTCTTGTCCATTTTATCCATTATTATCTTCCTCCTCTAAATAAAATAAGTCCTCAAAACTTTTTTGTAGACACTTTGAAAGGACTAACGCAAGTTTAGCCGTCGGGCAGTATTGCCCGCTTTCAATGGAACCGACTGTTTGCCGGCTCACACCCGCCATCTTTGCAAGCTGTTCCTGAGAAATATCCATTTCGGCTCGCGCGACTTTTAAGCGATTCTTTAGTTTGGTCTTATCATTCAAAGAAACCCCTCCTGACAATACAAATATAACATTAACAAAAAGAAATGTCAAGTATACTTTGCATATTGCAAAGTATACTTGCGGAAGAGGCGGATAAAATTCGTGTTAAGGTCAACAGATTACGGATATATAGAAAATCCCCGCCTCTAAGATCAGGACAGCAAAATACAATCCACGCAGGGACCTAAAGCCAGGGGACGGTCAGAATTTAATTGAATTTCTATATTTTTAGAGTATACTTGTTATTAAAACGCCGATAGGCGGGAATTCCATCAAGAAGATTATTTTGTCGGGAGCCAACTGGCTAAATCTATACAGCCTTATGCCTGGGATGCGCATTAAAGGAGGTGAAAAGGATGGCTGTAGAGAAGCAATATGCATCAGATGTGGAAGTGATATTGTCCCATAGGCATGATAATGGAGCTGACCTTTGGACTACGCCGGATAAGCGTTTGATAAAGGGTGCGCCATTCTCAACTTTAGAGAGCGTAATGTACCTATTGGAATTGGGCATGGAACCTACAGAACCTCTACTGAAAGAAACCGCTGCCTTAATATTCGGTGCGTGGCAGGAGGACGGACGTTTTAAGCTGTATCCGCAAGGCCCTGTTTACCCATGCCAAACCATCCACGCCGCCAATGTGCTTTGTCACATGGGTTATGTATCTGATTTCAGATTGCAAAAGACTTTTAAGCATCTTTTTGATATTCAGTATACAGACGGCGGCTGGCGTTGCAATAAATTCAGCTTTGGCCGAGGGCCGGAAACGGAGTATTCCAATCCTTTCCCCACGCTTAACGCTCTTAACGCGTTCCGTTTCACCGATTATCTTAACAAAAAACCTGCACTTGACAAGGCCGTGGATTTTTTGCTGGAGCATTGGACAATCAGGAAACCTATTGGCCCGTGTCACTATGGAATTGGCACATTATTCATGCAAGTTGAATACCCTTTCCGAAACTACAACCTTTTTATTTATGTCTACGTCTTATCCTTTTACAACCGGGCAAAAGAGGACAAACGGTTTCTTGAAGCCTTGGAAACATTGGAATCTAAAATGGTGGATGGGCAGATTGTGGTTGAGCGCGTTGTTCCGAAACTGGCCGGGCTTTCTTTCTGTAAAAAGGGTAAAGCAAGCGAATTGGCAACAATACGCTATCATGAAATTTTGCGAAATCTTCAAACAGACAAATAGCCTATATTCGTATTATGGGCATACGGAGCCGTTCTGCTTGTGATTTATTTTTTCTGTCTAATGTTATTGGAGACTACAATTGCGGCCGTTGTATGCCAAGGGACCGTATTAAATGCACTGTTGTTTTATGAAGCCGGTAGCCGGATAAGCAAGACGTATGCTTATCCGGCTACCGGCATTTACATGTAAATAACAGAGAGGTCGATTTGTTAGCGAAGCTCAGGCACCGTTGATTCCACCATTGCCTTACCTTTCCCTAACAATCAGGATTTGCTTTTCGCTATTCCGTAAATTATTCTAATAGATGTTGAAAAATATTCTGCTATCTTGCTCTAAATATCTATTATATACTGTTAATTTATTATTATCTTCCGTCGCTGCTTGAAAACCGGGCCCGATCGTGATATGCTGTTTCTAAGATCAAAAGGAGCCGTGATACGGAATGAATGATGATGATATTTTAAACCTCAAACAGGCTGCCGGGGCTTTGGGCGTCAGCGAGAAGACACTGATCAAACTGCTTCGCGAAGAACATTTCCCGGCCCGCAAGATCGGCCGGGAATGGCGCTTTTCCCGGGAGTCCCTGCTCCGCTGGCTGGCTGCCGGAGATTCCATTGACTATATCAATCAGAATGAGCGGTATATGGTTTCCGAGGATGTATCCGGCACGTCCTTCGCGCTGTTTGGCAAAATTGGCGAAGCCCTGACTACCTTAAAGGGAAATGAAAACAATATCAAAGTCTTATTACAGGAACTGGACAGAGACGTCACCGTTCCAAAGGAAGCCACGCTCAGAATCAGCTATAAGCAGCAGCGTGAAGTCGAAAAGCTGGAATTCAAAGTCTTCTGGGATCAGCGCGAGGATGTCAAATTGGAGGCCAATTAGAGGACAGGGATCTTTGGAGGGATATACATGTGGCTTCTATATGCTTTCGGCTCAGCGCTGTTCGCAGGAATGACGTCTATTTTAGCGAAAATCGGTATTAAAAACACCGATTCAAACTTAGCGACTGCCCTTCGTACAATTGTTGTGCTTTTGTTTTCCTGGCTGATGGTTTTTATTGTGGGTTCGCAAAATACTATAGGTGCGATTTCCGGGTACAGCCTTCTGTTCCTGATCCTTTCAGGAGTTGCAACCGGTGCGTCTTGGCTATGCTATTTTAAGGCCTTGCAGCTTGGAAACGTCAATAACGTGACTCCCGTTGACAAGAGCAGTACGATATTGACTATCCTTCTTGCTTTTTTTATCTTAGGGGAAACGCCAACTGTTTGGATGGGATTTGGGATCGTACTGCTTGCTGTCGGAACCTATCTCATGATACAACGGAAGGAACCGGAAGTTTCACCCATCAAGAGCAAGTCATGGCTTTTCTATGCTGTCCTTTCCGCCGTCTTTGCCGCTTTGACCTCTATACTTGGCAAAATCGGAATACAGGGGATCGAATCAAATTTAGGTACGGCCATCCGCACGATTGTCGTACTGATTATGGCTTGGGGAATTGTTCTGTTCCAAAAAAAGTATGTTCTCATTAAGGATATTGACAGAAAAAGCTGGGTATTTATCATGCTTTCCGGTCTTGCAACCGGACTCTCATGGCTTTGCTATTACCACGCATTGCAGAAGGGAAACGCCAGTCTGGTTGTCCCTATTGATAAGCTGAGCATTGTCGTCACAATTGCATTTTCCTACCTGTTTCTCAAAGAAAAGCTTTCGAGAAAAGCCTTTATTGGTTTATTGCTCGTCATATCGGGAACAATGCTGATGCTGTTTTAATGTTATATCCGATCATATAAGCGGTTGACCATCCGATTCGCGGGGGTGGTCTGCTGCTTTTTGTTTTCATAAAACTAAAAATTTTTAAATGAATAAAACCGAGCAAAATATTGGCAGCAACTTTTTTCATTCAGTTGCGTGTAATATAATGAGAAGTCTGAAGGAGGTGAGGGCTTGGATGAGCTTTCTCTAATTGTATCGGCGCAGAAGGGTGAAAAAGAGGCCTTTCAAAGCCTCATCACCTTTTACTATCCATATGTTTCAAAGTTTATCCTGAAGGTCTGCGGCGATGTGACTTTAAGCGAGGATCTGACGCAGGATACCTTTTTGAAATTGGTGCGGGGAATCGAAAAATTTGATGTTCACGGGAAAGCCTCGTTTTCCACATGGGTGATCACGATTGCAAAAAACTGTTATCTTGACCACTTGAGACGGAATAAGCGGGAGGTGCTGAGCTTGGAGGAGCAGGACGTATCATCTCTGTTCAGCGTGCAGGACGTGGTGCTTGACCGTTTGCTGACGGATGAAATACTGAAGGCTCTGGAAAGCCTGCCGCCTGAACAGGCCGCCGCCATCAGGCTGAAATATCTGGAGCAGCTGACGCTTCAGGAAATCGCCCGACGGTTTTCCTGCGAGCCAAAAACAGTGAAAAGCCGCATCCACAACGGTATGGTCAGGCTTAGGAAAATGCTGAGAGGAGATTTTTATCATGGATAAGAACATAGACGGCCTGCTGTCTAGGCTGGACGATGAAATCGATAAAAAGTGTTTCGAAATTAAGCAAAGGAGCCGGAACAGGAGGCTGCAATCCGTGTTTGTCATTGTCTGTGCCTTGTTTATCCTTGTACCGGTGCTGCTTGTATTGACCGGAATCAGCCTTTGGATATTCTGTGGTCCGGCGATCCTTTTCTTCGTGATCGGTTTCTGCGCTCTGTCACCGCTCATATTCAGCAGGCAGCCGGGAGGGATGGAATAATGGATCGCTTCAACGTTGTTATCAGCAGATTCAATTTTAAGAAGGCAGTCGCCATTTACTTGCTTATCCTGATTCTTGCCGGAGTCTTTTCAGCTGGATTTTTAGCCTATATGTTCCGCGATAAACTCACTTTTCTGTATGAGTATCACAGGATCAGTGAAAAAGTAGAAGATAACAAGAACGGGCTTGAAAATATGAAACCTGAATTAGCCGATCTGGCAGATGCATCCCCGGATATGGTAGATATCCTCATTCTCAACGGACAAAATCAAATATTGTACAGCGCGAAACATTCGGATTTATCACAGAAGGGAACCGTAGACCTCACGCCGGACACTGACAGGAACCCTCTTTTTTTCACCGACCGGCAAAATCCGGAGGTCCATTTTCGGCTGATGAAAGGCGATAAGCTGACATTGTCGGCTTCAATGCTCGGGATCGAAAACAAAGTGAAACAGGAATATGAAGACCGCTACTTCTATGAAAGCGGCTTTGCCGCCCAGAAAGTCTATTTGCTTTCCTATATCGCCGACAGAACAGACGGACAGAAAGTTTATATTATCAGCGACGTTCAGCCCGTTGCGGGTGGCGAATTCTATATAAAAGCTGTGGCCGCAATCGCAATGCTGTTTTTCATGCTCTATTGGGTCTTACTGGCTCTTTGGGTATACGCGCGGGCGCTCGGGGCAAAGCTGAACGCGTCCATGTGGGGGATCGTCACTCTTTTTACGAATTTGGCCGGGCTGTTTGTTTTTCTTCTCTACAGACAGGGCGGCCGGACCTGCTATAAATGCGGCTCGCTGCAAAACAAATCAAACGTCTACTGTACTTTCTGCGGTACGAAGCTTGGTTCCGTTTGTAATAAATGCAATACGGCCGCAGGTGAAAAAGACAGATACTGCAAAAATTGCGGAAGCGTACTGGACGAGGAGAAGGATCAGGATGAATAGGCGCGCCGTATGGCTTGTTGTGATGCCGATCATTCTGTTTGTGATGCTGGCCGTATGCATCTATGCCGGAATTGCCACACGCTTTGAAGGGTGGGCTTACAGTGAAGCGGTTGAGGACATGTCCCCCAATTTAACTTTTGTGATGAAAGGCATCACTCATCTCGGCGACTCGGTCGTTGTCCTTTTGTTTTGTCTGGCGTTGTTTGTCGCGCCGAAAACGAGGAGGACCGTCGCGCTTCCTGTTTCAGCGGCCGTGGCGTTGTCCGCCGTGTTCAACGTTATTTTGAAGCAGATCTTCGCAAGGGGGCGTCCGAATGTCCTGCGGCTGATCAGCGAGACGGGCTACAGTTTCCCCAGCGGCCACGCGATGATCAATGCTTCCCTTTATATCATGCTGATCCTGATGACCGTCAGGTATGCCGAAGGATTTTACCGAAAACTGATCCTCTCTTTGCTGTGTGCCGGTTTGATGGGACTGATCGGGTTCAGCCGGGTCTATCTGGGCGTCCATTATGCGGGAGACGTTTTAGGCGGTTGGCTGTTCGGAACCGCTATATCCGTATTGGTCTACTTCCTTTGGAACGGCAGACAGGCGAAGATTAAAAACTCGGATTTTTGAAAAGGAGTTAAAAATGCAGGAATGGGTCATCAATATCATGAATCAGTACGGATACGTTGGGATTGCACTGCTGATTGCTGTCGAGAACATCTTTCCCCCCATTCCGTCCGAACTGATTCTGACCTTCGGCGGCTTTATGACCACTTACACCAGCATGAGCCTCTGGGCGGTGACCCTGTCGGCGACTGTCGGATCGGTGGTCGGGGCGATCGTCCTCTACGGCGTTGGACGGCTGCTGCCGGCGGAAAAGTTGGACAGGTTCCTCGGCAGCAGATGGGGGCATCTCCTTGGATTAAAAGAAGGAGATCTAAAACGGGCGGATAACTGGTTCAACCAGCGCGGTGCTTCCACCGTCTTTTTCTGTCGATTTATTCCTCTGGTCAGGAGCCTTATCTCCGTCCCTGCGGGGCTGGCGCGAATGCACGGAGGCAGATTCCTTTTCTACACTGCTGTGGGTTCCGCGATCTGGAACGTGATTCTGGTGACTCTTGGTGCCTTTGCCGGGGCGGGCTGGGAGCGCATCAGTCAATCTGTGAATCTGTACTCCTATGCGGCACTTGCCCTGATGACGGTCCTTGGAGTTGGACTGATTATTTGGATCAGACGAAAAAGAAAAGTCCATAAAAAAGAATAGAAAGATCAATCAACCGATCAAATGAGTCTGAAAGGATATAAAGACCTGTATCAGCTTAGAAGAAGAGTTAAAAAGCAACGCCAACGCACGGGGCTGGCGTTGCTCGTTTAGCACCTTTATCGCGGAGAATGTGCCTTCGACTTTCAGGGGAGCAGTGCTTGGAATTTACGGTGCGCTGCAGGGGTGCGGACTGTTATGGCCGTCCATCGTATCGGGATTCCTGCGGGATAAAATAAACTCTGACGCTCCATTCCTGGCCGGCGGCGTTCTGGGAATTGTTTCAGCCGTCATGATAGGAATCATTCTTGCTGGAAATAGTAATTCTAAAAGATCGAAATCATTCCGAGGTGAAAAAGATGAAGCTGAAAAGGGCGCTGAAAATCATTACATTTGCATTGGTTCTATGCCTTGCCGCGGCCGCGGGCCTTTTTCTGTATAACTCTTATCACGTGTACAATATCAATTCCGGTTTTACCCCGGTACCGCTCAGCTATAACCCGGACGATTCTTCCTCCTCATATATCTGGAACGACGTCAACGTAACGGTACACGGAGGTTTTGTAAAAGGGATACAAAAAGACGATGGCGGGGACCGGCTCGTGATAAGGGCTCTATCCCCTCTGCCTACCGTTACAGTGAAAACAAATGCGCCCGTTCGGAATTTGCGGATCTCCATTGAAAATATCAGCCCGAGTTTTTATTCGTCAAGCATCGATAAAGACCTCAAACCCGCCAGGATCACGGTAAATACCTTGGAATTTTCGATGGATCTGAGTGCGGGAGAAACCAAGCGGATCATTCCCGCTCAGCCAAGTGAAACGGCGGACGGCAGCTATGTCATCCTCGGCGACAGCAGGGACGGCTACGAGACCTTTGGAAAGATCATCGACCAGGTCAATGCGCTGAAACCGGCTTTTGTAATCGACAACGGCGATCTTGTTTACAGCGGAAAGCCAAATCAATATAAGATCTTTGATGAGATGACGTCCGGGATTTCTGCAACTCTGTGCACGACGCTGGGAAACCACGATATTCGCGGGAACGGGCGCGAGACCTATCAAAAACTTTACGGGCCGGAGTATTACTCGTTTGATTTCGGAGGCAATCATTTCGCGTTTCTTGACAGCTCACGCGGATATGCCGAAAAGCAGGCAATACCGGACAAGCAATACGCCTGGCTCGAAAGGGACCTGCAAAAAGCGCAGGGAAAACGGATTTATGTAATATCCCATGTGCCTCCGGCAGATCCGAGAAGCGGCGTCAAGCCCAATGAGATCCAGGCCTACACGGATAAGGTCAAAAAGGAGGGCGGCTTTGTCGAGCAGAAGCTGGAAGCTTACAGCGAAGACGAAAGCATAGACCACGGCTTTCAGACCAAGCAGGAAGCCGAACGGTTTGAAAACCTCATGACGAAATATAAGGTCGATATGGTCTATCTCTCCCATATCCACAGTTATTTTGATTACACCAGGAACGGAGTCAGATATCTCATCAGCGGAGGCGCCGGCGCGGAGCTGATGACGCAGAACAGCTATTACCATTATCTGATCGCCAAAGCCGGATCGGCGGATACGCTGACGTTGGTCCAACTGCCCTCTCTGCCGAATCTTATCCTGCAAAGGTATGCGGCGACGGTTTCTCTCTTCGTAAAGGCCATGTATCAGGAAAATCAGGCGGCGGCGGTCTTATTTATTGTGGGATTTGCATTGCTTGTACTCCTTTTGCTTACATTACTGTTCTTAAAATTGGAAAGTCGTCTTGCCGTTCTTTGGATCTTGGTGAAAGATACCGGCAGATACATGGCTAAAAGACAAAAAGAACTGCATGCAGGCAAGGGCTGAAAAAACGGGAACCTGTAATATGGATTGTTATCCGCCTCGCGGGAAACATCCCGCGAGGCGGATTTTTTGTAATACGTAGTTAAGAAAGCTCTGAACTTCGAATAAGGTCAAAATAATCACCGATTCTTACAACCCCTTTCTCCCGGTTCGATCCGAATAAACTGGTCAACGTTGCATTTCAAGCCCGATGTCATCGTTCATATTGATACTCATCAACGTTAGCTGAAGGTGGTTTCCTGTCCACAAGGCAGTGCGGAATGCATTGCTTTTCAATATTTACCACAATTGGTATGGGCCCGTAATCCTTTCATTCCTCAGGCACAGCTTTCTACTCCTTTCCCATTGCTTTGACTCATATTATAAATTGTCCTTTGAGAAAGCGCTTTAGAAGCGGAAAGAAATTATCATTAAGTTCGATGTTTAATCCTCGTTTTTTCACATCTGATTACACCTTGACAAACTATTCTCCATATAGTATCATTGAAGAATCTCTTTGCACTGCATTTTAATCTACAGTACAAACTGAGCAGGCGATGAACCGATAGGTTTGTGGGGCTGGGCCGGTGACGGCAACAGATTGACTCGTATCACATCTGTGGGACAGTTGTATGTTCCATGGATGTGTTTTTTTATACATATCTTGGAATAACTGGATTTATGGAGTGCCATAGAGCTATCTTATGAACGCCGTGAGGCGACACGGAGGTAACTGATATGACAAACCAAGAGCAAGCGCCGGTTTCGTATGGCCTTACCACTGAAAAGGCTCGGGAATTACAGGAAAGATTCGGCAAGAATGAGTTGACGCCGCAAAAAAGACAAAGCTTCTTCAGCAAGATACTTCACACCGCCAGCGAGCCTATGTTCCTTCTCCTGTTGATTGCAGCCGCGATCTACTTTTTCTTGGGAGAACCCCGCGATGGGGCAATTATGCTGATTTTTGTCGTTGGCATCATCGGCATCGATGTGATCCAGGAAAGGAAAACGGATAAAACGCTCGAGGCCCTGAAGGATCTCTCCGCGCCGCGTGTCCGGGTGATACGGGACGGCGAAGAAAAGACGATCAGCAGTGCCGATCTGGTTCCGGGCGACCTCATGCTGATCGCTGAGGGCGTCAAGATCCCGGCCGACGGAGAAGTCGTCCGGGCAAGCGATCTGTGCGTCGATGAATCCTCCCTGACCGGCGAAGCGGAGGGCGTCTGGAAAGTCGTTGCCGATTCTGCGGAGAAGCAGCCGGATACGTGGCGGCGCGACTATTGCTATGCAGGCACACTTGTCCTGCAAGGCAGCGCCCTGGTCCGGGTCGGGAAAATCGGCGCGGCGACCGAATACGGAAAGATCGGAACGAACGTGGCGAACGCGCCCGAGAACCCGACGCCGCTGCAGAAGCAGACCGGCAGATTGGTGCAGCTCTGCGCAGGCATCGCCGCCGTTCTGTTCGTGCTGGTCGGCTGCGCCACGTGGCTGAACATCCCCGACCATTCCTTCAGGGACCGGCTGATCGAGAGCATCCTCTCCGGCGTCACGCTGGCCATGGCAATGATCCCGGAGGAATTCCCGGTCATCCTCACCGTGTTCCTTTCCATGGGCGCCTGGCGGCTTGCCAAAAAGCAGTCGCTGGTACGAAAGCTCCCCGCGGTGGAAACGCTCGGCGCGGTTTCCGTCCTCTGCGTGGATAAGACCGGCACGATTACGATGAACAAAATGGCTGTCCGAGAAACCTGGGCAGTGGACGGCGACGAAAAGCATCTGGGCGAGATCATGGGCATGGCGTGTGAAACCGAGGCCTACGACCCGATGGAACAGGCGATGTTCGCCCACTGCGAGAGCCTCGGAATCACGCGCGGGCAGTTGTTTTCCGGTGAGCTTGTCAGGGAATATCCGTTTACTAACGAAGCCAAGATGATGGGCCATGTCTGGAAACGGGAAGAGCGTATCATCGTCGCTGCGAAAGGTTCGCCGGAGAAGATCCTGCGGCTGTGCGCGCTAACGGATGCTGAAGGGGACGCCGTTCAGGCCAAGTCGGGCGGAATGTCCCGGCAGGGCTTGCGGGTGATTGCAGTAGGTGAGACGGAACTGCCGTTCGGCGACAGCATACCGGAGACATTGCCCGACTGCAGGCTGCGGCTGCGCGGTCTGGTCGGCCTTGCCGATCCCCCGAGGGCGTCGGTGAGGGAAGACATCCGGTGCTGCACACAGGCCGGCGTCCGCGTCGTGATGATTACGGGCGACAACGGCATCACCGCCAGCTCCATCGCTAGACAGGTCGGGATACCCAACTGCGAAAAAATCATCACCGGCGACGAACTGGACCGAATGACCGATGAAGAGCTCCGAGAAAAGGTGAGAAGTGTCAGCATCTTTTCCCGCGTGGTGCCGGAGCATAAGATGCGGATCGTCAAAGCGTTCCGGGAAAACGGCGAGGTCGTCGCTATGACGGGCGACGGAGTCAACGACGCGCCCGCACTCAAGTATGCCGATATTGGTATCTCCATGGGTAAGCGCGGCTCGGAGGTCTCGCGCGAGGCCGCCGACCTGATCCTGCTGGACGATAATTTCTCGACCATCGTGGAAACCATACGCGACGGCAGGCGGATCTACGATAATATCAAGAAAGCCGTGGGCTATGTGTTCGCCATCCACATCCCGATCGCATTTTCCTGCCTGCTGGCGCCGATGCTCGGGGTGAACCCTGCGAGCCTCATGCTGCTGCCCTTGCATGTGGTGTTGCTCGAACTTATCATCGACCCAACCTGCTCGATCGTTCTGGAACGCCAGCCGGCGGAACGCGACATCATGGCGCGCTTGCCGCGCGACCCCAGTGAAAAGATCATCAATGCCGCGGGCCTTATCAAAAGCCTGCTGCAGGGCTTTGCCGTCTTCGCCGCCTCCTTCGGGACATATTTTTCCGTTTTGCAAATGGATCCACAAAACAACGCGCCGGTCGCCCGCGCGATGGGGCTGACCGTCATCTTCCTGAGTAATCTTCTGCTGGTGCTGGTCAACAGTTCGCATACGGATTTTGCGTTCCGATCGTTGGCCCGTCTCGTAAAGGACAAGGTAATGTGGGCGATCTTTGCCGGCACCATTCTGGGGCTCCTGCTGATCCTGTATACTCCGCTCGCCGGATTCTTAAAACTGGCTCCGCTGAACGGTCCGGAGTTTCTCACCGTGATGGGAATTTCAGCGGTTGCGGTTCTATGGTTCGAGCTTGTGAAGCTTGGGCGATGTCTGAAAAGAAAATGAGCGAAGCGAAAGCATATGTGGGCCGCCATAATCGGCGGCCCACTTTTTACCTGTATAAATTATGGTATAATAGATCAGGCAATGAATTGCGAATTGTTTATATGATCTAGCAAAGCGACAAAATGGAATTTGGAAGGGAAGCTTCCCCTATGGAATTTAACGAGAAATTGCAGGAACTTCGCAAGCGGAAAGGTCTCACGCAGGAGGAGCTTGCGGAGGCGCTGTTCGTATCACGTACCGCTGTATCGAAATGGGAGTCGGGACGCGGCTACCCAGGCATCGATTCCCTGAAGGTAATTGCGAGTTTCTTTTCCGTGTCCATTGATGAACTCTTGTCTGGCGAGGAGCTGGTCAGCATTGCGCAAAACGACCAGGCCCAAAAAATGCGGCAAATGCGCGATCTGGTGTTTGGCCTGCTGGACTGTGCCATGGCGCTGTTTCTGTTTTTCCCGTTGTTCGGTCAGGCGGAGGAGGGGGTAATCCGCATTGTCTCCCTGCTCTCCCTGACGTCGATATCCCCGGACATAAAAGTCACATACTTTACGCTTGTGTCGCTCACCGTTTTATGCGGGCTTGCGACCCTTGCCTTGCAGGGAAGGCAGGTGCGATTCTGGAATCAGATCAAAAGTGGTTTCTCTCTGCTTTTCAGCGTATCTGGCGTTCTGGTTTTCATTCTGAGCCGCGAGCCATATGCCGCTTCGCTCACATTCTTGTTTCTGCTCATCAAGGGGATTTTGCTGTTAAAACGCCGATGACACGAATCGTATCGGCATTGTGACGGCGGGATTCTACCGCTTTTCGGCTCCTGGAGGTAGAGTAAGCATGTAAAAAACGCTTACACCCCATTAAGAAAAGGAGCTTTGAAAATGAAATGGAATTCTCGTTCCCTGGGTAGCTTTCTGCCCGCCGTCTGCCTGTCTGTGCTGTTTATCCTTTATACAATGCTGATCCGGAATATTGATGTGAAACCCATCGGGCCGAACGGTTCTGCCGTGGGCTTTGCAACGGTCAACGGGTGGGCGCATGACCTGCTCGGCGTAAACTGGACGCTTTATATAATCACCGACTGGCTGGGGCTTGTGCCTGTCTTTGTCGCTTTTGGATTTGCTGCCCTGGGGCTTACGCAGCTCATACGGCGCAAAAGCCTTCTTCGGGTGGACGGCAGCATCCTTGTGCTGGGCGGCTTCTATGTGCTGGTCATGGGCGCGTATCTCTTTTTCGAATATTATCGTGTGAATTACAGGCCGGTTTTGATCGACGGTATCTTGGAGACGTCCTATCCGTCCTCCACCACCATGCTGGTTCTGTGCGTGATGCTCACCGCCATGATGCAGTTTCGCCGTCTGACCTGCAATAGAACTGTAAAAAACGCAGTAAACACTGTGCTTGCGGCATTTACTGCATTTATGGTGATTGGGCGTTTGGTGTCGGGCGTTCATTGGCTGACCGACATCTTGGGCGGGGCGCTGCTCAGCGCGGCGCTTGTTCTGTTGTATCGCGGCGCGAATGCGTTTATAGCCGAAAGCCAGCACGAAGCTAAAGCAGCCGGTAGTCCTACAAATTGAAATTTGCAGGAGGAGATTATGAGCAAACCGGGAAGATGATGTACTACGTCGGCTTCCCGGTCTTTTTCGTCATCTGTAACTACCCATGTCGGGTACTCACGGAAGGCCCAAGCACACCCCGCGCGGAAAAAAGCGCTGCTACATTTTCTGTGACGGCACTGAACGCTTCTTGGACCAAACATGGTATAATAGGCACATGCAGAATTCGCTTGTATACTTCTTTTGGTTTAGTCTTGATTCTCTCGCGGCGTATCGGTTTAGGATTGAGCCAGAAGGAGGGATCAATAAAAACCGTAAAGTCTGTATCAGAGATAACTGGAGTAAGTATTAGAACATTGCGATTATCTGGTGGTTAGGTTATAAGCAATTGGGAAGCTGATGTGTTGCATTAGTTTCCCATTATTTTTTCATCGCTTATAGCAACCATGTTGGGTACTCCCGCAAGGCCCAGACACACCGGAAGGTGTTCCCGCATATCAAATCACAACTATACAATCCTTAAAACTCCGCAATTTGAATCAAGAAATATGAGGCAGCATGCGTTATACTGATAGTCAGGAGGATGCATCCCATGGATTACTCACAGTGCGTTCAAAATACGATAGCCTATATCGAGCAGCACCTTTCCGACAATTTGTCGCTTAATTTGCTTGCCGGCGAATCGGGCTTTTCTAAATATCACTTTCTGCGCATTTTTGAACGGGAAACCGGGTCCGGCCTATGGGAGTATATTCAGAACCGCAGAATGACAAAAGCGGCGCTACGGCTGCAATCGACCGTTTGAACAAATATTTCACTTTCAGCCAGATGCCGATGGTAAGCAGTGATTATTGGAATATGGTATTTGCGCCTCATTCAAGTATGGAATCGGACGTAAAAGGGCAGCAGATTTTGCAGACACTGGGTGAAAATATGTCCGTTATGCTCAAAGCAAAGAATGAATGAGAAAGCGAGGTTTTCAAGATGATATTGGTAATCTGGGCAAGCCCCAATACCGATGGCCTGACTGCATCGGCCAAGGATAAAATTGTGGAAGGAATCAAAGCCGCTAACGGTGAAGTAGAACTGCTTCATCTGAACGAGTACAATATTGAACGATGCCGTACCTGCGGGAATGGGTGGGGCCTTTGCTCATCGGAAGGACGCTGTGTTATTTCCGACGGCTTCGCCGCCATATACGATAAAATGAAAGCTGCCGACGGCATCGTGTTTGTGACGCCTGTATATTGGCATGACCTTGCCGAATGCTTGAAATCGTTTTTAGACCGGTTGCGTCGCTGCGAGACGGCACATAACCACTTGCTGCGTGACAAGGAATGTATGCTTGTCGCCTGTGCCGGGGGTTCGGGTAACGGCGCTGTTCAATGTCTTGAACATTTAGAGGAAATTCTCGGTCATATGGGTATGAAAGTCAAGGAACGTTTGCCGGTCATTCAATTTAACAAAGGCTATATGCTCCCTGCGCTAATCGGTGCAGGAGAGGCGTTTGCGGTACATATTCAAAATAAATCATAGTTTATTATAATTAAAAGACTCAGATTTTTAACGCAGAATGAGTGAATGGGAGGCTGATATGAATTTCAGCTTCCCATTATCTGTTTTCATCGTCTATAATTACCATGTCGGGTACTCATGAAGCGCCCGGACACATCGAAACGTGTTGCCACAGATGAAGTAATCAGTCTGGAATTTGATTACCGAGGGCGAGATCATGTCCAAGAAGTCTTGCAGATGAACGTTGTCTTCCCTTACGGGAGCTGTCTTTAAGTTTGTACGGGCGTGAAAATTTCCTCCTTTGAGATTTAGAAATAAAAAAGCCCGCCGAATAACGACAGACTGACTGGCCGAGAAAACTTGACTTGATTTCCCCTTTCTCTGAGTTTACACTACTTAATTGTAGGAGATGAATGTATTGACTAATGAGGAAATAGAAAGAGAGAATCAGTTCATCGATTTGAAAAGCCCTAAGGAAACGGGGTCCTGACTAATGCCAAGAATATTTTTGGTTGAGGACGATAAGGAAATCGCCAAGAATCTTGCGCTTTTGCTCCGCTCTGAGGGATTTACAGTTACCCATGTCTCTACGCAAAGGGAAGCCCTTGCCGCGCTTGCCGGGAATAAATTTGACCTGGCGCTCGTTGATCTCTCTTTGCCTGACGGAAACGGCTTTACGGTTTGCGCGGAAATCAAAGAAACGCAGGATATTCCCGTACTCTTTCTGACGGCTTCCGGCGATGAGGCGAGTGTTGTTACCGGGCTGAACATGGGCGCGGACGACTATATCACCAAGCCTTTTCGTCCGCGTGAACTGATCGCGCGAATCAGAACCGCCCTGAGAAAAAGCGAACGTTCTCCATCGGCTTTTGAAATCCGCGGGCTTTCTGTCGATATGGCAAGCGGCGTCGTGAAAAAGGACGGACGCGAAGTTTTTCTTTCCGCCTTGGAATACCGCTTGCTGCTGGTGTTTATTAACAACCCCAAAAGCATCATTACAAGGAGCAGGCTGCTTGACGAGCTGTGGGACGCTGCGGGCGAGTTTGTCAATGACAATACGTTGACCGTGTACATCAAACGTCTGCGGGAGAAGATCGAGAACGACCCCGCAAGCCCGCAAATCATTCAGACCGTTCGCGGGACAGGATATCGATTGGGGGACGGCTATGCTTCGGAATAGAGAGTTCCGGCAGTTTGCCATTTTGATCTTCTTAATAGCCGCCGCTTCTGGGACGCTGGGATTTGCAATCAACACGGCGGCTGGAACCCTTGCCATTGCTTCCGCCGCCGCTTTTGGGGCAGCGTTTTTTGTATTTACCAAAGCCCGATATCAAAGCATTGCGCGGATTTCAGAGCAAATCGATCTTGTGCTTCATAATGCGGACCATCTGTATATCGGCGAATCGGACGAGGGTGAACTTTCCATTCTGCAAAGCGAGATCACCAAAATGACGCTTCGAATTCGGGAACAAAACGACGCGCTGAGAAAAGAAAAAGAACATCTTGCCGAGTCGCTGGCCGACATTGCCCATCAGCTTCGCACCCCGCTTACCTCCGCAAATCTGATTCTGTCCCTACTGAAGAAGAACCCCGGCGAAAATGAGCGGCAGGCCCTGTTGCGGGAAAATGAGGAACTGTTTGCACAGATGGATTGGCTGGTTACCTCGCTGTTGAAATTATCCCGTTTGGACGCGGGTATTGTCGTGTTTCAAAACGAGCGGATCGAGGCGGGTGACTTGATAGGCGCAGCGGTCCGCCCGCTTCTGATTTCGATGGAATTGCATGATATCGCGCTGAAAACCGACGTGCCGAAAGGGGCGGTGCTGCAAGGCGATTTGAGCTGGCTTTCGGAGGCAGTTCAAAATCTTCTCAAAAATTGTATGGAAAGCGCGGGCAACCACGGAAAAATCGTTATCTCCTGTGAGGACAACCCGCTTTTTATCGAGATTACCCTCCATGACAGCGGCGCGGGGTTTGAAAAAGAAGAGCTGCCCCATCTGTTTGATCGTTTTTATCGCGGGAAAAACGCAGGCGCCACGGGGTACGGGATTGGACTCGCGCTCTGTAAAAGCATCATTACCCGGCAGGGCGGGACGATCACCGCAAAAAATCACCCGCAGGGCGGCGCGCTCTTTGCGATTCGTTTTCCAAAGTGACGGATCTCTCACCGAAAAGTCACAGGGATGTAAGTTGAAAGCTTTATTATATGGGTAAAGCATGAAAAAGGAGACTCACATAATGGAGTTTTTAAAAACAGAAGATTTATGCAAGGTCTACGGCAAGGGTGAGAACCGGGTTGCCGCGCTTAACCATGTTTCGCTTACAATCGAAAGAGGAGAGTTTACCGCGATTATTGGTTCCTCCGGTTCCGGTAAATCCACCTTGCTGCACGCCATCGCGGGCGTGGACGTGCCGACCGGCGGGAAGGTATATCTGGAAGGGCAGGATGTCTATGCCCAAAGCAACGAAAAACTTGCCATCTTCCGCAGACGGCAGGTCGGGCTGATTTACCAGTTTCACAACCTCATTCCTACTCTGAATGTGGTGGAAAACATCACCTTGCCTATCTTGATGGACAAACGGAAGGTCAACGAGGAACGGCTGAACGACTTGTTGGAACTACTTGGGCTGCAAGACCGCAAAACGCATTTACCCAATCAGCTTTCGGGCGGCCAGCAGCAGCGCGTGGCCATCGGCCGCGCTTTGATGAATGCCCCGGCCGTCATGCTTGCCGACGAACCCACGGGCAGTCTGGACAGCCAAAATGGGCATGAGATCATCAAACTGCTGAAAGAAAGCAATCAAAAATATGGGCAGACCCTGCTTCTCGTCACCCACGATGAAAATATCGCCCTGCAGGCAAACCGCATTATTACCATCGCGGATGGAAAAGTGGTGCGGGATGAGAGTCAGGTGGCACGATAATGAACATCTTTCATAAAGTTGCCCTGCAAAGCATGAAAAAAAGCCGCACACGAACGATTGTAACGGTGATAGGAGTTGTTCTGTCCGCCGCCCTGATTACGGCAGTCGCCACCTTTGGCGTTTCCCTGCTGAACTATATGGCAAACGGCGAGGCTCAAAAATACGGCGGCTGGCACGTCAAATTTGAGGATGTGGATTCTTCTTTCGTGGCGAAACAAGCAAGCAACGACAGAGTTGCAAATACCGAAACATTCGAAAATATCGGCTACGCAAAACTTGACGGCGGTACAAATTCCAACAAGCCGTATCTTTTTATAGCCGGATTCAACAAGAAAACCTTTGATGCCCTGCCCATCACGCTGCTTTCCGGCAGGCTGCCGAAAAGCGGCGGGGAGATTGTTGTTTCGGGGAGCGTCATGACAAAGGGCGGCGTTCAGTTTAAGGTGGGCGACACGCTTGCTCTTGCTGTCGGGAACCGCATGGGCGGAGACAAGAAACTCGGTCAGCACGACCCTTACATTTCCGGGAAGGAAGCTTTTGTGCCAAAAGCAAAAAGGACTTACACGGTGGTCGGCATCTGCCAAACGCCCCACTTTGAGGAAGATTCCGCACCGGGGTACACCGTAATCACAGCCGCAGATAGGGCGGACGATCTCAGCTTGTTTGTCACGCTGAAAAACCCGCGTGAAGTTCATGCTTACGCAAAAAGTGCAGCCGGAAGCCATGCTTACATCTTGAATAATGATGTGCTGCGCTTCATGGGCCTTGCGGACGATTCGGGCGACAAGGTGTTCAACGCGCTTCTGTACTCACTCGGAGGCATTGTAGTCCTCATTATCATGATTGGTTCGATTTTTTTGATTTACAATTCCTTCAACATCTCCTTGAACGAGCGCACATACCAGTTCGGAATTCTCTCGTCTGTGGGAGCCACCGCAAAGCAACTGCGCCATTCGGTGCTGTTTGAAGGGCTTTGTATCGGCGCCATTGGCATACCGATTGGCGTTATTGTTGGAATAGGCAGCATGGGGCTTGTGCTTTCCGTTGTCGCCAAGAATTTCGCAAACATTCTCTACACCAGTGTGCCTTTGACCTTGACGGTATCCGCCCCCGCGATTGTCGGCGCGGCGGCGGTCAGCATGGTTACGATTCTGATTTCGGCCTATATCCCGGCCCGCAAGGCTGCCAATACGCCCGTGATGGAGTGTATCCGCCAGACAAACGAGGTCAAAGTGGAATCCAAAGCTGTGAAAACGTCGAAACTGGCACAGCGCATTTACGGTTTGGAGGGAACCCTTGCACTAAAGAATTTCAAAAGAAACAAAAAACGCTATCGCAGCATTGTACTTTCCCTTGTTTTAAGTATAGTGCTGTTTGTTTCGACCAGTGCCTTTGTAACGGATTTGAAACAGGCGTCGGAGCAGGCAAAAGCGGTTACTACCTATGACATCGGCTTTGGCACACAGGATATGGACGACAGCGAAATGCTGCGGCTTTACGACAAACTGAAAACAGCCTCCGGTGTTACAGAAAGTTCGTATCAGGTTGTTGCGAACTATACCTGTACGATTCAGACAGACAAACTTTCAAACGATTACTGGAAATCCGTTGGGTCATATTCGACGAACAAAACCGTGAATATTCCAATAAAAATCCAGTTTTTAGATGACAGCGCCTATCTGAAAATTATTAAAGGCTTGGGCTTGCCCGCAGAGGAATATACCGGGCAAAATGCGAAATTGATTGCTGTCGCCAAAATGCAGGATAGCAGCAATCAGGCGGAAGGGGTCAGCCAGCTTAAGGACATGTTTACGGGTTCTTCCCTGAACAGTACCGTTACACCCAATACAAATGGCAAATCAAATGCGGCATATGGGGAAAATGTTAGTATTACCTGTGTCGATACCGTGCCGCCTGATGTCCCCCCGATGACAGGAACCTCCGAGCAGCGGGCATACACTTTTGCTGTGATGGCTCCCTATTCGCTCGAGGAGAAGCTTGCTCCCTCCGATACCTCGCCGGATATCATGGTGAAAGGCATGACATTCCAGTCAAAGAATCCATCGCAGTCGACGGCAGAAATGAGGGCGATGATTCAAGGCACTGGAATTAAAGCCTCTTACATCCTTTTGGACTCATCTCAAATACTTGATCAGAACCGCAATATGATATTCATTGCCAACGTGTTCGCTTATACTTTTATCATTATGATTTCGCTGATTGCGGTTGCCAATGTGTTTAACACGATTTCCACGAATATCAAGCTGCGCCGGCGGGAGCTTGCCATGCTCCGCTCCGTGGGGATGTCCGATCGCGATTTCAATAAAATGATGCGATATGAGTGCGCCTTTTATGGGGTGAAGGCGCTGCTTGTCGGGCTTCCCCTGGCGGTCATCTTCTCCTGGTTGATCTACAAAGGAATCGACGGTATCAATTTTGTGCTGCCGTGGGCCAGTATCGGAATCAGCGTGTTCAGCGTGTTTCTGGTCATCTTTGTCACTATGATGTATGCCGTCAGCAAGATCAAAAAAGAAAACATCATCGACGCGCTGCGGGATGACATGGATTGATTCAAAGCCGATAATGACTTGATAGAAGATCAAAAAACATCTGCGCGATTGGAATCAAGTGATTCGCAACCGTCCCGTCAGGTATTTAACTTTGGGCCAAGTTGGCCTGGTGAAGCTTAAATCTCGGCCTTTTCATATGGAGAAGAAAATCCTTCTTTTGCGTAAGTTCTTCATCCTCAAGCATGGCGGTCATGAGGTTGGCAGATGTAGGTTTCAGCTTATCAGAGTCAACCCCGAAACAAATGGCGAGGCTGAACTGAGGGTCAAAGTCCACGGCAAGAACACGCTTTCCCAGTTCCGAGAGGGACTGGGAAAGATTGCGGACCGTGCTCATTTTACCGACGCCGCCCTTTTGCGCTGCGGCAACAATGATCCTACACATTTTCTGAGCCTCCCTCATATTTCAACTTGCAATGTCTTTTTGGATTTGCTATAATGAACACTAAGAATATAATCTATGAATTGTTCAATCGTGACCACGCCGGGGTAAGGGTGAAATAGGTTTTCATCATACTTTCTACTTTTGGTTTGCACAGTCGTCGACTCCTAATAAGGATTTGTCAATGGCAGGTGATGGCTGCAGCATTATGAATTTTGGCACCACAAGGCTCACGAAACCTAATTGTTTCGTGGGCCTTTTTGTTTACGGTTATCTGTTTACGCGGAACGGCTCAGGTGCGAGAGACTATATTGGTCAAATCATCGCAGCGCGCAGGTCTGAACACGTTCAGCTTCCATTCGATTAGGAGGGTATAAAAAATGGATTCTGCAATAAATGAGAAAATACGATCTGCTCAACAGGGAATTGCGCGGTTGCACAAGATTGATGCCGTGCTTCAGGATCTGCAAAATCAACAGTCGCAATTAAACCGCAAAGCTGCCGGGCTCAAGGTCGTTTTGGAAAAGGAAAACTGTGATGTCGACAAAATGGAAAATAAAAGTATCGCCTCTGTCTTTTATTCCCTGTTTGGGAAATTGGAAGAACGTGTTGAAAAAGAACAGGCGGAAGCTTTTGCTGCGAAGCTAAAATACGATCAGGCTATCAGAGATTTGGATAATATACAAGATCAGATTTCAAAACTTTCTGCGGAACGGCTGAATTATGTAAATTGTCAGCGCGATTTCGACGCTCTTTATGCCGATAAAAAAGAACGTATCGTGAAAGAAAGCGGTGCGTCCGCCCAAAAAATTCTGGAACTGTCAAACCAAATAAACAGTGAAAGGATAAATCTGAAAGAAATCGAGGAAGCAGCATCCGCCGGTAAGGAAGCATTGGCCAGCCTGGACCGGATTCAAAACAGCCTCGGCCATGCAGAAGGCTGGGGAACCTGGGACCTTCTCGGCGGAGGGCTGATCTCCGACCTTGCAAAGCACTCCCATATTGACGACGCAAAAGAGGAAACCGAAAACGCACAGCGGCTGCTGAGGCAGTTTCACGCTGAGTTAGCCGACGTTCGAATCCGTTCCGACATTCACATTGAAACGGGCGGCTTCGCCAAATTTGCGGATTTTTTCTTTGACGGGCTGATCGCGGACTGGTTCATGCAGTCGAAAATCGACCAGTCGCAGGAAAGCGTTTCTCATGTGCAAAGCCAGGTCCGTGACGCCGTTCAACGGCTTGAATCGATGAGATCTCAGGCAAACTCCAACATTGGAAAAATAGAGGCCGAAATGGAAAGTCTGATTATCACCGCGCGGTAGCCGGGCAGATGAAAAATGCAAAAAAGGCCGGGTATTACGCATATATGCTGCGCTGTTCGGACGGCACGATCTACAGCGGCTATACGACGGATCCGTATCGGCGCGCCGCCATGCATAGCCGCGGAAAAGGCGCAAAATATACCCGCTCCCGTCTGCCGGTCACGCTGGTCTATCAGGAACGCTTTGCAACGAAAAGCGAAGCTCTCAGACGGGAAGCCGCGCTCAAAAAGCTGAGCCATGCCGAAAAGATTGCGCTGATTAAGCGCGGGTACAAAATGTCGGATTGGCTGAATCATTCAACCGGCGGTTAAAAAATGAATGATAAAAGTCAAATACGTTTCCATTGCGGGATTCCGAAGGATCCGCTATACTGATAATCGGGAAAGGCCTTCTCGGAAAGTGAGGAATCCACATGGAATTATCCATCGGTAAAAATATTCAGAACAAAAGAAAAGCCATGGGCTTAACCCAGGATCAACTCGCTACCGCGCTTGGAGTTTCTATCGCCGCCGTGTCGAAATGGGAAACGGGCGGCGCATATCCCGATATCACTCTGCTTGCTCCCGCTGCCCGGCTGCTGGGTGTCACGGTTGACGATTTGCTGGGCTTCGAACCGCAGCTGTCGAAGGATCGGGCGATAGAAATCTGCGATCAATGCGCAAAACTGTTTGAAGCCTCCGACTATGAAAATGCGGTTTCCTTTGGGGAGAAATATATCAGGGAATATCCAAACAGTCCGCTCCTGAAACTGAGGATGGGCAATGTCTTTATGATGCACATTCCCTGTGCGGGAACGGAAGATGCTGCCGCCAATCTGCTAAGCCGTGCGGAAACTCTGATGCGGGATGCTGCTAAAAGTGACGACATTCAAATCCGGGAAGAAGCGTGGCACAGCCTCAGCGCCCTTCTGATGCAGCAGGAACGATATGAGGACGCTTTAAAGGCGCTTGACAACATTCACAGTTCTGAAATCGAACCGGATCAGATAAAAGTCTCCATCTATTACGCCATGGGAAATTACGAAAAGTCAAAGCAGATGGCGCAGTATCTGCTTGCCACACATGCGTTCGGCTGCAATATCGCCCTCGGCACGCTTGCCAATATTGCGAAAAAGAATCAGGATTATCCGCTTGCGCTGCGGATGGAAAACCTAAGCCTGCAGCTTTCAAAGATGTTTGACAGAGATAAAATTTACGGCCAGGACTTAAATCACTATCTGATGATTGCGCAGTGCCACGCGGAGCAGAAACAGGAAAGGGAAACGCTGGATGCGCTTCATGAGTTCATAAACTGCGCGCGGATGCCCGCTGATCTCGATGCGGTAAAGGTGAGCCCTTTTTACGACAGTATTGAAATGCACGAATCTGCTCAGTCCAAAGGCTACCTGAACCGCTGTGTCCGCCAGATGATAGCAAAAAATCCGGCCTTTGATTTTTTAAAGGAAGATCAGGAATTTGCGGATATTCTGAAAGAGTTGGGGCAGCTCCCAGAATGACAATACCCCTGATGTCTGCTGCATGACATCAGGGGTATTGTAACGCTTTTATATTTATTTTAATCAGGCTTAGAGAATCACCGAAGAGGTAGAGTCAACCTTGATGCCGCCGTCCTTTGTCCTCGATAGCTTTGCCTTATTGCCACTGCCGTCCTCAATCGTCATCTTTTCGATCTTGTTTGCCGTAAAGAAGTTCACGGCGTCGGATTCCACGAACGCCGACCATTTTTTTACCTGCGCCTGTTCCGGCTCGTATGCCTCTTCCATTGTTTTTGCGGTTTCATTGCTCATGACAAAATCCTCCTGTCTGAAATGGTGGGACAAGTCACAGTATATCACATGGAGCGGATGATGAAAAGCAAAAACCGCGATGTGGGCGCTGTCGAGTACTTTCGGCCATTGCCGCAATGCTGGCCGGCTGCGTGATGAATGCTGCCGTTTTGGTTTGTCCGGCAAATCATGAATTGTTTCATCAGCAACAGCGGCAATTTTTCACTACTTCCACCAGATCCGCTATGGCCTGTTCATCGTCTGCGACTAAGATATCGACACCCATACGGTTGCCACTCCTTTTCCCCAAACTTCCGTAAGTAATCATAAGGCAAAAGACAAAAGGGAATCCTTTCATTTTCCTTATGAAAATCTTAAGATTTTATGAAGACGATTTGCATCGTTGGACTTCTCTATTCACAATATATACGGAAGTTATGAAAAAAGCAATTTTGCCGGCAATATAATTTGGCTTGATCCCGTCCGCCTGTTCCATTCATAGAAATGCAGTCCAGATGTCTTTTGCAGCACAGCAAAGGCCTGCCCTCTGTAGAAGAGCAGGCCCTGTTTGCATAAAGCTATTTATTTAATAAACCATCGGTCCAATCCAGTAGAAGGTCCGCGAGTTCAATTCGTGTACCGCTCAGACAATGTCCGTCATCCAGCATGTGAAAAGTGATTCCCGGATTCTGAATACGGTCGAGCGACTGGCGCAGAGGAAACAAATGATACTTCGGGACGGAAATCATGTCGTGTGCCGCGCCAATCAGACAAACGGGCAGATTTGACAACTTGTCGGCCAATTGAGAGAAATTCCATTTTTCCGCATTTTCGCCGATCTCGTTTATAAGACTGCCAAGCTCAATTCTGCGGACGGGAGCATAGTTCGAAAACTCCTGCCGTATTGCGTCCCGCAGCTTTGAATTTTCCGCGGCGAGAGAAAAGTCGAAAGCGGCGATTGCCCCGACGCCGAGAAGCCCCGATGTGTTTGCCGCCGTTTCCAGGGCCGCAAATCCTCCCATGCTGTGTCCGATTAAAACGAGTCGATCCGCGTCAAACTGATATGTATTCTCACCGGAGTGATTCCTGATAAAATCAAGCGCCGACGATACGTCTTCCAGGACATGGGACAAACTGAACAACCCTTCGCTTCCCCACGTTCCGCGATAGTGGAAAATAACCGTCGAATAACCGGCCCGTTGAAAGGCGTGGGCAAGGTCGTAATTGTTTTCGTCTCCCGGGTAGCCATGAAGCAGGAGCACTGTGGGCCGGGGCCCATCTCCATACGGTTTAAAGAAACAGGCATACATCCGTTCCCCGGTCACGGATGGAATTGCAAAACCCTTCAGGTCCGCACAGCTGTTTTCTGCCTTTTTTTCAACCTTTGTTCCCGCTCTCATATTTACCTCTATACATACTATTAATATATGTAATATATATTATATTTCCCTCCTTGTCAAGCAATTTTCTCTTGACAAAGCGGACGAATAGTTGTAACATAAATACTAACATAACATATATATATACTATACTTAATTTAAAGAGGAGAAAGGAATTATGGAAAATCGCTTTTTCTCACGGAAAGCTGCCGCGGCGTGTTGTTGCTGTCCGCTTGGCTTTGCTGTGGGGAAAAGGCTGATTTGCTGTCATAACCTTTCTTAGGCGGGATCGTTGCGTTGAGATAAGGCCGGGCGGTGAATTGCCGCCCGGCCCTTTTCTATACAATTTAAAGTTCACTAAATCGGTGTATTATTTGAAAGGAATGACCATGAGATGCAGCAAAGTTTTGCAACAGCTCTGATTCACGGCGGGATTGACGGAGATTCCAAAACGGGAGCGGTCAGCGTGCCGATTTACCAGACCTCCACCTATCGGCAGAGCGGGCTGGGGGAGAACAGCGGCTATGAGTATTCCCGCACAGGAAACCCGACCCGGGAATCGCTGGAAAGACTGATCGCCGAACTGGAAGGCGGAGCGGCGGGATTCGCGTTCGCGTCCGGAATGGCGGCAATTACAGCGGTTCTGTCGCTGTTTCAAAGCGGCGATAAAATCATCATTTCCAGCAATGTCTACGGCGGCACGTTCCGTGTGCTCGACAAAGTGTTCAAAAACTTCGGGCTGACCTATGAGATTGTGGATACGTCTGATCTTCAGCTGCTCGAAAGCCGGATTGCGGAGAATGTAAAGGCGCTGATCGTCGAAAGCCCGGCGAATCCGCTTCTGACGATTACGGATCTCGCAGCGGCGTCGGAGATTGCCCGCCGGCACGGCCTTAAAATGATCGTCGACAACACGTTCATGACGCCGTACTTACAGAAACCGCTGAATCTGGGCGCGGATATCGTGGTGCACAGCGCGACGAAATATCTCGGCGGCCACAGCGACCTCGTCGCCGGCCTTGTCGCGGTCAGGGACGCGGAAACGGCGGAGCGGCTCGGCTTTCTGCAGAACGCCACCGGCGGGGTGCTGGGTCCCTTTGACTCCTGGCTGTTGATCCGCGGGATCAAAACCCTGTCCGTCCGCATGGACCGTCACCTGGAAAACGCCTCCTATCTGGCCGATTTTCTTCGGAATCACGACGCTGTCGCCAAAGTCTACTATCCGGGTTTTGAAGATTTCCCGGGGTACGAGATCCAGAAAAGACAGGCGTCCGGCGCGGGCGCAATGATCTCTTTCGTGCTTTCCGGCCGATACGATATCCATACGTTCTTCCGAAGCGTCAGGCTGATCGCCCTTGCCGAAAGCCTCGGCGGAGTGGAGTCGCTCGTGTGTCATCCGGCCAGCATGACGCACGCTTCCATCCCCTGTGAGATCCGTCAGAAAGTCGGCATCGTCGACAACCTGGTGCGTCTCTCGGTTGGCATTGAAGATAAAAAAGACCTTGCCGACGACCTTTCCCAGGCGTTCGGGCAGGCGATTGTGGGGGAGTCAAAATGACATATTACAATGATGTGCGCGAAATGATCGGCCATACGCCTCTTTTAAAGCTGAACCATATGGATTTTCGCGGCGGAGTGAATGTGTTTGCAAAACTGGAGCTGTTCAATCCGGGCGGAAGCGTAAAGGACCGCATGGGGTCCGCTTTGGTAAGTGACGCCGAGGAGCGCGGCCTGTTGAAGCCGGGATATACTATCTTGGAAGCGACGGCGGGCAACGCCGGGATCGGCATTGCGCTCGCGGCGTTGGGAAGGGGATACCGGGTGATCTTCGCCGTACCGGAAAAATTCTCGGAGGAGAAACAAACCATCATGAAAGCCTACGGGGCGGAAATTGTCCATACGCCGCTGGAAAAGGGAATGCAGGGTGCGATCGAAAAAGTGGAGGAACTGAAAAAGCGGATTGAACACCCGGTCACGCTCAGCCAATTTGAAAATCCGGCGAATCCGCTGGCTCACTATCGCACCACCGGACCGGAGATCTGGAAGGACCTGGACGGAAAGGTGGATATTCTGGTTGCGGGCGCGGGCAGCGGGGGGACTCTCTCCGGCGCGGCGAAATATCTGAAGGAACAGAACGCGGCGGTAAAAGTCGTCATGGCGGACCCGGTCGGTTCCACCATGGGCGGCGGGGAGCCCGGCTGCTACGCCATTGAGGGGATCGGCAACACTTTTATGCCCGGCACCATGGATATGTCGCTTGTGGACCAGGTTTATAAAGTCGGGGACGAGGAGGCGTTTAAGGAGCTCCGGCTGCTCGCGGGCAGGGAAGGAATATTGGCGGGAACGTCGTCCGGGGCCGCTCTTTCAGCGGCCAGAAAGGCGGCGTTAAAAGCGCCTGAAGGCAGCGACCTGGTGGCGATCCTGCCGGATCGCGGCGACCGCTACTTCAGCAAACATATATACGGCTGAGTCTATGGTAAGGTGAGTATGATGGTGAGCGGCGAAAAAGTGAAAATCGATTTGAGAAGCGTAAACGAAACGCTTTTGCTCCCATTATGGGGGCGCGCGGAGGAAGCAAGGATGAAGGACCCTGTCCTTAAAGACCGTGTATCCGCAGACCTGATCGACAGGATCGACTATGATTTTACCAGGTTCCGTTCCCAAATCCGGCGTTTTCAGATTCTGACCCTTGCCATCCGCGCACGCGAGTTTGATTCCATGATACGCGATTTCATTCAGCGGCATCCCCGGGCCGTCGTCGTAAACATCGGCGCGGGCCTTGACACGACCTTCAGCCGGGTGAACAACGGAAAAATCAAATGGTATGATCTGGACGTCCCGCAGGTAATTCATCTGCGCAGCATGCTGATTCCCGAAAGCCGGGAAACGAACAGCATCCCGAAGTCTATGTTCGACGAAAGCTTTTTCAATGACATCGCGGTCCCTCAGGACGGAATCCTTTTTCTGGTCGGAGGCGTGCTGATGTATTTCGACGAAAAACAGGTCCGCAGATTTTTCACCATGATTGCAGGACGGTTCCCAGGGGCGGAGATCGTATTCGACGCCATCGCGCCGTCCGGCATCCGTCTGGCGAGCCGGATGGTCCGGAAATGCGGGATCCGGAGAGCGGAAATGAAATGGGGAATCCGGGACGCCGGCGACCTTGAAGAATGGGGGCTTCGTCTGAAGCTTCTGGAGCGTTACCCCATTTTTCATAAGACGCGCATCTTCCCTTCCTGGGGACCTGTCATCGGCCTGACGATGAGGCTCAACGACCTGTTTCGCATCATCAGCGTAAACCGGATTGCCGTTGTTCCTCCTGGCCGAACGGGAAAGTAAAGTGTGGTTTCCTGCGCGTTTCCGGGCGCCTGCCGCTCCCGTGCGTTTTCGTCCTGTTATCTCAGGGCCTGCTCCAGATCCTCAATCAGATCCTGAGCATCTTCTATTCCGACCGACAGCCGAAGCAGGCGGTCGTTGATTCCCAGTTTATTTCTGAGCGCTTCCGGAATTTCCCCGTGGGTCTGCATCAGCGGAAAAGTGATCAGGCTCTCAACGCCGCCCAGGCTCTCCGCAAACAGAATCAGCCGCAAATGATTCAGCAGATCGGGGACGGTCTCGGCATCTTTTACGCTGAATGAAATCATTCCGCCGAACCCTGTCGTTTGCCTGCGGGAAATTTCATAGCCCTCATGGTCCGGGTCGCCGACATAATAGATTTTTTCGACCTTGTCGCTCGTCTTTAGAAACTTATAAATTTCAAAGGCATTCGCCTGCTGTTTTTCAAGCCTTATCCCCAGGGTTTTTATGCTCCGCAGAACAAGCCAGCTGTCAAACGGGTCCAGCGTGCCGCCTTCCGCCATCGAGGCTTTAAAAACCGGTTCGATCAGGCTTTCATCTTTCACGACCAAAAAACCGCAGAGAACATCGTTGTGGCCGCCGAGATATTTTGTCCCGCTGTGGACCACTATGTCCGCGCCGAAGTCGACCGGCTTTTGAAAATACGGGGACAAAAACGTGTTGTCGACAATCAGCAGTCCGTTCTGTCCGTGAATCAGATCGGAAACCGCCTGCAAATCCGTGACCTTCATGGTGGGATTCGAAGGGGTTTCCACAAAAATCGCTTTTGTTTCCGGCTTTAATGCGTTTTTGATCTCCGGCAGACTGGATGTGTCGATATAGTCGAACTTGATTCCGTATTTGCCATAATAGTAATCGTTGAATAACCGGTAAGTCCCCCCGTACAAATCATCTGAAACGAGGATCTGATCGCCCGGCTGAAACAGTTTGACGGCGATCGATATTGCCGACATTCCGCTGGAAAACGCCCACGCTTTTTTTCCGTGCTCCAGCATCGCAAGCGTATTCTCCAGCTCCAGACGGGTGGGATTTCCGCATCGGCTGTAGCCGAACCCCGTCGTCCGGTCAAAGCCCGGGTGCACAAACGTCGCGCTCTGATAAATCGGAGTGGAAACGGCCCCCGTGCGCTCTTCAACGCCAGAATAGCCGCGCACCAGTCTGGTGTTTTCACGCAGGCCGGCTGTTTCGCTCCGATGATCGATCCCAGTGAAGTCCTTTACCAGCCTTGACATTCTTTCATAAAACGTCTCTTCCATTTTTCATATCCCTCTGACTGTGTTCGATTCTCGAAAACAACACATAACGTATAGAATGAAACATCTTTTGCGGGAATCGCCTTGTTAAATCCGGTAATCGTCCTGAAGTGAATCCATGAGGCCGTAGTGTAAAAGTATTTCTTCCAGCCGTTCCTGCGTCATTGGACGCGGGATGACAAACAGATCGTTTTCTTCAACTTTTTGGGCCAGCTGTCTGTACTCCTCCGCCTGCGCCGACTCCGGGCTGTACTGGATTACCGTCTGCCTTTTGATTTCAGCCCGCTGCACAATGTTGTCTCTCGGGATAAAATGAATCAGCTGCGTGCCCAGCTCTTTGGAAAAGGCGCGTAGCAAGTCCAGCTCGCGATCGACATTCCGGCTGTTGCAGATGATTCCCCCAAGCCTGACCCCGCCTCTTTCGGCATATCTCCGGATTCCCTTCGAAATGTTATTTGCGGCATACAGCGACATCATTTCCCCGCTTGCCACAATATAAATCTCCTTCGCTTTGCCTTCCCGGATCGGCATGGCGAAGCCGCCGCAGACGACGTCTCCGAGAACGTCGTAAAACACATAATTCAGGTCTTCTGTATAGGCTCCCAAATTTTCAAGCATGCCGATCGCCGTGATAATGCCGCGTCCCGCGCAGCCCACTCCCGGCTCGGGGCCGCCGGATTCCACGCAGCGGATCCCGCTGTACCCTTCCCGCATGATCGTATTCAGCTGGACGTTTTCTCCATGCTCTCTGAGCGTATCGAGCACGGTTTTCTGTGCAAGGCCGCCCAACAGAAGCCTTGTGGAATCCGCCTTCGGGTCGCAGCCCACCACCATAATTTTCTTCCCCAGTTGTGCCAGGGCCGCGGTGAGATTCTGCGTGGTAGTGGATTTCCCGATCCCGCCTTTCCCATAAATAGCGATTTGTCTCAACGGCATAGAATTATCTCCTCTTAATTACTTCCAATTTGAAATCTGTACTGTCATAAAACTTGTTCAAGCGGTCCGTTTTGCGTCCGGCTGCGCTACATCAGGGCAAACCTGCCTTTCAGGAACTGCTTTGTGCGGTCTTTTTCCGGCCGGAACAGAATAACATTCGGTGCTCCCTCTTCAACAATGTTTCCGCCTTCAAAAAACACGATCCGGTTGGCGACATCCTCCGCGAAGGATATTTCATGCGTTACCACCAGCATGGTGGTCCCGTCCCCCGCGAGGTCCTTCATAACGGACAGAACTTCCCCGGTCAGTTCGGGGTCCAGCGCGGATGTCGGCTCGTCGAATAGAATCACGTCGGGGTTCACCGCTACCGCCCGTGCGATTCCAACCCTCTGCTGCTGCCCGCCGGAGAGCTGATTCGGGTAGAAATCATATTTTTGAGAGAGATGGACGCGGTCCAGCGCTTTTTTCCCGGTTTCAACGGCTTCGCCTTTGGGCATTTTCCGCGCGGTGATCAACCCCTCGACAACGTTTTCGAGAGCGGTCTTGTTATTGAATAAATTGTAGTTCTGGAACACGAAAGCCATTCTGCGCCGGATGGCCAGCATCTGTTTTTTGGAGGCTTCCGCAAGGTCTGCTCTCAGGTCCCCAATTTCGATCTCGCCCTGATCCGCCTTTTCCAGGAAGCTGATGCATCTCAGCAAAGTGGTCTTCCCGGAACCGCTGGGGCCGATAATGACGACTACGTCGCCCTTGTCTATCCGGATACTGACGTTTTGTAAAACTTCGTTTTTCCCGAAGGCTTTGCTGACGTTATTTACTTTGAGCATAGCAATCCCTCCTGCTCCAGACCGGAAACATGATTTTTGGATGGTTCTTCAGTTTCCATTCTATCAGGCTGAAAATTTTCTCGATCGAAAAGCACAGGACCAGATAGATCAGAAAGATGTCAAGATAGGCTTCAATAAAATAGTAGCCGCTGCTTGCCTGTATTTTCGCAATTGCCGTGACGTCCAGTATCCCCATGGCGAAAACCAAAGACGTTCCCTTGATAAGGCCCGTTGTCAGCGTACATAAATTTGGAATCGCTGAAACCAGCGCCTGAGGAATCACAATCCTGCGGTATCCCTGGAAAGAGGTAAGCCCGGCTGTGTAGGCCGCTTCCAACTGGCCTTTGTTTACCGTCCCAAGCGCGGAGCGCAGAATTTCCGACATGGTCGCGGCTATATTCAAAACGAACACGATAAACGCATACAGAATAGGGTTTACATCGAAAATCCGGATGGGGATATGGAAGGATTGGAATACTCCCGACAAAATGCTTGGCATGGCGGTGTAAATCACATAGATCTGCACAAGCATCGGCGTTCCGCGGATAAAAGAAATGTAAACCTTGCAGATCTTGTCGATAACGTGAATTTCCTTTAGCCGCACTATCGCGATCAGGAAAGCCAAAGGCGTGGAGATAATGAACGTTATCGCAGTAATCATCAACGTTACGGGAAGCCCGCCCAGCGCCAGCTTTAATGTGGACAGTGAAAATTCCCAGTTCATATCAGACTTCCTTCTTTACCGGCTGATGAAAGCGGCCGAAATGATTTTCAGACTGTTTGACAAGCTGTTCAATAAGAACACAGATTGCCCAGTAAATGAGCGCAAGGGCGAGGTAGGTTTCCAGAGTGCAGCTCCCGTTTCTTCTGGCGATGATAAGAGCTGCCGTGCCGGTAATCTCATTCAGCCCGATCGTCGACGCCAGCGAGCTTTCCTTGAGCATTCCGATCAGAGAATTCCCCACATTCGGAAGCGAAATATAAAACGCCTGCGGAAAGATGATCCTTCGAAAAGCCTGAAAGCCCGTCAGCCCGACGGTAGCGGCCGCTTCAAACTGTCCTTTCCCGACGGCTTCGTAGGCGGAACGCATCACTTCGGACAGGATATTTCCGCAGTACAGCGAAAAGGAAACGACAATAAAGAAGAATCTCGACCAGTCATTGATATCGATTCCAAACAGAGACCGGACCAGTTTGGGCAGCCCGTAGTAAATAATAAAAATAAGAACCAGCGTCGGCGTGCAGCGCAAGATGGTCGTGTATCCGAATGCGGCCTTTTTCAGCACCGCGTTTTTGCCCAATTTCATCCAGGCCAGCATCAGGCCTAAAGCGCTTCCGAAAAGGATGGAAAGCAGCACGATGGAGAATGTAAGGCCCAGACTGGCAAATATTTTTGGAAATGATTCAAAGAATCGGTCTGTCCGGAACTGGAACATGGTATCACTTCCTTTAGCGTGGACTTTACTGGAAGCCAAAAGAGGATATTCCCAAATGACCTTCTTCCGGCTTCCGCGGTCAGGCATATCATTTTAAATAGCGGAAAACATTTTCCCCATAGAATTGTTCGGAAAACTGTACCAGCTTATCGCCTTTCTTCAGGGTTTTCAGGGCATCATTCACCTGCTTAGCCAAATCGGTCTCATTTTTATTGATGAGCGTATAGGTTTTAATGGTTGTAAACTCATTGCACACCAGCTTGTCGGCCAGATTGTGGAGGTCGCCCTTTGAATCGGCGACGTTGGTTGCAAAGCTGCTTTTGATGGTTCCGAAGACGTCATATCTGCCTTCAGCCACATAGGTAAAGCCCGCCGTCCAATCCTGGCTGTCCGAAAGCTCCAGCTTGATCTGGTTCTGGGGATTTTCCTTGTTATAGCTTTCCACTACATACTGCCAGCCGTCGCCCGCCTTGATGGGCACGAGCTTCAGGCCCTTTTTGGCGGCGTCGGAAAAGCTTTTGACGTCCTTGTTCTCCTTCCGGACGATCAGTCCGCCGATCGAGCCGCCCAGGTTCTCTTCAGGGATAATATAATTCCGGGCGCGCTCCTGCGTCCAAAAGCTGTTGGTCACCGCGACCTGGTATTTTCCTTCGCGGGTTCCCGTCCACGCGTCCTGCGAATCCGTCGGGACATATTCAAATTCGTAGTCGGGAAGCAGGCCGTCCACGAGCCTTAAAGCCTCAATATCGTATCCGGTCGCATTCCCGTTATCGTCCACATAGCCGTAGGGTTTGCCGGTTTGGCCAAACGAAATCTTTATTTTCCTTACCTTGCCGGAGCTTTCGGAAGCGGAGGCGCCGGAAACCGTACCCGCGCTTCCCTCGGAGCTCGCCCCGGAAGCATCGGTTGTCTTGGAAGAGGAGGAACAGCCCGTAAAGAAAGAAAGGCTTAACAGCAAAATCAGGGGGATAATCTGTACTTTTTTCATTGTTTTCACTCCATAATTCATCAGCATATTGGCAGAATATTGGCAGAATCCTTTCCGTCCCTGTCACATTCGGTCCCTGTTCCCGCTGCATCTGACGGATCCCGGCGCCGGTCTGATGAATGTCGGCCTGCTCAAAAACTTTTCCATGATCTCTTCCTCACACGGCTTTCCCGGAATGTTTAGACGGTCTTCCATTAGTACGGAGTCTTTCATCATGCATCCGCGTGAAAATGCAGAATGCCCTCCGAATGCTGCTCCAGATTTTCCAGGCATTTCCGGGCGGTCGGCGTGCAGTTGCAGCCGCATTCGGGCCCGCAGAGGTATCGGTTGTCGGCATGCCGGAAGTTGGACTCAATCGCCTGCAAAACCTCGTGATAGGGGATCAGGGGGTCTATCCCGCTCAGCGCGAGATCGGCGTAAAGCGGCGCGGTCACGGCCGCGCGCAGGGTCCTGGTCAGGCACGGAAACTCCAGGCCGCCGGAGATGGGGTCGCACGGAATTCCCAGATTCGCCTGCAGTGCCATGGACGCGGCGTGTTCCACCTGCAGCCCGTCTCCCCCCGCGATCCAGGTGACCGCACCGGAAGCCATTGCGCAGCAGACGCCGGATTCGCCCACGCAGCCGACGCTGCCGCTTGCGTTTGTGTGCGTGTAAGCCAGCGCGCCCAGCGCCGCCGCCACCGCCAGCGCCTCCAGCAGCTTTTTATGGCTGAAGCCGTATTCTTCCCTCACGGCGTCCAGCGCGGAGAATAAATAGCCGCCCCCGGTCCCCATCGGCCCGGGCACAATCCGGACGCCGGGCAGCTTTGCGTTCGTGGACATCGCATGGCGCAGGATGTGCTTTGTCAGCGGATCGCCGAGCGGCTTTTTCTCTCTCTCGTATCTGTCCCAGTATTTTCCGTAAATCGGCAGGAGGGAGGTGTCTTTCGCGTTTTCATATCCAACCTTTTCCAAAGAGTGGATTTGTTCGTACAGGATATCCGCTATTTTTTCGAAATAATCCCAGATCCGTTCGCCGCTCCAGCCGGAAAAGGCCTTTTCGTATTCGATGGCGGCCTGCGCAAAGCTGATCCCTTTCCCGTCGGCAAACCGGCGCCACTCTTCCACTGTCTTAAAGAGCTGCGGGCGCCTTTCGGGAGTTGTAACGACCGGAAGCAAAGCCGGAAGAACGGCGATCCTATCGTCGGGGAAATAGCGTTTTATCTCCTGCAAATCCGGTTTTTCGGAAAATTCGTAAAAATACCCGTTTGCATGATCCGCTTTTTTCAGCTTCAGCCTGTTTACAAGCCGGGGCCGGTTGGCTTCTTCAAAGGCATCCGAAAGATCCGCCCTGTCGCCGCTTGCTTTTTCTATGAGAATCCCGTATGTATCGGACTGCCATTCGATTTCAAAGCCATTGATCCGATCGGTGCGGATCATTCCGCCGCCGATCGATTCGGCGGTAAGGCTGCCCTTTTCTCCGTTTTTTCCTTCGATCAGGATTTCAATGCTTCCGGGATAGGGATTATCCTTTTCCAGATATCCAAAATCGTAGGAAATTCCTTTTTCCCTTGCCAGAGACGGCGCGTCGAACAGCCGGACGTCGTCGGTCTGAAAGCCCTGAATGCCGCCAAGGTACGCCCTGTCGGACATGAAGTTCACGAGATGCGGGAGCCTCCCGTCCGAGCGGTTGAGTAAAAATCCGACCTTCACCGGGTCGCCGCCGATCAGGCTCCTTGCGATATTGCCGATTCTGCACGGCCCCGCGAACGAACCGCTGGAGCCGGGCTGCATGATCGGCCCGAAAACATCGTTGAAAAAGTCGGGGTAAAATATCTTCGTCATTTGTCTCTTCCCTTTTCCCGCCTGCGCGTGTGGTAGGCGTTTAATTTCCTGATCGCCTCGTCCAGCTCACAGGGGGCTTCCAGGCTGTCGGTCCCGGATTGCTGTAAGATCCTGTAGGGGTACAGGCCGATTTTCTTAACCAGCAGGTAAGGGCAATCCTGCAGAAGGCCGGCGATCGTTTTCAGGGATGCGGTGTCCCCGCCATGACCCCGGCAGTGAAAATCCGGCTCACAAAGCTTGAAATCCGGTATTTTTCTCAGCTCGCTCTCTTCCCACCGGCCGGTTTTCTCATCGACCTGAATGATATGGAATTCCTTTGCCTGGCCGAAATGAAGGTCGATATTTCTGCCGTTGGAAGATGCGATCGCAACTTTATACATTGAAATAATCCTCTTTAGATTTGAGATGCTTTAGCCGTCTGTGTGGTCTGGGATATATTGCCTTTTCTGAATATGCCGGAGTAGATTTCCTCCATCAGCCGGAGCCCGCCGTTATAACCGGTGAAGCTCCTGTTGACGATAACGTCGTCGGCAATCGGAAGGCTGAGGTGGATCAGCAGGTTGTTGTGTTCCGCCGCCAGCCTCGATTCCCATGTGCTGCCCAGAATGACCGCCCGGTTTGACTCCCCGATCTTCGCCCTGATATCCGCCTGAATCATCCCGCCGTCCGCCTCGACCGACAGCGCGTCCGGGTAATCGCTTACGGCCAGCGACCACGCCTTTCTGATCCTCTGTTCGCCGGACGGGGAGGGATTCTCCGTCGCGTAAATCCCCCTGGGGATAAAACCGAGTTCGTTGACAAGAAAATCGCTTGTTCCAATCGCATAGGCGCTGTCGGCGACCGCATACAGCTCATACGGAATATTGTTCCGCAGATCGGCGATAAAGTCCCCGAGAGAAACCAGGTAATGATAAAACCTCTTTTCCTCCTCCTTTATCACCGCTTCGGCGTGTTCCTTTGGGACTCCCGCGAATTCAGCCACGGTCCGTAAAAAGGCGCCGGTCGCTTTCGCTCCCACCGGAAGAATCGGATAGTGCAGATAGGGCGTCCCGTATTTTTCCTTCAGGAGTTTTGCGGTGCTCAGGCAGACCCATGGAGACAGGATAAGATTAAACTGCGCGTTTGGAATGTCCTCCCATTCGCTTACACCGTTTGAGCCGTCGCCGAACAGGATGTTCACTTCCAGTCCCAATTTGGCCAGCAGCCTTTTGATTTCTTCCAGATCGGCACGCCAGAAGGGGTCCTGGTTGGGGACGACCGAAAATACATTTACAAGCCTTTCTCTTCTGCGGGGGACCGCGTCGCCGATAAACTGATTGATGATTTCATTTACCACCAGCTCATGCCCGTAATAATTGTTCCCCCGGAATCCCGAGGTGTCGACGCCGACAATCGGTTTCCCCTGCGACGCAAACTGAGACGCCACCTGTTTTACGTCGTCGCCCACGATTCCCGCGGTACAGCCCGAAAGAATAACGAACAAGTCCCCCTTTATGATTTTGAAGGTGTTTCTCACTAACGCCTTCAATTTTTCTTCTCCTCCGAAGACCACTTCCTGCTCGCTTGTGTTCGTGCAGGAAACCGCGCCGCCTCCCGCGTAGCCCTCCCCCTGGAACCCGGCGTCCAGGTTCTCATATTGGAATATCTTAGAGGAGCAGCCCGGACCGGCGTGGACGATCGGGATTCCCTTCGGGATCGCCAGCACGGTCTGCTGCGACCCCAGCGCACAGGTATACCTCGGCTGTTCGATGATCGCACTCATGCTTCTTTTCCCCCTTCAAAGTAGAAAGGATTTTCCTCGTTCAGCCACCAATCCGTATACGGCCACTCCACATGCTCTGAAATGGTTTGAATCGCTTTTCGCGTCAGCAGCGCTTCATACAGCCTTTTTCCCAATTTGATCACCCCGTCGTAACCGGCGTTGATATTGACGTCGCCTTCCAGAACGGTGGGTATGCCCAGCTTTGTGCCAAGGATCGTCATGTTCGCGTGACGGACGATCAATAAATCGGGATGAAGCTTTTTCAGTATTTTTACCATTTGATAAGGCTGCTTGTTGCAGACGGTAAAGAAGCCGATATCGCCTCTGCTTTTAATATATTGATCCAGCGTGTTCAGGCTTTCCAGATTTCCGTCGGTCGCCTGGTCATGGTGCAGGGTGGTGACCCCAAGCAGTTTGAGATTCAGGTCGTTCGCCATATTCGCAATGCTGTGGGCAAACGAATCTCCCGCAAACACATAAACGTTTTTTCCTGCGAGCTTTTGCCTGATTTTCTGAAGCTCAGGCAAGATCCTCTGATGCTCCGACGCAATGGCCTTTTCCGCGAGCTCTTCTTTATGGGTATATTTTGCGATCTCCCTGAGCCATTGATCCGTCCATTCGATTCCGAAAGGAGCGGGGGCTTTCACTTCGGGCACGCCGTATTTTTCTTCCAGAGCATGTGCGACGTAGGTAGCCAGCGTCTCGCAGATATGCGCGGAGCAGGCCGCTTCCGACATTCTCGAAAGCGTTTCCACCGTCGCCAGGGGGACCAGATAATTTGCCCGCAGCCCGATTTTCTCCAGGAGCGGGCCGAAGGTATCGCTTCCTTCAAAGTTAAAAATATTGATTAGATTTTCATCCTTTTTTCTGGGCGGCTTTACGATCTTGCGGAGTATGCCGTGAAATCCCGCGTCGAATCCGGTGGACCATATCCTTGATTTAAAGCCTTCGCAGAAAATCGGTACAACCGGAATGCCGAGTTCGTCCTGAAGGGCGTCCGCCTCGCTGTCGATGTCGTCACCGACGATTCCGGCCGCACAGGAAGAATGCACGAATATTGCGGAAGGATGGAATCTTCCGTATGCCTCATGAACTGCGTTTCGAAGTTTTTCAAGGCCGCCGTATATGGTGTCTTTTTCCTGGATGTTGGAACAGATGATGTTTACGTTCTGCGCGGGCAATCCCCTTGCCCTGTTGACGACGTCGCCCTGAATGAAATAAGACGCTCCGCGGCTGCAGCAGCCGACGGGGGAGTGCACGACGACAGCCGCGTCCCTGATGAGGTACGTGATGGATTCGGCGCATCCCTGCGAGCAGTCCTTGCATTGCTCATAGGACAGCCCGCCGCAGGGTAAGGACTTTGTTTTCGACCGTTCGTTCAGGTCCACCGCCGTTCCATGATAGGATACGATGGAATGCAGCCTTCTTTCCCGGACTTCAACTTCCGCGTTTGCCAGATTTAAACTCATAGTATTATAAGCTCACCCTTTCAGGAATTGTATTAATTTGAAAATTTATTTCATCGATTGAGTTATAGAAAGCAGCCGCGCTATGCCTTGCTCGATCGTGACGGGCTCTTCCGTTGGAGTTTCCACGCATTGAATTCCTTTTGATGAAAACAGAAGATTGGGATAATATCCAATGCGGTATGTAAGCAGATAATCGCAGTCCGACAGGGAATCAACAACCTGCTCGACCTGTTCCGCGTCATGTGAAAATTCATGGCAGGTCCGGGCCGTTTTGCGGCTGTCAACCATTTTCCAGGAAGAATCCTCCTGATTGATCTCGGCAATTGAAAAGTTCATGCAATGCCCAAAGTGCTGGTCGATCCTTTTGCCGTCGCTGCTCGTAACGGCCACTTTTATCGTCATATTTTTCTTCCTTCCCGGGCTTCGTGTCAGATCATCCGTGGGAAAAGGTTTCCGCGCAGACTTCCCCGTATAGTCTCGAAGACAGATCCCCTTTTCCGGGAATCCCGCAGGCGTCGGCCCGGCAATGCTGGCAATGCCGGAAAACAGGAATATATTTTTCCGCCGAGGCTCTGGCCGCCTCAATCTGCAAACAGGACGGAGCGGGATAATCTGAGAAATCATGCTGCGGGATCAGCGGGATCATGTTGTAGATATTGGCGCCCGCTTCCCGCACCGCCTTTGCAACGGTTCCGATGTGATGGCCGTTGACGCCCGGAATCAGAACGGTATTGACTTTTGTAATGACTCCCAGGCCGCTGACTTTCCGGATCCCCTCCAGCTGGCGCCGGATCAGGATGGACGCCGCCTCCCTGCCCACATAGCGGATTCCCTGATAGACGATGTAAGAAATGATCTTCGCCTGGATCTCTGGGTCTACGGCGTTTACCGTAACGGTAATCGTCCTGACACCCGCGTCGTACAACTCCTGTGCGTAATCCGGAAGCATCAGCCCGTTGGTAGAAAGGCAGAGAGTCAGCTCCGGGTAAGCTTCATGTACCAGCCGGAAAGTGCGCAGGGCAGAATCTGTCGCGAGCGTGTCGCCCGGGCCCGCAATGCCCGCGACGGTGATCTGCGGGCAAAGCTCAAGCGCCTGCCGGACTTTTTCCACCGCCTGTTCGGGTTGAAGCACCTGCGCGGTCACGCCCGGACGCTGTTCCGTTTTATTGAGCGAACGGCTGCAAAACCGGCACTGGATATTGCACGCCGGGCTGACCGGCAGATGCAGCCTTCCAAACGCTGTGTTCGCCTCCCGGCTTAAACAGGGATGCGTTTTCGCAATACGCAGCAGCTCTTCGTTCTCTAAGAATTTCTCTTTCATTTCATACCACCCTCTTCTGTCCAAGTTGAAAATAAAAATGGCCAGGCCAGGCGTTTTTCAGCCCAACCCGACCTCCGGTTTTCCGGTCAGTCCGTTTCGATTTTTTTAAATAAATCTCACTTTCTCGTTTTTTTCGATCTGGACTATTTTGCCGTCCTGGATCACCACTACGATAGAACCGTATCGGATATCTTTTATGTACTCCAACAATTTTTGATAAATCTCCGCGTTATGACAACCAGTATCCTTTTCCAGCATGGCATTCACCGCCCTTTTCGAATAGCTCGGTTTCATGGATGAAAAAAAGCTCACAGGCCAATTGACCCATGAGCTTTCATATGCTTTACATCCCTGTGCGGCATACGGAATCCATCATCAATTTAACCTTGGACATAACAAGTGAAACGAATTGCCCGTTTTAGACATTCGCATACAGCACATCATGCACATCATATTGTTTTTCCGTCCTGAAACAGCAGCCATGCACTTCATCCTGTATCTCTCCTTATCCTTCCAAAGCCGTTATAAAAAATGCCGGGCAAAGTACGAGGTACCAGTGCCCGGCCTCCGGTTTTCCGGTCAGTCGTTAAAACATATTATTTATATATGCTTACATTTGAAATCGCGTTACGGCAATTATAACGGATTCGCCGATAAATGTCAAGAAAAAATTTGCGGACGGTAAAAGCTTCATCTTTTACGCTGAAATTTGATTCGCTTTCAGAAGGCTGGACACCGCTTCACTGATTTTCGACGCAACGTAGGAGTTGTTCATCGTATACAGGTGGATGCCGTCCACCCCCTGCGCGATAAGGTCCACGATCTGGTCAATGGCGTACGCGATTCCCGCGTCGCGCATCGCAGCCGGGTCGCTTCCGTACTTTTCCATGATCGTCTCGAACTTTTTCGGAAGTGCCGCTCCGCAGAGAGAAACCATTCGTTCGATCTGCTTTTTGTTCGTCACCGGCATGATCCCCGCCTGGATCGGGACGTGAATCCCTGCAATCTCGGTGCGTTCCAAAAAAGAATAAAAACAGCTGTTATCGAAAAAAAGCTGGGAAATCAGCTGATCCGTACCCGCGTCGACCTTTATTTTCAGGTTTTGAATGTCTCTGACAAGCCCTCCCGACTCAGGATGCCCTTCCGGGTAGCATGCCCCGATGACATTGAAGTTTCCGTTTTCCTTTATGAACGCAATCAGGTCGCTTGCATGTTTAAAATCCGTTTGGGGAGCGCTGTCCGGGCTGATGTCTCCTCGCAGGGCCAGAATGTTTTCAATGCCGCTTTGCTTTAAGGTTTTCAGTACTTCCAGCACATTTTCCCTGGTGAAATTGATGCATGGGAGATGGGCGACACTCTCCAAGCCGTACCGGGTCCGGATGTCGGAGGCGATTTTCACGGTCAGATCGCCGGCGCTTCCCGCCGCTCCGTAGGTGACGCTGATAAAATCGGGGGAAAGCCCGCGCATTTTCTGCAGAGCGTTATAGATAGTATCGATCGAAGCGGTCTTTTTCGGAGGGAAGACTTCAAAGGAAAACACGGTTTTCCTTTGAAACAATTCGCTGGTACGCATTACAGTTCACCTCTTGTCTCTTTGGCGGCCTGAACAAGGTGCTCAAGGCTTGATACGGTCTCACGATATCCCCGCGTTTTCAGGCCGCAGTCCGGATTGACCCAAAGCTTTTCCTTCGGAATTTTCCCCAGCATTTTATGAAGCGTGTTTCTAATTTCCGAAACCGCCGGCACTCTCGGGGAATGGATGTCGTAGACGCCCGGCCCCACTTCGGTTTTAAAGCCGCATTCGTTCAGGGCGTCGATGATAGCCAGATCGGAGCGCGAGGCTTCAAACGTGATCACGTCCGCGTCCATATTGTCAATGTCTTTTATGATATCGCCGAATTCGCTGTAGCACATGTGCGTGTGGATTTGTGTTTCCGGTTTCACGCCGCTGTGGACGAGCCGGAACGCGGGAATCGCCCAGTCGAGATATCCGCTGTGCCAATCGGCCTTTCTCAGCGGCAGCTTTTCCCGCAGGGCGGCTTCGTCGATTTGAATCATCTTGATCCCGTTCGCCTCCAGATCGAGAACCTCATCCCGGATGGCGAGCGCGATTTGAAACGCACATTCCTTTAATGAAATATCTTCTCTTGGAAAAGACCAGTTCAGTATGGTCACCGGCCCTGTCAGCATGCCCTTGACGTACTGATCCGTCAGGCTCTGCGCATATTTTGAATATTCCACCGTGATCGGATGCCGGCGTGAGACGTCTCCCCATACGATTGGCGGCTTTACGCAGCGCGTGCCATAGGACTGGACCCACGCTTTTTCGGTGAAGAGAAATCCGTTCAAGTGATCGCCGAAATATTCAACCATGTCGTTTCGCTCGAATTCGCCGTGAACAAGAACGTCCAGCCCGATTTTTTCCTGGAGCTCGATGCAGTCTTTGATCTTCTGTTTGTTGAAATCCATATACTGCTTTTCGGAAATCCGCCCTTTCTTGAAAGCGGAGCGGTTTGCGCGGACGTCGGCGGTCTGCGGGAAGGAACCGATCGTGGTTGTCGGAAGAAGCGGCAGATGAAAAAACTCGTTCTGAATCTTTTCACGTTCCGCAAAAGCGGGAAGCCTCGTGAAATCCCGCTCAGAAAGGGAGTTGATTCTTGCCCTCACGGTTTTGTCCGCGCCCTGCCGCACTTTTTTAAACAGAGCCTCATTGAAGGCATATTCATCCGTCTCCAACGGCAGGTCACAGGAAGCCAGCTTTTTCAGGTCGGCGAGTTCCCGCAGCTTTTCCACGGCAAAAGCCAGGTGCCTTTTGTATGTATTGTCAAGCTGTGTTTCATTTTCGACGGTAAACGGGACATGGAGCAGAGAGCAGGACGTCCCGAGGACGATATGGTCCGCGTGCCCTTTCAATTCACCGATTGCCGACAACGTCTTTGCGTAGTTGTTCCGCCAGATGTTCTTCCCGTTCACAAGGCCCGCAAATAAGGTCTTATGATCCGGAAAACCGTTCTCCCGGATCAGCCGGAGGCTTTCCTTTCCCTCGATAAAGTCCAGGCCGATTCCGTCGAAATCAAGCGCGGCCGCTTCCCCGTAGCAGTCCCGGATGTCCCCAAAGTAGGTCTGCAGCAAAATTTTTGCCTTCCCCTTCGCCTCCAGAATTCCCGCGTACAGTCCGCTGAAAAGGGAGACGTCTTCCGAAGTTTGATCCATCGCCAGCGACGGTTCGTCGAATTGGATCCACTCCGCGCCGGACGCCGCGAGCTTTTCGATCAGCGAGGAATAAGCCCTTACAATGCCGCCGGTAAAATCAGCGGCCCTTTTCCTGCCCGTAAATTTGGCAAGCTTCAAAAAGGTGAACGGACCGATAACGACAGGCTTTGTTAAAATGCCAAGGGCCATCGCTTCTGAAAACTCTTCAAACACCTTTGTGCCCGCGAGGCTGATTGCCGTGTCATCCTCTATTTCCGGCACCAGATAGTGATAGTTGGTGTTGAACCACTTTTTCATAGCCAGCGCTCTGACGTCTCCGTTTGAGCCCTGGTAGCCTCTCGCCATTGCGAAATATTCGTCGAGGCCGCCGAGCCCCAGCTCCCGGTATCTTTTCGGGGCCGCGTTCAGCAAAACGGCCGTATCGAGCATCCCGTCGTAAAAAGAGAAGTCGTTGGACGGAATGGAATCAAGGCCGCTGGCTTTCTGTAAGCGCCAATGCTTCTCGCGAAGCGCTTTCCCTGCCGACAATAATTCCTCCGGATCTTTTTCTCCCTTAAAATAGCTTTCCGATGCAAATTTCAGTTCCCGAAGAGAGCCGATCCTCGGAAATCCTATCACGGATGTTCTCATTGCGAAATCCCCTATTCCTATAATTATGATATGAATAATTTATATTGCATATTAAGATACCATAAAAGCGCCGCTGTAGCCAACTCAAAAATTTTATGATATTTCATAGATTCATCCTATGGGACTATCACGGACATAGAACCCGGATATCATTTGGAGCTGCCGGCCGCATGTCGTCTATGCATCCTGTCGGCCATGAAAATATTTATCTCATATTTATAGGAAAAGACCTTGACAAAAGCGGATGTTCAGAATATTATATGAATACAAAGCATATATGATAACTAGTATTAAAGGAGGAGACGGCTATGAAAGCTCTGGCTTGCAACAACGGCAAAATGGATTGCATGATGTGCGCGATGTGCATCATGTGCTGTGGCATGCCCAAAATGGAACATGACCGCTCCCTTCTGCTGTTGGAATAGATCCAGGCGCTTAAAACGCCGCATTCAAACCGACAAAAGGGCTGTCAGGTCAAAGACCTGCCGGCCTTTTTTATATCATTTCCCAAGAAATCCATGAATATTATTTTGAAAGGTTGATTGACGATGAGCGAGAGAAAATTTGGATTTGACACTCTTCAGGTACAGGCGGGGCAGAAGCCGGACCCGGCGACGGGCGCGCGCGCCGTCCCGATTTATCAGACCACATCTTATGTATTCAAGGACACCGCCGAGGCGGAAGGACGCTTCGGGCTGACGATTCCCGGCAACATCTACTCCCGCCTCACGAATCCGACGACGGACGTTTTTGAACAGCGCATCGCGGCGCTGGAAGGCGGTTCCGCGGGGCTGGGCGTCGCGTCCGGCGCGGCGGCGGTCACTTACGCCATCCTGAATATTGCCGGCGCGGGAGACGAGATCGTATCCGCCAGCACGCTGTACGGCGGCACCTACAATCTGTTCGCGCATACGCTGCCGAAATACGGCGTCAAAACAGTTTTTGTCGATCCGGAGGACGTGAGCAACTTTGAAAAGGCAATTACCCCCAGGACGAAAGCGCTCTATTACGAAACGCTCGGCAATCCGGGCATCAACGTGATCGATTTCGATGCGGTCGGTGAAATCGCGAAGAAGCACGGGATCCCGGTCATTGTGGACAACACGTTCGCGACCCCATACCTGTTCCGCCCGTTTGAGCACGGCGCGAACGTGGTCGTCCATTCCGCGACGAAGTTCATCGGCGGCCATGGTTCTTCCATCGGCGGCGTGATCGTGGACGGCGGCAACTTCGACTGGACCGGCGGAAAATTTCCGGGATTCACCGAGCCGGACAAAAGCTACCACGGGATCAGATACGCGGATCTCGGCGCGGCGGCCTTCGTGACAAAAATCCGCGCGCAGCTTCTGCGCGACACCGGCGCGACGCTTTCCGCATTCAATTCGTGGCTGTTCATCCAGAGCCTGGAGTCTCTGTCGCTCCGCGTGGCAAAGCATGTTTCCAACACGGAAAAAGTTGCGGAGTATCTCGACAGCAATCCGAAGGTCAGGGAAGTCAACTATCCGGGCCTGAAATCGAACAGATACTATGGCCTCGCAAAGAAATATTTCCCGAGGGGCGCGGGCTCCATCTTTACATTCTCGCTGAAAGGGAACGTCGATGAAGCAAAGAAGTTCATCGACAGCCTGCAGATTTTCTCTCAGCTTGCCAATGTTGCGGACGCGAAATCGCTGGTTATCCATCCGTCTACCACAACCCACCAGCAATTGACGCTGGAAGAGCAGCGCGCGGCGGGCTTCGGGCCGGAAACCATCCGCCTTTCCATCGGGGTGGAAGATCCGGACGATCTGATCTGGGATATCGGCCAGGCGCTTGATCAGGCGATTCCGGATTAAAAGGAGCAGATACTTAAAAGCGAAAGGACAGTGCAAATGAGGGGCGCCAAAGCGCTCCTCATCACTATCGGATTCCCTGTTTTACCAGCACGGAGGTGCGTTTCGGCGGCACCCCGGAAAGGCTGCCCGTTAAATGTAGTACATATATCCGGCAGGCCGCTTTTCCGCATCGCGCGCGAGATCATATAATGTGATCTTTTTCAGAGCGGTGATTAAGGCGGAATTGATAACGTCAAAGACCTTTTTCTGCATGGTCCGTTCCACCTCGGGCGCTTTATCCTCTACCGAACTCTCCGTAATTTCAAAGAGGGATGGCTCCAAAGCGGATAAGACCTCATAAACGGAGATCGCGTCCGGTGTTTTCAGAAGCCGATAACCACCGCGCGAGCCTTTTACGGAAATGACAATGTTATCCCGTTTCAACAGGGAAAAGACCTGTTCCAGGTAAATCTTTGAGATGCCGAGCTGTTCGGAAATAAAAATGACGGTAACGTTTTCCCGGCTTAAATATTTCTGTGCCATAAGGATCAGGGATGCGAGCCCATATCGTCCTTTTGTAGAAATCCTCATTTATAATCACCATAACATATATTAATACTATTTATTATATAGTATCAATCTTATTTTATTCTGTCAAGCTGAATTCGCTTTACGAATATACGGGCTTGGAGTAGAACGGCGTGCCTGTTCGATACTCAAATTAAGACAAGGAGATTTTCCATGAGTCAACGTGAATATGGTCCCGGATATGGATTCCTGACGAGAGCGGTGCATACGGGGAACGATGTCGACCGGGACACCGGCGCAATCAAGCGCCCCATCACGCTTGGGAACTGCTACGAGCTGCCCTACGATCCGAGCAGCCTGAACTGGAGCAGCGCCGACAAAGCGCTCTATACCCGCAACGGCGGCGTGAATCAGAAGTATCTTCAGGAAAAGATCGCTTCGCTGGAAGGGACGGACGACTGCGTGGTTCTTGCTTCCGGCGTATCGGCCCTTTCGGGAATATTTTTTGCCTTCCTGAACTCCGGCGACCATGTGGTATGCTCAAAAGTGACCTATATCGCCGTCTACCGGCTGCTGACGGAACACCTGAAAAACAAGTACGGAATCCAGGCCACGCTGGTGGATATGTCCGACCTGGAAGCGGTAAAAGCGGCGATCCGGCCCAATACAAAATTAATCCACATCGAAACTCCCGGAAATCCGACGATCGGCGTCAGCGATATTGCGGCGATTGCAAAAATCGCCCACGAAAACGGGATCCTGCTTTCGGTTGATAACACGTTTGCCTCTCCATACCTTCAGCGGCCGGCCGAATTGGGGGCCGATCTGACGGCGGAAAGCCTGACTAAATATATCAACGGCCACGGCGACGCGCTGGGCGGCTCCGTTTCCGGAAAAAAGGAGCTCATCGACAAAATCCGCGCGGAAGCAATGGTGAATCTCGGCGGCGCAATCAGCCCGTTCAACGCGTGGCTCATCATGCGCGGCGCGGTCACGCTGCCTCTGCGGATGCGCCAGCACAGCGAAAGCGCCCTGAAAATCGCACGGTTTCTGAAAGACGATCCGTCCGTCCGCTTCGTCGCTTATCCGGGGCTGGAAAGCGACCGCGGTCATGCGATCGCCGTAAAACAGATGAAAAAAGGCTTTTCCGGCATGATCTCCTTCGGCCTGAATGCCGATGCAGATACGCACAACCGGTTTGTGAGTTACCTGCGCGTTATTACGTCGGCGGTTTCCCTCGGGCACGACGAAAGCCTGATCGTTTTTCTCGGCCCAAACGACGAGCGGCAGTACCTTTATCCGGCAGAGTTCCACGAAGGCTTTTTCCGTTTCAGCGTGGGTCTGGAAGACACGAAAGACATTATTGGGGATATCCGGCAGGCTCTTGAAAAGACCGGCCTGAAATAAAATGATTTAAGGCGGCATACAAGGTAAAACAGGGGGGACCATTCGGAAGGTATGGCGCAAGTCCGGAAGATGAGGAGGTAAGACGCTATTGGGTCAGGCGCTGATTGAAATACACAATCTGAGCAAAACATTCCAGACAAAGGACACAGAGATTCACGCTTTGAACGACATCAGCCTCACGATTGAAAAGGGCGATATTTTCGGCATTATCGGCATGAGCGGCGCGGGGAAAAGCACCTTGGTCCGATGTATGAATATGTTGGAGAGGCCCACGCAGGGGAATGTCCTTTTTGACGGAAAAGACTTATGCAGGCTAAAGGAATCGGATTTGCGCGGCGTGCGCCGATCCATCGGAATGATTTTTCAGCAGTTCAATCTTTTAATGCAGCGTACCGCGCTCGAAAATGTCTGCTTTCCACTGGAAATCTCCGGAATCCACAAATCTGACGCGAAGAAAAAAGCGAGGGAGCTTCTTGACTTGGTGGGGCTTTCCGACAGGGTGGAATCCTACCCCACGCAACTGTCCGGGGGACAGAAGCAGCGCGTCGCCATTGCGCGGGCGCTTGCAACAAACCCAAAGGCGCTGTTGTGCGACGAGGCAACCAGCGCGCTCGATCCCGCCACCACGCAGTCGATCCTCAGCCTGCTGAAAGACATTAACGGACGGCTCGGAATTACCATTGTGATTATTACCCATGAGATGAGCGTAATTGAAAGGATCTGCAACAGGGTCGCGATCATTGACGAAAGCAGGATTGCTGAAACGGGACTGGTGGAAGACATCTTTACAAATCCAAAGACGGCCGCAGCCCACAAATTCGTTTACCCGGACGCGGGAGGCACAGCGGTAAAGATCAGCAAACGCTGTATGCGCATTGTCTTTAACGGCAATTCCTCTTTTGAACCGGTACTGGCCGGCATGGTTCTTGCCTGTAAGGCGCCTGTTAATATTCTTTATGCGGACACAAAAAACCTGAACGGCAAAGCGTTTGGGCAGATGGTCGTGCAGCTTCCGGCAGAAGAGGCGCTGGCGCGGAAAATGTTCCATTATATCCGCGCGAAAGGTCTGACCGCAGAAGAGGTGGATGATTATGTGGGATGAGTCAACCGTTTTAATGCTTCTTCAGGGCATTGGCGAATCCCTGTACATGACGCTGCTGTCAACGCTGTTTGCTTATATGATCGGCTTGCCGGTCGGCATTTTTCTGGTCACAAGTTCGAAAGACGGGCTCCACCCCTGCACAGGGCTGTTCAAAACGCTGGACGTCATTGTAAACCTGACCCGGTCCGTACCGTTTTTAATTCTCTTGGTGGCGATCATCCCATTTACCCGCCTGGTTACCGGCACCATCATCGGTTCCACGGCAACCGTGGTTCCGCTCACCTTATCCGCCGCCCCGTTTGTTGCCCGGCTTGTGGAGTCTTCGCTGAAAGAGGTCGACGCGGGCGTGGTTGAGGCGGCACAGTCCATGGGAGCTTCCAATGTTCAGATCGTATGGAAAGTCCTTCTTCCGGAGGCAAGGCCGTCTCTGCTCGTCGGCTGTGCCATTGCGGTTACGACGGTTTTAGGCTATTCCGCCATGGCGGGTTTTGTGGGCGGCGGAGGTTTGGGCACGATCGCCATCAATTATGGCTATTACCGTTACCAAAACGGAATCATGCTGATGACCGTCGTGCTTCTTGTGCTGATCGTCCAGGTCTTTCAAGGGTTCGGCATGAAAATGGCCGCGTCGTTTGACAGAAGAAAATAGTCAAATCCCATAACAAGTACTGGAGGGTAATTTATGAAAAAGAGTAAATCCGTTTCCGTTTTGCTGGCAGCACTCCTTTCCCTTAGTGCGCTGGCGGGCTGCGCGAATTCCGGCGGCGCCTCTTCCGCACAGACGGCATCTTCCCAGACGGCATCTTCCCAGACGGCATCTTCCCAGGCGGCCTCTTCAGAGGCGCCGGCGGTTTCGCCGGCAGCGTCTTCCGCTTCGGAACAAAAAAAGATCGTAGTGGGCGCTTCCCCGACTCCGCATGCCGAAATTCTGAAGGAAGCGGCAAAACTGCTGAAGGCCAAGGGGTATGACCTTGAAATCAAGGAATTCTCCGATTATGTTCTGCCGAACACCGCATTGGAAGACAAACAGCTCGATGCGAACTATTTTCAGCACCAGCCGTACCTGACCGAATTCAATAAGGAAAGGGGGACCAATATCGTGTCCGCGGGAGCGATTCACTATGAGCCGTTCGGGATTTATGCCGGCAAGACGAAAGCGCTGGCCAATCTAAAAGACGGCGCGACCGTTACGGTGCCCAATGACACTTCCAATGAAGCGAGAGCCTTGCTGCTTCTTCAGGCGAACGGTTTGATTAAGCTCAAGAGCGGGGCGGGCGTTACAGCCACGCAGAGAGACATCGTGGAAAACAAAAAGAACCTGAAGTTCCGTGAGATCGAGGCGGCTCAGCTTGTCCGATCTCTCCCGGACGTGGATATTGCGATCATCAACGGCAACTATGCTCTGGAAGGCGGGCTCAAGGTCGAAAACGCACTGGAGGTGGAAACACCGGATTCGCTGGCTGCCACCACATATGCAAACATCCTTGCGGTCCGAAAGGGCGATGAAAATCGTGAGGACATCAAAGCTCTTGTGGAAGTGCTGAAGAGCGAAGAGATTAAAACATTTATCAACGATACTTTTAAGGGAGCAGTGGTTCCGGTGAACTGAGCCGCCTTTCACAAGTATTAAAAAGGGCGAATTTCTTCCGGCCGCCGGCATCGGGCCTGAAACCGTATGAATTCTAGTTTTCTAGTGTTCATGCGGCTTTTTCATGTTTCTGGAGTATAAGATCCAGCCCCGCCGGAGGCGGGGCTTTGCTATATCGGCCGGTTGGTTTATCCGGCCGTGGCAGTCGTTCCCTGATCCCTTTCAATTCCGAAGAATGAACTCTCCCTACACGGCTGGATTTTAGGTTTGGCTGCGGACCGGAGCGGTGCGGATCCGGCTGGCCTCTTGACGGGGGAGGACCGATTCAACGATAGGGATCATAGTGACCGACATGGCTGGACTTTTTTTCGTGAACGGGGAAGTCCAAATCGCGGTTGCCATTTTGCCGACAGGACACGCGGCTCGTAAGATCTTTTTTGGCGAACGGCTGTCGTTTCTGCTTCTGGAACAGATAAGCCGATATGACCGTGGTAAACGGAATTGTGATCAGCATCCCAAGGCTGCCGATCAGGGACTGGAGAGTCTCAATGATGATTTCTTCCTTGTTCAGCAGTTGAAGAATCGGGTAATGGGACGCAGCATAGATCAGCACCGTGACAAGGCTGCTGCCGATATAGGCGAGGATCAGCGTGTTTGTCATCGTGCCCATAATATCTTTCCCTATCTTGAAGCCCGAATGGATCAGGTCTTGTTTTTTAAAATGATCGTTATTCTCCCGAATTTCTTCCAGAGATGACGCAATCGACATGGCGACGTCCATGGTCGCGCCCAACGCGCCGACCGTGACCATCGCGAACACGACCGCTTTCAGGTCGATCGGACATTGTACAAAGGTCTGCATAATCAAGGAGGTCTGATCGTTATAGGATCCGGTTAATTTCATGACCTTTCCCATGAAAATGTAGAGGAACCCTGAAAATGCCACACCGCCGGAACAGCCCAATGCAGCCGCGAGACTTTTCAGGCCGAGCCCTCCCGTAAGAGTATCAGAGACCGCGATGATATAGACGCAGATTATGACAGTCGACAGATAAACGTTGAATCCCGCCATGATGCACGGGATGAAAACGAAAAAAATTGCCATGCAGGTCAGCGCGAGGGAAAGGACGGTTTTGACTCCTTTTTTACCGCCGAAGAGGAGAATGAGTCCGGCAAAGAGGAGAGACAGCAGAAGCACTTGTCCGATTCGGTCGTAATTTTCGAATGCATACTCCGTCGAGCTTCCAGAGGACAGTATTCCAAGGACGACTTTGTCGTTGACACTGACCTGAGGAGGCATGGTCGCGTTGTTTTTGTAGCAATACTGAGTCGCCTGAACCGCAGTTCCCTTTTCTTTTCCCGCCGCGAGGATGCAGGTGAATTTGACGACGTTGGTATTGGAGTCCGTAGGGTCCGGCGTGACCGAATCGATTTTTGTAACTTTCGCAAATACCTGCTCCTTCAGTTCCGATTCATAATCCGCTACGGTGATCGGCAAAGCGTGCATGGACGCGATTCTGTTCCCGATCAACAGAAAAAACGCGGAGAATAAAAGGATTGCGAGTGTTGATTTTATTTGATTCTGTTTCACTTTCATCACATCCTTTTCATCAAATTTATGTCCGCCGGAAATAGGATATGATGGTTTGTCTCTGAAAGCCGGTTATCCGGGCCTCCGGCAAAATTCCGGAACTTTGGTGAAAACCGGGCTGTGAAATCTTTAGCAAATTAATATCGTTTTGATGGTATTGATAAAATTTTATAAAATGATCGAATCCCGCCTTACAAAAAATAAACAAATTGCTAATAATAAAAAAATAATCAATTTAAAAAAGGCAGGAATTATATTAAAATACTGAGAAGAAAGCTGATAAGGCAAAAATTATATTCATTTTTCGTGTAGGGAGGTTGTATTAATGCACTTCAAGAAGAAAGCTGCAATTTTGTTGACTTTGGCCATGGTGTCAAGCTCCCTGGTGGGATGTTCGGGAGGAAACAGCACTGCCCCAAGCGCCAGCTCCGGAAACACGGCGTCGTCCGCCAGCGCGGAACAAACACAGGCGAAACCGTCTCAGTTTGACTGGAAGAAATACTCCGGCACGACTCTGAAAGTATATTTTGTTCAGCATTTCTGTTCTGCTCCGATCATTGCCAAACTGTCGGAATTCGAAGACAAAACCGGAATTAAGGTTGAGCATACCGTCACCCCGGAAGCAAACTATTTTGACAAGGTTTCCACATCGCTTTCCAGCCGCAGCGGCGATCCGGACGTGTTCATGTCCGGGGCATATCAGTTGTGGGATTATTCTTCGGCAGGTTATGTAGACGATTTGTCGAATTATACCAGCGACGCGGGCGCGACATCGTCGGATTATGATTTTGACGATTTTGTTCCAAGCGTTGTGAATGCTCTGAAATGGGACGGCACCGCAGGCCACAAAGTTGGTTCCGGCCAGCTGCTGGGACTCCCGCTGATGTCTGAAATTTACACTCTTTCCTATAATACAAGAGCATTTAAGCAGTTAAATCTTCAGGTCCCGAAGACTCTGGACGAACTTGCGGACGTCAGCAAAAAATTAAAGAACTGGAACGGCACGGGTTCTTACGGACTGGCAATTCGCGGCGCCCGCGACTGGGGCACGATCCATCCTGGATATATGAGTACATATTCAAACTTCGGCGCGTCGGATTTTGCAATCGAGGACGGAAAACTGGTTTCCAAAGTGAATTCACCGGAAGCGGTAAAAATGACGACTTACTGGACGAATCTGGTGAAAACGGGCTGTGCGCCGGGCTGGTCAAGCTATACCTGGTACGACTGCAGCGCCGACCTGGGAGCAGGAAAAGCGGCTATGATGCTGGATTCGGATTCTGTCGGAGTGCAGCAGAACTGGAAGGGCGCTTCACAGGAGGCGGGAAACCTTGCGTGGGCAACGATTCCTGTTGTGAAAGAAGGAGACACGCCGAAATCCAATTTCTGGACCTGGGCTCTCGCAATGAACAGCGCCTCCAAGAATAAAGGAGCCGCCTGGTATTTCATCCAGTATTTCACATCGAAGGATTTTGCGAAATATGCCACGATTGAAAAGAACAGTCTCGATCCGTGCCGCGAGTCTGTGATTAATTCCAGTGAATACGAAAAAAAGATGAGTGCGCAGACCGGATATCTGGAATCCTTCAAAGCCACCATTGACAATTCCACGATTCTGTTCACTCCGCAGCCGTCGTTTTTTGAAACAACGACGAACTGGGCGGCAACCCTTCAGGACATTGTTGCAGGAAAATACTCGAATGTGCAGGCGGGTATGGACGACTTGAAAAAGAAGATGGATAAGGCGGTCGAGGATGTCGACGTAGGATAACAAAATAGAATTTTGCCCTAAATCAGCTTTTAGAAGAACTGCTCATTTTTTCTCCCCCCAGCGGTATTAAAAATATGCCGCATCAGGCGATTCGGTCCGTGCGGCATATTTGAAATACCTGAGTCTGATTAACGGAGGCAATCGAGATGCCAAGTGAAGGAAAAAATATTCCAGTGAATTACAACGAAATCCCCAGGACCATAAAAAGAAGGCCATATTACATTATTACTCCGGGTATGATCGTATTGATTGGCATTCTGATCCCGTTTATCCTCGCCATTTTCCTTTCATTTACCAATTATTCCTTTAAAAGCATGCACTGGCGTTTTGTCGGGGTGAGAAACTGGACTGACATGCTGACCAATGTGGATTTTTACCACGCCCTTTTAATCACCCTGATTTATGCCGTTTCCGCAACGGTAGTCCAGATGGTTTTGGGAACGGTGATTGCGCTGCTGTTGAAAAAAGACACTTTGTACAGCAAGGTTCTTAAGGTCCTGTTTACTTTTCCGCTGATGGTCGCACCGGCGATTGCAGTCTTGATCTGGCAATTAATGACATCCAACACGGTTGGTGTTCTGGAAAAATTTCTAAATGTTTTTGGAGTTTTTAACTTCCCATGGGCTTCGTCCTACAAGACATCCATGTTTACCGCAGTGTTGATTGATACCTGGGTTAACACGCCGTTTATTTTGCTTTTGGTACTGGCCGGGATTCAGTCACTGCCCAAGTCGCCTTTTGAGGCGGCGCAGGTGGATGGCGCCAGCGCATGGTTTACCTTTAAGACTCTTACATTCCCGATGCTGAAACCGTTCATGTACATTGCGCTTTTGTTCAGACTCATGGCGGCTCTTCAGGAATTCGGAGTTATTTTTTCCCTGTCGAAAGGCGGCCCGGGGGATTCCTTGATGAATATTTCGTTGACGGCTTATATGACGGCGTTTAAATATTCGCGGGTGGGCGTTGCGATGCCTTATCTGCTGGTTTTGTGGGTCATTATCAATTATTCTGCGAAGGCAATTGTCAACAGGCAGCGCAAACTTGCCAGACAGGCCCAGGGATTATAACAGAGGTGAACTGTATGGATAACAATCAAATGGATTCAAAACTGCGAAACAGCTACCAGCGCAGAAAAAAATTCAAAGTCCTTGGGGCGGTCGGCCGCAACCTCGGACTGACTGTTTATGCGGTGTTTGCGTTGTTTCCCCTGCTGTGGATGGTTCTTTGCTCCTTTAAACCGGATACGGAGATGTACAATACGGTTTTCAGATTCCATCCGACAACAGCCAACTATTCCGCGGTCCTGATTGGAACCGATTATTTCAAAGCGTTTTATCAGAATTTTGTCGTTTCGGCCCTTGCCGTTCTGATTACGATCGTCGCGGGGGTGCCAATCGCTTATGCGCTCGCAAGATATAACTTCAAGAAAAAAGAAAATGTCGCTTTCACGATTCTTTCTTTCAAATTCGCTCCGGAGATTCTCGTTTCCCTGCCTGTTTTTCTTATCTTTCAAAAGATAGGGTTATATGACACTTATTTCGGGCTGATCTGGGTCTATCAGCTTGTCACGATGCCGCTGCTGATCTGGGTGCTTCGAGGGTACTTTGAAGATATCAGCGTCGAAATCGAGCAGGCGGCCCAGTTGGACGGATACAGGTGGTATGAGATTTTTCTGAAGACGCTGGTTCCGCTGATTAAGCCGGGGCTTGTTTCCGTGGCGCTGCTTGCCTTTATTTTTGCGTGGAATGACTTTACCTTCCCGCTGATCCTCAGCGGGTCGAGCATCCAGACCATTACCATCACATCCTTGCGTTACCTTGCCTCCGATACGGTTCATTATGGGCAGGTTGCGGTGGCTTCCACCATAGCGGTGCTGCCTGAAGTCATTGCGTGCCTCTTCATTCAGAAACATCTGGTCCGCGGATTGAGCTTCGGTGCGGTGAAAGGATAATGGGGGGTTAAGAGATGGCCCAGATTGAACTGCAAAATATCACAAAGAACTATGGGGAAAAAACAGCCCTCGACGATATCAGCCTTTGTGTAAAAGACAATGAGTTTTTTGTGTTATTCGGCCCGGCCGGAGCCGGGAAGACCACTCTTCTGAAAACGATCGCAGGCATCGAATTTCCTCAGAAGGGCCTGGTGAAAATTAACGACAATATTGTCAATCACGTGGAACCGCTGAACCGGAATGTTTCAATGGTATTTGAAAATTATGCGTTGTATCCGCAGAAAACGGTTTATGACAATATTGCTTCCCCTATGCGCAGCAAGCTTTACAGAGAAAGCGAAGAACATATACGGCAAGCCGTGAATCGGGTCGCCAAAATGATGAGCATCGAGCATCTTCTGGAACGCAGGCCGAGCGAGCTTTCCAACGGGCAGCGCCAGCGTGTCGCCATCGGCAGGTGTCTGGTCAGAAAACCGAATGTTTTTCTGATGGACGAACCGCTTGCTCACCTGGATGCGAAGCTGCGGCATTTCATGCGCAGTGAGCTGAAAGAGATGCAGAGTGCCTTTAACACGACGACGCTTTACGTTACGCACGATTACATGGAAGCCATGTCCCTGGCGGACAGGGTCGCCGTTCTCAACAACGGCCGGTTTGAACAGATCGGCACTTCGAATGAAATGTTCTATCTTCCGAGCAATGAGTTCGTGGCAAAGCTTTTCGGGGAACCGGAAATCAATATTTTCCCGGCGGAACTGAATACAAACGGCGACGCCCTGGAACTGAGGGCGTTTGAAGGAAATGTAACCGTTGTTCCATGCGGCGACGTTGTCCCGCAGCTTAAAAAATCGGCTCAAAAGATAGATATCGGCGTCCGGGGAAACGATATCCGCTTCAGTTTTCAGCAGGAGGGCAGGGACTGGGTACGGGGAAGCGTTTATGCAAACGAGCCGATCGGAAATAAAGTGGTCATGACGGTGGACATTTTCGGCACAAGATTTCACCTGGTTGCTCCAAATCATACAAAAGCAGAACTTGACCAGGAAGTTTACATCAAGTTCGATGAAAAGAATCTCATTTTCTTTGACAGCGAAACGCAGAAGTTCATTACCAGAAGCGCTATGAACCGATTTTTGGCAAAATCATAAGCGGAAGGTACGGTGTGAAATTTTGGCACAGTTAACATTAAAAAATATCTATAAAAGATATGACGGGAGAAAAGGACTGTTTCGTAAGAAGGTTCTGAATGATTTTGCTGTAAAGGATCTTTCCTTTTCCTGCAACGACGGGGAATTCGTCGGGATTCTCGGCCCGTCCGGCTGCGGGAAATCGACCACACTCCGCATGCTTGCCGGTTTGGAGCAGATCACCTCGGGGGATGTTTACATCGATGAGATCAGAATCAACGATCTTTTGCCGAAGGACCGGAACATCGGACTTGCATTCGAGGATTATGCTCTGTATCCGCCGCTCAGCGTATACGATAACCTTGCGTTTAACATGAGGGCGAAAAAGATCGGCGAGGAAGAAATCAGGAAATCAATTGACTATGTGGCTCCTCTGCTGAAAGTCGACGATCTGATTCAGATGAAGCCGACGGCTCTTTCAGGCGGGCAGAAACAGAGGGTGAATATTGCGCGGGCCATCGTCAGAAAACCGGGGCTGCTGCTGTTGGATGAGCCCCTGAGCCACCTGGACGGCAAAATGCGCCAGACACTCCGGCAGGAGATCAAGCGCCTGCACCACGAAATCAAATGCACGACAATCATTGTGACGCATGACCAGCTGGAAGCGATGTCTCTGGCTGACCGGATCGTCATCATGAAGGACGGAGAACTGCAGCAGATGGGAACTCCGCTGGAGGTTTACGATGACCCCGGCAATGTTTTCGTAGCGGGCTTTATCGGAGAGCCCCCCATGAACCTTTTGCCTTCCACGATCGTCAGGGCGGATGGCCACTTTTTGTTCACTTTTGAAAACAGCGATGTCCGTATCGAGGTTCCGCAGCGGTACAGAGAGGTTGTCTCTGACGGGATGGATGTCATTCTTGGCGTCCGCCCGGTGGATGTGTTGATTTCCGGCGGTGATTCGGTCAGCACGGCTGTCCCGGTAGCCGTGTATGAAGATCTGGGAGATGAGCGCCACATCAGCGTCAGAATCGGCAAATCCCTGCTCAATATCACGACGGAAAAAGATGTCTATTACCAAAAGGGACAGATCATTCGTTTGATTTTCCACGCGGAACGAACGCACCTGTTTGACCCGAAAACGGGGGAGAGAATTCGTCCCGGCCAAACCTCTAGCGAAAGCTAAGCAGGATTGAAAAGTGATATCCTGCAATTTGAATCAATAAGGAGATAATCTTATGTCAAATTATCCAAAAACAATGAAAGCTCTGGTCGCGTATGGAAAAGAAGATTATCGTCTGGAAACCTCTTATCCGACCCCGGAATGCGGGCCGGACGACATTATTATCCAGACGGAAGGCTGCGGCATCTGCGCGGGTGATTTGAAATGCCGCCAGGGCGCCGCCAGGTTCTGGGGCGATGAAACAAAACCTTCCTGGGTAAGGCCCCCGTTCATTCCCGGACATGAACTCCTTGGGCATATCGTTGAAACAGGCAAAAATATCACGGACTACAGGATCGGCGACAGGGTCACGGCCGACCAGATCGTTCCCTGCGGGAAATGCCGGTATTGCAAAGACGGACACTACTGGATGTGCCAGCCGCATTATCTGCTGGGGTTCCAGAAGGAGACAAACGGCGGCATGGCGGAATACGTCCGCTTCCCCCAAACGGCCATCGTCCATCGGGTCCCCGAAGAACTGCCGTTGGAAAAGGCGCTTCTCATTGAGCCCTACAGCTGTTCCAAACACTGCATCGACCGCGCGCAGATCGGGTGTGAGGATATTGTTGTCATTTCCGGAGCGGGCACGCTCGGCCTGGGTATGATTACCTATGCGAGAATGAAAAATCCCAAACACCTGATTGTTCTGGACATGGAAGATTCCAGGCTGGAAAAGGCGAAGGAGTTCGGTGCGGACATGGTGTTCAACCCGAAGAATCAGGACGTTGTCGCGGAGATTATGAAGCTGACCGGCGGATATGGATGTGATATCTATGTGGAGGCGACGGGACATCCGTCCAGCGTTCTCCAGGGGCTCGCCATGGTCAGAAAACTCGGCCGCTTTGTTGAATTCAGTGTTTTCGCACAGCCGACCACGGTCGACTGGTCCGTGATCAGCGACGAAAAGGAACTGGATGTTCTTGGCGTCCATCTGAGCCCTTATTGCTACCCGTTTGTGATTGACAATATCTGCAACGGAAATCTCAAGACGGACGGCGTGATCAGGACACTCTTCAGCCTTGACGAGTGGGAAAAAGCGTTCGATTATGCGACCGGCAAATACGGTGATTTTAAAATAGCGTTTAAGTTCTGAATTCATTCCTGATTTAAACCGTAAAATTTTGTATTACACCTTGGGGACCGCCGGTTTCGGGAGTAATTAAACTCATTCTCCTCCTTCTTCTCAACTTTTTAAAGCGCCAGCATTGTCCTTTAATCACCGGGGACTCCCGGCGAATCGGCGGCCCCAAAATTTGAATCAAGGGAACGTGATGATATGCAGCGAATTTTAAACAACCCCGACGACATTGTAAACGAAGAACTGGAAGGGTTCCTGAAAGCGCATCCGGATCTGATCGCGGGGACGGACAATCAGAGGGCGATCCGGTATGCGGGATTCCCGGGCGACAGAGTCGGCGTCGTGACGGGCGGCGGCTCCGGGCACGATCCCGCGTTCATCGGCTACTGCGGGAAAAACATGGTCGACGCCGTGGCGGTAGGGGAAATCTGCTCTTCGCCGACGGCGGTCGCGTTTCTGGACGCCTTCCGCGCGGCGGATGGAAAGAAAGGCGTCGCCTGCCTGTACGGCAATTACTCGGGAGACAACATGAACGTCAAAATGGCCGTCAGAATGGCGAAGAAGGAGGGCCTTGAGGTCAAAACGGTCGTGGCGAACGACGACGTGGCCTCGGCTCCAAAGGATCAGCGGGAAAAACGGCGCGGCGTTGCGGGCGAGATTTTCATGTGGAAGGCCGGGGGAGCGAAAGCGGCGTCCGGGGCCTCTCTGGAGGAAGTCATCGCGGCCGCGCAGAAGGCGATCGACAACACCAGAAGCGTTGGAATCGGGCTGACCCCCTGCACGCTTCCCGCCGTAGGGCATCCCAATTTCACGATTGAAGACGGGACCATGGAAGTCGGCATCGGCCACCACGGCGAGCCCGGAATCGCAGTCTGCAAGCTGGAGACGGCCGCGCAGATGGCGAAACGCATGACGGGGGTCGTTCTGCCGGATTATCCGTTCACCGCCGGTGACGAAGTGGCGGTTCTGGTCTCCGGCCTCGGCGCCACCCCGGTCATGGAGCTTTACGTCCTGTACGGCGAGATTGAAAAAATTCTGAACGCCGAGGGGCTGAAGGTCCACCGCGCGTATGTCGGCAACTACTTTACCTCCATGGAGATGATGGGCGCGACGCTGTCGGTGATGAAGCTGGACGACGAATTAAAAACGCTGATGGATCTGCCAGTCAATACCGTGGGACTGAAGCAGTTTTAACCCAAAAACTTTTGGCGCGCACGATTCCCTCCGGCCGCGGGCGGGCGGCGGGCAGGGAATCCATCGACTGGCGTTAAGGGAGGAAAAACATGTCAACCTTTCAAAATGCGGAGGGGAAAAGCATTCTTCTCGGGATGGTCAAGGCAATTCAGGAAAATAAAAAGTATCTCGGCGATATCGACGGTCTGATCGGGGACGGCGATCACGGCATGAATATGAATAAAGGCTTCACCCTGTTCGGCGAGCGGATCGCGGACCGTGACATTTCTTTTGCGGAGGGCCTGGACGAACTGAGTACGGTTCTGATGACGGAGATCGGCGGGTCCATGGGGCCGATTTACGGCACGATTTTTGCGGGCATGGCGGAAAGGGGCCGGGACCTGACGGAGATTTCCCTCCGTGATTTTTCCGGAATGGTCGAAGAGGGTCTTTCCGGGCTGCGGGAAATCGTGCAGGCGCAGGTCGGGGACAAGACGCTGATGGATACCCTCGGCCCCGCGGGCGATTCCCTGAAAGAATCCGTGCAGGAGGGCGGAGAGTTCCAAGCGGCCCTTGAAAAAATGAAAACAGCCGCGGAGGACGGGATGAATTCCACCAAAAATCTGGTCGCCAAGTTCGGCCGTTCCAGCCGGCTGGGCGAACGCTCCCGGGGCGTTCTGGACGCGGGCTCGGTATCCTGCTGTATTCTTTTGAAAGCGATGGCGGACGGAATCGAGGCGCTGCTATGAAGCTGATCGTTGGAAGCGACGAAGCCGCGTATGACTTCAAGGAAAAGATCAAGGAGTACCTGATTTCGGAAGGCTATGAAATCGTGGATAAAGGGACTTATGACGGCCGGCCGGTCCTGTACCCGGACATTGCCGTAAAAGTCGCCCAGGCCGTCGCGGACGGCGAAGCGGACCGGGGCATCCTGATGTGCGGCACGGGGATCGGGATGTCGATCTCCGCCAACAAGGTGCCGGGAATCCGCGCGGCGGTGTGCCACGACTGCTATTCGGCGGAGCGGGCAAGGAAGAGCAACAACGCGCAGATCCTATGCATGGGCGCGCGCGTCATCGGCCTGGAGCTTGCCAAGCAGCTTGCCGACATCTGGCTGGCTTCTGATTTCTCCGGGGGCCGCTCTCAGCCGAAGGTTGACCGCATCAGCTACTATGACGATCTGTACAAAAAGCAAAAATAGAAGAACTGGCACCGGGCGTCCGGTGCCAGTTCTTTTTAAAGCCGGTCAGCGGATCGGCCTCATTTCACGGCTCATTTTCCATGCCGTTTCTTATGAAGGGGAAATCTGAATGAATTTGTCCTTATATTCCTTACAAGTTAGTTTTGTCACATCCTTAAATACCTTGCTGAAATAATATGGACTTGAAAATCCGACTTTTTCCGCTATTTCGTAGATCCTCAGATTTGTAGTTTTCAGGAGTTCCTTTGCTTTGCCGATCCGGAACCGCATCAGATAATCGCTGAAATTGATCCCGGTCTCCTGTTTGAACACAAGCGACAGATAACTGCTGCTGATGTTAACTGCTTTTGCGGCGTCCGTTAATGTGATGCTGGAGGAATAGTGGCTTTCGATGAAAGATAAACAGACTTTGATAAAGTAACTGTACCCACAGCTTTTGTTTTGCAGAAGATTCAAGATCTGCGAATACAAATTGTGAACATATTTTTCCGCGATGCTGATGGAGGAGATTCGGTTCAGGCTTTCATAGTCAAAATTCTTGGCGAAAGCGGAATCTTTCTCCCCGCCGGTTCTCTTATAGATCGACTTGGCGAAGGCCAGGAAATCAATATAACAGTTTTTAAAATATTTAAAGTTTTTTGCTTTCCTCAACTGGGTGAAGATGTCCGCAATATATTGATCCAGCCCCGCGGCGTCGCCTTTGTCCACAAACTCCCTGATCGTTTCAATATTTATTTTTTGCCGCATGTCAAAGGATGCGTCCGTTCTGCCGCGATACATGGAGACTGTGTCAGAAATAAAAAAACAGTCCTGTTTTGCCGTTTCCGCTTCCACGAACATTTCGGGAAAACGAAGAAAATTTCCGGGAAGGCTTAAACCTATGTTCAGGTCGACGTTGCTGTACTGTTTGATGTTGCGGGCAAGCATTCTGCTCTGGTTCAGCAAAAGCTCTTTGATATCCGTTTTTGCAAAGGAAACCGGCGCGACCACCGTCGAGATGATTTTATTTTGCATCTGCGTGACATAGGAAAATGCATTGTGGAAATGCAGATCGATTAAGGAACTCAGCATATTGCTTAAAATATTCGCGGTATTGGCCGCAAGCTGGGAGGAATCGCAGGAACAGATCAAGACGACATAGGCGGGTTCGGGGAACAGGCCCTCCGGCGGAACGGCAAACGCGCCGGAAGTGAGGCCGCTGCGTGCGACATCATTGTAGACCTGGCTGCGGATATATTCTTTTTGCCCGCCGTCCAGCTCTGCCAGCGGCTGAGGCTTATTTACAAAAGAAAGCGTACTTAGGGTATCCAGCAAACTTTTTTGGCTTATTTCCGATTTAATCAGATACTGGGAGACGCCGAATTTTATTGCCTGACGGGCGTAATCGAAATCCCTGTAATTACTGATGATGATGATCTGGATTTCCTTGCCCTTTTTCTTGATTTCGGAGATGAGCTCCAACCCGTCCATATCCGGCATTTTAATGTCGGTCATCAATACGTCCGGCTTTAATCTGTCAAACAATTTCAAGGCTTCCAGTCCGTTTGAAGCTTCGCCTACGATATTATAACCGTACTGGGGCCAGTTAATAGTTGTTTTCAAACCTAATCGGACTAAAAATTCATCGTCGACGATTAATACTTTTCGCAACACTATTACACCTCCCAATTTCCAATACGCCAATTATATTCTATATAATTTCTGAATTATTTAAATTGACATTAAGAAAAATATGCAAATATGATAAAATATAGAAGCAAATTTACAATAATTGGAAACGTGCCCGCACGGGCGGACCGGGTTCTTAAAACATGGAGGAGCAGGATATGAAAAAAATATATTCGATCAAGTATAAAATGTTTTTTGCCATATTTGGTCTGCTGATCCTATTCCTTTTGTTCTTTTGGATTGTCATTAACGACACCTATGCGAAGAGTCTTTATCAAAATGAGATCAATTATAATGTGCTTTCCACGGATAAAATCAAATCCGAATTGGACGGGATCATAGAAAATTCTCAGCACACCGCCACGATTCTGTCCACCAGCAGTCAGCTGGAGCCTTTCCTTTACAAGAAGGTCAATAAAAATATTTCGGACAATAATGTGGCGGCCATGAATCTGTTTTTACAAAACATTTCAAGTCTGGAACCATATGTAAACAGCATTCAGGTGATTGGAGACGACGGGCAGATCGGCGCAACCGATTCCGTCATCAATACGGCGGATACGCTTGACTTTTATACGAAGCAAATCAGAATGGAAGGCTCCGATACGCCTTTTTGGACTGAAAAACACACGCTGGTCCAGAAATATCCCAAAAATGTTTCCGATGTTTTTTCCTACATCTATCCGATCATTAATTCACAGGAACCGGAGGATAAGGCTTATATCGTGATTAACATCAGTTACGAATACATAGAAGAAGAATTTGTCAATTTTGCGATTGAGGAAAACGAAAGCGCATTCATCTGCAGTCCCGGCGGCAAGATCATCTTTGAATATCCGCTTTCCACTTCGTTTGAGCCGGTGATCAGGCAGTTCCCAGAGATATTGATGAACAACGATTTCGTTCAGGATAAAAAGGTTTTCGGAGTGGACAACATCGTTGTCTGCAAGCAGCTGAACAATATCAACTGGAAAGTGATCCGTGTGATCCCCGCCGATCTGGTTACGATCGAAACAAAGAAAATGAACGTTTATTTTAAAATCGTCCTGCTGCTGGCTGCGGGGATCTCTCTGCTGTTTTCCATGCTGCTGGCCCAAAAATTCACCAAACCGATCCGGGCCCTGAACGACGCCTGCAAAAGTGTGGAAGTCGGAAATCTTTCCTACCATGTTGAAATCCGCGGCAAGGACGAGATGAGCCAGCTGTGCCATTCCTTTAATCTGATGATCGATAAAATCAATGTTTATCTGAAGAGAGAGCTCGACAACCAAAAACAAAAGACCGAGATGCAGTTTCAGATCCTGCAGGCTCAGATCAATCCCCATTTTCTTTATAATACGCTGGACTCCATCAAATGGCTGGCGGCGATGCAGAATATGGACAATATCGTGGAAATGATCACAGCGCTCATCAATCTGCTGAAATACAATCTCTCTCCTCATGATTCCCTGACAACTCTGAAAGATGAAATCAACAGCGTGACGAATTATGTTACGATCGAAAAACTCAGGTATCTTGATATGTTCGAACTGACGACTTCCCTGGACGAGGGTACGCTGAATCATAAGATGATCCGGTTTCTGCTGCAGCCGTTGGTTGAGAACAGCATTATTCACGGCTTCAGGGATGCCGAGCGGGTCTACAGAATCCAGATCACCTCTTACTATCTTGATGATATGCTGCATATCAAAGTGATCGATAACGGCTGCGGGATGGATATCGGAAAGCTTCAGCAGATCAATTCCGGATTCAAAAATGACAAACGCTTCAACAATATTGGAGTGAAAAACATCCAGGAGAGAATCCAGCTTAACTATGGATCCCGATATGGGCTTTCCTACCACAGCGTGCCGGACTCCGGAACGACCGCCGAAATCACTTTGCCAATCGAAAAAGACAAACCGTAATTTAGATGTTCCTCCCGCGCACCCTTCGGCCGGACCGGACGTGGATTTTTTGATTCGGCGGTGATATAATGATACCAATGTGCACAGCCGCGCGGGAAAACGGCCTGCCGCTTCTGCTTGTGTGAGCGCTCCGCGAAGACCGTCCGTCCGGTCCGGCAGCTGAAATCATGGCCTTCGGTTTAGAGAGGGGGACCCCGCATGGATGTTTATTGGAAAATCTGCCCCGGGCAGGAAGCGCCCGCCGGTGAAAAGCCGGGCCGGCCGCTGCGTGTTGACTGGAGCTTTTCTTACGACGGGCTTGAGTACCGTATTCCCCTGATTTATCTGTTCGATCAGGGAATTGTTTTTGACGTGGTTGCCGTGCTTGAGAATGGAGCGGCCCGCGTTTTTTATGACCGGTGCCATGACGAAGGTGAAACCCTGTCGGAAGAGGAAAGGGAAGTTGCCTGGGCGCAGCTGCCGTTCATTGAGGCCCTTCCGTTAAAAGGCTTTCTGATTAATGGTCAGAAAATCGAAAACGGATGGCGCGGGCAGGGAAGATTCTATTTTCCCTGGGACCCCCACGACGGGGGAGAGCTGCAGCCGCTGATTGGGGAAAACGGGTTTTTAAAAGACGCCTGTTTCGCATGGACGCGGTGCCATGTGCCTGTTTCCTCCCTCCTCGCGCTGAAAACCCTGACGGTTTGCCTGCATGAGACCCGGCGTTCTTTCCCCGTCGGGGCCCGCTTTTTCCTTCCGGTCGGGAAAATGGCCGAGGACCGAAAAATCGAATTTATTCATCCGGTAACGGGGAATGCGCACCGCCTTATTGTTGATGCTTTGGAATGCGTGGACCTGCACCAGATTCTTTCCAGTTCACCGGATTTCGCGCGGCGTTACTGTCCCTGTCTGCGGTATATGATCGATCCGCCCTTGCCTGACGCGGAAAAGCTGGAGATACGGCAAGTCGGTTCGCGGACTGCATCTTCTTCTTCCGATGATGCGGTTGCGGTTGGATGGATCGGCATGGCGGACGGGCCGGTCGCTATTTTCCGTCCGCCGGGCGGCGCGGTTTCCCCGTCAGGCAGGCTTTTCTGAACCCGGCCGAATCCGTTCCGGAGCAGGTGGAAATCTGGATCCCGTTTTTATCCATGCCAAGGAATCCGGAAATGGAATTCACTTTTTCTTTGGATTCTACGAAAAGCGGACAATAACAAAAAAGAGGATGCATGCGCATCCTCTTTTTTGTACATGGCGTATTATTTCACTTCGATTTTACGCGAAGCGGGCTTTGTCTCAGCCAGTTTCGGAAGTTCCAGGTTTAAAACGCCATCCTGATAGCTCGCGTTGATCTTGTCGGCGTCGATGCCCTGGAGGTTGAAACTGCGGCTGAAGGCGCTGTACCTTCTTTCGCGGCGGACATAGTTCTTCTGGCCGCCGCCGGATTCTTCCTTGTGCTCGGCGGTCAGCTGCAGCCTGTCGCCGTCGACGGAGAGCTTGATGTCCTCTTTTTTGAATCCCGGCAAGTCGGCCTTCAGCACAAACTTGTCATTTTCCTCCAGAATGTCGGTTCTGCAGGGAGCGGACTCCGCTCCGAATTCACCGAAAAAGCTGCTGTTCAGCATCCGGTCGAATGTGTCAAAGATGCTGCCGGACCTGCTTTCAAATGGAACCAAATCGAACATACTGAAAACCTCCTTTAAATTGAATCAGAGTCATATTTTGAAAGTCCTGCGCGAAGGGCGCGCTGACGGAGCCTTGCAAAGGAATACTTTTCGTATTATTGAATCTCAATTTTACGGGAAGAGGGCTTCGTTTCTACGATTTTCGGCAAATCGAGGGTCAATACGCCGTCCTGATAGCTTGCGCTGATCTTTCCGGTGTCGATGCCCTGAATGTCGAAGCTGCGGGCTAAGGAACCGTATTTCCTCTCCCTGCGCACAAAATTCTCTCCGCTGCCGTTCGCTTCTTCCCTGCGCTCGGCGGAAAGGGTCAGCACATCGCCGTCGATGCCGATCTTGATGTCTTCCTTCCGGAAGCCGGGCATGTCGGCCATCAGCACGAACTTGTCTCCCTGGTCGAGGATATCCGCGCGGCAGGGAGCACAGTCGGCGTCCGGGCTGCCGAAAAATCCGTTGTTCATCACCCGGTCGAAGTAGTCGAAGATCCCGCCGGATCTGTTATCAAAAGGAACCAAGTCAAACATAGAAAAAACCTCCTGTTTTTTTAGTGATTCATCTGCCGTTATGATGAGCCGGCTATTTTACTTCAATTCTTTTTTCCTGCGGTTTTGCCTGGACCAGTTTCGGCAGTTCCAATTCCAGCACGCCGTTTTGGTAGCTTGCGTTGATCCGGCCAGGGTCGATGCCGCTGATATCGAAGCTCCGGCTGAACGCCCCATATCTTCTTTCCCTGCGAAGATAATTCTTTTTATTTTCGTTTCCTTCTTCTTTATGTTCCGCGCTCAGGACCAGCCGGTCGCCCTCCACGCTGATGTTGATTTCCTGCTTTTGAAATCCGGGCAGATCCGCTTTCAGAACATATCGATCGCCTTTGTCAAGGATATCGGTCCGAAAGGAATGAAAAGAGTCCATACCGTTCCAGAAACTTTCGCCCATCATGCGGTCGAATTCATCAAACAAACTGCTTTCGCTGTGTCTAAAAGGAATCAAATCAAACATACTCGAAACCTCCGTTTCCGTTTGATCTATCGGGAATTCTTTGTTTTCCCTTTCAACAACTACAGTATATCTGCCATATATGAATAATTTTTGAAATAATCTTTGAATTATTATGAATTTTAGCACTCTAATGAAAAGAGTGCTAAAACTTTATAAAAAGAACGGGGCCGCCCGGATCCGGGCGGCCCCGCGGCCGTTCGATTATTCCATCTCCTCCAGCCCTTCATACTGAAGATTGTAATACCTTGCGTAGATCCCGTCCGCGCGCAGCAGAGAATCGTGTGTGCCGCTCTCCAGAATGCCGTCGTCGCCGATGACGACGATCTCGTTGGCATTCCGTATGGTGGACAGCCGGTGCGCGATTACGACGGTGGTGCGGTCCCGGCTGAGCAGGTCGAGCGACGCCTGAATCCGGCGCTCACTTTCGTTGTCCAGGGCGCTGGTGGCTTCGTCCAGAATCAGGATCTTCGGGTTTTTCAGAAAGACGCGGGCGATGGAGATGCGCTGCTTCTGACCGCCGGAAAGACGCGCGCCGCGCTCTCCGACATAAGTGTTGTAGCCGTCCTCCAGACCCATGATGAAATCGTGGATGTTGGCGTTGCGCGCGGCCTCGACGATCTCCTCGTCCGACGCGTCCGGTCTGCCGTAGGCGATATTGTCGCGGATGCTGCCGGAAAACAGGTAAACGTCCTGCTGCACGATGCCGATCGCGTTCCGGAGAGATTCCAGGCGGATTTTCCGCACGTCGATTCCGTCGATCGAAACGCTTCCGCCGGTCACGTCGTAAAAGCGGGGGAGAAGGGAACAGAGCGTCGTTTTGCCTCCGCCGGAGGGGCCGACCAGCGCAATGGTCTGCCCTGCGTCGATTTTCAGATCAATATGGTTCAGGACCTGTTCGGACTCGTTGTAGCTGAACGAAACGTCCCGGTATTCAATGTTTCCTTTCACTTCGCCGAGGTCCACGGCGCCGGGCCGGTCCACAATCTCCGGCTCGGTCTCGATGACTTCGAGAAACCGCTTGAAACCGGAGTATCCCTTCTGGAACTGCTCGGTGAATTCCACCAGAACGTCGATCGGGTTGATGAAGATCGTGATATACAGGGCGTAAACGGCGAGGTCCGAAAGTTTCAGCCCGCCGTAAGCGATGAAGTATCCGCCGCTGATCAGAACGGTCAGGTACAAAAGGCCTTCAAAAAAAGAATTGCCGGCGCGGAAAATCCCCATGATCTTATAGTTGTCGATTTTTGAATCGAGAAACATCAGGTTGCTCCGCTCAAATTTGTCATGTTCGAGCGCCTCGTTCCCGAAGGATTTCACCACGCGGATCCCTGCCAGACTGTCCTGTACGCGGGAATTGACGCCGGAAATTTTCCTCCGGTTGTCCATAAAGGTCGCGCGCATCTTTTTGTTCTGGCTGATGCTGAACAGCACCATGACCACGGTCACGGCCGCCAGAATCAACGTCATCGGAACGTTGATAAACAGCAGAAGCAGAAAAGAACCGAGGAGCTTGACCACGGAGATGAAAATGTTTTCCGGGCCGTGATGCGCCAGTTCCGAGATATCAAACAGATCGGAGACAAGGCGGCTCATCAGGTCGCCCGTGTTGTTCCGGTCGTAGTAGGAGAAGGAAAGGCGCTGGAAGTGGTCGAACAGGTCCTGCCGCATGTTGCTTTCCATCCGCGCGCCCATCACGTGGCCCCAGGAGGTGATGAAATACTGGCAGCCGTAGCGGGCGGCGCACATCAGGAGCAGAAGGCCGGCAAGCGGCCAGAGAATCCGCAGGATCTGTTCCGGTCCCTGGGCAAATACCCCGCTGGTCAGCCAGCGGAGAACCTGCGGCAGGGAGATGTCGATCGCGGAGAGAAGAAGCGCGCAGAAGATGTCAAAGTAGAAAATGGCTTTGTAAGGCCGGTAATATCGAATAAATTTTTTAAATACGGACATGCTGCTTTCCTTTAAACGGTTTTTGGTTTTTCATAGGTTTCACCGAAGGTTTCCACCGTCATGGAGTCGATGGCTTCGTCCTCCAGAGGCTTGTCGTCATAGTCCCGGGGCACGTTGACGATCCGGTCGATTTCCTCCATGCCGGAGATGACCCGTCCGAAAGACGCGTACTCACCATCCAGATAAGGGGAATCCTCCACCATAATGAAGAACTGGGAGCCTGCGCTGTTCGGTTCCACGGTCCGCGCCATGGAAATGACGCCCCTTGCGTGTTTCAGGTCATTTTGAAAGCGGTTCGAGGTGAATTCTCCGCGAATGCTGTAGCCGGGGCCGCCGGTTCCATTGCCAAGCGGGTCGCCCCCCTGAACCATGAAATGGGGAATCACGCGGTGAAACAGCGTCCCGTTGTAAAACCCCTTTTGGACCAGAGAGATAAAGTTGTTCACAGTATTTGGGGCGATATCGGGATAAAGTTCTATCTCGGCCGAGCCCCTAGAAGTTTTCATGGTAACAATCGGATATTTCATGAAGCAATCCTCCATTTGTGATATTCGGTCCGGACAATAATCCCATTATAGCCGGGAAATCCGTTTTATACAAGACGGAGTTTGCAAAACCTGAATGGAGAATGGAAATCAATGCAAAATGATGACGAATGGGGGACGAATATGGTATACTATGTTTAAAAAGGGAGGGAAATGCCGGTGAAATTGATTTCATGGAATGTCAACGGCCTGAGGTCGTGTCTGAACAAGGGATTTTTGGACTTTTTCGAACAGGCGGAAGCCGATGTTTTTTGCATTCAGGAAACGAAGATGCAGCCGGACCAGGCGGAGCTGACGCTGGCGGGATATCGGCAGTACTGGAATTCGGCGCAGAAAAAGGGATATTCCGGGACGGCGGTGTTTTCCAGGGTTGAGCCGCTTTCCGTTCGGTACGGGATCGGGATTCCGGAGCACGACACGGAAGGGCGCTGCATTACGCTGGAATTTCCTGATTATATGCTTGTCACGGTTTACACGCCGAATTCCCAGCGCGAGCTGGCCAGGCTCTCTTACCGCATGCAGTGGGAGGATGCGTTCCGTGAATATCTGTCCGGCCTTGACGCGCATAAGCCGGTGATTGTGTGCGGAGACATGAATGTCGCCCGCGAGGCGATCGATTTGAAAAATCCAAAGAGCAATCTGCGCAACGCCGGCTTTACCGAGGAGGAAAGGGAAAAAATGACCCGGCTGCTCGAATCCGGCTTTACAGACAGCTTCCGCTGGCTTTATCCGGACACGGTCACTTATTCATGGTGGTCATACATGTTTCACGCGCGGGAAAAGAATGCCGGCTGGCGCATCGATTATTTCCTGGTGTCGGATGAGCTGAGGGAACGGGTCGGGGACAGCAGGATCCTGACCGATGTCATGGGAAGCGACCATTGCCCGGTGGAGCTTGTGCTCAGGGACGGGGCTGTGCGGAATGGAAAACAGGAGGAAGAAAGATGCAGCTGACTTTTTACGGAGCGGACAAGGAAGTGACGGGAAGCTGCCATTGTCTGGAGGCCTGCGGGAAACGGATCCTGATTGACTGCGGGCTTCAGCAGGGCGCGGACGGAGGCGGCGACAGGGACTTGCCGTTTTACGCGCAGCAGATCGACTATGTGATCGTCACCCACGCGCATATCGACCACAGCGGGCGTCTTCCGCTGTTGGTCAGGAACGGATACCGGGGTAAAATTTACGCGACGGGGGCTACCTGCGACCTGCTGTCCATTATGCTGCGCGACAGCGCGCATATTCAGGAAATGGACGCCGTGAACGAGAACAGAAAGGGAAAACGGGCCGGCAGGGAACCGGAAGAACCTCTGTATACGGTCGAGGACGCGCAGGATACGATCCGGCGTCTGGAACCCTGCGTTTACGACGAAATGGTTCCTCTGTGCGAGGGAGTCCGGTTCCGCATGGTCGACGCGGGACACCTGCTCGGTTCCGCCTCCGTGGAGCTGTGGGCGGAAGAAAACGGGGAAACGAAAAAGATCGTGTTTTCCGGCGATATCGGAAACCTGAACCAGCCGATTATCCGGGACCCCCAGTATATTCGGGAAGCGGACTATGTAGTGATGGAATCCACCTACGGCAACCGGGAGCACGACCCGATCACGAGCTATATTCCGGACCTTGCGAAGGTGTTCGATGAAACGCTGGCCGCAGGCGGCAACGTGGTGATTCCCAGCTTCGCGGTCGGCCGGACGCAGGAGCTGCTCTATTTCATCCGGGAGATGAAAGCAAAAAAGCTGGTGAAAAGCGTGCCGGATTTTCCGGTCTATGTGGACAGCCCTCTCGCCGCCGAGGCGACGGAAATTTACAGCGGCGATCTGACCGGCTATGCGGACGAGGACACCGTCCGTGTGATCCGCGAGGGATTCCGCCCACTGCGCTTTTCCAACCTGCACATCTGTGAGAGCGTCGAGGAGTCCAGGGCCCTGAATGAAGACGGCGTGCCCAAGGTGATTATCTCCTCCAGCGGAATGTGCGAGGCGGGCCGCATCCGTCATCATCTGAAACACAATTTGTGGAGAAGGGAATGTTCGATCGTTTTCGTCGGGTACCAGGCAAACGGAACGCTGGGGCGCATCCTGGTCGACGGAGCGAAACAGGTCAAGCTGTTCGGAGAAGAAATCGCCGTCGAGGCCCGCGTCCACAATTTCAAGGCGCTGTCGGGGCACGCCGACCACAAGGGCCTGCTGCGCTGGATCGGGTCGTTTGCTCAAAAGCCGGACCGCGTGTTCGTTGTCCACGGCGAGCAGGAGATCTGCCAGGAATTTACGGAGGAGCTGAACGCGCTGGGCTACCACGCTTACGCGCCGAATTTCCGGGCGGTCGCGGATCTGATCAGCAACACCATCCTGGAAGAGGGGACCGAGCCCGCCCGCGTCAAGGCAAAGGCGAGAAGAGTGCAGGCCGCGTTTGCGCGTCTGGTGGAAGCCGGACGCCGCCTGATGCGCGTCATTCAGGAAAACGAAGGCGGCGCAAATAAAGACCTTGCCAAATTTGCCGACCAGATCAATTCGCTCAGCGACAAATGGAGCCGGTGACCGTGCTGATAAACAATAAAACGCGCCGCTGCAATAGGAAATTGCAACGGCGCCGGTCTATTGCCGGGAGTAAATACGGTATTGATTTTTACCGTGAGCTTTGGAGTAATAGAGTGCAACATCCGCTTTTTTGTAGAGCTCCCGGTAATCCGTTCCGTCTTCCGGGTAAAGAGCCACGCCGATACTGCCGCTGACCTGAAAAGAGGGATCTTCCAGATGGATTTCCCCAAACATGCCCGTGAGCGCGTCCAGCTTTTCTGTCAGGACTTCGCGGGAACCGCAGTCCTTCATCAAAACGAAAAATTCGTCTCCGCCGATCCTGCCCACGATATCCGAGCTGCGGAACAGGGCGGAGAGCCTCTGCGCGACGTTTAAAAGCGCCGCGTCTCCCTGAATGTGGCCGAGCGTGTCGTTGATCCGTTTAAAATCGTCGATATCAAGCATGATTGCCGCATGGCGGCCGCCGTTTCCGCTGCCCGCCAGAAAGCTCTCGATCAGGGACTGGGTGCACCGTTTGTTGTAGATCCCGGTCAGCCCGTCTTTCTGAGACTGCTTTAAAATCTCCAGTTCCTTTCGTTTTCGCGCGTCGATATTCTTGACGTAACCGATGACCTTCAGCCCGTTTTCCGGGTCGCCGCTCCGAATGACAGAGGTGGAGACCCAGGTGACCTCGCCGGACGGCAGCCTTTGCCGATACTCCAGAACGATTTCCGGCACGCCGGAGCTGTTGAAAGTCTCCAGCAGGTTCCGCCGGTCGAAAGTCCGGCGGAATTTTTCGGCGTCCTCCTCATGCACGGCCTGATCCGCGAGCTTGCCGATCAGATCTTCGAATCGTTCGATATGATGAAAGGAAAAGACCTTTTGATAGGTTTCATATCCATAAATCAGCTGGTCATGGGTGAGGTCCGCTTCAAAAACCCGCTCGCAGGTAAGCTCAAGCGCGGAACGGTATATTTTTTCATTTTCGTAAAGCAGGCTCTGAAGCTGCCGGCTTTCCGTCAGTTCTTCCGTCTGGCTTTCCACGCGGCCCATCAGCCGGTTGAACGCGGCGGACAGGCGGCGAAAATTATCGTTTTCCGCATAACAGGAAAACCGGGCGCCGTAGTCGCCGCCGATCGCCCGGTGGATTGTATGAAGGAAATCGCCGGTCGGCTTGTCGACATAGCGGTACCAGACGATTAAAAGCAGGCAAAGAGAAACCGCGGCGGAAAGAATCAGCGGCCCCGGAGTCATTCTGCTTTCCTGGAATCCGTTCGTCTGACAGGCAAAGGTGACGGCTGACAGGAAAAAGCCCAGGATCTGGAACCAGAAAGACTTGCCCTTCACGGAGAACTCCTCCAATCTGTCCCACGTCCGGCCCCATGGCTTGGCATCCCGGCCTTTCGGCGGGTTTGCCGTTTTACTTATTGACGGGAACCACAGTCAATATATAAAGTATATGTCGATGGAGGATTCTATGCAACCAATTTTATCCGCGGAAGGCAATTCCGGGAATAGCAACAAATATTCAATTTATTTTTAGAAAACATTACCGCTCCTTTTCTTGCTGCGCAAGTTTTTCTTTTGCCACCGCCAGCATCAGTTTGATTCTGTTTTCCTGGTTGACCCTGGTGGCGCTTGGATCGTAGTCGATCGGAACGATGTTGGAGCGTTCGTCAACCGCCCTGATCTTGTGGATCATTCCCTTGCCGCAAATATGATTCGGCAGGCAGCCGAACGGCTGCGCGCAGACGATATTCCCGTATCCCTGTTCGGTCAGCTCCATCATTTCCGCCGTCAGGAGCCAGCCCTCTCCCATCTTGTCGCCGTAGCCGATCACGCCCTTGACCAGGCTCTTTGTGTGGGCATATGGAGTGGGGGCGAGATACCGCGGCTCTGTTTTGACCGCTTCGATCAGAATGTCCTGCATTTTCAGAAGATAGTTCATCAACTTTTTGACAACGAAATGTTTGACCGGGTTTCCGCCGTAGAGGCGGATGTCGTCCAGCCGGTTATCGACCTTGAACAGGGCGAAGCCCATCAGGCCGGGCACATTGATTTCGCATCCCTGTTCCTTGAGGAAATCCTCCAGGTTATTGTTCCCCAGCGCGGCGTATTTGACGTAAATTTCACCGACGATTCCGACCTTGACCCTGGGCACGTTTTGAATCGGAACAGCGGCGAAATCGTGAACGATACGGTTCAGATTCTCCGTCTGCTCCCGGAGCGAAAGGCCGTGGCCGTGATTGAACTGATCGGAAAGCTCCGCAATCCATTTCTCGACTTTTTGTCCGCTTTCCCCCTTGTTGGCCTCATAGGCTTCCGTCTGGTTGTGCAGCAGCATGAGCGCGTCGCCGTAAACGATGCCGGCGACGAATTTGCGGATCATGGAAAGGGTGATCTGAAATCCCGGGTTGTGCTCCAGAAACGACAGGTTCATCGAGATGACGGGAATCTGTGTGAGGCCGGCCTTTTTCAGAGCCTTGCGCAGCAGGTGGATATAATTGGAAGCGCGGCACCCGCCCCCGGTCTGGGTGATGACCAGCGCGGTTTTGTTCAGGTCGTATTTTCCGGAGTGCAGCGCGTCGATAAACTGCCCGATCACCAGCAGAGCGGGGTAGCAGGTGTCGTTGTGGACATACTTCAGTCCCTCCTGCACGATATTCGGCCCGGTGGTGTCCAGCAACTCGAAATGGTAGCCGCAGTTGTTCATCACGTTGACGATCAGGCGGAAATGGATCGGCGCCATCATCGGAGCGAGAATCGTGTATTCCTTTTTCATTTCCTTCGTAAACAGAAGGCGCCCCTTTTTATTGTATTTCAACTTTGCCATGCTTGCCGCACCTCCTACGCCTCCAGGGCGGCAAACAGGCTGCGCAGCCTGATCTTCACCGCGCCAAGGTTTGTGATTTCATCGATTTTGATCTGGGTGTAGATTTTGCCGCCCTCTTCCAGGATCCTGCGGACCTCGTCGGTCGTGATCGCGTCGACTCCGCAGCCGAAGGACACGAGCTGCACCAGGTTCATGTCGGGCCTTGTGCAGACGTATTTGGCCGCGGCGTACAGCCGGGCGTGGTAAGTCCACTGGTTCAGGACGTCCGTGTGAATTTTTCCGGCTCTGGGGCTGACGACGTCTTCCGTAATCACGGCGGCACCGAGGCTGACGATGAGCTTGTCGATTCCGTGGTTGATCTCCGGGTCGAGATGATACGGTCTGCCGCTCAGGACGATGATCGGCAGGTGCTCGCGCTCGGCCTCAAGAATCATTTCGTCGCCCTTCCGGCGGACTTGCTCCATATAGCGGTCATATTCCCCGTAAGCCGCTTTTGCAGCCTGTTTGACTTCGCGGACGGTGATGTCCGGAAAGCTTTTCTGAAGAACTCCGTGCATCTTGATCGGAAAGTCGTGTTTGCGGTGGATCCCCACATAGTCGTGGATGAAATTATAATCGGAAAGACTGCCCATGTTGGCCGCGATCACCTCGGGATAGTAGGCGACGACCGGACAGTTGTAATGGTTGTCGGAGATTCCCTCGTCGAAATTGTACGACATACAGGGGTAGAAGATGTTCCGGACCCCTGCGTCGATCAAAGCCTGCACATGCCCGTGCATCAGCTTTGCGGGAAAACAGACCGTGTCGGACGGAATGGTGCTCTGTCCGTTCAGGTACAGCTCGCGGTCCGAAAGGGGGGAGAGGACGACTTCAAATCCGAGGGAGGTGAAGAAGCGATGCCAGAACGGGAGCAGTTCGTACAGGTTCAGGCCCATCGGAATCCCGATCTTTCCCCGCGGTCCCGGCTCCGACGCACGGTAAGCGGACAGAAGATCCATCTTGAATGCCACCATATTGAGCTCGCTCTTCGCATTTTTTTTGGTGACCGGCTTTTCGCAGCGGTTGCCTCCGATAAAGCGCCGGTTTCCGCCGAAGATATTGATGGTCAGGCGGCAGTGGTTGCTGCACAGTCCGCAGTTGGTCACTTTCACCTCATGCTTGAAATCCTGAAGTTCCTCAAGGCCGATCAGCGAGCTTTCGCTTTTCGGCTTGCCCATAGCGTAGAGCGCCGCGCCGTAAGCGCCCATCAGGCCGGAGATGTCCGGGCGGGTGACCTCCACGCCGAGCTCCTTTTCAAAGACGCGAAGCACGGCGTCGTTCAGGAACGTGCCCCCCTGCACCACGATGTTCCGGCCGAGCTCTTCGGCGCTCGCGACGCGGATCACCTTGTAGATCGCGTTTTTCACCACGCTGACCGAAAGGCCCGCGGAGATGTCCTCCGTCGTCGCTCCGTCCTTCTGTGCCTGCTTGACCTGGGAGTTCATAAAGACGGTGCAGCGGGAACCGAGGTCCACGGGATGCTCCGCGAACAGGCCGAGCTTTGCGAATTCCGGTATCTCATAGCCGAGCGTGCTGGCGAACGTCTGCAAAAAGGAGCCGCACCCGGAGGAGCAGGCTTCGTTCAGGAAAATATTGTCCACCGCGCCGCCCCGGATCTTGAAGCATTTCATGTCCTGCCCGCCGATGTCGATGACGAAATCCACGTTCGGGCGGAAGTGCTTTGCGGCGGTGAAGTGGGCGACCGTTTCAACGATCCCGTAGTCGATGCCGAAAGCGTTTTTCAGCAGTTCTTCCCCATAGCCCGTCACGGCGCTTCCCGCGATGCGGAGATCCGGATGGTTCTGATAGACGCCGAGCAGGTAATCCCGGATGATCGGGACGGGATTGCCGGAATTGTTCTGATAGACGGAATCGAGGATTTCTCCGTCTTTGCCTAGCAGCACGGCTTTGACCGTGGTCGAACCCGCGTCGACGCCGAGCCAGACATCGCCGCGGTAGGACGCGATGTCTCCCCGCGGAGCCCTGCACTGTGCGTGCCGTTCGCGGAACGCCTCGTACTCCTCTTCATTCCGGAACAGAGGGGGAATGGAGAGAAAGCTTCCCGTGGAGCCGTATTTGCGGATCCGATCCAGCGCTTCCCCGAGGTTTGTCTCGACCGCGCCGCAGTATGCCGCGCCGATGGCGACGTAATAAAGGGAATCCTCCGGGCAGACGCCGGTCACTTTCAGAGCGCGGTCGAAACTGCCCCGCAGCTGCGGCAGGAACGTCAGCGGCCCGCCGAGATAGACCACCTTGCCGCGGATCGGGCGGCCCTGGGCCAGCCCGGCGATGGTCTGGTTTGCCACGGCGGCGAAGATGCTGGCGGAAATATCCGTCGTTCGGGCGCCCTGGTTCAGCAGGGGCTGGACATCCGATTTGGCAAAGACCCCGCAGCGCGATGCGATCGTATAGATTTTTTCATATTGAGAGGCGAGCCGGTCCATCTCCTCCAGCGACAGGTTCAGGAGGGTAGCCATCTGATCGATGAAGGCCCCCGTCCCGCCCGCGCAGGAGCCGTTCATGCGGACCTCCAGCCCGCCGGAAAGGAACAGGATCTTGGCGTCCTCGCCGCCGAGCTCAATAATCACGTCGGCGTCGGGAATCAGCCGGCCGACCGCGATGCGGGTCGCGTAGACTTCCTGGACGAACGGAAGACCGCACGTCTGGGAGATTCCCATTCCGGCAGAACCGGAAACAGTCAGCATCGCTGTTTCGTCCAGGTTGAATTCACGGCGGACTTTTTCCAGAAGCTCCGTCATTTTTTCCGTGATCTTGGAATAATGCCGTTGATAGGAACGATACAAGATCTTGCCGGATTCATCCATAACAATACATTTTATAGTGGTGGAACCAACGTCGAGTCCGATTTTCATTGCAACGCCCTGCCATTTCTCCAGTCGTTTCTGTGTTAACAACTCATTCTAATGCAATCATAGCAAATCTGTCAATAGATTCCCTTTAAAATTACAAAGCCGTCTTGTGCTTTTGCCGGAGCGATGTTAAAATATTACTCAATATATATAGAAAGCTCGGGGTGAAAGGGATGCAGCTTTACGATATGATAGACCTGGACCAGCTCTCGGTGGGAGAGATCAGGGAGCTGGTTGCTCTTGCCGATAGTATGCGCAAAAATCCGTGGGCCTATCGGGAATCCTGCCGCGGGAAAATCATGGCGACGCTGTTCTATGAACCGTCCACGCGCACCAAGATGTCGTTTCAGACCGCCATGTACCGCCTGGGAGGCGAAGTGATCGGCTTTGACAATCCGGAAAACACGTCGGTTTCCAAGGGGGAGAGCCTGAAGGACACGATCACGGTCGTCAGCGGATACGCGGATATCGTCGTCATGCGGAATCCGTGCGAGGGGGCGGCGGCGGCCGCGTCGCTGTATTCCAAATCCCCCATTATCAATGCGGGGGACGGGGGGCATCTTCATCCGACGCAGACTTTGACGGACCTTGTCACCCTTTCCAATGAAAAGGGAAGGCTGGACCACCTGAGAATCGGATTGTGCGGAGATCTGAAATACGGCAGAACCGTCCATTCGCTGATTCGGACGATGACCCGCTTTCCAGGCTCCTCCTTTGTGTTGATTTCCACCCCGGAGCTCGCTCTGCCGAAATACGTTCTGGACGTGATCGACGCCGCGGGCTGCACCTGTTCTGCCGCGGAAAGCCTGGAGCAGGCCCTGCCGGAATTGGACGTGCTGTATATGACCCGCATTCAGCAGGAACGTTTTTCAAGCCGGGAGGAGTACGAACGGCAAAAGGGCGTCTTTGTCCTGGACAGCGTGAAGCTCCGGAATGCAAAGCCGGACCTGAAAATTCTGCATCCGCTGCCCCGCGTGGATGAAATCTCCGTGGACGTGGACGGCGACCCGCGCGCTTCTTATTTTGAACAGACCGTCTATGGCGTTTACGCCAGAATGGCGCTGATCCTGACCATCCTGCAAAGCCGGGACCGGCCTCGGAAGAGGAAAATTCCGCACCCCACGCATCCGCACCGCTGCTCCAATCCCAAGTGCATCACGCAGACGGAACGCTACCTGCCGGGCCTTTTTACGGAGGTCGGAGACATGCTGCTGTGTTCCTACTGTGACAGCGGCACCCTGATTTGACCGGCCGCCGGTGCCGCCCTTGCCATTCCGCAAAAACTGTGCTATGATAAAAATCAAGCGCTATTGAAGTTTGGAGGACTTTTTTTATGTCGGGCCATTCAAAATGGAATAATATTAAACGAAAAAAAGAAAAAACAGATGGGGCCAAAGCGAAAGTTTTCACAAAAATAGGCCGTGAGCTCGCAGTGGCGGTCAAACAGGGCGGCGGGCCGGACCCCAATGCCAATTCCCGTCTGAGGGACTGCATCGCCAAGGCGAAAGCCGCCAATGTTCCGAACGACAACATCGAGAGGATCATCAAGAAGGCCGCGGGCGACGGAGACGAGAATAAGTACGAGACCATCCAGTACGAAGGATATGGTCCGAACGGCATCGCCGTGATTGTGGAGACCCTGACGGACAACCGCAACCGCACGGCGGGCGACATCCGGCACTACTTTGACAAATTCGGCGGCAACCTGGGGCAGAATGGCTGCGTTTCCTTTCTTTTTGAGCGAAAGGGAGTCATTCTGATCGAAAAAGAAGGGCTCGACGAAGACAAGGTCATGGAAGACGGGCTTGAAGCCGGCGCCTCCGATTTCCAATCCGATGAGGACGTTTTTGAGATCGACACGGAACCGGACGATTTCAGCGGCGTTCTGAGCGACCTTGAGAAAAAAGGATATGAATTTGTTTCCGCGGAGGTTGAAATGGTGCCGAGCACGACCGTAACAATGGAGGATCCGGATGCGGCCGCTAAAATGCAGCGTTTGCTCGATACCCTGGAAGACAACGACGACGTGCAGAATGTTTGGCACAATTGGGATAATTCGGATGAGGATGAAGAAAACTAAACAAGTGCGGCAACGGCCTTAACAACAGTTCGGAGGCGGCAATATGACTGATCCGGCAAATCTGTGTATGAACTGCATGTCCGAAAAAGAAGGCGGAGCGGCTTGCCCCCGCTGTGGCTGGCTTGGGGATGAGCCCCAGATGACGCATGCCCTTCCTCTGAAAACCATGCTGCAGAAACGGTATCTGGTCGGCGTTGCGAAAAAAAGCAATGGAGAGGGAATTATTTATATCGGCTACGACACCGTTCTGAATATTCCGATCGAGCTGCACGAGTTTTTTCCGCAGACGCTCAGCGAACGGGCTGCGAACGGCACGGATGTGCGCGTGGTCGGCGGCAGTGAAATCATTTTCAACGAGTCGTTTGCCCGGTTTTTAAGTTATTCCAGAGAGATCGCCCACATGCGCGAGCTTTCCGCCATTGTGCAGATTTATGATATCTTTGAAGAAAATCATACGGCTTATACGGTGTCCGAATGGAACGACAGCATTACGCTCCGCTATTTTGTGGAACGGAGCGGCGGAAGACTCAGCTGGAACGCTGCGAGGCAGCTGTTTATGCCCGTGCTTTCCGCGCTGAGCGTCCTTCACGCCCATTCCGTGGGCCACTTGGGGATTTCCCCCGATACTTTGTTTATTATGGAAGACGGCCGGATGAAACTCGGCGGTTTTTCGATCGGTTCGGTCCGGCAAATGGATACCGATCTTCCGCCGGACATGACGGATGGATGCGCGGCAATCGAACAGTACGTCATGGATTATCAGCCGAATGAAGCGACGGATGTTTACGGCTTTGCGGCCTCGCTGTTTTTTACCCTGACCGGGACCCTTCCGCCGGATGCGCTGAAGCGCCGGGGTGATTCGCGGCTGTTTATTCCCACGGCCGTGCTTCACACTTTGCCGCCCTATTTGGTCACGGCGCTGGCCAATGCGCTTCAGGTTTCACCGGACCGCCGGACGCCGACGTTTGAGCGCCTGAGGGTGGAGCTTTCCGCTGCTTCTTCCGTGACGGCCGCGCTGGAAGAAACCCGGCGGATCAGCCGGATGCCCGGCCGCATGGAAACGGGCGGGGCGGGTCCCGATGAGAAAAAAAAGCGCGAGCTGCCCGGCTTTGTCTGGGTTTTGGCCTCCTGCGCGGTCATGCTGATCGTGTTTACGGCGATCGGCATGTTCTGGATCAGCCGCACCCCGACCGACGACCGCGGACTGGCGGCGGGAGCCGCGACGGATGCTTCCGATTCTTCTTCGGCGGTTTTGCTGGAAAAGTCTTCGGCAGACCAGCTCGCGGATTCATCTGACGAAAACAAAATAACGGTTCCGAATCTGGTGGGACAGAACTACGATCAGTTTGTTGAGGACGTGTCTTCCAGTCAGGGAACGGACTATCAGATCCTTCTTTCGACCAGGCAGTTTTCCGATACGGTCCCGGAGGGATGCATTATTTCCCAGCAGCCGGCGGCAAACGGAAAGATGGCAAAAGGAACGGCGATTGTGGTGGTTGTCAGCGAGGGAGCGGCCGTGCGCACGCTGCCTGAAATTTCAGGTGAAACCTTGCCGGATGCTTCCGAGAATGTGACCTCTGCGGGATTCGTTCCCACGAAGGCGGAGGCGTACAGCGGTTCGGTGCCCTCCGGTCTGGTCATAGGGTATCAGAATGCGAAGGAAGGCAGCCAGATGGCGTATGGTTCCAAGGTGGTCATTGTCGTCAGCAAAGGGCCTAATCCGAATCCGTCCGCGTCGTCATCCGCTTCTTCCGCGGGGTGAACAGCAAAAAGAATGCCGGGGCAAAAGCCCCGGCATTCTTTTTGCTGTGGGATTGGCATCCCCGCAGCGTCATTTGGCGATCTTCAGGATTCGCACCGCGTTGTTCCAATAGATATTCTCTCTGTCCGCGCTGGGAAGATCCAGGTGTTCGATCCATCTGAATTCTTCCAGCGGGCTTTGCCATGGGCAGTCGCTTCCAAATAAAATACGCTCCGAACCGTGCTTCCTGACGATTCTGACGAACTGTTCCGGCGGGCAAAAAACATTTGAGAGCGAAGTGTCGAGATAGACGTTTTTCCCCGCAAGGACCTGCTCTGCCTCATCGCTCATTCTTGCGCCGCCCATATGGGCGGCGATGATCGTCAGATTGGGGAACAGGCGGGAGATTCTGGTGATGCCGGATGCCGCCGCGCGGGGGCTTCGCACGCTGTCCGGATCCCGCCCTACGTGAAAGGTGATCGGCAGGCCGAGGGAGGAGGCCGCCTCATAAATCGGGTAGAGCCTTGGCTCCGCAATCAGGAATTTCTGAGAATCGGGGTGAAGCTTTATGCCGTGCAGGCCGAGACGGGCAATCCGCAGGACTTCCTCCGCAGCGTCCGGCGCGTCCGGATGCACTGTTCCGAAGCAGAGGACGGAATCGGTTTGGACGGACGCGGCCCAGTCGTTGATCACCTTTTGCTGGCCCGGCTTTGTCGCGATATTGAGAGCCGTGAAAGCGGTAATTCCCCATTCCTTCATCTTTTGCTCGGTGTCGCCGACGGTCCCGTTTGTAATGGGCTGGTCACCGAACAGCAGAGCCAGGCGTGAGAGCGCCTTTTCTGCGATTTTGTCGCTGAACATATGAGCGTGCATGTCAAAGAGCATATGGCCGCCTCCTGAAAAAGGAAAACTGCTCTGGTACCGGTGTGAACCGGATTCCCAGAGCAGCCCGATTTTATCCGCTGAATCAGTCGCTGCTGAACGGAAGCAATGCAAGGTGGCGCGCACGCTTGATCGCGACCGTCAATTCGCGCTGATGATGAGCACAAGTGCCGGTAACTCTGCGGGGAAGAATCTTTGCCCGTTCCGAGACAAAGCGGCGCAGCTTTGCGACATCTTTGTAATCAATGGTTTCGACCTTGTCCACGCAGAAGCTGCAGACTTTTTTGCGGCCCTTGCGGCCGCCTCTGCGCTCCCTGACGGGTCTGTCGTTCTGATTGTCAGCCATGAGAAACCTCCTTATTCTATTTTACTTCAATCGGTTGTGTCAAAAGGTCAGAAGGGAAGATCATCATCGGATGGAATTTCCTCGAAATCACCTGTATCGCCGTTTGCATATGCGGGTGGCGGTGGCTCGATGTGGTCGTTCGCCGGATTTCCGGTTCTGGAATAACCGCCGGAAGAACCTCCGCTTTCCCGCTTCGGTTCCGCAAAATGGACATTGTCGGCAACAATCTCAACCGCTTTGCGCTTGTTTCCGTCTTTATCGGTGTAGGTCCGCGTCTGAATGGAACCTTGGACGGCGGCCAGCTGGCCTTTCCGGAAATATTTGCACACAAATTCAGCGTTGTTGCGCCACGCCACGACGTCGATAAAATCCGTCTGCCGATCGGTTCCGGCCTTTACATAGGATCGATCCACGGCGATGGTAAAACTGGTCACGGAAATCCCGTTCGGCGTGTGCCTCAGTTCCGGGTCTGCGACGAGCCTTCCCATCAGAACAGCGACATTCAGCATTTCAGGTCACGCTTCCTTTTTCTCTTCCGTCTTGTCCTTTTCAGGCTTAGCCTGATCCGGAGCTTCCTTTTTCACGATCAGGGAACGAAGCACGCCGTCCGTAATGTTGTAGACACGGTCCAGTTCCGCAGTGAATTCCGGGGAGCTGGTGAAAGCAATCAGCGTATAGTAGCCCTCTTCTTCCTTCTGGATCGGATAGGCCAGTCTGCGTTTGCCCCAATCGTCAACATTGTCGATGGTGGCGTGTTCCGCAATCAGATCCTTGAACTTCTGAATTGTGGAAGTAATCCCCTCTTCTCCCAATTTGGTGGAAAGAATAAAAACGGTTTCATAGGAATTCTTTACATCTGCCATTGTCAAAACACCTCCTTTTGGACTTATGGCCCCGGAACTGTGTCCGGAGCAAGGATAAAGCCGCAATAGCGGCTTAACAGGACTATTATATCAGCCGGCGGGAACTCCGTCAATAGAAAATTTGTAGCGGTTATTACAGGGTTTGGCAGATCTCTTTGAGATAAGCCCGGAATTCCCGCCCGATTTCGGGATGGTTCAGGCCGACTTCGACCTGGGCTTTCATGATCCCGAGCTTGTTGCCCATATCGTAGCGCGTCCCGGAATATTCGACCGCGATCATGCCGTCGCGGCGGGCGAGGGTGCGCATGGCGTCGGTCAGCTGAATCTCTCCGCCCGCGCCCGGGTCCGTGTGGTCCAGAATATCGAAAATTTCCGGAGTCAGAATGCAGCGCCCCAAAATGGAATAGAGGGAGAGAACCTGATCCGGCGAGGGCTTTTCCACCATGTCGGTGCAGGAAAACCAGTTGCCCCTCAGAGGTTCCACTTTCAGGGAGCTGTATTTCGAAATCGCCTCCTCAGAAACCATCTTGACTCCGAGGACGCCCTTGCCGTACTCCTCGTAAGCGCGGATCAGCTGTCCGCAGGCGGGGTCTTCCCCGATGACCACATCGTCGCCGTACAGCACTGCAAACGGCTCGTTTCCGACAAAGGACCTCGCGCAGCCGACCGCGTGGCCCAGGCCGCGCGTCTCCTTTTGCCGAACGAAAAAGAAATTCGCCTTGTGGGCGATCCCGACGATTTCGTTCAGGATTTCTTCCTTTTCGGGGCCGCTCTGCGTCAGCCTTGCCTCAAGCTCGGGGACGCGGTCGAAATGGTCTTCAATCAGCCCTTTGCCCCGGTTTGTGATGATTAAGATGTCCGTGATGCCGGAGCGCACAGCCTCTTCCACGATGTACTGAATCGCCGGCTTGTCCACAATGGGAAGCATTTCCTTTGGCATGGATTTTGTGGCGGGCAGGACTCTGGTGCCGAGTCCCGCCGCCGGAATAACGGCTTTTGTGACTTTCATGTTCGATTCTCCTAGTAAAAAATGGATGGGATATAGGAAAGAATGAAATAGCAGATCCCAAGACAGATGGCAAGGGAAAGATTGACCCCGCCCTCTTCCTGCATCCGTACAGCGTTATCGGATGGCCGTGTGGTTTCTTTCCGGATGGCCGTGATTTTACCGATGCAGTGCTTCAGATACATCCGGTTTGCGGAAAAACCGAAGACAAGCATCAGAATCAGCTGAGTCAGGAAGATCAAAGCCGGCACCGCCATCAGAGTCACCTGGTACGAAGGCAGCTTTTCAATCAATTCCATGAGCTTTTCAATCTGTTCGTTGCTTGGGGTGAGCGTGTCGCCGGTAATCCCGGTCTGCAGGAAAAGAAACTGGATGATCGGATTGAGAAAATGTTCGGTTACCCAGGCGGACGCTATGTACAGGCCGAACATGACCGCCGTGACGATGGAACCGGCTTTGTACAGCTTGCGGTAGAGCATCCACGCGCCCGGGAACAAAAAGGCGCAGAAGTTAAACCTGTTCCTTCTGAACCGTTTCAGGTTCATAAAAACAGTGAGATAGTACTGTGTGTTGGTTTGCACGAAACGGGCAACATCGCCGGCGGGAACGCCGTCGATCGTTTCATTCGGACCGGGGATCCCGGCGGCGGGATAGAACGGCGGCGGTCCTCCGGGAAAGCCGTTCTGGCCAAACGGGTTGCCGTCCGGCTGCCCTCCGGCAAACGGGGCGTTATTCTGCGGGACATAGGGAGGGGCCGCTCCGGGATCGTTCGGGCGCTTTCCCTCCAGAGACTGGCCGCATTGCTCGCAGAACAGCGCCTGGTCGGAATTGAAGGAACCGCAGCGAGGGCACCGTTTGGTCCGGCCCTGCTCCCCGGCCTCTTTTCCCTTACCGGGCGGTGCCCAGGCGTCCGGCGTTCCGTGCTTTTCTTCAAAAACACATTTCCCGGCCTCGGCGTAGCAGTGCCGGTGGTATGGTGCGCCGCAGATGGGGCAAACAACGATATCGTCTTCGGCAGTGAATGTCTTTCCGCATACCGGACAATTCAAACCGACATAATCAGTCATACAGGAGCCTCCTTTTAATAATTTCATTTTATAAAAAATTTAGGAAAACTTCAATGTTTTGCCCCATAAGTTTTCAACTAATTCATAAATTCACCTGTTTCCCAACATAAAATAGCGCGCGGGAGAAAGTAACTTTTGACTTTATCCTTAAAATATTCTATAATCAAACGAATGGAATTTATTCTGAAGGATGAATCAAATGCTGCAATATGAAGAACTGAGGCTTTCCCTCCAGGGCCTGGAGCCGGAGCTGAAGGAGTTAGCCGACGCGCTCGGCCTGGAAGGCATGCGCAAAGAGATCGCCGAGCTGGACCAAAAGGCGACCGCGCCGGATTTCTGGGACGATATGGAAAAATCCCAGAGGATTCTGCAGAGGTCCAGTTCGCTCAAGAATAAAATAGAATCATACGGACGCCTGAAATCCTCCTATGAGGACCTGATGGCGCTGATCGAGCTTGCGGACGAAGAAGGGGATCTTTCCCTGCTTCCGCAGGCGCAGCAGGAACTGGAACAGTTCCGCGCGGGACTGGATTCCATGCGCCTGACGACGCTGCTGACCGGCGAATACGACGCGAAGAACGCGATTTTGACGTTCCACGCGGGAGCGGGCGGCACGGAGGCGCAGGACTGGGCGGAGATGCTTTACCGCATGTACTGCCGCTGGGGCGAACGCCACGGATTCACCGTACAGACGCTGGACTATCTGGACGGGGAAGAGGCCGGCCTGAAAAGCGCCAGCATCCTGGTTGCCGGGGAGAACGCCTACGGCTTTCTGAAAGGGGAGTCCGGCGTCCACCGCCTGGTCCGGATTTCTCCGTTCGACGCCTCCGGGCGCAGGCACACCTCGTTTGCCTCGCTCGAGGTCATGCCGGAGATCGACGACACGATTGAAGTCGAAATCAACCCGGACGACATCAAAATCGATTATTTCCGTGCGAGCGGCGCCGGCGGGCAGAAGGTCAACAAGACGTCCTCCGCGGTCCGGCTGACCCATATTCCGACCGGCATCGTCGTCGCCTGCCAGGTGGAGCGCAGCCAGTACCAGAACCGCGACGTTGCCATGAGAATGCTCAAGTCAAAGCTGATGGAAATCAAGGAGAGGGAGCATTTGGAGCGGATCGAGGACATCAAGGGCGTGCAGAAGGAAATCGCGTGGGGCTCCCAGATCCGTTCCTACGTCTTTATGCCTTATACGTTGGCGAAGGACCACCGTACCGGATATGAGTCCGGCAACATCGACGCCGTGATGGACGGCGACCTGGACGGGTTTATCAACGCGTATCTGAAATCCCAGAGCAGGGAAAACACCGATTCCGAAAATAGGTAAACGCTTTCAAAATAAGGATGCCGGGAGCATCCTTATTTTTTTCCGTGCTGAACGAGGAGCCGCTGCATCCTGTTGTCATGGCCGAGAAACATCAGGCGAACATAGCTTCCGGCGACGCGGGAGGCGAACCGGTCGGAATACCGGTCCTGAAGCTCGCGCATAGACAGGTTGGTGCTGATGATGGTCGGCCTGCGAAGCAGCAGTCTCGTGTTGACAATGTTGTACACCGCAGCAATGGAAAAAGAACTTCGGAATTCCGTCCCGAGGTCATCCAGAATCAGAAGGTCGCAGGATTCCAGAAGACTGCCGGAATCACCGGTTTCATCCCGACCGAAATGTTCGTTTTCCAGCCGGGCGATCAGATTGTTGACGGAGCAGTAGACGACGCCGAATCCTTTTTGAAGCACCTCATTCGCAATCGAGAGTGAAAGGTGGGTCTTGCCCAGCCCGGTAGCGCCCTGCATGATCAGGTTCTGCGAAGAGGCGGGGGAGAAGGCCTCGGCGTATTTCCGGCAGTTTTCCAGAATTTCGCGCATCGCGCTCCGAGGGGAGCGGCCGGGGCCCTGTTCAACTCTGTCGGGGTAATATTCAAGCGAAAAACTCTCGAATGTTGAGAGCGAAAGAGGCGTCAGAGCGTTCAGCCTGCGGTAAGCTTCCTCGCGCAGCAAGTCTTTCAGGCAGGAACACATTTTGCCGTCGACGTAGCCCATATCTCTGCATTTTTTGCATCGGTACGCCGGCTCCAGGTCTTCTTCTGTCATATTTGCCGACCGCAGCAGCTCGTTCCACTGGGAACGGAGCCGTAAGTTTTCCGCCCGGAGAAGTTCCAGCTGCTCCCTCGCATTTTTTCCGCCGAGCACGGCTTTTGCGGCGCGCACGGCGGTTTTAGCGAGGCGCTGTTCCAACTTCTGAGCTTCGGGGCAGACGCTGTAAAAAACGGTCCGGCGCTTTTCCTGCAGCAGCTCGGCTTCCCGGCGGCGCTCCCGCAGGATCCGGTCCGCGGCTTCGTAGACTTCCCGATCGTATCCCGTCAGAATCACTTCCTGTCGAAATTGTCAAATATTCCCGAGCGTTCGAACTCATCCAGCTCCTGGGAGAGGGGACTGCCCTTGCTGTCCCTGCGTGCCGCCGCCCGTTCCATCGTCTCCCTCTGTGCCTGCTGCACAGTTGAAATATTCGCTTTTTTCCAGCGCTCCAGAATCCGGTTCATGTAGCTTGCGCTGAACTTTCCGGTCGCGTCCACGGCCCGGTCGTATGCCTCGCGGATCATGTCGCCGCCGAATTTCCACTGCGCGACCCAGGTGTCCGCAAACGCCTCCTCTTTCGAAGAGGGTGAACGGTGGGGCATTCCCAGCGCCTGCTCCACCTGCCGCCAGGCTTGCCGGCACTCGGTCAGGCGAAGGAGCTTCTCCTCCGCCCTTTCGTGGGTGTTGATTTCCTCATCCGCCCAGTTCATCGCTGTTTTTTCTATGTAACGCATGTTCGCCTTCCCAATGCTTGCGGCATACTGAAGCAGCATGATGATCACATCGCTGGGCAGACCGAACTCGTCGTGGATCATCAAAAGCGTCGCGGATTCCCCGCCCGAAATCAGCCGCCCCAGAACCTGCTGTGCGGACTGCATCAGACAGGAAATATCCGTCGATTCCTCAATCCGCTTTGCGACGAACCCGCTGTCCGGTTTCTGCGGGCGGGAAAGCACGCGCCGCGTTTCCGCCGCGGGAGCTGGCTTGGCCGTTTCCCCGGCCGGCTGGCTGGGGGCTTGTGTTTCCGGCCTTGCCGGTTTAGCAGATTCCGCCGTTCCGCCCGAGGAAAACAGCCCGGCTTCCTGCCAGTAGAGCAGCGCGTCTCTTACGTCGGCCCGCTCGATGCCCAGCGCCGAGGCGATATCCTGCGCCTCGAACGGCTCTCCCGCATGGCGCAGAGTCCAGAGAAGAACCTTGAGCTGCACGGACCCGGCCAGCTTCAGATTTTGATCGACGACGGAGCAGGGAACCGCAAAAACCGAATTCCAAGCTCCCAGATTTATCGAATAACTCATTTTATCCCTACCTGTGATTCGTATGTCAAACGTATTATAACATGAACCGCGAAGCCGGAGAAAACGTGATCGGCCCGCAATCATGGTTCAGTGTTCTCTCAGGTGTCGGAAGCTTTGCTTCCGCTTCCGCCGTGAGGTTATTATAACATAAACCCGACGAAATAGAAAACATGGAAAATGCCCATGGGATTTTTTATTGTTCCGGCTTGACAAACCGAGGCATTTTGGCTATAATAGCACTTGCATTAAAGTGTTGCGAACGTAGCTCATCCGGTAGAGCGCCACCTTGCCAAGGTGGAGGTAGCGAGTTCGAGCCTCGTCGTTCGCTCCAAGGGGAAGGGCCGGCAGTGAGCCGGTCCTTGCTTTTGAGTTGCCGCGAGGCGAGAACTCCGGCGCAGCCCGGAGGACCGAACCCGCTTTCCGTATCTCCGGACCCCGTGCAGGGGTCCGCGGAACGCGGCCCGGAACTGCACTGCCCGAGCCTCGTCGTTCGCTCCAAGGGGAAGGGCCGGCAGTGAGCCGGTCCTTGCTTTTGAGTTGCCGCGAGGCGAGAACTCCGGCGCAGCCCGGAGGACCGAACCCGCTTTCCGTATCTCCGGACCCCGTGCAGGGGTCCGCGGAACGCGGCCCGGAACTGCACTGCCCGAGCCTCGTCGTTCGCTCCAAGAAGAAGGGCCGGCAGTGAGCCGGTCCTTGCTTTTGAGTTGCCGCGAGGCGAGAACTCCGGCGCAGCCCGGAGGACCGAACCCGCTTTCCGTATCTCCGGACCCCGTGCAGGGGTCCGCGGAACGCGGCCCGGAACTGCACTGCCCGAGCCTCGTCGTTTGCTCCAGCAGGCTGAACCTGCGGCCGATTCGCGCTTCTCAGTGTTGAGAAGCCGTTTTTGTGTAATCCGCCTTGAGTTTTTTATCTGAATGAAGCACTGAAGGGGCCGCCGCGGAATTTCCGCGGCGGCTTTTCTCGGATACTGCGGCCAACCTTTTATATTTTGCCTTCACTGTTCACAAATACAAATGGATGTGATATAATAATACGTCTGCGAATTTGAAAGAAGAGGGAAATCAATGGATGTAAGAAACGACGTCAGAAATGTCGCGATTATTGCGCACGTCGACCACGGCAAGACGACACTGGTGGATCAGCTCCTAAGGCAGAGCGGCGTTTTCCGTGCGAACGAGGCCGTCGCCGAACGGGTTATGGATTCAAACGATCTGGAGCGCGAACGCGGAATTACGATTCTGGCGAAAAATACAGCCGTCATGTATGACGGCGTTAAAATCAATATTGTGGATACTCCCGGCCACGCCGATTTCGGCGGGGAAGTGGAGCGTATCCTGACGATGGTCGACGGGGTGCTGCTCTTAGTCGACGCGTTCGAGGGCTGCATGCCGCAGACGCGCTTTGTGCTGAAAAAGGCGCTGGGGCTCGGTAAAAAGCCGCTGGTTGTCCTCAATAAGATCGACCGCCCGGGCGCGAGGCCGGATGAAGTGATCGACGAGGTGATCGACCTGTTCATCGAGCTGGGCGCCAATGAGGACCAGCTCGAATTTCCGGTGATCTACGCTTCCGCGCGCGACGGCTATGCCTCCGGCGACCCGAACGCCCGCGAGGGCGACATGAAGCCGCTGTTCGACGCGATCCTGAAAAATATCCCGGCTCCGTCCGGTGAGGCGAACGGACCGATGCAGATCCTGTTTTCCAACATCGATTATGACGACTACATCGGCCGGGTCGGGATCGGCCGCGTTGAGCGCGGGCATATCCGGGTCGGCGACAGCGCGGTCCTCTGCCATCGGGACGGGACGACGGCCAACGTTAAAATTACCAAGCTGTACCAGTTCGAGGGCCTGAAGCGCCGGGAAGTGGAAGAATCGTCCCTCGGGGACCTGGTCGCCGTGTCGGGCATCACCGGCCTGAATATCGGCGAGACCATCTGTGCTCCCGACTGCGTGGAAGCGCTTCCCTTTGTCAAAATCGACGAGCCGACCGTTTCCATGATGTTTATGGTCAACAACAGTCCGTTTGCCGGACGGGAGGGCAAATACGTCACTTCTCGCAATCTGCGCGACCGTCTCTTCAAGGAAGTGGAGACGAATGTCGCGATGCGCGTGGAGGAAACGGATTCCCCTGACACGTTCAAGGTATCCGGGCGCGGCGAACTGCATCTTTCGATTCTGATCGAGGAGATGCGCCGTCAGGATTTCGAGTTTCAGGTGACCGGCCCGAGGGTGATCTACAAGGAGATCAACGGCAAAAAGTGTGAGCCGATCGAGCTGCTGATGATCGAGGTTCCCGACAATTACGTGGGTGCGGTGATGGAAAAGCTGGGAACGCGCAAGGCGGAGCTGGTGAACATGGGTGCGCGCGGCAACGGCACGACCCACCTGGAATTCAAGATTCCGGCCCGCGGACTGATGGGCTACCGGCAGGAATTCCTGACGGATACGAACGGCAACGGCATCATGAACAACGTATTCGACAGCTATGAGCCTTACAAGGGTGAAATCGTCCAGCGTCCGCAGGGCTCTCTGATTGCCCACGAGGCGGGCGAATCCACGGGGTACGGCCTCTTTTACGCACAGGACCGCGGCAGGCTTTTTATCAGCCCCGGCGTTGAGGTCTACGAAGGAATGATCGTCGGCGTAAGCCCAAAATCGGACGATATCGTCGTCAATGTCTGTAAGAAAAAGCACGCGACCAATACCCGCGCCTCCGGCTCCGACGAAGCGCTCAAGCTGACTCCGCCCAGCATTATGAGCCTGGAACAGTGCCTGGAATTCATCCGCGCCGACGAACTTGTCGAGGTTACGCCGAAAAGCATCCGCATGCGCAAAATGATTCTGAGCAAGGAGCTTCGGATGAAGCAGGCCGCCAGGAAAAAATAATGGAATTCGTGATATTGGACCTGGAATGGAACGGCGCTTACAGCAGACGGCTCAAGGGCTTTATGAATGAGATCATCGAATGCGGCGCCGTCAAGGTGGATGAGGAATTTCATATTCTTGATACGTTTGAAATGCTGATCCGCCCTCAGGTTGGCAAGAAAATCAGCGGAAAAATCAGAGACCTGACCAGCATTACGAACGAAGAGCTGGCGGACGGGCCGCAGTTTCTGCAGGTTGTCAGCCGTTTCCGGCGCTGGGCCGGGGATTGTGTCATCATGACCTGGGGCACTTCGGACATTCTCGCGCTGATTGAAAATTACAAATATTTCTGCGGAAGCAGGCGCATTCCGTTCCTTCGGCGCTATGTGAATCTTCAGGCTTACTGTGAGCGATGTCTTTCCTACGACTGTACGAAGCAGATGGGACTTTCGACGGCCGCCCAGCTTTTGAAAATCGATGAGAGCGGCTTCGATCATCACCGGGCGCTGGGCGACAGCTTGCTTTCGATGCGTTGTCTGCAAAAGCTTTACGATCCGGTAAAACTGGAGCCGTTTCTGCAGGATGCCGAGACGGAGGAATTCTACAACCGCGTCGAGTTCCGCACCGTGGCGGTTTGCAATCTGAACCATCCTCAGATCCAGCCGTCGGACCTTATTTTCTATTGCGACCAGTGCGGCCGCCGCGCGCGCAGGTCGGGCAAATGGCAGCTTCATAACAAGAGCTTCCGCGCCCCGTTTACCTGCCGTCACTGCGGCCATCGTTTTTTCGGCCGGGTCCAGTTTAAGCTGAAATATGAAGGAATGGTCGTGAAAAAAACAATTCTGCCGTTTCGGGAGGAATCTGAGGATACGGCGGAAACACGAGCTGCCGAGGCGCAAAAAGAGAGCGAATAGCTCTCTTTTTTTTTATGATACAACGCGAAAAGCGGCATAAAATTTTGCCCCGCCATCCTTCCGGCGGGGCTTTGTCCTATCAGCCGGTCGGTTCATCCGACTGCGGCAGCCGTTCTTTGATCTGTTCTAATTCGGTATAAAGGATCGCTTGGTTCATTGCGATGGTGTTTAGGTTGGTGTTCATCCATTCCAATTGCTGTTTCAATTCTTTGTCCATTAGTTTGATGCCTCCGGCAAATATGTACCGCAAAAAGCGGCCTATCCTATTGTACCTTACCCTGCCAGACATGGCCGGATATCGGGATCCGCCACTAAATTTTCCTGTTTCCAAACAACTGGAAAATTTTTCACTTGCAAAATGATTACATTTTTGTTACAATTATTACAACTTTTTTACTATTTTCTTCCCAATTAGTTCCATACGGAAGAACGTCTGAAGGAGGCATACTTATGGATTTGATTCTTATAGATACAGTTTTGAACATATTGCTTTCCATTGTTTCATTGCTCTTAATCGCTATGTTTGTTCTCTTCTACAAAAATCATTGAACTATAAGTTTCACTGTTTCCCGCCAATCATTCTGGATATCCGGAGTTAGGCCGCTCGGAAAAGATCTTTTCTGCCCCTGGCCTGTAAAAACGCTTGTCAAACTGCTGATAAAGTTCCAAATTCAAGCCGGACAGGCGCTTTGCGGGTTCGGCCCGGTGGCGTGTCGAAGGCTATCATAAAAGCACTCTAAAAAAAGACGAACGGCTAATTTTAGCGGAAATGCGCATAATATGATAGACCATTTTGAAAAAAGGAGTTGCACTGTCATGATGAGGTTTATTGCACCAATGCTTCTCGGAATTGTAATGGGCAGCATTATTATTTTTTTAGAGCCGGTCCACAAAGGACACCACAAGCATAAGAAATACCGTTGTTGGAAATAGAATGGAGCCCTCTCAGCTCAGGTGGAGCCGGGAGGGCTTATTCGTTTCTCCTTTGTCCCCGGCTGGGCGGAGGGGCCGGCCTTCGATGCGCATTGTGATCAAACATCCTTGTCGTCGGTTTCCCAAAAGCTCAGTTCTTTGATTTCCTGCATCCGGCCAAATGTTTCCTGCGGGTCGAATGGCCCCTCCTGCTCGAAAGACGCGGCCAGATTGTTGATTTCAGCCAGCCGCTGGCGGAGTTCCTCGTTTTCAGTCTCGAGCGGGTCCGGCCTGTAATTGCGGAGAAGGATGCTGTCGCCCTGTCCGATAATTTCGATCGGTGTCCCGGCTTCCAGCCGCATGGCCTTGCGCAGTTCTTTTGGAATCACGATTCTTCCAAGATCATCTAAAAGTCGGACAATTCCCGCTGATTGACTCATTGTGAATCCTCCTGTTCAGCTTCTGTTTTTTCGCGTTTGCAGAGATCGTCCTTGTCCTCATGATCGTTGCGGAGCCGGATTTGGTTGCAGCCGGAGAAACGGCATTCCCTCCTGAAAAAGTCCGAGCCGGTCTGGACGGTGCGGAACAAATCTTTTGTCCGGGTGAGACCAGGATTTTAGATCCGGCATATGCGGGCCGCCGCTCCGGGTGCCGGACGTTGAAGCAGATTCCGGCCGGGGGAATCTTGCCCCGGAGCATTTTGGGCCGGGTCTTTTCCGGATAAGAAGCTAAAATCAAATCGCTGTTTGTACTCATAAAACGCTTCCTTACTTTTTGTTGGCAGTTTATTTTCTCCCGCATAGAATAATTCAGGAGGTGGTTCCTTTGCCACAGTTTGGAATCAATCATTTGCAAAATATGCTGAGGAGGGTGCCTGAAGCCCGTGCCATCATGGCTGGCAGCCATGATCATCCCGACATACATGGGGCGGTTTCGTTTTATCAGGCTGTGGACGGGGTGCTGCTCGTCGCGCAGATTCATGGCCTTCCCGCCGAAGAGACATGTGCATCCAATGTGTTCGGATTTCATATTCACGAGGGCACTTCTTGTACCGGAAACGATGAGGACCCCTTTGCAAATGCCGGAGGTCACTACAATCCGCGCGGTTGCCCGCATCCCGCGCATGCCGGCGATCTTCCCCCGCTGTTCGGAAATCGGGGTTATGCCTTCATGGCATTTTTCACTGACAGGTTTACGGTGAAAGAGGTTGTCGGCCGCACGGTCATTATTCATGCGTCGCCGGATGATTTCACGACTCAGCCATCCGGAAATTCGGGAACTAAAATAGCCTGCGGCCGGATTTTGCCTGCGGGCATTCTTTATCATTAGTATATATCAATTTTAATTCTATTTATTTCCGCAGAGGTCAATGACACCCTTGTGATGATTGGGCCGGAGGCAGCAAGGCAAACGCAGTCACCCGATTGGTGACATGTGACGCAAAAAAATTTACGGAAAGCTTGCCGACACCAGCTTAAAATAATACTGTTTTTTATCAATTGTCCGGCGATTGTACAAACTTTAGGACTTGCAACTGCCATATCAGGCTTTTGGGGAGAAGTTGCCGTCTTGCATTTGGTGACGATTTATGCTTTAATGAAAGCATTAGAGAAATACGGGTGATGGGATTGGAACAAAGATTTGGAGACAGACTCAAAGCAATCCGCCTGGAGCACCGCATGTCGCAAGAGGATTTTGCAAGACTTCTCGGGACCTCAAAACAGGTTATCAGCCGTTACGAAACCAATCAGCGCACGCCGAAAATAACGGTTGCCAATCGGTATGCGGAAATTCTGAATGTGCCAATCAGCGGCCTTTTGGGAGAATCCTGTCAGCCGCGAAAGATGGAGGCGGCGTTCGATGACTTTACCTGTGCGATCCAGAGTGAGATCAGGGGACTTACCGTAGAAAACAGACAAAAGTTATTGGAAATGGCCCGCATTTTCAAATTGGCTCAGGAGCAGCAAAAGAATACAAAAGAGTAGCGGTTTTCATGCCGCGGGACAACTGCACTTCAAGGCCGGAGAGCGAACAGCTCTCTTTTTTTGGGGCTGGGACAGAAAGGAACATTTACGTTGTGCCGTGCGGCATTCTGTGCTACAATCGAAGTCGCAGAAAAATTCGGAGGCTTGTTATGGTATTGCAGGAAAAACAGGTGAAGCTGAATCGGAAAAACGGAATTGAATTTTTAACGTTTCCGGCGCTCGAAGCCCTGCCGTTTGTTCGCCACGCGTTTTCCACCCGGATCGGAGGCGTCAGCCGGAATGAGTTTTCTTCGCTGAACCTGGCGTTCGGAAGAGGGGACCCCGACGAAAACGTGATGGAAAATTACCGCCGCATCTGTGAGGCCGCGGGGTTTGGCGCGGATTCGCTGGTGTCCTCGGCGCAGGTCCATCGAACGGTGGTCCGGCGGGTCGGCAGGCAAAACCGCGGGGAAGGCTTTACAAAGCAAAAGCCTTCGGGCGTGGACGGACTGATCACCGACGAGCCCGGAGTAACGCTTGTGACGCACCATGCGGACTGCGCCGCGCTCTATTTCGCAGACCCGGTCAGAAAGGCGGCTGGACTTTCCCATGCCGGTTGGCGCGGGACCGCGGCCCGGATCGGCGCGGAGACGGTGCGTTCGATGGCCCGGGAATTCGGCAGCCGTCCGGAGGACGTCGTCTGCGTGATCGGCCCGTCGATCGGTCCCTGTTGTTTTGAAGTGGACGCTCCCGTCTATGAAACTTTTGCCGGGATGCGCGATCTTTCCCCGTGGGAATGGATCAGGGAAGACGGAGAGGGAAAATACCATATTGATTTATGGGAGGCGAACAGGCGCATTCTGATGAGCGCCGGAGTGCGGGGGGAAAATATCTCTGTCTCCGGACTCTGCACCCAATGTCATCCCGACCTCCTGTTTTCCCATCGGGCCAGCCGGGGGAAGCGCGGCGGCCTGGCGGCGTTCCTGGCGCTGAAGGAGGACATGGATGCGGATTGAACACTGCGGGCTCTGCCCCCGGCGCTGCGGTGCGCTGCGCGAAGCGAAAGAGGGGAAGGGCTTCTGTGGCATGGGCGCGGATCCCGTGGTGGCGCGCGCGGCGCTTCATTTTTGGGAGGAACCCTGCCTGAGCGGAACGCGCGGTTCCGGAGCCGTGTTTTTCACGGGCTGCTCGCTGCAGTGTGTTTTCTGTCAGAATTATGAGATCAGCACGCGGAGGAATGCCGGGAAAATCCTGACGCCGGAGGAGCTTTCAGCCGTATTCCGAAGCCTGGTGAAGCAGGGGGCGCACAATATCAACCTGGTCACGGCCACGCATTTTGTTCCGGCGGTCGCCCAGGCGCTGTCCCTCTGGAGTCCGCCTGTCCCGGTCGTCTACAACTGCGGAGGCTATGAGACCATTGAAACTCTGCGCATGCTGGACGGGCTGGTCGACATCTATCTGCCGGACCTCAAGTACGCGGACAGCGGATTGGCCCGACGGCTTTCCGGCGCGGAAGACTATGTGGCTGTTTCCCGCGCCGCCGTGCTCGAAATGGCGCGGCAGACGGGGACCGCTGAGTATGACGCGGACGGGATGATGCAAAAGGGGACCCTTGTGCGCCACCTGATGCTGCCCGGCCACACGCGGGATTCCATCGCCGTGTTGGACTGGCTCGCGGCCAATCTGCCCGGAGTTCCCGTCAGCCTGATGGCCCAATACGTGCCCTGCGGGAAGGCGGAGCGCCTTCCGGATCTGAACAGGAGGATCACGGCGAGGGAATATGAAAAGGTCCAGAACCATCTTTTTTCCTTGAATCTGGATGGATATGTTCAGGAACGGCGGTCCGCCAGCAAAAATTTTATTCCTTCGTTTCGGATGGAAGGCCTGGACCGGCTTGACATGCAATAAATAATGATATAGACTATTACACATAGTAATTAAAACTACATGTAATGGGGCTGATAGAGCATGAGCGGCGACGTCAAAAAAATCGGGCGCAAGCTGAGCAGGGAAGAATTGGGACTGCCTTCTTATACCGTGCCGGAGGAGATTCTGAATTCGGCGACGCATGGCATCGGCATGCTGGCCGCGGCCGCGGGGCTGGTTTTACTCCTTCTCAACTGCCGGCGGGACACGCTGACCCTGGTCAGCGTGTCGGTATTCGGCGGCAGCATGATCCTGCTTTATCTTATTTCATCCCTGTATCATGGTTTAGGCGTCTGCAGGGGAAAACGGGTGCTGCGCACCTTGGACCACTGCACGATTTTCCTTTTGATCTCCGGCACTTATACGCCGGTCGCGCTGCTTTCCTTCGGCGGCGCGACCGGCTGGGTCCTGTTTGCGATTGTCTGGGGCGTCTCCGCCGTTGGAATCGCGTTGAATGCGATCAGCGTCCAACGGTTCCGGGTCTTTTCGATGATCTGCTACATCGGGCTCGGGTGGCTGGTCCTTTTCTTTTTAAAGCCTTTGATCGCCCATCTGGATGGAACTTCGATTCGGAACTTGGTGCTTGGCGGCGTTTTTTACACAGTCGGGGCCGTTTTGTACGGAATCGGGAAAAAAAGAAAATACATTCACTCCGTCTGGCATTTGTTTGTCCTTGCCGGGAGCATATTCCATTATTTTGTCGTTTACCGCATTGCGGTGCCTTTCTGAAAACCGGGATGGGATGAAATCAGTGATATCCTGCGGCCCGCTTCCATATATTAAACGGGGGCGGGTTATTTATGTTTCGATCGATAAAAATCCATCGCTTTTTTCTGTCTGCCCTGACTGTGGTTCTGCTCGCGTTTTGCTTCTGCGGGGGGACAGTGGCCGCGGTCCGGCAAGCGGAAAAGAAAAACGGGGTGCCGCTGCCCATTGTGATGTACCACAGCATCCTGCGGGAGGCGCGTTTTCAGGGGAATTATACCGTATCGCCGGAAACGCTGGAAAGCGATTTTGCATGGCTGCAAAAAAACGGTTATCATACAGTCGTGGTCCGCGACCTCCTGAATTACGTGTACGGGCAGGTCCCGCTCCCGGAGAAGCCCGTGATGATCACCTTTGACGACGGGTTTTACAACAATTATTATTATGCGTATCCAATCGCGGAGAAATATCAGGCCAAAATCGTGATTTCTCCGGTAGGCTACTATACAGACCAGTATACGGAAGGCGACGCCGATCACCCGAACTATTCCTACCTGACATGGGGGGAGATCGAGGAAATGGCAGATTCCGGCCTGGTTGAAATTCAAAACCATTCCTATAACCTCCACGCAACCAAAGGGAGATACGGCGCCCAGAAGCTCAGATGGGAAAGCGCGGTTTCCTACCAGTCGGTCCTGCGGAAGGACCTGGGAAAGATGCAGACGGAGATGCTGGAACATACCGGGCAGGCACCGACGGCTTTTGTGTACCCGTTCGGGGCCGTCAGCAAGGAATCGGTTCCGGTTCTCAAAGAGATCGGATTTCAGGCGAGCATGAACTGCATGAAAAAGACGAACTATATTACAAATACGCCGGAGTGTTTGTTTGGATTGGGGAGGTATATCAGGCCCGCGGGTCTTTCGAGCGACTCCTTTTTTAAGAAAATCGGGCTTCGGTGATTATTTTCGCAGAAAGATCCGTTCGATCAGATGATAGATGACGGCCATCGCGCTTGCGGCAAATAGAAACATCGGAACCAGCATCAGCAGCATGGGAATGGTCGGGACGGTCACCTCAAACAGGGAAGGGAAAAAGACAAGCGCAAGAACAAAGAGCACTGCCATGGTCAAAAAGAGGATGACCCGCGCCGTGTTGAAAGGGAAACAGATCTTAAACAGAATCAGAAGTCCGGTAAAACCGGTGATCAGCACGGCGAGTGTGGACTGTTCCGCGCGGGAGAAGCCCAGGAAGGAGGAGAGGGCGACCAGAAGCACGATGTTCAGAGTCATAGCTGCCGCCCCCGGAACCGATTTCTGCATGACGTTTCCGATAAAGCTTCCGCGCAAACGATCCCGGTTTGGCTCCAGCGCGAGAAAAAACGACGGGATCCCAATGGAGACGGCGTTGATCAGCGTAAACTGAATCGGCTGAAACGGATAGGCGCAGGTCAGAAAAAGAAACAGAACCGCGATGACGGCGGAGAAGATCGCCTTGACCAGGAACAGAGACGCGGACCGCTGAAGGTTGTTGATGCAGCGGCGTCCCTCCGCCACGATGCGGGGCATGGAGGAAAAATCCGAGTCCATCAGCACAATCTGCGAAACCGTCCGCGCGGCGTCGCTTCCGGACGCCATCGCGATGCTGCAGTCGCTTTCCTTCAGGGCGGGGACGTCGTTGACCCCGTCGCCCGTCATGGCGACAGTGTGTTTTTTCTCCTTCAGAGCCCGGATCAGATTCAATTTCTGATCCGGAGTGACCCTTCCGAATACCGTATAGGCTTCCGCGGCTTCCTTCACCTCCTCTTCACTTTTCAGGCTGGATGCATCCACGCAGCGGTCCGCGTTTTTCAATCCCGCTTTTTCGGCAATGCTTGCAGCGGTGTGGACATCGTCGCCCGAAATCACTTTCAGTTCAACGCCCTGATCGGCGAAATAGGCGAGCGTTTCCCGGACGCCCGGCCGGATCCTGTCGCTGAGCAGGACAAGCAGCAAGGGCTTAAGGCCTTCGGGCAGCTCCCGGTCCCCAAGAGGCTTGTCCGAGTGGGCGAGAAGAAGAACGCGTTTTCCGCGGCCCGCGTATTTTTCCACCTGAGGACGGACATCTTCAAACCGGTCTTTCAGAACGAACTGCCCCGCGCCGAGAACAAAGCTCCCCTTGTCCTTGAAACAGGCGCCGCTCCATTTGCGGGCGGAGGAAAAGGAAACATTGCTCTCACAGGTCCATTCGGGCGGCTGCGGCATGATCTCCCGGATAGCGTTCATCGTTGGAGAATGGTCGTCCATGGCGGCCGCGAGAGCCGAAAGGGCCTCTTCCGCTCTTTCCCGGGGAATGTCGCACAGAGGAACGACAGCCTCGGCTTGGAGCGTGCCCTGCGTCAGAGTTCCGGTTTTATCCAGGCAAAGAGTGTCCACGTGCGCGAGCGTTTCGATGGAGTACAGCTCCTGCACCAGCGCCTTATGCCGCGAAAGGCGGAGAATCCCGACCGCGAGCACTACGCTGGTGAGCAGCACGAGCCCCTCCGGAATCATGCCGATCAGCGCGGCGACCGTACTGACTACCGCGGGGCGGAGAGCCTGACCGGAAACGGTCATCTGTTTGTAAAACATCAGGATGCCGATCGGCAGAATGGCAAATCCTGTAATTTTGATGATGCGGTTCATCCAGGTCATGATCTCGGAATTCGGTTTTTTCAGGTAGCGGGCGCTCGCGGCGATTTTGGAGGCGTAGTTGTCTTCGCCGATGTGTTCCGCCTGGGCCCTGCAGCTGCCGCCGACCAGAAAGCTGCCGCTGAAAAGGCTGTCGCCGCTGCGCTTTGGCACAGGATCGGATTCGCCGGTGATCAAAGATTCATCCGTCTCGCACTCTCCGTTTAAAATGACGCAGTCCGCACAGACCTGATTTCCCGTGGAAAGAAGCATTACGTCGTCCAGGACAAGCTCTGAGACCGGGACTTCGCTCTCCTTCCCGTTTCGGATCACATGCGCTTTCGGCGCTGTGATCAGCGACAGGCGGTCGATCATTTTTTTTGCCCGGATTTCCTGTATGGTGCCGATCAGGGTGTTGCAGACGATCACGCCGAGAAACAGCAGGTTTTTGTAGGAGCCGACCATAATAATCAGAGAAGCGAGAATCAAGTTCAGGATATTGAACGGAGTGACGAGATTGCTCCGCACGATCTGACCGGTGGTGCGGGTGCCGGATTCTTCCCGGCCGTTCGCGAGCCCCTGATTCTGCCGGGCCTTGATTTGTTCCGAGTTCAGCCCGGATGAATAGTCCGGATGAAACCGTTCACAATAAGAGTTGGTGTTTTCCATCATTCAACTTTCTCCGCTTCGTTTTAACATTTTATTTACCTCTATCGTATCATAAAAAAGATGAAATCATAGAATGTTTCCAATTAATTGTTAAAAACTTAAAATTATGTTCATTTTTTTCGTTATAATTAACAAATAGATTTGATTAATATTTGGCGATTCAATTAGAATTGATCTTGTTTCGTTCCGGTGGTGTGATATAATTATCAGTTGTGGCATGAGGAGAGGAAATTTTAAGAAAAGGAGCTGACCGTTATTCTTCAAGCTGTGAAAGAGAGTATCCGATTTGATTTTCTGCGGAACGTTCAGCTGGTCTATGCGGATTTTGATCGGCTTCTGGTAATATTACTGACCGCTTCTATCTTTGCCCCGTTTTATGTCAGCATGGTTGTCGTAATCGGGATCGCGCTGATGACGATGATCAACTGCAAGAAAAGGGTTCGCGCATTTGAGGCGCCTTATACAAAATTTCTGTTTGCGTTTTTAATTGTTACATTTTTTGTCGCGGCAATATACAATAATTACATCGGTATGGCGTATTCCATTCTGATTTACGCGGTGGTCAGCTGCGCGCTTTATATCCGCAGCATCATGACGCGCTCCATCTTTAACGAGGCGATGGACCTGATCTGTGTCGGCAGCATTATAAGCCTGTTTGTCGCTTTGTATCAAAAAGCTTCTGCGCTTTCCACCATACCGGATTATCGTCCGGTGTCGGTATTTATCAATGCGAACTATTATGGCATGATCATCGAATTCGTCGTAATCATTGCGCTTTACCGTATTTTTACGAATGCGGAACTCAGCGCTTTCTATTTTGCAGTGATCGGACTTAATTTCATAGGCCTGTATCTGACCGCCAGCTTTTCATCCTTTACCGCGATGTTTGCGGCGGTTGCCGTTATGCTTTTTTTGAAAAAGAAAAATAAAATTGCGGTTGCCTTTATTCTTTCGGTTGTTGTTTTCGTTGGATTGCTGGCTGTTTTCCCTCAGCTTTTACCACGCGGTTCGCAGGCGATTGACCGAACGCTGGCCCAGAGACTTTCCATCTGGACGGCTTCCGTCAAGGGAATTGAGCAGCACCTGTTTTTTGGGCGCGGTGCGATGGCCTATCAGATGATCTACGAACAGTTTTCCGGATACAAAACGTATCACTGTCACAATTTATTTCTTGATGTTCTGCTGAATTTCGGAATCGTCGGCTTTGCCTGCATCGGGATCTATGTCGGCGTACAGTTAAAGCTGTTGTTCCTTCGAGTGCGCAATAACATCTGCATGGATATGAACATTTTAATGGCGGCCGCTTCCGCCGCTGTTTTTGTCCATGGATTGACGGATGTCACAATACTTTGGATCCAGACCGGCGTTCTTTTTGCACTGATTTATTCTTCCACTGGAATCGGTTCAGGATACATTGAGAAAAGTGTTCATGTTCCCAGTCTTCTCCCGGAGTATTCGGGCGACTCCGTTGCGGCACTGTATCTTAAAAATTAGTTGAAAACCTACCCTTGTTGTCCCTGCAAACAAATCCAGTAAATCGGATAATTACTCCCGATGATGACCGCTACGGACGGACTGTAACTGGATTTGGGCGCTTCGGGATGCAAGGGGTTCTTTTTTGGTTGTGTCTTTCAGATGTGCTGGATGAATCTAACTAGTTAGAAAAAGGCAGAAAAATGTAATTGGTGGTTGCATTTTTCAACGCAACGTGATATAATAGCAACCGTTGCTGAGGTAACACATGGACCTGTAGTTCAGCTGAGAGAGCAGGGCGGAATGGTTTTCGCAACGGTACGTAACTCGCTTGGCAGTCATATCGGTCACATCACAAAATTGAATAACACATGGGCTCGTAGCTCAGCTGGGAGAGCAAGTGATCCGCAAAGCGGGCCCCGACCACCTGACAACCTGCACAAAGCAAAAACTAAAAATTGAACAGATTCCACAACTTGGGGGCGTAGCTCAGCTGGGAGAGCGTACGGTTCGCATCCGTAAGGTCGAGGATTGGTCGTAAAACCACATCGGGCTCAGTGCCATCACAACAGTAACCTATCTGCAATATTAAAACAAATTCATACATCATGGGCCCGTAGCTCAGTTTGGGAGAGCGCACGGTTCGCATCCGTGAGGTTCGAGGGTTCGATCCCCTTCGGGTCCACCAAAATATTCGTCGAAAGAAGTCGATCATAGATGATCGGCTTCTTTATCTTTAATATATGGTAAAATGTCAGTGGATCCAGCTTATTTATAAAACGGGCAGATAAATTGGAATTTATTGGGATGGTTAAATGAAAGTTTTGCTTTTTTAGCTAAAGGTTTTGAAACAATGGAGTTTAGTGCTTTCGTAGACACACTTGGATGGGCGAAAAATGATTATTATTATGGCATTGATGTGATAACATGCTAATTCTCAAAAACAGTTCTGAGCACTTTTAATGTTCCAGTCATAGTGGATCGACTGATTGATGGGGTTTATGTTGATACGCCCGAAAGCCGGAAGAGGAAAACAAAAAACGCTCTAAAAGCAGTTGGCCTGTTTTCAGAACGCTTGCAAAATCTGTGCCAAATTGGTTCTACTTTCCCGGACTGTTTTTCGGGGCGTGTGCGATGGGTTTATTGCCTAAATGGCTCTTTGGCTGAAAATTATCTGTCTGTTTGTTCTTCCTGTTGAATTTGTCCACGAAACGATCGTATCCGGTGACTTTTTTTGAAAGGCCCATTTGTATCATCTTCTTTCCTTTTTATTCTACGCTGGAGAAGCACCGAAATGCAGGAAAGAAAGAATTATTATAAATAAGAAATTTTTTGTTTCGCCGCCATCCTCCCTCCAAGGCCACGAAGAAGCGCGCACCACGACCGCCCGGCTGTGACGCCTGCGGCAGTTACTCGATTATCAGCATCAAGCATACGAAGAGCTCAGACACAGATTCACGAGCTTGGCAAAGACCGTTTACCGGACAGAGGCGGGGATGAAGAATGATCTAAGACGCCCAATGAAGCATATGAACGGCCGTGAAGTATTTCGAGGAAGGACAGAAAGAATAAGGCAATTTACTCAAAAAAGTGCGCCCAAAAAGGCGCACTGAAATCTTCAGATTTTTATCTTCTGTTTTTCGCGAAGCAATCGCTGCAGTATACCGGGCGACCATCTCTCGGCTGAAAAGGAACCTTGCACGGCTTGCCACAAGAAGCGCAAACCGCATCGAACATCTCACGGCTGCCGCCGGATCTTTCTTTGGAGTTTTTCCGTGTGTCTCGGCAGGATTTGCATCGCTGCGGTTCATTCATAAAGCCTTTTTCAGCGAAAAACTCCTGCTCGCTGGCAGTAAATACAAATTCCTGACCACAATCTTTGCAAACTAACGTTTTGTCTGTGTACATGAAACACCTCAAATTATAAAATTAATGCCTGACGGGATGATATTACAATTACTATACGCTGGATATGCACCAATGTCAATTTTTTTAATTAGAGGGAATTATGGCGAAAGTTATTTTTATTCCATCCCTGGCATGCTGCAGGGCAAAGCCCGGCACGGGCTAAGAGCGAAATCTGGGTTTGCCGCTATACTTTACTTATTCTTCGAGAAGCAATTCAAGTTCATCCTGCAGGTCTGTAATAATAGGCCCAATCAAAGCTATACGCTTCAAGTCTTTTGTCTTTTTGGCCTCCTGATAGCAGACCGTATACACGGCGAGTTTGCTTTTCAAAACCGCTTTTGTATTTTGACTCATATGAACCTCCATGGACTTCATTTGTTTACATAATACAGCAAAGATATGGACCCGACATGAACGAGAACGATTGGCCATAGAACGAAGAAGAGACTGTACATTAGGAGACCTCACAGGGTAAACATAAAAAAGCCGCCCGAATGGGCGGTCTGGCAAACCGGAAATTTATGCGACACGAACATTGACGGCACGCATTTTGCTGCTGTCTTTTGGATCAGTCTCAATGTCATAAGAAACTTTTTGGCCTTCTGCAAGAGTTTTATACCCAGCAGACTGGACGGCGGAAAAATGGAAAAACACGTCTCCGCTGCCGTCGTCGTTGGAAATGAAGCCAAATCCTTTTGTTTCGTTAAACCATTTTACTGTACCGTTGTTCATAGACAGGTACCCCCATAAATTTATTTGTATCCGCCGTATAAAAAACTCACATTTTTGCAAGTCTTCACGATGTGAATGACTTACAAAAATGTGAGGCAATTCGTACATTTAGAATACACAGTCAGTATATCATAAGCATCGCAAAGATGTCAAGAAAATCCTCTACTCTTGAAAAGGGGTTCCCCTGACGCTGAGCGCTTTCCTTGACAGATTGCCAAAAGCATGATATAATTAACGGGTTGGAAATATCCAATAAGCCTATCTTTTCATGCTAAACCGAAGGCTTCAAATTCGGTGTTAATGTCAAAGAGGAACTGTTTGTTGGCTTGACAAAAGTGGGTAAGCAGTCGATAACCCGGGCGTTACACGGGACAAAATATGAATAGATATCCACTTTCGTGAGATATCTATATTTTTAATATTTTTAATTTTTAGCGCTTTGCCTTTGGGCGAGCGCTTTTTTAATTCTTTATAGATTGATTTTTACTCGCACCTGATATGAAAAACGGGCAGATTAACTCCGTCCGTATTTTCGATTAAGACCTGGATTTAAGCAATCTTTCCCCTTAGACCTATCTCCTGCAAAGGCGTCGCACAAATTGCAGCCTGCATTGCCGCAGGAGGCGTTATCGCAAGATTTTACAGCAAGATCATTAGAAGAATATCTTATGCGCACCGGAACGTACTTGTTCAAGAAGCTGCAATATTCACCTAATTTTTTATCGTTTATCATACTCATCCATCCCTTTCGCACAGTATCATAATTTCGTTGCAACGCACATGGGTAAATTGTTTTCATTTGCTTCTGCTGCGGTTATATTTATGCGCCGAACCGGCCCCATAACGATTTCTGCTGTCAATGCGCCGTTTAGAACCAGACGGATACGCATGATCTCTGTGGCCCAATCCTTTCGTTTTCAATGCAGCAATGTGTACGACGCGCTGTTTCATTCGGTATCCGTTCATTTTTTTCAAGACTAAATCCGCGTCATTCGGTTCCATTTCAACAATGGAACGCTCCCTGTAAAGATCGATTTTTCCGACTGCGACCACTGGCAATCCGGTTGTCTCGACGATGGTGCCGATGATAAAATCAGGTATTATTTTGTTGTCGGTGCCGATGTCGATTTTTAACCTGACTTTTCCCTCTTCAGGGGAAGTCGGCTCAATTTTTCGGACATTTTTTAAGGCGCCGGTTTTTCTGCTTTTATCATAGAGCAGTTTGCAGAGAGCCGCTGCGATCCGTTTTGCTTCATATCCGTTCTGTTCCAGCTCGTCGATAAACGATGTCCACTCGGAGCCGCTGTTTTTATCCATAAACTGTTTGATGGTTCCTCTGAATTTTTTAAGATGCCGTTTCTGAATCTCCTCAATATCGGGCACAGAGGCTTCTTCCATTTTTAAGTCCATGAATTTTTCCAGTGAATGCACCCTTTGAAGCTGGGACCTGCCCGCTGCCAGAGTATACGATGCTCCCGCCTTGCCTGCGCGGCCTGTGCGGCCGATGCGATGGACGTAATATTCATCTTCATCGGGAATATCGTAGTTGAACACGGCGTCGATGTCTTCGGCATCAATTCCGCGCGCCGCCACATCGGTCGCAACGAGGATAACGGTACGGCCGTTTTTAAAGTCGCTCATCACCTGATTGCGTTGATTTTGCTTTAAATCGCCATGAAGGCCGGCCGTTTGAAATCCGCTGTCGTTCAGTTGCCCGCAGAGCTCGTCAACCATCTTTTTCGTATTGCAGAAAATCAGCACCCGCTTGGGGCGATGATACTCAAGCAATAGTTTTAATGCTTTTGTCTTATCGACCCGGGGGATGTTGTAGTAGAACTGCGAGATGGTATCGACTGCTTTTTGACCTTTGTCTACTGCTATGATCTGCGGGTCGGTTTGAAATTCTTTCGTAATCTTCATAATGGCGGGCGGCATGGTCGCGCTGAACAGGACGGTTTGCCTGGTTTCGGGAGACTGCTTAAGGATGGTTTGAATATCCTCTAAAAAGCCCATGTTCAGCATTTCATCCGCTTCATCCAGAACGACCGTCTTCAGATTCTCCAACGACAAGGTCCTGCGGCGCATGTGATCCATAATACGGCCCGGAGTTCCAATGATGATCTGCGCCGTGCGCAACTGGCGGATCTGTATCTGTATGGACTGTCCGCCGCAGACGATTGTCACTTTGACATTTTGAAGGTATTTTGAAAATTTGCGCACTCCTTCACTGGTCTGTATGGCAAGTTCCCGCGTAGGGCTCAGGATCAGTACTTGGCCTCGCCCCTGATCGCTTTAAGCAACCATCTGAACGATCGGGATTCCGAAGGCGGCGGTCTTTCCTGTGCCTGTGCTGGAACGGCCGATCAGATCCCTGCCCTCCAACATCACGGGAAACGCGCCGATCTGTATGTCAGTTGCTTCCGTATATCCGATTTCCTCCACTGCCCGTAGGATTTCAGGCATTAAATTCATTTCGCTAAATTGCATGATTCTTATTTCTCATCTTTTCTTATCTTGCCGAACGGATTATATATTCAGCATATCACGAAACGATAGGGAAATAAGTGTATCCTGCACTTATAATTCTATTTGAAGAATCTGAGGACTTTTCGCGGGCAATCCGACTGCGGGGCCAATTCTCGGACGAATCTGCCGCATTTATTTTTTTCGCATTTAACGCGCCATGCCACGATAGTGTATAATAAAAGAAAGACAGGCTTCGCATCAGGCCGGAAATCTGCCGGGACCGCAAAACCCGCCCCGGACCATTATGAGAAGGAGATGCGCTGTTGGCAATCAATAAGGCGATGCGCGCGGCGTTAAAGGCAATTACGGCGTTGGAAGCCGATGTGAAGAAAAGCTATAAGGCTGAGCGTCAGGCTGAACTTCTCTTGGCGAGGCTGCGGGGCAGACCAACTGATTATCAGATGTGGGACCAAAAGATCATGTGCGGAGATCATAATGTCCCCGTGCGCATGTTCCGGCCGGCAGGCGCCGGCCCTTTCCCCGTCCTCTTGTTTTTTCATGGAGGCGGATGGGTCACCGGGGGAATCGAGAACTACACGGGCGTGTGCGCTGATCTCGCAAAAGCGACGGGGCACACGGTTGCCTCCGTGGATTATCATCTAGCGCCGGAATACCGGTTCCCCGCCGCACCGGAAGACTGCTATGCCGTTGCAAGAGAATTTTTTATGGGGCATATCCTTCCTGTCAGGCAGGAGAATATTACCTTGATAGGCGACAGCGCCGGGGGCAATCTGGCCGCGGCGGTTTCCTTGATGGCGAGAGACAGGGGGGAATTTATTCCCCGGCGGCAGATTCTGTTATACCCCGCCACCTTTAACGATTACGGCGACAGTTCCCCGTTTCCCTCGGTGAAAGAGAATGGAACAAAGTATCTGCTCACTTCCAGACGGGTTCAGAGCTTCATGGAATTATACAGCGGATCGGAAGATGATTTCGGTAATCCGTATTTTGCCCCTCTGTTGTCCCGTGATTTTTCGCGCCAGCCCCGCACGCTGATTATTTCAGCGGAGTTTTGCCCCTTGCGGGACGAAGGTGAATGTTACGGAAAAAAGCTGCGCGATGCCGGAAACGAGGTCGAGATCTACCGGATGAAGGACGCCCTGCACGCTTTCCTCATGCTTCCGTCTCGTTTTGTCCATGTAAAACGGGCCTATCAGGTGATCAATGAATTTTTAGCCAAGAGGGATATCTGACATGAAGGTGATTCAAAAGTGGAGCCGTTTGGACAATGCCGCCAAAATCTTCCCCCCAACCAGCTCGAAACATGATTCCAACGTGTTCCGCTTTACCTGCGAGCTGTATGAGACGGTGGACCCGCAAGTCCTTCAGCATGCTTTGGACCGGACGATTGTGCGGTTTCCGTTCTACAAATCCATTTTAAAAAGAGGGATGTTCTGGTATTATCTCGAAGAAAGCCAACAGCGCCCGATTGTGAAAGAGGAAAACGAATCTCCCTGCGCCCCTCTCTACAGCGCAGACCGGCCGGGGCTGCTTTTCCGTGTTTGTTATTACAAAAAGCGGATTAACCTGGAGGTTTTCCACGCCCTGACAGACGGCGTGGGAGCCGTGCAGTTCCTGCGCACCCTTGTTTATTTCTACTTAGCAGAAAAACATCCGGATTGCGCCGGAGGAGAGCTTCAGCTTGACGGGCGCGCTTCTTCGCAGGAACAGATCCGGCAGGATGCTTTCGAGCAATATTATGACAAGGATAAAAAAGTTCGGCGTGAGAAGGCAAATCACGCCTATCGCCTGAGAGGGGCGCATCTCCCGGATCACCGCATCGGGATCGTCGAAGGCGTTCTTTCGACGAAAGCCGTCCTGAAAAATGCCCATGAATGCCGCGCCTCCATGAGTGAATTCCTGACGGCGATTCTGCTTTGTTCCATCAACGACGGCATGGCCGTCAGAGACCGGCTGAAACCTGTGGCCATCACTGTCCCGGTGAATTTAAGACAATTTTTCCCGACGCAGACGGCCCGGAATTTCTTTGGGATCATCCATATCAGCTATGATTTCAAAGGGTCGGGCGCCTCTTTCCCCGAAGTGCTTGCAAAAGTCCGCAGCTCTTTCAAAGAACTGCTGGTCCCGGAAAATATGCTGGAAATCATCAACCGATACGCTTCCCTTGAAAACAATTTTGTGATCAGGGCCATTCCGCTGGAAGCCAAGATTCCCTGCCTGAGATTTGCCGGGTGGCGGGCGGAACGGGAAGATACGGCCGCACTCTCAAATATCGGCAAAATATCGATGCCGCCGGAAATGGCCGGTTTCATCCGCCTTTTCGACGCTTTTGTGGGCACCGGACATCCGCAGATCTGCCTTTGCTCCTTCGGGGATGCGCTGGCGATCAGCTACTCCTCACAATTGGAGAGCACCGATCTTCCGCGATGCTTTTTCCATCGCCTGGCGGAGCTTGGACTCGATATTGAAATTAACTCTAATTTAGAACAGTCGGAGGAAGAAGAGGCCGATGCTGTACTGTAAGAACTGCAGGGTCCGTTTACCGGGAAGCTATCGGCGCTGCCCCCTGTGTCAGGGCGACCTTTCAGGGGAAGCGGATGAAAACGGGAACGTATTTCCAACGATCCCGCTGCATACGGACGCCGAGCATGCGCTGATGGTTTGGCTGTCATTTTGCTCAATCGCCGCGGCGGCGGTCTGTACGGCAGTCAATCTGGTCCTTCCGTCCGGCGGGTGGTGGTTTCTGTTTGTGATCGGCGGGATCGGCAGCTTCTGGATCTCCCTCATACTGGTGCTGAAAAAAAGAAAAAATATTCCGAAAACCATTTTATGGCAGGTAGGCGTGCTTTCCATTTTGGCTTACGTCTGGGACCGGTTCACAGGTTTTCAGGGCTGGTCGCTGAACTATGTGCTTCCCATCCTTTGCACCAGCGCCATGGTGGCAATGTCTGTGATTGCGAGAGCCAGAAAGCTCGATATTCAGAGCTATATTTTCTATCTGATCATCGACTGTGTGTTCGGCATTTTATCTTTTATTTTATTGGTGATGGGAAAGGTCGCGGTGATGATTCCGTCCGCGATCTGTTTTGCTTCGACCATAATTTTTTTGGCCGCATTATTGCTTTTTGAGGGAAAGGCCCTGTTCGCGGAGATCCAACGAAGATTTCATTTATAGACGGCAATTTGTCTTTAAAATCCGATGAAAATATTTCCAAAAAAAATAAATATTGGAATTTGCTTGTATTATGTAAACCAAGTGGTATAATGAACTTATAAGAAGTTGAATATTTTGGTACCGTTGCAGAGGGAAGAGGACGTCATTGGTAGCAAATATTACTTGACATTTCACTTTATCAAATTGATTTTTCAGAAAGAATGGCGTTTTATTGCAACATTTTGTAACCAGGCTGAAAAGCTACGACAATACATATCAGGACTTATTTGTCCGTTACCCGTCCAATCCGATTTTATCAGCCAAGGATTGGCCGTATCCGGCCAATACGGTATTCAATCCGGCGGTTACATCTTTTCAAAATAAGATATTGTTGCTTGCGCGTGTGGAGGACCGGAGAGGTTTTTCCCATTTTACGAAAGCGGTCAGTGAAAGCGGCATCGTCAACTGGATGATCGACAAGCAGCCGACTTTCGAGGCGGACCCGGAGAACCATCCCGAGGAAGCTTGGGGTGTTGAGGATCCACGGATTACGCGGCTTGAGGAATTAGACAGATGGGGAATTACCTATACCGCGTTTTCAAAATCCGGGCCAATGGTTTCTCTCGCGCTGACGAAAGACTTTGCTGAATTTGAGAGAATGGGCCCTCTCCTGCCCCCTGAGGATAAAGATGCCGCTTTATTCCCAAGAAGGATAAACGGAAAATGGATTCTGATTCACAGACCGATTATGGTAAGCGGGGAACCGGGGATGCATATCTGGGCGTCGAGTTCAAAGGACCTGAAACATTGGGGAGACCACAAGGTGCTGATTCCTGCGCGCGCAGGTGCCTGGTGGGATGCCAATAAGGTCGGACTAAGCGCACAGCCGCTTGAAACCCCGGATGGCTGGCTGATTCTGTATCATGGCATGAGGCAGACTGCCGCAGGGGCCATCTACCGCTTGGGCCTGGCGCTCCTTGACCGGGAAAACCCTTTTCGGATTCTGCGAAGAAGCGACGAGTGGATCTTCGGGCCGCAGACGACTTATGAGAAAGAGGGAGACGTGGGCGGAGCGGTATTTCCCTGCGGATGGCTGCTGGACCCGGCTACGGAAAAAGTCAGGATGTATTACGGCGCCGCAGATACCTGCATCGCTCTTGCCACAGCGGATTTGAGCGATTTGCTTCAGTATATCGAATCCTGTCCGGAAGTGAAATAGGAAGATATAATTAAATATTATATTACGCCGAGCCTGTTTTGCTGAAAGTAAAAACAGGCTCGGCTTTTTATAAATGCATGTGGAATCCTGCATGCATAATCGTAAATCCCGGGATGGAACATGCCCGGCTGGTAGAAGTGAAATTCTTCCGGGCAGTAATCTTCTTTAGAGAAAGGGAAACATGAAAGCATTATTTTTAGCGGGAGGAATGGGAACGAGGCTGAAGCCTTTAACCGATGAGATCCCCAAACCGATGGTTCCAATTATGAACAGGCCTTTGCTTGAGCGGAACATGGAGAATCTCAAAAAGTGCGGAATCCGTGAAATCGTGATCAGCACCTGTTACAAGTCCCGGTATATCAGGGAATATTTTGGCGACGGAAGTAAATTCGGATTAAAAATAGAGTATATCTGCGAGGACCTCCCGCTGGGAACGGGCGGCGCCATCAAGAAAGCCGGGGATTTGTTTGACGACACGTTTTTAGTGTTCAATGCAGATATCCTTTGTAGCATGGATTTTATGGAGCTTGTGACATTTCATCAGTCAAGATCCGCTGCTGTGACGATCGCCGTCACCCAGGTGGACAATCCCTCTGCCTATGGCGTGATTGAACAGGATGAGAACGGCTATGCCACATCTTTTACCGAGAAGCCGAGGGCGGAGGAAATCAGATCTAATTACATCAACGCTGGAGTTTATGTGATGGAGCCCGAAGTGCTCAGGGGGATTCCGGAAGGCCGCCCGGTATCGGTGGAACGGGAGACTTTCCCCGCGCTTTTGCGAAGCGGAAGCAAGGTGGCTGTTTATAAAAGCGGCTCTTACTGGATGGATATTGGCACGCCTGAAAAATATCTGCAGACGCACGAAGACATCATGGCCGGGAAATGCCTGATAGAAAACCTGGATTTCAACAACCAAAGCGTAATCAAAGACGGCAAATCCATGATAGACTCCACCGCCAAGATCATCGGTCCCGTTTATATCGGCAATCATGTCAAAATCGGGGCGTACACCACAATCGGGCCGGATGCGGTGATCGGGGATCATGTCTGGGTCCACACGGGCGGCAGCGTGGCTGACAGCATCCTCTGGGACAACGTGGATATAGGAACTTACGCAAAATTAAAAGGCGCAGTCGTTGCTTCGAACTGTAACGTCAAGGATGGTACCATTCACAGTGATACGGCTTTCACCGTGAGTGAAAGCGTCGGGTGGTAATCGTTTTAGATGACGAAGACACGGAAGGAGTGATTGTCATGATTTCTGAAACACCGATGAACATAGCCTTTTTAAGCACATATCCCCCAAGGGAATGCGGGCTTGCAACGTTTACGCAGGATCTCGTGATGCAGTTGAGCAAGATCCCTGCGACAAGCCAATGCAGGATCGTCGCCGTCAGCGACAAAAGTTTTCGGTACGACGGCAGGGTCATGCTGGAGCTTGCCCAAAACAACAAAGACAATTATAGAAAAATGGCGGAAAGGCTGAATCATTCGGGGATTGAGCTTTTAGTGATCGAGCACGAGTACGGTATCTATGGCGGCAAATGGGGCGAATATTTGCTCGACTTGGTCAATGCCCTGAAAATTCCATTTGTGACGACGCTGCATACCGTGCTCCCGCTGCCGAACACGGAACAGCGGCATATCCTGCATGCCCTTGGAGAAAAGGGAGAAAGAGTCATTACCATGGCGCATAACACGGTGGACATTTTAAAGGATGCTTACGGCATTGAGCCATCCAAAATAGCAGTCATCAACCACGGCGTACCCGATATGCCGATGAAATCCAGAGAAAATCTGAAAACGGAGAACAAACTGGAAAAGCGGTTTGTAATCAGCACGTTCGGGCTTCTAGGACCGGGAAAAGGTCTGGAATACGGGGTGGAGGCCATCGCAAAGGTGGCAAAGGACGATCCGAACGTACTCTATCTCATCCTGGGGCAGACCCATCCCGCGGTCAAAAAGACGTCCGGGGAGAATTATCGGAAATCCCTGGAGGCGCTGGTAGAAAAGCTTGGCATCGCAGACAATGTCCGGTTTGTAAACAAGTATCTCTCAAAAGAGGAGATCATCCGCTATCTGAAGTTCTCCGATCTTTATCTGACCCCCTATCTCGACAAAGATCAGGCGGTGAGTGGGACGCTGGCCTACGCCGTCGGGTGCGGCCGCGTCATTGTTTCAACGCCCTACAGCTACGCAAATGAAATGCTGTCGGAGGGGAGGGGGCTGCTTGCAAAATTCAGGGACCCGGAATCGATTGCAAGCTGCATCGGATATGTGATCGGCCATCCGGAGGAAAAGAGACGGATGGAACAGAAGACATTGGAAACCGGCAAGACGATGCTGTGGGGGCATGTGGCGCAGCAATATAAAAACCTGTTTGCCGACGTCCTGCAGCAACATGACAGCTTGGCGGTCACCGCATGAATAGAAGCGATCGTTTGACTGCAATCAAGACAGATCATATTTTCCATATGACCGACGACACCGGGATGCTGCAGCACTCCACCTACGGCGTTCCCAATCTCTCAGAGGGATATACGTCCGACGACAATGCCAGAGCGCTGATCATGGCCGTGGGCCTGTATGATCGATACGGCGGAAAAAAATTTGAAAAATTAATCTACAGGTATGCTGCTTTCCTGTGCCATGCTCAGAACGCGGGCGGAACCTTCCGGAATTTCATGGGTTACAACCGTGAATTTCTGGAAGAAGAAGGTTCCGAGGACTGTTTTGGGCGCTGCCTGTGGGCTTTGTGCTACGCATTTGACAATTCCGCCACTCCGCAAAACGTGAAAAGCACCCTTGAGAAAGTAATTGAGCAGGCCCTGCCCAATTGCCTGAAACTCATTTCCCCCAGAGCAAAGGCCTACGCGGTCATCGGGCTGGGATGTCTTGGCGGCGGAGAAGGCTACGATGATTCTGTTTCTAATTTGGCAGTTTCCCTCGCCAAACAGTATGATCTTCATAACAATAACGACTGGCACTGGTTTGAAGACAGCATGACCTACTGCAATGCAACGCTGCCGTGGGCAATGTTTGTCGCTTATCGAATTACAAAGGAAAAACGATTTCGGGAAATCGGATTTCAAAGTCTGGATTTTCTGCAAAGCGTGACGTTCACGAAGGATTATTTTAAACCGATCGGCTGCAATGGCTGGCTTCAAAAAGGTGAGGAGCCGGCAGGGTTTGACGAACAGCCCGTAGAAGCCTGCGAAATGACGCTTGCGTTCCTTGAGGCCTATGCGGTCTCCAGGGATAAAAAATTTCTCGGCAGGGCTGAAACATGCTTTTCCTGGTACCGCGGCAACAATTCGGAAAAGCTGTGCCTGCTTGATCGGGAAACAGGCGGCTGTTACGATGGAGTGGAACCGGACGGATTGAACCTGAACCAGGGAGCCGAAAGTGTCGTATCCTTTTGGATCGCTTATCTGGCAATGAAAACGCATTCCAAATGATTTTCCCATCCGGCTTTCTTGCCATCCGTTCGGCAGCGGATATCAGGTACATACGTCAAAAAGAAGCCAATGCTATTGTGGGCTTCTTTTTTGAATATTTCGCAGGGCTCTTTCAAAGTTTTGCACCGATAATAATCCTCTTCACACCGCCATGAATCCTTTGTTTTTGGGGATAATGATAATATATTAAAAAGTATGACTGTGAGGACGTAAATATGGATATTGCAGTAATCGGCACTTCAAAGAAAGAGCATGAAAAAAGGGTTCCCATCCACCCGGATCAAATTAGTTGGATCCCGGTGGAAACAAGGAAGCATTTATTCTTTGAAATGGGATATGGCGTTCCGTTCGGTATGGACGATGAGAGAATATCTCTGCTGACCGGAAACCGTTTGATAGAACGCGAAAAGCTTTTTCATGTTTGTCAGGCAATATTAATTACAAAACCTGTTCCGGAAGATTTTGAAGAGATGCAGGAGGATTCCCTCGTGTGGGGATGGCTGCACAGTGTCCAACAGAGTATCATCACTCAGTATGCCATAGATAAAAAGCTGACACTCATAGCGTGGGAAAATATGTATCATCAGGGAGAACGCGATCTAACCCATATATTTTATAGAAACAATGAGATGGCCGGATACTGCGGCGTTCAGCACGCCCTTCAACTGACGGGAATAGACGGCGGCTATGGGCCGAAGCGAAAGGTAGCCGTTATCAGCATGGGTTCTGCCAGCAGGGGCGCTCTCTATGCTTTACAGGGGCATGGATTCAGCGATATCACGGTGTACACCCGCCGGCCGTCCTATTTGACCGTCGATAAAATACCGGGAATCCAGTATCGGCAAATAACTAAAAACGGGGCAGGACGAATCGAAGTCATAGGTTATGACGGAGATAAAACGCCTTTTGCTGATGAGCTGGTAGATAAGGACGTCATTGTAAACGGCGTCCTGCAGAATCCTAATCATCCGGATATTTACGTTGGGAAAAACGATATTCAAAAATTTAAAAAGACATGCCTGATCATTGATATAAGCTGTTCATTGGGAATGGGGTTCAGCTTTGCGCGTCCGACAAGCTTTTCCGATCCGATTTTTAAAATTGGGAATATCAAATATTATGCGGTCGATCATACCCCATCTCTTTTATGGAACAGCGCATCCTGGGAAATATCAAACGGAATCCTGCCTTATTTGCCGTATATTGTTGAGGAATCAAATAATAAAGTATTAGAAGATGCAACCGATATAAAAGATGGAAAAATTCTAAATAAAGATATTTTGTCTTTCCAAAACCGTGCCCTGACATATCCATATAAGCAACTCTAAAGACAGAACGATAAAACATGCAACAGCCGCTACGGTTAGTCCACATCGGGTATGTCGTTTACTATGTGATCCGAATGCGGGATTGATAGATGATGCTGATTCTCAACGGCGGAGACAAGCCAATCATGATTGATGAGACTTTGCATTGCCTGACAACTTATGTAAAAAAGCATCGTCAGAATTGCAGCACCAAGATAACTTGCTCTATGTGAAGCTCTGGGTAAGACGGATCATATCCGACCCATACCACTTATTTGTAAGGCGTTCTATTGTTTGTGAGGCCAAGAATATAATCTACACTGGTCTTATAAAGCCGTGCAAGCTTGATAAGAACCTGCGTTGGTATGTCGTTTTCGCCGGTTTCATATTTGGAATAGCCAGTCTGAGACATTTCCAAAAGGCGCGCGAGCTGGATTTGATTCAAATCTGCGTCCTCGCGCAGGTCTCGAAGTCTTTGGTACACGTAAATCACCTCGGCATTAGTATCCCATAACCTGAATTAGGTTATTGATTTTCAACCTGAAATAGGTTATAATGCTTTCTGAGGTGATAGCCTTGCCTGATTACAAAGATATGTACCAAAAGTTGTTTTGTGCAACGGAGAATGCAATCGACATGCTGATTTCCGCTCAGCGGGAAGTCGAAGAAGTGTACATATCAGATCCGGAACCGGAGATAAAGCTTGTCGAATTGCCCCAGGCGGGCACGACAGAAAAAGATGATAAATGAATTTGGTGCTCCCAGCGATAGCATCTATGCAGTTTGCGATTCAGCGGTTAGTGTCCGGCAATGCTATTCAGGGCATGGCTCTGGTTTTTATGATATCCTATAAAATCAGAGGCAAGGTGACGGTATGATTTTTATAACCGGCGACACACACGGCGATTTTATCCGCTTCAGTGCGGACATTTTCCCTGAACAGAAGCGTATGACTAAGGACGATTTTGTCATTGTGTGCGGCGATTTCGGCATCTGGGCGGAGAACAAGCAGGAGCGTTACTGGCTGAAATGGCTGGAGGAAAAATCGTTTACCACGCTGTTTGTGGATGGCAATCATGAAAACTACGATTTACTGGCGCGGTATCCGGTTGTCGAATGGCATGGCGGCGAGGTTCAGTTCATTCGGAGATCTGTGATTCATTTGATGCGCGGACAGGTCTATGAGATCGAAGGAAAGCGCTTTTTTGCAATGGGAGGAGCCTCTTCTCATGACATCAGCGACGGAATTCTTGAGCCGGATGCGCCGGATTTTCTCAAGCGACTGAAAATTATGCAGGTACAGGACAGATTTTACCGGATCAACCATATCTCATGGTGGGAGGAAGAACTCCCCTCTGATAAGGAATATGAGACTGCACTTGCCAATCTGGAACGCTGCGGCTGGAGATTGGATTACATGGTCACCCATTGCTGTCCTACCAGCATTGCGAATATTCTCGGGGGAGGGGAGTACCAGTCTGATCGTCTCACCGACTTCTTTGAGACCGTGAAAAACCGCTGTGAGTTTAAATATTGGATTTTCGGTCACTACCATGAAAACCGAGCCATTGAGAAAAAATTTATCGCCCTATATGAACAGATTGTTCAAATTGAGAGTTAGCAAAGGGCCGACGCTTTGGTAAAGAAGCGTCGGCCCTTTGCTAACTGCACCAAGTTGGTGCAGTTTTTATTTAACAGGAGAAAAAGCAAGAAGGAATGCACCAACTTGGCTCACCTCTAAAGGAAAAGTATACCATGATATCATAAATTTTTCTGGATTCATCCAAATGTATAACTATCTTTGTGCGCTTATTTTTCTCCCGCTGTTTCAGCAAGCCGTCTTCTACACCGGGACTGTTTAACATTTTCCACGTTGCGACAGGAGGCGGAGCAATACGCCGCGCGTGTTCGGTGAGTCAGCAACGGCTTGCCGCATCGCTTGCAAAGGCGGATTGCCGGAACAGCTTCCAATAGCATTTCTGCAAAGCCGATCTCACAGGCGCTCTTCAGAGAATCAAACGCCCAGCGTCGTTTGGCCTGGCCGTTCTCAATCTGATATCGCATCCGAACATTCCCAAGTGTCAGGGGATATGGCTCGCCACGCGAGAACCGCTCCAACCGCTCCAGTAACTGCTGACCATATCGTCCATACCAGGTCACTGCTTCACAGTGTTCATAGTTCAACTCATAAAGAATCGGTTCCCCTGGAGAATCATTCCGTTGTTCACCTTTCCTGCTTCGCTTTTTCCGTCGCCTCTGTAAATACAGTTCTCTCTGAAATGGGCGGAACGTCTGTTCCTGCTGCTGTTCCGTAAGCGCTTTTGCGTTCAACACACTACCTGAATACAATTTGACGCTATTGTCTTCATATCGTTTTTGTATTTCCGACTCTTCAAAGCCGAGCAAACCATATTGAAAACAAAACCTCTGCACTTCATCGCTGATTTCTTTTCCCCGGCGAGAGAGATAACCAATACAAAGTAATTCATATAGGATTTCATCCATAACAGAAAAAGGATCATATTCGACACCGCCTGAATCCCTGGCCTCGAGCAGATATTCTCCTTGTTCCGGATGAATCTGAATAGAATTATACGGAGAGGTGCCGCAGAGTTCTCCGTATTCCTTTTCCATCCCTTATTACCCTCCCAAAAGATAATATATAGATTTGTATTATTATTATCTTATCACAAAACAAATTCGTTGTCACTGATATTTTGGAGGGATTTATACCAACCGCTTGCAGTCATATTCAACAATTGATAGATTCCTAAACTGTGCATGCATATGAAATTTTTCAGCTTTTACAAAAAAATCCGTTCAGTACCCGATTTCAATTGCTTTTATAGTAAAGAAATTTTTTGATGCAAAATCGGGAGGTATGTGTCAATGAAGTACAGAAATTTAACTGCTCGGTAAAACAGATCAGAATATCATTTCTCAGGAGTAAACCATTGGGTCGAAAACGGTGCAGGTTAAATCGCGGCGCCGCTTGCGGCGTCCGCGAGGTTCACACCGTCCCGCAACGCGGGTCGGGACGCGGGTTTGCGGGATTTTACGCGCCTTGGTTGGAGAAAGAAACAATCCGAAGCACGGCCCCGACGAAGCCGTCCGGATGTCAGACTATTGCCGAAGATTGGGCATTTGTCAGGAAGTCCCCAGCGAATTTTAGAGGTGAAAGGAGCTTATAGCAGTGAGCAATGATAAGAAAGAAAAGACCGGGATCTGGATGCCGCCCGATATGGTTAAGCAGATCGATGCTGTGTTTCCGCTGTATGAATGCTCGAGCCGGAGCGATTTCGTCTGCCGGGCGGTCAAATTTTACCTCGGCTTCCTTCAAACGAAAAACAGTACGGAGTACATCCACAAAACCACCCTTACGTTTCTGGAGGATCAGTTTGCAAAATTGGAAGCCCGTATCTGCCGTCAGCTGTTCCGGATGTGTGTGGAGCTCGCCATGGTCTCCCATATAACCGCGTGCCAGTTTAACCTGGACGATGAAGGGCTGAAAAAGCTTCGCAAAAAGTGTGTAAAGGATGTCAAATGTACAATCGGCAACATCCGCTTTGACAATATCTATTCGTATCAACATGAAGGACTTAACCCGGAGGAGGATGCGGATGAATCAGAGAATTGAGAAAATCACGGTATCTCTGCCAGTTGAAACCCTGCGACTTGCGGACGAGAACCGGGAGCGGCTCGGCTTCCAGAACCGTTCAGAGCTCATTGATGCCTCTATCCGGGAATTTGTAAGCCGGGATATTTTGCGGCAGTTTTCCGGTGAACTGGCGGAACTCTATGGAAAGATTGAGCGCAGCGAAATGAAGGATCTGGAGGAGCATCTGTCAAAGCTTTCCTACAAAATTGCGGTGGAGTTGGCGCAGGTCAACCTGCTTCTTGCGTCGCTGCTGGAGATTCCATATGACGAGACGCAGAAACTAAGAGGGAAAGCCGTGCGGCTGGTCAATCAAAGCAGGGGCTACGTTCCACTGAAGAATGCGATAAAGAGCAAAATGAAGCTTGATATCATGGAGGAAGACGATGAATAAAGAACAGTTTCAGGAAGCGCTGGACAAGGCCCACGGCGTGATTTTGCCCGTAGAAAAAGCTGCCCACAGCATAAAAGTTGGGGGAGTCAGTTTTTGCGTAATCGACCGGTTCTGCGGCTGGGAAACCATCGTCCCGAAATTGGGCGAGTTGATGATCGAAGATATGGAACAGACTAATGAACGCAAAAATGAAAATTTGGGCTGAACATAAAATTGTAATAGCTTTGGGGCCGTGTCTGTGGTATGTTGGACATACAGACAGGTTGCTGTTGCGAACAGGCGGTCCCGCAGCGCGGGGCGATATTGAGTCCGGGAAAGGAGTGTTATGCAGGCAACAGTAAATGCCGGCATCTATTGCCGGCTTTCCGTAGATGACCCCGATACAGACGAAAGCGAGAGCATCCAAACCCAGAAAGCAATGCTGACCGACTACTGCCACCAGCACGGATTTCATATTGTGGATTACTTTATTGACGACGGCGTGAGCGGAACTTCGTTCGACCGCCCGGACTTCCGACGAATGCTGGATGCCATTGAATCCGGAACCATCAATACCGTTATCTGCAAGGACTTGAGCCGTTTTGGTCGAAACTATTATGAGTCCGGAATGTACCTGGACAATTATTTCATCCGAAAAAACATCCGGTTCATCGCGCCGGGCAACTCGGTGGACAGCGCCAACGGAGCTTACAATCTGAGCGTTCCCATTTTGAATATGATGAATGACTTCTACGCCCGCGATATTTCCACCAAAACTAGGGACGCAAAAAAAGCCCGCGCCAAACAGGGGATGTACCTCGCCGCCAAAGCTCCTTACGGGTATATTAAAGATCCAGCCGATCGGCATCACCTGATTGTGGACGAGGATGCGGCGGCGATCGTGCGACGCATTTTTGACATGGCGGCCCACGGGGCGGGCTATAACAAGATTGCCCGAACACTCCACGCCGAGGACATCCCTAATCCGCTGACCTACTTCAACCAGAAAAATCCGGACTATTATCACAGCGACTACTGGAAACAGGGAACGCAGTGGCATGTGACATCCATCCAGTCCATCCTGAACAATCCCGTCTATCTGGGCTGCGTCGCCCACAACCGGGTGGGCAGCAAGGTCATGAACGGGAAAACGGAGAAAAAAGCCAGGGAGGATTGGATTGTGGTGGAACATACTCATGAGCCGCTGGTCAGCGCGGAGCAATGGGAAATTGTTCATAAACAGATGGAATCCAGACGCAGAGCGCAAAAGGATGGAGAGCCGCAGATGTTCGCGGGACTCCTCTATTGCTCAGACTGCGGCAGCGCCCTCTCCTTCTCAGCGGTTCACCGCAAGACCAAGCCGGACGGCGGGCAGTACAAATGCTGGTATTACATGCGCCACGGCAAGGAATACTGTTCCAGCCACTACATCACCCTGGATCAGATCAGCACCGTTGTTCTGGACGATGTCCGCAGGCAGGCCCGGTATGCGTATCTCTACCATGGACAGTATCTGAAAACGCTCAGGGAGGCCAAAGCCGAACAGGGCGTCAAGCAGCTTCAGAGCTGGAAAAAAGAGGCTGAGAAATGTAAAAAGCGCCTTGCGGCACTGGACGGCATTCTCAAGAAACTGCTGGAACAGAACGCGGCGGGAGCCATCACAAACGAGCGCTTCGCCGCCCTGTCCGCCGATTACGAGCAGGAACGCAAAGCACTGGAGGAAGCGGTCGCGGACTATGAAAAAGCCGCACAGAGCGCCCGTGAAGGCGAGGAACAGGCGGAGCAGTTCGTGGAACTGATTCAGGAATACACAAATCTGACTGCACTGGACGCCCGGATTCTTAATAAGCTGATCGACAAGATCGTCGTGCATCAGCGGGAGAAGGACGCAGAGGGCAATATCACCCAACTGGTGGAAATTTATTATAAATTCGTAGGAATGACCGTACTTAATTTTAAGGAGCAATAATCTGTGGTTTTATCAACATCCCAAGGTCGAGAGTTCGATCCTCTTCGTCTCCACCAAGAAAGCGGTTAAATCGATTGATTTAGCCGCTTTTTTATAACTTTTTTGAGGATTTTGAGGGCCTGCGAACCTGCCGTTTCCACGCTTTTTCGTAAAATTGGCCTCGCCTGGTTCGCATCCTATTTTCCCATGTGAAAAAGAGGGCAAGAATTGACTCAAAAGCCATCCCTAAAATGCCACAGGCAAAACAGCCTCAAAACCTTAGAAGTTGCGAACTATACCTTGCGCTCGGTTCGCATCTAAATTTCCAAAAGTATTGCAATATCAAGAAAAATCGAACTTCTCCCCAGAAGTACAATAGGGTGCTCAGGGCCAACATTCTGCAAAGAATGCTGGCCTTTTTGTTTTAAAAAATGCAATTTAAGGAGTGAACGGAATGGAACAGAATGATTCGAAAAATAGGACTGATTTTTTTACGGAGATCGGCATCGCCCTGCGGCGAGACGGCTATGATACTTCCGTCCCTGACAATGGACTGCTGCCCGTATTGGTCGACAGGCTTCCCCTCTGCCGGATCAGCGAAACCGGCAGCGTCAGATACCGGGACGCGGATATCGGAAGCGTGGAGCGCAAAGATGCTTTGCACGAAGTAACCCAGACTGCGGAAACTGTGTCGGAGTATATGAAGCTCATGGATGCGGCTCCGCTTCTCAAGGCGCAGGGGCTGGACGAGACGTACAGGCTGCTGGCCGATTTCAACGGTGTTGTCCTTGCCGGTCACGCCACCCGGTATGGCGTTCAGTTTGTCACCTGGGACTGGGATTACGAGAAAACCGGAGTGACACAGGGGCACTACATGTCGAATAACTATACCGCTGCCAAGCAGGATTTTGCCGTGCGCAGCGGTTTGATTCGGCGAGGACAGCTTTTCTCGCCCGAGCAGCTGACAGAGCTGTCCCGCTGTGTGCAGGCTGTGTTGGATGACCAGAACGAGCTCACCTGCGATCAGGAAACGCTGCTCCGCGAAACGCAGGAGCAGATAGAAACGCTTGTCCCCAATTTACAGCAGCGGATGGCGCAGGAGCAATCCGCATTTTCTCAGCCGACCATGTAAAAGTAAATCAGAGCCAAAAGCGCCGGAGTTTTCCATTGAAAGCTTCGGCGTTTTTTTGTGTTCAGGAAGGAATCTGTCATGGAAAATAGGCTCTATCGCCACAAATGGCCGTTTCTGTTTGCGCCGGAACATTCGTCCGCGCAGGCAGAGTGCCCGACCTGCACCGTATTTGCGCGCTGCGACGGCTGTCCCTATCCGGCCCACGGCTTCATCTGCTGGGGCGGCGACGGTGACTGCATACGGTCTATCACAGAGAAAATGAATAAAAGGCAGGAGGAAAAATGAAATGCTGCAAGCGGTACTCGCGAATCCTAACCACCCCCAATACGGCGTTGCCACAATTCCCTTCCCAGTCAAAAACAGCGACTATGAAAGCACCATGGATCTGTTGGAGCCGCTGGAGATCGGCGATGCGGTCAAGCAGGACTGCCGAATTGAGGAAATCCGCAGCGAGCTGTCGGCACTCAAGCGATTGGAGCGTTCCAACGCCAACCTCGACGAAATAGACTACCTCGCCAAGCGGCTGGACAGCTTTGATGAGTACGAGAAAGCGCAATTTCAGGGCATGGCCTCACGGCTCGATCTCCACGGCATCGACGAGTTCATCAATCTGAGCTTCTGCTGTCAGGAGGCCACCGTGGCTACAGATTTCAGGGGCCTGGAGTCTCTGGGCCGCAGACACTACCTGACAATGAACGGCGGTTCTGCGGCTGTTGAAGAAATGAAAAACAAGGATTTCCGTGAAATTGCGCTGGCACTTCTGGAGGGCGCGGTGGGACGAGTCACGCCCTACGGCGTGGTGTACGACAATGACTTTGAAATGGCGCAGCTCTATGACGGCCGCAATTTTCCGCAATATCGCTACGAGGACTGCTTAATGGAGCTGGAGATGGCTTCCCGCTACGCGCCGGTAGACAGCTCAGCGGTCTATCTCTATCTGCCTGTATCGCAGACACAGCTCGAGCGCGCCATGCTACGCGCCGGTATCGACAACTATGGCAATCTGTGCATGCGTTTTTTGGAAAGCGAGTTGCCAGAGGAGGTTGATGCGGCGCTGGACTTTGAGAATGAAAGTCTGTCGAATCTCAATGAGATGTGCCGTGCCATTGAGCAGTTAAGCCCTGCCGACCATGAAAAGCTGGGAGCGGTTGTAGCACTCGCTAAACCGGAGCAAGCCAATCAGATCACCAACCTTGCGAAAGAGTTGGAGATGTTCGAATATATTCCCAAGGTGCGTACCCCAGAGGAATACGGCAAGTACATAATTATAGAGTCCGGCCATTTCGAGTACGATGAAAACCTCGTCGGCTATATCGACTTTGCACGATACGGGGCCGAGCGTATAGAGCACGAGCAGGGAGAGTTCGTTGATCGCGGCTATGTGGCCTATCATGGAACAATGCAATTGGAGACGCTGATGGCGGATGCCCCAATTGGAGGCGTAGGTCTACAGATGGATAATATAACGCTGTTCTGAGTGTAAACATAATGAGAATCTTGCTCTTATTAAATAAGACTGGAGGGATATCATAGAAGTGCAGAGGGCAAACACCCAAAATGTGATAGGATTAAGAAAAGAACAAGGTGGTGTTTGCAATGCGCAAATATGACAAGGAGTTCAAAGAAGAAGCGGTCAAGCTGTCCGATGAAATCGGCGTGAAGCAGGCGGCGGCACAACTGGGCATTCCGTACTACTCTCTGGCGGAGTGGCGGCAGAAGCGAAAGGCCTTCGGAGATCACGCCTTCGTCGGCAGCGGCATTCGCCGTGACGCGCCGCTTTCCGAGAACGAGCGCCGACTGATAAAGGAAATCGTGGAGCTGCGGAAAGCTAATGAGATTCTCAAAGATGCGCTGGGTTTTTTCGCCAAAGACCGGAAACGGTAAAGCCGGTGCGGTTGTATGAGTACATCACGCTGCGCCGTGAGCGGTTCTGCATTCATACCATGTGCCGGGTTGTGAAAGTCAGTGAATCCGGGTACTACCGCTCTTTGCAGTCGGCTGGCAAGCCAAAACCGTGGCAGCTGCTTCTGGTCAAAATACGAGAGATTTATAAACAAAACCCGGACAATGACAATTATGGTGTTGGCCGAATTCTTCTGGCGCTTACACAGCATGGTATCCGGGAAAGCCGAAGCAGCGTACGGCGAGCCATGAAGCGTGGAGGTCTGCTCCATCGCTCTTCTCGTCACTCCAGCAGTCTGACAAAAGCAGACTTGGCTGCGCAGAAGGCGGAGAACCTGATTCACCGGGATTTTACCGCAGACGCTCCTAACCGGAAGTGGCTGACGGATATCACGCAGATCCAGTGTCAGGACGGCAAGCTGTACCTGGCAGCAGTTCTGGACTGTTATAACGGAGAGATTGTCGGTCTTGCCATGGATGACAACATGAGGAAAGGGCTGTGTATTCGGGCTTTCCAGTCTGCTTGCCAGGTGCAGGGGGCTTATGGGATGACCCTGCACAGCGACCGCGGCAGCCAGTTTACCAGTGCCGCATTTTGGAAGCTGCTGGCGCAATACGGTGCGGTTCAAAGCATGAGCGGTACAGGCCGCTGCTACGACAACGCCAGGATGGAGAGCTTTTTTGCTACGCTGAAGAAGGAAAAGCTTTATCGAATCAGGACGGAGCGGATGCCCATGACACAGGTTAAGAGCATCGTGTTCCGGTACATCATGACCTACTACAATCGGCAGAGAATCTACACTGCGAACCCCGGCGGTCTGCCGCCGGCCATGTATCGTCAGGCCGCCAGAGGCCTGGCCGCATAAGCTGCAGATTTTGGGTGTTCACGTTCTGCACGGATCTTGACTTCTCCAGACTGCAAGAGTTTCATTTACAATAAATAGGCATATTACTGAACAGTTATTAGGTCGCCACATGGAATGTTTGCGTCTTGAAAAAGTGATATGATCTTGTGCCTTACGGCATTTGCATCATTCGTTTCCGTGTTAACAATGATCAGTTTTGACTTTGCCCGTGTGCAAGCTACATAATGATTATTTATATGCTCGTCGTTTATTGCACCGTTGTGAGCATAATCTTCAATGAATATGACTACCTGATCAAACTCTAATCCCTTTGAAGAATGAAGTGTAAGGGTGCAATGTTTTGGCTTTTCGGGGTTAAGTGCCACAGCATATTTGGGGTCTACAATTGTCTCAAATAGGCTCTCAATATGCTGGGGCATTGTTGGGTATCCCAGATAATCAGCAAGAGTATTTACTTTTTGGGCAAAGATAGCCTGTTCATCGACATGCTGTTCAATCGCTCGCAGCATTTGCTGTGTTCTTCCTACAGATACCTTGTCGTTTTCTGTTGGTATGTCGTTTATAAAATCGTATGCCGAATATGAGCTAAGCAAGATATAACTTGCAATCGCAGTGTAAAGCCAAGCCGCATTTGTTGTGATGTCATCAATAGGCGTCGGAGGAATATAGATATGCTCGATGCCACTTTGCGACAAGAGGGTTGCCCCTTCGCTTGCACCATATTTTTGTGTCCATCCGCTGTATTCTTTTTGGCTCCGAAGCAAAGCTGATGTTTTGCTTGCGTCAAGCAGCGGGATAACCTTTGACGCCCAATCTTCGTTCGTTGCCGCAAGCCAAATAATATCACCTGTGTTCTGTGGTTGGGTAACAAGTTCTCTTGTCGCAGCAAACAAAAGATTGGAGTAATCTTGGATTTGCTTATCTGAACGATGGTTTTCTGTCAAAAATTTATGAGTAAATCCTGCTTTTGTAAATACCGATATGAACGAAGCTGGGTTTGCGCCTCTCCACCGATAAATTGACTGTTTTTCATCACCGACAATAAAGGTGGTTATTCTCAACTCATCACACAGGTACATGAAAAACTTGTGCATATCGATATCGCAATCCTGATACTCATCGATGTATATTCCAAAATACTTTGCCTGTAGGTAAAGGCGGCAGGCTTCCGATTTTTTTATGATATCCAGAGCCAAATCAAAAACGAAGTTTCGCCTGTTGTCGGCATACGAATAAATCGTATGAGTAATTTTTATGCTTTCAAGCCCATCAGCAAGAGAATTCAGACGATTGTCACGATTCGCGTAGTCGGTGTCGAGGTCAACATCGTATTCATCGCCGTAAACATCCTTTAAAAATGGTTTTATAATTTCTTCTATGGCGAAGCTGTTGTTTGTGCCGATAAAACATTGTGTTGTATCAAGGGTAAGACGGTCACGAATTTCTTGTGCCGCTCTGATTGTAAAGGTAATGGACGCGATCATTTTGTGCGTTTTATTCTCAAGCAAATCGTGGCAGATTTTTGCTATCATTGTATGAGTCTTGCCTGTTCCGGCACTCGCGCTCACAACAATATTTCCGGCTGTATTGATGACAATATCTTCTTGCTGTGGCGATAAATTAATATCACAAAGTTTCATTGCGCACCGCCTTCAAACACGCAAAGTTATAGTGGTTGTATATCTTTTTGCAATCCTTTTCGGATAACCTGTCCACCAGCTCGACCATCTTATGTTGTTTTTTTGATTTAAGAAGTTTGACACAAGCCGTCGTTGTGCTTCCACCAAGTAGTTCGCAAAATCTGGTTTTTCGCAGACACTCCCCCAAATCTTCTTCTAAATCACAATGTGAAAGGTACAAGCCGTATCTGCGGCGCAAGTCGTCCAAGGCAGCTTTGTTAGAATCGTAATGTTCTCTTCTCTTGCTGGGCTTTTTATCATTTTTAGTTAAAAAAAGATTTAAGGGTATGGTGTCAGTTGTAACAGCTATATCTATATGCTTAACAAGACCGTTTATCCGGCTAAAACCCGCTTGTCTGTACTGAGGTGGTCTTGAGCTTGGCACTTGCATAATATCATTGTCCGTTTTAATGACAAACTTAATCTTTAGGGCAGACAAGATATTAATATAAGGCTTAAAGCCTATACCTTCAACACTTAGCACATAGATGCCTTTAGATTCGTAATATGGATCAATTTCCGATAATACCCGTTCAAAAAGGATACACTCAGACTCGCCTTCAACCAATAGAACTGTATCAGCGAAAATTGCCCACGACAATTCCCTGTTTAGTTTTTTCTTTGCTGATTTCCATTCTCTGGGTACAGTATAACATTCACTTGTGGCGACTATTTTATCAGTGTTATAAAGGCGAACGAGGGTCACATCATCCATTTCACTCAATACAAACGGGGAGTGGGTTGAGATGAACAGATAATTCAACGTATTGTCATTCGCATCTGTGTCGAAAAGGAAATGGGACAAGGCAGCTTGCATCGACCGATGGAGGTTCGTTTCAGGTTCCTCTATCAAGAAAATGTTTATTTTTTTGTCTGCGGCTTCTGCGGACAGGATATTGTACACAGAATAGGCAAGTAGTTTTTTACGTCCTTCGCCTGAGGTAGGGTACTCATTATCATCACCTTCTTGGTGGATAAACGGCACAATGTTTGAGTATAGTTGATTTATGGCGAAGTTCGAACGAATACTTATGGAAACATTCTCATCCCTCATTTTTCGATACGAGGGTGTTAGCTTGTCTTGAAATGATCGAACACCTGATAATCTTGAAATCTCCTCATTGATTTCATCCACCTTTGTCTTAATGTTCCTTTCGGACGCCTTATCTTGTTCTGCACCAGCCTCTTCGTTTTTTATAAGGCTATGTATATTCTTTTTAAACAGCTCATTCAAATCAACATATGAATTGATGTAAATTACATTAAATAAGGTGTCAACCTCGAAAAAGCCGCCAACGCTTGCCTTAACTTCGACAAGTCTGCCCCCGCCCCACCACATGGTTATATCGGCACGTTTATCAAGTCTGTTGTAAACAGCCTTAAGTAGAATAACAGCCTCAGAGTCTGTGCTGCCAATAGCACCCTTGAGGCGGGCTCGCAGCTTTTGGGTGTCAGGGGATGCTGTGTCTGTAATGTCAATGCTTACTGAGATTTCAATTTTTTCATCAACATTCCGCTTATGAAAATCAGAGTCAATCAAATCTCGCTTGCGCATATCGCGGTCAAAAAGATAGCGCATAGCATATAGAAAATTGGTTTTTCCTATATCATTCATTCCGAAGAACACATTCTTGTTGCCGATGTTTACCGTAAGATCAGCGAAGTTACGGAAGTTCTTAATTGTTATTGTCTTGAATTTCATGTACTTGTTCGAGCCTCCTTTGCAATCTGAGTACTTTACCTACAAATTCTCATCAGTTCATTCGCCAGTAACAGTAGAAAGGGTTACACCGCCGTTGTCTCTTCAAATGGTTTGCCATGCGAATAACGGAAACTTCCCATAATGGTATTGCTATTTTCTGAACCGAAACTTTTCACAATTAGAAAATGCACCAAATTGTTTTCTCAAATAATACAATTATTGTATCACGGTGCCAGCACAATCTCAATAATAACAACTCTTCTCGAGCCGTTGAGGGGGTGCGCTGGACAATAAATCACAAAGGAGAGGATTTTCATGCGCGTAAACGTCAGAGAAGAAGACTTCGAGTATGTCGAGCTGTTCGGCAAGCCGGCGCTGCTCACCGAAAACCGCATTCAGACTAACAGTGTCCCGGAAGGCTGGTACTGCTACGACCTCCGCGGCAGCGACGACGATCCCCGCGAGCCGGTAACTATCGAGCCGTATGTGGTAATTAACCACGCCGGCTCCGTCCTGACCCACGAGAAAATCAACATCCCCGGCGAGGGCTTCCTGCGACTGGGGAACAGTCTGGATTTCCTTGACGAGCACCTGACCTTTCAGGCGTTCTGTGAGGAACATGATATCCCTTACCCGGCGGACAATCAAACATTCAAGCTCCGACCTGCTTCTGAATCAGAGGCGGGCCTTTTTTACGCCATGACGCCGGAGAAGGACGCGGAGCTGGGCTGTATTGGCCATGTCCGAATGGATTTTGGCCATGGAGGCAAAGAATTTTGGCACACCTGGTGGCCCCGCAGCGACGAAACCCTCAATTCGCCCGAGTTCAAGCAGGAGCTGGGCGAGGTGGTGGATAAACTGCGAAAAACCGTTCTGAAGGACCTGTCCTCCATGTCCAACTACTGCTACGACAACGGCGGGGAGATAAGCAAGAATTCCGGTCAGTACGGCTATGTGGCGGAAACCGAGCATTACCGCTACTGCCTACGTTGCAATCCTAAGCCCGGAGATTATCAGGCGTACCTGACCTGCTTTGATAAGCGCCAGCAGGAGCTGCGGCAGGAGCCGCCCGTCATCGGCAAGGTCAGCTTTGCCAGCGGTGAAACGCTGGCCTACACCGATCCGGCCATCTTTTTGCAGGTCATCCGCGACGAGTTGCCATACAAGCCCACCTCCGGCTTTCAGTATGAGGTGCTGACGGACGATCCCACCGTCCGAAAAGGCGCTGACGATATTCTCTACGATCTGTTCGGTGAGGAAAACCCGCGTCCGCTGGAGGATTACGGCCTGACGCAGCGTGGCCGCGAGGCGCTTAAAAACGCGGAGAATCCAAATCTGCCCCACAGCTACCGCTGGTTCGTGGTGGAGAACTTCGCCTGCGAGGGTGAAACTCGACATGACACTAATTCCCTCACTGGGGCAATCGACCGCTTCAACGGCCTTGCCTGCGACAGCAAGCGCCTGTGCGTCACTAAGGATGACGTCGCCACCGTCTATCTGGCAATCGCCCAGGACGGAGAAACGCATCTGGACGAGGGTTGGCGGGACAATCCCCGATTCGCCGCAGACAGCACCGTACAGGAAGCGGACGCGCGATTGCAGCTCAGCATCGCGGGGCTGGAGCTGTCCGGCCCGACTATTACAATGGGAGGAATGTAAACATGAAACTTCAAAAGGAATGGATCGATTTTCTGCGGGAGCAGTACCCGCATGGCAGCCGCATCCGGCTTCGTGAAATGAAAGACCAGTACCACCCCATGGAGCCGGGGACGATGGGGACGCTGGACTGCATTGACGACGTCGGCACATTCCATGTGAAGTGGGATAACGGCAGCGGCCTTGGGTTGATCATCGGCGAGGACAGCTTCACCGTCCTGCCGCCCGAAACGCATCTCCTCAAGCTGTATATGCCCATGGCCATGGATTGCTACGAGAAAAATGAATGGGGCGACACCGAGGACGAGCCCACGGAGCTGGACAACCACACGGCGGCAGGCTATGCGGACCACATTGTCGCCGCACTGATGCGGGAGCGGCTGTCCACCGAAACGGAACGCGGCCTCATGTACTATTACGATAAAAACGACAGCGTGGAGCAGAAGGTCAAGTCCTGTGATTTCACCGCCGAGGTGCGGAACGGCAGGCTCTGGGGCGTGGCGGAATGCCAGGTGACGGGCGAGCTGACACCGAAGGAGTTGTACACGCTGAAGGAGTACATCTCCGGGCAGGCCAGCGATGGCTTCGGCGAGGGCTTTGAGCAAAGAGAAATCAAAGTCGGCGACCGCGAGCTCTACGCCCATCTCTGGAGCAGCGAGGACAGTTGGAGCATCCGAACCGAGCAGGAATGCTTCGTCCAAAAACTGGCGGAGGGACTGCCGGAGCTGTGCTTCTCCACGCTGCCCGGTACCGGCGATCTCATCTGCATCAAGCGCGGCGAGAGCGGCTACTACAAAAGTGACTGGAGCACTGACAGCAGAGAGAAAAATCAGGAACTGGCCGACTACAACAACGAACGCCTCGGCGTGACAGCATCCCAGCGGCAGGCTATGGAGTACGGCAGCATGCATGGGTGGAACGTCCCCGGCGCGGACCCGAAAGCCTATGAACCAGAAGGACCGAGAATAGGAGGAATGACCCTTGCGTAAGATTCTTAATGTGTACCTTGCCAGAGCCAACGCGCCGTATAGCGAGGCGTATGCGGATCTGGATCTGCCCGCTTCGCCCTATGAGCTGCTGGACGCGCTGGACAAGCTGCGGCTGGACGAGGGCGAAGCGCCCTATCTGCAGATCAATGAATACTATGATTTTGAGGAATTGGCACCTCTGCTCTCCGGTGACGCCGGCCTCTATGAGCTCAACGCCCTGGCGCAGAAGCTCTCAGAGCTGGACGAGCGGCAACAGGTTTCCTTCGAGGGCCTTGTGCAGATGGAGGTCAATAAAAAGCAGGGGTTCATTCCCATGTCGCGGCTCATTGACCTCGCCTACAGCACGGACTGCTGCCATGTGACAGATGCGCTGAACGATTCCCAACTCGGCAGATTCTACGCCGAGAACGGCTTTGTGCCGGAGGTTGAACATCTTCCGGATAAGGTGTTTGAACTGCTGGACTTTGAAAGAATCGGGCGCGAGGCCCGAATCGGCGAATGCGGTGTGTTCACTAAAAAGGGCTATGTGGTACAGCATACAGAGCTGAATGAGGCATTTCAGACCCTGGACCTGACGCTGAAGCAGCCCGATTATCAGATCCTTATGGAGTTGACAGACAGTGGTTTTCTGGGATTGCCGCAGACCGCACTGCCCGATACCCAGCCGCGCCGCTGTCTGGACTGTCGGATACCGCTGCTTTCGGGGGCGTTGGACAGCGTAAAAGACATTGAAATACTTAACGGATTCGCGGAGAAATTGTCTACTATGACCGGAAAAGAAATACTCCGGTATAAGGCCGTTCTTACCGCAATGGAATGCGGCGACCTTCAAAGCGCCGTATCTTTGCTGGACAATCTGGATCACTATATGCTGGATACAAAAATCTCCAGCCCGGAGAGCGCGGCATTGGCGGAGCTGAATTTCATGGTAGACGGCAAGGATGTGGAACGGCTGCAACGGTATATGAATCTGCCTGCGTACGGCAGGGATCTGCTGGAACAGGATAATGCCGTGATTACCCCTTACGGACGTATGGATCGCGATGATTTTCAGCCCATGGCGGCGACGTTTCAGAAGTCCGCGCAGGGCGGAATGGAGATGCTGTAAATGAATTGTATTGAACGGCTGAACACGATCCCTGCCACAGTGCAGGAAAAAAAGTGGCTGGAGAAACGGCTTGCGACACTTTCGGAAAAAGAATCTCTGGTTCTCGACGCCGCCATACTCAGATCGCCACCCGAATCCGCCTCCGAAGCCATCAACCACCTGCTCCGCCTTGAAGATTATGAGGTGTGCTGCCCGGTCGGGAGTTATGAGGAACTCGGCCGGTTTTATTTGCGCAGCGAAACAACGCTTCCGGAAAGCCTCTATCCATTCACCGATCTGAACCAGCTTGGACGCAATTATGAGAATGCGCACCCCGGCCTGTTTGTCGGCAACGCTTATGTATGCTATCCGACAGAAGAACCAGACTTCCACTATAACGGCTCCAACCTCGAATCTTGTGTGGATAATGATTGGAGCGTCAAGCTGAAGCTGACATCACAGCATACTCCCGATGGTGTGTGGCTGCGGCTGCCGGATTACGAGGAATTAAACGACGGTAAGCCCGACGAGATACGGATTGCGCTGGATGCGCTGGGCGTGGAACATATCGATGAATGCACACTGCTGGAGGCAAAGTGTATCCTGCCCGAGATCAGGGATTTGACACAGCAGTATGACCGCATTTCCGATCTGGTCTATGACGGGCAAAACCTTGGATTTGTACTGGATGAGCGCGGTCAAGGAATGCGCAATTTTTTGGAGCTGTACGCCGCGGCATTGGAATATGAGGACTGCAGCAGGCTTTCGGCGGCGCTTGACATCGCCGAAAGCCTGAACCGCTATAATCTGATACCGGTGTCCGGACTTCGGGAGTACGCCGAGAAAGACCTGAAAAGTCAGGGAGTCTCCATCCCGGAGCTTGCCCAAAGCACCTTCGGCTTTGAGGAATACGCCGTTGAACTTCTGGAAGAACGCGGCTTCTCCCTATCCCGTAACGGAAGCTGCTATATTTGCAAAGAACAATCGCAGCGGTTTTCAGAAATGTCTATGGAATAAAAGAATGTCCGCCGAAACGGACATTCTTTTATCTGATCTCCAACAGCTTTTCGATTGGCACATCTAACGCTTCCGAGATATCATATAGAATTGCAATACTGGGCGCGGCTGCGGCGGTTTCGACGCGCTGTATCTGGTTTCGGCTGTACCCGGTCATCTCGGCCAACTGGAGCTGCGTAAGTCCCTGTTCTTTCCGATAATGCAGGATGTTCAGGCCAATCTGGATGTATTTCTTATAGTGTTTATCGTCCATGGCGCACCTCCTATTAATATTTTATCCGGAACCCACGTGAAAAGCGTCAACCTTATTCGCGCAAATACTCGTTCTATGTTGCATTATGCCCGGATTGATGGTAAAATACCATTTGAAACGAGTAATTGCGCGAGAGGTGATGTAAATGCAGACCACTGACTTTGAACAGGCGTTCGGTGACTTTCTGGACCGCCGTGAATATGATCAGGCGGAAAACGCGCTGTTCGCTATGGTGCGCATCGCTTTTCTCGCAGGCTGGAAAGCTGCCGGCGGGGACCCGCCGGCACCGCAGAAGATCGTTCAGCTGATGCACAAAGACGATATTTCCAAGGACGCAATTGAAACTGACATAAAAGAATAAACCAAACACAACGAAGGGGCCGTTTTTCCGAAAAGGACAACGGCCCTTCTTTTTTGCGCTCTTTTTCGGGAAAACGCCCCCGGGAAGGAGGATCAATGCAGAAAGACAGGCTTATCGGATACCTGGAAATCTTTCATGCCGGAGAGCAATATGCCGCGACAAGTCGGGAGTTGGAATTTGCCTTCGACGTCAAAGGCGCGGCACTGCGCAAACAGATCAACACCCTGCGCCGAAAGGGCGTTCCCATCGCCAGCGGCGAAAACGGCTACTACTATGCCGAGACGGAACAGGAGGTCCGCCGCACCATCGCCCACATGAAACACCGCATTTCCGGTATCAGCGCCGCCATCTGCGGTCTGGAAAAATCGCTGGAGCATTTCGATACGGCCCAGACCCGTCTCCCGCTGAACGGAGGTGATGGACTCTGAACAGTTTTATGAGCTGGATCGGCGGAAAGAAAGCACTGCGGGATGTGATTCTCCAGCGCTTTCCGCTGTATTACGAGAAATACATCGAGGTATTCGGCGGCGGAGGCTGGGTGTTGTTTCACAAGCCGCCCGGCAATGATTTTGAGGTCTACAATGACTTCAACGGTCTTTTGACCAATCTTTACCGCTGCGTAAGGGATCAGCCCCAGGCGTTGATAACGGCACTCAAATATGGACTCAATTCCCGTGAGGATTTTGATTTCATAAAAGCGGCCCTCGCGCGGGACAGTCCTGCAACCGAAATTCAGAAAGCGGTGTGGTTTTATCAGATCATCCGCTATTCCTATGCCTCCGGTCTCACCAGCTATGGAAGCCGCAGCCATGATATGTGGTCAAACTTTCCGCTGATCGAGCAGGCTCACCGACGCCTGGCAAAGGTGGTCATCGAAAACCAGGACTGCGAAAGGCTCATTCGGCATTTTGATTCGCCGGTGAGCTTTTTCTATATTGACCCGCCCTACCATGGCACCGAGGGCTACTACAAAAACGTCGGCGAGGACGGCTTCACCGAGAAAGACCACATCCGGCTGCGGGATACGCTGGTTCCGGAGGACGGCGCCTTTCAGGGCAAATTCATGCTTTCCTACAACGACGATGAATTTGTACGGGATCTGTATGACCGGCCAGGCATACAAATCGAATCGGTCACCCGGCTCAACAGCATTAAACAGCGGTATGAAGCGGCCAGTCAGTTCCCGGAGGTGCTGATCGCCAATTACGATATGACCGAGCGGCAAAACCACGAACCCCTACAACTGAATATGTTCACAAAACATGGCGAATGAGGAAAGGAAAAAATGCTTATGAAATTTATCAAAGAACCCGGCAGGAACGGCGTCATCATCCCCAAGGCAGCCCTTAAGCTCAGCAAACTGGATGGTGTCCCTCTGGAGCTGCACACTTTGACCAATGCGGCGGTGGTCATCTCCGGCGAGATGGACGCCATGGAGCTTATCCGCACGGCGGATTCTCTGAATGACGTGGCCAGCAAACTTCTGCTGCAGCTTGCCCGTGACTGCGGCCACTGCGACTGCTGCGGCGATCCCGGTGAGGCTTGCGAACTGCTCCGCGATCGTGAAATACCGGACATTCTTGTCCCCGTTTGGGCGCTGGAGGAAGCGGATATCCCCAGAGACGCCAAACTCACCTGCGAAGTAAACGAAGACAGCGGTGAAATCTGTGTCCGTCAGGCGGATTATGATTTTGATTTAACCGATGTGCCGCTTCCCATTCTGGATTTCCTCCGCAGCTGCGGTATGTGCCTTGAAGCACTGGAGGATCGCCTGATGGATGAAAGAGTCGTCTATGGAAAATGACGTCTACCTCTATCCCGGCTCCATCGATTATGCCAGGCAGCGCAAGGAGATTGCCCTTTGGCGGGAGAGCTGGAAAGCAAATATTGCCTGCAAAAAAGCCATTGAGGAAGCCATCCGGCGTGACTTTGACGGAATGCATTTGAATCCTGACTGCGCTGACGGCGTCATCGCGGAATACGGTTTTAAGCGGGTGAACTTTGTGCTGGCGAATACGATACAGGAAAAAGCCTATGATGGTCGTTTCTCCGGTAAAAATAAGGCATGGGCAAAAATGACCTCCATCCCGCCTGACAAGGAGCACAACTATACTTTCGCGGTAGACAGCCATCCCGCCGTGCTGGACGGGTTCGTGGATGAATACCGCGAGGCGTATCAGGCACTGGGCCTGTTTGACCACGCCCAATGCGAAGCAGATACCAATTCTCTGGACTTCACCGGCAAAGTGCTGGTTCTTTCGCCCAACATTCTGAAAGAGGAATGTTGGCGACAGGCGGATCAGCTGTGGTACGCCCACGACGGTTTCGGCTGCAGTCCAAACGCCAACGGGCGCTCGGTGCGCTGCACCTGTCTTTCGGACGGCGAGGAAACCCGCTGGAACCGCCATGACTTCGTCGGTGTGCTAAAGGACGAGTTTCTACCGGACTGGGCGCAGGAAAAGCTGGCAGAGCTGACCGCGCCCCGACAGGAGCAGAGCGAAGCGTCTCAGACGGGAGGTATGAACATGACTTAAAGGAGGGATGCGCCATGCGGGGCATTGAGCAGCGAAAAGGCTGTGTTTTTTACTATGGAAACCCTGCCGGATACATCGACCGGGATGTCGCCGTTATGGACGCCATGTTCCAAAATGATGAGCTGGAGCGATGGCTGACGAGAAATCAACTGAAGGCCCAATGGACCAACGGCGTCTATGAGCGCATTGCCGACGGAAATGTCCCAACTTACTCGGATGAGGCCATGCCTGTCTTAAAAAGCTGTCGCATCTGGCAGCTGAAGCCCGGCGCGGCAGCATGGAAAGACATCGTCACCTTCGGAAGGCCCCTGCCGGAGCCGAAGATGGAGGATTACGCCGTTGTCTACGACGGGCAGCTCGACACCAACGATCTGGAGGCGATCTATGACAAGTTCACCGAACGCAGGCCGCCCGGCTTTTCAGGCCGCCCGATGTCGGTCTCCGACCTCGTGGAGCTCTACGACGGCAGCGGCGGCAATTTATATTATCTCGACCGCACTTGCTTTCGGCCTGTTAAGTTTCCCGGCCTGGAGCAGGATTGCGGGATGAAGATGACCTTGTGACCCAGCGCCCGGACGGGGCGCTTTTTGTTATCCAAAATTAAAAAGGAGGACATTTTCAATGGCAAAAATACAGACTCAAGCGGCGGAGCAGGCCGCCCTGGAGAAAACCGCAGAGCAGAACTCCGGCAACTATGACGTCCGGATCTTCGGTGCAAAAAGCAGCGGCACGCAGAGAGCAACAGCCAGCGTCAACATCAACGGTGCCTTTGCCATCCGCGGCGTGAAGGTGCTTGAGAGTAGCAGGGGCCTTTTTGTAGCCATGCCCCAGTATAAGGTAGGCTCCGAGTATAAGGACATCTGCTTTCCCTGTACCAAGGAATCCCGTGAACAGTTTAATGCCGCCGTCATGAAAGCTTATGAGCAGGCGCTCAATCAGAAACAGTCTCAGGCGCAGAGCGATGCACCCGCAGCCCAGCAGACTCAGACCATGGGCGGAATGTGAGGAAGCTGATGAAAAGAAAAATGAAAAGGCTTTCGAGCTTGCTGCTTACGCTCTGCCTGACGTTATCCTTGTGTTTGGGCAGCGCCTACGCCGCCAACCACATGTTTTCAGACAGTGCCGGACATTGGGCGGAGGACATCATTCAGGAGCTTGCCGAACGTGGGATCATCGCGGGTTACCCGGACGGCACGGTAAAGCCGGACAATATCATCACGCGGGGCGAGTTTTGCGCCCTGCTTGCCCGGTATCTGGAACTCGACGCCACAGGCGCGGAAAAAGAGACGCCGACCTTCTCGGATATCGACGGGAACTGGTCGGAGGCAAATATTGAAGCCCTGGTGGACGCCGGGATCATCGCCCCCGGAGACTACGACGGCAGCTTCCGGTCAACCGAACCCATCACCAGAATCGAGATCATACGCATGATGGTGCGCTCCATTCATAAGGGCGACGCCGCCGAAGCCTACACGGGCCGCACCGGGTTTTCCGATGACAGCGCGCTTTACGGCGCCGACAAAGGCTATGCCCACTACGCCGATGATTATGGTCTCGTGAAAGGTTATCCCGACAACACCATAAGGCCGGATGATGAAAGCACCCGCGCCGAGGCGTTCGCCCTGCTGGAGCGGCAGAAGGATGCGGCGGACAAAGCTGCTGAGGAAGCCAAAAAGAATCAGGAAGACTCCAGATCTGGCAGTAGCTCAGGCGGCGGCTCCGTCAGTTATCCAAAAGCGCAGGTATCCTTCGAGCTGCCGACAACGGCGCATACCGACACCGCGGTTCCTGTTGCCGCCACGACGAAATACGCGAAATCCATCACATGGTCGCTCACCAAGGCAACCGCAGACGATGGGCAGAAACCCTTGCCTCTCTCGGATGCCGTCAGCGGCTCCCTGACCGACAGCGGCGGAAGCATCACCTTTAAAAACAACGGCAGCTATACGCTGACTGCGACGGCAGTCAACAGCGCGGGACGGGAAACTGTCTATTCGCAGACGGTCACGGTTTATCCCGTGATTGACGTGAGTTTTGACCTGCCGGAAACCACCCATACTGATAAGACAGTGACCATCGCCGAGTCAGCCGAGCTCTGTGACCTGAGCATAACGTGGTCGCTCACAAAGGACGGCGCCGCGGCCGAGCTGGATACCGCATTAAACGGCAGCCTCGGCAATGACGGCGGCACCATCCAGTTTGCGGACAAAGGTGAATACGCCCTGACCGCCTCGGTGACCGACGAAACAGGGCGTGAATTCACCCACAGTGAAACGGTCACGGTCTATTCGGTGCCGGACGTCGCGTTTGAACTTCCCTCGACTTCGCACACCGACACCGCCATCGAACTCGGGACCACCCTGACGGAGATGGACGGCCTGACTGCCGCGTGGAGCCTGACCCGTAGCGGCGAGGCGGTCGCACTGAGCGACTATATCGATGGTACGCTCACCAACAACGGCGGTACAATCCGGTTTACGGAAAAAGGCGTGTACACCCTAACCGCTACGTTCACCGACGCCACCGGGCGAACCTTTGAAACCTCCTCCAGCGTCACCGTGTATCCTGTGGGCGCTGTCGGCTTCTACCTGCCCGATATTGTCCATGCCGATGAAACTGTTACGGTGGAAGCAACCTTCACCAACATTGATACGGCCACGGCGGAATGGACGCTGACCCGCAATGGCGCTGCGGTTACCCTTGGCGATTATGTCGACGGTACGCTGACAAACGAGGGCGGCAGCGTTCAGTTCACTACCAAGGGTGAATACGTCCTGACCGCCTCCCTCACGGATGCGGCCGGGCGGAGCTACAGCTACAGCCAGACCGTCACCGCCTATCCCGTGCCGACCCTGACCTTCAGCCTCCCGGACTCCGTGCATACCGATACGGACGTCGTGATCGACGCGGTCTCCACGGATATGGACGGTCTGACCGTGGAATGGCTGGTGGACAACACCTACGGATTTCAGGATTGGAACACCTATATAAGCGGCGATCTCACCAACGATGGAGGCACGATCCGCTTTAAGCACGCCGGTATGTACGAGCTGGTCGCAAGAGTAACCGACGCTACCGGACGGGTATTCCTTTTCGAGCCCGGCGACAAAATTGAGGTTCTTCCGGTTCTCACGATCCAGTTCGACCTGCCGGAAACTACCTATCCCGACCGGACGGTCGACCTCCGAACCACTGGGAACAACAATGTGCTTCCGGTGGAGTGGTCATTGACCAAGGACGGCAAAAGCGTGTCCATTTCAACCTATATCGAGGGCACGCTGAACGCCCAGGGCGGAAAAATCCAGTTCGCGGACGACGGCGAATACGTCCTCACGGCCACGATGACCGACGCGCTGGGCAGAACCTTCTCCTGCAGCGACAGCATCACCGTTTACCCGATCCCCGAAATTGATCTTACCCTGCCGCAGACCGGATATGCAACAGAAACCACCACTGTATCCGTCAGCGGTACTCACCTGGATAACCTGACCACCGTGTGGACGGTTTCCAAGGACAGCGGCGAAGCGGCTCCGTATTCCGATTACGTCAGCGGAACCCTGTCAAGTGACGGCGGGAGCATCGCGTTTAACAGCAAAGGCAGCTACACGCTGACCATTACCATGACCGACGCGCTGGGCAGGAGCTACTCACAGACCGGAAACATTACCATTTATCCCATTCCAGAGATCAAGCTGACCATACCCCAGACCGGATACGTCGGAGAGTCCGACACAGTGTCCCTCAGCGGAACCGATCTGGACAGTGTGACCATTGCGTGGACAATCTCCAAGGACGGCGGCACAGCCAGGGCCTACACCGATTACACCAGCGGAACCCTGGCGGCTGACGGCGGCAGTATCACATTCAACGATAAAGGCAGCTATACGCTGACCGTCACCATGACCGACGCCCTCGGCAGGAGCTTCGCGGACAGCGCAGAAATCACAGTTTATCCCATTCCTGATATCGCGCTGAGCCTGCCGCAGACCGGGTACGTCGGTGAAGCAGCCACAGTATTCGTCAGTGGTACCGATCTGGATAACCTCACCGCCGTGTGGACGATTTCCAAGGACGGCGGTACAGCCAAGACCTATACCGAATACACCAGCGGAACCTTGGCGGTTGACGGCGGCAGTATCACATTCAACGACAAAGGCAGTTATACACTGACCGTCACGCTGACCGACACGTTGGGCCGAGCCTTCTCCGAAAGTTCGGCAATCACCGTCTATCCCATCCCGGAGATACAGATCAGCCTCCCGGCACTCAATTACAGCACTGAGGCGATTACGGTCGGCGTAACCGGAACCGAACTGGACGGTCTGAATATTGACTGGAGCATATCCATAAATGGCGGTGCCGCCGTTCCGTACACCAGCGTCGCGGCCGGGACCCTGTCCGAAAGCGGCGGCACCATCACGCTCAGCACCAGCACAACCGCCACCGTGCAGCTCATCGCAACGGGTGCAGACGCAATTGGTCGTTCCTTTACCTTTAAATCCAATACGACAGCGCTCAAGCCCATCGCGGAGTGCGGCTTCACACTTCCGGCCTCCGTTCACATTGGAAAGGCGGCAGCCGTTACCATAACGGACAGCTCCGGTATGGAGAGTAACAGCATCGTATGGTCGCTGACCAAGGACGGAAGCACCGCAAGCTATAACGGAACCCTATCCAACAGCGGCGGCAGCATTACCATCAGCGCTGCGGGAACCTATAAGCTGACAGCCACGGTCACGGACAGTGAGGGGCGGGTATTTTCTCACTCCGAGAACATCACCGTCACCAACGCCGCACCCGGCGCACCGACCGCCAGCGCCACTCCGACCCGGACAGCCAGCAACGGCAAATTCCTCGTCAATTTCTCCGCTTCCTCGATTGACCCGGACGGCGATGCTATGACCTATGAGTGGGACGGTACAAGCGCCGATGGCTATTACGCCGCCGGAACGTACACTGTCAAAGCCCGCGCCAAGGATGCCTGGGGATTGTATTCTGCGTGGACGGAAGTGAAGTTCACCGTTTCCAACTCCGCACCCACAACGCCGGTCATCACTCGTTCGCCCAGCGGGAACAGCGTCAGCCCCGGCACGGCGGTGACCATCACGGCCTCCTCAACAGACCCAGACGGTGACGCCATCACCTATGTATGGGACGGCCGACTTGCGGAAACCAGCACCGGCTATCCTCTTGGCAAGAATATCGTCAAGGTCAAGGCAGTGGATTCCACCGGCGCCGAGTCCTCCTGGGCGGCTATTATATTTTTTGTAGCGGATTCTTCCCATGGCGGCGGTATGACGCTCACCGGGCCTGAATCGACCATTATTGAAGACGGTGTGCAGGGCGCGACCATCACGAAATGGACATTTACCGTCCCCTCTGTCAGCGGGCACAGCGCAAACTACGACTACGGGCAGGTCAGAGGATACAATATTCAAACCGGCCAGTGGGAGCAGCTTAAAACGGTATCCTTCGACTCGTCTATTGGCAACTCGTTTGCGGCCACGGATGGCAACACGGGACGCGTCTACAGCAACAATGGCGTTTATATGTACGGCACACTGACGCCCGGCGTCTATTCGAAGCTCGAATTCTACTACTACACGCCTCACAATTGCATGTATAACAAATCCAACATCACCTATTCCGTGGAGTTTTACTGGTCCGCGGGTTAAAAGCGCTGCCATCCACACAGTCTTATGGCGAGGCAGCATAAAAAGCAAGCCTTCCGCAGTGACTACCATTGCGGAAGACTTCTTAATGTCAGAATTTAGGAGGAATTTCATTATGAAAAAACTGTTTTCCAAACTTAGAAACGGGGCTGTGAAAGCCGTCGCATCTGCGAAAAACGCCCTGATCACTATGGTTGTGTTGGGCAGACGCTCCCGCAAGGCGCTTGCCGGCAACCGCGCCGAGGGGTACATCGATACGGCCATCAAAATCCTGATCGCCGTGGTTTTGGGCGGTCTGCTCCTGGCCGGGCTGTACTCCTTGTTCGGAGATACGGTTCTGCCCACGCTGGTTGACCGCATCAAAGAAATGTTCAACTATGCCGGCTGACAGCGTCGCACAGACGGCGCTTTTTTGCTGTCTGCTCCTCGCGGCCTCGGTATGGGACATCCGAAAGCGGATCGTCCCCGACACACTCTGCGTCCTCATTTTCTGCCTTGGCCTACGGACGCTTACACCTGATAAGCTGTTCGGCGTCCTGCTGGCTCTTCCACTTCTCATCGCCGCCCTTATAAAAGAGGGCGGCATGGGCGGCGGCGATATCAAGCTCACAGCCGCCGCGGGCTTCGTTTTGGGCCTCCCCGCGGGGACCGTGGGCCTGATCCTCGGCCTCACGGCGGTGCTGGGGTACTATTTGGCGGACAAAGGCATCCGAAAACTGAAGAAATCCGAAACGCAGGCGGCGGGAGAACACATCCTGCCGCTGGCGCCCTTTTTATCCGCGGGCTTTATCGCCGCGTACATTATGAACTTAGGAGGCTCAATCCTATGAATCTATTCAAAAACCGCACCGTGGTGGGTGTTTTTTGCATCCTGCTCTCGCTGCTCATTTGCTTCGGCGTAACGCCGCTTTTCAACAGCGCCGTCAGCGAGAAGGCGGAAATTGTCCGCGTGGTCAAGGAGATTAAGGCCGGCGACGAGATCACGGCAGATATGGTGCAGACCGCAGAGGTGGGCGGTTACGGCCTGCCTGACAACGTGATTCGCAAGACCGATACTGTCGTCGGCAAATATGCCGCCGCCGACCTTTCCATCGGCGATTATATCCTCAGTACCAAGCTGACCGACACCCCCGCTGCGGAAAATGCCTATCTGTACAACCTCGACGGTACCAAACAGGCCATATCGGTCACCATCAAGAGCTTTGCGGAGGGCCTGTCCGGCAAGCTCCAGAGCGGAGATATTGTATCCGTCATTGCCCCCAACTATAACGGGCAGGGCGCCACCGTCATCCCCGCCGAACTCCAGTATGTGGAGGTCATCGGCGTGACCGCCTCCTCCGGCGCCGACGTAGACACCGGAGAGGATACTGGCGACGAGGATCAGGAGCTGCCTTCCACCGTGACCCTGCTGGTGACAACCGAGCAAAGTAAGGTGCTGGCTGGGCTGGAATCGGACGGTACCATTCATCTGGCGCTTGTCTACCGCGGTACGGCAGAGAACGCCGACAAATTTATCGCAGCGCAGGAGGAAACGCTGGCGTCGCTCTATCCCTCAAAGGACAACGGGGGCACGCGGGAAACGGAGGCAAACTCCACGGTCAATCAGAGTACCGAAGCGGAAAGCGGGGTGCAGTGATGCTGAACTTCAAGAAAAGCAGTATCTTCTCCCGCAGCGCGGAGAAGGATGAGCTGCCGCCCGAGCCGGAAACTCAGGGCGGCATTCTCGCGGTTTGGGGTGCTCCCGGCAGCGGCAAGACCACCGTAGCGACAAAGATCGCAAAGTACCTTGCCGATCAGAAGCGCAACACGGTACTGATGCTCTGCGATATGACCGCACCCATGCTGCCCTGCATCTGCCCGCCCTCCGAGCTGGAATGCGACCATTCCCTGGGCAGTATCCTCGCCGCCGCTCATGTGTCCGAACCGCTCATCAAGCACAACCTTGTGACACTGAAGAAATACAGCCATCTTACTCTCCTTGGCATGAAGAAAGGGGAAAACGAGTACACCTACCCGCCATACTCGGAGGTGCAGGCGAAAGAATTGCTGGACGGGCTGCGGGAGACTGCGCCCTTTGTAGTGATTGACTGCGGCAGCTACATCGCAAACGACATCCTTTCGGCAGTCTCACTGATGGAAGCCGACAACGTCCTGCGGCTGTCCGGCGCGGATCTCAAATCCGTAAGCTATTTTTCCAGCCAGCTTCCGCTTCTGCGGGACGGCAAATGGGACGCGGACAAACAGTACAAGGTGGCCTCTAACGTAAAGCCCTGGCAGGCTGGAGAGCAGACCGCTCAGGCACTCGGATCGGTGGCTTTCACACTGCCGTATTCGCGGGAACTGGAGGATCAGTATCTCGCCGGAAACCTGCTGGCCGACTTGTCCCTCAAGGACAGCCGCACGCTGCGCAGGGAAATTGAAAAAATCGCAAAGGAGGTATTTGAATGCTGAAGAAAGAAAGGGGCATCCTGAGCTTTTTCAGGAAAAACCGCGCGCAGGAGGACGCACCCCCAAAACCGACTGAGGCCAGACGGTGGCAGGAGCCGTCGCAGATCAATCGACCTGTGGAATTCACCGCTTCGGGACGGGCGCATTCCCTGTTCTTTACCCCCGAAAGCGAAGGCAAGGACTTTTCCTCCGTGCTGAATGACGTGCAAACATATATCTCCGCCAACTACAGCACCCTCATCACCGGGAACTCCGAAGACGCCAAAGCACAGATGAAGCGCTATATCACGAAATATATTCAGGACCGCCGCATCGCGGTAAACGGCATCAGCGGAGAGAAGCTGGTAGACGCTCTCTATTCGGAAATGGCCGAGTTCGGCTTCCTCACCAAGTATATCCACGGCATCGGGATCGAGGAAATCGACGTCAACTCCTGGAAGGATATCGAGGTGCAGTATTCGGACGGTCGCACCGTGAAGCTGGACGAACGCTTCGACGGTCCGCAGCACGCCGTCAACGTCATCCGCAGAATGCTCCATGTCAGCGGCATGGTGCTGGATAACGCCAGCCCCATCGCGCTGGGCCATCTCTCCAAAAACATCCGCATCACAGTCCTGAAAAGCCCCATCGTGGATGAGGATGTGGGCGTCGCGGCCAGCATCCGTATTGTCAACCCGCAGAGCATGAAAAAGGATGATTTCGTCCGGGGCGGCACGGCTACGGAGCCGATGCTGGACTTTTTGTCCCTCTGCGTCCGGTACGGAATTTCGGTCTGCGTGGCGGGAGCAACCAGTTCCGGCAAAACCACCGTGGCCGGCTGGGTGCTTACCACCGTCCCTGACAACAAGCGCATCTACACCATCGAAAACGGCTCCCGTGAGCTGGCGCTGGTGCGGGAAATGGACGGCCGGGTGGTCAACTCGGTCATTCATACCCTGACCCGCGACAGCGACATCGACCGCCAGCGGATCGATCAGATCAGTCTTCTGGATGCGGCGCTTCGCTTCAATCCCGATATTATCGTGGTCGGTGAGATGCGGGGCGCCGAGGCGAACGCGGCACAGGAAGCCGCGCGCACTGGCGTGGCGGTAGTGACCACTATCCACTCCAACTCCTGCGAGGCCACCTACCGCCGCATGGTATCCCTGTGTAAGCGCGCGGTGGATACGCCCGATCAGACCCTCATGGACTACGTCACTGAGGCGTACCCCATCGTGGTATTCTGCAAGCAGCTCGAAAACAAGCAGCGGCGCATGATGGAGATTCAGGAATGCGAAATCCTGCCGGACGGCTCCCGCCGCTTCCGCCCGCTCTTCCAGTACATCATCACCGAAAACCGGATGGAGGACGGAAAATTTATCATTGAGGGACACCATGAACAGGTCAACGCCATTTCGGACAGCCTCGCCAAGCGGCTGCTTGAAAACGGGATGCCCCAGCCATTGATCGAGCGGCTCCAGGGAAAGGAGGCGGCAATCGCGTGACCACCGTTCTTCTAATTGCCTGCATCGGCATGATCACGGGCTTTTTCCTGATTCTCGGTATTTCCCCGATGAGCTTCACCGGGGGAATCTTTTTCCGGCTTATCGATAAACCGAAATCTATCCGCGACGAGGTCAAAGAGGCAACTCACCGGAAAAAACGGTCCTATCTGCGACGGCAGATTGCCGAGGCGCAGTCCATCCTCAAGGTGACCGGCCGGGAAAACCGATTCCCCATGCTTTGCGCCCTGTCTCTGGCGCTCTTCGCCGCGGGGGCATCTGCCGCAATTATTATGAGTAACTTCTTTCTCGTTCCCGTAATGGCGGTGGGAATGATGTTCCTGCCGTTCTGGTATGTAAAGCTGACGCAGACCCACTTCAAAAAGAACATCGCGGCCGAGTTGGAAACCGCCTTGTCCATTATCACCACAGCGTACCTGCGCAACGAAGACATCCTCACTGCCGTTGAAGAAAATCTGGCGTATCTGAATCCGCCCGTGCTGTCGGTGTTCCGTGACTTTGTAAACCGCGTCCGGCTGGTCGATCCCGACGTGGAGGCGGCCCTGAGCGACCTCCGGGAGCAGATCGACAATCCGGTCTTTCAGGAATGGTGCGGCACCTTATGCGACTGTCAGTATGACCGCAGCCTGAAAACCACGCTGACCCCCATTGTGACCAAGCTCAGCGACGTGCGCGTGGTCAACGGAGAGCTGGAAAACATGGTATTTGAGCCGCGCAAGGAATATATCGTCATGGTGGTGCTTGTATTGGGCAACATTCCGCTGATGCGCATGCTGAATCAGGACTGGTACCACACCCTGATGCATACCGCGCCGGGTCAAATCGTGCTGGCGGTCTGCGCCGCTGTCATTTTTATCACGACGGCGTTCGTAATCCGGGTGACCCAGCCCATCGAGTATCGGAGGTGACGGCATGACGGGAGCTATTTTTTTATTCGGAGTCCTCCTTGCGGCAGGGCTCTTTTTTATTGCCGCGGATCTGCTGCGGCTGCCCAGCCTTGCCGCGCAAAAGGCGATGCTGGCGGCGGGTAAACAGGCTAAGGCAAAGCCCAAAACCGTTGACACCCTGCTCCAGAGCGCCGCCGTCCGGCTTTCCCATTTGATCAGCATGGATGAGTATAAGCGGAGTCGGATGAAGAACGTCCTGTCGGCGGCGGGGCTGAATACGACCCCGGAGCTGTTCATGGCCACGGCCATCGTCAAGGCGGCATCCGTAGCCGTGCTTGCCGTCCCGAGCATTTTCGTCCTGCCGCTGCTGGCGCCCGTGGCTCTGTTCCTCGCCGTCCTCATTTATTTCAAGGAGATTCGAAAGGCAGACGAGGCACTCTCAGCCAAGCGGAGCCGGATCGAGCAGGAGCTTCCCCGGTTCGTTGCGACCATCACCCAGGAGCTCAGGGCCAGTCGGGATGTGCTGGCGATACTGGAGAATTTCAAGAAAAACGCCGACTCGGATTTTGGTGCGGAGCTGGACATCCTCACCGCAGATATGCGCTCCTCCAGTTACGAGGCGGCGCTGACCCGGTTTGAGGCAAGGTTCAATTCGCCCATGCTCTCGGATATCACGCGGGGCCTGATCGGTGTTCTGCGCGGCGACGACGGGGCGGTGTATTTCCAGATGCTCTCGCACGATATGAAGCAGTTGGAGCTCCAGCGACTCAAGGCCCAAGCCATGAAAATCCCACCGAAAATCCGCGTCTGCTCCTTTTTTATGCTCATGTGCTTCCTGATGACGTACATGGTCATCATCGTCTATGAAATCATCACATCCCTCGGCGGGATGTTCTAAGGAGGGAAACCGTCATGGAAAACAAATATCAGGTTCTGCTTTTTGACAGACTGCAGGAAAACTACGCCGCCTTCGCAGACCAGTGGTCGGCAATGACACCATCCGAGCTGATTGAAAAGGCAGAAAAGATCTACGCGGCCCAAATGGTCAAGGAGCATCTCATGAAAAGCGTGGATGAGCAGCAGGCCGAATGGCTCCTGCGGTTTGAAAATCCGCTGGAAATCATGCGGGATAAATGGATCAATGAAAACGGCATGGAGATGGTGCATGACGAGGATTTCTCCCATGCACTGTGGGCGGTCATGGACTGTCAGGACACCGAAAACCTCTATCCGCTGGCGCCCGGCGTGGAGCCGACGCCCGGCCGAGATGCTCCGGTCACCGTGCGGGAATTCATCGAACGGCATCCGGGCGCTTCCTTCGATATGATGACGCCGGGTGGCTTCGTATACCTGACACCCGAGCGCGTCATGTTGCTGCTTGCCGGACAGAGCGTGAAGGGACATCCCGGAGAAATTGAGTATGCCATGGAAATCACAGCGGATGAACTGCTGAATCAAGAGGTTCTCAACGCGAATTTCAGCGGCAATGAATGGCATATGCTCAGCAACGAAATCCAGGAGATGACTCGAAAGCCGCTCACGCTGGATCAGGGGGTGACCATGTGATCCGCGCTCTGAAAAACAGACGCGGCGAGGGCTACATCGACGTGGCGGTGCTGGTGCTCTGCGCCATGCTGGTCATCGCCCTCGCCGTGCAGGTCTTTCCCGCCTATATTGCCAAGCAGCAAGTGGACACCTTTGCTTCGGAGCTGATTCGGGAGGCAGAGATCGCTGGGCGGGTAAGCAGTGAAACCACAACACAGGAGCAGCTCCTACGGGAGCGTACCGGGCTGGTACCCGAGGTAACCTGGTCAAAAACGGGAATGATCCAGCTCAATGAGGAAGTCACGGTGACGGTGACCTATGAGATGAATATCGGCCTTTTCGCGGGCTTCGGCTCTTTTCCGGTCACGCTGCAGGCACAGGCAACCGGAAAATCCGAAGTCTATTGGAAGTAGGTGGACAGATGAGACGAATCAAACGAATTTTAACAGGCAAACGAGGCTCCTCTTTTCCGCTGATCGTTGCCGTGACCCTCGCTCTGGCGCTCATCTTCTGCGGCGTATCCGAGTATTTCCGGCTGATCGTGATTGCCCAGGGCGTCCGGGACGCGGTACAGAGTGCCGTGATCTCTACCGTCAACGACAACTATGATGACGTATACCACGGCGTCCGGGAGGGCTATTCGGGCGCCTATCAGCCAACCGCCGGTGATTTTGAGGAATCGCTGGATTACGGCGATATTTACGGACGGCTGGACAAGCTCCTCGGCCTTTCCGCCAGCGGCGGCTACCATGAGAAACGTAATTCCGATAGCGAGCTGGAATTCAGAATCTGGAGCCTGTCGGTGGATATTGAGAACGCTCCGCTTGCTTCCGGCGACCAGGCGTCAAACCGGTTTCAGGCGGACGGCGCCATTGAGCTGGAGGTTCCCGTATCCTTTGCCGGGGAGCTCCTGCCACCCATGCGCATTACTGTCAAGACCAGCGCAGGTTTTATTCCCAGGTTTTGACTTTCTTTAAAAAGTATTTTATCATAAGGATAGACTTCCAAAAGCTGTTGTGGTAGGGTGTGGCTTGACGAAAGCTATCCAATACGAACGGGAGGACGCACCGATGAAAAACATGAGCGATAAAAGCAAACGGCGGCTCGTCGTAGGCGTGAGCCTCGCAGCCTGCGCCATACTTGTCGTACTGATCGGAAGCCGTTTCATGACGGAACCTCAGACGGATGATCCGATCTCCTCGCAAAGCTCCGAGCCGTCCGATGTGACGGTGGATACCGATACAGAAAAAAATAGTGAGGTGGTGGTCTCCGCCCCCGATATCTCCAGCGCGGCCGGCACGGACAGCAGCGTTCCCGCAGGCGGCGGGGATGACAGCGGTACCGAGCAGACCATTCAGAGCGACGTGACTAAACCGGAATACTCCGATGAGCAGCTCACCAATCCCTCGCAGAAACCAAATGGAGAATCCGCTACAACACCTACGCCGTCATCTGGCAGCACCAATACGAGTCCGTCCGAGGGTACCTCCTCAAACGACTCCGGCAAATCCAGCGGCGGTCTGCCCGGATTTGACAACGTGCCAAACTTAGGAGAGAATCAAGTATCTGAAGGAGAAAGCACTGGCGACATAAACAAGCAAGTGGGCACAATGGACTGAACGGAATAATCCCTCAAGCACGGTTGAAAGATACCGTGCTTTTTTATTTGTAAAAGGAGGAACAGATGAAAAAACTGCTTCAGATATCATTGAGCCTATTGCTTATTCTGTGCCTGTTTTGCCCCATCACGGCCTTTGCTGATACGGGGGGAAGCGGTAATATGGACGGCGGTGGTGGCGGAATGGGTACCGGGACAAACTCAAATTACTGGAACCCCGGCGATGATGGTGTACGTGTAACCGTAGTGAGGGCAAGTGACCATGCCGTGGTCACGACCCCCATTGACCTGACGGATATTACTCCATCATCAAATATCTATCACTTCGGGAAAGTAAGCAAATTGCAGTACAATAACGGCATATCTCTGCGGGCATATCAAGGTGGTTATACATGTATCAATCCCCCTCAAGCTATCCCGCAGGTAATAAGTACGAATGGAACAAACAACATTGATGCACTCAAGAAGTATTTCTGTTCAGAATTCCTTGTGCAGCTTATAGCGAACCACACAGGCATGGATTACAACGTCCTGATCAACGGCGACTATAAGTTGTTAATTGAGCCGCTTGCCTATTTCACTTTTCAAGGAGCCAAGATCGTAATGACTGCAACAGAAGCGGCTCTCTACGACCAGCAGGTGAATGGCCTGCTTCGGAGCTGGATGCAGTCACTCACGCATAAAAATCTTCCCTTTGCGATGTTTTTGGAAACATCCGATCTCGGTTATCCTGCTTGGAGTGGCTCCACAACAAGCGCAACATCCAACGCGAACATTATTTCGTCCCTGGGGCTTGGCATCGTACGCTTTAAAGAAGGAACCGACCCCGTCGAGGTTGATACCATTGACTATGAGTACCGGGTCAACACCGAGGTGATTACAGCGGTCACGGTCAGCGGAGGACAGTCCGATCCGGATGATCCGGTCAGCGTAAAATTCCGAATAGGCGGAACCACTTACACCGTGAGCAACGTGTACTACCCATCCGGCAACAGTCAGCTTGCGTGGGTGAAATGGACGACGCCGGACACGGAGCAAGACATGGTAATCACGGTCACGGTGATCGGGCCCGGCAGCACTTCAAACTCCACCATCAACGTTAGAATTGTGGATCTGGATCAGAATAAACCGCCGAATCCCGTGGCTGACGGCCGCAACGACGGCTTTTCCTATTCCCCGGTACCCAACCGGGCGAATCAGAGCTCCACAAGCTGGGGCGTATGGCGCCCATGGTGGCAGGAGAATTGGGTGTGGTACGGCGACGATGAGGACGGATATTGGGTCGACGAGGGCTGGTGGCAGTTCGATTATGACAGTTACACTGCCAAGCTGATCTCCTCCATGAGTATCGTGTGCGACAGCAAAAACCCCACGGCCAGCGGGGATACCATGAAGTCTGGCTATGGGATCAATCAGACCGTCACGGGAAAAGTCACCACCACGCAAAGCACGGCGGTGACGAAGCCGCAGACAGCGGTCAGCTATTTCCCGGAATTCGGCTATGAAACCTATTGGCGGCGGCTGGAGCAGATGAGCTCGGGCAAATTCGAATTTCAGAAGAACCCATATTCTACGTATAAGAATCGCACCCATTTCACGCCGATCTGGATGCCTGATGGAGCCTATACCGTCAACACTTGGCTCATTGACGCATGGACGCCGGCCGGTATGCTCTCCGCGAATCTGACAGACTCGCTGACAATCAGCGGCAACCTGTGGCAGGACTGGCACATTGCTCCGGCAAACCCATAAGTACGTCAACAAGGCCGCTGAGAAGTTCACTCTCAGCGGCCAATTTTTTTGGAAAGGACTGATAACATCATGAAAAGCAAAAAGCTCATCGCTGCGCTCTGCCTTGTTTTTCTGGTCTGCATCTGCATGGCCATGCCCGCCCTCGCTGCCGGTGATGTCGCCGGAGCCATCGAAGGGACTTGGGATGACGCCTCGGGTCAGATCAAGCAGGTAGTCAACAACGTGGTTTTTCCCGCCATTGACCTCATCCTCGCCGTGTTTTTCTTTGCAAAGCTGGGTATGGCATACTTCGACTATAGGAAACACGGTCAGTTTGAGTGGAGCGGTCCTGCAATATTATTTGCATGTCTTGTTTTTACGCTTACGGCTCCGATGTATGTGTGGACGATTCTTGGAATGTAACCATATATGACTACGGTCGGAAAGGCAGGTGATTATGTAATTGTTTATATGGGATTTTCTGCTCGGCGACGTCATGGATCAGATCATCGACTGGGTTTACAGCCAGACCGTCGGCTTCCTCGGTGATTTCTTTGCTCAAATGGGCAATATGGGCGTGGAGTTGTTCGAAATGTCATGGGTGCAGAGTATCGTTCTGTTTTTCTCCTATTTGGCATGGACGCTCTATGTTGTAGGGCTTGTGGTTTCCGCCTTTGAGACAGGCATCGACTATCAGAACGGACGCGGCAGCGTGAAAGATGCACTGCTGAATGCGCTCAAGGGCTTTCTTGCCGTCAATTTGTTTACCATCGTGCCAGTGGAGCTGTTCAAGCTGTCGGTAAACCTACAGGCCAGCCTAACCTCCGGAATCACCGGCTACGGCCGCGGCATTGACACACTGGCAACAGATATCATCGACCATCTCAACACGGCGGGTTCGTTGGACGCAGCTGCGAGTGCGGGTGTCTTTGGAGGCCTTGGCGCCATCACAAGTCCCATTATGATTCTGTTTATTATTATAATGATGGGCTACGCCATCATTAAGGTGTTCTTTGCAAATCTCAAGCGTGGCGGCATTCTGCTCATTCAGATTTCCGTGGGCTCGTTGTATATGTTCAGCGTGCCCCGTGGGTACATGGACGGCTTTATTCAGTGGTGCAAGCAAATCATCGGCTTGTGTCTCACAACATTTTTGCAGGCCACTATTCTTGCCGCAGGACTCATGGTCATACCCGACCACTGCCTGTTGGGGCTCGGCCTTATGCTGGCGGCCGGAGAAGTACCCCGCATCTGCGGTGCATTCGGCTTGGACACCAGCACACGCGCCAATATCATGAGCGCCGTCTATACGGCGCAGGCGGCAGTCAACACGACGAGGACCATCATTCAGGCCACGCCGAAATAAATGGAGGAAACATGAAGCTCATTTATGTAGCGTCCCCCTATGCCGGGGACATTGAACGAAATACGGAGTTCGCAGAGAAAGCGTGCTGGTTCGTGATGAACGAAGGGCACGCTTTTTTTGCACCTCATTTGCTATATCCGCAGGTGCTGAACGAACATGACTCCGACGACAGACGGCTCGGTCTCGACATGGGTAAGGAAGCGCTGTCTCACTGTGACGAGCTGTGGGTTTTCGGCGATACGGTATCCCGCGGTATGCAGAGTGAGATTGACACCGCCCGTAAACTCGGCATACCCATAAAATACGTGGCGGCACAGAAAATGGCAGAAAGAGAAAGGCCGTTTGCGGAAAGGCATCCCTTCTGCTCCATGCGGATGTAAGTTATGCTGACGATGGGAAGCCTTTTCGATGGGATCGGAGGCTTCCCACTGGCGGCAGTCCGCAATGGCGTCGTGCCTGTATGGGCCAGCGAGATCGAAGTCTTCCCCATCGAGGTAACGAAGCTGCGGTTCCAGAACATGGTTCACGTCGGGGATATTACGAAGCTGAGTGGCGCCGAGCTTCCGCCCGTGGATATCGTCTGCGGCGGCAGCCCGTGTCAGGATCTCTCCGTGGCCGGAGCGAGAGCCGGGTTAGCCGGCGCCCGTTCCGGCCTTTTTATGGAACAAATCCGTGTCGTAAAGGAGATGAGAGATGCAGATAGATTGCAAGGCCGAACAGCTCACCTTGTTCGGCCCAGATTTATGGTGTGGGAAAACGTCCCCGGAGCCTTCTCCTCGGCAGATGGTGAGGATTTCCAAGCGGTCCTCGAAGAAACCATCCGAATTGCGGACGACAGACTTTCAATTCCTCGACCTGCGTCCGGACGGTGGGAATCTGCTGGGGCCGTGCTGGGAAACCAATGCTCCCTTGCTTGGCGAGTACTGGACGCTCAATACTGGGGCGTCGCCCAAAGACGCCGTAGAATCTTCCTTGTCGCAGATTTTGCAGGCGACAGTGCCCCAGCGATATTATTTGAGCAGGACAGCTTGTATGGGAATTCTCCGCAGGGCTGAGGAACGCGGCAAGGATCTGCCGCCGCAGCTTGAAGCGGCGCTGGAACGGCAGGCGGGTATAGCCAAAAACGCCACGTCCTCATTGCCAAGTCGAATTGACTCCCATAATGTAGCCGGATTCTGCGCCGGGGCCGGGCCGTCTGCCGGGACCATCGGGTATCAGGAGGAACGCGCGCCCACGCTGAAAGCCTCGGCCAGCGGAAACATGATGCCGTCCATTCTGTGCCTGAACGACCAGGGCGGGAAGCGCATGGATCTGTCTCTCGACCACACCGGCACGCTCCGTGCCGATGAGAAAGGGCATCAGCCGCTGGTATACGAAAACCATGGGATCGATGCCAGATACTCCGGCCCGCACAAAGTCGCGCCCGCCATGTCGGCCCGGTATGGGACCGGCGGCAACAACGTCCCTCTGGTTTCACGCGAACCGGATACTATCTGCATCACCGGCAATGCCATTGACCGGCAACCGCAAAACGGCGGCAACGGTCTTGGCTGGCAGGCGGATATTTCCTATACCCTGACAGCTACCGACCGATTATCCAGACATCCAGATAACCGGTCTAATCCCGAAGATTGAGTTATCCCGATGCTGTCAGGTAAGGGTAGGGCTATTTGTTGAGAATCAAGTATTTTCTCTTCCGTTGTCATCATAAAACCTCCAGATAATAGATTAAAAGCGGACTGACAGTTCAATTCTGCCAGGACCGCTTTTTTCGTATTCATACTAATTGTTGATTTAATTTTCCTTTAGGCATATATTGCGTTTAGAATGGCTTTCCCACTCAATGTTTTAAACATTTTACTCCCGATACTGTGAACGGAGTCATTCGACATATTATCTTCATAAGCATTAACAAGAAAGTCCGCCTCAACCAGTATTTGATAATCGATTCCCTGAATGTCGGTATAGGTATGATGATGCGCGATAAGCCAGTATACGCGGTCAATAACACCTGATTCGATGCCTACCCCCTCCAGAAGCTTTTTTGCTTCAGGCGGACCTTCAATCTGCTGATAGTTCCCAGCGGAGCTGTTGTACTTTTTCTCACTGTTTTTAATCCCAATGTCATGAGTAAGCGCCGCGATTTCAATAATCTCCTGCGTGCTTTCGTCTAATCCTTCCATCTCTCCGATTGCCTTGGCAAAACCGAATACCTTCAGAAAATGGTTGATTCGCCGAACATCCCCGGCGTAATACGCGATCATAGCATTTATTACTTGCCCAATATGGTTCATTTTACACCCCTTGCCCTCTGAGAGTTCCAGTTAAAGTGCCCTTCTGAACGGCCAAAACCTTTCAGAAGGGCGCTGATTCTGGCTATTCTACCATGATAACAGAGACGGGACAGTTATCACGCGCTTCTGCTGCCGAGTCTTCCGCAGATTCAGGAATAGGGTCCGCGCAAACCTCCGCGTGCCCGTCATCAGCCATCCGAAATACCTCCGGACAGGTTGATGCACATAGCCCGCAGGAAATACAGCCTTCTCTGTCGATCGTCGCTTTCATATGCTGATATTCCTTTCTCTATCAGGCGTTCATGAACAGTTTGATGTCATCATCAACTGTTCCGACACCCGCGATACCAAATTTTTCAACCAATACCTTGGCCACATTGGGAGACAGGAAACCCGGCAGCGTGGGGCCGAGGTGGATGTTCTTCACGCCCAGGTACAGCAGAGCCAAGAGAACGATAACGGCCTTTTGTTCGTACCAGGCGATATTGAAGGCAATCGGCAGTTTATTGATGTCATCGAGTCCAAACACCTCTTTTAACTTCAGCGCAATCACCGCCAGAGAATAAGAATCGTTGCACTGTCCGGCGTCGAGAACTCTCGGAATACCGCCGATATCGCCCAGCTTCAGCTTATTATAACGGTATTTCGCGCAGCCCGCCGTAAGAATCACCGTGTCCTTCGGGAGCTTCTCGGCAAACTCGGTGTAGTATTCTCTGGACTTCATGCGTCCGTCACAACCTGCCATGACAAAGAACTTTTTGATCGCGCCGGATTTGACGGCATCGACGACCTTGTCGGCCAGAGCCATTACTTGATTGTGTGCAAAGCCGCCGACGATGCTTCCAGTTTCGATCTCATCTGGCGCGGGAAGGGTCTTGGCAAGCGCGATGATTTCTGAAAAATCCTTTTTCCCGTTCTCGTCGGCTTCGATGTGCTTGCAGCCGGGATAGCCCGTGGAACCCGTGGTATAGATTCTGCCCCGGACCTCTTCGCTTCTTGGCGGGACGATGCAGTTAGTGGTAAAGAGAATGGGGCCACGGAAGGATACAAATTCATCGAGCTGCTTCCACCAGGCGTTGCCGTAGTTGCCCGCGAAATTATCGTATTTTTTGAAAGCCGGGTAATAATGGGCGGGCAGCATCTCGCTGTGGGTATATACATCCACGCCGGTGCCTTTGGTTTGCTCCAAAAGCTGTTCCAGATCGGTCAGGTCGTGGCCGGAAATCAGGATCGCGGGATTTTTTCTGACGCCGATATTGACCTCGGTGATTTCAGGATTGCCGAACCGTGATGTGTTGGCCTCATCCAGTAGCGCCATAACTTTGACGCCGTATTCTCCGGTCTTCAGCGTCAGTGCCACCAGATCATCGGCGGAGAGGGAATCGTCCAGCGTTGCCGCCAGCGCCTCATAGATGAAGGCGTTGATTGCCGAATCTTCTTTTCCGATGTTTTTCGCGTGCTCGGCGTAGGCCGCCATGCCCTTAAGACCGTATGTGATCATCTCGCGGAGAGACCGCACGTCCTCGTTTGCGGTTGACAGCACACCGACGGTAGTGGCTTTTTCCAGCATAGACGCTCTGGAGCTCACCATGAAGGTCGCCGCATCGTGTAAACCCGCAGAAGCATTAGAATTTCTGAGTTCGTCTCTTACGGCGATCATTTTCATGATCTGCTTTTCAATAGAGCCGTCGTCAAAATTCGCGTTGGTGATGGTCATAAACAGGCTGCTGAGCACCTCATAATTTGTTTCGCCAAGGGTTTTGACGTCCAGCTTTCTTTTGACTACAATTTCTGAAATGCCCTTGAGGGTGTAAATCAGAAGATCCTGAAGCTTTGCTACTTCTTCGGTTTTTCCGCAGACGCCGCGCACCGCGCAGCCCTTTCCTCCGGCGGTTTCCTGACATTGATAACAAAACATACTCATTTTTGTTTCCTCCTTTAAAATTTAGTCTTCAACAGGTTCAAATTCGTCCTTGCCGACAAAACAGATCGGGCACTGCCAATCATCGGGCAAATCTTCAAATACCGTGCCGGGCCCGATGCCGCTGTCGGGATCGCCAAGCGCTGGATCATAGATATACCCGCAGGGAATACACCTGTACTTTTTCATCCGGTTTCCTCCTTCGCTTTCTCAGCTTTTCGGAGCGGGCGCCTTTACGACAATCAGCTCCAGCGTTTCGTCATGCACATTTTTGACATTCATTTTAGTTTGAAACGGGATTTTCAGCAGAGTTCCGGCCTCATACTCATGGATTTCCTGATCATCAAGTCCGATGGAGAGCCTTCCGCGAATGACGGTCATATACACGTTTGAATTGGATAAGTGCTCCGGCAGTCCCTCGCCCTGGTTGAACACCATGTGGAGGTAATGCAGGTTTTCGTCAAATATGACTTTTTCTATCGCTTTTTCATTGGTTTTGGACAGCTTATACTCTTTTTCTATCATTATGATACCCTCCTGTCAATCAAGAATTTTTCCGTCGGTTGAAATCGTCACTACCTGCCAGGGAATCATTTTGCCGCTGTTTTGAAGCGCCCGTTTTACCGCGTTTTCGATCCCGCCGCAGCAGGGAACTTCCATTCTGACTACCGTGACGCTTTTAATGTTGTTACTCCTAATGATCTCCGTGAGTTTGTCGCTGTAATCCCCTTCGTCAAGCTTGGGACAGCCGATCAGGGTCACTTTGTTCCTGACAAACCTGTTGTGAAAATCGCCGTAAGCATAGGCCGTACAGTCGGCGGCCACCAGCAGATTGGCGTCCGCGAAATACGGAGCGTTGACCGGCGCAAGTTTGATTTGGACTGGCCACTGTGACAACTGGCTTTTATTTTCGCTGATATTGGGCTGGACGGCCTCACACTCATTTTCCCGATGGATTGCTTTAGACTGCGTCCCCGGGCAGCCGCAAGCCAGCGTTTCTCCCTGTTTGCTCAGCTTGCTTTTCTTCACGGCGGCTTCGTCGTATTCCTTCGCTTCGCGTTCCTCAAAGCTGATCGCGTCCGTCGGGCAGGCCGGCAGGCAGTCGCCGAGACCGTCGCAATAATCGTCGCGGAGGAGCTTGGCCTTTCCGTTTACCATGCCGATTGCCCCTTCGTGGCAGGCTTTTGCGCACAGACCGCAGCCATTACATTTTTCTTCATCAATTCTAATAATCTTTCGAATCATGTTCCGTTCACCTCTTTTTCCGAGTGCGTTATTTCAGGTTATTATTGACTTTCTGCCTTAAGTTTACTATTCTTAAGTCAATAAGTCCGTTGGATTTCCAACGAAAGAGGATATTATGAAAAATTATTTGGATGTGCTGAAAACAGTACGATTATTCAAGGGCATTGAAGAATCAGATTTACTGCCACTTTTGTCATGCCTGACTGCAAAATCGGTTCATTACGAAAAAGGGCAAACCGTGTTTTTCAGCGGCGAAAGCATCGAAAAATTCGGCATCGTTCTATCGGGACAGGTTCAGGTTGTGCAGGATGACTATTACGGAAATAGAAGCATCCTTGGAAAAATTGACATTGGGAATCTGTTCGGGGAATCCTTTGCCTGCGCGGAAATAAAAACGCTTCCGGTCAGTGTGATCACGATGAGCGAAAGTGAGCTTCTCTTTATCGACTGTCACAGGCTTGCAGTCCCGTGCGCGAAGGCGTGCGGTTTTCACAGCAAGCTTATTCAGAACATGTTAAACATCGTATCAATGAAAAATATATCACTGACGCAGAAAATTGAATTCACCTCGAAACGAACCACCCGTGAAAAACTCCTGGCCTACCTTTCGGCTGAGGCCAAGAAATCGGGAAGCAGTCACTTTTGCATTCCATTCAACCGACAGGAACTCGCGGACTACCTTTCCGTCGAGCGTAGCGCCATGTCGGCTGAGCTTTCCAAGCTCAGGGACGATGGCGTTCTAAGGTTTTACAAAAATCAGTTTGAGCTGTTATAGCTGAATCGTGCGGTTATCAATTTCAATGATTCCCTCGTCCTTCATTTTTTTCAGTTCCCTGAACAGCGACGGTCGTTGAACGCCCAAGTAGTCTGCCAGTTCTTTTTTGCTGAACGGAAGGACGATTTTCGAAGAGCCTTGAATAATAGATTGTTGCTTGAGATAGTCCATTAAGTTCTCACGCAGCGTTTTTTGGGTCAGCATTTTAATCTTCCGATTCATACCTTGGGAATTCAGAGACAAGGATTTTATAAACCGCATGACAAAGTGATAGTCATGCAGGAATTCCATAACCGCTTCTCTCGTTATATGAAGCACGTCCCCATCTGTTACGCCATAAATATTTAACGGATAGTTGGTATTTTCTCCAAACAGCAAATTAGCTCCGATAATACTGTTTTTTTGAAATTCGAACATTGTAATCGCGGAACCATTTTCTGATAAGGAATACGCAACCAGCTTTCCCGATAAAACAACGTCGAGCACAGAACAGGCTTCATGCTGATGGTGTACCGTCGCGCCCTTTGAGTAATGCCTGACAAAAATTTGGTTTTTCGCAATACATCTATCCAAAACGGCGGTATCCATTTCCGAAAGCAAGGGTATGCGCCGTATTTTCTCAATTATCATATAGACCGCTCCTTTTTGAATATTATAACAAAAAGAAACATGGGTGTCTATTTCAATTGAATAATACCCTTTATAATCTGATCAAACAGATTATAGGAGGTATCACATGGATGTATTGACTTTGGCAATGTGGATCGGAACCGCCATATTCCTAATATTTTCTTTTGCCAAGGATAAGGGAAAAACAAAGCAGGCCCTCAAAATGGCGTTTGGCATGGGCAAAGGAATGCTGGGCAGTATTTTGTCCATTATTTTTTTGATTGGTTTAATCCTGACTGTATTCCCGCCTGAGAACATTGCCGAATTTGTCGGCAAGCAGTCGGTACTTTTGGCCACTGTTATTGCTGCCGCGTTCGGAGCAATTACCCTGATTCCGGCATTTATTGCTTTTCCGCTTGTCGGTACGCTTGTGCACGCGGGCGTGGGGATAGTTCCATCCGTCGCTTTTCTGACAACGCTTACGATGGTTGGTATCGTCACATTTCCGCTTGAAAAGCGTGAGTTTGGCTTAAAATTTACCGCCGTGCGAAACGGGCTGAGTTTTCTATTTGCGATTATTATTGCACTTGTTATGGGGGTGATTGTATGAAGGTTCTGCGTAAAGCAAAAGAAAACCTGTTTATCCTGTTCATTGCGGCAGCTTACATTGCTATGTTTATTATAAACCAGAACATGGGCATTGCCTCTGTCAAGAACAGCTTCTATTACATAAAAGAAATGATTATGATCATGCCGGTCATATTTGTTCTGACAGCTCTCCTGGATTTATGGGTTCCCAAGGAAAAAATCATGAAGTATCTTGGAAAAGAAGCAAAAACAAAAGGCGTTGTTCTTTCTCTTGCGCTTGGAAGTATATCGGCGGGCCCAATCTACGCGGCGTTTCCACTATGCGTGATGCTGCATAAGAAAGGCGCTTCAGTCAGAAATCTGGTTATCATTTTAAGCGCTTGGGCAGTGATAAAAGTCCCGATGCTATTAAATGAGTTGAAATTCCTGGGATTTAAGTTTATGGCGGTTCGCTGGGTTTTGACTGTCATCGCCATCGTTGTTTTTTCTTGGATCACAGCGAAAATTGTAAAGGATGATGACCTGCCTCAGCTCAGGGCAAATCAGAGCGGCCCTTCTATCAACAGATCCGCCTGCATGGGGTGTTCTTTGTGTACAAAAAACTACCCGGAGTTATTTGAAATTCAGAACAAAAAAGCTTCTCTCAAAGAAATTAGCGAAGAGATCGATCAGGAGAAGCTTATGAAGGCAGTAAACTCTTGCCCGGTCAAAGCAATTTCTATTTCTGCAGATGAAAATTAGCGACAACTGAATAAGGAGTTTAAACCTTCTTTTTACTCGTATGGTTTCAATAACTAAATATATCGAAAGCACCTCTATAATGAAGTTGACGGTCATAGGCCGATCCACAATATTATGGAGGTACTTTGTTATGCAAAAAGAAATTGAACTAAAATGTCTTTGCGACGGACTGCTCAATGCGTTACGCAAGATGGGGCTGGGAAAATACAGTCTTCGTAACTATTACTATGAGGGCATGTGGCCTCTCATCAAGGCGTACCGAAAAGCCGGGAAAGAGTTATATGATCCTGTGTTTACAAATGAGGTAGTTCTTGGTATCCAGAAGCAATTTCAAGAAGGTCTTATTGGGAATCACATAAATATGCGCGTTCGTAAGATGGCGGCGATGATGGAAGAATATTCTTTAAGGCGTTGCATCGTGTGGCATAGAATCAAGCCTTGTCCAACTTATCAGTTATCTGCCTATTATGAAAACATTACGCTGGAATTTAAATTTTGGGAAGAAAGAAGAAAGATGCGTACCCCTAAAGGAATCCAAAGTTTTGTCGGGATAACGCGCAAATTTTTCAGATATCTCGAAACGAACGGGCATTCTTCATTAAAAACGATAACGCTCAAATCGATCAGTGATTTTCTACTGTTTGTTGCGCCGCAACATAAAGGCAGCATGGAGCGTGTGCTAAGTGCGCTAAAGAATCTGTGTGAATATCTGCTGGGCTGTATGGACTGCATTGATTTTAGACCTTCATTAACGGCGCGGCCGTCGCAGAGGAAAAAGCTGATGCCGGTATTTTCAACGCAAGAGGTTGTGGCGATTACAGATTCCGCAATGAAGTATTCCAGCTTGTCCAAGCGAGACACTGCTGTTTTTGCTATAGCGCAAAGTGTTGGCCTGCGTGCGGTCGATATAGTAAACTTAAAATTAGTGAACATTAATTGGAACAGCCATGAAATCAGATTTTGTCAGCATAAAACCGGAGTGGAATTGGCACTGCCTTTGGAACCCGCAGTCGGAAACGCCATAGCAGACTATATTCTTAATGAACGCCCAAAAACACAATCGGAATTTTTGTTCGTTAGAGCGCGATTTCCTTATGGTGCAATGACCCCCAATGCGGTTGGTGATCGACTGAGATTGCATATGCGCAAGGCTGAGATGAACTACGATCCGGGATGTCATAAGGGCTTTCATAGCTTTAGAAGATATGTGGCCACGCAAATGATTGATGGCGGAGTACCGATTGATACCGTAAAAGAAATATTAGGTCATACTCAAATTGACTCAATGAAACCATATGTACGCATCAGTAAAAAGCGGCTACTTGTCTGCGCATTAGACCTTGACGGAATTGAAGTTACGCAGGAGGCACTTCTATGAGATATGACTTTACCGGAGCGTTCGCTCTGTATATATGTGGTTTAATCGCACAAAAGCGTGCCTTCGGTTTCGATTATCTGGAAAGCGAACGTATTTTGTATATGTTTGAACGGTTTTGCCAAGAACAATTCCCTAACGAGACACAAATAACGCAGCAGTTGGTTCTAAAATGGGCCGAATGCCGGGACTGTGAACGGAATCTGTTTCGACTCAACCGAGTCTCCGTTATTCGTGAGCTTGCCAGATATATGAACGGTATAGGCATTGCGGCCTATGTCCTTCCAATGGAGCTGATGCGCAAAACCGAACGTCACATCCCGCATATCTACACCAAAGAGGAACTATCTACCATTTTTAGTGTGATTGACCAATGTCAACCATCAACCCGAACGCAAGTAAAGCACTTAGTTGTTTCCGTGATGTTCAGAATGATTTACTGCTGCGGATTAAGGCCAATTGAAGCTCGTCGCCTACGTCCGGAAGATGTTGATCTTAATACTGGCTGTGTAAAAATACTGGAATCCAAAGGTCATAAAGACCGCATCGTCATGCTTTCGGGCTCAATACTGGAATTATGCCGCCGGTATTCTAAAAAAGTTGGGTTGATCTATCCGGAAAGAAGATTTTTCTTTCCCAGTCCAAGCAGTCGCGGAGAGGGGATGTATTCCCAAGAGTGGATCATTCCCACCTTCAGGAAATTTTTGATTGAGGCCGGACTATATCACCATTGCGCAGGGAACGAACCCAGACTTTATGATCTCCGCCATACATTTGCCACACATCGTTTGTATCAATGGATGAAGGAAGGACAGGATGTCAATGCCTGTCTTGCTTATCTCAGCGAGTATATGGGACACAAAAATCTGTCTGACACCGCCTATTACATTCATCTTGTGCCTGAATTTTTTCCACAAATGTCAGATCTTCACCTTGAAGATTACGTAGATATGATTCCGGAGGTAGAACAATGCTGATGAAAGACGAACGCTTTTTCAAAACAATTAAAAATTTTCTTGAGATATATTTACTCAAGCAAAAAAACTACAGCAAAAATACGCAGAAATCCTATCGGGAATCATTGAGTCTCCTGCTTCAATATTTTAAGGAAGAACTTGGCCTTGGGTATGCTCGGATAGGTTTCGATGATCTGACTTATACAAATGTCTGCGGCTTTTTGGATTGGCTCACAGTTTCGCGGGGATGCTCACCTCAAACTGTAAATCTGCGCTTGATGGCGATCCGCTCTTTTGCAAAATATTCAAGCATTGTCGATCCGGCAAAGATCTATTTCCAGGTCGAGTTAGCAAACGTACCCGTTAAAAAAGCCCACGGTAAGGTAGTGGAATTCATGAGCTTGCCAGCTCTCGAAGCATTATTTCTGCAACCTAATACTAAGAAGACAACAGGTTTTCGGGATTTTTGTTTTATGATTTTAATGTATGACGTTGCCGCACGGTGTCAGGAACTGTTGGATTTGCGGATTGGCGATTTGGAATTGCAGCAGAATACTCCGTCTGTTTATCTTACAGGCAAAGGGGCTAAAATGCGAAAACTACCCATTTCGTCCAAAGTTGCTGGGCATCTGAAGAATTACCTCAATACAGCTCATCCTGCAATATCAAGGAAAGATGAGGATTTTCTGTTCTATACAATCTCTCATGGCCACAGAAACAAAATGTCCTCGGATGCTGTCTCGCTGTTCATGCGCAAATACGGAGAAACAGGCAAAAAGTTATGTTCAGAATTTCCGGATAGAGTTCACCCACACCAGTTGCGCCATTCCAGAGCGATGCACTTGTATCGGGGAGGTATGCCTCTGGTTTTACTGTCCGAGTTTCTCGGACATGCCGATGTAAACACTACTCGGATCTATGCCTGGGCCGATACTGAAATGAAAAGGCAAGCCATACAAAAAATTACAGATAAATGTGAAGCCAATGCTACAATCGAGCTGATTTGGGAAAATGACGAGCAGATGATCAAGCGTTTGTATGGTCTTGCATAGTCTGTTAAAACAATATGATTCAGTCCAAAAGTGGCCGAGTCGGCATTAGCCTACCCGACCACTTTTAATATTATTATCTGGAGGTTTTATGATGACAACGGAAAAACACATACTTGATTCTCAACAAGTAGCTCCGCCCTTACCTGACAACATCGGGATAAGTCAACCCTCGGGATTAGATCATCACGCAGTCTTCAATCGGCAGCGCGTAGATCAGTTCGTGGAGCAGGATGTTGCCAGTACGGAAAGCGCGCGCCAGCACAAGGACGCCACCGATCTCATCTGCCAGCCGGATACCGAACAGCGGCAGCTCATCCGTCGCCTGACACCTCTGGAGTGTGAACGACTCCAGGGCTTCCCAGACGGCTGGACAGATATTCCCGGCGCGTCGGACAGCGCCCGTTACAAGGCGCTGGGTAACAGCGTGGCAATCCCATGCGTGACCTTCGTCCTGCGCGGCATCGCCGCCGTACTGAGAGAGACGGTCAGTGGGTAATACGCTTCACTTAGCCCGTATTCTTCGTTGGTTCTGGTCATAGCTATTGCGCCGCGCTCCCGCTATACTTGGCTTGCAAATCAGGAAAGGAGTTGTCACCGTGGAAACGACAAAAAACCTCTGTGCTCAGATCCCCGAGTCCCTACACGCCAGAGTGCGGACAGAACAGGAGCAGTCGGGCCAGACGCTCAGCCAATACGTCATCGCGCTCATCACCGAATACTACAATCTGAAAGAAGGACGAAAAATGGAAGGCACCAGAACCATGGCGTTTCAGATCCCGGAGGAACTGTTCCAGCGGATCAAGCGTTACCTCGACAGCGAGTCGGAGCGTACCGACAAAAAGGTAAGCCAGCGGGAATTCGTGCTGGGACTGATCCAAAAAGCGCTGGACGACGCGAACATCGCATAATCAAAAATGACCGCGCGGGGCTGCCGGGAGGCGGCCCCAAAACTTTTGGAGGCGAAATATTTGTATCTATACCCTGACAACCTGAAGGCCAAGGCAACGCTGTTTCTGTGGGAACTGCGGGATGTGGGCATCATCGGCGTGGGGCTTCTGCTTTCTGTCTTTGCGCTGGCCCAGCTCCGCTTTTTCCTTCCCGTTGTGGCATCGGCGGTATACGCCTTTCTCACCATCCGCTTTGACGGGACCAGCATCCGCGATTTTATCGTGAACGCCTTCGGCTTCTTTTTTGGGAAGCAGCAGATCTACTACTGGAGGATAAAAACATGAGCAGAAAAAAGAAGAACGCCGAGCGTGAGCGGCAGTCCACACGCCAGCTCATCGGCATCGACGGGATCTCCGAATACAGCCTTCTGACCAGCCATGGAGAGCTGGTCTTTTTTTCGATCAAGCCGACCAACATCAGCGTTCTGTCCGACGCCAGTGTGGCGGCGCGGATCTACGCCCTGATGACCGTCCTCAAAGGCCAGACGGAGGTGGAGATGCTCTGCATCAACAGCCGGGAAAACTTTGAGGAAAACAAGAGCTTCCTGAAAGCGCGGACGAATGCGGAGAACCTGCCCCCTGTGCGGAAACTGCTGGAGCTGGACGCAGTCAGTCTCGACCGCCTGCAGGTGCAGATGGCAACCGCCCGTGAGTTTCTTATCATCGTGCGCCTGAAAAGAGAAAAAGAAACGGATGTGCGCTCTCACCTGATGACGATAGAAAAATCTCTCAAAGATCAGGGATTCACCGTACGTCTGTGCGAGAGCGAGGGCATCAAACGGCTCCTCGGCGTTTACTACGAGCAGAATGTCACGACAGAAAAATACGAGGACAACGATGGAGATCGCTGGATCATCCTCGGCGAATAGGGATCAGGAGGTAACCCAATTGGATAAACACAGTAAAAAAAGCGCGGCCCCAGCGCAGGAAGCGCAGATCAAGGAGTTCCTCGACATGATCTCGCCTGGGATCATCAAATTCAATGTGGATCACTTTCTCTGCGGCAACACTTATCGGTGTGTATGGGCGCTGCGGGAATACCCCACCGCTACGGACGAGCAGGCAATCCTGCGGCATCTGGGCGAAAAGGACGGGGTGACGCTCCGCATCTACACTCGGCAGGTCACGCCGAGCGAGGAAAAGACGATCATCCACAACGCGGCAAACAAAAACCGCATGGCAGGCTCCAATACCAACGACCTCCAGCAGACGGTCACCGCGGAAAGTAATCTGCAGGACGTGACCGCGCTGGTATCTGCCATGCACCGCAACCGCGAGCCGCTCCTCCACTGCGCGGTGTATATCGAACTCATTGCCCACGAATATGATGAACTGAAGCTGCTCCAGACCGACGTGCTGACGGAACTGGTACGGAGCAAGCTCAATGTGGACAGGCTCCTGCTCCGTCAGCAGCAGGGCTTCCTCTGCGTCGGCCCCAGTGGATGGAACGTGTTCGGAGCTCAGTTTGAGCGCGTTCTGCCCGCCAGCTCGGTCGCCAACCTCTATCCTTTCAACTACTCCGGCAAGACCGACGCCCATGGCTTCTACATCGGGCGCGATAAGTTCGGCAGTAATATCCTCGTCGACCTTGACAAGCGCGACGACGATAAGACCAATCCCTGCTGCCTCATTCTCGGCAACAGTGGCCAGGGCAAGAGCTATCTTCTCAAACTGCTCCTGTGCAATATTCTGGAGAGCGGAAAGAACGTCCTGTGCCTGGACCCCGAGCATGAATACGTTGACCTCGCCGAGAACCTCGGCGGGTGCTTTGTCGATCTCATGAGCGGACAGTACATGATCAATCCCCTGGAGCCAAAGGCATGGGACGACGGCTGCGGCGCGGACGATAAGGACGCGCCGCAGACCTTTCGGCAGACCACCAAGCTCTCGCAGCACATTTCCTTCCTCAAAGATTTTTTCAGGTGCTACAAAGATTTTGATGATAAGCATATTGATGTGATCGAACTGATGTTGGGAAAACTGTATGAAAAATGGGGCATCAGCGATCGAGCCGACTTCTCAAAGCTGACGCCGGAGGACTATCCCATCCTCTCCGATCTCTATAAGCTGATCGAGGCGGAATACAAAGCCTACCACGCGCAGAAGTTTCAGCTCTACACAGCGGAATTGCTTCAGGACATCCTGCTGGGGCTCCACTCCATGTGTCAGGGCGCGGAGAGCCAGTTTTTCAACGGTCATACCAATGTGACATCCAGCCGTTTCGTGGTGTTCGGCGTAAAGGGACTTCTGCAGGCCAGTAAAAACGTGAAGAACGCCCTGCTGTTCAACGTGCTGTCCTTCATGTCGGATAAGCTGCTGACCGAGGGCAACACCGCTGCCAGCATCGACGAACTGTACCTGTTCCTGACGAACCTGACCGCAATCGAGTACATCCGTAATTTCATGAAGCGTGTTCGCAAAAAAGAATCCAGCGTCATCCTCGCCAGCCAGAACCTCGAGGACTTCGCCATCCCCGGCATAGCCGAGCTGACAAAGCCGCTGTTCAGCATCCCAACCCACGCCTTCCTGTTCAACGCCGGCAACATCGACAAGAAGTTTTATATGGATACGCTCCAGCTCGAAGAATCCGAGTACAATCTCATCCGCTTCCCCCAGCGGGGCGTCTGCCTCTACAAATGCGGCAACGAGCGGTACAACCTTTTGGTTCATGCCCCGGCGTATAAGGAAAAACTGTTCGGCAAGGCAGGTGGTCGCTGATGGCGCTCTCTCCGGCAGCGGCGGCGAAGATCGCCGCCAGCGTCCTCACCAGCGAAAAGCTCCGCAAAACCGTGGGCTGGATCATAGCCGCCATCCTCTCGCCGCTCATTCTCTTGCTGGTCGTTGTGTGCAGCTTTATGTCGGGCGGCGCGGATCACAACGCGGCGGCACTCGACCTCTGCTACTACGGCGGCATGATCGCAGGCTCCGTTCCGGAAGCATACCGGCAGCACATCACGGATATGCAAAACAGCCTTGCCATCATGGACAGCAATGTGGCGTCTGTCAACGCCATGGCGGAAGGCGGAAGCGGCCTTGACTCCAATCGGGTCAAGGCCGTTTTCTATTCTCTGTATTTCGGCGAGGAAAACCCAGGCGCCGTTGGCATTGAGCAGTTCGTGGACTGCTTCGTGAGCTATGAGGAACGCACCCGCACCTGGACCGATGACAATGGCACGGAACATTCGGAAACCTATACCGTCGCCGTGCCGGTTTCGTTGGAAACGGCATACGCCAACATCCATTCCAAGATGGGCGTAGAGATTACCGACGCGGTGCGGAAGAACGCGGATGAGGTATACTCCCGGACGCACAGCGGCGGAGATACATTCTCCGGTGGGTATACCCGAGGCGACGGCGTGAGCATCGAACTGGACGTCTCCGCCTTCGCCGATCCCACTACGAAGAACAATCTCGACCTCGTGACCTATGCGGAGAACGCATGGAGAAATGGCTGGGGTTATGTGTGGGGCACCTATGGCTCCGTCCTTACGGATTCGCTCTTCGCGTCCAAACTGGCACAGTATCCTGACGGCGTGGGCAACTATGAGGATTTCATCCGGCAGAACTGGCTGGGATGCAGAACAACCGACTGCGTGGGACTCATCAAGGGCTATGGATGGCTGGACACGTCCACCATGAGCATCGGCTATGGCATCAACGGCATGCCCGACGTGGGCGCGGACGGGATGTACAACAACGCCACAGTCAAGGGAAATATGTCCACCATGCCGGATATCCCTGGGCTTGCGGTCTGGCACGAAGGCCACATTGGTGTATACATTGGAAACGGAGAAGTCATTGAAGCAATGGGCACTAAATACGGCGTGGTCAAGACGCAGCTCTCTGAGAGGAGTTGGACGGCATGGCTGCAGATCCCATACATCAACTACATTTCAGAAGCGGAGGCAACACCATGAAAGAATCAGAAAACAAAACCTTGCACGTCCTGCGCGTCGAGCCAGGAAAGGCTCCCGAGGAAAAAGATATCGGTTCGGATCTCAACAGCCTGCAGGCAGAGGTGGACGGCCTCATAGAATGCGTTTATATGGATGACGGCGCCATCATCGTAGTAAACGAAGAAGGAAAGCTGAACGGCATGGAAATGAACAGGCGGCTCGGAGAGGATATCCTCTGCGGGCCGTTTTTCATTGTCCGGGATAATGGTGAAGGTGACTTCGCATCCCTAACCAATTTACAGATCGAATATTACAAAAACCGCTTTGCACAGCCCGAGCAGTTTGCAGAACACGAACCCGATGCAGAACCATTTATGCGATTCATTACATTTTAATTGGAGGGAACGAGTATGAGCAAAACCAATATTACAATTCCTTTTGATGAGGAAAAACTGTCGGCACTGGATTTCTCTCTGCAAAAGGAAAACACCACCGCACAGCAGTGCATGGAAAAAGATCTTGCCGAACTGTATGAAAAATCAGTACCGGAACCTCTTCGTGAATATCTCGACAGCAAGAGCGCTCCCGCTGCCAAGTCCAAACGTCAGGTAAAAGCACCCGCTCCGAAAATGCCTGCGGCGAAACCAGTTCACTCGCCTGTTCCGCCCAGCGGAGAAGATACGACGAAAATGGAACCGATCAAGTGACCGCACGTTGCCGTCTGTGTCGCCCTGTGTGCGGCTTTTGGACGGGGCGGAGAGAAAGGATACCACTGGCAGGGCTTGACCACCCTGTTGGGGCTGTGTTGGGGAGATTCGGGAGCGGGCTCAAGCTCACGATTTTAGTACAGGATAAAGCGGTGACATCATCACCGCCTGTCACACCGTCCCGCAGAGCGGGCCGGGGCGCGGTTTTACAGGGCTTTGCGCGGTTTCGAAAAGAGCGGCCTGACGCACCAGATTTGAGAGTTTGCACCGCATTTCGCACTATGCCGCCCCGTAAACCTGCGTTGCTTCAGGCTTTTCCCATGCACTAAAGCCATCACTACATCCGGTTTCAGGAGGAAAATATGTCAGAAGAAAAATACAGATATACCGTCCGGCTTGGGCCGGATACAGAGCGCATGGTCAGAGAGGCGATGCCGAAAGACAACTGCCAGTCGCTCAATGAGTTCACTGAAAATGCCCTGCGGTTCTATGCCGGATATCTGGGTGCAAAGGATGCGTCGGAATATCTTGCACCGGTCTTATCGCAGGTACTTCACGGCACACTGGACAGCTTCGGCGCGCATGTCAACCGCAATCTCTTTCGCCTCTCGGTGGAGGAAGCGAAAACATGGAATATCATCGCGGGTATGTTCAAGGTAAGTCCTGAACAGTTGAAATATGTACATGGCAAAGCCGTTGGCGAAGTCAAGCAGCTTGGCGACAGGCTCACCTACGAAAAAGTCTATGCCGACCCATACCCGCTGGAATACAGTCTCGACCTGCTCACCGGAGAGGATGAGTAAGAATGCCGCGCATTATTTTCATCTCACCGCATTTCAAAAGCGGGCACAGCAGCGCGGCGCATCTCTCGTATCTCATCCGCTACATCGCAACCCGAGAGGGCGTCGCGCCGGTAGCGGATACCGACAGGCTGAAATCGGCGACGGAAAAGCAGGACCGGCTCATCCGCCAGCTGGTCAAAGATTTTCCTTCAGCGAAAAGGCGGTTCGAGTATGAGGATTACCTCGCCCGACCGACGCAGGAAAACGCTTCGGACTTTATCCAGACCGCGCTGGAACAGAATTTCGATCAGATCGGCAAACGAGAAAACTATGTGGACTACATCGGTATGCGCCCCGGCGTTGCCAAGCTGGATGCCCACGGCCTCTTCGACGGCACGGGTAAAAAGCTGGTAATCTCCCAGGTGCAGAAGGAGATCGCGGAGCATCCCGGCGTCGTGTGGACGCCGGTCATTTCCCTGCGGCGGGAGGATGCGCACGCCATGGGCTTCGAGTCGCCGGAGAGCTGGCGCACCATGCTCTGCTCCTGCGCCGCCGAGCTGGCGAAGGGATACAAGATAAGGCCCGAGCATCTGCGGTGGTATGCGGCCTTCCACGACAAGAGCCATCATCCGCATATCCACATGATCATTTATTCCACCGATCCGACCGAAGGTTTCCTCACCGAGCAGGGCATCACGCAGATCAAATCCGCGCTGGCACAGAATATCTTCCCGGAGCAGCTCCGGGAGCTGTACGCTGCCGACACCCAGCGCCGCGACGCGCTCAAGACGGACGCGCGAAAGCTGTATCAGGAGCTCATCGCGCAGATGGCGAGCGGCACGATCCGAAACGAGCGCATCGAGAAGCTGACGGGGCAACTCGCCGCAAAGCTGTCCGCACACAAGGGTAAGATGCAGTATGGCTATCTGCAGGCGCCGATCAGGGCCATGGTGGATGAGATCGTGGACGAACTGGCGCGGGACGCGCGCGTAGCGGAAGCCTACCGGCTCTGGTATGACATCCGCACGGATATCGTCAGCACCTATCAGGACGAGATGCCTGAACTGCCGCCGCTTTCCCGGCAGAAGGAATTCAAGCCCATCCGCAATATGGTTGTCGCGGAGGCGGCGAAGCTGCTCGGCCATGAGTTCAACTTCGAGGAAGCCCCATCAGATGAGCAAAAAGTCCCGGAGGATGTGCGGAAGCTGGTCAGGATTATTTACGCGCGTGAGTCAACGTCGGATACGGCCCGTGACGCGGCGGCAATGCTGCTTCGGCTCGCCGACAGCGGTAACACCTACGCGGCATACGCCTTCGGCAAACTGCTCCGTCAAGGTGATATCGTGCAGAAAGACGTCCTGGAGGCGATTCGGTATCTCACTGACGCGGCGGAGGCCGGGAACGCAGACGCCATGTATGTGCTCGGCAAGCTGTATCTCGTCGGCGAAGATGTACCGCAGGACAAGGAAGCCGCTCTGAGGTGGCTTACCCAGTCGGCGGAACAGGGCAACACATACGCGCAGTTCTACACAGAGCATTGGGCGGTGGCCGCGCAGAACCCGTCCGTTTTTCTTTCCGCTACCAGACTGCTCCATCACATGAGCCGAGTCTTTCAGAATAATACGCCGCCGCAGCGAGGAGGCGTTGGGTATGGCATCGACAAGAAGCTCCGCAGGAAGATGAAAGAAAAGAAGATCGCCCAGGGTCACAAGGAGGACGATCAGGAGCAGAGGCAGGACTACATCATTCCCTACTGAGATTGGAGGCGAGTGTCATCGCACAGTATATTCATTTCACCGAGGAACAAAAACGTCGGGCCAACTCCGTCGACCTGCCGGAGTTCCTTCGCATTCTGGGCGAAAAGCTTCTTCCCTCCGGACGGGACAAGCGCCTCGCCTCGGATCACAGCGTCACCGTCCGGGGCAACCAGTGGTTCGATCACGCCACAGAGCAGGGCGGTCTTGCCATCGATTTCGTTCAGAATTTCTATGGTCTGTCTTTCCCTGACGCAGTGACCGTACTTCTCGGCGGGGAGAGTGGGATCGAGTATCTATCGGCGAGGGAAGAACCCACAGAGCAGCGGAAACCTTTCGAACTCCCACCAGCGCACACGGATATGCGGAGGGTCTACGCCTACCTCCTGCAGACCCGCTGCATCGACCGGGATGTGCTGACGGAGTTCGCCCGCGCCGGACTTATCTTTGAGAGCGCGGAGCCATCCGCAGATAAAACGAAGATTTACCACAACGCCGTGTTCGTCGGAAATGATGAACACGGCGTTGCCCGTCACGGGCACAAGCGGAGCATCTATACCTCCGGCAAAAGCTATCGCGGCAACATCGAGAGCAGCGATCCGAGGTACAGCTTCCACTGGGTTGGAAAATCCGATCAGCTTTATGTGTTCGAAGCGCCCATCGATCTTCTGTCGTACATCAGCCTTCATCAGGAGGACTGGCGGAAGCACAGCTATGTGTCCCTCTGCGGAACCTCCGAGCATGCCATGCTCTGGATGCTGGAGCAGTATAAGCAGCTCGGAGAGATCACCCTGTGTCTCGACAACGACGATGCCGGCGTCAAAGCGGCTGAACGGCTGACAGGATTCCTCGCTGAACACGGCTATGAAAACATCCGGATCGACCACTCCGAAGAAAAGGACTGGAACGATGAGTTGGTGCACGCCTGTGAGACGGAAGAAAAAATGACTATGGAAATGGAGTGAAATCATGCAGGACAAAATCTATATCCTGATTGCCGCAGGCGCGATCATGTTCGCCGTCATCGGCGGACTGTCGCTGCTGGCGCATTATTATACTCTCAACGGCATCAAGAGCCGCACGGTGGGCGACGGTCAGCACGGCACCGCACGGTTCGCCTCAAAAAAGGAAATTGAGCGCACCTACAAGCGCATCCCGTTCCGTCCCAAAGCATGGCGCAAGGGACAGGAGCAACCGAAGGAGCAGGGCATCATTCTCGGAAGTGTCGGGAAGAAAAATGAAGTCACAGCTCTGGTGGACACCGACGATGTCCACACGTTGATGATCGGCGCATCCGGCGTCGGCAAGACGGCCTTCTTCCTCTATCCCAATCTGGAATACGCCTGCGCCACGGGCATGAGCTTTCTCTGCACCGATACCAAGGGCGACCTGTTCCGAAACTACGGAGCCGTGGCCCGCGACTATTATGGATATAATATCTCCGTCATCGACTTACGCAATCCCACCCGTTCGGACGGCAACAATCTTCTGCACCTCGTCAACAAATACATGGATGAATACCGTGCCGACGAACACAACCTCGCCGCCAAAGCCAAGGCGGAAAAGTATGCAAAGATCATCAGCAAAACTATTATTAACTCCTCCGGCGACAGTGCCAACTACGGACAAAACGCCTTCTTCTATGACGCGGCGGAAGGTCTGCTGACCTCGGTGATCCTGCTTCTGGCGGAGTTCCTGCCGCCCGACGACGAGCACCCGGAGGAACGCCGTCACATCATCTCTGTGTTCAAAATGGTGCAGGAACTTTTGGAGCCGTCGAATGTCAGAGGCAAAAGCCAGTTCCAGCTTCTGATGGCGAAGCTCCCGCCCGACCACAAGGCCAAATGGTTTGCCGGCGCGGCGCTCAATTCTTCCGACCAGGCCATGGCCTCCGTCATGTCCACCGTGTTGTCACGGCTCAACGCCTTCCTCGACAGCGAGATGGAGCAGATTCTCTGCTTCGATACCGCCATCGACGCGGAGAAGTTCTGCAATACCAAGAGCGCCATCTTCATCGTACTGCCGGAAGAAGACCTGACGAAATACTTCATGGTGTCACTAATGATCCAGCAACTCTACAGGGAGATTCTTTCGGTAGCCGACGAGCATGGCGGGAAACTGCCGAACCGCGTGGTGTTCTACTGCGACGAGTTGGGTACCATCCCGCCTATCGAATCCCTGCAGCTTATCTTCTCCGCCTCCCGTTCCCGCCGCCTGCTCATGGTGCCGATTATACAGAGCTTCGGGCAACTCCAGAAAAACTACGGCAAGGAGGGCTCGGAGATCATCGTCGACAACTGTCAATGTACCATCTTCGGCGGCTTCGCGCCCAACAGCCAGACCGCCGAGGTGCTTTCAAAGGCGCTGGGCAGCCGCACCGTCATGAGCGGCAGTATCAGCCGCGGTAAGAATGATCCCAGCCAGTCCCTGCAGATGATGGAGCGCCCACTCATGATGCCGGATGAGTTGAAATCACTGCCCAAGGGACAATTCATTGTCATGAAAACTGGGACGCATCCCATGCAGACGCGCCTGCGGTTATTCCTCGACTGGGGCATCACCTTTGATACTGTGTACGAGGTTTCAGAGAAGGCGGAGCGCAAGGTGGCCTACGCTGACAAGGACGAACTGGAGCGGCGAATCGTGACGCGCTACCACTCTGACAAAGCCGTTGAGAATGTGCCTGTCTCCGACAAGCGCACGCAGGCCAGCATGAGCCAGCAGCAGTCCAACTACAGCCTGCGGGATTCCAAAGCGCATCAGAGGCAGAGATCACAGTCGCAGGAGGATAAGGTATGAGTTATTTCGGAACTATTTACGCTGAGGACATCCCGCACCGCGCGAAGGCGGTCTACATGTACCTGAAAGACCGAGCGAACCGGAGCGGCACCTGCTGGCCCGGTATCAACACCATCGCCAAAGACCTACATCTCTCCCGCAGCACGGTCAAACGGGCGCTGGGCGATCTCACCAGGCACGGCTTCATCAAAAAGGAGCCGTGCTACCGTGAGAACGGCAGCAACAGCTCCAATATGTATTCAGTCCAAAATATCAAGCCGTAAAACAGCGTAAAAACATTACTTCCGCCAGGGGGGCCTTTATCGCCATTCTCTGGACCGAGGAGAGGTTCACGATGGCCCCCCTTGAAGGACCAAACTGAAGGGAACGATTATAGGCAGAGAAAGAACAATAAGTGAGCGTCACAGTACAGAGTACTTTTTATAGGACACTTCATATGAGAAAATAAAAATATCTTAATATCTTAATCGCTGAAAGACTTGAAACTTGAAATATTCAGATAAAAGAATATAATATATTTTTGTAGAAATTTGATCAGCGAGGTATGTTCTATGGAGTTTTTGACGACAAAGCAAGCTGCGGAACTATGGGGCATTTCCCCACGTCGGGTGGCAATTTTATGTGCACAGGGACGTATCTCCGGAACAGTAAAAGCCGGAAAGACCTGGCTTCTGCCGCCAGATGCGAAAAAGCCGGTCGATCCGCGATTTGAGAAAAGCAAAACCGAGGTGGCAGAATGAAACCACCAAAAATGATTGATAACAAACGCAACGGTAGCGTCGCGGGCGAATTGCGTGAAAATATCAGCAAAGGCAGTAAGCTGTCCATTGTGACAGCCTACTTCACAATTTACGCCTTTGCAGAGTTAAAAAAAGAGCTCTTGAAGGTGGAAAGTATACGAATGCTTTTCACTGATCCGGTATTTATCAAAAACGATAATCAGTCCAGCCGTGAATATTACATAGAGCATCCAACCGAACAGGCAATCACCGGAAACCAGTATGAAATCAAACTGCGCAACGAAATGTGTCAGGCTTCTGTTGCACGCGAATGCGCCCAATGGCTGGAGCATAAAGCGCAAATCAAGATGTTCAAGGCTCCTAACTCCGCCCAGCCGCGCCTCGTCTATATAGACAACGGAGCCGACTCGATTTCCATCAACGGTACGGTGGATTTTACCACCGAGGGCCTTGGCCTGACGCCTTCCAGCCGTGTGGACAGTAATCTTTGCATGTACGGTAGTGACTGCACCCGGCAGTTTTTGAAGATGTTTGATGACCTCTGGAATGACGATTCCGCGGTGGAAGATATCAAGGATGAGGTTCTGCGCCAGGTACAGGTGCTTTATAAAGAAAACACGCCGCAGTTCATTTACTTTGTTACCCTCTATCATATCTTCAATCAGTATTTGGACGAGCTGACGGAAGATCATGTCATGAAAACCCGTACAGGCATCAAGGAAACGGAGATTTGGAACAAGCTCTATCAGTTCCAGAAAGATGGCGCCATCGGAATTATTGAAAAAATTGAGAAGTTCGGCGGCTGTATTTTGGCGGACAGCGTGGGCCTCGGCAAGACCTTTACGGCTTTGGCAGTCATCAAATACTATGAGCTGCGTAATGACCGGGTTCTGGTGCTGGCTCCGAAGAAACTGAGGGAAAACTGGAGCATTTATACTCTGAATGACCGGCGCAACCTGTTTTCCGCCGACCGCTTCCATTACGACGTTCTCAACCACACCGACCTTTCTCGCGAGAACGGGAAAAGCGGCGATATTGATCTCGCCACAGTCAACTGGGGCAACTACGACCTTGTGGTCATTGACGAGAGCCATAACTTCCGCAACAACCCACCAGTCAAGGGGCATATCACCCGCTATGAGCGGCTGATGAACGACATTATCCGTGCGGGCGTCAAGACCCGCGTTCTAATGCTGTCCGCAACGCCGGTCAACAATCGGATGAACGATATCAAAAACCAGATTGCTTTCATCACTGAGGGCAAGAACGACGCGTTCTCCGAGGTGGGTATTCCCAGCATTGAGCACGTTCTGCGCAAGGCACAGCTGGTGTTCAATCGTTGGTCGGAGTTGCCGGACGAGGAGCGCACTTCCGATACTTTCGTAGAAATGATGGATTTGAGTTACTTCAAACTGCTGGACACCATCACGATTGCCCGCAGCCGCAAGCATATTGAAAAATACTACAACATTGCGGAAATCGGACAGTTCCCCAAGCGCCTGCCGCCGAAAAACCTCTATTCTGGCGTGGACAGTAAAAACGAGTTCCCGCCCATCGGCGACGTCAATACGCTGATTAAGCGGCTGACGCTCTGCGTTTACTCTCCATTGGCCTATCTGCTGCCCGAAAAGCGGGCGGAATACAGCAAGCGTTATGATGCCCAGGTAGGCAGCGGCGTCTTTAAGCAGATTGACCGTGAAAGCAGCCTGGTTAACCTGATGCGCGTGGGCATTCTCAAGCGCATGGAGAGTTCCATTCATTCCTTTGCTCTGACGGTAGACAAGATTCTGCGCGGTATCGACCATGCGCTTTCCCTCGCAGACAGCAAAATGCTGTCCGAGCCGGCGGACGTCAGCATCGGTGACATCGATTTGGACGACCCGGAGCTGGAGGATCTGGCCGTTGGAAAATCGGTCAAAGTCCTGCTTCAGGATATGGATCTGATTCGATGGAAGGATGACCTTCTCAGTGACCGTGAAAATCTGGAACGGATTTTGCGGGTTGCCCGCGAGGTGACGCCTGACCGGGATGAGAAGCTCTCCGATCTAAAAAAGTTGATTGCCAACAAAGTGAAAAATCCGCTCAACGACGACAATCAGAAGCTGGTCATTTTCTCCGCCTTTGCGGATACTGCCAACTATCTCTATGCCAACCTGATGCCGTTTTTAACGGAGCTTGGCCTGACAGCCGCCGTGGTCACCGGTAGCGGCGATAATAAAACCACGCTGAAAATCCCGTCCGCTCTGCGCGGCCGGGTGAAAATCAGCGACCTCAATACGGTGCTGACGCTGTTTTCACCGCGCTCAAAAAACAAAGATAAGATATTCCCGGATGTGGCCGGTGAGATCGACGTGCTCATCGCCACCGACTGCATCTCCGAAGGCCAGAACCTGCAGGACTGCGACTACCTGGTGAACTACGACATCCACTGGAATCCGGTGCGCATCATCCAGCGCTTTGGCCGCATCGACCGTATCGGCTCCACCAATCAGGTCATTCAGCTGGTCAACTTTTGGCCTATGCGGGATTTGGATGAATACATCAACTTGCAGCAGCGGGTGCAGGGGCGCATGGTGCTCCTGGACGTCTCCGCCACCGGCGAGGAAAACATCATTGACGAGGGCGGCCGGGAAATGAAGGATTTGGAATACCGCCGCAAGCAGCTCAGGAGCCTGCAGAATCAGGTGGTAGATTTGGAGGATATCTCCGGCGGCATCTCCATTACGGATATGACCTTCAACGACTTCAAAACCGACCTTATGGGCTACCTGAAAGACCATAAAAAGGAACTGGCACAGGCCCCAGCCGGGATGTATGCCGTAGCGCAAATTCCGGCAGAGCTGCAAAGCGAGCTGACTCCCGGCGTGATTTTCACGCTGCGGCAGGTACGCGGCGCGGCGCAGACGCGGGAACAGAACGCGCTGTTCCCCTATTATCTGCTCTATGTCACGCAGGACGGCGCGGTGAAGGTCTCCTTTCTCCACGCCAAAAAGATTCTCGACTATTACAAAAAGCTCTGCTCCGGACAAAGCGAGGTATTTGCCGAGCTGGCGGCGCAGTTCAACTCTGAAACGCAAGACGGCAGCAACATGAAGGCCTATTCCTCGCTGCTGGAGGCTGCCATTCAGAACCTCATCGGCAAAAAGCAGGAGATCGGCGTGGCGAGCCTGTTCAGTAAGGGCGGCACCACCATGCAAAAGGAGTATTACGACGGCATCGAAGATTTTGAACTGATCAGTTTCTTGGTGCTGAAGTAAGGGAGTGAGACCATGTATGACGTACTGAATATTCCGGCGGCCTGTAAAGTGGATAACGTGATTTACAAGAAGCTGTTTTATGAAAACGCCGACCTCTCGGCGGCGGATAAAAAGCTCTTTACCGAAAATATTGACAAAATCACATGGCGGTATTCCCTCAAGCCAGAGAACTGCTTTGTGAAGCCCTATAGAGATACAGTGCGGGAGTACGGCGAGGTGGAGATCATCGAGGCAGTGCTGACCCGGCAGGCGGGAGAAAGACGCATTGCGGAGATCATCATGCGGACAATTCCTTACCCCATGCTGCTGGTGCTGCAACATGAGAATCAGGTACAGCTTTGGGCGGCGCACCAGCGCAACAGTCAAAATGACAGCGAGAAAAATGTACTGGAGGAGCCGGCCTGCACGGCATGGCTGGACAGCGCTGAACTCGAGAAGCTGAGCGCGGCGCTGGATTTTCAGAAACTGCGCAACGGCAACTTTTATGAGTTGTACAACGATATGGTAGATGGAATTTCCGTGTTCAATGCTCACCAGAGCGGAATGGCAGAGGTCGCGGACGGGGACGAGGCGCGGGCGCTGCTGGCACAGCGGCAGGCCACGGAATCGAAAATCGCAGCCCTGCGCGCAGAGCTGAAAAAGGAAACTCAGTTCAACCGCAAGGTGGAACTCAATATGGAGATTAAGAGATTTGAGAAAGGATCGGGTGAATTTTAATGAATGGAAAAGCTCAGGCGATGCAGGAAATAGAAGAGTTTTTCAAAAGCGAAGAAAAAGGAATTCTCGTTACGGGAACACATCAATTTAAGAAGCACATTCTCGCTATGGCAATGATCGAGAAGTGTTACAAAAATGCTCATGTCTTATTTCGAATCAACGGGCTTCAAAACATAACTGGCAATTCATTTCTTGGCTGTGTCGGCGTTGAAAAACAACCAAAGGCCGGTGAGCAGATTCGGATTGGTCATAACTATTATGAATTTGATAGCTTATTTAATCGTGGAACGTGGTCAAAGACAAGCGATCAATTTGATTTTTCCATTTGCTATCCGATCGATGCTCTGGCGCGAAAAAAAGATAATGAGCCCATTGAAAATTTATGTCGTTGGAAAAGAATTGAGAAGATATTCCTTTGCTCGTGGACAGATGGTGACGAATACGATTATCCGTTTTTAAGTGAATATTATGACCGACATGTGATTTATGATGCAGAAGAAGATGATCCTGCTTATCACAAACGCGTCTTAGGAAAATGAAAGAGAGTTACCCATAAATGACAAAATTTAACGGGCAATCCGATGATATTTTGAAGGACAATATTGCGGCGCTACAGCGTTGAAAAAGAAAACGTAGTTCAACTGCAAGGTGGAACTGAATATGGAGATTAAAAGGCTGGAAGGGAAACTATAAAATGCTTACATATAAGCGGTCGTTTTGGGTCTGTGCTGTTCTAACTGTATTATCGTTTATTGTGGCTATTCTATGTTCACATTACGATTTCTGTACAGCCTCTAATATTTTGATAGGCATTTTCGCAAGCGCACTACTGGCAGCTGTGACAGCTGGTATATCCTATCGTACACTTAGAAAACGCACAAAAGCATTAATGCATTACAAAATGATTCAAGTCCATCATACAATCAATCAATTTAAACTTTTCCTTCAATTGCATACTCCCAAAGCGGCAGAACAATTCCGTGAATTGCGGGATGTTGTATCCCAAGCATATTCAGTTTCTTTTCAAATTGGGTCTGTTTTTGTGGAGTTAAGCGTTAGCGATGTAATGCTCATTGATAAGACACTATGTGATCGAATAAATGTGATTAAATCAAATGTTGAAGCTTTTGCTGTTGATTTAACCAAATCCCCAATGGAATATCAGGCTATAATAGAGGAGCAAATTTCCTGCATTGATTGTAAGAGCAAAGAGATTATGCAGTATTTAGAAAAATCTAATTTGTTAGGAAAGTAGGAGGCCAGCACCAATGACAAAACTTAACGGGCAATCCGAGAATATTTTGAAGGACAATATTGCGGCGCTGCGGGAGCTGTTTCCAGAGGTGTGCTGCGAGGAAAAGATCGACTTTGATAAGCTCAAGCAGGTGTTGGGCGAATACACCGACGACAGTGCCGAGCGGTACAACTTTACATGGAACGGCAAGGGACAAGCTTTGCGGCTCTCCCAGACGCCGTCCATGGGAACGCTGCGCCCCTGCAAGGAGGAGAGCAAGGACTGGGACACCACCCAGAACCTCTATATCGAGGGTGACAATCTGGAAGTGCTGAAGCTGCTGCAAAAGAGCTACCACGGCAAAATCAAGATGATCTATATTGACCCGCCTTACAACACTGGCAACGACTTCGTGTACCAAGACGACTTTTCCGACAGTCTGGAAAATTACAAGGAGATTACCGGGCAGGTGGACGGTGAGGGGCGTCCAATCAGTAATAACAGCGAGGCCAATGGCCGCTACCACACCGACTGGCTGAATATGATGTATCCACGGCTGAGGCTGGCAAGAAACCTACTGACCGATGACGGCGTGATTTTTATTAGCATAGATGAAAACGAAATTGATAACTTGAAAAAAGTATGCAATGAGATTTTTGGTGAAGGAAACTTTCTTGCATGTATTGCGAATATTAACAATCCAAAAGGTCGATCGGATGAAAAGAATTTTGCAACAGCATACGAATATATAGTTGTCTATCAAAAGCAAGATGCTACACTTGCTGGATTTGCGCCAGAGGATAATATCATACGGAGGTATAATAAGGCAGAAACAGACGGCAGGCTTTATAGACATATTGACCTTCGAAAAACAGGAGATAGCGATAAACGGTCTGACCGACCCAATATGTTTTATTTTTTCATGTATAACAAGGAGACAGGTGATTTCTATCCAACATATGAGGATGATGTCCCAAGCGGTTACATAAAAATCATCCCATTAAAGGATGATGGTACAGAAGGACGCTGGCGCGTCGGAATTGACACGGCAATTGAAAGAAGAGCTGTATTAGTCCCCAATTATATGCAGGTAAAAAGCAGGTGGACTATAGTAGAAAAAGATTATCTAAGCGATGATTTGAGGGTAAAGGCAACAACTGCTTGGACTTTCAAGGATGTTAATAGTGAACGTGGAACAGAGCAATTTGTTGATCTTAGATTTGAAAAAGACATTTTTCCGCGGCCGAAACCTATAGGTACTGTGTTGAGACCCATATATTTAGCTACAGAAAAAAATAACATTGTGCTCGACTTCTTCTCTGGTTCCGCCACCACCGCCCACGCCGTGATGCAGCTCAACGCCGAGGACGGCGGCAACCGCAAATTCATCATGGTTCAGCTGCCGGAACCCTGCGCCGAGGGCACCGAAGCCGCCAAGGCCGGGTACAAAAACATCTGCGAAATCGGTAAAGAGCGCATTCGCCGTGCGGGCGAGAAAATTAAAGTCGAGATTGAGGAACAGAACGCCCAGTTCAAAATCGGCGAGGGGCCGAAAAAAGTGCCGGACATCGGCTTTAAGGACTTCAAGCTGGACACCTCCAACCTGAAAAAGTGGCAGCCGGACGCCGATAAGCTGGAGACTTCTCTGTTCGATAGCATCAGCAACTATGTTGATGGCCGCACCGAGCTGGATGTGGTTTATGAAATCATGCTCAAAATGGGCCTTGACCTGACCTGGCCGCTGGAGACCCGCACCTACGGCGGCAAGGACGTCTATATCATCGGCATGGGCGCGCTGATGATCTGCCTGGATGACCATATCACCCCCAACGTGGCCGAGAGCATGGTATCGCTACACAAAGAGCTTGCCCCGGAGACCTGGAAGGTCGTGTTCAAGGACAACGGCTTTTCCGACGACAGCGCCAAGGTCAATATCAAAGAAATCCTCAAATGCGCCGGCCTCGACGAGGACGCATTTACAACGGTGTGAGGTGGATGATGACGAAGGACGAACTTTTAGGCATATGGAATTATTACTTAAGCCTTGAAAACGATCTTGCTAACACATCAAGATATATTGAGCCAATGGGACAAGAAAATGTTCACTCGTTTGAATTTGCAAAACTGATTATCTTAGCTTGCACAGAAGTTGAATCGGCGTTCAAGATTCTTTGTCAGTTGATTACGGGCCATCAAGTGTCTGGCGATATAGGTACCTACAAGGCTACTATTCTTGGAAAATATCCAAAGATAATCACAGCAACTGTTTCTGTACGACGGCTCGGGAAAGATATCGCTCCATTCGCTGATTGGAACAATAGAAAATTAAATTGGTGGGAGTCCTATCAACATGTTAAGCATAATAGAGGAAGCTTTTTTGGTGATGCGACGTACATTAATGCGGTGCAGGCAATTTCGGCACTGTACATATTAACTTTTTATGTTGCAAAATCATCAAATTTATGTTTCCCAGATCATGAAGCTACTTACCTAAGTAGCAATTATGCACATCCGGGGCTCCTTTGTGCTCCAGATAAAGAGCTGCCAGATTTTGAGGAGGTTTCCGATGAAACTACAATTTGACGCAAACCTTCATTATCAGGAACGGGCGGTTTCTTCTGTGGTCGACCTCTTTCGGGGGCAGACGCCCAAGCAGTCCAACTTCACCGTCTCCGCCTACGCCGGGCAGATCGGCATGGAGGACACCAACCACGGCATCGGCAACAAGCTGGAGCTGACCGAGGACGAGCTTCTCGCCAATTTGCAGGTGGTACAGCTCCGCAACGGCCTACCCCAGACCAAGACGCTGAAAAAGAATACATACGATTTCGACGTGGAAATGGAGACCGGTACCGGCAAGACCTATGTGTATCTGCGCACAATTTTCGAGCTGAACAAGGCCTATGGTTTTTCTAAGTTCGTCATTGTGGTGCCCAGCATCGCCATCAAAGAGGGCGTCTATAAGAATTTGCAAATTACGCAGGAGCACTTCGGCAATCTCTACGACAACACGGTGTACGACTACTTCATCTACGACAGCAACAAGCTAGAGCAGGTGCGTTCCTTTGCCGTCAGCGACCATATTTCCATCATGGTCATCAACATCGACGCCTTCCGAAAAAGCTTTGACGACCCGGACAAGGAGAGTAAGGTCAACATCATCCATCGCCAAAACGACCAGCTCAACGGGATGCGCCCCATTGAGCTGATTCAGGAAACACGCCCCTTTGTGATTGTGGACGAGCCTCAGTCGGTGGAGGGCAAGGGCGCGGTGGCTTCCAAAAAGGCCATGACTTCTCTGAACGCCCTGTGTACCCTGCGCTACTCCGCCACCCATGTGGTGAAGCACAATCTGGTTTACAAGCTGGACGCGGTGGACGCCTTTGACATGGAACTGGTGAAGCAGATTGAGGTCGCCAGCTTTGAGAGCGTGGACTATCACAACAATGCCTACATGAAACTCCTTTCCGTGGACAATAAAAAATCGCCGATCACGGCGAAAATTGAGATGGATTGCGAAATTAAGGGCAGCGTCAAGCGAAAGCCGGTGACTGTGCGCACCGGGGATGATTTGCAGCAGCTGACCGGCGGCCGCGAGGTTTATGAAAACTATCTGGTGGATGAAATCTACTGCGAGCAGGGCAACGAATATGTCAGCTTCTCCACCAAACCGACCATCCTGCGTATCGGTGAGGCCGTGGGCGACATTGACGACCTTGCCATCAAAGAGCAGCAGATCCGCAAGACCATTGAGGAGCATCTGAATAAAGAACTGGCGCTGAACCATCGCGGCATCAAGGTACTGAGTCTGTTCTTTATCGACCGCGTGGCCAACTACCGCTATTACGACAAGGATGGCAATACCCATCAAGGCCCCTACGCCGAGATTTTCGAGCGCAACTACAAGGAACTGATCCAGCGGCCCAAGTACCGCACCCTGTTTCAGGATGTGGACGTGGACACCCCGGTGGAAAAGGTACACGGCGGCTATTTTTCGGTGGACAAGAAAGGCACGCTTAAAGACACAAACGGCGCCACCTCCGCCGATGACGACACCTACAATCTGATTATGAAGGATAAAGAGCGGCTACTGTCCTTTGAAAGCCCGCTGCGCTTTATCTTCTCTCACTCCGCTCTTCGCGAGGGCTGGGATAACCCCAACGTGTTCCAGATCTGCACGTTAAACGAAACCAAGAGCGATGTAAAAAAGCGGCAGGAAATTGGGCGCGGCCTGCGCCTGTGCGTCAACCAGAACGGCGAACGCCAGCACGGATTTGCCATCAATACGCTGACGGTCATGGCGAATGAGAGCTACGATGTTTTTGCCAAGAAGCTGCAGAACGAGTACGAGACAGACGAGGGCATTCGTTTCGGCGTGCTGGAAAGCCACAGCTTTGCCAATATCCCGGTCAAGCAGGCTGACGGCAGCGTGGCCTATCTCGGCATGGAGAAGTCGGAGCTGATTTATCATGCGTTCCGAGATTGGGGTTATATCGACGGCAAGGATCAGGTGACCGGCACGCTGAAAGTGGCGCTGAAAAATAACACGCTTACCGTGCCGAAACCGGTGGCCGAGCAGAGGGACGCCATTGCGGCCGTCTGCAAGAAGGCCAGCGGCAATCTGAACATTAAGCCAGCGGCGGACAAGCGCGTGGTCGCGCTGAACAAAGAGCTGTTTTTGGGCGAGGATTTCCGGGCGCTGTGGGATAAAATCAAATACAAGACCACCTACCGGGTGGACTTTGATTCCGAAGAACTGATTCAAAAATGCTGCGACAATCTGCAGATGAACCTGAACGTGGGCACGGCCAAATTGGTGTATTCCAAGGCCAAGGTCAGCGTGACTGAGGGCGGCGTAAATGCCGCCGAAACGCAGCGGCTTTCGGTGCTGGCTGCGGACGTAAAAGAGAACCTGCCGGATATCGTGACCTATCTGCAAAACCGCACCAACCTCACCCGCCGCACCATTGTTGAGATTCTCACCCGCAGCAAGACTCTGCCGCTGTTCAAAAAGAACCCACAGGCATACATGGAGGACGCTGCAAAAACGATTGCCTCTGTGATGCGGCTACTGATCGTGGACGGCATTAAGTACACTAAACTGGGAGACAGCGAATTCTATGCGCAGGAGCTGTTCGATTCCGAGGAGCTGACCGGCTACCTGAACCGCAATATGATCGAAAGCCACCGCAGTGTTTACAACTATGTGGTATACGATAGTGAGGTGGAGCGCAGCTTTGCCGAAAGGTTTGAAGGCAACGAAAGCGTCAAAGTCTATGCCAAGCTGCCGGACTGGTTCAAGATTGCCACACCACTGGGCAGTTATAATCCTGACTGGGCTGTGGTCATTGAGGATAATGGACAGAACAAGCTCTATTTCGTGGTTGAAACAAAGGGCAATATCCTGGCCGACGCGCTGCGCCCCACCGAGAGCGCCAAGATTCGCTGCGGTGAAAAGCACTTTGCAGCACTGGGACAGGGCGCAAGATTTGTGAAAGCGGATGCCTATGAAAGATTCATAGAGCAATCTGTGGAATAATTTAAAATGTTTTTTGAGAACAAACCCATGAAATCCAGGTCTATCCCAAATTGTGTTTAAACTCCAGACAAAGAAGCAGAACAGAGCAAATTTTAAGGCGGCAGCGGACAAGCCACTGCCGCCTTTTCCTCACCATAGCGCCGGCGGGGGACGGATGTCAAGGGAGAAGCCGTCCCTCTCTTGCTCTTAACGCTATATTTCATCCAGTTTGAACTTGTGCCGTGCCAAGCCGCAACACTGCACATAGACCCCGTATGGTCCCAATTTGGCTTCTAATGAAGTATGATCCTGGGGACAGTGTTTCCCAAATTTGCCGAGACTGGAAAAATATTTTTCGATTAGATCAACTGTAATCATTCCTGAAGACTTGCAAGCTGGATAACCTGAGCATCCTAAAAAGAACTTCCCCTTCGTTTTAATTAACTTGAGCGGTTTGCCGCACTCGTTACAGCGCATATTGCTTGCAACAAATGCCGCAAAAGTTGCACCGTCATTTTCGCAATCTTGTTCTGAAGATAGTGTGCCTTGGTCAACCGTCCTGTTCATCTCGAGAAAGCCATACAGAGAATTCGCTGTGTGTTTTCCGTCAAATCTGATGATAGGACGATACCTTGTGGGCAAGACCGTCCCTTCTGATTTGAAATTAGCATTAGACAGCGGCTCGCCGAACCATACGATTTGCCTATCAATAAGAGTGATCGGATTTGCTGTGTATTTATTCTCAATGGTAAACGGCTTTAGTTCATTAGGCAATGTTGATTTGTCTTCTGCTCGGATTACAACCTTTACTCCGCTGTTCTTAGCTTGTTTCAGTGCGGTATATATTTTGCCTATGACTATATCAACACAACTCATTTCAGCCGGAATGTCGATACGAATCTCTCTTTTCGCATCAATAAGGTCACTTATAAAAAGCTCGGTGCCGTTTTGAGCGTTTATCCACTGATAGCAAGGATAATCAGGATTCAAGAACGCTTTTGTAAACTCGCTTCCTTCAATGCTTTGCGGAGTATGCTTATAACGATTGATTAGTTTGGAGAACATAAGGCTCGTGGACAAGCCCTTATTCTCCATATATGAAACATTAGCGATAGCAACAAACTTGCCCTTTGCACGTGTCAGCGCTACATTGAAAAGCCTGTTGGCATAATTATTATTTGTTGACGTTAATAGCGTTCCCGGAAAACGCTGGCGATAACAGTCAACCGCGTCATAGATTATGACATCTTTTTCGGAGCCTTGAAACTGATGCACCGTTGCACATGATATTGGGCGCAACGCCGGACACTGCTCAGCTGCGTCACGAGCCATCGCATGAAGCAAACGAGATTGCGCATTATATGGCGTAATGATTCCTACGTCGTATTTATCTGCCACTTGCAGAGCTAAGCCGAACGCCATCAACGCGCTTAGCGGGTTTATTCGCGACGAATCTGTCGTCTGCGTACATACCGACATCATTCCGCTTAGGTCGGCTATTCCGAGAGGCTGATCAAAAAGCGGAAGCGAATGTGTTATCGCAGACCGCTCACGTTCCATATTATCGGCAGAACGGAGCAGCGAGTGATACATATTGATGCTTGCAAAGTCCGCTATGAGTGGATGCATGCGATATTGTGTATCAAGCAGACAAAGCCATTCATGACTATGACCCGCTTCAACCGCGCTGGTGATGCCGCAATATTGGAAGATGTTGGCATTGAGTATTGAATCAGAGCTGTTTTGAACGATGGGGGGAAGCTGTTCGAAATCGCCCATACAGATAAAGTGCTTCGAGGCCAAGCTTGCCGCAAACACGATCTGTGGTATATAGGCCATACTCGCTTCGTCAAAAATTACGGTGTCAAATTTGCCTTCATAGATCACTTTGTCAACAACTGCTTTTGATACCGTGGTTGCGACGAAGGAAGCCGAACGAACAGACGCTTTTTCTTCCTCAGCAAGATGAGCTCGGATTTGAGCCAACCTCGCTCCAATTTCGACATAGCGCGGGGATGCCCTTGAAACGCCATTGCGTTCAACTGTAAGGCCTGTCCGCTCCTTCAATAAATCCGGATGATTATGTAATGCAAGATTATAAGTCGTAAGATACGAATGCTGTAAAAGTTCTTTGTTACGGGGGTATCCATAACGCACAAGTTTTCCGGCGCGTTTATTGCTGTCAAGCTTATCAACACGCATGATCGCACCGTCAACCGAAACATTGCTGTATGAGAGCATGAGAACACGTTCCCCCTGCGAAATATGCTTCAAAGCCATCTTTGCTAATGTTTCAGTTTTTCCAGTTCCGGGAGGCCCCCATACAAACGTGATCGGCTGAGAGAGAGACGTCTGACAAGCATTTTCTTGCCCTTTGGTGATCTCCTTACCATACTGAATTTTCTTAAATCCATCGCACACCAAGGCTTGGACGATTGGCATAGAAGCAGTATCTTTCAAATGGTTAAGACGCTCAATCAGCGAATTTATTAGCCGCCAAGGTTCCGCAGAGAACTCAATGGAAGAAACATCTCGGCTGAGGTCGGTCGCTGAGGATATAACAAGCGTGAAGTCCTCACAGTTTACGATACTTGCCGGGATGCTGCTTGTCCCCGACCAGAGTGTGATCTGCGTTCCGTCTGGGTAATTGAGTTCGCAATCAGCCTCAAAAGAATAAATGTAACTGCCATTTTTGTTCTCAATCAGTTTGCCGTCGAAAATGCGCTGCCGCTTACCCCCGTTGGTTTTCAGATAAGTTATTTCAGCAATCAGCGTTTTTTCGTATTGCTCACAAAATATGTTTACAGTTGGAAATGGGCGAAGCACAATGGCTTTTCCACCGCGAACTGCAGAACGCTCTTGCTCTTGCAAGCGCCGTTGAAAATTACGCGCTTCGACTTCTTGATGCTGCTTTTCCTGACGTTCTCGCTTTGCTTTCTCGTTTTCAGCAATGACGCTCTGCATTGCTGTGGCGGCGTTTTCATCAATAAGTTCGAGAAATGATTGAAAGCACGTCGGGTACTCGAATAGCCTGATTGCTTCGTCCGAATCAAATTTAACTGTGATGCGATTATCGGCAAAGCTTGTGATTATACCCTCACCAAATTTTGCTTTATGCAAGACTCTCTTACCAACTAAATCCAATCCAAAGCCCCCTCGCTTATTTCATGCTATTCAATATTTTCACTCATTTCATTAAGTTAAGTAGAGATTGCGTTTGGTTAGTAATATATGTCCGAGCAAGATCGCCAAATCCGCTCAATGGGTATTCTTTGGATAGTTGCTTTTCAACTCCAACTAAGAATCCCAAACATTCAGCGGTAAATTTTGGCCCGTCTGCTTCCCTATGCGCCTGCCCGGATAAACCGGCTATTATTACAAACATTCTGTTTGACATTATGCCTATCAGCTCGCCGAGTTCGTCACCGTTTTCAACATGCATATAAATGTCATAGCCAGAAAACTCAAACTCTATTGAACATATCTTCATGGCATAATCCAGTATACCTGCTTTATCATGGGTGTTTCTGCTTGCCATATTAACCATGTCATATAGCATCGAAATGTAGAATATTGGCAACATTTGATTTAAATCAAGGCCATCTTGTTCACCGGCAGCATAAAGAAGAGACATGGCAATATTGGTTATTCGTTGCTTGTGCTCCAAATAAGGGACTTCGCCAATAAAGTCCAGATCGTTTTCCGGGAGCTTCCGACATTCAATAATTTGCATATGTATTGCCTTGATAAAAAATTCGCAGATAGGCAATGCAACTTGACTCTGCGGTTTTCCGAGTATTGAGAACCGCACAACAATCGAAGAAAAATAGTCCGCCACTTTTGAAAGCGTGCCTTCGTCGCTTTTCGTAACATACATAGCCTTGAAGAAAGCAATCCAGAATGTCCCTACGGAGTTTTCTGATATTCCCACAAGTGCGTCCATTTTATGCTGCGTATCGTTATTGCTGTGCATTGATGCCAAGAACTCATTTTCTGAGAAGCCAACACTCATATTTTTAAAATAAAAATCAAGAAATGACTTCTGTTCAGAGGATGGTATTCCGCCTTGAGCCTGTAAGACTTTTGCAAAAGCATAGACCGGCAATATAATGCTTCCAGTTCCTATTTCGTTGGGAATGCAATTAGGATTTGCCTTCTCGGAAACCTCGGTAATTGCATTGAACAAGTCAGAGGCAGCACCTGCGATCTCTTTATTGCATTGCTGATTAAATTTCCTTGCTCTGCGTTCCAGCTTTTCTTTGTCACGGTAATAATCTCTTACCGTTATCAGTGTAACAAGTGTTAAGTGATCCCAGAAATCCATATTAAAGCCTCCTCAAGCTTGCTTTAAAGATTAAATAAGAAGTTATCCGTAAAGGAAAAGTCAATGTTAGATTCCGTTTCGTTAGAAAAATAAGTATTCGCTGTTAGCCTCCACAGGTTGTTTAATCGCTCTATGGTTTGCACTGACCGCACTGTTTATATCCCAGGGCGATAATCATCGCGCGACCCGATATAAGCTTGCTTTTTAGCTGGATTCCGCAGCCGGCGTATAACTTTCGGCCAGCGTGCTTTCTCCGGTGACATAGTCGATGTTAACGCCGGGCTGGACGTTGTAGCAGAAGACGCAAAAACATATGCCCTCGCCCTTATCCTCGACAGACTCCGCTTCCATCAATACCCCGGAAGCCACAAGGTTATCACCGTCGAATATGGGCGTTACCCGATAAAGTACATGGTTGTCCGTTTCCTTTATGTAGTCCGCCACCATGTTCTCAAATGGCAGCATGCCATCGACATTCAGATAGCGGGTACCGGTGATCAGGTTCTTTTTATTCGCGTTTTCCGCAGTGAGCTGATAGCCGATCAAATGGCATCTGTTATAGAGATATTTGCCGTCGATGCAGTCGTACTTGACCGTGTGCCAGCCCGTGGGCTTTATTTGCCCGATCGAGCCGCGCTCCTTCGTGGGCATCGTGTCCGTGGAAACGCTGGCATAGGCGACTCCACAGCGGCCAAGGCCGTCAAGCTCGCTGTAGGTTTCAAAGGATGTCGTCGTCAGATCGGTATCGGAAAAATACGGCTTATTGTCATTGATGTTGACATATGCGCTGCCGGAATAATCTGGAATTGAGTCTAAGGAGTAGGAGCTTTCTGCGGAGCAGGCGGACAGAAGCAGCCCGATCGCCAGAAACAGCGGGAGCAACGCGCGAATGGACTTTTTCATCGTGTATAGATCTCCTCTGTAATTTTATCGTGAGAAGATCCGGCAAAGTCCTCCGTATGGACGAGCTTCCACCCGCCTTCGGCCAAATCAACAGAGAAAGTTTGATCCGCCGGATACCGCCGGTTCCAGCGGTACAGGATAATTTTTTCGGCCCACCGTAGGTAAGGGGTGACGTCGCAGTCCTCAACAAAGCAATATTCGCCGTCGCCCGCCTCAGACATAAAATTATCATCCACATTGATCTGCGGCGCATTGTTTTCCGAGAACTGCTTTACGGAATAATGATTCATCCAAAGCTTACTGTCCTTCGTAGCCTCCAGGATATGCTCTCTCAGAACCCGATCCTGGCTCTGCCTGCGACGATTGAACATCATCCCCATGTTGTCGTCTACACATGCAATTATTATCATTGTTTTCCCTCTAATTATGGTGGTAGATCCTACGATCCAACGCAAAGATTCTCCTGCTGAATTCCCCAGTGGGAACTTCCTCCAGCGTTTCGCGGTAGATCTCCATGCGGCTGTCAATCATATCAATATACGATAGCAACTCTCCCTCAGCACACATCGGCCGGACAGCGGCACCGAACTCCGGCTCTCCGTGGTGGGACAGAATAAGGTGCTGGAGCAGCACCGATTTTTCCTCCGGCACATGTAGCTCAGCAGCGACATTGGCTACTTCGTGAGCGCCCATTACGAGATGCCCCAGCAGTTGCCCTTTCATGGAATAATCTGTGACAAGCCCAAGCTGCGACGTTGTAAACTCCTCGCATTTCGCAAAATCGTGGAGCAGAGTTCCGGCGAGCAGCAGACTGCGGTCGATTACCGATTCGTACAGTCCGGCCAGAAAATCGGCGGTTTGAAGCATATACGTCGTGTGCATCAAAAGCCCGTTCAGAAAACTGTGGTGGACGCTTTTGGCTGCGGGGATGCTTTTAACTCTCTCACCGTATTTGCCAAGCATCTCCTTGCAGATTGATCTGTAATCCTGATCCTCTATTGTATCAACAGTTTCCTGCAACTTCCTCCAAGTTGTCTCCACGTCGATCGGCGCCGTGGGCACCAGGTCGCCGACACTGTATTGGTCGTTAGTGTCAGCGAGGCGTAAGCGCTCCACCGTAATTTGCACTGTTCCTTTAAACTCGGACACAGTCCCACAAATTTTCACCACAGCCCCGGTATCTTTCGGCGTCACGGGGCCGGTATAATCCCAAATCTGTGCGTCGATCGTGCCTGTACAGTCGGACAAGACCATGCTCAGGAACGGTTTCCCGCTCATTGTTGTTTTTGCAAACGCATCCCGCAGCAGGAAAAATCCTTCGATCTGGTCGCTGATGCTCATATCTTTGATGTACATGACTTTACCTCTATTTCTTTTTAATACACAGATAATCATACCACACATCGGAAACTTCGGACTATCTTAGAATCCGATTTTGGCCTTTGGTGTGCTGATATCCCGTGGCTCGGCTTGCATTGTGTTCGGGGCCATATCTGGTGCATCATTTTTCTCGACTTCCTCTTTCGGCACTACAATTGCAATCACGCTGGAATGCGTGATGAACATTACCTGCGCATATGCGTAATCCTCAAACTTGTCATAGAGCCTGCCGGCGCTGCAGGTACCGGCGAAAACAGTTCCCACGCTGTTGGCCACGTAGCCAATCGTGTCGATGAACGGAAGCTCGACACGAATCGCTTCCGGATCGTGTGGATTGTCAGGCTCTTTGACCAATTTAACAAGGCGATTGACCTTATACGGGTTCATGCCGAGATAGTGGTTCATGCCGGTGATCGTGACAAAGTAGTTTTCCATGACGCGGACTCCTTTCACAGATGCTTTTTATTACACCTACATCATGCGTCAAAGGCTGTCCAATAATCAGGACTGTTTAGGAAAACGGAGAAAAAGGCCATGCCTTTAGATTAAATACGATGTACTGATTATTACAATTTTGGTTGTCATACAAATTCAATTATGATATCCTGATGTTGTCCTGAGTATTGGACACCACTTTCATTATGCTTATAACATAACCGAAAGCATAATGAATGAGGGGAGGCAATCCACATGTCGGATGATTACGGATATTTTGGAAAAGGCATCGATGGATATGTGCAATACATGCAGACTTTTAACGAGGTCAAAAAAGGCGGGGGCGGCGGCCCAAAAAAGAACGGCTGCTACATTGCAACCGCCGTCTATGGGTCTTATGACTGCCCGGAAGTATGGACGCTGCGTCGGTTCCGCGACTACAGGCTGAAGCGGACAGTGCCCGGACGTGCTTTCGTCCGCTGCTACTACGCCGTCAGTCCCGCCCTGGTCAAACACTTCGGTGGTGCGGAGTGGCTGAAGCGGCTTGTTCGCCGCGGCCTGGACCACTTTGTAACCAGCCTGAAAACCTCGGGCGTGGAGGACACACCCTATAACGACCCTGAAAATTAGCATTTATGGGAGGAGTTCCATATGGCCCGATCAGAACGTCAAAAATTAAAGCTGCTCTATCTGCGCGATTACCTGCTGCGGAATACGGACGAGCAGCATCCCGTAACGATGAAGCAAATGATTGCCTACCTTGACCAGAACGACATCCCGGCAGAACGCAAAAGCATCTATACCGATATTGAACTGCTTCGGACATATGGTATGGACATTATCCAGGAGTCGGGCAATTATTACGTCGGCAGCCGATATTTTGAGCTGCCGGAGCTGAAACTCCTCGTTGACAGCGTCCAGTCCTCAAAATTTATTACATACAAGAAAACCGGTTCTCTGATTAAAAAGATCGAAGAAATGGCCAGCATCTATGAGGCACAACTTCTTAATCGTCAGGTCTACGTTACGAATCGAATCAAGAGCATGAACGAGTCCATCTATTACAACGTGGATGAGATTCATAGTGGAATAGCCCATAACAGAAAAATTCGATTTCACTATTTCGAATACGACATTGCTAAAAAACGTATATTCCGAAAGAGCGGGAACTTCTATGAAGTAAGCCCCTATGCGCTCACCTGGGACGACGAGAACTATTACATGGTCGCCTTTGATTCAGATGCTGAAATCATTAAGCACTACCGCGTGGACAAGATGGCGGATATCTCAATAACGGACCAACAGCGTGACGGGCAGGAACATTTTGAATCTCTGGACATGGGTACCTATGCCAAGAAAGTATTCGGCATGTTCTCCGGCGAGGAGCGTTCCGTCAGGTTGAGGGTCGCAAACCACTTGGTGGGGGCAATTCTGGACAGATTTGGGAAGGACGTTTCCCTTGTACCCGATGGGGATAATCACTTCACCGTATCGGTTGATGTTATTGTCAGCCCGCAGTTTTTCGGATGGATCAGTGGATTTGGGCCAGATATAGTTATCACGGCGCCGGATGCCGTAGTTGAACAGATGCGGAGGCACATCAGTGCGATCAATGAGCAATATTTGAATAGCCCAACGGTTGGATGAGTACCCACGGCCACGATCACTTATTTCCTGCCGGACGAGAAGAAGTCAGGCGGCGCGTATGTGACCGTTGCAGGATCGGTAAAGAAGATAGATGAATATGAGCGCAAAGTTGTACTGACAGATAGGAAAGCTATTTCCATTGATAACATCATGGATATTGAGGTATCGCCATGAACATAGAAAACAAACTGAGGCCGATCTATATTGCCAAAATACTACTGGAAAGAACCGATGAAGATCATGTTCTCACCACGAACGAGCTCATTGATATTCTGGAGCGGGAATATCACATCAGCGCCCACCGCACCACAGTCAGCGACGATATTCAGGTGCTGGCGCAGGCGGGCCTTGACGTTGATATGATCAAATCCACGCAAAACAAATACCGTGTTCTTTCCCGCACCTTTGATCTTGCAGAGATTAAGCTTCTGATCGACGCGGTGGAATCGTCAAAATTCATTACAGAGAAAAAGAGCGAGAGCCTGATTAAAAAGCTCCAGAAGCTGGCCAGCATTCACAGCGCGGACGCGCTGAAGCGAAATCTCAAAGCATGCAGTCGCTTCAAGCCTGACAATGAGGAAGTGTTCTATATTGCCGATACAGTGAACGCGGCGATCAATGCCGGTAAAAAGATTGCGTTTCAATATTACGACTACAACGCGCAAAAGGAAAAGACGCTGAAGAACGGTGGTCAAGAATACATATTCAGTCCGTACTACCTGGTCTGGGATGGAGACTGTTATTACATGGTAGGCTATTCCAAAAAGCACCAAAACATTGGAAACTTCCGGATGGACAGGATCTCTCAGCAGCCGACGATTCTGGATGAGCCTGCCGCGCCGGTTCCAACCGACTTCAATATCAATGACTACATCAAGACCTCCTTCCGAATGTACAACAGCAAACGCCAGAATGTGGAACTGATCTGCGACAACAGCACCATGGACGCCATTCTCGATCGCTTTGGAATGGACGTGGAGATCCATGAAAATGATTCAGCTTCATTTCGTGTCGTGGTTGACGTTGCCGTCAGTCACGTCTTTTATGCTTGGGTGTTCGGCTTCGGTGGCAGGGTGAAGATCAAAGCGCCGGATGATGTCAACGCGGCATACGGGAAAATGGTTCGTGATGCCGTTCAAGCACTGGATTCGGAAATATGAAATCAGACGTTAAGTGATGAGGTGTTGCCTTTAAGCGACACCTCATTTCTTTTTGGGAAAATCTTCTTGTAATTCAAGCTGGACTGCGTATAATGATAGTAACGAAGCAGACTGCTTCTTTATAAGAATTGGAGAGGTCATTATGAAAAAGCGCAGCCCAGAAACGATGAAAAAAATCCGCGATTTTGCCGAGCAGTATTATACGGATTATGGCCGCTCTCCTTCCACCACGATGATAGCCAATGAGGTAGGCGTTTCCAGAGGCACCGCCTACAAGTATCTCGTTGAAATGAACGAGAAAGGCATAATCTCCTATGACGGCAAACGAATTGCAACGACTCTGACGCAGAACAGTAACGCCGACCGCTCCCTGGCTCCCATCGTCGGCACGATTCGATGTGGCTCCCCAGAAGAAGAACGGGAGGAAATTCAGGAGTATGTCTCTCTTCCCGCCTCCATCTTCGGATATGGAGATTTTTATATTCTCAAGGCTAAGGGCGATTCCATGAATCTGACTGGCATCGACGAAGGAGACCTGATCGTCGTTGAAAAAGGCGTACAGGAACGGGTTGGCGATATCGTTGTGGCGCTGGATGATGATAACTGCAATACGCTCAAACGCCTCGCCTATGATAAAAGTAGACGAAAACACTATTTGCAGGCGGAGAGTAGCAATCCCGCGAATCACGATCTCTATCCCCGGCGCATATCGGTTCAGGGTATTGCCCGAAATGTAATTAAAAAGCTTTAAGACGGAGCCGGACAAGCTCCGCAGATGATTTGACAGGAGGTGCAGTCCCATGCAGAAGGTATATGTTTCCGTGATCTGCAAGTGCGACAAGGAAGGCGTCACGCTGCCGATCCGAATCTGCTGGGACGACGGCAGGAGCTGGAACATCAAAAGAGTCCTACACGCCTGCACCGCTGCGCACCATGAATTTGAAGGAATTCGCTACACGATTAAGATAGGAAGTGCGGAAAAATATCTGTACAGAGACGGCCTGCAATGGTACGTTGACCGTTCTCCGTAGTGGAGGTGGAACATAGATTATGGCGATTTTTTCCTATGAGCAATTGGACGAGCTTGGCGACGGCCTGATCCGACAGTATCTTGGGAAAGAGTCTGGCACGGCATTCTGCGTTGATATTGAAGGCTTTGTGACAGATTTCCTTCACCTACCGCTTCTGTATCGCTCCTTCGCCGAGCGTGACACCGATAAGATCGGATTCATCTCGGACGGCATTACACCGCTGCTGATCTATGAGAAGAAACAGGCTACCCCGATTGTGTATGAAAAAGGCACCATTGTGATTGAACGTTTTCTGCGCCAGGAACCGGAGAGCGGCAGGCGCAGGTTCACCATTAGTCACGAGGGAGCACATTTTGTGATGGATCGAACCGTGCCCCAGGCGAGTTTCCATCGTGAATTTGACAGCCAACGCGTTTATTCTCCGGCTGAGATCAAAGATCTGTTCAGTTTCAAAGAGGCCATGATAGACCGGCTGGGTGCCGCGCTGCTGATGCCCCAATTTATACTCTGGAATGTAATGAAAGCGTTTGACGCGCCAGAGCACATCCCGATTTACGGCGACAGCGTCCTTCGCGTTTCAGACCGTCTGCTGATTCAAGAAATGGCTAACGCAATAGGTGCATCCTTTGCGGCTTTTCTGTATCGGCTCAAGGAGCTGGGTATCCTGCAGCGGCATGACATTTCGGAATACATTGTCGGCGAACTTGGCATTGGGACTGGCGGTGATGCCTGATGAGCGAGGTTCGTGCCTATCACCAAAAAAGAGAGCTTTCAGATGAGAAAAGAAGGAAGCTGTCCGACTCCAAGCAGGAAACTGCGGCATTGACACTCAGGGATATCTACTGCCCCTACTGCGGCTATCTCGTCGAGCGCGTGTTTTCCGATATTACCGGCCACAAGATGGTGTTCTGCAAAAAGTGCAAAGAGGAATACCCGGTAAATCTCGGCTATTTCCGCCGTATGAAACGTTGGCACGTTTACGCCGCTTGCCGGCGGCGGGATCGCCAGCACCGATAAGGCTCCTACAATTGAATCATTCGCAATACGACTTCTAATCGAGCAAGCGGAGAGAATCAGATGAAAATCTGAGGAGACTGCCAAGCGCCGTACAAAGCCGGATTGGAGCACAGAACCTCTGTGTCCATTCCGCTTTATACGGCGCTTTTTTGTGTGTTTCTGCACGCTGCCCGATTGCTTTGTACCGCGTTAAAAGTCCTTTCCCATCTGCTCGGGAAAGGACTTTTTTATGTTCTGCGGCCAATGGCAATGCCAGATCGCTGAATACCCGTGACCTCTGAGTTTTGATTTCCATTCAAAATTCAAAAATTCGGAGGTTACAAAATGTTTTATTCAAAAAGCATCTATGCGCTCAACAAAAAAGACAGGGACGCCATCGTATATGAGGATGCGGATGGTAGTTTGATTCGACTCACCCGTGAGAACTTCCCCAGCGAAGAAGAGTTCCTTCGCTTCAAAGCGTGGTCCGATGAAAATTATCATGATGCCGAGTGTGAGTGCCATGCATATTCGGACAACACGCTTTCCCTGGAGGGACTCTCGGAAATGGCTGTCGCAGTTGCATCGGTAGAGGATTCCTTTATTGCTGATATCGAAGAACAGAATCGAAAAGCGATCTGCTGCCTGCTCATGAGCAGTATCGCAGAATGCCTTACCGACTTGCAGCGTCGCCGTATGTGGATGTTTTGTGTGGATGGCGTTTCCACCCATGCAATTGCAAAAAAAGAGGGCACCTCTCAGCAGAATATTTCCAGATCAATTCTGGCTTCCAAGAACAAAATTAGAAAATATTTTGAAAAACAGGGTGTCAAAAACCCGTTTTTGCCGCGATAGGTGAAGGGATTATTTCAAGTCCCTGCATTGTTCCTTGAAAAACACCGCCCCGGGCGGTCATATCCGACAGCGAGAATACGTTAGCTAACGGTCCTGCGAAACAGGAAAGCGATACCGGGGATGCGCCAAGACCCGCCTGTGGAGAGTTCTCCATTAAGCGAACGGCCAAAAGGCGGCGAGCGCGCACCCATCCCCGGCAGGCGGCTTCGGTAAGCCGCTGCGCAATGATCCCGTCAGCCTACAATGATACTTCCGCCCAGCCACAGTTTCAAGCAATGGGGGCGGCTCGGAGAGATCCTCGGAGGGGTTGGATTCCCATGAAGCGGCGCCAGCCGCTGTTCTCGTTCGTCGCCTTGGCTCGGGGAGTAGTGTCGAACAGAGCCATTTTTCAAATCTGACTTAATGTCAGAAGCCATGGGGGTCGCTCATCATGTAAGAACTTAGCCGCAGGCTTGCTCAACCAAACGGAGCGGCCCCTATTTTTGTGATATTAAGATTGAAACGAGGTAATTGAAATGATGATTTCAGAGAACAGCTATACGATCAATCAATACGGGAATCTGAAGATCCCCTCAAGAGAGCTGATTGCAATGGGCCTATTTGCCGGAATGCACGTCAAGGTGGCGTTTTTGACGGAAGACGGCGAAAAGAATACTTTTCGTGAGTTTCTGCTTACGAAAAATTCACTGACGGAAATCGACGCGGAACCGCGGTTTCAAATCCCTGCAGAACTTCTGCGTCAGGCCAAAATTGCAGAGGATGCGGATATCCAGATGATTGTTGTGGACGGGGCAATCCTGATTAGCCAGGAGCCCAGCCTGAACATACAGGAATTGCACGCGATTTCGGATTTACTGGGTCTTGCGGTCGGCATGACTGAAGAATTACCAGATGATCTGCCTGCCGTGAAAGACGGGTTGCAGCAGGCCCTTTCGGATTTTATGGATGAGGAGATGAGCAGTAATGAATATGACACAGGATGCGGCGACACAGGAGAAGGAAATCACAGAAACTGTGATTGACGGCGTTACCGTTCGCCTTTCCTTTTCGGATTCCGGCAGCGATGAAATCCCAAAACTGGTCAAGGATATCCTGAAGTCAGCCTATCTCCGCTGCCAGGCACAGTAAGGGAGGGAGCATCATGGCAAAACGCGTTTATTGTCTGTATCGTGTATCCACGAAACAGCAGGTTGAAAGGGACGATATTCCCATGCAAAAGCAGCGGTGCCACGAATTTGTCGCTGACAAGGACGACTGGGAAATTGTCAAGGAATTCAGTGAAAAGGGCGTCTCTGGTTTCAAAGTCTCCGCAAAAGACCGCGACGCGATTCAGGAAATCCAAAAGGACGCTGCGGTTGGCAAATTTGATATTCTTCTTGTATTCATGTTTGACCGTCTGGGCCGCAAGGAGGATGAAACGCCGTTTGTCGTAGAATGGTTTGTAAAAAATGGGATTGAGGTTTGGAGCGCAGAGGAAGGCCAGCAGCGTTTTGACAACCATGTGGATAAACTGCTGAATTACATACGGTACTGGCAGGCATCCGGCGAGAGCATCAAAACGTCGATCCGTACCAAAACCCGCCTTGCCCAGATTGTCCAGGAAGGACGGTTTCGCGGCGGCTGCGCGCCATACGGGTACAAGCTCGTAAAGAACGGACGTACCGGGAAGAAGAACCGTGAGCTATACGACATTGCCGTTGAGCCGACAGAAGCGGTGACGGTTCAGAAAATCTTTGAGCTCTCAGATCGGTATGGATACGGCGGCAGAAAAATTTCCTCCAGCTTGGCGGAGGAAGGAATCGTCAATATGCGTACCGGCGAGCCCTTCCACTACTCTTCCATCCAAAACATTTTGAGAAATATCATGTACGTCGGAATCCTACGCAGCGGAGAGACGCAGTCCGAAATCTTTTCAGAACTGCAGATCGTGGAACCGGAGCAGTTTCAGAGGGTGGAAAAGGCCCGTGAACAGCGCAGCGCTGAGTACGAAGAAAAATGTGCTGCGGCAGCGCAAACGGTGGAATTGGCAGACGGTGAGGAACTTGAGGTGTCCCGTCCCGACAGAATGTGTCCACGGCGAAATGTCGGCAGGACATTGCTCTCCGGAAATGTTTATTGCGGTCACTGCGGTGGCCGCATTTTTGCGTCCACTGCTCGTAAAAGCCATCATGCCATGAACGGCGAGGTGCGGGAGCGAATTCCCATCTACAAATGCTACAATCGAACGCAGCATAGAGACCTGTGCGACGGCCCTTCTACCTATCGCGCAGAAAAGGTGGATCAGGTGGTAGATTCCATTTTGTCCGGCATTTTCTTCCGTGCCAAAGACGTGAAAGAAAGTGAATTGCTGAAGCGGCAGATCACCTCAACGACCACCACATATCAAAAGCAGCTTAAAGCGGTCAAAGCGGAGTATGTCAAGAGCAGCAAGGAGCTTTCCAAATGGGAAGGCCTGATGCTGGATTCCATCGAAGGCACCTGCGTATTTACGCCGGAGCAGGTCAAAAAACGAATGGATATCGTACAGCAAAGCGTCAACGATCTGTCTGCAAAAATTGAAGATTTGCAGAATAAAGCGACTGAAACCGCAGAGTTGACTGAGGACATCAAGGCGGAACATCAGCGGCTCCTCTCCTGGGCGGAAGTTTATGACGGTGCTTCGCTGGAGGAGAAAAAGATGGTAGCGTCCTATCTGATCAAGGCCGTCACCATAAGCCAAAACTATGGCATCCGGATTGATTTTAACATTACCGAGGCGCAGTATCTCAGCGGGATGGAAATGATGTGACGGCATATCTTCACCTAAAAGGCCCCGTTTACAGGAGCATCAGCCCTGGAACCATGCTATACTGAAACGGAACAAGACATCCCGCAGAGGCCACATGACAGCAACAGGCCACTCAGCTATGTGCCGAGTGGCCTTATTACATATTGAATCAGGCAATTATTAGCCTTGAGCTTTCGGAGAGAACCATCTGTTCGTCAGTACGGATACGCTGCTCCAGTGATGACCAACCTTCATGTAATTTCTCAGTGCTTCTAATGAGTTTTGCATACTCGGAGTTACACTCAATTGCTTTAGACATAACTTTTACGCCATAGTGGACAACACTAACGATTTCTGTCACATTTATTTCCCAAGGGGCTTTTTCGATAGCAACTTTACCTATATTTACAGCGGTCACAATTGAGTGTGCAACCAATAGCATTTCGTCCAGTTTATCTTTGTTTTCCTGCTTAAAGAAATGTTTCGCCGCTTCAAAATTTGAATAGTCTTCAGAAATTTCAAATTCATCTTTGTACTTTTCCACTGATTGAATACTGAAGTAGATACGCAGTATAACTTCAATGATAATAGTGGAAAGCCCCTGGCTTATCACAGTTTTGATATTAAACCCATTTTTGTACATATCAGCGGCAAATTGACGCATTTGACGGTTATTTGCCTCAACCAAAAATGAACTTCCCGGAAAAGGCAAACTACAAGTTGAGAATAAATCCGCAAACATATGTTTCGCGTAACGCACTATTGCCTCAAGTACGCCTAACTGCTCATAGGGCTTTCCAAATTGATTTACTGTGCTGATAACGGTATGCGCAATGCCATTCTCATAACGAACTGCTTCAAATTGCCCATTCTTAAACATCATGATGCCCTCTATAAAACGGAGGATATCATGCCCCTTAGAAAGTCCTCTATGGAAACCACCGCCAAAATGGGGGCCCTGGTAGTCGATTGGTCCTCCACCCTCATGTTGGTGAAACTGATTCAACCACTTTGAAAAATCCGAGTCCGTGCCAGTCAATAAGTTGTTACGATTGCTTAATATCACATCTGCAAGGCTCCCAATAGCGGAAGCAATGAAAACTGCCACAAAATCGCCTTTTGTCCATCTTTCTCGTCTGGGAAGTGGCCTGTTTAATTCTTTCTCTATCGCGACCAATTCGTCTTCTGATACAAGTGAATGGTAATCAAGGCTATCCACATCAAGCCCGCGTGCAACGAGCGAATTACTGGCTTTCACAAAAAGCTGGTCATAAGTAAGCGTTTGTGGAGGCATAAATGTGCTTCTTTCAACCGTAGATTCCGATGGTTTTGCAAGTTGTACACTTGAGGGTGAGAACGGCTGTTTTCCGGTCAGTTCGTATATTCGCTTCATTTTTTCTTGAAGCTCATCCAACTCTTTGCACTGATCATTATTTTGTGATGCTGCCGTCTCTAAATTAGAAGCAGCATTAGCGACCTCGTCCTGCTCGTATTTTAGAATGATGCTATCCTTGTCCATAATGTACCCTTATGCCGCCTTAGCAACTTCCAAGGTGCGCAGAATGTCATCAAGTTGATCTTGGAGCAGTCGTATCCGGTCCTCATTGCAGTCAGTTTTCTTTTTCTCATCGGCCAAGGCTTGTTTTAATTCCTCAACCTTATTATTTAACTGCTGAATGACTTTTTGTTTGGTAGCGTTATCAATATTCTGTTGGTGCAATTCATCACGCAGTTCTTGATTCTGTTTTTTTACTTTCACACCCTCTGCGGCATTTGTCGCGATTCCGGCACCCAGAACACCCACGCCTCCGGCAATTGCTTGAACAAGCAGAGTCCCACCAGCCATCCCAGCGCCGCCAGCCGCTAAAGCACCACCACCAAGCGCCGCTAAGCCTGCTGATGTAGCCGCCGCCCCTGATAATCCCAAAAGGGATGTACCAACAGCCGCACCGATTGCTGGCGCTGCAAGGCCACCAGTAACAACGCACGCTGCTCCTGCTCCTAATACAAGTAAAACCTTGCCTAATTTCATATCATCCCACCCCTTCACTTTTCCAGGATTTTATTGATTTTCTCGTGGAGTTCGACACTTTCTGTCATCACATTTTCCATATCTGTTAGTTTGCTTCCTTCAATTTCAAGAAGAGCAGCAATCGTTTTCATGGTATTTTTCTCCGCGATAGAATAGTTGTTGTCGGCATAACATATTGCCAGCAAATCATAGAGAAGCAAGAGTTTTATTGGGCGGTCAGTGATTCCGGCAAGAATAGATTCTAATGATTCTTCTTTCTTAATTACACTGTCGGCAATCTCCTGAACTTCTTGATTAGTCAGGCCATAAAGCTTGCCAAGCTCCGTGAATTGCGCACGTTCGGAATCTTGCACCGTATCATCTGCCGCCGCAATGTAAATTAGTGCTTTGAGATATGCGACTTTCTGTTTCTGTTCCATTTTTTACCTCCATTATTAAAGCGACCGGGCTAATGCTTTTATTTACAACGAATTATAAATTATTGCCTGTCCAATAATCTGTACCTTTAGAAAAAGGCACTATCACAAAAGCGATAGTATTTCAGAGTGGTGCATCTGGCGACCATTAACAGGCCCTATAGCTTTGCGTCACAAACCTTTGTCTGTTTCACCTTACATATCATATATTATACAATGGTTTTACGAAAATTTCCAATTACTATTTATATAAATTGGACTTACCACACGCGCTATCTTCACCTAAAAAGGCCCCGTTTACAGGAGCAGCTTGTCCTCGACGAAGTATCGGAACCATGCTATACTGAAACGGAATAAGACATCCCGGAGGGACCACATGACAAGGATACTTTTTATCTGCCACGGCAACATCTGCCGCAGCCCGATGGCGGAATTTATCATGAAAGATTTGGTTAGCAAGGCGGGGCTCTTGAAACAATTCGAGATATTTTCCGCAGCCACCAGCACCGAGGAAATCGGCAATTCTGTGTACCCGTCTGTGCGGAAACTTCTCGCAGAGCATGGGATCAGCTGCGCCGGCAAAGTGGCACGGCAGCTCACGAACGCAGACTACGACCACTTCGATCTGCTGATCGGTATGGATCAGGAAAACCTGCGCAATATGTACCATATCTGTGGCGGTGATTATGCGAACAAGATACACTTGCTGGTGGAGTATGCGGGTCGTCAGGGCGACATCCCGGACCCGTGGTATACCCGCGACTTCAATGCAACATGGCAGGCGGTTGATGCCGGATGCCGGGGGCTGTTGGAGCAATTGAGGAAAAATACCGATGGGAACAAACAGACAAAAAGTTTATATCGCCATTGATCTCAAGTCGTTTTATGCCTCTGTGGAGTGCATCGAGCGCGGGCTTGACCCGATGCAGACGAACCTTGTGGTGGCGGATAAGAGCCGGACGGAGAAAACCATCTGTCTGGCGGTTTCGCCGTCCTTAAAAGCCTATGGCGTGCCGGGACGGGCACGGCTCTTTGAGGTGGTACAGAAGGTTCGGGAGGTAAACGCCCTGCGCAAAAGCCGCGCGCCGGGGCGGACGCTCACCGGCGCTTCCAGCCACGATCCCGAGGTAAAAGCAAATCCCTCGCTGGCGCTGGATTATCTTGTTGCGCTGCCGCAGATGGCGCTTTATATGAAGCGCAGCACGGAGATCTACAACATCTATCTCAAGTATGTAGCGTCCACGGACATCCACGTTTATTCCATCGACGAGGTATTCATGGACATTACCGATTACCTCTCGACCTACCGCTGCACAGCCCGGAAGCTGGTCATGACGATCATTCAGGACGTGCTGAAAACCACGGGCATCACGGCCACAGCAGGCATCGGGACAAACCTCTATCTCTGCAAGATTGCCATGGACATTGAAGCTAAGCACATTGCGCCGGACAAGGACGGCGTGCGCGTTGCGGAGTTGGACGAGCAGTCCTATCGCAGGCAACTGTGGACGCACCGTCCGCTAACAGATTTTTGGCGCGTGGGCAAAGGTTATGCGAAAAAGCTGGAGGCCAACGGGCTCTTTACCATGGGCGATGTGGCGCGCTGCTCCATCCGCGACGAGGAACGGCTTTACCGGCTATTCGGCGTCAACGCGGAGTTGCTCATTGACCACGCCTGGGGCTGGGAACCCTGCACGATCGCCGACATCAAGGCATATAAACCGGAATCAAACAGCGTCGGCTCCGGTCAAGTATTACAGTGTCCCTATTCCTTTGAGAAAGCAAAGCTGGTCGTTCGGGAGATGACGGAGCTGCTGGTGCTTGATCTGGTACGCAAGGAGCTTGTGACAGACCAGCTGGTACTGACCGTGGGCTACGACATCGAAAATCTCACCGACCCCGCCGTCAGCAGCAGTTACAGCGGCGAAGTGACCACAGACCGCTATGGCAGGAAGATCCCGAAGCACGCCCACGGCACAGCTAATCTTGACCGGCAGACCTCCTCTACAAAGCTTATTGTCGAGGCCGTGACAGCGCTTTTTGACCGCATCATGAACCCCAAATTGCTGGTGCGCCGCATTTATCTCACGGCAAACCATGTCGTTCCGGAAAGCGAAGCCGCTGGGCCGCGGGAAACTGAACAGCTTGACCTGTTCACGGATTACTCCGCCGAGCGGGAGAAGCGCCGGCGCGAGGCCGCCGATCTGGAGCGGGAAAAGCGGATGCAGCACGCCATGCTGCAGATTCAGGAGAAATACGGGAAGAACGCCATTCTGAAAGGTACCAACTTGCAGGAGGGTGCGACCACCATTCAGCGCAATGGGCAGATCGGAGGGCACAAAGCATGAACACGCCTTATGACGATATTCTCCTTCTGCCGCACCATGTTTCCGAAAAGCATCCGCCCATGTCCCGCCTGGACCGTGCGGCACAATTCTCTCCCTTTGCCGCGCTGACCGGCTACGAAGCGGCGGTGGAGGAAACCGCCCGTCTGACAGATCGTCGCATTGAGTTGGACGAGGGCGAAAAAGCCGCTATCGACCTGCGGCTGACGCTGGTGCAGGAGCGCCTGCCCGACCCGATCAAGGTGACCATCACCTACTTCGTTCCGGACAAAAAGAAGGCCGGCGGCGCATATGTAAGCGTCTCCGGCACGGTAAAAAAGATTGACGATTATGAGCGTGCCGTAATTTTGCGCGAAGGAACAAGCATTCCCATTGATGAAATTCTTCATATCAACGGAGAACTCTTTGATGACATAGAAGCGGGATGATCATTCTAAATCTTGTTTGGCAAGACCATGTAGGCAGTCAGAAATTCACGTGGTATAATAAAATAAAGAAGTAGTCTGCAGAGCAGACGTAAGCGAGGTGTTCACCATGAGCTCAAGACCAACCTCTTCCGCCGAGGAAAAGGGCGAAATTATGATTTATCAGACCGATGATGGTCTGACGCATATTGATGTCCGTATGGAGGACGAAACGGTCTGGCTTACGCAGGCACAGCTATGTGAATTGTACCAGACCAGCAAATCTAATATCAGCGAGCATATCAAGCATATTTTTGAGGATGGCGAGCTGACTGAGGATTCAGTTGTTCGGAAATTCCGAACAACTGCCGCTGACGGCAAAGTCTATAACACGACGCACTATAACCTTGACATGATTATTTCTCTGGGATACCGTGTGAAGTCCATCATCGCCACAAATTTCCGGCGTTGGGCGACCGAACGCTTGAAGGAATACATGATTAAGGGCTTCACCATGGACGATGAACGGCTGAAGCAATTGGGCGGCGGAAATTATTGGCATGAGCTGCTGGATCGCATCAGAGATATTCGTTCCTCTGAAAAAGTGCTGTATCGGCAGGTGCTTGACCTGTATGCCACAAGCGTGGATTACGATCCTAAGAGCGAAGAATCTGTTCGGTTCTTTAAAATTGTGCAAAACAAGCTTCATTTTGCCGCGCATGGACATACTGCGGCGGAGGTAATCTATGAGCGCGCCGATGCAGCTCAGCCCTTTATGGGCCTGACCTCATTTTCTGGTGATATGCCGACTTTGAAAGATATCGGGGTCGCAAAGAATTACTTGAAAGAGGATGAGTTGAAGGTTCTGAACAACCTCGTTTCGGGATATTTTGATTTTGCCGAGATTCAGGCGATGCGGCATAATCCCATGTATATGGACGATTACATTAGTCACCTGAACAGCATCCTGTCCTCCACCGGGGAGGCTGTGCTGGAAGGATCTGGCACGATCAGTCACGCGAAAGCAATTGATAAAGCCACAGCCGAATATCGGAAGTATCAGACGCAAACCATCGCTCCCGTGGAGCAGGCATACCTCGATACAATAAGGAGCCTTGAAAAAGAAGCAAGTCAAAAGTCTAAAGAAAGAAAATGATGGTTATATAATAAGCGGAGAGGTCGAAGGGCATATTCACCAAGTTTTCAGGTTCTCTGCGGAGAATACTCAGATATTATATGTTAGCGCTTTTTTCCAATTTGCTCTTTAATACTTTGTATATGATAGTCAATTTCAATAACACTGTTTTGCTTTTCGATAATTTTTTCCTCTAAGTAACGTCTATTTACATCGCTGCAAGAAACTTTCGATTTTTCTTTTTCTGCCTGTCGAATATATTTCAAGCGGTGTGCGCGAGTTTTAAGTGCTTTATTAAGCTCCCGTGAAAGAATATTGACTGCTACTCTTTTATTTATTTCACAGAAATTTGGGGAAGTACAATCAGTATAGAAATGACAAAATGTTGCATATGACTCTTTTGCGTTAGAAAATTTTCTGCATTTAACAAAGTAGTATGCACATTTTTTGCAAACATGATCATTGTTTCGGAGCTCCGTGTGCAAATATGCACATTTAAAGGGTTGACATTTCTGAAATTTCACTTGATCTAGTGTGCAAAGATGCCCATTTTTATAAGAACACTGAATTTTTGGTTCTATTAGTAAATTTGTTCCAGCTTCATGTTCGATTGCATATTTCCTTGATGGAGATTCAACTTGGAATGGGCTTCCAGCCATTGATTTTTTAATTCCCATAAAAAGCGTCCCTCGCATAATACTCATAGCAACTTTTTACTCGCTTCTTACAATTGCTATATTTATAATTTTACCACATAATAGCAAAATGTATATAGAGAATAACTTCTGCGTCAAATTCAGTTGAGCGGTGATCAATCTGCTTTGCGCGGAAGATTTTGAGTTATATAAGCAACTTTTATTGGAGTTTTGCAATTTCCTAGGGTTTTCAATTGCGAACCACGCGGGTTCTTTCCGCTGCGTGGTTCGCATCCCCTCCCCGAATCAAGCCATTTTTTGAGTGTGGGATAGAGGCCCGCTTTGCGGACCACTTGGGAGAGCGCCGCGTTCGCAACGCGGAGGTCGAGAGTTCGATCCTCTTCGGGTCCACCAAAGGGTTCACAGGCGAACACCTATTATTTCAAGGGCGGCTTTGCCGTTACGGTGTGGCTTTAATGCTAATAAAAAACAGGGTAGTCAGATTTTTTAATGACTACCCTGTTTCTTATGTCTCTTTATCAAAATAAAACGCTGCATAATTTTTAGAAAACTGGATTAGACGTCCTACTATAATATCTGGTTTAACTCCAATACACTTTAAGACATGAAATTGTAATAATACGTTGAGTTTTCTAATGTATTGATTAAGAGTTACATAATCGGTAACAGCAAGCGAATATTTTTCTTTACTATCTCTATGAGTACGGAAATCATTTCATTGTAGCCCTTTTCAAAAGGTTTTTGGCTAGAATATTTCACTTTCTTTTCCTCCAATCATCCGACCAAAGATGATGTTGACTTTTCTTCTCCGTGGAGCTTTACTATATGATGAGACAACTGATACAGACAAAAATAAGTTATACTAAGAATAAAAAAGTTATTATGGAAAATAAACTTTAACAATTCTCAAACATTTATCTGTTATGATCCATATAGCAAGGGAGGTTTTCTAATGGTGAACATTCTTGTTGTGGAAGACGACAGCAAACTCAATCAGATCGTTTGCACGTATCTGAATGACAACGGCTATGCTGCCAAGGGGTGCCTGAATCCCAGGGAAGCCTATGATCTGATGTATAACAATCCCTATGACCTTATTATTTCCGATATCATGATGCCGGAAATCGACGGTTTTGAATTTGCTAAAACAGTACGGGAAATCAACAAAACGATTCCGATCCTGTTCATGACGGCACGCGACGATATGTCCTCCAAGCAAAAAGGATTTGGGGCGGGCATCGACGATTATATGATCAAACCCATCAACATGGACGAGCTGGTGCTGCGGGTCGGCGCTTTGCTTCGCCGGGCAAACATCGCCAATGAAAAGAAGCTGACGGTGGGCAGCCTCTTTATGGATGCGGACGAAATGACGGTCAAGGTGAAGGATGAGGAAATCCCGGTGACTTTGCGGGAGTTCAATATTCTCTATAAAATGCTCTCCTATCCGAAGCATACCTTTTCCCGCGCGCAGCTGATGGACGAGTTCTGGGGCATCGACAGCGACACCAGTCTGCGTGCCGTGGACGTATACATCACGAAGCTGCGGGACAAGTTCTCCTGCTGTGAGGATTTCAAAATCGTCACGGTGCACGGGCTTGGGTATAAGGCGGTATTATCTTGAAGAAAAAGCAGGTCAAAAAAGACAGCCGGGTCCAAACGAAGCATTTTACATGGAAGGAATACGCGCTGACCTATTTTGTGCTGCTGACTCTTTCTGCCGGGCAGTGGATGATCTATAACGAATACGTGGATTATGGCAGCATGCCGCCGGAATTTATCTGGGGCATGCTGGGATACTGGGCGATTGTGACCGCTATTTTTTGTCTTGTTACCGCCCGCCAAAAGGTCCGTGCATTTGACAGGCCGATGCGAAAACTCAGCGAGGCAGCCAAAGGTGTGGCTGAAGGCGATTTCTCGGTTTACGTGGAGCCGGTCCACAGAGCCGACAAGCAGGATTATGTGGACGTAATGTTCGAGGACTTCAACAAGATGGTGGAAGAACTGGGAAGCATCGAGACGCTGAAAAATGATTTTATCGGAAATGTGTCTCATGAGATCAAAACGCCGCTTTCAGTGATTCAAAGCTATGCCATGGCGCTTCAAAAAGAGAACCTGTCGGCTGAGCAGCGCAAAGAATATACCGATACGATCATTACGGCGTCCCAGAAGCTCACGGCGCTGATCACCAATATTCTGAAGCTCAACAAGCTGGAAAATCAGCAGATCATGCCCTCCACCGAACCCTTTGATTTGTGCCGGCAGCTCAGCGAGTGCGCGCTCGCTTTTGAAGATCTGTGGGAGCAAAAGAATATCGAATTCATTGCGGATATAGAGGATCGTGCCGTAATCGGTGCGGACGAAAGCATGCTGGAGATCGTTTGGAACAATTTGCTTTCCAATTCGTTGAAATTTACCGATCCCGGTGGGACGGTGACGCTGGTTCAGACTTCGGATGAGGATACGGTTACGGTCACAATATCCGACACCGGTTGCGGCATGAGTGAGGAGACGATGAACCACATCTTCGACAAATTTTATCAGGGCGATACCTCCCACTCAGGGGAAGGCAACGGTCTCGGTTTAACCCTTTCGCTGCGTGTTATTGAACTGCTGGGAGGCTCTTTATCCGTTAAAAGCGAGCCCGGCAAAGGGACCGCATTCACGGTCAGATTAAAGATTTAATCGCATAGAAAGGTCAGAAAAACAGCTTTCCGTTTTCGGAAGGCTGTTTTTCTGTCTTTAATATTTCTCAAACATTTCATAAGCAATTCATAAACATTCCTTCAGTAGAATAAGCCCTGTCAATGGATGTACAGCAGCAATCCCCGTTTGACAATAAAAATCAGCCCGGTTCTGCCGGGGAAAACTAAAGAAAGGGACGGTTTAAAATGAGTAAAAATTTTCAGGATCAAATCAAGGATCGTCTTCGTACCGGATTCAAAAACTGGAACGGCGGCTACGAGAACTGGCTGGAATGGTGCAATACCCTGCACGAGCCGGATGCCCATTACAATGTCTACGGGAGGCGGTTGACCTTTCAGTAGTATAAGGACCTGATGGGGCAGTTTTTCGCAGCGTCGTACGATGTGGAACTGGGTGAATTCTACAACATGCTTGTCGAAGGCGACTGGTGCCGATCCGCTATTCCGTGCATATCACGAACAAGAAGACCGGCGAGAAGTTCGACCAGATGTCGTTTGAGTTCGTCAACTTCAAGGACAACCCGGACCCGATCAGTGCAAGGGTGATCGAGGGTTGGGCACTATCGGACAAGCCCCTTTCCTGATCTGTAAATTCATAAAAACAGCTTTCCGTTTTTGGAAGGCTGTTTTCCCTTTTAATATTTTTTAAACATTTCGTAAGCATTTCATAAATACTTTACCGCTACAATAGGCACATCAAAACGGATGAAAGTCATCCGGATATTTAAGATCAAAAAGGAGTTGTTGATGATGGCTGAAATCACGAGGAACGAAAACAATTTTATCGGTTATGAGTACAAGGACATCACGGTAAGCCGCAGTATGGAGTCGGTGTATGCGGACGGCTACGCCAACTTCGGCTGGACTCTGGAGGATACTTCCACCCCCGTGCAGGGTGTAGGCTCCGTCACCATGAAATTCAAGCGCGACCGAAAGATCCGCAACAAGGCGGAGCTGGGCAGACTGCAGCGCCAATTTGAATCCTGCGCCGGCCAGATCGAAAGCCTGGAAAAAGCCAAAACCAACGGGGCCATGATCGCTGCGTTCAGCATCGGCCTTGTCGGAACCGCCTTTATGGCCGGCTCAGTGTTTTCCTATCTCGCGGGAATGCTGCCGCTCTGCATCATTCTGGCGATCCCCGCCTTCATCGGCTGGATTCTGCCGTACTTCTGCTTTCTGAGCATCCGCAGGAAAAAGACCGACAAAGTCACGCCGCTGATCGATCAGAAATATGACGAAATGTACGAGGTGTGCGAAAAGGCCAACGGCTTGCTTGCAAAGTAAGAAAAAAACGACATGCAATACTGAATCAAAACTTATACTCCGATTCGAATATCCATAACAAAACATTATTCGAGGCATTACAGTCACCATTATTTATGGCGTATAGGAAGCGACAGCCTTTCAATGAAAACCATCTGCGTCCCTGCCCGCTGCTGGATAATCCAGGTGCGCTGTCGTCCATGGTGGAAACGTCCGGCGCTCACTCCACCGATATGGAAAGCCCCGAAAATGTGCGTGATCTTTCTGCCAAGTGCAAAACGCCCGCCGAGCACTGGGCTCCCGTGGCGGATGACCTGTGGGAATGCTCCGGGCGCTGCGCCGGATGTGAAGTGAAGCAGAAAAGTTCTGTTTTTTGAAAGGATTTGAGGTGTTCCGCGCGTGACTTGTAAAATCATCGTGGACAGCTGCTGCGACATGACGCCGCAGATCAGAAAACGTCTGGATGTGACCTTGATTCCCCTGACCATGAACTTAGGCAAGCAAATCAACATTTGGGCGATAAGATCAATCCGTCAAATGGATGAGACATCGTCCAATCATAACGGAGGAGTTACATTATGAAAAAAAGCAACTTCGTCACCCTGGTCATGTCCACCGTCGGGGGAATTCTGCTGGCGATCGGTACGTGCATGTCCCTGCTGCCCGAATGGAACGCATTCAGACCCGGCATTGTGATGGGTACAGTTGGACTTGTGGTTCTGCTTGCAATGATCGCAGTCCGCCGCAAGATGGAGCACAAAGCACCCATCAAGTGGAGTGGCAAAACCGTTCTGGCCGTCTTGGTAGGCATCGCTGGCGCACTGGCGCTGGGCATCGGTATGTGCATGACGATGGTCTGGGGGATATTAGTCACCGGCATCTTAGTCGGTATCGTCGGCATTGTGACCCTGCTTGCGCTCATCCCTGTCTGCAAAGGGATCAAATAAGCGTGAGAGGAAGGACGATCATGCGGTTAAGCGCATCGATAATACCGGGAATTCCAAATGCTTTGTATCCGAAGCCGTACCTTAAGATGCAGGGAGATTGTCTCTCTGTCACCCAGCGTCCGGCCAGTTCGACGGAATCAGTTCTTCTGATGTGATGGTGATGGGGATTTCAAAAAAATGCGATTCTGGCTGAAGGTTCATAATCAAATCGTCAAACAGGATCTTCAGAATTTGATATCCCTGTTCGTAGGGGTTCTGGTCTAAAACAAAATCAACGGCTCCGGATTTCAACAGTTTGCACGAATCCGGGGTAAGGTCATGACATACCACTTTGATTTTTTTTGCTGCACCGACAAATTCAAGTGCCGAGCCGATACCGTCAACGCCGCCGCCTGAAATATAAATGCCGGCAAGGTCCGGATATTTGTTGTAGTTGTTCAGCGCGATCTTGAACGCATCCTCTTTACGGTCCTGGTTTTCCTGGATGTCGACGATCTGGAGGGAGGAACTGCACTCGGCCAGCTTGTCCCTGAATCCCTGCAGCCGTTCGGTGTGGCATGAGAGCTTTTTCGAACTGATAATGACGCAGACCTTGCTTTTCGGTGGCACCAGCTTGTTCAGCAGTTCGGCGGCAGTGCGTCCGCCTTTGTAGTGATTCTGCCCGACAAAGCAGAGATCGTTGATCCCGTCCACTCTGGAGTTGAAGGTGACGACTGCGATGCCGCTCTGAATAATCTGGTTGATGCGCATGATGACTTGGGTGTCGTTGAGGGGAAACACTGCGATGCCGGTAAACCCCCTGTAGGAAAAATCGTTCAATATGCTGATTTGCTCGGCAGGCTCTAAGGTAGTCAGCATCTTTGTCTCGATCTCGACCCCAAACGGGGAGAAATCGTCGTTCGCTTTCTGGATACCCTGCAGCAGTTCGTGTACGAAGGGATTGTACTCCGGCGTCAGGATGACGCCGAATTTTTTTGCTTTCTTTGAACTGACAAGCGCTTTTCCGATGATGTTCGGCTGATAATTGACTTCCTTTATAATCTTTAGCACTTTAAGCTTCGTCTTTTCCTTAACCCCAGGACGACTATGGATCACTTTATCGACAGTCGCCCGGGAGACGTTAGCAAGATCCGCAATCTGTTTGATTGTGATTGACATGACGAATCGCCTCTTTACACAATGTTGACTTTGTGAACTGCAAGAAGATAAAAAACAGGGGAGACATTATTCGGAATGTTCTGTTTTTGACTTGCCGGAAGATGTTGAACAGCGGTGCTGTCCCACAGGTCTTGGAACATCCAGGGCAGGGACCGGGCTGCTACGGTTCCGAGGAGTTTTCCCGGCACGCAGTTTTTGACAGGCTGTACGGCTATGTATTTTCACTTTTTACATTTTACACGCTTTCCCTTCAAGAGAAAAGAGCCATGCTTATAGCATAGCAGAAAATAGGCACGAGCACAATAAAAATTTTACAAAATGCATAATTACGTCAAGTGTTACAAAAAATTGTATAATATATCGTCTATTTTATTCATTGAATAAAATCAGTCGCCGCTATATACTGAGTTTGCAAGGCAGAGATGCTCAATTTTAAATTGAGCACGAGCACAATTTTTTAAAATTATAATTGGAGAAAGAAATGGAACTAAAATATATGTTCAAGATATAGCGAAAAATTCTGATAATATTGTTAAATAAGCCTAAATCGTGATGGCGTGAGACCTAAATACAGAGCTTTTTTATTAAAAAAATAGGCAATGGCATTTTTAAATGAAGTAAATCAGTATAATAGCGCTTCAGTCTGCGGCACCAAGCTTATCTTCACCGTTTTGCATTTGCTGTCCCCCAAAAAACACTGTCGGACGGGACCGCACACGTAGAACTACATTCAGCGCCGTGGGCTTCCGAAAGATCCGCTTTCTCTGGGAACCAAAATCTTCCGCAATTCGGGTGCCGGCTTCGTTTGTTGAATACGACACTGAAAATTATTTTTTGTTAGGGGATTTAAAGATATGAAATTTGGGGTGCTCTATCATTACTGGGGAAAAGACTGGGCCTGTGACTATATCCACACGGCTCACAAGGTCAAGGAAGCCGGGTTCGATATCATGGAGATTGGCGCGAATCACTTACACGACATGAGCCGCAGTGAACTGGAAAATCTAAAGGATGTTTCCAGAGAACTGAATCTCGTCCTGACAACGAACATCGGGCCCACCAGAGAGTATGACCTTTCCTCCGGCGATCCGGAAGTCAGAAAAGCCGGCGTCCGGTACATAACGGAGACCATGAAAAACATGGATTTCGTCGGTTCGCGAGATATTGCCGGTGCCATGTACTCCTTTTGGCCCAGCGATTTTGTGGATACCGATAAGTCGGCCGCTTGGGAGCACAGCATACCGGAAATGCAGAAAATTGCCAGAGTGGCGGAAGACCTGGGCATCGAGTGCTCGCTGGAAGTCCTGAACCGTTTTGAGACATATATCCTGACCGACTGCAAGGAGGGCCTGGAGTATATCCGCCGGGTAGGCAGCGGAAATGTGAAGCTCCTGCTTGACACATTTCATATGAACATCGAAGAGGATAATCTTCCGAACGCGCTGCGCCTGGCAGGCGACAAACTGGGCCACTTCCATGTGGGAGAGGGAAACCGCAAGCTGCCCGGCATGGGCTCCATGCCCTGGGACGAAATGGGCAGGGCGCTGCGCGATATCCGCTACAGCAAGTCCGTGGTGATCGAACCGTTCATGCGCTGCGGCGGCGAGATCGCGAAGCCCATCCATATCTGGCGCGATCTGACGGAAGGCGCCGACGAAGCGACAATGGACCGAAACCTGCGCAAATCGCTTGCATTCCTGAAAGATAAATTCAATTGATAGAGAAGAGGATTTATATGGCAGAGGTTCTTTGCATGGGGGATATCCTTGTGGAGATCATGCGCCCTAAGGAAGACATTCCGCTCAACCGGGAAGACTATTTCCGCGGGCCGTTCCCCAGTGGGGCCCCGGCGATCTTCATCGACACGGTCGCCAAGATGGGCCATTCTGCGGCGATCATCGGCGGGGTCGGGCAGGACGATTTCGGCGATTACATCGTACAGAGATTGGAAAAGGACCATGTGGACTGCGGATATATCCACCACAGCAGAAAGCTTTCGACTGGGTGCGCATTTGTCACCTACTTTGCAGACGGCTCCCGTAAATTCATCTTTCATATGGGCAACAGCGCGGCGGTCGAGGTTGACGCTCCCGACCTTTCAGATATGAATTGCCTGAAATTTTTCCACGTGATGGGCACCGCCCTGCCGGATAACAGGCGGTTTGCCGGCGAGATCATCAAGACCATGCACGCGGCTCTGGCAAAGGGCGCGAAAGTTTCTTTCGACCCTAATATCCGCCCGGAACTGATGCGCGACCCGGAGGTCTATGATTCCATCCGCGAAGTCACTGACAACGCAAGCGTCCTGATGCCGGGCCGCGAAGAACTCATGCTGATCACGGGAGAGAAAAATCTGGAGGACGCCGTCCGCAAAAGTTTTGATAACCCGGTCCTGGAGATCCTGGCCCTAAAATCCGGATCCAGAGGGAGCGTCATTTACGACCGGAGAGGTTCTACGGAGGTCGGCACTTATCCGGTCAAGGTGCTCGATACGACGGGGGCGGGCGATTGTTTCGACGCCGCCTTTCTCTGCGGCCTCCTCGAAGGGAAGACGCTGAAAGCCGCTGCTGAAATGGCGACGGCGGCCGCTTCACTGAACTGCGCGGCCTTTGGGCCGATGGAAGGCCGGATCTCTCCGGAAGCGGTCGGCAAAATGATCGCGGAATCACGGCTGGTATGACTGCCGATTCGATTGACAGGGAAGGTGATACAGGAATGTCTGATGAGATAAAACTGCAGATGGCGGGGATTTCAAAAACGTTTCCCGGCGTCAAGGCGCTGGACGATATCAATATCACGTTGAGAAAGGGAACCGTCCACGCCATCATGGGCGAAAACGGCGCAGGGAAGTCCACCCTTATGAAGATCTTAAACGGCATCTATACAGCCGACTGCGGCGAGATTTTCGTCGATGGTCAAAAAGTGGCGATCAACGGGCCTGGCGACGCGGCGAAGTACGGTATCTCGATGATCTACCAGGAACTCAACTTCTTCGGCGATCTCACGATTGAGGAGAACATGTTCATGGGGCGCTTTCCCTCCCGGATTCCCGGCATCGTGAACTGGAAGGAAGTCAAGGAGCGGGCGGCAAAAATTCTGGAGGAAAACGATATCGGCTACGATCCGTCCACAAAGCTGAAGGATCTGTCGGTTTCGCAGATCCAGATGCTTGAGATCGTAAAGGCCGTCGCCTTTAAGTCTGACATCATCATTATGGATGAGCCGACCTCTTCCATAGGTTCAAAAGAAGTAGACGTGCTTTTCAACACCATCGCACGCCTGAAAGCGCAGGGAGTCAGCTTCCTGTATATTTCACATAAGATGGCTGAAATTTTCCGCATTGCCGACGACATCACGGTCATCCGCGACGGGAAGTGGATCGTTTCCGGAAAGGCGAGCGAGTTTACGGACAGCTCTCTGGTGTACCATATGGTCGGCAGAGAGATTACAAATTACTACCCCAAGGAAGAGGTTCCCGTTGGCGACGTCGTTTTCGAGCTGAAAGATCTTTCCAGTAAAGACATGTTCGAGGATATCAATATGCAGGTCAGAAAGTGCGAGATTGTCGGCATGGCCGGGCTGGTTGGGGCAGGAAGGACGGAACTGATGAGGGCGGTCTTCGGGCTTGACCCTTTCGACGGAGGAGAAATCTTCATCGAAGGGAAAAAGGTCCAGCTCGGCAGCGTGAAAAGCGCAATCAGAAACGGTATTCTTATGGTCAGCGAGGATCGTCGCAAGGAGGGCATTATCGGCATTCGCAGCATTCGCGAGAACATATCGCTCGCAAAGCTGCACGCTGAAAAAGGCCGGTTTATCAACCTGAAAAAAGAACTTGCCGAAACAGAGGAGATTGCCAAAAAGCTGAGGGTAAAGGCCGCTTCCATAGAAGACCCTATCGACACCCTGAGCGGCGGCAACCAGCAGAAGGTTATGCTCTGCAAATGGCTGCTGCTCAACTCGAAGATCCTCATTCTTGACGAGCCCACGCGCGGTATCGACATCGGAGCAAAACAGGAGATTTACAATATCATCACTCATTTGGTGAAGGACCTCGGTATTTCCGTGATCCTTGTTTCCTCCGAAATGCCCGAGCTGATCGGTATGTGCGACAGAATCTATGTCATGAACAAGGGGCACCTCACGGGAAATTTTGAGCGCGGGTCCTTTAATCAGGAGGACATTCTCAGACTGGCAATATAGGCGCGATGCTCCTGCCTGCAAGTCCAATATATGGTCCAATAATCGATGAAGGAGGCATTGGCAACACATGGAGTGTATGTCAAGAGAATGTTATGGCTAAGTGGAACATAAGAGCTGCTGCAAAAAAGTGGATGACGCTTTTGATCCTTGTCTTTATGATGTTGATATGTTCGCTGCTGTCGAGCGCTTTTCTGAAAAGTGACAATCTCACCAATATCATGAGGCAAATCGGCATTGTCACCATCCTGTCGTTCGCCCAGGGCATGATTATCATCACGGGCGAGATCGATCTTTCCATCGGCTGTGTGGCCGGCATGGCGGGGACCTTCGCGTGCATCGTCTACCTGAACACCGGCTCCCTGGCGCTCGGCGTGATAACAGCGCTTGTGCTGGGCGCCATGTCCGGCACGGTTAACGGGTTCTTCGTAACGGTCTGCAAGGTGCCCTCTTTTATCGTTACGCTGGCCATGCAGAGTATCTGCATCGGCATTATTTACTTCTACACAGACGGCAACAACGTGTACGATATCAAGGAGTTCAAAATTTTTGGCAAAGCGTATGTCTTTGGTTTCCTCCCGATCATTATCTTTTTCATGCTGGTCATCTTCATCATCATGCACATCTTGATGAAATACACGAAATTCGGCCGGTACTGCTATGCGATCGGCGGCAATGCCCAGGCGGCCAGAGCTTCCGGTATTGACGTTAAGAAGACGAAATGGACCGCCTTCATCATCTCCGGCACCTTGGCTGCTTTTGCAGGCGTCGTCATGATGGGCCGGCTGAACGCGGGGATTCCTTCGGAAGGCCTGGGCTATGAAACAGATGCCATCATGGCCACCGTCCTCGGCGGTACGAGCTTTACCGGGGGCATTGGCACCATGACCGGCACCATGATCGGCTCCGGCATCATCGGAGTTCTAAACAACATCATGAACCTCATGGGCGTCAACTCTTACATTCAAAAGGTATTGAAAGGCATTCTTATTATTCTGGCGGTTGTGTTCGACATTGCAACCAAAAACAAAAAGACGGCGGCAAAGATCATGGCCAGAAAGGATTCCTAAGTCAAGCACTCCCTAACTTTCTATGTAGCCGACGCTGAAAAGGCGTTTGCGTATTTTTCGAAGGAGGATATTTTGATGGAAAAGGCTAAAAAGTTGATTTCTGCGCTGTTACTGGTTTGCATGGTAGCATTTCCGTTCGGCGGCTGCTCCTCGGCGGAGTCTGGCAGCACGAGCCAAAGCACGTCCAGCGCGGGTGAATCTGCTTCCGCTGCGGCCGGAAGTACAGGTTCGGCAAGCTACGGACAGAAAAAGGTCGCATTCATTGCGACGGACATGTCCCTGACCTACGCTTCCTGGCTGTCGTCTTCTCTGAAGACGTTGAACAGCAAGTACCCCAACATAACCATCGACTACTTTGACGGCAAGGCAAGTACTGGCACTCAGCTGCAGATCATGGAAACCTGCGTGACGAAGGGCTATGACTACATCATTCTTCACCCCCAGGATCCTGACGCGGAAGCGGACACGGTCAAGGATATCATCGACAACGGTACGCCTGTCATGATGATTAATCAGAGCGACGGAGGTGTCAAAGAAGCATCGAACGTCAACTGTGACCCCGTCGCCTACGGCGAAATGATCGCAAAGGTGGCAAACGATATGCTGCCGGCCGGCAAAAAGTCCACATACAATGTGGTCGTGCTGCTTGGACCTTCCGGCAATTCCCACTCCATCGGCCGCCGTAAAGGCTACGAGAACGTTCTTTTCAGCAAGCGCAAAGATATCAAAATCCTGGGCGAACAGATCTGCGACTGGGACAAATCGAAGGGCATGGAGAAGATGGAAGACTGGCTCCAAACCTATAAGGATATCGACGCAGTCATCTCCATGAACGACGGCATGGCGCTCGGTGCCCTGGAAGCCGCGAAGGACGCGGGCCGCGATAAGGAAATGTTCTTCTTCGGCGTAGACGGACTTGCGGACTCCATCATCTCAATGAAGCAGGGCGGCCTGACCGCTACGGTCCAGCAGAGCGCATATACGCAGGCCAGCCAAGGCATGGAAATCATCGATAAGGTCTTCAAAGGCGAAGAGAAATTTGAAAAAGTCAATACCGACCCGGTTCTTATCACAAAGGACAACATGGATAAATTCTATCAATATTATCAGTCCATCGGCCTCATTAAATGAAAAACTGACAGTTTTACCGCCTTGGGCGCCGTAATCCGGGTTAGAATATGGCACTTACGGCGCCAAAATCATTAAAAAGTTTAAACTTTATGGATAAAGGAGATGGCATTTACGAAAATTGCAACATTGGTTGAACCTGAAAAAATCATAATGTCGGAAATTGCAGTGCCGGAACCGAAGGATGACGAAGTGCTGATTAAAATAAGCTATGTCGGAATCTGTGGGTCAGATATCCACGCATATTTTGGGCAGCATCCGTTTATTTCCTGTCCCATCGTCATGGGCCACGAATTCTCCGGCACGGTCGTGAAAATTGGCAGCGGGGTAAAGGGCATTGCCGTGGGGGACAAAGTCACGGCAATGCCGCAGGTGTTCTGCAAAGAATGCGAGCCCTGCCGCGAAGGCCGCTACAATATCTGTGACACACTGAAAGTGCTCGGCTGCCAGACACCCGGCGCGGCCTGCGAATATTATGCGGTCGGCGCAGAGCTGGTGAAAGTCGTCAACGGCAAGCTGCCGCTGGACCTGGCCGCGACAGTCGAGCCCGCGGCGGTCGGCCTGCACGCGGTCCGCCGCGCCGGGAGCGTAGCCGGAAAGAATGTCGTCGTTCTGGGTGCCGGCACCATCGGAAACCTCGCGGCGCAATCGGCCATGGCGGAGGGAGCGAAATCCGTGCTTATTTCGGACCTGTCCGACTATAGGCTGGGCGTCGCAAAGGAATGCGGCATTCCGTTTGCCGTCAACTCTGGCAAAGAGGACTTGGGCGAGGCGATCCGCGGGTATTTCAGGGGAGAAGGCGCCGATTTGTTTGTTGAGTGTGTCGGAATCGGCGCCACCGTCAACCAGGCAATCAGCCTTTCCAAGAAAGGCAACGACATTGTGGTCGTGGGCGTTTTCGGCAAGACCCCGGAGATCAACATGTCGTTCGTACAGGACCGCGAGTTGCGCCTGATGGGCTCACTGATGTACGTCGAAAAGGACTGGGATGACGTCACCGAATACCTAGGCACGGGCAGGATGAACACAAGGCCGCTGATTACGAGGGTATTCCCGTTCGACGAGTATTTCGATGCGTTCAAATATATTAAGGCAAACTCGGAAAAGAGCATGAAGATTCTGACCAAGGTAGACTGATAAAAATGCGGAGCAACGGGGAACGCCGGGCCCGGCTGGGCTTTTCGGTGAAGACCATTCGGATGATCCGCACAGCGAAGCACAGCATCGGTACGCATGATCTCACGCAGTATTCGTTTGCGGTAGACCGTGGCAACAAAAAAATCATGCTTCTGCATGTCGTTCCACCCCGCCGTAATCCGCAGCAGCATCCACAGCGAAGCACAAGTTTTGGCGCACCGTGCCTGCGATTGCGTCTCAGCCGCAGAGATCCTCAGCTTGGTTGAAAAGAAAGTCCATGTACTAAGCAGACACACTTAAAACTGTCTGCGAATCTTATTATACGAGGAAATGACTTATGCCACTGACAACATCGAAACAAATGCTTCTTGACGCGCAGAGGGGCGGCTATGCCGTCGGTGCCTTCAATGCCGAAAACATGGAAATGGTGCAGGCGATCATTGCGGCCGCCGAAGAGCTGCACGCTCCGGTCATGATCCAGACCACACCCGGCACAATCAAATATGCCGGTCTCGACCTGTATTGCGCAAACGTGAGCGCCGCGGCGAAGAATGCCTCCGTTCCCGTCGCAATGCACCTTGACCACGGGAACAGCTACGACCTCGCCGTTCAGGCCCTGCGGGCGGGGTATACGTCCATCATGATCGACGGTTCCAAAGAGGTTCTCGACAAAAACATTGCCATCACGAAGGCCGTGGTTTCCGCCTGTGCACCCTGCGGAATTCCCGTGGAAGGCGAACTCGGAAAGGTCGGCGGCAAGGAGGACGACACGGAAAGCTCCGGCACCGGCTATACCGACCCGGACGAAGCCGTCCGTTTCGTCGCGGAAACCGGCGTTTTCTCACTGGCCGTCGGTGTCGGCACGGCGCACGGCGTCTACAAGACGAAGCCCGTTCTGAATGTCGAGCTTATTTCCACCCTGCGCAAGGTCCTTACCGTCCCCATGGTTTTGCACGGCGCCTCAGGCCTGACGGACGAGGCAATCCGCAACTGCGTCAGCTGCGGCATCTGCAAGGTCAACTTCGCGACGGAGTTGCGCGTCGTGTTCAGCGACGCTGTGAAGGACTACTTAAAACAGGATCCTGGCGTGTTCGACCCGAAGCGATACGGTGCCAAAGCCCGCGAGGCGGTCAAGCGACAGGTCATGGAACGCATGAAGGTCTGCGGCTGCGACGGAAAAGCCTGAGTATTGCAAAGGAGAGAAAAGCGAAATGAAAGCGGGCTGTTTTACACAAGCGGATTCGAATTGATCAACCGCTCTTCGAAATAACCGGGGAGGTCAACGGGAAAATCATGCTCATCAACGAGGACTGACCCCGTTTTATTTTTGAATGGAGGTACCAAAAGATGAAAAACCCGATGCTCTATATGATAGAAGAACGGAAGGAAACCGGCAGGGGCGGTATCTATTCCTGCTGCAGCGCGAATGCTTATGTGCTGGAAGCGGCAATGGAAAGCGGCTTGGCGACCAACAGCCCGGTCCTGATCGAGTCTACGGCGAACCAGGTCAATCAGTTCGGAGGCTATACCGGCATGCGCCCGGCTGATTTTGTCAGGTTTGTGAATGGGATCGCGCAAAAAGTCGGGTTCCCGAAAGAGAAGCTGATTCTGGGCGGCGACCATCTCGGCCCGCTGACCTGGCAGGATGAAAACGAAGCGGAGGCAATGGAGAAATCCCGCGTGCTGCTGCATGACTACGCGGCTGCCGGCTTCACCAAGATCCACATCGACACCAGCATGCGCGTGGCGGACGACAACCGGAACACCCGCCTTTCCGAGGAAACGATCTCCCGCAGGGCGGCCGAACTCTGCCGGGTGGCGGAGGATGCATATGCCGAATATCAGCGGAGCAACCCGGAGGCCCCCAAGCCGGTCTATATCATCGGCAGCGAGGTTCCCATCCCCGGCGGTGCGCAGGAAAACGAGAGCTCGGTCGCGGTGACAAAGCCCGCGGAATTCAGGTCGACCTTTGAAGCGTTCCGCAAAGCCTTCGCCGCGAAGGGGCTGGAAGAAGCATTTTCCCGCGTGGTCGGCGTCGTGGTCCAGCCCGGCGTGGAATTCGCCGACGATTCCGTCATCGAATATGATCGGGCAGCCGCCAAAGAACTGACCGATTCTCTGAAGGACTACGGAGGCGTCGTGTTCGAGGGACACTCGACCGACTATCAGACGAAGGAAAAACTGAAAGAAATGGTGGAGGACGGCATCGCCATCCTGAAGGTCGGTCCCGCCTTCACGTTCGCGCTGCGCGAGGCGATCTTCGCGCTGGAGGATGTGGAAAAAACTGTGCTGCACAATTCCGGCATCGTTCTGTCCGAATTCAGGGAAACGCTGGAGCGCGCGATGCTTACCAACCCGGGCAACTGGAAAAAACATTACCACGGCACCGAGACGCAGAAGGCGATCAAGCGGAAATACAGCTTCTCCGACCGCGCGCGCTATTATCTGCCCGATCCGGAGGTGCAGGATTCCCTGAACACGCTGATCCAAAATGTGAACCACGCGGAAATCCCGCTCAATGTCATTGAGCAATATCTGCCCATACAATATCGGCAAATCCGGAAGGGGAAATTAAAGCCGGATGCCGAATCCATCATCAAAAGCGCAATCAAGGAATACATAAATGACTATCTCATTGCTACCGGTTATCTCCCCGCGGCCATCTCCGTTTAATACAGAAGAGCCACTGGAAAGAGAGTGTTAAATTGCAGCCCGGGCTGAGACTTAACGTCAAGCACCGACTGGGGTCGGGGCAAAACGCTCCCGCAATAATGGCCTTTTGTTCAGGAGAAATTAGTTTAGTTGTGATTTTATTGCGTCTGACAAGCAACATGAAAGAAGGTATCTTACTGGCTCGTGCTGAACAGACCCAAAATCTGAGTTTGACGGTTTAGTCAAAACGTATGAGTTCATCACGTCATATCAGAAATGGACCGACCTTGGAGATCTGCTAATTCCATCCGTTGAAAATAAAAGTGATATTCTGAAAACGGGTGCATTGGAAAAGCCGAAAAACTGGGATGCAATCTGAAATAGTGTATATGAGTTTTAATCTCCGGTTATGAGCATAATGGCCCGCCGTTTCCGCTATGGGAAACACCGGGCCATTCCTTTATTCTTTTTCTGCGATTTTTGTAAGTATTCCGCTCTTGTGCTTGACAAGTTGTATAACAGAGATAATCATTGCGGCTAACAGACTGACAATATTTGCTGTCGCTAAGGGATAAATAATTCTCTGTATGGGAGTGTGAATAGGCAAAAGGCTTAATATGAGCGGAAATAATCCTTTTTTATTCCTGTAATAACACCTTCTTGTTATTCAATTTCACCCTTAGCAAACCTTTGGATTGACAACGCTGCGGATACAGTTGTCAGAACAACGGCGGCAATCCAAAACTGTGGAAGATTGGCCGTTTGGGACGAACCGGAAAGGTGGCTCAGTTCTGAGGATATAAGGTATCCGGGATAATTAAACGGATAGGCCCACCAAATGGGCAGATTGGATACTAAAATTCCCGGCAGAACGAATACAAATTCGATCGCAATCGCCGCGATTGGACGATGTGTCAAAACCGTAATGGCCCAAAAAATTGTCACCATCGGCAAAGCCGACACAAACAGGAGTACGCACCATTTTAAGAGATAAGGTATTGGTGTGACTACCGAAACACCTGATACCATCGTTGTGATACTTCCCGCTGCGATAAACAGCAGAAAATAAAGGATTAATTCGACAGCAGTCAGCAACACAATGGTAATCAGCTTTGCCAACGCTATTTTTTCCTGCCGGATCGGGAGAGTCAAAACTTTGATGATGGAGCGGTGAGCATATTCTGTCTGAAGCATCATGACGCAAATGATAATCAAGCTAAGGGGCATCAGGTAATAGGCAAACATCAGGGAACTTTGGACAAACATCATTTCCCATGCGTTTTTAGGTTGACTAGAGAGATATTTACCGATGGAAGCCATTCCCGTTATAATCACGAGAATAGAAGGAACCGCCAGAAGCGGAAGAATCATCGAACGTTTGATTTTTTTAAATTCAAGCCGTACCCCGGAAAGCAAACTCATTGGTCCCACTCCTTCCTTTTCAAAACATTTTGTATAATGGCAAGCAATATGACCACATCAGCCACGGCAAGTGCAATTACAGCACTATTGGGCGTGCTTTTCGTAACCGTCGCCGGATAGAACAACAAAGCAAACGGATCGATCAAAAAAGCGGGATTTCCGTTTCCGGCCGCACCATATCCCAAACCACTGAACAAACCCGCCACGCCTATTCCGACCGTCACCCAAATGTTTTTGCTTAGGGCCGACATAAAAAGCATAAAAAGCATGGAAGGAACCGACAGTAAAAACACATAGCAGGAAAATGTCGCAATTGACCCGATACTTTCCCATTTCTGCGGCAGAAATAGAATTCCGGACACGGCAAGCCCCAAAAATTCAAATAGCAAAGCGGCGAGGAAAAGAAGCAGAAGAATCAGTGCCTTATTGCAAAACAATTTCTGCGCGCTGATCGGCAACGTCATCATCCGCTTGATTCCAAATGAGTTGTATTCAATGTAAAAGAGAAGCGAGGCTGCCACAGTAATGGATAAAACGTTCAGCAAAGCGATCATGCCATAGGTTTGTGTCAGCAGCCCGTCAATTGGGTCGACAGGTAGACGGAGAATTTTTTTCCCCTGTGTAGCAAAAAATGCATAAGCGTATAGCCCGCCTAAAATACCGGACAGCAGCATAATAAAGGCTAAATGAGTTCTTTTCAGTTTGCGCCATTCAATGAAAAAACAGGAATCAGGCATGTTTTCTTCCCTGCCTTTTTGCGTTATCCTGCTCCACCATAGCAAGGAACATTTCTTCTAAATTTGAGGTATCGAAGTTGTCTTGCTTTGCCTGCTCCCGGAGGTCATCCATGCTCCCTTCAAAAAGAAGATGCCCATGATTCAAAATGCCGACATCATCCGCCATCAGTTCTATCTCCGACAGCAGGTGGGATGAAATCAGAATGGTGCAGCCGATCTTTTCTGGAAGAGAACGAATCAGAGTTCGGATTTCGTGGATTCCAACCGGATCAAGGCCGTTGGTAGGCTCATCCAGAATCAGAATCGGCGGGTTTCCGATTAAGGCCGAGGCAAGCCCGAGACGCTGCTTCATTCCAAGGGAATACTTTTTTGCAAGCCGCTTTCCGAACTCGGAAAGGCCGACCAGCTCCAATGCACCCTGAACGCTTTCGGCCGGAAGCCCGAGAATGCGGCGGACAATGTCAAGATTTTCTTCTCCAGTAAGATTGGAATAGAAAGAGGGAGCTTCAATGAGCGAACCGATTTCGCTCAGAATTTTCACCCGGTCCTGCGGATAGCGTTTTCCGTCAATGGTAAATTTGCCACCGGTCGGGTCTGTCAGCCCGAGAAACATTTTCATCGTGGTTGATTTTCCGGCACCATTGGGGCCTAAAAAGCCGTAGATTTTTCCCTTGGCAACATGCAGATTCAGCCCGCTTACGGCTTGAAATCCTCTGAATGTTTTAGAAAGATTGTGCGTTTCGATGATATTCATTTTCTGTGCTCCTTATTTGTAATGCCCACAGTTTATCACCCGAACCTTATGCCATCCTGCGGCCAATCTTATATTTACCTTACTTTTTCGTGACGGTTTTGCATTGCGGAAGCCATATGGTATACTTTGATTAAGCTCTTCTGCGGAGGTACGTGGAATGGAAAGCAACATAAAAAATAAAAAGCTTCTGATCGTCGATGACGAACCGAAGCTTTTAAAATTGATTGTTTCAGTTCTGGAAGCGGACGGATACCACTCCATCGTGACCGCTTCCACGGTCGCAAGCGCCAAATCGGCCCTGGAGCGGGAGAGGCCGGCTCTCGCAATTTTGGATGTCATGCTGCCCGACGGGGACGGTTTTCATTTGATGCAGGATATTCGTGCGGCTTCCGATATCCCCGTCCTGTTTCTCACTGCCCGCGGGGACGCAGAAGATCGCTTTCGTGGGTTCGGTTTAGGTGCCGACGATTATATCATTAAGCCGTTTTTATCAAAAGAATTGCTGTTTCGCATCTATGCGGTGCTGCGCCGGACCTACAAAGAAAACGCAGTCGAGCTGTCACTGGAGGCCTGCACGGTTGATCTTGAAAAAGCCGAGGTTTATAAAAATGGGACTACGATTCCACTGACCGCGAAAGAACACGATATATTATCCGCCCTTTTTTCAAATGCGGGGAAAATTGTTACAATCGATTCGATCCTTCAATCCGTATGGGGAGATGCCTATTACGGTTACGAAAATACGTTGATGGGACACATCCGTAGAATCCGAGAGAAAATAGAATCCGATCCTTCAAAGCCCGTTCTCTGATCACAGTAAAAGGATTGGGATACAAGCTGATGCTGAAGGGCAGATGAGAATAACGATGAAAAATATCCGGCATCTACTGAAACGAACGATATTAGGTTTGCTACTTTCCGCCTTTCTGATTCTGATTTTAGATATTCTGTTATACGTTATCGTATTCTATGGGATCATACGTTCTGATACAGTGCCGATCAGCCCCTCCACCGTGTTGAGTCAGACCTCTCAAAATCTGAAAGAAGAAGAAAATTCTTATAAACTCTCCACCTCATTTGAAAACAACCTTAAGCAGTGTCATGCATGGGCTATGCTTGTGGATCATATCTCAGGAAAGGTCTTGTGGGGCTATGCATTACCGTCCGATGTTGAAACCTCTTATACGATAGCAGACGCTGCGCAGTTTACGCAGGGGTATTTGAATGGCTATCCGGTTTTCTGCACGAAATACCACGATGATCTCTTAGTGGAGGGATATCCAAGAGGGACCTATTCCAACAACTTACGTGCCATTCCCGTGAATGCGATTCGTATCATTCCAGGCTTTGCCGTCACAATACTTTTGCTTGATCTTTTATTGATCGGAGTCATTTATTTTTGGGTCAGCCGCAAAACCATATTTTTCATCGATCCTCTTGTGGAAGGAGTCCAAGCCCTCTCAGAGGGGAAACCGGTACAATTAAAAGAATCGGGGACATTGGGACCTGTTTCCAAAAGTATTAATGAAACCTCCTGCGCCCTGCAAGAGAAGAATGCACAAATCAAGCGGAAGGATCAGGCGCGTACCAATTGGATCGCCGGTGTGTCGCACGATATTCGCACACCTCTTTCACTGGTAATGGGATATTCGGAGCAATTAGAGCAGGACGATGCGCTGAGTACGGAAAACCGCACCAAAGCATCCATCATTCGGATGCAAAGCATACGTATTAGGAATCTCATCAGCGACTTAAATCTGATTTCAAAACTGGAATATGATATGCAACCCATTCATATGCAAGCGATCAGGGCGGTAACAGTGCTTCGACAAGCCGCAGTCGATTTTTTAAACTCCAGCGTAGATAAAAACTATCCCATACACTGGGATATGGATAAGCAGGCGGATGATCTCATCATACGGGCAGATGCGGGACTTTTGGTGCGCGCCGTTTCTAATCTTATTCAAAACAGCCAATTGCACAATCCAAATGGGTGCGCCATATTTTTACGCTTGGAAAAGCAGGGCGACGTTTGTAAAATAGCAGTGGGAGATGATGGCGTCGGTGCTCAGCCGGATCAGTTAAAACAGCTTCAAAATACACCTCACTATATGATGAGTGAAGACAGCAATGGAGAACAGCGGCACGGGTTGGGGCTTTTGATTGTCCAGAAAATTGTAAAGGCTCATCATGGACAATTTGAGATTGATAGCACTCCCGGACATGGATTTAGAAACGTTTTGTCGCTGCCTTTAATCCAGCCGGATCGGAAACAGTACGAATAATTATGAAAAAGGACCGGTATGCAAGCGGATTATGACAGTTCAGGAATCAGGCGGACAAAAGAAGCCATACAGGAAACAGACCGATTGAGTATATAAAAGATATTCAAATGAAAGGACCTGCGATCCTTTAATAAATCGCAGGTCCTTTCATTTGATCAATCTATTTTTTTAAAATCCGGCCATCTTTCAATTAAAAAGATGTCCGAATGTTTCATTAAATAATTAGAAAGATCGCCTTTTGGATGGGAGTACTGAAACCATTTGCTGCACAGGTGTACAATTTGCATTAATGCTTCTTCTTCTGTTACTGTACTCTTCGATATCTCACTGTAATACATAGCATCCTCCTCAAACCTATCAAGATGCCTTCTGTAGATGTCTGTTTTGGATGAAGCCAATTATAAGCATCATTGCTAATGCGACTATACTTAAGTAAACGATAAATAACATGTGAGTATTTTTTGTGAAATATAGGAAAATAGAAAACGCTAAAACAACTGCTAATAATTTTCTGACAGTTTTTCCATAGTATTGCTTTTCTAAGGAATCTAAGGGCTTATTTTTATTAGAAACCGGTGCTAAAAAGAAAATAGCAAAAAAGAATGGGATGAAAGTCCAACTCATTAGATATGTTTGAAATGGAAAATATTTTGTTAATAGTACTACAGAAATAATCATAAGCCAAGATATCGCATAGCAGCCGAATTTTGTTTTTGCGTGGTATCCGCCCGCGTAGATTCTAAGAGTCAAATAGAAAACAAGGTACAAAAGAGTTTCTAAAAACAATCCGCAGCTCAGGCCAATGAGGAGCATTGTAGAGATGTGGATACATTTGAGAAGAGCAGTCTCGACACCAAATTGATAAATTTCTTTATCATCCGAAGTGACAAGGCCGCTCTTACACAATGCATCGACAATCTTATCGACGAGGATTTTGAACATTAGAATTTTCTAAGCCTTTTTGCAGCGGATGGCAGTTTCGGCTGATATGACAAGCATATACAAGAAGTATTGGCGGATTGATACGCCTCTAAAAATGCTACTTTGGATACCAGCTTTAATGCGAACGTTTTGATGCTATTCTTTTTGCTGTCCAAGTTAACCACTCCTTATATAAATTTGCTTACATTATAATGATAGCTCGAGCAAATTCAATAAGTTTTGTCCAACTTACAGCTTTTTCGACTGAAATACATATTATATTATGATTTGGAAAATATCGCTTTTGCTTGACTAAGCCGGGGGAAACATTATACTCACAGAGAATTTATCCGGCTCTACGCTTATACAAATGTCTCCATCATATTTTTTAACGGAAGCTTCAACATTGGATAAGCCTACTGCGCTATGACTTTTTTTGCTTGAAACAAATTTTCCATCGATTGTTTTCGGTGCATTATCGATGGTGTTAATAAGATTTATGATCAACATATTATTAAATTTGTAAATACGAAGCTCAATTTGCTTTTTATCAGTTGATATCCTGCTGCAGGCTTCTATTGCATTATCGAAGAGATTTGCGAAAATAGCAGTTATATCTATATTTTCCATAAAACTTAGATCAAGGTTTTCGACCGAATAGATAAATTCAATGTGATTAAGGTTGCATATTTTAATTTTTTCATTAATAATAATATTGAGTATCTGATTATTGCTTTTAAATTTCATACTGAGATTTTCTATTATATTTGTCAATTTTTTGGAATATTCCAGTCCCTCATCCACTTGGTTGGCTTTAAATAGGGTTTCTATTACACTTAAATGATTTTTAATATCATGAGTTACTTTTTGGGAGTTGTTATAATCAATTTCTAATTGCTGGTAAAATTTATATTGCATATCAAGTTGTTGCTTCATTAATGAGTAGTCTCTTTCCAATTGATTGGACTTCAAGATATTTTTAAACAGATAAATGATAGCAAAGTTAACAATGACAGAAAAAATTGACAGTAGAGTAATAATAAAATATGAGATGCCTTCACTATATTGATATGTGGCGATAACAGCAATTATATAGATGATCGCAATATTTAAAATAGGTATAATGCTAAACAATATGGTTTGTCTTAAATATAAATTATAAGTGCTTTGTTTAAAAATATAAACTAATAGTTCTTTAGCTCCCAACAGGATCACTTGTATCATGACAACATCCGGAAGAAAAAAGATCGATTGGTTTTCATAAATCGGCAAGTAACCAGTTATTATCGAAAATAGGGAAGAAATAAGGGTATCGCAACCGGCAAAAGTAATGATTAAAATTATTATGTGTATGACTTCTTTAAGTTCTCTTTGTTTATAAATAAAAAACCATATTGCAAAAACGCAGATTACAAAATAGGAAATATTATAGATTGGATTGCTTAAACTATTTATGTAAAGCCATAGACTCACAAATACGATATAGCTTATTATTCGCTTCATTTTAGGAAGTTTAGTTTGGTACATGTCGTCCATGAAGCCATATATAACATATACTTCGAAAGTACATGAGATAATATAAGATATCCATGCTATTATTGGATTAGACATTGTTTTAACCTCTGAATAATAGATTAAAATTGTTTTTTAAATATGAATGAAATTCCGATTTAAATTCAACTGCCCTTTTCTGAGAAATAGGAATTTTCATTCCATTTGTGAGAATAATGTCATATCCTTTTACACTGGAAACATGTAAAAAATTGATTACGAAACTTTTATGCGGCATTGCAAAACCATAGGGTTTAAATTTATCGAAAATATTGATTACACTATCCGATATTATATAAGCAATGTTTTTGCACTGCACTTTTGTTTTATGGTTGTATGATTCGAAATAATAAATGTCTTTTGTATCTATTGTTTTAATCCCGGCATTTGTATTAAAGGTATAGGTTACCCTTTGAGATTCCTGGTATGAGTAAGCTATAATATCGTCGATCTGGTCACAGATTTGTTTGCATGATACCGGCTTCACGATGTAGCCAAATGCTCTTACGGTGAAAGCGTCTGTTTGATAATTTGAAAAGTTGGTCACGTAGATAATTTTCGTATGCTTGTCTTTTTTTCTGATCTCGACGGCCGTTTGAATACCATCAAGCTGTTCCATCTGTATGTCAAGAAAAATAGCGTGAAACTTTTTAGGACTTTTTAGCAAATCGCAACCATTTTCGAATTTAGAAATTATCACCTGCAGATGGATTTTTTTACAATGGTTCTCAATCATAGCTCTTATGGTTTCAAGTTCCGCTTTATCATCATCACATAAGGCAATTTCTAACACTATTATCATTCCCAACAATAATAATTACTCTTGAGAACATAATATCACAATTAAATAATTACTGTATTGCTTCGAGAAAATTCCGACAAAAATTTCGTTGTTAAACTAAGATTTTTATATCGGACCGCAATCGTTTATCCGGTTCATAATTTGACATAATTCTTGAGGCTATTTCCTCTAGTGGTATTATTGGCATAAAAAATCCCCCAAACCCGCGAGCTTGGAGGATTCGTATCAAATGAGACATAAGGAATGTCCCGCCGAACCCTTGCTTTTTTATTTGGCGGGCTTATCTTTTTCTTATTTAAGCAGTTGGCAACATTAGTACGGAATAAGGCTATTTTTCTATCGTATGGATCAGATTGACCATCTCAATCGCGCCTTCCGCACAGTCAAAGCCCTTGTTGCCTGCCTTGGTCCCGGCGCGCTCGATGGCTTGCTCAATATTTTCCGTCGTAAGTACGCCGAACATCACCGGAACTCCGCTGGCAAGCGCCGTCTGTGCAATGCCTTTGGATACCTCGTTACAAACATAGTCGTAATGGCTTGTGCTTCCGCGGATCACAGCGCCGAGGCAGATCACCGCGTCATATTTTCCGCTTTTCGCCATTTTTGACGCGATCAGCGGAATTTCAAACGCGCCGGGGACCCATGCAACATCGATGCTGTCCTCCGATACGTCGTGGCGCTTCAGGCCATCCAATGCGCCGGACAGTAATTTCGAGGTGATAAATTCATTGAAGCGGGCGGCTACAATGCCGATCCGGATCTCTTTGGACACCAGTTTTCCTTCGAAAATATTCATTGTAAAAACTCCTTCAATAATTGAGAATATGTCCCATCTTGGACTGCTTTGTTTTTAGATAAAACAGGTCGTAGGGGGTGGCGTCCATTTGGATTGGGACCCGCTCTACAATCTCCATGCCGTAATCGGCAAGCTGATACACCTTGTCGGGATTATTGGTCAAAAGCCGCAGCGTTTTGGCTCCCAAATCCCGGAGAATCTGTGCGCCGATGAAATATTCCCGCAAATCGCCCGCAAAGCCAAGCGCCTTGTTCGCTTCCAGCGTGTCCATGCCCTGATCCTGCAATTCATAGGCCCGGAGCTTATTGATCAGCCCGATGCCCCGGCCTTCCTGCCGCATGTAGAGCAGAATACCGCGTCCCTCCCGTTCGATCTGCGTCATGGCGGACGCGAACTGCTGTCCGCAGTCGCAGCGGAGGGAGCCGAACGCATCGCCGGTCAGGCATTCGGAATGGACGCGGCACAACAGGTTCCCCCCATCTCCGATTTCTCCCTTGACCAGCGCGACGTGATGCTCCCCGTTGAGTTTGTTGACATATCCATATGCGGTGAAATTTCCGTACCGGGTGGGCATCTTGGCAACGGCGATACGCTCGACCAGCTTATCGTGCTTTTTCCGGTAGTCCTGCAAGTCCTTGATGGTGATAAAGGCCAGCCCCCATTGACCGGCGAGCTGAATCAGTCCGGGTGTCCGCATCATTCGTCCGTCTGCGCTCATGACCTCACAGCACAGGCCGCACTCCGTAAGGCCCGCAAGCCTCAGCAGGTCCACGGTAGCCTCCGTATGCCCGCTCCGTTCCAGAGTCCCGTTCGGTTTCGCCATCAGCGGAAACATATGGCCGGGGCGGCGGAAATCCTCGGGCTTTGCGCTGCCGCTTACACAGGCGCGGGCCGTGATGCCCCGTTCTTCGGCGGAAATGCCCGTTGTGGTGCTTACATGGTCGACGGAAACCGTAAACGCCGTTTCATGATTGTCGGTATTGTCGGAAACCATCTGCGGAAACCGGAGCTTTTGACAGAGCGCAATGCTCATGGGCATACAAATCAGCCCTTTGCCGTGCACCGCCATAAAATTGACGTTTTCCGTCGTGGCGAATTCAGAGGCGCAGATCAGATCCCCTTCGTTTTCCCGATTTTCATCATCCGTTACTAAGATGATTTTTCCCTGGCGCAAATCGTCAAGCGCCTTTTCTATCGTACTGAACGCAAACATGCCGATCCCTCCTAAAATCCATACCGGGCAAGGAATTCCTTTGAGATGCCGCTCTGTCCTCCCGGTGTGCGGAGCAGCTTTTCCACATACTTTCCGATGCAGTCGTTTTCCAGATTCACCGTGTCCCCGACGCGCTTTTCCCCAAGCGTGGTATTTTGGGCCGTGTGCGGAATCACGGATACGCTGAAATCATTCTCTGTTACGCCCGCGACGGTCAGGCTGATGCCGTCGATGGCAATGGACCCTTTGTCGATCACATACCGCAGAATGCCGGGGGAAGTCCGGATGGTGAACCAGATTGCGTTTTCATCTTTCCGCACCTTACTGATGCCCCCGGCTCCGTCGATGTGCCCCGTGACGATATGCCCGCCGAACCGTCCGTTCAGCGGCATGGCGCGTTCGAGGTTGACCGTGCCGCCGACGTTCCTATTCAAAAGGTTGGAGCGCGCGGCGGTTTCGTGCATCACGTCGGTGGAAAAGGAATCTTCCGACAGGGAAACGACCGTCAGGCACACGCCGCTGACCGCGACGCTGTCGCCCAGCCTCAAACCCTCCAGAACCGCCGACGCGCCGATGGTCAGGACGGCGGAGCGCCCGCCTCTTTTGATGGAACGGATGATTCCCGTTTCCTCTATGATTCCTGTGAACATGGGAGCACCTCGCTTTCCAGCAGAATATCTTCTCCCAGCTGCGTCACCTGCGGCGAGGCAAGCCGGAACGCCTTCTTCGGGTCTTCCACGCCGATTCCTCCTACCGGAGATTTCGCATCGGCGCCGCCGAACAGCTTCGGAGCGACGTATGCCTGTACCTTGTTGACGATGCCGCTTTGCAGTGCCGACCAGTTCAGCGCGCCGCCGCCCTCCAGCAAAACGCTGTCAATTTTCTTTTCCCCCAACGCGGCCATGAGCTCACGCAGATCCACATGCCCATCCTTCGACGGAAGCGTGAGGATTTCGCATCCGGCATCCCGGTAGGAATGCGCAAGGGCCTCATCCCGTGAGCAGGTGGCAAGAATAGTGGGAGCCTCTCCCGCCGTCCGCACAACCCGCGCGTTCAGCGGTGTCCGCAGCCGGGAATCGCAGATAATGCGAGCAGGATTCCTGCCGCCCGGCAGGCGGCAGGTCAAAAGCGGGTCATCCGCGAGGATCGTGCCGACACCCGCCATGATGCCGGTATACCGATGCCGGTCTTCCTGTACGCACCTGCGGGCGGTTTCGCCCGTGATCCACTTTGATCGGCCGGACCGTGTGGTAATTTTCCCGTCCATCGTCATGGCGTACTTCATCACAACGTAAGGCGTTTTAGTCTGGATAAAGTGGAAGAACACCTCGTTCAGCCCGGTGCAGGCTTCACATAACACGCCTTCGGAGACTTCGATCCCGTGCCGGCGTAAAATCTGGATTCCTTTTCCGGCAACCAGCGGATTCGGATCGACCGAACCGACCACGACGCGGCGGATGCCGCTTTCCAGAATTGCCTCCGTACACGGCGGTGTTTTCCCGTAATGGCAGCACGGTTCCAAGGTCACATACAGCGTCGCGTTCCGCGGCGGTTCCGTGCAGGAGGCCAGCGCGTTCCGTTCCGCGTGCAATTCTCCGTACCGCTGATGATATCCCGTGCCGATCACACGGCCATCTTTTACAACAACTGCTCCGACCATCGGATTTGGGTTAACCCAGCCGCAGCCTTTTTGTGCGTATTCCAGCGCCAGTTTCATGTAAGTTTCGTCAGACAATCGCAACACCCCTAAAATAAAAAATTAACACCTGAAAACATTGGAAATGTCTTTCAGGTGTTAAAATTTAGGTGTATTGGAATGCCTACAAAACCATCCAGCGCGATAAATTCGGCTTTGATGGTATAGCAAAGTGTTGTCGAACACTACTTCGGCATCAAACACAATTTCAACACATCTTCTTCTATCCAGACTTTACTGTCGGTTTTGGAGTTTCACCAAATCCTGACTTGAACATAATGTCAAGTCCTGCGCTTACGCGCTCGCGGACTATACCGCCGATCGGGAATTTCACCCTGCCCTGAAGACATTTTAAATTATTCAGTTGTTTGAATTAATTATACGCCGGTTGATAAAAAAATCAATATTATTTAATTCAAATTCGATAAATACCTATAATGCATAGCTTAGTCGGGCTTATCCGGCCGGTGAGAACCAGATCAGTGATGCAGGAATCTCTGTCGCGAATAGATCAATTCCGCCGTTGCGATCACTCCTTATTTTGTTGACAGGTTACTTCTGTGGCACCTACGTGAAAAATCCGTCCCTGTCCGTGAATTTTGTGGGCGACCGAACTCTTCACGAACAACTATCTAAACATCCTGCACCTTGTGCCCGCAGCTTTTAAATCAAGAAATATGTAACGGAACGGGACTTGCAGATCATATTGAGAACTGAATTTAACACCAATTATAAGGATTTGCCTGATGGCAGACTGTAGTTACAACTTTTGTAAGGCCTTCCTTTCGAATTAGAACGGGAAATATACAAGAAGCGTAAACATGCCTTCCTCTTCTGTTATTTCCATAGACCCACCGTGCCGCATGGCGATCTCCCGGATGCTGGAAAGGCCGAAGCCATGGGAATGTCGGTCCTTCTTTGTCGTGATTGGAATGCCAGCTTCGAGAACTGGCTTTTCAGTGGAAGGATTTTGCACCTTTAAAACAAACAGCCCTTTGTCCGTTCTCGCTTTTATTGAGATATGCCTTTGCCTTTCTGGCAGCTTATCACAGGCCTCAATCGCGTTGTCAAGGCTGTTCGCAAATACCGCGCACAGGTCCGGGTCCTGAATTTGGATTCCCTGTGGCACGGACACTTCCACTTCTGAACGGATTTGATGCTGCTCCATGATGGCGGCTTTGGACGCCAAAACAATGTTGATAATCTGGTTTTCACAAAATTTTCGCGTGTGCTCCATCACCGGAGAATGGATCAGCCCGTTCAGGTAGTCCCTCAGTTCCGGTTCCGGCAGTGCCGACATGGTTTGAAGGTGGTTCGCCAAGTCATGCCTGAGCCGCCGAACTTGGAGCTGCTCCTGCTCCAGATTCCGATAGTACATACGGTTCATCTCATAAAAATTCTTTTCCTGCTCCAGCTTTTGCTGCCGGGCTAGCACCACGACGGCCCACAAGAGGCCGATGGAGGTCAGCGTGACCACCGGAAGCAGAAGGTAAACGCGCGGCTCTCCGCTTCCGCCCTCTTCATTTCCCAGAAGAACGGTGATAAATGTGGCGGCCAGAGGCGTCAGCGCCAGCACATCTATAAGCGCCCATAATTGAGTCGATAGGTTGTATTCCTGCTTTGGTGCAAAGCGTCTGAGCGCCAGATAAACTGTCAGCCAAAGAAAACATTTGAGAAGATCGATGCTGTACAATAGAAACATGCTGTCCACGAGTGCGTTGAGAGAAAACCCAATGCTGGACAGAATCAGTGCTATGGAGAGGCGTTGCAGCCAGCTCCCCTCGCAGCAAAGAAAAACGACGCATCCGAAGCCCAGGAACGCGCCGGGCAAGTTGACCGGATCTCCGACAAAGACAGCCATGCTGGTAAAGAACAGACAGCCAAGATATAGGATTGGCTCCGCCCATCGTTTCTTTCGGATAGGCAGAAACAGTATCGCGATCCGCATAATCAGAGACGCCGTGACGAACCTGCTGAAAAAGCCCGCCGTCATCATAACGGGGCTGTTAAACCAGTATCTCATATTCGGCTTTCCCCTTCGATCATGTCCTTTGCCAACGCCGCCATCGCGCTTTGACGGAATGCCCGGCTGACCGGCAACCGGGCATCGCCGATTCTGACGCCGCTTTTTTCAATTTCCGATACCGCTCCGGCACGGACCAGATATCTCTGGTGAATGCGGATGAAACCTGAGCCAAGCGTAGCCTGAGCGTCATCCAGCTTGCCATAATAGGCATACTCCCTCGCCTCGGTTAAAACCTTGACCAGACGCCTTTCGCTGCACAGGTAGAGAATGTCTTTTTTAGCAATGCGGTACAGGCCCTCCGCGTTTTGCACGGTGAACGTCTGCGGCCTGCGGCTTTCCATCAGCTTCTGCGCGCGATCAAGCACCAGTCGGAGCTTGTCTTCCTTCACGGGTTTTACCAGGTAGTCCATAGCGCCGACAGCATACCCGTCAAATACAAAGTCGGAGTATCCGGTGACGAATACGAGCATAAGATTTGTATCGTGCTCCCTGATCTGCTTTGCCGTTTCCATACCGGATATTCCGCCCAGCTCCACGTCCAGAAAAAGGGTATCCAGCTCGCCGGAGTGTTTCGTAAGCCATTGTATGACACCCTCGCCAGATGAAAAATCATAAAAGACTTTCCCTTCTTCTTCCCGAAGCAGATGTTCTATTGAAAAGCGGAGCGCATCCCGCGCACCGCTCTCGTCGTCACAAATTCCAATTCGAAGCATTCTGTCGCCTCCCATACCGATTTTAACATACAATCAGCATGAAAAAAACAAATGGTCAAACAGACAGCTGCAAAACTTTACACCACAGCGGCCAAACTTTACAAGTTCAGCAGACGAATGCGGGACTTTACAAAATACGAACCATTTATCACAGGTCCAAAACCGGAAACCACTTTTCTGAGGTAAGATTCAACCATGGAAAGGTGGTTTTTATTATGCTGCAAGTAAAAGGCCTGCGCAAATCCTACAAGGTCGGAAGGATGACCTATGAGGTTCTCAAAGGCGTCAGCCTGTCCGTGGCGCAGGGAGAATTTGTCGCCGTCATGGGGCCTTCCGGCTCCGGAAAAACGACGCTGCTCAACTGTATTTCCTGCTACATCCCCTTTGAAGGCGGGCAGATTTCGCTGGGCGGACAGGAACTGAAAAATATGGACGAGAATTCCCTTGCGAAAGTGCGAAATCAAAAGCTCGGTTTTGTCTTTCAGGATTTTATGCTGCTGGACGGATTGAGCGTTCTGGACAATATCCTGCTGCCCAAGATCATCGGCGGAGATACCAGCCGGGCGATGGAACGGCGCGGGGGCGAACTCTGCGAGCTCTTCGGCATCGGCGCGATAAAAAACAAATATCCCGCCGAGATCTCCGGCGGTGAAAAACAGCGGACCGCTGTGGCCCGGGCGCTTATGAACGAACCCCTGATGATTCTGGCGGATGAGCCTACAGGAAACCTGGATTCCAAGTCCAGCAGGGCGGTGATTTCCTCCTTTGAGGAAGCGCGGAACAAACTGTCCGCCACAATTTTCATGGTAACGCACGACAGCTTTGCCGCATCCTTCTGCGACCGGGTGATCATGCTGAAGGACGGCGCTGTTCACAGCATGTTGGAAAAACGGGGGATGGAACGCGGCGCTTTTCAGGACGCGCTGCTTGCCGCCATTAAGGAAATGAGTGGTGAAGTGGCATGAGAAACCTTCGGGAAGTCAGCGCTGCGCTCCGCCGCCGAAATCGCAGGCAGTATACGCTGCTGGTTTTATGTATTTTCGTTTCGGTGCTGCTCATTACGGCTTACGTTTGCATGATGCGTTCTCCCACCGTCCTCACGATTCTGCCGGAGGGCGGGGATTCCCGCAAGCAGGTCATGATGATTTTCGCCTTGGCCGTCGTTGGCTGCGGAGTTTTCACGGCTTACGCATCGTCCCTTTTCTTTCGGTATAAATCACGGGAAGCCGGAATTCTTATGGCTCTGGGAGCTTCCCGCAAACAGATCCGCGGCCTGCTTTTCCGGGAGCTTGCGGCTGTGGCGGTCGGCTCCTGCGTGGCGGGGGCGATTTCAGGCGCTCCGCTTGCGTGGTGTATCTGGCAGCTTTTTCGGCTTTTTCTTGTGGACACCCAGGAAATGGTGCTGTCCTTTGACCCGAAAGCGTACCTGTTCACCGCGGCGTTTGCCCTGTACACGATTCTGGCACTGTTTCTGATGGGAACAAAGCTGGTCCGCCGCACCGACATCATGGACGTGGTTAATGAACAGCGCAAATCCGAACCCATCCGCGATGTGAAACCTTGGTTCGGGCCGCTCGGCATCGGGTTCCTATTTGCCGGCGGACTTGGCGGGTACTTGGTGCCGCGTCTCTACGAGGCGCTGTTTTCGGCTTATCCTCCCGCATGGCTTAGTATTTTCTATCTTCCGTTGATCATCGGCCTCTATATGGTGCTGCTGCATACCGTCATTCGCGGGTGGCGGAGCGGCAAGAACAGGTACCGGCATATCATTTCCCGCAGCATGATGAAGTTTCAGGGCAGGCAGACAGTGAACAGCATGCTGGTCCTTACGGTTTTGATCGCCGGAGCGTATTTCGCCGCTTTTTATACCCCCACCATGTCTGCCGGATCGACGTACCGCGTTGATCAGCGGCCTGTCGACTATGCGTTTCGATACTGTGAAGATCAGAATATGCTGACGAAGGACGAAATTGAAGCGATGGCCTCTAAAGACAGTGTGACGATCACCGATTGGAAGGATGCCGAGACAGCGGTTCTGGCACACGACGGCAATCAGCAGATCACGGACGACAGCGGCAAATACCATTATGAATACCGAAAGCTACTTGGAGAGGGCAACTACATTTCAGAAAGTAATTTCAATAAAATGACGGGGCAGAGCGTTCAGATTCAACCGGGAAAATTGGCCGTTGTCTTGTCGAAGGAAGCCGCCAATGGTGATTCAAAGCCATCCGACACTCTTCTGCTGACCAACATGACTACCCGGAAAACGCTGAGTGTTTCGTTTCAGGAGTATTTGCGCGACGATATGCTGGCGTATTCCAACTTTATCACCTATTACGTTCTGGACGATGCTGACTATAAGACAATTACGGACGGATTGGTGCGTTCCTGGCGAGAAACAATCGTATTTTTCGATGTGAAGGACGTGATGCAAACTTATGATTTTGCAAAAGGGCTTTACAATTCCATTGTTGACCATTTCAGCCCCGAACAGGAGTATGAGGATGCTTACGACCGGGTTGAAAAGATCGCGGCGGAAGAGGCCGGAGAAACCTACTGGGGCGATGAGACTTCGCTGGTGAAGGTCAGCTATCGGGACCGGGGCTCGGCGCTTTTTAAAATGCACTGGAAATATGCCCCACAGTTCCGTGTGCTTGACCGAAACGACTTGATAGCAACTTACGCGGTTTTCCTGATGCTGTTTATTTTCATTTCCATTGTCTGCTTTGCCGCCGTTCTGGTCATCAGCCATACGCGCTGCCTGACCATCGCCTTGAACAATCGGCAGATATACGATGACCTGCGGCATCTGGGAGCGGCGCCAAACTATCTGTACTGCTCTATTCGGGGGCAGATATCAGCAGTGTTTGGTGTGCCGGGCCTCATCGGAACACTGCTTACCTGCATCTGCTACGTCATGATTTTGTATCTCAACGACAATCAGATCACACAAAGCGAGATCTCCAGTCTGGTGGTCTGCCTGTGTATTGTATTAGGCATCAGCGCCGGGATTTGGGGCTTCTACCGATTTACACTCCGTAAGGTATGCGGAATGCTGAATGTAAAAACGGCAGGGAAAGAATTGTCCCGGCAGTAAAAATCCGGGATATAGAATGAGCCACAGATGCATGGTGAATATTTTACGTAAAAGAATTAAATGATGACGGCGATCCCGCCCAACAAAAGCGTGAGTTTGGCGGGCTTTCACGGATGATGGCTCGGAAAGTACGGCGGGAGCTGTGACGGCTTCAGTAACAGGGCAGAGCAAAGGCCGGCGCCGTTTCGGCGCCGGCCTTTGCACGGGGAGATTGCGAGGGGGCCTGCTGTACGATACCGTCAGACGGCCGCCGCATGCCGTCAGTGGTTCGTGTAGCCAAGCTTTCTCTTTTGGATGCAGTCAAACCCAACGGCCAGCAGAAGGATGATCCCTACGACAACCATCTGAACATATTCGCTGACATTCAGCAGAACCATGCCGTTCTTCAAAATGCCCATAATCAGCACGCCGGCCACAACATTTGAAAGCTCTCCGGAACCGCCTGCCAAGCTAACGCCGCCCAGCGCGACAGCGGTGATGATCTGGAATTCATATCCTTTGCCGGCTGTTGGCTGGCCTGAATTCGTGCGCGAAAGCATGATAATTCCGGCGATGCCCGCAAAGAGCCCAGACAGCGAGAAAATCAGATATTTCACCCGTTTGGTCCGGATACCGGCCATCCGCGATGCCATCTCATTACCGCCAAGCGCGTAGAAATACCTGCCAAAATAGGTCTTGTTGAGAAGGAAGCCGCCAATGAGGAAAGCAACGATCATGATGATGGCCGGCACCGGGATGAAACCGAGATATCCCTGCCCGATCGTTGCAAAGCTCTTTGGAAAGCCGAAAATCGGCATGCCGTTTGAGATGATATAGGCAAGACCCTCAAAAATCGTCTGGGAAGCGAACGTGACAATCAGCGATGGAATGTTGAGGTTTGCCACCAGAAAACCGTTCAGAAAACCGATACCGGTGCTTGCAATCAGCGAAATCAGGATTGCAAGCCACATGTTCATGCCGGAATTGACCATGAGATACGCCGCGATAATGTTCACAAATGTAATGATCGAGCCGGCCGAAAGATCAATGCCGCCAATCAGAATCACATATGTCATGCCGACAGAGGCGACGCCGAGCACGGCAATCTGCCGGGTGATGTTAAGCAGGTTGGTCGAGGTCAAAAAGTCGCTGCTCAGGCACGAAAAAACGATGAACAAAGCGACAAAAGCAACATAGATGGCCCTTTCCTTGATAAGACTGACAACCTTATTCATGCCAATTTCTCCTTTTCAATATTGGAAGCATAGTTCATGATCGTCTCCTGGCTAAAGGAGTCTTTGGCCAGCTCGCCGGTGATCTTTCCTTCCGCAAGAACCAGAATCCGATCCGACATTCCTATAAGCTCTTCCATCTCAGAAGAAATAAGAAGAATTGTTTTCCCTTTTTCCACAAGATCGTTCATCAGTTTATAGATTTCGTACTTTGCGCCGATATCGATTCCCCTTGTCGGTTCGTCAAAAATAATCAGCTCGGAATTTGCCGCCAGCCATTTCGCCAGAACGACTTTCTGCTGGTTGCCGCCGCTCAGGTTTTTAGAAAGCTGATCGACGCTCGGGGTTTTGATGCCGAGTCCTTTCACATAGGTATCGGCAACGCTGTGCTCTGTTTTTCTATTAATGACGGAAAGCCGGGAGATCCTTTTATAAATCGGCATATTGATATTCTGATTGATCGACATGCCCAGAAGTACACCCTCCTGCTTCCGGTCTTCCGGAACGAGTGCAATGCCCATCTCAATGGCATCGCGCGGACTTTTGGGGCTGATTTCCCTGCCTTTGAAAATAATCTGCCCGGATGTTTTCGGAACAACGCCGAATATCATTTGCACAAGCTCCGTGCGGCCGGCTCCGATCAATCCGCCGAGGCCGAGGATTTCTCCTTCCTTTAGGGAAAAAGAGATATCCTTGTCGCCGTTTCCGCAAAGATTTTTGACTTCAAGGATCGTCTCGTCCCGCACACAGGCTTTTCTGGGCGGAAATTTTTCGCTCAGCGTTCTGCCGACCATCATTGAAATCAGCTCGTCCACGTTGGCCTCTTTCGTGTTCACAGTCTTTATGTAATGACCGTCCCGAAGAACCGTAATCCGGTCGGATAATCTGAATATCTCATCAAGCCGGTGCGATATATAGATAATGGAAACGCCGGACTTTTTCAGCGTATCAACAATTTTAAACAGGTTTTCCGCTTCAACTGCGGCAAGAGGCGCGGAGGGCTCATCCATAATCAGGATTTTGACATCCTGCTGGATGGCCTTCGCGATTTCGACCATCTGCTGATAACCGACGGTAAGGTTCCTGACAAGTTCGTTGGGGTCGATATGGATATGAAGCTGTTGAAATACCTTCTCCGATTTCCTTTCCATCGCCTTTTTATCGACGACGATGCCCTTCCGGATTGCGCGGCCGAGAAAAATATTCTCCGCCACAGAAAGATCCCCGACAAGGTTAAACTCTTGGTAGATAATTGCGATTCCGTTTTCGGCAGCAAGGCGCGGGTTCATGGAATGGAATGACTTGCCGTTGACTATGATTTCCCCTGAGTCCGGGATAACGGCTCCGCTGCAGGTTTTGATCAATGTCGATTTTCCAGCGCCGTTTTCTCCCACGAGGGCATGAATTTCACCCTTTTTCACATCGATGGAAACATCATCCAGGGCAACCACGCCGGGATACGTTTTTTTCACATGTTTGAGTTGCAGAATATATTCAGGATCTTCCATAGCAGTCATCCTTTCTGCGCTTGGGCAGTTTCAAAGATGCATTCGGGCAATTCAGAACCATCCAGCGCGAAAAAATTGGAGTTGAAGGATCTCCGGGTCTGCCTTTTTAACAAAGGAAATGCCTACGAAATACGAAAGAGAAATATCCAACGAATTCCGTGGGGCATTTCCATTTTCTCGTTTAAGCGCGAACCGGAAACCGGCGACTTGATAGCCATCGTGCTCAGGGACGCGGCTATCCATGTAAGTACAGCATCTGCTCTGTGTTTTTATGATTGATCTGGGAATCCGGGAGTTTACTTTTTATAATACTGACTTGCGTTTTCGGCGGTCACCGGGAAAATTTCCCTGTAGACATTCTGATTGTCAAATTTACCGCCGCTGCCGAGTTTTGTCAGCAATTGATAGCAGTTCTGGCCGATGACCGTCGGGGTTCCGGTTATGATAACGGACATTCTGTTCGCTTCGCCGCTCAGCATGGAGGCAAGCTCTTGGTCCGTCGCATCCGCAGCGAAGATCCCAACGTCGTCCGCGATCTTGTTGGCCGCTTTCAAAGCCTCGTTGGCGCCCACGGCTCCGCCGCCGCCGATGCAGCACACGACCTTCACGTTGGGATGAGCCTGCAGGATGGTCTCCATTGCGTCGAGGCCTTGGGTCGCATTGAGGGCGGGCTGCTGCGCAACGACCTTGGCGTTGGGGGATTTCTCTTTCAGCGCCTGCAGGATGCCCTTTTCCCTCTCGAGAAGGATTGCAGTCTGCGGATAATCGAGGACGGCGACTTCAACATTTCCGTCTTTGAATTTGCTGTTGATGAATGTGCTCGCCTGTTCGCCGATCATATAGCCGAGCTTCTGGTTGTCGATTACCCAGTTGATATCCGTGTTTTTCATCGTGTTGTCCCAGCACATGACTTTAATGCCTGCATCGCGCGCCTGTTTGCAGACGTCTTCAATGGCGTTCGGGTCGGAAGGGTTGACCATGATGACGTCACAGCCGCCGCTGATGAAGTTTTCGATCTGCTCGATCTGCTTCGACGAAGTATCATCGCAGGACATGTAGCTCAGGGTGTTTCCGTCGGCATCCGCCAGCTTTTTCATCGTCGTGCATGCGACCGACCAGACCTGGTTGCTCAGACTTTGCACCGTGACGCCGATCTTCAGTTTTTTGCTGCCCGAGGCGGATGACGCCGCTGCCGAAGAAGCGGGCGCCGCGCTGCTTGAGGTCGTCTGACTGCTTTCGCAGCCTGCTGCAGAGAATGCAAGAATGGCTGCCAAAAGAAAAAGCGACAAGAACCTTTTCATTTTTTTTCTCCTCCTAATAATATAAAAAATTTAATAAGACCTGCAGATTGATGAGGCACAGCCGCGGGGCAGGAACGGGACCGTTTCCATGCAGGACCTGATTTCTTCCAGAGAGGGCATGGCCGGAATCGCTCCGTTTTTCACTGTTGTGAGCGCGCCGGCCGCGTTCGCAAACAGAAGGATGTCCTTCAGTTCCGCTTCTTTCAGGCTGCGGATTTCCTCCAGTGTTTTGCCGCGCAGGCGAAACAGCGCTGCGCCCAGAAACGCGTCTCCTGCTCCGTTCGTATCGATTGTTTTTACGCCGTAAGCAGGCAGGGCCCCGCACAGGTCTCCGCTTCGGTAAAAAGCACCCCCGGCGCCCAGAGAAATGAAGACAAGCGATGCGCCGAAGCGGGCGAGTGCCGCCGAACCTTTTTCTAGATTGCTTTCTCCGGTCAGCAGGGCCATTTCCTCTTCGGAAACCTTTATGATATCCGCCAGTTCCAAACCGGCGGTCATCTGCTCTTTTGCCGTCCCGGCGTTTTCCCACAGCGGCGGGCGGTAATTCGGGTCGTAGCTGATGATGCGCCCGAGCTTTCTGGCGGCCCTGACGGCGGAAAGGGTCGCGCTCCTGGAAGGCTCGCCGGTCATGGATACGGAGCCGAAATGCAGGATGCGGCATCCGGAAATCAGACTGTCGTTAATCTCCGAGCTTCGCAGCATCAGGTCCGCGCCGGGCTTGCGGTAAAAGCTGAAGGAACGGTCGCCGTTCCGGTCGAGCTGCACGAAGGCCAGCGTCGTCGGGATTTCCGGGTCCGTGCAGAGCCCTGAGACGTCGATCCGCAGCTTTTCCAGCGTGCCGCGCAGAAAGTCCCCGAACCCGTCGTTCCCGACCTTGCCGATAAAGGCGTTGTGTCCGCCCAGTCTGCTGTTGGCCGCAAGCACGTTGGCCGGGGCGCCGCCCGGCTTCTGGGCAAAGAGCGGATCGCCCGCGTCGCTTACGCCGGCGGGGGTGAAATCGATCAGGAGCTCGCCCACTGCCGTTATGTCGAACATTCCCGTCACCTCACAGTATCTGGCTGAATTCGATTTTTTCCGCATTCGGGCCTTCTATGGTGAAAAACCTGACGCCGTGTTCCCAGAAGGGGAGAAACCGTACTTCTTTGTCGAGCAGGGAGTAACCCTCCGCCTTTGCGGCCTGAAACGTTCTGTCAATATCCGCGACGTTCAGGGCAATGTGGTCGATTGCCCCGGCCTGTTTTTTCGCGGTACGTGTTTCATAGGTTTCTATGGTCAGGTTTTTCAGGCGCAGAAAAGCAACCGGCTCGTTTGCCGTTTCGTTTTTCGTGCGCAGCACCGTCTCAAAGCCGAGTCCGGTGTAAAAGGCGACGGTCTTCCCGATGTCGTCCGTCGGGATGCCGATGTGCTGGATTTCCGCCGTCAGTTCCTGCAGGTTCAACTGCGTCCCCTCCTACTTAATAATCTTTACAACTGCTTTGACAATGTCTTCCTTGTTGCGTACGCTGGAATCCATCGCGTTCTGGATGTCGTCGAAATTGAAGATGTTGGTCACGACTCCCTTCAGATTGACCTTCCCCGCCGCGACCGCCTCGATTGCCATGGGGTAGATATGCCTGTAGCGGAAAACTGTTTTGATGGTCAGCTCTTTGTCGAGAGCCAGGCTCATCGGCAGATTGACCATTCCGGTTGCGTTGTAGCCCACGCAGACGATCGTGGCGCCTTTTTTCGTCATATGTACTGCCTGCTGCGTCGTCTTTTCCGCCCCCGCCGTTTCAATGACCAGATCGCAGCCGTTCCCGTCCGTCAGATCCAGCACGGCTTTGACCGCGTCTTGTTCCATTCCGTTTATCACTCCGTCGGCGCCGAGCTCAAGGGCTTTGTCCAGCCGCTTCTGCATGATGTCGACCACATAGACTTTAGAAACCCCTTCGGCTTTCAGAGCCATCATGGTGACCAGCCCGATGCACCCCGCCCCGATTACGACGGCCGTTTGCCCCGCGTGCGCGCCGCCCTGGTTCGCCGCGTGGAATCCGACCGCCATCGGCTCGATCAGCGCGCCTTCCATAGTACTTACGTTGTCCGGCAGCTTAAAGCAGAGGCCCGCCTCGTGCGCGACATATTCCTGAAAAACCCCGTCGACGGGCGGCGTCGCAAAGAAGATGACGTCCGGACAGAGATTGTACCGGCCCGTCTTGCAAAACTCGCAGTGGCCGCAGGTCTTGCCCGGCTCCAGCGCGACTCTGTCGCCGATCTTCAGGTGCCTGACGTTTTTGCCGGTTTCCACCACCGTGCCGCCGGGTTCATGGCCGAGCACGAACGGCGGTTTTACGATATAATCACCGATACGGCCGTTTTCGTAGTAGTGCAGGTCCGAGCCGCAGATGCCCACATACTCCAGCTTGACAAGGACTTCGTTGTCTGCCAGACGGGGGATATCCCTCTCGACAAACCCCATGTTACCGATTCCGTTCATCACTGCGACTTTCATTTTACCTTGCATGACATGTGCTCCCCTTTCAAGTGGATGAAAACAGCCAAGATAATTAAATGGTTTATTAAAATAGTTTAATAAAGATCAATTTGATAATAACATTGATTTCACCGGTTTGTCAAGACGTTTTATACAAAAATTTGTGATTTATATAAGATATTGTGTTGCAGAAATCGCCGCGAGCGGATTCGCTCTTCGGCCCCCGCCGGAAACGGCTGGGATAAACAGCGCTTCGCCGCGTTTCGGCGCACAAAAGGGGAGACGCCTGAATTCGTGTTTCAGATGTCTCCCGATGGAACGCTGTATTTTCAGTCACAGGAAGAAGTTTCCGCAGACCTAGCAGATCTGTTCGATAAACGCCGCAATATGCATCAGAGCCGCCCCGACCGCCGAGGCCTCCGTGCGGTAAGAGCAAACTTTGATGTAGCTTCCGTCCTCTTCGAACGTATTCAGGTCGGCCGCACGCTTTCGCAGATCCAGGACGTAATCCTCCATATAGGCCCCGACGTAGCCGCCGAGAATCACGCTGCAATCGAACGACATGCGCAGGTTGTTGACCGCGGTCGCGAGATAGTCAAGGTAATTGTCCCATGCCGACGCGGCTTTGGCGTTGCCCTCGCGCAGCAGCCTGAAAAACCCCGCAAGGTCTCCGCTGGTCAAATCGGACAGGACCGACGCGTTGCAGTAGGCGTCCAGGCAGCCTCTTTTTCCGCAGTAGCATTTCCGCCCGCCGCGCTCGACGGTAATATGCCCGAATTCGCCCCCGCGCTGGTTGTCACCCTGAAAGATTTTGTTGTTCAGAAGGATGGCGCCGCCGACCGAATTGCTCAGGGAAAGGTAGACGCAGCTTTCGATGGATTTTCTGTTCCATATTTCGGCGGTGCCGGCGGCGTTCGCGTCGTTGCAGAAAATGCTGGGGTAATGGCAGAATTCAACAAAATTCGCACATTTTACATTTTGTATCTGCAGAACGTGCGAATCGAGCAGGATCTGCCCGTCGGTCGACAGGATTCCGGGGATGGAAACGCCCATTCCCAGAATCGTCCTCGGGTCCGCCTGGGACTGCTCGACAAAGCGGTCCACAATCGCGCCGAGCGTCTTTGCGTATTCAATCGTTTTCTGGTAAGGAATCTTTTCCCGGATGCTTTTCAGAACGGTTCCGTCCAGATTCACCAGCACCACGCCAATGTGGTTCAGCGTAATATCCACGCCGAGCGCCAGCCGGGCGTTTTTCACGCAGGTCAGGGCCACGGCTTTCCGCCCGCCGGTGGAGTCGAGCGTCCCGCTTTCTTCGACAAGGCCTTCGTCCTGCAGAGATTTGACGTTCTGCATGACGGTGGGAAGGCTGATTCCAAGCTGATAGGCAATCTCGGGTTTTGAAATGACACCCTCTTGATAAATCAGCTTGAAGATGCGGTTGCCGTTCACTTTTTTCAGGCGGGCACTGTTTGTACGTCGCTGCGCCATTTGAATGCTCCTTAACTGTTTTTATTAATCCACTTTATTAAGTATATCTCTTATCCCGCATTTTTGCAACATATTCTTATAACTCATTTTGATGAATCGCGTCCGGAAAGACGAAATCCTCCTCTCGGCGGCATCGGGAAGAGGAATGGTTTGCCGCCTGGATTCCGGCGCGGCTGGTCATCCGGTTATTATGTTTTTCTTTCACCTTTTCGCACCGAAGACGTAGCAAATCATAGATAGTCCTAATAATCAATGTGAAAGCCAAAATTGTATTTTCATTTTTTAAATATTCTCTTTAAATAGGCGATATCTAACAAATTCACCGTCTCAAAATTCCCTTTATAAAACACACCCCAGTTATTGAAAACACAAGGCAATTCCTTTGCTTTTTGTAGCGTATCCACTTGAATGAAAGATACGGGAACGTTATTCATTTCACAATACTGTTTTATCATCTCAATGTTTTGATAGATATAGGGGCACTGCATATCATAATAAATTGTTAGCTCTTTGCTTTCAATTTCTTCGTTTTTAACATTTTGTGCGAACTTTGGCATTGTTCCGTCAAAAGAAAGTGCAAGCAATTCATAACCATTATTGGTGCTATCGACAACCTCAAAGCCGAACTTCTTCGCAAATGATTGGTCTGAAAGCCAGGATTTTTGTTTCTTTGCCCCGAGCATGCAAATGCCGGATTTCCTCTTTTTTTTGGCATCAGCCAAACAATACTCCATCAGCGATTTCCCATACCCCTTGCCTTTGTGACTACCAGAAACCCATAAGCAATACACATAATAATAGTTGTCACCGATTATGGGAACCCAAGCGGTTTCAAGGGGAGCATATTCAATGAAAACCGTAGCTTTTGCATTTAACTTTCTAAAAACATGACCTTCATCTAGTCGGCCAGAAAGCCACTCCCGCTTCGCTTCAACACCCGGATGGAGCTTTTTACTGCGTATAATACAGCATAAATGCTCATTAACAAGGTTTTCTGTTGTTAAGTTTACAAAATCAGTACACATATTTTAATTTTCCTCTCTTACAAATTCCTGTTGCCTGACACTTCCCGTTCTAATAATGCGAGTCGCATTTGCATGATTATAATCAAACCAATAAAGAGGAAAATACCAAATCCTCTCATTGAGCGTCAGTGTGTTTTCCCCTGCAACTGTCAGCGGACATCTCCAGCCAGACAGCGGAAAAATCACTTCTTCTATCACGATCAGCAGCTAATGAATCCGATTTGTTCACAAATAGGAGTATATCGATTATGACGAGAGGGTAATAACAACTAGCTCCGGCCGATTATTGATGCGTACAGGAGCAATACTGTTGCCTAATCCACGGCTGACGACCATTTTTGTCCGGCCTTTTTCGTAAACACCCTCATAATATTTGGGAAATACCCCCTGATTTGGTGCCACAAGCCCTCCGATAAAAGGGACCCGAACCTGTCCGCCATGGGCGTGACCGCTCAACACCAAATCAATGTCATTGGCTGAGTATATGTCGAACAACTCCGGTCTATGGGACAGCAAAACCGTATAACTGCTGTTGTTGTTCAACAAGTTTTTTAGCATAGCGTCAGCCGTGCTTAATGGGTTGGCCGGATTGCCCCTTCTTATAAAGTCCGGATCATCCAGCCCCAGAAGACGGATGCCATTTCCTTTGCGTTTCAGAGCAGTGCCTTGATTTCTCAGTATGATAACACCGGCTTCTGCCATCTGCTTTTCTATCTGGGGATATTCGCTGATTCTTGACTCATGATTTCCGGTGACATAATATACCGGGGCGATCGTGACGGCGCCATTGATGAATTCCATCGCTTTTGTAATGTTGGTATGCCTTGAATCGATCAGGTCCCCAGTAATGGCAATCAAATTAGGAGCAGCATCTTTTACCGCTTCAAGTAACCCGTCTTGATTGTTCCCAAATTCAGCGTTATGCAGGTCGGATACATGAACGATGACAAATCCATCAAACGATACCGGAATCCTTTCACTGCTGATCCTGACCTGTGTGGTTTGAATTGAGGTGTTTCCCCGGTAAAGCCATATGGAGCAAGCGGCGAGAGCGGCAAGCCGGAAAGCCCATATTATATGCTTATTCCTCTTATTATTTTTCATAGACGAGACTTCTATAAACAAACCTAGCGTTCATTGCCGTTATTGATATTCTTGTGGTAAACGACAAATGTGATCGTGTTTAGTACGATGGTAACTACGAGCAGCATCGTGGAGATCCATGCCGTTGAATGAGATGTGTCCATCAGTGCTGACCAGTCTTGTATTTTAACTAGATGCTCACTGTAGAAGATCTGCATGCACAGCGCAACAGCGCAGGCACTAACGCTAACCACGGATAGGGCCCAGTTCCTGCAATCAGAGTTTTTGGCCTGAGCGAGATTCACTGCGGGAAGTACCCATGCGATCAGCCCAAGTACAAGACTTCCAATATTCAACAGACCAGCTCCAAGCATAACGCTCGCCTCCTGATTCATAATTTGAGCTTTCTCTAAAGTTATTATATCATATGTATTGTTTTTTTCCAGAGTCCTGATTTTAAGCTGAATTCGGTTTAGCGCTTAATTAACCTCTCGGATTATATGCGAATTTTGTATATGCCTTATACCATGTCTGTTCCCAATCCGCTGCGGGAAGATGTCGGGGTATAGGAATTTCCGGATATGATCAGGCTCTCTATCATCAAATTCAACACGGATTACCTCATCTGCGGCAATACCTTCCGATGCTTAATATCTACATCGTGTTCGCGCAGTCGGAACGGGAGACGATACAGGTTATCACTTCAAACTTGGCCGGCGATTGTTTGTCGCTATTTCAATTTGGCGCCAAGAATCTTTCGAAAAGTTATTGTAATTTCATTTTTTTCTAATATAATTAATAATGCGGACAGATAAAAATATCCTTTGAGACAAAAAATACATATTTGGGAGAATAGCCATGAACCGTGGCATTACAATTGTAGATGTGGCGCGGCAGGCGGGAGTGTCCGTAACTACGGTCTCCCGAATCATCAACAATGTTGCGTACCCGGTCGCCTCGGATACGCGGGAAAAGGTCCTGAAAGCGATCGAAGCTTTACAATACAGTCCCAACAAGGCTGCCCAGGGAGTTCGCAAGAATGCCAGCGATATTATAGGGCTGATTGTGAGGGATATCTCCGACTCCTATTTCGGCGAAATCGCAAAAGGAGTTACGAATCGCGCAAGTGAGCTTGGCTGCCTCTCTTTTGTCTGCAATACGGGGCGCAATCCCCGCGACGAACTGACGTATCACGATCTTTTATGGCAGCACAGAGTCAAGGGGATTATTCTGACCGGCGGCGGCCTCGATCAGGAAGATTATAAGCGAACGCTTCTCCAGCAGATGGAACGGCATAAAAAATACGGGCTGCGCATCATCACCCTGGCGCCGCAGGGAGTCAGTATGCCTTATGTGATGATCGACGATTTTGAGGCCGGCCGGTCCATTACTCAATATCTGATAGAGCGCGGCCACAGAAAGATCGGTTTTATCGGCGGGCCGCAGAAAGTGTTTACGTCCATGGAGCGCCTCCGCGGATATCAGAGCGCCATGCGGAACGCCGGTCTCGACTGCCCCAACGAATATACGGTCACAAGCGATTTTTCGCAGACGGGCGGCTTTAACGCATGCCAGCGGCTGTTGCAGCGTGTGAATGACTGCACAGCCATCTGCTGTGCCAATGATAATATCGCGGTGGGAGCGATGAGCGCCATTCGAAAATTGGAGCTGAAAACTCCGAGAGATCTTTCCATCATCAGCATTGGGGATATCTCGGAGGCGAAATATATGCATCCTCCGCTTACCACCCTGCGGATCCCTCACTATGAAATGGGGAAAATGGCCGTGGATTATATTGTAAACGGCGAAGAAGATAAAAATATCACTATGGACGCTTCGATTGTAGAACGCCAGTCCGTCCGGAATCTAAAACTGTTCTGACATTGGAAAACACACAAACAAGGCCTCTCCTATTTGGGGAGGCCTTGTTTGTGTGTTTTAGACAATATTTTCGTACAAAAATTCAAATATATGATATTGACAACATAGAAAAGGTTTTCTATAATAAAAAACAGAAAGCAGAAAACGTTTTCTTAAATTATCGACTGGAGGTATTTTATTATGGAAAAAAAATGGGGCGGCGTCTTCCCGGCGATTATGGTTCCTCTGAATGCGGACTATTCGATCAATGAGAAAGAATTCCGCAACTATATCGACTGGCTTCTTACCTACACGGATGCCGGAATCAAGGGCCTCGTCACAAACGGGCACACGGGTGAAATCACCGGGTTCCTTCCGGAAGAGAGAGCCCGTATCACCAAGATCGCCGCAGATCAGGTAAAGGGCAGAGCTCTGGTTGTCTCCGGTGTTTCGGCCGAGGGAACGTTCGAGGCCATTGAGCACGCGAAAGCCGCACAGGAAGCGGGGGCGGACGGGATCCTGCTGATGCCGCCGCATTTGTGGCTCAGGTTCGGCGTGAAGCCGGAGGCAGCTCTGAAGTTCGTTCAGGACATTGCCGCGGCGATCGACATTAAGATTATCCTTCATCTGTATCCATCGAACACCAAGGCATTTTACCCGATCGACCTGCTGTTGAAAATGGTGAGGATTCCGAACGTGGTAGCCGTTAAAATGGGCACGCGCGACATGCCTTTATACGAAAGGGACGTGCGCACTCTGCAAAAAGAGGCTCCGGAAATCAGCCTCATCACCTGCCACGACGAAAACCTGCTTTCCACCATGATCCAGAGCATTGATGGCTGTCTCGTCGGATTTTCCGGCTGCGTGCCGGAACTGGTAACCGCACTTTACCAAGCGATGAAGACGAACGATTTGGTCGCGGCAAAGAAAATCAATGAAAAGCTGTTCCCGGCATCCAGCGCTATCTACGGAATTGGCCAGCCGAGCGGTGAAGCGCATGCCCGCATGAAGGAATTCCTCGTTCAGCGCAAAGTCTTTTCTCTGCCGCTGATGCGCCCCCCGCTGATCCCGCTGAGCCAGGAGGAAAAAGACAGAGTAACTCAGGCCTTGAAAGATTCCGGCGTGGAAAAGGTCAACCTTGTCTGACGGAAAGGAGATTGCCGCGCGGCTCCGGCCCGAAATGGCTGGCCGGGCCTCCGGCGGCAAAGGTCTTTTCGTTAAATCGTTTTTTCTTCCAGATTGCCTATGCGGAGCTTCGGACTTCATATTCTAAAAAGAATTGGAGAAATTCATTATGGGTGAAGGAGTTTTATCCGAAACAAACGATCCTGTGAATTCCGTGCAGCATCTCTTGCGGGGAAAACTCTTTGGGGACAGGATTGAGAAGGAGATGAAAGGTTTTGAATGAGAATACACCAACCCCTCCGGAGGAAGGAATAAATGAGGCTTCTACAAAAAGGCTCCCTGCGAAAGAACTTTTGAAAAGGGTTGGTCCAAGCATTGTTCTGACCGGCATTGTCATTGGCCCCGGCGCAATCACCACGGCTTCCATGCTGGGCTCCAACTATGGCTATGCGATGCTTTGGCTGCTGATTCCCATCGCATTCATGGGCACTTCGTTTTTACTTACTACATACCGCATTTCCCTTTTGACCGGTCTGCCGGCGATTCACGCAATCCGCCATTACTATGGGAAATTTGCGGCGGGTTTTGTCGGGGTCGCGAGCTTCCTTGCATGCATGTTCTTTACGATGGGAAATATCTCCGGCACAGGTGCTGGCATGACTCTTCTGTTTGGGATCAACTGGAAACTTGGTTCCATTATTATGATTGCGGTTATGATCTATTGCTATTTCGCAAAGGACGTCTATTCCAAGGTTGAAAAGGCGATCCTGCTTTGCATTCTCGGCATGATAGTATCGTTTTACGCCACTCTGATCGGTACCGGCGACTTTTCCGGCGGAGAGGCCATAAGCGGCCTAACCCACTGGTATTTCCCCGCCGGCAGCTTGGCGCTCTCCCTGGCTTTCATCAGCACCAACGCTTCCGTCACAACCGGAGTTTACGGAACCTATTTGGGTGCGGAAAAGAAATGGAAGAAAGAGGATTTGACCAACGGCGTCATGACGACCGATACCATTGCACATATTGTCGAAGTCATTCTGATCAGCGGCGCCATGGTACTGGTGGGCGCCATCGTGCTTCACCCGACGCATAAAGTGCTGAACAGCCCTCAGCAGCTGGCCGACATGCTGGTTCCCGTCTTGGGAAATGCGGCGCGATATATCATGGGAATCGCATTGCTTGGGGCGGCGTTCTCTTCGCTGCTTGGCAATACGCAGCGTACGGTTGTTTTGCTGAATGCCGGATTTAACAAGCCGACAAATCTGGCGGATAAAAGTATCCGATGGGGTTCCATGATCGTTCTGATTATCTGTGCGGTTATTGCCTTCAGCTACAACGGTTCGCCCGTTCAGCTGATTTATCTTTCCAACGTTGCAACCGCGGTTGCAACACCGGTTTCCGGCCTGTTTATATGTATGCTTCTCTGGAGGAAAGACATCAATGCCGGAACGAAGACACCCCGCGTGCTGCAAATCTGTATGACAATCAGTTATGGTTTCTGCCTGATTCTGACTGTCTCCGCGCTTGCAACCGCTGTTCCTAAATTTGTAAATTCCATCGCGGCTATTCTATGACCGATTTTTGGGCTGAATTTCTGTGAGGCTCGTGAATGAACGGCAGCGCGAACGCGGTGAAGGCCTGGCTGCCTACTAAATGATGGGGTTGTTGCGAAACAACCTATTCCCAAATAATGCAAAAAATACGCCTTGATTGGGCTTTCTAAGCCGTTTCAGGGCGTATTCCTTTGCCTTTCCGGCAGTTGCTTTGAACAATCGCCTATTGCAAAATTGTTTCGAAGCGTCTTTCGCGCCTACGGCATTCCTTTGTTCCCTTTTTTCCGTCATTTAATAAACCTCCTGTCGTATTTTCTATATTTGCAACAGGAGGTCCTTTTTCTTTAATTTTCGTTTTAGGGTTCCCGGCTCGGAAAGAAGACACGCATAACTGTCCGTAAGATAAAGAGCCTAGGGTAGCGCATTTCTCTGCGTCATTATAGCGGTTTTGAAGAAATCAATTTTCTCCGATGTTTTAGGTCAATTATACTGCGGTGGTTGAAGAGAATTATTAAGTTAAGCATTGAACTGATGAGTTCTAAATGTTATACTGTGCAGGATGTGAACGGTTTCAATTGAAAAGTGAATCGGTGAGAGACATATTCCTTTTTTTCGACATTTACAGGAATAAGGAATACGCACAACAGTTTGTGAAGGTCTGACTAATGCAGAAAGTCTGAATTAAACGGGCTCATAGGTAGACTGGGCTAAAAAACGTGTGATAAGATTGATTCAATCAGGAGGAACCATATGAAAATCGTTGTTTTGGACGGATATACTGAAAATCCTGGTGATTTAAGCTGGGAAGAATTTGAAAAGTTGGGCGAGCTTACAGTTTACGACCGCACGCAGCCCGAGAAGACCGTTTCCCGCCTTGGCGACGCGGAGGCCGTAATTACAAACAAAACCCCTATTTCGGAACAGACGCTGGCGGCCTGCCCCAACCTGAAATACATTGGTGTTCTGGCTACCGGCTACAATGTCGTAGATACGGCGGCGGCACAAAAACGTGGTATTCCGGTGTGTAATATTCCAACTTATGGGACGGCCGCAGTTGGACAGTTCGCTATTGCCATGCTGTTGGAAATCTGCCACCATGTCGCACATCACGATAAGGAGGTGCATCAAGGCCGCTGGAGCCAATGCCCTGACTGGTGCTTCTGGGATTATCCTCTAATTGAGCTTGCCAATAAGACCATGGGTATTATCGGCTTTGGGAAGATCGGGCAGACGACAGGAAAAATTGCTAAAGCAATGGGTATGAAGGTCATCGCGTACGACGAATATCCCAACCCGCAAGGGAAGAGCCTTGCCGAATATGTCTCACTGGACATACTTCTGAGCACTTCGGATGTGGTTGTCCTGCACTGCCCGCTATTTCCTTCCACGCAGGGCATCATCAATAAAAACACCATTGCGAAAATGAAAGATGGCGTGATTCTCCTCAATAATTCACGTGGTCCGCTGATCGTAGAGGAAGACCTGGCAGAAGCGCTAAACTCCGGCAAGGTGTATGCTGCCGGCCTGGATGTTGTTTCAGTAGAGCCGATTCAAGAGAACAACCCTCTTCTGAAAGCTAAAAACTGCCTGATTACACCCCATATCTCTTGGGCACCGAAGGAAAGCCGCCAACGCTTAATGGATGCTGCTGTCGCGAATCTAAAAGCATTTCAGGAAGGAAAACCCATTAATGTTGTGAATGCGCGTGATATGCTTTAAGTGGAAAATCAGTTTATGAGGAAATATTCTAATCCCGGATTCCTTTAGAGGGACGATGAGTTCGTCGGAAATCTGTGAGATCGTGGGCGTTCCGTCAAAGCCGCAGACACGGCTGCACAGATTGTTTCCATTCCCGTTGCAGGCGGCGAGAGGGAAGTGTGAACGACTTTTTGACTGCGTTTATCCAGTGGGAGGTACGCTTTCTCAAATTTTCAAGATCGACCTTTCGGGGCTTTCTCCCTTGCTTCGAAAGGTGAGGATTGTGGCCATGTGCGATGTCGACAATCCGTTGTTTGAAAAAAACGGCGCGGCATATGTGTTTGGTCCTCAGAAGGGGACTGACAAAACGATGGTAAAGTTCCTGGATTCCGGACTCAGGCATCTGCCGCAAGTCATTTGCGAACAGCTGGAGCGGGATATTTCACAGCTTTCCGGTACCGGTGCTGCTGACGGTATGGGGGCATGGTAACTTTTTTCGGGGCGAGCCTTCAGCCATGAATTGACACTGTTTTGGATACGGTGAATTTTGAGAGTTTGGCCGCCGGTGCAGATTTTATTTTCACGGGGGAGGGCCGGCTTGATTCACAGAGCCTTCGGGGTAAGGTAATGATTGGTGTCGCGCGATTTATTGCACTTTTTGTATAAAATAGTTTGGCGGGTATAATAGAAACTTCTTTCGCATAATGCCCTGCAAATTAGCCTTTGGCGGCTGTGTTTTCCGTAAAAATACAGCCGTCTTTTTATTTTGGGCATTTTATTTCTGATTAAAAAAGAGCTGCCGATATCATAATATTTTATTAAAATTAAATAAAATATATTGACTTTCTACAGAACGTCTGATATACTAAAAATTACAAAATTAGTACTACGTACTATGTATTTTACTTGTTTTTTTACATCGTTCACATCACATCATTCACAATTGAAGTGAAATATAATACATACTACGTAGTATGAATAGGAGGCGATGTAGCAAGAACAGCGAAAATCGGTTGATTATTTGCAGGACACATGGTTCGAAACGGCTGAGATTTGATTTTCCCGTGGTGTGGTGGCGGTATGATGCCGGCTTTGCCTACCCGTTTTTCTGAAGATAGGAATAGGCATCACCCCAACCCGTATCCGCTTTGAACAAATTTGTGAGATGCTGCAAGACCTGGAGAAAGTAAGAGAAAATTTAAAGATTGTTTAGGGAGGCAGTTACATGAAAAAAGCACTGGCGACGGTTCTTGCGATTTCCATGGCACTTTCTATGGGAGCCTGCTCAACATCAAATAGCGGTGGAAATTCAGCGGGTTCTCAAACAAACCAAAATTCGCAGGCCGCAAAGGCGGATTTCCCGGTTCGGTCACTGCAGAATATTATCCCGTTTAGCGCGGGCGGCGGTACGGATGTTTGGAACCGGGCTTTGATGAACCAAATGAGCAAAGTGCTCGGACAAACAATCGTCTCCACAAATATGACGGGTGGCAGCGCGGGCTCCATCGGTGTGGATTATGCCTGGAAAGCCAAGCATGACGGCTACACGCTTTGCGGAACATCTGAAACCCCTCTGACAATTCCGATTATGACGACTTCCGATCAGACTTCGAAAGACTGGAAATTCTTTATTGCGGCTGGCTCGCCGGGTGTACTTTGTGTCAACAGAAAATCCAAATATAAAAGCATGGACGAAATTCTAAATGCTCTGAAAGATAAGCCCCAAAGCGTTTCTATTGCCGGAACAACTGGAGGGCTGTGGTTTGCGCTTGCAAAATTGTTCGATTCTTACGGCGATGTGCCATTTAAGTGGGTCCCCTACAATGGCTCGGGGGATGCCATTAAAGGTTCGGTTTCATATGAAGCTGACTGCGTTTGCGCTTCCGCGGGCGAGGTAAAGGAGTTTGTCCGCAGCGGCGATTTGATCCCGATTGCGGTTATGGATAACGATGACTGGAATTTCCCTGAATTTGGAACAGTGAAAGCAGTTTCTTCCTATGTTCCAGCTCTCAAGCAATACCTGCCTCTGAAACAGTTCCTGGGCTTCATGGTTCCAGCCGACACGGATTCCGCGGTTGTTGACGTTTTAACAGACGCTTTTGACGAGGCAATGAAAAGTGACGAGATTAAAAAGTTTGCTGATGAGCAGCTGTGTACGTTGTATGGGCTGACCGGCGACGAAGCCAGCAAAATGGCGGCCGACACAGAAAGTAAGCTCTGCTGGGATCTTTATAACATGGGACAGGCCAAGTTCAGTCCTGAAAAATATAATATTCCGAAGCCCTGACCTGCTTTTTCCTGGTTTATTAGTGGGAGCGGATACTTTGGCTTTCCGCTCCCCGATTATGGTAACCTTTTGACGGGAGTGTAGATCGCATGAAAAAAGAGACCTTACGTAAAGTCGATCTGGTTTTCAGCTTAATATTGATTATCGTCTCCGTGGGGACGATGCTGGAATGCGTCCGGATGTTTTTTAATCCGTTTGAAAAAGATTTTGCAAATGAAGTAAGTGGGAATGACGTAAAGGATGCCATTCTGTACTGGTATACGTCTCCCGCGTTTCTTCCCGTTATTATTGCGATAGCTATCATGTTCTGTGCAATAATGCTGTTTCGGCTTGCGCGTAAATCCGGGGCGAAATTCGACTTTTTTACAAAAGAAAAAGCAGTGGAATTTATTAAAAACCCGGAGACAGCGATTGCGGTTTTCGTCATTGGAACGATAGCCGTTTATATTCTGTGTCTGATTCCTGCTTGCCGTCAGATGTTTGATGTTTTTCCGCACTTTCAAGGATTTCCGTTTATGATTGCCACCTTTATTCTTTTGGCGGTGCAGATGGTAGTCTTAAACGAGAAAAGCCTTAAAAAAATAATGATATCTCTTCTTGTAGCAGCGGTTTCCTCAGCAGCGGTCACTTATTGTTTTGGAACTCTGGCAATGATTCCTCTGCCGTAAAACCGGTGCTTTTTGCATCCGACTATCGCCGAATGATAGTACACCCCTTCCCCAAATGACTCTCGGAGTTACAAGGTCCTTACGGTGCCCTTCTCGGAATCACCGTAAATATATTTATGAGGAGGATATCTCTTTGCAGAATTTGGTTGGACTATTTCAGCAGTTTATCACACTGATGGACATTCGGCTCCTGCTTACTCTGTTGCTGTCTACATTTCTCGGCGTGATTATCGGAGCATTACCGGGTCTCTCCGCTACCATGGGGATCGCACTTTTAACAGGTCTTACCTACCAATTCCCCATTTCCTATACTTTTGCGGTGCTGATGGGCATTTATGTAGGAGCAATTTATGGGGGCAGCATGTCTGCAATTCTTCTAAATATTCCCGGTACCGCTTCAGCGGCCGCAACAGCTTTGGAAGGACACCCCTTGGCACTGCAAGGAAAAGCGGAAACCGCAATTAAGGTGACGCGGACCGCCTCTATTATTGGTACTTTTGTCGGCGTTTTGGTTCTAGCCCTAATTTCTCCGCCCATGACCCAAATTGCGTTAAAATTTACTAGCCCTGAGTATTTCATGCTGGCACTTTTCGGCGTCATGATCTGCGGATCGATTGTAACAGATGACATTCCGCTGAAAGGTTGGCTTGGAGGTATGCTGGGTTTATTAATTGCTATGATAGGAACGGACAGCATGCAGGGTGCTCCTCGGTTTAATTTCGGCAACAGTGATTTACTGAGCGGCGTCAGCATGGTTCCTGCCATGATCGGTTTTTATAGCATACCGGAAATTATTAAGGCATTCGTTCCTCATAAGGAAGAAGCTGAGGTGAGTTTGGCAAGGGATACTGCGCAAGAAAAGCTAAACAGCCTAAAGGTGGTTATCAAACATATCCGCGTAGTCATCCAGTCTTCTTTGATCGGTGTCGGCATTGGAGCCCTGCCAGGGGTAGGAGAAGATGTAGCGGCCTGGGTTTCTTATAATACCGCCCAAAGAACAAGCAAACATCCTGAAGAATATACGCATGGTTCTTTTGAAGGCATTATTGCGCCTGAGGTTGGAAATAACGCGGCGATTGGCGGCGCTTTGATCCCCATGCTGACCCTTGCGGTTCCAGGCTCTCCGCCGGCAGCCGTGCTGCTGGGTGCGCTAATGATTCACAATATCCGTCCCGGGCCAATGCTTATGCGCGACAATCCGACTTTTATAAACTATATTTCCGCTCTGCTTTTTCTTTCCGTTCTGACATTGTGGATCGCGGGAATGTTTCTGGCAAAACCCATGTCAAAGATTCTAAAGGTGCCGAAAGTTTATCTGATGCCGATCGTAGGGGTCCTTTCAATTGTCGGAGCGTATGCGATCAACAATAGATCCTTTGATATTTTGATTGTCCTGATTTTCGGCGTTTTTGGATACTTTTTAGATAAGATGCGGTATTCACCTGCACCAATTATTTTGGGAATCATTTTGGGCAATATGATTGACTCCAATTTCCGCAGAGCTCTGACGGTCAGTTCTGGCAATCCCGCTGTTTTCTTCACCCGCCCTATCGCTTTGCTGTTTTTCTGTATCATTGTGCTTACCATCGCATTTCAAATCAGGAAAAAGCCGGATAATTCAGCTGCACAATAATGATTATGGTTGAGGAAAGCAAAGCTGAAAAATAATTTTATTGGAGAGAAATATAAATGAAGAAACTTTATACCATTAATACCGTTAACAATTTCATGGAAATTATTTTTAATCCATTTGGCAAACCGTTTGCACAGAAAAATCCGAATATCGAAATTTATAATATTATGGATGACAGTCTGCTGAAAGCGACGCGTGACGACAATGGGATGACCCCGAAAACGGCTTCCCGCATGTTGAATTATGCAAAGGCGGCGGAAGCCAGCGGAGCTGACGGAATTCTTGTTACCTGTACCTCAGTGAATGAAGCTACAAAGATTATCCGCCCGTTGCTGAGCATACCGATGATCAATATTGAGGAACCTGTGGCGGAGACGGCGGCAAAGAACGGTAAGCGAATCGGTGTTCTGGGAACCGTGCCGACCAGTCCATCTGCCATTGGACGTGTCATTCTGGAAAAAGCGGCGGAGATGGGTAAAGATGTGGAACTCGTCAATCGTGTTGTAGACGGAGCCTTTGATTTACTCTGCGCCGGTGATCGCGCGAAGCATGATGAGATGGTCTGTGAAGCTCTCTATCAACTCCAAAGTGAAGTGGATGTTATTGTGTTTGCGCAGATTTCCATGAGTCTGCTTTCTCATGATCCGCTGAATGTCCCGGTTTATAAGATCGGCGAATCCGGGTTTAGCAAAATTAAAGAATTGATGGAGAGGTAAGGAGCTGATAAGAATGGCGAACGCGCAAAAAATCCGGGAGTTGGAAGCGCGAGCAAAAGAAGTGCGGAAAAACATTATCACCATGATTTATCAGGCGCAGTCAGGCCATCCGGGCGGATCTCTTTCCGCAGCCGATATTATGACGGCACTATATTTCAGCGAGCTGCGTTTGGACCCTAAGAATCCGAAAGATCCGAATCGAGATCGTTTTGTCCTTTCAAAAGGCCATGTATGCCCTGTGCTTTACACTTGCCTTGCCCTGCGGGGTTATTATGACCTTTCCGTTTTATCGACCCTGAGGAAGGAAGGCTCAATCCTTCAGGGGCATCCGGATATGAAACGTTGCCCCGGTGTCGATATTTCCACGGGTTCTTTGGGGCAGGGCCTCAGTGTTGCGGCCGGCATGGCGATAGCGGGAAAGCGCGACCATAAAGATTACCGTGTGTTCTGCCTTTTAGGCGACGGAGAGAGCGATGAGGGCCAGATCTGGGAGGCGGCTGAAACCGCTTCTAAATATCAGTTGAATAACCTGATTGTGTTTCTGGATCGGAACCGTCTTCAGAATGATGGCGTATGCGCGGAAATTATGCCAAACCTTGATCTTGAAAAAAAATTTGAAGCCTTTGGCTTTGAGAGCTATACCATTAACGGACATGATATGAAGGAAATTCTGAATGTTCTCGACAAGGTGCGAGACAGCGAAAACAGCGCACCGAAATGCATCGTTGCCGAAACGGTCAAGGGTAAAGGTGTCTCTTATATGGAAAACGTTGTGATGTGGCATGGCATGGCCCCCAATGAAGAACAGTATCTTCGGGCAATGCAGGATTTGGAAGGAGGATTTTAAATGCGCGAATCCCAAAAATCCGTCGCCACCAGAGAAGCATACGGCGATGAAATTCTGGCGCTGGGTCGTAAGAATTCCAATATTTACGTGGTGGACTGTGACATCGGAAAATCTTGTAAAACGCTTGATTTTGCAAAGGAGCTGCCGGAACAGCATATAAATGTTGGCATTGCGGAGCAAAACGCCTGTGGCGTTGCCGCCGGTCTGGCAACCTGCGGCAAAATTCCGTATATAACCACCTATGCCGTGTTCGGCAGCATGAGAATGTGTGAACAGATTCGCCAGGAAATTTGCTATCCGAAGCTTAATGTCAAGATTGCGTGTTCCCACGGCGGGCTGACGCCGGCGAACGACGGTGCGAGCCATCAGGGAATTGAGGATATGGGAATTCTCAGAACGATTCCTAATATGACAGTGATTATGGGGTGCGATTATAACTCTACCCGTAGATTGATCCGCGCCGCGGCTGAATACGACGGCCCTGTCTATTTACGCTTTACCCGGGACCCCATTCCTCAAATCTATAATGAAAATGAATCCTTTGAAATCGGCCGGGCAAAAAAATTGATGGACGGAGACGATATTACCATCATTGCGAACGGAGATGTCATGAGTGTCGCACTGGCGGGAGCCAACCTTCTCTCTGACAGGGGAATCCACGCTTCGGTGATTGACATGCATACCATCAAACCATTGGATACGGAAGCAGTTAGAGCTGCTGTTGGGCGAACCGGAAAAATTATCACAGTTGAGGATCATAATATCATTAACGGGTTAGGCAGTGCCGTCTGTGAGGTGGTTGCCGATATGGGTAAGGGAATTGTGCGCAGAGTCGGCATTCAGGATCGGTTTGGAGAATCTGCCCCCTATAATCGTTTACTTAATAAAAATGGCATCACTGCTGAAAATATCGCGGCAGTGGGACGGAAACTGTTTTGTTAAAATAAAAGGAGAAATGGACGCGTGATGATTACGCATGTTGTTTTTTTTAAAATGAAATCTGAAGCACTTGGAAAAACAGGAAACGAGAACGCCCAGGAGCTTGCTGAAAAATTTCAGAAAATTAGCGAGAAGATTCCGGGCGTGATCTCGACTGAAACCGGACATAACTACAACCGGGAAGAGCGGTTTTATGATATGTGCCTGAATCAGAAATTTGAAAGTAAAGAAGCATTGGAGAAGTACCTTGTACATCCCTTGCACTTAAAGGTACGCGAATTCGTATTTCAGGTAATTGATCACAGAATAGTTGTCGATTATGAATTTCATTGACTGAAAGGAACTAAAAATTTTCTATTATCAATACTCTATAGTCTATCGCTTTATTTCATTTTGTGTTATAATTCAAAAAACAATTGCAAATGGGGAAATTAAAATGGCTATAGAAAATAGGCATGACGGCGTGCGCGCTTCGGAAAAAAAGACTGTCGTACGTCAGATTATTGAATATATGCAAAAACAGATTATTAAAGGTTATTATAAACCTGGAATGAAAATTCCAAATGAATATGAACTGATCAGCGAATTGCAGGTCAGCCGCAATTCGCTGCGGGAAGCTATAAAAATCCTTACGACGATGGGGATTATGGAAATTCGACGCGGGGACGGGACTTATGTTTGTTCTCAGTTGAATCAGTCTACATTCGACACTATTGTCTACAGTGTTATATCAAAACTAAGCAGTAACACTGAACTGCTGGAGCTGCGCGAAGTACTGGATGATGCAACCGTGCGCATGGCAATTCGAAAGACCTCTCCGGATGATGTCGCTCAACTGAAGGAAAATGTTCAATCTATGGCAGAGGCTGTCAAAAAAGGTCAGTATGAATTAGCGCAGGAAATGGATTATCAGTTCCATATGTCTTTGATTGACAGTTGCCATAATATTTTTTTCGGTTACATTCTCAAAGGGGTTTACAGTATTTTTCAAAGCTCTATCGGCGAGACGGTCAAGTTGGAAAAGATTGATTCTAAAGCCCCTCAGTATCATCAGAGGATTATAGATTGTATAGAAACGAAAGACTTTGAACACGTTCATGAAGTAGTTGAGGATTCTTTGCAAAGCTGGCAAAAACTCATTTAACCTTTAAAACGACACCGCGGATTTCATTGCAAAGCATGACCGTAATAAACAACTTCTGAAAGAAGGCCGATAAACTAATCCGCCGGAAATGTACCGGCGGATTAGTTTTGTTTGTCAATTTAAAATAAAGTGCTGACTTAGCCGGCGAAACCGGAGGCGGCCCAGCCGAATAAAAAGGCCCCGCTAAAAGGGGGACAAGTTTGACACGACCTTCAGTTCCTTAACTTGATTTTATCCAGTTCGTTTTCCTTCAGGAGAGCAGGTTTTTTGCTGACTGGTCCCGACTGCTTTACGTCGATTACGCAGCTGGTTTCGTACAGAACCATTCGGCGTCGGCAGCAGGTTCGGTTCAGCGTTGTTATGAAATGCCCTGTGGACGCGAGGTGTTTCTTCTGCGATGGCGGCTAGCCAACGTCCCTTCCGGGATTTGCCGAGAGCTTCATTTATCGACATACAAGGCTAATTTATCTGATTTGTCCTTTTACGGCACAGAGAATCAATTCCGCACACCGGTCTATTCCGATGCCGCTGTCGATAGATAAATGGTAGTTGTGCGCGTCGCCCCATTCCGCACCGGTATAATGGTTATAGTAGCTTTCCCGGGCCGCATCGTTGTTCCGTACCGCCTGCTCCGCATCCTTCGCCGGCAGCCCGTATTCCTCGACGGCCCGGTGGACGCGCTGCTCGAAAGGTGCATGGATAAAAATGTGGATGCAGTTTTCCTTATTCCGCAGAATATGGTCCGCGCACCGCCCTACAATTACGCAGGAACCCTTGCCCGCGATCTCATCGATTACTTTGCTTTGTGCAAGAAAGACCTGATCGGGAATCGGCATATATTTGCGGCCGATGTACAGCCCGTATTCAAAGCCCTTCGTCATTTTTTCCTCGGACTGCTCGACGGTTCCCACGGATAATTTCGCATGTTCCGCGGCCAGCCCGATGATTTCCCTGTCGTAGAAAGGAACGTTCAAAGCCTGGGCCACCCTGCGGCCGATCATGCGTCCTCCCGAACCATATTCGCGGCTGATGGTAATGAAATATCCTGCGTTCTCAGTCGTTTCCAAAAGGGCAGCCGGCACTCCCGTGGCCTTGTCTTCCGCTCGTTTCGTCCGCCGCACCAGTATCTGCGAAATGACCAGATGGCACAGCTCGCCGGCTAAGAAGGAAAGGTAAAGCCCTTTGCCGTTAAACAGAAAAACGGACAGCAGCAGAAACACCTGTATGAAGCCGACGCAGCGCAGAAAAGAAATCAGGGCGGCATAGGCGTTCCGTTCCGTGGTCTGGAAAAAGAGGATATTCATCAGCGTAACCCCTATTGCGATATGCGCCGTCGGGTACAGGCGGAGCATATGGACCGTCAGCGCCGTCAATTCGGAATTGCCCGAATGGAACAGGAAAACGATCCCGTTTCCAAAGGCGATGCAGAGGCCGACCAACAGCACCGGGGCAATGATATTGATGCGTATGCCGAGGCGATATATGTGGGAAAAGGTATTCCGGTCGCCCTTGCCATGATAAAAGCTCATCAGGGGCTGTGCGCCCTGCGTGACACCCACAAGAAACATGTTGATAACGGCGCACACATAGCCTACGATGGAATAGGCGGCAACACCAAGCGTCCCGACAGTGTGGATGATTGCGAGGTTAAAGGAAACGGTGACGGCGGGCAGGCTGAATTCCATCAGGAAAGTGGCAAGACCGTTGCTGAATATCCGTCTGATATCGGCAAGATCAAAATCCGGCCTCCTGATCCGCAGCAAGCCCCTCTTCCGTGCAAAATGGGTTATGTAGAATGAGGTTTCTATCAGCAGCCCTATGCCGTTTGTGATCGCCGCCACCTCAACACCGTAATGCAGAATGAGAATAAAGATGACGTCAAGGACCGCGTTGATGACAGCGCCCGTGACGGAAGCCGCCATGACCAGCTTGGGAGCGCCGTCGTTGCGGACAAAAACAGAGACACCGAAGGTTACCATCTGCAGCAGCGAAAAAGGCGCCAGCCATTTCAGATAAGCGGTGACGGAGGGAAGAAACACTTCGTTGCTCCCCAGCAGCAAGGCCAGATTTTCGCGGAAGAGGAATCCCACCAGGGCCAGTACGACGCCAATCACGGCGGATATGACAAGACACTGGCAAAAGATATTATTGGCTTTTTCCTTTTCTCCCTGGCCTTTATAAATAGAATAAATATTGGCGCCGCCTATGCCGATCAGCATCGCCAGCGCAATCGTGACCATGCCGTAAGGAAACGCGATGTTGACGGCACCGAGCCCGATCTCGCCGATTCCCTGCCCGACGACAACGCCGTCTAAAACAGTGTAAAGGGATTGGACGAGCATTCCTATAACGGATGGAACCACATACCTGACAAATTCTTTGTTGATTTGCTTAAAACTCGCGTTTTGAGTTTCCATATTACAGTCCTCCTGAAACAAGTCTTGCATAAAATCAAATTCTCCTCATTCCTTTGATTTTTCCCTCCAAACATGAAAAAGGCCAGATAAAATACCGGGCAAAACCCGACATCTTATCCGGCCTTTTAATCAAAGCCCTCCGATGACACTCTCAAATCAAAGTGTGATTTGAGTTCGCTTTACTATAACATTAAATGCAAAAATAGTCAATCGATGGATTATCTGAAGGCGGTTGTCCTTCAACCTGAGTTTGCATTGTTAGGCAGAGAATACACTTTTTAAAGAAACCAGGCGCGAGTTTCTTACTAGGGGTCGTTTCCCGACATAAGGTCCCAACTATATCCAGATGTCAAGGCCCTAGCTTCATAGAGAGACGGATATGTGCTCGTGTAATCGGATTATGTTAGATGAATGATATTTTTCTGCCGGCTTTACGTGCGGGGATTTCATCCTTGCATTTCTTATCGGTAATACAGAAAAACATGGTATCTCCCCGTGTTTGAGTTTATTAAAACCCATGGCCGACGCCTTGAATAGATCATGCTCTTTATAGTAGATACCGTTCAGATCTTTTGCTTTGGCCGATTAATTGTTGTGGATATTTTCACTAATTTCATTTACACACTAAATGCGCAAAATTGACAAACTTTGAAGGCGGATCGTAATTTTACTTGCTTACAGAAAAAAATTTGTGTTATCATTTTTATAGAAAGAGGAGGTAATATCAATGAAGCGTATTATATCCGCTTGTTTAGAACAGACGATCCACTTTCAGTTGAAAGAGGACGTCGGTCATGATGCCGCGGTCCGGAGCGTCAAAGAAGAATTGGATAATTATAAAGTTAAGTTGGAACGTAACCGTACAAAATATAAAATTGTTGAGGAAGTTACGCAGCCTGATGAATCCGTCGTTATCAAAATTAAGAAGCAATATAACAATCACGACTGTGGAGAATATTTGGCCTAACTTTATCTTGATAGTCAAAAAAATGCTCTGATAAACCGAATAATACATATGCTTTAGCATAATGCGAAAGGACAAGGCAGATCTGCCGTTGTCCTTTTATTTACAATCGGAAACTTTTAGGAGGATAAATGCAGGTTACATCCCGATTTCTGCAAAATCAGATTTTGCGTTTTATTTTGCACGTTTAAGGGATGTTTAAGGGATGCTCCCTAAGTCGTAGAGTGCAAATGAATCAATCGATCCCATCCAAAATTTATGATTGTGACAGCCATCGCCACTGCTCACGTCCTTTAAAATTTAAGCAGTTTAAGATTTATTATTTTAGGTATGTGATCAACGGCTTCATAAAAGAACCTTTCTTACTTGACACCTATTTGGTCCATTCAAAAATTTTCAGAACATTAAGTTTTCAATGCGACTTATTAAAGTACGACCTAAAGCGGGCCCTTGTACCTTTAAGAAAATAAGTCTTTTTAATTAAAGATGCGAACCACGCAGCGGAAGGTCCCCGCGTGATTCGCATTATAGTTGCAGCTCTTGTGATATTTACCTGACAGCTATGACCTCTATTTCCAGTTTTGCATTTTTCGGGAGTTTTCCCACTTCAAATGCCGCTCTTGTGGGATACGGTTTCGCAAAGTTTTTTCCATACACTTCATTCATAGCCGCAAAATCACTCATACTGTCGAGAAGCACCGTAGTCTTTACGATATTGGAAAGGTCCATATTTGCTTCTTTCAGGATTGCTCTAATGTTATCTAGCGCCTGCTGTGTAAGAACCTTCACATCATCGGAAGGAAACTCACCCGTGGTTGGATCAATTGGGAGTTGACCTGAAACATATACGGTATCTCCTGTCTGAATTGCCTGTGAATACGGTCCTATTGCAGCCGGTGCGTTCTTTGTTGAAAAATTCTTTGTCATTTTTAACCATCCTTCTTTACTATACATTATTTTTGGGCAAGAACCCCATTAAGATCTCTCGTTTTTGTACCATCTGGCAGAATAAATAACGGAAGGCCGATCATTCCTTGATCTTTCGCTTGCTGAAATAACTTATCCGAATCTTCTGACCAAATCGTCAAAAACTCCTTCAAATCTGCAAGATTGGCTGAGATGTCCTTAAAACGAAATTGTATTCCCTTATCCTTGCACTTTATAATAGAATACAGTGTATTAGGACAAAGATGACTCCCGTAAATAATTAGTGAATCCATAATACTCTCCTCCGAAAATTTATTTTTACCTGGACAGATATTCCAGCCATTTCCTTTTTCTGTCCAGATGCCTTTAAAATTTTCACATCAGTCTTTTCTATGCTTATTCAGTACTCCCTTTAATCTCAGAAGGGCTTCTTCCACATAGCGGGTCGGGCATGCCAGATTCCAGCGCTCAAATCCTTCTCCCGGTGTACCGAATATGTAGCCATCATCAAAGAATAACTTGCCTTCCGTGCGAAGAATCTCCGCCAGATGTTTATAATCAATACCCAAAGGACGGATATCCATCCAGAGTAAATACGTACCTTCTAGCGGCGTAACAATCACTTCCGGAAATTCCTTTGCCATGAAGTCCACAACGGTCTGACGGTTATGGTCTATGACAGCAAGTGCCCGATCAAACCACTCTCCACACTCTGTATAGGCCAGTCTGGTTGCTTCATAACCAAGAATATTGCTCTTCGGATTTACCTCATCCAGAAGTTGCTCGGCATGGAACGCATCGCGCAGTTCTTTATTAGGTATAATAACACAGGACGTCTGCATACCCGCTAAGTTAAAGGATTTGGAAGCTGCCGTCATAGTGATGGAGTGCATTGCAAATTCTTCAGAAATCGATGCAAATACCGTGTGATGATATCCCGGCATAATTAAATCGAAATGAATCTCATCGGATGCAATCAGCACATGGTTGTCGATACAGATACGTCCAACCTTCTCCAGTTCCCGCCTTGTCCAGACACGCCCTGCTGGATTGTGCGGGCTGCAAAAGATTAGCAGCTTCGTATTCGGATCTTTGACTTTTTGTTCCAGATCCTCAAAATCAATTTCATAATGCCCATTATGATTAATCAGCGGATTCTCCACAAGCTTACGATTATTATTGCGGATTGCGCTGTACATCGGATAATATACCGGTGTCATCAGGACGACACCATCTCCTGGGTCGGTAAAAGTCTTGACCGCCATGAAGAATGCCGTAATGACGCCGCTGGTTGTCAGAACCCAATCCGGCTGGATTTCCCAGTCATGATGACTATACATCCAGTCGCATACTGCATTAAAGAATGCCGGTGTTGGATTGGAATATCCAAGAACATAATGGTCGATATACTTCTTCATTCCCTCACAAATACTTGGTGCAGTCTCAAACTCCATATCGGCAACAGAGAATGGAATAATATCCTCTCCCTTTTTTCGAACCTCCGGGCAATATTGATCGATTTCATCCCATTTTTTAGAACCAACATCAAAACGAGACTCTACCGTTTCAAAATTATATTTATTAGACATGTTTCTCCTCCTTTTAAATCATTAGAATGGTTTATTAGGGCAACCTGGAATTCTAAGTACAGAGTCGCCTTAACTTTCTGATTCACTGGTAAAATCAACTGCCAAATCGTTCGGTATCACCACGTCTTTGATAACGGTTTTATTATAGACAATTGAAAAAATTATCGCTACAGCTAGGAAGCCAATGGAGTAAACCGACAGGTTCAGGAGCAGTGAAAGCGACAAGACTACCAAGGTAATTGTTCCGGCAATTGCCAAGACAATTGTTGCTTTTGGGCTGAGCTTCAGGCTGGAATTTGCCAGTTCCTTCGGATATTTTTTAGCAAGTTGTGTCAACGCTAGGCAGATACAGATCTTACTTATCAGAGAATTTGCAGTGCTGAACTTTGCAACAGTTGCAAGATTGAAACCGATAAGCAACGGGATCATCCCAACAACGTAGAAGAAAATCAACCACTTATACGGTACACCGTTCCTGGATACATTCGCCATAGAATGCGGCAGCAAGCCATCTTCGCAGGCAACCAACATAGGCTTAGTGACCCAAGCCATGGTACCGTTCAATGTAGAAGCCGTTGCGCCGAGAGCGGCTGCAATAATAAAGAAATAGTATAAATTCTTCGGCATAATGGTTTTTGCAACCAGAGAAAGCGGCTGATCCGCAACTTGTGCTATTGGCAATATTCCAGCAGCTACCAGGGCAATCAAGACATAAAGGACACCAACTCCAAGGGTAGAAAAAACCATAACCTTCGGAATATTATGTGATGCATCCTTAACCTCGCCGCCAAGCTCAGCAATAAACTGTGCGCCCGCTGTCGCGCTGGAAAGAAGGGCCAATGATGCAATAAACCCGGATGCACCATGTGTAAACAGATTATTTGGCGTAAAGACATACCCGTAATCAACTTTTCCCAAGCCGAATGCTATAAAGGCGGCAAGTCCGAGAATCAAACATGCAGTGATCACTGTATTCAGAATGGCAGCAGTTTTGGTTCCAATAAGATTTGCTATAAAAAAAAATGTTAGCACAGCGATCGCCACAATACGTTCATTCAGGCCGGTGGCAATACTGACCAGATACGACGCAAAGCTCAGTGCATAAGTTGCGAGTAGGCAATTCATCAGGGTGTAAACAATGAGGTAAAACGTGCCGATCCCTTTTCCGAGCAATCGGCTGACATAGCGATACTGCCCTCCGGTCGCCGGTACTGCGGCACTCATGATTGCGACTGGAAAGATGCAGATTAATGTAAGAATAGGACTGAATGCATAAGCGAGAACCACACCTGTTCCTGTCATTCCAAGTGCTACACCGGTCGATGACATGATTCCGGCACCTATAATCATCCCGCAGGCGATGCCCATTAAATCCCAGAAGCCCAGTGTCTTTTTCAGTTTAGATTCCTGACGTATAGAAGTAGAAGCCATAACATATCCCCTTTCGTTTCGTTTGTGACACTTACTCGTTGCCCCGGCCGGAGGCTAATGGTTTGGCGCTCAAACCACTTATACCTAAATGATATCACTGATTATCTGATATAACAATAATTATTTTATATTATTTTGAATTTTTGTCTTATTTCACAAAATTAGTCTAGCTATATTGTTTGATATTCAAACCGTATGCCTATCTGTTTAATCTTATGGGGCATAGTTGGAAAAATGTTTATCATCCTTCGACGACGCTGCCCAAGAGCGATATTGTAATTCTACGGTGGAAACCCATACCATCACGGGGAAGGTCTGTCGTTCTGTTATTTTACTGTTTATCGCTTCAGAGCAAAACACATCTTTTGATATGCTGTCAATCGCAAAATTTAGACTAAAAATCTTATCTTTAATAAAAGCAATAAACAATCAAAGATTAAGTTTAAAATGGACAAGTAATGAAATGAATATTAGGATATTCGTGAGAAAGCGAAATCCAACCCGACGACGATCTGGTGATGTCGGAATAAAATGGAGTTTTACCAAGGAATACGTATGGTAGAATTATGAAAGGATTGTCGGCATGACCTAAGACCTAATACTGCAGTCGCAATTCCCTTGAGAGACTATTATTTTTCTGTTATAATATAAAAAATGGTGAAAAACGAGGAATCAAAGATGGAAAGCACCGGAAACGTAGAAAGCATTTTTGCAGATTTGGATAAAAAAGTAGACCAGTTATTTGAATATCAGCTTGTTATGACCAGCTATCAGTCGGTAAAACGTGACTATGGAACCGGTATTTATTTGAGCGAAATGGAAGCGCATATTCTGTTGTATATCGAATGTGAGCCGGGCATAACAGCCAAGGAAATAGCAAAAATGACACATCGAACAAAGGGAACTATATCTATTTTGATTTCTTCCCTGGAAAAGCATGGCTTGATTACACAGCAGGTAAATCCCCAAAATAGGCGAGAACGAAATCTTTACCTAACGGGAAGCGGACAGGAGACCTGTCTTAAGCACAGGGCATATGACCGGAAAACAACCATGGAGATCATTCTCTGGCTTTCTAAGGACTGCGTGCCGGAGGAAATCAATGGATTCTTTAAGGTCTTGAATCTCCGTACCGCTTATTTTAATAAGATTATTGAAGAAGAGAAAAATAAATAATGTTACGTTGTTCTATAAGGTGCTAAAGGGGTTAGGACTCGCAATCACATTTTAGAAAAATCAAAAGCCTGCCCTTTTGGACAGCACCAGAAAATAGACAGAAAAAAGGAAAGCCTTTTGTAGAATATCGATGAGTAGATACCCACCGATAAGTCGGTGGTACTTTTGCGGAACCAAAGTCGCAACCTGTTTCCTGCGGCCCCTAAAGGGGCTGGTAGCTTCGCCGTCACATTTGGTTTTCTATCAAATCTTCTTTGAGCTGATTTTGAATATATTCCTGAATTATTTTTCTATTTCTGCCATATGATATTTGCAGTTCCATTTAGGTCGGTTTATAAGGAACTACACGCAACTGTGAAACGGGCTGCTGACAACAAAACGGCGATATGGTCGTCGATGCGATGTACGTCAAGGACGAACGCCTCAAGATGGCCGCTTTCAGCGACAAATGGTATCAGGAAGGCGAAGCGGTCGTTATTCCGCAGAATTCGTCCATCAAAAGCAAAGCGGACCTGAAAGGAAAAAACGTCGGTGCCCAGCCCGGCACAACATTTTATGAGACGGCACAGGCCTGGAAAAAGAGCGGCGCCATCGGCGACCTCACGTCTTTTGACAACCAGGCGACATTGATGACAGCCGTCAACATGGGAAAAGTTGACGCAGTGGTGACGGACGGCATCGTGGCGGGATACACGCTTTCGCAGGACAGCAGCCTGAAACTGAAGCTCCTGAGCCCGTACAAACCGGAAGCCAGCGGCCAGATTGGTTCCGCAGTCCGCTTTTCTGATGAGGCGTTTCTGAACGAAGTCGACAAGGCATTGAACGAGATGAAACAGGATGGCAGCCTAATGGAAATTTTGACCAGTTACGGTTTGACGAAAGACTATTTTGTCGGTGTGGATCAGGGAAAGACAAAGAATGTCAAGTAATCGCACTGTTTGAAAATGTCCGGAGCATTTCAAATGCTCCGGACGCTTTTCTGCGATCGTTATTTTACTTTTAAGGGAGTGACCTTTCCTTGCAGTTCAATTATTATTTGCCGGTAAATTTAATTTTTGGCAGTGGGAAAATTAAAGAACTCGGTGGGCAGGTCGAGCAGTATGGGCATAAGGTTCTTATCGTAACCGGAAGAAGCAGTACGAAAAAATCCGGTCTCCTCGAGAAGTCCGTTGCTCTTCTCAAAGAATTCGGTGTCAACAGCGTGGTGTTCGATCAGGTTGAGCCGAATCCGACTACAACGACTGCATATGCCGGAGTCAAGCTTGCAAAAAGCGAAGGCTGCGATGTCGTGGTAGGTCTCGGCGGCGGCAGCATCATGGACGCCGCAAAAGCAATTGCATTTCTTTCCGTGAACGAAGGTGATATTTCCGACTACATCTTCAACAGAAGATTTTCAGACAAAGCGCTTCCCGTTATTCTTGTTCCAACTACCTGTGGCACGGGGAGCGAGGGGAACGGCTTCGCGGTTCTGACAAATCCTGAAAACGGCGATAAAAAATCGCTGCGTTGCAACGCGATTGTTGCAAAAGCCTCAATCATTGATCCCGACTTAATGAAAACCATGCCGAAACCCGTTCTTGCGTCGGTCGGGTTCGATGCTCTTTGCCATAACATGGAAGGGTATCTGTCCAAGATCGGGCAGCCGATGACAGACATTATGGCACTCGAGGGCATTCGGCTGATTTCGGAAAGCCTTGTCAAAGTGTATGAGGGTTCCGGTGATGCCGAAGCGTGGGAAAAAATGACGTTTGCCAGTACTCTCGGCGGAATAGTTATCAATACGGCGGGCGTTTTGGCACCGCATGGTATGGAGCATCCGGCGAGTGGATTGAAAAATATTGTCCATGGCAGAGGACTTGCCGCTCTCACTCCAGTTGTGTTTGAAGAATCCATCAAGGGTGCACCTGGAAAATTTGCCGTTATCTCAAAGTTACTAGGCGGGAATGATGAAAAGGATTGCGTTGCGCAAATCCGCAAACTGCTTACAAGACTAGATCTCAATGTTACACTTTCCCAGCAGGGCCTTTCGGAAAATGATGTGGACTGGATGGCTGAAAATTGTCTAAAAGTATCCGCAGCCGGAATCGCTAATAATCCTGTTGTTTTTTCTTTGGATGATATTAGGTGTATTTATAAAAAGGCTATGTAATGAATAGCCGGGCAATGTCTTGCCGTCTTCCCTTATTTTGGATTTGTAATCATTCCGGTCTTTCTTTATAATTATTCTACTGAAAGGAGCCGCATCCGTGAAGCTGATTTATAAATTTTCCATGGACGATTTTATAAAGGACTATGTAAAAACCCAGAAAATTTACTTTTCCTCAGTCGTGTGGAATCTCGGCATACTGGCGCTCACTGTGCGGTCCCGTATAGCGCGGGTGTGATGGATACGTTTCCGACAGAAACAAGCGACATACCGGGGATACGCCAAGACGAGGGTATTTGCCCTCAGAGCGATGTCTGCGGTTGTTACACTTCGGTTGCCCGCCCAGTCACTGAATGGGATGACGACTCCCAATTAAGCAATAAAGGAATTTATAGACCCGTTTGTAGTAAGAATTCCAAGAATAGCCCCTTGAGGGGCGGCCTGAAAAAGCCAATACGTTGGTCAAATCTCTTAAAAGGCTATCCGGTAACATACCCTTTTAGGGCTTATGCAAGTCTCCCGGCTTGCCGGGAGTCATGACTTTCAACGCACGGCGTCCTTCAGAGAACGTACAAATTCCGCAACCGGCGTCACTGCGCTTCGTTTTTCCCGTTCCACAATCCGCACCACCGCACTGCCGACAATGACCCCGTCGCAGTAAGCCGCCATCGCCATCGCCTGTTCCGGCCCGGATATACCGAACCCAACCGCGCACGGGATTTTGGCGTATTGCTTTACCGCGCCGAAGAATGAATCGAAATCGGTTGTAAAGCTGCTCCGCGTCCCCGTGACACCGGTGGAGGAAACACAGTACAGAAAGCCTTTCGCACCGGCGGCAATCATCGCGATGCGGTCATGCGAAGTCGGCGCAATCAGCCGGATCGGAACAACGCCGCTCTTCTCTGCGGGACCCTGGATTTCGTCCCGCTCCTCGTACGGCAGGTCGGGGACAATCACACCGTCCACTCCGGTCTCGGCGCAAAGCCGGAAAAAGCGCTCTGTGCCGAAACGGAAAATACTGTTGGCATACATCATGAGCAGGAGCGGCTCATCGGTCTGCACGCGCAGACACCGGACAAGGTCGAAAATTTTAACCAGCGTAACGCCCCCGTCGATCGCGCGTCTGCTCGCCTTCTGGATTACCGGCCCCTCGGCGACCGGGTCGGAGAACGGCACGCCGATTTCGATCAGGTCTGCTCCTGCCCCGAACATGGCGAGAACCAGCCGTTCCGTAGTCTCCAGGTCCGGATCCCCCGCTGTGACAAACGGGATCAGCGCTTTTTCTCCTCTCGCCTTGAGTTCCCCGAATTTCCGTTCAATCCTGTTCATTGAGCTGCACCCCCCTGTACCTTGCGATGGAATAGACATCCTTGTCCCCCCGTCCGGAAAGGCAGACGACCATCGTCTGATCCTTCCGCATTGTGGGCGCGATCTTCATCGCCGCCGCGACTGCATGTGCCGATTCGATCGCCGGGATGATTCCTTCCGTTTTCGACAGGTATTCAAACGCCCGCACGGCTTCCTCGTCTGTGACCGCGACGTAATCCGCGCGGCCGGTCGCATGAAGGTTTGCGTGCTCCGGTCCTATACCGGGATAATCGAGTCCCGCTGAAATCGAATAGACCGGCGCGATCTGACCCTCCTCGTTCTGGAGAAACAACGATTTCATCCCATGAAAAATACCGGGGGTCCCTTTGGAGATGGTCGCGGCGTGCAGAGCGGTGTCCACGCCCTTTCCCGCCGCCTCCGCACCGACCAGCCGCACGCCCGGGTCCGGGATAAAATCGTAAAACATCCCCATCGCGTTGGAACCGCCGCCCACGCAGGCGACGACGCAGTCGGGCAGCTTCCCCTCGCGCTCCAGGAGCTGCGCTTTCGCCTCTTCGCCGATGATTTTCTGAAAGTCGCGTACCATCTGCGGGTAGGGGTGCGGTCCCATGACCGAACCGATGAGGTAATAGGTATTTTCGACATTGGAGGTCCAATCGCGCATGGCCTCGTTGATCGCATCCTTGAGCGTTCCGGTTCCGGAATCAACCCCTGTCACCTTCGCGCCGAGCAGTTCCATGCGGTAAACGTTCAGCGACTGGCGCTCCATGTCCTCGGTGCCCATGTAAACCTCGCAGTCAAGGCCGAACAGTGCGGCCGCCGTCGCGGTCGCCACCCCGTGCTGGCCCGCTCCCGTCTCCGCGATGATGCGAGTCTTTTCCATGCGTTTCGCCAGCAGGATCTGCCCGAGCACATTGTTGATCTTGTGGGCTCCGGTATGGTTCAGATCCTCCCGTTTCAGATAGATCTTCGCTCCGCCGAGGTCCTTTGTCATCCGCTCCGCGCAATAGAGCATCGAAGGCCGGTTCGCATATTCCCGGTACAAACGATTCAGTTTGTTCTGAAACTCAGGGTCGTTCTTCGCCGCTTCATACGCATTTTCAAGCCCGTGGACGGCGTTCATCAGCGTTTCGGGGACGTATTGTCCGCCGTACTCTCCGTATCTTCCGGCTTTTTGCATCAATTTGATCCCACCTCTCCGGATTCCCCGCGGAGAATCCGCATTACTGTTTCGATTTTCCGGCGGTCCTTGGCACCGCCGGTTTCAATACCGCTCGAGACATCCACTCCGTAAGGCCGCATTTCGCGGACGATTGTCGCAAGGTTGCCCGCGTTCAACCCGCCCGCCAGAAAATACGGAACCTCGATGCGGCAGCTTCGGATGACGCCGAGATCCGCGACGCGCCCGGTGCCTCCCGCCTCCGTTGGAGAAAAGGCATCCAGCAGAAAGCGGTCGGCGGGAAGCGTCAGAGCGCGAAGCACCGTTTCCCTGTCCCGAACGCGCACTGCCTTCCAGATTTCCATCCCCGGCAGGAGGCGCCGGAGAGCTTCGATATATTCCGCGGCCTCGCCGCCGTGGAGCTGCACGATGTCCAGCCCGGCCAGCCGGACGGCACGGCAGACCGTTTCCGGCTCCTCGTCGGCAAACACGCCGACCTTCCCGATCCCGGAATCAAGTTTTTCCGCCAGCGCCGCAGCCGCCTCCGGTGTGATTCTCCGCTTTGTCCCGGCGAATACGAAACCCGCGTAATCCGGGTGGAATTCATTAAGGTAGCCGATGTCCTCCTGCCTTTTCATGCCGCAGAGCTTCACCTTCGTAGCCCGTCCCTCAGTCCGTGCAGCATTTCCGCCACGTTTTCGCTTCGCATCAGTGTTTCCCCGATCAGAACGGCGTCGGCTCCGGCGCATCGCACCGTTTCCATGTCCTTTCGCGTTGTAATCCCGCTTTCAGAAACAAGCGTACATTCTTCCGGCACCAGCTTTGAAAGGTGCACGGTGGTGCTTAAATTCACGCGGAAGGTTTTCAGGTCGCGGTTGTTGATGCCGACGACGGTTCCGCCGGCCGCCAGAATACTCGCAAGCTCCCGCTCGTCGTGCGCTTCCATCAGGCAGGAAAGGCCGAGCGACTCCGCAAGCCCGGCGTATTCCCGCAAGGTTTGCTCATCCAACAGAGCGGCGATCAATAAGATCGCGTCCGCGCCGATGGCGCGCGCCTCATAAATCTGATAGGGGTCGAGAATAAAATCCTTGCGCAGGATCGGCAGCGCAACCGCCCGCCGGATCTCTTTCAGATATTCGGATGAACCCTGAAAATATGCCTCCTCCGTCAAAACGGAAAGCGCGTCGGCCCCCGCCGATTCGTAGGTCCTCGCAATCTCCACGGGATGAAAGTCCGGGCGGATCAGCCCTTTGGACGGTGAGGCCTTTTTGACTTCTCCGACGACCGAAAGATGCTTTCCGCGCAGGGCGGCGCGGAAATTCTTCGGAGCGGGGGCCGCTTCGGCCCTCCGCTTTACCGCTTCCAGCGGCGCCACGTCTTTTTCGTGTGCGAGCTGGACCCGCCGTTTCGCTGCGATTTCTTCCAGAATCATCGTTTCCTCCTAAAATCGGTTGGTCACTTCGACCATCCGATTGAGCTTTTCGAGCGCCGCGCCGCTGTCGATAGACTGCGCTGCGAGGGCTACCCCCTCTTTGACCGAAGCCGCTTTTTTTCCGACATAAAGAGCGCAGCCGGCGTTCAGCAGAACGATGTCGCGCTTCGGGCCTTTTCCGCCCGACAGAATGTCTTTCGCGATCGCGGCGTTTTCCTTCGCCGTTCCGCCGACGATATCCGCCTTGTGTGCAAGCGGAAGGCCGAAATCGATGGGAGTGATTTTGTAGGAGTCCAAATCTCCGTCCTGAATTTCGCAGACGCTGGTGGAATCCGACACGCTGACTTCGTCCAGGCCGTCGTCCCCGTGCACCAGCATGGCGCTTTTGACTCCCAGATTTACCAGCACCTGCGCCAATGGGCCGAGAAGCGATTCGTCATAGACGCCCAGCAACATCGAATCGGCGTGCGCCGGGTTTGCGAGTGGCCCCAGAATGTTGAATACCGTGCGCAGACCGGTTTCCCGGCGAGAAGCCGCCACAAAACGCATGGAGCCGTGGTAGCACTGCGCGAACAGGAACGCGATCCCGCATTCTTCCATGCACCGCGCCGCCTGTTCCGGCGTGATCGAGATTTTTACCCCAAGCGCCTCCAGCACATCCGCCGCGCCGCTTTTGCTCGAAACGCTGCGATTGCCGTGCTTCGCCACCCGAAGACCCGCGCCCGCGGCGGCAAACGCGGCGGTGGTAGAGATGTTGAAGCTGTTGGACAGGTCTCCGCCTGTTCCGACGATATCCACGGCGGCGGGGGAAATGCCAACGGGTTCTGCCTTTTCCCGCATCACTTTGGCAAAGCCGGTGATCTCGTTGATGGTTTCGCCCTTCATGCGCAGCGCCGTCAGAAACGCTGCGATCTGCGCATCGGTCGCGGCGTCGCCCATGATGCAATTCATGGCGTCACGGGCTTCCTGCTCCGTCAGATTCCCGCCCTCCACGGCTTTCAGCAGGAAGGGCTTGAGCCCGGTTCTCTTTTCCGCCGGCAGCGGCGGAAAAGTCATCTGTTTTGTCTCCAATTGACACACCTCTTTCAGAAATTGATACAGGATTCGGTCCCCGCTCTCAGTCAGCACGGATTCCGGGTGGAACTGCAGGCCGAAAGTGGGCTCCGTTTTGTGCTGCACGCCCATGATCTGGCCATCCTCGTCCTTCGCAACGACGGTGAGACTGGCGGGCAGGGTCACGGGGTCGAGAATCAGGGAGTGATATCGCGCCGCGGTGATGGTCTCCGGCAAGCCGTGGAACAGGGGGCAGGCGCCGTCCACCCGGATCTCGCTCGATTTCCCGTGCATCAGGCGCGAGGCGGGCACGGTTTTTCCGCCGAACGCCTCGCCGATGCACTGATGGCCGAGACAGATCCCGAGGATCGGGATTCTTCCGCTGAACCGCCGGACGGCTTCGACGGAGACGCCCGCATCCCTTGGGTAACCTGGGCCCGGGGAAATCACGATCGCCTGCGGATTCAGCCGTTCGATCTCCCCCGTCGTTATTTCATCGTTCCGGACGACCCGGATCTCCGGGTACAGCCGCCCGATGCGCTGGACCAGGTTGTAGGTAAAACTGTCGTAATTGTCGAGAAACAGGATCACAGCCTCTTCGCCTCCTGAATCGCGCCGAGCACCGCCAGCGCCTTATTTTCGGTCTCCTCATATTCTTTTTCCGGCACGCTGTCGGCGACGATCCCCGCTCCGGCCTGCACATAGGCTTTCCCGTTCCGGAACAGCGCCGTGCGGATGGCGATGCAGGTGTCGATATTCCCGTCAAAGCCCAGGTATCCGATCGCTCCGCCGTAGACGCCGCGCTTTTTGTCTTCCAGCCCGTCGATGATCTGCATTGCCCGGATCTTCGGCGCGCCGGAGAGCGTGCCCGCCGGCAGAACGGAGAGCAGCGCGTCCTCGGCGGTTTTGTCCTCCCGCAGAACGCCCGTGACCTCGCTGACCAGATGCATCACCTTCGACGCGTGCTCCACATGCATGAAATCTTTGACCTCCACCGTACCGTACCGGCAGACCCGGCCGACGTCGTTGCGACCCAGGTCGACCAGCATGGTGTGCTCCGCGCGCTCCTTTTCATCCGCTAAAAGCTCCCGCTCCAGCCTTTCATCCTCCGCTTCATCGGCGCTTCTGCGGCTGGTGCCCGCAATCGGCTTATTGGTAACGACTCCGTCCGTCACGTTCACGAGCATCTCAGGGGAGGCCCCCACGATGCAGTAGCCGTCCGACCGGATATAATACAGGTAAGGCGAGGGGTTCGCGGCGCGGAGCACGCGGTATACTTTGAACGGGTCCGGCGGGTTTTCAATCTCAAACCTCCGGGAGAGCACGACCTGAAATATATCCCCCGCACGGATATAGCCCTTTGCTTCCTTCACCATGGCGCAAAAGCGCTCCTTTGAGAGATTCGAACAAACTTCGATTTTGCCCGGATCATATCCGGGGACGGCCGGCTCCTTCGCCTTCCCCATCTCCAGCTCCCGCAGAATCTCCCGCGCCCGCGCTTCGCAGGCTTCGTACTGCGCGGCGGTATTCCCGCCCCTCCTGACGTTCAGGATTACAAACACCCTGCTGCTCAGGTGGTCGAAAGCGATCACCTCATCGTAGAGGGCAAGCTCGCAGTCCGGCAAACCCAAATCATCCTCGGGCGCGGAGCCGAGTTTCTTTTCCAGATAGCGCAGAAGATCATAGCCAAAGTACCCGACCAGGCCGCCCGTGAACCGGGGAAATCCCGGCAGTCGGGGCGAGCCATACTCTCTCACGATTTTTGCGAGGTATCCGGCGGGATCTTCGACCCGCTCCGAACGAACGGAGCCGTTCTCCTCGAACTCGGCAATCCCCCCGCGGATAGTGATTTTTGACTTCGGGTGGATTCCCAGGAAAGAATACCGCCCCCACTGCTCCGACCGCTCCACGCTTTCCAACAGAAAACAGTCTTCGCAGAAAGCTTTCAGCGTACTGAAAATGCCGACCGGCGTGCTGCGGTCCATTAGTCTGGATGCGGCGACCGGCACCATCTGATAGCCGGACAAAAGCCCCTTCACGGTCTCTAACGGCGGATTCAACATATTCCGTCCTTCCTTTCGGTTCAAATTGCAAACAAAAAAGCCTATCGTCCCTGAAATTCAGGGACGATAGGCTCGTGGTGCCACCCTAGTTCGGAAACGGATAACCGTTTCCCTCATTCCGGGTACGCAGCGAAACTTCGTCGCAGACAGAGGTACGCAGCAGAAGTTGCATCAATACCCTCCCGCTGTAACGCGCGGGGCGCGGCGGCAGATACCAGGGGAAAAATCCCCTTTCCCTGCGCTCCTGACAAATCCATTCGCGGAACATCGCATGGGCCGGCTCTCAGCATCGCCGTACTCTCTGTGCCACCGTCGTGTCCGTTACTTACCTTTGCTCATCGGATTTCCCGTATAAAATTTATCTTATTATAAAAGTGCTTTGGTAAATTGTCAATATGTTTTTTCCATCAATTTATGGTGCGGAGGATATTTTGTTCCGTCGACCTTCATACTTTACCCCAAGAGTACCTGACGCCGTCTTTATATACCTAAATTCAGAATGAGGACACACTTATGCCCTGTGCCAAGGCTACTCCCCTATGTGAGGACAATGGTCATATTCAGAGTTTCTTGGATATGATCGCATCCTCAGGAATCAAATTTAACACGAACCTTCGTTTGCGGAAACACATATAGGTACGTCTGAGCGTTCTGGGAGTATACCATTTCCAGAGATGAACTTTTCATTTTATCCTTAACAAAGGGTGCATAATTACTCAGATTGAACAATATAACGATTAATCAGGAAATACTTGGATATAATATTAGATAAAAAGTTCCAGGGGAGGAGGCCCTTGTTTGCTCTTTGGATTTATCCTTCGGAAGATAAGTCATCTTGTCGGCTTCGAACACACGCGGGTTCATGAAACGCTGGAAAACGGAGAGGAAAAGGCCGCCGCGAAGCTGAAAGAACCGCTCCAAGAACGGCTTTCTGAAAATCTGAGCAAGCTAAAGGCCGCGATGGGAAACAGCAATGATTTCAAAGTGCATTCCTTCCGATTCGGCTCGGACGGGAGTCTGCTAGGTGCTTTGATCTTTATTGACGGACTGGTAGACACCAAGTTCATGACCAATGCAATCCTCCGACCACTGATGAATCAGCGGTTTGAGAATTTCCAGCCGACTGCGGGTCAGAAAGTACTTGATGAACTTCAACACGAAGTACTGTGCGCCAGCGATGTCACGGTTGTCCGTTCGCTGCCCGAGGTCGCCTCGAGCTGCCTGTCAGGCGATACAATCCTTCTTCTGGACGGCAACGTAACCGGACTTGTCATCAGCACAAAGGGCTGGGAAAAACGAAGTGTCAGCGAACCCCAGTCCGAGACGGTTGTGCGCGGACCACGCGAGGGTTTCACCGAAAATCTGCGCACCAATACGTCGCTGATCCGGCGTAAGATCCGCAACGAACATCTTCGCGTGGACCATATGACTGTCGGTCGAAAAACCCAAACCGATATTTGCCTGATCTATTTAGATGGCGTAGCCGATCCCCAAGTGGTGGATACAGTCAAATACCGCATCGGCCACCTGGATGTGGATTCGATCTTGGAATCCGGTTACATTGAGGAATATATTGACGATGCGCCGTTTTCTCCATTTGCAACCATAGGATACAGCGAGAAACCGGACGTGGTCGCGGCGCGTATTCTGGAGGGCCGCACTGCTATTGTGGTAGACGGCACACCATTTGTGCTGACGGCGCCAATGCTGTTTATCGAAAGTTTTCAGACGGCCGAGGATTATTATACGCGTCCGTTGTATGCAAGTCTGACGAGAATTTTGCGCTTTGTCGCGTTCCTCATCGCCGTGTTTGGTCCCGCTGTTTACATCTCTCTGACCGCCTTTCATCAAGAACTGCTGCCCACCACGTTGTTGTTTACTATAGCCAAAGCACGCGAAGGAACGCCATTTCCCGCTTTTGTGGAAGCGTTAATTATGCTATTCGCGTTTGAAATTCTTCGGGAAGCTGGTATCCGGCTGCCGCGCCCGGTCGGACAGGCTATCGGCCTCGTGGGCGCGGCGGTTCTGGGCGCGACGGGCGCGGGCATATTCGGCAGCTTGAGCGAGGGTGTGGAGAACATGGTTCACATCACCGGCAAGGTGGAACCCGTCATGAAGAATCACGAGATATATACCGACTGCTTCGGCGTGTACAAGAACGCGTTCACCGCGTGGAAAGACGCGAAGATATACGACAAACTGAGCGCCGTTTGTTTAAAGCATTGGGGATGACGGTTCAATTGTGAATAATAGGGTCTGCATCTAAAATGAGCAAATGACACAAAATAAACGGCGGTTGATGTTTAGAACATTTCTTTCAGAATGTCTAAATATCAGCCGCTGTTTTCTATGTCTGACCCTTTATTCACGCGGGTTTGGACACTTTTGATCTAAGTGTCTAACTTATGTTCTTACCTTCGTGTCCATAACATGCTTATTTTTCCGCACTATTTCTAACGAGTTCCTGATAACCTTCGCCCCAGGCCTGCATAGAATCAAAGACCGGCTTCAGTGTCCTGCCAAGCTCGCTGAGGGAGTATTCCACACGGGGCGGGACCTCCGCAAAAATCCTGCGCGTGACAAGTCCGTCTTCTTCAAGAGAACGAAGGTTATCTGTCAGAACCTTTTGGCTGATGCCGGGAATCGTGCGGCGCATTTCATTAAAGCGTTGTGTTCCTGCGAGAAGATTTCGGATAATGAGCAGTTTCCACTTGTTTCCGATCAACTGTACGATCGTTGCAACCGGACAGGCGGGCAGTTCTTCTTTGGTAAGCATATGGACATCTCCACCCCCTTTAGTTTCAATATAAATACAGGTTTCAATTTGAATATTATATACCATATCATACTGTTGCGCAGCCTGCCTGTCAAGCCAATCAGGAAGATGAAGAATACCCGAAATTATTTTGAGTTGAAAAAGCCCATAAACACGCAAAGGTTATAAAAAGGTAACTGGGTAATAGAAAGGTGCGTACTTTTCATGCCTGTTTTTGCACGCTACAATGGAATCACAGACAGAGAATGCAGTCAAATCAATGACTGGGCATAAAGTCTGAATTCTGATCAGGAGGACTTGAGTGATGTCTCTTAAAAATTTGTTTGACAAGAAAGAAACCGAAGGAAAAGCTCCTGCCGCTTGCGGCACAGCTTGTGGCGCGGGTGACAAGAAACCGGAGGAAAAACCAGCCGCTTGCGGTACGGCCTGCGGCGCCGGTGACAAAAAGCCGGAGGAAAAACCAGCTGCCTGCGGTACAGCCTGTGGCGCCGGCGACAAGAAATAATTCCGGCAAGGCATCCCCGCAGGCGTGGCTTGCGGGGATGTTTTTCTGCCCCTGACTAGAATCAGAAAGGAAAACCAAATGGAATATTTTGCGTTTCAGTGGCACATCACCGAGGCCTGCGATCAACGGTGTAAGCACTGCTATATTTACGCTCTCGGCAGCCATGCCAAGTTCAAGGAAATGGCAGGGCCTGAGATGGATATGGTCATTGAAAACATCAAAACTTTCTGCCAGAAGGCAAAACGGCTCTCATATCTTTATATCACCGGAGGCGACCCGATTCTGCATCCGCAGTTCTGGACGCTCGCCGAAAAGCTCAAAACTGAGAATGTCCCCTTTGCCATTCTCGGCAATCCGTTTCATTTGAACGACGTGGTCTGCAAACGCCTGCACGATTGCGGTTGCCGAAAATACCAGCTTTCTCTTGACGGGCTGCGTGAAACACATGACCGTATCCGCCGCCCAGGTTCCTATGATGAAACGCTGGCGGTTGTTCCGATCCTTCGAAACGCCGGAATCGATGTTGCTGTTATGGCAACGGTTTCCCGTTGGAACAGCAAAGAAATTCCCGATCTTGTGGATGTCGTCGTAGAAAGTAACGTGGACATTTTCGCTTTTGCCCGTTACTGCCCATCCATGTCCGACCGGGACAACTGCTGCTCCCCGGAGGAATATCGCGAGATGATGGAGCGCTGCTGGGAAAAATTTGAGCAGTATAAAGACAGCGGCACAACATTTAACCTGAAAGATCACCTGTGGACGTTGTTTCAATATGAAAAAGGACTGTTTCATCTCTCGGATTATCCCAATGACGAATATGTCTATGACGGCTGTAACTGCGGTAACTGCCACCTGACAATCCTTTCGGACGGCGCGGTATATGCCTGCCGCCGGATGGAGAGCAAGGTGGGAAATGCCCTGACGGACGATCTTTATAACCTGTTTACGGGCGCTAAAATGGATAAATACCGTGAATATGAGAAATTTGAAAAATGCTCAAAATGCGAGCTGCTGCGGTTCTGCCGGGGCTGCCCGGCCGTCGCCTTCGGTTACCACGGCAATCTATATGCGCCCGACCCGCAGTGTTGGAAGGAGATCAAAGCGTGAACGAAGTTATCAAGAATATGATGGAGCGCCGCTCAATCCGAAAATATGAAAACAGGCAGGTGCCGGACGATATACTGGAGCAGATTTTGTATGCTGCTTCCTTCAGCCCCAATGCGGGCAATCGGCAGACCACACAAATTGTTGTGTGTCAGGATGCCGCAATGAATGAACAGCTGGGGAAAATTAAAAAATCCTTGTCTCATGTTAGCATTTCTTCCCCCGGAAGGTATATTTCGACCGACCAGCCTAGCATTGCCGATGATCCTACGATTGCAAGCGCGTTCTACAGCGCGCCCACGGTAGTCACTTTATTTGGCCCCAAAAGGTTTTGGTTCGCAGATGCGGACTGCTATATTATGGCAAGCAATATATGCCTGGCTGCTTATTCGCTTGGAATTGGCTCATGTCTTGAAGGTGTTGTAGAAGACATATTCGATAATGAATTCGGTAAAGAGATTCTGCGCAAATGGAATGTTCCAGAGCATCTTGAAGCAAAAGCGCATATCACTCTCGGTTACCCGGTCGGCGGTTTTCCCGGCGTGAAGCCGAGAAAATACCCCAATCCAATTATCATGAGGTGAGCATAATGGATGCGAAAACCTGTCTTGAAAAATTGAAGCTGATCGGCGTGCTCAGCTTTGCAACCGTGGACACGCAGGGCAACCCGCAAATCCGGAACATCAGTGCGATTCATTACGAGCCGGACGGCATGTACTTCTTCACCGCGCGCGGAAAAAACTTTTGCCGTGAGCTTCTGGAAAACGAAAAGGTACAGATTGCTTGTTTTGAGGCCTGCCCCGCAAAGGTGATCGTGAGACAACCGCCAATATCTACACGCACCTGAGTTTTGATTCGAAGGTTACACATCCCTTACAGAAAAAGACGGCAAATTCCACGGATTCCTTAAATTCAGCGAAGCGCAAAAGGGCAAAAAAAATCTCCAAACCCTCATGAATACTGGGTTTGGAGAGATTCTACGCTGGTGCCGCTGGCCGGACTCGGACCGGCACGGTATTGCTACCGAGGGATTTTAAGTCCCTTGCGTCTGCCAATTTCGCCACAGCGGCAAAGTCACAGATTTCATTATAACATGACACAGCGGCAAAATCAATGAGAATCATGAGCTATTCAATTTCTATATTCTTAACCCGGTAGTATTCTTTCGTTTCCGCAACGCGATACACCTCAGACTGATGCTGCCGCAGCAGCTTTGTCAGGGCATAGACATCCACCCAGATTTCGTTGTTGCTTTCCTTTTGACTCTCGTCGAAGACCAGTTCCAATCCAAAGTGCAGGTGGCTGACTTTGATGTTGTTCACGTTCTCCTTGGTGCTGTATCCCGTGCGGCCGACATATCCAATCACGTCGCCCGCCTTGACGGTCTGGCCGACGGCCAGATTCGCGGCATAGGGACGGTTCTGGCGCAGATGGGCATAATAGTAATATCGTTTGGAGTCAAAGCTGCGGATCCCAATTCTCCAGCCGCCGTACTGGTTCCATCCCAGGGCTTCCACAACCCCGGATTCCACCGCGATGATCGGAGTTCCCGTGGCGGCCATCATGTCGTGGCCCAGATGCGGCCTTGAGTAGCCGTAGGTGCGCTGTGCGCCGAAATCATCGCAGTCTGTGTAAGGGAAAGTCTTTGCAATCGGCGAATAGCCGATCAGGCCGTACTTCTCCTCTCCGTCCTCCCGGTATTTTCCGAGAAGCCCGCCCAGCACGGCAGTGTAGGCCTCAAAGTAATATTTGTAATATTTCATGTCCTTTGTGATTTCATCTATGCCGGAGGTCTGGAGCTTCTTTACGAAGGCGTCCATGTCAGAGCTTCTATACCGTTTGAAATCCCCGCCGTATTTCGCGCCCAGGTATGCCAGAATCTGAATCCAATTGAGGCTGCCTCCCTTTTTGTGGGATTCAATATCCAGGTTCATCGCCTTTTTCAGAGCGAGATAGGAAACATTGAATTCGACATATTTAATGTGATCCGACTTCTTTTCTTCCTGTGCCTGCGTCGGCACCGCCCGGTGCACATAGCCGGCGGAAGCCGTCAGAAGGATGACCGCCAGGAAAAGAAGCAGGACTGTTTTCAGGGTTTTTCCCATGTGGCAAAACAACTTTTCATCCCCCGCTGTTCTACCCAATCATATGTGACTTTCCCTGAAAATATGGCTTAAATTACAGCCGCTATGGTCCGAACCATGATTTTCATGTCGGCCGCAACGCTGATGCCGCGCAGATATTGCAGGTTCAGTTCCGTTTTTGGCGGCAGTATCTGCTCGATATAAATCCGGTCGGGGTCCCCGGAAGAAACCAACAGCCTGTCTTCATCTTTAAAAGCGATGCTGGACGGCGCCGTGATCCCGGGCCGAATTAAAAGGGTCGCCATTCCTTCCGGAGTGTAGGCTTCCACATACCGTCTCACCTCCGGCCTGGGGCCGACCAGGCTCATGGTGCCGTTTAAAACGTTGAGCAGCTGGGAAAATTCATCCAGCCTGCACCGGCGGATCAGCTTTCCCACCCTTGTGATGCGCTCATCCCCGCCGGTCGTGACCGCCGGGCCGATTTTGTCCGCGTCCTGGACCATTGTGCGGAATTTGAAGATTTTGAAGTCACGGTCATAGCGGCCGACTCGGATCTGCCGGTAAAAAACAGGTCCCGGCGAATCCAGCTTGACCGCCAGAGCCAACAGCAGCAGGATCGGTGAAAGCACCAGCAAAATAACCAGGGAGGCCATAATATCCCCGGCCCGTTTGAAAGCGAGCGTGCCGCGCTTTTTTTGCAGACGGTCCCAATAGCTCCGGGTATATTCGTTTTTCATGCTCTGAGGCAGGGTTTCATATGTCATGCATTTTTCTCCGTTTACCAATTCTATTCCAAACTTATTGTACCATTATAGCACAGGTTTTAAGCAAGTGGATTATTTTTTGTATTCCGCCAAGGCGTGTTTACAATGTTTCGGAAGAGATGCTATACTAATGAATATTACGGGAAGAGGGAAGGAACTTTCATGTATTATCTTGGAATCGATCTTGGGGGGACCAATATCGCGACCGGCGTGGTCGATCAGAGATACCGGATCGTAGCGCGGGCAAAGAGGAAAACGTCTGTCCCCTGCAAACCTCTGGAAATCTGTGAGCAGCTTGCCGCGACCGTTCAGGAAGCTCTGGGGGCCGCCGGGCTGAGCGTGGATGACATCCCGTATGTGGGAGTTGGGACTCCGGGCACGGTCAACCGGGACAGCGGCGTGGTCGAGTACTCCAACAATCTGTTTTTTGAAAATCTGGAGCTTCGGAAGCTCTTGTCGGATCGGCTGAAAAAAGATGTCATTCTGGAAAACGATGCCAATGCGGCGGCCTTCGGCGAGTTCAGGGCCGGCGCTCTCAAAGGCGCTAGGAACGCCGTTGCCATCACGCTTGGAACAGGAATCGGCAGCGGGATTATTATCGACGGAAAGATTTATGCCGGAAGCAATTTTGCGGGCGGTGAAATCGGGCACACCGTGATTGTGGCGGGTGGAAAGCTCTGCACCTGCGGCCGGCGGGGCTGCTGGGAGGCGTATGCCTCAGCAACCGGGCTGGTTGCGATGACACGGGAGGCCATGCGGAAAGACAAAAGCTCGCTGCTGTGGAAAATCGCCGGAGATCCGGATCAGGTCGACGGAAGAAGCGCTTTTGAAGCAGTGCGGGCGGGCGATGAAACCGGAAAGAAAGTCGTTGATCAATACCTCTTTTATCTTTCCTGCGGCGTGGCCAACTGCATTAACGTTTTTCAGCCGGATATTCTCTGTATCGGCGGAGGAATCAGCAACGAGGGCGAATTCCTGATGGAACCTCTGAGAAAAGCGGTCGCCGCCGAAAACTATGCGCGCAATGCTGAGAGGCAGACCGTTTTGTGCAAAGCGCAGCTGGGCAATGATGCGGGCATTCTTGGCGCCGCGCTTCTGGGAACCGAATGCTGAATTTCACTTCACGCGCCGTTTTAAACGGCGTTTTTTGTATGGGTAAAAAATTTATTATTTTTTTGATGAAAAGGCTTGCAATTTAAAAACGGAGATGATATAATATCGACAGAAATCAAGAATGATTATTAAATTAGATCGGAGGATAGCTAAAATGCCTGCATTTGCAAACCCTTTTTCGGGTAATGTTGAACGAAAATTGAGCGATGAGGAACTGGTTCAGGCGATCCGATTGGATATCGCGGGCGAACTGGAAGCGATCTACCTTTACGATGCGCACGTTCAGGCTACGGACAATGTGACGGCTCAAACAGTGCTTGCGGATATTCGGGATGAGGAAAAGGCGCATGTCGGAGAATTGATGACGCTTTTGAGAACGCTTGACCCGAAAGAAGCGGAGCTTTTTTCCTCAGGGGAATCGGAAGTCCGTGAAATGCTGGAGAATTTAGGAATTGCAGAACCGACGACGGGTCCGGCTGCCTCGGACCAGAAGCCGACGGTGGGAAATCTGCTGGAATAGAAACGGTGAAGGGAGAAGAGACATGAGTTATCTTTCAAGAGAGAGTTCTCCGGTTTCGGCGGAACTTTGGCAGGAAATCGATGCCGCAGTGGTGGAGACGGCGCGGAAGGCTTTAACCGGCCGGCGCTTTTTACATATTTTCGGCCCGCTTGGGATCGGCGTGGAAAGTATCTCAGTCGATCGCACGGGAGAAGTTGAAGAGGTTGAAAGTGAAGGTTTTCTTTCAACCAACGGGAGAAAGTACGTTGAAATTCCTTCCGTTTACAATGATTTTACCCTGCTGGCGAGGGACTTGGAAAACAGCGCCCGGCTGGGATTCCCGACCGATCTGACGGAGGCGGTCCGCGCGGCTTCGATTTGTGCCAGGTTGGAGGATACTTTCCTCTATTTTGGGAATCCGGGCCTTGGATATGAGGGCCTTATGACCGCGCCGGGAATTCAAAAAATCAAACGCTCCGATTGGAAATCGGGCGAAAATGCCTTTGCGGATATTGCCGCCGGGTTGGAACATTTCGCTTCCAGCGGGATTTTCGGGACTTACGCGCTGTCCCTCAGCCCCGACCTTTATCTTGATCTGCAGAGGATTCAGCCGGGAACCGGACTGCTGGAAATTGACCGGGTCCGGAAAATGCTGGACGGCAAGGTGTATCAATCCACTGCTCTGGGAAAGGAAAAGGCCGTGCTGGTCTGTTCCGAACCCGCAAATATGGATCTTGTCGTGGGACAGGACCTGTCGGTTGCCTATCTGGAGCAAAAGGACCTGAACCATCGGTTCCGCGTGCTGGAGACGATCCTGCCGCGCATCAAAAACAATAACGCCGTTGTGGCGTTCGAATAAAAATTGATTTAATTTAAAGGAGAGATTACTATGGCAAATGTAGAATTCTATCGTTGTGAAATATGCGGGAATATGGTTGTAAAAATTAAAAACGGCGGCGGCACGCTTGTCTGCTGCGGCCAGAATATGACAAAACTCACGGCCAACAGCACCGATGCCGCTCAGGAGAAGCACGTGCCGGTCGTAACGAGAGAGAACGGAAAGATTAAAGTCGCCGTTGGCTCAACGCTGCATCCGATGCTGCCGGAGCATCACATTGAGTGGATTGCCCTTGTCTCCGGCGACAGGGTGGAATTAAAATATTTGCAGCCCGGCATGCAGCCGGTCGCTGAATTCAAGAACGCGGAGAGCGGAACGGTTTATGAATACTGCAATCTTCACGGGCTGTGGAAAGCTGATTTTTAATCCGGATCCGGAGGGCTGTTTGAAAGAGCCTGCATGAATCGACCCCAAAGACGGACTTGAACAGCTGCCTTGAGGAATAAGAGACAGAGCATATTCGGTAAAATCTGTAAAATGGAAAGATTCATTCGCCATTTTTAGGTTTCCGATATGCTCTGTATTCATTTTACCCGGAATTTTGTATACAATAGAAGATGATGATAACAGGGAAACCGTAGCTTATTCTGGAAAGGATTCTGATCGGCATGAGGTTCTTTTGCGTTATGACGGGCTATTTCTGCGGCTGTTTTCTGACCGCCGAAGCCGTGGCCCGATGGAAAACGGGCAAAAGCGCCTGCGGGATTGGCTCAGGAAATCCCGGCACGGCGAATATCTTGGGACTGTTCGGAAAAAAATGGGCGGCTGTGACTTTGCTGGGCGACGTTTTGAAAACGGTTTTGCCCTGCATGAGCTGCCGGTATCTTTTTTTTCCGCAGCTTGGACGGCTGGCCATTCTGTACGCAGGCTTGGGAGCTGCCCTGGGGCACGGATTCCCATTCTGGAACAAATTTCGCGGCGGCAGGGGCGTCGCCGTTTTCTGCACTTATTTGATCTTGTTTTCACCGGTCGCGGGGATGATTGCCGAACTCATCGGCCTGTGTGTTGTAATTGTGACGAAATACCTGGCTCTGGGAGCTTTGGCGATTCCAGTTTTCTTCCTGTTTCCGGCTTTCCGGTACGGCGGCCTGGAAGCGGGGTTCGTTTTTCTTGCCGGAGCTTCGCTGCTTTTTCTTCTTCACCGCGATTCCATAGGGAGAATCGCGCGTGGAACGGAAGAGAAAAGCGATTTGCCCGCTCTGCGAAAAAGATTGTAATTACCCGCGGGCTGCCCCGGTTGGCAATTATCTTTCGGCGGGCCATATATCATCCTCCCATGCGGCATATATTTTAGAAATGAACTTTTATCAATACCTGAGCGGGGGAGGATAATGGACGGTATTGAAGAACGGCTGGACGCCGTGGAACAGATCATCCAGGATCCGGATTTCCGCCATGGCGGAAAATCCGGGAGCAGAGCCGGATATTACGTGTTCGACTACCCGGCGGAAACGGAGCTGGTTGTCCGGGAACGGATTGCATGCATGATCAAGAGGAATAACAAAAGCGTTGATGGTTATGAGCTGGTTGTATTTGATCTGTACGACATTTTGATCGATCTGCTGGAGCGGGAAGGGCTTTTGGAGCAGTGCTTTAAATTTGAAAAGACAAAGGGAATGGAACGGATTGTCAAAGCGATCGGAAATCTGCTGCTGATCAATGAAGAGGAAAGCCTGACGATCCGATATATTCAGGAACACACCCCGAAGGAGGCCGTTGTGTTTCTGACCGGCGTCGGTAAATGCTGTCAGCTTCTTCGCTCTTATAAAATCCTCTGCAACCTCCACCAGGCGGTTGACCGCGTTCCGGTGGTTCTGTTTTATCCGGGGGATTATGAAGGGCAGAAGCCGATCCTGCTCAGAGCGTACCGGCTTGTGGATTAGGCTGGTCGTTTAGACCGCGCTTCGGCCGGAGCGCCAGTGCGGTCATCACGGGCATGCATATCTGAAACGGAAAGGCATAGCGCAGCAGGACGACGGGCGACAGAAGCAATGTGATCCAGAAGGCGAAAAGCGGCGCGAGTGCGATCAGACTGGAGTATTGCTTTCGGAAAACGCAGAAAGCGGTGCTCCAGGCAAGAACCCAGAACGGCAGCGCGGGGCTGATCAGCAGGGAAAGAACGGGCACCCGGTCGACGGCGCGGCCGGTTGCGACACTTTCGTAGAACCGGTCAAGTCCCGGCAGAAAACTGTGACGCGTGACCGGAAACCAATCCGGAGGCAAATTCGGCTTATTCTGAAACTCGACATAGGGGAAGGGATTCTGCGCCCAGCCGCTCTGATAGTCGACGTCGGGGTCCCAGAATCCAAGGCTGTTGCACAGAAACGCGTTCGTGTAGCTGTCGGGGCATTTCAATCCTATGCTGATCCAGGTGTTCAGGCATTTCTTTTTGTTGTTCAGGACGTATTTCGTTTGGAAGGCATTCTTAACCGGATCGGCGAACCGGGGTGCGTAACCGCGCAGCTGCTTTTCAGGAATCATCCGGAATACGGTCTGAAGCTCATCGGGTGTGAGCTCATCCCCGTGGTCGATCACGGAGCGGGCCAGCTGCTGGGCCGGAATACTCAGCGCCTCGTGAAAATCCCCCGGGATAACGTGGAGAAGGGAATAGACCGGGCCGGTGAACACCGCGTAAAACGCAAGGCAGGCCGCGCAGAGGAGCGAAATGCCGACACGGTGCCCGCGGAGGAGAAGGATCCAGACCGGGATGGAGAGCGCGAACAGATAGGCGCCGTTGTTGCGGAGCAAAAACATGGCGCACGCCGAGAGAAAAAACAAAAACGGGCGGAGGGGAGAGGAAAAAAAAGCGCCGGGGTTCTCAGAAAGATCCCATACGGCCAGGATGAAAACCAGCAGGGCGGCGGCGAAGGGAGTGTCCTTTGTTGTGCTCATCGCCAGAACGGGGTTCATCGGGAACAGCGCAAAATAAAGAAGCGCCGCCGCTCTGAGAACGAGGGGAGCGCCGCGCCGGGCGAGAACGCGGCAGCAGAACGAGAGCGCGGCGGAAAGAATCAGCATCTGGGAAATCGAATAGATCGCCATTCCGGCATTGTTTGTCCCAAAGAAGCGGAGGCCGGCGGAGAAGCAGGCGTCCAGATAAAGCGTATGCACAATCGGGTGCTGGGCCACCAGCACATGATCGTTGGCCAGGCTTTGAGCCAGCTGAATCGGTCCGTCGTAGGCGTAGACTCCGGGATAGATGGCGAAAAAGCACGGAAGCCAGCATAAAAAAATCAGCGCCCACTGCAACAGAAAGGATCTTGTGCCCGCCATGGGGAAACGCGGAGGGACGGACAAGGATTTTTCCATTTTGACGAAAAGCAATTCAATCAGAACCGTCAGCAGTAAAGCCGCTCCGGCGGAAGCAAGATAGAGATGAGGGGAGCGAAGGCTCAGCCGCCCGGTTTGGTCCACTTCACTGCCAACAACGAGCATGGAGCCAAGCACGAGGCCCGGGGCTGCGGAGCATAGGAGCAGGCGCCTTCGGGCCAGATTGGCCCCTTTGTAAAACAGTACTGCGAACGCCAAGAAAAAAACGGCGGATAGAACACTGTTGTTGATCAGAAGAGGATCGTTCCTTGTCTTCAGCACATAAGTCAGGGAGGTGACGCTGAGAAACGAAGCTGCCATGCAGAATAGCTCTTTGCCTGCGGCTCTCAATTTAAACATTTGTCTTTTTCCTCCCATAGGACTTTGTAAAAGGCCGTCGCACCAATGAATTTCTTTTGATTTCTCCGGAACTGAATCCTAGATATTACATTTCCCAATTTTATCCAATCAATCCATATTCGTATGAAAAGCGTTGATCAGAATTGAAAAAGCCGAGCAGCCAATACCATGTGGTACGGCTGCTTCGGCTTTTTCAAGCGGAGATATTTCAGGAATTCCCGGTCCGCTTATATTTTATTCATCTGCTCAAAGTGCTCGGCCACCTTCATCAGTTCTCCGAGCGTTGAAATCTCAACGCCGGATTCCAGAATCCGGTCCTTAATTTCAATCGGGAGGGATTCAAAATAATCCCTCAGATCAGGGTTGTTTTCATAGAATGTTCCCATTTTTGCGCCTCCGCGTATTCGCGGACTCAGGCGCCCCGGAAGGAATCGTCCTGCGTAAAAGTCTCGACAAAAAGCTTCAGGGATGCCGCCGAGTCAATTTCTTCGGCGTGCTTTTTGACCTCGTCCCTTGTGTAGTACGGAAGTCCGTCAAAGTATTCCTTTGCCTTTCCGTCTGATTCCAGTAAGCGCCTCAATTGATCCGCCATATAGTTTTCACCCCTGATGTATTATGCGCAGGCGGACGGATCCTATGATGTCAATTCTAGGAATAGCCTCAATTTAAAAATTTATTCAGATTATTGAGAGAATTTTCGCAGTCATGGATACCCATTTCATAGATTTTGTTCAGCTTTTCAGGATCTTTTTCGTAGCGGCTGATCACGATCGGGCTGCTCGGCCTTATGACGAAGGCCTTTCCTGCCTTTTCCTGCCGCCGGCACACGTCGAGTTCGTTGTTATAGGTTTCGGGCCGCTTCATCATGGCATCGACGAAAAGAGGGTAGTCTCCGTATTTTACATGGAGAACAGACCTTGGAAATTCCGGATTCGGCCCCTTCCGATAGGAAAAGTCGCGCGTAAGTACGATCACGCTGCGCTCATTTCCGTCGAAGATGGAGCGTTCGATCGGAATCGGCATGGTGCATCCGCCATCCAGGAGTTCATAGCCGCGGTAAGTGACGATGTTCGAGAGAAAAGGCAGGGAGCAGGAGGCCCGCACGGCGGTCATTTCCTCATCCAGCTGCGCCTTATCGAAAAATACGGCCTGCCCCGTTTTCAGGTCGGTCGCGCCCACCTTAAGCTGGACCGGCGAATCAAAAAAAGTTTCGTAATCAAAGGGCAGAAGCGAATGAAACAGCTCTCCGAATATAAAGTCGAATCCGAACAGAGATCCCGTCTTCTGCAGATTGCTTACGCTGATGTAACGCTCCTCAGCGGAATAGCGGATCATGGCACGGCCGAAGTCTCTTGTGTTTTGTTTGCTGATGTAGTTGAGAGCATTGGACGCTCCTGCGGAAATGCCATAAACGCAGGGAAAATCGATCCCGTTTTCCGTCAGTGCGGTAAGAACGCCGGCAGTGTACCACCCACGCATGCCGCCGCCCTCCAGCACAAGACCAATCGACATAATGGATCATCCTCCTATTTGAAATTTATTATATGATAATTGAATGTCGAAAACAAGACTTTCAAATAATTTAGATTTTTTTATGATTTTACTTGATTTTCGACAGGAGATACGTTATAATGATCAAGCGCTTTAAACTTGGATGTTTAGCTCAGCTGGCTAGAGCGTTCGCTTGACGTGCGAAAGGTCATAGGTTCGAGTCCTATAACGTCCACCAATAAAAGACCGCCGGAAGGCGGTCTTTTTGCTTGACCTGCTCCAGATGAGAATCCGGTCGGGGAACAACGGAGGCGGATTTTACCGCTGCGCGCTTTCGAGTCCTATAGCATTATAAAATAAAAATCCCCGAGGAATCCGGCAGAGATGAGGATTTCCGGGGATTTTTCTTTGTCACAAACAGCGTTCGGGCCTTTCGTTGGCCGTTTGCGGCTACGGCTGGCGGAGCGCCAGTTTACAGTTCCCGCGCGACCTGAAACGCGTCCCAGATGGCGTGCATGATGTTCTGCACGTGCCGGGAATCGCCCACGTTGTAAATTTCCTTCGCACAGCCGCGCAGCTCGTTGTACAGAACCGTCTCGGGCCGATAGCCGACGGCCAGCATCACCGTATCCGCCTTGATCTTTTTTTCGCCCTCCGCTGACCGCACCGTGACGGAAGAGTTTTCCACACCGGTCACTTCAGAGGAGCAAAACACCGAAATCTTTTCAAAGGCAAGCAGGTCCTTCAGCATATCGTAGTTGGCGAAACACATGTCGGCTCCACCGCCCAGAATTTCCGGTGCCGCCTCGACGATGGTGACGTTTTTGTTGCCCATGCGCCTCAGCCAAAGACCCGTCTCGCAGCCTACCAGCCCGCCGCCGACAACCACGATATCGCTGCCGGCCTTTTCCGGGCAGAGAAGAATCTCTTCGGCTGTGAAAATCCGGTTCTTGTTTCCAAAATCAAGCCGGACGGGAGTGGAGCCCATGGCGATGATGACGGCGTCGGCATTGAAGCGCTCGACCGTTTCCCTGTCGGCGGCACAGTTCAGTTTTATTTTCACGGGCAGCTTTCCGAGCTCGGTTTCGTACCATTCGATCAAATGGCGGTCATCCTCCTTGAAATCCGGCACGCTGCCGGGCAGCACGTTGCCGCCCAGTCTTGGGCCTTTTTCAAGCAGCGTCACTTTGTGGCCGCGCAGGGCGCAGACTCGGGCCGCTTCCATGCCGGCGAGCCCGCCGCCGATAATCAAAACGTTCTTTTTGCACAGCGCCGGCGTCAGCGCCGTTTCCTTCTCTCGGCCGCAGGCGGGGTTGACGGCGCAGGACAGCGGAAGCCCCTGCGCCAGGCGGGCAAGGCAGCCCAGCTGGCAGGAGATGCACGGCCGGATCTCGTCCGTCCGTCCGGTCCGGATTTTCAGGGGCAGCTCCGGGTCGGCCAGCAGCGGGCGGCCCAGGCCGATGATGTCACAGCAGACGCCCAGCGCTTCACAGGCCATTTTCGGGTCGTCCATACGCCCCGCCAAAATGATGGGCACATTGACTTCCTTTTTCAGGATTTTTCCGAATTCCCGGTACATTCCCTTTTCAAAATACATCGGCGGATGATTCCAGTACCAGGAGTCATAGGTGCCGGCATCCACGTTGAGGATATCGTAACCCGCCTCCACAAGAATTTTGGCGGCTTCCACGCCCTCCTGGATGTCTTTACCCTGTTCAACGAATTTTTCTCCGGGCAGTGCGCCGTGACGGATGCCCTTGACAAAGCTCTTGAGGCTGTAGCGGAGAGAAACGGTGAAATCGTCTCCGCAGGCGGCCTTGATGCCCTTCACCACGTCGGTCGCCACTTTCAGGCGTCCGCGCAGGTCTCCGCCGTATTCGTCGGAGCGCTTGTTGTAGAGCGCGATGGCAAACTGGTCGAGCAGATAGCCTTCATGCACGGCGTGGATCTCCACTCCGTCGAAATGGCTTTGCTTTGCCACCACGGCGCAGGTGACGAAGGATTTGATGAGTTCCTGAATTTCCTCGCGGCTCATCTCTCGGTGCATGATGGAAGGGTCCCACCGGTTTTCCTGCGGGGAGGGGGCGATGGCGTTTTTCATGAGGTGGGGGATTGCCACACGGCCGAATCCGCCGGTGAGCTGGAGAAAGATGCGGGAATCGTAGGCGTGGATGCGCTCGTTCATGGGCGCTGTGGTTTTCATGAACCACAGCGGGTTGTGGGAGGCACAGGGCAGCGCCAGCGGTTCCATTTCATCATAATTCACGTTGGTGACGCCGGTGACGATCAGTCCCGTGCCGCCCCTTGCGCGTTCGACATAATATTCCTGGGCGTTTTGAGTGAAGCCTCCCTGGGAATCCGACATGGAAACCATGCCGAGGGGAGCCATGGAAAACCTGTTTTTAAGGGTCAGCTTGCCGATCGTGATGGGTTCAAAGAGCTTTGAATACGGTCCGGTCATTGCAGCACGTCCTTTCTAAGACTGATTTTATGAGAATTTTACGTTAGTTTGTGCGGATTTCCCGGATATATTTCAGCATTGAGCATCCGTTTTGTTCTGAAAATAAGTCGAATTTTAAATTAGGGATGGACATCGCGTCCGTCCTGTGTTAAAATTTTAGCAGTTTACACTTTAGAACTTTAAAGTAAATTAGCAAAAGGGGTTGACTAGCAGGAATGAATATTCTGGTCTGCATGAAGCAGGTCCCCGCCACCTCGCAGGTGGAAATCGACCGGGAGACGGGCTCGTTAAAGCGCCTTGGCACCCAGGCCAAGACGAACCCGTATGACCTCAGCGCGCTGGAGACGGCCCTGCGTCTTCGGGAACGGATGGGAGGAAGGGTCACGGTCCTGACGATGGGACCGCCGCAGGCGGAACAGATGATGCGCGATGCCTACCGGATGGGCGCGGACGACGCCGTGATCCTTTCAGACCGGAAATTCGCCGGGTCCGACGTGCTTGCGACTTCCTACACGCTTTCCCAGGGGATCCGCCTGCTCGGCAAGGCCGATCTGATCCTCTGCGGACGGCAGACCACGGACGGGGACACGGCTCAGATCGGCCCCGCCGTCGCGGAGCATCTCGGAATCCCCCACGCCGCGTGGGTCAGCGAGATCCTGGCGGTGGATGAAACGGGCATCGAGGTGCGCCAGACACTGGCGACCGTCACGCAGAGGTCCCGGCTTCGGCTGCCCTGCCTCATCACGGTGGAAAAAAATATCTGCGTGCCGCGTCTGCCCTCCTACCGGCTCAAGCGCGAGACCGCGGAGCGCCCGATCCGGGTCTGCGGCTTTGACGACCTGCCGGAAAAAAATCTTTCCCGCTGCGGCCTGGCCGGCTCTCCGACGCATGTGGAAACCATGTTTGCCCCGCCGGTCAACGCAAAAAAAGTGATGCTGAAGGGCAGCGCGGGAGAGAAAGCGGCCGCGCTGGTTTCCGTTTTGAAGGAAAAGAAACTGATCGAGGGAGGGACGGGGAAATGACGGCGATCCATTTTAACGCCGCGGCCTGCGACCTGTGCGGACAGTGTATTGAAAAATGCCCATTCGACGCGCTGAGCATGGAGGAAAACGGTCCGCGGGTAAACGAAAAATGCCGGATGTGCGGCGTCTGCGTCAAAGTCTGTCCCAGCCGCGCGATCGCATTCGAGCAAAAACCGCGGAAGGATACCGCCGGGAAAAGCAGATGGAAGGGCATTCTGATTTACGCGGAGCAGGAGAATGGGGAGCTTCATCCGGTCACCTATGAGCTGATCGGCGAGGCCCGCCGCCTGGCCGCCAAAGTAGGGTATGAGGTCTCCGCCTTGCTGGTCGGCGGGGATGGGACGGAAAAAAACGCGGAAAAACTGCTTCCCTATGGAATTAAAGAGGCTTTTGTCTACGAACACCCCGGCTTTGCCGGATTCAAGGCGGACTGCTATGCGGATGCGGCGGCGGACTGCATCTCGCAGCTGCGTCCCTCCGTGGTGCTGATCGGCGCCACGGAGCTCGGCCGTTCGCTGGCGCCGCGGCTGTCCGTTCGGTTCCACACCGGTCTGACTGCCGACTGCACGAAGCTGGATATCCGGCTCAACACGGACCTTGTCCAGGTCCGGCCCGCCTTCGGCGGCAACATTATGGCGCAGATCCTGATCGCGGACGCCCGGCCGCAATTCGCCACGGTCCGCTACCGGGTGATGGACAAAGCCGGAAAAGTGGACCATCCGGACGGAAAAGTGACCCCGATGCCGGTGAGCGACGCGATGGCGCGCTCCGGGATCGAAGTGCTGGAGGTCATCCCTTTGATCCGGAAAAAATCCATCGAGGAAGAGGATATTCTGGTGGTCGCGGGCCGCGGCGCGAAAAACGGGGACGGCGTGGCGCTCGTGCGCCGTCTGGCGCAGACCCTGGGCGGCCAGCTCTGCTTCACCCGCCCGATGGTGGAAAACGGCTTTGGCGACACCGCCCATCAGATCGGTCTTTCGGGCCGGACGGTCCGCCCGAAGCTGATCGTCACGTGCGGCGTTTCCGGCGCCATCCAGTTTGCCGCCGGCATGAACGGCAGCGAGTGCGTCGTGGCGATCAATTCCGACCCCAACGCGCTGATTTTCAACATCGCAAATTACTGCATCGTCGACAACCTGTTTGACGCGGTTCCGGCGCTGCTGAAGCAGCTTGCCGCCGCGGGAAAGGAGGCGGAGTAAAATGCCTTACCCCTATCGGAAGCTGGATGCCGCGGGCATCGAAGCGATCAAGTCCCTCACTTCCCCCGAACGGGTGAAAGCGGGCCCCGACATTCTGCCCGAATACTGTCATGATGAAATGCCGGAATATGGAGTTTTTCCGCCCGACCTCTATGTGGAGGCCGAGAATACAGGGGAAGTATCCGCCGTGATGAGATACGGGTACGACCACAATATCCCGGTGGTGGTGCGAGGCGCCGGCACCGGATTGGCCGGGGGCTCCACCTGCAAATACGGCGGCATCATGCTGTCCCTGATGCGGATGAACCGCATTTTTCCGGTGGACCGGAAAAACCAGACCATCACATGCGGGCCGGGCGCGCTGCTGCTGGACGTTCAGGCGGCAGCGGCGGCGGAGGGCCTGTTCTATCCGCCGGACCCGGGGGAGAAAACGGCGACCATCGGCGGCAACGTCATCACGAACGCGGGCGGTATGAAAGCGGTGAGGTATGGCCTGACGCGCGATTTTGTCCGCTGCATGGAAGCAGTGCTGCCGGACGGCTCCATCGTCAACTTTTCCTCCAATGTGGTGAAGAATACCACCGGTTACGATGTGAAAGATCTGGTGATCGGCTCCGAGGGCACGCTGTGCATCCTGACGCAGGTCACGCTCAAGCTACTGCCCGCTCCGAAGTGCACCTGCACGCTCGTCATGCCCTTCCCGGACCTGGAGGCTTGCGCCGACATGGTGCCGAAGGTGCTCGACCTGCCGTTCACGCCGACCGCCATCGAGTTTGTGGAGCGGGAACTGCTGGAAATCGTGGAGCGCACGCTCAACAAGCCCTTCCCGGTTCCCGGGGGCGGGGCCGTGCTGATCGTCATGTACGACGCCTCCAGCCCCGGGGAACTGGAGGCCGCCTGCGACGCGGCGTGTGACGCGGCGCTGGAAAGCGGCGCGCTGGACTGCATGATCGCGGATACCCCGGAGCGGATCGCCTCGGTCTGGGAAGTCAGGGGCGCGATTCTGGAGGGGATGAAGGCGGATTCGGTGTCGCAGGAGGAGTGCGACGTGGTCGTGCCCCGCAGCGCCATTGCCGAGTACGTCAAGGCGGCGAAGAGAATCGCACTTTCCCATGGAATCCGGGTGGAGCCCTGCGGCCACGCCGGAGACGGCAACATCCACACGGAGATGCTCCGGGACTCCGGCATGAGCGACGAGGAGTGGAAAACGGCGACCCACGCCAGCCTGACGGAGCTGTACGATCTGTCGAAGCGGCTGGGCGGGCAGCTTTCCGGCGAGCACGGCATCGGCAACGGCCGTCTGGAATTTTTGGAACCCTTTCTCGGCGGCCGCATGATCCGGCTTTACAAATCCATCAAGCTGGCGTTCGATGAGAGGCTGGTCCTGAATCCCGGCAAGATCGTGGAATACCACGCCTGACAAGCAAAAGAAAGAGGGAAAACGATGAGTGAGAAGAAATCCCTGCTGGTCGACAAAAGCAGGATGCCGCTGGCGGTCGGAATCGCTTTTGTGGCGTTCACCACCCAGTTCGGCGGAGGATTCGCCTCCGGCGCGCAAATTTATTCCTACTTTATCAACTACGGCATCTGGTGCCTGTTCCTGCCGGTTTTCACCCAGTTCCTGTACGCCCTGTTTTTCTGGTACGGCATGCGCTACGCCTACCGCAACAGGCTGTACGATTACCGCAGCTTTTCCGACCATTTCTACGGCAGGTACCGCGCGGTGTTTTCCAACCTGTTTGAGCTGACCTATCTCATCATGATCGCCACCGCGTCCGCGGCGGCTTTTGCAACCGGCGGCTCCACCCTGAACACGCTGTTTCAGATTCCGTATTGGCTTTGCACGCTCCTTGTGGGCGCCTTCATTTTTCTCATCGCTCTGTACGGCACCGATATGGTGCGCCGGGTCGCCTCCACTCTGTCCGTGCTGATCATCGCGGGCCTTGTTGCGGTGCTGGTGCCGAATATCATCGCCCAGTGGGGAGAGATCACGGCATCCGCCTCGAAGATGGCCGGAGGCTCCATGTGCGTCGCCTCCGGGGAGAGCGGCTCGTTCGGCGCCGCTTTGTGGAGCGCGTTCCTGTACTTCCTGTTCCAGCTTCCCTCCGTGTCCGTCATGTATCAGCACATGGAGCCGCTGACCAGCGAAAAGCAGGTGAATCATGCCGCCGTCTACATATTCATCACGAATACCCTGGCCATGATGCTGACCATTGTCGGCCTGCTGGCCGTGGCATTTGCGGCCGACCTGGCCACCGCTTCCGTCCCCATGCTGGTACTGGTTCAGAACGGCGTGGGCACCGGAGTGCTGACGCCGGTCATCGCGGCCCTCATGATCCTGGGCTCCGTTTCGACCGGCGTGAATATGGTATCCGGGATCGTCACCCGCTGCGTCAACGCCGTGGAGCGCCGGATCGGGGAGCCGGAAAAGCGGAAGTCCGGACACCGCCTGAGGAACGTCGGATTTTCCCTGCTGTTTACCGCGGTGGCGTTTGTCATCGCCCAGTTCGGCCTGATGGCGGTCGTAAAAAAAGGCTACGCCTACCTCGGCTATGCCGCCCTGGTCTCCGTATTTCTTCCCTTTGTGGTGCGTTTCCTGGCGGATGGCAAGAAACGGCGACGCACTGCGGAGTAGGCCTCTGAAAAATTGGACTTACGGCAGTATTTGCACGGGAAACGCCGCGGGGAAGCCCGCGGCGTTTCTTACGGAATGGAATCTTCGGCGGACGCGGGACTGTGCGCACGGTTTTCAAGCCGTTTCTCCTTTTCATCCAATATCAGAATCCCTGCTGTTCCAATCAACACGAAAGCTGCCTGAAACAGCCATGTGGGCAGATACCCCATATGCCCGACCATATGCCCCGAGGACAGCGGTCCCAGCGCGCTGCCGGTTCCCTGAACGAACATTGCGAACGAGTTGACTCTGCCGAGATACTGCGGAGGCGCGTGGTCTGCCAGGTACGGCCTGAAGTGGATGCTTTCTAAAATCTCTCCAAAAGTGAAGACAGCGCCGGTAAGCAGAAAGAACGGCATGGATCTTGCAAGGGCGAACAGGAGATAGGAAGTGCCGAATACCGCGCCGCTGATTACAATGATCCGTAGCGGGCGGCGCCGATGCGTCAGCCAAGTCAGAATGGGCGTGAACAGTACGACGATCAGGGAATTCAGCGCCGTCATCATGCTGAAGTTCACCGCGCTGTTCTTTCCGAAAAGGGTCCCAAACTGGAGCGGCAACAAAAAAGTCCATTGGGAATAGGTAAAATGATAGGAAAAACTGAATAGAATCACGAAAAAGAGAACGGGAAGCATCCGAAACAGCCGGAACAGGGAAACATCGTCCTTTGTCTGCTCCAGCCCGGAGAGTTCCGCATTTTCCCTCCATTGGGTTTCCCGGACGGACATCGCGATGATCAGGGTGGAAAGCAATGTCGTTCCGGCGTCGATGAGAAACATCAGCTGCAGGTGGGATTGAAACAGCAGTCCCGCTAGGATCGGGCTGACCGTAAAGCCGATGTTGATCCCCAGATAGATCAGGGAAAATGACGACTGCCGGTTTTCCGGGGTGGAAAGGTCGGCTGCCATGGCGTCATAGGCCGGCATGGATGCGATATAAAGGTCCGCCGCAAGAGTAATGCATGGGATCATCAGGGCACGGTCGGGGAACAGGAAGCAGAGAAAATAAAAAAACGACCCTAGAACCTGACAGCCTACCAAAATCTTCTTCCGGCCGATCCGGTCTGCCAGCTTTCCGCCAAGAATCACTGCAGGGGCCTGAGTCAGGGTCAGAAAGGCGGAAAATCCGCCCGCCTCCGCGGCGGAAAACCCCAATTTCTGTGTTAAAATCAAGGTCAGAAGCGGCTGAATAAAGCCTCCCATGCAGGTGACGATCCTCGCGGCAAACAAAATATAAATTTCGCGGGGAAGATTTGAATAGGGAGAACAGGGACCTTTTTTCATTGTAAAGCGCATGATATTGTTTTCCTTCCGGCAGGTCCAAATTTTCAGAAGAGTTCCGGCTCCCTGCGTGCGGTCAGTCCGATTTCCATCTCCGTTTTATGTCTCAAATAGCCGGGGTCGTCGAAATATTTTGCACCGGCCGGGCATTTTTTCACACATGCGCCGCATTTAATGCAGATTCCCGTCAGAACGGAGGGGTCGTCTGCGCTGATGGACCCCATCGGGCAGACTTTTGCGCAGGTCATGCAGTGCGTGCAGGCATCCGTCGTTTTTGGCTGGACCTTTCTGATATCAACCGATTTATTCTGCGGGTCTTTCGGCTTATAATAGCTTCGATAAGGCGTATTCCCCTTCACTTCAACCGTGCCAAGTTTTCCCTCCGCGATCCTGCTGCCAATCAGGTCTGCAAACCGGTCCGCTTCCGACAGGTCCTTTTCATCGGGCCGGCCCTTGGCAAGAATGCGTGAAAAGGAATGCTCTCCGACAAACGCGGCGCCCGCGATCACCCGGAACCCATCCTCCGCCAGCAGGTCCCGCAGCTCGATCAGCGCGTCGTCGTAGTCCCGGTTCCCGTAGAGGACGACCGCCGCGGCCAGTGCGCCGTTTCCTCGGACGGACTTTATGTATTTCAGCAGCACGTTCGGGACCCTGCCAGCGTAAACGGGGACCCCTGCCACCACGAGATCGCTTTCCCCAAAAGAACACGGAATTTCCCGAGCCTGCGGAAGGGTAAAATCCACGCGGCCCGCCACGGGGCCCCCGCTTTTTTCCGACAGCCGTCCTGCAACCTCCGACACGATTTTTTCCGTTGTTCCCGTGGCGCTGAAATAGAGCGAATGAATGCGATAACTCATTTAAATGCCCCCTGTAATCAATTCCGGCTTTTGCCGTCCTCAGCCGAAAGCGGCGCACTCCGTCCCCCGGCGCCGTGCTTCGTCTGTCAGCCTGTATCCATCGTACATGATTTGCGGCGAAAAAGCAATCGCATTTCAATCATATAACCGGAACAAATCGCGGAAGGATAAAAAGGGCCGCCCCTGCGGAATTGCGAAAGGGGGGCGGCCCAAAGGGGATCGGCTTTATTTTATTGTGATCACGCAGACCTTTTTGGAATCCTGATTGGGAGCGGCAACGTAGATTCCCGTCTTTTGGCCGGAGGCTCCCTTCCCGGTGACTTTGAAGTAGAAATCGTCGCCGGAGTGCTTGACAAGGGAAGTCTGGACGACTCCGGAGGAACCCGCTCCGAAGTCGACGTAAGACGCGCCCCGGGCTGTGATCTTAAACTGATAAGAGGCCCCGGCGGCAAGGCTGAAATCCCCGTTGGTGTCGGATAAAACTTTTATCTGTCCAACCGTCACAACACAGATCTTGACGGCGTCCTGCCCGAGGACCGAAGCGTAAATTCCGGTCTGCTGCCCCGGTTTGCCAACCGCAGTGACTTTGTAGTAAAAGTCATTCCCCGAATGTTTGACCAGAACGGGCTGCACAATGCCTGCGGAGCCGCCGTTGAACTGAATGGAATCGACGCCCGGCGCGGTGATTTTAAACTGATAGCTTCCGCCTGCGGGAAGTTCGAAATCATGGCTGGTGTCGGAAGTGATTTTTACAGGTGCCACCGTGACCGCGCACACCTTCAGCGGCACGCAGCCCGGAGCGTACATATAGAACCCGGCCGCCTCTCCAACCTTGCCCGTTGCCGTAATTCGGTAATAGGTGTCTTTGCCGGAGGTTTTCTCCTTGGAGATGGTGAACATACCGGAGGAACCGGCGTAAAAACTGCTTGCTCCCGTAATCTTGAAAAGATAGCTGGAGCCTTTGGCCAGGGAGAAATCATGGTTGGTGTCCGATTCCAGAATCTTGCTGACCTGTTTTGCAACGGTTACTTTTCCGGCATTTACGGTGTAGCTTTCATCGGAGTCCGGGAAAGAGACCAGGAGAGACGAGCTCGACCCGACGGCTCCGGTGGCCGCAACCGTACAGTAGTAGTCGATCCCGTCCTTCCGCACCGACTGTACGGTAAAGGCACCGGCCTGATCCGGCGCAAAGGAGGGCGTTCCGCCGCCCATGATCGAAAATTTATAAGTGTAAGTTTGTCCGCGCTCAACGGAAACCTCTTTCGGTTCATCGTAAACAACGGACGGCGGGTCGTCGTAGAGGATGGAAACGGCAAAAGCGGCCGTTTCCCCGTTCAGCGTCGCCTGGACCAGAGATTCTCCTTCGTGCTCCGCTTCCATAACATATTCGTATCCGCCCTCGACTTTGCCAACCGGAGTAATGGTGATGTTGTCATTGTACGCAGTCACTTCGGGGGCGGTTCCGGATTTGGTATGAACGACAAAATGATAGGTATCGAAAACGCTGCAGACATAAGTCGATCTTGTATCCATGCTGAGATCGGAATTTTTCGCGATGGAGACACCGCACAGTTTCCGTGCGATGACGTAATCGGAACTGCCGATGTAAAGCGACGCGGTCCGTCCGTCGTTTCCCAGCGCATCGACACGGTAGTAATAATCGTTGTCCTCATACCCTTCCAGAGTGACGGCGACGTCGTCCGGATGATCAGAGACAAGAGTCGGGAAGGTATAGGTTTCCGCGCTCAGATTTTCATAGTGGATCTTTATGTAGCGGCTGTTTCCGGACGGAACGGTGAAGTCGCCCGTCTGGTCGGCGTCCGCGGTATAATCCCACTCATATCCGGTGTCCTGAACCGTAATCTGCCGGGATGCTGCCGTCCCGTCGGACGCGGTCAGGGTGACGGTTGCTTCTCCTTCGCTGTAAGCTTCCAAAACAAGCGTGTAGTACCCGGAATCCTCCGATTCCTCCGTAAGGCTGGTCTTCAAAACGGATTCATCGCTGGACGCGGCCTCCAACGTAACCTCCGGCTGGTCGATCTCGATTTCGTAAAACGTTCTGCTGTGTTTTTCGATGGTTGTCACCGAAGCGAAATCGTGAAGCGAAATAACCGATAAACCGGTTTCCTCCGCAAATGCCATGTTGCCGGTAAACATTGAAACAACCAGTGTGAGTGCAAGGACCATGCTTAAGATGCGATACTGCTTTCTCACGTTTCATTCCCTTTCTGCTGTTAACATCCAACCCGAATTCTTGGGAATTGAGGTCAGTGTCCCCATTTTATAAAGCAAAAAGAGGCAGGAAATCGCAGAAAGGAATATTGCTTAAATTTAATTTTTTTGGAGAATTATAGTATTTTTTTTTCCATGTCCTCATAAAAAAACCTGGCAAAAATCTGTTTTGCTGGAAGAAAGGTCTCCAGTTTTCCCGATTTTTCCAGAATTTCCGCTGCGCAGGAATAAGCGCAGTACATCCCGCGTTTATTGGAAATGCAAAAAATTTTTATGTTGTCATCGGCGTTTTCAATTGCTATACTAAGAAAAGTTGGATTTTTGTCATTTTTATCCTTCATTTAAAAAATAATGGAAATTCTGGGGGGAAGCAGATTTCATGGAAAGCGGTTTGACAAAAAAATATGGCTTGTTCACAGCCATTGCCATGGTAGTCGGCATCGTCATTGGGAGCGGCGTCTTTTTTAAGGCGGAGGCGGTGCTGAATGCAACAGGCGGAAATATGCCGATGGGAATTGCCGCATGGCTGATCGTCGGATTTATTATGATCGTCTGTTCCTACACGTTTGCCGTGATGGCCACAAAGTATGAAAAAATCAACGGCGTCGTTGATTATGCGGAAATGACGGTAGGCAAAAAATACGGTTACTACGTTGGCTGGTTTATGGCAACAATCTACAATCCGACTATGACCTCCGTGCTGGCGTGGGTATCCGCACGCTTTACCTGTGTGCTGCTTGGTTGGGACATTACCGGAGGGGCATGCATGGCAATCTCCTGTTTCTATCTGGTTGGCAGCTATGCCTTGAATTCCCTGTCCCCCGTCCTTGCCGGCAAATTCCAGGTTGCGACTACGGTGATCAAACTGGTCCCTTTGCTTCTGATGGCGATTGCAGGTACCTTGATCGGCCTGACAAACGGTCTGACCGTTCAGAATTTCACCCATGTGGCGGAGACCGGTTCCAGCGCCGGGGGCGGCCTTTTCGCGTCCGTTGTCGCAGTTGCCTTTGCCTATGAGGGATGGATCATTGCGACTTCCATCAATGCGGAATTAAAAGATTCTAAAAAGAATCTGCCCAGGGCTCTGATCTGGGGTTCGCTTATTGTTGTAGCCGTTTATGTTCTCTATTATATTGGCCTCGCAGGGGTTGTCCCGGCGAAAACGTTGATGGAAAATGGCCAGGCTGGTGCAAAGCTTGCTTTTCAGAATATTTTTGGCCCTGTCGGCGGTTCCCTGATCTTTGTTTTTGTCATCATATCCTGCCTTGGCACACTGAACGGCCTGATGCTCGGCTGTACCAGAGGCATGTATTCGCTGGCGGTCCGTGGTTCCGGCCCTTTGCCGGAAGTATTTCGCCAAGTGGATCCTGTTACAAACATGCCTGGCAACTCTTCCATGCTGGGACTTTTGTTCTGCGGAGTTTGGCTGCTTTATTTCTATGGAGCGAATCTTGCGGCCGATCCATGGTTTGGCGTTTTCTGTTTCGATACCTCCGAACTTCCGATTATCACGCTTTATGCCGGCTATATTCCCATATTTATGATGCTGATGATCAAAGAAAAAGACTTGAACGCATTCAAACGGATCGTCATGCCCTTGTTGGCGATATTGGGTTGTATCTTTATGATGGTCGCGGCCTGCATTGCCCACGGAGTGTCCGTTGTTTATTATTTAATCGTATTTGCGGTAATTCTAATTGTCGGAGCGCTGTTTGATCCCTATAAGGAATCGCCCATCAAAAAGGATACTTAGTCGCAAACCGGGAGAGAAAAGGGAAGGGAGCCCTTTCCTTTTCCGTAGATTGTAAATTTTGCATTCTGCCAAAATATTGAAAATCCGATCACTTTCGCGGAGTTTATAAAAAGCGGCTGAAAAAGGTTGACAAGCATAGATTCATATGATAAGATATACAGGCTGAGTTGCGAGAGTGGCGAAATTGGCAGACGCGCAAGATTCAGGTTCTTGTGAACCATTCAACGTTCATGCGGGTTCAAGTCCCGCCTCTCGCACCATGCGGAGTGTCCTTATAGGATCTGAGTATCCTATAAGGACACTCTGCTTTTTTACGCTCAAAATATGTATCATGCGATTTGTGCCGAGGTGTAGCTGACAGCTACGCCTTTTCTTGTTTCCATGAGAACATCCACCTCGGGAATGTCCTTCCGATCCGGCACCTCAAAGGCTCCGATGCAGTTATAATGAATGACCACTTGCTGGGTGGTAATCCCGTCCTCCTGCTTTTCAGCGTGGTACACGTCGATATGGTCAATGAGCTCCGTCACCATACGCTGGGTGAGTGTTTGCGCCCCTGTGTAGCGCCGGACAATATCAAGGAATAAGTCTGTTGTAAGCTGCTGGCCGCCGGACTTTTTGAGCTCCAGCTTTAAGGCTTTGATTTTGGCGGCGTTTTCGCCCTGCTCCTGCTCATACCGTTTGGCCATTTTGGAAAACCGTGCATCGTCGATCTTGCCAGACACGTTATCTTCGTAGAGGCATTCAAAGAGCACATCCAATTCCTTGTCTCGCGCCAGCAGGCCGTCGAGCTCCCTTTGCCGCAGCGAGCGTTCACATGCCGCCGTCTTTGCCGAATGTCCGATTATCTCTTTTACGAAATCATCTTCATACTCGTCGGCAAACTGTGTGAGACGGTGTATTTCCTGCAAAACCACCTGTTCCAGAAAATCCAACCGAATGTAATGGGTGGAGGTGCATTTCCGGTATCCGGTATTGTGGTTGCAGCAGCTAAAAAACTTGATGTCGTGATTTCCCTGATTGAAGTGATAGTTGAGATTGCCGCCGCATTCAGGGCATTTCAGCAGACCGGAAAAGATACTCCGTTCGCCGCTGACCGTCGGTTTCTTCCGGCGGGTGCCACGGCGTAAGCTCTGAACCTTCTCCCACGTTTCCCGGTCAATGACGGCTTCATTGACATTGGGAAATACAACGCGGTTTTCCTCGTCGTTGGCAATACGCTTTTTCATCTTATACGATTTGGAATAGGTTTTGAAGTTAATCACATCACCGCAATACTCCTGCATGGTCAGAATCTTTTTGATTGTGGTATGCCCCCATTGCGTGGGCAAAACGGAGCTTTTTGTCCCGCCGCGATTGATTCCCTTGCTTTGCCAATAGGACATGGGATTGAGAACCCCATCCCGCGCCAGCGCGGTGGTGGTTTCAGAAAGGCCGTATCCGTCAAGTGCCATCTGGTAGATACGGCGGACGACAACGGCTGCTTCCTCGTCCACAATCCAGCGTTTCGCGTTGTCCGGGTCTTTCTGATACCCATAGGGCGGGGGCGAAAGTGGAACGCCGGAATTTCCTTTGAGCTTATTGACGATACGGCGCTTTTTGGAAATATCCTTTGCGTACCACTCGTTGAACATGCGTTATTCGGGAAGGTGAAAACGAAAAGGCAAAGGCTCAGTATTCATGCGGGTTTGCGGCGAAGTGGCTCTCAGTCAAACCCTCTCTCAAACCTGAAAAAACCGGCTGAATGACGAATTGCATATCATTTTAGGACGTTCCTACTTATGGAACGTCCTTTTTCTATTGCAGCTTCAGCGCAAAGAACCACCAGCTTTGCTGGTGGGATAAGAATCTTTAGATACAAGAAAATCTCCTTTTGTTAGAATAGATGCAGGTTTGCCAACCGCATTACCAACAAAAGGAGATTTTGTCATGAAAGACATACAAAGTTTATCACATTCAAAGTGGAGATGCCAGTATCATATTGTATTTGCTCCAAAATATCGCAGAAGAGAAATATATGGGCAGATAAAAGCAGATATAGGCAAGATTTTAAGGAAGCTGTGTGAGCAGAAGGGAGTGGAAATCCTCGAAGCTGAGGCGTGTCCAGACCACATTCACATGCCGGTAAGCATTCCGCCGAATCTCAGTGTGGCACAATTCATGGGCTATCTCAAAGGAAAGAACAGCCTGATGATATTCGATAGGCATGCAAATTTGAAGTATAAGTATGGAACGCGACATTTTTGGTGCCGTGGCTATTTTGTAGACACAGTGGGTCGTAACAAGAAAGCAATTGAAGAATATATCAAAAATCAATTGCAGGAAGATATTGCCTCAGATCAAATAAGTTTCAAAGAGTATATTGACCCGTTTACGGGTAGCAAGGAATCAAAGGCATAAAAGAAGGCCGCTTTAGCGGCGGCCTGTAAAAGTAATGCGGTTGGTAACCTATTTCAGTGCGTCTTGAGACGCGCGCCAGTACTATGCCCTTTCAGGGCTTGTGCATACCACGCGTTCAACGCGTGGTTTTGATTTCAGCGGGAGGTGAAAAAATCACATGACCAATGTAATTGCCATTGCCAATCAAAAGGGCGGCGTCGGCAAGACTACGACTTGCGCCAATCTCGGCATCGGGCTGGCGCAGGAAGGGAAAAAGGTGCTTTTGGTGGACAGTGACCCGCAGGGTTCCCTGACCATCAGTTTGGGCAGTTTCCAGCCCGATCAACTGCCCGTGACGCTGGCGACGATCATGGGCAAGGTGCTGAACGAGGAAATCATCGTCCCCGGTGAGGGATTTTTGCATCACGATGAGGGCGTCGATCTGATGCCCGCCAACATCGAGCTTTCCGGCATGGAGGTTTCGCTTGTCAACGCCATGAGCCAGGAAAAAATCCTGAAACAGTATCTGGACGGCGTGAAGCGCCAATACGACTACGTGCTACTGGACTGTATGCCATCGCTGGGAATGCTCACCGTCAACGCGCTGGCCGCAGCCGACAGCGTTCTCATTCCCGTTCAGGCGCAGTACCTTCCGGTAAAGGGCCTCGAACAGCTTTTGCAGACAATCAATAAGGTACGGCGGCAGATCAATCCGAAGCTCAAAATTGACGACATTCTGCTGACGATGGTGGACAGCCGTACCAACTACGCCAAAGAGATTAGTTCCCTGCTGCGAGATACCTACGGTTCAAAGCTTAAGGTTTTTGATGTAGAGATTCCTCATTCCGTTCGCGCCGCCGAAATCAGCGCGGAGGGCAGGAGTATTTTCACTCATGACCCGAAAGGCAAAGTTGCCGAGGCATATCGGGAACTGACAAAGGAGGTGCTAAAAATTGAAAAGCAGCGCCAAAAACATAAGTCTGAACAGCTACGATGATATTTTTTCCACGGAGGAAACCCGCGAGGACGCCAAGCGGGAAAAGGTCACGGGCATGCCACTTTCGGAACTGCACCCGTTCCCCGACCATCCGTTTCAGGTACGGGACGATGATTCCATGAAAGAAACCGTGGAGAGCATCAAAGAATACGGCGTGTTGGTTCCCGCCATCGTCCATCCTCGCGCGGACGGCGGCTATGAGCTGATTTCAGGCAACCGGCGCAAACACGCCTGCGAGCTGGCTGGGCTTCCCACCATGCCGGTCATCGTCCGCGATCTGGATGATGACGCCGCGACCATCATCATGGTTGACAGCAACATCCAGCGTGAAAACATTCTGCCGAGCGAACGGGCCAAGGCATACAAAATGAAGCTGGATGCCATGAAACGTCAAGCCGGTAGACCTTCTCTTGAAAATGGTGGCCAAGTTGGCCACGATTTACGAGGGATAAAAACCCGTGATTTGATTGCGGAAAACTCAGAGGATAGTGCGCGTACTATCCAGCGGTATATCCGGCTTAACGAGCTGACGCCGCAGCTTCAGCAGATGGTAGACGATAAAAAAATCGCCATGACCCCCGCCGTGGAGCTGTCGTACCTCAAACCGGAGGAACAGACGCTTTTGCTCGACACCATCGAAAGCGAACAGGCCACCCCCTCGCTCTCGCAGGCCCAACGGCTGAAAAACTTCAGTCAGGAGGGCCATCTGAACGAGGACAGTATTCTTGCCATCATGTCTGAGGAAAAGAAGCCGGAGAAAAATGACCTGACCATCAAGGCTGATAAGCTCCAAAAATATTTTCCAAAATCGTACACCCCGCAGCAGATGGAGCAGGTCATCATCCGGTTGCTGGACGGATGGCAGAAAAAGCGGCAGCGGGATCAGGAAAGGTAAAATAACCGTCGTTTCAGGCGTTCCGAAAGGAGCGCCTTTTTTCATGTCTGAATGAAGGAGGAAACCGCATGACAACTGAAAAAATCAACGAAAACAAAGGTAAAAAAGAGGATGAAAAGCGAAAACGCAAATGGCCGTACATTCTTGCAATTCTTCTGTTGTTGCTGCTTCTCCTGCTGCTTTTATTACGGAGCTGCGGAAATCAGCATCCAGCACCAAACCCGCCACCTTCCAGTTCCGTTCCATCATCGTCTGCTCCGTCTCTGGACGATACCGGGAGCGCGGAGCCGGGAAGCGGCAGCACCCCGTCCCGGCAGGAAATCCTGTCCCGGCTTCAAAAGCAGGAAGTCACCGTCACCGACAGGGTAAGCGCGCAAGCGTCCTTTTCCAGCGGGACGAAAGGCGGTGCCGGAACATGGGAAGTGGAAAATCCGGCTTCCAATACCGTCATTATGCAGTGTGAAATCACGCTGGACGGTGAAACCGTGGCAAAATCCGCGCCGATCTATCCGGGGCAGCACATCGACGGCCTCTCTCTTTCCAAGCAGGTTTCACCCGGAAATTACAGCGTCACGGCGACAATCAAGTATTATAACAAAACAACTAAGGCTTACCTCGGGATGGCCGACTACAAAATCCGTCTTTCCGTTTCGTAATCAGCCGGACGGTCCGGTTGATATAAAAATTTATGGGAGGTTTTCAAATGAAAAACAGGTTTAGAAAGGTTCTCGCGGGCATCATCACCTTTGCCGTGCTCGGCGTGACGGCGGCAGTCCCGGCGCTCGCCGCCGACAAAACCGACACCGGCACGGGCAGCATTACGGGGAACGTGACGATCAACGGCTCCATTTCGCCGCTGACCATCTCCGTCACACATCCGATCAACGTGGCCTACGCCATCAGCCCGGACGCCGAAACCTTCACCGCGCCTGACATCACAGTGACCAACAATACCAAGGTCGCGGTGATCGCCACGGTGGAATCCCTGAAAGCCGCTTCGGGCGGGACGCTTACCTTCACCGACGTTGATCCGTCCGCAAAAGCGTGGCGCTCGCTCAACCTCGCGGATTCCAAAAAGTACATCGCGCTCGGCATTTCCGCGAAGGGCAATTCCGGCTGGAACAGCGGGTACAGCACGTCCACCCATTGGGCGGTGAATGATTCGCCGTTACAGGTCGGGACGCTGAATCCGAACACTTCCGGCGCGCTGTCCCTGACGGCAGATTACGGCCTCGCGTTCGACGGGGCATACACGGCCAACCATCAGCTTGTTTTCCAGTTCCAGCTTGCATAAAGACATGAGTGGGAATCGGCCGGGATTTTCCCGGCCAACCTTCCACGCCGAAAGGGGGTTTCTATTTGAGACAATCATTCAGGCGGCTTTTTCTCGTCCCGTTGCTTGCCGCCGGGATTCTGCTGTCCGGCGCTTCACCCGCGTTCGCGGCCTCCGCCACATCGGTTCTGACATTGACCGCGACGCCGAACCCGTCTGGGAACTATGTGGCGCTGAGCTGGACGAACAGCGACAAAGGCCAGCCATACAGCTACATGCTTTATTCAAAGTCCGCGCATGAATCGACCTCCCAGAGCATCCCATCCAAAGACAGCGCAAAGGTTCTGAACATCTATCCCGTTGTTGCGCCGACCGTTTCCTTTACGACATGGCAGGGAAAGAGCTACACCCTGCCAAAATCGGCTTCTCTGAAAATGTGGATGGAAACGCCGAACGAATACGATTCCAAGGGTTACGGCAAGGGCCTCATTTCCGTGGACACCGTGTCGATTTCCGATTTCAACGCCAACCCTGACGCTTATCTGAAAAACCCGGACGGAACTTATAAATACGACGTGCTGTATTTCGGCGCGTGGGATGCTTTTGCAAGTCAGGATTTGTCCGCTGCGGCAGAAAGTAAAACCGACGCCTTTATCAAGACCGGGCGCGGCGTTCTGTTCGGGCATGACACGATGGTGGAGAACGACGGTATCTCCATGCCGAACTTCTTCAAACTCGCCCACTACTGCGATATTCAGACTATCCCGCATTATACCGTTCTCGGCAGTTCGCAGATCAAGGTTTCCAAAAAGGGTCTGCTCACCAATTACCCGTGGAAAATCGGGGACGTGGGTACGGTTTTGAACGTTCCGATGTCCCATTCCAATCAGCTTGCTTTCGGGGATGTCTGGATGACGTATCAGCCGCCCTACACCTATAGCGGAAGCGCGGAGGCCACCGGCTCCGGTGGGCAGGGCACCAACACCTTTTATCTAACAAGCTGGTCGAATTGCGCCATGATTCAGACTGGCCATTCCAACGGCGAGGCGACGCCGGACGAACAGCGCGTTACCGCTAATACCCTGTTTTACCTTGCTCAGATCACGACCGACACAAGCTGGAACGATCATAAGGGGCAGGACTTGGACGCGCCGGACAAACCGGCTATTTCCGGCGTTACGCACAATTCCGGCTGGACGCGGTATACCGTCAATTATTCCTCGCAGGACAACGCCACCGGCTATCAATACTATGTGGAGGCCACCGGCCAGAACGACGGCGCGAAATACGATTCCCCGGTTATTTCCACTTCTTTGAAAACCGGGATAAAGGGCTACTCCATCGTGGTGGACAACAACCCTGATACCGTTCCGGACGGGAGCATTACAACCACATCGGACAGTTTCACTTTTTCCCGGCCATCCGGCAGCAGCTTTTACATCCATATAGCCGCCGTGGACAACGCCGGGAATATCTCGGCTGTCACGCACTACCATACGGATGAACTCGCCTCCGTGACGCATCCGGTCAGTGTCAGTTACGCGATTGACCCGAACAGCAGTACACCGTTCACCGCGCCGGACATTCCAATCACCAACCACTCCACTTTTCCCGTCCGGGTTTCCGTCGCGGGGCTGAAAGCGACTTCCGGCGCCCCCACGTCCTACTCGGATTGGAGCAGCCTGACGGCGGCGCAAACCGGAAGTGGAATCGCGCTCGGCGTGGGAATCAGTAACACAGCCGGTTCGGGCTGGACGGCGGTTGATCGGGGAACTCCCGTTTACACGGGCGATCTCGCGTCGGAAGTGCCGCTGGGAACGCTTGGCGCGAACGGAGCATCGGGAAATCTGGCGCTTACCGCTAAATTCGGTTTGGCGTGGGTAAAGACAACGAATGTGTCACATGAGCTGACGCTGAATTTCACGATTACCAACTAAGCCAGTCGTTTGAGGAAGGGAGTGATACAAATGGCGGTTTTTCGTGTTGAACGGACGCGGGATTACACAGTTATGAGCAACCATCACCTGAAAAACAGGGCCTTGTCCCTGAAAGCAAAAGGGCTGCTGTCCATGATGCTCTCCCTTCCGGACGATTGGGATTACACCACGCGGGGCCTTGCCTCCATCTGCCGCGAGGGAGTGGACGCCATCGGAAAAGCGCTCAAGGAACTGGAAAACGCGGGCTATATGGAGCGCCGCCAGCTTCGCGGAAAGGACGGGCGCATCACAGACACCGAGTACACCATCTACGAACAGCCGCGCAAGCCGCCGGATACGGATTTACCAGATACGGAAAAGCCGTATCTGGATAACCCGGATATGGGAAAACCGGATACGGAAAACCCCGCGCAATTAAATACTAAGGGAACTAATATTCCTAAAAAATCAAATACGTATGGAGTAAATCCTTATCAATCCAATCCGGCAGATCAAAAACCGGAGGCCGTTGCCCCGGCTAATTCGATGGATGCGACAGATACCTACCGCGAAATCATCAAAGAGAATATTTCCTACGACGTTCTGCAGCAGAGGTGCGATCCGGAACGGCTGGATGAAATCGTGGGCATCATGCTCGATACTGTGTGCAGCCGGAAAAAGGAAATCCGGATCGCCGGTGAGGATATGCCCGCCGAAACGGTGAAAAGCAGGCTTTTGAAGCTCGACGACAGCCATATCGAATATGTGCTGGAGTGTCTGGATAAAAACACCACCGACGTCTGCAACATCCGAAGCTACATCCTGACCGCGCTGTATCAAGCACCGACCACCATCAGCAGCTACTACTCGGCGCTGGTCAATCACGACATGTACGGAAGCGGCCCACCCGGACGGTAAACGTCCCGCGCGGGCTGTTTTTGTACCCAACAAAAACCGGAAAGGAGTAATTTTATCATGAAACGACCCCTCGCATACATCACCGCCCCGTGGAGTGCGGACGAAATAGAAAACACCGAGGACGCGGCGCGGTATTGCCGCAAAATTTACGACGCGGGCTTTTCGCCAATCTGCCCGATCCTGTTCCTGCCGCTTTTTCTCAACGACGCCATCCCGCAGGAACACAAGGACGGCATCGACATTGCCTGCAACTTTCTGCGCCGCGCCCATGTATTGGTGGTCTGCGGCAGGAATGTGGACGAAACTGTAAAAAACGATATTGCCACGGCGGAACGGCTGCACATCACCGCCACCACGCTGGACGGCATTCTCACCGTCAAGGGACAGGGCCGGGAAAAGGACGCGGAAAAGGAGCGGAGGTAACGTGCCGGACTATCAGAAAATGTACCACTCGCTGTTCAACGACGTGACCGACGCCATCTCAAAGCTCCAGCAGGCGCAGCAGAAAACCGAGGAAATGTACATGGACAGCAAAGAAACCGTCCTCACACCGTTCCTGAAAAAGGGTGAGAAAAAAAGGCCGGACAGTCGGTCCGACGGGAAACCGGCTCCGGCAAAGAAAAAGCCGCCTTCCCAAGATGAACGGTAACGGGGCGGCTTTGCCATGACAGGAGGTGTTCTATTTGCAGGAAGAAATCGAAAACCGCTCCGTGACGCTCATCATCAGCGGCACGAAGCTCACGGGCCGGGTGCTCAAAGCGGCGATTGCCAAATATCTGACCCACCGGAAGGAGAAGAAAATTGCGAAGGCCCGCGCCGGTCCCGTGGTCCCTCACGGCAGGCAGACGGTGAAGCAGCTCGTCGGGCAGAATGCGGGCGTTTCCAACATTGAAATTACCGACAGCAACATCCGTTCCTTTGATCGCGTGGCGCGAAAATACGGCGTGGACTACGCCGTCAAAAAAGACCGCAGCGTGTCGCCGCCCAAATATCTCGTCTTTTTCAAGGCGCGGGACGCGGACGCGCTCACCGCCGCTTTCACCGAGTTTACGGCGAAAACGGTAAACCGGACGAAAAGGCCTCCGTCCTCTCGCGGCTCCGGCAGTTCAAGGATCTGGTCAAGGCGAATACCGTTGACCGGGTGAGGCATAAGGAACAGGAGCGGGCGCGATGAGTGAAAAAACGAAAAAGCTGCTCCTGATGAATCTGCCGTATCTGTTCGTCGCGCTGTTCGCCACCAAGTTCGGGCAGGCGTGGCGGCTGACCGCAGGCGCGGACGCTTCGGGAAAGCTCCTGCACCTGACGGACGGCCTTACCGCCGCGTTTTCCTCCCCGCTGCCGAGCTTTTATCCGGCCGACCTCGGCGTGGGCGTCCTTCTCGCCGCCGCCCTCCGGCTGGCGGTCTATTTTAAGGGCCGGAACGCCAAAAAGTTTCGTAAAAACGTGGAATATGGCTCGGCCCGCTGGGGCAAAGCCGAGGACATCAAGCCGTACATCGACCCTGTTTTTGAAAACAACGTCATTCTCACGCAGACGGAACGGCTCACCATGAACAGCCGCCCGAAGGACCCCAAGACCTCCCGGAACAAAAACGTGCTGGTCGTCGGCGGCTCCGGTTCCGGCAAGACGCGATTTTTCATCAAGCCGAACCTGATGCAGTGCGATTCCAAGGATTATCCGACAAGCTTCGTTGTCACGGACCCGAAGGGCAGCATTGTCGTGGAGTGCGGAAATCTCCTGCGGCGCAGGGGCTACCGCATCAAGATTCTCAACACCATCAACTTCAAAAAGTCCATGAGATACAATCCCTTCGCGTACATCCATTCGGAAAAGGACATCTTGAAGCTGGTCACGGCGCTCATCGCCAACACCAAGGGGAACGGCAAATCCGGAGATGACTTCTGGGAAAAAGCAGAAACTCTCTTTTACACGGCGCTCATCGGCTACATTCACTATGAGGCTCCGGTCGAGGAACAGAATTTCGCCACGCTGATCGAGTTTATCAACGCTTCGGAGGTCCGGGAAGATGATGAGGAATTCAAAAATCCAGTGGATCTCATGTTTGAGGCGCTGGAAAAAGAAAATCCGAATCACTTCGCTGTTCGGCAGTATAAAAAGTACAAGTTGGCGGCGGGCAAAACAGCAAAAAGTATCCTTATTTCCTGCGGAGCAAGAATGGCCCCCTTCGACATTCAGGAGCTGCGTGACCTGACGGCCTACGATGAGTTGGAGCTGGACACTCTGGGCGACCGGAAAACAGCCCTGTTCATCATCATTTCAGATACTGATGACACCTTTAACTTTTTAGTTTCGATGGCCTACACGCAGCTTTTCAACCTGCTTTGCGAAAAGGCCGACGACGTGTACGGCGGGCGTTTGCCCGTCTACGTCAGGTGTTTGCTCGACGAATTTGCCAATATCGGGCAGATCCCCAAGTTTGAAAAGCTGATTGCCACCATACGAAGCCGTGAAATCTCGGCCTGCCTTGTTTTGCAGGCGCAGAGCCAACTCAAGGCCCTGTATAAAGACAACGCCGACACGATCATCGGCAACTGCGACAGCGCCATTTTCCTCGGCGGCAAGGAACGCACGACCTTGAAGGAACTGACCGAATCTCTTGGGAAAGAGACGATCGACACTTACAACACCGGCGAAAGCCGGGGTCGTGAGGTTTCCCACAGCCTCAATTATCAAAAATTGGGGAAGGATGTGCCATACTTGTTCGTGAAGAGTTCGGTTGCCCACAAAATTTACGGACAGGGACACGATCAATTGGACTCTTCGCGGAGGTGCTAAAGAGAACGGCATACCAACAAGAAAAGGAGTGACCGCAATGGCAGATCTGGCCTATTCCCGCTGCGGAGATTTCTACATTCCTGACTTGGCTCTTACCGGTCAGCCGGACAAGCCTATCGGCAAATACGGGCGCATGAGAAAACGATATTTGCGAGAACACCGCCCTTGCTTGTATAGCAGCCTGATTTTGAGCGAAAAACTGTACCCGCACTTACTGGAAATCGACGAAACGGCAAACCGCAGGCTTGAAAGAATAATGCCGGAATTGATGAAATCAGTAGGTGTAACAGAGCGGTTGAAAGCCAGCGATCCCATGAAATGGGTTGGCCTGATGAACACGTTAAGGGCGCAGGCCGAAGAAATAATCTTGTCAGAATTAATCTATGTATAATGGGTGGATTATATTACGACAAAAGAAGCAGCGAAAAATTTGGGAATTACAGACAGAATGGTAGTGTACCATTGCTCTGCCAGACGGTTTAAGGGAGCTAAAAGAAACGGGAAATACCATGGCTTGTTCCCGCTGACTTGATCGAGCAATATTCAATTTTTCTGGTTTTGCTTAACGAAAAAAGCTGAAACCGTATCGGTCACCAAAAATGGTATTGCTTAGAACATCGCGTTATGAAACGCGAAAAGCCGGAGTAGCCAACACCATTCGATGCAGGTACCCCGACCATTTTGCATGAACATTTTACAAATGCTTTTGAAGGAAGACGTAACCCTACTATGAATCATTCCGCTTAATATGGATAATTGACTTTATTGAATTATATATTCCCAATAATGCTTCCGGAATGAACAGGAAGTAGATTCTGTCTATCCATCTTCCCTTAGGGTATGAAAAAGCCTTACCAGTTATTGTTTCTGCTATTCCACTGACGATGAATAACAAGACAATAGATACTAAAATGGCTATTACAAATTGTTTTTTATTTTGATTCATACTGTCTGGAACGGCTTTATAAGTCGCTATAAGAACAAAGACTCCTAACAAGAGAAAAAGCCAAAGGAACGGTGCATTTAACTGCAGAGCCAATTCTCCTGACCAAACAAATATAAAAGCTACATGATATAAGATGGATATTATCAGGGCAATACATTTTGCGGTCTGATTCATAAACGATCACCTACTAAGTTTACCAAAATTCATGGTATGGGCATAATATTCTTATCGAATTATTCAAGATTGTTCCATCTTACCTAGTTAATGAGCAAGGCTACTACAAAACTTTCATCTTGTAATAGCCTCTTCATTTGATTGAACAATACTCAACTTTTCTGGTTTTGCTTAACGAAAAAAGCTGAAACCATGTCGGTCACCAAAAATGGTATTACGTAGAACATTGCGCTATGAATCCAAGCTTGCTTTAAAATCATTGGATCTTTTACAATAATTGCATGCTCTTCGATAATCGCCAACAAGATAGCAGTAATAATGGCAAGGCAAACATAGACTGCCGTAGGAAGTACTCCTTTAACACCGATACCTCTTAATCCGTCATAAATGAAAAGAAATATTGAAAGGCAAATACTTACGATCAAAAGAAAGCTTGGAAATTCATGTATAAAACTAGTGAAATATACCGTTACAAACAAAGCGGTGTAAAATGTAAGTATGACCCTATGTTTCAGCATAGCTTTCACCTTTTTTGTATAAGCAACATTTATTGTTCAGTGTGTATCCTGATTACCGCCCTCTGAGGTGATACAAAAGAGAAGCAGAACTGCAGTTAACTCTCCGCGCTTGTTCTGTTGAAATTAGAATTGTCTAAAACAATGTCTCAGAAAAAGCCCTTCATTATGCACCAGATCGGATAATAAATTTGAAATTTCAGAAGATTGATCTAAGCCATATACTACTGTGCTAAAAGATTCAGACTCAATGACGATAAGGATGGATATTTCTCGAAAATAAATAGAAAAGCATCCGTTTTTTCCTATTGTATCAAATAGCAAAGACTCCATTTCATCAATAGAAATTCTTTGATAAGTTTTCTCCGTATTTCGATATTGATCCGTACCGGGAACCTGTTGAGGAAACTCAGACTGTATGACGGTGTAGGGATAGTAACAGATGAATTTCAGTATGATTCGAAAGCATTTTCTTAAATAGTCTTGAAATTCAGTTTTCAGAAAGTACTGTTCCACATCACCATACCATGTGGTAGATTTAGGTATTTGCTCAGGAAAAATATCTACAATATCGCACTGCGGAGATTGTATCATCCCTTCTGTTACTTGATTTATTTGATTAATCGCATCGACATCAATAAGTTCACCTTTATCCACTATTTTCTTAACACCTTTCCGTCTTTGTCCAAAGTAGCTTTTCTTTCTCCACTTGGATTTTTAAGTTTCCATTCGCTCCCACCATGCGAATTATCTCCTGCTCTATCCTTTTCGATAGTCCATCCCCCCTTTTCTTTGTATTTTACTGATTTCCCAGACACTTTCTGATTGAATTTTCCTAAGTCAACGCTGTTTCCTGATCTCAATCGTGATGGGATACTATCAATAACACTCTGAAGAGCGCGTTGTTCTGCAAACCAGTGGGTTACTGTGTTATATAGCCACGTGCCAGCTGTTACAATAACTCCGGCAACTATAATAGCTCCCGTGGCTGTAATAAGCACCTCTCCCACGCCGGGAATAAAATAAGCTCCAGCAGCAATTGCTGCACCGGCGACCGCAGGTCTAATTTGACCTTGCGATACGGGGGTAGCTTTGTCTAGTAACGATATAAATTCGTTTTGGCTATAATAATTCCCATTGATGTAAACTCCCTGTTCCACAATTGTAACAGATGCTGTCTTCCTAGATGACACTTTTGATTCTGCTGCAAAAGCTGATACGCAGGTGGAAAAAACTAATGCCAACGTTAATATGGAACTAATTACCCTTCTGAACTGCTTATTCATATTGTATACCTCTTTCTTTTAAATATCTATGCACTCATTCCCTGCGAATCTTAGAATATTTAGCCATTGTATATCTTCCCAACCTAAAAAGTACGTTTTATTGACGAAAAACGACTTGTTTACCCGCCGAAACAATACTCTTGTATAGTTGCGATTCCGAGGACTTCTTCGGCTAGCTTCTGAATTGACTTACCGACATCTGCTTTCACATTTGGCGGTATAGCATTTCCTGCTTTGGCATAGGCAATCAGAGCGGCGGCGGCTTTTTTTACACCACCGATAGCTTTAACATATTTCCTGATTTTGAGTAGCTTGGCACCTGCAAATACGGTTCCACCAATAACCACCGTAATAGCAGCCGCACATTTAGCTCCATCCCAAAAATCTTGTGTTGTAATCTCATTGGAGCTTACCATAAGTTCTTTTTGAGTTTTAAACTCTAATCCCTTGAGTTTAAAGTAGTCACGGATTTCCGTATCGCTGGCTGTTTTCAGAAACTCATCGGGAGCTTCCATAAGAATGCTGAATGCCGTTTCTAAATATTGTAGGTCAGAATCCTTTATGGAAGTTGTTTTGCTGGATGCGATATCTGCATCCACATTACTTGTAGTGGCTGCAAATGCATCAATGCTCGCCGTAGACATAATGACCAATGCTAGGAACAAACTTACAAGTTTCTTCATTTTTAGACCTCCTTCACATATTAAAAGCGGCTGGGAAGATATCACTTTAATAAGTAGGGTTACCTATATAATAAGAAAAAGTAAAAGTGCGGAGATGCAAACAACGACAGAGGCTATAAAAATGACAATATCAATCTTTGCTCGGGTAGTTTTCATTTTCTTATAGCTTTCTAATGCTTCAACGCAAGCGGATAGTGACACAATATCATAGGGATTTTCCTTTCTTAGGCAGGAAACTATTATAAAAATTACGATAAGTATCGATGTGATGCCGTAACTTAAAGGCGACGTTTCTTTTCCTGATTTTGGATTCCTTTGGTGCATAGTCTTTCTCCTTTTATAGATCTTGCAATAAGGCATTTTAAGATTAATATATTATATCAACCGTTGATATAATAGCACAAATGGTTGTTACTGTCAACAAAAAATATTAACTATTGACTTATTTTATTAATCTTTGCTATAATAACACTATCAAATTATGAGGAGAAGCTCAAATGAAAAGCAGAAATTACGTAAAACTTACTAACAGAGAGCTCGAAATAATGAAAGTATTGTGGAAATCAAACAATTCATTGACTGCTACTGAAATATCGGAGCTTACAGAGGACAGCAACTTCAGTATTTTTAGTGTACAAAACACAATTAAATCATTGCTCTCCAAGAAAGTCATTGGAGTATCATCTTATACAAAGGTTTATAAAACAAACGCACGTGAATATAAACCTTTGTTAAGCGCTAATGATTTTGCGACAATGCAGTTTACACATTATTTTGATCCGAGCAAGGAAACTGCAATTCCTCATCTAGTAGCAACCCTGCTTAAACTGGAAAATACGGAAAATGAATCAAACGTTATCGATGAACTTGAAAAAATGTTAAATGACAGAAAAAAAGAAATTGAGAATGAAAAATCGGGTGATACAAGGTGATATCAATATGGAGCATATTTGTTACAATTATAATTAGCAATTTGCTAGTTGTATTATTTTGCTTTCTGTCAAAGAAAACATCATATATTAAGATGCTTGGGATTCCGGTACTTCTCACGCTGTTGTTAATGATAATTGTGAGGATATTAATACCCATGGAATTTCCATATACAAAGGTGTTTTTTTCAACTAATCTTCTGCCAAAGATTGATACTTTTTTACGAACTCCTTTGTCTACAGTTTTGATGTTAAAGAACATTAGTCTGTTTTCTCTAATAGGTGTCGTTTGGCTAACCGGTATAGTAATCAGCATGATAAGATTATTGAGCAATCAATATCATCTCAAAAGATCATTCAAATTTTGTCCTGTAAAAACAGATATAGATCAAGACATTTTTCTAAAAGTAGCCTCTGAATATAAATTGCCAAAGCGATTAAAAATTATTGAAACATCCGCTGTATCAATACCAATGATTTTTGGATTTGTTTCTCCGACAATTGTATTTCCAATATCAAATTTTACTAGTGAAGAACAGTATTTTGTTCTCAGGCATGAGTTAGAGCATTATCATAATAGGGATATTTGGGTTAAAACTTTGATCGAGTTAATCTGCGCTATTTATTGGTGGAATCCATTCGTTTATGCGTTACGAAAAAGATCTGATTGCATTCTTGAAATAAATGTTGATTTCTCTATAAGTAAAACATGGGAAGAAACTAAGAGACTGCGATACTTACAATTCCTCTTGAATACCTACAAAAAGTCCAGGCTATCTACACAAAAAATAATACATGGCACATTGGGTGTTATAGATAGCAATAATCAGCCAGAGATCGTACAACGTTTTGAGTTATTGTTTCCGCGTGAAAGACCAAGATATTCGAATATCAGAATCTTTATAGCGAGTATAATGTCAGCCGTCATATTAATATTTTCTTTTTCCTGCGTTATACAGCCGCAATATTCATTGCCAAGTGATCGCGAGCCCGATTTGGTTGCGTTAACACCGGATACGGCATATTTGGTTAAAATGCCTGATGGACAATATGATGTTTATTTACATAACGCCGGATATTTAACTACTATAAAAGGACTCGAAGAGCCATATAAGAATTTGCCAATAAAAGAAAGAGAGGAAAGAAAATGAAAGCCATTAAGAAAACCTTAACAAAAGTTATAGCCTTAGCTTTGCTATTTCAAACCTTATTGAGCGGAGCCTTGTGTACCACTGCGGAAGCTTCAACAGTATCTGCCAAAGGGATATCCTCTGCTGCTGACCAAATAATGACAACACAAGCAACACAATATGTTTGGTTCGTTAAAAAAATCAATGGAGCGTATTACAAAAGACAATTTAACCGCACTACAGGGCGATGGGTTGGAGAATGGACACCAGCATAACCCACTCGACCTATCATAAAAATGACCCGCCAAATAAAAAAAACGTAAATTTGGTGGGTCTATTCCTATGCTTGAATAAACGCTTTTTCCCTTCCCTCCAGACTTACGAGTTTGGAGGGCTTTTCTATATGTGTTCAATGTTCCATGAACTACAGGCGACCGCTGATAGTCAGCGGTCGGGCGTGATGAAGCGGACATCTATCTGTTATGCGTCGCTCTAATAAGTAATCTGTCAAAAAAAGCCTGTGCGGTTCTAAGGATAACCCTGCCTATCAACAGGAATCAATCAATCATATTAAAGAGGACTTCACATTTCCTCTCCCTTTCAAAGCTCATCTGGATTCTGTCCAAGTGAGCTTTTTTGCACTCGTTTTTCCGCATTGTCGCTCGCCTCCCAATCCTTTCTGAAATTTCAAATCTTTCAGAAAGGACAGAAAATCATGGAGGTATCTATCAAAATCAGCGGACAAGCCGTGCCCGTTGAAGTTACCGTTGAGATCTGTGAATATCTTGACCAAGCCGAGCATAAGGTCGAAAATCTTGCCCATGAACAGCGCCGTCATTGGGACAGGCGGGAATTCGATGAATACATAGTCGCACGTGAGGGATGCTGTTATTCCGAAACGCCGGAGCAGTGGCTCTGCCGAAAAGAAACCTTGCAGGAAATCATGTCAGTGTTGGAAAGCTGCACAAAGATTCAGCGACAGCGGTTTCTTCTCTTTGCGATGCATGGACTAAGCTATTCAGCGATTGGAAAACTCTGCAATTGTTCCAAATCTGCCGTTCAGGACAGCATTGAAGCAGTACGCAATAAATGCAGGAATTTTTTTGCGTACCCACCGTACGGAAAGGAATTTTCAGGCTAATCAAGTGAAGGGCATTTGCCCTATCACATGAGTAAACGGGACAGGCAGGTTTAATCTGTCTGTCCCGTTCGCTGTCTGGAGGTTAGCCGTATGCCTACAATCAATCTGCGCAAGTATTACCCGCTCCTTACAGAAGATCATTTTATTGAAGTTAGCGACGAGGTTGCTGAAGCCATTCTTTTAGCTACTCGTCAGGAAAACAATTACCGTCAAAGAACATATCGACACAAAGCCTACTATTCTCTGGATCGCGGCGACGGCATTGAAAACAGCATTCTTCACACGGAGCCGTCGCCCGAAGAAATCCTTATGCAAAAAGTTTCAATGCAACAGCTTTATGAAGCTCTTGACCACCTGCCGCCCATTCAGGCGCGGCGCGTGTACGCTCATTACATACTTGGCATGAAGAAAGTGGATATTGCCCGCGCCGAAGGCGTAAACAGCAGCGGCGTATGCGATTCCGTGAGAAAAGGCGTGAAAAATCTCAGGCACTATTTTGAAAAAAAGAAATGGATGGAGTGATTGATACTATGCCATCGTCACAGGAGCCGGAAGCTGTGCGGGAGAAAATCCGCCAGCTTGAAAACCGGCAGAAAATTTTGCTGAACCGGAAGACCGATTCGAAGCGCAAAGAACGAACTCACCGCCTCATTGAGCGTGGAGCAATTCTGGAAAGCATCTTTCCCGAAATCGTCCCCATGACAGGCGAACAGGTCAAAGCGTTTCTTCAAGGAAAACGAGATTCCCACAAAGGCAGCGGATAGTTCCCTTGGGACAAGGGCGCACTTATACACCCTTGCGGGTGCCGTGCGCTCTGCGAGGCCGTTGCGCCCTGACGGGCGCGATGGGGGCTACGCCCTCCAAACCTCTTGTGCAACCTCATGCCGGGTCGAATTCTCTGCGGAGAATCCGACCCGGCGTGAGGTTTTGTTATATCTGTAATGAAAGGATTCTTGCCTATGGCAATCTACCATTGCAGCATCAAAATCATCAAGCGAAGCCAAGGCCGAAGTGCCGTTGCCGCCGCCGCTTACCGCAGCGGGCAAAAGCTCACAAACGAGTGGGACAGCATCACCCATGATTATACGAAAAAAGGCGGCGTAGTCTATTCGGAAATTCTTCTTCCTGCCCATGCCCCACCCGAATTTTCCGACCGTTCCACCCTCTGGAACAGCGTGGAGCAGATCGAAAAAAGCCGCAACGCCCAGCTTGCCCGTGAAATCGAAATTGCCCTGCCAGCAGAGCTTAACCGGGATATGCAAATCAAACTTGTTCGCGCCTATGTCCGGGATACTTTTATAGCTTCCGGCATGTGTGCGGATTTTTCTATTCACGATAAAGGCAACGGGAACCCGCACGCGCATATCATGCTCATCCTGCGCCCGCTGACTGAGCGCGGCGAATGGGGCGCGAAGTGCCGGAAGAAATATGACCTTGATGCGCGCGGTCAGCGTATTCCACTTCCCAGTGGCGGTTTCAAAAGCCACCGGGTTGATACTACTGATTGGAACGATCCGGGCAAAGCCGAAGTGTGGCGGGCAGCTTGGGCTGATACCTGTAACCGCACGTTGGAGCAGATCGGCAAGCCGGAGCGAATCGACCACCGCAGCTATGTCCGTCAGGGCGTACAGAAGATTCCTACCGTTCATATGGGCGTCGCGACCACGCAGATGGAGTACCGGGGGATTTTCACTGAAAAAGGCACCGTCAATCGGGAAATTGCCGCACAGAACCGGCTGCTCAAAGAAATCAAGGCACGTATCACCCGCCTTTACAACTGGTCGAAGCAACAGGCAGCCAAGCCGAAACAAAAACCGAGCATTTGGGAGCAGTTTCAGCAGGCGCAGGACACAATTAGACCGGCTACCCGGTACGGCAAGGTCAAAGCCCTCAAAGAGAGCTCTGCTTTGTTCAACTTTTTACAGGAAAACAACATTTCTTCCATGCAGGAGCTTCACGCGAAAGTGACTGCCATGCAAACGGAATATTATGGTGTGCGCGGCGAGATTGCTGCCACTGCCCGCCAGACCGACGGATTGAATAAGCGGCTTTCCATGTGGAAACAGTACACCGACAACAAACCGGTTCGTCAGCGGCTTGTCTCCCTGAAACCGCAAGCTCGTGAAAAATTTCAGGACGCGCACAGTGTTGAACTTGCATTGTATGATGCTGCCATACGGTATTTGGATGATCTGAAAGTGTCTGGTGAAAAGCTTATGCCGAAGCATTGGCAGACCGAAGTGGAACGCCTAACTGCCCAAAGCAACGCCCTGTATCAACAAATGAAAGCCATGCGAACGGATATTCAGGCTATAGAGAAAATCCGCAAGACTGCCGACGAGCTTGCCCGGCCGGAGAAGTCCAGAGATCGGGGATGCAATCATGAGCGATAAAATCCGCACCGAAACAATACCGGAACACAACATTTTATGTCTGCCTGTCCTACCCCTATCCCCATAATGCCCCGCTTCACAGATAGGGCTTACAGGGCCGATTTTTCCCGAAAACAGCACCGGAAAGCTACAGAAAATTCATCTATCCATTTGAGCGACGAAAGGAGTGGCTTTCATGCCGAGAATGAGCAAAAAACACAAGCTGGAATGGCAGCTTTTCTTAAATCACCGAAACCGTATGACATACAACTCACTTTGCCGGAAATGCGTCCACGGCTGCAAGCAGAGTTTCCGGGCCGTCGTAATGGATTGCCCGAATTTTCAATCCAAACGTTCAAAGGAGGCTCGCCTATGAATCATTGCGAAAAATCTGTGGCTTCTTCCAGTAAATCGAAAGGAGCAAAACCCCGTTACATTATCGTTCACGAATACAGCGGAAAACAGAGTATGCAAGACGCTTTCCAAGGCGTTGAAAAAGCGGCGGGGACATGGTACACTTTAGGTATCGTGTCCCTGTTCATTTAAGGAGAACGTAAAATGAGCAGGAAAAACAATTTGATCTATCCGACCACCGCCCTGTACTGCCGTCTTTCCATGGAAGACGGGCGCGATAACGAAAGCATGAGCATCAGCAACCAGAAAGCAATGTTGAAGGATTACGCGGAAAAGAACGGCATGGGCGAATATTCTTTTTATGTGGACGATGGATATACGGGCCGCAATTTCAACCGTCCCGGGTTTCAGCGGATGATTGCCGACATCGAGGCGGGCAAAGTCAACTGTGTGATTACCAAAGACCTCTCCCGCCTTGGACGCAATTATATCGAGGCGGGCAGCTACATCGAAATCTACTTTCCGCGCCATAATGTGCGCTATATTGCCATTACGGATGGTGTGGACAGTCAAAACAAGCAGGAGTTGGACATTACTCCATTCCGCAACATTCTAAATGACCTCTACAGCCGGGATATTTCCAAAAAGGTTTTAGCCGGATGGATGACGCGTTCCCGGCAGGGCAAGTTTTTAGGCGGCACCACTCCCTACGGTCTGATACGTGACCCGAAGGATCATGGGCATTTGATTATCGACCCGAAGACTGCGCCCATCGTCAAAAAGATTTATGACCTTGCTTCGGACGGATGGGGCAACATGCGTATCTCTAAATATCTGTTGGAACGCAAAATACCGATTACGCGGTGCAGAATCAAAGCCAATCCAGACATTAATTACTACTCGTGGGGCGGTTCCGTTATCAGCATGATTCTTCGGAATCCTGTTTACTACGGTGCTCATGTTGTTTGTAAAACTCACCAGAAGGCGATCCGTTCCAATACGATCAATGCCATTCCTCGCGACCAATGGGAAATCATCGAAAACTGTCATGAGGCCATAGTCAGTAAAGAGCAGTGGGAACGGGTGCAAAAGCTGATCGACCATCGCCCGCCCATCATGAAAGGCAACGCCTGTCCCTTCTATAATCTGTTTCACGGTTTGCTTCATGGTGAATTGTCAAGTGAAGTGCAACAGATAAGAAGAAATGACTTCAGCAGGAGTTTTCCAATTCAAACATTTACGCGGGCGGTCGTTGAGACGCTCCATGACAAATGCCACGGCTTCTGGGGTAAGTTCTGTAAAACGGGTTCCTCTGGGGAAAAACTGACGAATCAATCCGTTCGTATTTTCCACAGTTGGCTTCTGCCACGGAGAGGCTGGGCGAGTGTAATAATACAACGCTTCAAAGCGGCTCTCAAATTCACGGTGGCAGTTGAATTCGATCCCTCGATCCGACGTTACCGTGCGGAGCGGAACCTTTCCGCCTTCAAAGAAGAACTCAAAGCCCCGCATGACTTCTTCCCGTCTGATGTTGCGCAGGACGGCCAGGCAGCAGTATCGACTTTTTCGGTCGGTCACATTCAGCAAATAAGCGCGTTTTGCTTGTCCGAACCCGATCGTGTCAGCTTCCCAGTCTCCAAGTCTCTTTCTGCGTAGAGCTTCTTTGCTTCTCTCCCGGATTTCCCGCGCCCCGGCCTTGTACCCACGAGTTTCTCCATGCTGACGGCCATAGTGACGCAGTTTCATCGTAAGTTGTACGGAACGTGGCAGCAAGTCCGCGCGTAGCCACCGATATATGCTGCTGTGCGAGATTTTCATGTCCCGGTCATCCGGATAGTCTAACCGGATTCTTCCGGCAATTTGTTCGGGCGACCATGACAATTCAAGCTTTTCGGATATGTAAGCTGTCAGACGTGGGTTTTGATACAGCCTCTTCCGGCGGCATTCCATTCGCCGTTCAAGGTACCGGGCCCGTGCCGGAACGCTAAGATATTTTTGTCCCGAACGGTTCCTCTTGATCTCCCGGCTGATTGTGCCCGGATCCCTTTGCAACCTGCGTGCAAGCTGCCTCATACTGATCCCGTTATTCCACAATTGGGCTATCAATGCGCGCTCTTTTGGTGTAAGATGGTGGTAGTCCATAAAAGCCTCTCCTTCAGTGGTGTCTTTTCAACTCCTACTGTATCATGGATTTGGCTTTTTGTGGACTCTTTCTACCCTCCTGTTGCACTTGCTATTTTAATTCACCTCATTGCGAAACCTGCGGGAAATCCATGCAGGCGCGGTATGAAAAGGTGGGCCGTATGGATATTAACCGCGTCACCAAGGAAAAGCGGGAGCCAATCGACAAGTCCTATTACATTTGCCAAACCTATAACCGGTTGGGGAAAAACGCCTGTACCAGCCATAAGATTGAAGCTCGCGACCTATATAACCTTGTATTAGCCGATATTCAGAAACATGCCCGGAAAGCCTTGCAGGATTCAGATGCTTTCTATACCCAACTCACCAAAAAGCTGGAACAGAAACAAAACGTCGATGAAGTGTCGCTCAAGAAAGAGCTGAACGCCTTGACAGCGCGTAATCAGGAAATTGATCAGCTGTTCATGAGCCTCTATGAAGATAAATCCAAGGGCATTCTAACGGAGCATCGCTTTGTCGTGATGACAGAGCAACTTGAGCAGGAGCAAACACAGGGCAAGACTCGAACACAGGAAATCATGGAAACACTCAGCCGCGTCGATGATCGTAGCAAGGATGTTCGGACTTTTATTGAGGAAATCGGCCAGTACGCAGCCGTTGAAGAATTGGACGAAGCGATTGTTCACCGTCTGATTGACAAAATCGTGATAGGTCAAATCCATGTTGAGAACGGCGAAAAAGTCCAACGGGTCAAAATCGTGTATAATTTCGTCGGTGAAATTAAAAAGGAAACGACATGAGAATACCGCTTACTTTTTTCAATAGAGAAGTTTTAAAATTTGTGGTTGAACATTGGCAGTTATTGGGCTATTATAGATTTGAGAATTTAAGCAGCAAAATTTGTATATTGTTCGCCACTTACCAATGGTATTATCTGCGTAATTTTTTATGTATGGAGAGATAGAATATGAGTAAATTAATAGGATCGGATTACTTATTACTTTTACTGTATTTGGATAACAAGAAGCCAATTAAAGGCGCTATTCGATTAACAAAAATGATGTTCTTATTTAATGAGGAGATAGCACCATTATTGAAAAAGAAAGGATTAAACTCTGACAAATTGCCGGAATTCTTTGCATATAATTATGGGCCTTTTTCGAAAGAATTATATGACCAAATAGAGTTTTTCCGGGGCCTTGGCTTTATTAAAGTGACTGATATAAATGCTTCAGAAGAGATGGGAGAGGTAGACGATTGGCAAGAAGATGCGTTTATTGATGAGATGACAGAACAAAGCCAAAGTCACGTGAGAGAAGATGGGAAGTATATGAAGTATGAGATTGCAACTCAAGGAATTAAATACGTGGAAGAAGAAATACTTCCATTAGATCCAGATCAGTTGTCCATACTGGAGATATTTAAGAAAAAGATTATATCATTATATCCTAAACAAATACTCAAATATGTATATACAAAGTATCCGAAGTATACCACAAATTCCTTGATTAAAGATGAGGTAATGCGTGATGACTAATTATGCTTATAGCGAAGAAGAACTTAGGGAATCCTTCTTGAAAAGTTTCAAAGAGAAAAATCAGCAACTTATCTGTGAAGTCCCTGTGTTTAGCCGTTCTATTGATGTTGTAAAATACAACAATATTTCACATGAAGTATCTGCTATTGAATTCAAACTATCGGATTGGAAAAGAGCTATTAAGCAAGCTTTACGTGTAGGAATATGCTTTGACTATCTTGAAATATGTATTCCAAAGCCCAAAACTGATAGAGCAATAAATACAGTTGTAAATTCTTGTACTGAGCAGGGCATAGGATTATATTTTTACAATTATGAAAACGATTTTTTTGAATATGTATTGAGGCCAAAACACATAGAGGATGTTTGGACCGTTCAAAAAGCCAGTGTTATCAATTATATTAAGGGGGTGACAATATGAATTCACCATTAAGAATTCTCAGATACAATACTGGAACAGATAAAAAGGCTTTTGTCAAATTTAAAAATGAATTTGACGCAGTCATTTTTAATGCTACCATTGTAGCTTATAGTGGGGCGGCAGTTGCAGATTTAGTTTCGGTACATAAACGGCAATATATTATTGACCCTCAAACCCATATTTTTCAACATGACATTTCAGCCCTTCAAGCGAAAAACAAAAAGGGAAGAATGCACTTAAAAAAATCCATTGAGAAATATCTTAATTGCATGCCGGAAGCACTTGCTAATATTATAATTGATGAGCAACGGACACCGAAAGTTTATGAAGTTGAAAGTGAAATTGATGAATTGGTTAAAAAAGTATGGGAATTTGAAACTTCATATGTTGACAGTTTTATTAAAACAAAAGAATATGATAAATATTTAAAATTTGCTAAAGTTGGACCAATTCCTAGATTCCTCATTGCACCATATTTTATGATAAAAAATGAATATGATAGAAATACTAATCTTAAATGGCTAAGTATTAACAAGAGCTGCATTGAAAAATATGTTTCTTTAAATATTGGAGAAAAGACTTATGACTTAGCTGCCCAATTGGTTCTGGACAAAGAATCCTTACTTAAAAAAGAATATTTAGAGCAGATAAAAAGTACATATAATGTCAATGGGTATGATTATCTGTTTATTTGGATTGATGATTTTGATTCTTTTGATGCCAATTATGATTTAAGACAAGCATTTTACGAACTTTTAAAAGTATTTGATACCATAGGGAAAAAACCGATTATGGCATATGGCGGATATGATTCTATACTTCTTTGTAATACTGAAATTACTCACAGATTATATGGTGTGGCACAATCGGTTGGGTATGGTGAAGCGAGGAATATAACTCCAGTCGGTGGTGGGTTACCGGTCAATAAATATTATTTTTACCCTATTCATAGAAGATTAAGGTTTGATGAAGCTGCTAGCATTTTAAGTAGTAAAGGTTACTTTAGTGGAAAAAAATCTTCCTCTGATTATGTTAAAGACTATTTTGATAACATTTGCGATTGTAAGCAATGCTATATCACTATAAAAAATGATATTAACAATTTTAGTAATTATAACGACTCTATTCCATTTACTATGAAAACAAGGTATGGGATTGTGTCCCGTAATAGACCAACCACAGATGCTAGTTTAATTGCAGCAATACATTTTTTATACTGCAAAATTAGAGAATGGAATGAGGTAAATACTAAACCGTTGAACTCTTTAATCCAAGATTTTCTTAATGCAGTAAGTGTATATGCTCCTGAATGGTATCAAAATATCAAATCATGGTGTGAAATTTATGCCAGATAAAATTGTTATTGTTACTGGAGCTGGTTTCTCAGCCCCAGCAAAATTGCCAATACAAAATAAAATCATCGATGCAATGTTGGCTCCAGAAAAACGGTCTATTCTTGATATAAAGGCAGAGCCTCAAAGTATTAAGTTTTTACGAGCTTTCATTGAAGTAGGATTATATCTTTTATACTCTTATGGGGACTCTTACGATATATATCATAAGAGCTATATCAACATTCTGGAAGCAAAAACTCGGTTTGAAGCAATTAATAATTTTCTCGGAAAGTGGGGCGAAATTACAACACTAAAGGGTACAGATGCTGAATTGGCTACGAAAGAAATGCATTCATTACTTTTTGAGAGGCCAGAATACATCGTAGATTTAAACGATTATTTTAAAAATTTGGAAATATTAAAAGAACAAATACGGCAAAAACTTGTTGATATTCATCTTAACGTAAGTTTGGAAGATGTATTTACATCTTTTGATAAAGCCATTATTTTAAAGGAGCATAATAATAAGTATACCTATTTAGATATGGATAGCGTTCGGCATTCAATTTTACGTCTATTTACATATTATTTTGGGAAAAAAACAATGGAACATTCTTTTAAACACCCTGCATACCAAAGAGTAATAAGCTTTGTATCTCAAAATTTAGATAATATAACTATAGTTTCAACAAATTGGGATACGCTTTGGGAAGGCTATTTAAATAAAAGTGGGATAAATTATAATTTGTGCTTGAATGACAAATACTACAAATTTGATTCAAAAAAGGAAGAGAGAGTTTCACGAGATAAGTCCGTAAAACTAATTAAGCTGCATGGTTCCATTAACTGGTTCAGATGCTTAGATTGCGGAGGGCTCTCTATAATTGAGAAACAACCATATGGGAAATATTTGTTTGATGATTCATCCTCTGAAGAATGTTTGATATGCAAGAAATCCTCTAAAGGAAATTCTGTGTTAATTCAGCCAGAAATAATAACTCCTACCATGATAAAATCTATTGATAATCAACTCTATAGAAATTTATGGAAATCCGCAAGCTTCGCACTAATGAATGCAGATAAAATAATATTTATTGGCTATTCATTTCCTTTAGCCGACTATGAATTTCGAATGTTACTACAGAAGAACATTTCTGAAAATGCAGAAATTGATGTGGTTTTACACTATACTGATAATCCTCAGAGAATAGCAAAGCGAGATCAACATTTAAAATATCTGTTACCCGAGGAAAGATATTTAGATGTTTTCAAACGAAATAATCCACACTTTTATTACAATGGATTTGAGAATTACTTTAATAGAAATATTTAATAAACTATTTTGCTTCTTAGCAACATAGTTCGACCTCTTATTTTGGGTGTTAATTCCCTGCATAACGCATCATCACAGTACTGGCAGTTTTAATTTAATATTAAATTGCACATAACAACCATAAGCTAAAGCCGTGATTTATTGGACACGGTTTTAGCTTATGGTTTTAATTTACCCCTTGACAATGTTGCAGTGATCTCGCTTCGGTCGATGAGCTGTCTGTTCTTGACGGCGGCAAATGTATCCTCCAGCTTCGCGGTGTCCGGCCTTTCCTTTCGGACAAGTACGACATCACAAAGCATCCGAACTACAAGTACCTGTCCGACTATGATCCCCGCAACGCTTTCCATATTGAGAAGTTTCTGTCCACAAAATTAAAACCGAAACCGGACGATGTGTTCAACACGTATTCCGTTGACCTCTCCGGGAACCCAAAAGCCGCAGAATAGCGGTTTATATATACAACTTAAAAAATGGAGGTAGTATTATGAGTTTCTTTCATTCCGCAATCGGCGTTCTCCAGACCCTTGTGATCGCCCTCGGCGCGGGCCTTGCCATTTGGGGCGCGATCAACCTGTTGGAAGGTTACGGCAACGACAATCCGGGTGCGAATGCGCAGGGCTCATAAGGAAGCAACTAAGAAAACCAATAAAACTGAGATAGGCAGTCAACAGATGGTAACTGTATCTTTATAAATCAAAAGTGATAGTGACATGACGCAACAACAGGCGCGGAGCGCCGACTTCGGGCCAAGTTCGAGGTGTTGACAAACCCCATCATTCGGGACGAAGCCATGAGAAATCCAGGGGGAACAGGCAAAAAAAGAAGCGCCTTGGGACTTATCCCAGGCACTTAACCATGCGCTTTAGGTTTAAGGCGGTTGCCGACAAGAGGCAGTGATCTTCCGCCGCCTCGATTCCCCGTCTGAACAGACGTCTTAAGTTGTGCATCCATTTCTGGGCCGCAAAGCTGCCCTCACACCAAATCTGGCGCAGACTCAGGATATGTTTGTGGGTGAATGTACCATCCGTGTCCCGCTGCTTTTTTACGGATTCCTCAAAAATATTCTTTCGGATCGCGCGGCTTTGATGGCTGCCACTTACACACTTGCTTAGCATCGGGCAGGCCCGGCAGTTTTTCTTTTCGGCTCTGTATACCCGGCAGACGTTGTAGTGCTCCCTCTCAAGATTCCGCAGGGTCAGTTGTTTTCCAGCAGGGCAAATAAAGCAGTCCTTTTCCGCATCATACTGAAAATTCTCGCGCCTGAACTCCACCTTGTAGGTTGCCCCGCCCGTTGCTGCGGGCGTGTACAGCCAGATGCCCATATCGTCCATCGCCCGGTAAATCATGCTGGTGCCATAGGCGCTATCCGCGCCGGCTGCTTGAATATCCAGTCCCAAATGCTTCCGCATGTATTCAATGCGTCCCAGGTATGGCTCCGAATCGTTCACATTTCCCGGTGTCACTGCCACATCCACCACAATTCCGTGAGCGGCATCCACGCTTTGATGATCCAGGTAATGCATTCCTTCCGGTTTTCCGGGCCGCTGCAGCATTTCAGCGTCCGGATCGGTGGTGCTGACCGTCTTTTGCACCTTTTCGCTTTCCTTTTTCTCACGCCCCGCGCGCTGCGGCTTGATGGCGCCGGATGACTCCAGCCGCGCACGTTCCTCCGCTTCATACTGATCCAGCCGTTCCATATAGTCCGTTGTCTCGCGCTGGGCCAGTACTTTTGTATTCGCCTTAAATGAGGCATTCGCTTTTACATGCGTGGAATCCGTCAGAATGATCTTTCCATCCACCAATCCCTTTTCCATGCATAGATGCAAAATATGTTCAAACAGGTGACGGTCACCTCTTTTCCATGAAACCGTCTGCGCCGATTCTGGGAAATTGTAGAATGATCGGGCACCCGATCATCCAAATCCAACCCCAGGAACCACCGGTAGGCCATATTCACCTGAATCTCCTGCTCAATGCGACGCTCCGATTCGATACCGTACAGATATCCCACCAGTAGATATTTTACCAGCACTACCGGATCGATTCCGGGCCTGCCGTTATCCGGGCAGTACAAATCCCGAACCTCGTCGTAGATGAAGCTGAAATCCACGGCGTTTTCCAGCTTGCGCAAAAAGTGCTCCTGCGGCACCAGGTCCTCAAGGGTGACACAATGCATTTTTATCTGTATCCCGTCTCGCTCCGTCAGCATTCCCAAACACATCCCACTGCTTTTTCTTTGCCTACATTATACCATTTTTGCCTCTCCTTTTGGAACTTTGTCAACACCTCGAACTTGGCACGAAGTGACTTCTATATACAAAAACACCGCCCATATAGTCCATGTGGGCGGTACTTCATTCTTAGGCAAGTATTCATTTTATTTTCAACGTAAGGGGAGTTCTTATAGATATAATAAATGACATATTTAGTCGGATAGCATCTTTATTTTTGGTATATTTAGGTGTATTATTATTTAGAAAGAAAAATGTGACATTATGTTTGGAGGAAACAGGATATGGCTGATGAAGTTACAATAGAAGAAGATGCAAGGTCTCAAACTACAGTCACCGAAGCAGAAGGGAAAAGAAAAAGAGCTATTCGTGCTTTCCCTGCCTTATCCTATGAAGAAAGTCTGATTATTGCAAATGGAATCTGGCAGTATGCTTCTGGCCAAAAAATTAGGAGAATAACTTTATTCGATCAAATTGGCAAAGCTCCTGAAAGCGGGCCTAGCAGGACTCTAGTCACTTCATCTGCAAAGTATGGTATAACTTTGGGTGGATACCAAGCCGATTATATAGAACTAACTCCAGATGGATCAGTTGCCACAAACCCAGAGGAAGAACTCTCTCGACGTGCAGAAGCCAATTTTAAATTGGCTATAGGAAGCAATACATATTTGTCAGGATTGTATAATCAATTTAAAAACATGAAAGTTCCAGCAAACTCAGTGTTGGCTGATTCGCTTAAGGAACAAGGACTTGAAGAAGAAGAATGTAAAAAAGGCGTTGAACTATTTATAATAAATGCAAAATTTATCGGTTTAATAAAGGTGTTAGCTGGTTCTGAAAGGATAATCACAATTGAGCAGGTAATTGAAGATATAAATTCTGCGACACCCCAAGTTGTTGAAAAAGCTATACTTCCAGCAATAATTCCTACTATTGAAAGTAATTATGGCAATTCTTTACCAGCCGAAACTGTCAACGCTCAACATGACAAATGGGAAAAGATGTGCTTTTATATTACTCCAATTGGTGAAGAAGGTTCTGAGCAACGAAAACACTCTGATTTGTTTTTAAGCAGCATTGTTGAACCAGCTTTAAATGAATTTGACCTTTCAGTAGTCAGGGCTGATAATATTAGTGCACCTGGTATGATTACATCACAAATAATTGAACATATAATAAATGCAAAACTTGTTATCGCAGATTTATCATATCATAATCCAAATGTTTTCTATGAATTATCATTAAGACATACGTTTAATTTACCGACAATACACTTAATTAGAAAATGTGATAATATTCCTTTTGATTTAAATAATTTTAGGACCATTACAATCGATACATCGAGCATATATACTCTAGTTCCCCAGTTGGATACCTATAAAACTTCTATTGCTAGACAAGTAAGACAGTTACTTGAAAATCCTGAGGCTTTGGATAATCCAATTTCAGCATATATGGCAAAAGCTAAAATAACTATAAACACTATCCATAAATAAAACTAATGAGTATGTGAGTAATGTTAAGATTGAAGACTATGATAATAATTACGTCTATCTTGATAGTGTTTACAAGTCTTTTTTAATTTCTCCATATGAACTTTTAGCATAATATCATATTCGGACGATGATTTGTTTCTGAATTTTGTTACCCAACATGATGTTAGACATATAGTTAAATCAGTTGGATTGGATACATTTTTAAAGAGAACGACTGCGATTAAGATATATAGCTGTGCAATATTCGTTCACTTGACGATTAAAGCCTTTATTTTATGCGGGGTTCCAAGTTTGTCGTAAGGGGGGTGAAAATATGGAAAGGAAGATTAGAAGTGATATCCAGATTGGAAATCTTGAAAAGAAGTTGGAAATCCCTGCGGGATCTTTTAGAAATCCGGACGGTAGGGATACTCGAAGCGACAAACTCTTAGGAACTTTGAGAGATGAATTAGAAAAGCAAAACGGTGAAAAAAAATAATTAAGAATTTCTAAGGCAATTATGAACTGTAGTTTGTTCTATCGAAGAGAGAAAAGCTCATGTACTCGATTCAAGTGTAATATTCGTTCACTTGACATCGAAAGCCCTTATTTTATGCGGGTTCCCGAGTTTGTCGTTATGAACACTCGTACCAAAATCGTTTCTAAAGGAATTGAGTAATCATTCTTTAGAAACGATTTTTTATGTGCTATAATAAGTTTATCAGACATTGAGACTTGGCGGTCAAGGAGATAAATAATGAATTGGGTTATAAACAATATCAGTTGGCTTAAAGATGTCTTATGGGTTCTGTTTACTTTGATAGCAACATTGCTTGCTATCTTAACATATAGACGTGCAAGGTATACACTCTTACAACCTTTACGATCTGAAGTTGTGAAAAGACAGACAGAAGTTCTTGTTGAGTTGTTGGATTTTGTTTCTGTTGAAAAAGGTGAATTCTATTTTGACCTTGATTATATGGGGATAGCCGCTTGCAATGCTTTCGATTTGTTAACTACTTACAATTTTAAATTAACTGATGATAAAATTAGCAAAGCGGTTCAAGAAAATATTGGTGGTTTTATGTTACTTGAAGATAGTGGGCCTACTAAAACTTTTAAAGTCCATCGTTCACCTTTTCATGAGCAATTGTTTGATGATGAAAAAGAGTTTGAAAATTACAAAAAAGAATTAAATGATCAGATAGAAAAAGGGGTAGTAAGAATGGAAAAACTATATCTTACTAAAACACATCAAAAAACAATACAGAAAATCAATGAATTTATTGCTAACCCTTTTATGCCAACAAAAATCATTAACTTATTAGAAACGTTACTGGCAGATATTGATTTCAACTTGAAGAACTACATGATACCTGAATTGAAAAAATTTATTTTGCAAGCCAAATCTTTTAATTCAAGTGAAGAAAACCCTTTACATATTTCTTATCAGGCAATCTATAATAGTTTTATTTATGAAAGCAAATCTCATTCTCCAACGATCAAAGATATTCGTAAGGAAATACGTGAGTATCTTCTTATAGACAAGAAATGGTTTTAATGTGATTCAGCATGTTTATATTTGTAATATTCGTCTGCCTGATGCCGAAAACCTTATTTTATGCGGGTTCCCAAGTTTGTCGTTATGAACACTCGTACCACTATCAGAGTCGTCGAATTTGACGGCTCTGTTTTCTTTTTCTCGGATTTTCTTCGGCTTACTCGCTAAAGCTGCCTTATTTGATAAATAAATGCTGTAAGAACACTCGAAGCCATTCACATAAAAATATTTTAAAACTTTGTGAATAGTTGCATTAAATAGGGAAATATCTGACTGAATACCGCCTATAAGTAGAAGATGTTTTTAGGAGGTAGTTCAATGACGGAAGAAAATTATAAGTATCGAACAAGTCCTCTTTTCCTTCGCGATCAGTTCAAAGGGAAAGGGAAACTGCAAATTCCGGTAATTCCGAAATCCAAAGTGAAAGCAGATGATTTTAGTGATTTGCTTCTCATAGGATTTGATAGGATGGATCTTAATGACACAAAGCATTTCAACCGGATGGTTCATTTTTTTCTGTATGACTATAAATTTGAGCGTGTCTGGAAAAATCCCGATACCGATCTGGAAAAGCTGAAACGATATCGTGCGGTGCTTTCTCCCGACTTCAGTATGTATGTCGAAATGGCGCCGGTTCTGCAGATCTTCAACACATTCCGGAATCGCTGGTGTGGTGCCTATTTTGCGTCAAAGGGAATTCGTGTCGTTCCAACCGTAAGTTGGGGTGATGAGAATACATTCGAATTCTGCTTTGATGGAATTCAAAAAGGCTCCACGGTTGCAGTATCCACCTATATGGTGTCGGCGCATGACAACCGCCAGGACCAGAAAGAGTTTTTTCTAAAGGGCTATAACGAGATGCTCCGCCGGATCGAACCGGAGAAAATCATCTGCTACAATACACCATTCCCCGAGATGCAGGGCGATATCGTGTTTGTCGACTATGAACTAAGTTCGTGGAAGTACATGAACGAAGACCCATACACACCATCCAAATATGCGAAATACATCTGCGGCGAAGCGTCCCTTCCGGTAGGGAGTAATCTCATTATTAAAAGCGGATATGTTGTAAGTGGGAATGATGAGTACTATAATAACATTATTCAGACCGGCATGGGTAGCGCCTACGGCGCAATGTGGAAACCAAACCCAGACAAAGCAAACGAAAGAATTTTATGGGGTCCGCCAAATACGATTCAGAAATATTATGTAGAAAACAGAAAAGGAACAAACGGTTACTGGGTATCTGTAAAATACGACAGCAGAGGTTGGGGAATTAAAGTTCGTCATTATACTGACCACAACAAATCGTGGGCGCATACGGACCCTCACGATAAAATTATTAACTGGAATCCGAATAACGGAACGCCGGATTTCTCAAATGGTGATATTAACTATCCGCCGGAAGAATATCCGAACGGAGCACCTGAATTTAAGTTTTACAAATATAAAGGAGAAATCCCTATGAAATTGACAGTTAACGGAGACGCCTATCAGTTCAAAACGCTGAGTGAATTCAAAAGCAGTATGTCAAGAGGCGGGGATGTGGAGTTTGAGTGGAAAGGAATTGACTACACCATCAGTTCAGTCTGGCCGAACGGAAAAATGAAATTTTCGGCTGGACCGAGTAACGGTATGGAAGAAGACAGTATGGTTTACGCTACCGTGGATGAACTTCTGGAATATAAAGTCGGCGGCGACAGGCTGCGGGATATTATTACGCAGGCGGAAATTATCGACAGGACATTATAACGTCCCCCGATCTGTGCTCTGCTTTTTTGAATTTTGACTGTACGGCAAAATGCTCTTGTTCTATGCAGCTTTGAGTGCTCTTTTAGGGGTAAATACTGCTTTTTAACTGCCTATAGGTCCTTGATATTACTGGCTTTCTTGAATAAATGCTGTAAGAACACCCGCACCATAGTTATCAGGCTGAGATAGATGCAAGATGTATCTATCTCAGCCTGTTTTTTATGTTATTTCATGCTATACTTTAGAAATAATATCAGATAAACATCTATTGAATTTCAGGTTCTTTATAGAACAGAAGGTGAAAATACAATGGCTGAAGATTTTAAGAATATATTGCTTGAAAACATTGATAACGAACATTTTGTTGTGCTATTTCTGACAAAAAGCATCAGCAAGGTGCCAGCATAAAAAACAATGGCTCAAGGAACAGATACCACAAGGTCATATTTTCAGAAAGCTTGACGAAAGGGGAAAAGTTTTTATAGAATATGTGCCTTTGGAAATAGCTTGGGTTCCTGTAACTGGCGATTTATATCTATTGCCTGGGTATCCGGGGCCTTTAAGGGCAAGGGATATGCAAAGCAACTGCTCAGCTACTGTATTGATGATGCTAAAAAACAAGGGAAATCAGGTGTTTGCATATTAACTTCAAAAAGAAAAACCCTTTTTTATCAGAAAAGAAGTTTGAAACAATCAGGCGGATCGCATATAAAGAAAATAGCTTCGTTGAAACCGAATTTTGGATTGGTAGAGCCACAATTTCAGAAGGAATCCCGGTCGGATTCAACATGTCCTTGACATATCCGGACGTCTTATATTCTTGGCACGGAAACGAAATGATTAAATCAGAGGTATGTATTTACTTTTTTGCTTTGGGATGACGCCTTGATGCGCAAGAACAGGAAGAAATACCTGCAGCACTGCGACAAGCATTACAACTTCAAGAGGGAGCATAATTGAGTTTTTTATAAGACTTTTTACAAAAAAGTAGTAGTACCCTTTATCATATAGCATACTGCTCCAAAGGCATCCTAATCCGACATGAATGCCAAAATCGATGATCAATTTGCAAACGAATACCCGTAACACAGAAATTTTGCACTGGTAGAGGAATATCCCGTAAATAAAGAATTCAAGCATGGACGACAAAGTATATCCCGGAAAAAAGACGGTGGCGGGGATAAGCAGGTAACCGATTAAATCGTATGCTAATCCGGCGGATAAGCCGACAACCGGGCCGAAAATCATCGAACCGAGAGCAAGAGCCAAAAAAGCGGTGGTAATGCGAAGATTTACACCTACCGGGATATAAAGTGAACTCAGGACTGTACTGAGAGATATGGTCAATCCCGCGAAAACAAGTGAGCGGGGATTTCGAAACTCGGAACAAGCGGTAATCCAGTATTTTGGCGTGAAGATTGAGCGAATTTTATTTTTTAACATGAAAAAACCTCCTTGAATATGGCAAGACTCAATGCCACATAAAGGAGGATCGCTCCTATATGCGGCAGCGGGATGCGATAATTGTACGGCAACTTTCGTATTGCTTGTGCCATAACGAAATGTTTCCGTCCCGAGATCAACTCCCCGTTTCTCGGGCACATAACCCACAATTATCTACTCTGCCATTTTTCTAAAATTTGAATGCAAAACGAAATTAAATAATAACCGGCGGAATTCCTCCTTTCCGCTACCATGCAAAAAAGGCCGGCTATCTGGACTGTTCGCCCAGACGGCCGGCCTTTTCTGTCATACTCCCCTGTGGTACTCCACATCCGTCAGTCATATGACTCTTAAATTAAATGATAAGCCCTTGACAGCCTTTTGTCAAGAAATTTGAATGAGAAAGTATAAAATCTATCCATCGTCCTTATCCGGGCAGCGGCTGGTACGTCGTAGAAATGTAACTTAGAAAGCAAAGAGTTAGAGTAATTATCGAATTTTTGCAAGTACCCTGTGAGCTATATATAGCGCAAGAGTAAAAATACATGCAGCGAATACATTCACGGTAAAAAGCGTAGTCTTTCCGACCCATGCAATGAATAGAAAAACCGCCATAATACCTGCACCTATAAAAAAAGTTCTTGTTTTACTCACGTCTTCTTTTTTCCCTGCTTTAAAAGGGTTTTTTAATATGACCTCGACGATGATAAAGGCGGACACAATCGTAAGGCCTAGAGAGATCATACTTCCCACAGAGATAGAAATCTCAAAATTAAGAGGTCTCCCGGTTGCAAGATCACATACCAAAGCGATTGTCTCATCTGCGATAATGATATTGATTGCGCCAAGAATAGACAGGCACCAGCAAATGATATCAAAAAACTCCAAAACTTTTTCTGCCATACTTTTTGGGGGCAAACTTGCGATGATGTCATCACAAAAAACTTTGTAATCTTCCCCAACGACGGATTTGATATTTTCGCCTCTTTTTTGTGCGGACAAGACCATTTCCAGTAAATCCTGTCGAATTACCTCCTGATTATGCTCAGAGATATTTGCTCCCCGCAGGTAACAAATAATATTGGTAAATGCATCCAGGTTTTCAGTGTTTACCTGTTTGTCTAATTCGTTGTTGATCCGGTTAAGTTCTTTCGTTTGTTTGTCCATCCTTTTGCCCTCCATCTTTAAATAGCATGTTTACGGCATCTTCTAGCTCCCTCCAATTTGAATAAAAGGCATCCAATTCCTTTCTTCCCGCTGGCGAAATGGAAAAATATTTTCTCTTAGGCCCCAATGGGGATTCCCGGTATTGTGCTGTAATCAGTCCATTCTTTTCAAGCCTTAATAAAAGAGGGTAAATGGTTCCTTCTGAAATATTTAAAAAGCCGTATTCTTGCAGCTCCTGAGAAATTTCATAGCCATAAGTCTCTTTATGACTGATAACTTTGAGGATACAGCCTTCCAATGTCCCTTTCAGCATTTGTGATGAGAGCAAGCAGGTTCACTTCTTTCGGAACTATTATGTCTTGCAATGCACCTGCTATATTGTAATACATGATAGATGAACTGTCAAGAACATTATACTGATCAGTAAACACAGTGGGCCCGCGAATCGCACAAAAAAATAGAAAAGCCGCATGGCTACTGAATTATTCAGTAGCTCATGCGGCTTTTCTTATGTGCTGTTTCCCCTTCGCCCCCAGGAGGACACCGGAGGACGGCGGAAAAGAAAAGCTATTTCGGCATATAAGCGCGTCATCACTGATTGCAGGTTCCAAAGCCAAGGCACTGATACAGATAGTTCATGAGATCAGAAAAGCACATGTCCATAGCCTCCTTATGTATTTGGAATATTTAAATAGTAACAAATTTGTAACTATTTTGCAAACGTAATTTATGGAAAGGAAAAAGGCAGGAACTGATCATATCTTAGCCATCCTTGCGGAATGCCGCACGAAGGAAGCGCGCCCTGCACAAAAATAGCCGCGCTGGAATCGGAATTCCAGTGCGGCCGTGCAAAACGATGCGTATAAAAAGAAGATATTTATATTATAGCCGGTTGGAAGGAAATGTCAATGCAAAATATCGCTTCCGGCGTCGCCGGAAGCGGCTGTTCTAAGCCCACCGGAATCGGTTCGGGGAAAGGGCATCCTTCCATGGAAAAGTCATGCTATCTCTTTTTCGCGCACCTCCACGGCGGATTCATCGATGCTCTCTAAGTCCTCATAAGTGCCATTGCTATGTATTGCTGCAAAATGCAGGAACGCCGGCATGCAGTCTCCGCAGTCGTTTTGGGATGGAATAATGGCCAATTCAATTAATTGCCCATCCTTTACCCGTGAGAGCCTTTCCTTCAGCATTTTTCTGTCTACAATAATCTTTACCAATTTTAGCATCCTTTCTTTATTAGGTGACTTAATGCACCTTTTTCTCTTAGAAGCAGTCTTTATTATGAACACACGTTACAGTGAAAAGTGTCGAATAAAATTATATTTATAAAAATCATCACATAAGCCAAAAACCGACGCTGTTAGCAAAAAAATTAATGCAAAAAGCAAACTGCTCAAAAGATCCGAACAGGCAAAAATATCATCCACTGGATGCATTTGCACCAATGCCGGAAGAGGTGCAATAAAAGCGGCGGCCCTAATTAGCGGGAACCGCCGACTGATACGAAGACCACCTCCATATCTCATAGCACGCTTTAAGTCTATAAATCCAATGTGAACATAGCGCTAATTCGAGTTTAAAAAACAGTGAGAGGCTGTTGCCAATTTATGGGCGGGCTTGACCCGTCGCTGGCAACAAGGTATGCTTTCAAATCCGAAATTACGGCAAATAAAGATCACCGGGGTTCCCGCCAAATGCAAAATGCCCGCCGGACCCCGCCGAACAATGGTACCTTGTGGCGGATAGCTTGTGATAATGATATCGCAGTTCAGATACTGAAACGATTGAAGGCTGACGGCGAAACGGCGCCCGCCGCAAAGATGTTTTCCTCTTTTGCCATGGGATTTTCTCATTTTTCAAAAAAGTTTTAATAAACTTCTTGACTTGGACTCGACTTCAGGTTGTACGCTGTAAACGATGCGGATTTGATCAAGATGAATGAAGGAGGATTCTTTGGGATGGCAATCGTTTATATGACAAAGGACATCAGTTCTGATGGGCTGATGAGGATCTACAGGGCTTTGGGCCGCGGGGCTTTGGGCAGAGTCGCCGTGAAAATCTCCAGCGGCGAGCCGGGCGGGCACTATTTCCTTTCACCCAAGCTGATTGAACCGCTGGTGAAAGCAGTAAGCGGCACGATCGTGGAATGCAACACCGCCTACGGCGGAGGCCGCGCGGATACGAAAAGCCACCTCCGCACGATGGAGCAGCACGGCTTTAAGGCTATCGCACCGGTGGACGTGATGGACGCGGAAGGCGGCATGAATCTTCCCATCTCGGGCGGAAAGCACCTCAAGGAGGACGTGGTCGGCTCTCATTTTGCCGGCTACGATTTTGTTGTCAATCTCGCGCACTTCAAAGGGCACGCCATGGGCGGATTCGGCGGCGTCATCAAGAATATGTCCATCGGCATCGCGTCTTCAACGGGGAAAAGCCTGATCCACAGCGCGGGCAGGGAAACGGTGGGATTCGGCGTCAACACGCCGCAGGACGATTTTCTAGAATCGATGGCGGAGGCCGCAAAGGGCGTCGCGGATTATTTGAAGGACCGTATTCTCTACATCGATGTAATGAACAACCTGTCCGTGGACTGTGACTGCGACAGCCATCCGGCGAAACCGACGATGGCGGACATCGGTATTCTGGGTTCGCTCGATCCGGTGGCACTCGACCAGGCCTGCGTGGATCTCGTCTATGCCGCGCCCGACGGCAAAGACCTGATTGAGCGCATAGAGTCCCGGCATGGGATTCACACGTTGGAACATGCGGAAGCAATAGGGCTCGGCAGCAGGAAATACGAGCTGAACGCTGTTAGCTGAGCCGGGATCTGAGAGCGGGCATGCTCATGGGCCGTGCCCCTATACGGGCAAATCCAGACGGGAGGCCGTAGAGAAGAGAATCTTCTCTACGGCCTCCCGTCTGTTTCGACGACAGATCCTTATGCACCCGCGCAGGAGTGCTCTTTTTTTACTTATACACTTGTAACCAGTATTACAATGTGATATATTTAATTTGTAACCAGTATTACATTTTGGCGGAGGGTTTGTATGAATCAAAACGATTGGGCTGTCGTCAACTATACACTGCCGAGGGAACCCTCGAGGGTTCGCGTCTCTTTATGGCGCAAGCTGAAAAAGATAGGAGCGGTCAATATCCAGCAATCGATGTGGATTCTGCCTCTGACGGATGAGAATTTCAGCCTGTTCAACGATATCAAAAGCGAGGTTGTCCAGAACAACGGCGAGGCGTTCGTCATGAAATCTTCTGTAGACGAAGACGGGCAAAAAAATATTATCAAGCGGTTCAACTCGGCAAGGAATGAGGAATACGGGGAGCTTCTTGAGCAGTGTGAAGAATTTTTCAAGGAGATCGACAAGGAAATTGCCCGGGAAAACTTTACATTTGCGGAGATAGAAGAGAACGAAGAAGAGCTCGATAAATTGAAGCAATGGTACGCGAAAATAGAAGCGAGAGATACTTTCGGAGCTTCCTTGGGGAAAACCTCAAGTGCAACGCTCTCGAAATGCGCCGAAGCACTTGAGAAATTCTGCGATAAGGTATACGAGTTTACCGATAAAACATAGGGAGGGTCCATAGTGAAAAAGAAATTTGCTGTTTCCAATATTGTTTTGCTTGGGCTTGTCAGTCTGTTTGTCGATATGAGCACCGAAATGGTTTACCCTCTGGTCCCGCTCTTTTTAACGGCAACGCTTGGGGCGTCGCCTGCCATAGTCGGAATCATAGAAGGAATTGCCGAAAGCATAGCCTCGCTTCTCAAGGTGTTCAGCGGCTACATCGGTGATGTGCGCCACAATAAAAAGCGCCTCGCTTTTGCCGGATATTCCGCGTCTGTTATTTATAAGATATTTCTTCTTCTGGCTGTGTCCTGGCCCGGCGTTTTAGTGGCAAGGGTGATCGACCGCACGGGGAAAGGCATCCGAACCGCTCCGCGCGACGCGCTTGTGGCGCAATCAAGCGACGGCAAAAAGCTCGGCGGGTCGTTCGGATTACATAAAATGCTGGACATGGCCGGTTCCTCGCTTGGCGCTCTGTTTGCCTATCTTTTCATTGCCACCAGCTTTGGATTCCACAGGGCGTTCCTGCTTTCCATCATCCCTGCAGTAATAGGAATCCTGATCATTTTTTCTGTCCGGGAAGACAAAAACAGCGGTATGGTATCTGAAAAGCTCACGCTGAAAGGGCTGAAGCTTGACGGAAAACTGAAATTATATCTTGCTGCAATCTTTGTTTTTTGCCTCGGAAACTCATCGAACACCTTTTTGCTTCTGAAAGCACAGGAGAGGGGATTTTCGGCTTCGCAGGTTCTTCTACTGTATCTGGTTTTCAATGTCGCCGCATCCGTGCTTGCCATTCCGTCCGGAAAGCTGTCCGATCGATTTGGAAGAAGCAGAATCCTTGTGCCGGGATACCTGATCTACGGTCTTGTCTATCTCGGGTTTGCGCTCTTGACGTCGAAGCCCGCCATTCTGGTCCTATTCATCGCATACGGCGCATACACCGCGTTTATCAGCGGAGCGGAGAGGGCTTTTATCGCCGAGAACGCGCCTTCGGGCTTCAAGGGGACCGTACTGGGAATTTACGGCATGCTGCAGGGGTTCGGACTGTTATTGTCGTCCATCATAGCTGGGTTCCTGTGGGATAAAATAAATTCCGACGTTCCATTCCTGTTCGGCGGCGTTCTGGGAATTGTTTCAGCCGTCATAATAGGAACAATACTCAGGGGAAATAATTGCGCTGGGGAATCGTGCTGATACCGGGGTGTCAAACATTTGATTTAACTGTCCCGGGGAGGGGCGGGGAAGCAAGGCAGGACCGACAGTTACCGGCCTGTTTGGAATCTGGCCGGGGCGCAGGGAATGAGACGATCGGAGATATCAAAACAGGCAGGGACGCCCATCGCGAGGCAGCGGGGACTCCTGGCGGGGGCTAACGGAAAGCGGCTTTTTGTATGATGCTGTTCTCAGGCCCTGCTTTTTGCAGGTATTCCTCGATTGCCCGAATCGCCTCGTCGCTGATGGAATAGGCGATTCTGTTCATTTCCTGATCGGATAATGTGCATCTGTCCCCGATGGTCCGATCAAAGAATATTCTTAGAATTTCACGTTTGTTGCGCGAAATTCTGGCGACGGCGGTTCCCAGGACCGTAAGGCCGATTCCTCCACGGGGATCTTTCCGAACCATACCTTCGGTTTCCAGAATTTTAACCGCCCTTGTGACGCTTGGCTTGGCAACGTGCAGGCCGTTCGATATATCAACCGGGCGCACATATCCTGTTTGCGTGCTTTGCCGGTAAATGAAGTCCAGATAGTTCCGGCTGGAATAAGACAAGTTCTTTCCATCCACTTGTTTTCACCTGCCTGTCTTCTGGCACTCTGTGCCTGTGTTTACGTAGGGTACTGACAAAAATATCCGTGGGATTAAGAATATTGCCTGGAATTTGCTTCAGAAATGATTAAATCCATGGTGGTGTCCTTCAAAGTCAAGATGTTCCTCAAAGCCGCGGCATCCCCCAAAGCCTCGGTGATGCCCGTGGTGCATGGCCTCCTGTTCCAGTCCGGCCGAATCGATTGCGTCCAAATGGGTGCAGAGCTTTTCGGTGAGGATCAGCATCTGGCTGATTTCCTCCCCGGACAATCCTCCAAACAAAGTATCCGTCATTTTTCTTGTGGCATCCTGCGATTCTTTCACAGCGCTTTTTCCCTGCTCCGTCAGGAAAATATGCATGACGCGCTGGTCCTTTTCATCCTGTTTTCTCTCCACAAGGCCAAGCTGTTCCATTTTGGCGAGCATTTCCGTCATGGAAGAAGGCCGCACATCCATTTCCTCAGCAAGATCGCGCTGGATGACCCCGTCGTTTTCCGCGATGAGAAGCAACAGCCTTGACTGTTCGCGATAATAGCCGCCTGCGTGACCGATATGGTGCGCGCACCGATGCATCTGCCGGCCAAGGCGGTGAAGGGCGGTGAAGAGCTTCAGCGAATTATTAGAATCGTTCCTCATTATTTCATACCTCCAAATTTAATTTAGGCACCTAACTGATTGTGTTATACTACTCCGGGGGAGCATTGTCAAGCATTAATTTAGGCTCCTAATTAAAAATCGAGCGCCCTATGGCTTATAATCGGAAGAATAAGGACATGCCGCATGCGGCTGTACGAGGGGCCTCCAAACCCAAGGGTAAAATCATCCGTACCCTTTACAATGTGGTTCATCGATGATATTCTGAATTTAAAGCTGATTTTGATTTACTGAAAGGAATGAAAAAATCTATGAATTGCTGCTGGTGCACGGTTACAACGGAAAAGCTGGAAGAGTCCGTGAAATTCTATCAGGAAATTGTCGGGCTCACCCCTGTAAGGCGATTTTCCCCCGCCCCGGGTACGGAAATCGTATTTTTGGAGGACAAGAATAATTTCAAGATTGAACTATTGCAGAACGGCAATGCCACCGGTACCGCAAAAGAGGGAATTTCATTGGGATTTGAGGTGGATTCGCTTACGGATATGCTGAAAATAGTCCAGTCTAAAAACATTTCTGTGGTCGGCGGACCCGTAAAAGTGCCGGATTGTTCTTTCTTTTTTGTGAAGGACCCAAACGGCGTCTCCATACAGTTTGTGGAGAATCGTCGTTGATTGGTTCCTGTCCCGATGGAGAACACGGGGCTGCCGGGGACCTCCGGCAGCCTTTTGCATGAAGGTGAAATGTACGTTTCAGGCCTTGACAGAAATTGCAACATGTGCTAATATTACAGTCGGTTAGTCAATGCTAACCGACTGTAATAGCTATTGGCGTTCCAGACACAAAAATTTTTGTATCAAAAGTTATGCTGTGACTTATAAAAACGGTAATTTTATCGCCAAGAGTTAGTCACAACTAACCAAAACGAAATACTGCCAGGGAGGTAATGGTGATGGAAAAATCTTTTGAGGCGTCGCTTGTGGAGCAATGCGCCCCGACACTGGCCGGGATGAAACCCGCAAATCTGTTCCTGTATCAGTCTGAAGACCGGGAATCGGTTTACAGTGACATCGCGCGTTGGGACCGGGAGCTTGCCCCCTATGCGATGTCGGTGTGCGTCGTAAAAGAATGCGAATGTGAATCTTCCTATTTGGTCTATGTCTATCGGAAAGCGGGGCTTGCACGGGTCCTTTCGGAGCGAATGACCTGCTCCTTTCTTCGGACGCTTGGGTATGACACGTCGCGCGGCTGTGACGCTCTTCTGCGGCAGCTTTCCGGGCGCCTGTGCCTGGAACGGGAATTTCCTCATGAGATCGGAATTTTTCTGGGCTATCCTCTGTTTGATGTGATTAGTTTCATGGAGCACAAGGGCAGAAATTACGCTTTCTGCGGTTATTGGAAAGCCTATTTCAACCCCGCCGGGGCGCGGAAACGTTCCGGTCAGTACCGAAAATGCACTTATATCTATAAACGCATGTTTGAAAACGGGACACCGATTTCGCGGCTCATCGTGGCCGCTTAACGGTAGTATTTTATTGAAAGGATGAAATATTGATGACTAAAATTGCGATTGTTTATTGGAGCGGTACCGGCAACACGCAGGCCATGGCGAATCTCGTATTGGATGGCGCCATGTCGGCGGGCGGACAGGCCGATTTGTTTACGGCTGGCGAATTCACGGCCGACAAAGCGAAGAATTACACGGCCATCGCTTTCGGCTGTCCGTCCATGGGGTCGGAGCAGCTGGAAGAATCTGAGTTTGAGCCCATGTATCAGTCCGTAAAATCAGAACTCGGCGGAAAAACGGTAGCGCTATTCGGCTCCTACGGCTGGGGCGACGGCGAATGGATGCGGAATTGGGCCGTGGACTGCGAATCGGCCGGCTGCCGCATGATAGCGGAGCCAGTGACGGTGAACGGCGCTCCCGAGGGGCTTGACGCCGAAGCGTGCAAAGCGCTGGGCAAGGCGCTGGCCCAGGCTTAGGCAGGACAAAGCAGGGAAAACCCTGCTTTGTCCGCGCCATTATTCCCGCAAATGTTTCCTTGCGTGTTCTTTTAATTTTTCAAAGGTTTCGTCGCTCAGGTCATGCTCCATTTTACAGGCGTCAGCCGCGGCGGTTTTCTCTTCCACCCCAAGACTGACAAGAAATTTCGTCAGTAACTTATGCCGGGTGTAGATGCGCTGTGCTACTTTCATTCCAGGTTCTGTCAGAGTGATATAACCGTCGTCGCTCATCTCGATATAACCGTTTTCTCGCAGCCGCTTCATAGCCACGCTGATGCTCGGCTTGGAGTAACCCATCTCATTGACGATATCGATGGACCGGACTTGCCCTTGCCGTTCTTTGAGCATCAGGATCGTCTCAAGATAATCTTCCGCCGATTCATGAATTTCCATCGCATATCCCTCCGTGTGGTAAATCTATTATGCTATAGATTAGCACAAACTAACCACTTTGGCAAGAATAGTGTTCAGAAACGCTTGACAGGCATGGTTAGCGGTGGTAAACTAAAATCAGGAAAGAGGTTAGCGAGACCTAACCTCTTGTAAAAAGGGCAAGAGTTAACCGATGCTAACTTAAAGGAGGAAAAGGATATGATGCCTCTGACGATGGCGAGAGCCGGGGATACGGTGACGATCCGGAAGATCAACGGAAAGGACGAGACACGGCAGCATCTGGCCGCGATGGGTTTTGTGGAATGCGGCCTGGTGACGGTGGTCAGCGAGCTGGCGGGGAATCTCATCCTTCAGGTGAAGGAAAGCCGCATCGCGCTGGACAGAAGCATGGCGAACCGGATCATGATTTGAAAGAGGAGAGCGATCAATGCTATGAAAACACTGAAAGAAGTAAAACCGGGAGAAACCGTTGCAGTCAAGACGCTTACCGCGACCGGCCCCCTGCGGCGGCGTATCATGGATATGGGCATCACGAAGGGGACGGCGATCTCGGTCCGCAAGGTGGCGCCGCTGGGGGACCCGATCGAAATCACGGTCCGCGGATATGAGCTGTCCATCCGGAAGAATGAGGCAGAGCATATCGAAGTAGCGTAAATTTTTCTGCGGGGAAGTTAGCAGAGGCTAATTAATTGAAGGAGGGTTTTTCACAGATGGGGATAAAAATAGCGCTTGCCGGCAACCCGAACTGCGGCAAAACGACCATGTTCAACGGCCTGACGGGAAGCAGCCAATATGTCGGGAACTGGCCGGGGGTCACGGTCGAAAAGAAGGAGGGAAAGCTGAAAGGGAATAAGGATGTGGTCATCACCGACCTGCCGGGGATCTATTCTCTTTCGCCCTACACGCTCGAGGAAGTCGTCAGCCGCAACTATCTGATCAATGAAAGGCCGGACGCCATCATCGATCTGGTCGACGCGACGAATCTGGAACGCAACCTGTACCTGACGACGCAGATTCTTGAGCTTGGGATCCCCGTTGTGATTGCCCTGAACATGATGGACGTGGTCAAGAAATCCAAAGACCGGATCGACACGGAGAAGCTTGGCGCGGCGCTGGGATGCGAAATTGTCGAAACCTCCGCTCTGAAAGGGACCGGCTTGCGGGAGGTCACCGAAAAGGCGATCCGCCTTGCGCGGGAGAAGAAAGAATTTCATTTCCAGTGCGAATTCAGCGCGAAGATCGAAGACGCGCTGAAAAAGCTCTCCGAGCTTTTTGAGGGGACTCTTGAGGCCCCGCGCGCGAGGTGGTATGAGGTCAAGCTGTTCGAGCGGGATGAAAAGGTGCTCGCGGAGCTCTCCATGACGAAGGAAAAACGCGGGCGGCTGGAAAAAGTCGTAAGCGAGGCGGAAAAGGAGCTGGATGACGACAGCGAGACGATCATCACCAATGCGCGTTACGAATACATCTCCAGGCTGACGGCGAACTGCCTGCACAAAAAGCAGAGAGCCCTTTCGACCTCCGACCGGATCGACCGGGTCGTGACCAACCGGTTTCTGGCGCTCCCGATTTTCGCCGCCGTCATGATCCTGATGTACTATATCTCGATCACGACGATCGGCGGCATGGCGACCGACTGGGTCAACGACACGCTGTTCGGGGACTGGATCCCGAACGCGGTGACGTCGGGCTTGCAGGCGATCGGCGCGGCGGACTGGCTGCAGGGGCTGGTCATCGACGGCATCATCGGCGGCGTGGGGACCGTGCTGGGCTTCGTGCCGCAGATGCTGCTGATTTTCTTCTTTCTTTCCGTTCTGGAGGATTCGGGGTACATGGCGCGGGTCGCGTTCATCATGGACCGTATTTTCCGCCGGTTCGGGCTTTCGGGAAAATCCTTCATCCCGATGCTGATCGGAACGGGCTGCGGCGTGCCGGCGATCATGGCCGCCCGGACGATCGAGAATGAAAAGGACCGCCGCATGACCATCATGCTTTCCACCTTCATTCCGTGCACGGCGAAGACCGTCATCATCGGCATGATCGTCTCGACGTTTTTCCCGCGCTCGGTGCTGATCGCGCCGGCCATGTATTTTCTCGGCATCGCCATCATTGTGCTCTCGGGCATCGCGCTGAAAAAGACGAGCTATTTCGGAGGGGACCCGGCTCCGTTCGTCATGGAGCTTCCCGCCTACCATATCCCGTCGCTCAAGGGTGTGCTCATTCACATGTGGGAACGTTCCCGCGCCTTCATCATCAAGGCGGGCACCATTATTTTCACCGCCTGTGTGATCATTTGGTTCCTTTCCAATTTCAGCTGGAACATGCGGATGGTCGATATTGAGCAGAGCATTCTGGCCAACATCGGCAACGCGATCGCGTGGTTCTTCGCGCCGCTCGGCTTCGGCAGCTGGAAAGGCGCGGTGGCGACGATCAGCGCGGAGATGGCGAAGGAACAGGCGATCAGCACGCTGGCGGTCCTGAACGGGGTCGCGGACGCGGAAAACGACGCGCTGGTTTCGCAGGGGATCGCTTCCATGTTCACAACGATGGGCGCGTTCTCGTTCATGCTCCTCAATATTTTCGATCCTCCCTGCATCGTCGCGATGTCGACGACCATGCGTGAGATGGGCAGTAAAAAATGGGGCTGGATCGCCATCGGCTATCAGGCGCTGGTCGGCTATCTTCTCGCTTTCGTCAGCTACCAGCTTGGAAGCCTGTTCTTCGGCGCATCGTTTGGATTCGGCCAGATTGTCGCCGTTCTCGTCGCGGCGGCGGTGATTTACCTGATCGCCCGTCCGGCCCGCAAGGACAGCACGCAATACCTGGAGACCAAGGTGCATGCCTGACATGGTTTTCAATTCCGGCTGCGGAGGCGGTTGCTCCTGCTCTGGACATGCTGCCCGAAACAGCGGGAAAGGGGCGCGGATGTTGGTTGTCTGTGTCCCTCCTGTCAGGGAAATCGTACATTCCAATGTGGGTCCCCGCTCCTGCGGAAAAAGAAACGAAATATGCGCAATGTCGGTCGTTTTAGCTGGCGATTAGATCAATCACCATCTGTTTTAATTTGAAAAGAAGTGATAGGATGCCCACAGCCGTTATATGCCTGATTTTGTTTTTATTTATTATCTTTGGAATCAAGAATTTCTTAAAACGAATGTCTTCCGGCTGTTGCGGCAGTGGAGACACACTGCGCAGAAAACCTGTAAAAGACAGAAATAAAAAGCACTATTCATTCGTAGCTACACTTAAAATCGGTGGGATGTCGTGCGGAAACTGTGCGATCCATGTGGAAAATGCTTTGAATGAGCTCGAAGGGGTCTGGACGAAGGTGAATCTAAATAAGCAGACCGCAACGGTTCTGATGAAATCGGAAGTCAGCGACGATCAGCTGACCCGCCTGATTTCTGCTGCGGGATATAAGGTGGATGAAATCCGCAGAACCTACAGAAAGGGATAAAGCATACATCCATTGTGGTCTCTCCTGACCATGAGAAGAAAAAGGTATTCTTGTAAAATTGAGGATCTGAGTAAAATGAGGAGCGCTTTAGCGCTCCTCATTTTACTGCCTTTTCACTTTTAAGTATCTGTTCTTTTTAATCCGGAATCGCCTGGCCGAGATCCCACATCGGCCCGTCTCGCCGGGATCCGCGTATTTGATCCCATGGCAGCTACTGGAGTTCCTTCGGAATAAACCAGAGTCCCTTGTTGTTCTTCGACATGTATGCCTTCAGCTCGTCGGAACGATAAGCCGCGACAAGATCCTTTGCCCATTTCGCGTCCTTGTTTTCCGCCTTGACAACTACCTGAAGAATCAGATGGTCCAGAATGTCCTCCTGCAAAAGAGCGGTGGACGGATCGATCTTTGCGTTATACACGATGCTGCCGGTGATGACCGCGTAATCGAAGTCATCCAGAGAGCGAGGGATATTCAGAGAATCCATTTCGACAAAAGACAGGTTGTATTTGTTTTCAGCAATATCGCTTTGTTTCACTTTGGAAAGGTCGACCGATTTATTTAGGGTAATCCAGCCCGCTTTTTGCAGAAGCACATAGGCTCTGGCAGTATTCGACGCGTCGTTCGGAACCGCTACGACCGCGCCTTTCTTGATTTCATTCAGCGATTTGTGCTTGGAGGAGAAAATCCCCGCCGGCACGGTTGGAATCGGGCTGATCGGCGTCAGGTCGCCCTTGTAGGCTTTGTTGAAATTTTCGGCGTATGCGGTGTGCTGTTCCACATTGAAGTCAATTTCCCCGTTGTTCAGCGCGGTGTCGTTCTGGAGAAGGTCGGAAAATTCCACCGCCTTCAGCTGATAGCCTTCCTTTTCCAGAATCGGTTTGATGGCCTCTTCGAACAGGATCGTGTAGGGCCCCTGGGATTTTCCGTATTTCAAAACCGTTTTGCCGGAAGACGATGAGGATTGGTCCGACGCGGCGGAATTTGCCTGCCCGGCACTCGAAGGCGATGCCGCCGTGTTTTCGCCCGGTGCGGCGCATCCTGTGAACGCGACGGATAACAGAACCAGTAGACTTAAAGCTGCGGATACTTTTTTCATACTACTTACCTCTTCTCAAAATCAAGTTATTTATGGGTGCGGACTTTCTTGGAAAAATGGTTTCCAACGGACTGGATCATCTGAACGAAAAGGATCAGCACAATGACTGTGGCGGTCATAAGCGGCGTATTGAACTGCTGGTACCCGTAGGTGAGGGCAAGGTCGCCGACGCCCCCGGCGCCGATCGCTCCCGCCATGGCGGTGACGCCCAACAGTCCGATTGTCCCCGTCGTAAGCGTCAGAATGAGGGACGGCAGGGCTTCCGGCAGAAGGAAATGCCAGATGATCTGGAGAGTCGAAGCGCCCATTGCCTCGGCGGCCTCTATGATTCCCGAATCGACCTCTAAGAGGGAGCTTTCCACCAGCCGCGCCAGATACGGGCTGATGTAAAACACAAGCGGAACCAGAGCGGCTCTCGTCCCGACCGTTGTGCCCGCGATCCCTTTGGTCAGGGGCATGATAAAGACAAGAAGAATGATAAAGGGGACCGAACGGACAATGTTGATCAGATCATTCAGAAGGCTGAAAGCGATTCTGTTTCCAAGGACGCCGCCTGGTCTGGTCAGGACAAGCAGGATGCCCAGCGAGACTCCGATCAGCGTGCCGATCAAAAGGGCCCAGAACAGCATATAGATGGTTTGTTCCGCCGCCAGCAGGAGTTTTGCGGAGGAGATGTCGAGGGATTGCTCAATCAGCTTTTCCATTATTCCAAAGTCACCTCCTTTACTTCCACGCCGGATTTTTCGATATACTGTTCCGCTTTCGCAATCTCATCATTCCGCCCCGTCAGACGAACTTTCAGGATACTCAGCACCGTGCCCTGCAGTTCGCTTACCGTGGCGGACAGGATGGCCGTCTCCACGTTGAAAGTTTTATCAATTCGTGAAAGGAGGGAATCCTGAGCGCTGATTCCCGTGAATTTCAGCCGGAGGATTTTTCCTTGCCTATTGTCTTCCAGGATAGATTTGCGGATGCTCTCCGGGACCGTGTCGTCGATCACCGTTTTGACGAATCCTTTTGTGATATCGTGCTGAGGGTTGCCGAAAACGTCCAGAACGTTTCCCTGTTCTACGATCTCGCCGCTTTCCATGACTGCGACGCGGTTGCAGATTTCCTTGATCACGTTCATCTGGTGCGTGATCAGCAAAATGGTGACTCCCAGTTCCCGATTGACTTTTTTCAGCAGCTGCAAAATGGATTCCGTCGTTTTCGGATCCAGCGCGCTGGTGGCCTCGTCGCACAGCAGGATGGACGGGCTGGTCGCGAGCGCCCGCGCGATGCCGACCCGCTGTTTCTGGCCTCCGGAAAGATTTTCGGCGTAAACGTCCTTCTTCTCTTCCAGCTCGACAAACCTCAAAAGCTCGCGGACGCGTTTCTCGGTTTCTGCTTTGGGTTTCTTCTCCAGGACCAGAGGAATGGCGACGTTCTGCCGCACGGTTTTGGAATTCAGAAGATTGAACTGCTGAAATACCATGCCGATATGCTTTCGGACCCCGCGCAGTTTTCGCTTCGGCAGGTCCGTCACGTCGATCCCGTCGATGATCACTTTCCCTGAATCCGGCCTTTCCAGGAGATTCACGGTACGGATCAGGGTCGATTTTCCCGCCCCGCTGAAACCGACCACGCCGAAGATATCCCCGTCGTCAACCTGGATCGAAACGTTTTTCAAGGCTTCCACATCTCCGGATCTGCCGGGAAAAGTCTTGCTCACATTTTGAACGACGATCATACCGTTCCACCGCTTTTCAGGGTTTGAAGGGCCTTTTCGGCAAGCGAAGCGACATAGGCGGATGCGGCCGGCAGCGCCTTCGGGTCAACGCGGAATTTCGGGTTGTGGTTCGGTTCGGACTCTCCGGTCCCGATCTGGATATAGACGCCCCGGAGGGTCTGCTGATAAAAAGCAAAGTCTTCGCCGCCGAGCGCCGGGATCGCCGGAACGACTCTCAGGCCGGCGTCTTCCGCCGTTTCCGCCGCAAACGCGGTCCAGCGCGGATCGTTGTCCGTCGCCGGGGGGCCGGCGATCCAGCGGAAATCGGCTTTGGCGCGAAAAGCCTCCGCAATGTTTCCGGCGAGTTCCTCCAGACGCTTCGGGATGGACTGGCGGTCCTCCTTTTGCAGCGTGCGGACGGTTCCTTCCAAGAACGCGGAGGAAGGAATCACATTCCAGGTGCTCCCAGCGGCGACATGCGTGATGCTGACGAGGCTCTGATGGAACGGGTTGGTGTTCCGGCTGACGATGGTCTGCGCGGCGGAAATGAACTGCGCCGCCGTCACGATCGGGTCAATTCCGTCCTGCGGATACGCCGCATGGACGCCCTTTCCCGAAATGGTGATTTCAAACCGGTCGACCGCCGCGGTCATGGCGCCCGGCGAGATCACGACCGTGCCGACCGGGATATTGGGGATCACATGGATTCCGAAGATCGCCTGTGCGTGATCCAGTGCGCCGCTTTCCGTGATTTTCAACGCTCCGAGCGAAGATTCTTCCCCTGGTTGAAAAATGATCCTTACGGTCCCCTGCAGCTCCTTTTCCCGCCGCTTGAGCAGCAGCGCCGCCCCAAACATGGCCGCTGTGTGGAAATCATGGCCGCAGGCGTGCATGATGCCGTCATTTTCAGACTTGTAGTCAAGGTCCGTCTGCTCCTGAATCGGAAGCGCGTCGATATCGCAGCGGACGGCGATAATCGGTCCGGGCCGCGCTCCGGCCACTTCCGCCACCAGACCGGTTTCGAGCGGCAGATCCAGGATTTCGATATCCGCCGCGCACAACAGTTCCCGGATCTTTTTTGTGGTTTCAAACTCCTGAAAAGAGAGCTCCGGGTGCCGGTGGAGCCATTGAAAGGTTTGAAACAGTTTCGTTTCGTCCAGTGCAAAATCATTAGTTTTCATAGTTCTAAGCCCCCAAAATTCAAATGCGGTGAAATACAAACAAAAAAAGCCGGCAGATCATGTGACCTGTCAGCCTTCCTTGTTCTGTCCTGCAAATGCAGACTATAAAGGCAGAAAGATCCGGTCACGTTTTATTTTGGGCATACAGCAGCACATGATTCCGCACAACATGCGCATCAAGCAGTTCATGGAACCGTTTGCCCAAAACTTCATCGTAACCCTTTCCCTCCTCAATTAATAGTAACAATATATGTTTTATATGAGTGTATTGTAACCCCGTTTTTGCAATTTGTCAAGATAATTTCATCGTACAGGGATCAGTCTTTCAGAGCGGGGCGATGCCGCCGCGGTCAGGCCGCCGGCGGACGGTGTGAGAACAGGGAAACCATCTTTCGGTTCTGCAATGCGAAAATTCAGATCCCGCGTGGGATTCGCCGGAGCTGTATCGCGATGGACCCGAGGCTTTTGAACGGTGTTTCAGAAGTGTGCGAGGCAGGAATGCTTGCAGTGAGCTGGTTCGCTTTTATGCTTTCCTCCATTTTAATAGCAGCGATGAGTTTATAATGACGGCGACCGAACCGGCGTTATGTACAAGCGCGCCGACGACCGGATTCAGCACGCCGATGATCGCGAGTATAACCGCGATACAATTCAGCGTCATCGATGCGATCAGATTGATATTGATGGTTTGCATCGTTTTTTGCGACAGTAAAAGAAGATGCGGGATTTCTTTGATGCCGTCGCTTACCAGGGCGATGTCGGAGGCGTCGATCGCAATGTCGCTTCCCATTTTGCCCATGGCGATGCCAACCTGCGCCGCTTTTAAAGCGGGGGCGTCGTTGATTCCGTCGCCCACCATACAGACGGGCTGCCCCTTTTCTTGAAACTCAGCGATGGCCGTCAGTTTTCCCTCCGGCAGACAGCCCGACCTCACGTCGCTGATGCCGGCCATATTTGCCATATGGGTTGCGGCCGGGGACGCATCCCCGGTCAGCAGGACTGTCTTTATGCCGATCTGGTGAATTGCGCTGACTGTTTCTTCGGCGTCGGGGCGCAGCGTGTCCGACAGGGCGATCCATCCGGCGGGTTTTTGGTTGCGGCACAGATAAATGATCGTGCTGCCTTCCTTTTTCGCCTCTTCGGCGGACGACTGGAATGCTTCCGGCAAGCCGACCTGCCGCTCGGCCAGCAGGGCCTCGTTCCCGGCGAGGATCTCGTCTCCGTTTATGATCGCGAGTACTCCCCGGCCCGCGAACAGTTCGAATGCTTCCGGATCGTCAGGGAAGCGGTCCTTTTTTTGGTGATAACAGGAAAGAATCGCTTTCCCGAGCGGATGCTCTGACCTTAACTCTGCGGATGCGGCGAGTTCTAAAATTCTGTCGCTGCTCAAATCTTGATCAAAGCTTTCCACACGGACTACGGTCGGTTTTCCGTAAGTCAGAGTACCGGTTTTGTCAAAGGCGATCCGCTTCACTTTGGCAAGTCGTTCCAGCGCGTCGCCCTCGCGGACCAGGATGCCGTATTTCGTGGCATTTCCGATTCCGGCCATGATTGCGGTAGGCGTGGCCAATACCAGGGCGCAGGGGCAGAAGACCACCAGGATGGTAACAGAACGGATGATCTGGCCGGTAAAAAGCCATGTTAAAATTGCCGCCGAAAGCGCGGTCACTACGATCCATGTCGCCCACCGGTCCGCTATTCCTACGATTTTGGCCTTTCCGGCGTCCGCCGATTTCACAAGCCGGATCATCTGCTGGAGGGAGCTGTCTTCGCCGACCTTCAGCGCCGTCATTTCAAAAATACCGAACTGATTGACGGTGCCGCTGAAAACCTCGTCGCCTTCCGCCTTATCCACAGGAAGGGATTCTCCCGTCATGACGGATTGGTCGATCGAGGTTTTTCCCTTTGTGATCCGGCCGTCGACGGCGATGGTTTCGCCTGCCAGGACGCGCAGAATATCGCCGGGCTTTACCTGCTCGGCGGGGATGATTGATTCCCGATCACCCTGCACCAGCCTCGCCGTAGCGGGAGTGAGGTGCACCAGCTTTTCAATTCCGGAACGCGCCTTTGCAACCGTTCGTTCTTCCAGATATGCGCCGATTGTCATGATAAAGGCGACTTCGCCGGCGGCGAAGGTCTCTCCAATGATGACTGACGCGATCAGCGCGATGGAAACCAGCACGTCTGCCTTGATATCAAATTTTGTCACCAATCCTGCTGCTGCCTCCTTTACGATAGGGATTCCACAAAGCAGAATCGCGATCCATGCGGCGTCAACCGGCAGATTTCCAATGTTGAAGAAGCTGACGATCAGGGATGCGAAAGAAACCGCAAGAATCAGCATGGTTGGTTTTTCTCCATCTTTCCAGAACCGTAGCAAGAGAACATTCCCCCTTTATATACTTATACCTAGTATAGGTATATAATACCCCAAGGGGTATGCTTTGTCAATAAAAAACGGCTGCCGTAAAGCAGCCGTCCCGTTTGGTTTCTCTTTCCGCTCACAGCCTTGAAAAATGGTCGATCGCTTTCGCAAAATCCGCAATTGCCTTGTCGGCGTCTCCGTGCTCGATCCCCTCGCGCACGCAGTGATTCAGATGACCTTCCAAAACGATTTCGCCCACCTTGTGCAAGGCGCTTTTCGCCGCGTTTATTTGAATCAGAACGTCCTCGCACGGGACGTCCTCGTCAACCATTTTGTCAATCGCCTTAACCTGCCCCATGATTTTGCTGAGCCGTCTATGCAGGTTATCCGAATCCATGCACTGGCGCATCGTAACTCCTCCTTCAATACCCTATAGGGTAAAATAAAGTATAGCATCAAGGGGCATCCGCGTCAACACGGCGCCGGTACGGTGAACCGTATATGCCTGATTTTTCTGTGAGATACGTTTTCCCGCTCTTTTATTTGCCGAGTCACTATGCTATAATACAATATAGGTTAGCAATATCTAACCGGTTTTGAAAGATGATCGGAAGGTTCTTGTGCGTTTCTGATCGATGAATGCTATTTAAATGTGATATGTTCTTGGTCCGGCGGCAGGAAAGGAGATTTTTCGCATGGCGCATGAAGAAATCAGGCAAGCCTATCAGATACTGGGCCGGGAGGCAACCGCCTATGATGGTATGATCACCTGCTCTACGGCCTTTGGCAGGATCGTTTGCAAACTGGTCTGGGATATGGACAAGGCGGACAACGACCGCTATCTTCAACAGGCCCTTTCCGGAATCCCGGAGGACTTTTCCGGGAGGCTGCTGGAAGTCCCCGTTGGTACGGGGGTGCTTACCATGCCGGTCTACCGAAAGCTGGCAAACGCGGATGTGACATGCCTGGACAATTCGGCGGAGATGATGGCGACGGCGCGGAGGCGTGCGGCCAGGCTGGGCTTGCCGCACGTCCGCTTTCTGCAGGGCGATGTCGGCGCACTCCCCTTTGAGGATGGGAGCTTTGATATCGTGCTGTCCCTGAACGGCTTCCACGCTTTTCCGGACAAGGAAGCAGCCTACCGGGAGACCTTCCGGGTGCTTAAACGCGGCGGCGTTTTCTGCGGCTGTTTTTATATCCGGGGCGAAATCCGGCGCACCGATTGGTTCGTGCGGCATTTTTATGAGCCGAAGGGATTTTTCAGTTCTCCGTTTGAGACAGAGGAGAGTCTGAGAACACGACTGGCGGTCCTTTATCAAAGCGCAAATCTGGGTACGGTAAAATCCATGGCTTGCTTTTGCTGCCAAAAGGCGGAATGATAAAGGGCTTTTACGCAAAAACGATGCAGGTTGATCGAGAAGGAAAAAGATATCTTCATGAAATCTTCACAACAGGCTGATAGCATTTGAAATGCTGTAGAAGTCAGAGGACTTCTCTCAGAAATCTGCCTGTTTGGAAGTGATCGGATGGCTCAGCGGTGGATTCAAAAACAACTTTGGGTTCAGGGAATGATGCTGGAAACCGATGAAACGGAACTGGAGCTCGCATTGAATGGACTGGACGGCGTCAGAGACGTGAAGGCGAGCAGCGTGGAATCCAATGTGCGGTTTTCCTATGATCCGGAGAAGATAAAACTCAAGAAAATAACAAAAGAAATCTACAGTGCCGGTTATATTTCCTCGGAAAAGGCGACGAGGCGTCCGGAGAGCAAACCGGTCCCGCCGCCGCCGATGATCATCCTGCCGGAAGATGCTCCGGCGCTGCAGAGCCGTTCCGCGACGGACAGGTCCTCCGACGGGCTGATCCGTAAGACGCTGAAAATCGGCGGCATGTTCTGCACCGGCTGTGAAATGCGGATCGAAAACCGCCTTAAAAAGGTAAAGGGCGTTGTCAGGATCAGGGCCAGCTATGCCGCCGGAAGCGCGGAGATCACCTATGATCCCCGCATCGTCCCCTGGAGCGAAATCGCCGGGGTGATTGAAAAACTCGGCTATCAGGCGGCCGGCAGTCCCGAACCAAAAAGCACAGAGAATGGGAGACAGGGTAAAAACGATGACAGAATTCCGATCAACCATCTGCTCGGCATCGGCATCATCATTCTCGCTGCCTATCAGGTCCTCAAAAATACAGTCGGATTCAACTTTATTCCGAATGTCACGCAGGGCATGGGGTATGGCCTTCTGTTCGTGGTGGGACTGATTACTTCCCTGCACTGTGTCGCGATGTGCGGCGGCATCAATCTTTCCCAGGCGGTATCGTACAAATTTTCTGAACAGGAAAGGAAAAGCAAACTCGCCACGCTGAAGCCGAGCCTGTTGTATAACGCGGGGCGGGTGCTCTCCTATACCATGATCGGCGGCATTGTCGGCGCGCTCGGTTCCGCGGTCAGCTTTTCGGGAACGGCGAGAGGAATCGTTTCTATGACTGCGGGTATTTTCATGGTGATCATGGGGCTGAACATGCTGAACATTTTCCCTTGGCTGAGGCGTTTCATCCCCCACATGCCGAAGATATTCGTCACGAAGTTCCACATGAGCGGAGAGCACGGCCCGTTTTTTGTCGGGCTTTTCAACGGGCTGATGCCCTGCGGGCCGCTGCAGGCCATGCAGCTCTATGCGCTCGGCACCGGCAGCCCCGTGAAGGGCGCCCTGTCGATGCTGGTATTCAGCCTTGGCACGGTTCCGCTCATGTTCGGGTTTGGCGCGGTCAGTTCCTTTCTGAGCAGTAAATTCACCCATAAAATAATGAGGGTCAGCGCAGCGCTTGTCATGGTTCTCGGCGTCGTTATGCTGAACAGGGGTTTCTCCCTTTCGGGGATCAATCCGCTCGGCCTGATCACGGCGAAAGCCGCGAGCCAAAGCAATGCGGCAACCGTAAAGGGCGATGAGCAGGAGATCACGACACAGCTTCAGGCAAACAGCTACACGCCGATCACGGTACAGAAAGGCATCCCGGTCAAGTGGACGATCCGGGCGGACGCCGGCGCCATCAACGGCTGCAACGGGACGGTGACGATCCCCCAGTACAATATTGCGAAGACGTTGCAGCCGGGCGACAATGAAATCAATTTTACCCCGAAGCAAACCGGCGTGATCACTTACACCTGCTCCATGGGTATGATCACCAGTACGATCTCGGTCGTCGAGGACATTTCGGAAGCCGCTCCGCCCGCTTCCGGCGAGCAGCCGGAAACCGGGACCGGCGGAAGCAATTCCGCGGATGCGGTCGGCGTTGCGAAAATCAGCGGGAACGAGCAGGAGGTCGCCGTATCGGTCGGCGGCAACGGCTATTCGCCGCCTATCCTCGTCCTGCAGAAGGGCATTCCCGCGAAAATCAAATTTAATCCAACCCGGTTGACTTCCTGCAATGAGTACGTTGTGTTTCCGGAACTCAACAGCCAGCTCGATCTGAGCAGCCGGACGGAGACCCCCGTTTTCACCCCGCAATCCGATTTTTCCTTCCAGTGCGGGATGGGAATGCTCGGCGGCTATGTCAAGGTTGTGGACGACATCAGTCAGATCGACATCAACGCGATTCAAAACGAGGCGGAAAATTACGTGTCTGCCGGCGGCATGTCCTGCTGCCAATAGAAGGGGAGATCATGGTGTTCCGTTTCCGCTGTTGCAGATTCGCGGAGCCTGAAACGGTATAATCCCGGAAAAAGAGCAAAAAATCCAACTGGCGGGCGCAGGCCGCGTCAGACTTCAGGAACGCCGCCCGCCGACCGCTGACGTTTGAAATGCTGATAAAATCGGCTCCCAATGCCGGCGAAAAAGCCGGCCGGCGCATCGTTGCGGTCGATTGAGGGCCAGGGGCACGATGAAATCGACTTCTGACGGAATTCATGCTATCATAGTAAAAAAGAGCAGAAGCTCCGCAAGGGGGGCTTCTGTCTTTCGATTCGGGTGGTTTTCGTGAACGCAAATGAAAAACGAATCCTCGTTGTCGACGATGAGGCTAAAATCGTGGATGTGGTAAAATCTTACCTTGAAAGGGCCGGTTATATCGTGCTCACGGCATACGACGGCAGGGAAGCCCTGGAGAAATTTGAAAGAGAAAGTCCGTCCCTGATTGTCCTCGACTGGATGCTTCCGGATATCAGCGGGGAGGAGATTTGCCGGACGATACGGAAAAGGTCGAAGGTTCCCGTCATTATGCTGACTGCGCGCGCGGAGGAAGAGAAAGTTCTGGAAGGATTCCGTTTCGGCGCGGACGATTACGTCGCCAAGCCGTTCAGCCCCAGACAGCTTGTCGCACGGGTCGGGGCCGTGCTGCGCCGTTCCGGCGGCGGAGCCGCGTCCGTGCTTGTCTTTCGCGGCGGCGAACTGACTATCGACCTGGAAGGCTTTGAAGTCAAAAAGGACGGCAGACCCGTGAGCCTCACGCCGAACGAATTCAGAATTCTCAGCACGCTGGCGCGCCGCCCGAAAAAGGTGTTTACGCGGGAAGAGCTGATTGCCTCCGCGATGGGCGGCGATTTCGAGGGATTTGACCGAATCATCGACTCGCATATCAAGAATATCCGGCAGAAAATTGAAACGGATACAAAGAATCCTCGGTATATTCTTACGGTTCATGGACTGGGTTACAAATTTGGAGGGATTTAGATGAAAAGCAAAAGCCTGCGCTCCAAATTGTCCCTTACCTATGCGATGCTGGCTCTTCTGCTTGTCGGGGTCATCAGCCTTCTGATCAATTATTTTTTTAGGATCCGGTTCAACGATTATGTCATTGCGCAGCAAAAGCAGAACAACCAGAATATCGTGAATCTTGTCAACAGGCAGTACGACGCCTCAACCGAAAAGTGGAATGTTGGCGCCGTTGAGAACATCGGAATGGAAGCGCTGGAACAAGGGATCATTCTGAAGGTGAAGGACCTTTCGGGCAGCACCGTTTGTCCACAACAACGGCCTCTGCGTGCAGATGCTGCGCCGTATGGAGCAATACACACAGAGCCATAATCCTTATTTAAAAGGCGGATATGTCCAGAACCGATACGACCTGACGGAAAATTTCAAGAAAATCGGGGAAGCGGACATCGGTTATTACGGCCCGTATTACTATACGAGCAACGACGTCACTTTTTTGAATGGGGTCAATGCGATTCTCGTGATTGTGGGAATTGTTTCGCTTGCCGTGGCTCTGCTGCTGGGGGCGGTCATGTCCGGAAGGATCAGCGGCCCGATTTCCAAAGCGGTGCGGGCCGCGTCGGAGATTTCGAAGGGGAATTTCAGGCAGAGGATCAAGGAGAAATCCACGACGAGTGAGATCAATCAGCTGACCGCCACCGTCAACGATCTGGCGGAGTCCCTCGAAAAACAGCAGAAGCTCAGAAAAACCATGGCGGCGGATGTGTCCCATGAATTGCGGACGCCGCTCGCGAACCTGCAAAGTTCCCTCGAAGCGATGATCGACGGGGTATGGGAACCGAGCGGCGAGAGGCTGGAAAGCTGTCATGAGGAGATCCTGCGCCTGAACAGGCTCGTGGGCGATATTGAAAATCTGGAACGGGCGGAGGCCGAGAATGCCGTCCTGAATCTCACGGAGTTCGACGTGACAGAGCTGGCCCGGCGTATCGCCCATAACTTTGAACCTGATTTTTACAAAAAGGAAGTAAAGCTGAACCTGACCGGTGATGCGGCGGTCATCCGGGCGGACCGGGATAAAATCAGCCAGGTCATTACCAATCTCCTTTCCAACGCGCTGAAATACACCCCGGAGGAGGGGCGTGTCGATATCGGCGTGAAAAGCGCTGAAAGTACCGTGACTCTGTCGGTCGGCGACAACGGCGCCGGCATTCCGCCTGAAGACCTGCCCAATATCTTTGAACGGTTTTATCGGGCGGATAAATCCCGCAACCGGCGGACGGGAGGCTCCGGGCTGGGACTTTCGATCACAAAGGCGATTGTCGATGCCCACAAGGGGAAGATCGACGTCACAAGCGAACCTGGGAAAGGCACCATGGTTACTGTCAGCATCCCGATCGGCAACTGATCACTTGTTTTTTTACTATCCTTTCAAAACAATTCTAGTAAACTTCGGTCCGCTTGAGATCAGACCGCCTCTAAATTGAAATCGTATCAATACGAATCTCACTGACTGCCGATTATGCTCATCATCTCCCGGTGAACAAAGATCTACCCTTTTCTCAATATTTTTTTAGGCGGCTCAATTTCATAGGAAACGGTGTGCTCGGTAAGTTCTGATAATAGCTTGATTTTCCTGTTTATCATCGGCCTCATGCAATTTGGAACATGTTCCTGGTGCGCCCTGTGAATAGCCACGCATTCTTTGCAGTTTCCATGATAGCGGCAGGCTTTTTTGCACGGGCAATGGTCTTTGCTTTTAAATTCCTCCCGAAACGCGGAAGCAAATTCTTCCTGTAATCGTAATCCTTCTTTTCTATCCCCACGGTGAAATGCTTCCATTGCTTCGAGTTCTTTTGGATTATTATCAATAATCATTTTCTCAACCCCCACGGATCCCTTTTGTCTCTCCGATGGATAGAAATCAAACTGTCATTCGGAAGGACGAGCATAGCGCTGACAAGGGAAAGCAGCAGCATTGCGATCCCTGAAACAAAAAACCACAGCGGCACACCCCGGTTTTCAGCAATTGGGCCTGCTATGAGCAATCCCAAAGGCATAGTCGCCGAACTGAGGCTGCCGATCAGAGAAAAAGCGCGCCCCATCCGGTCCGGGGCTATAGTTTCCTGCATATAGGCGATATAGGGGATGTTCTACAGGTTGCAGCGGGCTCCAAGCAGCGCACACAACGCTGCAAACACCCAGAACCAAACCATTTCCGCGGGCAACGGGCCGCAAAGCAGCGAGGACATCCCCATGCCGAGAAGTCCCAGATGGATCGCCGCCCGACGACGGATTTTATATGATTTTTATCGACGCACAAATTTTCCGCATATGCCGCAACTATGATTGTAGCATCACAAAATCCAATTCTTTTTTCATTGTTTTCGGTTAACCGAGCAATAGCTTTTACATCAGTTTGAATCCTGTGACACCAATTACTCATTTGCCTTTGGGTTTATATTCTTTGTCTTTCCAATACCACCATTTTAATTTTTCTGGAGCATGTGTCTCATTTTCCGCATAATAAACAGCCAGCCTGAAAACGTACAGTTGGCATTTGTCTTCCCGAAAGCCTTTATAAAGGCAGTCTTTTAGATATATATCTTCTGGGTCTTGACCGATCAGCGAGGCAATACTGTCATATCCTATGTTTATTAAATCTTGTTCTATGTTCTCACCAACACCCGGAATCTGTCTTAAATCGCTCATCGTTCCGTTCCCTCAAGAATTACAATTCAAATTTCTGTTTGCAAGACGGTTCCTTAGACATTTTACCATACGTGGAGCTAAAATGCTATCATACAGACACTCCCGTTTTCGCTTTTCGCAGGGCAAAGCGCCCAGGCCCGCTGCCGCTCATTGGAATCCTTATTGAGCTGGCGGTCAGCTTCCCTGGATTGTCAGCTTTGGCGACCCGGTCCTCCTGATTTCAGTATAGCTTCCATATTTATCCCGGGAGACCTGAGAGCTGACAAACCGATCGATCCGGTCGGCAAGACCGTCGGTATCGATCGAGATGTTTTTCGTCGCGATGGACTGGGTGAGCAGGCCTTTTTTGGAAAACCCCTCGAATTTCAGCAGGATCCCGGTCGCTTCATCCACATATAGGGTAAAACGTTCCATATTCAGTTTGCTCCCGTAAGAGGGAGCTGTTTTTCCCGAAAGAACGGCGCATGATCTTCCGAGATACCCCGTCTCTCTGGTGATCTCCCATAGATCGGTATCGGACAGCAGACCGAAGGTCATTTCCTGCGGAAAAAGGCTCATCGTCGCGATTCCGGTATGGGTGGCGTCGTTGCGGTAATAGTAATTCTTGATGCCGTCCGAACCAACGGTGATTCTTGCCTCCAAATTCTGGTCGGTTTTGTTCGCCGGTTCGTACGGCTGCGGGACATAGCTTTGAGAATACGATTTCGTCCTATTGTCATATTTCGTAAGGGCTCCGTCCTTCACAAATTGTTCGGCATCCGTCTCGGAATCCGAAATATGTTGATAGGAGCTTCCGCCCGTGAGATCCGTTTTGTAAGTGACCGTCGTCTCCTGGTGGTCATGCAGGGAAGTAGTCGTGAATTCTCCCTCGGCGCTTTGATAATAGTCGACGCTGTTCAGCATCGCGTTGGCAACAGTTTCCTTCTCCAGCGTGGAAATGGCCCATATTTTGGGTGCCGGCGACGAAGAAGAGCTCGGGGAAAAGGAAATGATTTTCATATTTCCCGTGGGAGCGGAGCTGCCTCGATCCGCATATGTGTCGGCTGCGCCGGCAAAAAGGACGCTGAATACGATCAGGACAAGTAATGCGACGCTCAGAATCGCAGACAAGGTGAATATGGTTTCCTTTTTCATTTTTTCTCTTGCCCTCCCTTAAAATCATTTTAACAGGCATCGGTTTGATTCATGAATTTTCTTTCTGATGAAAAGTGCGGCGTTTTCTCCCGTCCTGAATCGTGCGGCAGCCGGCGGCCGAACGTCATGCGCGGGGCTCAGGGTCGATTTCCCCGACCCGCTGGTAACATGACGGCGGTTTTTTCGCGGCTGAAAATCCGGATGGAGCGGGATTCGAGCGCCTGAACCGTCGTATCGCCCGTTCCGCAATCTCTTTTCAGGCCTTGGCTTCGATAACCGGCTGCATGGATCGCTCCTTTTTCTGTGTTATCTGTATTATATATATTAGTACACATTATATCACATATGTACGCTTTTTCATATTCTTCTGCCGGAATATCAAATAATTTCTTATTTCCCTCCAGCCCGGGGAGCGTACACGTTTAAAGCGACCATGAGCGGGTCGGGCGCGGCGCCCTCGTTCACCGCCGGGCATACGAACGGCCCGTGGAGTTTTCCGTGACCCGTTTACGGGCGGGCAAGGAATCGAAGACATAAAAGAAGGCCGCCTTGACGGCGGCCTGGAACGCGGCTGGTAAAATTATTTCAGTACTATGCCTTTTAGGGTTTGTACAGTTCGACGCGTGGTTTTGATTGCGCGCGCCCATTGTCAGCCGATAAACTGCTGAGTCCAATAATACTGACCGTTAGAGTTCTGAGCAATGCCGACACCAATCTTGGTGTACGAGGAGTTCAGAATATTGGCTCTGTGGCCTTCGGAATTCATCCAGCCGGTCATAACTTGTTGCGGAGAAGTCTGTCCCATTGCAATATTTTCACCAGCGGTCCGGTAGCTGATACCGAATTGTTTCATCATATCGAACGGGGAGCCGTAGGTTGGAGAGGTGTGGTCAAAATAGCCGAGCTTTGCCATGTCCTGAGATTTCAGCGTGGCGGTTTTGGTCAGCGCCGTGTCTACGGAAAGGGCACTCAGACCACGGCTGGTGCGCTCCTGATTTACAAGTTGAACGACCTGATTCTGGAAATCCGCGTAAGTCCCTGTCGCGGCGCTCCCTGAGGATGCGGAAGAACTGGAACTGCCGGAGGGCTTTGACGAGGGCTTAGAGGATGTGGAGGCCGGAGAAGAGGATGCGCTGCCGGATGAAGGGCAGGTTTTGCCGGTCAGGCGGCTGATCATGTCGTTCAGGTAGCTGTTGACGGAATTGCTGCAGTTGGAATTCGAAGTGCAATAGTACTGATAGGTACCGGGTACGCAGGAGTTCTGGGTGCAGTTGCCTTTTGTGGATTCGCAGGCGGAATTGGATGCGCAGTAAGTATTCTGGCTGCAGCTCCCGGAGGAAGTGGAACCATTGCTCTTCTGGGAGGCTGTTGCGGCTGCTGAATTGGAGCTGGCTGCCGCGCTGTTCTTGGAAAACTGGCTGCACGAAGAGGAGTTGGCGGACGGGGAAACCTTAACGGGGGCCGTGCTGCACGTTTGTTTCGCAGCAGCCTGAGAAGCCGCTTTGACGACATCCGAGTTTTGAGCCGACACCGGAGAGACTGCTTCTACGGATGAAGAACTTGCGGATGTTTCCGATGTATTTTGCGGCGCGGCGGCGCTTTTGGCGTAGACTCCGGCTGTTCCGCTGACGATCAGGCTTAAAAGCAGCGCTAACAATTTACCTTTCATAAACTACTCCTTTTAAAACAGTTTATTAATTACAAATATGCAATCAGTATTACGTAAACTGTTACAATTTGTAACTTTCATGTCCCTATCGTAGCACTCGAATGGAAAAAAGGCAATCCCTCAATTTCTTCCAACTTTTCAAAGAAACGCCTTTTTGGCCGACTATCCCCTTGGAGAACGGAATATAAATTGAAAAGAACTGTAAGAAAGGGCGATTGTCATGAACGATCATTATCCGTTTGAGCTTCCTCCGCTTCCTTATCCATACAATGCCCTGGAGCCGTATCTCGACTCCGAAACATTGAAATTTCACCATGACAAGCATTTTAAAGCGTATGTGGACCACTTGAATCAGGCGCTCGAAAAACTGCCGGCCTATCAGAGCTGGACGCTGGAACGGCTGATCCGGGAGAATTACCGGCTTCCGTTCCAAGTGCAGACGGCGGTATGGAACAATGCGGGCGGCGTCTACAATCACGATCTCTATTTCAATTTGATGGAGCATCCCGGCGGAAAGCAGCCGGGAGGAAAGCTGAAGGACGCGATTGCCGCGTCGTACGGCTCTATGGAGAAATTTGACGAACGATTTAAAAATTGCGCTCTCGGCCAATTTGGCTCCGGCTACGCATGGCTGGTGGCAGACTGCCGCGGCAGGCTGAAAATATTGAGCACCATGAATCAGGATACTCCGCTGCCGCGCGGCTTCTGTCCGGTTCTTCTTGTGGACGTGTGGGAGCACGCCTATTACCTGCAATACCAAAACAGGCGCGATGAGTATCTGGATGCGTTTCTGCATCTGATTAACTGGGAAGCGGCAGAGGAAAATTACCTTCGCTGTTTCAAACGGCCGATGACGCGCCAAAGCAGAAAGTAGGTATTTGCTTTCAAAATTTTTACTTTTATAGGTAGAGATATCCTTAAATTTCACCAAAATATTCTTTCTTTTCTCTTATCTTCCTTGAAATATATTCCTTCTAAAGGTATAATTTATATTATAAACGGGAAATGAAGAATCCTCTCCCACAGACTCAGGAAGCGGATTCATCCCGAAATCAGGGGGGATGAGAATGAGAAAATGGACCGCTGTTTTTTTGCCGTTATTTCTTCTGCTTTTATCCACACCGCACACTCTCGCGGCAACATCTTCTGCGGCCGTCGTTGATATGCACGGCGCGAAAACCTACCTTGGCTCCGCATCCGCTTGGGGCAAGACCTGGGACGAGGATAACTTTGAAGATGTGACCGGGAAAGACGTGACCTATAACGGAAGCCTGACGGTGAAGAACGGAACGGTGGACGATGTTTCCTGCAGCGGAGCCGCCGAAATTAAAGGGGGAGACATGAAATCCGTCGATGCCGGCGGCGATCTGAAAATCAGCGGAGGAAACATCCGGCATGATGTTTTTTGCGACGAGGAGGTTACGCTGAGCAGTACCGTGAAGATCGGCGGCAGCCTGGAATCCAAGGAGATCACCGTTTCTTCCGGAGTCAACGCGAGCGTTACCGGGACCATCAAAGCGGAGGAGAGCATCGAGCTGAACAAATGCACGCTGAAAACCAAGGGGATCGACGGCGACGACACGGGGACCCTGAATATCAGCAAATACACGGACACTCTGCCGACGCTGAGCAATCTGAAAAAAATCGTCGTAAAGGACGATACTGTCGCGACCGCGGATGAAAAAATTGAAGCGGAGGAACTATACATCACGGACGGCGCGGAATTCGCCACCAGCTCTTCCTTGGAGCTGGACACCTTAACGGGGCCGGGCACTTTGTATTTTCCTTCGGGAAAACTGACCGTTTACGGTTCAATCGAAGGGAAACCGCTTTTGATTTTCCGCAATCATGTCAGCAAGGGGGACACGGCGTTTTATGCGGACAGTGATTCCGTCGATGAAGACAGCGTGCGCCTCTATGATTTCGGTTTGGAAGCAAAGGAAGACAGCGGGGCGGAGGACAGATTTGTGCTGACCAACGCGCTGACGGACGGAATCACGCTCAGCAACCAGTCGCTGTCGCTGGACAGCGGCGAATCCGCGACGGTCAAAGCGCATGTTGAGCCGGATTTCTCGGATTTCGCAACCGGCACGAAGCTGGTCTGGGAGCTGTATGGGGATACCTCCGCTTTCTCCAAGTCGACGGATTCCGGCGGGCTTTCGTGCAAGGTGACCGCCCTGTCTTCCGCCAAGGGAATGTACAAGGCAACGCTGATCGCATATCTGGTGGATGCGCACGGAGATCGTTTGGGGGATTACAAATCCGATTCCTGTGTCGTTTCGACCGGGTATTCGGATGATTCCAACAGCAGTTCCGACGGATCGGTCGCGCTTGACACTTCGACGGTTTCCATTTTAACGGGGGACCGGTACTGCGTGCTTGCGCGGACCTCCTCTTCGACCGCCCCGTACGCGCTGTCCTATAATTCGTCCGTCGCAACCGTCGGCGCGGGAACAGCCGTGAAAGACGGCGCCGGGAATCCCGCGTGGATTTATCCTGTCACAGGGACGGGAAAAGGCCAGGTGACGATCGATATCGGCGGGCAGAAGATGATTGCCGATGTTTCGGCGGGCATCACAATGGATACATCGTCTTATACCATGGCTCCAGGCGGAACTTATGTCATAGGGGTCACGGCGAAGGGAGTCGGTGACAATACGATCTGGGCTTCTTCCGATCAGTCCTGTGTTTCCGTGCAGTTTTTGAAGAAAAGCGGAAATATGCTTCTGTACAGGATCTCGGGCCAGGCGGCCGGAACGGCTTCCGTCACCTTTTCCGTATCCGGCGGCGGAAACGTTTGCACGAAGGTAACGGTGCAAAACGGTGCCAAAGCAGGGGGAACCAGCGCCAGACTTGTCGCGCTGGCGTAAGTTCATCGCAGGTGGTTTCGCTTAAAACTCCCTCCGAAGTTTCTTCGGAGGGAGTTTTTTATGGAATCGGGCCGGGCCGGGCCGGAATCATGCCGCCGAGTTCGGAACTTTGCCCGATGATTCCTTTTTCATGCAACTCTCAGGGTCTGTTCATCCGTCTTTCATAACCGGATTGTATTCTTGTGAAAGAATTCAGGAAAAATTTACCTGTGAATAGGAGCTGTAACAATGAAAAAATGGAATCGTTTTCGAACCGGGACCCTTCTTTTGGCTTTTGCCTGTTTGATTGGCACCAGTGCCTGCTCTTCGGCACAGACGAGCGCCTCATCCGCGGCGTCCTCCACACAGGCGGACGAAAGCGCCTCCACCAGTTCCGGGGACCAGAATACGATTTATGGAAAGGTAACTGCGGTTGACGGAGAAAAGATCACTTTATCAGTGGGGACGCTGAACGTACGGGGCGGACCGAAGGATCAGGCCGGCAGCGGCCAAGGGCCTGACGGGGGAAACGGGGACGCAAGCGGATCCGCTCCCGGCGGTTCCCGGGAGCGTCAGGGGTCCGGCGGCAGCCTGCCGGAAGGGAAAAGCGGAGCGCGTCCGGAGGGTGCGGCTTCCGGAACGGGAAATGCATCAGGGTCTGACCCAAAAGGCGGTTTTGACAACCTGCTGACTTTGACGGGTGAAACAAAAACCATCACCGTCTCCGATGAAAGCGTTCTGTCCAAACAGGAGATGGGAAGGGAACGCGGTTCCCAGGAAACATCATCCGGAGAAAGTTCTGCGGCATCACAGCAAACCGGTGAAACGACGGCCTCCCTGTCGGATATTCAGGAGGGAACGATTTTGAAGATCGTCTATCAGCCGGACGGTCAAACACTTTCTGCTGTTGTGATTCTCGGCGGAAGTGCAAAGAGCTGACCGCAAGCCTTGCACACCGGATCTATTTTGGGGTAAAATGGACCAGAGGTGATTTTAATGTCGAAGGGACTCAGCATATCCGGTCTTGTCGTCGGAATTGTTGTGACCATCTGCGGGATCGGAACGATCGTCCTGAATGCCGTCGGTCTGAACAAAAACAACTGAATCCGGCAAAGCTATGGCCCCGCCCGGTTGGGCGGGGCCGTTTTGTGCTTGAAGGAAAGCCTGAAAGAGTGTATAGTTAAACAGAAGGAGGCTGGTTATGCATCTTTTTTCCAAATGGTTTTCAGGGAATCATCACCCCAGGCTGACGGCGATTGACTTCTTTCGTTATATCGGTCCCGGGATGCTGGTCACGGTTGGGTTTATCGACCCGGGAAACTGGGCTTCCAATATCGCGGCCGGGTCCGGGTACGGGTATGGCCTTTTGTGGATGGTTACGCTTTCCACGCTGATGCTGATTCTGCTTCAGCATAATGCGGCTCACCTCGGCATCGTTACGGGGAAGTGCCTGTCGGAGGCGGCGACGGAATACCTTCCGGCCGCGCTGAAAAACGTCATCCTGATCAGCGCGATGGGCGCCGCCGTTTCCACGGCGATGGCGGAGCTGCTCGGCGGCGCCATCGCCCTGCAGATGCTGTTCGGCCTTCCGGTCAAAGCCGGAGCCATTTTGGTCCTTGTGTTTGTCCTCTGGCTTCAGTTTACAAATTCCTATCGGAAAATTGAAAAGATCATCATCGCCTTTGTTTCGCTGATTGGATTTGCCTTTGTTTATGAGCTGCATATGGTGCGTGTCGATTGGACCGCCGCGGGGATCGGCTGGGTGACCCCGGCTTTTCCCGCCGGCTCCATGCCGGTCATCATGAGCGTGCTCGGTGCGGTTGTGATGCCGCATAATCTGTTCCTGCATTCCGAGGTCATTCAAAGCCGCCAATGGAACCTTCAGGACGAAACTGTGATCCGCAGGCAGCTCAAATATGAGTTTGGAGATACGCTGTTTTCCATGCTGATCGGCTGGGCGATCAACAGCGCGATGATTCTGACGGCCGCGGCGACTTTTTTCCAGCATTCGCAGCAGGTGGACGAACTGGATCAGGCGCAGGAGATGCTTCGCCCTCTTCTGGGAAACGCGGCTTCCATTGTCTTCGCGCTGGCGCTTTTGTTCGCGGGGATTTCTTCCAGCATCACGGCGGGCATGGCGGGCGGAAGCATCTTCGCCGGAATTTTTTCGGAGCCGTACGATATTTCGGACAGCCACTCCAAAGCCGGCGTCCTGCTGACCATGGTGCCCGCGGCGGCGGTGATTTTCCTGATTTCTTCCCCCTTCCAGGGGCTGATCTATTCCCAGATGCTTTTAAGCGTTCAGCTTCCGATTACGATTTTTACGCAGGTCTATCTGACTTCATCCAAAAGGGTCATGGGCAAATACGTCAATTCGCCCATGGACCGCGTCCTGCTCTGGACCACGGGGGGAATCGTCACTGCTTTAAATCTGGCGCTTCTCGTCAGTGCGCTTTAACAGATTTTACGTCCCCGCTGTTCCATTCTCGACGGAGGCTGCGAGGGAATGGCTGTAATCCTCGTTCCAGCGCGCCGCGAGCTCCGCGTCGCTCCGCCGGTCGGAGAGGGTGTAATTCTCTTTCAGATAGCTGCCGAAATAGGAGCTGGTCTTGTACGCGCCCCAGACGTTGAGATGGCCGGAGTTATTCATATCCTTTGCGAAGTCCAGCCCTATTTCGTCCATCTGGTCGCAGAGGTCCACAAAAGGAACATTCTCCTTTTGAGACAGATCGGCGACGGTGTTAAACATTGCTTCGCAGTCATTCACCCATCCGTCCGACTGATCAGACTCGGTGTAGTCGCACGGCATGTTGACAAAAACCAGCTGGAATCCCTTTTCCTTGGCGAGCTCGATGAATTTGTAAAAATAAGAGAGGTTCTTTTCAGGAATATCCGCTTTCTTGTCCGTGTCCGCATAAGAGATATCTTCTTTCCCATACTGCTGCGTACCGGCGCTGAACCCTTTCAGGTAATAAATATCGGAGCTGTCATATGTAAAATCGGAGGCGGTCAGGGAGGACCAGCGAAAATGGTATTTCAGCGTCGGCAGAAGAAAATTGATCCATTCCTCCGGCGGAGTGCAGCTGCCAATGGCTTTCAGCTTGTTCCAGGAAAACCGCATGTTGTCGAGGGCGTTGCTGGTAAATCCCGTCGCCCCGTACTCGGTCGTCATACCGAGATAATAGAGATCGACCACGACGACGGAAGGAGTGTGTTTTTTCAGCACTTCCTGCAGCAGATAATACGTAACGTCGATCGGCTGACCGCCGGTCGCGTAATTGAAACTTGTGATTCCGTACTGCTTCCACAGAACGTTTGGATCGATTCCGCCGTTCATGTGGCTCGATCCCATCAGGACCACGTCGTATGGATCCTCCGAATGGTAAAGTCCCTCCAGCAGCTTTCCGCGGTGATCGATTTTGTAGATGAAAACGCTGGAGAAAGAGGCCAATATGAACGCGATAACGGACAAAAACAGGAATCCCTTGCAAATCAGTTTTTTCAAAATCGGTTCCCCTCAGAATTGGAAGTAAATAAATTGCTGAGCCGTATACTGGGATCCGTAAATCCCGAAAATCAAAATGACGAGGGCGGCGGAAAGATAGGCGGCCCAACGGAAAGCGGGCTTCTTTTTGAGCAGCCGGGCCCTCAGGTCGGTTTTCAGGCTCAGAACATCCACGGCCAGAATGATGGCGATGCCGGCCAGAGCAGTGAAGAATTCAGGCGCCGTCAACCCGAGAGTGAAAATGCCCCCATTTGAAAGATCCGAAGGACGGAACAGGTCGCCGATCAACGCGAAGGCGTCCTGCACCGTGTCGGCACGGAAAAAGATCCAGGCGAAATCTGTCAGAATAAAAGTGAAAACGGCCCGCAGAAAACGGTTTGGACGCGAGTCCGGGTCGATTTTCAGAATTCCGGCCGCCCTTTGACGCGCTGGTTTCAACAGCAGGCCGAAAATCTGATACAGGCCGTGCAGGGTTCCCCAGATGACAAAAGTAAAAGAAGCGCCGTGCCAGAGGCCGCAAACGGCGAAAACGATGAACAGGTTCAAACAGCGCCGGGCGAGAGAGCAGCGGTTCCCGCCCAGAGGGATGTAAAGATAGTCGCGAAACCAGGCGCCGAGCGTGATGTGCCAACGGCGCCAGAACTCCTTGATGGAAAGGGAAAAATAGGGGCGGTTGAAATTGGTCGTCAGGGAAAAGCCGAGCACCTGCGCGGCTCCGATCGCAATGTTGGAATAGCCGCCGAAGTCGCAGTAAATCTGAAAGGCAAAGAAAATGCTGGCAAGGGCGACCTCGGCCCCGCCGTATTTGCCGGGACTGCTGTAGACCGTGTTGACCAGCTCGCCAAGCCGGTCGGCAACGACGACCTTTTGAAAATATCCCCACAGCATCAGCAGCAAGCCGCGTCTGGCCTGGTCGTAATCAAACCGGTGTACTTCGCTGAACTGGTGAAGAAGATCTTTTGATTTTTCTATCGGCCCGGCAACAAGCTGGGGGAAAAAGGAGACAAAAAGGGCGTATTTCCCGAAATGCCGTTCCGGTTTCAGGTCCCCGCGATAGACATCCACCGTATAGCTGAGTGCCTGAAAGGTGTAAAAGGAGATGCCGACCGGAAGCAGCAGGTCGAACTTCATGGGCCCGGCCGGCATTCCCAGGAACGAAGTGATGCCGATATAGATCTCGTCAAAGAAATTCAGATATTTAAAGATGATCAGGATGCCGAGATTCAGAGCAAAGCTTGCCGCAACCCACAGCTTTTTCCTTTTCACGGCCTTCTCCTTGTCGGAAAGGCGCTCCGCCTTTCCAATCAGAAGACCGCTCAAATACGTGATGGCGGTGGAAACGGCAAGCAAAAGGCCGTAAGCGGGATTCCAGCTCATGTAAAAAAAATAACTGGCGCAAAACAGCCAAAACCACCGCAGCTTATGCGGAAGGGCAAAATAGACGAGGGTAACAACGGGGAAGAACAGGAGAAACTGGATGGATACGAATGACAAAAAGATTGCCTCCTAAATCCGGCCCTCTCGTCCGGCCGGTGTATATCTCTTATTTAACCATGTAATTATAAATCAATTGTTACCGATTTCAATCTTTTTTCATATTTCTTATGAGAATCATATGAGAATCCATCCTCACGAGTGCAAATGGACCCAAAATAGGCCGCCCGAAAGTGGACGGCCTCTGAGAGAGCGAAAGGCGGCCGCGTCAGTCATCCGGCGGCCTCTGGATGGCGGTTTTCGCTGGAACCGCATGTCTGTGCAGTGCTGTTTCCGGGAGGAACGTGATAAACGACCCGACCACAATCAGGACGATTCCGGCAACCATCTGCAGTGTGATCGGTTCTCCGAGAACAGCGAGGGAAAACAGAGGGGCAAGCACAGGCTTGCAGAAAAAAACCAGCGCGGCTTTCGAGGCCCCGGCGGTTTCGATTGCGAGAAAATAAAAGGCGAAACCGCAGCCGGTCACGAAAATACCGACATAGGCGAGACCCGGCAGGGACGGGATGCTTATGCCGGAGAAGACCGGGACGTCCGCAAACTGTGCAAGGCCCGCATTCCGCAGGAACAGGCTCACGGGGCGAAGATGAGTGAGGGAAATCAGCGCCAGCATTTCCGCGCACCCGAACAAAAAACTGAAACAGGTCATTACGACCCCGCCGTATCGGGCGCTTCTGAAGCGCCCGATTGCGCTGTAGAGCGCGAAAGCAACGGCGGCGGCAAGCGAAAGGACGGTGCCGGCCGCTCCGCCCGCAAAATGGAACGGATTGATCATAACCGCCATTCCAAGCAGGCTCAGAACGATGCAGACCGCAGTATTCAGCCGGATTTTTTCACCCAGCATGAAAAAGGCGAACAGTATCAGGAACACCGAATTGCAGCTGAATAAAACGGCGACGGTGGAGGCGGGCGCGTACAGCACCGCCATCTGGTATAGAATCATGCTGATGTCGACACAGATCAGGCCGGTCAGCGCGAAAAAAGCGAAATCTCCGGCGCGCAGGGAAAGTCTTTTCCGTTTCAGCTGCTTGAGAGCCGGAGGCAGCAGAATCAGCGAGCCGATCAAAAAGCGGAGGAAAGTGAGCTGGACTGCGTTGAAGTTCCCAGCGGTCAGTTTTAAGGCGATTTCCATTGTGCTGAAAAGAAATGTAGCGAGAAGAATGTAAAGATACCCTTTTTTCAATGATACAGACCTCGTGTTTCCAACAATTGCATAACAGTATAACACGATATGCGAAATCTGTAAATGGATATGTCGTGGGGAGTATTTCTTGACATCGGATTTTTTACCCGTTACAATCAATAAAGGCAAGAAAAAAGACCGGGCGGGCTTTCGGCCCGCCCTAACAGGAAAAATATCCATGCGAAAAGCATGTTTTGAAAAATACGATATTTTCTCTGCCGACATTAGCTTATCCATGCGGAATTGATTTATCAATTCCAATTTTACGCAGCGCCGCGCAAATTCAAGGATGGAAAAGAGTGTGAAAACAGGATGGAGACTATGATTGCTTATTCCAGCACCCACGGTTCGGCTGCCGAATGCGCCGGTTGGCTCCAACAGATGTTGAATGGAGCTGAGATTGTTGATTTGAAAAAACGCACGGTCGACCCTTCGCCTTTCGACTGCGTCATTCTGGGCAGCTCTGTTTACGGCGGCCAGATTCAACAGGAAGTCCGCAGTTACTGCAAGAGATATTTGGGCATCCTTCTTCAAAAGCCGCTTGGAATTTATTTAACCTGCCTGTCCCGGGAGGAAGCGGAGATCCGCCGGTATCTGGAGAGCGGGTTTCCGGCTGAGCTTGCCGGCCATCTCACTTCCTTTTGTGCGCCGGGAGGAGCAATCTATTTTACAAAAATGAATTTTTTGGAGCGGAACATCTCCAAATTGCTTCTGAACAGATTTTTAAAGTCGCAGGGCGAGCAAACTGACGGAAAAACAGATTATGTCAGCCTTTCAAAAGAAAAAATGAAGGAATTTGCGGAGCGGATGACGGAATGGGAAAAGGTTCCGCGATGAGGTTTCAACTGATTGCCTTCGATCTGGACGGCACGGTTCTCCGGGACGACAAGACCATATCGCCGCGCACGCTGGGATCGCTGAAGGCGGCAGCTTCCCTGGGAATCCGGGTCGTACCTGCCACGGGGCGGGTTGCCAAAATGGTGCCGGACGAGCTGCTTCAGCTGCCCGGAACCAGATATGTCCTGACTTCCAACGGCGCGAGCGTCGTCGACCTCAAAAACCGGTCCGTCGTGTATTCCCGCCCGATGGCATTGGATGCATCCCTGAGGATCGTCCGCTTTTTTGCGTCGGGTGGCTTTTTTGTGGAAGCGTACTGCGGCGGGGTTTCCTATGCGGACGCCGCGGCATTGCCGGCGCTCCGCGGAGCCGGTCTTCCGGATCGCTTTTTCCGCTATATTGACGCTTCCCAGACGTTTGTCGGCAGCCTCCCGGATTTTCTGGAGCGGAAGGGGGCTCCGCTCGAAAAGGTGAATGTTCCCTATGTCCCCGCTCTGGAGAAAGAACGGCTGGCGAGGGAGGTCCTGGCAATGGGGCCGTACTCCGTGACGTCCTCCGGGTCCGTCAACCTTGAGATCAACGACGCGGAAGCCAGCAAGGGGGATGGCCTGCTTCACCTCTGCCATATCCTCGGAATTGAGCCCGGACGGGTCGCGGCGTTCGGAGACGGGGACAATGACAGAAGCATGCTGCGGTTTGCGGGGCTTGGCATCGCGATGGGGAACGCCGAACCGGGCCTTTTCCGGCAGGCCGATTATGTGACCAGCACAAACGAGGAGGACGGCGTGGCGCAGGCCATTGAAAAGTTGATTCTTTCGCCGGAACGATGATTTTGGAAATAGAAGGAACGCGGTTGGCACATACATATTCGCTATATGCCAGAACATGCTAATAAGATAAACCAAAATCAGGGAAGGGGATAAAGAGAATGAACTGGCTGCGCCACGTGAGAAGTCAGGTCTGGTTTTGTGTGGCGGCGGGGGCTGTCCTTACCTCCGCGGCTTTCAGCGTGTTCGGTGTCTGGTACCGGCACTGGCTGCCATGGCTTTTGGCGGCCGCGGGAGCTGCGGCCTGCATCAGGTATACGGCCGGGTATGGAGACCGCAGGACCCTTTTTTGTTCCGGAGCCTTTTCGGCGGCAATATCCGCCATGTTTTTGGTCGGATCGCGCATTATGGTCCAGCCCCCCGCTTTCGCAGGGATTGGGAAAAATGATGTTTTTCCGTTTGCCGGATTGTGCCTGTTAGTTTGGGCGGCGGTCCTGTCCCTGTTCCGCTTTTTGGCGCTTCATCCGTTTCCTGTGGCAAAACATCCGGCTCCGGCCGATTTCCGGAGCCGGCTTGCCTCCTGGGCGCTGTGGAGCGCCCTTTTGGCGGCGGCGTGGCTGCCGTATTTCCTGACTTATTACCCGGGGCTGATGACAGGGGATTCCTTTGCCTGTCTGGTCAGGGCGGCCGGGTGGGCGCCGGTCAACAATCAGCAGCCGGTACTTTATCAGCTTTTTCTGCGCATCTTCTATTGGGCCGGCGGTTTGCTGGGGAGCATCAACCGCGGCGTGGCGCTGTACTCTCTGACGCAGATGCTGCTGATGGCGTCCGTCCTGGGGTATGCGCTGTACTGGTGCCGCAGGCGTGGCTGTCCCATGCCGTATCTGTGGGTGACGGCGCTGTTTTTTGGTTTGAATCCCATTTACGGAAAATATGCGGTCACCATGTGGAAAGACGTCTTGTTTGGCGGCGCGATGCTTTTATTGACTCTTTTTTTCGCGGATACGGCGGAAAAGCGGGGGAAAAACCTGTTGACCCGGGGAGGGATGATCCATTTTGCGCTGATTTCCTTTGCCGTTGCCTTTCTGCGCAACAACGGGGTCTATGTTCTTCTGTTCTCATTTGTGATGCTGGCCGTTTTCTGCCGCGTCCGGATCAAAAGAATCGGGCCTGCGCTGCTTGCCGTCCTCGCTGCCATTCTGGTCATTCAGGGCCCGGTGTACCGCGCGGCGGGCATCCCGCAAAACCGGTTTGACGAGTCGGTTGGCGTTCCGCTGCAGCAGATGGCGCGGGTCGCCGCGAAAGACGGGCGGATGTCGGAGCGGGAGAGGACTTTTCTGAACCGAATGATGCCGATCGAAGCCATCAAAGCGTCCTATAATCCGTTTACGGTGGATCCGGTCAAATTCAGCCATAAATTCGATTATACGTACCTGGCGCGGAACAAGCGGGAATTCTTTCAGGATTGGGCGGGCATGCTCGTCAAAAATGGAAAGGAGTACGCGGTTGCACATCTGATGCTGACGCTGGGGTACTGGCACATCGGCACCGGAAACTGGGTTGTGGCGCCCGGAATCACTCCCTGGGGAGACGAGACGTACGGAATCGTTCCGTATAATCTGTTCGGAACACTGACAGGGGTGAGCTTAAAGCCTTACATTGAAAACTGGAACGACGATCTGGAGCATTTCGCACCGACGGGGATGAGCAATAATATCGGCGTGGCGGTCTGGCTGACGGCGTTTTTGGCGGTTTACGCGCTGGCGCGCCGAAGATACGGCAAACTGGCCGCGGTTGCGCCGCTTGCCGGCCTGTGGCTGTCCACCATGGCCGCGGCCCCCACCTACTGCGAATTCCGGTACGTGTTTTCCATTTTCCTTTGCGCGCCGTTCCTGCTGTTTTTTATTCTGGGGAGATCCGGGCCAGGGGAATCCGATTCATAAAACAGGAACGGCGGCGAAGAGAGGGTATCCCTTCGCCGCCGTTCAAACAATCTTGACTATTTCAATGCGCTGTGGTAGATCTGTTCCAGCTCTTCGTACTGCGGAGACACGATCATCGCGGCAAAATTCCCATCCCGTTCCACTTTGCATTTCTGCAGCATCGCATACTCCTCCGGCAGGTAATCCTTCATTTCGGTTTCTTTCTGGCGGTAGCGGTCGTTCAGCTTTTCTTCAATCCGGTCGGCGGCCCCGTCATCGGTCCCTTCGAAAAGAAGAATTTCATCGCCCTTGGTGCCCGTGGAATCCACATAGGCGGCAAACTGTTTGACATCTTTCGCGTCGACACCGAGATTTGGTTTCAGGTCCTTCGAGGAAAGGTCCATCATCTCGGTATTTGTGATTTTCTGTTTCATGGAATCCATCACTTTGGCGAGATTTGCCTCTTTCGGAGGCGCTTTTGCGCATCCGGTCCAAAGGAAAAGGGCTGCGGCAATTGTCAGGAGAAAAAGGAGTATCCGTTTCATCGGCATCAGCCTCCGGTATGTGTCAGAATATAGTGGATCCAGACCTCGCAGGCGGCGTCTGTGAAATGAAGGCCCAAGTCGTCCGGGTCGCTGCAGTATTCCCTTTTCAGCGAACCGGTGCCGTCCCGCATCACGGAGGCGACGTCAAGAAAATGCCATCCGTCCTTTTCACAGAATTCGGATACCAATTGGTTGTAGCGTTCGAGATTCGGATTGTTCAGCGTCTTTTTCTGCTTTTCTGGAAGCATGGGGGTCGCGGACTGAATGTAAATCTTGATTCCCGGAACTTGATCGCGGAAGCGCTTTGCCAATATTTCCAGATTTTTTGCCGCGCCCTCCACACCGTAAGGCGCGACATCGTTGATGCCGAGCATCAGATAGACCTTGTCGGCTCCCATTTTGGCCGCGCTGTCTTCCAGCAGGGCCTTGTCTCCGTTGTAATAAGGATGGATGGAATCGGCGCTGAGCGGCTGCAGAGCGTTTCCGCTGCCCATGCTTCCCGCGGCGAGAAAAGCGGCGGTACCGAAAAAGCCCGGTTCGGATTTTCTCTTCTGGGTCACATAGTTTTTCAGCTTCAGCGTAACGGAGTCGCCGACAAAAACCGCGCCGTTCAGGAAAGACTGGTCTTTCTCCGCGCTTTCGGGAACGCAGTTCAGAACCGGCGGCGTATAGGGGGCGGAAGCAGAAGGCATTTTCAGAGAAACGGAAGCGGAACCGGACAACGATGATTCGGAGATAGGATTTAAAGAGGAAGCGTCCTGGCTTTCGGAAGACGCCGCGGCGGAACTGTTGACGGAAGCCGCCGCGGAAGACGAATCGGGGACCGCCATAGTCATGGCCTGTGAGCTTTGACAGCCGGTCAGCAGTCCTGCAATCATCAGGACGGAAAAGGCCCACCGCTGCATTTTCATCCTTCTTTCCCCAGGATATATCTATCCTAGTGTAGTATAGCATAGACTGAAATCCAGTTTCAACCATTGTATCACAATCGTAATAATTATATTATGACGCTTTCCATGGAAATAATTCCCATGGAAAGGCATAAATAAAGGCATGGCTGTTTTCAGCCATGCCGGATGCGGAGAGAGGTTCAATGGTACTGATTGGGGGCCTCGCCCCGCGTGTTCGGACTGCTGGCGCTGGATTCCGGGTCCGTATCCATCAGGCCTCCCAGGGGATACCCTTTAAAATTCAGGCCATCGCCTTGGCCGGAACTCCTTCCGCCGTCCGCGCCGGAGTTTCTTTCCCGGCCCTGCCTGGAATTTCTCCCGCCGGAGCCGCCGCTCCTGTTTTCAAACGTTGCGCATTCCGTTTTGACCTGGCCGCCGTTGACTTCGGTTGTCCGGATATCAATGCGGTCGGCGTTGCAGGACCTGCGTTCGTTGTAGGCGCATTTGGTCACTTCGCAGTGAACGTCGAGAGAGGGATTCGGGGAATCATGGTCGATCGCATTCTGCGGCATCCCGCTGCAGTCTTTTGCATCCATGAAGTTTGCGCAGTAGGTCTGGGTGCTCGCGCTCGCGCGCGGGCCGCCCACCATGATGTCGGGTCTGCAGCAGTTGCGTTGCTTGTTATTGCCGCAGTTTGTCACATCACAGTGTAAATTCGTCATAATACGGCACCTCGGTGTTTAAATTTTTCTTATTATGTGCCGCTGGCGTGGGTTTATTCTTGTCCCGTCCGATTTTCGCGCAGCAGAACCGCGCGGGCGATCAGTTCCTCCGCTCCTGAAATGCCGAAGCAGGAGGAGTCGACGCAGAGATGGTAATTTCCGGTTTCTCCCCATTTTTCGTCCGTGTAAAAATGATAGTATCCCGCGCGCTGTTTATCCTGTTTGGCAACCCAACCCGCCGCGCTTTCCGGCTGAACCCCGTATTCTTTTACGGCGCGTTCTTTGCGGAAGGTGAGGTCGGCGTACAGAAAGACGCTGAACACATTTTCCCTGCCGCGAAGGATGTCGTCGGCGCAGCGGCCGACAATGACGCACGGACCGTTTCCCGCGGCTTCCCGGATCAGTTTTGCCTGCAGCTGGAACAGCCGGTCGTTAACCGGCAACCGGCCTGCCGCCATGGCGCCGCTGTCCACGTAAGGGTAATTTCCCATAATCATTGCGTAAAGAAGGCTGCTCCCGACTTTTTCATCCGCCTGCTCCAGGATCTCGCGGCTCAGTCCGCTTCGTTTTGCCGCTGCCGCGATCAGTTCCCGGTCGTAGAACGGGATGGAAAACCTTTTCGCCAGCCTTCGGCCGATTTCCCTGCCTCCGCTCCCGTATTGTCTTGCAATGGTAATCACGATTTTCACACTGTTTCCCTCCGCTTCCGTCGCACTCGATTCTTTCTATTATATCATGGAATGGAATAAATTGCGCTGGTTTTTTTGTGCACCGGGGATTCTTGACTTTGTCCGGAAAACGGGCTATATTAGGTTTGAATTCGGAAAGGATCCTGAGGATGAACTGCCCAAAAAACAAGGAAAAAGCCGAAATACCGGCCCGAAAGGCCCTGGTTGAATACTGCCTTCGTCTGCCGGGGGCTTACGAGGATTATCCGTTTGACGACGACCCGTCTTCCCCGGATGCGTGGACGGTCATGCGGCACTTGGAGAACCGGAGAAGTTTCGCGCTGATTTTTGAACACGGCGGCATTCTCAACCTCAATTTAAAATGCGATCCCGCCGAGGCCGACTTCCTGCGCGGGGTTTACCGCAGCGTGATCCCGGCGTATCACATGAACAAGGAGCACTGGATCGGCGTGCTGCTGGACGGCAGCGTGCCGGATAAGGAGCTGCGCTCGTGGATTGACGCAAGTTACCGGTGCACGCTCCCAAAGCGGAAAAGAAAGTATTGACAAAAAAAGCAGGACGGAATATAATACTATCAACATAAAAAACCGGCGAGTAAGAGTAGTACTCCGGGTTGACATTTTCCAAAGAGAGCCGCAGGCGGTGGGATTGCGGCGGGACTGTTCCGGACGAATGGACTTATGAGGGCGGGACGAAAGGCGAACGAGCCGAGTAGTGTCCGACGGGATCTTCACCCGTTACCAAGGAAGCGTACATGGTGGTGTATGGAAGAAAGCGGGCGATTTTTCGCCAATGTGGGTGGTACCGCAGGAGTTTAGGCTCTTGTCCCTGTAATTGCAGGGGCAAGGGTTTTTTTATTTTGTTTTACCGACTGAAAGGAGAATTGTCATGGGCAAAATACCGTATCGCCTTACCCTATCCGAGGAGCAGATTCCAAGGCAATGGTACAATTTGCGGGCGGATATGAAGGAGCTTCCCGATCCGATGATCAACCCGGCGACGATGAAGCCGGCGGCGGAAGAGGATCTGTACCCCGTGTTTTGTCAGGAGCTGGCGCATCAGGAAATGGATTCCGGCACGCGCTATGTCGAGATCCCGGAGGAAGTCGTCAATCTTTATAAAATTTACAGGCCGTCCCCGCTGATCCGCGCGTACAATCTGGAGAAGGCTCTGGGGACGCCGGCGAAAATTTATTACAAGTTTGAGGGGAATAATACGTCGGGAAGCCATAAGCTGAATTCCGCGGTGGCGCAGGCGTATTACGCAAAGAAGGAAGGGATGACTTCCCTGACGACCGAGACGGGCGCGGGGCAGTGGGGGACGGCGCTGGCCGAGGCCTGCTCCTATTTCGGAATCCCGCTGACCGTGTTCATGGTCAAGGTTTCCTATCAGCAGAAGCCGTACCGCAAAGACGTGATGCGCACCTTCGGCGCGGAGGTGATTCCGAGCCCGAGCGACAAAACCAACGCCGGGCGCGCGATCCTCGCAAGGGACCCGGAGACCACCGGCAGCCTTGGCTGCGCGATTTCGGAGGCGGTGGAGCGCGCCGTGACCACGAAGGGATGCCGCTATGTGCTCGGCTCGGTTCTGAACCAGGTCCTGCTGCACCAGTCCGTCATCGGCCTGGAATGCGAGACGGCGATGAAACAGATCGGCGAATATCCTGATCTTGTCATCGGCTGCGCGGGCGGCGGCTCCAACCTCGGCGGTTTGATCGCCCCGTTCATGCGCGACAAGCTGACCGGCAGGGCGAATCCGCATTTCATCGCGGTGGAGCCGGCTTCCTGCCCGTCTTTCACGCGCGGGAAATACGCATACGATTTCTGCGACACCGGCAAGGTGACCCCGATGGCGAAAATGTATACGCTCGGCAGCGGGTTCATCCCGTCCGCGAATCACGCGGGCGGACTGCGCTACCACGGCATGTCGCCGATCTTGTCAAAGCTGTACCACGACGGGTATCTGGACGAAGCGCGCGCGGTGGAGCAGAGCAGGGTCTTCGAAGCGGCCGTCTATTTCGCAAAGCATGAGACGATCCTGCCCGCGCCGGAGTCCGCGCACGCAATCCGTGTCGCGATGGACGAGGCGATCCGCTGCAGGGAAAGCGGCGAAAAGAAAACGATTCTGTTCGGACTGACCGGCACCGGTTATTTCGATATGGCGGCCTATTCCTCCTATCTGGACGGGACCATGACGGACACGATTCCGACCGACGAGGAGCTTCAGCGCGGATTTGACAGCCTGCCGAAAATTCCCGGAGTTCAGGAGTAAATAGAAAAACCGCATGAGATTCCGAAAGAGAAGAGGTGGTTCCGATGCCGGACGGCTGGTGGCGAACATATAATTTTATTTCTTGTTTACTCAATTTTATTTTCAGAAGGGGATTCGTCATGAAAAACATCAGTAAAAAAATCGTTGCGGCAGCTCTCGCCGTTCTTGTCTCCGGCGCGCTCGGCGCCTGTTCCGCTTCCGGCTCCGCATCTTCCGCGGCCGGAACTTCGTCCGCGTCTTCCGTGACGCCGGCATCTTCCGGTTCTGCGGCAAAGGCGGCGAAGAGCATCGGAATCATCGAGTACGCGGTCAACGCGTCGCTTGACAACTGCCATACCGGCTTTATGAAAGGCCTGGAGGAATCAGGCTACAAAGAGGGCGAAAACCTGACCGTCGATTTTCAGAATGCGCAGGCGGACGCGAATAACGCGAAAACGATCGCGCAGACGATGGTCGCTAAAAAATACGATATGGTGATGGGCATCGCGACCCCGGCGGCGATGGCGCTGTACGGCGCCGCGAAGTCGACGGATATTCCGACGATTTTCACATCGGTCAACGACCCGGTCGCCTCTGGAATCGTGAAGTCGCTGGAAAAGCCCGGCGTCAACTGCACCGGCTCTTCGGACGTTCTGCCTCTGGAAGATCAGCTCAAGCTGATCCGCGCGTTCCTGCCGAACGCGAAGAAGATCGGCGTGCTGCACACGACCAGCGAGCCGAACTCCACGGCCTGCCTGAAGAAATTCCAGAGCCTTGCGCCGAAATACGGGTTTGAGGTGGTCGAAATCGGCGTGACGGGCTCCTCCGACGTGGAACCGTCTGTCAAAACACTGATCTCCAAAGGCGTTGACTGCATCAATAACTTTACGGACAACAACGTCGTCAATCACCTTCCCGGCTTGCTTCAGGCAGCGAACGAGGCCAAGATCCCGATCTTTGGTTCCGAGGTGGAACAGGTCAAGGACGGCTGCCTCGCCTCCGTGAGCATCGACTTCGTCGCACTGGGAGAAGAAACCGGAAAGATGGCCGCGAAAGTATTGGATGGAACGGCGGATCCGGCGACGACGCCGGTCTATACCGTCGATTTCGGCAAACCGGTTTATAACGAAAAGGTGATGAAGCAGCTGGGGATATCTCTTCCCAAAGACTACTCCAATGCGGAAAACGTTGCCGAATAACAGCCGGCGGAAAAGAGAGGGACCGATGGTATGAGTGTGTTTCTGGGACTTCTGACCGGCGTGCTGCAGGAGGGCTTTGTCTACGGCATCATGGCGCTCGGAATCTACGTGACCTATCAGGTGCTGAATTTTCCGGACCTTTCGGTGGAGGGCACGTTCCCGCTCGGTTCCTGTGTGGCCGGAGTGATGATCTCCGCTGGATTGAGCCCTTGGCTGGCCTGCCTTGCGGCGTTTGCCTGCGGGGCGGCGGCGGGGGGCGTGACGGGTCTGCTGCATGTCAAGCTGCACATCACCGACCTGCTCTCCGGAATTCTGGTGATGACGGCGCTGTGGAGCGTCAACCTGGCGGTTACCTCAGGCAGTGCGGTCGCGCCGTTTTACAACCAGCCGACCGTTTACACCGTCGGTCTTGCGGCGCTGATCCCGGATTCATACAACAGCCTGCGCGCGCTTGCCGTGGCGTTCGTATTCTGCGTTCTTGTTAAGCTTTTGCTCGACGAATATTTAAAAACAAAGTCCGGCCTTTTGCTGCGCGCTGCGGGGAATAACTCCCGGTATGTCGTGTCGCTGGGAAAAGATCCGGGCGATATGAAGATCCTCGGCCTGATGCTGGGCAACGGCCTGGCGGCGCTTTCGGGCTGTATCCTCTGCCAGCGGGAAGAGTCCGCCGATATCTACAGCGGGACAGGGATGATCGTGCTTGGGCTTGCGGCCGTCATTGTGGGGGTCAATATTTTTTCCGGACTGAAGTTTTTGCGGCCCACAACGGCGGTGGTTCTGGGCGCGGTTCTATACCGCGGGGTGCTGGTCGCCGCTTTGCAGATGGGCTTGCCAACCAACTACATGAAGCTTTTAATGTCGGTGCTGCTCACCGCTGTTCTGGTCGCATACGAAACGGGGAGGAGAAAGAAGCATGTCATCAGAAATCAGGTCTGAAACCGGCGCTCCCCTGCTGGAAGTGTGCCATATTGATAAAACCTTCAACAGCGGTTCGGTCAGTGAAATCAAATTGTTTGAGGATTTCAATCTGTCCGTCGGCCGCGGGCGGTTTGTCTGCATCATCGGCAGCAACGGTTCCGGCAAAACGACCCTTTTGAATCTGGTGTGCGGCGGCGAAACGCCGGACGGGGGGCGGATTCTGCTCGGCGGAAAAGACATTACCCATGAGCCGGAGCATGTCCGTTCCCGGCGGATCGGCCGCGTGTTTCAGGACCCGGCTCTGGGAACCTGCCCGCAGCTGACGATTCTGGAAAATCTGTCGCTCGCCGATCACAAGGGAAAACGGTACGGCCTTTCGCGCGGCGTCAGCCGGAAAAAGATCGATGAATACCGGTCGAGGCTGGAGCTGCTGAGGCTTGGGTTGGAAGATCAGCTCGACCTGCCGGTCGCGAACCTTTCGGGCGGCCAGCGGCAGGCACTCTCTCTTCTGATCTGCACGATGACGCCGATCGACCTTCTGATTCTCGACGAGCACACTGCGGCGCTCGATCCGTCCTCCAGCGAAAACGTGATGGGGCTGACGCGGAAGCTGGTGCGCGAAAAACGGATCACGGTGATGATGGTGACCCACAACCTCCGCTTTGCCTTGGCCTACGGCGACCGGCTTGTGATGATGCACCGCGGGAAAACGGTTCTCGATGTCTGCGACGGGGAAAAAGACGCGCTGGAGCTCCGCGATCTGACCGACCGATTCAATGAGATCAGCATTGAAGACGGAAACGATTTGTGACTTCGACGGAAAAAAACTGCGAAAAAACTTGACACCGCGCTGTTTCTACGGTACAATACCAATTAAATTGAATCACGGAATGCGTTGATAGGGATCAAAGCGTCTGCATTTGAGTTTCAGAGAGCCGTTGTTTGCTGCGAAACGGTGCCGGGCAGATGTATAACTCACCTTAGAGCAGTCCGCCGAAAGGTTTTGTATACCCAGTAGAGCGGAACGGCCTCTCCCCGTTAAAGGAGAACTGCATTGTTGGATGCAGGCCGAGTGGGCATTTTGAAAAATGCCAACAAAGAGTGGTACCGCGACAGGATTTCACCGTCGTCTCTTTTGAGACGGCGGTGTTTTTTGTTTTTCCCCGATTCTGCAAATCGTGATGAAATCATTTCGAATGATGGAGGTAATCGTATGTCGGAGTCCATGAGAAGAATCAAGATTTTTGACACAACCCTGCGCGACGGCGAGCAGAGCCCCGGGTGCAGCATGAATCTGGGGGAAAAACTGGAAATGGCGGCACAGCTGGAGGAATTGGGAGTTGATATCATCGAGGCGGGTTTCGCCGTCTCTTCTCCGGAAGACTTTGAATCTGTGCGGCAGATTTCGGCACTATTACAAAAAACGACGGTGGCGAGCCTGGCGCGTGCGACAAAATCGGACATCGACGTCGCTTTCGATGCCGTAAAAGAGGCAAAAAAGCCGCGCATTCACGTGTTCCTGGCGAGCTCCGATATTCACCTGCAGCACAAGCTGCACATGACAAGGGAAGAAATGCTCAGGCAGACCGCCGAGATGGTCCGTTACGCAAAGGGCCTTGTGGAGGACATCGAGTTTTCCGCGGAAGACGCGAGCCGCACGGATTGGAATTTTCTCGTGAAGGTCTATGAAACGGCGATTGCCAGCGGGGCGAACGTGATCAATGTGCCGGACACAGTGGGTTATGTGACTCCAAACGAGATGTTCCATTTGATTTCGTATCTGAAGGCAAATGTAAAGGGAATCGATGACGCGGAAATTTCCGTACACTGCCACAATGATCTCGGCATGGCGGTCGCGAATTCACTGGCCTCCGTGCAGGCGGGGGCAGAACAGGTGGAATGCACGGTCAACGGCATCGGGGAGAGGGCCGGGAACGCTTCCATGGAGGAGGTCGTCATGGCGCTGCGCACCCGGCAGTCGTATTATGATGCCGCGGCGGGCGTGGATACGACAAAGATTTATAAATCCTGCAAGAAACTTTCCGCGATCACCGGTGTTCCGATCGGTCCGACCAAGCCGGTCGTGGGCGCAAACGCCTTCGCGCATGAAGCGGGCATCCACCAGCACGGCGTTTTAAACGACCGGCTGACCTATGAGATCATGACGCCGGAAAGCGTGGGAATTTCTCACAACACGATGGTTCTGGGCAAGCATTCCGGCCGGCATGCATTTGATGAGAGGCTGAAATCTCTCGGTTATACCCTTTCGGCGGAGGCCCTTGCGGAGGCGTTCGCCGACTTTAAAAAGCTGGCGGATTTAAAGAAAAACGTGACGGACCGGGACCTGGAAGCCCTGCTTTCCGGAGCGGAAAAGATGGAGCTGGAAGAAATTTACTCGCTGGAATCTTATGTGGTCAACACGAGTTCCGTCAATTCCGCTTCCGCGATGGTGAAACTGGGCGTGAAACACCCGGACGGCAAAAAAATTGTGGAAGGGACCGGCATTGGGTCCGGTCCGGTCAACGCCGCGCTCTCCGCCATCGACACGGTGACGGGAAAGGGATACACGCTGGAGAATTTTTCAATTCAGGCCGTGACGGAGGGGGACGACGCGCTCGGAGAAGTCGTCGTCCGGCTGAAAAATTCCAATGGGACGATTGTCAGCGGCAGGGGAGTGAACGTCGACATCATCGGCGCGAGCCTTCAGGCGTATGTCAACGCGCTGAACCGTATGGAAGCGCGGATGGAATAAGGGGGAATCAAAAATGGCAATGACAATGACGCAGAAAATTCTGGCGGATCACGCGGGCCTTTCGGAGGTGCGCGCGGGGCAGCTGATCCGCGCGAAAGTGGATCTGGTTCTCGGCAACGACATCACGACTCCCGTCGCGATTAACGAGTTTGAAAAGCACAAACTCGAAAAGGTGTTCAACGGGGACAAAATCGCGATCGTGCTGGACCATTTCACGCCGAACAAAGACATCAAGGCGGCGGAGCAGTCCAAACAGTGCCGCGAGTTTGCGAGATGCCAGCGCATCACCCATTTTTACGATGTCGGCGACATGGGGATCGAACACGCGCTTCTGCCGGAAAAAGGGCTGGTCGCCGCGGGAGAGGCCGTCATCGGGGCGGATTCCCACACCTGCACCTACGGGGCCCTCGGCGCGTTTTCCACCGGGGTCGGCTCCACCGACATGGCCGCCGGCATGGCGACGGGCGAATGCTGGTTCAAGGTCCCGTCCGCCCTTCGGGTGCGCCTGACGGGAAAACCGTCCAGATGGATCGGGGGAAAGGACGTGGTGCTGGCTCTGATCGGAAAGATCGGAGTGGAGGGCGCGCGGTACAAATCCCTTGAATTCACGGGGGAAGGCGTTGCCTGTCTATCTATGGACGACCGCTTTGCCGTCGCAAACATGGCGATCGAGGCGGGAGCCAAAAACGGCATTTTCCCCGTGGACGAAAAAACAGAAGAGTATATGAAGGGGCGCGTGAACCGCGATTACAAAATCTACGAGCCGGATCCGGATGCGGAATACGATGAGACGGTTGAAATCGACTTGTCGGAGCTTCGCCCGATCGTTGCATGTCCGCACCTTCCGTCAAATACCAGGACGGCTGATGAGGTAAAAAATGTGAAGATCGATCAGGTGGTGATCGGTTCCTGCACCAACGGCAGGCTGAGCGACCTGAAAATCGCCGCAGAGCTGATGAAGGGAAGAAAGGTCGCGGAAGATGTCCGCGTGATCGTCATTCCTGCAACACAGCATATTTACCGGGAAGCGATGAAACTCGGATATCTTGATACCTTCGTCGAAGCCGGCTGTGCCGTGTCCACGCCGACCTGCGGGCCGTGCCTCGGCGGGCACATGGGCATCCTGGCGAAGGGGGAGCGCGCCGTTGCGACGACAAACCGGAACTTTGTCGGAAGAATGGGACACCCGGAATCCGAGGTTTACCTCGCCGGACCGGCCGTCGCCGCGGCTTCCGCAATTTTTGGAAGAATCGCATCACCGGAAGAACTGGAACAGGAGGAGAATTGAAATGCAGGCAAACGGAACAGTTTTTGTCTATGGCGACAACGTCGATACGGATGTGATTATCCCGGCCCGCTATCTGAACAGCTCCGATCCGAAGGATCTCGCAGCGCACTGCATGGAGGACATCGATGCCTCTTTCACGAAGAAAGTCCATCCGGGTGACATCATTATCGGCGGCAGCAATTTCGGCTGCGGCTCTTCCCGCGAACACGCGCCGCTCGCCATTAAATCGAGCGGTGTCTCCTGCGTGATCGCCAGGAGCTTCGCCCGGATCTTTTACCGCAACTCGATCAACATCGGCCTAGCGATCCTCGAATGCCCCCAGGCCGCTGAGAAGATCCGGCAGGGGGACCAAATCTCCGTGGATTTCGACACCGGCGTGATTGCAAACAAAACCAGGAACGAAACCTATCAGGCGGAGCCGTTCCCGGAGTTTATCCGGAATATCATCCATGCCGACGGACTGCTGAATTCGTTAAGCAAATGATTCATAAATAAAGGGGGCAATAGAATGGAAAAAACCATCGTATTGTTTCGGGGAGACGGCATCGGACCGGAAATCGTGGACGGTGCCGTTACAGTCCTGAAAAGAGTGGAGGAAAAGTTCGGACATCGGTTCCGCATGGAGCCGGCCCTGCTCGGCGGCGCGTCGATCGACGACTGCGGCAAGCCGCTGACGGAGGAGACGATCGCGGTCTGCAAACAGGCCGACGCGGTCCTGCTCGGCGCGGTGGGCGGTCCCAAGTGGGATCCGATTCCCGCAGAAAAACGCCCGGAGCGCGGGCTTCTCGGAATTCGAAAGGCGCTGGGGCTTTATGCGAATCTGCGTCCGGCCTATCTTTATAAAGAACTGTCCGGGGCATGTCCGCTGAAGGAGGATCGTGTCGCGGAGGGGATCGACCTGATGATGGTGCGCGAACTGACGGGCGGCATCTATTTTGGAAAGCGCGAAACGGTGACGAAGGAAAACGGAAAAAGATCCGCGGTTGACCGCATGGAATACAGTGAGGAGGAGATCGAGCGCATCGGGGAGATCGCTTTCAAACAGGCGATGATGCGCCGGAAGAAGCTGGTCAGCGTCGACAAAGCCAACGTGCTGGACACCTCGCGCCTGTGGCGGAATGTGATGCACCGCCTGAGCGGGCAGTACCCGGAGGTCGAATACCGTGACCAACTGGTGGACAGCGCCGCCATGCAGCTTGTATCCGATCCGGGGCAGTTTGACGTGATCGTAACGGAGAACATGTTCGGCGATATTCTTTCCGACGAGGCGAGCATGGCCGCCGGTTCGATCGGGATGCTGCCTTCCGCCTCGCTTGGTGACGGAACCCGCGGCCTCTACGAGCCGATCCACGGTTCCGCTCCGGACATCGCGGGACAGGATGCAGCGAATCCGCTGGCGACAATTCTTTCCGCCGCCATGATGCTGCGCATTTCGTTCAAAATGGACGAGGAGGCCCGTGCGGTGGAGGCGGCGGTCCAGTCGGCCCTGAGCAGCGGCTGCCGCACCCGCGATATTGCCGCGCAGGGACAGGCCGTAATCGGCTGCAGGCGGATGTCTCAGATCGTTGCCGAAGCCGTTTGAGGCTTCGTCCAGTAATGCCGAACACAGAAAGCGGGATGGCAAAGGGCCATCCCGCTTTCTGTGTCAGTAAAACAACTAAAAAATGCTTGACATCTGCGCCGGCATTGCATATAATAGAATTAACATAAACATATAAATTATGTATGAATACTATGAAATAAATTTTAGGAGTGATTATCAATGAAAATTGCCAAGAACCTGACGGAGCTGATCGGAAATACGCCTCTGCTCGAGCTGTCCAATTTCGAGAGTGAAAAGGGCCTGCAAGCCAAGGTTGCCGCAAAGCTGGAATCCTTCAACCCGCTTTCGTCCGTCAAGGACCGGGTCGGCTACGCGTTGATCAAAGACGCGGAGGAAAAGGGGCTGATCGACAAGGATACCACCCTGATTGAGCCGACCAGCGGCAATACGGGCGTGGGCCTTGCCTTTGTCGCCGCCGCGAAAGGCTATCGCCTGATCCTGACCATGCCGGAAACCATGAGCCTGGAGCGCCGCCGTCTGGTAGGGGCGCTGGGTGCGGAACTGGTTCTGACCGAAGGGGCCAAGGGGATGAAGGGCGCGATCGAAAAAGCCAATGAGCTGCATGAGCAGATTAAAAACTCGCTGATTCCGGGGCAGTTCGTCAACCCGGCGAATCCCGAAATGCATCGCAGGACGACCGGCGAAGAAATCTGGAGGGACACGGACGGAAAAGTCGATATTTTTGTAGCCGGAATCGGCACCGGCGGAACGGTGACGGGGGCGGGGCGCGCTTTGAAAGCGCACAACCCGGAGGTCAAGGTCGTCGGCGTCGAGCCGGCGGGCTCTCCGGTCATTTCCCAGGGCAAACCGGGGCCGCACAAGATTCAGGGCATCGGCGCCGGATTTATCCCGGAAACGCTCGACGTCAAGCTGCTGGATGAAGTGCTGACGGTCACAAACGAGGATGCTTATGCGACTACGGCGCATCTGGCGCGGAGCGAAGGGCTGCTTGTCGGCATTTCTTCCGGAGCGGCCGTGTTTGCCGCCGCTCAGCTGGCACAGCGGCCGGAAAACAGCGGAAAGCTGATTGTCGCCCTTCTGCCGGATACAGGAGAGCGTTACCTTTCCACCGGAGTCTTTGACTGATTTTTATCTGAGCTTTCAGGAAAATGAGGGCGGACGGTTGTCCGCCCCCGTTTTTTTTGCTATGATACTGATATACTAAAAACCGGGAGGTGGATTAAATTGCGGATTTCCGTCATCGGCTGCGGCCGCTGGGGCGGCTTTCTGGCGTGGTATCTGGACAGTATCGGGCACCGGGTCACGCTGTACGGCCGGGAAGGGTCCCAAAGGCTTGCCGCTTTCCGGCAAAGCGGAACGAACGGGCTTGTCAGCCTGAACAACCGTGTCGCGCTGACTTCAGACCTTGGGGAAGCGGTGGAATCTGAGATCCTGATCATATCCGTCGGCGCGCAGTCGTTTCGTTCTTTGATGGGTCAGCTGGCTTCCTATCACCTTGAGAAAAAGACCGCTGTTCTCTGCATGAAGGGTTTGGAATCGGGAACGGGAAAGCGTCTGACGCAGATCTTTGAGGAGTATCAGCCGGGAACGCCGGTCGCCATTTGGGTCGGGCCGGGCCACGTTCAGGATTTTACACGCGGCATTCCAAATTGCATGGTTATCGACAGCCGCTCCATGCAGGTGAAAAAAAATCTGGTTGAAGCGTTTTCCAGCGAACTGATCCGATTTTATTATGGCGACGACCTGCTCGGCAACGAGATCGGCGCGGCCTCCAAAAACGTGATCGGCATTGCCGCCGGCATGTTGGACGGCCTGAACAAAACGGCGCTCAAGGGTGCCCTGATGTCGCGCGGCACGAGGGAGATCGCCCGCCTGATCCGGAAGATGGGCGGCAACGAAATCACGGCTTACGGCCTTGCGCATCTGGGGGATTACGAGGCCACCGTATTTTCTCCGTACAGCCATAACCGGCGCTTCGGCGAGCTGTTTGTCCGCGGGGAAAATTACGGAGAGCTGGCGGAGGGGGTCGAAACCACAAAGGCAATGCTGATCCTTGGAAGGCAATATCAGGAAGAGCTCCCCATCAGCGACGCGGTCGACCGGGTGATCAACAAAGGAGAAGAGCCGAACCGGGTCCTTTCCGACCTGTTTCTGCGCAGCATCAAAATGGAATTTTAGTTGACAAATTTAGTATAGAATCTTAGAATAGGAAAGAAGTCCGTACGTTGTACAAAGGAGTTATTTGATATGAGTGAAGAAAGCTGCAGCCATGATTGTTCCTCCTGCGGGGAATCGTGCCCGTCGCGCGAAAATCCGCAGAGTTTTATTGAAAAGCCGAACGCGCAGAGCAAAATCGGCCGCGTGATCGGCGTTGTCAGCGGAAAGGGCGGAGTGGGAAAAAGCCTGGTGACTTCCCTTCTCGCCGTTGGCCTCAACCGGAGGGGATATCACACCGGAGTTTTGGACGCGGATGTGACCGGCCCCTCCATCCCCAAGATCTTCGGCGTCCATCAGCAGGCGCTGGGGAATGAAAAGGGAATTGTACCGGTGAAAACCAGCACGGGAATCGACATTATCTCCGTCAACCTGCTGCTGGAGGATGAAAACGCGCCCGTCGTATGGCGCGGCCCGATCATTGCGAACGTGGTCAAGCAGTTCTGGACGGACGTAATCTGGAAAGACGTGGACTATCTGTTTGTCGATATGCCTCCGGGAACCGGAGACGTCCCGCTGACGGTGTTTCAGTCGATCCCTCTGGATGGGATCGTCATTGTAACCTCACCGCAGGAGCTTGTCTCCATGATCGTTTCCAAGGCGGTTTCCATGGCGAAAATGATGAAGGTTCCGATTATCGGCATTGTGGAGAACATGAGTTATATCAAATGTCCGGACTGCGGAAAGGAGATTTCTGTTTTTGGGGAAAGCCATGTGGAGCAGACGGCGGAGAAATTCGGCCTGAAGGTGCTGGGCAGGTGCCCGCTGGACCCCCGGATCGCCGCCGAATGCGACGCCGGAGAGGCGGAAAAGATCGAGGCCCCGTGGCTTTCGGGCGCCGCCGATGCGGTGGAACATCTGAAACAGGATTGAATTTATTCTGAATCAAGTCCGCTTTTCCAGTCGGGGAGGCGGACTTATTATTTTCTCATTCAATCACTGATTGACAAATCGCTTCGACAAGTGAATAATAGTAAAAGACGGTTATTTGATCAAAACAGGAAGAAGGCGCTGCAGTGGAGCCGGTTGATTATTGCGAAGTATTGGCAGCTTTTAGAAGAATCAGAAGAGTACGCGCTTTTTTCACTTCGCGGACCGGGTTGACGGCACGGGAAATCTTTTTTTTAAACCTGGTCGATCAGCTGAACCGCCAGCCGTCCGGCAGTTTGCCGGGGGTCAGAATATCCGAGCTGGGTTCGGCCGCCGGTATGAGCAAGCCTGCCATTTCCCAACTGGTGAGGGTATTGGAGAAGAAAGGTTTGATCCGGCGTTCCACCGACCGAAAAGACCGGAGAGTCATCCTGGTCTGTCTTTCGCAATCAGGGGCAAGGCAGCTGGAACAGTCCACGAGATCCTGCCAGTCGATGATCAATCAGATTACGGAAAAACTGGGGCCGGAGGATACTGCGGAACTCAGGCGCCTTTTTAACCGGATTCGCCTGATCCTGTGCGAGAAGGACGGAGATGCTTGTCATAAAGAATAAAATCTTCTTTCCCAATGCGTCTAAAATGGTCGCATTGGGCATTTTTTTTCGTTATCGGTTTGAAAAATATTAAAATATAAATAAAATGATAAAAAAATATAAAAATATGATTATAATTCTAAATTGTAAAATATTTATTTTATCATATGGTTAAAATAGAAGAATGAAATGGAGGGGATGAAATGAACCGGGAAGAAAGAAAAAAGGAATATTTAAGGTCTTTTATACAAACATTCTCCGAAAATGGAATTGACCGTACTCCGATTAAAAAGCTTGCAGGCGCGGCAAAAATAAACGAAGCGTCGATTTACCAGTATTTTAAAAACAAAGATGAAATCGTCGTCGACTGTGTCCGGCTTTATATGGAGGAGGAATTGAGCCAGCTGTTGCAGGTTCTGGCAGAAGAAGGGGAGCCCTTGGAAACCAGAATGGACCGTTTTGTCCAGCTTAGTTCCAAGACTTCCGCAGAGGCAAAATTCATTATACAGGTGCTGACCAGCCCAAATTACAGTAAAATGTGCTCTCAGATTATTCATGAGTTCAGCAGGAAGATCCTGTCTTCCCCGCAGGTGGGTCTGGAAAAAGGAGCTTTTCCACACGATACGGAGGAGTCCGCCGTTTTACTCCTGCTTTTAAGCGTTGTCATCAGCGACAGAGTCATCGGAGAGGACTACCTGCTGCGTATTCAGCTTGAGTATCTTCAGCACCTTCTTTACAATGGAAATGTTTTAAACAGGGAGTGCAGAAATTCAGCTTGACCGTTTGAGCGGGTGCCTGAAACAAAAAGGACCGGCTTTCGCCGAGTCCCTGTTGTTTTGCGTTGCCCGATCGGATTGGCTTGAAATTATGACCGGCTTTCGTTTGCGGTCAAGTGTTCGCCGTCGCTGTCGATGGTCAGTTCTGTCTGCGGAGCGAGGGAAGACGATATCATTTTCCTTGCGATCAGGGTTTCCACTTTGCTTTGGATAAACCGCTTCAGCGGCCTCGCGCCGTAGACGGGATCATACCCGCGGCTGACGACGAATTCTCTTGCCGCCGGCGTCAGCCGAACGCTGAGCTGTCTGCTGTTCAGGCGCTTTTGCAGCGCGGCGATCTGAAGATCGACGATTTTGTCGATCTCGGCACGCGTGAGGGGCCGGTAAAAAACAATTTCGTCCAGCCTGTTCAGGAATTCCGGGCGGAACTGGCGCCTTAGCAGAACATTGACCTGATTTCTGGCTTCTTCGCTGATCTGACCGTCGGGACCGATCCCTTCCAGAATTTGGCTGGAGCCGAGATTTGACGTCAGAATCAGGATCGTATTTTTGAAATCGACGGTGCGGCCCTGTGAATCGGTGATTCGGCCGTCGTCCAGGACCTGCAGCAGAATGTTGAAGACATCCGGATGTGCCTTTTCGACTTCATCGAACAGGACGACGGAATAGGGGTGGCGGCGCACCGCCTCGGTCAGCTGCCCGCCTTCCTCATAGCCGACATAGCCCGGAGGCGCCCCGATCAGGCGGGAGACGGAGAACTTTTCCATATACTCGGTCATATCGATACGGACCATATTTTTTTCATCGTCGAACAGGGTTTGCGCCAGCGCTTTGGCAAGCTCTGTTTTGCCGACTCCGGTCGGTCCCAGAAACAGAAACGAACCGATGGGGCGGTTTGGGTCCTGAATCCCGGCGCGGGAACGCAGGATGGAATCCGTGACCTTTTGGACGGCCTCGTCCTGCCCGACCACGCGTTCATGCAGGATGTCCGCCAGGCGAAGCAGTTTTTCCCGTTCGCTTTCCATCAGGCGGGAGACCGGGATCCCGGTCCAGCGCCCGACGATGCGGGCGATCTCGTCCTCGGTGACGCGGTCGTGCAGGAGCGAATCGGAGTTGTTCTGTGTTTTTTCGGCGATCTCCTCCTCGGTTTTCAGTTGCTTGGAGAGTTCCGGCAGCTTTCCGTATTTCAGTTCCGCCGCCTTGTTCAGGTCGTAATTCCGTTCCGCTTTTTCGATTTCCGCGTTGACCTGCTCGATCTGTTCGCGCAGCTTGCGCACGGTTCCGATGGACTGCTTTTCATTTTCCCATTTGGCTTTCATTTCCTTAAAGAGGGAGCGGTCGTCCGCCAGCTCTTTCCGGATCTGCGCCAAATGCTCTTGGGAAAGTGGATCGGTATCCTTTTTCAGGGCGGCCTCCTCAATTTCCTTCTGCATAATTCTGCGGGAGATATCATCCAGCTCGGTCGGCATGGAGTCGATTTCCGTGCGGACCATCGCGCAGGCCTCGTCGATCAGGTCGATGGCTTTGTCGGGCAGAAAGCGATCGGTGATGTAGCGGTTGCTCAGAACCGCAGCCGCAATCAGGGCCTGGTCCTGAATCTTGACGCCGTGAAAGACTTCATAGCGTTCTTTCAGGCCGCGCAGGATGGAAATCGTGTCCTCCACGGTCGGCTCCTCGACCATGACGGGCTGGAACCGGCGCTCCAGCGCCGCGTCCTTTTCAATGTACTGATGATATTCGTTGAGCGTCGTCGCGCCGATGCAGTGCAGTTCGCCGCGGGCCAGCATCGGCTTTAAGAGGTTTCCGGCATCCATGCTTCCCTCGGTCTTGCCCGCGCCGACGATGGTATGCAGCTCGTCGATAAAAAGAATGATTTTTCCTTCGCTTTTCTTGACTTCGTTCAGGACGGCCTTCAGGCGCTCCTCGAATTCGCCGCGGAATTTAGCTCCCGCAATCAATGCCCCCATATCCAGCGAAAAGACGGTATGATCCTTAATGCTGTTCGGCACATCTCCTCTTACGATGCGCTGAGCCAGCCCCTCCGCAATGGCGGTTTTGCCGACGCCCGGCTCGCCGATGAGGACGGGGTTGTTTTTTGTTTTTCGGGATAGAATGAGGATGACATTGCGGATTTCCTCATCCCGCCCGATGACGGGGTCCAGCTTGTGATTCTTTGCAAGAGAAACAAGATCCTGCGCATATTTGGTCAGGGCATCATAGGTCTCCTCCGGGTTGTCACTGGTCACGCGCGTGTTTCCGCGCACCGTCGAAAGTGCGGAAAGGAAAGAGTTGCGGTTGATCCCATAACGGTCGAAGATCGTGCGGATGTCCGGATCAGGACGATCGATCAGCGCAAGCATCAGATGTTCCACGGAGACATATTCATCCTTCATCCGTTCTGCAATGCGCTCCGATTCGGTCAGCGCGGCGTCCGTTCCGGCGGAAACATAAATTTTCCCGGGTTCCCTTCCGGGGCCGGTCACGCCGGGCAGTTTTTCCACCAGTTCCTTTGCGTCGCGCGAAAAAGCGTCCGTGTCGATGTCCATTTTTTTAAGCAGCTGCGGAATCAGCCCGTTTTGCTGGGTCATCAGCGACAGCAGCAGATGTTCCTGTCCAACCTGCAGGTTGCTGTTTTCGATTGCGATGTTCTGGGCGAGCTGTATTGCTTCCAGCGATTTCTGCGTAAATTTCTGCGTGTCCATGTTTGCCTGCCTCCTTCTATTCCAACGAATCAGTCAAATAATAATGGATTTTTTCAGATGGTTTTGGTATTCCCACTCCAGTTTCACCTGCGTTTTTACAGGAGATTCCGAACCGGCGCAGTACTGCTTCAGTTCGCGGTCGAATTCCTGAATGTAGTCGCAAATAGCCTTGGCAATGACTTCCGCGTCGCGGTCCCGCTCCGAGGCCGGAGTCAGGAAGGTTCTGTGAAAGCGCCCTGGGCCGATCTCGCACGGCACGTGCTGAGAGGGGAAATACGTTTCAAGCCATCGGTTTTCCATTCTGCTGCGGAATTTAAAAAATTCGGTCAGCCGTTCTTCCAACCCGGGATTTTTCGTCCTCAGTGAAACTCTCAGTTCACCGATGGCAGAGCCGCTTTGGCGAAAAAGCTCCAGCGCGTATCGTATGGTTGGGTGATACCGGTACATCAGAGCGCTGCGCACCGTGAGCATGGTTTCGCTCTGGCGCGAGCGGACCTGGAAATTTTCGGCTTCAGAAAAGAAATGCTCCATGCAGCTGAAGATATCTCCGATTTTTTCTTCCGGAGTCGCATAGGAGAGATATTCGGCCAGGATCCTGTTGATCATTCCGCTTCTGCTCATGCCGTGTTCGCAGGCCAGCCGGTCCACCGCGCCGACCAACTCTTCCAACAGCACGATACTATAAACGTTGCGGTCCGTTTCGTCCACCTCTTTTCTGCAATAAATTATAATCACGCATTTATAATTTGTCAATCAATTTATATAATATACATTGCAAATTATTATTTTTTCTTCAATCATTTTTCGGCGTGCTTCCGCAGCAAAAAAGATGCAATTTCTCCCTTTCGGCCCTTTAAAAGGCAATTGGCTTTTTCTATTAGAGGAAGCATATTCACTCCTAAATCCCTCCCGTGCACAGAAATTGATTGAAACGGGCGTGTGGAAGGGAGCCGAAAAGGGAAAGGACCTGAAGCAGGAAAAAATAGGATGCTTGCCAATGACAAATGGCCCGCCGGCAAAAGCCGGCGGGCCATGATCGCGCGGATGTTCAGCCGTTCCTTCTGTACCCGGTGGACATATCCACCACGTTGATCAGAGGTTCGCCGCTGAAATATCGGGAAAGATTGGCACAGATGATTTCAAAGATGCGCTCAAGATTTCCATGTTCATTCCAGCCGCCGGAAATATGCGGCGTAATGATGGTGTTCGGCGCATTCCAGAGCGGATGTTCTGCGGGCAGCGGCTCCGGGTCGGTCACGTCGAGGGCGGCACCGTAAATTTTGCCCTCGTACAGGGCGTCGGAAAGGGCGTCGGTGTCCACCGCCGTCCCGCGGCCCACATTGATCAGGACGGCGCTTGGTTTCATCAGACTGATTTTGTCTTTGCCGAACAGATGCATCGTTTCGCTGGTGGAGGGCAGGCTCAGTGTCACCACATCCGCGCGGGGAAGAAATTCGTTCAGCCGGTCGGAAGTGGATAGCTCGTCCAGATAATCCGGCTTTTCTCCCGGCGTGCGTTTGATTCCGATCACTTTTCCGCCCAGCGCTTTATACCGCATGGCAAATTCACTCCCGATGTTTCCGAGCCCTATGACAAGCGCCGTGGTGCCGAGAATATGCCTCGATCTGTCTCTGTCCTGCCAGAGGTGCTGCCGCTGGTTGTCGCGGTAATACGGAAAATCCAGCAAAAGGCTGAGTGCCGCACACAGCATATATTCGGACATGGATTTTCCGTACGCTCCGGTTGCGTTGGTGAGGGTCACTCCCTCGGGAAGAATACCCGGGGCTATGTATTGTTCCGCCCCTGCGCTGAACAGCTGGAACCATTCAAGGCGGGCGGCGTATTTCAGCAGGGAACGGGGAGGCGTGCCAATCAGAATATTTGCCCGGGCAATCAGATCCCGTCCCAGTTCTTTGCTGTCCGTAAAGATGATTTCAGCGTTCGGGGCGGTTTCCTGCAGCTTTTCCCGGTGAATTTTGTCAGCTTTGGAACCGGCGGGTAAAACGAAGAGAATTGTTTTTTTCTCCATGGCATCCATACTCCATTCTATGATTTTTCCCCATTATATCACGGCTTTTCAAAAAACAAAACACGGTTGATCATTTCTGGCTGCAAGCCGGAGGAAAGTCCGGTTCGGAATCGCAGTCATCAGATGGAGATACCCCGCAAACAGGACCCGGAGCAGGTAAGGCAATTGCAGAAGTGCGGGAGACCGGTTGATTTTCCGGAAGAAAACAATCATGGGGGCAAAGCTGCCAAACTTTTTCAATGAAAGAATCATGCCGCAATCACCTCGGAGCAGCATATGTTACGGAAGAAGAAATATGTTAAAAGAACTGACGGAGCGAAAGCTCCGCCAGCTTACTCATCGTCCCTTGTCAGGTTTTCAGCATAATCTCTGAGACTTTCAATGGAATTGATACTTTGCGCCCGCTGATTGATCGCTTCCCGGACATAATTCGGGAGCGAGTGGAAATACCGCTCTGCTTCCTGGCTCTGTTGAATCAAGCCGTACAGATTATCATAGTGCTGCATCGAATTCCTCCTTTCGCTGGTTAGTATTAACAGAGTTTATGAAAATAAAATAGAAAAATGAAGGAGTCGGAACGGAGCGGTCAGCTGCCCGGGTGGATTTTTCTAGTTCCTGGTGAAAGTGTCGTTTAATCTTTAAAATGGAAAAATCACGAGGAAAAAACTGTTATAATAATTCTGCGTATAAAAAATCTAGCTAGGATGCTGAAAAACATGAGAATTAATGTCAACGAGCTTCTGATTTCTCTATCCAGAACGCTGGATTTTGCGGAAAAAGGGGTTCTCCGGAATAATTATAATCACGGAATGCGGGTTGCATACATAGCCGGAAGAATTGCGCTTGCGCTCTCCATGCCGGATGAAAATCTGTTTGACCTCATTTCCTATTCGTTGCTTCATGATAACGGCGTTATGAAGGCTTTGTTGGAATCTCCTTCCCGCGAGAAATTCAACACGGAGACAAACCCCACGCACTGCGTGGAAGGCGAGAAGAATATCGCAACATTTCCTTTTCTGAAACGGGAACGGAATGTGATTTTATATCATCATGAGCATTATGACGGAAGTGGATTTTTCGGCGTTTCCGGCAGGGAAATTCCCATGTATTCTCGCGTGGTTTCCCTTGCGGACCGGGTGGCCATCCGGTCCGCTTCCGGCTACACGCCGGATGAAATTATCTCGCAGGTCAACAAGGAGGCCCGCATTTTTGATCCCGTCGTCCGGGAAGCGTTTCTGGAAATGAGCAGGCATATGGAATTCTGGCTGGGGATGGACGACATGTTTGTTCAGAATTCCCTGACTTCCATGCTGCCGAAGGTTTCCCGGGAGCTGGATTTTCAGAACCTTCGAATCATTTCACAGATTTTTAGCAATATTATCGACGCAAAATCGCCGTTTACCGGCTCACACTCCCGGGGCATCAGTGAAAAGGTGGGTTTGATCTGCCAATATTATGAATTTGACGATACGACCTATTGGAAAATGCGGATTGCGGCCGATCTTCACGACTTGGGGAAACTTGCGGTGCCGAATGAAATTCTCGACAAACCGGGCAAGCTTGACAGCAGGGAATTCCGCGTCATTCAGTCGCATCCGTTTTATACCCGAAAGGTGCTTGAGATGATCAAGGGTTTTGAGGATATCACGGAGTGGGCGTCCAATCACCATGAAAAGCTCAACGGCTCCGGATATCCATACGGCCTGATAGAGGACCGGCTCGATTTCAATTCGAGGATTCTCGCCTGTGTGGATATTTATCAGGCTTTGACGGAGGACCGGCCGTACCGCCGGGGCATGGCGCATGAGGATGCGGTCCGGATCATGGAGGATATGGCGGGGGACCATCTGATCGAGCCAGCGGTGGTGGAGGATATCAATTTTATCTTTCCATAGCGCTTTTTTTCCATCAAGCTGAAACCGCCTTCCCCATGGAAAGGGAAGGCGGTTTCAGCTGCGCTTTAAAGTTCAAATTCGCTTGGATCATGCTTTTTCAGCGGCGGAGTCGCGTAGGGAGTCCGCAGGAGAGGATCGTATTGAAAGGCGCGGCAGGACGCGGGCGTTTCGTCTTCTCCCAATTGCCGGCAGGCGCATTCCTCCGCCGGTCCGGGGCCGTGAACGCAGTAGCTGCAGTCCGGCGTAATTTCATTTCCAAAAAGCGGTTTCTTTTTCCGTCCGAACACAAAAACCCCTCCGGTCTGATGAACGAATCTTCTTTGTCATTCATTATATCATTTCCCCGATGTAATTTCCATCTTTTTGCGCGGAATGCACAGCAGAAGCGCCGAGCAGAGGACCAGAAGGGCCGCCGACGCCGGCGGCGTGGAGGAAAGGGCGCCGCTGACCGGCCCCGCGAAGTTGCAGAATGCCTCCTCCGTATCAGGAAACAGAAGCATCAGCCCCCAGGAAACAGCGGCGGAAAGAAACGCCTGCAACAGGCGGAACAAAACGAAGCGCACTTTGCTGAACTGCAATTCCGTCAGGGTCGACAGAACCTGAAAGTGGACGCAGATTCCGCCCCAGCCGATCGCGGCGGAAACCGCCCATGGAGGAACTCCGAGGCGTGCCAGATCCGAACATCCGCCCGTTACCTCCAGAAGGGCTGACACTGCCGCGGAACGGGCCGGATCAGTACAGAACATCCTCACCAGGTTCATCAGCGCCGCGAACAGAATCACAAAGCAACACATGCTGATGATGGCGCGGGCCGCGTCCGCTGCGGACAGAATCAGCGCCTGAGACACGCCGGTTTCCCTTGTTTCCTCTTTCCCATGCGTGGGAGTTTCCCTCTTTGCGGACAGACCGCACCCGACGCCGAGCAGCAGGAAGACGATCACCTGGGCGGCGAACAGGATGGCTCCCGCGCGCGGGCTTTTCAGAAATCCGGCTCCGACGGCTGTAATTACGAAGGACGGGCCGGCGTTGACGCAGAAGCCCAGCATCCGCTCCGCCTGGCGCTGGGTGATCTCTCCGTCTTCGTAAAGGGCTGCGATGGAACGCGCCCCGGCGGGATATCCGCCGATGACGCTCATCAGGATGGTCGGAGCCGCGCTGCCCGGCAGCCGGAACACATTTTGCGTGAATCCTTCCAGGCGGCCTCCGACTTTGTGGGCCAGGCCGCTTTTCACCACGAAAACGGAAAGAACCATAAATGGATAAAGTGATGGAATCAGGACTTCAAGGCAATAACCGATCCCGTTTTTTGCGCCCTGCGCCGCCTGCACGGGAAAAATCAGCAGCGAGCATGCGGCAGCCAGCACGGCCAGAAGGAGCGTTCCGGTTCTGAACTTCATGGCAAAGAATCCCTCCCATCCCTTTATGTATATGTCCTCCCGCGGATATTTACCCCTGCTCCAGCATAGCATTAGGTGTAATCACGATGGGAGCGGGGGATTCATTTTGGCAAAAAAAATCAGTCTGCTGAATCGCGCCGGACTCAACATGCCGACCCATATGGAAATAAACGGGAATACGGAAGCGGTGGTGGACGGATGCAGCGGCGTCCTGGAGTACGATACGGATGTCGTCCGCATCCGTACGGGCAAGCTGGTGGTCCGCTTTACCGGAAGGGGCCTCGTCATCAAATGCCTCACCGCTGATTCGCTGGTGGTAACGGGCTATTTTACCGGAATCGAATTTCTGGTCTGAGGTGCTGAGATGTTATCGCTGAAAATCATCCGGTGGATTCTGGGCTATGTCCGTTTTTCGGTGATCGGGGGAAGCCCGGAGCGCTTTTTCAACTATTGCGCCAGATCCGGCGTCGTCCTTTGGAATATCACCTCGCGCAGAGCCAGCGGCGCCTGCGTCTCTTCCGGCATGTACCGGAACCTGCGCCCCTTTGCCCGCAAGGCCGGGTGCCGGCTTCGGGTCAAGGGGCGGCACGGCCTGCCGTTCCTCATTCGCAGAACGCGGACTCACCGCGGAATTCTATACGGTGCCGCCGCGTTTGCGGCGATCCTTATTCTTCTGTCGCTGCGCGTCTGGTGCATCGACGTGACGGGAAACACCACGCTTGATTCGCGCGCGATTCTTTCGGCGCTTTCCGAAAACGGGCTTTCCCCGGGGGTGAGGATCTCGGAGGTCGACACGAAAAAGGTGGAGCAAAAACTGATGCTGATGTTTCCGAAGATCCGGTGGATGACGATTAACACGCAGGGCTGCACCATGCAGGTCTGCATCAGGGAAAAGACGGAAAAGCCGGAGATTGTGAAACAAAACGGGGCCTGCAATATAGTGGCGTCGGCTACGGGCCAGGTCGTTGCGATACGTGTCTACGGGGGGACGGCGCAGGTGAAAAAGGGAGACGCCGTTGCGCAGGGGCAGCTTTTGGTCAGTGGCGTGGTCGAAGACGCCTCCGGGGGGACCACGCTTGTTCACGCGTCGGCGGAAATCGTCGCGGAGACTTCGCGCTCCTGCGAAATCCGGATTCCGCTCGCGCAGAATGTCCGCGAACCGACGGGAAACCGGGTCGTCCGCAAAAGCCTGCGGTTGTTCGGGGCGGTCTTTCCTCTGACGTTTGAAGGCAAGCCGAAAGGGGATTACGAGGTCGCGGGAACGCAGACCGATTTGAGGCTTTTTGGAACCCTTTTGCCGGTCAGCCTGTATGAGGAGGACTGGAGCGGCGTGCGCACCTTGCCCGTTGTGATTTCCCCCCGGCAGGCAATCGGGCAGGCGGAGGAAAAACTTTCCGGATACGAAAAAAATTTGCCGGACGGCACGAAGGTTTTAAGCGTTAACGCGTCGAACAGGACGGAAAATAATGTGCTGATTTATTCCGCTACTTTAAAATGCGAGGAAAATATTGCGGAAGAGTCGGAAATATTAATAAAATCATAGGTTATTTTTGTATATTTTATGGTGACGAAATCCTATAATTGTGCTATAATAATCTAAAATCTATCCGGCGAAAATTTGAGTGCCGGGGTTTTAGGTGATAGGATGTTTGAACAGAGAATCAATATAGACCGCATGGAGCAGGCGGTCGCGCTTTTCGGCAGTTTTGACGAAAATATCCGGATCATTGAACAGGAGTATGGAGTTTCGATCGTCTACCGGGGGAGCGAGCTGAAGGTCTCCGGGGAGCCGGACGGCGTGGGAAAGGCGGTCCGCGCGATCGAGAGCCTTCTGACTTTGATCAACCGGGGGGAGGCGTTGAGCGAGCAGAACGTCCGCTATTGCATCTCCCTTGTAAACGAAGGAAGCGAAAGCAAGATTGAGGCCCTTGCCGGGGACTGCATCTGCATCACCTCCAAGGGCAAACCGGTCAAAGCCAAGACGCTGGGCCAGAAGCGTTATTGCCAGGCGATTCAGAGCCACACGATCACGATCGGCGTCGGCCCGGCGGGAACCGGGAAGACCTATCTGGCCGTGGCGCTCGCCGTCACGGCGTTCAGGGCGCAGGAGGCCAATCGGATCATCCTGACCCGTCCGGCCGTGGAGGCCGGGGAAAAGCTGGGCTTTCTGCCCGGGGACCTGCAGCAGAAGGTGGACCCGTATCTGCGCCCTCTCTACGACGCGCTGTTCGATATGCTGGGAGCGGAGACCTACCAGAAATATGTGGAACGCGGCAACATCGAGGTGGCGCCTCTTGCCTATATGCGGGGGAGGACGCTGGACGACAGCTTCATCATTCTGGACGAAGCGCAGAATACGACGCCGGAACAGATGAAAATGTTTCTGACAAGACTTGGATTTAATTCCAAGATGGTCATCACCGGCGATATCACTCAGATTGATCTGCCGGACGGAAGAAGATCCGGCCTTCGCGACGTCCTTCATATTTTAAAGGGCATCGACGATATCGCGCAGGTCCGGTTTTCAGAAAAGGATGTCGTCCGGCATCGTTTGGTGCAGGACATTATCAAAGCATATGAGAAAAATGAAGAAGCGGGGCGATAAGAGTGGAAAAAATCAGGGTTATTATTGACAATAAGCAAAAGGCGGTAAAAATACCGACCGGGCTGCGCATGTTGGTGCGGCGCTGCTGCAACGCCGTGCTGAAGCTGGAAAAGTTCGAGGGACCGGCGGAGATCAGCGTGATCTTTGTTGACAACGGTCAGATTCAGAAGCTGAATGCCCAGTATCGGAAAAAGGACATCCCAACGGACGTACTATCCTTTCCCATGGGAGAAAACGGGGTTTACGATGTCAACCACACCACAGGCGCCAAGATCCTTGGGGACATCGTCATTTCCATGGAGAAAGCGGTGGAGCAGGCCGAGCGTTACGGCCATTCGCTGGAGCGGGAGGTCGGGTATCTGACGGCTCATTCCATGCTCCATCTTTTGGGATACGACCATGAGGAAGGCGGCATTGCGCGCGTGCGCATGCGGGAAAAAGAAGAGGAAGTCATGGTTCAGCTCGGACTGCCAAGTACAAGCAGTTACGTTCTGGATGAGGATGAGGAATAGGATTGCGCTTTTTAAAGAGCTTTCGGTATGCGTTCCGAGGGATTATCTACTGCATTAATACAGAACGAAATATGCGGATACACACGGCAACAGCGCTGTATGTGTTTGTATTTTCGTTTTTTTTTCACCTGACACGGGCCGAATACGCAGTGCTTTTTCTGACTTTTGCCCAGGTGATTGCGGCGGAACTGTTCAATACGGTGGCGGAAGAGCTTTCCGATTTCAACGCGGCGAGCTTTAATCCGGTTGTGCGCATTGTCAAAGACATGGCGTCCGGCGCGGTTTTGATCAATGCCGTTTTCGCGGTCGCGGTCGGTCTCTGCCTGTTCTGGAGACCCGCCGTTTTCTGCGGGATTCTGCGGTATTTTCTGGCTGATCCGCTCCTTCTTGCGCTGCTGCTGGCCGCCACGGCGGCGGCTGTCTTTTATATTGCGCTGGGGCCGCTCGGAATCCGGGACCATTTAAGAAAAAGGAAAAATGGGAAATAGGGAGAGATTGTTTTGTCAGACCAGGAGAAGAATAAATCTGCGTTTATCGCCATCGTCGGGCGCCCGAATGTCGGAAAATCCTCGCTTTTGAATTCCATGCTCGGGCAGAAAGTGTCGATCGTTTCGCGTAAGCCGCAGACGACCCGCACGCGCATCATGGGCGTGCTGACCGAAGGGGAGACACAGCTTGTTTTTATCGATACGCCCGGGCTGCTTCAGCCGCGCAACCGTCTGGGAGAATACATGGTGCGTTCCGTCGTGGAGTCCGTTTCCGGCGTGGATACCTGCCTTCTGGTGATCGAGGCGGGGAAAAAGATTTCCCGGTCCGCGCAGGAGCTAATCGACCGGTTCCGGTCGCAGAACATGCCGGCGGTGCTGGCCATCAATAAGATTGACCTGCTGCGGGACAAGAGCGGTTTGATGGAACAGATTGCGAGTGTGAGCAGGCTTTACGATTTTGAGGCGGTCGTTCCCGTTTCCGCCAGGACTGGCAGCGGAATCGAGGAACTGAAACAGGAGCTTTCCAATCTTGCGGAACCCGGAGGGCATTTTTTTGACGACGACACGCTGACCGATCAGCCGGAGCGCGTCATCGCCTCCGAAATCGTCAGGGAAAAACTGCTGCGCCTTTTGAGCGCCGAGATCCCGCACGGCATCGGCGTCGTGGTCGAGCACATGTCGGAACGGGCCTCCGGCGGCGATATAACGGATATTTTCGCGACCATCTACTGTGAAAGGGAGGCTCATAAAGCGATTATTATCGGGAAAAGCGGCGCTATGCTCAAGCAGGTAGGGACTCTTGCGCGAAGGGACATGGAACAGTTTTTCGGATGCAGGGTCAATCTGAAGCTGTGGGTCAAAGTCAAGGAAAACTGGCGCAATCAGCAGTCGGCGCTCAGGGTCATGGGGTACGACGCTTCTGGATTCGACGCATGACGGCAACTTTCGGCCAAGCATATTTTCTGTGAAAATTGTGTCATTTTATGGGATAAATTCATTTATTTACCGCTCATAGATGCCTGTGAAAGGCAAATACTTTAAACAGTATCTTATAAAAGGAGCGGTAATCTTGGATAAGAATACGGCATGGGACAGTTTCAAACATACGGGAAGTGTCAAGGACTATTTGATCTACAGCCAGTTGCGGCAGGTGGACCGGGAGAGCCAGATGAAGGAGGACCGGGATGAGAACGGATGCCGAGGGATTGGTTATCACGGAGAAATGCGTGGGTGACAGTGACCGGCTGATTACCATTCTGACAAAGCGAAAAGGAATTCTGCGAGCTTTTGTTCAGCGGCCCGGGCGGGCCAAAGACGGCAGGCTTTCCGCCACGCGGCTGTTCAGTTATTCCCGCTTCACCATCTTTGAGGGGCGGGACAAATACATAATTGATGACGCCCGGCCGATCGAGGTTTTTTTTGACCTCCGCAAGGATATCGGGCGCCTTTCGCTTGCGCAGTATTTCTGCGAGCTTTCGATCGCCCTGGCCCCGCAGGACGCGCCGGCGGAGGAGTATCTAAGCCTGGTTCTCAACGCGCTTTATCTGCTGGGCCGGGGAGACCGGCCGAACGGCATTGTCAAAGCGGTCGTGGAAATGCGCATGCTCGCTTTGTCCGGCTATCAGCCGGATCTTGTCGGATGTGCGGAGTGCGGAAAATTCGGGTCCGACCCGATGTGGTTTCTGCCGGTTTCCGGCCGGATTGTCTGTAATGAATGCGGCTGCCCGCAGGGCGAGCCGTCGATCCGGCTGGGACGCGGAGCCATGGCCGGGCTGCGCCATACGATTTACGCCGAGCCGGGCAAGGCGTTTTCCTTTTCCCTGTCGCGGCAGGGGACGGAAGAGCTGGCGCGGGCGGCGGAAGCCTATGTGCTCAGCACGCTGGGGCGCGGATTTGCCACTTTGGATTTTTACCATGCAACGGCGGGAGAAACAGGGTGGAAAGGATAAAAACATGGAACATTCCGAGAAGTTGAGCATTCGGACGGCGGACCGATCGGATCTTAAGGATATTCTCGCGCTTTACGCCGGGGCAATCCAGAAAATGCGCGATGAGGGGATCGACCAGTGGGATGAGATTTATCCCGACGGAAAAATGCTGTCTGCGGATGTTGAAAATCGAGACATGCTGCTGCTTGTGGAAGACGGAAAGCCGGTTTCCGCCGTTGCGGTAAACGCGGAGCAATCGCCGGAATATGAGTCGGTTGGCTGGCGGATTTGCAGAGCGGGTCCGCCCGGCGTGATCCACCGCCTTTGCGTGAGCGCGGGAGCGCAGGGCGGGGGAATGGGCTCGCGGACTCTGAAAGCCGCCGAACGGTTTGCCCTCTCGCGCGGATATCGCTGTATACGGCTGGATGCTTTCGTGAAAAATCCGCAGGCGATCCGGTTATATGAGTCCGCCGGATACCAAAGGGCCGGAACCGTAACGTTCCGCAAGGGAGCTTTTATCTGTTATGAAAAACTTTTGGAAGGCTTGAAATGAACCTGGAAAGGGTGGCGGGCGATTTTACGGATTACATATTAATGAAGAGGGAAAGATTACGTTGCGCCGCCGCTCTTCAGGAAAGCGGCTGCCGGTTCGACGGATGACAAATTGGGAAGGAAAGAACACATGCCTGAAACAGGATTGCAAAAACACGCGCGGGCTCTGGAGCTCGACAAAATATTGAAATTGCTGGCGTCCCGCACAGCTTGCGGCGACGCCGCGCAGATTGCGGAAAATCTATCGCCGTCGACATCTCCCGAAGAAGTCGGAAGGCTTCTTCGGGAGACCGATGATGCCTATGTGATGATGGCCCGTTTCGGTGCGCCGCCGTTCGGCGGCCTTACGAACGTGACCAATTCCCTGCGCCGGGCGCAGGCCGGCGGGATGCTGACCATGGCGGAGCTGCTGAGAGTTTCCGGCCTGCTGCGCACGCTGCGGGCCGTTGCGGACTGGCGGCGCAAAAGCGAGGGGGTCAGAAGCTGCCTGGACGACCGTTTCTCCATGCTGATGCCGAACCAGTATCTGGAGGCCCGCATCAACGGCGCGATCCTCTCGGAGGAGGAGATGGCGGACGGCGCTTCGCAGGCTCTGCAGGCGATCCGGCGGAAGATCCGCACCGCGTCTTCCAAGGCGCGTGAGGTTCTCGACAAGATGACGCGGTCCGCGTCCTACCAGAAATATCTGCAGGACCCGATCGTCACCATCCGCGGGGGACGGTTCGTCGTCCCCGTGCGGGCGGAGTACAAAAACGAGGTGCCGGGATTGGTGCACGATACGTCCGCCAGCGGTTCCACCCTGTTTGTGGAACCGCTGAGCGCCGTGGAGATGAACAACCAGGTTCGGGTGCTCCAATCGGAGGAACAGAAGGAGATCGAACGCATTCTGTTGGAACTGTCCGGAGAGACCGGAAATTTCGCGGACACCATCGTCCGCGGTTATCAAACGGCGGTGGAGCTCAATGTGATTTTCGCAAAGGCGGATCTCGCCTACCGGATGAAAGCGACGCCCCCGAAGATCAACGACAGCGGCCGGATCGTGCTGAAAAGGGCGCGCCATCCGCTGATCGACCCCGCGGCCGTCGTTCCGACGGACATTGAGCTTGGCGCGGGATTCGACACCCTTGTGATCACGGGGCCGAACACGGGCGGCAAAACCGTGTCCCTGAAAACGGTCGGGCTCCTGACCCTGATGGCCATGTGCGGGCTGATGATTCCTGCGGCGGAAAACAGCGAGCTGTCTGTGTTCAGGCAGGTGCTTGCGGACATCGGCGACGAACAGAGCATCGAACAGTCGCTCTCGACCTTTTCCGCCCATATGACCAATATCATACAGATTATGAAGCAGGCCGGGCCGGACAGCCTGATCCTTCTCGACGAGCTCGGCGCGGGAACGGACCCCGTGGAAGGGGCGGCGCTTGCGGAGGCGATCCTCGAATCCCTGCGCGCGAAGGGGGCGAAAATCGCGGCCACCACGCACTACGCGGAGCTGAAAGCCTACGCTCTCCAGACGCCCGGGGTCGAAAACGCCTCCTGCGAATTCGACGTCGAGACCCTGCGGCCGACCTACCGGCTGCTGACCGGCGTACCGGGACGCTCCAACGCGTTTGCCATTTCTCTCCGGCTCGGAATGGACGGCTCGGTTGTGGAGAGGGCGAAAGACCTCGTTTCACAGGAAAACACAAGATTCGAGGATGTGGTGCAGGACCTGGAAGCGAGCCGTCAGAAACTGGACGCCGAGCGGGAAGAGGCGCGGCTGGCCCGGACACGGGCCGAGGAAATGCGCCGCGAGGCGGAGGAAAAGCTGGAGCGCGTCCAAAGGGAAGCGGACGGGGAACTGGAAAAAGCGAGAGAAAAGGCCGCTCAACTGGTCGCGCGGACCAGGGCGCAGGCCGATTCCCTGATCGGCGAGCTGGAAGAAATAAAAAAGCAGAAGAATAAAATGCTGACCGCCGAGCAGAAGGCGAGGCTGAAGGCCGGCATGCGAGTTCTGGAAAGCGGAGCGGACCCGGTGCGGGAAAAGGAGAGCGGAGACTATGCTCTTCCGCGCCCGCTGAAAGCCGGGGACTCCGTCCTGATTTTCGACATCGACAAAAAAGGCACGGTGATCCGCCCGCCCGAAGGAGAATCGGGAGAGGCGCTGATTCAGGCCGGGATCCTTCAGACGCGGGTCCCGGTATCCAACCTCCGGCTGTTGGAGGAGAAAGCGCACCGTGCCCCGATCCGGGGAATTACCCGGAATGTGACGTCCCGGGCGACCGCGAAAGTGACGACGGAATGCGATCTGCGCGGCCAGGCGGCGGACGAGGCGGTGCTGAATCTGGACCGCTTCCTCGACTCCGCGCTGCTCAGCGGCGTCGATCAGCTGACGGTGATTCACGGAAAAGGAACGGGGACGCTGAGAGCGGCGGTGCAGCAGCATCTGAAAAACCATCCGAGCGTGAAAAGCTTCCGGCTCGGCACGTTCGGCGAGGGAGAGTCCGGCGTGACGATTGTGGAATTGAAATAAGATGGCGGCAAAGGGGAAAGCTATGTCCCGGGCCGTGTTCGCGGTTGGTTTCGCCGAAAACCATTGCCGCCGCCGGCATGTTGGTCCTGCTGTTCTGAATCCGAATTGAAGGAGAAAAATAAAATGTATCCAAAGCATATGCAGGGTAAAAATTCCGGGACGCGTCTCCTGACAGCGGTCCTTTCGGTCCTTGTCGTGTTTCTCGCGGCTCTGTGCGTCCTGAGCTGGATGCTGTTCAGCGACCCGAATGCCGGAAAGTCCATGCCGCAGCCGTCGGATTCCGCGGTTTCCAAGGTGGTTGCGGCTTCTGTTTCCGGCAAAGAAGTCAGCCTGACGCCGGAGGAAGTCGCCGGCTGGCTGAATTCCCTGATCCAAAAAAATGCGGATGTGAAATCCAGATCCGGGCTTTCGGCACTTTCCGTCACGGCAAAGGAGGACGGCACTGCGGATGTCTATGCCCCTGTTGCTTACAGGGGAAAAACGTTCGGCGTTGTGATGAACCTCACACCCTCTTTCGACAGCGCGGCGGACCAGATGAAATTTGACGTCAATTCGGTCCATGTCGGCCGTCTTCCGGTTCCGGTGGGAATGGCCATGAACCTGATGGAAAGCAGGCTGCCGTCCGTGCTCTCCCGGCAGGGAAACACTCTGCTCTGCGATACGTCTTCTCTGTTCCGGGCCGATTATGCCGGCGCGGCCGTACAACTCAGAATGACGGAGTTAAAATTGCAGGATCGGCTTTTTCTTTTAAAATTCCAGTTGAAGTTGGGGCTGAACGGGTGAAATTCCCCTTGACAGCCCTTCGTTTTTATAGTATAATCCCTTACTGTAAAGAAAATGACTTTACACCGCAACGGAGGCGGTCGGATGGCGAAGGATTTGAAAATTTCGCTTCTGCTTGACTTTTACGGCTCGATGCTGACGGAAAAGCAGAGGCGAATCGTCGAGTATTATTACGATGACGATCTGTCCCTTTCCGAAATTGCGGAAAATGAGGGGATCACCCGGCAGGGCGTGCGTGATTTTGTCAAGCGCGCCGAAGAACAGCTTCTGGAAATGGAGCAAAAGCTCGGCCTTGCCCGCAGGTTCCGCGAAATGATGGACGGTTTTCAGAGAATCGAAGAGGCGGCGAACCGTATCCGGGATTACAATGAACATTACATTTACGCGCGGGAGATTGATGAAAGCGCAAAGCAGATTCTTGAAATTACCCGCCGGCTCTGCGAATAGGAGGAACTGTCTTGGCGTTTGAAAATCTCTCGGAAAAGCTTTCGGCGGCGTTCAAACGCCTGCGTTCCAAGGGCAAACTCAGCGAGTCCGACGTGAAGGAAGCCATGCGGGAAGTCCGCCTGGCCCTTCTGGAGGCGGATGTCAGCTACAAAGTGGCGAAGGACTTTGTCGCGAAGGTGAGCGAGCGTGCCGTCGGAAACGAGGTCATGGAAAGCCTGACGCCGGCCCAGATGGTCATCAAAATCGTCAACGAAGAACTGACGGCTTTGATGGGAGGCGGGGAGGCCCGCCTCAACAGCCCGTCTTCTCCGCCGGCGGTGGTATTGTTCTGCGGCCTTCAGGGTTCCGGCAAGACGACCCATGCCGCGAAGCTGGCGCTGATGCTGAAAAATCAGGGCCACCGCCCTCTGCTGGTTGCGTGCGACGTGTACCGGCCCGCCGCGATCCAGCAGCTGCAGGTCCTCGGCGGCCAGGCGGAAGTCCCCGTCTTTGAGCAGGGTGCCGGCGATCCGGTGAAAATCAGCCGGGAGGCCGTCAAACATGCGAGGGATTACGGCAACGATTTTGTGCTGATCGATACCGCCGGCCGCCTGCAGATCGACGAGGCGCTGATGGACGAGCTGCGCCGGATCAAGGAAGCCGTGTCTCCCACCGATATCCTGCTGGTCGTGGATGCCATGACCGGACAGGAAGCGGTCAATGTGGCGAAGTCGTTCCATGAGCTGCTCGATATCACGGGCGTCGTCCTCACCAAGCTGGACGGCGACGCGAGAGGCGGCGCCGCGCTGTCGGTCCGGGCCGTGACCGGCCGGCCGATCAAATTCGCCGGGACGGGTGAAAAACTTTCCGATTTGGAAGTTTTTCACCCCGACCGCATGGCATCCCGCATCCTTGGGATGGGAGACGTTCTCACGCTGATCGAAGACGCCCAAAAGAATCTCGATCAGAAGGCCGCGCAAAAGGCGGCCGAAAAGATGATGCAGAACCGGATGGATCTGAATGATCTGCTCGACCAGATCCGCCAGATGAAGAAGATGGGTCCGATCCAGGACGTCATCAGCAAGATGCCGGGCCTGGGCCAGCAAATCAAGGACGTGCAGATCGACGACCGCCAGATTGACCGTACGGAGGCGATTTTGCTGTCCATGACGCCGCAGGAGCGGGAAAAGCCCGAACTGATGAATCCGTCGCGCAAAAGGCGCATCGCTGCGGGGAGCGGCATGAAGGTGGAAGACGTCAACCGGCTTTTAAAACAGTTTGAGCAGACGCGGAAGCTGATGAAACAATTCAAAAAGAAGGGCGCGCGCCGGCGCTTTGCCGGCATGGGACTGCCGTTTTAAGTGGAATTCATCCGGCTTTCGGGCCGGTGAAGATACATGCAAGGTTCGTGGAGGTGAAACAAATGTCAGTGAAAATCAGACTTCGCAGAATGGGCGCCAAAAAGGCTCCGTTCTACCGCATCGTGGTGGCGGATTCCCGCTTCCCGCGCGACGGCCGTTTTATCGAGGAAATCGGGTATTACAATCCGCTGGAAGAGCCGTCCGTCGTGAAGGTTGACGCCGAGAAGGCCAAGGCCTGGATCGCCAACGGCGCACAGCCCACCGACACCGTTAAGGTTCTGTTTAAAAAGCACGGCGTGCTTTAAGAAACGGAGGAGTGGCTGCCATGAAGGAACTGCTGTTATCCATTGCCCAGGGCCTTGTTGAGGCCCCGGAACTTGTCAGCGTGGATGCTGACGAACCATCCGAGGACGGAACGGTCGTGTATCATCTCCATGTCGCGGAAAACGACATGGGCCGGGTGATTGGCAGGCAGGGCCGGATCGCGAAGGCAATCCGCGTCGTAATGAGGGCCGCCGCTACCCGGGACGGCAGCAAGGTGGCCGTCGAAATCGACTGATCCAGATTTTTAAAATGCAGAGTAGGATTTTGCGCGTTAAGTGCCGACCGGACAGGGAGTTGCCGGACGGACGAAAAGGAAACTTGCGATGCAGAGTCCGCATCCCGCTGCTACATAGTTTGGGGGAAACCTCCTTTATGTAGCGTGAATACAAAAGGAGGTCTTTTCTTTGAAGAATTTTTTTAACTCCGCCAAACTGACTCAAAAACACACGGGTGTCCTGCTGCTTGCCGGGTGCGGCATGCTTCTTGCGCTTGAAGTGGTCCTCGGTATGTTTACCCTCAATGTATCGCCGATTTTGAAGATCGGTTTTTCCTTCCTTCCCGTGGCGGCGGCAGGCATGCTGTTCGGCCCAGTGGCGGGCGGGGCGGTCGGCGCGCTGGGAGATATCGTGTCCTATTTTATCAGCCCGACGGGACCGTATTTTCCGGGGTTTACTATCAATGGATTTGTTTCAGGTTTTTTATATGGCATATTCCTTTATCAAAAGCATGTCACGCTTTTGAAAGCATTTCTGGCTAAAACAGCCGTCACGATTGCGACCAGTCTTCTTTTGACTCCGCTTTGGCTTTCTATCTTGTACTCAAAAGCTTTTTTTGCCGTTTTGTCCGCCCGCATTGTGACAAATCTGATCCTTTTGCCCATCGATATCCTGTTGCTGTACGGATTGATGAAGGCAATGGAAAAAGAGGCGCTGTTCCATATCAGAAAAACATAAATTTTTATTTTGGGAGGAGTTATGCAAAAGAAATTTCTGGAGGCCGGAAAAATCGTGGGCACGCACGGCGTGAAGGGAGAACTCCGCGTTCAGCCATGGTGCGATTCCGCCGAATTTCTGATGCGATTTTCCAACCTGTATCTGGACAAAGGGGAAATTCCGGTCAGGGTGATTTCCTCGCGCGTGCACAAACAGCTCCTTCTCATGGTGCTGGAAGGGGTGGACTCCGTCGAAAAAGCGGATACGTACCGGAACAGGGTCCTGTACCTGGACCGGAATGACGTATCGCTCCCCGATGGCCGCTATTTCATGCAGGACCTGATCGGGCTGGATGTCTACGATGCCGACACATTTCTGTATTACGGCGCGCTGACCTGCGTGATGCGCACGGGTGCCAACGACGTCTACCAGATTACCGCTCAGGACCATAGAAATTATCTGATCCCGGCGGTTCCGGAGTTCATTCGGGAAATTGATCTGGGGAAGGGAAAAATGATGATCCGGCCAATCAAGGGGATTTTTGACGATGAGGATTGATCTGCTGACGCTGTTCCCTGAAATGTGCGAAACCGTCATGGCGGAGAGCATCATAGGGAGGGCGCGCAAAAAGGGCGCGGTGCAGGTTTGCTGCCACCAGATCCGGGATTATGCGCTGGACAAGCACAGCACGGTCGATGATTCCCCGTTCGGCGGCGGGATGGGAATGCTGCTGAAAGCGGAGCCGATCGCCCTGTGCATGGACGACCTGATCGCGCATCTGGGCAAAAAACCGCACACCGTCTATCTTTCTCCTCAAGGGAAAACCCTGACGCAAAACCGGGTCCGCGAGCTTTCGGAACTGGATGGACTGGTGCTGCTCTGCGGGCACTACGAAGGGGTGGACGAGCGTGTGCTGGAGGCCTATGCCGATGAGGAGATCTCCGCCGGGGACTACGTTGTGACCGGAGGGGAACTGCCCGCCCTTTTGCTGGCCGATGCCGTTTGCCGCATGGTTCCGGGTGTCTTGTCGGACGTCGAATGCTACACGGAAGAGAGTCATTTCCATTCTCTTTTGGAGTATCCGCAGTACACCCGTCCGGCGGACTGGCGGGGCCGCCGGGTCCCGGAGGTCCTGCTCAGCGGGGACCACGAGAGGGTCCGCCGTTGGCGGCGCGAACAATCGCTTGCAAGAACGGCGGTCAGACGTCCGGAGCTTCTTTCTTCCGCGGATCTGACGGGGGAGGATCGGGAATTTTTGCAGTCCGTCTCCGGATCTGGCGCCGGAGAAACATTGTAAATTCTTCTGCATAAAATATGAGAGCATATTCGCGCGAACGTTTTGTGTCCGTGTTGTGGTGGAATTTCCGGCATCCGCCGTTACTTTTGAACATGCTCGGATGCGGAAATCGGCAGACAGAACAAAAACTTTCAACAATTACGTTATATTGCACAAAGGAGTTCCAGCCCGGCACGCTGCAATGGGCAATCAATCCAAAGTTTTTCAATTGCGTTGACGGCTCGTCCAAACGTGATATAATAAGGATAACTATTGGAAGTGTTCTGCTGTTCGGAGTGCATTCGGATATTTTGTGTAGGAGTGGATTTAGAATGTATGTAAAAGAAGTTCTGGTTCAGAACCAGGTGGGTCTGCACGCCCGTCCGGCCACTTTTTTCATTCAAAAGGCAAATGAGTATAAGTCTTCCATTTGGGTGGAGAAAGAGGAGAGGCGCGTTAACGCGAAAAGCCTGCTGGGGGTCCTTTCTCTCGGAATCGTCGGCGGAACAAACATCAGGATTATTGCGGACGGGGCGGATGAGCAGGAAGCTGTGGACGGTTTGGTTCAGCTGGTGCAGTCCGGTTTTTCTGAATAAGCAGTTGCAACGTCATGGCGCCGCTGGAGTGCGGTGCCTTTTTTGTATGCAGAGCCTTATTCTGCCGACCGGATCGGTTTGGCGAAAGTTGGGCCTTTTCCAGTCCTAATGCCGACTTGTATGGGAAAATACGTAAGAAAAACTGTTAAACCGTACCTGTTTTGCTGCTTGATAACGTCAAAGGGAGAGGAACAATGGAATTTAAATATGCGGATGGGAGAAATAAAGATTTCATTCTGTTATGTGAAATGCTGGACGATTATCTAAATGAAATTGTCGGGGGAGAAAAACAGCGCAACCAGTATGCACAATATAACACATTAGAAAAGATTCATGACGTTGTACTGGTTTATGATGGTGTGTTACCCATAGCTTGTGCGGGCCTTAAGTATTATAAAGCGGGCGTTGCCGAGGTAAAGCGTGTTTTCCTCCGCGAAGAGTACCGAGGCAAAGGCATATCCATACTGTTACTATCTGCTCTTGAGAAAAAAGCAAAGGAAAAGGGATATCATAGCCTTATTTTGGAAACTGGAAAACCGCTGAAGGCTGCGATGGGGCTGTATCAAAAAACAGGATTTGAAATGATTGACAACTACGGGCCATACAAAAATATGGCCGATTCAGTCTGTATGCAAAAAACCATTCTGTAATTCATGTGCGTATTGGTCCGGAGGAACCGAAAAAGGAGGTGCGGGCATGCCGACCGATCAGGAAAAACATAAAAAGGAACTCAGGGCCCGCGCCATGCGCCTGCCGCTGAGCCCGGGCGTCTACCTGATGCATGATAAGTCAGGTAAAATTATTTATATCGGCAAGGCCAAGGCGCTGAAAAACCGGGTCAGCCAGTATTTCGGCTCCGAAAAAAATCACGACGCCAAGGTGCGCCGCATGGTTGCCAGCGTCGATACTTTTGAATATATCCTGACGGACAGCGAATTTGAGGCCCTGGTGCTGGAATGCAGCCTCATCAAGCAGCATTCGCCGAAATACAATATCCTGCTCAAGGACGACAAGGGCTATCATTACATCCGCGTCAGTTCCGGCCCATGGCCGAGAATCTCGGAAGCGAAGCAGATCGCGGACGACGGCGCGGAGTACATCGGGCCGTACGTCAGTTCCTGGTCTGTGAAACAGTCGGTGGACGAGGCGCTCAAGATCTTCCGTCTGCCGTCCTGCACAAGAAAATTCCCGCAGGAAATCGGCAAGGGCCGTCCCTGCCTGTACTACTACATCAAGCAATGCTGCGCGCCCTGCCGCGGGAAAGTCAGCGAGGCGGAGTACCGGGAATTTGTGGCGGAGGCCCTGGAATTTTTGCGCGGCGGCAGCGCGAAAAGCATACGCGCCCTGACGGAAAAGATGAACGAGGCGGCGGAGCGTCTTGAATTTGAACGCGCCGCCCGCCTGCGGGACCGGATCGCGGCGATCCGGAAAATGAGCGACAGGCAAAAGGTCGTCGCCTCCCGCGTAAAGGAGCAGGATGTCGTCGCGCTGACGCAAAGCGCGGAAAAAAGCTGCTTCGAAGTGTTCCGGTTTCAGAATGGAAGGCTGTGCGACAGGGAAACCTTTCTGATGGGGGAAACCGGAGGCGCAAAAGAGGCGCGAAGCGAATTCCTGGAGCGGTACTATTCCATGCGCAGCCGGATCCCGCCCCGCATTGCGCTGGACGGTCCTGTGGAAAACGCCGAGCTGATTTCCCAATGGCTGACGGAAAAGGCGGGCAGAAAGGTAACGGTCACGGTCCCTCAAAAGGGGGAGCAGGCGCGGCTGGTCGAAATGTGCCGCAGCAACGCGGCGGAACAGCTCGCCCAGACCATGGGCCGGACCGGAAGGGAAGCCTCCGCGCTGGATGAGCTTGCCCGTCTGCTCGGGCTTTCCGAGCCGCCCGCCTATATTGAGTCCTATGATATTTCCAATCTGGCCGGCGGGGAAAACGTTGCGGGCATGGTTGTGTTTGAAAACGGAAGGCCCCTTCGGTCTGCCTACCGCAAATTTAAAATCCGTTCTGTCACGGGGCAGGACGACTATGCCAGTCTGCGGGAAGTGATGACCCGCCGCGTGGAAGAATATTGGAAGAACAAAGAAACGGGCGAAGGATTCGGCCGTCTGCCGGACCTGATCCTTCTGGACGGGGGCAAAGGGCAGGTTTCCGCCGTTCGTCCCGTGCTGGAAGAGGCCGGTCTCCGGATCCCATTATTCGGCATGGTAAAAGACGACAGGCACCGCACCCGCGCCATTGCGAAAGACGGCGGTGAAATTTCCATCAATTCCAGCCGGAGCGCGTTTACGCTGGTTTCCTCCATTCAGGAGGAAGTGCATCGGTTCGCCATTGGATATCACCGCCAGGCGAGGAAAAAAGCGGCTATTGCTTCTTCTCTTACGATGATTGAGGGGATCGGTCCCACGAGGGCAAGGGCGCTCCTGAAGCATTTCAAAACCGTCGCCGCAGTGCGGAACGCCGCGGTTGAAGAGCTTGCCGCCGCGCCCGGCATGACGAAACCGGCGGCGCAAAAGGTATATTTTGCGTTTCATCCGGAAGAACCTGTGCGAACTGCATTGACAGACGAGCCGGTTCATGGGATAATAAAAAAATAAGTCGGATCGAGGTGGAGGATCTATGAGAGTCATTACCGGTTCCGCCAGAGGAAAAAAGCTTTCCGTATGCGCGGGTGATGCGGTCCGGCCGACTCCGGACCGCGTCAAGGAGGCGCTGTTCAGCATTGTTCAGTTTCAGGTCGAGGGCAGACGCGTCCTGGATCTGTTTGCGGGTTCGGGGCAGCTGGGCATCGAGGCTCTGAGCCGCGGCGCGCGGGAGGCGGTCTTTGTCGACGCGGGAAGCCGGCCCGCCTCCGTCGTGGCAAAAAATCTGGAAGGCACCGGCCTTTCAGACCGGGCGAGGGTCTGGCATATGGACTTTGCTTTTTACCTTTCGAGCGACTGCGGGATGTTTGATTTGGCTTTCCTTGACCCTCCCTACCGGACCGGGCTGCTTCAGCGGGCCCTTCCCGCTGTCGCCGGTCATATGAACCCGGGCGGCACCATTGTCTGTGAAAATCCAACCGACGAACCCCTCCCGGAGTCGGCGGGGGAGTTTGTGCGGGGACGTTCCTATCGCTATGGCAAAATCGCGCTGACCCTATATAAACACAAGGACGTGACATAAGCCATGAAAATAGCAATTTGTCCGGGCAGCTTCGATCCCGTCACGCTCGGGCACATGGATATTATCAATCGGGCCAGAAAACTTTTCGACCACACCATTGTCGCCGTTTTGGTCAACCCGGAAAAGCATACCGCTTTTACGGTGGAAGAACGCATCAATATGCTGAAGCGCTGCGCCAGAGACATGAAGGATGTGGAGGTCGTCGGGTTCGACGGGCTGATCGCGGATTACGCGAGAATCCGCGACGCTGCGGCGATCGTAAAGGGGCTCCGTGCCATGTCCGATTTTGAGTACGAATTTCAGATGGCCCTTTTCAACAAAAAACTGAACCCCGAGCTGGAAACGATCTATCTGAACACGACGGCGGAAAACATGTTTTTAAGCTCCAGCGGCGTGAAACAGGTGGCCTGCTTTGGCGGGGATATTTCCAATTTCGTTCCTGAATGCATCTTGCAGGATATTGAACAGCGTTTGTGTGTGGGAGGAAAACGAAAATGAGCGTGGACGACTTAATTAACGAGCTTTACGATATGGTCGACAAGGCGTGGAGTCTGCCGCTGAGCCGCGGCCGTGCGGTCCTTGACGGTGAGGAAGTCAAACAGGTGCTGGATGAAATCCGGGAGAATCTGCCGAAGGAAATCCATCAGGCCAAAGCGATCGTCGCGGACCGCACGCAGATTCTCGACGACGCCCGCCGTGAAGCGGAAACCGTTGTGCATGTCGCTCAGGAACGCGCAAAGGCTTTGATCGCGCAGGACGAGATCGTCCGGCAGGCGCAGCAGAAGGCGAACGAGACCACTGCGCAGTCCCAGGCAAAGATCCGGGAAATGAGAAAGGCCAGCAACGACTATATCGACGACCTGATGAAGCGCACCGACGACAGCCTGGCCCAGATCCTGGCGGAACTCCGGCGGACCAGGCAGAATATCCGTGCTTCCCAGCGGTCCGGACAGGATAAAATGGAATAGATTTATAAAAAAGGAAAAATTTTACGCCACAAGATTTTGTGGCGTTTTTTTTATTCGCAGCGCTCAAAATACAAAATGCTTGAATAAAATCTATCTGCGGTTGACATAAAGCAAAAAAATAGGTTGCATTTTTGTAACGGGTAGGATATAATCAAAACAAAGTGGTGAAAGGTGGGGGCAAGTAGCAGAATGTGGTTTCCATTTCTGCTTTTTGCTTAAAAGAGGACCGTCTATTATGTTGATCGGAGAGTACCAGCATACAATAGACCCGAAGGGGCGCGTGATTGTTCCGGCCAGATTCCGCGAGGACCTGGGGGATAATTTCTATGTCACAAAAGGCCTTGACGGCTGCCTTTTTGTCCTTTCGCCGAAAGAGTGGGACCGGCTCCAGGAGAAAATCAGCGCCATGCCGATTTCCAAAGCGCGCGGCCTTCAGCGTTTTTTCTTTTCCGGGGCCGTGGAAGCGCAGCCTGACCGCCAGGGGCGCGTCCTTTTGCCCCAGGCGCTTCGTGATTACGCTCAGCTGGCAAAAGACGTCACTTTTATCGGCGCCTCCAGCCGCGCTGAAATTTGGGATACCGACCGCTGGGTCAGCTTCAATTCGACTTTAACGCAGGATAACATCGCCGAGGCGATGGACCTTCTGGAACTGTAAAGAGGCGCGGCTATGGAATTTTATCATAAACCGGTCCTGTTTGATGAAACCATCGAAAGCCTGAATATCCGCCCGGACGGGATCTATATTGACGGCACGGCGGGCGGCGGCGGCCATTCCCTTGCGATTGCAAAACGCCTGAAGACCGGAAAGCTGCTGGCGATCGATCAGGATCCGGACGCTGTCAAGGCGGCGGGCGGGCGCCTGAAAGATTACCCCTGCGCAACGGTTTACCGCACTAATTTTTCACTGATGGACAAGGCGGCCAGAAGGTTCGGACTGGTCCCGGCGGACGGGGTCCTGCTCGATATCGGGGTTTCTTCTTTTCAGCTTGACGACCCGGCGCGCGGATTTTCCTATCATTCCGACGCTCCTCTGGATATGAGGATGAGCCGGGAAGGGGTTTCCGCGCGGGATTTGGTCAACTCCCTTTCCGAGAGGGAACTGGAAGAGATTCTGTACAAATACGGGGAGGAAAGCAACGCCCGGAGAATTGCCGCCGGCATCGTGAAGGCGAGAGAAGAGGCCCCGGTCGAGACGACGCTGCAGCTCGCGGACATTGTCAAAAATTCCGTTCCGGCCGCGGTGCGCCGGAAACCGGGGCATCCGGCCCGCAAAACCTTTCAGGCGCTGCGGATCAGGGTGAACGGGGAACTGGACAGGCTTTCGGAGGGGCTGGACGCGGCGTTCTCCATCCTGAAGCCGGGCGGCCGTCTGGCAGTGATCACGTTTCACTCGCTGGAGGACCGCATGGTAAAGAAAAGAATGGCGGATTGGTGCACCGGGTGCACTTGCCCCCCGGATTTCCCGGTGTGTGTCTGCGGAAAAAAGCCGAGGGCGGAACTGCTTTATAAGAAGGGCATCTCCCCGTCGGAGCAGGAGCTGGAAGAGAATCCAAGGAGCCGCAGCGCGCGGCTGAGAGTTTGCATAAAACTTGAAGAAACGGAAGGAGCGGACTGATCATGGCAAACAGCGGCACAGCTTACGATTTTGGGATGTTTGAACCAAAACGCCGCGCGGAGCAGGAACCGGCGCGGAAAAATAATGTCATTGAGCTTCCGCGGGAACGGCTGGAAGAGAATCGCCGGCCGAAATACAGCCGCTGGAAGATGCTTTCCACCGTCCTTTCCTTTCTGATTGTTGCGGGCATGGCCGGCACTTACATTTACGGCCAGGTTCAGCTGGCCGAACTTTCGGATTCCCTTGGAACCGTCACAAAGCAGCTGTCTGAAGACCAGAGCGTATACACGCAGATGAATATGAAATCGGAAGCGCAGACCTCTCTTGAGGCTGTGGAAAACTATGCGGCGGACAAGCTCGGCATGGAAAAAATCAACCAGAAGCAAGTGAAAAACATAGCGCTTTCCAGCGGGGACAAGACGCAGATTCTGCTGCCGGTCAAAAACGACGGTTGGTTTTCCCGGCTGCTCAACTCCGTGCGCCGCTTTCTGTCATAAAGAAGGCGGCTGTTCAATAAGTATTAATAGCGTGTTCGGGCGTCTGTGAGGCCTTCCGCCGTTTGATAAAAGGAGAGTTGAGAAAAAGTTCTTGACTCTCATTTTTGGATTCGGATTCTTTTTTCAGGCAACTGGAGGAACAAGGCATGGCAAAGGGAACAACCATAAGAATGTGGCACAGGACGGTCTTTGTTCTGTTGATGATGATCCTGGCCGGGTTCGGAGCCGTTGTTTTCAACCTGGTCCGGCTGCAGATTGTCGAGGGCGAAACGCTCAAGATGCGCGCTGTCGACAACCAGGTCAAGGATACGGTTCTGACCGCTCAGCGCGGGACGATCTATGACCAAAACATGAAAGTCCTGGCGCAGAGTGCGACGGTCTGGCAGGTTGTTCTGGAACCCGCCTATATCACCGACAAAAACCGGGACCTGATTGCAGCCGGGCTTGCCAAAATCCTCAATATGGATAAAAATGTCATTCTGGAACACAGCAAAAAGAGGACCTACTACGATGTCATCAAGCGCAAGGTGGAATCGGACGTCAAGGATCAGATCGTCGCGTTCAAGGACAAAAATGGCATCACGAACGGAGTCCGGCTGATCGAGGATTATAAACGATATTATCCCTACGGCACGCTGGCGTCCACGGTGCTCGGCTTTACGGGCACGGACAGCCAGGGCCTGTCCGGCGTGGAGGCGGAGTACGACAGCGAACTGACCGGCGTATCCGGCAAGCTGGTTACGGCAAAAAATGCGATCGGCACCGACATGCAGTACGACTATGAACAGGAGGTTCCCGCTCAGGACGGCCACAGCCTTGTTCTGACCATTGATGAGGTGGTACAGCACATCCTGGAAAAGAACCTGCAGGAAGGCCTTGTCGACAACAAGGTACAGAACCGCGGCTGCGCCATTATCATGAATGTCAAGACAGGCGGCATCATCGCCATGGCGGTCAAGGGGGACTTCGACCCGAACGACCCGTTCACCATAGCGGACAAAACTCAGGCGGACGCCATTGCCAAGATGCCGGACGGGGCGGATAAAACGAAGGCGCTCAAGGATGCCCAGCAGGCCCAGTGGCGCAACAAGTGCGTCAGCGACACCTACCAGCCCGGTTCCGTATTCAAAATGATTACAGGCGCGTCGGCCATGGAGGAAAATCTGGTTTCTGAAAATACGCCTTTCAATTGCCCCGGGTCTTTAACGATCGGAGACAGAGTCATCCACGACTGGAGGCGCGGGGGATTCGGACATCTGACCTTTGCGCAGGGCATCTGCAAATCGAGCAACGTCGTGTTCATGCAGGTCGGACAAATGCTCGGCCCCGATCTGTTTTTCAAATATTTCAACGCGTTCGGTTTTACCTCTAAAACCGGCATTGACCTGCCGGGTGAGTCCCGCAGCCTCTATTATACGGCCAGCCAGCTCAAGCCGGTCGAGCTTGCGACTTCCGCATTCGGCCAGAGCTTTACCATTACTCCGATTCAGATGATCACCGCCTGCGCCGCAGTGGCGAACGGCGGGTATCTGGTGAGGCCCCATGTGGTCGACCGGATTTTGGACAGCAACGGAAATATTGTCAAGACCGCCGACACGACGCCGAAACGCCAGGTGATTTCAAAGGACACGTCGCACAGAATATCCATGATTTTGCAGCAGGACGCGACGGACGGGACCGCGAGCAGCGGTTATATTCCGGGCTATCGGATCGCGGGGAAGACGGGGACTTCCGAAAAGCAGGAGATCAGGACGAGCAAGGAGTATATCGCTTCCTACTGCGGCTTTGCCCCGGCGGACGATCCGCAGATCGCCATGCTGGTATTTTACGATGAGCCTCACGGGAGCAGCTATTATGGAAGCCAGGTCTCGGGACCTGTGTTCCTGAAGACGATGACGGAAGTTCTTCCCTATCTCGGAGTGGAACCGGTCTATACGGATGAAGAGATGAAAAAACTGGACGCCCAGGCGCCGAATGTGACGGGACTGACGATCGCGGAGGCGAAAAACAAGGTTTTCCAGGCCGGCCTGACTTCCCAGTTCTACGGCAGCGGCGAGAAAGTGGTGTCTCAGGTTCCGGAACCCGGCAAGAGCATTCCCAAAGGGGGCCAGGTGGTCCTGTTCACCGATCAGCAGAGCGGGAAAAAGACGGTTGTCGTTCCGGATCTCGTCGGGCTGACCCTGGCTCAGGCAAATGAGCGGGCGGCGTCGGCCGGAATCAATATCAGCGTGACCGGAGCCGCTCTGTCCGGATCCGCCAATGCGATATCGAAGCTGCAGGACATTTCGGAGGGAACCAAAGTGCCGCCCGGCACGGTTGTCACGGTTTCGTTTATTGAGCCAAGTCAGGTGGAATAATGAAAGTTTGGGGAGAGATTCCATGAAATTGAAAGCAGAACGCGGCCCATGCGTAAAAATGGTCGCGGTGGCTGAAAGGGGCGGAGGTTCCGCGGCCGTGCTGAGCTGGATCTTTCAGTTCTGCGGCCGGGATCGCTGCCGCGTAATGGAATACGGGAAACCGCTGCCTCGCGGCGCGGCAAAGTCGGTGCTGCTTCTCTGCGGGGACGCGGCGGAATCTGATCCGGAAGGATGGGACGTGTGCGTTGCCGAGCGCGAGCTTTCGTTCCGGGCCGCGGGCGCCGCAAAGCTGATTACCTATTCCCTGGCGCGCGACGACGCGGATTTCACCGCCCGCAACATTCGGATGACTCCGGACGGGGACGCCGCGTTTGAAATCGTCGGATTCGGAGTGATCGGGCGCGTCCGCCTGAACGGCGGCAGCCTTTCGGACGTCGAAGAGGTTCTGGCGGCGGCCTGCGCGGCGGTGGGCGCCGGCATTCCGTTTGCGGAAGTCCTGAAGGCCCTGAACAGCCTGAGGCCGGTGGAATCCGCTGCGGACCGGGTGATGTATAAACCGGAAGGACAGTTTACAGAATAAGGGTGAATCAATCAATGAATTCTTTATGGACTCTTGCGGCGGCGACAATTTCGTTTGGGGTTACGGCACTTCTTGGAAAATGGATGGTGCCCTTCCTCCATCGCCTGAACTTCGGGCAGACGATCCGCGACGTCGGGCCTTCCTGGCACAGGAAAAAAAATGGAACGCCGACAATGGGCGGGTTCCTGTTTATTGTGGGAATTCTTGCGGCTTCGGCGGTCTGCCTCTCGATGTATTACGGCGCCACGGGGCTGACCCAGAGCAATCTTGCCATGAGGACCAAAACCGTCGGCGGTCTGCTGATGGCCTGCGGGTTCGGCCTGATCGGCTTTTTTGACGATTACATCAAAGTGGTCAAAAAAAGGAATCTGGGTCTTACCGTCCGGCAGAAGCTTGTCCTCCAGTTTCTTGTGGCCGGGGCATATCTGTATACGCTTTACCGGTTCGGAGCGGGTTCCGTCACGCTGGTCCCGTTTGCCGGCGGAGTCAATCTGGGCGTTTGGTACTGGGTCTTGTCGCTCCTTGGGATTGTGGGAATGGTCAATGCCGTCAACTTTACGGACGGCATCGACGGGCTGAATGCTTCCGTCACCTTTTTTGCCTCTGCGTCCTTCATGATCATCGCCGGCATTTTCAGGCTGATCCCGGTCGGGATCATGTCCGCGGCCGCCGCGGGCGGCTGCCTGGGGTTTCTGGTGTGGAATTTCAACCCTGCAAAGGTCTTTATGGGCGACACCGGCTCTTTGTTCCTGGGGGGACTGGTCTGTGCGCTCGGATTTGATGTGAACGCGCCGATCCTGATCCTGCCGGTCGGAATCGTCTATATTTTTGAAATTTTGTCCGTTGTGCTGCAGGTGGCGTATTTTAAGGCGACCCATGGGAAACGCTTGTTTAAAATGAGCCCGATCCATCACCATTTTGAGCTTTGCGGCTGGAGCGAGGTGAAAATTTGCCTGGTTTTCAGCGGAGTCACGGCTTTTTCCGGTGCGGCCGCCGTACTGCTGGCATTTTTCGGTTTCTGATAATTCCCCAGGGACCGACAGATTCGGCGGGGGGATTATGCTTTAATCATACCTGAAATGGAAAGGAGGAGACATTCATGGCACGGAATCAGAGCGCCGTTGCTCCCATGCCGGGAAACGCGGCGAAACGCCCGGTTGGAAAAATCCGCGACGCCACCGCGTACGGGAAAAAAGTGCGGAAAAGATTCCGTATCTTTTCCGTGCGCTCCGGCATGGATCTGCCCTTTCTGTTCCTTGTGATGGTCCTGCTGATTATCGGCCTGATCATGATGTTTTCCGCCAGCTATGCGAACGCATTTTATCGCCACAACGGAAACAGCTATTTTTTCATCAGCAAACAGGCGGTTTTCGCCGTGCTCGGCGTGATTGTTATGTTCGCTGTTTCCTATTTTGATTATCATCATTTTCATGAATTCGCGATCCCGATTCTGCTGGTCTCGTACGCGCTTCTGGTGCTGGTCAAGTTTATGCCGGCGATCAACGGCGTACACAGGTGGATTGATCTCGGACCTTTCGGGCAGTTTCAGCCTTCCGAAATCGCCAAATTTTCCATCGTTCTGATCTTTGCGCATCTGATATCGCTGAATTTCAACCGGATGGGAACGTTTCTTTATGGCGTGCTTCCCTATGCCCTGATTCTGGGAATGACGGCGGCGCTGCTGATGTGGGAACCCCATGTTTCCGCGACCGTCATCATCGTTCTGCTCGGCGCGGTGATGCTGTTCATCGGCGGGGTGAAACTGCGCTGGTTTGTCGGCGCGTTCAGCATCCTGGGCGCCGGCGTGGCGTACCTTGTCCTGTTCGCAAAAGAGTACGCCTATGCGAGCGATCGGATCACCGCCTGGCTGGACCCGTTTTCCAACGCGACGCCGGAACTGATCGCGGACACCTGGCAGACGCGCCAGTCCCTGTACGCGATCGGTTCCGGCGGTCTGCTCGGTTTGGGTCTGGGGCAGTCGCGCCAGAAATTTCTGTATCTTCCGGAGCCGCAGAACGATTTTATCTTCGCCATCGTATGCGAGGAACTGGGATTCATCGGCGCGCTGATTATCATCATCCTGTTCGCCATGCTGATCTGGCGCGGCATTACCATTTCCCTTCGCGCGAAAGATAAGTTCGGCATGCTGTTTGGAATCGGGCTGATTGTCCAGGTCGGCCTTCAGGTCATCCTGAACATCGCGGTTGTGACCAACACCATCCCGAACACCGGCATCAGTCTGCCCTTTTTCAGCTACGGAGGAACGTCGCTCGTGATTCTTCTGGCCGAAATGGGGATCATTCTGTCCATTTCGCGAACGTCTGCCATTGAAAAAATATAGAAAATCAGAGGGTTTGCCATGAAAGTACTGTTTGCCGGCGGAGGTACGGCCGGCCATATCAACCCCGCTCTCGCCATTGCCGGCTACATAAAGGAACGGGAGCCGGACGCCGGGATTTTGTACGTCGGGGCGAAAGGCGGGATGGAGGAACGCCTCGTTCCATCCGCCGGATATGAGTTTCGCAGCATCACGATTTCGGGATTTCAGCGCAGCCTGAGTGTCAAGAATCTCGTCAGAAACGGAAAAACGGTGATTCACCTGTTCACTTCGACACTGGAGGCCCGCCGGATCATCCGCGGTTTTCTCCCGGACATCTGCGTCGGCACGGGCGGCTATGTGGCCGGCCCCGTCGTCCGGGAAGCGATTCGCATGGGGATCCCTTCGGTCATCCATGAACAGAACGCATACCCGGGCGTCACAAACAAAATGCTGTCGAAAAAAGCGGACAGGACCATGCTGGCCGTGGCGGACGCGCAAAAATATCTCAGTCCTTCCGCCCGGTGCGTTCTGACCGGCAATCCGGTCCGGCAGGAGGTTGTCCGCGCCGACCGAAAGGCGGCCCGTGAAAAGCTCGGCCTTGACTCCAGACCGCTGATCCTTTCCTTCGGCGGAAGCCTGGGTGCCCGGAAAATCAACGAGGCGGCGGCGGACCTGCTGGTTCAGAGCGCGAAAAGCGGCCGCTTTCAACATATCCATGGCTATGGCCAGTGGGGAAAATGGTTTCCCGGTCTTTTAAAGGAAAAAGGCCTTGAATTAAAGGATCACAAAGAGCTGGACGTCCGGGAATACATCAGCGACATGCCGGACTGTCTTGCCGCGGCGGATCTTGTCATCTGCCGCGCCGGGGCGATCACCCTGAGCGAATTGCAGGCGGTCGGAAGGGCGTCCATTCTGATTCCCTCTCCCAACGTCGCGGAAAATCATCAGTTTCACAACGCCATGGCGATGGTTGGCCGCGGCGCCGCGGAAATCATAGAGGAAAAAAATCTGACCGGCGAATTTTTGTGCCGGAAGGTACAGGAGTTGTTTTCGCAGCCGGGAAAAATAGAGACGCTTGCGGAAAATGCGAAAAAAATGGCTATCCCGGATTCCTGTGAAAGGATTTACAGGCTGATCAAGGAAGTCCTGGACCGGTCGCCGCTGGATTGAGTCGTCACCGCAATCCCCCGCACAGCATAATATGGTAACAGATTATGTGGGGGTGTTGCTATGTCGAAACTGTTGATACATGGCACAAAAAAACTCAAGGGGGAAGTGCAGATTCACGGTGCAAAAAACAGCACTCTGCCGCTGATGGCCGCGTCACTTTTATGCGGAGGCGAATGTGTCCTACATAATTGCCCTGCGCTTTCGGATGTGGACACCGCCATTAAGATCCTGCGGCATCTTGGATGCAAAGTGGAACGTACCGCCGGAGATGTTGTGATTAATCCTCTCCCCGCGGAAAATTACGACATCCCCGACCACTTAATGCGCGAGATGCGTTCCTCCATCATCTTCCTAGGGGCGATTGTCAGCCGTCTGGAGCGGGCTGTGCTGTCGTTCCCGGGGGGATGTGAGCTTGGCCCGCGTCCGATCGACCTGCATCTTTCCTCTTTGCGGAAAATGGGGGTCGTCATCAATGAGGACCACGGATGCCTGGACTGCGCGGTTCCGGACGGGCTTAAGGGAGCCGTCATCAATCTTTCCTTTCCCAGCGTCGGCGCGACGGAGAATATTATCATCACTGCCTGTCGGGCAAAGGGGAAAACCGTGATCAACAATGCCGCGAGGGAGCCGGAGATTTCAGACCTGGCGGACTTTCTGAATTCCTGCGGGGCAAAAATCCACGGGGCCGGGAACAGCACCATCTGTATCGAAGGCGTCAGCCGGCTGTCCGGCTGCGAACACAATGTGATCCCGGACCGAATCGCGGCCGCCACCTATATGACGGCCGCCGCCATCACGGGGAGCACGCTGACGCTTTCCAGCGTGATTCCGGATCATCTTGCCCCGGTTTTGCCGGTCCTGGAAGAAAGCGGATGCCGGATCGACCTATACGACAATGCCGTCAGCATCGCCGCCCCGGAGCGCCTCAGCCGGATCAAGAGCGTCAGGACAATGCCGTACCCGGGGTTTCCGACGGACGCGCAGGCTCCCGTCATGGCCATGACCACGGTGGCAAACGGCACCAGTATTTTTGTCGAAAATATATTCGAAAGCCGTTATAAGCACGTTGGAGAGCTTCTCCGGCTCGGAGCGAATATCAAGGTGGAGGGACGTGTCGCGGTTGTGGAAGGCGTGAAACGCCTTTCCGGGGCGTCGGTGGAAGCCTCGGATCTGCGGGGGGGAGCGGCCCTGGTCGTAGCGGGGCTCGCGGCGCAGGGAACGACGGAAGTGCACGGCCTGCATCATCTGGACCGGGGCTATGAATGTATTGAAAAAAATCTGGCCCTGCTGGGGGCGGACATCAAACGCGTTTAGGATGATTTCTGGAAGGAACTGAAAATGAGGGACTTGAAGAACGGACGGCGAGAATTGAACGCAGACAGCCGCTGGAGCGGAACAAACAGGCCTGCCCGGAGGGGAAATGACGGCGCGCCCTCCCGGGCCGGAATCCGCGCGGAAAATCGTCGGCGCCGAAGACGCAGGGCCCTTCTGATCTTTTATTTTTTCCTGTTCTTCACGGTCGTGTCGGCTGCCGTGGCCGTTTCACTCACGGTCCTTTTTAAGATCGATACCATCCAGGTCGGCGGGACCTCGCGGTACACACAGGAGCAGATTATCGGCGCATGCGGCATCAAGAAAGGGGAAAATCTTTTTCTTGCGAAAACCAGACAGTCGGAAAAACAGATACAAGCCCGCCTGCCTTATATCGGTTCCGTAAAGGTCAGGCGGAAATTTCCGGCGCGGATCAGCATACAGGTCGCCGAGGCGCAGGTCTGCGGCGCGGTGGAATCTTCGGGGAAATACGTTGTCCTGGGAGATGATTTCAGGGTTTTGGAAATGGCGGACAAGCTGCCGCAGAGCTGTGTGCTGATCCGGGGAATCACGCTGAAAAGCCCAAAAGCGGGGAAGACGGCCGAGTTTGCTGACAAATCGCGGCAGTCGTCCCTGACGGAGGTCGAAAAGGCCCTGAAAGACAACGGGCTGAAAAATATCACGGGCATGGATTTTTCCTCTGCTTCCAAAATTCTGCTGACCTATGAAGGACGCGTTACGATCAACCTGGGAATACCGTCCGATCTGGATTATAAAATCAGTTTTGCAAAAAAGCTGTTTGACGACGGGGAGATCAAGAGCACGGAAAAGGGGACTCTGAACCTCTCTACCGCGGGGGATAACGACACCGCTTATTTCGACCCGGCTTCGGGTTCCTGAGAGAAAGGGCAGAATCAAGCTTTATTTGGGCCATAAAAGAAAATATTTATTGAAATTGAGCCTGAATCGTGTATAATATTTTAATATGGGACGATATCATGAAAAGATTTTTGATAGATGCAGGGATACAAAAAATCACAGGATTTACATAAGGAGGACTGCGGCACATGCCTTTTGAAATTGAGAATGACTTTGACAATATTGTTCAGATAAAAGTCATTGGAGTCGGCGGCGGCGGCGGCAATGCGATTGACCGCATGGTCGCCATGGGCGTGCAGGGCGTTGAGTTTATCAGCATCAATACGGACAGGCAGGCCTTGTACCGTTCAAAGGCAACGCAAAAAATCCAGATCGGGGAAAAGGTAACGCACGGAAAGGGCGCGGGTTCCAAGCCGGAGATGGGGCAGAAAGCCGCGGACGAAAGCCGGGAGGCCATCGCGGCGGCGATCCGCGGCAGCGACATGGTCTTTGTTACGGCGGGCATGGGCGGAGGCACCGGCACCGGCGCGGCTCCGATCGTCGCCGAAATCGCGCATGATATGGGCGTCCTGACGGTGGGCATTGTCACGAAACCCTTTGAGTTTGAAGGACGCCGCCGCATGGAGCAGGCGGAAAACGGAATCACGGCTCTGCGCGAGCATGTGGATTCGCTTGTTGTGATTCCGAACGAACGCCTGAAGCTGGTCAGCGAGCAGCGCATCACCCTGCTGAACGCTTTTTCCATCGCCGACGATGTCCTGCGTCAGGGTGTGCAGAGTATCTCCGACCTGATCAAGCTGCCGGGCCTGGTCAATCTGGATTTCGCGGACGTCACCGCAGTGATGAAGGACGCGGGCTACGCGCATATGGGCGTCGGGCGCGCCTCCGGCAAGGACAAGGCCCAGGAGGCGGCGAATATGGCGATTTCAAGCCCCCTGCTGGAGACCGCCATCAACGGAGCTAGGGGTGTCATCATCAATATCACCTCGTCGCCCGATATCGGGTTGGATGAGATCGAGACGGCTTCCGCCATGATTGCATCCCAGGCCCATGAGGACGCAAATATTATCTGGGGCGCCGCGTTTGATGAGAACATGGACGATGAAATGAGCGTCACCGTGATCGCGACGGGCTTTGCCACTTCCAGCGGGGAAATGCCTGCCGAAGAACCAAAGGAAAAACAGGAGGCAAAGCCCCAACGGGTAGCCGTTCCCGACAACAATTCAATGGAAGACGACGATTTTACCGATATCATGCAGATTTTCAACAGGAAGTCGTGAAGAGTGCTGACATCCCCTTGAGTGGATCCTATCAGGCATGTGTAATTGGGAATACGCTTTGAAACGGCTTTTCAGGGCCGGTTTGAAGCGTATTTTTTGTGCTCCGTTCGCCGCGGAGACCGCTCTGCGGCGCTCTCATTTCACTTGAGACCCGGTTCGTGAATTTTCTGCCTTTGTAAGAAGCAAAATAACATTGGGAGCATCTTCATTTTTAGATTATTTGGCTAAAAACAATCAAATAAGCGATTTGAAGTTGCTTTTCGACCGGTACGGAAAAATAGGGCCTAAAATATCGCCCGCTCTCTTGCAATCTCTGCCTTATGTGCTATAATAGCTCATGTAAAGTACACATAGAAACAATTTGATTATAAAGAGGGGGTGGCATTGTGAATCCTGACCCTTTGGGGAAACCGCGAAGAAAATTTCATAGAGGAGATGAGCACAATGCTGTCCTATTACAAAACGGTGGATGGACGCATGACGCAGATCGAGGCGTGCGAGCCCGGCTGCTGGATCAACTGTGTTGCTCCGGACGACCGTGAAATTGAAGGCCTGATTGCGGATTTCGGAATTGAGCCGGATTTTTTCCGCGCCGCAATGGATGAAGAGGAATCCTCCCACATTGACAACGAGGATGACAACACGCTTGTTGTCATCGATATTCCCGTTGTGGAGCAGGAAGGAAAGCATCTGGCCTATTCCACGATGCCGCTGGGGCTGATTCTGACCGAAAAAAATGTGATCACGGTTTCCATACGGGACAATTCGGTAGTGGATGAATTTGCGCGGGGCCTTGTCAAAGGAGTGCGCACCAACCTGAAGACCCGATTTTTGCTGCATATCATGCTGCGCGTCGCCAGCCGCTATCTTCAGTACTTAAAACAGATCGACAAAATCAGCAACACCGTCGAGACGGAGCTGAGAGAGTCGATGAAAAATTCCGAGCTTTTGCAGCTGCTTGATATTGAAAAATCCCTGGTCTATTTTTCCTCGTCGCTCAAAGGAAATGAGATTACGCTGGAGAAGATTATGAGAGGCAGGGTGATCAAGCTGTACGACGAGGATCAGGATCTTCTGGAGGATGTTCTGATCGAAGTGAAACAGGCAATTGAAATGTCCAATATTCATCTGAATATTTTGTCGGGAACCATGGATGCCTTTGCCTCTGTCATTTCCAACAATCTGAACATCGTCATGAAGGCCCTTGCGTCCATCACGCTGCTGTTTTCGGTGCCTGCCGTGATTACGGGCGCCTACGGCATGAACGTCACGGGAATCCCGTTTCCGAGCTTCTGGTTTCCGGCTGCCGTTTCGGTTGGCTGCATCGCGGTTGCGTATTGGATCCTTCACAAGAAAAAAATGTTATAGTTATATTATACTGTATGCTGTGTTTTAGGGGGACTGCCGAGCGGTTCCCTTTTTAGCATGGGAAGAAGGTGGAACATGACACGCCTGTTGATACGGCTGTTTGTCAGGGACTATCAGAACACAGAGAATACGAAAGTGCGGGAGCGTTACGGAAAATTTTCCGGCGTTGTCGGTATTGTGACCAATCTGCTCCTCTTTTCCGGCAAGATCACCGCGGGCATTTTGTTCCACAGTATCTCGGTAACGGCGGATGCGGTCAACAACCTGAGCGATTCGGCCTCGTCCATTGTCACGCTGGTCGGATTTAAAATGGCCGCGAAACCCGCCGATTCCGGCCACCCCTACGGGCATGCCCGAATGGAATATATCAGCGGACTGATGGTGTCCCTTGTCGTGTTTGTCACGGGCTTCCAGTTTGCCCAAACGTCTTTTCAAAAAATACTTCATCCGGAGCAGACCCAATTCAGTCTGTTCGTGGTTGCGGTGCTGGTGGTTTCCGTTTTACTGAAGGCCTGGCAGGGGGCTTTTTACCGCCAGATCGGTAAGGCGATTTCGTCGTCGGCCGTTTCCGCGGCGGCTGCCGACAGCATGAATGATGTCCTGTCCACCCTGGCAGTTTTGGCGGGAACCGTACTGACAAAGCTGACCGGTTTTAATCTGGACGGCTATATGGGCCTCGCCGTCGCCGTCATGATCATGGTGACCGGTTTTCGACTGGTCCGGGAAACCAGCAACCCGCTGCTCGGCGAGGCTCCGGACCGGAAGCTGGTGGACGATATCTACCGAACCATCGACAGTTACGACGGGATTCTCGGAATTCACGATCTGAATGTTCACAGCTATGGACCGGGCCGTTGTTTCGCGACCGTCCACTGTGAAGTCCCCGCGGAACGGGACATCCTGCTCAGCCATGACATCATAGACAATATTGAACGCGATTTTATGGAGAAAAAGGGCATTCATCTGGTCATTCACATGGACCCGGTCACGACGGACAATCCGCGCACTAATGACCTGAAAAACCGGGTCAGGCAGCTGCTCCGGGAGATTTCCCCGGAAATCGGGATGCACGATTTCCGGGTGGTCTGGGGGCCTACCCACGCAAATCTTGTGTTTGACATTTGCGTTTCTTTCGAATTTCCCATGAAAGATGAAGAGCTGATCGGGGTTATTTCCCAAAAGATCCGGGATTTGCCGGGGAACTGCTACCCGGTGATCACGGTGGACCACGACTATGTTCCGGCAAAACAGAACCCCGATACAAAAATTTAACAATTTGTCCTCTTGAAATTTTCAGGAGGATCGGATAAAATAGGAATTAGCACTTGAACGTATTGAGTGCTAATTCTTTTTGCAAAGGATGGGATCGAAAATGCCGATCAAACCGTTCCAGGCGGAATCCAAGCATCTTTTGGACCTGATGATCCATTCCATTTATACTCACAAGGAAATTTTTCTGCGCGAGCTGATTTCCAATGCGAGCGACGCCATCGACAAGCTATATTATAAAGCCCTCTCGGAGGAAAACACGGGCCTGAACCGCGACGATTTTCTCATTCGCATTCTGCCGGACAAGGAAAAACGCACGCTGACGATTTCGGATAATGGCTGCGGCATGACAAAGGAGGAGCTGGAAACTAATCTTGGAACCATCGCCAAAAGCGGTTCGCTTGATTTCAAGAACGAGTTTGAAAGCAAACCGGACATTGAAATCATCGGCCAGTTCGGCGTCGGATTTTATTCGGCTTTTATGGTCAGCGACCATGTGAGCGTGGTGAGCCGGGCGTTCGGCGGCGAAGAAACATACCGCTGGGAGTCTCACGGAGCCGAAGGGTACACCGTCGAACCCTGCGAACAGAGGGAGACCTCCGGAACAGATATCGTTCTTGACCTGAAGCCGGATGCCGACGATGAAAAATTCAGTGAGTATCTGGACTCCTATACGCTTCGGAATCTGATCAAAAAGTATTCCGATTATATCCGCTACCCGATCCGCATGAATGTGGAGAAAAGCCGCCTAAAGGAAGGCAGCAAGGACGAGTACGAGAGCTACACCGAAGAGGAAACGCTCAACAGCATGGTTCCGATCTGGCGCAAGAATAAAAACGAGATCACAAAAGAGCAGTACAATCAGTTTTACAAGGACAAGTTCATGGATTATGAGGACCCGGCCAGAGTAATCCACATGTATACGGAGGGTACCGCCACGTTTCACGCGCTGATGTATCTGCCGGCGCGCGCTCCGTACGATTTTTATACAAAGGAATATGAGAAGGGGCTTCAGCTTTACTCCAACGGCGTTATGATCATGGACAAGTGCGCCGACCTTCTGCCGGATTATTTCAGCTTTGTCCGGGGCCTGGTCGATTCCCAGGACCTTTCGCTGAACATCTCCAGAGAAATGCTGCAGCATGACCGCCAGCTGAAAATCATCGCGGGCCGGGTGGAAAAGAAAATTCAGTCCGAACTGGAATCCATGCTGAAAAATAAGCGGGAAGATTATGAAAAATTCTTCCAGAATTTTGGACTGCAGCTGAAATACGGGGTGTATCAGGATTTTGGAGCGCACAAGGACGGTTTGCAGGACCTTTTGCTGTTTCATACCTCGGCGGGGGAGAAGTATTCCACTTTGGCCGAATACGTCACCCGCATGAAGGAAGATCAGAAATATATCTATTACGTCTGCGGCGAATCGGTGCAGAAGGCCGCGCTGCTTCCGCAGACGGAAGCCGTGAGGGACCGCGGATACGAGATCCTTTATCTCACCGATCCGATCGATGAATTCGCCGTGCGGGTGCTTGAGAAGTATCAGGATAAGGAATTCAAATCCGTTTCCGCGGACGATCTGGATCTGGAGACGGAAGAGGAGAAAAAGGAAGCGGCCCAAAAAGTCGAAGAGAACAAGGACCTGCTTTCTTTTATGAAGGATGCGCTTGACGGCAGAGTAAAGGCCGTGGTCCTTTCCAATAAGCTGAAGTCCCACCCGGTCTGTCTGTCCACCAGCGGAGCGATTTCCATGGAGATGGAAAAGGTGCTGAATTCACTGCCCAATGCGGAAAAAGAAAAAGTGCAGGCTCAGCGCGTATTGGAAATCAACGCGAATCACCCGGTTTTTGACAGGCTGGTCAAGCTGCTCGACTCCGACAAAGAGAAACTGAAAACTTATGCGTCCCTGCTTTATACGCAGGCCCTGCTGATCGAAGGTGCCCCGATTGACGACCCGGTTGCGTTTTCCAACCAGATCTGCAGCCTGATGACAGATTGAATATTCCCCGAAAAACCGGCTTACAGCCGGTTTTTCGGCTTTCGGCGATGGTGCACATAGATGAATGGGGCTGACGATGGCTTTTTGACTTGTTTGTGAACAAATAATTACGGAAAACCCTAAAAAAGAGTGGAAATTTATCGAATTATGTATTATTATAATAACATAACAGGAAAATGCTGTGCTGATGGCCGGAGGGCTTATTATACATTGGGGGCATGTGCATATGGATATTGCGAGTGAGAACCATGAAACTACATTTGCCAAGATTATGAAAAAAATCTGGAATGGACCTTATCAGGATGCCGAGTTTGAATTGGAGGAATCAGCCCCAATGGACAGATCCGACAATTTGCATTTTAGCCGTGCCGGCACAGCGAAACGGGAGGACAGCTATGAAGAAGCTGCCGAAGAGCCGAATCTGACGGTCCGCCATACTGCGGCCCCGTCAGGGCAGCATGGGAACCGGTTTGAAAGTGCGTTTGCCGACGAACAGAAAAACACTACGGTGATTTCCTCTGGAACCACGATTACGGGCGATATGAAGTCCGACGGCAACATCGAAATGATGGGCACTATGACCGGGAGCATCCTGACTTCCGGCAATGTGAAGATCAACGGCAAGCAGGTTAGGGACGTTCAGGGAGCCGGCATCGATTTGTTTGCCTGCACGGTCCGCGGAAGCCTGAATGCCGCGGATGAGGTCAATGTGGACAGCGACTCCGTGATCGTCGGCGACATCAAGTGCGGAAACCTGACGATCGACGGAAAGCTGAAAGGGAATGTCCATGTGATGGGCAACGTATGCTGCCAGGGCAATTCCGTCATTATCGGCGATATTACGTCGACAACCATCACGGTCAGCAGCGGCGCAAAGCTGAAAGGCAAGGTTGAAATTTCCGACGGCGGCATTGAACCTGTCGATACGGAAGAGAACGGGCAGACTGCTCCTTCTTCGGAGCCGGAAACCGCCGATGAGGAAAATCCGCAGTAAACGGAAACGGATGGATTCCGCAGGGCTTTGGTTCACAACAGAAAAACAGGCATCTCAGAAACATGACAGCATGTTTCTGAGATGCCTGTTTTGATTTTCCGTCAGCTCTTTTGCTTTGCGGCGCGTTGCTGTGCAAGAAGCAGGTCGACCATCCTGCCGTAGCTCTGTACTCCGTCGCTTTGGCTGTTCGCCTTCAGATACTGGTCGTTTACGCTGTTCGATACCTTTGCGACAGGGCCTTCGAACTGCTTCCAGTATTCCGAATTGTACGCCAGATCCCGGCGAACCCCGGAGCTGAGCGAAGAGAAAATCTTGTCTGCGGCGTCGGCATCAACGGAAAAAAGAGCGTTGGAAGCATATGTGAAAGCGAGCATGTCGCCGGAGTACTGAAAATCCGGCTCCCCGCTTTTTGAGCAGACTAAATAACCGATAAAATTCGCTTCCTCTTCGCGCATGTACCCGCGCAAGTGGGATAGCTCGTGGCACATGGTGACGGGAATGGTATATTCCGGCACGTCGGTATTCACGTTCGCTTCCAGGGTGAACGGAAAAAAGATGCCGGTGATATTGCAGCGCGACATCGCCCTGGAAAAATGGACCAGCTTCGGCGCGCCGTAACCGGAGCGCAGCAGCGGGTAATCCCGCTCCAGCCGGTTATAGGCCAGGGCCGCCTCCTGCGCGGTCATGGAAAGGCTTTTTTGGCGCAGTTCCATCACGCCCTGGTCATCGGCTTTGAGGCCGGGACGAAGCCGGTTTGCATCCGATGCCAGGGAAACGCAGAGCTCGTTCAGCTCCGTACTGGTAGATGGTTCCACCTTGAGGCCGCAGGTGTCCGCAAAGGGATAGCGATAGTAATTGATCCCGCAGTTTATGGTGAACAGAAAGGAGACGATGCTGAAAAAGACAGCCAGATTCACGGCCGATTTCAGCGCGAAAAGCGGGCGCGAGCCTTTTTTCCGAATCATTCCCGCCGCGAAAAAGATGAGAATCACGGGAATGCAAAGAAGAAGCAGGATCACCAGACACTCCGCTACGGAAAACGGGACAAGGCCCGTTATCCGGTTCACCGTCAGGGACAGGGCGGGATAGATCCTGATTGCGTACCATTGTGCAAAAGACGGTTTCCAGGCGGCGCAGGCGGTCAGGACCAGCGCTGCGGGGAGAAGAATCAGAAACCAAAGCCTCTTTCTAAGTCCGGCCCTCTGGAATATTCGATGCATAATTTCCTCTCCCATAACTGTTTTTTCATTATACCATGGACCCCAAAACCCAATAACACGCGACCGGCCCGCAGTCATGGTTCAATGTTCTCTCAGGCGTCGGAAGCTCCGCTTCCGTTTACGCCGTGAGGTTATTATAACACCAGAATCGTTCGTTTCCTGTGGAAAACAAGAAATTAAGCGAAAAGTGACAGAAGGCACGATACTAAACTATTTATAGTAAACGAATCCTTTGGAAAAAAATCTTTTCGGCGGGATTATTTTATATCGGAATATTACGACATCTTTTTCGTAATATTATTTTACATGGATTTTACAGAATTGTAACAAAAGGAGGATGTGTTTTGATCTGCGGGTCCATATATAATCAAAAAAACTTAGTAAATCAAAAATTTTGATTGGCAGGAGAGGCTATGACGCTTGATAATATTTTAATGCTGCTGGGAGGCCTGGGACTTTTCCTGTACGGAATGAAGCTGATGGGGGAATCTCTGGAGCTTGCGGCAGGGTCACGGATTAAGGAAATGGCCGAGCGGCTTACAACGAACAAGTACATGGGAGCTCTTCTTGGGTTTGCCGTAACCGCGGTCATCCAAAGTTCCTCCGCCACGACGGTGATGGTGGTCGGCTTTGTAAACGCCGGGATCATGAATCTGACTCAGGCCGTCGGCATCATCATGGGTGCCAATATCGGAACCACCGTGACGGGGCTGATCACAGCGATCAATTTTATGGCGATCGCGCCTGTGGCGGTTTTTATCGGTGTGGGGATGATCATGCTTGCCAGGAAAAGCAATACGAAACATATTGGGCAAATCATTGCCGGCTTTGGAATTCTGTTTCTTGGCATGTCCACGATGAGCACGTCGATGGAACCGCTGGGGAAGTCCACGCTCTTTGCCAACATCATCACGAATTTCAGAAACCCTTTCATCGGTCTGATGGCCGGCTTGGTTTTTACCGCCATTATTCAAAGCTCCTCGGCTACGGTGGGAGTGCTCCAGTCGCTGGCCCTTTCCGGCGTGGTTGATCTCAAGTCCGTGGTGTTTGTGATTTTCGGGCTGAACATCGGCACCTGCGTGACTGCCATCCTTTCTTCAATAGGAACGAATAAAACAGCCAGACGCACCGCCATCGTGCACCTGCTGTTCAATGTGATTGGGGCGACCTTGTTCACGACCATCACGATTCTGACTCCATTCACGCAGCTGGTGATACGAATGTCTCCCGGAAACGTGCTGTTCCAGATTTTCCTGGTCCATGTGATCTTCAACACGGTCACGACGGCCATTCTGCTGCCGATGAGCGACGTGCTGATCCGCATGGCTTACAAAATCATTCCGGGCGAAGACAACACGGCGCAGGCCATGAGCCTGAAGTACCTGGACTCCCGTATCCTGAACACGCCGCCCGTGGCGGTGACGCAGCTTTTGAAAGAAGTAGGCCGTATGGCGGACCTTGCCAAAGCCAACTTTCTCAATTCCATGGCGGCTCTGTTTGACAAGGACCCCGTCAAAATCAAAGAGCTTGAGGAGAATGAGGGGGTCATTAATTTTTTGAATAAAAGGATCACCGCCTACCTGATTCGAATCAATGCGCTTGATCTGGAGGATAACGACCGGGAGATTGTCGGCGCGTTGTTCCATGTTGTAAACGATATTGAACGGATCGGGGACCACAGCGAAAATATCGGGGAACAGGCCCAGATTGTGATTGATGGAAAAGCCTCTCTGAGCGGCAGCGCGTCGGATGAGCTGCATGAGATGCAGGATCTGATTCTGAGCATCCTCGGCGATTCCTTCCAGCTGTTTTTGAAAGGCAGCAGCGACGCGGAGCTTTCCTATAAGGTGGACCATACGGAAGAAACAATTGACGGCCGTACGGAGGAACTGAAAGAGAATCATATTCGCCGTCTGAACAACGGACAGTGCAGCGCGGAATCCAGCGCGCTGTTTAACGATCTCCTCATCAATTTGGAGCGGATCGCGGACCACGCGACGAACATCGCTTTTTCCATGTCGCATACCAAGCGGGTCCCAATTCTGGTGAATGGGAAAAGGGTGAGCGCAAAAAAGGCCTGATGATATCCGCCGGGGCAGAATGCTTCGGCGTGTTTTTATGTGCGCGGGAAAAGTTTAAGTTGCTGCCCTGAGGGAAAAATGTTATGATAGTCAAAAAGTTGTATCGGTAAAGGGGGGATCCGCTTGCAGTTTTATTTGAAGACTGTAGGGGGAACCCACTGTCTTTTTACCATTTTGAATTTTGACGGCCATCCGGTTTTTGAAGTGACGGGAAAGATCACTCCGTTTGGCTGCAGGATGTTATTGTTCGATGAGGAACACGGTGCCGTCGGACGGATTTCGGGCGTGCGTATTTCCAATTCCATCCGATATTCCGTGGCGGCCGGCGGGCAAAGAGTCAGGGTGACCGTCAATAACTCCTCTCTTCGGCGGCCTGTCAGGATGATGGGAAAGCGCTGGCGCTTCCGCGGCAGTCTTCCGATGCGTTCGTTCGACATTGTGAATGACGTTTCGCAGGTTATCATGACGCACGGCAAGTGTTGGGGAATGGCTGGGGACTGCTATGCCGTTGAAATCGCCGACCCGGAAAATGTTCCTCTTTGCCTGTGCATCGCCGCTCTTTTGGACTGCACGGTTTCGGGTGGATGCGCCGCGCCGGTTCTTGCGGGAGGATAATTGACAAAAAATGCCGAAGGTGTCATAATGATTCGGTCAAACCCGCCGTGCTTGACCGATTGGAGGAAAGTAAATGAGCAGGGAGCTAGCGAAGACCTATGACCCACAGGACGTGGAAGACCGGATTTATGATTTCTGGCTTTCCGGCGGATTTTTTCACGCGGAACGCGACCCGGGGAAAAAACCTTATACGATCGTTATGCCGCCTCCGAACATCACGGGGCAGCTTCATATGGGACACGCCCTTGACTGTACACTGCAGGATATCCTGATCCGCTACCGCAGAATGCAGGGTTACTGCGCTCTCTGGCTGCCGGGAACGGACCATGCCTCCATTGCCACCGAGGCAAAGATCGTCGAGGCCATGCACAAGGAGGGCCTGACGAAAGAAGGAATCGGCCGCGAGGCGTTTTTAAAGCGCGCCTGGGAATGGAGAGAAAAATACGGCAGAAGAATTGTAGAACAGCAGAAAAAACTCGGTTCCTCCTGCGATTGGCAGCGCGAGCGATTTACTTTGGATGAAGGCTGCTCCAAGGCGGTTCGCGAAGTGTTTGTCAACCTGTACGAAAAGGACCTGATTTATCGCGGTGAGCGCATTATCAACTGGTGCCCGCACTGCAGGACCTCCATTTCCGACGCGGAGGTGGAATTCTCCGAGCGGGACGGCTTTTTCTGGCATATCCGCTATCCTTTTAAGGATGGCAGCGGCTACATTCAGCTTGCGACCACGCGTCCCGAAACGATGCTGGGTGACACCGCGGTTGCCGTTCACCCGGAGGATGAGCGGTACAGGGGCCTTGTGGGCAAGACGCTGGTTCTCCCACTGGTGAACCGCGAAATACCGCTGATTGCCGATGAGTATGTGGAACGCGACTTCGGGACCGGCGTGGTGAAAATCACCCCGGCTCACGACCCGAACGACTTTGAAGTAGGGTTGCGCCACCATCTCGATATTATCAACGTAATGGACGAAAGCGGCAATATCAATGAAAACGGCGGTTCCTACTCCGGGATGACCGGCATGGATGCCCGCAAAAAGATTGTGGAAGACCTGAAAGCGGGCGGCTTTCTGGTCAAGGTCGAGCCGATCAAGCACAATGTGGGCGCGTGCTACCGCTGCGGCACTCCGGTCGAGCCGCGGGTCTCCAAACAATGGTTTGTCAAAATGAAACCGATGGCCGAGCCGGCCATCGCGGAAGTTCAGACGGGGAAAACGCAGTTCATTCCGGATCGGTTCTCTAAAATTTATTATCATTGGATGGAAAACATCAAGGATTGGTGTATTTCCCGCCAGCTCTGGTGGGGGCATCGCATTCCCGCCTGGTACTGCCGAGACTGCGGCGAGACGATCGTCGCGCGGGAGGAACCCCATACCTGCCCGAAGTGCGGTTCAAAACATCTGGAGCAGGACCCGGATACGCTGGACACCTGGTTTTCCTCCGCGCTCTGGCCGTTTTCCACGCTCGGATGGCCGGACAAAACTCCCGATTTGGATTATTTTTATCCGACCGACACACTGGTTACCGCCTATGATATTATCTTCTTCTGGGTTGCCCGCATGATCTTCTCCGGAATCGAGCAGATGGGGGAGGTTCCGTTCCACAATGTTCTGATTCACGGTCTGGTGCGCGACGCGCAGGGCCGCAAGATGAGCAAATCGCTCGGAAACGGCATCGAACCGCTGCAGGAGATATCCAAATACGGCGCGGATGCGCTCCGCTTTACGCTGGCAACCGGAAACAGCCCCGGAAACGACATGCGCTATTCCACTGAAAAGGTGGAGGCAAGCCGCAATTTTGCCAATAAGATCTGGAACGCCGCTCGTTTTATCTTGATGAACATCGAAGGAAAGGATGTTCCGAACAGCCTGCCGGAAGAGCTTGCTCTGGAAGACAAATGGATCGTGGATTCCTTTAACCGCGTGGCGGGAGAAATCACCGAAAATCTGGATAAATTCGAGCTGGGAATTGCCGTTCAGAAGCTCTATGACTTCCTTTGGGATGAATTCTGCGACTGGTATATCGAGATTTCCAAAATCCGCCTGAATTCCGGGGATGAACAGGCGGCGCAGGACGCGCGCAGGGTCCTGGTCTGGGTCATGACCGGAACGCTGCAGCTTCTGCATCCGTTTATGCCGTTCATCACGGAGGAAATCTGGCAGACCCTGCCGCACGAGGGCGAGTCGATCATGGTTTCCAAGTGGCCGGAACCGGATGATTCCCACAGCTTTCCGGAAGCGGCGCAGGAAATGGAAAAGATTATGGAGGCCGTGCGTGCCGTGCGCAACCGCCGGTCGGAAATGAATGTGCCGCCGTCGCGCAGAACCCATCTTTCCATCGACACATCATCTCAGAAAACTTTCTTGGACGGCGCCGCAATTTTGGAACGGCTTGCCTATGCGAATCATGTAGAGGTCGGTGTGGATTTGAACGTTTCGGACGCCGTGACCATCGTTACGCCGGATGCGAAACTGCTGATTCCTACGGACGATCTGGTAGACCGTAAGGCGGAGCGGGAACGGCTTTCGAAAGAACTGGAGTCCGCGCTCAAGCAGCTTGCGACGGCGGAAACGAAACTGAAAAATGAGAAATTCCTTTCCAAAGCTCCGGAAAATGTTGTGGACGGCGTCCGTCAGAATGCCGCGAAGCTCAAAGACCATATTGCTTTGATTCAGTCTTCTCTGGAATCTTTATCATAGCCTGGCTTGAAAGCCGGGAGAGGTGAAAGTATGGATGAACTGGAGTCCTTGCCGAATATCGGCAGAATGATGGCGCAGCAGCTTCGGCAGGCCGGAATTGAAACGCCGGAACAGCTCAGAAAGGCGGGGAGCAGAGAGGTCTGACTGCGAATCCAGGGCTTTGACTCTTCCGCCTGTTACAACCGTCTGTGCGCGCTGGAAGGAGCGGTGCAGGGAATACGGTGGCACGGCTTATCGGAGGAGGACAAACGGGAGTTAAAGGACTTTTATCGGGAGCATCGGCTTTGATGCTCCCGGTTTTCGTGTATCAGAAGGATGGATTACATGACGTATGAAGAAGCGGTCCGAAAGATTGAATCCCTGCAGCAGTTCGGCTCCCGGCCGGGCCTGGAGCGCATCCGCGGTCTGATGGGGCGTTTAGGAAACCCTCAGGACGGGCTTCGATTTGTCCATGTGGCCGGGACCAACGGCAAGGGGACGACCTGCGCACTCTTGGCTTCCGTTCTGTGCCGTGCGGGATACCGTACCGGGCTGTATCTTTCTCCTCATCTGTCGGACTTTCGCGAACGGATGCAAATCGACGGCGAGATGATTTCCCATTCCGATCTGGCTTCTCTTGCCGGCCGCGTTTTTCCGGAAATCGAAGAAATGGAATCTCAGGGAGAGATGATTACGGAATTTGAAGCCGTCACCGCGATGGCTTTCCTGTGGTATGCGGATAAGGCCTGCGACCTCGTTGTGCTGGAGGTTGGCCTCGGGGGGCGTCTGGACGCGACCAATGTGATTCAAAAGCCGTTGGTTTCGGTGATTACCTCCATTTCGCTGGACCACACTAAAATCCTTGGCGATACGGTGGAGCAAATTGCTCTGGAAAAGTGCGGGATCATCAAGGAAGGCGGAGTGACCGTCAGCTATCCCGATCAGAAGCCCGGCGCGGCGGAGACCATCCGGAGAACCTCCATGGAGCGGCACAATCGTTTGGTTGAAACGGCTGTTTCCGGAGTGAGGGAGCTTTCCACCGATCTTTTCGGGACGGAGCTTTCCTGGAATGGAATCCGGCTGCATCTTCCGTTTTTGGGAGAGCATCAGGTGAAAAACGCGGTGACTGCCCTCGCCGTGCTCGATGTGCTGCGAAATTCCGGTTATTCCATCCCGGAGGAAGCGGTGAAGCAGGGTTTTTCCGAGGCGGTGTTTCCCGCCCGGTTCGAGGTTCTGTCCCGCTCGCCTCTGGTGATTTTGGACGGAGCGCACAACCCGGACGGAACCGCCGCGCTGGCTTCCGCGGTCCGGCAATACCTTCCGGGCCGCGGCCTGATCGCCGTGATGGGGATGCTGAAGGATAAGGATGTCGATGCGGCGCTGAAAAACCTGTCGGGACTGTTTTCCTATGTGATCACAACGGAGCCCTCCAGTCCCCGCGCCATGAGCGCCCACGAATTGGCGGAGCGGTGGCGGCGGCTGGGAATCCCCGCCGAGCCTGCGGCGGGACAGGACGAGGCGCTTCGCATGGCACACGGCAGACTGAGTTCCAACGGCGCGCTTTTGATCTGCGGGTCCCTCTATCTTGCCGGGGCGGTGCGTTCCCATGCGCTGAAACTTTGGAGTCCGGCGAAAAAATAGAGCCTGTCCGCAAAATTCGAGCAATATTTCAGTCGAAATCCCTTATCTTTATTGAGTAAGGGATTTTTTTATGCGAATGTGAATCATCCGGGTAAAAACGGGAATAATAAATAAATTTATTCAACGGGGGGCTTTCATATGGGCGTCAGGCTGATTCTAAAGGAGGGGGTCCTGACAGCGGTTCTCAGCGGGGAAATCGACCATCATTCCGCAAGGGAGATCCGGGGAGAAATTGATGAAACCGCGTCAAGAATCAAGCCGAAAAAATTGATTTTCGATTTTTCAGCGGTGCAGTTTATGGACAGCTCCGGCATCGGGCTGATTATGGGACGCTGCAAATTGATGCAGTTGTGGGGCGGTAAGGTGGAAATTGTCCGTCTTCCGCCGAAAATTGAAAAAATCGTGTCGCTTGCGGGGCTGAATCAGCTTTGCGCTATTAAGGGAGGGGACTGAATTGAAGTCACTCAATGAGATGTCGGTTTCGTTTCCAAGCTGTTCGTCCAATGAGGCGTTCGCACGCGCTGCGGTTGCGGCGTTCGTCGCACAGCTGGATCCCACGGTGGACGAGCTCTGCGATATCAAAACGGCGGTGTCGGAAGCGGTGACAAACTGTATCGTGCATGCCTATCGGGATACCATAGGAACCGTATACATAACCTGCCGCTTATATGAAAACGGCGCCGTTACAGTCAGGGTCCGAGACAGGGGCTGCGGAATCGAAGATATTGAACAGGCAATGCAGCCGCTTTTTACAACACAGGAGGGAGAACGGGCCGGGCTCGGTTTTGCAGTAATGCAGAGCTTTATGGATCGGCTTCACGTCATCTCCAAACCCGGAAAGGGGACGACGGTCACGATGAAGAAGACAATTGAGCGCCGCCCTCAGAAAAATGGATAGGGATCAGGCGGTTCGGGAAAATATCGGACTCGTCCATTCCTGCGCAAGGCATTTCCGCGGACGCGGCGTCGAGTATGACGATTTGTTCCAGGCGGGATGTCTGGGCCTTGTCAAGGCGGTCGATCACTTTGACCCGGACCGCGGCGTCAAATTTTCCACTTACGCGGTTCCCGTGATTCTGGGGGAGATCCGCAGATTGTTCCGGGACGGCGGGACAATCAAAGTCGGGCGCAGCCTTAAGGAGCTCTCGCTCCGGGCTACGCGTCTTTCCTCCGAATTTTCGGAACGCGAGGGCAGGACGCCGACCGTCCGGGAACTGGCTGATCTGCTCAATGTGGAGCCGGAACAGGCGGCAGAGGCCCTGGGCGCGGCGCAGATGCCGGTTTCTCTCACGGCGGCGGATGAGGACGGGGGAGGCCAGATCGATGTCGAAGTGGACTCGGAGGATGACAAAATCGCCGAATTGCTGTCGCTCAAACAGGTTGTGACGGAACTGGAGCCGCGGGACCGCAGCATTATTATTTTCCGCTACTTCCAGAACCGAACGCAGGTGGAGACCGCATCCGCGCTCGGCATGACGCAGGTCCAGGTTTCCCGGAGGGAAAAGAAGATTCTGAAAGAGCTGCAGCTCAAGCTGACATAAGAAAACCGGGAGGCAGAAACGAGTCTGCCTCCCGGTTTTTGTTCAGATCGATTCGGAGATATCCTTGATATCGTAGGGCGTCTGCTGATACACATAATAGTTCAGCCAGTTGGAAAACATCAGGCTCGCGTGACTGCGCCAGACGAACGGCGGCTCTTTTGTCGCGTCGTTTCCCGGAAAATAATTTTTTGGCATCTCAGGGTGGATTCCCTTTTCCAAGTCCCGCAGATATTCTTTTTTCAGGGTGTCACGGTCGTATTCCTCATGTCCCGTGACAAAAAACTGGCGCCCGCTTTTTGCCGCGATGATATGGGGTCCCGCTTCCCCGGACTCGGTCAATAGTTCAAGTTCCGGATGAACGGCAACGTCTTCTCGGTGAATCTCCGTGTAGCGCGAATGCGGCGCCCAAAAATCGTCGTCGAAACCGCGCACCAGAGGATGCAGGGGAAAAAGGACGCTGTGCATGAAGATGCCCGTCACCTTTTTAGGCAGCAGATATTTGGGCACTCCATAGTGATAGTAAAGCCCGGCCTGTGCTCCCCAGCAGATGTGCATGGTAGAATAGACGTTTCTGCGGCTCCACGCCATCACGTCGCAAAGCTCCGGCCAGTAGTCGACCTCTTCAAAGGGAAGCTTTTCCACCGGGGCTCCGGTAATAATCATTCCGTCAAATTTTTGATCTTTTAACTCGGAGAATGTTTTATAATAAGTATTCAGGTGCGTCTGCGGCGTGTTTTTGGAAATATGAGAAGCCATCTGCATCAATTCCACATCCACCTGCAGCGGCGAATTGCTCAGCTGGCGCAGCAGCTGGGTCTCCGTTTCTATTTTTGTCGGCATCAGATTTAAAATGACAATTTTCAGTGGGCGGATGTCTTGGCTCATCGCCCGCTCCTGGGTCATGACAAAAATATTTTCCGATTCCAGCACATGGCAGGCAGGCAGAGAATTCTGTATTCTGATCGGCAAACCGATTCCTCCTTTCTAAATCGAAGAACGCTGACAAACATTATAACAAACAAAGGATTTTACTTCAAGAACTTAATCAATCAAAAAACTTTTAAAAACTACAAAAAAGCATTGACATCGGTTTTAGGACGTGATATTATAGTAAAGCCGTCGAAAAACGGAATAAAACTCAAGGCAGATTGCTGAAAGGCAAAATGATTTTGCAGTTTCTTCTGTTATATTTGACGATGGGACCTTGAAAATTAAACAACGAGAGACAGAAGAAGGAACCCGTAAAGGACGAGAGTGAAAAGTACTTTCGGACAAAAAGAGACGGAAAACTCTTTCAAAAAAATCACAAGCGATACGTTAGTGTATCGGACTTTAAGAGCCGAAGACGCTCTAAAAGAGATATAAACGCCGGAAGGCGAATATATACCAAATTTTAGAGAGTTTGATCCTGGCTCAGGACGAACGCTGGCGGCGTGCCTAACACATGCAAGTCGAACGGAACCATTTTTGAGCTTGCTTAGAGATGGTTTAGTGGCGGACGGGTGAGTAACGCGTGAGGAACCTGCCTTTCAGAGGGGGATAACGTCTGGAAACGGACGCTAATACCGCATGATATTCCGGAGTCACATGGCACTGGAATCAAAGGAGCAATCCGCTGAGAGATGGACTCGCGTCCGATTAGCCAGTTGGCGGGGCAACGGCCCACCAAAGCGACGATCGGTAGCCGGGCTGAGAGGCTGAACGGCCACATTGGGACTGAGACACGGCCCAGACTCCTACGGGAGGCAGCAGTGGGGGATATTGCACAATGGAGGAAACTCTGATGCAGCAACGCCGCGTGAGGGAAGAAGGTTTTCGGATTGTAAACCTCTGTCCTCAGGGACGATAATGACGGTACCTGAGGAGGAAGCTCCGGCTAACTACGTGCCAGCAGCCGCGGTAATACGTAGGGAGCAAGCGTTGTCCGGATTTACTGGGTGTAAAGGGTGCGTAGGCGGCACTGCAAGTCAGGTGTGAAAACCATGGGCTTAACTCATGGATTGCACTTGAAACTGTGGTGCTTGAGTGAAGTAGAGGCAGGCGGAATTCCCGGTGTAGCGGTGAAATGCGTAGAGATCGGGAGGAACACCAGTGGCGAAGGCGGCCTGCTGGGCTTTAACTGACGCTGAGGCACGAAAGCATGGGTAGCAAACAGGATTAGATACCCTGGTAGTCCATGCCGTAAACGATGATTACTAGGTGTGGGGGGTCTGACCCCTTCCGTGCCGGAGTTAACACAATAAGTAATCCACCTGGGGAGTACGACCGCAAGGTTGAAACTCAAAGGAATTGACGGGGGCCCGCACAAGCAGTGGAGTATGTGGTTTAATTCGAAGCAACGCGAAGAACCTTACCAGGTCTTGACATCCAACTAACGAAGCAGAGATGCATTAGGTGCCCTTCGGGGAAAGTTGAGACAGGTGGTGCATGGTTGTCGTCAGCTCGTGTCGTGAGATGTTGGGTTAAGTCCCGCAACGAGCGCAACCCTTGTGATTAGTTGCTACGCAAGAGCACTCTAATCAGACTGCCGTTGACAAAACGGAGGAAGGTGGGGACGACGTCAAATCATCATGCCCCTTATGACCTGGGCTACACACGTACTACAATGGCCGTTAACAACGGGAAGCGAAGCCGCGAGGTGGAGCAAAACCCCAAAAACGGTCTCAGTTCGGATCGCAGGCTGCAACCCGCCTGCGTGAAGCTGGAATTGCTAGTAATCGCGGATCATCATGCCGCGGTGAATACGTTCCCGGGCCTTGTACACACCGCCCGTCACACCATGGGAGCCGGTAATACCCGAAGTCGGTAGCCTAACCGCAAGGAAGGCGCCGCCGAAGGTAGGATTGGCGACTGGGGTGAAGTCGTAACAAGGTAGCCGTATCGGAAGGTGCGGCTGGATCACCTCCTTTCTATGGAGACATGAGTCATGAACAATGGCTCAGACATCCTAGGTCGGTTACGGAAGACGACTTCTGAACAATCGTTGTTTAATTTTGAAGGCCCCAAGCTGAGCTTGGAGGCACGGCCCGCCGGTGAGAACCGGCAGGAAAGTGCCTTTAAGTGGCGGGACAGTCTGAAAAGGCTCCCGGAATCAGTGTAGGGAACTTCAGTGAGAGAGAACTGAGAAGAACCAGACAGTTGAATCACTTCCATATGGGGGTATAGCTCAGCTGGGAGAGCGCCTGCTTTGCAAGCAGGAGGTCAACGGTTCGATCCCGTTTATCTCCACCACGGACAGACGTCCGTTTCGTCGCGCACAGAACGGGCTGGAAACAGCCGGCAGAGTGCCCGCGCAACAGAAGGAAGTCCGAAAAGTGAACAGGGTGAAGGGTAAGAACCTGAAACCGGCGTTGGAAATGCGAAGGATTGGGGATCAAACCTCTAGCCAGAGCGTCCGACAACAAAATATGGGCTTATAGCTCAGCCGGTTAGAGCGCACGCCTGATAAGCGTGAGGTCGGTGGTTCGAGTCCACTTAAGCCCACCAGCGCACGACAGTGCGCTCGGGATTAATCCATACGAGAACCACATAAGCCATTCAGGCAGAGTGTGACTCGAGGATTAAGCCCACCAGCAGACTGAGTCTGCATGCACGGCCCGCCGTGAAGAAAAGAGCGGGAGACAAACTGAATCGGGCGGGACAGTCGGAAGACGCTCCCAAAAGGTTCACAATTACATATGGTATTTTGAATCCGCGACCGTGAGTCAGGGAAACCGACGGGCGAGAGCGCGACGAGAGACACTGTGTGTCAATACATATGATGTTCCGGTTCATGAAAGTGAAAAGGAATGTTGTGTGTAATCTGCAGGCTGGTAAAGGCCGCGGCAGGTAAGGTTCTTTGAACTGAAAGCTGACCCGCGACGTGCGTCAACCTCAGGTTGTACCTTGAAAACTGAATAAAGCGAGAAGCAGATAAAGCGAGAAAAGTTGTTATTCTAAAAGATTAATCTGATAGAAAAACTACAATTTTGAAGAACCAAAAAATCACATGGTCAAGCTACAAAGAGCGCAAGGGGAATGCCTTGGCACTGGGAGCCGAAGAAGGACGCGGCAAACTGCGAAAAGCTATGGGGAGTCGTAAGCAGGCTTTGATCCATAGGTGTCCGAATGGAGCAATCCGGCCGGAGTTATGTCCGGTCACCGTAAAGTGAATTCATAGCTTTACGGGGGGAACCGCCTGAACTGAAACATCTAAGTAGGGCGAGGAAGAGAAATCAATTGAGATTCCGCAAGTAGTGGCGAGCGAACGCGGAAGAGGCCAAACCGGAGGCAGCAATGCCTTCGGGGTGTGGACAGCCAAAGAGTCTGCGATCCCGAGCAGAACGGCATGGAAAGGCCGACGAGACAGTGTGAAAGTCACGTATGCGAAGGGAAAGCGGAGCGGGCTGTATCCCGAGTACTGCCGGACACGAGAAATCCGGTGGGAACGTGGGGGGACCACCCTCCAAGCCTAAATACTACCCAGTGACCGATAGTGAAGAGTACTGTGAAGGAAAGGTGAAAAGGACCCCGGAAGGGGAGTGAAAAAGAACCTGAAACCTTGTGCTTACAAGCACCGAGAGCCCGTCAACGGGTGATCGGGTACCTTTTGTAGAATGGTCCGGCGAGTGAATGTAACTGGCAAGGTTAAGTCCTTAAGGGACGGAGCCGCAGGGAAACCAAGTCTGAACAGGGCGCATGAAGTCAGTTGTATTCGACCCGAAACCGGGTGACCTACCCATGTCCAGGTTGAAGTGGGGGTAAAACCCCATGGAGGACCGAACCGACTCCCGTTGAAATGGTAGCGGATGAGGTGTGGGTAGCGGAGAAATTCCAATCGAACCCGGAGATAGCTGGTTCTCTCCGAAATAGCTTTAGGGCTAGCCTCGTATCAGATTACCGGAGGTAAAGCACTGAATGGTCTAGGGGCCGAAAGGCTACCGAAGCCTATCAAACTCAGAATGCCGGATAATCGATATACGGGAGTCAGACGGTGTGAGATAAGTTTCATCGTCAAAAGGGAAACAGCCCAGACCCACAGCTAAGGTCCCCAAACACGGTTAAGTGGCAAAGGATGTGGGGTTGCACAGACAACCAGGATGTTGGCTCAGAAGCAGCCATTCATTAAAAGAGTGCGTAATAGCTCACTGGTCGAGTGACCCTGCGCCGAAAATTCAACGGGGCTAAAATCGTGTACCGAAGCTTGGGATGCTCAGTCATTCTCCATAACCTCAATTAGCGAAAGTGAAGAAGGAATCTGGCGGCGCGCAGCGACGCGAAATTACTTAAAAGCTGAAAAGGATTGAGAGCGTGGAGAATGGCTGAGCATGGTAGGAGAGCGTTGAATGAGAGTTGAAGTCGGAGCGGAAGCGCCGGTGGATTTCATTCAAGAGAGAATGCCGGAATGAGTAGCGAGAAATATGTGAGAATCATATTGGCCGAAAGTCTAAGGTTTCTGGAGGAAGGTTCGTCCGCTCCAGGTGAGCCGGGAGCTAAGGTGAGGCCGAAAGGCGTAGCCGATGCACATACGGTTGACATTCCGTAGCCGCAGAAGGATTTAAGTAAGATGACACCTGCAAAGGGCATGACCCGGGCGTTGGTTGACCCGGGCGCAAGGGACCGAAATTTAGTAGGGAAGCATGCTTAGAGCAGGGCGAGAAAAGTCTTATGGGATATCCGATGCGCCCGTACCGCAAACCGACACAGGTAGACAGGAAGAAGATTCCAAGGCCAACGGGAGAAGGGTAGTTAAGGAACTCGGCAAATTGACCCCGTAACTTAGGGATAAGGGGTGCCTCAGAGATGAGGCCGCAGAGAATAGGCCCAGGCGACTGTTTAGCAAAAACACAGGTCTCTGCCAAATCGAAAGATGACGTATAGGGGCTGACACCTGCCCGGTGCTGGAAGGTTAAGAGGAGATGTGCAAGCATTGAATTGAAGCCCCAGTAAACGGCGGCCGTAACTATAACGGTCCTAAGGTAGCGAAATTCCTTGTCGGGTAAGTTCCGACCCGCACGAAAGGTGTAACGATCTGGGCACTGTCTCAATTACCCGCCCGGCGAAATTGTAGTACCGGTGAAGATGCCGGTTACCCGCGACAAGACGGAAAGACCCCATGGAGCTTTACTGCAGTTTAATATTGGGTTTCGGTAATTTATGTACAGGATAGGTGGGAGACTTTGAAACTCTGGCGCCAGCTGGAGCGGAGTCGTCCTTGGGATACCACCCTTAAGTTGCTGAAATTCTAACCTGCGGCCGTGAATCCGGCCGGGGGACATTGTTAGACGGGCAGTTTGACTGGGGCGGTCGCCTCCAAAAGCGTAACGGAGGCGCTCAAAGGTTGGCTCGGCACGGACGGAAACCGTGCGGGAGAGTGTAAACGCATAAGCCAGCCTGACTGCGAGGATGACGGTCCGAGCAGAAACGAAAGTTGGAGTTAGTGATCCGGCGGTATGAGAGTGGAATTGCCGTCGCTCAACGGATAAAAGCTACCCTGGGGATAACAGGCTGATCTCCCCCAAGAGTCCACATCGACGGGGAGGTTTGGCACCTCGATGTCGGCTCATCACATCCTGGGGCTGTATTCGGTCCCAAGGGTTCGGCTGTTCGCCGATTAAAGTGGTACGCGAGCTGGGTTCAGAACGTCGTGAGACAGTTCGGTCCCTATCTGTCGTGGGCGCAGGATATTTGAGGAGAGCTGTCCTTAGTACGAGAGGACCGGGATGGACGCACCTCTGGCGCACCAGTTGTCATGCCAATGGCACAGCTGGGCAACTATGTGCGGATCGGATAAACGCTGAAAGCATCTAAGCGTGAAGCCGACTCCAAGATTAGATATCCCACAGCATAAGCTGGTAAGGCCCCTTGTAGACTACAAGGTTGATAGGCTGCGTGTGTAAGCACGGTAACGTGTTCAGCTTGGCAGTACTAATAGGCCGAGGGCTTGACCATATTTTTGGTTTGCCCGTTCAAGTTCGCTTTTCCCTTCTCAGTCTTTATTCAGTTTTGAAGGTACGATATGTATCTGAAAAAACAGTGCGGGAAAACCCCGTAAGCCGATGGCATGATCGCCGGAGGCGCGTGCCGACCGCATGGTCTATGCACCATTAGCTCAGTTGGTAGAGCACCTGACTCTTAATCAGGGTGTCCCGGGTTCGAATCCCTGATGGTGCACCAAAAGGTAAGCCGGAAAAGGGGTCAGGGACCCTGACTTCCGGACCGGCCGAAAGTGTCGGATTTGATATGGCCCGTTGGTCAAGTGGTTAAGACAGCGGCCTCTCACGCCGTTAACGTGGGTTCGAATCCCGCACGGGTCACCAAGATTTCTAGAATTCTAAAGCGGATTCGAACTCGAGAGGGTCTGAGCGTTAAGAAGTTTTGCCGGTGGCAGAACTTTAGCGAAGAGTGGTGAAGCGCGAAAGTGCAAGCCGGAAGGATGCGGAGCATCCGGCCGAATCCCGCACGGGTCACAGGATTGGTGTTTGATAATTCAATAGGTTGGAATTTAGTTGGTGCCGATTGCGATGAGGGTACACCCGTTCCCATTCCGAACACGGAAGTTAAGCTCATTTGCGCCGAAGATACTTGGCTGGTAACGGCCCGGGACAATAGGTGGTGCCAACATTTTCATATTCCTCGTTAGCTCAGCTGGTAGAGCATGCGGCTGTTAACCGCAGGGTCGTTGGTTCGAGTCCAACACGGGGAGCCAAGATCAGCAGTTCATGCAAAGCATGGGCTGCTGTTTTGTTGTAATACGAAAACTCCCGGCTGTGCCGGGAGTTCCCAAAAAGCTTTAGCGGTGATAATAGTAAAAAACCTCCTTTTGATATAATAAAAGCTGCGGTCTGCCAACTGCAACAAAACATATCAAAAGGAGGCACATTCGACATGAAGACGAATGACATAGATAGTTTAAACCATACGAGCTGGAATTGCAAATACCACATAGTGTTTGCACCCAAGTATCGTAGAAAAGCAGCGTACGGAAATATGCGGGCTGAGATAGGAAAAATACTGCGGGAGTTATGTAACTGGAAACAGGTGGAAATCATGGAAGCAGAGGTGTGTCCGGATCATATACACATGTTGGTAAAAATACCACCGAAGATGAGCGTTTCCGGATTCGTAGGATTTATCAAAGGAAAGAGCACTTTGCTGATATTTGAGCGGCACGCGAATTTGAAGTACAAATATGGGAACCGGACATTTTGGTGTAGAGGCTATTTTGTAGATACGGCAGGGAAAAATGACAAAGCAATAGCTGAGTACATCAAAAATCAATTGGAAGATCAGGTTGAAGACCAGATGACGCTTAAGGAGTATGCAGACCCGTTTACGGGTAGCAAGTAACAAACTTTTGCAATTGGCAGACCGTACCAGCGCCTTGAGGCGCAGCCAGTAATACAGGGCTTTGCCCGCATATGAAGAACCCCCGGCTGTGCCGGGGGGTAACTATTTCTTGCGGCTTTAGCAATAAAAGAACCACTAGCTTTGCAGGTGAGATGAGAATCTTTAGATACAAGAAAATCTCCTTTTGTTAGAATAGATGCAGGTCTGCCAACCGCATTAACAACAAAAGGAGATTTTGTCATGAAAGACATACAAAGTTTATCACATTCAAAGTGGAGATGCCAGTATCATATTGTATTTGCTCCAAAATATCGCGGAAGGGAAATATATGGGCAGATAAAAGCGGATAGGGTAAAAGTAGTTTGATGATATTCGATAGGCGTGCAAATTTGAAGTACAAGTATGGAACGCGATATTTTTGGTGCCGTGGATATTTTGTAGACACAGTGGGCCGTAACAGGAAAGCAATTGAAGAATATATTAAAAATCAATTGCAGAAAGATGTTGCGATCAATTGCTAGAAATCACATAGCCGCTTTGTTCAAGGGGATATTGATGGGGCACCGCAAAATTGTCTTTCATATAGTGAATCCTAAGGCATTATACGCAACAGTATCCGGAAAAATCGTGCCCTTATTTTTTCGCACAGGCGTTGACAAACAGATCGAAAATTCCCTGCATTGTCCTATCCCCATAGGCCGCCATCAACTCCGGATGCCACTGGATGCCGACCACGAATTCGTTGGATTCTTGCTCGATCTCCTCAATAATACCGTCTGTGGCAGTAGCGCTGATCCGAAAACCGGCGGCGACACGGTGAACCGCCTGATGGTGGAAGCTGTTGACCCGCACCGTATCCCCCAGCAAACTGTGCAGACAACTCTCTGCCCGGACATGTACCGTGTGGCAGGGAGCATTTGGAGCGGCCTCTTGAAAATGCTTGAGTGCCGGGGATCCGCTCTTGAGAGAAACATCCTGATACAGCGTGCCGCCAAAGGCCACATTGAGGGCTTGTATGCCTCGGCAGATACCCAAAATGGGGCGATGAAGCCGGGAAGCGTTTCGGATGGCGCAGAAGTCGGTGTGATCCCGCTCCGCGCAGAAGAAACCTTGCTTCAGCGTCGGTTCTTCCCCATACTCCAGCGGATTGACGTCGACGCCGCCGGTGACAATCAGACCGTCCATCGCTTGTACGGCGGTCACCACCACCTCGTCGTTCCACGTCAACGGTATCACCAGCGGTACCCCGCCGGCACGGATGACCGATACCACATAGGCGTTGCTCACATTAAGCCGCTGGCCGCCTTCCGGCCTGCCAGCTTCCTCTGATTGAAAATTTCCCATGATTCCAACGATTGGTTTTGACATGTTATTTCCCCAGCCTTCTAACGATCCGAATGAAATGATTAAGAACAGTTGTCGGCAACAAAGCAGATGTCCTTATGTTAGTGTTCATAACGGGTATCTTTCCTATTGAATAGACAAATACCTGGCTCGTCTCTAATTCGTAATTTTGAAAACACCACACCAGAAAATATAAGTGCTGCGCCTATGTAACTTTTCACGCCCAATTCTCCAATCCAGCCCCGTCCTTCCCTTCGTACTTATTGTATACTGGCTCTATAAATAAGTAAAACAAAAATATTTATATAAATATTGGAATTTGTGAACCATGGATCGATATTTGGAAGCTTTAGCGAAAGAAGCGTTCATTCTTTTGGAGGAAGAGCGCTACTATGAATCGCTGGAGGCGTTCAAACCCATCGGAATAACCCCAAACTAAAGGTACACCAATCATGACGATTATGCAATCGTGACGATGGTAGAAGCAGGGCTGGGCGTCAGTATCCTGCAGAGCTTATACTTCATCGCACAAATTACAATATTGCTCTGTTGCCGACTGACCCGCCTATCGGGAGACCACTTGCAATAGGTTATAAAGATAAGAATAGCTTGCCGATCTCAAGCAAGTATTTCATTGAGTTTTTACTAAACAATATTGAAGCGTTGCCGTGACGTCATCATACCGTATGAAGGAAGTGCTGCCAACAGAATGAGAAGAAAGACAGTCAGAAGCCTGGGCAAATGCAACGCATCCCAAAAAAAGGAAACAGTCTCCCTCCCGGATTAAGAAGTGGGGGGAGACTGTTTTGAAAAATCTGGAGCATGAATGTCAGATACCTGGAGAAGGCGAATGGATTTACTCCACAATGACCCTTCGGGCGTTTTCCATTTCTTCTTCACTCATCTCTTGACCGATGCCGGGGAGTTCCGGGACAGGATAGAATCCATCTGCCGGATGGTAATAATATTTACCGGCTTTTCTGAATTTTGTCAACAAATTTGCGTTGTGTTCCTCGTGAATCACAAAGTTGGGAATGGCCGATTCAACCTGGAGTGCAGCCGCCGTTGCAATGGGGCCGCCGCAGACATGAATCTGCACGCCGACATCATAGACCTGAGCCATGTCGCAGATCTTTTTGGTTTCGGTAATACCGCCGGTATTGCACAGGTCGGGTTGGACAATGCTTAAGGTGCGGTCCTCAAAGAACTGGCGAAAACCCCAGCGAGTGTAGCTGCGCTCCCCGGTGGCCAGGGGCAAAGAACAACGTTCCTTAATATGCTTGAAAACTTCGGGATTACAGGGCATGGTGGGCTCTTCATAGTACATGATGCGGTAGGGTTCCAGAGCCTTGCCCAGCTCGGCGGCTGTATTTGCATCCAGCAAAGAGTGGATTTCCACGATGATATCCAGGTCGGGCCCGCCGGCCTCACGAGCTGCCGCGATACGCTCTACCGACCGTTGCAGGTCATGCTGACGATAGGATCCCCGGTGGTGTGTTCCCTGCGTGTTGAACACTTCACCAAAAGGTTTCGTTTCGGTTGGAGCGAAGACGGGGTCGATTTTTACAGCGTCATAACCGTCCTCCACTGCGTTTTTGACCACGTCGTAATAATCTTTCGGATCGTAGAGCAAGGTTAGATTATCATTGGCTTCAATCAACTTGCTCCAGCCGAACTGAAGCTGGCTGGCGTAGGCCCGCAGCTTTTTGTTTGTTTTTCCACCGATCAGTTTATAAACGGGGACGTTAAGAGCCTTTCCTTTAATATCCCAGCAGGCTGTGTCAATGGCGGCCATAGCGGAAGTAATAACAACGCCGCCGCCCATTCCCCAGAAGGTGTGGCGGTGCAGGTGCTCCCAAATCTCCTCGGTATTGAACGGATCCATGCCGATAATCAGCTTGGCAAAGTCCTGACACTGCCCGAACGCCGCCTCCCAGGAATTTCCATAGGCCAAACCTGCCTCGCCGAATCCGCTGATGCCTTCGTCCGTGTTTATTTTCACGGTAATAAAATTGCCCAAATAGCATTCTACACTGGTGATTTTCATCTGTTTATCCCTTTCTTGTTCTTACAGTTATTCCACCGCATACTTAATGGAGTGCTCCATGGCCCAGGGGCTGATTTCAGCGCCCAAGCCGGGTCCCTCAGGCACTTTGAATCTACCGTTGACTGGCTGGAAGTCCACCGTGCACAGTTCCCGGTTATAGTCGTGAAGATTAAACACATGGTGCTCATGAATGACAAAGTTGGGAATGACCGCTTCCAAATGAAGTGCCGCGGCAGTGGAAAGCGGACTGGCGCAGACGTGGGCCTGAACACCGATATCATACACATAGGCCATATCACAGATTTTCTTGGCTTCGGTCAGGCCGCCGCAGTTTCCAACATCAGGCTGAATGACCTGGATGCCTTGTTCCTCAAAATAAGGTGCATACTGCCAGCGTGAATAAACCCGTTCGCCGTGGGAAATAGGCATGGACAGCTTGTCGGAGATAAACTTCGCGGTCTTCGGGGTGGGGGTGTTGGGTTCTTCAAAATAAAAGATATTGTATTTTTGCACCGCGCGGCCCAGTTGAACGGCGCTTTGGGCATCAGGCCGCGAATGATTTTCCATGATGATGTCCACATTAGGGCCAATGGCTTCTCGAACAGCCTTGACCCGGCTTTCCACCACATTGACATAGTAGGGAGAAAGCAGGCGGCAGCACTCCTCATCGGTGTAAGCGTGACCGTCTTTCGGATCGTAGGTGAAAAAGTCGATCTTGATGCAGTCATATCCTTCTTTTACCGCTTTCATGGCGTTGTCCACATAGTCCTGAACAGCAACAGCGTCGTGAGGGGCGCTCATAGTCAGGCTGTCTTTGCATGTATCCCGCCCCCACCCAAATTGGAGCTGGCTGGCATAGGTGCGCAGGTCATTCCGCCGCTTGCCGCCCAACAGCTTGTAGACGGGAACGTTGAAATGCTTCCCTTTGATGTCCCACAGGGCGATATCAATGGCACTGATGCCGGCGAATACCACCGGACCGCCGTTCTGGCCCCAGAAGGTGCACTTGTAAAGTTTATCCCAGATGACTTCGTTATCCAACGGGTCCATACCGATGATAAGGTTCGCAAGGTCACGAATCATACCAGCCGCCGCAGGCGCGCCATTGCAGTAGGCCAAAGCAGCCTCTCCGTCTCCGTAAGTTCCTTCGTCGGTGTAGATCCGACAGAGCACGGGGCGCCATTCAGGGCGTCGGGCCTGAACTTCAAATACTTCCACCTTTGTGATTTTCATAAAGCATTGCCTCCTTCATGGTATTAAGATTCATTTTTTACAGAACACTCTTCTTCGTCCCCGGTCCAAACCGAGGTATGGATAACAATATTACCGGTCTTAGAACGCCAAATGCCAATGATGGACAGCACCAAGATCGCGGCCACGTTGACAGCGGCCAAAGCGGGACTCATAGAGAGACAGGATTTCCATAGAACTACGATAAAAAAGGCCATTGACACCCAGCAGATGATGTAATAAACAGCATTGGGCACGTGAAAGCGGGCCTTTGCCCAAGCCTTCGGATACTTTTTGGGAAGTTTAAGATACGCCACCATATTGAGAAAGGCGAAAGCCGAGGTAATCAACTGCACCATGTTGACAATTACCTCAATAGAGAAACCGAAGATGATGGGAATCATGCCGAGAATATACATAAATGTTAAGATATATATCCGAGACCCGACCTTGTTTTTTTTCCCGAAAATAGTGGGCAGCCAGCCGTCATCACAGGACTGTCCGATATTAATGGCATTATAAGCAAAAGTGGAGTTCAGGGTGGACAGCAACGCCATGATCGGTCCGCCAATGATAAAGGCATAGAACAGCCAGGCGGGGAAGATACGTTGAGCGGCAAAAACCAAGGTAATGGAGGAACCGTACTCTTTTATACTCATAACGCCCGCGCCGGCCATGGCCACGCCTATGTACAGAACAATCAGGGAAAGAGCTGTAGTAATCATGGCGACAGGAATATCCCTCTTAGCGTTTTTTGCGTCACGGCCATAAGCGATCGTCATGTAATAGCCTTGGCAGGAGTAGACAAACAGCAGCACTGCGCCGGTGAAGCCCCCGCTAATTTGGCCATTGGTAAAAGTAATCCCCCAACCATTGGTAAGAAAGTTGGAATCGCCGGCATCAAAGATGGGCAGTTTCATTTTGAAAATGCCGACGATTGCAAAAATGAGCAGCGCCGCAATAAGCAGCCAGGTCATGATCTTCTGTGCCTTCGCCATAATGTTAATGCCAAGAAGATTGACTATAAAAAAGAAGGTTAACAAGGCGCCGCCCACAACGATGTGAGCTATTTTGCCATTGAGGAAAGGAATGATATCACCTAAATACGCAGCGGCTGATGCGCCGAAGAGGGAAAGGGAAAGACACTGAGTCAGGTAGGCAAAGGCAAAAATGCCGGCTGTTGTGGGACCGGCCAGATCACACAGCATAGAGTAGTTGCCGCCGCCCATACGCAGGGTAGAAGAAACAAAAATAGTGGGCAGCACCATGATAAAGCCCATGACAATCGCCATAAAATATGCCAGCCATGCTGAGTAGCCGGTCATCTTAATCGCTGGAACGACGAGGGTGATAACACCCGCCCCAATGACCTGACCGAGGGCCAACGCGTAGAGCTCCGTCTTTCCTAAGGTGCCAGCTTTGGGTTCCGGCTCGCGAATAACGTTGATCGCCATAATAACGTCTCCTTTTGTATGGATTGTTTTTATTAATCAGGCTGCTTTCTGCTCGAGCTGGTTCCTGGTATGGAGTTTCTGCTATGTAAATCGACAGATCTGTTGCTACTCTACCACGGCTTTTGCATCAACCCCGCTAGTCATGGCATAGTCGGATATTTCGCACGCCAATCCAGGCCCTTCCGGCACCATGAATCTGCCGTTGACCGGCTGCCAGTTTACCGTACACAGGCGCTGATTGAATTCTTCCAGGTTAATTTGGTGATGTTCATGGATGACAAAGTTAGGAATGACAGCTTCCAATTGGAGAGCCGCTGAGGTGGATAAAGGGCTGGCGCAGACGTGGGCCTGAACGCTGATGTCATATACATAGGCCATGTCACAGATCTTTTTGCCTTCGGTTATGCCGCCGCAGTTTCCAAGATCCGGCTGAATGACCTGTACGGACATATTTTCAAAATAAGGGGCGTACTGCCATCTGGAATAGACCCGCTCGCCGTGGGAGATGGGCATAGCCAGCTTGTCGGAGATAAACTTGGCTGTCTTGGGTGTGGGGGTATTGGGCTCTTCAAAGTAGAAAATATTATATTTTTCCAAAGCCCGGCCGATCTGTACGGCGCTTTGAGCGTCCGGGAAAGAATGATTCTCTACAATGATATCCACATTTGGGCCTACCTCTTTTCGACAGGCCCGCACGCGATCCTCCACGATTTTAATATAGTAAGGAGAAAGCAGGCGGGTTTGGATTTCTCCCGCCATCGGTTCGTTTTTTTCCGCCTTGCCCGGACCGTTCCAGACCGTACCGTCCACGTCATAGTCAAAAAAGTCCAGTTTTACGCAGTCATAGCCCTGGGCCACGGCGATGCGGCAATTTTCGGCATAGTCTTCCGGCTTACAGCATTTATGGTTTGTGCCGGGGCCCCAGCCGTAAGTAAGCTGGCTTGCATAGGTACGTAAATTGTCGCGGCGCTTGCCTCCCAGCAACTTATAGATGGGGACGTTAAAGTATTTGCCTTTGATATCCCACAGGGCGATGTCAAGCGCACTGATTCCGGCAAACACTACCGGCCCGCCGTTCTGACCCCAGAAAGTGCATTTGTAAAGTTTATCCCAAATCACCTCATTGTCCAGAGGGTCCATACCGATGATGAGCGTTGCCAAATCCTTAATCATGCTGAAAGCCGCAGGTGCCGCAATGCCATAGGCTAAGGCGGCCTCGCCGTCACCGTAGATGCCCGCATCGGTGTGAATCCGGCAAAAAACAGGTCTCCATCCAGGATGTTCCACCGGGGCCTTTTCCAGAAACACGTCAACCCTTGTGATTTTCATTACAACTCCTCCTAATATTTATTTGGCAATCCAACCAGCGGATTTACTCAACAAGTTTATAGAGAATCGCCCGGTCAATGGCCTCCTGAAGAAATTCGTTCCCGATTCCGGGAAGTTCAGGAACGGAAAAATAGCCGTTTTCCGGTTGAAGATTGTATTTTGTTAAACCCAGGCAAGTGTCCATCCGGTTGCAGGTATGATGTTCGTGAATGACAAAGTTGGGAATGGTGCATTCTACATGAAGGGCGGCATTGGTGGCAAGCGGACTGCCCGCCACGTGGACCTGAACTCCGACATCGAAAGCATGAGCCATGTCGCAGATTTTCTTTACCTCACTGATACCGCCGCAGTTGCCGATATCCGGCTGAGCCAGCTGGAGCAGATTTTTCTTAAAATATTCCGCATACTGCCAGCGTGAAAAAATACGCTCCCCGTTCGCAATGGGAACCGAGGTATATTTTGTAATGTATTCCACTGTCTGCGGCGTGGGCGTGTTGGGTTCTTCAAAGGCCAGAATATGATATTTCTCCGCCAGCCTGCCCAACTGCACCGCACCTAAGGCATCAGGGTAAGAATGGTTTTCCATGATGATATCCACTTCGTCACCGGCAGCTTCCCGGGCCGCCTTCATGCGGGCTTCCACCATCTTAAGCTGTTTGGGAGTCAGAAATCCTGTGGTATCCAAAAAGTTTAAGGGTTTTCCTTCTTCATCCCGGTCAAAAAAGTCGATCTTCACTGCATCGAAGCCCTCTTCAACGGCCAGCTTGACATTGTGTGCATAGTCTTCCGGGGTAACCGCCCACAGATGATCGCTCACTCCCACCTGACCCCAGCCAAACTGAAGCTGGCTGGCATAAGTGCGAAGTTTTTCCCGGACCTTACCTCCCAATAGCTGGTAAACGGGTACATTGTAATACTTGCCCTTGATATCCCACAGGGCCACGTCAATGGCGGCAATCCCGGAAAATACCACTGGGCCGCCGTTTTGTCCCCAGAAGCTTTTCTTATACATAGTTTCCCAAATGAACTCTGTTCGGAGGGGGTCCAATCCAATGATAAGTTCCGCTAAATCGCACACCATGCCGAAAGCGGCGCTTCCTCCCACCCCATAGGCCATGCCGGCCTCACCGTCGCCTCGCAGCCCGGTATCCGTATGGATACGGCAGCCGATGGGACTGTTTTGTCTGTTGTTGACCGTTGAAAGCCGAAACACTTCTACTTTTGTGATCTTCATGGTCATTCCTCCAGTACATTAACCTATTGAGCTGTTCGCTATGTTATATATTATATATTTAGGTTATACGATAGTCAATGATTAATTAACATTTTTACAGATAACATTAAAAATGACTATATATTTTGTGCAAAAGGTAGATTGAACGGAAGCCTGAGAGTATTGCTTGTACTGATTCAGTCAAAGGGCATTTTTCAACAAGCTCCGTTGCTCCCTTTTTGAAATTCAGCTGGATATGCGAAAATCGGACAGGCGGTTAATTGCATACCGACTGTCCGAATAATTGGATTAGAAGCAGTTTTATCGAAAAAAATAGAAAGTGGATGACACCTGTTGCAAAATCGACTATAATAATAATGAATTTAGTGAGATAAATTCGTGACAATAATATTTAGGTGGAATAGATATGAAAATAGATCGTAACAACCGCTTCGGCGGACGAAAGGCAAAAATATCCCGCATTTCAATTGTGGATCAGGTCTGCGATTCAATTAAGCAGGACATTGCCGATGGAATCTGGAAAACGGGAGACAAGCTTCCCTCGGAAGCCGAATTTGCCGAGATTTTCGGAGTCAATCGGCTCAGTGTCCGTATGGCCCTTCAAAAACTAAATACGCTGGGGATCATTGAAACCCGTGTGGGGGAAGGTTCTTTCATACGCGATTTTTCCCTTAAGCCAATTCTCAATGAGATTTCTATCTTCTATGAGGGAAGCGACCAATATCACGATGTGCAACAGTTGCGCAACCTTCTGGAGTATGAGTGCATGAGGCTGGCAGTGCATTCCGCCACCGAGGAGGAGAAAAAAGCGCTCAAAGCGGCACTGGACGATTACAATCAGTGCGCACTGGCTTACTCCCTGAATCCCGATGACCAGCAAGCGCTCGCGCAGACTGTGGATGCAGATTTCAATTTTCATTATAGTGTAGTGAAAATGAGTCACAACAGACTTTACAAGGACATTTATTATATGGTCCAGCAGCTGATCCGGGGCCACATTACCGAACTGGTCAGCACCCGGGCCCACCGCCGCCGGAACGCCGGGCTATCTCCTTTGGGCAAGAGTGACACGCATAATAAGATCTACAACTGTATCATCAATTCGGACCTGGAGGCGCTTCATCAAGCCAATGAGGAAATGCTCGGCATTGTTCCTGTTCAGGGGCTTGACGTTTTTGATTGATCCACTGCTTGCACCCGGCAGGGCGTTTTTCGAGCGTAGGAACGGCAAGCTCTCGGACGAGGAGATATCGAGCTTGCCGCGGCACAACCAGGGATAGCCCCGTTACACGCGGTTGGGTGTTTCGATACTCTGGGCAATCCGCGCTTGATCGTGGTCAGCTGTCCCTGTTTTAGTTTATCTTTTTGGTACTATAAAAAAGGATAGCCTGTAAGTAAACAGTGGTTTTTTCTGTCTACTTACAGGTTATCACTTTACTTGCCGGAGGTCATGACTTATACAGACTCTTGACACATATCCGAAACGCGTTAGGATAGGATGTTCGGTTTTTGTTTCATTCTTCTCCAAATGGTCGACCGGCTGATACCAAGACGTTCCGAAACATTGCTCAGATTTCCGTTTTCCATCTGGATCGTACGGCGGATAACATTGTCAATGATCTCATCGAGCGTCTTGCAAGAAGAAAAAGAATCGCCGATGCCGTTTGCGGCGGGTTCCTCTTTCAAAGCTTCGGAAACGGCTTCCGCGCGGATCGTGGGCCCGTCGGAAAGCAGGATCAGTTGGAATATGATCCTTCGCAGCTGATTAAGATTCGTAGTCCATTTAAATTCGGTCAGCAACTGAAGAGCATCTTCTTCAATGGTCACAACCTGTTTTCCATATTTGAAATTTGCTTCGTTCATATAGTTGCTGGCTAAATCCTTCATATCTCCGGGGCGTTCCCGCAGACTGGGAAGATGGATGCGGTATTCGCCGAGAAGTCGTATGAGTGTTTTAGAAAAGCACCCGGTTGTGGCCGTTTCCGGCGGTTCGTTAAATGAGGACAGCACAAGATGCTTCTCGAAAAACCCCGGTTCACTTAGCAAGGGAGTTAGAAGCTGCTGGTTTTCCTCACTTAATTTGCTTGCCATTCGTATATAAAAGGTCAGCGAATGATCGGACCGTATCATTTCAATTACGCTTTCTACACTGGCCCGGTTGGCTTTTTCCCCATCCAGCGTAAGGAAAGACGCATTCCTGTTGCTAAAGGAATGAATCAGAACTGCAAGCGCATCTTTTCCTGTTCCAACTTCCCCGGTAATCAGAACGGGAAGGTGAAGGTTTCCGAATTTTAGTGCTTTCGCATATACTTCTTTCAGGTAGATACTGTTCCGCCCTAAAATCGAAACGGAAAAGTCGGAAGGATTTTTGGGATTGGATACGGAAACTCCGGCTATCTCTTCCTTCTTTGCAGGGCGCTGCGAAAGGAAGAAGACCACATAAAGATTGAGATTTTCATCCGCAATACGGCTTGCGCTTATTTCCCAGAAAATATTTTCGCATTTTAGCAGGAACTGCCATTTCCCAACTTGCAATACCTGGTTTAATGAATCCGAAAGGTTCTGAAGAAGCGCTTTTTGTTGTTCTGCAGGAAGCTTCGTCTCGACCGCATGACCTTTCGCGTCTAGGATGGTATAATATTGCGGGATGTTAGAAAGAGCTTGCTCCAGCAGATTAAGCTTCGACTGATATTCGACAAGATACCCAAAGATCTTCTGAGCTTCCTCAAAAGCTTTTCGCACGCTTTCTTCGCCGGATGTGAGCAGAATGGCCGTGAAGCCCATTTCCCGGGCCTTTTCCTGCGTGACAACGTCGCCGATGATTACCTGATAATTTTCCTCGCGCAGCTGATTCAGCAGTTGCGCAAGTTCTTCCGAACTATTTATAGTGAAGATATCAATAGAACTCTGCATGAGGTTTTTTATCGCTTGGGCTCCCGACGTAATACTGCGGTAGCCGATCATCGCGGATTTGCCGGAAAAGCCGCTAGCAAGCGTAATAATCCGCATATAGTCGTACCCTGAAATATCAATTCGCACGACTGGCACGGATACACTGCGTTCGATCATTTCGGCGGTACCGCCTCTGGACAGGATAATCTGACTGCTTTCTTGCACCCCTTTCAGGGCCGCTTGAGCTCCTTGCTCCAAGTTGGCGACGACCGTATGGATTTCAAACTGAGTGTATTCGTCTGAAAGGGACTGCACCAGTTCCTTTAGGCCCTCGTAAGGAGCAACGACAAGCAACTTGATTTTAGACATTGATATCCTCTACCTTCCAAATGTACCTAATATTCATCACGCGGCTGTATCGGATACCTTTCCCTGGGGGGAAAGTACCGGTCAGAAAATGCTATGAAGGACAGTACTCTACATCCCCTGTTTACAGGAGTGCGGAGCACTGTCCATTCGTTTATCCTTTAGGCTTCAAATTACAGATAGGGCTGATAACTCATATAAAGGTTGTCCTGTTCTTTCAGGTTGGAAAGCGTATCCTGCAGGTTCAGGACATAGGGGTTCTGCATGCAGTAGCTGTTCACTATCTTTTTCCAATCGTCGCTCTGTCCCACTTTCAGAATTGCGTCATTCATTGCTTTGAGGAGCGCCGAATTCGTATTTTTCGGCGCCAGAATAACATATTCGGTGTCGATTTTCAACTGTGGGACATATTTGCTTGCGCATTCCTGATCCGGCATAAGATCCGGAGCCTTGCTCATAACTGTGCAGAGCGATTTCAGCTTTCCGCTTTTGATATAATCGGCCGCGGTCGAATAGGGCAGGGAAGTGCAGTCGATTTCGCCGCCCAGCAGAGCGGTCAGACGGGTGGCGCCGTCGCCGGCCTCCACAACATTGAATTGAGTGCCGCCCAGGTTTTTGAGAACGCAGGATTCAATGTAAACGCCGCCGCCGGTGGAAATGCCGAATTTAATGCTGTTTGGTTTCTTCTTGGACGCATCGATCAGCTCTTTCAGGTTTGTATAAGGGGCGTCCGCGCGCGTTACGATGTTTTCGCCGGACTGCTTCCCGTAAATTGCCACGGGTTCAAAAGCCTCATAGCCGAAGTCGACCAGTTTGGTCGCCTTGTTGCCGCACAGGGCCGCCGTGTTGCCGCAGATAAAGGTATATCCGTCGGTTGGGCCGTCCTTATACTGCGTTGTGCATGTCGCGCCGTTCGAGCCTCCAACGCTGGTAACGGCAATGGAAACGCCGAGGACCTTTTCCAGAGACGATGCCAATTTCCGGGCCATGTAATCCGTATCGCCGCCGGAAGCGTGCGTGCAGTAGAAGTTGATAGTCTTTTTGGGCCAATCGACGGCTGCCGTCTGACTGGAGGCGGAGGCTGCCTGCCCGCCTGCGGAACCCGCCGGGGCACTGCCTGCGGAAGATGTCCCGCCGCTGCAGGCCGTTAATGTCATGACTACGCTCAATAAAGTCGCTAAAGCCAATACTCTTTTCATAATACAATTCCTTTCTCAAAATATTTTTATCTATAGCCATTACGTATCGGTTGCCGATGCTGCCTCCGTTTCCGACGCATTCACCTCTTTACGATAGGCGCGGAGCGAAAGAATAACCACTACGACCGTAACGGCAATAAACACAAGAAAAATGGGATGCCCCAAAAGGGAATCCGTCTGGATCAGCTGGGAACTTTTGCGTATGTTGTTTTCAAACATCGGACCAAGGATAAAGCCGAGGATCATGGGGACGGTAGGAATCTTCGCCTTGACCAGCAGATAAGCCATCAGCCCGAAGCCGACGACGGAATACGCCTCGAACACCTGGTTGTTGTCCCCGATCGCTCCGATGCAGCAAAGGACCAGAATCAACGGAAGCAGGTAATTCTTTGGAATGCGCAGAACGGAAATGAAGAATTTCATTCCGAACAGCATGAACAGCATCATGAACAGGGAAGACAGGACCATGGCGAAGAAAATGCCGTAGAGGACCGCGCCGCTGTTTTGGTAGATCAGCGGGCCGGGAACCACGTTATGGATCTGCAGACCGCCGAGAAGCATCGCGGTCGCCGCGTCGCCCGGAATGCCGAGGGACAGCAGCGGGATCATCGCGCCGCCTATGGTGCCGTTGTTGGCTGTTTCAGACGCCACAACGCCGTCGATAATGCCGGTCCCGAATTTTTCAGGGTATTTGGACATGTTCTTTGCGACGGTATAGGAGAGCACACAGGAAACGCCGCCGCCGATGCCCGGCAGGATGCCGATGCCGATGCCGATGAGCGCGGAACGGAGAATATTGAACCACTGGCCCAAGAGCTCCTTTGCAGAAACGCCGCCGCCGCGCATTTTAACGTTGGTATTGATGACGACCTTTTCCGGTTTATGGACCTTTTCGGCGAACGCCATGAATTCGGGGATTGCGAACAGGCCGATCAAAAGTGTCAGCAGCTGCAAGCCGTTGTTGAGGTGAAAGTTGCCGAACGTAAATCGGGGGCGGCTGTCGATCGGCGCAAGCCCGACCGTTGCAAGGAGGCAGCCGAGGACCGCGCTGATCAGGCCTTTCGGCATATCCCTGCCCGTCAGTGCAATGACCATGCTGAGGGAGAAAACCGACAGGGCGCAGTACTCGAAGGAACCGAACTTCAGCGCGAAGTCGCAGAGCACGGGGGAGATCAGGATCAGCATCGCGATGCCGATCAAGGTGCCGATGAAGGAGCAGATGACGCCGGTGCTCAGGGCTTTCGCGGCCTGACCCTTATCGGCCAGGGGTTTGCCGTCAAAACAGGTTGCTACCGAGGACGGAGTGCCGGGTATGTTCAGCAGGATCGCGGAAACCAGGCCGCCCGAAATTCCCCCGATGTACAGGGCGACCAGGAGGTTGACGCCTTGCGAGGAAGTCATCGAGTACGTCACCGGCAGGAACATGGCGATCGCCATGGTTGCAGTCAACCCCGGGATCGCGCCGAACACGATTCCAATCACGGTTCCGACGGCGATCAGCAGAATGATATACGGGTTCATCACAATTTGTAAGCCTTGCAGAATCACTTTTCAATTTTCCTCCTTAACGATAGAATTGGATTTTTAAAATTTCCGAATGTCCGGAAAATGTTTGTCGGTCCCTCATAGGCTGAAGATTCCGCTGGGCAGCAGAACATTTAGAAATTTGTTGAAGATCTCGAAAAGCGCAACCGACACCACGGCGGAAGTCAGCACGGCGGGAACGATGTTTTTCTTCCACTTTTCCACGGGCGTCAGAAGCAGGATTTGCAGAAACAGGTATACGATCGTGGTAATGATAAACCCAACCGATTCCATCAGCGCCACATAGAGCGTCATCAAAATGAAACTGCCGACGACCTCACGCCTGTCCCAAATACTTTCCCAAAGCTTCTTCCAGAAAGGCTCCGCCGGCGCCGCGGATTTCTCCTGGACGGCGGAACTGTCCGAAGCAGCCGGCTTCGCAAATCTTTTGCTGTTCCTCCAACCGCGGAAAATCAGGAAAAGTGCGAGGACCAGCATGACGCCTCCCCACAGCCCGGGGACGAAATGATTATCCAGCGGCGTTGCTCCGGTGCCCTTGAACGCATTAATTTTGGGAATCTGTAAAAGATAGAAAATGGAAGACAGAGCCAGAACAATACCCGGGACAATGTCAATCTTACAGCTTTTCTGCTTCATTACTTGTCTCCTCCCTTCAAAAAATCTTATGCAAAATCTATGAGATTGTCTTCTTTGTCGAATCTGAATCTGCGGGGTTCTTCCAGAACATCCACATGTTCGTTGAGCCTTGCTTCATCAAGCATGGTTTCTGAAATCATAATCGTCTGGAGTGACAAAGTGTTTTTAATGTACACGATGCGCACCTTGTTTTTATCGATCCCGGTCAGCGTCTTGATGGCCGCCTGGATCGCCATTTTATCGTTCTCGAGGATCATTGGTATTTTTCCTACGCTCAGTACCGTGGAAGTAAGCATATTGAAATAGGCTGCATTGGTATCCAGCTTTTCAAACGTGCGGTTGGTGGTTGTGTCGGCCATTCCAAGCCCGACGAAGCTCCCGTGAGATTCGTCGCTGATATCCAAAACGACTGTGCGCTGCTTTTTCAGTCCGCCGGAACAATAGGGTGTAGCAAACGTTCCCGTCACATTTGGGTCCATACCGCTCCCGGAGAAGTTTTTCCCAATCTCATGCACGATCAGGACGTCGGCCTCTGGAAAGAATATTTTCGGCATTCTGCCCTTGGCATACCGTAAAAGGGCGGGTTCCTTTTTAAAGATTTCCTCGCGTTTCAGCAGTTCGATGCGGCAGGTCTGGTCAAAAGAATTTTCGATAATACCAACGCCAAAAATAATATTGCAAGCATCAAATACTACTTTTGCGTAAGCCGGCAGGCGCTCCGCAAATTTTCCGAAGCCAGCGCTGTGAAGAGAATCCGCACCCTGGCGCTTTCCCATGCCGATTGCCATCATCTTGATCAGCCCGGATTCGTATTCCCCGCGGAATGCAGTATGCGCCTTGATGCGCCCTACCACAATAACAGCGTCGGCATCGGCTGCAAATTTGTCTGTGTAAACGGGATCGCCGTTCTCCAGATGCCCGACCAGCTTTGTTTCCATACTGGAACAGATCGGGCAGCCACAAAAGTTCTCCGTAATGCCGAGGCTCGCCAGAATCGCTTTCTGACCTTCGGCAGTTGCGCCGCCGTGACTGCCCATTGCCGGGATAATACAGGGATCGCCTCCGTGCAGCTTTACGAACGAGGCCAGTTCCCTCAAAATCACATTCGCGTTCGCAATCTGGCGGCTGCTTCCCGTTAAAACCACTTTCATGCCGGGTTTGATCCGGCTTCCGAATTCGTCATTCTGGAGTATTGCATGCATATATCCCGCAACGTCTTCAATATGGTCCGCATCGAACTTCTGCCGTACCAGACACATCTTTGGCAGTTCAATACCGGAAAGTATTTTGCGAATCTCAGACTGTTCCTTAATTTTCATGATGCATCCCTTTCAATTTCGCTTGCATTTGACATAAGCTGAACCAAATCCATTGCTTTTTTAAATTCCGGTAGCGGGTCAAATAAAAACAGTTCACTCGTAACGGGATACAGCGGATTGATGCGAAATCCTAAAAATTTTCCGCGGCAAAGCATGGTAAGCTTGTTTTCCTGTACCCTCAAATAGATATTGCCGTATTCAGAGGCCAATTTTTTTAAAAATTTATCCGTCCGGTACGTTATTTCACGTTCTTCTTCAACATTACCCGCCTTTATGCAAACGCTGGAATGAATGGTTTTCTGGAACTCGACTTGGATAAAACAGCCGTTGAACATCTCATTTTGGCGATCAATACAAATCGGGAAAGCAACATCCGCAATTTCAACGCTGCAATTTCCAGAAGAGCCGCAGACCAGCTCCCTGCTCAAAAAAGCCTTGTCGGATTTCATGGGGAAAAGGTCCGTATCGGCGACTTGTCTTTTTTGTATTCCTCGGCCCGGCTCGTAGGTATAGTCCTTTAACTTTTTACCGAAGATATTTTTTAAAACAGCCTCACGGATGCTTAACCTATACCGCTTGCCCAGTGGGCGTACCACCGTCAAATACACAGAAATGCAGACCGCGATGCCCAGATATCGCAACCTTTCGTCCGTCAGATACAAAATCAGAAGGCCGGCGGCCAGCAAAGCAAGAAAATAAGCGATATTGGCCGTCAGCATCTGCCTGCGTGCTTTCTGCAGACTTTCTAAGCATCCTTCCATCCCGAAAACCTCCCCCATCGAACCGTTTCCTGCAGTAGTTATTTATTGCTCCATTTCGGATGATTGTAAACGGATCTGTCCGCGACATAGGGCCATTTTTCACCGCGGCAGACGGTAAGGCAGCCTTTTACGCACATGGTGGCCATTTTGATAACCGCTTCTCGTGTCTGTGCGGCGGAATGAGGACTGAAAATCAGATTTGGCGCATTCATCAGTTGACCGTCCGGACTGGGAGGCTCGCTGCAGAAAACATCCAGACCGGCTCCGGCAATGCTCCCTTGCCGCAAAGCTTCGGCCAAATCACTTTCATTCACGATTCCCCCTCTGCTGCAGTTGATCAGCAGGGCTGTCGGCTTCATGCTGTCCAGTTCAGGTTTTCCGATCATGTCTCGGGTTTTATCGTTCAAAGGCACGTGCAAAGTGACAACGTCGCAGTCTTTCAGCAGGTCGCGATAGTCTTCATAATAAACGGCGCCCATGTCTTCGATCTGTTCCCTGCTGAGAAACGGATCATACCCCGCGGCCGTCATGCCGCAGCCGGTGCAGATCTTCAATACCTCATGGCCGATGGCACCTAAACCGACGATGCCGATCTTCTTTCCTTCCAATTCAAATGCTTTGTGTGCGTCCCGGATTTTCCAGTTGCCTTTTCCCATTTCCACTTGCCCTTCATAGAGATTCTTGGCAAGAGAAAACATCATGGCGACCGCGTGCTCCGCGACGCTGCGGCTGTTCGCTCCCGGAGTGATTACGACAGGAATGCCCAGCTCCGTCGCTTTCTTTACGTCCACGCTGTCGTAGCCGACCCCTGGACGGCCGATTACCTTCAGGTTCGGGCTGTTTTCAATCGCATGCCCGTCACATTTGGCGATGCGCACAATCAGTGCATCCGCGTTCTTCATCTGGTCCAGGTACTGGTTCGGATCCGGATTATCCGCGATGTAAATGTCCGCCGCGCCGTCCAGCAAGGCGAGGCCTTCCTTGCAAACGGCCTGAGTCATGACAAATTTCATGCTTTTACCTCCTTGCGATGCTGCGCCATGCGCAATGCGTAATCGATCGAATTGACCAGGCTCAGTTCGTTTGCCACGCCGGTTCCGGCGTGGCCGAAAGCGGTGCCATGGTCAACGCTGACGCGGATAATGGGCAGTCCGAGAGTGACATTGACCCCCGCCACCGCTTCCCACTTTTTTTCCTGCTTGTTATAGACGAACCCGATCACCTTGAGAGGAATATGCCCCTGGTCGTGATACATGCAGACCACGATGTCATACCAGCCGCCTAAGGCTTTGGAAAATGCGGTGTCGGGAGGAAGAGGGCCGATCGCGTTGATTCCCTCAGCCTGAGCGTCCCGGATAGCCGGCATGATCTCATCAATTTCCTCGCGGCCGAACATGCCGTCTTCACCGGCGTGAGGGTTCAGGCCGCAAACCCCAACCTTCGGCCTTTCTATGTCGAGCGCTCTGCATCCCTGATCGGCAAGACGGATAACATCCAGAACTCTTTGCCTTTTGACTCGGCCGCAGGCCTCCCGCATAGAAACATGAGTTGAAACATGGATCACACGCAAATTATCGTTCGCCAGCATCATTGCGTATTTTTCCGTACCGGTATATTGGGCATAAATTTCCGTGTGCCCGTCAAAATGGTGCCCCGCCAGGTTCATAGCTTCTTTGTTCAGCGCATTGGTTACAGTTGCGTCAATCTCTCCTTTCATCGCTAGGTCGATGACTTTTTTTACGCACTGAAACGCAGCGTTTCCGCACATTGCGCTGACCTTTCCGTACTGGAATTTGCCCATGTCGACAAGATCCAAATGGAGCACGTCCACACTGCCGAATTCATATTTGCCCTCGGAAGGTTTGGACACCCGATTTAACTTAATTTCAGGATGATTGGTTACGCGCAATGCGTCCCGCATACACTGAATATCTCCAACGACCAGAGGTCTGCACCGGTCGTAAATTTCCTTTTTGGCCAGCGCGCGAATGGTAATTTCCGGGCCGCAGCCCGCGGGATCACCCATCGTAATGCCAATGATTGGTTTGCTGTTCACTTTATACCTCCTAACGTCCAGAAACGAAAGCAAAGATCATAGGCCTGTCAGACACCCGCAATTTTTCGCTTTTGCTCCGCCAGTGGCGAACCTCTGGCGGAGCAAAGTATTTTTTGCGCGGCAATTTCGTGCTTTTTCTGCGGCCGATGAAATCACTTTTAATGATGATTCCGTTGCGTATGGTTTAACCCTGAAGGTTTTTTTTGAATGCTTCGTACTGTGCCTGGATTTCTTTGGTCTTCTTGGCAATTGCTTTCTCCTCTTCAGGAAGGATGGTGTCCTGTGGATAGATGACGCGTTTATCCGTAAAGCCCAGCAGAGAAAGAGCAAATTTGTTCGCGGCGGTTGCGTTTTTCGTCATACCGAGTATTTTTGATGTCTCGCGCAGCAGGAGATCATATCTCATCGCGAGATCGGTCTTTTTGTCGCGCCCCGCTTCATACGCTTTTACAAAAAGCTCCGGGAACAACGGCGCTATGGAAGGAACAAATCCGTCAGCTCCCAGCAGCATGCTGGGCATCGCATAGGCGGTGGTCCCTTGCAGGACTGCGAAATCCTTACCCTCAAAATAGGTCAGGCACTTCATAAAGTTTTTGAAATCTCCGGAGCTGTCCTTTAAGCCGACCACATGGTCAAATTCAGAAATTTTAAAGATTGTTTCCGGCGTAAGCTTCAGTCCGGTAAACATTGGAATATTGTATATCATCAGGTCTATGTTGGTTTCCTTTGATATCTTTTCAAAATGACGGACGGTTTCATCCTGCGAAGTATGGCGGTCATAGAAGATGGATGTAATGACGGCGCAGGTTCCTCCCATTTGCTCTAAACGTTTGATGTTTTCAATAACCCGGCGCGTGCTGGTATCCATAACGCCCGCCATGACCGGGACCTTTCCCTTGGTTTGTTCAAGCGTGATCTTGATCGCATGATCTCGTTCCTTTTGCGTCAGCGCCATGGTTTCCCCATTGCTCCCGGCGACAAAGATGCCGTGCAAACCGCCTTTTATGCAATAGTCCAATAGTTTGCGGTAGCCTTCTTCATCGACATTTTCGTGCTCGTCTACCGGGGTGATGATTGGGGGAATAACACCATAATATTTTTTTTCCATTTTACTAGTCCTCCTAAAAAAATTATATAGTAGAAACAGAATGAGAGCCTTTTATTATGGGGAGCATGATACGGACCATTGCCCTTTCACAAAACTTCCTGATAAATTTCCCTGATTTCTTCTAAACTCAGTTTCTTTCTGTTATTGTTCAGCAGCCTGGTCACTTTGCTGCCCGAATCCACAAGAAAATCGAGATCGGAAGCCGGTACGCCAAAACTTTTCAGCGATTTCGGAATCTTTGTGAACGCCACAATTTCGCTGATCCGGTCAATGACGCGGCCGGAGCGTTCTGTTTCCGACCTTTTTGAAAATGCCGGTTCGATCGCGTCGCATATGGCCGCAAGCCTGTCCGCGCATGCGGACATGTTATGTTTCATAACAGGGGCAAACAAAATGGCGTTGGAAACGCCGTGAGCAATATGGTAAGCTCCCCCCAACGGGTAGGAGAGCGCGTGGACCGCAGTAGTTCCAGACGAGGTAATCGCTACGCCTCCGTAAAAAGCGCCAATCAGCATGTTGTTTTTAGCCTGTATATCGTCCGGTTCCGCATAAGCCCTTTCAATGTTGCCGAAAATCAGTTTTGCACCCGCCAGTGCAAAGACGTCGCTGAAATGATTTGCCTTATTGGAAGTGTAGCATTCCACACAATGGGCCAGCGCGTCAATTCCGCTCGATGCGATGATTTTCGGGGGCAGGCCGGCAATCATTGCGGGGTCCAAAATAACGGCGTCGGGAATCATTTCATCGCTGACAATACCGACTTTCAGTTTTTCCTCCGGAACGGCAACGATCGCGTTGCAGGTTGCTTCCGACCCCGTGCCGCAAGTGGTCGGCACCATGACAGTATAAACTTTCTTGGCCGCGGGGGAACTGTCTTTCAGAAGATCGCGGACCCCGTATTCGGAATTTCGCAGAACGGAGACCAGTTTTGCCGTATCCATTGTGCTTCCGCCGCCGACTGCAAGGATCAGGTCGCATTTCATGTCCGAAGTTTCATCCAACACCGACTGCACGTCGTCTGCGGTTGGCTCTGGGACGACGTGGTCGATGACTCGATAACTTACGCCGCATTTGTCCAGGACGTCCGTTGCCGGCTTGAGTACACCGCATGTATGTACACCTGGATCGGTAAACAAAAGCACATTTTCAATTTTTCTTTGCTTGACTATTCCTGAGAGGATCTGAATGCTGTCGGATCCTCCATAAACAGAAGAGGGCATTTTAATTTTGTAGTTCATTGCTTTTCTCCTTCTTTTCTGATCGTTTGATTTTCAAAGTGGATAAGGCGTCGCTTAAATTTTTGAGATAGCTGATAATTCGAATCAAGATATCTCCATCGCCGAATCCGCCTGATTTTGTAACAATCGTCATGCCGTTGGCCGATCCGCCGACAATCTTGCCGATGGGTACACCGGCCGATATTTCGTCATGCAGTTCGATCCCATCGGCGTTCAGGGCTTTGCACACCTGAAAGGAAGTGTCTCCTCCCGTCGAGATCACCGTGCGGAATCTGATTTTTCGGTAAACTTCCTCCACGGTTTTTCCCAAAGCCCGCGTGATGCAGACGTCATCGCTGTCCTGGATCTGCTGCTGCTTTCCTGGCTTTTCGGGGAATAGGCTGCTCACAGCGAACAGGATCAGCGAATGCCCATTTTCAGCAAGATTGAAAATCTTGTTCCGGCAGCGTTCAATTTCACGGTCTTCCTCCGCCGGATCGTGCCCGATAAGGGCCGTGTTGATCGTGACGATAGGCGTTTGGTAAAACTCGGAAATGCTTTTAAGCTGGCGGGCGGTCTCTGGTCTCCGCGAGCCGGCTACAACCAGTATTACATCGTCGCTTTTTGCTTCCCACTGCAAAAAGTTCGCATATTTCTCCATCCTGCAGAGATATTTTGCAAATCCCGCGCTGCCGCAGAATATAATTTTTCCCGGCAGGTTTTCGGCGGCTTTGCTGATAACCTCAAGATCTCGGTCTGTTGTGGCATCGAAAACAAGAACTTTGTCACCGTTCCTATGTTTCGCTTCGATGAGTTTACTCAGTTCTTCCGGATCGCGCCGTATATCTTCAAGGCAGATGTTTCCGACCGGATAGCGGGAGAAATCCTGGAAGATCTTTATAACGTTGATCTCCGCTTCCCCGTCGGCTTTTAATACACCGCCGATCAGTTTCCGTCCGTTTTCCGGAAAGCTGGGGACCACCAGGGCGATGTCGGAATCCATGGCGTCAATTACGGCATCGAGTTCAACGGCCGGATTCCCTCGGAGAAGTGAATCGATTTTTTTGTATATGTACTTAGGGTTCAGGCGAACAATTTGCAGTGTTAGATCGTGAATCTTTCGGTAGGCCTCTTCGGAAGAAAGCAGTCTTGTATTTGCGTTGATGGACACTACATCGTATTTTTCAAGCCATGAGCGGAATTTATCGTCTTCGCAATTGTATTCTGTTTCCACAATCACGCGGTACCCGTTCTTTTCGTATTTAACGCCGGTATCGCTTGCGCCTGTTAAATCGTCCGCGATAATAAAAATCATCTTTCTCAATTCCCCTATTTTGTAAGTTTCAATTTGAAACATTATTTAGAATATTTGTAATTGTCTTTCAACATTTCTCTTGTCTAAACAAATATTATACACATAAGTATTAAATTTGCAATAGCTTTACAAAATAAAAATTTTAATTATAAACAATTTTAAATATCATATGTTTCGTTTTGAAACAATTTAAGCCGATAAGAATTAAGATGGAACAATTGGTTTATGCTCCTCACGGTTTTATACGACTGACCAACCGCTGCGCGCGCAATAAAAAGTAAGGGCCTGTGTTGATTAGATCCGGCAGCGCACTGAGTCATAATGAACCGGATCCGAGAGGGTCTGAGCGTTAGGAAGCTCTGTCAGCGGCGAACCTTTAGCGAAGAGCGAGCGGTGAAGCGCGAAATCACAAGCCCGAAAGGATGCATCCGGACGAATCCCGCGTTGGCTTGAATCCAACGCGGGGAGCCAAAGAAGAGGGCCTATGCAAAGCATAGGCCCTCTTCTTTGTTTTAAAATCTGGATGTTGGACGTACTCGGCTTCGGTGGAAGCTGTTTTGGGTAACGGTCATGGTTCCGGCGGCCCGACATGCTTTCGGGCTTCCGGGTGTCCCATTTGTTTCATTGCTGCTACAAATTTTGGGCTTCCGTTCTTAGTATGATGTTCTCATAGACATCTCTTACCGCTTCTAAGTATTGATAACCATTGTCTTTATCCGGCTCCAGGTAAGCGCTTTCGGCCCATTCATTCCATGCATTGATAAAGATGAACCTGTCGTTTCCTTCGGCGATGCATTTTTTTGCTAAATCGCCCAGATGTTTTTTGAATCCTTCCGGAGTGCTCCCAATGCAGACACTGCCCCTCATTCCCACCCTGGAGGTATTATCCCAGTCGGTAAAGGCCCCGCAGAATTTTTCCCTGTTTCCATAGGTGCTTTTACGTTCAAGAATTTTTTTCCAGACTTCATCAAATTGGAAGAGATGAAGGGTTTTGTAAAAGCGATGCTGGCTCCAGGGCGTGTACCCGCCGAACAGGGTTACGCAAGGCTCGAACTCGATGCATGCATCGGAGTTCTCCATATAAAGGGAACCTTGAATCGCGTTTAAGGTCTCAGCGATAAACAGGCCGTCGAACCCGTTTTCTTTCGCAAGCTTTTGCCAATAGTCGGCCATTGCTTTACCGTTTTCTATGTGAGCCGATAAATACAATGCAATCAAGGGCCTATTGTTGATTTTAATATATCGCTTATCCTTGAAAAAGGGCAGCAGATAATCAAAATGCTTTTTCCATTCTTCCGGACCGCCGTAAATTTGAGGCATTAAGATTTCCCTGCTGCCGCCGTCCCAATTTCTTGTCCACGGCTCGTTTGCCCAGGAAACACAAAAATTCATGTCGATCTCTTTATGCTCCAGCAAAAGTTCCATCGGCTTTTCCAGCAGCATTTTTCCGCCAAACCAGTAATGGTAAAAGCACAGGCCGTGAACATGATATTTTTTCATCAGTTCGGCCTGCCATTTCAGGGCTTTTATATCCGTAAGATCATAATAATTGTGATTCAGGGGTTCTCTTGGCTGTCTGTGGCCCTGAAAAAGAGGGACCGCCTTTCTTGTATTTGTCCATTCAGTGAACCCCTTTCCCCACCATTCATCGTTCTCCTTGATCTGATGGAACTGGGGGAGATAAAATGCGATAAATTGTAAAGCTGAATCGCTTTTTGCCAACTCAGACATCTCCTGCCGCATCTTGTAAAATCAACCCGCATTGTTTGAAATTTTGTTTGTTGTCGGGAGTTTATGTTCCGCGACATATTCTGTTTTTTTCAGTTCAAAAATAAATTGAAAAATGTTTCCGAAGTCTTGGTTTAAATAGGATTCCGGAAGCTGGTCTGCAAAGGGAGGCCGGAAGTATTCATTGATAGCATCCTCTGTCACGGGGGTGAATCCTGCTTCGGCACACATTTTTTTCAGGGAAAAATATGTATAAAACCTTAAGTGCGTCTGATCGAGCAATCCATACTCTGCATATTGGAACTGATTGTGCAGAAGCCCGTAGATGACTGAATTGTGCGCTACGTTAGGTACGGAAATGAGAATCGAGCCGTCATCTTTCAGCAGGTTTCCTGCGGCTTTCAGCACTTTTGCCGGATCTTTCAGATGCTCCAACACATCGGCAAAAATCGCGCAGTCGAATTTTACATCTTTAAATTTTTGAGTCCATTCCAGTGTTTCGATGTCGCCTTCCCAGGAATCCTGAGCGAACTGCCGGGCGAACTGAAGCGCCTGGGAGTCGATTTCGCATACATATACCTTGCACCCCAACTGGTTTTTCATGTAATTGGTCATAATGCCTGAATAGCATCCCAATTCCAGCACGGTAGACTGAGGTTTTACCATTTTCAGAATGACTGTCTGTGACCTCCGTACGTCCATATTGAGGTGAAAATCATATTTCATTGTTATCATCCCCGCTTCCGTTATAAATTGAATTTCTTTCTTATATATTATATGTGACGACTGTGGCATCCGATCATTGTCCCTGCGGCTTCGGAAAGGAAAGCTGTTCAATCGGCCGCGGTCCGTCAGTCTAATCTGGAGATGAGAACATTGGACCATGCTGGAAAAACCGCGATTATCATCCTCACCTACAACAACCTGCAATACAATAAAGACTGCCTGGCAAGCATCCGAAAATATACCGCAAAGGATACCTATGAAATCATTGTGGTCGACAACAACTCCACGGACGGAACCAGAGAGTGGCTGCAGGAACAGCCGGATATCAGGGTGAAACAAAACGACAGCAATGTCGGCTTCCCGAAGGGCTGCAACATGGGGATCGCTCTCGCGTCCGCCGGCAGCGATATCCTGCTTCTGAACAACGACACGGTGGTCACCGCAAACTGGCTGGAAAACCTCAGAACCTGTCTGTACAGCGATGAAAAGATAGGCGCCGCAGGCGCGGTGAGCAATCATAATGAAAATCTTCAGGGCGTGGATTTCAGCTATGCGGACCTTGCCGAGATGCAGCGCCTCGCGGAAAAAAACAATGTTTCGGACTGCGAAAAATGGGAAGAAAAGATTTTTCTGATCGGATTCTGCATTCTGATCCGGCGGGACGTTTTGGATCAGATCGGGCCGCTTGCCGAAGAGTATTCGCCGGGCTATGTCGAGGATAACGACTTTTCCCTTCGGATTTTGTCGGCGGGCTACAAGCTGATGCTGTGCCACGACTGCTTTATCCACCATTATCTCGGTTCGGAATTCCGGAGGGACCTGACTAAATTTTATCCGGTTCTCTCAAAAAACAGGGAGATCTTTTTCCGGAGATGGGGTTTCCAGACTTACTGTTTCGACGAGGTGGACTATGCTTCGCTGAGAATATTCAGCGAACCGGAACGGGAAAAGCGGATCAAGGTGCTGGAAATCGGGTGCGGGCTCGGACTGGACCTGCTGAAAATCAAATACGCGTGCCCCAACGCTCTGCTTTACGGCGTGGAACCCGACCGGAGCAAGGCTTCCATTGCCGGCCGTGTTGCGCAGGTGACATCCGATCCCATAGAAGCTTTTCCGTACTCTTTTTCGGAAACTGATTTTGATTACATCCTGGTCGGAAATGATCTGGAAAAGTCGGAAGCGCCTGAGCGTTTTCTCTCCGAAATCAGGAAACTTTTGAAGGAAGGGGGAACCGTTATCGCGAAATTCCAGAATGTGATGCATTACAGCGTCATTCGCGACCTTTTACAGGGAAACTGGCAGTACGCAGGGAACGGGCTGCTGAGCCGTTCCAACCGCTCCTTTTACACCCTGAATGATATTCAAAAACTCTTTGACCGCTGCGGATATCGGAATCCTTATGTCTTTCACTGGTTTTCCATGCCCTCAGAGGAGGAGAAACGATGGATCGAAAAAGTTTGTGATATAGCGGACGAAAAAAAATCCTATCTTTATTGCACCTATTTATACTCGGTAAAATATCAAAAATGATTCTGGAATGACTCATGCGGTTCCGCTTTTTTTGTATTCAGCTCGTTGAATCGGTTTTGAATCAGAGCGAGGTTCTTTTTCAGGCGTTCATCGTTCGGCGAATAGGAAAGCGCCGCCTTCGCGTGTTTGAGAGACTGATCCAGCATCCCAAGCCAATAGCAGCTGATTGCTCCGAGATCGTCCGGGGTATAGTCCCAGGAATAATCCATGTTCACGTAGGTCTTGGAACGCTGCTTGATTTTCAGAGCTTCTTCGACCATGTAAAAGGTCAGGGCCCAGTCTTGGCGGAAGTAGCCCAGCAGCGCAAATTCAATGTATGGGTCCCGCATGTGGGGAGCTTCCGCGATCGCGCGGTAATACCACCGGTAGGCTTCAGCGTTTTCGGAAAGTTTGGAATAGGAGCGCGCGATCCACCGCATGGCGGCACACCTTTCCTCATTCCATAACGCCGTCCTGAGGGTCAGATACCGCTTCAGAGTGTCGATGCATTTCTGCCACTCGCCTTTGTACATATATTCCCGCCCAAGATAATAATTCATCCGGTCGTTTTCCGGTTCTTCCTGAACCGCGGTTTCCAAAAGAGGCAAATAGGAGGAACGTGATTTGCAGTCGTCGGGATAATGGTTTAAGACCATACCTTCGATGAAGACAACTTTTTCAGGTGCTTTTCCGACATATGTCAGATATTCATGCACCGGGCACACCCATTGATAATCTTTTTTTGCATGGACTTTAAAGTATTCGAATTGAACGCCCGGGGTCCCGTCGGGCTTCAGACTCCAGTTATAGATGTACTTCCCCCTTGTGGCCCCCTTGACCCACGCTTTTTCCAGGCTTTTTCTCCATCCCCGCACAAGAACTTCGTCCAGGTCGGTACAGACGCAGATATCCGCGTCGCCGGGGACATGGGAAAGCGAAAGGTTGCGGGCCGTGTCAAACCGCCACGGCTCAACTTTTTCCTCGTAGACGACGGCGCCCCTTGCGCGGAGCTTTTCCGCGGTCCCATCCGTCGAACCGGTGTCGGTGACGATGATTTCATCCGCTTCTCCCATGGAATCCATCCAGCGGTCTACGAATTTAACTTCATTTTTACAAATGGCGTATACGCATATTTTATACTGGTTCATGGAGTCCCCCCGCTTTCTGCCTGACAATTTCCAGATTATTTTTCAGCCTTTGATCGTTCGGACTCATATCACAGGCTTTTTGAGCGTGCTCAAGCCCTTTACGGTATAATCCAAGCCAATAGCAGGCGATTGCCGCATAGTCGTCGAGCAGAAAACCCCATGCCTGCGGCTCCAGCAGATAGCTTCCTGTCTTTTTCGTGATTTTCAGCGCCTGATCCGTCATGAAATAGACAAGAGGCCAGTCGTTTTGGGAATATCCCAGCCTTGTCATCTGAAGGTAGGGCTCCCGCACATGAGGACATTCCGCAATTGCCCGGAACAGCCAGGCCTTTGCCTGTGTAAGATCATTTTTCCTCTGGTAACTTTCGGCGATAAAGCGCATGGAAGCACTCCGCTCTTCGTCCCAGGTCGCGGACGGCATTTTCAGATGGCGCTGCAGCGTGTGGATGCAGTCGTCGAAGCGTTCGTTGTACATATATTCTCTGCCGAGCCAGAAAACGGCTCTGTCGTCGTTTGGATTTTCCTGCACGGAGAGTTCCAGAAGAGGAAGGTACTGGCTTCTTGATTTTGCCGGGTCGGGGTGATGATTCAGGACAAGCCCGGGTACAAAAACCGTTCGGTCTGGGTCTTTCCCCTTGTATTCCAGAATTTCGTGGACCGGATGGACCCAACGGAAATCTTTTCTTCGGTGAATTTTCTCCATTGCAAACTGCTTCTCCGGAGTGCCGTCGCTTCGATATGCGTAAGTGAACAAATATCTCGCCCGTGTATAAGAGGGCCTCCATACGGCTTCCAGCTTTTCCCGCCATCCTTTTTCGAAAACTTCGTCCAGGTCATTTGAGACGCAGAGATCGAAATCTTTCGGAATATGATCCATTGCTTTATTTCTCGCGGTGTCAAATCGCCAGGGGTTAATCTGATCCGTATATACGGCCGCACCCCTGTTTCTGAGTTTTTGAACGGTCCCGTCGCTTGAGCCGGTGTCAAGCACAACGACCAGATCGGCTTCACTGACCGCATCCATCCAACGATCAACGAATTTTTCCTCATTTTTTGCAATTGCGTAAACACAAATCTTATATCTGCCCAATATAGCATCCCTCTTCCCAACAACAGATGAAAAGAAAGGAAAAGCGGGCCTGAGAAATTTCCCGAGGGCCCGCCCTCCTGTTTTCAACTTCAGACCAATTGATTTGACTATTTTAGGATAAGAAAATAATATCGAATTGTGCGCCGACGTTTGGGGCCAGAGACAATGTCAGACCGACGGCGGAGTTATTCACCAGCGTCAGACTGTCGCCGGTTGCAAGAGTAAGAGTTGCCGTTCCACTCAGTTCCCCGGTTGTAACCAAAGCGGAAATCTGTGTGGATGGGTCAGGCGTACCATTGACTTCAATCACAATAGACGATCCGAGTCCTGCTGTGATGGAGATTCCATAGTTAATCTGGTAACTTCCGTCGGCAGGAACTGTAACTGTGGTTGCACCGGCGGTATGCGTAACGCCGCTCAAGGGGCCGTTGTCGCTGAATGGAACGGGGTCTCCTCCTGCTATTGTGGCAGTCGCAAGGGTGGCCAGGTCGTAAACATAACCAAAGGTTACGACGCCTGCTCCGGTATCTCCGGTCGGTCCGGTGAACCCAGTTGGCCCAGTATCGCCGGTCGGCCCAGTGAACCCAGTCGGTCCAGTGTCGCCGGTCGGCCCAGTGTCGCCGGTCGGCCCAGTATCGCCGGTCGGTCCGGTGAACCCAGTCGGCCCAGTGTCGCCAGTTGGTCCCGTATCTCCGGTCGGTCCGGTGAACCCAGTCGGCCCAGTGTCGCCGGTTGGCCCAGTATCTCCGGTCGGTCCGGTGAACCCAGTCGGTCCAGTGTCGCCGGTCGGCCCAGTATCGCCGGTCGGCCCAGTATCTCCGGTCGGTCCGGTGAACCCAGTCGGCCCAGTGTCGCCGGTTGGTCCAGTATCTCCGGTCGGTCCGGTGAACCCAGTCGGCCCAGTGTCGCCGGTTGGCCCAGTATCTCCGGTCGGTCCGGTGAACCCGGTCGGCCCAGTATCTCCGGTCGGTCCAGTGTCGCCGGTTGGCCCAGTATCTCCGGTCGGTCCGGTGAACCCAGTCGGCCCGGTATCTCCGGTTGGCCCGGTATCTCCGGTTGGCCCGGTATCTCCGGTCGGCCCGGTATCTCCGGTCGGCCCGGTATTTCCGGTCGGCCCTGTGTCGCCAGTTGGTCCTGTGGCGCCGATCGGTCCGGTGTCACCCGTCGCCCCGGTATCTCCGGTCGGCCCGGTGTCACCCGTCGCCCCGGCATCTCCGGTCGGTCCGGTGAACCCGGTCGGCCCAGTATCTCCGGTCGGCCCAGTATCTCCGGTCGGTCCAGTGTCGCCGGTTGGCCCAGTATCTCCGGTCGGTCCGGTGAATCCTGTGGGTCCTGTAGCGCCGATTGGCCCGGTATCACCCGTCGCTCCGGTATCTCCGGTCGGTCCGGTGAACCCGGTCGGCCCAGTATCTCCGGTCGGTCCAGTGTCGCCGGTTGGCCCAGTATCTCCGGTCGGCCCAGTATCTCCGGTCGGTCCAGTGTCGCCGGTTGGCCCGGTATCTCCGGTTGGCCCGGTATCTCCGGTTGGCCCGGTATCTCCGGTTGGCCCGGTATCTCCGGTTGGCCCGGTATCTCCGGTCGGCCCGGTATTTCCGGTCGGCCCAGTGTCGCCGGTTGGCCCAGTGTCGCCGGTCGGTCCGGTGAACCCAGTCGGCCCGGTATCTCCGGTCGGCCCTGTGAACCCGGTGGGTCCGGTATCTCCGGTTGGCCCGGTATTTCCGGTCGGCCCAGTGTCGCCAGTTGGTCCTGTGGCGCCGATCGGTCCGGTGTCACCCGTCGCCCCGGCATCTCCGGTCGGCCCTGTGAACCCGGTGGGTCCTGTGGCACCGATCGGCCCGGTGTCACCTGTCGCCCCGGCATCTCCGGTCGGTCCGGTGAACCCGGTGGGCCCTGTAGCGCCGATCGGCCCGGTGTCACCCGTCGCCCCGGCATCTCCGGTCGGCCCGGTGAATCCTGTGGGTCCTGTGGCACCGATCGGCCCGGTGTCACCTGTCACCCCGGCATCTCCGGTCGGCCCGGTGAATCCTGTGGGCCCTGTAGCGCCGATCGGCCCGGTGTCACCCGTCGCCCCGGCATCTCCGGTCGGCCCGGTGAACCCGGTGGGTCCTGTGGCACCGATTGGCCCGGTGTCCCCGGTTGGACCGGTCGGGCCCGCTTCCGGGACATCATCTTCAATAATAATGAGGGATGCTATAACAGGGACAATAGATGCATAGATAATAGTACTTGTGCTTGAGTTGATAAGCGATAACGTCGCGGGAGCGGTACTGACTTCAATGATACCAATACCTGACACCTCATCTGTCTTTAATGGCGAGTTACCCGCCAATAAATCTCCTTGTGAGGATGATAGTGAAAAAACAGTACCGTTGATGGATTGATTTGCCTGGGTTGCCACCCACCAATTGACCGCATATCGTCCTGCTTCATTAAAAGTGATAACACCAGTCAGTGAGTTGTATGATATATTTCCAGATGAGAAAACAGTATGATCAAAGATAACGTTTCCGGTGGGTGCTACTGAACCACCGGTTAAACGTTCTATTTGCAAAGCTATATTACTCATTTTATATCCTCCAATGTTTCTACATAGTATGATACATCGGCTGCCAGGTTGAAATATCGGTAAAACGGAAGCCCGTTCCCATTGTTAAGCAAAGCTACAAAGCGTTTTGGGAACGGGCTGATTTAAATTCTAGAGTTTAAACAATTGTAAGTCCTGCACTGCAGAATCCGCTTATAATTGTTGCAATATCAATACCGGCCGTGACTGCCGCTGAAAACACCATGAGCAAGCGTGTCTGATCCGTGACCGGGATCGACAATCCTGTTGTTATGCCGTTTGTTATAGTGCCAATGGCAACAAGACCCGTAAGTGGAGGTGCCAGCGTGACGGTAGCACCCGGTACCGCGGTAAAGGTGTCATCCGGCGTTGCGGAACTGTACAACTGTGCTGTAATTGTAACTGTAGATCCAATCAACGAAACGGCAGCCCCTACACTGAAATATGCGGCAATTGAAGTGACCGTTCCAGTCCTGGGCATGCTGAAGGCCATACTGGAAAGACCAGTAATATCAATAATACCGCCTGCCAATGTTCCGGTATCATTTGAACCGAAAGCAATCAGTGCTTGAGTGCCCGCCAGTCCTCCAAGTACAGTAGTAAGCGTTGCAATTGAACCTGAGGCGAAAGGAATAATTGCACCTGCAGCCGCGGGCCCGGTATCACCTGTTGGTCCGGTAAAGCCAGTCGGCCCGGTAAAGCCAGTAGGTCCGGTGTCGCCGGTTGGTCCGGTAAAGCCAGTCGGCCCGGTGTCGCCGGTTGGCCCGGTAAAGCCAGTGGGTCCGGTAGCGCCAAGTAGTCCGGCAAGGCCGGTGGGTCCGGTAAAGCCAGTAGGTCCGGTGTCACCGGTGGGTCCGGTAAAGCCAGTAGGTCCGGTGTCGCCGGTGGGTCCGGTAAAGCCAGTAGGCCCTGTGTCGCCGGTGGGTCCGGTAAAGCCAGTAGGTCCGGTGTCGCCGGTGGGTCCGGTAAAGCCAGTGGGCCCGGTAGCGCCGGTCGGCCCGGTAAAGCCAGTGGGTCCGGTAGCGCCAAGTAGTCCGGCAAGGCCGGTGGGTCCGGTAAAGCCAGTAGGTCCGGTGTCACCGGTGGGCCCGGTAAAGCCAGTAGGTCCGGTATCGCCGGTCGGTCCGGTAAAGCCAGTGGGTCCGGTAGCGCCAAGTAGTCCGGCAAGGCCGGTGGGTCCGGTAAAGCCAGTAGGTCCGGTGTCACCGGTGGGCCCGGTAAAGCCAGTCGGCCCGGTAAAGCCAGTAGGTCCGGTGTCGCCGGTCGGTCCGGTAAAGCCAGTGGGTCCGGTAGCGCCGGTCGGTCCGGTAAAGCCAGTGGGTCCGGTAGCGCCAAGTAGTCCGGCAAGGCCGGTGGGTCCGGTAAAGCCAGTAGGTCCTGTGTCGCCGGTGGGTCCGGTAAAGCCAGTAGGTCCTGTGTCGCCGGTGGGTCCGGTAAAGCCAGTAGGTCCGGTGTCGCCCGTTGGCCCGGTAGCTCCCGTAGGTCCGGGATCACCAGTCGGTCCGGTAAAGCCAGTAGGTCCAGTGTCGCCAGTCGGCCCGGTGAAACCAGTAGGTCCAGTGTCGCCAGTCGGCCCGGTGAAACCTGTTGGTCCGGTATTGCCCGTCGGCCCGGTAGCTCCCGTAGGTCCGGGATCACCCGTCGGTCCGGTAAAGCCCGTGGGTCCGGTAGCTCCCGTCGGTCCGGTGAAACCTGTTGGTCCGGTATTGCCCGTCGGCCCGGTAGCTCCCGTAGGTCCGGGATCACCCGTCGGTCCGGTAAAGCCCGTGGGTCCGGTAGCTCCCGTAGGTCCGGGATCACCTGTCGGTCCGGTAAAGCCCGTGGGTCCGGTAGCTCCCGTTGGCCCGGTGAAACCTGTCGGTCCGGTGTCGCCTCCGGGGGCGCCGGCGGGTCCCGTTGGCCCCGTTGGTCCGGTTGGTCCCGTTGACCTTAAAAACCGACATGGATCGCAGCAGTTGCATGGGTTACAGCAATTTGACATTCCATTATTATGACATTGATTATAATAATACGTACTATAATTGCTTTGTGGATATCTGTTTTTATTGTCGTCCGGGACACAGTTGTTTGCTGAATATGGGTAGCTGGAAGAATACATATATGAATCACCGCTCACCTTTATTGTAATAGTAGGTTAAGTTTTACATTCATAGGACAATAAGAATCTCATTATGGCAAAATGACTTTTTATAAGCCCTTTATCCCATAGTATGAAACATAGTAGAATTTGACAATTTTTTCTTTTCGTAAGTTTAGCTTTAGAAGACTCTCATACAATAAAAGGACAGGAAATCTAAAAAAGATTCCTGTCCAGCGATAAATTTCCAAATGATTTGATTTTGATCGAAATTATGGAAGTTCTTTTATCTCCTTCAAATACCGGGCTAGAGCGTTCTGCCAGGCGGGAAGTAAATGGAATCCTGCTTTCTCAATGCTTTTTTTGCTCAACCGAGAATTCAAAGGCCGCTTCGCTTTTGTGGGATAAAGAGATGACGGGACAAAATTCACCTTTGTCGGGTAGCCTGCCTGTCGGAAAATCTCCATGGCAAAATCCGCCCAGCTGCAGTATCCTTGGTTTGTAGCGTGATATGTCCCAAATTTTTCAGTGTCAATCATGTCGCGGAGCAGGGGAGCGAGGTCGGCAGTGTAGGTGGGGGAACCAACCTGGTCGTTCACCACGTTGATCTCTCCGCCCTGCTTTCCAAGCCGGAGCATTGTCTTTACAAAATTATTCCCATTCTTGCCGAACACCCACGAAGTGCGGACGATGAAGTGCCGGGCCAGGATTTTCCGGACGGCGTCTTCACCTTCCAACTTGGAACGGCCGTAGACGTTAGGGGGCGCCTTTTTGTCATCAACCTCATGAGCCTGAGTGCCAGTCCCTTCAAACACATAGTCTGTGCTGAGAAATACCATTTTTGCGCCGATCTTTTTGCACGCAGCGGCAATGTTGCAGGTGCCGTCGACATTGACCGCCCTGCAGAGCTTTTCGTTTTCTTCCGCGCGGTCGACCGCAGTGTAAGCGGAACAGTGGATCACGGCGTCCGGGCGTCCGGATTCAAGGAAGGACAATACGGCGGAAGAATCCGTGATATCAAAATCATCGATATCCACGCCGACGGCATCGTCTCCGCGCTGATGCAGAACTTTCATAACGTCGTAGCCAAGCTGACCTTTTACTCCGGTCACTGTGATCTTCATCGGCAATCACCTGTTTCGATCCATTTTTCGTAGTAATCGCGGTATTCTCCGGTGGCGATGTGTTCCCGCCATGTTTTGTGGTGTAAATACCACTCTATGGTTGTATGGATCCCGTCTTCAAATTTTGTCGTTGGCAGCCAGCCGAGTTCCCGGTGAATCTTAGTTGGGTCGATGGCGTACCGCAGGTCGTGGCCGGGGCGGTCTGTGACAAACCGGATCAGGCTTTCCGGTTTGTCAAGCTCGCGGAGAACCGCCTTTACAACCTGAAGGTTTGCGCGCTCGTTATGACCGCCGATATTGTAAATTTCGCCGGCTTTTCCTTTTCGAAGGATAAGGTCGATGGCGGAACAATGATCTTCCACGTACAGCCAGTCACGGATATTCGCGCCTTTTCCGTAGACCGGAAGAGGCAGCTCCTGAAGCGCGTTTGCGATCATGAGCGGAATCAGTTTTTCCGGAAACTGATAGGGCCCGTAATTATTGGAGCAGCGGGAAATGGTGACGGGGACCTGATACGTGCGGTGATAAGCCATCGCCAAAAGATCGGCGGAGGCTTTTGACGCGGAGTAAGGACTTGATGTGTTGATGGGAGTATTCTCTGTAAAAAACAGGTCGCGCCGGTCCAGCGGCAGATCGCCGTAAACTTCGTCGGTCGAAACCTGGTGGAACCGCTCGATGCCGAATTTGCGGCAGGCGTCCAGCAGTATGCCGGTTCCAACCGTATTGGTCTGCAAAAAGAGCCCCGGGTTTTGGATCGACCGGTCCACATGGCTTTCAGCGGCAAAGTTCACGAGAATGTCAGGCCGCTCTTTCTCAAACAGCGAATCGACTTCGCTGCGGTTTGTGATGTCGCCGCGAAGGAAGGTAAAACCGGGTCGTTCGAGGATGTCCCCCAACGATTCCAGATTTCCCGCGTAGGTCAGCGCGTCAAAACAGACGACTTCATCCTGCGGGTGGTTTTTCAGCAAATAGCGGATGAAGTTCCCGCCGATGAATCCGGCCCCTCCGGTTACTGCGATTTTCAAAGCAATCCCTCCGAACAAATCGATCTGAGATTGATTACATGCCGGGGTTGCAGGTCAATCCCTTCTCTCCGGCTGATAAATGAAATTGGCGCCGCAATCACAAAATCTTGGCGCCTTCGCATCTTTTTCTGATAAAACAGGAGTCTGAATTCCCCAGTCAATGCCGATTTCAGAATCATTCCAAAGAAAATTGCGGTCGGCTTCCGGGCAATAAAAATTGTCTTCCTTATACAAAAATTCTACGTCGTCGGTCAAAGTAAGAAATCCGTGCCCGAAGCCGCGGGGAATTAACAGCTGGCGCTTGTTTTCCGCCGAAAGCTCCACTGCGATCCATTTTTTATAGCTGGGAGATCCTTTTCGCAGATCGACCGCGGCATCAAGGACAGCGCCGCGGCCGCAGCGAACCAGTTTGGCCTGAGCCACCTCTCCTTCTTGAAAATGAATGCCGCGCAGAGTTCCTTTTTTCGCAGAATAAGACTGGTTGTCTTGCACGAAGACGTAACGCAGACCGGCTTGTTCCAGTTCCCTTGCCGACCAGGTTTCCATAAACCAGCCCCGGGAGTCGCCGAAAACCTTCGGTTCAAGCAGGTAGACGTCTAAAAGATCGGTAGGCAGTAAAGTCATAGTTGTTCTCCTCTAATGAATAATTCTCTTCTCGGCAACGCGCCGCAGGTGCTTCCCGTAGGGGGTGGCTCCGTATTTTTGAGCCGCTGCCAACAGCTTTTCTCCGGTGATCCAGCCGTTCTGGAAGGCAATCTCTTCAATCGCGGCGATCTGAATCCCCTGTCTTGACTCGATGACCCGGACAAATTCAGTTGCGTCCGCAAGGGAGTCGACGGTTCCGGCGTCCAGCCAGGCATACCCTCTGCCCAAAGTAACAACATTCAGTTGATCTTTTTCCAAGTAGATTTTATTCAAATCCGTGATTTCAAGTTCCCCGCGGTCCGACGGTTTTAATTCTTTTGCGTAGCTGCTGGCCTTCCCGTCATAAAAATAGAGTCCTGTGACAGCATAATGAGACAAGGGGGAGGACGGTTTCTCCTCCAGAGAAACGGCTTTTCCTGTCTGATCGAATTCCACGATGCCGAACCGCTGCGGATTGTCGACGTAATATCCGAAGACCGTCGCTCCTTTTTCTGTCTGGGCGGCCCTGCGTAAATGGCGAATCAGTCCGCTCCCATAAAAAATGTTGTCGCCGAGGATCATGGCACACGGATTTCCCTGAATAAATTGTTCCCCCAGCAAGAAGGCCTGCGCAAGCCCGCCCGGCGACGGCTGGGCCTGGTAGGATAATCGAATCCCGTAGCTTGAGCCGTCCCCCAGCAGAGATTCAAAATGATGCAGATCGCCCGGCGTTGAAATAATCAGAATTTCCTGAATTCCCGCAAGCATCAGTGTGGAAAGCGGATAATAAATCATAGGTTTATCATAGATAGGCAAAAGCTGTTTTGATGTGACCATCGTCAGCGGGTAAAGCCTGGTACCGCTCCCGCCGGCCAGAATAATTCCCTTCATGTTTCCCCCATTGGACATCGGCAACCCAGATAATCAGCGCTTGCGTTGATGGGCCGCGATGTTGAGCATCACATTTTGTTAAAAACGGCATTGCTGTCAAAACATATGCGGACCCATGGCCGGAATATTCTTATCCGGGAGTAAAACAAAGCGGAGCTCTCTGCGGCAGAGGGAACTCATCGCCGGAATATCATAAATCAGATTCAGGTTTAGAAAAAGGATGCAGTGAGAAAATGCTTTATGAATTGAGAAAAAGCCCGCTGTTTACAGGAATGTCTGAAAGCGACGTCGAAAAATGCCTGTCATGCAGCAAATCGGAAATCGTGACCTACGAAAAAGACGAAATCATCTTTTCCCAAAAAGACATTCCTAAGAAACTGTTCGTGCTGCTGGAAGGGACCGTGGCTGTATGCCATGATTCCGTTTCCGGAAAGCGCAGCATCATGGCAAATTTCAGCCGGTCGGGGGAACTGTTTGGCGAGGTGTTTCTTTTTCTGGAGAAAAAGGGATATGATCACTATGCGCAGGCGGTCACTCCCGCAAAGGTTTTACAGATCCCGAGGGAATTTCTTTCCCACACCTGCGGAGAAAACTGCGGCTGCCACTCGAAGATGATTTCCAACATGATGGCCATCCTGGCGCAGAAGGCGTATCAGCTCAATCAAAAGGTCCAAATTTTGTCCTGCGCCTCGCTTCGCCAGAAGATTGCGAAAATCTTTCTTCAAAACTGTTCGGCCGCCGGCAGAGTCACGCTCTCCATGAACCGCGAGGAACTGGCCGACTTCTTAAATACGGCCCGGCCCTCTTTATCCAGGGAACTGATGCGGATGCAGGAAGACGGGCTTTTAAAAATTGAAAAGAAAAAAATTTATATTACCAATTTGGAGAAGCTGCAGAATATTTGATGGAACTTCTAAAATCCGTAACCGATGTTACGGATTTTTTTTATGGCGTTTGCTATGATGAACACGGTCAATGGCATATGAATGAAGATCGAGGAGGAATCCAATATGGAAAACAAAATGTTCTGCTATCAATGTCAGGAGACGGCTGGCTGTACCGGCTGCACGCAAACGGGCGTCTGCGGAAAGAAACCGGAAGTCGCCGCAATGCAGGATCTGCTGGTCTATGTGTCGAAGGCATTGTCCGCCGTCACCACGCAGCTGCGCGCGGAGGGGAAATCCGTCGCACAGGACGTGAACCATTTGGTTACAGCGAACCTGTTCACGACGATCACAAACGCAAACTTTGACGAAAGCGCCATTGTTGACCGCATTGTGGAAACACTCCGTAAAAAGAAGGAGCTTCTGCCGCAGGTGACGCATCCGGAGGTGCTGCCGGAAGCCGCCCTGTGGGAATCCGAAAACCGCGAAGGGTTCGCCGCAAAGGCGGCCGAGGTCGGCGTATTGTCCACCAAAGACGAGGATATCCGCAGCCTCAGGGAGCTGATCACGTACGGCCTCAAGGGGCTTTCCGCTTACAGCAAGCATGCGAACGCCCTGTTGGAGGATGACGAAAAGGTCGACGCTTTCCTGCAGTCCGCGCTTGCCGGGACGTTGGACGATTCCCTGAGCGTGAACGATTTGATCGCGCTGACGATCGAGACCGGCGAATACGGGGTCGCCGGCATGGCCCTGCTGGACAAAGCAAATACTTCCGCCTACGGCAATCCGGAAATTACCAAGGTGAATATCGGCGTCGGCAGCCGGCCCGGCATCCTGATTTCGGGGCACGACCTGCGCGACCTGGAGATGCTGCTGAAGCAGACCGGGGGCACCGGAGTGGATGTTTATACCCATTCGGAAATGCTCCCCGCGCATTACTACCCCGCGTTTAAGAAGTATCCGCATTTTGTAGGCAACTACGGCAATGCGTGGTGGAAGCAAAGGGAAGAATTTGAAAGCTTCAACGGACCGGTCCTCATGACGACCAACTGTATCGTCCCGCCGAAAGACAGCTACAAAGACCGCCTGTATACCACGGGCGCCGCAGGGTTCCCGGGCTGTAAACACATTCCGGGTGAGGTAGGGGAGGAAAAGGACTTCTCTGAAATCATCGCGCGCGCAAAGCGGTGCGCGCCCCCGACTCAGATCGAGCAGGGCGAGATTACGGGCGGTTTCGCCCACAATCAGCTGTTTGCGCTGGCCGACACCATCGTGGCGGCGGTGAAATCCGGGGCGATCAGGAAATTTGTTGTCATGGCGGGCTGCGACGGAAGAGCCAAATCCAGAAATTACTATACCGATTTTGCGAAAGCTCTTCCCAAAGATACGGTCATCCTCACCGCGGGCTGCGCGAAATATAAGTACAACAAGCTCGATCTTGGAGACATCGGCGGAATTCCGCGCGTTTTGGACGCGGGCCAGTGCAACGATTCCTATTCTCTTGCGGTGATTGCGCTGAAGCTGAAGGAAATTTTTCAGCTCAGTGACGTCAACGATTTGCCGATCGTTTACAACATCGCGTGGTACGAGCAAAAAGCCGTCATCGTTCTGCTGGCGCTGCTGTCTCTGGGCGTAAAAAACATTCACCTTGGACCGACGCTTCCGGCATTTCTCTCTCCCAATGTGGCCAAGGTCCTGACTGAAAATTTCGGCATCGCCGGGATCGGTACGGTGGATGATGATATAAAGCTGTTCTTCGGTGAAAACGAGACTCCAAAGGAGGTAATCTCTTCAGACATGCTGATTGGCGATATCGTTCAGCGGTATCCGGAGGCGGTCCCCGTTTTAATGAGCTGTGGGATGCATTGCCTGGGCTGTCCGGCATCCCTGAATGAATCCCTTGCGGATGCCTGCGCCGTACATTGCATTGATGCAGAAGAGGTGCTGGACCGGCTCAACGAAGAATTGAATCTGTAATCAATCAAAAAATGCCGGGGGCCTGCGAAAAACAGGCCCCCGGCATTGATCAGCTCTTTACTTCTGAGCTTTCTCATACTTTATAATTTCAACGTCCTGCAGGGTCATTAAAACGCCTGCCGTGATGGTTCCGTCGAGGAGATCGACCAAACGGCTGATCTTTTCTTCCGTGTCGACCACCTCGATCACAATCGGGAGATCTTCCGAAAGCGTCAGAAACCGCACGCTATGTATGACGCTGTTGGCGCCGAATCCTTCGATGCCGCGGACCGTGGTAGCTCCCGCAAGACCTAGTTCTTTGACTTTTTTAATAATCGTATGGTAAAGAGGCTCTCCGTGATGACCCGCGGACTCCCCAATATAAATCTTCAACAGTTTCCCGTGACCTATCATAATAAAAACCTCCTTATATCAATTGCGCGGCGATCTTTCCAAGCCAGCAGGCAAACAAAGCGGAAAACAGGTTCAGGCCTGCGTTCACTCCACCGGCCAGATAGTCCCCATCCGTTAAAAAAGAGATGGTTTCATAACTGAAGGTGGAAAACGTTGTGAGTCCTCCCAGAATTCCGGTCGTTAAAAAGATCCTGGTATTCGGTGAAACAGTCCATAGGCTGGTACTTGCCTCCATGAGAAATCCCATCAAAAATCCGCCGAGGATGTTGACGATTAAAGTTCCGACAGGAAAATCACCGAAATATTTTGCCGTTGCGTTAGAAATGATGTAACGGAGTGCGGCACCGAGAAAACCGCCCAGTCCGACAATGATAATTCTGCTCAATTTCACAGTATTATACCACCTTTATGAGAAAAATAGAAGGCTTCCACCTTAATCTCTTAAAGTAGAAGCCATCAGCAGAAACTGCATTAGGGTGAGCCTCATCACCAATTCGCCAAATTCCTTTTCCTTTAGACTATACGATTTCACCCGTTTTGTAAATAGAGAAAAGGCAAGAAATATCGTTCCTTTTTTCTGCTGATTTCATCTGCTTATTACAAAATCACTTTTATTCCTGCTCTCATGCAGCCATCTTCCCATGTTTATGATTGACAAAATCGGCGGACCGGGTTAAAATAAACACAAATAAGGTCATGAAGACCCGAATCAGTCTGGCTGGAAAAATAATTGAATTGTTGATTGAACCCATGAAGGGCCTGAAAGCCTTGCATGGGCTTAATTTTTTGAAGGAGACTATCATTATGCATGTTCCAGACGGCTATTTGGGCCCGCAGACTACGGTCCCCGGATTTGTTGTCATGCTTCCCACCTGGGCGGCTGCTTTTAAGAAAGTAAAAGCAAAGCTTCAGAAAAAAAATATTCCAACGCTTGCGCTTTGCTCCGCGTTTTCTTTTCTGACGATGATGTTTAATGCTCCGGTGGTGGGGGGGAGCTCCGCGCATGCCGTCGGGGCGGTGCTGATTGCCATTCTGTTGGGACCCTGGGCGGCAACAGTGTGCGTTTCCACGGCTTTATTGATTCAGGCGCTTGTCTTTGGGGACGGGGGAATCCTCGCTTACGGCGTCAATTGCCTGAATATGGCGGTCATTATGCCTTTTACGGGGTATTATCTTTATAAATTGTTTGCAGGCAGCTCAAAAATCGGCAGTTCACGGAATCTGGCCGCTTCCTTTTTTGGAAGTTATCTGGGACTGAATCTGGCGGCCTTCTGTGCTTCTCTGGAGTTTGGAATACAGCCGCTTCTGTTCCAGGGTGGAGCCGGCCATCCGCTGTATTGCCCTTATCCGCTCTCTGTCTCGATTCCTTCGATGATGACCGCCCATTTACTGATAGCCGGACCGATCGAGGGAATTCTTACGGCAGCGGCGGTCGCCTATATCGCCAAGGTGACTCCACAGATCTTTTCCGGCAATGGGTCGCCGACAGGACTTGGAAAAGTTTCCTTTTTTCAAAAATACCGCAATCTTCTCATCCCGATCATAGTCATGGTGGTTCTTACACCGCTGGGCCTGATCGCCACGGGGACCGCCTGGGGCGAATGGGGGACGGATGAAATCAAAGACGCCCTCGGTTACATTCCGCAGGGGCTGGCTTCCATGTCGGACAGGTGGAACGCGATCATGCCCGATTATTCGCTGCCTGTGCTTGGGGACGGTCAGGTTGGTTCTATCGCCGGTTACATACTTTCGGCGTTGGTCGGCATCCTTCTGATTTCCTTCCTGATTTTCCTGATGTCCAGACTGATTACAAAAAACAAGAAAGGCACCGGGCAAAAATAGAATGCAGCAAAGCGGATGCGGAAACAGGATTCCGGAATGGCTTTTGAAGAACGAGGATGGCTCCTTCGGGGACCATCCCGGTTCCAAAACGCATTTTCTGCGTAGAACGTTGAAAAATATATCCGGCGTCGTTGAGAATGAACTGTACTGTGAAAAATATGCGGCGAAGGACAATTTTCTTCAGATCGTTGATCCCAGAGTCAAGCTGTGCGTTTTTCTTGTCTTCATTGCCTTTGGCAGCATGACGGGCAATATGGCTGTTTTGACAATTCTTTCCGTGATTCCGCTTGTGTACGCGGGACTGTCGGGAATACCGGCAAAGACTTTTTTCAGACGGATCTGGCTGGTTGTTCCTCTGGCGGTCTTTCTTGTCTCGCTGCCGGGAGTCAGCAGTTTGCTGATAAAAGGCCGTCCCCTTTTTTATGTGACCGGACCCGGTTGCTTTGGAATCAGGGACGGCATCTATTTCAGCTCAGGAGGGTTGAAAACGGCCTTCCGGCTCATGTTTCGGACGGGAATTTCTCTATCCTTCGCTTTCCTGCTCTTTCTGACAACCAGATGGTCGAAAATCACCGCCGGGTTGGAAGCCATGCATATCCCATCCATTGTTACTTCGATCTTGAACATGACTTATCGCTATCTCTTCTTATTGGCCGAAATTGCTCAGGAAATGATGGAAGCCAGATCCCTTCGCACTCTGGGTAAGCTGAAATCTTCGGATAACCGTCGGTTTATGGCGCACAGCGCCGCGTATTTGTTTTTGAAAGGACACGGCATGAGCGAAGAAATCTATGAGGCCATGTGCTGCCGCGGCTATACGGGAGAGTCGACTGGGCTTCTTGATCTTAAGATGGAATGGAGAGACGGTGTCTTCCTTGTCATCAATGCTGCGATATTATTTCTGTTAATTGTGGGGGAACATGTCAAGTGATGAAAGACGGAGAAAATCCAATCTTTGAGCTGGAGGGAGTCTCTTTTTCCTATCCTGGCTGCCAGCCGGTCCTGGACGACGTCCGGTTCACGATCTGCAAAGGGGAGCGCGTATGTATTCTCGGCGCGAACGGATGCGGCAAATCAACACTGCTGAAATTGCTGTCGGGCTTGCTTTCTCCTCAGAAAGGGATCTTTCGCGCCTTTCACAATGTGGTATCGGAGAGAGATTGGAATGACGATCATTTTTCCGGAAAGTATCACCGTCAGGTAGGTTTTATCTTTCAGAATCCGGACGTACAGCTTTTTTGCAGCACGGTGGAGGATGAAATAGCGTTCGGCCTGCTGCAGCAAAAGCTTGATCCGGAAACAGTCAGAAGCAGAATCAGTGACATTTCCGCGCTGCTCGGCATAGAAAATCTGTTGGGAAAGACTCCCTATAAACTCAGCGGGGGGGAGAAGAAGAAGGTCGCTTTGGCTTCCGTGCTTGTGATGAATCCCGAAGTCCTGATTTTGGACGAGCCGACAAACGGTCTGGATCCCAGAACCCAGGTCTGGCTGATCCGTCTTTTGAATTCTTTGGGAGAAGCTGGAAAAACGATCATCACCTCAACGCACAATTTGGAACTTGTTTCAAAAATATCGGATCGCGGAATCCTGTTTTCAGAAGAACATAAAATTGCGGCCGATTCCCGGATTGACGATCTGATTGGAAACATTGATCTGCTGAAATCCGTCAATCTTGTTGATGAATATTACGGAATCTGAAACGGCGGTTTGCGGATACAAAATAGTGGAGGGCCATTCCCTTTCCCGAAGGAAGCTTTGCCGTTTCGTTCCGAAAACTGTATGGAACGGCCGAGGACCAAGACGGTCAATCGAAGTTGGAGGAACAAAACCAAATCACGGGCGGTCAAGCCGGGACCGTATCCGGCGAACAGAATATCCAGGAACCATGCAGGTTCCTGGATATTTTTATGGAAAAATTCAGCGAGTTGCTTTTTCTGATTGATTTTGTTTCCATAAGACATATCCGCCATCATCGGAGGACTTTCAGAAACAAATCTATGGAGATTGACGGAGTGATGATTGAATAAGAGCAAATCGTTTTAAGATAGCCCAACATTTGTTTTGATTTTACAACTTTTTCGGTGAAAATTACGAAACAGTGCTTGACAAGTTTTTCTCAGGAGTATATGATAAAAATGCGCCTGAAAAATAGAAAAACGTTTCCGCACAGCGGAAAAATGAGTGGTAAAAACAGGGGGTGTGAAAGACATAGGGCCAAAAGAAGCCTCGATGCATAATTGTTCTTGAGAAAATAGGAGGAATGGGTATGGATGCAGTTTACTTCACGCCTGCCATTACATTGTTTCATGAAGATGGCAGATTGGATCTTGTAAGCCAGAAGAAACTGTATGACAATTTGATTGAAAACGGTATTGACGGCATTTTGGTGGAAGGAAGCAGCAGTGAATTCTTCGCAATGAATATGGAACAAAGAAAAACGATGGCGAAGTTTGCAATTGATGCGATTTGCAGCCGCGTAAAATTAGTGATTGGAACAACCAGCATGGTGGCGGACGAGACGGTGTCATTTTCAAACTTCTGTCTGAAAAACGGCGCTGATGCTGTCATGATTTTACCCCCATACTATTTTCAGTTTGGCAGTGAAGCGTTGTTCCAGTACTATGACCGACTGGCATCCATGATCGACGGTCCAATGTATCTGTACAATTTCCCACAGAATACAGGATGCACGATTCCGGCGGAAACCGTTCTGGAACTTGCCGAAGCCCACGGTAATATTATCGGGATAAAGGATACGATTGCCGGAATGGACCACACCCGAATGCTGATCGAGCTTGTCAAGGGCAAAATTCCTTCATTTGAAATTTATTCCGGTTATGATGACAATTTTGCGCACAATGTTTTATCCGGCGGCAATGGCTGCATTGGTTCCCTTTCGAACGTTGTGCCGGCGGTATGTGCGGATTGGGTCAAAGCGATCAGGAAAAACGATATTGAGGGAATCGCGAAAGGACAGAAAATCATTAACCGTTTGATGCGCCTTTACACCATACGCAGTCCGTTCCTTCCCGTTTTGAAAGAGGCACTGAAGCTGCAGGGCGTGGCAACCAGCAGCACCAGCACCTTTCCCATGCCGGATGCTACGGCGGAAGATGATGCGAAAATATTGGAGCTTCTGAGACCGGGATGCAATGGCTTCTGACCAAAAGCGTAAAATCCATGACCCGGAAAATTAACTTGATAAGCTATCGACGTGGAATCCGGCGGCGAGAGCGAAACCCGGATTGAATCACCTGAGTGTGACCTTAAAATGGGAGAGATCAGTTTCAGCAAAATAGGCAATTACTTTCAACTATTCTGGAATTAATTTCCGCTCTGAGGAAATAAGTACAAAGGAGAGTTTGTAATGAAAAGTAAGAGGAAAATGAAAAGAGCACTTGCGATTGTACTGGCAGCTGCGATGACTCTGACGCTGGGGGCCTGCGGTTCGCCATCCGGCACCTCCGGTGCGTCGAGCAGCGGCGCATCGAACGCCGCCGCGAATTCTGCCGGCAGCAAAGACAAAGTGGTGATTCAGGTGGCCTATGAAAACAACCCCGGTGAGCCGGTGGATGCCGCAGCGAAAGAATGGCAGAAGCTGATTGCGGAAAAAAGCAACGGGACCATGGAAATTAAACTGTTCCCCTCCAGCCAGTTGGGGTCCAAAACAGACCTGATTGATCAGATCGTCATGGGGGAACCGATCATTACCATTTGCGACGGGTCCTTTCTGGCGGAATACGGCGCTCCGGAGTTGGCCATTGTTTCCGCTCCCTATGTTTTCCAGAATTTTGACCAGTGCTGGAAACTGATTAAGACGGACTGGTGGAGCCAGCAGGCGGATCTGCTTGCACAAAAGGGCGTTCATATTGTCACCACCAACTGGATTTTTGGCGAGAGAAACATCATGACGACGAAGCCGGTGAAAACCATTGGCGACATGAAAGGCCTGATCCTTCGCACGCCGAATACTCCTTCCTACATGAAAGCGTTCCAGTTGATGGGTGCCGCGCCTACGGCGATGGCAATCGGAGACGTTTACACTGCACTTCAGCAGGGAACGATCGACGGGCTTGAAAATACTTTTACCACCCTGTACGGCGGCGCCTATTATGAAGTGGCAAAATACATCACCATGACGAAGCACGTTGAAATGTTTGCGCAGTGGATCTGCAGCGAAAAATGGTTTGACGGCCTTACAAAAGAACAGCAGCAGATTCTGGCTGAGACGGGCGATCAGGCTGGCCTGAAAAATAATGACCTGCAGACCAACGGCACAGAGGATTACATGAACAAAATGAAGGATAAAGGCGTCACGATCATTGATCTCAGCGACGCGGAGCGGGCCAAGTTTGAGGAAGCTTCCGCAGCGCTGTACAAGGATTCCACCATTACGAAAGACTGGCGCAACGATCTCTATGGTTACATCCAGGGTTTGGTTAAATAATTCGGCTTATCTCTTCTAGTATTTCTTGATATCCACAGGGTGGAGCAGGCCGCGCTGTCACTCCAGTCCTGCTCCAGCCCTCCTATCGAAAAGGAAAGTTGGAAATTTATGAGCAATGTTGTCATAACGGGCATAGAAGTCGAAGATAAGCGCTTTCTGCTGGAAGACGGCGCCGGGTCGGACGCAGTACATACCGTCCCGCAATACGCTTACGCCGTATGCAAACTGAAAACTGAAAAAAATATGGAAGGGATCGGAATTGCCTTTACTTTAGGGAACGGAAACGACCTGGTCTGCAGGGCGATCCAATATCTCTCGGAATCTCTGGCAGGGAAAGAGATTCATGAACTGATGAGCGAATTTGGCAAGGTGTTTGCCGAACTTGCCGACTCACCCTGTTATCGCTGGCTGGGACCCCATAAGGGCGTGGTTCATCTTGCCTTGGCAAGCATCACCAATGCCTGCTTTGATCTCTGGGCAAAATCCCAGGGTGTCCCGCTTTGGAAACTGCTGACGGACCTGACCCCCGAAGAAGTGATCCGGCTTCTGGATTTTCGCTATATGGAAGACGCGATGACGGCCGGGGACGCGCTGCAGATCCTGAAAACGGCGGAAGAGGGAAAAGAAGAGCGCAAAAAAGTTCTTTCGACAGGGTATTCCGGCTACGATACCTCGGTGGGATGGTTTAACTATTCGGATGAGATCGTGGTTGAAAACACAAAAAAAGCGATTGAAAAAGGCTTCACCGCCATGAAGCTCAAGGTTGGTTCCAAAGACCCGGAAAGGGACATCCGGCGCGCGGCGCTGATCCGCAGGGTTGCGGGAACGAAGGCCACGATCATGCTGGATGCGAATCAGCAATGGACGCTGACGGAGGCCGTCCGGATCATTGGAAGGCTGAAAGAAATCGATCCCTACTGGGTCGAAGAGCCGACGGACCCGGATGATGTTCTCGGCCACCAGACTTTAGCCAGAGCGATTTATCCAACCCGCATCGCACTGGGCGAGCATGTCCCCAATAAAGTGATGTTCAAGAACTTTTTGCAGGCGAATGCGATGAGCTTTAATCAGGTGGACGCGGTGAGAGTCGGCGGGATCTCCGAATTTATCCTGATCAGCCTGTTATCCAGAAAGTATCATGTTCCGGTGATTCCCCACGTGGGCGATATGGGGCAGATTCATCAGCATATGGTGCTCTTTAACCACATCAGCGTAGGCCATCCAAGTCTCTTCCTGGAATACATTCCCCATCTGCGTGAATATTTTAAATATCCGGCGCAGGTTGTGAACGGAAGATACATGGTACCCCAGGAACCGGGCAATTCTTGTGATTTTGTGTGAGAAGTATTTTTTATTATCAGCGGAATTTAATTCCGAAATACGGATTTTGAATTTGAGGTGGCTGCATTGGTCGCAGTTTTAATTGACCCAAAGGATAATGTGGCGGTTGTATTGGACAGCGTAAAAGAGGGGCAGGAGGTGTTTTGCAGGAACGGGGCGATTCAGTTAAGCATAAAAGCAAAAAGCGACGTTCCACGTTATCATAAAATATCGGTCTGCAAAATCGGAAAAGGCGACGCGATCGTAAAGTACGGCGAACACATCGGCGTTGCGGCAGAGGAGATCGAAGCGGGAGTACACGTTCATCTTCAAAATGTGCAGAGTCGGCGGGAAGCGCTGTAAGAAGGAGGTAAGGAAAATTGGAATTTCTGGGATATCGGAGACCGGATGGCAAAGCAGGAGTCCGAAACAAAGTCCTGATTCTTCCTGCCAGCATTTGCGCTTCAGACACAGCCGGAATCGTTGCTCAGCAGGTTGAGGGGACCGTAACGTTTCACAATCAAAACGGCTGTTCGCAGGTACCGAGCGATATGCAGCTGACGATGGACGTGATGGCCGGGATGGCCGCCAACCCGAATGTTTACGGTACCGTCGTCATTTCGCTGGGATGTGAAACATGCCAGATGGACCTGGTTACGGAGGAAATCCGGAAAAGAACGAACAAACCGTTGGAGCGTTTTGTGATACAGGAAAATCACGGAACCATCACTACGGTGGAAAAGGCCTCCAGAGCCGCCAGAGCAATGGTGGCGGAAGCCTCCATGCAGCAGAGAATCCCCATCCCGGTTTCGGAACTGGTTGTTGCGACGGAATGCGGAGGATCCGACCAGACCAGTGGTCTGGTGTCCAATCCGCTGATTGGAGAAATGTGTGACCGGCTGGTCGATTTGGGAGCGACGGCGGTTCTTTCCGAAACGACGGAGTTTATCGGCGCGGAACACATTCTTGCACGCCGTGCCCGGACCCCGGTGGTGAAGGATCGCATTTATGACATTGTGCATCGGTATGAAAACGCTTTGAAGCTGGTCGGTGAGGATGTGCGCGAAGGAAATCCTTCTCCCGGAAACATGGCGGGCGGGCTGACCACGCTGGAGGAAAAATCCCTGGGCTGCATTCATAAAGGCGGCCACCGGCCGATTGAAGAAGTCTACGACTATGCAAAACCGATGAGCCGGAAGGGCCTGGTCATTATGGACACGCCGGGGAACGATCCTTCGTCCGTCGCCGGGATGGCGGCCGGCGGCGCACAGCTTGTGGTGTTTTCCACAGGGCGGGGAACACCCACCGGAAATCCTATTGTCCCTGTGATTAAGATCACGGCGAATCAGGATACATACCACTACATGGAGGATAACATCGACTGCGATGTAAGCGTGCTTCTCACTCAGCCGGAGCGCATGGGCGAATTCGCCGAACGGCTGCTTCGGACGGTTGTGGAAACGGCGGACGGCAAGCGGACGAAGTCGGAGATTCTGGGACTGGAGGAAATGGCGATTGCAAGGGTTTGCAATTATGTATGAAATGAGGGTGGCTTAACGAAATGAAAAAACGTGTGTTGAAGATTCTGGGGAACTTGGACATCACGGTGTCTGGAATTACGGCCGTAGCGCTGATTATTCTGACGTTTGCAGGCGTGATCAGGCGATACGTATTCCGTGACCCCATCACTTGGATGGAAGAGATGCAGATGATCATGTTTGTCTGGGTAATTTTTCTGGCGGCAGGTGCCGCGTTTCGCACCGGCGGACACATTGCCATTGAAATCGTGGTGGATTCCCTGCCGAAAAAAGCCAAACGGGCGGTCGAATTCATTGATGTTTTTCTTGAACTTCTGATCCTTATTTACCTGTTTCTCCAAAGCGGCATTTATTATTTGCAGCTGATGTCGACCGGCAAACTCACAACTCTGCTGCGCATTCCTTACAGTTTTGCGTATGTTGCCGTTCCGCTGGGGTGTTTCCTGATGATTGTCAGCCTTCTTTTTACGGAAATCAGCGGGCGTCTTGCAAAACGCAAGAGAGAGGATGAGGAAAAGCTATGAGCGTACAAATCACGATCGCACTGATTCTCATGCTGGTGCTGCTGTTCTTAAAAGTTCCCGTCTATCTTTCCGTGATCGCGGGAAGCGCGGTTTACTTTTTTCTCAATCCGGGCGTCAACTCGATGATATTGGCGCAGCGCGTAGTTTCAAGCGTGCAAAGCTCTTCGCTTCTGGCGGTTCCGTTTTTCGTCTGCGCGGGCGTGTTTATGAATTATTCCGGAGTGACGCGGCGCATCATGGCTCTTTGTGACGTCCTAACGGGACGCCTGTACGGCGGTCTTGCGCAGGTAAATGTCCTGCTCTCCACTTTGATGGGCGGACTGTCCGGCTCCAGCCTTGCCGACGCCGCGATGGAAGCCAAGATTTTGGTGCCTGCCATGGAAGAGAAGGGAATGTCGAAAGAGTTTTCCTCCGTGGTTACCGCCGCTTCCGCGATGATCACACCGCTGATTCCCCCGGGAATCGCGATGATTCTGTTCGGATCCCTCGCCGACCTCTCCATCGGAAAGCTGTTTGTTTCCGGTATTGGCGTGGGCCTGATGCTTTGCCTGGGCGAGATGGTAACGGTATCGGTCATTTCCAGGCGAAGAGGCTATATGCCGAGCCGTCAGCAGCGTTTAAAGAGCAAGGAAGTGCTTCCTGTCCTGAAAGAGGCGGTCCTTCCGCTATGCCTGCCGGTCATTATCATCGGCGGGATCCGGCTCGGAGTTTTTACCGCCACGGAAGCGGGTTCTGTCGCGGTGATCTATTCCGTCATTCTGGGTCTGATTTATAAAGAGCTGGATTGGAAAACCATTAAAGACGGAGTGAAGGAAACGGTCATTTCCACGACCAGCATCATGCTGATTATCGGTGCGGCGTCCGCCCTGTCCTGGATCCTGACCAAGGAGCAGATTCCGCAGTCCCTGACGAACATGATGCTTCAGGCGACCAGCAGCAAATATGTATTCCTGATTCTGTGCAACCTTTTCCTGCTGTTTGTCGGAATGTTCATCGAAGGCAACGCGGCCATGATTATTCTGGTCCCTCTGCTGTATCCGATTGCCCTGAGCTATGGGATCAACGCGATCCAGTTTGCCATGGTCTTTATCTTCAATATGGCGATCGGGTCCCTGACTCCCCCGATGGGAACGCTGATGTTTGTGGTGTGCAACGAAACAAAATGTCCGCTGAAGACGTTTATCAAGGAGAGTATCCCGTTCTATGTCACTTTGCTGGGAGAACTGCTGCTCATGACCTTCATCCCGATTCTGACGACAGGACTGGTCGACCTGATCTACTGATGAAATCCCCCCCCGACAGGGGGATAAACCAAAATGGAAAAGAGCAAGGTGAAAAAAACAATGGAACTCAGAGGAATCACTTGGGACCATGAGAGAGGCTACAATCCACTGATCCCGGTGACGGAACGGTTTTGCAGCGCGCATTCCGGGGTTGCAATTACCTGGACCAGGCGCAGTCTGAAGGACTTCGGTGATTTTCCCGTGAGCAGGCTGGCGGAGAAGTACGATCTGATCATGGTTGACCACCCCTTTATGGCCGAGGCACTGCAGGAGAAAATTCTTCTGGTGCTGAACGAGTATCTGGAACCGGCTTTTCTGGAAACGCTGGAGCGCGAGAGGATCGGACAGAGCCTGAGCTGTTACTGTGTGGACGGATTTTACCAGGCGCTTCCGGTGGACGCGGCCACACAGGTGGCGGCGGCAAATATGGAGTTTTTCAGGAAAAAGGGTCTGCCGCTGCCGCGCACGTTTCAGGACGTTCTCGACCTGAAAAATTGGCTGGGTGATTTCTGGATCGGCACGGCAATGTCCGCGACGGATATCTTCAGTATCTACCTGAGCTTTGTCGCCCAGCAGCGCGGAGAAAATTATTTTGATCTCCGGAAAGGAATTAACCCGGCTGCTGGCGAGAAGGCCGCGGAGCTGCTTTACCTTCTCGCATCCGTTTCCCATCCCGATTCTTTTGAGATGAATCCGATTCAGCTTTTGGATGCCATGTCGTCAGAGGGGAAAATCGTTTACACTCCCTATCTCTACGGATATACGAATTATTCCCGGGACGGGTTCCGGCGGCATCCGCTTGAGTTTTGGGACGCCCCCCTGCTTTGGGAAAACGCGGAGGTTTCCACGCAGATGGGCGGGGTAGGGATCTCTGTTTCCGGACAGATTGCACCGGAAAAAACGGAAAGCGCTGTCGCTTTTGCCAAGTACCTCGCTTCTGCCGAGGTACAGAAGGGAATTTATACCGAAGCGGACGGGCAGCCGGCGGCAAAATCAGCCTGGCTGGATGAAAAAAACAATCAAATGACGCGCGGCTTCTTCAAAAATACCTTCAAAACGCTTGAAACATCGTTTGTAAGGCCGAAAATAGCGCGATGGAACGACTTCCAGGAAGAGGAATCCGCCGATCTGCATCGTCAAATCAAAGAAAAGAAATCTCCGCGAATAATCGCAGAACATTTTAATCAACTGTATTATGCCGACCGCGTGCATCAATGAATCAAGGAGGATGGAATGAAACCATTAGAGGGGACGGTTGTGCTGGATTTCAGCCAATACCTCGCAGGGCCCAGCGCGGCTCTGCGGCTGGCGGATCTTGGCGCCCGCGTCATCAAAGTGGAGAACCCCAAAACGGGGGACAATGCCCGGCAGCTTTCTTTGAATAATCTGTATGCGGATGGAGACAGCGTCAACTTTTACACGATCAACAGAAATAAAGAAAGTTTTGCTGCCAACCTGAAGGATGCCGGCGACCGGGAAATGGTAAAAAAACTTATCGCCAAGGCGGATGTTTTAATCGAAAACTTCCGTCCCGGCGTGATGGAGAAATTCGGCCTGGATTACGAAAACGCCAGGAAAATCAATCGGCGGATCGTCTACGCTTCGGTCACGGGATACGGAACAGAAGGACCGTGGAAAAAGAAACCGGGGCAGGATCTGCTCATTCAGTCTCTTTCGGGACTGGCTTATCTGAATGGGAATGCGGACCAGCCGCCCATGCCGTTCGCGGTGTCGATCGTAGACACCGTGTCCGGTGCCCATCTGGTTCAGGGAATTCTGGCCTGCCTGATCCGCCGCGCAAAAACGGGGGAGGGCGGAAATGTTGAGATTTCCCTGCTGGAATCGATCCTTTCATTTGAGGTCGAAGCCGTGACCGTTTATTTGAACAACGGCCGCCGGATGCCGGAACGATCCGGTTTTAACAATGCACACGCTGCGCTCGGCGCCCCGTATGGAATCTATGAGACAAAGAACGGATATCTCGCGCTTACCATGGGGTCCGTGGTCCGCCTGGGGGAGATCCTGGGCTGCAGGCGTCTGACGGAATATACGGATCCAGAGGTCTGGTTCACAAAGCGCGATGAGATTAAAAAAGTCCTTCAGGAACACCTGAAACAGGAGGAGACCGGACATTGGATGTCACTCCTGGAGAAGGCCGGATACTGGGCTTCGGAGGTCATGAACTGGGAACAGATGACGAGTCATGAAGCATTCCGCGTCCTTGATTTTGTGCAGGACGTGCACCGCCCCGGCCAGCCCGGACTCCTGACGACCCGGTGCCCGATCCGCGTTGACGGGAAGATGCTGAAGTCAGAAAAATGGGCCCCGAAACTGGGCGAGGACAATGAGAAGATCATCTCGGATTTTCACTTGAAAGGTGAGGAGGAGAGGCGGATTTGAAACCACTGGAAGGAATGCTGGTTCTGGATTTCAGCCAGCTTTTGGCGGGACCTTACGCAGGCCTCCGTTTGGCGGATCTCGGCGCGAGGGTGGTCAAGATCGAAAATCCGAACGGGGGCGACCTCAGCCGCAAAATGGCGCTCTCCAATTTGTATCTTGACGGCGAGAATTCTTTGTTTCACACGGAGAACAGGAATAAAGAGAGTCTGGTGATCGACCTGAAAGATCCCTCGGACCGGGGCAGGCTGGATGAGCTCTTGAGCCGGGCCGATGTCATGCTGATCAATTTTCGCCCCGGAGTGGCGGAACGCCTGGGAGTCGATTATGAATCGGTAAAAAAGATCAATCCCGCTTTGGTATACGGGGAAGTGACCGGATATGGGAAAAAAGGACCCTGGGTCGGAAGGCCGGGGCAGGATCTGCTGGTTCAGGCGGTGTCCGGGATCGCGTATCAGAACGGGAACGCGGACCAGCCGCCTTTGCCGGTGGGACTCAGCGTTGCGGATATCCTGGCGGGCGAACATCTGATTCAGGGGGTGATGGCCGGCCTGGTCCGCAGGGGAGTGACGGGACGCGGCGCTTACGTGGAGGTCAGTCTGCTGGAATCCGCGCTGGATCTTCAATTTGAAGGACTGACCACCTTCCTGAACGATGGGCATGAGCTGCCGGTGCGGAGCGGGATCAACAACGCCAGTCCGTTTATTGCGGCTCCCTATGGAATCTATCGAACCAAAAACGGATACCTGGCTTTGGCGATGGGTTCCATTCCCACCCTGGCAGAGCTTTTAAAGTGCGATGAACTCAAAGGGTATACGGATAAAAGGGAATGGAGCAGCAAACGGGACGAGATAAAGATGATTTTGGCCGAACATCTTCTGAGCGGAAATACGGAGGAGTGGTTGGCTGTACTGGAACCGGCCGATATCTGGTGTTCCGATGTGATGGACTGGGACCGTTTGATGAAGACGGAAGAGTTTCAGACTTTGGATATGACACAGGAGGTAGTCCGGTCAAACGGGACGAAAATCGAAACGCTGCGCTGCCCGATCCGAATCGACGGAGAGAAATACAAATGCTCCAAGGGTTCGCCAAGGCTGGATGAACATGATCCGGATTTACCCTGATCCGTTTTGGATCTGATGTCAATAAAAATATGGTGATAAAGATAATCAAGAATCGAGGCTGATTTTTATGACAAAAGAAATCTATTATGAGGATTATAAGATTGGCGCGGAAAGAGAAACAACCGGCAGGACGGTCACGGAGGCGGATATTGTCCTTCACGCGGGCCAGACGGGAGACTTTTTTCCGCACCATATGGACGCGGAATGGTGCAAGACAACGGAATTCGGGCAGCGGATCGCGCACGGAACCCTTGTGTTCAGCATCGGTGTGGGCCTGACCGCTTCCGTCATCAATCCTGTCGCTTTTTCTTATGGGTATGATAAGCTGCGCTTTATCCGTCCGGTATTTATTAACGACACCCTTACAACAAAAGTGGTGATAAAGAATAAATACCCCAGTCCCAAGCATCAGGACAAGGGATTTGTCGTGGAGAATGTTCAGGTTTACAACCAGAAAAAAGAGCTGTGCCTGGTCGCGGATCATCTGCTGCTTTGCCAGATGAAAAACCAGTGATGCCGCGCCCGGTCCCTCTCATCGAAGCTGTGGAGGTTTACAAATGAATTTTACCTTGACCAAAGAGCAGTCGCTGCTCCGGAAGGCGATTCGGGAATTTTCAGAAAACGAAATCAAGCCCATCGCCGCCGAAACGGACCGAACCTGTGAATACCCGGCTGAAACGATTCAAAAGCTGTTCCATTACGGCTATTTGGGTCTGAATATCCCGAAGGAGTACGGGGGAGCCGGGGCGGACGATCTGTCTTCCGCGCTGGCGATTGAAGAGGTTGCAAAAGCCTGTGCAAGCACCGCCGACATTATGGCAACGCATAATGGGTTGTGCTGCGGACCGATTATTCAGTTTGGCACCGGGGAGCAGAAAGCCAAATATCTTCCCATGCTGGCGTCCGGACATCTGGGTGCGTTTGCGCTGACGGAGCCGAACGCCGGATCGGACGCCTCCAAAGGGACCACGACCTGTTTCCCGGATGGAGACCACTGGGTGATGAACGGTTCCAAGGTCTTTATTACCAACGGCTATGTTGCGGATCTTTTTGTGGTATTCGCCATGACGGACCCTTCGAAGGGAACAAAGGGAATTTCCGCTTTTCTCGTCGAAAAAGATTTTCCGGGCTTCTCCGTGGGGAAGCATGAAGAAAAGATGGGACTGCACGGCTCTCCCACTGCGGAAATTGTTTTTACAGACTGTGTGATTCCAAAGGAAAATCTGCTGGGATCTTTGGGAAAGGGCTTTAAAATTGCCATGACGGCTCTGAACGGGGGCCGAATCGGCATTGCCGCCCAGGCGTTGGGCATCGCGGAGGCCGCGATGGCGGAAGCTGTTGCCTACACGAAGGTCAGGACGCAGTTCGGCAAGCCGATTTCCAATTTCCAGAACACGCAGTTCAAGCTGGCCGATATGGAAGTCGCCATCTCGTCGGCAAGGCTTCTCATGTATCACGCCGCGGCGAACAAAATGGAGGGCCTGCCCTATGTCAAAGAGGCGGCGATGGCAAAACTGTCGGCCTCCGAAACGGCGATGAAGGTCACGACTCAGGCGGTCCAGATGCTGGGCGGCTACGGCTACACCAGGGACTATCCCGTTGAACGCATGATGCGGGATGCGAAAATCACTGAAATTTACGAAGGAACTTCCGAAATCCAGCGGATTGTGATTTCGAATAATATTTTATAAAAAAACCGTCCGGTAAGGCTAATGAAGAGAAAGGAATAAAGCACTATGAAAACAGGCGCCGAATATATGGAGGCTCTGAAAAAACTCCATCCGACCGTCTACTTTAAGGGAGAAAAAATCGACTGCGTGGTAGGGCATCCTTTGGTTCAGCCGCATATCAATGCTGCCGCGACCACTTACGACATGGCCCATGAAATGGAGTATGAAGATCTGCTGACCGCCACCTCTCATTTGACCGGCGAAAAAATCAACCGGTTTACACATATCCATCAGAGCACGGACGATCTGATTAAAAAAGTCAAGATGCTGCGTGCAATCTCGCAGCGGACGGGTTCCTGCTATCAGCGCTGCGTCGGGATGGACGCTTTGAACGCGACGTATTCCGTTACATACGATATTGACCAGAAATGCGGGACCGATTACCATGCCCGTTTCAGGGAGTTTCTGAAGTACATTCAAAAAGAGGACCTGATGATTGCCGGTGCGATGACGGACCCGAAAGGGGACCGCAGCCGTTCGCCCAGCCAGCAGGATGATCCCGATATGTATGTCCATGTTGTGGAAAAGAACGACAAAGGAATCGTCATCCGCGGGGCGAAAATGCACATGACCGGAATGGTGAATTCCTTTGAAATGCTGATTATGCCCACGGTTTCATTAAAACCGGAGGAAAAAGACTACGCGGTCGCCTGTGCGGTTCCCGTGGGTGCGAAAGGCGTTTTCCACATTTTCGGGCGGCAGACCAACGACGGCAGAAAATTTGACGTGATGGACCAGGGAAATGTCAACTACGGTGTGGTCGGAGGAGAATGCCTGACGGTGCTGGAAGATGTGTTTGTCCCGTGGAAGCGCGTGTTCATGTGCGGTGAAACGGAATTCTCAGGCAGCCTTGTGGAGAGGTTTGCTTCCTACCATCGCCAGAATTACGGCGGCTGCAAAGGCGGGCTGGCGGATATCATGGTGGGCGCCGCGGCCAGTCTGGCCGATTACAGCGGAACGGCCAAAGCCGCGCACATCCGGGACAAGGAAGTGGAAATGATCCACTTGACGGAAACTCTCTACGCCTGCTCGCTGGCCTGTTCGGCGGACGGCAGCAAACTGCCCTGCGGCTCCTACTATGTCAATCCGCTGCTGGCAAATACGAGCAAGCAGAACGTGACGCGCTTTATTTATGAGATTGCGCGGCTGTCCCACGACATTGCGGGAGGAATTCTGGCGACCATGCCCAGCGAGGTTGATTTCAACGATCCGAAACTCGGACCCTACGTAAAGAAGTACTTAAAGACCGCGAAGGATGTTTCCGTGGAAGACCGCTACAGGATGCTTCGCTTGCTGGAAAACATGACCGGGGGTACGGCTTTGGTCGAGAGCATGCACGGAGCGGGCTCTCCGCAGGCACAGCGCGTGATGCTGACCCGCCAGGCGAATTTGGAGCGGAAGAAAAAACTGGCGCAGCGTCTGGCCGGCATTGAGGAAGAACAGAAGGAGAAAAAAGATGTTTGAATCGAAAGGAAAAATCGTATTGGTGACCGGCGCCACCAAGGGGATCGGCGCTGGAATTGCGGAAGCCTTTGCGCAGAACGGCGCGGATGTTGTGATTGTCAGCAGAAATCAGGCGGAATGCGAAGCTGTTTCCGCGGATTTATCCCAAAGGTTCGGGGTGCGGACTTATGCTCACAGCTGCGACGTCACAAAGCTTTCTTCGATTGAAACGCTGGTTTCCGACACCGTGAGAGAATTTGGAAGAATCGACGTTTTGGTCAACAATGCCGGTGTGGCCGTAACAAAGCCTGCGGTCGAACTGACGGAAGAGGATTGGGATAAGGTCCTGAATACGAATTTAAAGGGCGTATTCTTCCTGAGTCAGGCGGTCGGCAAAACCATGATCGAGCGAAAGGCCGGCAAAGTGATCAATGTTGCATCAATGTTCGGACTGGTGGGCGACAAGGGGATTTTGCCCTATCTGTCAAGTAAAGGCGGAGTCCTTCAAATGACGAAGGGTCTCGCGCTGGAATGGGCCAGGTACAACATCCAGGTAAACGCCGTTGCGCCCGGCTACGTGATTACGGCTCTCAATGGCAAGATGCTGAACACGGACGTCATTCGGGAGAAGATTTTTGCCAAAACTCCGCTGAGACGATACGCTGAAGCGAAGGAAGTCGCGGGCACGGTGCTCTACCTGGCTTCCGACGAAGCTTCTTATGTGACAGGCTCTGTTTACTCGGTGGACGGGGGCTGGACCGCGCAATAATGGAACAGTTCCTCCTGTTGGAAGTAAAAATGTGCGGCAACTGCAATCCGGTCATTGAATCCTCAGAACTGGTCAGGAAAATTGCCCGGGATTTGCAGGTGAAGGTCATTCCTTATCGGCAGGCCCCCGCTCAGGCGTCCCTGATCGTCAACGGGTGTGAGACCGGATGCGTGGATGAGTCGATGGACCCGAGGGCCGTCCATATCCGAGGATACTATCTGAACGGGAGCCCCTGTGTGGGGGAGTCTGAACTGCTGACAAAGGCGGAGAAACTGCTGAAAGATCAGATTTTCGGCAATCAGGAAAAAGAAGGCCGTCTGCCGTGAAAAAACCCTGACCGTAGCAAAGGGCAGAAAGACAGGCGGGATCTGCCGGCTATTTTGTAACCGGCGTGTGTTCCGAAAACAGGACAGGATGATCCGATCCGCAGAAGACAGAAAGGATACTACGATGAAAATTATTGTATGCGTGAAGCAGGTCCCGGATACCTCCGGAGCAGTGGCCGTCAATCCGGACGGAACCCTGAACCGCGCTTCCATGCAGTCTATTATCAATCCGGACGACAAAACCGCGATGGAGGCCGCCCTGAAGCTGAAGGACGAAACCGGCTGCCGGGTAACGGCCGTCACGATGGGGCCGCCGCCCGCGGCTGAAATGCTCCGGGAGCTTATGGCCATGGGCGCCGACGACGGAGTACTGGTTTCATCCCGTGAGTTCGGGGGGTCCGACACCTTCGCAACGGCTCAGATTCTCGCTGCGGCGGTAAAGCACCTCGGGGTGGAAAAGGATGATATCGTCCTGTGCGGCCGGCAGGCGATTGACGGTGATACCGCGCAGGTGGGACCCCAGGTTGCCGAAAAGCTGAATCTGCCTCAGGTGACCTATGTCTCTGAAATTCATAAATCAGACAGTACTGTCACCTGCCGGCGAATGCTGGAGGACGGTTACATGACGGTCCGGGTTCAGACCCCCTGCCTCCTGACCTGCATCAAAGAGCTGAACGAACCGCGCTATTTGAGCGCGCGCGGCATCTTTGAAGCGTACGGTAAACCGATGTCGGTTTATGATTACGAAACGCTGAAGGATGATCCCCTGATCGATCCGACTACCATCGGACTCAAAGGCTCTCCCACCAATATCTTTAAATCCTTTACGCCGCCCCGAAAAAGCGCGGGCGTCATGTTGGAGGGCGCCGACAGGAAGAGCTGCGAAAAACTGGCCGGAATCCTTGCAAGCAGGCATTTCATCTGATGGAAGGGAGAAAAGCAACCATGTCTACGTTTCAAAGCAGCGATCTTGCCGCTTTCAAAGATGTATGGGTATTCTGCGAACAGCGCCGGGGGAAGCTGATGTCCACTGATTTTGAGCTGATTTCCGAAGGCCGTAAACTGGCGGATGAATTGGGCGTCCAACTGTGCGGACTGCTGCTTGGGGATCAAGTGGAGGGAATTGCCGGTGAGCTGGGCGGCTATGGGGCCGACCGGGTGTTCGTCTGCGAATCTTCCTGCCTGAAAGAATACACCACCGACGGTTACTCCAAAGTGATCTGCGATATGATAATGGAATTTAAGCCGGAGGTCATGCTCTTTGGAGCCACAACCATCGGGCGCGACCTGGCACCGCGCTGTTCCGCCCGTCTTCACACCGGCTTGTGCGCCGACTGTACTCATTTGGACGTCGATGTTTCTCAATATCTGGATTTTCTGCGGTCTGCTTCCACGCTGGATGTGGACGGCATGAAGCTGGACGCCGAAGACCGGAACCTGAAGATGACCCGCCCCGCCTTCGGCGGACATCTGATGGCAACCATTATCTGCCCGCGCTTCCGTCCCGCCATGGCGACGGTCCGTCCCGGAGTCATGAAAAAAGCTCCATTCGATCAAAACGGGGCGGACCACTGTGAAATTGTAAAACCGGCGGTAAAGCTCGAGAGGGAGGATCTTCATACCGAGGTCCTGGAGGTTGTAAAGGCCGCCAAAAAGCTGGTGGACCTGATCGGCGCGGATTACGTCGTTTCCGTGGGTCGCGGCATCGCAAAAGATGTTCCGTGCGGAATCAAGCTGGCGGAGGAGCTTGCCGCCGAACTGGGCGGAGTAGTAGGAGGGTCCCGCGCGGCCGTCGATTCCGGATGGCTGTCCCAGGACCATCAGGTGGGGCAGACGGGAAAAACGGTGCATCCGAAGGTTTATGTTGCGCTGGGCATCTCCGGCGCAATCCAGCACAAAGCAGGCATGCAGGATTCCGAGTGCATCATTGCCGTCAACCAAAATGCCTCCGCGCCTATCTTTGAAGTGGCGGATTACGGGATTTCCGGCGACCTGTTCCAGGTCGCGCCGATGCTGATTGAAGCAGTCCGCGCCGCTAAAGCCGCCAAGTGAACTGAGAAAGAAATTTATTTGAGGTGAAAATATGAGTAAAAAAACTGTCGTGATGGACGGAAATACAGCGGCTGCGTATGTCTCGTATGCTTTTACGGAAGTAGCCAGTATTTATCCCATCACTCCTTCCTCCCAAATGGCTGAAATTGTTGATGAATGGGCAGCCAACGGCAAAAAGAATCTGTTTGGCAACACGGTAAACGTCATCCAGATGCAGTCCGAGGCGGGGGCAGCCGGTACGGCGCACGGCTCTCTCCAGTCCGGCGCCCTGACGACCACTTATACCGCGGCGCAGGGTCTGCTGCTGATGATTCCTCCCATGTTCAAAATAGCGGGCGAGTTTCTTCCCGGCGTCTTTCATGTTTCCGCAAGAACAATCTCCATGCACGCGCTTTCCATCTTCGGCGATCATTCGGACGTAATGGCCTGCCGCATGATCGGGTTTGCCATGCTTGCCTCCGCGAACCCACAGGAAGCGATGGACATGGGCGCTGTCGCTCACCTGTCCGCCATCAAGGCCCGGCATCCTTTTCTGCATTTCTTCGACGGATTCCGTACTTCTCATGAAATGCAGAAAATCGACGCTCTCGATTATGAGGACCTGCGGCCTCTGGTTGATTACGATCAACTGCAGGCTTTCCGCAAAAACTCCCTGAATCCGGAGCATCCGTCCACCAGGGGGACCTCCGCCAACCAGGATATCTTTTTCCAGTGCAGAGAAGGCTGCAACGAGCATTATGACGCGATCCCCGACACTGTTCAGGGCTACATGGATGAAATCAATCGCCTGACCGGACGCAGCTATGGCCTGTTCGACTATTACGGCGACCCGGAGGCGACGGAAGTCGTCATCGCGATGTGTTCCGTGACGGATACCATCAAGGACACGGTGGACTATCTGAACGCGCAAGGCAGAAAAACCGGCATGATCGCGGTCCATCTGTACCGCCCGTTCTCCGCAAAGCATTTTCTGAAAGCGCTGCCTGCTACGGTGCGCAAAATTGCCGTTCTGGACCGCACAAAGGAACCGGGTGCGAACGGTGAGCCGCTGTACCTCGACGTGAAAGGCGTGCTTGCGGACTCGGACCGCCGGATCGAAATCGTGGGCGGCCGCTACGGCCTCGCCTCGAAAGACACCACTCCCGGCCAGATTGTGGCGGTGTACGATAACCTGACGAAGGACGAACCGAAAAACAATTTCACCATCGGCATTGAGGACGATATTACGTTCACCTCCCTTCCTTACGAGGAAATCAACCTGAACCAGCAGGGCGTGACCAGCTGCAAGCTGTGGGGAATCGGCGGCGACGGCACGGTGGGAGCGAACAAGAACTCCATTAAAATCATCGGCATGAACACCGATCTTTACAGTCAGGCGTATTTCGCCTATGACGCCAAAAAGTCCGGCGGCCTGACGCAGTCCCATCTGCGCTTCGGCGATACGCCGATCCGCGCTCCATATCTTGTCGGGCATGCGGATTTTGTTGCGGTGCATGATCCCTCCTATCTGAATAAATATGAAATCGTCAAGGACCTGAAGCCGAACGGCGTTTTCCTTTTGAACTGTCCGTGGGAGGAACAGCAGTTGGAGAGTCACATTCCCGCGAAAATGAAGAGGGAACTCGCCCAAAAAAACGCCCGGTTTTATACCATTGACGCGACCGGAATCGCAAGGGAAATCGGATTGGCCAACCGGACCAATACGGTCCTGCAGGCAGCCTTTTTCAAACTGGCCGACATCATTCCCATTGATGTCGCGGTCAGGGATATGAAGAAGGGAATTCATAATACCTATTACGCGAAAGCCGGGCAGAAGGTCGTGGATATGAACTGTGCGGCGGTGGACGCGGGCATTGTCCGCATCAAGCAGATTGCGATTCCGGAAGCATGGCTCCATGCGGAGGAAGAAAAGAAAGCGGAGCCCGCAATGCCGGACTTTATCAGGGAAATCGTGGTTCCCATGAACCGTCAGGAAGGCGATTCGCTTCCGCTTTCCACGTTTAAAAAATTCGGCTGCTTCGATGGCACCTGGCCCAATGGGACGACGCAATGGGAAAAGCGCGCCGCGGCCGTGGAAGTTGTGGAATGGCATCCGGAGGCCTGCATTCAGTGCAACCGCTGCTCCTTCATTTGTCCTCATGCGGCAATCCGGCCTGTTCTTGCAACGGCGGAAGAACTGGAGAACGCTCCCAAAGGTTTTGTCACGGTTCAGGCCAAGGGCGCGGGGCTCGAACAATATCAGTACCGTATGCAGGTTTCTCCTTACGACTGCATGGGCTGCGCGAGCTGTGTGAACAACTGCCCCGCCAAGGGCGCTTTGGAGATGAAGCTGACGGAATCCCAATTGCCGGAACATGAAAACTGGGAATTCGGCATCGAAAAGGTGTCTTTGAAAAAAGATGCGTTCAACGACAGAACCGTAAAATCCAGCCAGTTTGCCAAACCGTACTTCGAGTTTTCCGCCGCCTGCTCCGGCTGTGCGGAAACCCCATACATCAAGCTTGTTACGCAACTGTTCGGCGACCATATGTATGTGGCCAACGCTTCCGGCTGCTCCTCGGCATACGGCGGCGCCCTTCCGGCAACGCCGTACTGCACGGATCAAAAGGGCCGCGGCCCCGCATGGGAACAGTCCCTGTTTGAGGATAACGCGGAATTCGCGTTCGGCTATCTGAACGGACACGAAGCTGTTCATCAGGAGCTGGCGCTGAAGGCGGCGGAGCTGATGGATGCCGGTATTGCCGTGAAGGAATGCGGAGATTATCTGGAAAACAAAGAAGATTCCGCAAAGACCAGAGAAGTTTCCAATGTGATGACTGCGGCATTGGAAAAATGCCGGCCGCAGGACGGCGCGCAGAAGCAGGCGCTGGAGTATATTTTCAACAATAGGGAATTTTTAACGAAAAAAAGCGTTTGGGCTTTCGGCGGCGACGGCTGGGCGTATGACATCGGTTTCGGAGGAGTCGATCATGTTCTGGCCTCCGGACGCGACATCAATCTGCTGGTCATGGATACGGAAGTGTACTCCAATACGGGCGGACAGTCTTCCAAGTCCACCAGCACGGCGGCAATCGCGAAGTTCGCGGCCTCCGGCAAACGCGTCAAAAAGAAGGACCTGGGCAGAATCGCCATGAGCTACGGCTATGTCTACGTCGCGCAGGTCGCGATGGGCTATGATCCGGCCCAGACCTTGAAAGCGATTCGGGAAGCGGAGGCGTATCCCGGCCCGTCTCTGGTGATTTGTTACTGCCCCTGCATCATTCATGGAATCCCCAAGGGGATGTCTAACAGCCAGATTGAAATGAAGCGCGCCGTGGAAGCGGGATATTGGCAGCTTTACCGTTACAATCCGCTGTTGAAGGAAGAAGGAAAAAATCCGTTTACGATGGACTCCAAAGCACCTACGGGTGATTTCCTGGAATTCCTCCGTTCAGAGAGACGGTTCGCGGCACTTGAGTATTCTTTCCCGGAAAGAGCAAGGGAACTTTACAAAAAAGCGGCGGCGGACGCGAGAGAACGTTATGAAACCTATGTGAAGCTGTCGGAAGAAAAATAATTGAAATGGCGATGAGGGGAACCCGGCTCCCTGCCGAGACTGGAGGGCCGGTTTTCCCGAACCGTTTCAGGGAAAGAAGATGGAAAAATGCTGGAAAAAGATCCGGTAATGAATCAGGAATCTGTTATGAGCGTGCTGCCTCATCGCAGTCCCATGCTGATGATTAATGAAGTATTGACCCTCGCCCCGATGGAAAGCATTGAAGCAACCCTGTATATAGACCCGGCATGGGAAATTTTTCAAGGCCATTTCCCGGGGAATCCGGTCTTTCCGGGCGTTCTGTCCGTGGAATGCATGGCTCAGGCAGCCGATATTATGCTGATGACCGCGGAGAGATATAAGGGAAAGACTCCTTTGCTTGCCGGTGTTGATGGGGCGAGATTTTATCAGAAAATCGTCCCCGGCAGTCATGTGACGGCCAAGGTGAATGTCGCAAGGGAGAACGCTGAAAAAGCGGTTGTTTCCTGTAATGCGGAACTCTACCTGGATGAAAAACTGGCGGCGAAATGCACCGTAACTTTAGCCATGCGCTAAGGAAAGAGGAGAAGAGAGGATGGCAGTTCAAACCATCGGCGTGGTGGGCGCCGGAACAATGGGGCGCGGAATCGCGCAGGCTTTTGCTCAGAACGGTTTTTCCGTCGTGTTTTACGCAAGGCGGGAAGCCGGTGTTCGGGAAGGATACGACTATATTGTCAGTATTCTTGCATCCCTCGTTAAAAAAGGAAAACTGACGGAAGAAAAAAGGAACGAGACGCTGGACAGAATCCGGATCACGACAAACCTCGAAGATCTGAAAGATGTTGATCTGATCGTGGAAAGCGTTGCCGAAACTCTTTCGGTCAAACAGGAGATGATGCGGAAGCTGGAAGGGATCTGCCGCAAAGACACGGTTTTTGCCACCAACACATCCAGTATCAGCATCAGCGCAATCGCGTCGTCCATTGCTGCGCCGGAGCGCGTGTGCGGCATGCACTTTTTTTATCCGCCGGCCATGATGCCGGTCATTGAGATTGCCGTGGCGCGAAAGACAGCACCGGAAACGGTCCGGACGGTCCAGGATATCGTAACTTCCATCCATAAGACGGCCATTGAGGTCCAGGAGGCGCCCGGGTTCGTTTTCAACAGGCTGGTGATCCCCCAGATCAACGAGGCGGCTTACCTTTTGATGGAGGGTGTCGCCACACGTGAGAATATCGATTCCATGCTGAAACTTGCAGCTTCCTATCCGATCGGTCCATTGGCTCTAGGAGATATTATCGGGTTGGACGTGTGTCTCTCTATTATGGAAGTATTGCAGAAAGAGCTTGGGGAAGACAAATACCGCCCGTGCCCCCTTCTGCGGAGGATGGTCTATGCGAATGAACTTGGTAGAAAGACCGGCAAAGGCTTTTATGAGTATGATTCCCGAAAGTAAAATTATTAAAGTTCTGAGAAAGATATCTTAACAATAATGTAAAAATATGATATTATTTCTTTATTGAAGAAATGAAAACCTACGATAACTTTAATAGCGTTTGAATTCTAATTTTCCATATAGAATGGCCATAATGAACCGGGCTGACAAAACAATAAAAGGAGAAACAGGAATATGGAAAATCCAAACCCGGACGCGTCGAAGCATAAGGAAATTCCGATCTGGAATGCGGAAAACTGGTTTTTTGAGGACATAAAGATCGGCAGACGGATCCGTTCCATCCGCCGCACCATCAGCGAAGGCGAATGCATGCTTTTCAATGGTATGGTCATGGACTACCACCCGTATGTGGCTGACGAACTGTTCGCAAAAAACGAAGGCATCTTCGGCCGCCGGCTTGTGGCGGGCGCCATGGTGTTCAGCCTTGGCCTGGGACTGGTGGCCACCAACTGCGTGAACGCTTTCAGCTATGGTTACGACCAACTGCGTTTTATAAAACCGGTATTTATCGGCGACACTATCTATACGATAAAAACCGATCTTGAGAAAACGCCGAAATATAAGGACATGGGTGTATACCGGGCAAGCTACGAGGTGTTCAAGGAGAAAGGCGAACTGGTTCTTTACTGCGAGCATATACAAACGGTAAAATATCGTCATCCTGAGAATTTTGTAATATCCTAATGAAGGGTTGTTGCTTATGGCAAGAGAGAAAGTATCCAGCATTTTACGTGCGCTGCAAGTTTTGGAATGTTTCATGGATAATAAAACCGAGTGGACGCTCAAGGCTCTGGTCGATACATTGCATATGCCGACAACGACCGTTTTCCGCCAGATTTCCACGCTGATGGAGCGCCAGTATCTGGAGCAGGACCCGGTCCGAAAAAGCTACCATGTCGGCCCCAGGCTTCTCCTGCTCTCCAGTGCCATTTTGGGACAGTCTGATCTGCGGAGCATTGCCCGCCCCGAACTGGAGCGTCTCTCTGCCACAGTGGAAGAAACCATTAACTTGAGCATTCTTTTAGGTCATGATATCGTCTATCTGGATATCGTCGAAACGCATCGTTCCGTGGCATGCACCACCAAGATCGGCAGCCGGGAGCCCGCTTACGCTTCCAGTTCCGGGAAGGTTATGCTGGCCGCGCAGAGTGAAGAATATCTCAACGAATATTATGATTGGATTACTGCGGTCAAACCTATGACCCCGAAGACCATTACGGACCCAAATCAGCTGCGCGAACAGCTGATCCGCGCGAAACTCGACGGTTATGCCATGGACAACGGCGAGATTGAGGCCGGCCTTATGTGCTTCGGCGCGCCGGTTTATGGCCTGGACCAGAAGGTTATTGCGGCGGTCAGCATAGCCGGCCCTAACTACCGGATGAAAAAGGAACGCGAAATGATGATCGCCGAGGTCAAGAAAACAGCGGGAAGAATCTCCTGCCTGCTGGGCTACTGCCCATAATCAAAGTCGCTTATTTCCTCTTTACGGTAATAAATTTATTTTTCGGAGAACTGCGCCATAATAAATGCTTACCAGCACGGATGGGCTCCGGCTTTTGCTTTTATTCCGCATGTTTGTTTCGATGTCTTTTTCTTTTATGCTAATATGCTAAAAATCCTTCCTGTTTTAAGGCTGAGGTTGGTCGACCGCAGCCTTAAAAACAGGAAGGATTTTTTCTGTCCATAGCTTAAGCTTTTTGCAGCCTGGCATAGTAGTCCGGAGTTGTAAGTTTCAGAGGGGACCCATCCTTTGCTTGCGCGTCGGATGGGCCCTTCGACAAGCGGAGATGTTCCGGCTCACCGGGACATCTGACCGGCGATTAGAGAATCTCTCTGATTTCCAATGCCTCGTGGACCGTTGTAAATTGCCCGCTGCGCAGGTGCCCGCCGGCATAGGCGACCTCGCCGTCCTGATTATCGTATGGGTCGCTGCGAAAATGTCCGGTCGGCATGGAAAACTCATGCTGAAATTCTGAGGCTGCGGGGATTCGGAACGGGTCCAGATGACCAAAATAGAATTCACGGCGTTCCGGCGCCCCGTTTCGGAAGGCGGTCCCGCCGAACGAGCAATCCGCGAACAGCCAGCCGTAGGGCGCGATATAAAACTGTGCCCAGTCATGGTTGCCCACATCGTACGGCGTCGCATACAGGCCTGACTGCCAACGGGCCGGGATCCCGGAGATCCGGCAAAGGGTGATGAACAGCAGAGCCTGGATCCCGCAGTCCCCCTTGAGCCCGGATGCGGCATAGGAAGTAAGGTCGTCAATGGTGCTGTAGCTCCGGACAAAGGAATACATCACGCGGGAAGTGATAAAATTGTAGATTTTACGCGCTTTGAGCAGCGGATTCTTTTCCTCCCCGACGATTTCTTCCGCAAGCGAGCGGAGATAAGGGGTGAAATGAATGTGCGGAAGAAGTTCTTCCGTGTAAAAAGCCGGCTGTGCGTCCAGCACTTTTCCGAAATCCAGCTCCCGGTAGATCATGTGGTTTTCAAATTCGTATTCGACGGAAAATTCCATGCCCTTTTTCAGAACGGTTTCAAAGCAGACGGTCCGCTGCGGATACTCTTTGGGCGCAATTTCCACAGGGCCCGGAGAGGCGGAGAGGAGATGGAAGTTTTCAACCTGCGCGTATTCGACCGGAATCGGCAGATGAACCTGGATTTTCTCCCCGATCCTCTGTGCCTCTTCCGCGATCCGGATCGTGCTTCGAATGTGAAAAGAGTAATTCAGCCGGCCGTTTTTCTTCATTTTTGCGATGACGGAATCCAGAAGCTGAAAGTTTTTTGTTCTCCCTGCCTGGCTTTCCGGGAAAAGATTGCGGCCCGCCAAGGCCGGGCGCGTCTTAAACAGATTGTCCAGAAAAAGCCTGTGGAAACGGACTTTGCCGTTTACATAAATCCATTCCGCCGCATTGTCCTCCCAAAAGGTTTCCAGCTCCCCATTCCGGAAATCTTTCAGGTTCCGGCGCAGCATGTCCTCCGCTTCCTCCCAGGAATAGGGATAGTCCTCCGGGATGCGCAAAAGGATCTCCTTTTCCAACTCAAGCCTCTTTCTCAGGGCGAGCGGAAGATCCGTCTTCAGCCTCCGGTCAATTATTTTTTGTAAAAGCTCAAAATCCCCGTGCCCTTTCATTTTCTGAATGTCTTCCGGCAGGGGGACGGTCAGATACTGTAAATCAGAATACACGCTTATTCCTCCTTTGCCGTCGATTTTTCTCGGCGGCGGGGCAAAGATCAGCCGCGTTTGGGGAAAATGCGGCTCCCGTATTGGGCGCCCCAGACCCCGCGCTCTTCGTCGGAAAAGATCTGAAGAAAAGTATCGCCAAAAGGCTTCCTCACCAGCGCCTTATCCGGGCTGACCGGCACGGCGGAAAGCTCCTTTCCGTTCAGGCGCATTCCAAGGCTCCCGTCTTTTTCATAAAGGGTAAATGTGTCTCCTTCTCCGGAACGGTAATCCCCGCCGACCTTTCCGATCCACTCGCCGGACCATGGGCGGACGGGATATTCGATCCTCCGCTCTTCCGGCTCCTCCCCGTAATACATGCTCAGGGCTGCTTTTGCAAGATATCCGACGGGGACATCCATCGTGTTGCAGAGGACGGCAACCCCGACTTCACCGTCGTCCGACCACAGAAAATGCGAGGAAACGCCCGGCAGGCTTCCGCCGTGCCCATGCGCCAGGAACGGCCCGACTCTGCTTTCTTCCAGCCCATAGCAATAGTAGGCCTCCGGCGATGCATACTGACGCGGTTTGCACATTTCACGGATCGAGTACCGGCTCGCGATCTTTGCGCCGCTTAAACCGGTACCGTGGTTCAGATACATGCAGATGTATTTGGAAAGATCCGCAATCGTCGATTTCATCGCTCCGCCGCCGTTCAGGACAAAAGCGTTGTTATGGTAGTCGCGGTCGGCCCGCAGCGAGCCGTCGCCCTGCCAGCTGTAAAGGACGCTTGCGTTTTCATCCCGCGCGGGTCCGACAAAACTGCAGCCGCTCCGCGACATGCCGAGAGGCTGCAGAATGTGCTTCTCAAGGTATTCGGCGAAGGATGCGCAGTCCCCCTGCGTCCGAATGATATCGGAAAGAAGGGCGTAGCCGTCGTTGCAGTAGCTGAACCGTTCTCCCGGCCTGCCGATGAAATCGGTCTGCGCGTCCAAACGTTCCGCCACCAGCCGGACCCCCTCGTCGGCAAGGGAACGGAGATAGGCAAAATCCCCGTCCCGTTCCTCTATGGCACCGATCTTTTCAGCGACCCGATCGATCAGGATGCGGGGAAGGGGGAAATAACCGCCGCTGTGGCAGAGGAGGTGCCGCAACCGGACGGGCTCAGTCCGATTTTTTCCGGTAAAAGAGGGGATGTAGCGGCTGACGGGGTCGTCCGGACGGACGATTCCCTTTTCCGCCAACTGAAGCATCGAAAGGCTTGTAAAGGACTTGGTAACCGAGGCCAGGCCGAAGATGGTGTCTCGGTTCACCGGCAGCATCTTTTCCCGGTCGCGATACCCGAAGAAGCCCTCGTAAAGAGGCTCTCCATGCTTGCCGACAACCGCGGCCGCAAGCCCGACGGCGCGGCCGGAGTCCAGCACCCGCGCCGTCAGCCGCTCGAATTTGTCCTGAAAATCATTTGGCATATGGTTCATGAGATCAATCCTCTGTAAGACCCAGAAATCCAAATCCGGGCTTCTCCGGCAGAACCAGGCGGTTTGCTTTTTCGATCTGCATCCCGCCCCGGAGGGGAAGCCTGCTCAGGCTGAACGTGCAGTCGAGGTCCGCGCGGGTGATGTTCTTTAAGGCGGCTCCCAGGCTTGCCGCGGCGGTCACGCCGACATTGGTCTCTTCAACCATGCAGCCGAGCATGCATGGAATTCCGGCGGCTTCGCAGATGTCGTTGATTTTCAGCGCTTCCCGGATGCCGCCGCATTTCATCAGCTTGATGTTGACTACGTCAACCGCGCGGCGCTCGACAAGGCGAAGTGCGTCGGCTGACGTAAAGCAGCTTTCGTCCGCCATGATCAGCACGTCGGTATGCTTCGTAACATATTCCAGACCCGCGATGTCGTGATAGGGCACCGGCTGTTCCACCAGCTCAAGATCATACTGATTCAAACGCTCAATGATGCGGACCGCCTCTTTCGCGGACCAGCCCTGGTTTGCGTCAACGCGGATTTTTACATCGGGACCCACTGCTTCGCGAATTGCCCCGACGCGCGCAATGTCTTCGTCCGCCCCGGTTCCCACCTTGGTTTTGATGGTGCGAAACCCCTTTTCCACCCATCCTTTCGCCTTGGCCGCCATGGTTTCGGGCCGGTCGATTCCAATCGTGATATCCGTCTCGATGGAGTTGCCGAACCCGCCCAAAAGCCGGTACACCGGAAGCCCCGCCTTCTGGCCCAGCAGATCGTAGCAGGCGATGTCGATGGCGGCCTTTACGCTGGGGGCGTGTGCCTGAGAGCGGTTCATCGTGCTGTGCATTACTTCCAGATCGGTCGGATCGAGCCCGATCAGGTCTTCCTTCATGAGTTCGATTCCCTGCGCCGTGCCGGCCAGATTTTCGCCGGTGATCAGGATTCCGGGGGAGCCTTCGCCGTATCCGACATTTCCTTCGTCCGTCTCCACCGAAACAATGGCGCTTTTCGTGTGAGTGATCGCTCCGAGTGAAATATGGAACGGTTCAGCCAGAGGAACCTCCATCGTCCGTACTTTTATGTTGGTAATTTTCATCTTGTCTTTTCCTCCTCATTTTCACGGTTGCAGAAATGACACGCGCAGCAGTGCCCATTGCCGTAATCTTTAAATTCCGGCGCCTTTTCACTGCAGATGGGCTGCGCCCGGTAGCAGCGGGTGTGGAACACGCAGCCAGACGGCGGATCGGCCGGGCTTGGCAGATCCCCTTCAAGGATGATTTTCTTCCGTTTCTCCCTGCGGTCCGGAACCGGTATGGCGGAAAGCAGCGCGGTTGTGTAGGGGTGAAGCGGGCGGTCGTAAAGATCCTCTTTTCGGGCCGATTCCACAATGTGTCCCAAATACATGACGATAATCCGGTCGGAAATATGCTTGATCACGCTCAGGTCGTGGGAGATGAACAAATAGGCCATCCCCATCTCTTTCTGCAGTTCCTTTAAAAGGTTGATCACCTGCGCCTGGATGGAAACGTCCAGGGCCGAAACCGGCTCGTCGCAGACGATGACGTCCGGCTGAAGGACGATGGCGCGCGCAATCCCGATTCGCTGCCGCTGACCGCCGGAAAACTCGTGCGGATAGCGGTTGTAATACCTGGTGTTCAGGCCGACCCTCTTCATCGTCTCCAGGACGCGGTTCCTCGTCTCTTCCCTGTTCAGATGAAGCTGGATTTCCAGCGGTTCCGCAATCACCTCGCCGATGGTCATGCGCGGATTCAGGGAAGCGTAGGGGTCCTGAAAGATGATCTGCATTTTGCTTCTCACGTTCCGAAGCTCTTTTCCCCTGAGCCGCATCAGGTCCCGGCCCTCGAAGATAATTTCTCCGCCGGAAGGCTCAATCAGGCGAAGCGCGGAGCGCCCCATGGTGGATTTGCCGCATCCCGATTCCCCGACGACGCCGAGCGTCTCGCCGGCGTTCAGTTCGAAACTGACGTCATCCACCGCCTTTATGAATTCTTTTTTGCCGGAGAACGGGGAGCTTTTGCCGGAAAACCATTTTTTCAGATGGGATACCTTCAGAATCGGTTCGCCCGAACTCTTTTTTTCCGGGTCCATTATGCTTCCTCCTTCCATTCGTTCGTATACCGGAAGCATCGGACCTTCCGTCCGTCCACGTCGGTCAGGCCGGGCATTTTTTCCCCGCAGATTTTTTTTGCCATGGAACAGCGGGGGCAGAAAGCGCAGCCCCTGGGCATGTCGTCGAAACCGGGCACCATTCCCGGAATCGTCCGCAGGGTTTCGACATCCTGGTTCAGCTTGGGGATGCAGGCCATGAGCCCGATGGTGTACGGATGAAGCGGCCTCTCGAAAATCTCGTCCGTGGTGGCCTGTTCCACCACCTTGCCGGCGTACATGACCATGACGTCGTCCGCCACTTCGGAGATGACCCCAAGGTCATGCGTGATCATAATGATGGAGGAACCCGTCTTTTCCTTCAGCTCATTGATCAACTCCAGAATCTGTGCCTGAATGGTGACGTCCAGCGCGGTTGTCGGCTCGTCGCAGATCAGAAGCTGCGGGTTGCAGGAAAGGGCCATGGCAATCATCACCCGCTGCCTCATGCCGCCCGAAAGCTGGTGCGGGTATTCGTAAAAGCGTTTTTCCGGCAGCGGAATCCGCACTAGCTTCAGCATTTCAACCGCGCGCGCTTTCGCCTCGCGCTTGCTGATCTTTTCATGCAGCAGCAGGGCCTCCGTGATCTGTTTGCCAACGGTGTAAACCGGGTTGAGGGAAGTCATCGGCTCCTGGAAAATCATCGCGATCTTCTTGCCGCGGATCTGTCTCATCTCGTCTTCCGTTTTATCCAGAAGGTTTTCTCCCTCAAATAAGATCTCTCCGCCTTCGATTTTCCCCGGAGGCGTTTCGATCAGCCTCATGACGGAGAGGGAAGTGATGCTCTTTCCGCACCCGGATTCCCCAACGATGCCAAGGGTTTTGCCCTTTTCGACCCGGAAGGAGACATCGTCGACGGATTTGACGATCCCCGCGTCCGTATGGAAATAGGTCCTCAGATTTTTCACTTCCAGCAGTGCTTCGTTTTTCATTTTTCTCCCTCTTTTCAGGTGCGAAGCTTGGGATCCAGCGCATCGCGCAGGCCGTCGCCGAAAATGTTGAAGGCGATAACGGTGATCATGATCGCGACGCCCGGCATGATGCTGTAAATGGGCAGGAAGCCGATTACGGCCTGCGCCGCGCTGATCATGTTTCCCCAGCTCGGCGTGGGAGGCTGAATGCCAAGCCCCAGAAAGCTCAGGGACGCCTCGTACATGATCGCATTCGGGATTCCCAGCGTGACCAGAACGATAATGGTGGAGAGGCAGTTGGGAATCAGGTGCTTCACAATGATCCGGAAGGAGGTGCCGCCGCTGGCCCGGCTGGCCTCCACGTATTCCTTTTCCTTCAGCTGAATCACGGAGCCGCGGATCATGCGCGCCGTGCGCACCCAGGTCAGCAGCCCGAGGGCGATGTAAAGGTTCAGAATGCTTTTGCCCATGAAAGTCATGATGGCCATGGCAAAGATGAGGTCGGGGAACGCCGAGAAAATTTCCATCACGCGGGAAATGATGGAGTCCACGACTCCGCCGAAATATCCGGCGATGGCACCGAGCGTGACGCCGACCACCGAAGCCAGAAGCTGCGCGAAGATCCCGATGCTGAGCGAGACCCTTGTGCCGTAAATGATGCGCGACAGGATGTCGCGCCCGTATTCGTCGGCGCCGAGCAGGTGTTTTGAGCTTGGCCGGGCGAGGACGGATGCGTAATCCTGATAATCCGGATCGAACGGGGCCACGACCCGCGCAAAAATCGCGACCAGAATCAAAAGAAAGATGACGGCAAGGCACAGCATGGCCGCTTTATTCTTTCGAAAGCGCCTCAGGCTGTCTTTATAATAGCTGGAATATTCCATTTTGCCGCTCAGGACGTCTTCTTCAAACTTCTTCTGTTTGCTGAAAAAGGAAAAGAATTTCTTCATCACGCGGCCCCCTTCCCGTAGCGGATTCTCGGATCGATGAATGCGTAGGAAATATCGACCAGGAGGTTGACCGCGACAAAGACCAGAGCAATATACATGACGGTTCCCTCCAGCAGGGGAAGGTCCCGGTTGCTCATGGAATCGACCGCAAGCTTGCCGATGCCGGGAATGGAAAAGACCTTCTCGATCAGCATCGATCCCGTCAGCATGTTGCCAAGCTCGGTCCCGACCAGCGTGATGATTGGGATCATCGCGTTTTTCATCGCATGGTGGATGATCACAGCCTTCCGCTTGGCGCCCTTTGCGCGCGCCGTGCGGATGTAATCCTGCTTAATGACGTCCAGCATGCTGGTGCGCGTGATGCGCGCAATGCTCCCGGCGTAGCGGGTCCCCAGCGCGATGCTCGGCAGGATGTAAGCCGCCGGGGTGTCGAACCCGGAAATCGGCAGAAGGTTCAGCTTCAGTCCGAAAATAATCTGAAGAATAATGGCGATCCAGAACGAGGGCGCCGAAACGCCGACGATCGAAAGCGTCATCAGGGAGGAATCAAGCGCTTTGCCGCGATAAAGCGCGGCAATCATGCCGCAGGAAATGCCGATCACGACGGCAAACACAAAGGAAAGGGACGCCAGCTTCAGCGTGACATGAAACGCGCGGTTCAGAGCGAAAAGGACGGGTTCCTTCGTAAAGTAGGAATTGCCAAGATCCATGTGGATCACACCGTTGACAAAATTCAGGTACTGCTGCGGAAGCGAAACATCCAGGCCGAGCTGATGCCTCACCGACGCGATGGTCGCGGGGTCGGCGCGGCGGTCCAGCATCAGCGAAACGGGATCGCCCGGCACGACCTGGAGAAGGAGAAACGTTACCAGGCTGATTCCGAGCAGGACCACGGCGGTCTGGACGATTCTTTTGGATATGTAGGAAACCATGAAATTCCCCCTTCAAACGGAATTTGGCTATGGCATCGCAATTGGAATGCCATAGCCATTGAAATTGCCTGCTATTTCAGAAACCGGCTTTCCCTGTCAGCCGATGTCGGCTTTTGAGAAATCCATGCGGTTGTCGGAATTGATTTCAAAGCCGGTTACCTTCGGATTCAGCAGATAGAACTTGGTCTCGTTAATCAGGGGCGCAATTGCAAAATCCTGGCGGGTCAGTATATTTTCGGCCTGTACGTAAATTTTCTGTCTTGCCGCGCTGTCGTCGGTCTTAACCCCGTCTTCCATCAGCTGTTTAAACTGGGCGTTGTGCCAGAAGCTGGAAACCAGATCGGCACGGTTGTCGCTGACCGGATACAGCATGCTGTCCGGGTCGTTATAGTCCACGTACCAGTTGCTGACGCTGCAGTCCATGCCGCCGTTCTTTTTCATGTCGGACCATGCGGCGGAATCCACGGGTTCGACCGTCACATTGATGCCGGCCGCCTTGGCTTCCTGCTGGAATGCGGTGGCGATGGATTTGCCGAGGTTGCTTTTCGTGTTGACCGTTACGCGCAGATTATAGCCGCTTGCATAGCCGGCGCTGGCCAGCAGGGACTTTGCCTTCGCCGGGTCGTAGGCAAAAGCCTGCGCGCTGGAATCGTGGCCGGTCAGACTGGCCGGAATGAAGGACGTGGGAACCGATGCCGTACCGTGAAGGACGCTGTCGCAAATGGATTTGCGGTCGATGGCCAGAGAGATTGCCTCGCGGACCTTCGGGTCCTTGATCGTCTTAACATTAAAATTGAAATAATAACCGCCGGCCTGCTGGAAGCTGTGAATCTGATCTTTCAGAGCGGCGTTGCTGGAGTACACCGGGTAGAGGGAGTTGTCAAGGTCGACAAAATCCACGTTGCCCTTCTGATATTCCAGAACCTGGGTGTTGGGGTCTTCGATAAACTTGTAGCTGATTTTATCGATTTTCGGCGCCCCGCCGTGATAGTCGCTGAATTTGGAGAACTCGGCTCCGGAACCGGCGGTGTAGCTGTCCAGCTTGAACGGGCCGGTTCCGATCAGCGTCTTGAGGCCCCAGGTATCTCCGGCGGCTTCGCAGGCGGCTTTGGGGTAAATCGCCGCGTAGGGAGTGGACAGGACCGAGAGGAACGGCGAATACGGTTTTGACAGCGTGATGGTAAAGTGGGTGTCGTCGACGACCTTGATGCCGGAAAGCTCGGTAGCTTTGCCGCTTTCCATCGCATCGTAACCCGCGACATACGCCATCAGGCTGGCCATCTTCTCTTCCTTCACCAGGCGTTCCAGGGAGTACTTGACATCGCTGCTGGCCAGCGTCGTTCCGTCGTGAAATTTCACGGATTTCAGAGTGAAGGAATAGGTCAGCTTGTCCTCGGAAAGCGTAGGCATCTGGTCTAGAAGAAGCGGGGCCAGCGAGCCGTCTTTTTGAGAGGAAATGAGAGATTCGGCAACATTATCCGTTAGGCGCATGATAATGCTGTATGTATTCTGCTGCATATCAAGCGGTACCTGCGGATCCACGGCCGCAATGCGGATGGTTTTGGTTCCGGCGGAAGCCGTGGACGATCCTCCTGCCGACGAAGAAGCCGGAGCAGTTTGCGCGCCGCTTCCACAGCCCGCAAGCAGACCGATGATCAAACTTGCGGATAACAATACTTGCAATCCCTTTTTCACAAAAATAACCTCCTTGATACGAGATAAGACAGTGGGAATATGTCCCGTTTCGACACCCAAAATCTTTTTTCGTAAGTTTACCAAACATTATACTATATAATTTTGAAATGCACAAGAAAAAGATGATTTATTTAATTTATTAATTTTTTCTTTTAAATTCAGAGCATTTTGCTGTGAAAATGATTCATATTTTAATCAAACCTGCAAATCAATCTTATAAAAGTATATCAAAGAGACTACTTTTTGTTTTAAAGCGATATTGTTCGCCGTGAAAAATTCTTCGCGATTGCGACAAAACGCCGTTTGGGCGTAATCCCAGGCGGCGTTTTATCGCGATCCAACAACGGGGGCTCGAACTGTCGTTTGGAAAGAATGTTTGGAAGAAGTGTCTGTTTATGAGCAAAGATCGATGATGGCCTGTGCGAAAATCTCAGCGCCGAGCAGGAGCTCTTTCACAACGGCGAATTCATCCGCTCCGTGCATACGGTTCTCTGTTCCGGGCATCGAACAGCCGAAGCCGACCCCGTTTTTCAAGTGATGGCAGTAGGTTCCCCCGCCGATCGCGACGCATTCTCCCTTCCGGCCGGAATACTGCTCATAGCAGCGGAGCAGCGTGCGGACGAACGGCGAATCCGCCGGTACGTGATGGGCCGGCGACACTTCGGTCTTTTCAACGTTCAGGCCGAGTTCCGCGGCGCGCGCGAAAAACTTGTCGCGCAAATTTTCGTTGGTTGCGCAAACCGGCGTGCGGCCGTCGAAATAAGCCTTCAATCCGGTTGGACCGTATTCAAACAGGTCGAGGGCCAGAGTCAGATCCCCTGAGATTTCGTCCCGCATGGCAACTCCCGCGGCTGTGCCGGACCAGTCGCCGTGCGGGAACAGAGCGTTCAGCGAGCGAAGGGCGCGCAGGCTTTCCGATTTCGGCAGAGGCAGGCCGGTCAAAAAAGTGATCAGCCCGGTGACCGCGTTGTTTCCGCCCCCCGGAGTGGAAGCGTGCGCACAGCTGCCGTGCGCCGTAACGCGGATCGTTTCCCCTTGTCCACGAAGCTCGAACTTCACGCCGGTTTTTTCCTCGGACCGCCGCGCGCACGCGGAGGCCTCCGCCGCCGCGATGCCCTCCAGCACGGCTTCCGCGGTGTCCGGGACCACGTTGTTTTTGACGCCGCCGTGTGCCGAAACAATGCGCGGCAGGGAGAAGGCTTCTTCCCAACCTGCTTTTACCCAGGTGCCGAAGCGTCCCTTTTCAATATTGATGACCGGGAAGGCCGCATCCGGAGAAAAAGTCATGGGGGCTTCCGGCTCATGCTGATAATAATAGGCCATGTCGGAGCTTCCGCACTCCTCGTCCCCACCGAGCACCAAACGCGCGTTTTTGGTCAGCGGCACGCCGAGGTCGCGCACGGCCATCATCGCATAAAGAGCCGCGACAGCCGGGCCCTTGTCATCCGCGGCACCGCGGCCGTAAAGCCTTCCGCCCTTCAGAAGAGGCTCGAAGGGCTGCGTGACGGTCCAGCCGTTCCCGCCCGGGACGACGTCCAGATGTGCGAGAATGTCCAGCTGGCGGGGCTTGCCGTTCAGGTCTATCGTGATCACGCGGTTTCCGTGACGGCCGACGGAAAAACGATGGCTTTCCGCGAGCTTTGCCGCGGCCTCCATTGCCTTTGCCGGGCCCTCGCCGTAGGGCATGCCTTCTTTCGCTTCGCCTTTGTCGCTTGGGATTCGAACCAGCGTGCAGATGTCGCGGAGCATTTCCTTTTCATGTTCGCTGAAATAATTTTCAATTCGCTTTTGATCCATTTGTGCCGCTCCTTACCTAATCCAAAATTGATGGAAATGATTTTTCACGCAGTTATTTTATCACAGCCGGTGCTTCTTTTGCAAAGGTTTCCGGCCGAAGAGAGATGTCTTTTCTTTTTTCCGGCTTTCTGATATAATAACGGTTACTGAAAAATAACAGAGTGAAAGGCAACGGCGGATAATAAAATGGAATGTGATTCTTTTCAAAATATACAAAAAAATTATCATAATTTGACACGAAAACAAAAGGAGCTGGTCGATCTGTTCCTGGCAAGCCCGGAAAGCGTGTGTTACGTTTCCCTGAAAGAGCTGAGCAGACGGACAAATTTCTCGCAGGTGACGATTCTGCGCGTCTGCAAACGCCTGGGGTTCGAAAATTTTACGGAACTGAAAAAAGCGTTCCGCATCCATATGGAAGGCCTGATGGAAACCGTTTTGAAGGCCAGTAATTTTCCAATGATCCTTCCCAATTCCGAACCGGGAAACAAAGTTGCCATCATGGGAGACATCTGCCGCGAGTCCCACGACCGAAGTGAAAAATTTTACAGTTCGATCCGCTCGGAAAACATTCTTCTGGCCGCCCGGCGTATTCTGGAGGCAAAAACCGTCCTGATCTTCGGACAGGGAACTTCCGGTGTGCTGGCTGAATTCCTGTTTCGCCGTTTGGACCCCATGATTGAGAAAGCGCTCATTGTTCCGCTGGAAGACCTGAATATCGTACAGTCAAGCCTTCTGAAGCTGTGCGGCGGGGACAATGTGATCGTTATTGATTTTCCCCGTTACTGCTCGATCGTGCGCAATGTCGTGACTTATGCGGAGCATGCGGGCGCTACGGTGACGGCGATTACAGACAGCAAAGCATCACCCATTGTCACCGAAAACAGCCTTAATTTTTATTGCGACACAAAGACGAAGGTGTTTTATAACTCTTTGTCCCTTCCGATGGAACTGCTCAACCTGATTGCCTCCGGCGTTGTTCTTGAGATGGGGCCGGCATATGACGAGCTGGTTCTTCGTTCACAGGAAGTGGTTCATTTCATCAATGTGAAGGAAAAGACAGGCGGCCCCTTGGATGAGGGGAAGGAAGATCATTTCGAAGCATAAAGCGGGGCCGGATCCTCTTCATATGCCGGTATCGCTTTTATAAGACATGGCAATGATTGCCGTGTCTTATTTTTTGCAGGCCCTTTGGCTTCACCGTGCGAATACATGAATTATTCGGTTCTGCTTATGCATCGGCCGCAGATGCTGTGCCGCCCTGGCCCCGGCATCTGCGAGGACCCCAACTCTGTGCCGGACGGGGCGAAAAGGTATTTCCCCGATATCCCTGTATCAATCAATAAATGTCAGTAACTGAGTTATTTTTTAAATAAAATGAAAGCATTTATTGACATCCAAGCATATCGATGCTATACTTTATGCAAATCAGCTCCTTTCAAAAAGTAAATAGTACCCCCATTATAAGACAAAGATGTCATTGCGCTACAAGGTAATATGTTCTTGTAGAGATGGTTGCTTTGTCTTTTTTATTACAACCGACGAAACAGTCATAAGAGAAATCGGGGAGGTGAAGGGAAAGTAAGTCGTTTTTGAAATACATATCCAAAATGCAAGGAGGAAAATTATGAAAAAATTCAAAGGAAGAATTTTGGCGGTTTTCGCGTTGACTGCAGTCCTGTTCACCGGGTGCGGCTCACAGGGCGCCGGGTCGTCCAGTTCAGCTTCCTCTCAGGGGGCTTCTTCGGTTTCAGCTTCCACAAAACGTGAGGCAGACTCCGATATCACCGTGGCAATGTCTTCGGATATCGTTACGATGGATCCGGCCGATACCTCCAACACGCTGGACGGCGGAATTCAAAGGTTAGTAATGGACGGCCTGTTTGGCTTTGACAAAGACATGAAAGTCATCAACATGCTGGCGACGGACTATACGGCCAACGACAATGCGACGGAATTTACAATTAAGCTGAGAAAAGGCGTTTCCTTTACGGACGGCGAGCCGTGGAATGCGGATGCCGCGAAGGCCAATTTGGACAAACTTGCGGACCAGAGCCTGGGACTGAAGCGGAATGGCCTGTTTGCAATGGTTGATCACACGGATGCAGTGGACGATTATACGATAAAGATCACGCTGAAATATTCGTTTGGCGCCTTTATCAACACGCTGGCTCATCCGGCGGGGGTCATGATGAGCCCGAAGCAAATTAAAGCGGGTGAAAAAGCCTGCTCTTCCCATCCGGTCGGAACAGGCCAATATGAATTTGTCGACTGGAAAGTCGGCCAGTATATAAAATTGAAGCTGAATGACAAATGGTGGGGTTACGATGCGGACCTGAGCGGCGGAACTCCTCTGGCTGCCTCAAACGCCGGTTTCTCGACGATTACCTTTAAACCGGTGACGGAAGCGGCGACAAGGGTTTCCATGATCCAGTCCGGCGATGCCGACTTCATCTTTCCGGTTCCGTCGGAATCGTTCAGCGTGCTGAGCGCGGATTCCAATGTAAAGGCCGAGAAAGCGGAGGGCATCACCGTAAACTACATCTATATGAACACGAAGAAGAAGGCGCTTTCCGACCTGAAGGTAAGGCAGGCGATCAATATGGCGATCGACCGGAACGCTTACTGCTCAGTGGTGAAAAATGGATTGGCGTCTCCCGCGACTTCTTTTGAAGCGCCGGCGGTGCAGTTCTATCAGGCACAGGGAGACGTTGCTTACGATACTACGAAGGCCAAATCCTTGCTTTCCGAAGCGGGCTACGCAAACGGGCTGACTTTGACAGCTTATTCCCCGAACAATTCCGAATCCGTAAAATGGGGCGAATTTGTTCAGCAGCAGCTGGCGCAGATCGGCATCAAGATCAACCTGAAGCCGACGGAACAGGGCACGCTGTCGCAGGAGATCAACGATTATAAGGGAGATCCCGCCAGCGCGGTTTATGACATGTATCTGCGCGGCTGGTCTCCGTCCACCGGCGACGCCGACTGGGTTTTGCGCGCGCTGTTCAGCAAGACCATGGTTCCGCCGAACGGTTCCAACTATTCCTATTTTGACGACCCGGATTATGAAGCTGCAATTGAAGCCGGTCTGTCGTCGGCGGACAAAACAGTCCGTGCGCAGGCTTACGAAAAGGCGCAGAAAATTCTTTGGGAAAAGGTTCCCGCCGTTGCGGTCGCCAACAGTTTTAACACCTGGGCCAGCGGCAAACATGTGCAGAATCTGAGTCTGTATCCGGACGGCGGAATTTACATGCGCGACGGCGTCTATGTAAAGTAAAGGCCGTACTTCAGCTATCGACGATCGGACCTGGATGATCAGACCGATACAATCGACAAGGAATCCGACCCTGGTAACCTTGGGGTCGGATTCCTCACTAAATAAATTATCGCAAGGTTGGGGGAATAGCTGGATGCTGCATTATATCGTCAAACGGGTATTGGAAGTCATACCCACCCTGTTTCTGGTGACCCTTTTTGTTTTTTTGTTTGTCAGGCTGATTCCCGGGGACCCGGCCAGAATGGTTGCCGGAGAAGATGCTTCCGCACAGCAGATTGAAACAATCCGGGAACAGCTTGGATTGAATAAGCCGATTTTAACGCAATATGCGGATTATGTGGGCGGGCTGCTGCACGGTGACCTTGGCACTTCGCTGAAAACGAAAAGGCCCGTTTCTTTTGAAGTGGGACAGCGGTATTGGAAGACCATGACACTTGCTTTAGTCAGCCTTGCCTGGAGTTGTATTGTTGGGGTTCTGATTGGCATCTGGTCAGGTAGAAACAAGTCGAAATGGCAGGATTACACCGGCATGACCCTGGCGGTTTCCGGAATTTCGCTGCCATCCTTTTGGATTGGTTTTATTGTCATTATTATTTTTTCTGTAAATTTTAAAATTCTTCCGACGACAGGAGCATCCTCCTGGAAAAGCCTGGTTTTGCCGGCGTTTACATTGGGAACCGGCATCGCCGCGATTATTGCGCGGTTTACCCGTTCCTCTATTCTGGAAGTTATGAAGGAAGATTATATTCGGACTGCGAGGGCTAAGGGCCTGAAAGAAAAGCATGTGGTTTGGACCCATGCGTTCCGCAATGCCATGATTCCGGTTGTGACGGTCGCCGGGCTTCAGTTCGGCCATCTGCTGGGCGGTTCCGTAGTGGTGGAATCCGTATTCGCCTATCCGGGGCTTGGCAGCCTTTTGTTGGATTCCATTAATTACCGGGATTACCCCACGATTCAGTCATTGATTCTGATTTTCTCGCTGCATTTTATCCTGATCAACTTGATCGTGGACATTTTGTATGCGGTGCTGAATCCGGAAATCCAATTGAGCTAGGGAGGAAAACAGCGGAATGAAAAGCAATAAACAACGATCTGATCAAGAAATAATCCGGACGCCGTTTTCCGAATTTATCCGAAAAATCAAAAAACAAAAAACAGCGATTGCGGCGGCGGCATTTATTTTGCTGCTGGTCATTATCGCGATTATCAGCTACCAAATAGCGCCTTATGGAATTAATCAGTACGACTACAGCTCCGTTCTGAAAGGGCCGAGCGCGAAACACTGGTTCGGGACCGACGAGTTTGGACGCGATATTTTCAGCCGTGTTTTGTGCGGTTCACGGATATCGCTGTCCGTTGGGTTCATTTCCGTGACCACCGCCGCTATTTGCGGTACGATTTTAGGAATGGTCGGCGGCTATTACGGCGGGTGGATCGACAGTGTCATCATGCGGATCGGCGATACGCTGTTCGCATTTCCCGGCCTGATCCTGGCAATTGCGATCGTGGCGATTTTGGGGCCGGGCCTGTACAACGTGGTCATCGCGGTGGCGGTATTCGGCACGCCGACCTTTGCCCGGCTGGTCCGGAGCACTACACTTCAGCAGAAAAAGAGCCTTTATGTGCAGGCGGCCAGGAACCTGGGGGCCTCCGATGCGCGGATATTATTTGGACATATTTTTCCCGCCTCGGTGCCGAACATCATCGTGCAGTATACCATGTCCATCGGCACGTCCATTCTGACGGCGTCCAGCCTCAGCTTTCTCGGGATGGGTGCGTCCCCTCCCACGCCGGAGTGGGGCCTGATGCTGAGCAACGGCCGGAATTATATGCTGACGGCGTGGCATGTTGCGCTGTTCCCGGGTCTTGCCATCTTTTTGACGGTGCTGAGCTTTAACCTGCTGGGAGATGGACTGCGGGACGCGCTGGATCCCAAATTGAGCGATTAGAGGTAAGTACAATGAAGGAAACAAAATCGAAGAACATTCTTGAAGTGAAGAATCTGTGTACCTACTTCTTTACCGATGACGGAGTCGTAAAATCTGTTGACGGTGTGGATCTGACGATGAAGGAAGGGACGACCCTCGGCATCGTGGGGGAGTCCGGCAGCGGAAAAAGCGTCACGGCCCTTTCCATTATGGGGCTGCTGATGGGTACCAGCGGAAAAATTGTCGACGGAAAGATTTTGCTGGACGGCAAGGATATTGTCAACGTCAGCATGGAAACCAAACGGAAGCTTCGGGGAAGCCAGGTCGCCATGATCTTTCAGGAACCCATGACCAGCCTGAACCCTGTCATGAAGATTGGCAGACAGATTATGGAATCCATCCTCCTCCACCAGAATGTGACGAAGGAACAGGCGCGTGAAAAAGCGCTGGAGATGTTGAAAAACACCGACATTCCGCGCGCGGAACAGATCATGAACGAGTATCCGTTTCAGCTTTCCGGAGGCCAGAGACAGCGGGTGATGATCGCGATGGCGCTGGTGTGCAACCCGAAAATACTGATCGCAGACGAGCCCACCACGGCGCTGGATGTAACGATACAGGCGCAGATCCTGAATTTGATGGAACATTTGAAGGATATGATCGGAACCTCCATCATGTTTATCACGCACAACCTGGGAGTCGTGGCGGAGCTGTGCGACGAAGTGGCCGTGATGTACTGCGGCCGGGTGGTGGAGTTCGGGGATGTGGAAAGCATTTTTGACAACCCCATGCACCCGTACACCCAGGGGCTGCTGAATTCCATCCCGAAGCTGGGCCAGCGCGTTGACCGGCTGGACTGTATCCCGGGGAATGTTCCAAACCCCAGACTGATGCCGAAAGGCTGCAAATTCGAACCCAGGTGTCCCTACGCGAAAGAAATATGCCGCGAAAAAGAGCCGCTCTTGGAAGGCGTCGGGCATCAGTGCAGGTGCTGGCTGCACGGCAATGAGGAGGCGGAAAAAGCGCCATGAAGAACATACTGCTTGAAGTGAATGACCTGCAGGAATATTATGCCACCCGAAAAGGGATGTTTGGGAAAGTCGGATATGTAAAAGCGGTGGACGGTGTCAGCTTCCAGGTGAAAGAGGGGGAAGTGTTCGGCATCGTGGGCGAATCCGGCTGCGGAAAATCCACCCTTGGCCAAGCCATCAGCAAATTGCTGGAACCGACCGGCGGGCGGATCCGCTTTGACGGGGACGACATCACCGGCTATACCCCCAGACAGATGCGCGAGGTGCGCAAGAAAATGCAGATGGTTTTCCAGGATCCGTATGCTTCGCTGAATCCCAGGATGTCCGTCCGGGACATCATTGCCGAACCGCTGAAAATCCACAGGCTGGCGAATACAAAAGAGGAGATCGATCGGCAGGTGATCTCCCTGCTGCGCAGGGTTGGGCTGGACGACTACCATGCAAACCGCTATCCGCATGAATTCAGCGGCGGGCAGCGGCAGAGAATCGGCATTGCCCGCGCGCTGGCTGTGCAGCCTAAGCTGGTAATCGCGGATGAACCGGTTTCTGCGCTGGACGTTTCCATCCAGTCGCAGGTGCTGAACCTGATGAACGACCTCAAAGAAGAGATGGGCCTGACTTATCTTTTCATTTCCCATGACCTGAGCGTGGTGGAGCATATCAGCGACCGGGTGGGAGTTATGTATTTGGGGAATTTTGTGGAGATCGGCGACAAGGAGGGGCTGTATTCCCATCCGCTCCACCCGTACACGCAGGCGCTGCTTTCCGCGGTGCCGGTCCCAGACCCCCACGCGCGGAAAGACAGGGCCATTTTGCAGGGGAGCATTCCCTCCGCGCTGAACCCGCCCGCCGGCTGTAAGTTTCACACCCGGTGCCCGAAGTGTATGGAAATCTGCAAAAAAGAAGAGCCGAAACAAGTGGAGATTACCCCAACTCACATGGTTCGCTGTCATCTGTACCAAGACGGGAACTCAAAGCAAGGTGAAATATAATAATGGAAGGAAAGACGATTGGTGTTCTGGGCGGAATGGGTCCTCTGGCAACGGCGGACCTTTTCCGGAAAATCATCCTGATGACGCAGGCCGACAGTGATAACGACCATATCCGGGTTATCATTGACAGTAACGTAAATATTCCGGACCGGACGGAGGCGATTCTCCACCACGGGAAAGATCCGCTGCCGGAAATGATGAAATCCGCAAAATTGCTGGAAGCGGCGGGGGCGGACGTCATTATCATGCCCTGCAACACAGCTCACTATTTCATTCGCTCCTTAGAAAGGTCGGTCACTGTTCCTTTTTTGAACATGATCTCCCTCACGGCGAACGAATTGAGAGAGAATCAAATCAAAACAGCCGGATTGTTGGCGACGGACGGGACCTGCAAAAGCGGCCTTTATGAAAAGGCCCTTACCGCCGCGGGGATTCGGACGCTGACGCCGGAACCAGGCGGTCAGGAGCGGGTGATGCAGGCGATTTACCGCGTCAAAGCGGGGGAGGAGGTCCCCGCTTCCGAGCTTTGGCCTGTTGTGGAAAAGCTGGAGGCGGGGGGCGCGGAGGGGATCATCCTCGGATGCACGGAGCTGCCGCTGATTTTGAAGCCGGCGCAGATGCGCATTCCATGTTTCGATCCCACCGCCGTTCTGGCTAAGCAGGCTGTTTTGTTTGCCGGAAAACAGATCAGTGAAAAAGCCGCCCTGTTTTTCTGCCGGAAACGGCGGGAAAATCAGGTCGGCTAATCATATGATATTTTGTTGATGCAATGGGCGATCTCATGGGTTGTTGCCACCAGCTTGTCATATTGCGGCCCCATTTCCAACACGACGCCGGAGGCGATCAAATTGATCAGGGCGAACGGAACCGAGAGCGAATTGAAAAACATGGTGGTGGAAGTCTGACAGATAAAGTTTAAACTGTTCTGTAAAATAAGGGGGGATTTAGGACTGTCCGTAATGACGATAACGGATATTTTCTTTTCCTCAACGTATTGGATAATATTCCGAATCGGAGTGTAGTACCGCGGAAAGGAAATTGCGATGCAAACATCGCCCTTTTTCAGCCGGGCGAGCCTTGTTTGCGCGTTATCCATTTCTTCAGGATCGATGGCATAGGCGTTAATCCCCAAAAGAGAGAGCCGCTTTTCAAAAAACTGTGTGAGGACTTTTGAAATTCCCTGACCGAACAGCAAGATGTTTTGAGCCTTTAAAATCAGCCCCGCAGCTTTCAGAACCTCGTCCATTTCAATATTTCTGAAAAAATCGCTGCATTTTTCGGATTCATGGTCGCAAATACTTTGCAGCAGCAGCTTTTGGTCGCCCTCCGCGAAGGGAGGAAGCTCCTCAAGGAAAAAACGGGAAGAAGACAGGTTCTTCACCAATTGCTGCGTATGCTTCCGGAAAGACTGTTTCAGCTCAATAAAATTGCGGAATCCCAGAAGTTTGCACGTACGCAGAATGGTTGCTTCTGAGGAGGCGGTTTGTTCACTGAGGTCCTTCAGGGAGATATAGCATATGTCTTCGGGATTTGCCAGTAGGTAGTCTGCGATCTTTTTCTGCTTATGGGTCAGTCTGTCGTAGCTGTCGCGGATCTTTATAATGGAATCCATTGGAGGGCCTCCTGTGGCGTTAAGTTTTTGCGCTTGGAACAATTCTTTCGTTATTATAGCAGAGCGATAAAGAAAAGAAAAGTCTGAAATGGAGGTCCGTGGAACGGGGACGGCCGGAGAAAATCGGCGGAGGCAAATGCTGCGATATGAGAAAAACGGGAGATTTGTTCCCTGAAAATGTGAAAGGAATTAAGTGAAACCATGCTTTTAATTAAAAATGTCACCATTTATGAAAACAACGCCCCGAAAGTCACCGACTTGCTGATTGCCGGTGGAAAATTGGAAGAAATAGGGCCGGGACAGGACGTGAAAGGGAAAAACCTCAGCGTGCTGGACGGGACCGGCAAAACCGCGGTGCCGGGCTATATCGACCAGCATGTCCATGTGACGGGCGGCGGAGGAGAAGGCGGATATGCCAACCGCGTGCCGGAACTGGTCCCCTCGGACTGTATTCGCGGCGGCGTAACCACGCTGGTCGGCCTGCTGGGAACGGACGCAACGACCCGCAGCGTGGAGAATCTGGTCGCCAAGGTGAAGGCGCTCAAACAATACGGCCTCACAGCCTATTGCCTGACCGGCTCCTACGAGTATCCCTCGCCGACGATCACCGGAAGCGTAAAAAAGGATATCGTATTTATTGAGGAAGTCATCGGTGTGAAAATAGCGATTTCAGACCACCGTTCCTCCAACCTTTCCAAAGAAGACATGATCCGGCTGGCGTCCGAGGCGCGGCTGGGCGGAGTCCTCTCCGGGAAGCCCGGGATTGTACATATGCATGTGGGAAGCGGAAGGCAGAAGCTGGACATGATTTTCGATATCCTGAAAACCGAGAACATCCCGATTTCCGTGTTCCGCCCCACCCATGTCGGGAAGATTTTCGACGATGCGGTACGTTTCGCCAACATGGGCGGGTATATCGACTTCACTTCCGGGGCGCAGGTGGATCAAACGGCGCAGAAGCTGGTTAAGGCTGCGGAGCTGGCGCCGAAGGACCGAATCACCATGAGCACCGACTCCAACGGAAGCCTTCCCAAATGGAATGAGCACAAGGAAATGATCGGCCTTGGCGTGGGAAAAATCACCACGATGCATGAAGTGGTAAAGTCTATGATCCTGAATTGCGGGGCGTCGGTGCCGGAAGCCATTCGTCCGGTAACGGAAAATGTAGCGAAAGCGCTGGACCTGTATCCGAGAAAGGGCGTCCTGGCGGAGGGCAGCGACGCGGACCTTTTGCTGCTGGACCGGAATTACGACATCGACACGGTGATCGCCGGCGGGACCCTTATGATGCGGGAGAAGCAGATTTTAAAAAAAGGGACGTTTGAAGCATAAAACCGACTGTACGGCAAAGAGGTGACAAATGTGACAAGCGTGGAAATGGATGCGCTGTTTTCACAATATGGGCGTGCTACGCCGGGGTGTTCCGTCGCGGTCCGTCAGGACGGCCGCACAAGGTACCGCAAAGCGTTCGGCATGGCCAGCCTGGCCTATGGCGTCCCCAATACGCCGGAAACGCTTTTCCACGCCGCTTCCGTCAGCAAGCAGTTTACGGCGTTCTGCATTTTGCTGTTGGCGGAAGACGGAAGAATTTCCCTGCAGGATACCATCCGGGACTATCTGCCGGATTTTCCGGATCTCGGCGCGGACGTGACGCTTTGGCAGCTGCTGCACCATGCCGGAGGCCTCAGGGAGCAGTGGGACCTGTTTACTCTTTCCGGGCACAGCATGGAAGACCTCGCCACGCCGGGGAATCTGATGCATCTTTTATACGGACAGCGCGGCCTGAATTTTAAGCCCGGCACCCGCTATCTTTACTGCAATTCGGGATTTACGGTTTTAGCCTGGATCCTGCACGCCGTGACGGGAAAAACGCTGCGTGAGTTCGCGGCGGAACGGATTTTTCAGCCGCTGGGGATGAGCCGTACCTTTTTTCGGGACGACCATGCCGAGGTGACGCCCGGGCGGGCTTCCTCCTATGGATACGACGGGCGGCGCGGCCGATATTCCGAAATGGCGATGACTTTTGACGTCACGGGTTCAACCGGCCTGAATACAACCGCCGAAGACTGCGTAAGATGGCTGGAACATTTGCGCAGGCCCGGACTATGCAGGCCGGAAACCATGCAGGCAATGCTGCAAAGATTCAGCCTGGCCTCCGGGGAAGAAATTCCGTACGGCTGCGGGATTCAGGCCGTGAAATACCATGGACTGGACGTTTACCAGCACAGCGGCGCGAACGCCGGATACCGCGCGGCAGTGCTGACGGTTCCCTCTCTGAAACTGGATATTGCGGTGCTGTCCAACTACCGCTTTTCATTTCCCATGGTCAAGGCATATCAATTGCTGGACGGAATCAGCGGGCTTTCCTCCACGCCGGTTTGTGAAAAGCCGCAGGTCCCCGCGCAGGCGGGGTGGTATGTGTCTGAAAATTATCACTCGCTTCGGCTGGAAAAGGCGGGGAAGGACCTGCTGCTGGAGCAGGACGGCATGACATGGACGTATGAACGGGCGGCGGAGGGCGGCTGTTATGCCGCGGAAAACGGAAATTTTCTGTCATGCGAAGCGGCGGGCACGCTGTCCCTTTGGTCCGCAGGGACGCACACCGGGTACCGCAGGGTATTTTCACAGCCTCTCGGCGAATTCGCGGCGAGGCGGATTTCCGGCCTGTATTACAGCCGGGAACTGATGACCGCTTACCGATTGTCCATCCAAAAGGACAGGCTGCTGCTTTTTCATCCCTCCGCAGGGGAACTGGTATTTGTAAAAACAGGAGAGAACTGTTATCTTTGTGAAAATCGTGACAACCTGAATCTGGCGGCGGATGAGTCCGGGGACCGTTTTTTCCTGAATACGGACCGGAGCAGGAATTTAGAATTTCGAAAGGCTTCAATGGAATAAAGAAAACCAAAGGAAAGGACAGAAAACGGCATGGAGGAACAACAGGCGATCAAAATGATAGAGGCGCTTTCCAATGTGAACGGCGCTTCCGGCTTTGAAAACGAGGTCACCAGGACACTGCGCCAATATGGAGAGGGACTGGGGGGATTTTCCGAGGACTGCATGCGGAATCTGTATCTCCGCCGAAAGGAAAACAGGGGCGGGAAGCCGGTTGTGCAGATCAACGCGCACAGCGACGAAGTGGGATTCATGGTGCAGGCTGTTCAGCCGAACGGAATGCTGCGCTTTATTCCCCTGGGAGGGTGGGTGGCCAACAATATACCCGCCCACAAGGTTCGAGTGCGCAACGCGGAAGGAAACTATATTCCGGGCATCGTCGCCACCAAGCCCCCGCATTTTATGACGCCCGCGGAAAGAAACGCCCCTGCGGAGATTTCTTCCATGGCGATTGATATCGGCGCTTCCTCCCTGGAGGAGGCGGTTCAGGATTTTAAAGTCCGCATCGGCGAGCCTATTGTGCCGGATGTGAATTTCGAATATCTGCCGGAAAAAGGGCTGATGTACGGCAAAGCGTTCGACTGCCGCCTGGGATGCGCGGCCAGTCTTCAGACCCTGCGCGGACTGAGGAACGAGGAGCTTGCCGTGGATGTCGTCTGCGATTACTCTGTCCAGGAGGAAATGGGACTGCGCGGGGCCGCCGTCACCGCCAATACGATCAAGCCGGATCTCGCGATCGTATTTGAAGGATGTCCGGCGGACGATACGTTCACGGAACCCTTTATGATCCAGACGGCCATTCGCCGCGGGCCCATGCTCCGGCACATTGACAAGAAGATGATCACCAATCCGCGCTTTCAGCGGTTTGCGCTGGATCTTGCTCGCCGGGAAGGCATTCCGGTCCAGGAAGCGGTCCGTACCGGCGGCTCCACAAACGGGGCGCCCATCCATTTGTCCGGCCGCGGCGTGCCGGTCATTGTAGTCGGGCTGCCGGTCCGCTATATCCATACCCATTACGGGATCGCCGCTTTTTCGGATTTTCAGAACGCGGTGAAGCTTGTGTGCCGTCTTTTAAAGGCGCTGACGCCGGACCTGATCCACAGCTTCTGATCCGCCGGATGCGCAGGCAGTCTGGCTTTACGATGGCAAATTACGCATAAGCTGTAATAAGCGAAGATGCGCTCCGACCGGCTTTTTAAGCCGTTTCGGGGCGCATCTTTTTGCACATATTTACAGGTTGGTTCAGACCGGCGGAAAAGGCCCCGCGAAATCGCGAGGGCGGAGCAGTGCCAAGGGATCCGTCTCTTCAGACATTTGCGGTGTTTACTTCAATATGGCTGTGCCAGCCTGCTTTAACGCGGTTTTCAAGTCCAGGCAAACGCGTCCGCCGCGTCCCTCGGTGGTTTTTGCGTGAACCAGCGAGCTGAGAATGGATTCCTCCACAACCGACGCGGTCATGCGGAAAATGTCGTTGATCCGGTTTTCGCTGAGCTGAGTTACGGGAACGATATCCCGCTTTTCGTAGTGCGCGACGCGGTTCGCCGTGGAGAAAGCCACGGCGATTTCCCCGCTGCCGTTGCCGATAAAAGAGCCTGTCCGGGTGATGCCCACGCTGGCGCGTCTGCAGATTCGTTTGAGCTGCCGGTCGCTCAGGGGCAGATCCGTCGCCAGGACAACGATAATGGATCCCTTTTCCTCTGGGAGCTTCCGTTCCCGCGACAATCTGCGCCCGACGGCGTCCCCCCCGATGGTCAGGTCCCTCATCACGCCGAAATTGGAGAGAACGAGACAGCCAAGCGTGTATGTTTTTCCGTTGTTCAGCGCGATCAGCCGGGAAGAGGAACCGATGCCGCCTTTCAGGCCGTAGCAGCGCATGCCGGTCCCGGCCCCGACCGCTCCTTCCTCGAAGCCGCTCCCGGCGTTCTGAAGCGCTTCCAGCGCGTGCTGTTCCAGGACGGGCATTGCCCGGATATCATTCAGATATCCGTCGTTGCACTCCAGCACAACCGGATTGACCGTGCCGGTCGTGTCCCCGATGTCGGGATTTTGCCCGAGCATATATCGGACCAGCGCTGTGCCGGCTGTTCCCACCGCAAAGGTGTTGGTCAGGAGGATCGGCGTTTCCAATGTGCCCAGTTCATCGATCTGAACCAGCCCGATGCTTTTGCCGAACCCGTTGATCACCTGTGAGGCGGCGGGAAGTTTTTGTGAAAACAGATGATCCGGCTGCGGGAGAATGGCGGTTACCCCGGTTTTCTCATTGCCCCGGTTCAGTGTGACATGACCCACCGCCACTCCAGGCACGTCGGTAATTAAATTGCGCTTTCCCCGCGGCTTTTCACAGATATCGTTTTTTAATGGATGTTCTAGTCCCATAATTCCCGTGCGGCTTTGCCGCTCTATGCAAAGATTTTGCATAGGCTTGTGCAGCCGCACTCTCCTTTCCGGCGCCCTTTTCTTGTGAGAGATGTCCGGCTATGAAGCGCGGCGTCAAAAGACCGGCGGTTATGCGGTGAATACATATTGATCCAGACGTTCCATCGCTTCCTTCACCCGGCTCAGCGGCAGCGCGAGGTTCATGCGGATGGAATTGGTCCCATGGAACATGCGGCCGTCCTGCCAGGTCACGCCGATGTCCCATCCGCTCTTTTCCAGCTCGTCGATGGTCCTGCCGTGTTTTTTGCACCAATCGGTGCAGTCCAGAAACAGCATGTAGGTTCCCTCCGGCTTAGCAAATTTTACGCCATGAAAATGTTTCGCGATATAATCGCAGACATAATTCATGTTGCCGCTCAGTACCTCGCACAGCTCGTCGACCCATTCGGAGCCTTCCGGGCAGTATGCGCCGATCAGGGCGTGCATGCTCAGGACATTCATGCTGTTGTAGTGCGGCTTGCTGCTCTGGGCGCGCACGCGATCCCGCAGATAGCTGTCGTAGATGATGTGGTAGGAACCGATGAGCCCCGCCAAATTAAACGTTTTGCTCGGCGCGTACAGCGCCACGGTGCGGCGGCGCGCATCCTCGCTGACCGACTGGGTGGGCGTGTGCCGGTGACCGTTCAGAAGGATATCCGACCAGATTTCGTCCGATATAACGATACAGTCGTTGGCCCGATAGACTTCCATGGCTCTTTCAATTTCCCATTTTTCCCATACGCGGCCGCAGGGGTTGTGGGGGCTGCAAAAAATCGCGACGTGGATCCTGCCGGCCTTCAGTTTGGCATCCATATCCTCGTAATCCATGCGCCACACGTTGTTTGCATCCAGCTTCAAAGGACTGTGGACAATTTTTCGGCCATTATTCTCCACGCTTTTAGTAAACCCGATGTAAGTCGGCGAATGCAGCAAAACGGAGTCGCCGGGCGCGGAAAACGCGGTCAAGGCGGAAATGACCCCGCCCAGCACTCCGTTTTCATATCCGATGCATTCTTTTGTCAGGCCGGTGATGCCGTTTCGGGTCTCATGCCACCGGATGATCGAGTCGTAATATTTGTCTGTTGGCTGAAAATATCCGAAAGCCGGATGTCCGGCGCGCTTAATAATCGACTCCGAGATATTCGGCAGTGTGGGGAAATTCATGTCTGCAATCCACATCGGGATAATGTCGAATCCCTCTTTTGGCGTGCCAGGGGACCCGTCCGAGGAACCCGGACCGTCCACCGCGACCGCATCTTTTCCGTGACGGTCCATGATTGAGGTAAAATCGTATTGCATGGCAGTTTCTCCTTTTCCGATCGGAACAAAAAATTTCGTCTGTGCGCTGGAAAACCGATTGTAATTGCGCATGCTGCGTTCCGTTCCGAACAACGGTGTATTTTCTTTTTGATGATGATAAGACCCGTCTCAATCGGCATGGTAAGATAACAACGAGGCCTTCTCCTTATGGAAAAATCCTCGTTGCTGCGATATCTTTTACTATAACTCAATTTTCCTTATATTTCAACATTTTTATGCTTGCCGTTGCGCACCCATGGCCGGCTTCCGCCGGAATGTATCAGCCGCTTCGAATGTGCCGATGGATGTCCCCAAAAAGCAGTCAACTTTGGAGTCCGCCGGGGAACAGCGATGGGCATTTGTGAGCCTTTCCTTCTTTTTCGGAGACGAGCGCTGCGCAGCCGGGGAGTGGGCGCAGAATGCAAAGAGGTTGGCATCGAAAGGATTTATTGACTGATATTATAAAGTATGATATGCTTTTTATGAAAATGGGAGGTAGATGATATGGCGACATTAAAAGATGTTGCGAAAGAGGCTGGTGTCAGCATTGCAACTGCCTCACGTGTTCTGAACAACCCTGATAAAGTGGCGAGCAAGTCACGAAAAAAGGTTTTGGAAGTTGTTGAGAGATTGGGATATTCGTCAAATCTTATGGCGAAGAGCTTACGGCAGGAAAAGCTCAATGCCATCGCCGTTCTGCTTCCGAACTTTTCCGATCCTTTTTTCGCTCAAATGCATCAGGGAATCGCGGATGTATTATCTTCCAATGGCTATCTTATGATTTCTTACAGCACCGAGGGGATACAAACCAATGAATTGGATCTGCTGTCCAAGGTTAAATCGGCAGGTATTTCCGGAGTTCTGATTTACAGCCCCAATCGTTTTGAACCGGATACTTCAGGTGCTTTTTACCAGAAGGCGTGGACGGTGTTTTTATCCGGAAATAATGCGAAACGTATCTCTCAGGTATCTGAAATTGATATCGACCGGAAAAAAATAGGTTCAGAGGCGGCGGATTATCTGCAGCGTGAGGGCAAAAACAGAGTAGTGTATATGATTGACAGTTTAAAGAGCATTGATATGGATTATTTTGCAGGCCTTCAGGAAACCCTGATGAAAAAAAACGGCGCCTGCGAAATTTGCGTTGCCGGCCGCTCTTTGGAGGATGCTTTCAGAAAACTGCAAAATTACTCCGTCAAGCAAAATTTCAGTTACAACGCGGTCTTAACACAGTACAATACACAAGCGATTGGCGCATTGTCTTATTTCCGCGAAAAGAGAATAGAGGTTCCAGAGAGCGTCGCGCTGATGAGCATAGGGAATACGGTCCTTTCACGGCTTACAACGCCGCAGATCACCATCATCGGACCGAACGGTTATCAATTGGGCGTTTTAGGCACAAAATATTTGTTGGAAAAAATTTGCGGCGAAGGCGGGAGCAATGGCAATAAACCCGGCGAAGTGGACACGAGATTGATTATAAGGGGGTCAACCTATGCCGGGGATGGAATCGCCTAAAATTGTGTCGTTCGGTGTCTTGAACGTAGATTTTGTCATGGAGCTTGGCAATGAAACGATTGGGAAAAAACGCATCGGGAAGCAAATTTCCATCAATGCCGGCGGGCACGGCAGTTCGCAGGCCATTGCGGCAGTCAGGGACGGAATCTCTACAGCTGTAATCGGCAAAATCGGAGATGACGCCTTTGGCCAGCAGATTGAGGCCACGCTGCGAAAAGAAAAGGTGGACTGCAGATTCTTGAGCAAGATGCAGGGCGTTCACAGCGGGTTGGCTACAATATTGGTCGAAAATCAAAAGGAGAATATATTTATTGATTTTCTCGGCGCCAATTATAAGCTGACGAAAGAGGATATCGATCTTTGTTGCCATGTTATTCAAACCGCGGAACTGGTGATGATCCATATGGGGCCCGCTATGATAGATGTGGCCTATCATGTGGTTGATATGGCCAATGAATATCATGTGCCAGTATTGGTTTGTCCTTCCATGTCCATTAAGATTCCGCAGCAATTTCTGGAAAAAGTCGATTATCTGGTATTGAATCTTTCCCAGGCTTCCTCTATATGCGGCCTGAATGATGAAACCGTTAGAAGCGGGCGGATTGCGGCCAGCCTTTTATCCAGTATCGTCAGGAAAAATGTCATCGTTCAAATGGATGCGAATGGCGTTCTGGTATCGGACAATGGCTTATATTCTATCATGAATTCGGTTCCGGAACAGAAGATCGTCGATTACTCCGGAGCCATAGATTTTTTTGTCGGTGTGCTGGCCGCCGAAATCGTGAAGGGAAAGACAGTTCAGGAGGCGGCCATTAAGGCGCATAAGGCTGCGATCCTATGCATGCAGACGGTTGGTGTTTATGCTTCTTTTCCTTCTGCGGAATCGCTTGAAACTTTATAGAGGATTTCCATGTTTCGATTTCGGCGCGGACGCTGCCGCAGGGCGTGCTTATCCGGCTTCATATCGGGACCCTGATGAATTGAATAGAACGCCGCAAAAGTGCGTTTCCGTATCACGGAAACGCACTTTTTGGCTCCGTGGAGGAAAACGGAAAACCCAAAACTTTGTCCAATAAAGGAGTGCGGGGCAGGTTTACCCGCGGAGGAGTGAAGCGGCATCTTTATGATTTTCATAAAAATACTTCAATAATTCGACAAAAGCCATTGACATTTACTAACCACAATGATAAAATACAGTCGAAAAATAACGTTTTCATAACATGTAAATTAAATCATTATAAATTTGAAAACGTTATTAAAAGGGAGTGTAAGCATTGACATCTTTTGAAAAGTTCAATTTGGCTGGTAAGACCGCCATCGTAACCGGCGCAACGCGGGGCCTGGGTCAAGGCATCGCGGTCGGTCTTGCGGAAGCGGGAGCGGATATTGTCTGTGTCGGCCGCAGCGATGACAGCGAAACCAAAAATAAAGTTCAAAGCCTGGGAAGAAAATATTTGAACCTCAGATTGAACGTCGCCGCCGAAGACGCCCCTGACCAGATTGTGCGGGAAACAGTGGAAAAGTTCGGCAAGATTGATATTCTTGTAAACGCTGCCGGCATAACCCGCCGGGTTATGGCTCTTGATATCAGCAAAAAGGACTGGCAAGACGTGCTGGATGTAAACCTGACCGCTACTTTCTTTATTTGTCAGGGAGTTGCCCGTCAGTTCGTGAAACAGGGCACTGGAGGGAAAATTATCAACATAGGGTCAATGACCTCCTATCAGGGGGGCTTCAAGGTAATACCTTACACGGCCAGCAAAGCGGCCGTCCGCAATATCACGATGCATATGTGCAACGAGTGGGCCCGCTACGGCATTCATATCAACTGCATTGCTCCGGGATATATGGTCACGAATATGACGGCCCCCATGCGCTCGGAGCCTGCAAGGATGGCGGAAACCAACACCCGCATTCCGATGGAACGCTGGGGGAAGCCAGAGGATCTTGCAGGAGCCGCAATTTTTCTGGCTTCCGAAGCCTCGGACTACGTCAACGGCTTTACCATAGCGGTGGACGGAGGTTTTTTGGCAAAATCCTGAAACAGGGAAGCAAACGTTTAGGAGATTTGGTTATATGGAAAAAAAGTTTAGGGTCGGTCTGATCGGGGTCGGGTCCATTGCGCACATCGCGCATCTGCCCATCTTGGCGGCGCGCGACGACGTTGAAATGGTCGGTGCCATTGCGAAGGAGATCGAAGACGTTCAGGAATGCCAAAAAAGTTACGCCATCGAACACGCCGCGCACGATATCGGCGAACTGATTGATCTTGGTTTGGACTGCGCGTTCGTGCTGTCTCCGAAGGATGTCCATGCAGAACAGGTCGTCCGCCTGCTTCAGGAGGGAATCGACGTTTTCTGCGAAAAGCCGATGGGGATGACGCTGAAGGAAGCTGCGGCAATGGCGGACGCCGCTGAAAAAAGCGGGAAAAAGCTGATGATCGGGTTTAACCGGAGATACGCTCCGGTTTATCGGAAGGCAAAGGAAGCGATGGGCCGGTCGGCGCCGGATGTCCTTGTTGCCCAGAAGAACCGCCCTGCCAGCGAATACCGCGCCACCTTGGAAAACGCGGTGCATATGGTGGACATTCTCCGGTACTTCTGCGGTGAGTGCACCCGGGTAGAGGCCTATTCGAAATTCACGGATCCCATGTACGAAACGCTGACGACGGCGCAGCTTCAGTTTGAAAACGGCTCCGTGGCGATGCTTGTAGCGGACCGGGCCTCCGGTCAATGGATGGAGACGCTGGAAATGCACGGCCAAAACAAAAGTATACAGGTCACCTGTCCGGACACCGTAACCATAACGGATCAGGAGCAGTTTCATACGACATCCATGACGCCGTTGGCATACGGCTGGGCGAAGGTGACCGATAAAATGGGATTCACTCAGGAGGACGGCCACTTTTTCGATTGCCTGAAAAACAACAGGCAGCCTCTGACCAACGGGGCCGACGCATATAAGACGCAGGAACTCATGCACCGGATCCTGACGGCTGCAGGTCTTCCCGGGCTGGAATGAGGTGGGAAATTGTTCTTGATCGCCGGGCACACGATGGGGACGCCGGAATATTCGCTTCCTGATGCCATTCGGCTTTTTAAAAAAATCGGGCTTGATGGAGCCGAAATCGTCGTGCAGGATGGGTATCGCTGTGCGATCCCGGAAAAAGCCGCTGCGTCGGAGCTGCAGGAGCTTCGCAGAACTGCGGAGGCAGAGAGCGTAAAAATTATTGCGCTGACACCGTATTATTCCCGATTTAACGATCTGCGGGAGGACATCCGTCAGCGTGAAATCGACGGCGTCCGCCGCGTCATGGAATATGCTGCCTTTTTGGGAGCGAAATATATTCGGATCTACGGCGGAAACTTTTCACAGGAAGAGAAGGACGACGGCGGCAGAAAAAGAGACTGCCTGATCAAAAACATGAGATGTTTGGGGGCTGAAGCGCAGTCCGCCGGAGTTTGTCTTGTCATTGAAAACCACTTTAACACCATGACGGTTTCGGCGGCGGACAGCATCGCGGTCTCGGAAGAGATCGACTGCCCTTCGGTCGGGATTCTATACGACCAGGCAAATCTTTCCTTTACGGGAAATGAGCCGTTTGAAATCGCGCTGCCGGTTCAGTTCGGAAAAATCAGATATGTCCATGTGAAGGACTTTGTGTTTCGGAATGAAGATACAAGATTCTTGTCCTCGAGTGTGTCCCGCCCCGCCGAGTCGGAGCGAAATGTTTTCACACGCATCGTAGGCGAGGGGATTGTGCCCTGGCCGGAGATCCTTCAGCAGTTGAAGAATCTCGGCTACAACGGCTGGCTTTCCCTCGAATACGAAAGAAGGTGGCACCCGGACGATATTCCGGACGCTTCCGTCGGGATGAAAAAATCGGCCGACTTTCTAAGAGCTTGTCTTAGTAAATTAACATAGACAAATTATAAGGAGGATAACTAATGAAAAGGATTTTAGCAGTTTTATTGGCAGCAACCCTGTCCGTCACCACCCTCTGTGCTTGCGGCAGCAAGTCGTCCGCTGGCGAGGGCAGCGCCGCCGCGAGCGGGTCCGGCAGCGCGGCCCTGGATTACCCCAAGCAGAACGTCAATGTGATCGTGCAGTACTCTGCAGGCGGCGGGACGGACCTTTCAGTTCGCGGCGTTTTGTCCGGCGTAAAGGATTTTCCCGTCAATTTATCCGTTTCCAACGTGGCCGGTAACGGCGGCCTGATCGGGCTGACGCAGGTATCCAACTCCAAAGCGGACGGCTATACGCTGGGCGTCGTCAACACAGACTTCGTTATCAACGGTATTTTAGGAAATACCGAGCTGACTCTGGATGATTTCTCCCCTCTGGCCTGTGCGTTAAAGGATCCGTTCGTCCTGATTGTTGGAAAAACGGATAAATATTCCGACCTGAAAGGATTTGTGGAATATGCGAAAAACCATCCCGGAGAGGTGAGCATCGGTGATACCGGAACCGGCGCAGCGCCGACCCTGGCGGTCACGGCCATTCAGAACGCTCTGGGGATTCAGCTCAAAAGCGTCACCTACGACGGAAGCGCGGACTGCGTGACGGCTGTGGTGGGCAATCATATCGACGCGACCATTGCCCAGGCCTGCAACGCGTCGGCTCAGGTCGAAGCCGGCAATGCCAAAATCATCGGGGTCCTTGCGAACGACCGCCTGAAAACCTACCCGGATGCGCCCACATTCAAAGAAACGTTTCCCGATCAGGTCGATTTTGAAATGATGGGTTTCTGCATTATCTCCTGCCCGTCTAAGGTTGACCAGAACATCCAGAAATATCTTTCGGAGCAGCTTCGGACGGCGGTTGACAGCACCAGCTTTTCCGATACTTTGAAAAAGTTGAATATGCAGGACACAAACATGACGGTCGATGAGATGAAGCAGTTCCTGGACGAGCAGAAAAAGCTTTACACCAAGCTTTGCTCGAAGACCAAGAAAAGCTAACAGGAAAAAGAACGGCGATTCGGCTTACCTAAAACGGACTATGACGTCAGGGTGTTTGAACACCGGAGCGGGGTCTGTCTTCGGTGCTCAGATCCCGCCTTTTCCGGCACAAAGGAGTTTTTACCCGTGAAAAAATATAATTACATTCTGTCCGTGATCGTTATTGTTATCGCTTCGGCCGGCCTTTATATTACCACAACGTTTCACACTGTTTCCAGTAATGCCAACGATCCGGGCGGTGCGTTCTGGCCGAGGATGCTGCTGGTGGGCCTGATTTTGTGCGCTCTTGGGCTGATTGTGCAGAGTGCGCTGGCGAAACCGGAATCCGGTTCGCAGGAAGCTCCCCTGATCGATTATAAATCCGCCGGGGTACACTGCGTCCTGATCATTTTCGCTATCATGGTCGCCTATGCGGTCGCGCTCTACTTCTTCGGCTTTATTCCTGCGACGCTCTTTTTTGTCGTGGCTACTATGCTGGCCATGGGCGAGCGGAAAGTGCTGAAGATCGGTCTGACGACCGTTTGCGTTACAGGCTCTATTTATCTGATGTTTGCGACTCTTATGGGAGTCATTCTTCCGCAGGGCATCATTTTCTAAGGAGGTTACGCTTGTGAATTTGGCAATTGCTTCAAGTCTGTCCCTGATCCTCACGCCCTACGGATTGCTTTCCATCCTGGGTGGCGTTCTGTGCGGGATTTTTGTCGGCGTCATGCCGGGACTGTCCTCCGTCATGGGCATGGCGATCATGCTGCCGGTGGCGCTTACCATGAGCGGCGACTACGGCATCCTGATGATGCTCGGCATCTTTTGCGGAGCCATTTACGGCGGTTCGATCACCGCGATTCTGATCAACACGCCCGGCACCGCGAACTCTGCGGCGACCTGCCTCGACGGTCACCCTCTGGCGCTGAAACATCAAGCGGGGCGCGCCATTTCCATTTCCACCACGGCTTCGACTTTCGGCGGGCTCTTCTCCACGTTCATGCTGTTATGGACCTCGCCGGTTCTGTGCAAATTCGCCCTGTCCTTCAGCGCGCAGGAATCCTTTGCGCTGGCTCTGTTTGGAATCAGCATTGTCGCCGGCATCTCCAGCCAGAACATCGTCAAGGGCATCATGGGAGCTTTGATCGGGCTGCTCCTCGCGACGATCGGCGTGGATTCCACGACGGGAGTCTACCGTTTCACGTTCGGCACGGTCTACCTGACGGGCGGCATTTCCAATATTCCGGTTCTGATCGGTCTCTTCGCGTTTTCTCAGGGACTGATCAATATCGAAGAGAATTTTAAAACGAAACGCGTCAAGGTACAGGAAAAGCTCGAGCGGATCCTGCCTTCCGGGAGCGACCTCCGGCGCATTTTCCCGACTTTGATCCGTTCGAGCGTAATCGGCACGATCATCGGGGCCATCCCGGGTACCGGCGGAGACATTGCGGCGTGGGTCGGCTATAACGAGGCAAAGCGCTGGTCAAAGCACCCGGAGGAGTTCGGGCACGGCGCCATTGACGGCGTGGCCGGGCCGGAAGCCGCCAACAACGCCATTTCCGGAGGGGCTCTGATCCCGCTGCTTTCCCTCGGCATTCCGGGGGACGCCTGCACCGCCATCATGCTCGGCTGCCTGATGATGTTGGGGATCACGCCGGGCCCGCTGCTGATGTCTGAGAATCCCGAGAAGGTCTATCTGATTATTCTGGGCATGTTCGCGGCGAACATTTTCATGGCCATCTGCGGTTTTGGCGGAATCAAGATCTTTACCAAGATTTCAAGCGTACCCGAAGTTATTTTGGATCCGCTGATTTTTGTGTTCTGCTTCGTCGGCACATTCGCCGTGAACCACACGATCGGCGACGTTTATCTCATGATCATATGCGGCATTTTAGGCTATTTCCTGATCAAAATGGATTTTTCCGTGCCTCCGATCATTTTGGGCATGATCCTCGGGAATATTCTTGAGAAAAATTTCAGGCGTTCGCTGGTTCTTGCGGGCGGCGACTGGACCACATTTTTCACCCGCCCTATCTCCTGCATCTTCATCGTGCTCTCCGTCCTTTCCGTGTTTTATCCTTTCGTGCTGCCGCTTGTGAAAGAAAGGGCCGCCAGGAAAAAAGCAATCAAAGCCGGGGGCGGAACAAATGAGTGAAATCTGTAAATTCTGCGGCGGTGACGAACTGCGTCCGGATTTGATTCGGATCGCCGCCATGCCGGGCGGAACGCTGTATTTTCACAAGGACCAGACGCATCCCGGCAGACTGCTTTTTGCCGCCGAGCGCCATGTCAAAAGGGCGACCGATCTGCCGCCCGAGGAATTCGGCGCGATTATGCGGAGCGTCCATCGGGCCGCCTGTGTTCTGAACGGGATTTATGCGCCGGACAAGATCAATTATCTGATTCTCGGCGATCTCGGCACACACCTGCACGTCCACATCGTTCCAAAATACAAGGACGGAAAAGATTGGGGAAAAATGTTTCTGACGGACGAGCCGAGGCCGGTCTTTCTGAAACAAAGTGAATATCAGGAAAAAGTTGAAAAAATCAGAAATGGTTTAAATCGGAACGATGCTTAGAAAGGAGCGAAGAAATGGGGAAAGTTTTGATTACCGCTTCGCATTTCCAAAGCCTGTGCGCGGATGCCCTGAACCTTTTAAAAGAGAACGGCCATGAGGTGATTCTAGGCGACAGCGATATCCCGTATTTTTCTTTTGAACAATTAAAACAGTGGGCGCCCGTGATCGACGCGGCCATTATCGGCATGGATCTCTGGGATGAAAAGGTGTTCGGCATCGCGCCGAAACTGAAGGTGCTGGCCCGCTTCGGCGTTGGGACAGACAACATCGACCTTCAGGCCGCGAAAAAGCATGGCGTTAAGGTGGTGAATGCGCGGGGGATGAATTCCAACGCCGTTGCGGAGCTGGCCGCCGCGCTGATCCTGAACGCCCTGCGGAATATTCCTGATCTGAACCGCAGACTGAGCGGGGGAGAATGGGCGCGCAGGGTCGGTCATGAGCTGAAAGGAAAGACCGTCGGACTTCTCGGCTTTGGCGATATCGGCGGCAAGGTGGCGAAAAAGCTTTCCGGCTTTGAGGCGCGCCTTCTGGCCTATGATCCTCTGCCGGATTTTGCGAAGGCAGAGAAACTCGGCGTCCTCATGACGGATCTGGATACCATCCTTTTGCAGAGCGACATTTTGAGCATACATATGCCGAGCATCCCTTCCACTTATCATATCGTAAACGCTGAACTGATCGCTAAAATGAAAAGGGGAGCCTATCTGGTCAATACCGCGCGGGGAGCCCTGGTGGACACCGAAGCTCTGTGCAGGGCGGTCAAGGAGGGCGTTTTGCGGGGGGCGGCTTTGGATGTTTATGAAAAGGAACCCCTGCCGCCGGATGATCCCGTCCTGCATACGGAGGGGATTTTATGCACCCCGCACACGGGAGCGGAGACCGCCGAGACTTACAAGGCGATCAGCATGATGACCGCGCAGGCCGTGATCGACGTCCTGAACGGCGGAAACCCACAGAATTGGCTGAACCGGTGAAAGGAAGATAAAATAGATGAAAAAGATGTTTGGTGTCATTACGGCTATGACAACCCCGTTCGACGCGAACGACAAAGTCGATGTAAAAGCGCTGGAAGAACAGGTCGAATTCGACATTTCCAAAGGCGTGGACTGCCTTTACCCATGCGGAACCACCGGCGAAATGTTCAACATGACGCCGGAGGAACGGGAACTGGCCGCTGAAACCGTGCTGCGCGCTGCGGCCGGAAGAGCGACCGTCTTTATCCATGTGGGAGCGATGACTCTGAAGGAGACCGTCCGGCTGGCGCGGCATGCCGAAAAAATAGGCGCCGACGGGATCGGAGTCGTGACGCCCGCCTTTTTTGGAGTCAAAGACAAAGCCATGCTGCAGTACTATCAGAAGGTTTCGGCCAGCGTGTCGAAGAACTTTCCCATATATCTTTATTCCATTCCCCAGTGCGCGGCCAACGACCTCAAACCGAGCCTGGTGGCTGAACTGATCGAGACCTGCCCAAATATCGTTGGGATTAAGTACAGTTATTCGGATATGATCCGGCTGAAGGATTACCTGAATCTGAACAACGGAAATTTTTCCGTCCTTTTTGGGGCGGACCGCCTGTTTTTGCCGGCACTTACCATGGGATGCGAGGGCACGGTATCCGGCTGCTCCGGGCCGATGCCGGAACACTTTGTCAACATTTATAAGGCCTATCGGGAAGGCGATATGAAAAAAGCCTTACAGGAGCAAAAGATTGCGAATGAAATCTGTGAAATCATGCAGAGCGGAGCGGATATGGGAATCTTTAAAGCGGTTCTGCAGTTCAGGGGGCTTGCGGGCGGGCACATGCGCGCGCCGCTGATCGATCTGGATGAGGCGGAGAAAAAAGAGCTTTACGCCCGGATCACTCCATATTTAGAAAAATGAAAATTCTTTGCTTTGGCTCGATGAATTTCGATCATATTTACAATGTCAGTGGATTTGTAAGCCCTGGAGAAACCTGTTCTGCGCTGTCGGTGGAAAACCACTGCGGGGGGAAAGGCTTTAACCAGGCGGTCGCGGTGGCCAGGGCCGGGCGCAAAGTCTGCCTGGCCGGGTGCATCGGCACCGACGGAGCTGAATTCCTTGAGAAATGCGCGGAAATCGGAGTGGATTCCACTTATATCCGCACTCTTTCCGTGCCGACGGGCAGCGCCGTCATCCAGATCGACCGGCGGGGCGAAAACTGCATTTTGCTGTTCGGAGGGGCAAATCAAGCGGTATCGCGAAAAATGATCGACGAGACTTTGACCCATTTCGGACCCGGCGACGTCCTGATTGTCCAAAACGAAATCAGCAATCTTTCCTATCTGATCGGGCAGGCGGACCGGGCCGGCCTGCGGATCGCGCTGAATCCGTCTCCGATGAATGAAGGAATCACGGAGAAAATGCTGGAGACAGCCTCCTGGCTGTTTGTCAACGAAGTGGAAGCAAGACAGATCGCCCGCGAGGCGACGGAAAAAGCCTGCCTTGGCCAGCTCCAGAGAATATGCCCCCGTGGGACGGTTGTAATGACCATGGGAAAAAATGGCGTATACTGTGTCCAAAATGGGGAGATCCTCTATCAGGATGCATTTCCGTCCGTAAAACCGGTGGATACAACTGCCGCGGGAGATACTTTTACCGGTTACTTCCTGGCTGCCGCGCTGGAGAACAACGATACCCGGGAAGCGCTGCGCATCGCGGCGGCTGCGTCCGCCCTGTCCATAACAAAAAAAGGGGCTTTCGATTCTATTCCGACAATGGCCGAGGTGGCAGGCACTCGTTTTTGAAATGGATCAAGTGCGGCAAAACCGGAGCAGGCGCGAAAAACGCGTGAGCAATGCGCATGGAAAACAGTTTGGGCGTTCGGTTCAAGTAATAAATTTCTTGATTAACATGCGTCCGAAATGCGCTTTTTTCCAGTGCTTCAACGACAAAAGGGAGAGCTTCCCAAGCGAAGCGATCCCTTTTGTCGTTAATAACGCCGTTTCATCAGTGAGTTATAAAAAATTTTGCTGTGCTTTTTGTGTTGCATGACTCCCCAAATGCGATAAAACAATCCGTTTCATTAATTTTTAGAATAATATTTTCTTATTCAACATAGAAAAGGCCCGCATAAACGCTGAAAACCAGTATCCATGCGGGTTTTGTAGTGGCAGGGGCAGAAGGATTTGAACCCTCGGCACGTGGTTTTGGAGACCACTGCTCTACCAACTGAGCTATACCCCTATTTACATTTTTATATGGCGTGACAATTATTCTATCATTTTTCACAGTGCGTGTCAAGAGCAGAAGAAGATTTCAGTGATGCCGGGTCCCGTTTTAAAAACAGACGGCCTGTGTCCGGGGACAATGTGGTCAAGCGAGTGTTTTATAATTCATTAAATTTTATTTTTTAGGTATACTATTTCGTAATCTCATGACTAAATCCCTCGGCAGCCCGCGAATCTGCCATATTTGACTTGACAGATTCAGGCAATACCTATATAATTATTCTATGTAATATGACTTACAAAACCCCTGCCTTTCGGCGGATGGGAGGGAAGATAAATGGCTGAAATCCGAGTAAAAGAGAATGAGTCTCTGGACAGCGCCCTCAGGCGTTTTAAAAAGCAGTGCGCCAGAGCCGGTGTGATCGCGGAAGTTCGCAAGAGGGAAGCTTATGAAAAGCCCTCTGTCAGGCGGAAGAAAAAATCCGAAGCGGCACGCAAACGCAAGTTTAAATAAGCAGTGCTTGTTGCCGAATGATAGTGAAAAAGCGGGCTTATGCCCGCTTTTTTAAACGGAGTTACAGTATGCGTACAAGGGGGGTGTCTTTTTGTCGATGCTTTTGCCGACCGTTTCCGTTCAGAAAGCGACGGATATCACTCCGGAACTGATCCACGCGATGCACGCAACTGCAATTCTTTTGGATGTGGACAACACGCTTGCCCTTCACGGTTCCCAAACGCCCTTTCCCGGTACGATCGAATGGGCAAAGTACATGCGGGGGGCGGGAATCCGCCTCGTTTTGGTTTCAAACAATTTTAAAAAACGCGTGGAACCCTTTGCGGCCCAATATGGGCTGCCGTTCCTTTCCCTGTCGCTGAAGCCGTTTCCGGCTGCGTACCGCCGCGCCGTAAAACGGCTGAACGTCAAACCGGAGGAGGCCGTAGTGGTGGGCGACCAGATTTTTACGGACGTTTTTGGCGCCAACTGGGCCGGCCTTAAATCGATTCTGCTGGTTCCGGTCGGCACGGAGCAAACTCTTTCTTTTCGTCTGCGCCGCGCTTTGGAGCAGCCCATCAGAAAAAAGATCAGAGAAATAAGCTGTGGAAGTCAATACCTGAAAAAGGAGTGACGCATTTTGGGCCGTAAAAAAATCCTGGTTCTTCTCGGGCCAAATATGAATATGGTCGGCATCCGCGAAAAGGGTGTTTACGGCGACGAGACCGCGGAAAGCGTCAGCCGTCAGATCACGGAGCATGCTCAGAGCGTGGGCTTTGACTGCGACATTTTTCAATCCAACCATGAGGGTGATCTGATTGACCGGATCCATGCGGCGAGGGGGGTGTACGACGGGGTCGTCATCAACGCGGGGGCGCTGACGCATTACAGTTATGCGCTGCGCGACGCGATTGCAAGCGTCAGGATTCCTTTTGTCGAGGTTCATATGAGCAATATTTACTCCAGAGAGGAATTCCGTCACAAAAGCGTCATTTCTGCGGTTTGCGCGGGGCAGATTGCCGGATTTGGAAAAACCAGCTATCTTTTGGCGCTCGATGCGCTTTGTGATCTGATTTAGCGAATTCTTTTCCTTCTTTTTGCGGGCAATTTTGTTAAAATCCGCTTGAAAAAGCGTCTTAAATATTATAAACTATCTTACAGGAAAAAATAAACGGAGGATTAAACCAATGATATCAGCAGGCGATTTCAGGAATGGCGCGACGTTTGAGATGGACGGCAACGTTTATTCCATTATTGAATTTCAGCACGTTAAGCCCGGCAAGGGCGCGGCTTTTGTACGCACCAAGATCCGCAACGTCATTTCCGGAGCGGTGACGGAACGCACCTTCAATCCGAACGATAAATTCCCGACCGCGTTTATTGAACGCAAGGACATGCAGTACCTTTATAACGACGGGGATCTGTACTATTTTATGGACCCGGATTCCTTCGAACAGATTCCGATCAGCGCTTCGGTCCTTGGCGACAACTTTAAATTCGTGAAAGAAAATATGGACTGCAAGATCCTTTCCTATAAAGGGAATGTTTTCGGGGTTGAACCGCCGAATTTTGTGGAGCTGGATATTGTTAAAACGGATCCGGGCTTTAAAGGGGACACTGCGACCAATGCGACCAAACCGGCCACAGTGGAGACCGGCGCCGAAATCAGAGTGCCTCTGTTTATCAACGAAGGCGAAAAAATCCGTATTGACACCAGAACCGGTGAATATATGGAACGTGCTTAACTGATACTATTCTTTAAGAAACCGAACAAATAATAGAAGGGGGCGCTGTTATGAAAAACACAGAACGGGTATCCTACATCAGGGGTTTGGCGGAAGGTCTGGAGCTCGATGAAAACAAAAAGGAAGTCAAAGTTTTGAATGCGATCATTGATCTTCTGGACGACATGACGCTGACCATGACGGAAATGGAAGACAATATGAACGACATGGCGGATCAGCTGGACGCCGTTGATGAGGATCTTGGTTCCCTTGAAGACGATTTTTATGACGACGGGGATGAAGAGGACGGCGTTGAGGACGATGAGGATGCCGATGATGACGAGGAAGACATCGGCGATGCCGAATGCTACTATGAGGTCACCTGTCCGAATTGCCATGAGACGGTTTGCCTGTCGGAAGATCTGGCCCGCGACGGGCAAATAGATTGCCCCAACTGCGGCGAGACGCTGGAATTTGATTTGGATGAGGCGCAGGAGGCCGAGTGCACCTGCGAATCCTGCACCAAGGACGAATAAATTACTACTTCTTTCGCATTTTTTGGCACCGCCATCGGCGGTGCTTTTTTTATCCGGCTTTCTGCGCCGATTTTTATGGCTTCCATTGACTAATTTAGGGTTTTCTTTTATACTATGCAAGGACGGCTGTATCAAATGATACAGTTTGGAGGAAATATGAAAGAGCTGAAAAAAACAAAACAAGACGGGCAAATCCTTTCCGGCATATTTCTGTTCCGCGGAGTCGGTGCGGAGCTGTCCGAATCAGCGTTTGCCTCTCCTTCCTGTACGTGCGCAGAGTTTGAAACGGGAGAACCTGTCTACACGAGAACAGATTTCCGAAAAAGCATCGGCATAGTTTTGTCCGGCAGGCTCAGGGCGGTCAAAGGGGAAGAGGATGGACAGGGGATTGTCCTGAACACCTTTGAAAGGGGCGGTGTTTTCGGGGTGGCGGGAATGTTCGGAGACTCCGGCAGGTATGTTTCGGATATTGTGGCCGCGCGCCGCAGCCGGGTTTTGTTTTTACCTCAGAGTCTGCTCAGGGACCTGATTGATCGGGAGCCGCGCGTCGCGGAAAATTATATCGCCTTTCTTTCCGGCAGGATCCGTTATCTGAATACCTGTATTGACCATTTCACCGGAGGATCGGCCGAAACCAGACTTGCACAGTTCCTGGTCACTTTGGAGGAAGGCAAAAAGAGTTCCGTGAAACTTCCATATTCCCTGACACAGCTTTCCGACACGCTCGGCGTCGGCCGTGCGTCCCTGTACCGGGCCCTGAATGCGCTGACGCAAAAAAGGCTGATCCGGCGCACCGGCCGGCTGGTTGAGATTTTAAATCCGGAGGGTTTAAAAAACGTGGGTTTCTGACAGGAATCCTGAATTGCGAAAGGGGTATTTTTATGAAATTATCGAAACGGATCGCGGCTTTTGCACTTGCGGTCTCGCTGCTGCTGACAGGGGCGGGCTGTTCCGCAAACGGAACCGCATCTTCGGGTTCCGCGTCTTCCTCAGAGGCGGCTTCCTCAGCCGGAAGCAGTATGTCCGCTGCCAAAACGGTGATCCGTATTGCCGGCCTGAAAGGGCCTACGGGCCTGAGCATGGTGAAGCTGATGAGCGACAGCAAGGCTGGAGCCGCGTCCGGGGACGATCGGTTCACCCTGGTTTCTTCCCCGGATGAAATCGTGGCGAAGATCAGCAGCGGAGAAGTCGATGTGGCGGCGGCGCCGACCAATCTTGCGGCGACCCTGTACAATAAGACGAACGGCGGCGTTCGTCTTGCTGCCGTGACGACGCTGGGCGTCCTGTATGTTCTGACCGAGGGAGGGGAAACCGTAGGCAAAATATCGGATCTGAAAGGAAAGACGGTCTACGCCTCCGGTCAGGGAGCCACGCCGGAGTACGCGCTGAACTATATTCTCCGCCAGAACGGGCTGGAACCGGGGAAGGATGTTCAGGTGGAATATAAATCGGAGCATGCGGAGCTGGCTTCCCTGATGATTGCCGGAAAGGCGAAAATCGCCGTGCTGCCGGAGCCTTTCGTCACGCAGGTACTGGCAAAGGACAGCTCCGCGAAAATCGCGTTGGATCTGACGCAGGAGTGGAAGAAAGCGGCGGGGGACAAGAGCGTGCTTACCATGGGCTGCCTCATCGTCAGGAAAAAATTTGCGGAGGAAAACAAGGCGGCGTTCGACGCTTTCCTGGACGATTACAAGGCTTCCGCGGAATATGCGAATTCCAATGTGGAGCAGGCGGCGAAGCTGTCCCAGGATTTCGGGATCATGGACAGTTCCGTCGCGAAGAAAGCCATTCCGAACTGCGCGATCGTCTATCTGGACGGAGCGGAAATGAAGGAAAAAATTCCTGATTTTCTAAAGGTCCTGTATCAGGAGAACCCGAAATCGGTGGGAGGAAAATTGCCGGCAGATGATTTCTATTATCAGAAATAAGAAAAGGTTCCGGCGGGTTGCCGTCGGAGCCTTTTCCGCTTTATTTTGGATCGGCATTTGGCAATGGGCTTATCTGGCGGCAGGCCAGGAAATTCTGGTCGCTTCCCCGGCGGAAGTCCTGTGTCGGCTGCTCGATTTGGTCCGTCAGCGAAATTTTTGGCTGACGGTCCTTCTTTCCGTGTGCCGAATTACGGAAGGCTTTTTTCTTGGAGTGATTTTAGGATGCGGAGCCGCTGTCCTGACGGAGACCAGCTCCGTCGGAAATGCGCTGCTCCGGCCGGTCATCGGCATCATGAAGGCGACTCCGGTTGCCTCTTTCATTATTCTTGCCCTGGTCTGGATGAAAACATCTCAGGTTCCATCCTTTGCATCCGCGCTGATCGTGCTTCCGATCCTGTGGGCGAATGTATCGGAAGGGATAAGGAAGACGGACCGAAGACTTTTACAGATGGCGGAGCTGTATCGTTTCGGAAGAATCGGAACCGTGCGCAGGGTTTATCTGCCGTCCGTCCTGCCGTACTTCACCGCCGCCTGCACCACGGGGATGGGGATGGCCTGGAAGGGCGGGGTCGCAGCGGAGGTCCTTTCCTCGCTTCCCCTGTCTCTTGGCGGCGAGATCTACAATTCAAAGATCTATCTGGAAACAGCGGACCTGTTCTCGTGGACCGCGGTTGTCATCGTTCTCAGCGTATTGCTGGAACAGGCGTTGCTGCGCGTGGTAAAATATGCGGGGAGGCGCTACGGATTTTATTCCGGGGAGGAACGCAATGGGGATTGAAATTCGAAACGCGTTTAAGTCGTATAAGAGCGTTAAAGTCCTGGACGGGCTGTCCCTGTCTTTTCCCGACTCCGGCACCGTCTGTCTGTTCGGGCCTTCCGGCTGCGGCAAATCGACGCTTCTGAATTGCATCGCCGGACTGGAAACACTTGACGCCGGATGGATCTCCGGAGCGGAGAACCTTCGGATTTCGTATCTGTTTCAGGAGGACAGGCTGCTGCCCTGGAGCACCGCGGCACAGAATATAGCCGCCGTCCTGCCCGGACGGAACAGGATGCCGCAGGCGTTGGAATGGCTGCGCCGCGTGGGATTGGACGGCGCACAGGATCAATACCCCTGTCAGCTCAGCGGGGGGATGCGGCGCCGCGTTGCGATTGCCCGGGCTCTTGCGTTCGGCGGCGACCTGTTCCTGCTGGACGAGCCTTTCCAGCGGCTGGATTCGCGCAGCAGAAGGAAAATCGCCGATTTGATTGAGAAAACGACGGCCGGAAAGCTCAAAATACTCGTCACCCATGACCGGGAGGAGGCGGACCGGCTTTCAGAAGTTATTTGCATTTTGAGTGGAATCCCTCTTAAAATTTTGGACAAAATAACGAATAAAGACTGAAAATGGACAAATACTCCATGTCTCACTTCAAAATTTAGAAATTGTTTGTTTATTTCATAGGGAGTTTGTGCTATACTAAACCGGTTAAAAACTTAAGTATTGGAGTAATTCGATGATCAGTAAAAGGGACGGGTTCAAAAAGCTGATCCCGCAAATTATCATTGACGCGATCTGCGTCTTTTTCAGCTATTGGATTTCCTTTGTACTTCGTTTTTTTGACGAGGGAGGAGTTCCGTTTTTCTATATTGATTCTTTCCGTCTGTGCATTCCCTGGATGACTTTGATCTGCCTTGCCGTCTTTGCCCTTTTTCGCTTTTACAGCACAATGTGGCAGTTCGCAAGTCTGGATGAGCTGCTGCAGATTTTTTTTGGGACCACGACGGCATGCCTGATCGTTACGATGATGGGGTACACCGTGTTTCCCCGCATTCTCAGGGATTCTTTCGGCGACCCCATCCAGCGCTTTCCGATCACCGTTTATGTGATGGGATGGGTTTTGACGCTGTTCTTTATCGGCGCTTCACGCTTTGGCTTCCGGCTGGCACACAGGCGGATGAACAAAGTTCTGCGCGGGGATTCCAACCAGTTCAGCAGGGTTATGGTGATCGGGGCGGGGGAGATGGGCTCCATGATTATCAAGGATCTGAAGTCTTCTCCCCAGTCGCAGGGAACTCCCGTCGTTGCGGTGGACGACGACAGAAAGAAGCGCGGGACCCGCATCAACGGCGTGAAGGTCGCCGGCGGCCGGGAGAGCATCCGGAAACTGGTCGACCGTTACCGCGTCGATCAGATCATCCTGGCGATTGCGACCGCGCCGAACAGGGACAAGCAGGAGATTCTGCGCATCTGCGCGGCGACGGGCTGCAAGCTGAAAACCGTTCCGGCTCTGTATGAAATCCTGGAGGGGAACGCGGACCCGCACAAGGTCCGCGATGTGAATATCGTCGACCTTTTGGGCCGCGACGAAATCCGGCTTGATGTCGAGAGCATCAGCGGATATCTGAAAAACCGCACCATCCTCGTCACCGGAGGCGGCGGCTCCATCGGCAGCGAGCTTTGCCGCCAGATTGCACTCTTTCATCCGAAAAAACTGATTGTATTCGATATTTATGAGAATAATGCTTATGATCTTCAAAATGAACTGCACCGCAGGTTTCCAAAGCTGGACATGGACGTGGTGATCGGTTCGGTGCGCGACAGGGCGCGCGTGCGCAGCGTCTTTTCCGCGTATCGGCCGGATGTTGTGTTCCACGCGGCCGCCCATAAACACGTTCCCCTGATGGAGCTGAGCCCGGGCGAAGCGGTGAAAAACAATGTGTTCGGCACGTTGAATGTCGCTCAGACCTGCGATGAATTCCAGGTCAGGCGCATGGTTCTGATTTCCACGGACAAGGCGGTCAATCCGACCAACATCATGGGGGCGACCAAACGGATCTGCGAGCTGATCATGCAGTATTTCAGCCGGCACAGCAAGACGGGGTTTGTCGCCGTGCGGTTCGGCAACGTTCTGGGCAGCAGCGGAAGCGTGATCCCGCTTTTCATGCGCCAGATCGAGGAGGGCGGCCCCGTCACCGTGACGGACCCAGAAATCGTGCGCTTTTTCATGACGATTCCGGAGGCGGCGCGGCTTGTGATTCAGGCCGGGGGCATGGCCAGGGGCGGAGAGATTTTTGTCCTGGACATGGGCCAGCCGGTAAAAATTGACGACCTCGCAAGGAATCTGATCCGCCTTTCCGGCCTGAGGCCGGACGAGGACATCAAAATTCAATACACGGGTCTGCGGCCCGGGGAAAAATTGTATGAGGAACTGTTGCTTGACAGCGAGGGCGGCTGCCAGAAAACTTCCCACGAGCTCATTTATATCGGGAATCCGATTCCATTTGATGAAAATACCTTTTTATCTCAGCTGGAGGAACTTCGGCGGGTGGCCGGAGCCGACAATCTGAAAATGATGGAATTGGTGCATGAGTTGGTTCCCACCTATTCGGGGCACGCCGAAAAGACCGATCTTCTTGCCCAATGACCCGTCTCCCGTTTGCGAAAGGTCTGGACGGAACCCGTGGATTTTGGTACAATAGAAAGAACTGATAGTTGAGGTGAATATATGGCTGAAGAAAAGCGATTCGCGGTTTTGATTGACGCGGACAATGTCTCCGAGAAATATGTTAAATTCATTTTGGATGAAATATCGAACGACGGAGTTGCGACCATTAAGAGGATTTACGGGGATTGGACCAAGCCGACAATGAGTTCCTGGAAAAATGTCCTTCTGGACAATTCCATCACGCCGATCCAGCAGTATGGGTACACCACGGGGAAAAACGCCACCGATTCGGCGATGATCATCGATGCGATGGATCTTTTATACGCCGGCAACATCGAGGGCTTCTGCATCGTGTCGAGCGACAGCGACTTTACCCGCCTTGCTGCCAGATTAAGGGAATCGGGAATGTATGTGGTCGGAATGGGAGAAAAGAAGACCCCAAACGCTTTTATTGCCGCATGCAACAAATTCAAATATCTTGAGATCCTTGCGCAGGCGCCGAATCTGCCGGATGACCAGACTTCGGTGGTGCCGGCGGAAGTCAGCGGAGTGGACCACACGTCGCTGGACGAGGTACGGAATACCATACGGACCATCGTGGACGAAACATCCGACGATGACGGCTGGGCCGCGCTTGGGGATGTGGGCAATATCCTGAACAAGCGTTATCCGGATTTCGACGTGCGCAATTACGGGTTCAAAAAACTGACGCCGTTTATCAACTCTTTAAAAGTGTTTGAGATCCGATGCAGCCGCAGCAAAGACGGCCATGTCCGTCTGATCTTTGTCCGTGAAAAGGGACGGCGCGGAGCAAAGGCATAAAGAAAGACCGGAAGGGGATCTGAAAGATTCTTTTCCGGCCTTTCTTCAAAATTCTATTCCGTAATAAGTTTCGCCTGTTTTGAGTACGGCTCTTCGGACGATTCTTCCGTCAATTTTTCCCGCTCCGCCATCAGTGCCGCAATCAGCCAGCAGACGATACTTTCCGCCCCTTCGTTGCGGTTGACGCCATTCTTCGTGAGCCCGTCGCGGCAGCCCCCGGTTTCGGGGTCGATCATCGGCAATCGCAGGGAATTGTCACCCAGGTACCAGCGGTAACAATTGGCTGCGGAATCCCGGTATTTTATGCTGCCCGTCAACCTGTGTGCGGCCAGGCAGGCCATCATCGTGCAGCAGGCCTCCACGGGCTGCCCGTCGAATTCGGCGGGAGTTCCTCCCTTGGGATACCAGCCTTTGCATCCGATCGGGCGGAAAATGCCGTCCCGGATGGTAACGGACAGCAGAAAGTCCAGACTTTCCAGCGCGACGCGGAGGGTTTGCTTCCGGCGGGTCCTTTGGTAGGCAAACAGCAGGGAAAGGGGGAGGATGCCGCTGCAGTACGTCATCTGCTCCTCGAACCATCGCCAATCCTCTCTGCGGCACTGCGCATATGTATCGACGATGGATTCTGTCAACATTTCAGTTCCCGGCAGCCCCGCGGGGTCCCCCCACAGCAGCAGCCCTGTCAGCGCATACGCTTTTCCCTTCAGAAAAGACAGGCTGGAACAGCTTTGGTACGTTTTAAGCAGCAGCTTTTTGGCTGTCTGGCCGATTGAATCGGGAAGTTCCGCGCAGGCCGCGGCGTATCCGAGAGAACAGATGCAGCGGCCGAAGGAATCCTCCGAGCCGCGCTTTTCCAGAAATCTTCGGTCATATCCCATGAAGTTGCGGAACCAGCCCCGCTTTTGGGCATAGAGAAGAAAAGAAGTGTAGCGGTAAAGAAGGTCTTCGTACTTTTTTTCCGGTGATCTCTGATAGAGCAGGGCCGCCATAATCAGCGCGCGCGCGTTGTCGTCCAGAGTGTAGCCTTCCGTTGGGTCAGGTACTCCGCATACGGCGTGCTGAAACATACCGGTGTCGTCGGTCATGCGGAATACATGCCGGTCGTCGATCATTCCATTCATTCCTGCGGTTCCTTTCCGTTTTGCAGTTCGGTTTGAAAAATGCGGAGATAATTGTGGGCAACCTGCCCCCAATACATTGTTTTTCCGAGTTCGAGCGTGCGCTTTTCCATTTCCTCCTGTTCCTCCGGGTGGTTCATCACCTCTTCGATTTGCTCCGCCAGCGCCGCGGGACTGCGGAAATCAGCCAGAAGCCCTCTGCCGCCGGAAAGCATTTCCTGGGCGTACAGGTAAGGCGTTGATATGATGACGCGGCCATATCCGGCCGCGTAGGCCAGAGTTCCGCTGACGGCCTGGTCTTTGCCCAGGTAGGGAGTCATATAGACGTCCGACAGCTGAAGATACCGGATGATTTCTTCGATTTTCAAATAGCGGTTGACGAAACGGACTTTTTCCTCAAGTCCGAAATTTTTCACGGTCCGTTCCAGCTTCTCGCGGTATTTTTCACCGTCCTTCCGCTTGATCACAGGATGCGTCTGGCCGAGAATCAGATAAAGGATCTCAGGGTGCTTTTTTGCCACTCTTGCAATTGCTTCAATCCCGTATTCCAGCCCTTTTCCAGGGCTGATCAGACCGAAGGTGCTGACGATAAAACGGCCGGTCAGTCCCAGTTCCTTTTTCAAAGTATCCCGTTCGGCGGCCGGATATTCAGGAACCCCGTGGTGAACCACTTCGATTTTTGCCCGGTCGATCTGATAGACGCTTTTCAGGATATCTACGGTATTGCCCGCCATGGTGATGATTTTCCGGCTTCCCGAAGCCACATCCCTCATGATTTCCCGCTGCTGTTCGCCTGGACTGGGCAGCACCGTGTGCAGCGTGACAAAATAAGGAATTTTCAGGCGGCTGGTAAGATTCAGAAGGTAACTGCCCCATTTGCCCCCAAAGATCCCATATTCGTGTTCCACCATTAAAAGATCGAAGCCGGAGCTGTTGATTTTCTCCGCGGCTTCGGCATAAGCGTCTTCATTCTGCTGTTCAATTGTAAACCGCACTTTTGGGGGATAGGAATATTCCGAATCGCTGACCGCCGCCACCGCGGCGTTGACGCGGCCGGTTTTTTCCAGTTCGCAGATCAAATCCTGTGTGAAAGTGGCGATTCCGCAGGCTCTGGGCGGATAGGTGCTTAGAAACAGGATGTTGATTTTCTTTTCTTGGTTCAATTTGTACAATCCTTTCTTTTGTGAGTAACGGCGGCTCAGATCACCAGATGCCGTTTGCTCTCCTGCGAATAGATGGTGTTCGCGCACTGGATTCCGCTTCCAATATGACACCCGGCCGTGACGACCGATTTGGAAATGCTGACTCCGCTGCCGATCGATACGTCGTTCCAGAGAATACTGTCGGTGATCACACATCCCCTTCCGCTTTCAAAGCCGTCGCCCACCACGACGTTCGGACCTATGGTTACGTTGGCTCCGATCCGCACATTTTCTCCAAACCATACGGGGCCGATCACTTTTGAGGTTCCATGAATCTCAGTTTTTCCGCGGCCAAACACTTTATTCGCCCTGAAGTTATTTTCCGGGACCCTGCACAGGCCGCTGAAGATATCGGAATGGACCTGCATATATTTTTCGGGTGTTCCAATGTCGATCCAATAGGTCCCTCCCCGGTATACCGCAATTTTATAGCCGTTCTGCAAGAGGGCAGGGAAAATTTCCTTTTCGATGGAAACGACTCTCCTGGAAGGGATCAGATCCAGGACTTTCGGCTCAAAAACATAGATGCCGGCGTTGATAAAATCGGATTTTTCTTCTCCCGGCTTCGGTTTTTCCGTAAATGAAGTTGCAAAACCGAATTCGTCATATTCAATTACCCCGTAACTGGACGGGTTCGGGACCCGCGTTACGGCGATTGTCACATCCGCGTGTTTTGATTTATGGAAACGGATCAGAGCCCCTAAGTCGAGATTGCTTACAATGTCGGAGTTGAAAATCAGGAACGTATCGTCGAAATAGCCTGCGCAGTTCTTGATTGCTCCGCCGGTGCCCAAGGGGATATCCTCACAGACGTATTTAATCGTCATGCCGCGCCCCTCGTTTGCGGAAAAATATTTTTGGATATCGTCGGCACGGTAGCATGTGCTGAACACAACCTCGCTGACTCCGCATTTCCGAAGGTCCTCCAGGCTGCGCTCCAGCAGCGGACGGCCCATGACAGGCACCATCGGCTTCGGAAGATGATCCGTAAGGGGCCTGAGGCGCGTGCCTTTTCCTCCCGCCAAAAACAGTGCTTTCATATAAATTCCTCCTTCGTTAGGTTTTTATTTTTCCCGGCCGCAGATCACTCAAGTTCTTTCGGTTCCGGGCAGCTTCTGATATATTCCAGCAAATCGCTGATGGATGCGCTGGCAAGGGCGATGCAGGTATCCGCGCAGCCGTAATACATCTTCACTTTGCCGGATGCTTTATCCATTACCCAGCCGCACGGAAAGACGACATCGCGGACGTCGCCCTCGCGCTCGTAGCTTTCCTCCGGCCCAAAAATCCATTCGTCCCCCCGGTGAAGCACTTTCCAGGGATTTTCAAGGTCGAGCAGGGCGAGGCCCAGCCGGTAGATGGAACCGGAGGCGGTACGCCTTACTCCATGGTAAAGGATCAGCCAGCCCTCCGAGGTTTCCAGAGGCTGGGCGCAGAGGCCGACTTTGTTCGCATCCCACCAGCCGCCGTTTCGGGCGTTGATCAGGATGCTGTGGTCGCCCCAATATTTCAGGTCGCCGGAGCACGAGACCCAGATGTGCGCGCCCGGCCCAAGCCTGGAGACGCTTCCGATGTGCGTCCCGATCGGACGGTGAATCAACAGCCATTTGTTTTTGAACTTTCTGGGAAACAATGCGGCGTCCTTATCTTCCGGAGGCATGATGGAGCCCGTTTTTTCAAAGTTGACGAAATCTTTGGTCAGGGCCAGGGAAACCGTCGGGCCGGAGCGCGAAAAGGAAGTATAAACCACGGCCCAGCGGTTCATCTCGTCAATTCTGGTGATGCGCGGGTCCTCAATTCCCCAGGCCTCCTCCGGATAGTCCGGATTTGCCTCCAGCGTGGGGCATTTGTCGATCTGCCAGTTTGTTACGCCGTCGTCACTGACGGCTTTGGTAAAATGGGAAAATCCCCTGCGGTCCTCCACTCTTGCGAGCAGCAGAATTTTGTTGTTGAATACGGTTGCCGCGGGGTTGAACACGCTGTTGACCGCATACGGCCAGTCCTTCGCGGTCAAAATCGGATTATTTGGATAGCGCAGAAACAGCTCCTTGTACGTGTTGTCGTTGTTTTTCAGCCTTGTCTCAAAGTTACTCATAATTCCTTATTTCTCTCCCCATGGCTTACAAGAATAAACTGCATTTTAGCAGTTAACAATAGGTGAGTGCTAATTATCTATTTCAATTTAGCACTTTAGGGAAATTATGTCAACCGAATATTTGTTCTAAATAGAATGCTTTATCAAGTAAAATCTGTCTCGCGGATTTTTTGCAAGTGCTAACATCCATAAATAGTATTAATCCAAAGTAATAAATCATTCCTGAAAATTCTGGACGTTTGATTTATAACAATAAAAACGGAAAACGCCTTCAGATTTCTGAAGGCGTTTTCCATTTTGTGAAAAGAAGTATGTGTCCAATGCTACTCTTGTAATCAATATTAAAGTGAATCGGGGGTCATCGTTTTAAACTCCCAAGAAGTCATTTTACATGTTTTGTACAAAACTGTCAATATAAAACAAAAAAGCTTTTTAAAATAAAGATTCTTTTATATAAATCAATAAATACTGTATGCTTTTTTTGTGATAATCACTTATTATATCAATTATTCATCAAAACTATGCTATAACTTATTCTGGATAAATTCAAGCGATTTTTAAACTTTTTTTCCTGCGGCTTTTTCATATGATTCTTATTCGCCGTTTTACCATGAGATGCAATATTTATTTTCTGTAATGCAGCATACGAAGGAGGAAAATATTTTTTCTCCATTTTTGAGGATTTTTAAATGTTTACTATTGAATGGATAAATGGAACATGATAAAATAAAATTCATTGGAAGAAGGCGTTTGACAGGGAAATAGGTCAAACGCCTTCTGTTCATAGTAAAATTTGAAAAATGTTGGGAGTGTTATGAAATTGAAGAAAATGAACAAGTGGATTCCAATTGTGCTTGCCGGTGCAATTGCATTCTCGTCTCTTGCAGGATGCGCCGGAAATGGGTCCGGTTCCGGCTCCGCGGCGTCCGGTTCTGCGTCGGGGGCTGCCTCCAGTCAGAAATCCGAAGCGAGCGATACTCTTACCTATGCTCAGGGCGCTGAGCCGAGAGGCCTGGACCCGGCGCTTGTCGACGATGGAGAATCGGCGAAAATTACGTGCAATATCTACGAGGGTTTGCTAAAATATGACAAGGATTCCACAAAGGTAGAGCCTTGCCTTGCAAAAAGCTGGGAGGTCAGCGGCGACGGACTTACCTACACCTTCAAGCTGCAGGAGGGCGTAAAGTTCCAGGACGGCACCGACTTTAACGCGGATGCGGTTGTCTATAACATCGAGCGCCAGCTTCCGCCGAAGGTGACAAGCGACATGTCTTACGCTTCGTTTGTTTACGGTTCCGTGAAAAGCGCCGAGGCGGTAGATGAAAACACCGTTAAAATCACGCTGAAAGCCGCCTGCACGCCGCTCCTGAAAAATCTGGCCATGGTGTTCGGTGCCCCCGTCGTGAGCCCGAAGGCTCTGAAGGACAACAACAATAACGTCAACCAGGCTCCCTGCGGCACGGGACCCTACAAGTTTGTCCGCTGGGATAAAGGCGAGGATGTCGTTTTGGTCCGCGATGACAGCTATTGGGGCGACAAGGCGAAGACCAAGAACGTTGTCTTTAAATTCATTGCAGACAACTCCGCGCGCGTCGTGGCTCTGAACAACGGCGAAGCGGACATGATCGACGGGATTGACGCGACGGTTGTCAATCAGATTGAAAGCGCGGGCAACAAGCTATTTCAGGCCAAAGGCATGACGACCAACTATATGGCTTACAACACCAGCAAGGCGCCGTTCAACGACGCGAAGCTCCGCAAGGCGATCTCGCAGGCGGTCAATGTTCCGGAACTGGTCAAGAGCCTGTACCAGGGATATTCCGACCCGGCCACTTCGATCCTTCCGACTTTTATCGATGGCTATGACAAGAGCGTTACGCAGACCTCTTACGATCCGGATGCTGCGAAAGCGGCGCTGCAGGCTGCCGGACTGACTCAGGTACATATGATCACCTATACGAACCCGAGACCGTACAACACGGCGAACGGCCAGGCGCTTGCGGAAGCGATTCAGGGATATCTCACCAAGGTCGGAGTCACCTGCAAGATCGATTCTTATGACTGGACCACCTATAAGTCGAAGGCGACCGAAGGCGACTACGATATCTGCTTCTACGGCTGGACCGGAGACAACGGCGACCCGGACAACTTCATGAGCCTGCTGTCCGTGGACGATCCCAGTCAGAATGTGGCGCGTTATAAGAATCCGGAGTTCAACAAACTGATCGCACAGGGCCTTGCCGCGCCGGAGGGCGATTCCCGAAATGCCATTTACACCCAGCTTGAAAAAATTGCGGCCGAAGAAAATCCCTGGCTGACGATTTCCCATTCCCAGAATCTTTGCGCTTACCGTCCGGATGTCCATGACTTCTATTATCATGTGACCGGTGTCGTTCCGCTGGCCGGCGTCTCCAAAGATTAATCAATTCAGTCAAAAGCCGGGCACCGCGCGGCGGTGTCCGGCAAAGATTGTTATTAGCGCAAAAAAAGATTGATTCTGTCAAAAGCCGCAGGGCGTTCGATTTTAAACAGCGGGCTGCTGTTTAAAATCGAGTGCCTAAGGCGGAAAGGCTGATGCAAATGATCAAATATATCATCAAGAGGATATTGATGCTGATACCGGTTCTGATCGGCGTTTCCATCATCGTATTTCTGATTATGCGCGTGTTTTCTCCCGATCCTGCGCCGATTGTCCTGGGGGAGCATGCAACGCAGGAGTCCATGCAGGCCTGGAGGCAGGCCAACGGACTGAACGATCCGGTTTGGCTGCAGTATGTCAATTACATCAAGGATGCGCTGACGGGGAATCTCGGAACTTCCTATTATACAAAGGCCCCGGTTACCCAGGAGATTTTCTCGCGTTTCCCCGCAACGATTGAACTGGCGATTGCGGCGATTATTTTTGCTTCCGTCATCGGAATCCTGCTTGGGGTTGTCTCCGCGGTAAAAAAGAATTCTATTTTTGACAACGGAGGAAGAGTCCTGGCTCTGATCGGCGTTTCCATGCCGATTTTCTGGCTGGGCATCCTGTTGATCATTCTGTTTTCCGGCACGCTGCACTGGCTGCCTTCAACGGGGAGGCTGAATCCTCTCTATCAGCCGCCCGCGATGACGGGCTTTTATCTGATCGATTCAATTGCTTCCGGAAATACGCAGGCGTTGGCGGATTCGCTTCGCCATCTGGTTTTGCCGGCGCTTGCGCTCGGCATGTACTCCATGGCTATCATCACGAGGATGACTCGCTCCAGCATGCTGGAAAGCCTGGATCAGGATTATATCCGGACCGCCAGGGCGAAGGGAATTTCCAATCGGAAAGTGATCCACAAGCATGCGCTCCGCAATGCGCTGATTCCGATCGTGACCGTGATCGGCCTTCAGTTCGGCAGCCTTCTGGGCGGCGCCGTGCTGACGGAAACCGTTTTTTCCTGGCCGGGAATCGGGGCTTATACCGTCAACTGCATCTTGAAATCCGATTTTCCTGTCGTTCAGGGCGTGGTTTTGCTGGTCGCGGTTGTCTATGTTCTGGTCAACCTTGCGGTGGATATTATCTATGCGTTCCTTGATCCCCGGATCAAATACGCGAAAAGGGAGGTCTAGCCTGTATGAGCCAGGTAGAAGAAGTCAAAAACACAGTACAGGCTGCGAAGGATACGGATAAGCCGGAATCGCAGGTCAAAGCGATGTGGGAGGCTTTGAGAGCCAATAAAGCGGCGGTCGCCGGAATGTATCTGATCCTGCTTCTTTCGATTGTCGCGCTGGTTGTCTGGGTCAGCGAGCTGATGGGGATGCAGATCCTTCCGTATGATCCCAATTCCTCGGATATGTCTCAGAGCTTTATCGCGCCGAACGGCCAGCACTGGTTCGGAACCGATCAGCTCGGCAGGGATATTTTCAGCAGGGTGCTCGACGGGACGAAAATTTCACTGTTTGTCGGAATCGCGGCGGTGGCGATCTCCATGACGATCGGGGTTGTTTTCGGCTCCATCGCCGGATACCGGGGCGGAAAGACGGATACAATCATCATGCGCGTCATGGATATGATGCTGGCGATTCCGTCCATTCTGCTCGCCATTGCCTTTATGGCCGCTCTCGGCAAAGGGATTGACAAGGCAATCATCGCGATCGGCCTCGTTTCAATTCCTGAATACGCGCGGATTATCCGCGGGAGCATCCTTTCGGCGAAGGAAAACGATTATGTGCAGGCGGCGCGCGTCATCGGAAATAATGATTACAGGATCATCTTTAAGCATATCCTTCCCAACATCGTCTCCTCCATCGTGGTTCGTGCGACGCTGGGGATCTCGTCCGCCATTCTGGACACGGCCGCGCTTGGATTCCTGGGGCTCGGCGTCCAGCCGCCCTATGCGGAATGGGGCGATATGCTGGGCAGGGCGCGCGGGTTTATCTTTTCCGCTCCTTACACGCTGATCTTTCCCGGTGTGGCGATCACCATCACCGTTCTGGCTTTTAACCTGTTCGGCGACGGACTTCGCGATGCGCTCGATCCAAAGTCCAGAATAAGATAAGGCGGTGCGAAATCATGTTGCTTGAAGTAAAACATCTGAAGACGGATTTTAAACTAAAGAAAGGGATCGTACACGCCGTCGACGACGTCAGCTTTGGAATTGACAAAGGAGAAATTCTCGCGATCGTCGGCGAATCCGGCTCCGGCAAAAGCGTGACCTCTCTTTCCATTATGGGACTGCTGCAGGAACCGGGCAGGGTGGTAGGCGGAGAAATCCTGTATAAGGGCGAGGACCTCCTGAAAAAGAGCGAAAAGGAACTCCGGAAAATCCGGGGCGATCAGATTTCCATGATCTTTCAGGAACCGATGACGTCCCTGAACCCGGTTTACCGGGTCAAGGACCAGATTATGGAAAGCATTATGACCCACCTGAAACTTTCCAAAAAAGAAGCGCTTGCGCGGACGGTTGAAATGCTGAGAACGGTCGGAATCCCTTCGCCGGAACAAAGGATCAACGATTACCCTCATCAGATGAGCGGCGGAATGCGCCAGCGTGTCATGATCGCCATGGCGCTGTCCTGCAACCCGGAGCTGCTGATTGCGGATGAGCCGACCACCGCGCTCGACGTGACGATCCAGGCGCAGATATTGGAACTGCTCTATTCATTGAGAGAGAAATTCAATATGGCCGTCCTGCTGATTACGCACGACCTCGGCGTTGTCTCCGAGGCGGCAGACCGCGTCATCGTCATGTACTGCGGCCGGATCATGGAGGAGGCGGATGTCAAGAGCCTGTTTGCAAGGCCGATGCATCCCTATACGCTTGGGCTTCTCAATTCCATTCCGAAAATTGACGACGAGAGCGGGGAACGCCTGTATATGATCAAGGGCATGGTGCCGAATCCGCTGCACATGCCGGTGGGCTGTCCGTTTTCCGACCGCTGCGACCGCTGCATGGAACGGTGCACGCGCGAGATGCCGGAACTGAAAACGGTGGATGGGCATAAAGTCCGATGCTTTCTCTATGACGGGGAAAACACAAGGGAGGCGGATGACCGATGAGTGAAACTTTGGTGGATATTCAGCATTTGTCAAAAAGGTTTACAGTCGAAACGAACTTCTTCGGGAAACCGGTCTCCGTTCTGAAAGCGGTCGAGGATGTTTCCTTCTCCATCAACAAGGGGGAAGCGTTCGGCCTTGTCGGGGAGTCCGGCTGCGGGAAAACCACGCTCGGAAAAATGCTGGTGAACCTCTATCAGCCGAGTTCCGGAAAAATATTTTATGAGGGAACGGACCTGACCGCTCTGAGTGAAAAAGAGCGAAGAAAGTACTGCAAGGATATTCAGTTGATTTTTCAAGACCCCTACGCCTCCCTGAATCCGAGAATGACGATCGGAGACATCATCGCGGAGCCGATCCGAATCAATCATTTGCTGCCGGAGAACAAGGTGGAAGACCGTGTCGTTGAATTACTCAACTGCGTCGGCCTCGCGCAGCATCAGCGCAACCGCTACCCCTATGAATTTTCCGGGGGCCAGCGTCAGCGCGTCGGGATTGCCCGCGCGCTTGCCGCGAATCCAAAGCTGATTGTCTGCGACGAACCTGTTTCCGCGTTGGATGTTTCCATTCAGGCACAGGTGCTGAACCTGCTGGACGATCTGAAGGATGAATTCGGGCTGACGTATTTGTTTATCGCGCACGGGCTTAACGTGGTGAAGCATATCAGCGACCGTGTCGGCGTGATGTATCTGGGCAAGATGATGGAAATCGCGCCGGAAAAGGAGCTGTATTCCAATGCGCTCCATCCCTATACGCAGGCGCTGCTGTCCGCCATTCCGCTGATCGACCCGACCAGGAAAAAGGAACGGATCATTTTGCAGGGTGAAGTCCCCAGTCCGATCGATCCCCCCTCCGGCTGCCGGTTCTGCACGAGGTGCAGCCGGGTGATGGATGTCTGCCGCAAGGACACGCCGGAGCTGAAAGAAATTTCGCCGGGGCATTATGTGGCCTGTCATCTGTTTGACAAATGTGCTGAATCGGAACAGCAATAGATAAAAAGAGCCCGGACGCATTGCGTCCGGGCTCTTTGCCTGCCGATTTAAAATCACCCTAATCTGGATTTAACGTGGATTTAACATCGTTCCAATACAATAAAAATGAACTTTTATGCCCGGGTTTACCCCAAATAGATGATGCGGAATAAATATCCGGAGAAAGGGTACATCATTAATATGCAAACGGAAACAAAATTGGTTTTAAAAAACCTCAATCTGTATTATGGGGAATTTCAGGCTCTGAAAAATATTTCGATTGAAATTCCCAAAAATCAGGTCACCGCGTTTATCGGCCCTTCCGGGTGCGGCAAGTCCACGTGCCTGAAAACAATCAATCGGATGAATGATCTGGTGGAGAACTGCAGGATTGAAGGATTGGTTGCGATTGACGGGGAAGACATTTACAGTCCGCACATGGATGTGACATTGCTGAGGAAGAGGGTTGGAATGGTCTTTCAGACCCCGAATCCCTTTCCGATGACATTGTACGACAACATCGCCTATGGTCCCCGGATTCACGGCATCCGGTCAAAAAAGCAGCTCGATGAGATTGTGGAGCGCTCTCTGCGGAGCGCGGCTCTGTGGGACGAGGTGAAGGACCGCCTGAAAAAATCCGCGCTGGGCCTGTCCGGAGGGCAGCAGCAGCGTCTGTGTATTGCCAGGGCCCTGGCGGTGGAGCCGGAAGTCATCCTGATGGATGAGCCGACCAGCGCGCTGGACCCGATCTCAACTTTGAAAATCGAGGACCTGATGGATGACCTCAGAAAACAGTACACGGTGATCATCGTCACTCACAACATGCAGCAGGCGGCCAGAATCGCGGATAAAACCGCATTTTTCCTGCTGGGCGAGGTCGTGGAATTTACCGATACAGTCCTGATGTTCAACCAGCCGAAGGATGAGCGGACGGAACGCTACATTACGGGCCGCTTCGGCTGACTTGCTTTTGCGCGGGTTTCAGCTATACTGTAAGGAGGAAAAACCATGCCCAGAAAAATTTTTGACCGGGAACTGAATAACCTGATCTCCAAAATGACGGAAATGGGGAATGCGGTTGACCGGAAAATTGAACAGACGATTGTTTCGCTGAAGAAAATGGATTTGGAGCTTGCCGCGGAAGTGGCCGGCTCAGACAATGAAATCGACCGGATGGAACACAGCATAGAAAAGAACTGCATGGATCTGATTGCGCTGCAGCAGCCGATTGCCGGCGATCTTCGCATCATCGCCGCCTGCCTTAAAATTTTGACTGATATCGAAAGAGAGGCCGACCAGTGCGCGGATATCTGCGAAATTCTCACCGTCGGCGAACTGAACACGAACAGCCTTGCCGCCGCTCATGTTGTTCAGATGCTGGAGACGGCGAGAGAAATGTTCCGCCGCTCGATGGATGTCTTTTTGAGCCGGGAGGTTGACGAGGCCAGGGCAATCTGCAAAAGCGACGACGAGGTCGACTCCATGTTTTCCAAAATCATTCTGGAGGTTTGCGGAATCATCACGGAGAACCCGCAGAGCGTCATGCGCGAGGTGGACCTTTTGTTTATCTCAAAATATGCGGAGCGCATGGGGGATCACGCGACCAACATCGCCGAGTGGGTTATCTTCATGGAAACCGGAGTCCATCCCGATTTAAATGAGGGCGATCTGTGACGGGAGGAAAATATGGCTCTGATCTATATTGCGGACGATGAACCGAATATCAGGAATATTGTGTCTATCGGTCTGCAGGACAGCGGATACGACACGGAAGAATTTCCAGACGGGACCTCTTTGCTGAGCGAAGTGAAGAAGAAGCGCCCGGATGCGATCATTCTGGACTGGATGATGCCGCAGCCGGACGGGCTGACCGTCTGCCGTTCACTCAGGGAAAGCGAAGACACGCATTCCATCCCGATCCTGATGCTGACGGCGAGGGGAGAGGAAATCGACCGCGTGCTCGGACTGGAAATCGGGGCTGACGACTACATTGTCAAGCCGTTCAGCATCAAGGAGCTCTGTGCGCGCGTCAAGGCGGTCTTAAGGCGTTCCGGCCGGCGGGAAGAACCGGACGGTGAAATTTTCCGCCATGGTTCGCTGGTGGTGGATGTGATGCGCCATCAGGTTACCCGCGGCGGAAAAACGATCGACCTGACCGCGAAGGAATTCGACCTTCTGGTCATGCTGATGAAAAACCGCGGCAGGGTCATGACCCGCGACACCCTCCTTGACAAGGTCTGGGGAGTGGAATATTTCGGCGACACAAGAACGGTCGACGTTCATGTGCGCTATCTTCGCCAGAAAATCGAGGAGGACCCGGACGCGCCGGTCTGTATTCAGACCGTCCGGGGAGTCGGATACCGCTTTTCCGAAGAATGACAAAGGGGAGGCCGCACTTTGAAAAAAAGATTGATTGCCGTCAACGCGGTCATCGTCATTATTGGGTTTACGGTAGCATTTGCCATTGCGGGGGTGAAAATGCAGGAGCAGTATCGCACGGAGTTCACCAACCGGCTGGACACCGCCCTTGCAATTCTTCAAACCCGCAGGGAAGCCATTTTACAGGACCCAAAATCTGTCGCGGAGGATGTTGGAAAGCAGCTTTCCCGGTCAGGGCAGCAAATACGGATCAGTATTGTCGATCCGTCCGGAAAAGTGATTGGTGACAGCGCGAAGGAAGAGATTAACCAAAATCATCTGACCCGGCCGGAGATCCAGCAGGCGCTGCGCAGCGGAAAAGGATACGATACCCGGATGAGCGCGAGCGTCCAGCAGAGGTATTACTATGAGGCGGTTTATCTTCCGGGGGATTTCTATCTGCGCGCGGCGCTGCCGACGGCGGAGCTTGACGCCGCGCTGAGGCGCCTGTGGACGACGGCGCTTCTCAGCATGCTGTTCGGCATCGCGGTCGTCTGCGCGCTTACGGGCTACGTGGTTTACCGCGTAACGGAGCCGCTTCAGAAGCTGTCGTCTGCGGCGAGACAGATATCCGGGGGAGACTATTCCTGCCGGGTGGAAGGCAATTTCCGCGATGAGGTGGGGGAGCTGGCCCTGTCTTTTAATCGCATGGCGGAAAGCACGGAAAATGCGGTCGCTCAGCTGACCAGTCAGCAGAAGCAGCTTGAAGGCGTGCTGCAGGGGATGAACGACGGCGTGCTTGCCGTTTCCGGGAACGGCACGATCCTGTTCCTGAATCAAAGCGCCGGCCGTCTGCTGGGCAGCCCGTCGCTTTCCGCCGGACAAAAGCTGGAGGGAAGCCTGCTGATCAACAGGATTGCAGAGTGGATGAAAACCGCTTTGAGAGGAGACCGCTCGGAAAAGCTGGATCTTGAAGCGGAGAACGGCAAACAGTATTCGCTCTATACGGCGGCGATCCCGAGGCAGAAAGATGCCGCCGCGCTGGCCGTCATCACGGATGAGACCAGAATCCGCAAACTGGAACGTTTGAGAAGCGAGTTCGTGGCGAACGTCACGCACGAACTGAAAACCCCGCTCACTTCGATCCGCGGAAGCATCGAGCTGCTGAAAAGCACGGACCGGGACGAGAAGACCAGACGCTATTTCTACGATGTTCTGGATATCGAAGCGGAACGGCTCCAGCATCTGATTGACGATATGCTGGTTCTGTCACAGATTGAAAATGCGAAAGAAGACCCGTCGGCCAGGCCATGCGCGGTAGCCCGCGCGGCGGAGAACTGCGTTGCGAGGCTGAAACCGATTGCTGAAAAATCGGGAATAGCCATTCAGATGCAGGTGGACCCGTCCCTGGTTGTGTCCTGCTCGCCGACCAGGCTGGAACAGCTGCTCGGAAATCTGATTGAGAACGCGATTAAATATAATCGACGGGACGGCCGTGTGGACATTATCGGCGTGCGGCAGAGAAAAACGGCGGTGATCCGTGTCAGGGACACCGGTATCGGCATTGCCCCGGAACATTTTGCAAGGCTTTTCGAGCGGTTTTACCGGGTCGACGCCAGCCGGTCCAGAGAAATAGGCGGCACGGGCCTTGGCCTTTCCATTGTAAAACATCTTACGGCGCTGTATGGCGGCGAGGTCGGAGTGGAAAGCCAGGTGGGGAAGGGAAGCACGTTTACCGTGCGCCTCCCTCTCGCGCCGGATGTGCCTGGCCGGAACGGGCAGGAAAAACAGTAGGACCAAAACAGGGACAGCAAAAGCGCTGTCCCTGTTTTTCTTTTGCTCTATTTTTCCTTGATGGCGCCGTTGCGGTAGGACTGCAACAGAGCGGAAAGCTCCTGAATCTGCGAATCCAGCTCTTTTCCCGTGTCGGTGTCCGCTACCGTGACGCGCTGCTTGATTGCTTCAACAACCATAACTTTCGGGGAGTCTTCCCCGTACAGGCTGCCCGGTTTGAGGGGCTGATGCTCGGCAAGCGCCAGATAGCGGGAATTTGCGATGAAGGTATAGCCCCCGATGCCGGTCTGCTTCTGATAGGACTTCGAAATTCCGCCGTCGATCATAAACAGGAGCCCCCGGCCCTTCACAGGGCTTTCGCCCTCTTTCAGTTTGACCGGAACATGGCCGTTGATGATATGGGATTTCGACGGATCCATGCCGAATTCCCGCAGGATTTTTTCGCATGGCTCACGCTGCTCGATATAATGATAATACGGATTCATTTTCTCCTTATGGGTTTCCGGCGCCTCGATGAAATACCGCTCAAAAGTGGTTATCCTGTCTTTGCCGAACAGCGGAGATTTGGCGCCGCACCAAAGATACAGCATCATGTCCCTCGCCTTTTCGCGCTCCGGGGTGCTTTCCGGGGCGAAATACGCCTCCCTCGCCACGGAGTCGAGATATTCCAGAAGCTCGCGGCCTTTCCGGCCCCGGCCGCCGAGATGCACCTCGTCGAATTCGCCGTCCTCCTTCAGCGGAATGCAGCCGTGATACAGCAAATTGGAGTTGATGCTGAGATACATGCTGCCGTGCGAATACAGGAAGCGGATATGCTTCTGAAGCCGTTCGCTGTGGCGGAAGGAATAGGCGATCGCCTTCATCAGCTCTTTTTCCTCCTTGCTCAGCTCCAGAGGATTTTTTGGGTCGACCGTGGGAAATAATTTGTCCCGCATGGGATAAACTTTTCCCCTGACCGTTACGGTGCCTTTTTCAAAATCAATGCGGCGCAGCAGGACAAGATCGTCCATTTTGTATTCCGGATGCTTTTCAATCAGCTGCCCCTCCAGCTTGAACTGGATGATTGCGATTGCCTTGTGCATTTTTGAGGCAAGCTGCAGGTCGACCGGATCGTACAGATTTTCGTCCAGAATGTGCGGAGCGAAAAATTCGCAGGGATCATTCCCATAAACCCGCTCGGCGAAGGCGGAAAGAGGACGCAGGTTGATTCCGTATCCGTCTTCCAGGAGGTCGAACGTATTGTACCGGATTCCGATGCGGATGACGTTTGCCATCAGAGCCTTGTTCCCGGAGGCGGCACCCATCCAGGAGATGTCATGGTTTCCCCACTGGATGTCGATATCGTGAAAATCGCTGAGTGCGTCCATAATGGAATCGGGCCTGGGACCGCGGTCGTAAATGTCGCCGATAATGTGCAGCCTGTCGATCAGAAGTTTCTGGATCAGGTGGCATAAGGCGGTGATGAATTCGACGCTCATGCCGGTCTGCACGATCGATTTGATAATTTCACTGTAATAATGCGGCTTGTTTTTTCCGCCGTCGGCGTGCAGGAGCTCGTCGATGATGTAAGCGAAATTTTCCGGCAGTTTTTTGCGGACTTTGGAACGCGTGTACTTGGACCCGGCCTCCTTGCAGACCTCCACCAGCCGGTAGATGGTGATGCGGCACCAGTCGTCAAAGCCGGATTCGCGGCGCGCGGCCCGCGCAAGCTCCGGCTCCGGATAATAGATCAGCTTGGCGAGCGCTGTGCGTTCCTCTTCCGAGATGGACTGCTCAAACAGTTCGTCTACTTTTTTGCGAACGACTCCGGATGCGCTTTTCAGCTGAAATAGAAAGGACTCATGCTCTCCATGCAGATCGCTGAAGAAGTATTCGGTGCCTTTTGGGAGGCTCATGATCGCCCGGAGATTGATGATCTCGGAGGCGGCCGCCTCCGCATTCGGATACTTCTTTGCAAGTAATTTTAAATAATGTTCATCTGTCATGCCTCAAACTCCATTCATTTTTCCTCGTTTCTTTCCCGCCGGCGGGCAAAAGGTAAAGAAACGGTTACAGGTACTGGTTTGCACTGTGAAAACAAATGAAACTATGCTATACTTAAATCATGATTCATCAATCATGAAACTTCCGGGAGGGAATTGAATTGGGCTATAAGGAAGAGTTCGAAGAGATATATCTGGAGAAAATCAAAAGAAACGGCGCGGCGGAGCTGCTTGCCTGGCTAAATTCCACGGATTTTTTCACGGCGCCCGCAAGCACGAAATTCCATTGCGCCTGTCTGGGCGGGCTTGTGCAGCACAGCGTAAGCGTATATCATGTGATGATGGAAAAACATTTTGATCCGGAGACGGACAGTGAGGAGAGCTTTGCCATTTGTGCCCTGCTCCACGACGTATGTAAGGCCCAGTTTTACAAAAAGGGGACCCGGAATGTAAAAAACGAGGAGACGGGAGCCTGGGAAAAGCGCCCTTATTACACCATTGACGACAGTTACCCCTATGGCCACGGGGAAAAGTCGGTGTTCCTGATCGAACGCTTTCTGCGCCTGAAGACATCGGAGGCCATTGCCATCCGCTGGCATATGGGAGGTTTTGACGACTCGGCCAGGGGCGGCAGCTTTGCCATCAGCCAGGCATACGAAAAGTATCCGATCGCCGTCAAGCTCCATTTGTCGGACCTGGAAAGTACATATCTCCGCGAAAAGGGAACCTCTGCGGTCCACCGCCGCTGAGGAGAGTGATGACAATTGACGGCTGCTGAAAAAAAGCTGAACCGGCTGCTGGAAAAATTCGACTTTTTCACAGGGATTACTGTTCGCCGGAAGAAAACCGCGCCCTTGGGAAAAGCCAAAAAGCCAGCCAGCCTTTGGAAGATGATTTGTTTCGGGATGTTAACGGAGAATTCTATCGACTGAAACGTTCCGGCTTTTCGAAAGAGGATTTCAACTTGTATCTGCGCCTGAGAACCGTTCACATTTTTTCCGGAATCCGTGCCGCCGCAGTTGCCTGCGCGGTGATCCTTTTTCTGATTTTTGTCTGGCTGTTGAGCCGTATGTAAAAAATTTTGTGGAAAACTTCCGTATCCGCCGATGATTCGGCGGTTTTTTTAATAACTTTTATGCTGTTTCACGATTCTATTATAACATAAAAAGTAAAAAAAGTATTGACAAAATATAAATATATTGTATTATTGTATTAGATGCATAGTACAATAATACAAGGAGATAAGAAAAGATGGAAGAGACTGTTTTTCAATCGCGGTCGCTTGTGCGGCGTTTTGGAACTTTTACTGCGGTCGACGACCTGAGCATGGATCTGCGAAAGGGCGATATTTTTGCTCTTGTCGGCCAAAACGGCGCAGGCAAGACGACCCTTCTGAAAATGATCTGCGGATTGACTCCGCCGACCTCCGGCTCGCTGGAGCTGTTCGGAAGCTCCGGCGCGAGGGGACTGGAACGCGCGCGCGGACGGATCGGCAGCATTATTGAGACGCCCGGATTTTATCCGTACCTGTCGGCAAGCCAGAATCTTGAGTATTACCGGATTCAGAGAGGAATCGACGATAAAAACCTCGTGAAAGAAGCGCTGCATTTTGTTGGCCTTGCCTCCGGAGAGAAAAAATTCAAAAGTTTCTCCCTGGGAATGAAACAACGGCTGGGCCTCGCGCTTGCGATCCTGAACGATCCGGACTTTCTGGTCCTCGACGAGCCGATCAACGGCCTGGACCCGATGGGAATCCGCGAGTTCCGCGAGATCTTATTGAAACTCAACCATGAAAAAGGAACGACCATCCTGGTCTCCAGCCATATTCTTGGGGAGCTCTCGCAAATTGCGACCCGCTACGGCTTCATCAGCGGCGGCAGGCTTGTCGAATGCATCGCCGCGGACGAGCTTGAAAAGAAATGCCGCGCCGCCCTGCAAATGGAGGTGGATCACTCCGCCAAGGCCGCCGCCGTGCTGCGGGAACGGCTGTCGCTGAAACAGGTCCGGATTTTGGATGAGTTCAAACTTGAGGTTCCTGAACTCATCGACCGGCCGGAGCTTGCCGTGAAATGTCTTGTGGAAGCCGGCGTGATGGTTTCACAGGTTTATCGGTCCGGCGAAAGCCTGGAAAATTACTTTATCAATCTGATCGGAGGGAAAAAAATTGCTTAAAATGATTAGAGCCGATCTGTACAAGGTCTTTCACCGCCCGTTCTTTTATTTTCTGCTTGCGGGCATGTCCGCGCTTGCGCTGCTGGTCAACTTTTCCATTTCAAGGCTTTCGGCCGGAAACACCGTTTATAACTCATGGATGGTGGTGCTCGCCTATTTTCTTTCCTGGCCGGTCCTTCTGATGCCGGTGCTGGTCGATCTGGTCGGAGCGGAAGAGTTCAAGGAGCATACGCTCAAAAACTCGGTTTCCTTCGGCCTGAACCGCACAAAGCTTTATTGCTCCCAGGTCACGGTGTCGGTCATTCTGGGCATCCTGGTCGGCGCCGTTGCCCTGGGGGCCTACTGTGGAAGCTCGCTGCTGCTCTTAAAACAGGACCCCTCCTTTACGGGAGCCTTTGCGGCCGATTTTTTCCGCAGAGTCGGCGTGAGCTGCATCGGTTACGCGGCGGCCATTCCGATTGCCGCGTTCCTCGCCATGATGCTTCAGAAAAATTCGCTGTTTGTATTCGCCTTTTACGCGGTGATCTATCTTCCACAGCTTCTGCTGAACCTGTTCCACCTGTCGGGCCTGAGCAAATATTTTCTGCTTATGCCGCAGTTCAATCTGATTGCCGCCGGTACTCCCGGTCAGATGACGGCTTCGGCCGCGGTCTTTGCCGCCACCGCCGTTTTCTTTGTCATGATTGGCGCCGTTTTCTTCAGAAAAAAAGATATTTGCTGAAACTGCTTCGGAAGTACTTGACAGAAAGGGAAAAGTATTGTATAACTGTATTAATGTATTAGTACAATGGTCAATTCGGAGGTGAGAAAATGGCATGGGATCTAAAATCCGACAGACCGATTTATTCCCAGCTGGTTGAACGGATCCAGCTGATGGTCGTTTCGGGAATCTACGCGGCCGGAAGCAAGCTTCCCTCCGTGCGCGACATGGCCGCCGAGGCTTCGGTCAACCCGAATACCATGCAGAGGGCGCTTTCCAGGCTGGAGAGCGACGGACTTTTATATTCCCAGCGTACAAGCGGACGATATGTCACGGAGGATGTACAGAAAATCATGCAGACGAAAAACAATCTTGCGGCGGATTTAATACAGGATTTTATTCAGAAGATGAACCGACTTGGATTCGACAGGGAACAGACGGTCAGCTTACTGAACCGTATGATTAAGGAGGAAGGGCAGAATGGATGACAGCATACTCGAGTGCCGCAGCCTGGTGAAGTATTTCCCGGGGTGCCTTGCGCTCAATTCCGTCAGTATTTCCGTGCCGAAAGGCCGTATTGTGGGTCTGCTCGGACCGAACGGAAGCGGAAAAAGCACATTGATTAAACTTGCAAACGGGCTTTTGACGCCCAGCTCCGGGCAGATTCTGGTCGGCGGCATGGCACCGGGCATTGAAACGAAAAAAATCGTTTCCTATTTGCCGGAGAGGACTTACCTGAACGACTGGATGAGCGTCCAGACGATGATTGATTTCTTCGGCGATTTTTATGCGAACTTCAACAAGTCCAAAGCCTATGATATGCTGCAGAGGCTGCATATCAATCCCGGAGACCGTTTAAAGACGATGTCAAAGGGGACCAAGGAGAAGGTGCAGCTGATTCTCGTGATGAGCCGCGAAGCGGAGCTGTACATCCTCGACGAGCCGATCGGCGGCGTCGATCCCGCCGCAAGGGACTACATTTTGGATACCATTATCAGCAATTACAGTGAAAATGCCACGGTGCTGATTTCGACGCATCTGATTACGGATGTGGAGAAGGTCCTGGACGAAGTGATTTTCATCAATATGGGCAACATCGTCCTGACTTCCACCGTCGACGAGATACGGGAGAGGGAAGGAAAGAGTGTCGACGCACTTTTCAGGGAGGTGTTCAAATGCTAGGCAAGCTTCTGAAATATGAAATGAAAGCGACGGCGCGGACTTTTCTTCCGATTTACGGATTGATCCTTTTGCTCGCCATCGTCAACAAGCTGATCTGGAATGCCGACGTACAGAACTTTGACATCCCGCGCATGGTTTCGATGAGCGTTTATGTGATGCTGATTGTCGCGGCATTCGTCATCACGCTGGTGGTGACCGTCCAGCGCTTTAATATAAACCTGCTGGGCGACGAGGGCTATCTGTCCTTTACCCTGCCGGTGAAAACGCACAGCCATATCGACGCGAAAATGATCATCACGCTGCTGTGGTCCGCGCTGAGCATTCTGGTTTCGGTCATCTCCGTCTTCATTATGGTGGCGGACGAACAGACCCTGACGCAGTTCAGCCGCGGATGCGCGGAATTGGGAGAATTATACCGGCAATACGGATTATCCGCACATCTGATTGCCATAGAGATCATCGTCCTGATCGTAGTCGCTTTTCTGTCCAGCATTCTGGAGATTTATGCGTCGATTGTAGTGGGCAATCTGGCCGGACGCCACAAGCTGCTGGCGGGCGTGGGCACGTTCCTCGGCTTTGGCATCGTCGAGCAAATCATTTCCTCCCTGCTGTTCAAAGGATTTGGCCCGCGGATTCAAATCTATTTCGAGTCGTTTCATTACTCGCTGGGCCTGTTCCCGGCCGAACCCGCGGAGGTTGCGTTGCTGATCGTGATCCTTTACACCGCGGTTTTCGGTGTTGCCTTTTACTTTTTCACCAATTGGATGCTCAGCAAAAAACTGAATTTGGAATAAGCCGTAAGAATAAAAAGGACCTCCGGATGCAGTTCATTCTGCAGCCGGAGGTTTTTTCATACCCGGGATGGGACTCAACCCGGATTTTAATCAATTATTCTGTGGGCAATTATTCAGTCAACGCCCTGTTCAGCCAGACATCCGCCAGATCCATCGCGCGGTAAAGCCCGTCTTTTTCACTGGCTTTTACGATTTGTTTCCGATTGCGCACGGTTTGGTCCGTCAGCATCAGCTGAATGCTGACCCGGTCCGCCACATCCATATCCTTTACTTTTTTCTTGCTTTTGATTTCCAGCCTGACAACATAACGGTCTTTCATGCTTCCGTAATAAATCACATCGCCGCAGCGCACCAGCGGCTTGCCCTTGTAGGTTGGAAACTGCGGTTCTCCGTCTGTTTGTTTGTCTGCCATTCGCCGTCCTCCTCTTTTGATGTCGTTCGGACCCGAATTATTCACCCAGATACGATTTTACCAATACCTGAAGCAGCTCATCCCGGTCAATCCGGCGGATCAAACTCCGCGCGTTGTTGTGAGTTGTAATATAAGTGGGGTCCTCCGAAAGGATATATCCCACAATTTGGTTAATGGGATTGTAGCCCTTTTCCTTCAGAGCGTCATATACGGTTGTGAGGATTTTCTTGATGCCTTCCTCCCGGTCGCTTCCCAGTGAAAAAGTTACCGTTTTATCGAGCATAGAAACACCTCCAGTATTGTTCATCATACAACAATGGGCAGTGAAATGCAAGAATAAATGCAAATTAAGAGCGAAGAACGGCTCCGATGCTCTCAAGTTCCTTCACGGCGCGCTTCATCGCGGCCGTAATCTGGTCTTCCGTCAGCGTACCGCTTGAAGAACGGAGCACGACGCGGAATGCCGCGCTCTTTTTGCCCTTTTCAATCTGTTCCCCGCGGTACACGTCGAAAAGCTCGATCTTCTCAAGCAGGGGACCGGTTCCGGAACGGATCGCGCGCTCCAGAGTCATGACCGGTATCCTGTCGTCGCAGATCAGGGCGAGGTCCCTCTCGACAGCCGGAAATTTGGGGAGAGGGCGATAGATCTTCTCTATTTTGGCGTTCTGATACAGTGTGTCCACGTCAAGCGTAAAGCTGATGACCCTGCAGTCCATGCCGTAGTTTTTCGCAGCTTTCGGATGAAGCTCCCCAATGACGCCGAACGGGCTGCCGCCGATGGATAATACGGCGCAGCGGCCGGGATGGTAGCTGAATTCCTCCGACGAGGCGGCAATATCCCAGCCTGTTACACTAAGTTTTTCCAGAAGGTCCTCCACCATACCTTTCGCGGTGAAGAAATCGGCGCCGTCGCCGTACATGCCGCAGATGAGCTTCAGCTTTTCCTCCGGCAGCCGGTCCGCCGAGGTGGGGAGGTACTCCGTCGCCAGCTCATAAAGGCAGGCGGAGGCGTTGCGGTTATTGTAGTTTCGGGAGAGGACGTCCATCATGGAGGGCAGGGCGGTGGTGCGCATGATGCCGGTGTCCTCGCCGAGGGGATTCGAGATGACGACGGAATTGCGGAGCGGGGAACCCTTCGGCATCAGGATCTTGTCATAGTATTTGGGGCTGATGAAGGAATACGTCATGATCTCGCTCGCGCCGAGCGCCAGCATGGTGTCCCCGACCAGCCGCTCGAATTTTTGCCGTGCGGTGTATCTTCCCTGCGCCCCGCCGCGGAGCGAGGTGGAGGCGATTTTGTCATATCCGTAGAAACGCGCGATTTCCTCTGCAATGTCCGCCTTGTGGACGAGGTCAGAGCGGAAGGACGGAACCAGAACTTCGTCGCCGTCGAATCCGCACCCCAGCTTTTCCAGAATTCTCTTCATTTCGTCTTTTTCGACGGAGATGTCGAGAAAACGGTTGATCCATTCCGGCTCCAGGCGGATTCTGCGGGGCTCCTCGGGAAAATGGCGGTCTTCGATGATGCCGTCGGTCACATCGCCCGCGTCCAGCAATTCGATCAGCTCGCACGCCCGGTTCAGCGCGGGAATGCAGTTGTTCGGGTCCAGCCCCTTTTCGTAAAGGGAAGAGGCGTCCGTGCGCATGCCGAGGTCGCGCGCGGTCGTGCGGACCGAAGAACCCTTGAAGCAGGCGGATTCGAACACGATGGTCGTGGTGTCGTCCACGATTTCGCTGTTTTCGCCGCCCATGACACCGGCGATCGCGACCGCGCGGCTTTCATCAGCGATGACCAGGTTGTTGGAATGAAGCGTGTGCGGCGCGCTGTCCAGCGTGGTGATCGCTTCGCCGTCCCTTGCCCGGCGCACCGTGATTTTGTGCCCCTCGATGAACCGGTAGTCGAACGAGTGCATCGGCTGGCCGTATTCCAGCATCACATAGTTTGTGATGTCGACGATGTTGTTGATCGGGCGCACGCCCATCGCGCGAAGACGCTCGCGCATCCAGCGCGGGGAGGGCTTCACCCTCACATTTTTCACGACGCGCGCGGAATACATCGGGCAGAGGTCGGGCGCTTCCACCGAGACGCTCAGCAGTTCTTTCCCGGAGCCGTGGCCGCCTTTGACGACGGGCACATGGAGTTTCAGGGGCTTGTGGAACGTTGCGGCGGCTTCGCGGGCCAAGCCGATGACGGAAAAGCAGTCCGGCCGGTTGGAGGTGATCTCAAATTCGACGATCGTGTCGTTCAGGCCGATGGCTTCCTGAATCGGCTGGCCGGGACGGCAGTCCTCCTGTAAAACGAAGATTCCGTCCTCGATGGCATAGGGAAAGTCGTGTTTGGTCAGGCCGAGCTCCGAAAGGGAGCAGAGCATCCCGTTGCTTTCCAGGCCGCGCAGCTTTCCCTTTTTGATCTTCTTGCCTCCCGGAAGGCTGGAATTGTGGAGCGCGGCCGGCACGAGGTCGCCGACTTTCAAGTTCTGCGCCCCGGTGATGATCTGGAGCGGCTCGCCGTTGCCGACGTCGGTCCTGGTGATCCACATGTGGTCGGAATCCGGATGGCGTTCCAGAGAAAGGACTTTCCCGACCACCACGTTTTCAATTTCACCGCCTTCCGTCCTCCAGCTTTCCACCTTGGAACCGCTCATGGTCATTGCCTCCGTGAAGGAACGGATCGGCATATCTTCAAGCTCAACGAATTCCTTGAGCCATTTCTTGGACAAATCCATTTTGCTTCCCCCTTAAAACTGATTCAGGAACCGCACGTCGTTCTCGTAGAACAGACGCAGGTCGTCGATGCTGTATTTGCGCATTACGAGGCGTTCAAGCCCCATGCCGAACGCGAAGCCGCTGTATTCCTCCGGATCGATGCCGCAGTTCGAGAGCACCTTCGGATGGACCATGCCGCAGCCGAGAATTTCGATCCAGCCTTCACCCTTGCACAGGCGGCAGCCTTCTCCGTGGCAGCTGAAACACTGCACGTCGACTTCCGCGGAAGGCTCCGTGAACGGGAAATGATGCGGGCGGAACCGGACGACAGAGTCCTCGCCGTACATGTGCCTGATGAGGGTTTCCAATGTGCCCTTCAGGTTCGCGAACGTGATTCCCCTGTCGACCACAAGTCCCTCGATCTGATGGAACAGCGGGGAGTGCGTGGCGTCCACGGCGTCGGAACGGTAGACGCGTCCGGGGGAAATCATGCGGATCGGCGGCTTCTGCTTTTCCATGGTCCGCACCTGCACGGGGGAAGTCTGCGTCCGGAGCAGAATCTTGTCGGTGATATAAAACGTGTCCTGCGTGTCGCGCGCGGGATGGTCTTTCGGAATGTTCAGAGCCTCAAAGTTATAGTAGTCGTACTCGACCTCCGGCCCGCTGACGATGTCGAAGCCCATCCCGACGAAGATTTCCTTGATTTCGTTAAGTTCCAGGCTCAGCGGGTGCCTGTGGCCCAGGGCATGCCGTTTTCCCGGCATGGTGACGTCGATTTCTTCCCTCTTCAGCCGCAGGGCCGTCTCCGCCTCGTGAAGCTCGGCGGCCCGGTCAGCCAGTTCCCTTTCGAGCAGCGCGCGCAGTTCGTTCGCGAACTGCCCGACGACGGGTCTCTCCTGTTCCGACAGACTGCGCATTTGCTTCAGAATGGCGGTCAGTTCCCCTCTTTTGCCCAGATATTTAATGCGGAGACCTTCAAGGCCCTGCCGGTCCATTGTCCCCTTGAGCTCCTCCTCCGCCCTTTTGCGAAGGGACTCCAACTGCTCTTTGATCATACGGGTCATCCTTTCTTCTCCAGTGAAAAATAAAAAAGCCCTCCTCCCGCAAGGGACGAAGGCAAAAGCTCCGTGGTACCACCCTAATTGTAACTTAAAAAGCCTTTAACGGCGCCGTCCGTTGCGGCCTACTGCGTTTGGTTCAGCCGCACCGCTCCAAAGGGAACTTCGCCGCTCTATTCCGCAAATGCGCTTTCAGCCGACGGCACATTTTCTCTGATCGGAATGAAGAAAGGTTACTTCCTTTTTCATTGCGTTTTTGATTTTTACAAAATACAATATAACACGGATCATATCCAAATGCAAGGGAAATATCCATTTGTCCGCGGAACGGGCGGGACCGGCGCTTAAAAAACAAGGCTGAAAATTGTATTCGATTCCAGCATGTGTTAAAATATAAAAAAATGCTCTGGAGGGGGAGATCCGTGGACATTTTTATTGAACAGCTGGTTAAAAAGAAATCAGGCCCGCGGGATTATCTGTTTTTCACGGGGATTGTGCTGATTGGGGCGCTGGTGGTTTTTCTTTCCATACTTTTTCTCCCGTCTCTGGCGATTTTTGTCCTTGCCGCCGTCTGCTGCGGCGCTTATCTCCTGATTACTTCGCGGAATCTGGAATTTGAGTACAGTGTGACCAACGGCGATCTCACGATCGACAGGATTATTGCCAAGCGGAAACGAAGACGGATGATTTCCGTCGATGCCCGCACGGTGGAGAAAATGGGAAAATATGACCCTCAGAAGCTTCGCTCGAAAAACTTCGACGCGCGGATCTTTTCGTCCGAAACGGAAAAAGGGACGGACGCGTGGTATCTCTGCGCACACCATTTCGAAAGGGGGAACGTGCTGATCGTTTTCAGCCCGAACGAAAAGATACTGAACTCGATCCGGCCGTTTTTGCAAAGGCAGGTGGCAAAGGATGCTTTTGGTCGGTACTGATCTGGTGGAGATCGCCAGAATTGAAAAATCCATGCGGAACCCGTTGTTCTGTGCCCGGATTTTGGGGAAAACAGAATATGAACAGCTTTCCCGGCGCGGCTTTCCCGTGCAGAGCGTAGCGGCCAGTTTCTGCGCGAAAGAGGCCTTTTCCAAAGCGGTCGGGACGGGCCTTGGAGGTTTCCGCCTGCGGGAGGCGGAGCTTCTGCGCGCGCCGAACGGCGGGCCGGAGCTTCGCCTTTCCGGAAAAGCGGCGGAACTTGCGGGGAAAACACGTTTTTCCGTCAGTGTGACGCACACCGCAACATCCGCCGCCGCGACCGTCGTCGGATGGGGGGAGGAAGCGCTTCCGGTGGAGCAGGCGTTGCCGAAGGAACTGCCTGAAGGGGAAAAAATCCTGCGGGACATGCTCAGGCCCCGTGATCCGGAAAGCAACAAGGGGAATTACGGCCGCCTTCTGTGCGTCTGCGGCAGCGATGGCATGGCGGGCGCCGCCGCCATGAGCACGCTTTCGGCCCTCCGCTGCGGCGCGGGGATCGTGGAGACCGCTCTCCCGCGGACGATTTATCCGATCGTCGCCGCCCTTGCGCCGGAGGCGGTATTTACCCTGCTCGAAATTTCTTCGGAGGGCGGCATGGCGGACCGGACCCCGCAGGAGATCCGTTCGGCGCTCTCGCGGGCGAGCGCGTGTCTTGCCGGCTGCGGACTGGGAAAAAGTCCGTTTGCGCGCGGCGCCGTTTCCCTTTTGCTCAGGGAAACGCGGGTTCCGCTTGTCCTGGACGCGGATGGCATAAATCTGGTGTCGGAGCATATAGATGAACTGAAAACAGCCCGCGCCCCGCTCATTCTGACGCCGCATCCCGGCGAGATGGCCCGCCTTTTGAAGACGACGGTGAGGGGGGTCCAGGAAAACCGGGAGGAATGCGCCCGCTCGTTTTCACGGGAATACGGGGTGATCCTGGTCCTGAAGGGAGCCGGAACGCTGGTTGCCTCACCGGAGGGCCGGCTGTACCGGAATACGACCGGGAATCCGGGCATGGCGAAGGGCGGAAGCGGCGACGTGCTGGCGGGGATGATCGCGTCCTTTGCCGCGCAGGGGATCGAACCCTTCAGCGCGGCGGCCGGGGCGGTGTATTTGCACGGCCTTGCCGGGGACCGATGTGCGGAGTCGCTGTCGCAGAGCGCCATGCTGCCCACCGATCTGATCGGGAAACTGCCGGAGCTGTTTTTGAAATTGGGGCGGTAGCGTGTACGCCGCCCGAACGGGGGAATGCCGGTGCGCCGGTCTGTGATTGCCGCGGCTGCGGCGCTGTGCCTGCTGCTGAGCGGCTGTGCGAGCCCCAGAATGGAAGCCGGGGACCTTGACTTTCAGTTCGACTGCAAAGCGGAGATCCATTATCCGGGCGGCAGCGTCACCTGCTCTTTTCAGCGCGCCGGACCGGAGGACGCGGGGCTGGAAATCCTTTCAGGAGGGCCCGCGGGTCTGTCCTGGAGCTGGAGCGGCAACGGCTTTACCGCGCTGTACCAGGGACTGGCCGCCTCCGGGGAAAACTGCATCCTTCCACAGGATTCTTTCGCCTCCGTATTGGTGAATACACTCGATCAGGCGGAAAAAACGGATTCCCTGACTCCCACGCACGACAATGAATTTTCCGGGAACGCGGGGTACGATTATACGCTGACCGCCGATCCGGAAACAGGGAAGATCCTGACGCTGAACGTGCCGGAATGCGATGTGAAAGCGGAATTTTACGATTACGCCCAAAAAACGATCAGCGCCGAGCTCAATCTGGATCCTGTTCCGGATTAGATTTTTGAATGAATTTTTAAAAAATCCACAGTTAGCCAATCAAAAAGGCCGGCCCGCAGAACCGCGGGCCGGCCTTTTTGATTGGCTTGTATTCGCCCGGGTGCGGTCGGGAACCGCTTGTTCCATTGCTTCAGAGGCCTGAACATATCTGGAAACCCATAAATTTACTGTCAACCGCTCCCATCCAATAATATTATATAACAGGTTCCTCAAAGCGAATAAATCCTTATTGGAATGTCAATACTATTCGCGAAGCCAAATTATGTTATATGATTTATTCGGAGTGTGAAAAATGAACATTCGAAGAGGAGATATTTATTATGCCGACCTCAGCCCGGTGGTCGGGTCCGAGCAGGGCGGAGTGCGGCCGGTTCTGATCATACAGAACAATATTGGAAACAGGTTCAGCCCAACCGTGATCGCCGCCGCGATCACCAGCCAGCGTTCAAAGGCAAATCTTCCGACGCACATTATGCTGAATGCCAGCACAACAGGGCTTGCAAAGGATTCGATCGTTCTGCTGGAGCAGGTGCGCACGATTGACAAGCACAGACTGAAGGAACGCATGGGACGGCTCGACAATACGGCGATGTCGATGGTGGATCAGGCCCTGTCTATCAGCTTCGGCCTGAACGAACAGGAGCAGGTGCGGCAGGCTACATAGACCGCCTGATTTGCAAACAAAAGCGTATATTTATTTCATTCCATCGGATACTAAAAACACAAATTTTTTATAAAGGAGTGTTTTCAATGATATCCGAGAAAGAGCTTTCGGCGATTGAAGATCAGCTTGCCCACGAGCGCGTTCTGATCACCAAATACAATGCGTATTCACAGATGTGCAACGACCAGGAGCTCAAGCAGAAATGCAGTTCCATTGCGCAAAAGCACCAGTGCCATTACGACACACTCATGGGATTCTTAAACTGCTAAAGGAGGAGGAAAACAGGAATGAATTTAAATTTAAATCAGAATCAAAATCAGAATCAGCAGATCAGCGGCACGCAGCCTACCGCTTCGATGCCGGAACGGGAGATTATGGATGACGCGCTCGCATCGCAGAAATATATGACGGACACCTACAACACCTATTCAAACGAGTGCGTCACGCAGAATGTCCGGGATGAGTTTATGAAAATCCTGAATGAGGAGCATCAGATTCAATCCGATGTTTTTGATACCATGAAGCAGCGCGGCTGGTATAACATTCCCGACGCCCAACAGCAGAAAATCCAGCAGGCCAAGCAGAAATATCAGAACGAGAATCCCGGCGCTCAGGGCTGACAAAGTTTATTTCAAGGGGACGGACCAACCGGTCCGCCCTCTTTTTCTATACGGCTTTTCAGCCGCATGTGCCCGGCATGAAAGAAAAAGTTGAATAAATGCCTGCGGAATGCTAAAATAATCAGATATGGGGCAGGTGTGGTGTTTGAGTGTGAAAAAATGGCGGATTCGTCGTTATGACGAATCCGCCGCTTCCCAAATTGCAGATGAATTGAAGCTGCCGCGTTCCATTGCCGCGATCCTGGCTGCGCGCGGGCTGGAAGATGTGTTCGAGGAACCTTCTGCGCCGCCTTTTTCCGACCCGTTTCTGCTTCCGGACATGGAGCCGGCGGTGGAGAGGGTCAACCGCGCTCTGGACGGATTTGAGAAAATCGCGGTTTACGGCGACTATGACGCGGACGGCGTCACCGCGACGGCGATGCTGTATTCTTATCTGGAATCCTGCGGCGGAAACGTGATCTATTATATTCCGGAGCGGGAAGGGGAGGGATACGGCCTGAACCTCGGGGCGGTCGATACGCTGCGGGAGCAGGGTGTCGGTCTGATCGTCACGGTGGACAACGGAATTTCCAGCGTGGATGAAATCGCCTACGCGAACAGCCTGGGAATGGATACGGTCGTCACGGACCATCACCACCCGCGGGAAACCCTGCCTCCTGCCCGTGCCGTGGTCGATCCCTTCCGGAAGGACAGCGGAGCGCCGTACGACGGATTCGCCGGCGTCGGGGTCGCTTTCAAGCTGATCCAGGCGATGGAGGGTCCGGAATGCGACGTGGACGCTCTGCTGGAAAACTACGGGGACCTCGCGGCGATCGGAACGATCGGGGACATTGTCCCGCTGACAGGAGAGAACAGGGCGCTGGTTTCGGCGGGCCTTCGATATCTGCCGAGGACGGACCGTCCCGGTCTGCGGGCGCTGCTGGAGCAGATCGGAATGGAAAACAGGGAGATTTCGGCGGAGCAGGTTGCCTTTCTTCTGGTCCCCCGCATCAACGCCGCGGGGCGCATGGAATCTCCGGATCAGGCGGTGCGGCTTTTGATTTCGGAGTCCCCGGAGGAAGCGGGATTCCTTGCGGGAAAAATCTGCGAAGACAACGAATACCGCCGCAGCGTGGAAAATGAAATTCTGGAAAAGGCGAAGGAACGCTTCCGGGCAAATCCATCCCTTTTATACGACCGCGTTTTGGTCGTCGACGGGGAGGACTGGCATCACGGCGTGATCGGGATCGTCGCCGCGCGGATCGTCGACCGGTTTGGAAAGCCGTGCATCGTCATTTCGCGCACGGGGGAAGAGGCACGCGGCTCCGGAAGAAGCGTGGAAGGCTTTTCCCTGTTCGACGCGGTTGATTCCTGCCGCGACCTTCTGACCCGTTTTGGAGGCCATCCGATGGCGGCCGGCCTCTCCCTGCCGTCGGATCGGATCGATGAATTCCGGGCGCGGATCAACGCCTATGCGGCGCAAACCGGGCGGCCCATGCCGGCACCCGCGCTTTCGATCGACTGTCTGATCAAGCCGAGGGAACTGTCTCTTGAAATCACCAGGGCCATGCGGTTCCTGGAACCGTTCGGGACGGGAAACCCGGAGCCGGTCTTCGGATTGGCGGATATGACGATTGCCGGCATCACGCCGGTTGGGGGCGGCAAGCATCTGCGCGTCAGCGTGTCCGGGGACGGCTGCACGGTGCGCTGCATGAAGTTCCGCACAACGCTTGAGGAGTTCTGTTACCGCCCGGGCGACCGGGTCGATCTTGCCGTGACGCTTCAGGAGCGGGAATACGGGGGCAGAAATCTTCTGTCCATTGTCATACGGGACATAAAGTTTTCCGGGATGGATCAGGACGGGATCATTCAGGCAAGGGCGCTTTACGACCGATTTCACAGGGGAGAACCGCTTTCCGCGCAGGAAGCCGGCCGGTTGAAACCCGGTCGTGCGGAATTCGCCGGGATCTATCGGACGCTGAGGGACGGAAGCGGGTACTGCGGAGCGCCCGAGAACCTTTTGCCGAGGGTCCCGGAGCCCGCGCCGGGAATGGAAAAGCTTCTGATCGCGATGGATGTTTTTGAAGAGCGGGGACTGATCCGGCTGGAAAAATCGGACGATACATATCAGGTGGAGCTTGTTCCGCAAAAGGGAAAAATCAATCTGATGGATTCCAAAATCATGCGTACCCTGGAACAATTTGAAAAGGCGGGTGAGAAAAATGGCGTGGCCGCTGAAGACCTTTGATGATCTTCTGTCCCTGATCCGGGCAAGCGAGCGCGATTACAACCTGGATATCATCACGCGCGCCTACCGGCTCGCGGAAAGTTCCCATCACGATCAGAAGCGCCTTTCCGGCTCGCCCTATATTTCTCATCCGGTCGCGGTGGCCTGCATCCTCGTTGAGCTCGGCATGGATACGGAATCGGTCGCGGCGGGCCTCCTTCACGACGTTGTGGAGGATACTCCCATCAGCCTTGATCAGATCAAAAAAGAATTTGGGGCTGAAATCGCCGGGCTGACGGACGGCGTGACAAAGCTGGGACGCATCCCGTACTCCTCCCGCGAGGTACAGCAGGCGGAAAACCTGCGCAAGATGCTGATCGCGATGAGCGAGGATATCCGCGTGATCATCGTCAAGCTGGCCGACCGCCTGCACAACATGCGCACCAGCGAATTCTGGTCGCCGCAGAAGCAGCGTGACAAAGCGCTGGAAAACATGGAGGTCTACGCGCCGATCGCGCACCGTCTCGGCATCCGGGCCGTGAAGGAGGAACTGGAGGACCTGTCCCTCCGCATCCTGGACTCCACGGCCTATGAGGAAATCGAAAGCGGGCTGGAGCTTCGTTCCGGCGAACGGACCAAATTCATCGAGTCGACCAAGAAAAAGATTTTCGAACGCGTTTCAACCATCATTCCCAACGTGTACCTGGAGGGACGTGTCAAGAGCATCAACGGTATCTACCGCAAGATGTTCGTCCAGGGCAAGACCATGGATGAGATTTACGACATCTACGCCGTGCGAGTGATCGTCGACACGGTGAACGACTGTTATAATGTGCTGGGAATCATTCACGATATGTTCCGCCCGATCCCGAACCGCTTCAAGGACTATATCTCCACCCCGAAGCCCAATATGTACCAGTCGCTTCACACGACCGTGATCGGCACCGAGGGGATTCCGTTCGAGGTGCAGATCCGCACGTGGGAAATGCACCACACGGCGGAATACGGCATCGCGGCCCACTGGAAATACAAGCTCGGCCTGTCCGCGAAAGGGCAGGACCAGTTCGAAAAGCGCCTTTCCTGGATCCGCCAGATGCTGGACAACGAAAAGGACAGCGAGGACGCGACGGACCTGGTCCGCATGATCAAATCCGACCTTGTGCCGGAGGAGGTGTTTGTCTTTACGCCGCGCGGCGACGTGATCAGCCTTCCGGCCGGAGCGACCGTGATCGATTTTGCCTACGCGATCCACAGTGCCGTCGGGAACCGGATGACGGGCGCGAAGGTGGACAAAAGGATCGTGCCGCTCGATTACCGGGTCAAGACGGGGGAGATCGTCGAGGTCCTCACCAGCAAGGAAGCGCGCGGACCCAGCCGCGACTGGCTGAAAATCGTCCAGACCAGCGAGGCGCGCAACAAGATCCGGACCTGGTTCAAGCATGAAAAGCGGGACGAGAATATCGCGGAGGGAAAATCGGAGCTCGAGCGGGAGATCAAACGGAACAACATCCTCCTTTCGGAGGAAGAACTTAGAAACGTGCTGGAAAAGCTCGGCCCCCGGCACAACTGCCATACGGTGGAGGATGTCTATGCCGCGATCGGCTACGGCGGAGTTCAGGTGTGGAAGATCCTTCCGAAGCTCCGGGAAGCGGCCCAGAAGGAACGTCAATTATCCGCGCCGCCCGCCCCCGCGCCGGAAAAACCGCCGAGGTCTGTCATTAAGACGAGCGCGGGCATTATCGTGGAGGGAATGGACAACTGCCTGATTAAGATTTCCCGGTGCTGCAATCCGCTGCCGGGCGATGAAATCATCGGCTTCATCACAAGGGGATTCGGCGTTTCCATCCACAAGCGGGGCTGCTCCAATGTTCCGAAAGATCTTTCCGAAGCGGCGGAACCGGAGCGGTGGGTCCGCGTACACTGGGCCGGAGAGGTTCGGGAGGAGTTCAAATGCACGCTTGAGATCACGGCGGAGGACCGTTCGGGCCTGCTTGTGGACATTACGCAGCAGATGTTCAATATGCACCTCTTTATTCATTCGCTGAATTCGCGTGAATTAAAGGACGACAGAGCGGTCATCACGGCCACGATTACCATCAACGGGCTGGACCAGCTCAGGAATATCATTGACCGCCTTTCCAAAATAGAAGGAGTTTTGACGGTGCGCCGTCCGTAGCGGGACCATTTCCAGTTAGGAGGAATAATATGAGAGTAACCAAAATTCCGGGCGGACCCCTTCCGACGAACTGCTACCTGCTGACGGAAGAACAGACCGGTTTGACCGCCGTGATCGATCCCGGGTTCGAAAGCGGGGAACTGACGGAAAGCGTCCTTGCGGCAGGAAAGGGAAAGGTGCCGATGATCCTGCTGACGCATGCCCATTTTGACCACATTACGGGAGTCGCGAAAATAAAAGAACTGACCGGAGCGAAGATTTATCTGCACTCGGAAGAGCTGATGTTCGTGACCGACGGTTCGCTCAACGCTTCGGGCGTTTTTTACGGCGCGAAAGTTCCGCCCTTCCGGGTCGACGTCCCCATGGGCGACGGAGACGAGATCGGGCTTGGAAGCCTGAAAATCCGCGCGATTCATACGCCGGGCCATACCTCCGGCGGGTGCTGCTTCCTTGTCGAAGACGCTCTTTTTACCGGCGACACGCTGATGAAGCTGAGCTGCGGGAGGACGGACTTTCCGACCGGAAGCTACCGCCAGATGCTGGATTCGCTGCAAAGGCTGGCGAAAATTCCGGGTAATTATCATATTTATCCGGGACACGGGCCGGAGAGCACGCTGGACTATGAACGGAAAAACAACTCGTTTCTCCAGGCCGGGGCGGATTCGTATGACCCTCTGTATTGACGGCCACGAGTTCCGGTATGAAATGGAAAACCTCTGCCGCGTTTTTTTCCCGGATCGGAAAATCGACTTGGCGGAGGAAGGAAAAGAGCCGGATATCTACACCGGCGTAACGCCCTGCGGCGACGGCATGCGGATCCGCGTCTCCGTTAAAATCAGCGGAGAGTACAAGAGTGCGGAGAAACTGCTTTCGCCCGGCGAGGCGGCGGATTCCCGGGAAGTGGAGCGCCGCATGGGGGTTCTGTTGTACGGCCTGCTTTCGCAGGCGTGCGGTTTCCATCCTCAGTGGGGAATCCTGACGGGCGTCCGGCCGGTAAAGCTCTTTGCACGGCTTGCCGGGAGCATGGGGGAAGAGGAGGCCGTCCGGTATTTTGAAGAAAAGCTGCTGGTCTCGCGGGAAAAAGCGGAGCTGTGCCGCATGACCAGCAGCAACCAGACGGAGATTCTGTCCATCCCGCGTCCCCGTTCCTTCAGCCTGTACATTGCGGTCCCGTTCTGCCCGACGCGCTGCGCCTACTGTTCCTTTGTGTCAACCTCGGTGGAAAAAGCGTTCCGGCTTGTTCCCGATTACGTGGAACTGCTGTGCGCCGAACTGCGCCGGACTGCGGAAATCGCCGCGGAGCTCGGCTTGACCTGCGACTCCGTCTACGTCGGCGGAGGAACGCCAACAACGCTGTCTGCGGAACAGCTGAAGCAGGTGCTTGACACGGTGAAAAACAATTTCGGCCTGTCCCGCTGCCGGGAGCTTACGGTCGAGGCCGGACGTCCCGACACCGTGACGGCGGAAAAGCTCGCCGCGCTCCGGGAAGGCGGGACGACCCGCATCAGCATCAATCCGCAGACGCTGAACGACGAGGTGCTGCGTGCGATCGGGCGCGCCCATACGACGGAGCAGACGCTGAACGCTTTTTCGCTTGCGCGGAGCTGCGGCTTCGGGAATATCAACATGGACCTGATCGCGGGTCTTCCGAAAGACAGCGAGGACAGTTTTCAAAAGACGCTGAGCGGCGTGATCGGCCTCGGGCCGGAGAGCGTCACGGTCCACACGCTCGCGCTGAAACGCGCGGCAAAGCTGTCGCTGGACCCCGCCGGACCTTACAGCGGCGACGCGCGGACGGCCCAGAACATGCTGGAAGAGGCGGATGGGAAGCTGTTGAACAACGGATACAGGCCCTACTATCTTTACCGGCAGAGCCGCATGGTGGGAAACCTGGAAAACACCGGCTGGTCAAAGCCGGGCTGCGAAGGGTATTACAACATTTTTATCATGGAAGAAAAAGAGACCATTCTGGCCTGCGGGGCGGGTGCGGTCACAAAACTGTTCGACCCCTCGTCGAACCGTCTGGAACGGGTTTTTAACTTTAAATATCCGTATGAATATATCGGTCGTTTTTCGGAAATGATGACAAGGAAAGACAGGGTGAAAGAGTTTTATGGCAGCCTTTCGGACTGATTTTGTCGAATATCAGAACAGCGTGCAGCAGATCAACCGTTCGGTCAGGGAAGACCCCGAGGCGTTTGTCGCAAAGGGGGAAAGGGCCTATCACGACAATCTGAGGAGGATCGCGGACAGCCTTGCGATGGAAGAACCGCCCTGCCGCCTTGTTATGCTTGCGGGTCCCTCCGCGAGCGGCAAAACGACGACCGCGCACCTTCTTGCGGAAGCGCTGCGCGAACGGGGAACCGGCGCGGAGATCATCTCCCTGGACGATTTTTACCGCGGGGAGCATCAGGCGCCGCTGCTGCCGGACGGCAGCCATGATTATGAAAACGTGGAGGCCCTGAATGTTCCGGAAATTCTTGAGTGTCTCGGCGACCTGATCGCAAGCGGGCGCTGCAATATGCCGGTTTTCGATTTTACCATCCGGCTTCCTTACCCGCACAGGCGGCAGGTCGTTCTCGAAGACCGGGAAATCGCGATTGTGGAAGGGATTCACGCTTTGAACCCGCTGCTGATCGCCGGCCTGCCCGCCCGGCACATTCGCCGCATCTACATCAGCGTGAAGCAGGGAATCCGGGACGAAGCGGGGGAACTGCTTGGGCCGAATGACATGCGGCTGGTCCGCAGAATCGTGCGTGACAAGAACTTCCGCGGAACGCGGCCCGGGACAACGCTCGGCATGTGGCGCAATGTGATGGACGGAGAGTACAAATATATCAAGCCGTTCCGCACCACCGCCGACTACACGATCAATTCCTTTCATGCGCACGGGCCCTGTGTGCTGAAAGACCAGGCCGCGACCCTCCTACATACCGTGCCGGAGGACGACCCGGGCTGGAAAACCGCGCGAATGCTGCTGAATGCTTTGGAGCGGTTTGAGCCGGTGGATTCCTGTCTTGTGCCCAAGAACTCGATTCTGAGGGAATTTATCGGCGGCGGGATTTATTGACCCGTATTCTTGCATTTGCCGCCGCTCCGGTGGTATAATAAAACAAATGAAAAAGAGGTGTGCTGTCATGGGACTGTTTGAAGATGTCGTAGTCAATGCGAAAACGGCGGTAAATGTCGTGGGGAAAAAGGCCAGCCAGATTGTCGATGTTTCCAAGCTGAGAATCAGTGCGGCAGATTTGAATAATGAAATTTCAAAACGGTACGAGGCGATCGGCCGCACGGTTTACGAGGCAAAAAAAACCGGCAACGATACCTCCGATCTGATTGCCGAGAGTGTCGCCGCGATCGACGACCTTTACGAGCAGCTGGACGCGGTAAATAACCAGCTTGCTTCCGCCCGCGCGAAACTGGTGTGCAAAAACTGCGGGCAGGAAAACGCGCAGGGTTCGGCCTACTGCTGCAAATGCGGGCAGAAACTGTCAAGTGACTGAAAGGCGACCAAGCGGGAAAAAAGGAAAGCTGCCGCAAATGAAAACGGCAGCTTTTTCCAGGTATGCCATACTTAGGACAACCCGAAGGAAGCCGGACTGCGGATAAAAATCGGGCGGAGGGCGCAAAACCCTCTTTTTTTATTTTCATAGGTGCTTGAATCCCGCAGTATAATATTTTATAGTTGTATTTGTCCTTGACAGGAACGCTGATTCACTGGAAACGGATGTGTTGCAATGGAACAAAGGAAGAATCCTCCGGCACGGCGGCAGAGCTTTCTTCACGGCGCCCTGATCCTGATGGTGGCGTATGCCGTTGAAAAGCTGATCGGCGCTTTTTTTAAGATCCCTCTGACCTGGATCCTGACCCCCACCGGGAACGGTTATTTTTCCAACGCCTATTCCCTCTATGCTCCCCTGTACAGCCTGGCGACGGCCGGGTTTCCGATCGCGATTTCCAGACTGGTGTCGGAAAATTCGGTGCGGGGGCGCTTTCGCGACGTGCGGCAGATCCACCGGGCGTCGATCCGGATCTTTCTCATCCTCGGGATTCTGTCCTTTTCGATTATGTTTTTCGGCGCCCGGCCCTATGCGAACTACGTCCTGAGCGGGAGCCCGCAGAACGCTCTCCCGGCCATCTATGCTCTTGCGCCCGCCGTCTTCTTCACCAGCATGATGTCGATTTACCGCGGATACTACGAGGGCCTGCGCAACATGGTTCCGACCGCGATTTCCGAGGTGTGCGAGTCGCTGTGCAGGCTGATTTTCGGCCTCAGCGCCGCTTATCTGGTCGTCTGGGAGGGAATGAGGGAGTACGCTGCTTCCGGCACCGTGTTCGGAGCGCCCATGAAGTCGGCGGAATACGCCAAGCTTGCCACGCTGCCTTATGCTTCCGCGGGCGCCGTTTTCGGCGTAACGCTCGGAGGAATGACCGGCTTCCTGTTCCTGCTGTTTTACCACAGGCATAACGGCGACGGGATTTCCAGAGAGATGCTGCTGCGTTCCCCGAAGCCCCTCCCGATGCGGGTGACCTCTTCCAGACTGATCCGGACCGCGGTGCCGGTTGCGCTGGGGTCCCTTGCGGTCAATCTTTCCACTCTGGTGGACAGCACGTTTCTGCAGATGCGGATCAAGGATATTATGGACAGCAGCCCGCAGGTCCTGCTCAATATGTACAAGGGGATTATTCCCCAGTCGGACATTCAGCTGAATCTGGTTCCGTCCTTTTTGTTCGGCTGTTTCAGCAATGCGACCGTCTTCTTTATGCTTGTGCCTGGGATCACGCAGGCGCTCGGCGTCAGCGCCCTGCCGAGCGTAACGGCCGCCTGGACGCAGGGGGATCCCAAACGGATCAAGCACAGCATCGAGTCCGTCCTCAGGATCGTCACACTGATGGCGATTCCGTCCGGGCTTGGGCTTTCCATGCTCTCCACACCGATTGCAAAGCTGGTCCTCCGGTCGGGCAACGCGCCGGAAATCACCGGAAAGATTCTCGTCATTCTGGGGCTTGCCGCGATATTTGCCTCCATCAGCACGCCCATCAACAGCATGCTTCAGGCAATCGGCAGGGTGGACCTTCCGGTCAAGCTGCTGGCTGTCGGCCTGGTGGTCAAGATCATTCTGAATTATACTCTGGTGGGCATTCCGGAAATCAACGTGATGGGTGCCGGCACCGGGACTCTTGTGTGCTATTTCCTCATTACCTTTCTCTCCTTGTATTTCTTGATCCGGGAGACGGGGGTCATGCCGAATCTCTTCGCCATCTTTGTCAAACCGGCTCTGGCTTCCGGCATCAGCGTCGGCGCCGCCTGGATGCTCCAGAGGACGGCGGCAAAGCTCATACCGGAGGACTTGGCGACCGTACTGGCGATTCTTGCTGCCGCGTTTCTGTATTTGATTTGTATTCTTTGGTTCCGCGCGCTCAGCCGCCGGGATATTATAATGCTGCCAAAGGGACAAAAAATTGTGAAAATACTTGAAAAACACCATTGGATAAGGTAGAATAACAATGGAGTTTCAGAGTATGACAGGGCGGAGGACAGACTGATTTGTATGATCTGAAAAAGCAAACATATACTATGGATGATCTGCTGAATATCATGGAGCTTCTTCGTTCTCCGCAGGGGTGTCCCTGGGACCGGGAACAGACTCACCAAAGCATCCGCAACAATCTTTTGGAAGAGGCTTATGAGGCGGCGGAAGCGATTGACACGAATGACGCCCGGCTCCTTCGGGAGGAATTGGGGGACGTGCTTCTTCAGGTCGTTTTACATTCGCGGCTTGAAGAGGAAAAGGGCGGCTTTCGGTTTTCAGATGTCGTGGATGGAATCGCCAGGAAGCTGGTGTTGCGCCATCCCCATGTCTTTGGGGACTGTACCGTCCAAAACAGTGAGGAAGTCCTTTCAAACTGGGAAGCGATCAAAAAACAGGAAAAAGGGCGAAACACCGATACACAGGTCCTCCAAGGCGTATCCAAAGCTCTTCCCTCGCTGATGCGCGCGCAGAAAATCTCTAAAAAAGCCGCGAAAGCGGAGGGAAAACCGCAGGTTCTTTCCGAAGCGGTGGATTCATTGCTGGAAGACGCAAAAGAGCTGGCGCTTTCGGCGGACTCCGGGCAAACAGAGGAACAGAGAAAAAAGCTGGGCCGGCTTCTGTTTTCTGTGGCTGAGGTTTCCGGCATTCTGAAAATTGAAGCCGAACAGGCTTTGTCTGAAGCGTGCGACCGGTTTATTTTGCAGTTCGAAGAGCGCGAAAAGCAATCCGCCGGCGTGGAACCCTTGATTGAAAAGTAAAGGACCGATCTGAAATTCTCAGCGATTGCTGTTGAATAATAAAAAACGGAGGTCAATAAGATGAATAAGACAGAATTAATCTCTGCTGTTGCTGAAAAAACCGGGCTTTCGAAGAAAGATGCCGATAACGCAGTCAATGTCATGCTCAGCACGATAGTGGATACGGTTGCCAAGGATGAAAAAGTGCAGATTGTCGGGTTCGGAACATTCGAGCTTCGCAGCCGCAGTGAAAGGCAGGGCCGCGACCCGAGGACAAATTCCCCCATTACGATTCCCGCATCGAGAGTTCCGGCGTTCAAGGCGGGCAAGGCATTCAAGGATTCAACCTCCATCTGATCATATATTTACAATGAATCGGGACTGTAACGTGTTTCCTTGTTACAGTCCTGTTGATTTATTGGAAGGGAAATCATGAGACTGGATAAATATTTAAAAGTGTCGAGGCTGATCAAGCGCCGGACCGTTGCAAATGAGGCCTGTGATGCGGGCCGTGTGCTGGTCAATTCAAAACCGGCGCGCGCTTCCTATGAGATCAAAGTGGGCGATCTGATCGAAATCGGCCTTGGCTCCCGCAGCATCCGGGCCAAAGTTCTCAGCGTCGGTGAGACCGTTGGAAAGGGCCAGGCGTCGGACCTGTACCAAATTCTTTCGGAAGGGCCGGCGGAGCATTAAGTATATGTCCAACCGCCTTCGCATACAATTGGAACAGTACGAAGCGGGAGGGATTCCTTTGGCCGAACAAAAAGCGGTAAAAACCCCACACAGTTTGATCCTTGAAGACCGCAAAACGCTCACAGCCACTGGCGTTTCCAATGTCGACAGCTTTGACGAGCAGACGGTGGTTGCCTACACCGACTTGGGGGAGCTTGTTATCCACGGTGCGAATCTGCATATTGACAAACTGAATATTGACTCAGGGGAACTGACGCTCAACGGCGAAATCACTTCGATGACCTATTCGGAGAACCGGGCGACAACGGGCGGGCTTTTTAACCGTCTGTTCAAATAGGGGCGTGAAATGCCTTGATCACAGCTTTCCTTTCCTATCAGGTGTTTGGTTTTGCCGTCTCTGTCGCCGGAGGTTTCCTTCTCGGCGCGTTTTATGATGTTCTCAGGATCTGGCGGGATTTCTTTCATTCCCGGGCGCGCGCCGTGTTTTTCCAGGATTTTTTCTATATGGTCCTCTGCGCTTTCTTTTCCTTTTTGCTGGCTTTACCCCTCGGGGGCGGAGCGGTCCGCTTCTACCTTCTCGCGGGGGAGGCCGTCGGCTGGTTTGCCTATTATTTCACCGTTGGACAGGTGACGGCTTTCATTTTCCGGGCTGTTTCGGACTTTTTATATCGCCACTTTTTCAATCCGGCCGCCGAGCTTTTCCACCGTATTTTCAGATGGTTTGGCAAAAAAGCCGCCCGGGGGATAAAATTCTTGGAAAAAAAGGTTCTGGGCCTGAAAAAACGCTTGAAACGAAGGGCGAAAATAGTGTATAATCGTCCTAATGGATGGCGCCTGATTCGGCGAAATCGGCGAAAACGTAAGGTCGTGCGGAAAAATGAAGGTGCTAGAAAATCAAAAGCCTAAAAAGAGCTTTTTGCTGCGGCTGGCAGTTTTCGCTTTTGCGGCATATATGCTTGTCGCGCTTGTAAATCAGCAGATCAAGATCCAGGAAAAGCGACGGGAGCTGGAAGCTGCCAGACAACAGATACAGATTCAGGAAATACAGAATGAAGATTTAAAACATGCTTTCAGCACGGGAGCAAACGACGAGAGCGATTATATTGAGCGCAAGGCCAGAGAAGAGCTCGATTACGCCAAACCGGGCGAACGTGTTTTTGTTAATATAGCCGGACATTAAACAGCTCTGTCTAAGGAGGAAAACACTTACATATGCAGCTTGAGGTAGGAACGGTTCTGGAAGGGAAGGTTACGGGCATCACGAAATTCGGTGCGTTTGTAGAACTTCCGGGGGGAAAGACCGGCATGGTCCATATTTCGGAGGTTGCGCCCACCTTTGTAAAGGAGATTCGCGATTTCGTATCGGAAAACCAGATGGTCAAGGTCAAGATCCTGAATATCACTCCGGAAGGAAAGATCAGCCTTTCCATGAAACGGGTTGCGGAGCCCGCCCGGCCAAACGGCGGCGGCGCGGCAAGGCCATCCAGGCCGGGCAGCTACGAGTGGCAGCCGAGCAGGCGAAACGAGCCTGCCAACTTTGAAGACATGCTGTCCAAGTTCAAGCAGACAAGCGATGAAAAAATGCTGGATCTGAAACGGTGCATGGAATCGAAACGCGGCGGCTTTTCCAGGCACGGCGGCGGGTCCAACCAGGCGAAATAGAAAAACAGAATGGCAGCGGAGTGCACGCACTCCGCTTTTTTATTGGAGGCTGTTATGCTGATTTGCAACGCAAAAATCCATACCATGGCGGGAACTGCCATACCGGAGGGCTCCGTCAGGATTCGGGACGGAAGGATCGAGACGGTCTGCGCCGGTTCCCTCGCCCCTTTTTCCGGTGAAAAGGTGCTGGACCTGCGCGGCGCGGGGCTTTACCCGGGCTTTATTGATGCGCACACGCACCTGGGCATGTGGGAGGACGGGCTCACCTTTGAAGGCGACGACGGAAACGAGGAGACCGACCCCGTTTCCCCGCAGCTGCGCGCCGTGGACGCCATCAACCCGATGGACCGGTGTTTTTCGGAAGCGCTGGCCGCGGGAGTGACCACGGTGGTGACCGGGCCGGGCAGCGCGGACCCCATCGGGGGGCAGATGGCGGCGGTCAAGACTTACGGCACCAGGATCGACGACATGATCGTCAAGGCTCCTCTCGCCATTAAAATGGCGCTTGGAGAGAACCCCAAAACCGTCTATCACGGAAAAAACGAAGCCCCCTCCACCCGGATGGCAACGGCTTCCCTGATCCGGTCCGAACTTTTCAAGGCGAAGCGGTATCTGGAGGACCTGGAGCGCTCGGAAGCCGACGAGGAGACGGACCCTCCGGATTTCGATATCAAAAGCGAATCCCTTCTTCCCGCGCTCCGCGGGGAGATCGAGGTGCATTTTCACGCGCACCGTGCCGACGATATCTATACGGCCATCCGGATTGCAAAGGAATTCCGTCTGAACTATGTGATTGTCCACGGAACGGAAGCGCATCTGATTACGGACGGACTGCTCCGCGACCATGTCAGGGTTTTGTCCGGCCCCATCCTCTGCGACCGCAGCAAGCCGGAATTAAAAAACCTGACGCCGTCCTGTCCGGGGATTCTCGCGAAGGCCGGCATCCCGACGGCGATCGTCACGGACCACCCGGTCACGCCGATCCAGTACCTGCCGCTCTGCGCCGCCCTCGCCGTGCGCGAGGGAATGGACCACGAGGAGGCGCTCCGCGCGATCACCGTCAATCCGGCGAAAATCTGCGGCATCGACGGGCGGGTCGGCACCATTGAGGAAGGAAAGGACGCGGACCTCGTGGCGTTTGAAACGGATCCTCTCCGCCTGGAATCGAAACCGCTCTGCGTGATTGCGGGGGGAAGAATCGCTTTCACGGCGATTTGAGAGCTTTCTATTTCTTTTTCCTTTGGCGTATGTTATAGTATAGGCGGGGAATGATTTCCTTCCAAGTACGCTTAAGGAGATGTTGTCATGAAGATCACGATTACCGGCAGAAAAGTCAGCCTGCGGGATCATTTCAAGGATCTTGCAGCGAAAAAACTCTCTCGCTTTGACCGCATTTTCGATGAAGATGCCGAGGCGAAAGTCGTCGTAACCGTACTGAAAAACCGCCAGACCGTGGAGATCACGATCCGGTCACGCGGGATGTTTTACCGCGCGGAAGCGACTGCCGATGAGATGAACGACGCATTGGACGACGTGATTGACGCGCTTTCGAGCCAGATCCGCAGAAACAAGACACGCCTTGCGAAACGGATTCACGGTCTGGCTTTTGATGAGGATTTTAGGGAAACCCCAGGGGAAAAGGAAGAGCCGGAGGAATATAAAATTGTCCGGACGAAACATTTTTCCGTCAAGCCGATGAGCGTGGAAGAGGCGATCCTGCAGATGAACCTGTTGGAACACCAGTTCTTTATGTTCCGCAACCAGGAGGACAACCAGATCAATGTCGTCTATCAGCGGAAAAACGGGGATTATGGGCTCCTGACGCCGGATGCGGAATAAACTCTTTTGAAAAAAAGAATACTAAAACAAATGGAAAGGGGCTGCAGAGCGCGGCCCCCTTCTTTCTGAGGAGAGGTATGATGGAGGATTTTAAACTGGTTTGTCCCTGCATGCTTGGGGTCGAGGGCCTTGTCGCGGACGAGCTCAGGCGCATGGAAGCCGAGGAGGTGGAGGCACAGAACGGCCGCGTCGTTTTCGCCGGATCGGAGGAAATGCTTGTCCGCTCCAACCTTTGGTCCCGGTGCGGAGAGCGGATCCAGATCCTGATGGGCGAATTCCCCGCCCGGAGCTTTGAAGAGCTGTTCCAGGGAGTCCGGGCGCTGCCGTGGGAACGCTGGATCGGAAAGAGGGACGCGTTCCCCGTAAAAGGGTCCAGCCTGTCCTCCCAGCTTGCCAGTGTGCCTGACTGCCAGTCGATTGTCAAAAAGGCGGTCGTGGAACGCCTGAAACAGAAATATTCCCTGCAGTGGTTTGAAGAGACGGGGACGAAATACCAGATTCAGTTCCTGATTCTGAAGGACCGGGTCAGCCTGATGATCGACACTTCGGGGGAGGGGCTGCACAAGCGTGGATACCGTGCAAATTCGGCGGTGGCTCCGATCAAGGAAACGCTTGCCGCCTCCATGGCGTCGCTTTCGCGCGTCCGCAGGGACGCCCGGCTGATCGACCCGTTCTGCGGTTCGGGGACCATCCTGATCGAGGGCGCGATACACGCGCGGAACATCGCCCCGGGGATCGGGCGCAGCTTTGCGGCCGAAGGGTTTTCCCGCATTGGGAAAGCGGTCTGGCAAAGGGAGCGGGAGCGTACGAGGGAGCTGGAAAAGCGGGACGTTTCATTTGAAGGCTTCGGCTATGACAGCGACCCGTCGGCGGTTTCCCTGACGAAGGAGAACGCAAAAAAAGCCGGCGTCGGGGACTGCATCCGCGCTGAAAAAAAGGAAATTTCCCAATTCCGGGCGGACGGCGAATCAGGCTGCGTCATCTGCAACCCTCCCTACGGAGAACGGCTTTTGGATGTGAACCAGGCGCGGGAGCTTTACCGGGCGATGGGGAAGGTTTTTGAACGCAGACATTTCTGGAGCTATTCCGTCATCAGTCCGGACGAGACCTTTGAGGCCTGCTTCGGGCGCAAAGCGGACAAGCGGAGAAAGCTCTATAACGGGATGATCCGGTGCCAGTACTACATGTATTTTAAATAACGGCTGCGTGAGGCGCCGGAAATGGGGGAGCAAGAGTTGTTTCAGGATGACTGGGTGATGAGGCAGATCGAGAGCATCGTCAATTTTCTCACGGTAGCCGTGCTGAATAAAAAAACTCCGGAGTTTGAAATTTCGGAAGCAGAGAAGAAAGATTCGGCATACCGGCTGCATCAGACGCTGGTGAAGCTGATTCGGGAAAATCAGATCAACGAAGCGGAAAATCTGCTGTTCGAACGGATGGATTCACGCGACCGGCGGTATCTGGAGATGGCCGTCGACTTCTATTCGAGGCTGAACGCGCTCGACGACGACACGCTGGAGCGCTGCGGCTTTTCACGCGGGGAGATCGGCGACGGCCTGAAAGAAGCCGCCGGCCGGTTCGGGATTCCGCTGTCCGACCTGTTTCAGTCGGCGCCGGGGGAGGAACCCTGATGCGCTATGTCCTGATCGTCAATCCCGCCGCGGGCAAACAGAACGCGGCTGAGACCGTCCTTCCGGCGGTCCGGCGCTTTTTTATGGCGCAGGAACTGAATCCCGCCTGTTACCTGACGCGGGAGCCGGGAGAGGCGATCCGGCTGACCGAAAGGGAAGCGGAAAAAGGGGACCCGGTCAGAATTTACGCCTTTGGCGGAGACGGGACGCTCGGTGAAATCGCCCAGGGCGCCGCGGGGAAAAAGAATGTGGAGATCGGAATTTTTCCCTGCGGGTCCGGCAATGATTATATTAAAATTTTCGGCGCGATGGAAGATTTCCTCTCCCCCGAACGGCAGCTTGCGGGGGTTTCGCGGCCAGTCGACCTGATCCGCACGGGGCTTGGGCTCTCGATCAACCTGTGCTCCGTGGGCATGGACGCGATGGTGGCTTTGTATATGGAGCGCATCAAGCGCCTTCCGCTTGTCAGCGGTCCCGCCGCTTACGATCTGGCGCTTCTGAGGGTCCTCCTCGGCCGGATCGGGGACAACCTGCGCGTCAGGATCGACGATTCCGAAACCTTTGAAGGGTGCTTCGTTTTCGCCCTGGCCGCCAGCGGGCAGTACTACGGAGGGGGATACCGGGGCGCGCCGCAGGCGGTCCCGGACGACGGCCTGCTGGACTTTATCCTGATCCGGAAGCCGCCGCTTTATCAGATCCCGAGGCTTGTCGGCCTGTACAAGGCGGGGCGGCATATCGGGGCGAAGGAATTCGAAGAAATCCTGACCTTCCGCCGCGGGAAAAAAATGGAGATCGTCGCGGAGAAACCCGTCGCTTCCAACCGGGACGGAGACGTCGCTTTGATCAAGGCCGCCCGTTTCCAAATTCTTCCCGGAGCCGCACGGTTTATCGTTCCGGAGAATGGGACGGAAGGAATTTGTAAATAATTTGTGAAATCCTGCTTTTTCTCAAAAAACCTCTTGATTTTTAGTGGGGAAGCAGATAAAATAATCTTAGCACTCAAGGTTAATGAGTGCTAAATGCAATAATGATTAAGGAGGACATATTATGACTGTAAAACCTTTGTTGGACAGAGTGCTCATTAAAATGGAAGAAGCGGAGGAAACCACGAAGAGCGGCATTATCCTGGCCGGCTCCGCGAAAGAAAAGCCTCAGATCGCTGACGTCGTCGAGGTCGGCCCGGGCGGACTGGTGGACGGCAAGGAGGTCACCATGTACGTGAAAAAGGGCGACCGTGTCATCTGCAGCAAATACGCCGGGACGGAAGTCAAGCTGGACGGTACGGACTATACTCTGGTCCGCCAGAACGATATTCTCGCGGTCGTGGAATGAAAAAACTGCCCATGCCTTAACAAATATTAAAATTTGGAGGAATCAGATTTATGGCAAAACAGATTATCTACGGCGAGGAAGCCAGAAAAGCGCTGCTGAACGGCGTAAATCAGCTTGCCGATACGGTTAAGATTACCCTTGGCCCCAAGGGCCGCAATGTTGTTCTCGACAAAAAGTTCGGCGCTCCGCTCATCACCAACGACGGCGTGACGATCGCGAAGGAAATCGAACTGGACGACGCGTTTGAAAACATGGGCGCGCAGCTTGTCAAGGAAGTTGCCACCAAGACAAACGACGTGGCCGGCGACGGCACCACGACCGCCACTTTGCTCGCGCAGGCGCTGATCCGCGAAGGCATGAAGAACGTCACGGCGGGTGCGAACCCGATGGCGATCCGCAACGGCATCCAGGACGCCGTCGATGTCGCGGTGGATGCGCTGAAGAAGAACTCCAAGAAAGTTTCCGGCCCGGACGACATTGCGCGCGTTGCGGCGATTTCCGCATCAAGTGAGTTTATCGGCAAACTGATTTCCGAAGCGATGGCGAAGGTCACTTCCGACGGCGTCATCACCGTTGAGGAATCCAAAACGGCGGAGACTTACTCCGAGGTTGTGGAAGGCATGATGTTCGACCGCGGCTATGTCACCCCTTACATGGTAACGGACACCGAGAAAATGGAAGCGGTCATTGACGACGCTTACCTTCTGATCACGGACAAGAAGGTCTCCAACGTGCAGGAGATCCTGCCGCTTCTCGAGAAGATCGTCCAGTCCGGCAAGAAGCTGGTCATCATCGCTGAGGACATCGAGGGCGAGGCTCTTTCCACCCTGATCCTCAACAAGCTGCGCGGAACCTTTACCTGCGTCGGCGTGAAAGCCCCGGGCTTCGGCGACAGGAGAAAAGAAATGCTGCAGGATATCGCCATCCTGACCGGCGGCCAGGTGATTTCCTCCGACCTCGGGCTGGAGCTCAAGGATGCCACGATGGATCAGCTCGGACGCGCGCGCCAGGTCAAAGTGGACAAGGAGAACACCATCATTGTCGACGGTGCGGGCGACAAGAAGAAGATCTCCGACCGCGTCGGCCAGATCCGCTCCCAGATCGAAAAGACGACCTCCGATTATGACAAGGAGAAACTTCAGGAGCGCCTCGCGAAGCTCTCCGGCGGCGTAGCCGTCATCAAGGTCGGCGCAGCGACCGAGATCGAAATGAAGGAAAAGAAAATGCGCGTCGAGGACGCCCTGGCCGCGACCAAGGCCGCGGTGGAAGAGGGAATCGTCGCCGGCGGCGGCGTCGCCCTTCTGAACACGATCACGGATGTCAAGAACTTTGTCGAGAAGTCCGAAGGCGACGAAAAGACCGGCGCGAAGATCGTTCTCCGCGCTCTGGAAGAGCCGGTCCGCCAGATCGCTGCCAACGCGGGTCTGGAAGGCTCCGTCATCATCAACGACATTCTGAAAACCGGCAAGGCCGGCTACGGCTACAACTTTGAGAGCGACAAGTACGGCGACATGATCGGCTTCGGCGTTGTGGACCCGACCAAGGTCACCCGCTCCGCGCTGCAGAACGCGGCTTCCGTCGCGGCCATGGTGCTGACCACGGAATCCCTCGTCGCTGACAAGAAAGAACCCACTCCTCCTGCGGCTCCCGCTCCGGACGCCGGCATGGGCGGAATGTATTAATCCAGCACAATACGCACACAAAGGGGAGAACGGACGCGCCGGACGCGTCCGTTCTCCCCTTCTATGAGTCCATCTTTTCACAAACTTATCAAAGGCATGCCTGCGGGAGGACGATCTTTGGGGGATCTCCCCCGCAGCGCGCCGATGATAAGGCAGCAAAAAAGAGCGCGGTTACGGAATTCCATTCCCATAACACAGCGCCCCGACGGACAAGTGCAACAAACAGAATACTTGCCTCTGTACAAAATCGGCAGTTGGAAGTATAATAAGGTTGCATTGCGCGGATATTCCGTTGCGTATGGAGGGCCTTTCTCCGTATGCAGGGAGCAGGGTGTGCTAGCACCTTGCTCCTGCTTTGCACTTTTTATTTGTGCCTTATAAAATCTATTATAACGCTTTTCCATCTTTTTGCAAGACCCGTTTCCGATTTTTCCCAATGGAAAGCCGCCGCGCTCCTGAATGGGAGAGCGGCGGCTTTCGCTGCTTTGAGGTCTATTTGGAGTGTTTGCGGAACCATTTCAGCATCTGATCGCTCAGGGCGCGGACGCAGCCTTCCTCCATCGGGTACGCAAGCCCCGCGGATTTGACCAGCTCCTCGTAGGTCCTGCTTCCGCCGGCTTCCACAAAGGCGAGATAGCGGGAAAAAGCGCCGTCCCAGTCTTTTTCCGAATCGATCCAGAACTCCAGCGCCGCCGTCTGCGCGAGGCAGTAGTCGATATAGTACAATGGGAACGAGTAGATATGGTGCTGGCGCTGGTAGCCTCCGCCGTCCTCGAAGAACGGAAGATGATCGAAATCGATCCACGGGCGGTATTTTGCTTCCAGCTCCTTCCAGACCTGTTTCCGTTCCTTCGGCGTGAGGTCCGGCTGCTCGTACATGGCGGTCTGGAACTCGTCCACAAGGCAGCCATAAGGGATGAAACCGATGGCTTTCTCCAACTGATACAGGTGGAATTTTTCCGTATCCTCCCCGAAAAACAGCGGGTCCCAGCGGCGGGAGAAAAGCTCCATCGACATGGAGTGGGTTTCCGCGGCGTCCATCGTCGGCGTCCTCAGCTCCAGCAGCGGAAGCCTGCGGGCCTGATAGCTGGCAAAGGCATGGCCTGCCTCGTGGGTCAGGACGTCCACGTCGCCGGCCGTCCCGTTGAAGTTGGAAAAGATGAACGGGGATCCGAAATCCGGGATTTCCGTGCAGTAGCCGCCGCCGGCCTTCCCCTTTTTGCTGTCAAGGTCAAACAGCTCGTTTTCCACCATGAAATCAAAAAATTCTCCGGTCAGAGGGCTCATTTCGCGGTACATTTTCTGCGCCTGGCTCACCAGGGTTTGCCGGCCGCCCTTCGGCGCGGGGTTTCCGTCCGGGAAAAGATTGTTGTCGTCGTAGAATTTCAGATCGGGCAGGCCGAGGCGTTCGGCCTGTCCCTTTTTGATTTCGGCGATTACCGGGACGAGGTCCTCCGCCACCTGGTCGCGGAACTTTTTCACTTCGTCCGGACCGTAGCAGTTGCGGCCCAGGCGGTCGTAACCGAGGCGGACGTAATTGTCGTACCCGAGAAGCTTCGCCTGGGCGGTCCGGTTTTGGACGAGCTCCGAGTAGATCTGGTCCAGCCGCGCGGAATTCGCAAGGAAGAACCCGGCGGTTTTTTCCCACGCCTCTTTCCGGGCCGGCCGGTCCTGCGAAACCTGGTATTTCTGGATTTCCGAAAGGTTCAGGGTCTCTCCGCGGAATTCGATCTTCGCGGAGGCGAGGAGCTTTTCATATTCCGTCACCAGCGCGTTTTCCTTTTTCTTCAGCTCTATGACGGCGGGAGAGAAAGACCGGAGAGAGATTTCAAGATTCCGGAAGAACAGGCTCCCGGTTTTTTGCTCCAGCTCTTTCCTGAATTTGGACGCCGCGACGGCTTTGTAAAAGCTCTGTACGGATTCCTCAAAAACGGGGTTGTTTGAGTCGAAGAAGGCCATTTCCTCCTCGTAGAACGGGTCTGCGGTGTCGATGCTGTTGCGGATGGAGGCGATGGTTCCCATCGACTGAAAACGGCTCAGAAGCGCCTCGTGCCGAAGAATGAGATCATATTGTTCGGCCGCGCCGGAACAGGCAGGGAATTTCGCCGTGATCTCGCGATAGCTTTGCTGTATGGCCCTGAGATCGGGACGCTGATATTCCATCTCGGAAAATTTCATACTATCTCTCCTTTTCGTTGCATCTTCGCCTGAAACGGTCCGGATTCGTATTTCCATTATAATACAATAAACGGAAAAACGGAAGCACGCGGCTTTTGCCGTTTTGGATCAACCGGCGGATTCCGCAGGCCGTGCCAAAGTCATGAAACGGAAAAACGGCCATATAATGGTGATAAACGAATCAATACCGCTCAGCCCCAAATTCAAAGGGCTGTGACCGGAACTCTGAGGAGAAGATGAATATGAATGAATTTTTTTCCTGGTCAACTCTGGTGACTTTTACCGGATGCTCCGCGGCGACGGGAATCATCACGCAGTTTTTGAAAAATACGTTTCAGAGGCTGCCGACGCAGTGGCTGAGCTATTTCATCGCCCTCGTCATCCTTTACGCGGCCACCTATTTTACCGGCGGGCTCACAGTGCCGACCGCCGCGGCGATCCCGCTGAATTCGGTCCTGGTCGCGCTTGCGTCCAACGGTGCTTACAGCGCGGTGCTGAGGGTCAAGAACGGCAAACCGTCCAGATGAAGCCGGGGAAGGTCCGCCCGGCGCCTTCCCGGCCGCCGATTTTTTCCATTTCCGTGGCATAAATAAGACAAGACCGGAATAACAATTACGTAGAAATAAAAAAAGGAGAGGGCCTTTATGGATTATATGCTTGACCGCGAGGCGATGGCAGTCGGCGAAGTCGTCTTCGACGGATGCCAGGAGCAGCCTGTCGATCTCAACATCAGTCTGCCGGATTACTGCCCGGATATACAGCGTATTTTAAAATGCCAGATCTACCCGAGAATCGGGTCACGGTCGATCTCCGGCGACCGTCTGATGCTGGAGGGAGGCTTTACCGTAAAGGTCTTTTATCTCGACCCGGACGGAGCGCGTATCCGCTTCTGTGACAGCACCGACACATTCTCAACGGAAATCGCCCTGAAACAGGCGGTTGAAAACGCGGAGATTTACGCCTTTCCGCGCGTGGAATATATCAACTGCCGCGCGACAAGCCCGCGGCGTCTGGACATCCACGGCGCCTTTTCCGTCTGCGCGAAGGTCGTGGTTCAGGGCCGTTCCGAGGTCGTCGGGAATATTGTCGGCTCCGATATCGAGCAGCAGAAGACCGCAATGAAGGTCAACAACCTGGCCGGTTTCTGCCAGCAGCAGTTCAGCGTGGACGAAATTCTGGAGCTGGGGGGAGGAAAGCCGCCCGCGGACAATATCATGCGTTCCGACGCCTTTGCCGTTCTTCAGGATTTCAAGATCACGGCGGGAAAGCTGATGGTCAAGGGCGAGGTGTGCGTTAAATTCCTTTATGATACGACGGAAGAGAACAGTATGCCGGAAGCGATGGAGTTCACGATTCCGTTTACGCAGATGCTCGACTGCGCCGGGGTCACGGAGGATTGCCTCTGCGACGTGAAGCTAGAGGTGATCGGCGTGGAAGCGCAGGTTAAAAACGATTATTCCGGCGACAAGACGTTCTTCGATACGCAGGTCCGCCTGTTTGCCAGCGCTGCCGCTTATCAGGGGGCCGAAGTGACGGCGGTCAGCGACGCCTATTCCAGGGATTACGACCTGAAGATCGAATCCAAGCCGAAAACGATGGATAACCTGACGGAGCTGGTCGGAGACACCACGGTACAGAAAAATACTTTGTCTGTGGAAGACGGAACGGTATCGAAGGTGATCGACGTCTGGAATGAAATGAGCACTGCGTCCGCCGAGACAAAAGGCGGTCAGATCACGTTCAAGGGGAAATTCAGCCTCTGCGTTCTGGCTCTGAACGAGGAAAACAAGCCGTTTTATTTCGAGCGCCTGCTCGATTTTGAATATACCCGCGCCTGCAACAGTTCCGGCGATAACCTGAAATGCGAAGCCCAGGTGGGAGTCGGCGGAATCAGTTTCCGGATCATGGGCAGCGGGGTCGAAGCGAAAACCGAACTGCGCCTCACGGCGGAAATCTACAGCCGGCAAACCTTTCAGGCGATTACGACGGTCACGGCGGACGAAGAAAAACCCGTCGCCCGCGACAATTCCGCGGCGCTCTGCATTTACTATGCGGAAGCCGGAGAGAACATCTGGAATATTGCCCGGGATTACCGCACCTCGGTGGACACCATCAAAAAGGAAAACGGCATGACCGGCGACGTGATGGAAAGCAGGGGAATGTTGCTGATTCCCATGTAGAAAGCGGTTAACCGGCACCGGAATGAATTCATCTCAGCCTGAGGGGGAGGTAAAATGGAAGAACACAGCAGCAATATCTACAAAGATATTTCGGAGCGAACCAACGGCGATATTTACATAGGGGTTGTCGGACCGGTCAGAACCGGCAAGTCCACTTTTATCAAGCGCTTCATGGACACCATCGTGATCCCGAACATGGATACCGACTACAAGCGCGACCGGGCGGTTGACGAAATGCCGCAGTCGGCGGCAGGGCGGACCATCATGACCACGGAGCCGAAATTTGTCCCGGAGCAGGCCGTGACCGTCCGCATCGACCAGACGGCGACCTTCGCCGTGCGAATGATCGACTGCGTCGGCTATATCGTCCCCAGCGCGCTGGGGTATATTGAGGACGACAACCCGCGCATGGTCCGGACCCCGTGGTACAACGACCCGATCCCGTTCAACATGGCCGCGGAGATCGGCACCAAAAAGGTGATCACAGAGCATTCGACCATCGGCCTGGTCGTCACCACCGACGGCAGCATCAGCGACATCCCCCGCGAGGAATACGAGGAAGCGGAGGAGCGCGTCGTCGACGAGCTGAAAAAGATCGACAAACCGTTCATCGTTCTGCTGAACTGCGTCGATCCGGAGACAAACGAAGCCGCCGCCCTGTCGGGGCAGCTTCAGAAAAAATACGGCGTGCCGGTACTGCCCGTCAACTGCCTGAGGATGGAAGAGAAGGAAATCCGGACGATCCTCGCGAAGATCCTGTTTGAGTTCCCGGTCCGCGAAATCCGCATCGACATGCCGAAATGGCTTTCCGGCCTGGAAAAAGACCATTGGCTCCGCAGCGCCGTTTACTCCGCCATTCAGTCGGCCGCCTCGAAGGTCGGCAGGATCCGCGAAGTGGAGAACATCATCGGGGAAGTCGGGCAGTGCGAGTATGTCGATTCGGCGAAGACAAAATCCATCGAGCTCGGCTGCGGACACGCGCGGATCGGCCTTTCGCTGCTGCCGGATCTGTTCTACAAGGTGCTCGGGGAAAAGACCGGGCTGGAGATCAGCGACGAAGGCAGCCTGATGGACCAGGTGCTCAAGATGGCGGAAATGAAGAAGGAATACGACCGCATCCGGGACGCCTACCGGGATGTGCAGGAGAACGGCTACGGGATCGTCATGCCCACCATCGACGAACTCAGCCTGGAAGAGCCCGAAATCATCCGGCAGGGCGGAAAATATGGAATCCGCCTGAAGGCGGCGGCGCCATCCATCCATATGATGAAGACGCGCATCACGACGGAGATCACGCCGATCGTCGGCTCCGAGCAGCAGTCCCAGGAGCTGGTGGAGTATATCCTCAAGGAGTTTGAATCCAATCCTTCCCAGATCTGGGAGTCCAATATTTTCGGGAAGAGCCTGCATGAGCTGGTCAACGAAGGGCTTCACAACAAGCTGACCCGGATGCCGGAAGACGCGCGCGACAAGGTTCGGGAAACCATTGAGCGGATCATCAACGAAGGCTGCAATGGATTGATCTGTATTATTCTTTAAGAAATCCTGATTCAGGCCCGGCACAGGTTTCGGCCATGTGTCCGGGCCTTGCCCGTTTGCACATCATTGAACGATAGAACGATGCAGATTTGTTAAAAAAGACGAAAAATTTGTCTGAAAATTGACAAAGTTCGAAAAACAATTAACAAACACATACAAAAATGATTGTTAAATTAACTACTTTATTATATATTATTTACAAATCCGATCGAAGGCCTTATACTAAGAACAGAAAACATGAAAGGAGTCTGTTCAAATGGAAAAATTTGCAGCTGATCGGTACGGGCTGTATCTGGATGGAAAGTGGGTCGAATCCGATGAAGGAGGGACCTTCCAGTCCGTTTGCCCTGCAAATGGGGAAGTTCTTTCCACCTGCGCGGAAGCCAGCAGAAAAGATGTTGACAAAGCGGTGGATGCGGCGTGGGCTGCCTGGGACGGCTGGAAAAAAACAACCGCGTCGGAGCGCGCAGACTTATTGATGAAGATTGCGGATGTCATCGATCAAAATAAAGAACGCCTCGCCACGATCGAAACGCTGGACAACGGCAAGCCGCTCCGCGAGACCATGGGGATCGACGTTCCGATGTCCGCGGACCATTTCCGCTATTTTGCCGCCTGTATCCGGGCGGAAGAGGGGTCGGCATCCATGCTGGACAACAATACGCTCAGCATGATCCTCCGGGAGCCGATCGGCGTGGTCGGCCAGATCATTCCGTGGAATTTCCCGTTCCTGATGGCGGCGTGGAAACTTGCGCCGGCGCTTGCCGCGGGGGACTGCGTCGTTTTGAAACCGTCCAGCCAGACCTCGCTGAGCGTTTTGGAACTGATGAAGCTGATCGACGGAATCCTGCCGAACGGCGTCGTAAATGTCATTACGGGCAGAGGTTCCAAGTCAGGAAATTACATGTTGGAACATAAGGGGTTCCGCAAGCTCGCCTTTACCGGCTCGACGGAAGTCGGCCTGAGCATCGCCAGAGCCGCCGCGGATAAACTGATTCCTTCGACCCTGGAGCTCGGCGGAAAATCGGCGAACATTTTCTTCTCGGACTGCGATTGGGATATGGCGATGGACGGTCTCCAGCTCGGCATTCTGTTTAACCAGGGCCAGGTCTGCTGCGCGGGATCCCGCGTGTTTGTCCAGGAGGACATCTACGACCGTTTCGTAGATGAGGCAGCCAAGGCATTCGGCCGCGTCAAAGTCGGCCTGCCGTGGGAATCGGGCGTACAGATGGGCTCTTTGATTGACGCGGCCCAGATGAAGAAGGTCCTTTCCTATGTGGAAATCGGGCAGAAAGAGGGCGCCACGGTCGCCTGCGGCGGAAAGCGGATCACGGAAAACGGTCTGGACAAAGGCTATTTCATGCAGCCGACCCTGCTGGCCAATGTTGATAACAAGATGCGCGTGGCGCAGGAGGAGATTTTCGGCCCTGTCGCCGTCGTCATCAAGTTCAAGACGGAAGAGGATGCCGTGCGCATGGCGAACGACAGTGTCTATGGGCTGGGCGGCGCCGTCTGGACCCGCGATATCAACCGCGCGGTCCGCGTTGCCCGCGCGGTGGAAACCGGGCGCATGTGGGTGAATACCTACAATTCCATTCCGGCCGGCGCACCGTTCGGCGGTTACAAACAATCCGGCATCGGCCGCGAGACACATAAAGTGATTCTGGACCATTACAGCCAACTGAAAAATATTATGATCAACCTTTCTGAAAGCCCGTCCGGATTTTACCCCAAGGCGTGATGTTTGCCCGGACGTTTGGATGATGCGGAAATTGAGGCGGGCGTGCTGCGCCCGTCTTTTTCCATTGTCACGGTAAAATCCGATGGCGTTTTGTCAGCGTTTGTGCATCCCCAATGCCCGATATGCTTTAAAACAGTTTAGGGTAAACTTTCTATTGCAAAAACAGGAAGATTATGCAATAATAGTTTGTGTAAAATTTATCAATCACAGTGGGAGTGAAACTAATGTTTTCTGTTATAGAAAAAAGAAAACTCAACGACTCCATGACCTTAATGGTGGTTGACGCGCCTTTTATCGCAAAAAAGGCAAAAGCGGGTCAGTTTATTATTCTGCGGGTCAATGAGTTCGGTGAAAGAATTCCGCTGACCATTGCGGACTATGACCGGGAAAAGGGAACAGTCACCATTATCTACCAGATCGTGGGGAAGACAACCATGCTGCTCGACCAGCTGAACGTCGGCGACGGGATTCTCGATTTCATCGGGCCGCTCGGCAAAGCCTCCGAACTGGAGGGTTACCACAGAGCGGCTGTGATCGGCGGAGGCGCGGGCTGCGCGATCGCGTATCCGCAGTCCAAGGCGCTGCACCAGATGGGCGCAAAGGTGGATATGATCGCCGGTTTCCGCAGCAGGGACATCATCATCCTTGAAGATGAAATGCGCGCGGCGAGCGACAGCCTGACCGTCATGACGGACGACGGTTCCAATGGAAACAAAGGGTTCGTCACCGACGCGCTGAAAAAGAACATCGAAAAGGGAGCAAATTACGACCTTGTGGTCGCCATCGGGCCGTTGGTCATGATGCGCGCCGTTTGCAACCTGACGAAAGAATACGGGATCAAGACGATCGTCAGCATGAATCCGATCATGATTGACGGGACCGGAATGTGCGGCGGCTGCCGCCTGACCGTTGGCGGGAAGACCAGATTCGCCTGTGTGGATGGCCCGGATTTCGACGGCCACGAAGTGGACTTTGACGAGACGATCAAGCGTTCCCGCACTTATGCGGAGATGGAAAAGCAAGCGGCCCATGACTTCAAATGCCATTTGATGGAGAGTGTGGAAAATGCCTAATATGAATCCGAAAAAGACGCCGATTCCCGAACAGGAGCCCGGCGTCCGCAGCAAGAACTTCGAAGAGGTTTCCCTCGGCTATACGGAAGCAATGGCGAAGGAAGAGGCTGAGCGCTGCCTGCATTGCAAGAATCAGCCCTGTGTTTCGGGGTGCCCGGTCGGTGTCCATATTCCCGATTTTATCCGCAGCGTTGCCGAGGGGGACATGGAGGGCGCTTATCAGACCATTAAGCTGACCAATTCGCTGCCCGCCGTCTGCGGCCGCGTCTGCCCTCAGGAAAATCAGTGCGAGCAAAAATGCGTTCGCGGAATCAAGGGCGAACCGGTCGGAATCGGCCGGCTGGAGCGTTTCGCGGCGGATTGGCATATGAAAAACGGCAAAGATGAAGAATTTCATGTGGAGAAAAACGGACGCAAGGTCGCGGTGATCGGGGCCGGGCCGGCCGGCCTGACCTGTGCGGGCGATCTTGCCGCCATGGGATATTCCGTCACGGTATTTGAGGCCCTGCATGCCGCCGGCGGCGTGCTGATGTACGGGATCCCCCAGTTCCGTCTGCCGAAGGAAATCGTGCAGAAGGAAATTGACGCCCTGAAACAGAAGGGGGTCGAAATCCAGACCGATATGGTGATCGGAAAGGTCCTTTCGGTCGACGAGTTGTTTGAAATGGGCTATGAGGCCATCTTTGTGGGAACGGGAGCGGGTCTGCCCAGCTTCATGAACATCCCGGGCGAAAGCCTGATCGGGGTGTACTCCGCAAATGAATTTTTGACCCGCATCAACCTGATGAAGGCATACAAACCGGAGTACGATACGCCCATGATCGAGCCGAAGCGCGTGGCGGTCGTCGGCGGCGGCAATGTCGCGATGGACGCCGCGAGAACCTCTCTTCGCCTTGGCGCCGAAAAAGTCTATATTGTTTATCGCCGCGCGGAAGAGCAGATGCCGGCCCGCCGCGAGGAAGTACATCACGCCAAAGAAGAGGGAGTCGAATTCAATCTGCTTTGCAACCCTGTGGCGATCCATGGCGACGAGGGCGGCAAGGTGGAGTCCATTGAATGTATCAGAATGGAACTGGGCGAACCGGACGCTTCCGGCCGCCGCAAACCGATCCCGATTGAAGGTTCCAACTTCAAACTTCCGGTCGACTGCGTTGTGATGGCGATCGGGAATTCCCCCAATCCCCTGATCCGCTCGACAACGGAGGGCCTGGAAGCCAATCGGCACGGCTGCATTGTCGTCGATGAGAAAACCATGCAAACTTCCCGCGAGGGGGTTTATGCCGCGGGCGATGCCGTCAGCGGCGCGGCCACGGTGATCCTCGCCATGGGCGGCGGAAAGGACGCGGCCCGCTCCATCGATCAGTACATCCGTTCAAAACATTGATGCAAGCAAAATATTTGGGCTTTTCAATTTGCGGCAGCCGGATAACTCCGGCTGCCGCAAATTTGTTGCAGCTTCAGCGCAAAGAACCACCAGCTTTGCTGGTGGGATAAGAATCTTTAGATACAAGAAAATCTCCTTTTGTTAGAATAGATGCAGGTTTGCCAACCGCATTACCAACAAAAGGAGATTTTGTCATGAAAGACATACAAAGTTTATCACATTCAAAGTGGAGATGCCAGTATCATATTGTATTTGCTCCAAAATATCGCAGAAGAGAAATATATGGGCAGATAAAAGCAGATATAGGCAAGATTTTAAGGAAGCTGTGTGAGCAGAAGGGAGTGGAAATCCTCGAAGCTGAGGCGTGTCCAGACCACATTCACATGCCGGTAAGCATTCCGCCGAATCTCAGTGTGGCACAATTCATGGGCTATCTCAAAGGAAAGAACAGCCTGATGATATTCGATAGGCATGCAAATTTGAAGTATAAGTATGGAACGCGACATTTTTGGTGCCGTGGCTATTTTGTAGACACAGTGGGTCGTAACAAGAAAGCAATTGAAGAATATATCAAAAATCAATTGCAGGAAGATATTGCCTCAGATCAAATAAGTTTCAAAGAGTATATTGACCCGTTTACGGGTAGCAAGGAATCAAAGGCATAAAAGAAGGCCGCTTTAGCGGCGGCCTGTAAAAGTAATGCGGTTGGTAACCTATTTCAGTGCGTCTTGAGACGCGCGCCAGTACTATGCCCTTTCAGGGCTTGTGCATACCACGCGTTCAACGCGTGGTTTTGATTTTGACGATCAAATAAAAAAAACCGGCGCCAGATCGGCACCGGTGGATTTTACAGTCCATTTGAAATACAGATGCTGATTACAATGGGCTCTGTGCTTCATTTTTCACTTTAACGGCCCGGAACCAGGAAACGATTTCCCGACGTTCAACCGCTGAGATGACGAAGAGGAGCGCAAGCGTAGTGATTCCGCAGAACAGAAACCCCGAATCTCCCGGAACCCGGTCCATCACGAGTCCGGACAGAAAATTCCCAACCGGAGTGGAACCGAGGTTCAGAAAGGAATAAACGCTCATGACGCGGCCCCGGTATTCGTCGGAAGAATTGATCTGGAAAATGGAATTGCCCGTGTTGATAAAGAGAAGATTGAAAAAGCCGGTCAGAACCAGCATAATGGCGCAGAACGCATACCATCCGGTCGCAATGGTGAACAGCTGGGCGACGGCGGTTCCCACTCCGCTGATCAGCAAAAGACAATTGACGACGCCGTTTTTGCTGAGGTAGGCCATGATCACCGCCGCGATAAACGCGCCGATGCCGACCATGCTGAGAAGAAAGGAATACCCGGTCGCGCCCCGGTTAAGCACCGCTTCGGCGTACACGGGGATGATGACGTCCGTATTCATCGCAAACGTGCATACGGCGGCCATCATCAGGACATTTGTGACCAGAGTGCGGTTCTTTCCGATGTAGCGGATGCCGTCCGCCACCTGCGGGAGCATGCTGCTGTGCGCGGATACGGATACGGTGCCCGAGACATGAATCATCAGGATGCCGAGAATCACCGGCAGATAACTGACGGCGTTAATAAAGAAGCAGAATACGGTGCCGTACCGCGCCATGATGATCCCGGATATGGCCGGCCCGACAATTTTCGCCAGATTCACAATGGTTGAATTCAGCGAAATTGCGTTGGTGAGGTCTTCCCTTCCGACAAGATCGATAAAAAAGGACTGCCTTGCGGGCATATCCAGTGTTTGTGTCAGGCCAAACAGAAAGCTCAGTGCAAGAATGTGCCAGTACTGGATGATCCCCCAATAAGTCAGCATTGTCATAACGATTGCCTGAAAAAGAAATAGCAATTGCGTCAGGACAAGCAGTTTCTTTTTGGAGAAGCGGTCTACCACAACTCCGGCGAACAGAGAAAAGAGCAGGAGAGGCATAAACTGCGCCACGCCGAGCAGCCCGACTTTCATGGGAGATTTCGTCACCGTATACACCAGCCAGGTTTGGGCTGTCCTCTGCATCCAGGTTCCGGTCAGCGAGATGCACTGCCCGAACCAGAACAGGCGAAAATTGCGGTATTGGAGGGAACGGAAAGTAGTTTTAAGCAGATCTTGTTGTTTTTTGAACAGTGCGATCATTCTTTCTCCTAGGTTATATATGTAAAATTAAAACGGTTTTTCCATCGGGCCGGATCAACAGATTTCCGGTTCGTTTGGGCCGCACGAAAAGTTATAAATAGATTATGAAAATATTATCCTCTGATTAAGCCGGTCTGTCAAGCGGCAAAGGATATCCCGCGGGAATAATAGAAAGTTTCTTAGAGGCCTTGCCAAAAAACAAGCCGGCCAATGCGCTACCATTAGCCGACCGCCACCCATTTGTTTGCCATAGACTGCTGCACGCTGGCCTATTTTTTTACATTGAGCAATTAACATCCGATAAAAGTCCCCTGACAAGCGACGCAATGTAGCGATTGCGCTTCTTTCGCAATCTGCACTTCTTTCGCGGTAGGTGTTCCGCTTTGTTAGGTTTGCCCCGTCGCAAGTGCGGCTATGTAGGTGGGCGTCGACCACTTACAAAGTATGGTGCAGGGGCAAATACAAAAGCTTCGTCAATCATATCGTCACCTCTTTTGCAATGCCCTTAGGGCTAATTAATTCTATTCGGAAATTAACATAAAAATCAAGGCGAAAAAGTCAGAATTAGAAAAATTTACAATTCATTAATAAATTGACAAATTGGAATTTATTCTATCCGTAAAGAAGAAAATACAAGAAAATTAGGCTTTTAAACATTTGACAGCAATTCCCTCACCAGATATACTTATATTTGAAAATCCCATTAACTCTGAATTGATTACCCTGATTTTTCAAGGAATTTAGCGGCGGACAAATGGAACGATATCCTTAACAGCACATTGAAAGCGAGTTCATCGTTGAATCCGGAAAGGGATGGTGACGCAGTGAAAACCGGTCGGAAATTGATAAAGCGGCCTTTCTCGTTGTTTCTTGTTTTGATTTTGCTTTTCTCCTGCATTCCGTTTGCCACAGGGGCGGATGCTGCCGTCAATGAGGATATGGTCCTTATTGCAAATGAAGATCTGGCGGAAGGCATCCGATACACGGAAGAAGACATTCAAAATTATGCGGGAACGACGGGATATCGGGTGCGCTTCAACCACCTTGCCGTGAATCCCGGCGCGCAGGGGATCCGGATCATAGCCGGAAAAGCAAAGGGTGCGGTCAATGCGGTGGAGACCGTCGGCAGTCAGGCCCAACGCGAAATCTCGATGGGCAATCAGGTTGTCGCCGGGATCAACGCCGATTCCTACGATATGGATTATGGCAGCAACCGGGGCATCATGGTACAAAACGGAGATATTATCACCAGCCAGCCGTACAATTCATACACGGAAACGCAGCCCGCTTTTTGGGTCGATTCATCCCAAAAGGCGCATATCGGCGCTCTCCGGACAGGAGGCACCATTCGGATCGGCAGCAGTTATCAGGCCGAAGCCGATTTGATCAACCGGAACCATTTTATGGGCCCGGCCGGTTATCTTTCCCCCGCAAATTCCACACGGATTTTCACCAGTAACCTCACAACGGACCGTGTCATGGCCAACGGCGCGGGAAAAGCGCCGGCCGATCAGGCGTATGCACTGATTCAAATCGCCGGCTTTTCAGGTTTCCTGCATGTGGGGACAGAGTACAGCGGAAAAGTGACCGCCCTGTATTCCTCGGCGGGCTTTTCGATCCCCAGCGACTGCATCGTCTACGCCGGATACGGCACGAAGGCCGCGGAGGTGCGTGGGCTCGCAACGGGTATGGACGTTTCCTACGTCTGCCATCTTTACTCGGGCTCCTATACCGAGAACCCGGACGGTACTCTGGATAACCGCGGCACTTTGCAGGACGACGCAGTGACCGCCGTCAACAGCTTCCAGCTTCTGGCAAAGAATGGAGAGCTGAACCATTCCGTAGTCGATGCGACGGGGACCGACCAGAACGCCAGGACCGTGATCGGCCTGACCAAAGACGGAACGATCCACGTCCTCGCCGTCGCCAAGGCAGGCGCCTATTTCAGCGCAAGCCGGGGCTCTGCCATGAAAGACGCCGCCGAATACATGCTGCAAAAGCTGCAGTGTACGGACGTGATCAACATGGACGGGGGCGGCTCCACCGAGATGATCGCACGGCGCGCCGGCAGCGATAAGCTGACTACGGTCAGCTATCCGAGTGACGGCAGTTCCAGAATCGTTTCCAACTCCCTGCTGTTCGTCAGCGACGCGAGGCCGGCCGGCGTAGTCGGCCAGGTGCTGGTGGACAGAAATACCAGCCTTTACAAAGGCTCCCGCACGAGTTTTTCCGTCCGGCTGACGGACCGGTACGGCAATCCGATCCCTGCGCAGGGACATTCCGTCGTCTGGAAAGCGGAAAAGGGCGCGATCGATCAAAATGGAAATTACACGGCGCCCGGCGGCGCCTGCCAGGATACTGTGACCGCGGCGGTGGACGGCGTTTCGGGGACGGCGGATGTCCGGGTCGTGGATCTGGGCGGCATGAACTCAATCGGGCTAAGAGAAACCGGCGCGGCCGCGGTTCAGAAGGGTGCGAGAAAGCAGTTCGCCCTTCAAGCCTGCGACTCGGAAAATCAGATGGTCCTCATCGATCCTTCCGCGGTAAAATGGTCCCTGTCGAACTCGAAAATAGGGACGATTGAAAACGGCTTGCTGTCCGTTACAGCGGCCGGCGGAACGGCTGCTGTTTCCGCCAGTTTCGGCGGAAAGACCTATTCGATTCCGGTGGTTGTCGGGCCGAAGGGACAGACCATCGACAATTTCGAGCAATTCCCGATCGAAGGATATTATGCCGGCAGCGTGCTGTATGGAAGTAAAAATCAATACGGCGGAAAAAGCGGGATGCTGGGGTTGGAGACAAAAAGCATGCCGAACAGCCGGGTCAGGGATGGCAGCCGCAGTCTCCGGCTGACCTATGACACGTCGCTGTGGGCGTGGGACGACAGCAACCAGAAGCGGACGTCGAACGGGACTGCCAGTTTGATTCCGCTCTGGGATACCGGTAAAGATTACGCGGGCGGCGGCAAGTGGAACGAAAAAGAGCGGGCGGCGATGGAATCAAATTTTACCGCGAAGGCCATGCCGAAAAATTTCGGCGTATGGGTGTACAGCGGGGATGGAAACCATGACGGCGTCAGCGACAACAAAAACTGCATGCTGAGTGTGTCCCTCTATGCGGACTGCGCGGGCGGCTATCGGAACGAAAACAAGGCGCAGCCGAAGACCCTGTTGCTGACGGACAGCATGAACTGGATCGGCTGGAAATATCTGCAGGCGGATATCCCGCAGGACTGGAGGATGCCGATTGTCTTCAATTATCTCTCCCTTTCCAACAAGGAGAGAATTTTAAAGCCGTCTCAGAACTATAAAACCGATTTGCTTTTCGACGACCTTCAATTTAATTACGCGGATTAAAAGCAAAATTACGGCGGGAGCATCGGAGGTCTTGGTCCTGTTCCGCCCGCTATCTTTTTACAGAACTAAAAAGGCATTGATATCAGAGCAGTTGATATCAATGCCTTTTAGACCACAGTGTTTCTTCCGAGCTCTTTTGCCCGGTATAAGCGTTTGTCGGCAATATCCAGGATTTCGTCAACTGTGGGGGATATGGAAAAGTCGTCGATTGTGACGACCCCAAAGCTGCAGGTGATCTTGATCTCTCGTCCGTTATGGCGGAAGGTGTGGCCCATGACGGCGACCCGGATCCTCTCGGCGATTCCCCTGGATTTTTTATATCCGATGCCGTTGAGGAATATGATGAATTCTTCTCCGCCGTATCTTGCCACCCAGTCTTTTTCCTTGCGGACGTTGCAGGTCAGAATGCCGGCCAATTCGCACAGGATAGAATCGCCGGCAGCATGTCCGTAGGTGTCGTTCACCTGTTTATAAAAGTCGAGATCGGCAAAGATGACCGAGAGAGGGCGTTTCTTTTTCATGCAGGCAAGAATTTCGGAGGGCAGGCGTTCATCGATGTACCTTCGGTTAAAAAGCCCGGTCAGTTCGTCCGTTACGGCCTGCAGATGTAGCCGTTTTACTTCATTCAGCAGTCCCCGTTCGTCGTTGAGATCAATGTCGTTTAAAAAGATGTGGCTGGTCATATCCATCAAAGACTCTGACAACATGGTTTTGTTTGATATCCGGAATGGGGAAGACATCAGCAGAAATAACCAATTCTTCTCATGGATAAAATTTAAAACCGGCTTTCCCGTGGACGTACTGAGACAGAGATATTTTCTGGTCTGTGAAAGCGTAAGGTCAGGAAAATGCCCTGTGAACGAAGCCGCATGTTTTTCCTGAACCACCCGATTGCTGTCCGGGTCCACAATACGCACGGCATCAAAGGCGATAAATTCACCTAACTGGGTACATACAGATTCAAAGATATCCATCATCGTTCTCCTGCTTGCCTTTTGTGAATCACTTGTAGAATTAAAGGTTTTCCTGTCGTATTCCTCATTATACCCTATCGGTGATACATTATAAAGCACTAACGGATAATTTTAGTCTCCTATAGGGTATATTAAAATAACACTATTAGGAGACGAGGTGGCAGGATGGATCATCTGCTTCAGGAAATCGGGTGGCGGATTCGAAAGAAAAGAGACGATCTGGGGATTTCCCGCGAACAATTTTCGGAAATCATCGGGATTACTCCCCATTTTCTCGCGCAGATCGAATGCGGGAAAAAGGGCATGTCGACGTACACCCTTCATAAAATATGTTCCGGGCTGAACGCGTCGGCCGACTATATCTTAATGGGCAGAGAGACGAAAAACGACACCTCAAAACTGAACGCCTTATTGGAAAATGTGGATCCTGAATATCTGCCCTATATCGAAGAAGTTGTAAAATCCCTTATATTGGTACTGAGTAAGAAAAAGTAAATTTTTTATCCTGCGGATTCCGGCTTTGTCCGGAATCCGTATTTGTTTGATTGCTTTTTCTGGTCCACCTGAAGATCAAATGATTCACAGCCTTTTTAAAAGCCGGACGCAGCCTTTTTCTCCCCGCAGGCGGAGGTAACTGATCTGCCCGGCGGCTTTTTTAAAATTTCGTGATGCACGTCGGGATATTCCCGTGGGAACGGAGATGCCGGGGGGAAAAGACCAAATTTGTCCCATGGCCGATCGGCGTGCTGGCATAATGTCTTTCCCGATTTTGCTCTTGAAATGCGGTGAAGGCTGTTTCTGTTGCAGCTTGTAAAGTTTTATGATAATATATCTTTGGGAAACAATTAGGCTAAACTTGGAAATTAGTATCCCTATAAGGAAAACAACATGAAACTTATATTTCAGACTTCACCCGAAAGGGACTATCAGGACGGAATCATAACAGTGACGAATGTAGGCGCCTGCCCAGGCGGAGAAGCTTTCCTGATTGTAACAGAGCAAAAGGCCGCGCTGGTCGACTCCGGGTTCTCTTTTTGCGCGGATAAAATGATTGAAAATATCAAAAAGTTGCTGGGGTCCCGGACGCTGGATTATGTCCTTCTGACACATTCTCATTATGACCACGCTTCCGGCAGCGCTTCCTGCCGCCTTTACTTTAAGAATGTAAAAATTGTGGCAAGCGCCTACGCCGCAAAAATATTTTCAAAGCCTTCGGCTATTGCCGTGATGCGTGAGATGAACGCGAGCGCCGCGCAGGATTACGGTATCCTGGAATTTGAGGATCATCTGGACCAGCTCCATGTCGACCTCACGGTCAGCGAGGGGGACACCATTGACCTCGGTGATATTTCCCTGCGGGTAATGGAAGCGCCGGGCCATACGAAATGCTCGATTGCATTCTATATTCCTGAAGAAAAAATGCTGATTTCCTGTGAGACAATGGGAGTTTATGCCGCGGAGCATTTGGTGTCTCCCTCTTACCTTGTGGGCTATGAGATATCTCTGAATTTTATCAAAAGAGCGCTGAATATGGAAATTGAAAAACTGCTGGTTCCCCATTATGGAGTGCTGACGGGGAAAGCATGCGGGGATTTTTTGACGGACGCCCTGCGTTCGAATCAGCAGCTGAAAGAGATGATTGTTGAGGATTACCGGAAAGGAAAAACGCAAACTGAAATCATAGATCACTACAGGGATATTTTCTATACGGAAGAATGCCGAAGAACCCAGCCGCTGAGAGCATTCAACCTGAACGCAAGTCATTTGGTTCCTATGGTTTTAAAAGAAGTTTGGCGCAGAAGCAATAGCACCCCTGAAAAGCCATGACAAATGCCCCTTGAATGCAGGATCGTTAAACTGCATTCAAGGGGTATTTGCTATGTTACCGGAAGAGCGGCATTCGCGGGAAAAGCCGCGCATTGCCGTAAAAAACACGTCTTGTTGACAACAATATAAAATAAATGGTATTATTTTTATAAATAGATTATTTTACGCCTAATTTGAACCGCACAATATGCACTGTAGAATTCAAGGCCGATCTTCCAGCTTTTTAAACTGACATGGTCGGATTATGTTTACAGAAAGGCGGTTTGTCTCTGGAGGATTCGTATCTTATGAACTTGATATCCAACGATGTCATTGTAAAATGTCTGAATGAAAGCCATGAAGGTGTGCTGATCAGCGACAGCCGCGGAATTATTCTGTATGTAAATAATAGCTATTTAAATATTACGCGTCTGCAGGCGGACATTGTTGGTAAAAATATGGCTTCGGTCATACCGTCGGCGACGCTTATCAAAGCATTGCAGCAGGGACAGGATCTGACGGGTATTCACACGGATTTTGGAGCTCAGCTGGTCTCGATCGTCCATTTGATTCGAAATCAAAACGGCGAAGTCGATTACGCCATGGTGGCCGTCTATGACATTACAGAGGTTGTGGCGCTGAATTTGGAGATCGCGAAAACACACTACGATGCAAAACACAAAGTGTATTCGGGAATCGATGGCGGATTGATCGCATCCGACCCGGTCTCTATGAGCATAATGGACAGCGCAAGACGAATGGCCTTGTCGGATTCCAATATTATGCTTATGGGTGAGTCCGGCGTTGGCAAAAATGCTCTCGCCGATTATATCCATCAAAACAGCAACAGGAAAGACAAGCCTTTCGTAACGGCGAAATGCGGAATATTGTCGGAGCGGGAAAGCGGGGAGGCCATTTTTGGCCGCGAGGGCGGAAAACCCGGCTTGCTTCAGCAGGCGGAATCCGGCACGTTATTTCTCGATGAAGTGGGAAATCTGCCTTTCGGCATTCAAACGCAATTGATTCAGACATTGGAAAATAACACATACACTCCCGTGGACGGCAATGAACCGATATCTTTTCATGTGCGCATCATTGCGGCCAGCAACAGCGATATCCGGGTACGGATCCGCAACGGGACATTTCGCGACGATCTGTACTATCGCCTTGCCGTGCTCAGCCTGGTGATCCCTCCTCTGCGTGAACGGCGGGGAGACATTGTCCCTATGAGCCTGTATTTTCTCAAAGAGTTTAATCAAAAGTATAATACGGAGAAAACGATTCCTACGAATACGCTGCTCTATCTGAGGGAGCATGATTGGCCTGGCAATATCCGTGAATTGCAAAACGCGATCGAACGGATGGTGGTTCTGAGCGAGAGCAATGAACTGCTATTTACCCCGTCGGATATATCCACGTTGGAACAGCTTGAGATTAAGCCTTTGAAGGAAAGCCACGCCGAATCGGAAAAGCAAATGTTGCTCGATGCGAAAGAACTGTACAAGACGACGCGAAAAATGGCAGAAGCACTGGGAGTTTCCCATTCCACCGTGGTCCGTAAAATGAAAAAGTATGGGATCGCCAGTGACAGATGATCTGTAAAACAAGAGGAATCATGCCATTCCGGTTATTGAGCCGGAATGGCATTTTTACGCTTATAAGATGTTATATGGCTGACGCGCTGCCCATATAGGAATTTCAGGCAGGCTGTTCGTTTTACAAGCGACCACAAGTGAACCGTATGGTGCGAACATTTTTCAATATGCACCATACGGTTCACTTGTGGTCCAACAGAAATGAAAGATATGCCCAAATTGTGTTATTATAATTCTTGACATTTTGACCATATAGCTGTTAAAATTCTAACATAGACGTGCCGAAGGAAGATCAATTTTCATAGAGCGGTGCACAGCTTTGGAGAATGGACTCTTTTGGTTCACCTAAGTGCTTGCATGGACCAGATGCGCGCGGATTGGTCCACGTCCGAAACATCAGAGGAGGAAAAAGCAATGAACAGCAAGAAGCAAATCGTTCCGATTGGACTCCTTTTCAGCGTAGCGGCTACTTGGTTTGGCATTCATGCAGGCGGTGGCTTTGCCAGTGGTGCACAAACGATGTCTTTTATCGTCAGATGGGGCAGGTACGGTACCTGGACATTTGCAGTCACCTTTGTCTTTATCGCACTGGTTTATCGTGAACTCGTCCTTCTGGGCCGGAACTATCAGGTATACAACTTCCGCCAGATGGTCGACGTCCTGTATCATCCGTATAACAAGGTAATGTCTCCGCTATATGAGATCTGCTACAACATGGCTAACATTCTGGCAATCGCTTCTTGTGTTGCCGGCGGGGCCACGGTTCTTCAAAATTTGTTCGGCCTGAACTATACGGCCGGCATCATCCTGATCGGTGCGCTGATTTTGGTACTGTGTATCTTTGGCGCCGGTCTGGTCCGAAAGGCCAGCACGGTCTTCTCCATCCTGATCATTCTTTCCGTTCTCATCATCTCTTTCACCGCCTTCGGCAGCAGCGGCTTCCACCTCGGCGCATACCTGGCCTCGGACGCGTCCAATACGACTACCTTGGGCAACGCTCTGTACCGCGCCTTCTGCTACACCGGCTTTCAAATGTGGTGCTTCGCCGGTGTCCTGGGTGTCAGCCAGGGCCTGATCACCAAGAAATCCATTAACGCGAGCATGGCCATCGGCTTTATTATCAACATTCTGGGCCTGGGCCTGACCTGCTACGTAATGCTCGGCTTTATGCCTCAGGCTCAGTCGGCTACTCTGCCTCTGTATTATGTATGCGAGACCCTCAACCAGAGAATCGTCCTGATTGCCTATACCACCTGCCTGTTCTGCGCTTACATATCCACCGGCGTCGGCGTGATTTACGGCATGGTTCTCCGCTACACCGAGCTCTTTACCCGCAACAAGCCGCAGGCCAACAAGACCGCTGTGAACGCGGCCCTGGGCGCCGTCTACATTATCGCGTGCGTTCTGTGCTCGACCTTTGGCCTGACCCCGATCATCAACATCGGTTTCAACTACATGGGCGTCGTCGGCCTGTTCGTGGTTACGCTCCCCGCCCTGATCGCCGGCCATATCAAAAATAAAAGGTTTGAAGAAGCGCACCCGGATTACGAAAAGGAGCTTGTGGCGAAATCCGAGCAGGAAGAAAAGAAGGAGCCGGCCTGAGCATGTTCCGCGGCCTTTATGCTGTTGAGCGGATGAAACGAAGCGCCGGTTAGGGCATTCCTCGAATCCCGCAGGGGTGTGAAATGGAATGCACCCCTGCGGAATGAGATCAAACGGTGAATCTCGGTTTAGCTTCAATACTCGAAAAGGGGCTGGAAAAATGTTTATTCAGTTTCCTGAGGCGCATGTTCAGATTCAAGGTCTGGACGGTGTCAGAATTCCGGAAATGGTAAAGGTTAAGCAGCTTTATCATTCCGATCGGATCGAGGATCCGGCCGCTTTTATCCGCCGGGCGATCGAAAACGGAGTCGCGGACAAAAGCCGTTATGCCGGAAAAAGCATTTGCATTACCGTGGGCAGCCGCGGCATTCCCCGCTTGGATGAGATGGTTCGGGAAATGTGCCTTGTGCTGAAGGAATGGGGGGGCAAGGCCCTTCCTCATACCGGCGATGGGGAGCCATGGCGGCGCCACTGCCGAAGGGCAACTGGAGATGCTGGCAGGCTACAACATTACGGAAGAATCCATTGGCGTTCCGATCAAGTCCTCCATGGAAGTCCTGCAATACGGCACCCTGGAGGGCGTCCCTCTCTATTGTGACAAATACGCTCTGGAAGCCGACGGGATCGTGATCTTCAACAAAGTCAAACCGCACACGGACCTGCGGGGCGAGCACGAAAGCGGCTTGGCCAAGATGATCGCCATCGGCATTGCAAAGCACAAGGGAGCGGCAATGTTCCATTCTTTCGGCTGGGAGCGTATGGCCGAACTTCTGCCCAAAGTGGCGGCGAGCTTTTTGGATCACTGTAAATTCGCCTTTGGGATCGGCGTTGTTCAAAACGCGTACGACGATATTTGCAGCATCGGTTTTTGTGATAAGGATCATTTGATCGAAGCGGACAGACGGCTTCTGAAAACCGCAAAAGAAAAAATAGCCAAGTTTAAATTTGACGACATCGACGTCCTGATTATCGATGAAATCGGAAAAAACATCAGCGGCACCGGCTGTGACCCCAATGTCATCGGGCGGAACCTGTCCGATACGTTTCACGGCATGCTGAATCTGCAGAAACTGTTTATCCGTTCCCTGACGCCCGAGGCTCACCATAACGGCTGCGGGCTGGGCATGGCGGACATCACCACCAGAGCCTGCCTCAACGATGTGGACTGGGACGTTACCTGGACGAATGCTTCGACGACGGGGTATATCGCCGGCGGACGCATCCCCATGTATGCGAACACGGACAAAGAAGCCTTACTGCAGGCGATCCGCGCCTGCCATCGTACGGATCCTATGAACCCGCGGATTGTACGCATCAAGAATACGCTGGAGATGGGGACCATTGAGGTCTCCTCCAGCATTTACGAGAGCATCAGGAATATAGAGGGGATTGAATTCATCGAAGGCCCCTATCCTATGGTATTTGATGATAACGGCGGATTGATTTGACTTGGGTGGTCCGAACGGGATTGGAGGTGAGCATAAAAGCCAATTACTTATTTTTGAATGGGCAATCGTTGTTACTTGTTGAAAGGAGAAAAAGCAATGATTATTACGGATGAAATGAAAGATCTGCAAAAGACGGTCAGGGACTACATGACCAAAGAAGTGGTCCCCGTAGCGGGTGATTACGATGAGCGCGGAGAGTTCCCCGAAAAAATTTACAACGACCTGGTCGGCATGGGCCTCAACCTGATCTCTGTACCCGAGGAGTACGGCGGCCTGGGTTTAAACCGTCAGACGGAGATTTATCTCTCCGAGGAGATCGGAAAATATGAAGCCGGCATCGGCTCAGCCATCGGCGCCAATAACTCCGCGGCTTCCACCCTTGAACTGTTCGGCACCGAGGAGCAGAAGGCCGCTTATTACGGCATCATGACCGGCGGCAAATGGGCGGCTTTCTGCCTGACCGAGCCCAACGCCGGCTCCGACGCGGCGAGCGTGCGCACCACGGCAACGCTGGACGGCGAAGAATACGTGCTGAACGGCACAAAGTGTTTCATTACCAATGGCGGGATTGCAGGCGTATATACCGTGTTCGCTTCCACGGACCGCTCCAAGGGCACCAAGGGCCTTTCCGCGTTTTATGTTGAGGCTGACCGCAAGGGAGTTTCTTCTGGAAAACATGAAAACAAAATGGGCATCCGCCTTTCCAACACGACGGAAGTGATTTTCGACGAAGTCCGCATTCCCAGGGATCATTTGATCGGCCAGGAGGGCAAGGGCTTCATCTACACGATGAAGACGCTGGACACTTCGCGCCCGTCCGTGGGCGCTCTGGCCACCGGGCTTGCCCAGCGCGCGCTGACCGAGGCAATCGAGTACTCCAAGGTCCGCGTCCAGTTCGGCAAACCGATCTGCGCGAATCAGGCGATTCAGTTCATGCTGGCCGATATGCAGATCCAAGTCGAAAGCGCCCGCCAGGTGGTCTATCACACCGCCGAATTGATGGATGCAGGCGAGCCTTATTCCATATATTCCGCCATGAGCAAGGTGATCGGTTCCGATACCGCGATGAAAGTCGCCACGGATGCCCTGCAGATTCACGGCGGCTATGGCTACATGAAGGAGTATCCGATGGAGAAACTGATGCGCGACGCCAAAATCCTGCAGATTTATGAAGGCACAAATCAGGTCCAGCGGATGGTGATCGCAAACAACCTGCTGAAGTAGATAAGACCGCGATCCGGCGCCGCCTAAAGGCGCCGGGCAAGAACAACGGTGGAGCACGGTTGCTGCCTTTTTACCTTACTCCGCGGTTTTGGAGGAAAACTATGCAACTGACAATGGGCGTCGATATCGGTTCGGCGTCTTCCAAAGCAGTGATCCTTCGCGACGGCAGAGACCTCGTTGCGCAGGCTGCCGTTCAGTCCGGCACCGGTACCAGCGGCCCCGACCGGGTGATGGAAGAAATCATGTGTGTCTCTAATAAAAAACAGGAAGACATCGCCTATACGGTCGTCACCGGCTACGGCCGGTTCAGTCTGGATGCGGCCGACAAACAAATCAGCGAGATCAGCTGTCATGCAAAGGGAGTACACTTTTTTCTTCCGGATGTAAGGACAATTCTGGATATCGGAGGGCAGGACGTGAAAGCCATTTCAATCGACGAAAACGGCGCGGTGCAGAATTTTTACATGAACGACAAGTGTGCGGCCGGTACCGGGCGCTTTATTGAGGTGATGTCCAGAATCCTGGAAATCGACATAACCGAGATGGGAAACTACGATAAACTTTCGCAGAATCCCGTCACCGTCAGCAGCACCTGCACGGTGTTTGCTGAGTCTGAAGTGATTTCTCTGCTGTCTCAGAAAAAAGCGAAAGAGGATATCATCCGGGGCGTGCATGAATCTGTTGTCAACCGGGCGGCCGGTTTGCTCTACCGGACCCGCATGGAAGAGGATTTTGCCCTGACCGGAGGGGTAGCCCAGAACAGCGGAGTGGCGCGTGCCCTGGAAAGGGAATTGAAAAGAAAGATCTATATTGCCGATCATCCCCAGATGACCGGGGCCGTGGGGGCCGCGCTCTTTGCCTGGGAAGCTCTGCATGGAGAAAAGCGGATTTGATATTTAGGAGGTGTCACGAATGAATAATAGCGAAATCATCAACGATTCGATGACTTCAAAGGAAATGCTTGATATTCTGGTCGCAAAAAACATGGAGGATGCCCGCCAGGCGAAGAAAAGCGGCGGGCTGGTCTGTTGGTCCAGCTCCATCGCGCCGTGCGAATTCTGCGAGGCGATGGGCATTTATACGGTTTATCCCGAAAATCACGTGGTCGGCATCGCCGCGAGAAAAGGCGCGCCGGAGCTGCTGGCTTATGCGGAGCAGAAGGGCTACAACAACGACATCTGCGGCTATGCCCGCGCCAACCTGGCCTATATGGACGTGCAGAAATGCATTTCGGAGGAGATGCCCCTTCCCGATGTCGTGCTGCTGTGCAACAACATCTGCGACACGCTGCTGAAGTGGTATGAGAATATCGCCTATACTTTGAATGTACCTCTCCTGCTGGTCGACGTTCCCTTTAACCATGAGGATGAGGTCACACAGGCAAACGTGGACTATGTCAAGGATCAGTTTGCTGAGATCATCCGCCAGCTTGAGAATCTGACCGGACGTCCTTTCGACTACGAGAAATTTGGCGAAGTGATGAAAGTCGCCTCTCAGAACGCAAACGACTGGTATGACGCCACCGCCCTCTGCTCCGCGGTCCCGTCCCCCCTCAGCGGCTTCGACATGTTCAACTATATGGCGCTGATCGTCTGCATGCGCGGACGCCCGGAGTGCGGCATGACGTTCCGCAAGCTCAAGAGCGAGCTGGAAGAAAAAATCAAGAACAAGGAAGGCGGCCTAAGGGGCGCCGAGGAGAAGTACCGCATCATGTGGGACGGCATCGCCTGCTGGCCCTATCTGTCCCATACATACAAGGTGCTCAAAGGCTACGGCGCCAATATGGTTGGTTCCACGTATCCTTCCGCCTGGGCGCTTCGCTATACTCCGGGCAATCTGGAAGAGATGGCGAGGGCATATACCAGCATGGGCAATAACATCTCTCTGAAAGGCCAGATCGATCTGCGCAAAAACATCATCACGGAAACCAGGTGCGACGGCGTTGTGATGCATCTTAACCGCAGCTGTAAGAACTGCGACTTTCTCCAATACGAGATCGGCCAGGAGTTGCAGCGGTCTCTTGGAATTCCAATCACCACTTTCGACGGCGACCAGGCGGATCCCAGAAACTATTCGAAAGCTCAGTATGAGACGCGGATCCAGGCGCTTGTTGAAGTAATGGAACAGAAAAAGCAAAACGGTTGAGAAGGGAGGATCATCAGATGAGTCTGAATGATGCAATTCAAATTCTGGCGGAGGTTTCGGATTCTCCGAAGAAATCGGTTGAAAAAGCGTGCGAAAAAGACGGGAAGCGTGCCGTCGGCTGGGTGGAACCTTATGCGCCGGAAGAAATTATTTATGCCGCCGGGTGTATCCCGATCGGCCTGTGGGGCGGTCCGGCGCAGCTGAAAAATGCCCGCATTTATCTGCCGGTCTTTGCGTGCTCGATCATGCAGTCCGTGATGGAATACGAAGCGAACGGTACTTACGATGTCCTTTCCGCGGTCCTGATTCCCGGCATCTGCGACACGCTGAAGGATTTTGGTCAGAAATGGAAGGGCAAATGCCCGGCCATTCCGTTCGCTCATCCTCAGAACCGCAGGCTGGACTGTGCAAATACATACCTTGTCAGCGAGTATGAAATGATCCGGAGCAAGCTCGAAAAGTGCCTGGGTGTGACGATTACGGACGAACAGCTGCAGGACAGCATCGTTTTTTACAACGGCTACCGGGCAGCCATGCGCGAATTTACCGATGTGGCGGAATCACATCTGGACGTCATTACCCCGAAAATCCGCCATCAGATCGTCAAAGCCGGTTATTTCATGGACAAAAAATACTATAAGCCCCTTGTGGAAGAAATCACCCGTGAGCTGCGCAAGCTGCCAGACGGCAAGTACGATGGGAAAAAGGTTGTTGTTTCCGGCCTGACTCTGGAGCCGAACAAGCTGCTGGACATCTTCTCCGGGTTTGGCCTTGCCGTCGTGGCCGACGACCTGGCCCACGAATCCCGCCAGTTCCGCACGGATGTGCCCTACATGAAGAGCCCCATGAGCGCCCTCGCGAAACAGTGGCAGAACCAGACCGGGTGTTCGCTGGCTTTCGACCCGTACAAATCGAGGGTCAAGAAGCTGGTGGAAATGGTCCGCGCCAAGAACGCCGACGGCCTGGTCCTCGCTCTGATGAAGTTCTGCGACCCGGAGGAATTTGACGTGCCCATCATTATGGATGCGTGCAAGGAAGCCGGCATCCCACTCTCCGTCATCGAGATCGATCAGCAGGACGAGGGCCTTGAACAAGTCAAGACACGCCTTCAGGCCTTTGCCGAGAGCCTTTAATCCAGGCGAAAATAGGATAGAAAGGGAGTTTTATTATGAGCGATAATCCATATGCGCTTCTTAGCGGAGCACGTATTATCGAACTGGCCACTTATGTGGCGGCGCCGTCCGCGGGACGGATCCTGGCCGATTGGGGCGCCGATATCATCAAGGTGGAGGCTACCCCGAAAGGAGATTCAACACGCTTTGCCGTTCCTCTTCCCGGCATGAAATTCATAACCTATGATGTTCATAATGCAAACAAGAAGAGCATCGCGGTGAATCTGAAAACACCCGAGGGCCAGGAGATCATGCACAAGCTGCTGGCTACGGCCAATGTTCTGCTGACGAACACCCGCGCGACTGCGCTGAAGAAGCTGGGAATGGATTATGATACCCTCCATAAAGAATATCCCAATCTGATCCATGCTCAAATGACCGGATATGGCGAGACCGGCCCTATGGCGAACGAGCCGGGATTCGACAATGTGTGCTTCTGGGCTTTGGGCGGCGCGATGATCGCCGGCATGGAAAAGGACACGGCGCCTATTATTCCTCCCAGTTCCTTTGGCGACAACGGAATCGCCTCCACGATGGCGGCCGCCGTTTGTGCCGCACTGTACAGACAAAAGTCTACGGGCGAGGGCAGCAAAATCGTGGTTTCTCTCTACGGGCAGGCGATTTTCGATATGACGGAGCCGATTCTTTCCATCCAGTGCAGCAACCTTGATAAATACCCAAAAAGCCGTCTGGAGAACACGCCGCTGAATAACACTTACAAATGCAAAGACGGCAAGTGGATTATGGTTTGCTGCCACGAATACGAGCGGTATTTCCCGTATTTTATGAAAATTATCGGCCGCGAAGAGCTGATTCACGATGACAATATCAATACTTTTGCAAAGGGAAATAAAAACTGCCGTCAGGTGATTCAGATCATCAGCGAAGGCTTCTCCAAATTCACGAGGGATGAGTTGGATAAGATTCTCGCGGAGAACGACATTCCCCATGCCATCGTGACCAATGTGCCGGACCTGCTGGAATCCAAACAGGCTTGGGAAAACAAATACCTGAACGAATTCACCCTGCCAAACGGAGACAAATTGGTCGAGGCTGCCACTCCGGCAAAATTCGGCGGCGTGAATTTTCCTCCGCGCCAGCGTGCGCCCTTCCTTGGAGAACAGACATCCGAGGTCATGAAGGAAGTCGGTTACACCGATGAGCAAATTCAAGACCTTGAAGCGAAGGGTATCGTCATCAAAAAGGATACTTACGACTGAGCTGGCGAACCGATATTTAACAGGCAGCCCTGTACCAAATGTCCTGCGCATTTTGCCTCTTGTGAACTGATCAAAACAGACATAAGCAGCCGGTTGCAGCCTGTTCTGCAGCCGACTGTTCCATATTGGAAATATTCGTGCAGCAGCTGTCAACTGCCGGAGTATAGGAGAAATAAAGATGGAACTGATGTGTGTGACGATTTCGGAACTTACGAAAAGAAATGCAGAATTGTACCCCTGTGATATTGCTTACATCTTCGATGAGCGGAAATATACTTGGGAAGAAGTTGAGGGGATTACAGACTGGCTCGCCGTGGATATGCTGAACAAGGGGATCCGAAAAGGCACACACGTCGGACTGTGGGCGGTAAACTCCGTTCAGCTGGTGATGCACCTCTTCGCGGCGCAGAAGATCGGGGCGATTCCCTCCGTCTTCAACTACTCTTATAAGGCCCTTGAAATGCAGAGCGTCCTCTCTTATGCTGATATTGAATATTTATACATAGGTGAAGAAAAATCCGGCATGGATTATTGGAAGACCCTCGAAGAGATCAGGGAAACGCTGCCCTGTTTGAAAGCGGCTTTTGATATGCTGGAGAGCATGGGAAAGGCGGATGCGATCCGGAGATCGCAGGGTCTCGTTACAGGCGAGACGGCGGCGCTCCTGACGGAAAAAAAGGCGCAGGTTACCACGGACGACACGTGTTGTCTGATGTTCACTTCCGGAACAACCCGTCGCCCGAAAGGGGTTTTGCTGAGCTATTTCAGCGTGCTCAACGACGCAAACGAACTGGTCCGGCTGCTTCGGTGGAAGCACGGGGAAGATATTTTTTTAGCTGCAATGCCTATGTTCCACTGCTCCGGTTTGACCTGTGGCCTGATGCTGGCGCTGTGCGCGGGGATTCCTATGATTATTCATCGAATTTTCAATGCCGAGCGTGCCATGCAGGACATTGAAAAATATAAGGTCACAGCATTCAACGTCGTTCCTTCCATGCTTATGCTCATGGTACAGAATCGATCTTTCGGCAAGTACGATATTTCATCTTATCGCTCCGGTACTTCGGCCGGCTCCGGCTTTTCCCCCGAGGACTACCGGAAAATAATCCGGAAGATCGGCGTCCGGCATCTGCAGATGGGGTACGGGCAGACGGAGACCTCGCCGCTGGTCACATTCTCACTGTATGACGACGGCGTGGCTCTCAAGTCAGAGACCATCGGGAAAGAGATTCCAAATATGGAGGTTCGGATCTGGAATCTGCAAGACGGCCGCCTGGCGGAAACTGATGAACACGGGGAGATTCAGGTGAAAGGCTTTGCCGTAATGAAGGGCTACTACAAATTGGAAGAGGAGAGCCGGAAGGCTTTTACACCCGACGGCTGGCTCAGGACCGGGGATCTGGGGTTCCGTGACGCTGACGGCTATTTCCATTTTGTCGCGCGCATGGGGGATATGATCATCCGCGGCGGAGAAAATATCGCTCCCAGTGAAATCGAATGCGTGATCGGGCATTACAGCGGTGATCTGGCGGGCGTCAAGGTCGTCGGCGTGCCGGTAAATGATGTCGTTCAGGAGGAGATTGTTGCGTTCGTGGTCATGAAAAAGCCTATGACAGCGGATCCGGAGGATATCCGCCGTTTTGTGAAAAGCAGGCTGGCCAATTATAAAGCTCCCAAATATGTATTTCAAATCGATTCCTTTCCCATGACTGGAAGCGGCAAAGCTGATCTGTCCGCTTTGAAGAGGCTGGGAGCTGAAAAAATTGAAGTGCTTCAGAAGCGTGCAATATGCAAAACCTGACCGACTGATCAGGGATATCTTGACATCGCAGACCGGGAAAATTCTATACCGTAAGCAATGACGGCAGCTTTTATAAGCTGCCGTCATTGCCTGTCAGAAAACGTGTTTCGCAGCCTCACTTCGCGCAAAACAGAAGAATGACTTTTAAGCTCAGGTGTCTTCCTTGTCGGAGACAATGCCGGCGATATTCCTGGCCAGCTGCTTCTTGCCCTGAATGTTGCCCTGACGGCCGATCATGATGCGCTGTGCCTGCGGAGATCCCGCGCCGTGCAGGGATTCGGTGCGGTAACCGACGGCCGCCGCGCCGAGACAGATGTTTTCCAGAAAGCGCATCACGCGCTGGCGGTCCTCGGTAGAGACACCTTCCCGGCCCGCGAAATACTTGTTGCAGATATCTCCGATGGTCTCACCGCTGCTGCCGACTACCGTGTCGGACCCAAAGTCTTTCTGAGACGGCATGGTGACCATCAGGCCGCCGGCAATGTCCTCGGCCAGACGCACGATCTCATAGGGGAAACGGGTGACATTCTGCTTGCAGACGTTCGCCAGCAGCAGATCGATCTGGTAGTTGCCCGCCTTTGTGGGGCAGCCTTCACAGGAGCAGGCGATACCGCAGGAATACAGCGTCTCATTCAGATGGGTCATTTCGATGAGCTTATCCTTGACGGCGGAGGCCTTCTCCACGCCGTTGTACTCGGCGGCGAGCGCCGCGGCGCCGATGACCACATCGCCCACGCCGACCTTGCAGCCGCCGTAGCTCTGGCGGTGGTATCCGGCGAATCGCTCCACCATCATACCGGCAAACTCATGCTCGCCGTTCAGGAAGATGTACTCATTCGGAATGAACACGTGGTCGAGGACGACCAGGGCCTCCTGTCCGCCGAACTTGGCGTTGCCCACATCGATGTTGCAGCCTTCCAGCTTTCGGGTATCGCAGGACTGACGGCCGTAGATCAGGTACATACCCTTGACGTCCGTCGGACAGGCAAAGCTTACCGCCCAGTCTTTGTCTGCCTCCCCCATGGCGATGGTGGGCATGAAGATGTGCCAGTGAGAGTTGACGGAGCCGGTCTGGTGTGCCTTCGCGCCGCAGACCACGATACCGTCCGGGCGGCGTTCCACAACGTGGACAAACACGTCCGGATCCGCCTGCTCATGGGGGGCCTTGGAGCGGTCGCCCTTCGGGTCCGTCATGGCGCCGTCCACAGTCAGGTCGGCGTCCTGCATCTTAATCAGAAACTTCTTGAAGTTTTCATGGTAGCTGGTGCCGTACTTTTCGTCGGTCTCGAACGTGGTGGAATAGACGGCGTTGAACGCGTCCATACCCACGCAGCGCTGGAAGCAGCTGGCGGTCTTCTGGCCCAGCAGACGCTGCATCTTTACCTTCTTCACCAGATCCTCGCCGGACTGGTGAAGATGGGTGAAACGGTTGATCTTGCGACCGGTCAGGCTGGAGGTCGCGGTCATCAGATCCTCGTACTGCGGGTCCTGCGCCAGGGCATACGTCATGGCAACGCAGTTGATGGATGGACGGATGATGGGGTCATCCACCCAGTTGTCGACCTTTTTTCCGAACAGATACACCCGCGTCTTCAGCTTGCGCAGGCTTTCGATGTACTCTTGTGCGGTCATTAAAGGCATTGATAAAACCTCCTTTTATTTTCCGGCCAGATTCCGGTAGCTTTCCAGCCGCTCTTTAGCGTCCCTCTCCGCTTTGGAATACAGCGTTTCGGCCTTGTCCGGGAAGGATAATTTTAATGATGCGTAGCGGTTTTCACCCTGCAGGAACTTCTGGAAGTCGCCGGTGGGTTCCCTGGAATCTAGGGTAAAGGGATTTCTGCCCTCCGCTTTCAGATCGGGATTGTAACGGTACAGATGCCAATAGCCGGCCTCCACCGCTTTCTTCTCCTCCAGCTGGCTCAGCCCCATGCTGGCTTTCACGCCGTGTTCGATGCAGGGACAGTAACAGATGACGAGGGACGGGCCGTTGTATGCCTCGGCCTCCCGGATCGCTTTCAGCGTCTGAGCGGGATCGGCGCCCATGGAAACCTGCGCCACATATACGTAACCGTAGCTCATGGCCATCAGGCCGAGATCCTTCTTCTTGGTCACCTTGCCGCCGGCGGCAAACTTGGCGATTGCGCCCGCCGCTGTGGACTTGGAAGACTGCCCGCCGGTGTTGGAATACACCTCGGTATCCAGAACCAGCAAGTTGACGTCTTTGCCGGAGGCCAGCACGTGATCCAGTCCGCCGTAGCCGATGTCGTAAGCCCATCCGTCGCCGCCGAAGGCCCAGACGCTTTTCTTGGTCAGGTACTCCCGATTCTGACGGATGAAGACTGCTTCCTCACTGTCGTCGTTTTTCAGGGCGGCCAGCAGCGTGTCGCTGACGGCGCGGGATTCCTCCGCGGCATCGCCTTTTTCCAGATAGGCCGCGCAGGCGTCCTCTGCAATGCCCCGTTCCAACAGCCGCTGTATGTTCGCGCGCAGCTGCCGCTTGACGGCATCCTGCCCCAGCAGGTAGCCGTAGGCATACTCCGCGTTGTCCTCGAACAGGGACATGGCCCAAGCGGGGCCGAAGCCCTTTTTGTCGGTGCAGTAAGGAGAGGACGGCGTGGAGCCGCCATAAGCGGAGGAACAGCCGGAGGCGTTGGTGATGTACATCCGGTCGCCGAAGAGCTGGGTTACCAGCTTGATGTAAGGGGTCTCGCCGCATCCGGCGCAGGCACCCGAGAATTCAAAATAGGGCTTTGCAAACTGGGAACTTTTCACCGTTTTTGCGTTGGCGGCATCCTTCTTGATCTCAACGTTCTCCACGGCGAACGTCCAGTTTCCGGTCTCCTTCAGCTGGCTCTCCAAGCTCTCCATCACCAGAGCCTTCTCCTTGGCCGGGCAGACGTTGACGCAGCTGCCGCAGCCGGTGCAGTCATAGGGCGAAACCTGAATGCGGAACTGGTACTGGTCCAGGCCGGGGCCGACGGCTTTCCTGGTCTCGAAACCGGCGGGAGCCGCCTTGATTTCGTCCTTATTCAGCAGAATGGGGCGGATAGCGGCGTGAGGGCAGACCAGAGAGCACTGGTTGCACTGGATGCAGGCGTCCATCTTCCAGGCGGGGACCTCGACGGCGGCGCCGCGCTTTTCATACTTGGAGGTGCCGGCGGGCCAGGTGCCGTCCTCAAGGCCATATTTCTTTATCATGGAGAGCGGCAACGCGTCGCCCTCCTGGCGGTTCATGGGAGCCACGACGTCCTGGATGAAGGCGGGCGCCTTATCCTCGGCGGCATCGTCCCGCGCGGTGAGCCAGGCGCCGGGGATCGTTACTTCGCGCAGTTCGTCGATGCCATGCTCGATGGACGCGTTGTTCATGTCCACCACAGTCTGGCCTTTCTTTTTGTAGTAGGTTTTGTAAATGGCGTCTTTCATTTCGGCAACGGCCTGGTCGATGGGGATCACGCCGGTCAGCTTGAAGAAGGCCGCCTGCAAAATGGTATTGGTTCGGTTGCCCAGACCCAGCTTGCGGGCAATGTCGATCGCGTCGATGGTGTACAGCCTGGCGTGCTTGGCAGCCAGAGCCCGCTTCATGGATGCGGGAAGGTTCTTTTCCAAACCGTCCGTGTCCCATGCGCAGTTCAGCAGGAACGTGCCGCCGTCCTTCAGGTTTTTCACCATGTCGTATGTATGAACATAGGAAGGCGTATGGCAGGCCACAAAATCCGCGGCACGCACCAGATAGGGGGACCGGATCGGCACCTTGCCGAAACGCAGGTGGGATTGGGTCAGGCCACCGGATTTTTTGGAGTCATACACGAAATAAGCCTGGCAGTAAAGATCAGTGGCATGGCCGATGATTTTGATGGAGTTCTTGTTGGCGCCGACAGTGCCGTCGGAACCCATGCCCCAGATCTCCACATTCGTCTGGCCGGCCGGGGAGGTCTCGATCTCCCTGGTCACCGGCAGAGAAGTGAAGGTCACGTCGTCCACAATGCCGATGGTAAAGTTATTCTTGGGCCGATCCTTCTTCAGGTTGTCGTACACGGCCAGAATCTGCCCCGGCGTAGTATCCTTGGAGCTCAAACCGTAGCGGCCGCCCACGATCTCCATGGGAATGCCTCTCTCTTGATAGAGGGTGCAAATATCCTGATACAGCGGCTCGCCCCTGGCGCCCGGCTCCTTGGTTCGGTCCAGTATCGCCAGGCGCTTGACCGTGGCGGGCAGGCTGGCCAAAAAGTGCTCCGCGGAGAAAGGACGGTACAGATGGACGTTGAGAAGGCCTGCCTTTTCGCCCTTGGCGGCCAGATAGTCCACGGTTTCCTTGGCGGTTTCGGCGGCGGAGCCCATCAGGATGATGACCTGTTCGGCGTCGGGAGCGCCGTAATAGTCGAAGAGGTGGTGGGTTCGGCCCGTGATTTTGCCGATCTCCTTCATATAGTGCTCCACTGCGTCGGGAATCTGGGCAATTTTCTCATTGCAGGCCTCGCGGCACTGGAAGAAGATGTCCGGGTTCACGGTGGTGCCGCGGGTGGCGGGATGCTCCGGATTCAGGGCGTGTCTGCGAAACGCCTTAAGTGCGTCCTGGTCCACCAGGGGGCGAAGATCCTCGTAATCCAGCGCCTCGATCTTCTGGATCTCATGAGAGGTGCGGAAGCCGTCGAAGAAGTGCAGCACCGGCATCCGGCAGTGGATGGCGGCCAGATGTGCGACAGCGCCCAGGTCCATGACCTCCTGAGGGGAGGAGGAAGCCAGCAGAGCGAAGCCCGTGCTGCGCACGCCCATGACGTCGGAGTGATCGCCGAAGATAGACAGCGCGTGGGCCGACAGCGTGCGGGCGGAGACATGAAATACGCCCGGCAGCATTTCACCCGCGATTTTGTACATATTGGGAATCATCAGCAGCAGACCCTGAGACGCGGTATAGGTGGTGGTCAGTGCGCCGGATTGCAGGGAGCCGTGAACCGTACCGGCGGCACCGCCCTCTGACTGCATTTCCACCACCTGCACCGGCTGACCGAAGAGGTTTTTCTTCCCGTTGGCCGCCCATTCGTCCACATATTCCGCCATAGGTGAAGACGGAGTGATTGGGTAAATGCCCGCTACCTCCGTAAAGGCGTAGGAAACATATGCGGCCGCCTGGTTTCCGTCCATCAACTCAATTTTTTTCGCCATACAGATTTCCCCCTTGATGTTTTAGTTTGCTGTGCAGCTTTCGGCGCGCAAGGCAGAAGAGAGTCTTATTGCGGCAGATCGGCATGCAATCTCACACATTAAATTCTACAAGTGAGATTGCATACAATAATATCAATATGAATTCAATTTGTCAATATATAAAGTAAATTTCCAGCGTAATGCATAAAGCAAAAGAATAAAACATGTGCAAAAGAATCCGAACATTCAGTATAAAATGGATTCAAAAAATAAAATTGACTCTGGAAACAAAATATTGTATACTGTATTGACATATAAGGGACACAGGAAAGAAGGAGGGTGTTTATCTATTACTTCGCAGAGTGCAACTGCTTATCAGCAGATCAAGGATATGATTTTTCGCATGGAACTGCTTCCCGGCGCCCGGATCCCGGAGCTGCAGATTTCGGCCAAGCTATCCATCAGCAGAACCCCGATTCACGATGCGCTTCGACGCCTGGAATCTGAGGGGCTGGTCACGATCGGACATAACCGCGGCGCTACCGTGGCATGTTTTACTGATGATGAAATCAAAGAGATTGGTGCGATCCGCCTGTCGCAGGATATCCTTTCTGCGCAGTTGGCTTCCTATTATGGAAGCGCGTCGGATTTCGATGACCTTGACCGTTTAGCCGATGACTGTGAAGCGGCGGCGTCTAAGGGCGATATTTACGGACGGATTAAAACGGACTGCAACTTTCATCTGGCAATTTCAAAAATTTCCGGCAATTCTCATCTGATTAGCCAACAATATGCCATTTATCAGCAAATACATCTCGTCCAGGTGTCCAAATATACGGATATTGAGCACAGCCTGCTCCAGATTCATCACCATAAGCCGATTATTTCAGCGATGCGCAGCGGAAACCTGGAAGATGTACGCGCACTGATCTGCCAGCACATTAAAGATTTTTATCACATCGACCCGTATCTTTTGAAATGTTACGACGGAACATCCCGGACCGCGAATCCGTAACCGCCGCGTGCCCCGGCGAAAAGGCATGCGGTTTATATGACCTTGCTTCAGAAATGGGGTGGCAAACGATTTGAAAAAAGACGCTGAGAACGCTCTCCTGACAAAAGGCCCTGCGGAGAACGCGAGAAAGACCAGGCGTCAGCTTCAGGCAATGGAGACAAAAAACAAAATTTATAATGCTGCCGTGAAGAAAATCAATGAGCTGGGCTTCAGTAATGTCAGCATTGAGGATATTACGACGGAAGCCAACGTCTCAAAAGGGTCTTTCTATACGTATTTTGAGTCCAAGAGGGCTCTTGTTTTTTATACGTTCACGCAGTCCGATGAAATTTACAAACAGGCGTATGAAAAGGTCAAAGGTTTGGACTTTTTATCCATGATTACGCGCTTTATGAGGATTTCCTACACCGAGTACGAAAAGCGCGGCAGGGGGATCATTAAAGCGATGATCGCAAATTATTTTACCCTGGAGGGGTATAACTTCTACGGCAAAGACCGCCCTCTGCTCAAATGTCTGGAGAAGATTGTGGAAAGCGGGAAAAAAGAGCAGGTTCTCGATATGCGGACAGAGACAGACAAATATGTGAATATCCTGCTTTCCACCATGGTTGGCGTCGAAGTGATGTGGTGCTTTGAGAGTCAGGATTTCAGCTTGGCGGATATGATTGAAGACGCCGTCCGGGTGGCGGCGAAAGGCATGATGATGCGATAATCAAGTGTACGTGGGACGAACACAAATCACGATATGACAAAACGGCCCCCCAATCCGGTCATCCATCCGGATCGGGGGGCCGTTTTTATCGATACGATCGCGCAAAAAACCGAATGGATATGGGAGATATCATCAAGTATTAGGAGAAATGCATAATGAAGCCAGCATATTTTTATTGATTTTGAGACTTTACAAATTTAATCGTCGCGCCTATAATAACCTAAAGTCAATGAATTAAAGTCAATGAATTAAAGTCAATAAATTATAGTCAAAATCTGCTCCTATGGATGCAATCGGATGCCGATCAAACTCCGAAGCAAGAGGAGGGCTGTCTGACTTCTTGAAGGGAAAAGGCATGGCTGGCTGCGATGCCTCCACCATAAATTTACAACAGGAGGAACATTATTATGGACATGAGCTATCTGAAGAATAAGCCCATTGCAATTCTGGGTGCGGGTGGTGTTGGCAAAACGATGGCCGGAGACTGCGCGCTGGCCGGGGCAAAGGTGCGCATCTGGGACCAGCCGGGTTTTGCTGAGAAAAACTTTCGCAACATTGAGAGGACGGGCATTAAGCTGAGCGGCAACCAGTTCAGCTACTATGGATTTGAGCGCCGCGGCGTCGGCTATGTGGAACTGGCAACCAGCGACTTGGCCAAAGCCGTCAAGGGCGCGGGTATCATTATAGTGGCCACTGTGGCCATGGCGCATGAGAACATCTTCAGGCAGCTGATCCCACTGCTGGAGGACGGTCAGGTCATCCACATCTTCCCGGACAACTGCGGAACTTTTGTCTGCCGCAAATTGATGCGTGAGATGAACTTCAATAAAAAGGTAATCATCGGCGCGTGGTATACCGCGCCTTACGGCGTTCGCATTGTCAATCGCGGCGGTGTGACCACCAACGAGTGCAAGGTGGAGGACCGCATCACGACCATCCGCGGCTGCGCCCTGCCAATGACCGATACCGACGCATTCATCGAATCTGCAAACTACATACCGGCCCTGGACGCGATCCGCACCGGAGACGGTTTTGTAGCGGGCAACACCGTTCTGGACATCAACCTTTCCAACGTCAACCCGGTCATCCATGTTCCCGGCACGGTTCTGGGCGTTTCCACGATGCAGAACTTCGGCACGGTTCTGGGCCAGGATCCGAAAAATTACTCCCTGTATGGATTCGCGCTCTGTCCGGCTATCGCCGAGGTTCAGGCGACCTTCTGGGAAGAGGAGAAGGCTCTGGCAAAGGCAATGGAAATCGGCCTGTGCACCGTGAACTACGAGGACTTTTTCTCCCGCACCACCATGTACGGCAAGGAGTACATGGGCCCCGACTTCGCCGTTCCCTTTGAGGAGAAGTACGAGAATTTCTACGGCGACGGCCCGTTCAGCCTCGAGAACCGCTACATCACCGAAGACGTCCCCGTCGGCTGCTATCTGATGCAGCAGCTTGGCAGAAAGTACGACGTCCCGACTCCGACCATCGATTGCATGATCCATCTGGCCAACGTGATGATCAAGCGCGATCTGATCAAGGACAGCAAGTATACGCTGGACTATCTGGACATCGGTCATATGACCCACGACCAGCTGCAGAAGTATCTGCGCGAAGGCGTGTATACCGCAAAGTAAAACTTAAGGGGAAATAGTTTGAACATCGGTCCGGCCCCGCTGGCTCATGGGTTTGGCCGGCAGAATCCGGGTGTTTTTCCAAATGCGGCGGCATTAGTGCTGCAGCCTGACATAATAATTCGACTCCTGAAATCTCTGACCGTGTTTATGCGGAGCGCGAAACGCTGTTTTGCACTCCGCATATCTTTATATCCGCTGATTTCGACGACCTTTCAGGGACTGAAACGGAGCGTAAAAAATTCAATCTCTCAGCGATGCCGCAGCTCATCACCGAAACAGTGACCGCAATCGAAGCCCTGATCTTGTATTGTGTGCAATCCAGCAGAAGACTTCGAACCGTTGTGCAATTTGCCGTGACGGCGGAAAAAATCCGCAAATATTTTTTGCACTATGCAAAAACGCAAAATTTTTTGCGCAAAAATAGGGGGAATACCGCTGCACCGCCCGATATTCAGAGCGGCTGCTTTTTTATGCAAACGGACGGAATGAGCGCTTAAAATCCGCATGAAAAGTCATGTGGCATCCCAATATCGCGCAAGAAAATTCAGCATTTGCACAAAAGAAGCAGCGTATGTTGACACGAAATAGCAAATTGGCACAAACATTGCTTTGTTTAAGACGAACAAATCTATTTGGAGGAGGTTCATCTGAAAAATGGCAAAAAAGTATATGGAACGTATCGAGGCTCTGCGCAAACAGTACCTGGATACCCGGGTGGACATGGACGTCTACAATGCCAAGTATCTGACCGAAGGCTTTCGGGAAACGGAAGGCCAGCCTTGGAGCATACAGAAAGCAACCGGATTTCTCCACCAATGCCGCAAGAAAAACATCTATATCCTGGACGATGAGCTGCTGGTAGGTGGTGCCGGATTCAAACCCCGATGTGGTATCCTGTGCGCCGACAGTTCCTGTTCCATTCTGGACAGGGAGTTGGACACCATCAGCACTCGCAAGTTCGACCCCTTTTACCTCAGCGAGGAAGGCAAAAAGATCTTTAAGGAAGAGGTTTCGGATTACTGGAAGAACAAATGCTTGTTGGACCGCTGGCGCGCCATGGCTCCCGATGACATGGAGACCCTGCGGGATAACGGAATGATCTATATCGACCGCAAGGCCGTCCGCGGCTACGGCGAGACCACGCCCGGCTGGACGCGCCTGCTGCAATTGGGCATCGGCGGTATTCGCAAAGAGGCGGAGGAAGCTCTGGCCAGGCTGGACGACGCCCATGTGGGCGATCTTGAAAAAATCATTTTTTTAAAGTCTGAGCTCATCGCCTGCGAGGGCATCGTCACACTGGCCAACCGCCATGCCGATCTGGCCGGGAAGATGGCTGCCAAGTGTGAGGACCCCATGCGCAGGGCCGAGCTGGAAAAGATCGCCGAGGTCTGCCGCTGGGTGCCGGAGCATCCCGCCCGGAATTTCTACGAGGCCTGCCAGAGCATCCTGTTCTACGAGTATGCCATCTACATGGAGCAGAACGCCTCGTCTTACAACCTGGGCCGTCTGGACCAGTATCTGTATCCCTACTACAAGGCCGACAGGAAAGCCGGCATCCTGGACGACGACGGCGCGCAGACGCTGTTGGACTGCCTGTGGATCAAGGTGGCTGAATTGAGCCTGTTCCAGGACGAGGTCACCGCGCAGTATGCCGCCGGCTACTGCATCACCGTCCAGGTGTCCGCGGGCGGCATCGACCAGTACGGCAACGACGCGGTCAACCCCGTGTCCTACATGCTGATCCAGGCCGTTATGGACGTCCGGTTCAAAGAGCCCAATACGACGATCCGCTACAATATTTCAAAGAACCCGGACTCCTTCCTGCGCAAGGCAGTGGAGGCCATCCGGATGGGGCTGACCATGCCTGCCGTCTACCATGACGACGCCGGCATCCGCATGCTTCTGAACAAAGGCGTGCCGTTGAGCGAGGCCTGGGACTGGAATCCCTGCGGCTGTGTGGAGACCAACCTGTCCGGCCGGATGAAGCAGTACACCGATATGGCCGACATCAACATGGGCGGCATCGTCGAAATGGCGCTGAACGACGGCGTCAGCCGCAAGACCGGCAAGCGGGTGTCCGTTTCCACCGGCGATCCCAGCAGCTTCAAGACTTTCAACGATTTCTTTGAAGCGGTCAAGACTCACATCCGCTACTTTGTGGACGTGGTTGCGTCCGGTAACCAGCTGCTGGATTATCTGAGTATGAACTACCGCCCTGTGCCCGCTTTGTCCCTGACCTATCCTCACTGCATCGAAAGCGCCACGGATTACAGCATGGGCGGCGCCAAATACAACTGCGGCGGAGGCGTCATCACCGTGGGCCAGGCGGACATCGTCAATTCCCTGGCGGCTGTGAAGTACCTGATTTACGATGAAAAGGCAATCACCATGAAAAAGCTGTGCAACGCGCTGGCGGCCAATTTCGATGGGTACGAGGACGTCCGGAAGATGTGCATGGAAGCCCCCAAATACGGCAATGACGATGATCGGGCCGACTTCTGCGTGGGCGAGGTGTTCACCTACGTCGTCGACCAGTTCGAGAAGTATGACACCAAGTTCGGCAGGATGACTTGCGGCATGCTGCCCGTTTCCGGCAATACGCCCATCGGCGAGTGGGTCGGCGCCCTGCCTTCCGGCCGCCGGGCCTGGACACCCCTGACCGACGGGATCGGCGCCACCGGCGGCACCGATACTCACGGCCCTACCGCTCTGCTCAAGTCCGTCAGCCATATTCCTCACGCGCGCTACACGCAGGGCACTCAGTTAAACATGAAGCTGGAGCCCGCCATTCTGGCCGGCGAAGACGGCCTTGTCCACGGGATGAACCTGCTGAAGACCCTGTGTACGCTGGATGTGTATCATGTCCAGTTCAACGTAGTGGACCGCCAGACGCTGCTGGATGCCCAGGCCCACCCAGAGAAGCATAAGGACCTGCTGATCCGCGTGGCTGGGTACACCGCGTTCTTCGTGGAACTGGGCAAGGACGTTCAGGATGAGATCATCGGCCGGACTGAAATCAGCAGCTGGAGCAGCTGCGGCTGCGGCAGATAACGTCAAAATTGGAAGGGAAACACGGTAACGCAATGGAATTATTAACGAAGAGGTTATTTGACTTTGATGATGGAACTATTCGATAAAGACAGACAGGGGATGGTATTGAGGATTGAACGGTCCTCAGTCTACGACGGAGAAGGCTTTCGCACGGTCGTATTTTTGAAAGGCTGCCCATTGCGCTGCCAATGGTGCTCCACTCCGGAAAGCCAGTCTTTTGAAATCGAACGGACGGCTGACAACGTATACGGAACCGTGATGACAGTGGAAGATGTGGTGAGGGAACTCCGAAAAGATTCTCTGTTCTTTTTTATCTCCACCGGCGGCATTACCGTGTCGGGGGGAGAACCCCTGGCCCAGCCGGAGTTCACTTTGGCCCTGCTGAAAAATTCCCGGATGGAGTGCATGAATACCGCCATCGAAACATCGTTTTTTGCGCCCTGGGAACGCGTTTGTATGATACTGCCCCATGTCAATACGGTGTTTGTGGACCTGAAGCTGTTCAGCAATGATCTGCATAAGCGCTACTGCGGCACAGACAACGATTTGATTTTGCAGAACCTCCTGAAGACCAACGAGGCGGAGGGCAGCTTCCGTCTCGTAGTCCGGAGGCCCATCATTCCAGGTATCAATGATTCCCGGGAGGAACTGGACAAAATGGGAGAATTTTGCGCCAGGCTGCGCCGTTTGGATCATGTCCAACTGCTGCCGTACCACCGGCTGGGGGCGGAAACCTATAAAAAATTAGGACGGCCCTACCCGCTGGAGGCGCTCCAGATTCCCGCACCGGAGCACATGCTTTGGTGCCGGGAGGAGGTAAGACATTTTGTGGACCAGGTTCTATGATGGGACGACCGTGTTAGGCACCTCGCGCCTGGTAATTTATGCATCCAATCGGAAATAGACTATGTTCTTTTCAGAACTGCTGTTTGGGGTGAGAATCTCACGAATCAGAAAGTAAATATCCATGTCTTTCGTGAATGCAGCGGAGAACATATCCATGATTATCCGCAGATCCTTGTGCCGCTGCAGGAGACGATGAAAATCCGGGTAGGAAATTCTGAATACGAGGTGACACGCGGGGAGCTCTGCTTTATTCCGGCCGGCATGGCTCACCGGTGCGATTATCTGGGTAAACTGCTGGTCATCAATCTCTCCGGAGACATTTCAGAAAACCGGGACGCCGCGCTGCTGTCAAACCCGATGATTGTCCCTATGCGCGAACAGGTTACGCAACTGGTGGAGTTAATCCAGACGGAACTGAGACAGAACCCCGACAGCAGATCGGTGCGCTACTTGTACAGCTATCTGTACAGTAAGCTGATTGAGAACTGTGCCTCGCCGTCGATCCGCTATATCGGTGAGCATTATGATCGGCCTATTACCGTCAATCAGCTGGCGGAGATTGAAAGCTACAATGTTACTTATTATAATAGCTGGTTCAAGCAGCAGACCGGTTTTTCTCCCAGCTTTTATCTGCGCCGCATCCGGATTGATCGGGCAAAAGAGCTGTTGGAAGGGACCAGTTTCAGTGTAATGGAAATTGCAGTCATGGTGGGATACAGCAGCAACTCCACATTTACCCGCGCTTTCCACGGTATCACTGGTATGACCCCCAAAGCATATCGGGATTGCCCCTGTTTCAAAAGAATCGGCTGATATCTGAACAAAGACAGAATCATTGCGACTCTGACCAGAATGCGCTGTTTTTATAAGTGCTCAAATATTTTATAAACGGGGAGTGTACTAAGATGAAAAATGCAAAACGGCAATTTAAGTTAGGCATGCATAGTTATACCCTTCACCTGAGCGGCTGCGGCGAGAGTTGGGGGTTCCAGACCTATGGAGAACATCACGCCTTTGAGAAAGTGCTCTCTTTTGACAAATTGTTGGATTTGGCTGTGGAGGTTGGGCTGGACGTACTGCATATCACCCTGGTGGATCTGGACAACGATTTGAGTCCGGAGCATCTGGCAGCCGTTAAGGCAAATGCCGAAAAGCACGGCCTGGATCTGGAGCTGAACATATCCTTCAATGCCCCCAGCGATCCCCGGGTCAACGCCACGGTGGAGGAAGCTCTGAGGGTAGGCCATGCCATCGGTGCCAAACTGGTAAAGTTCAGCCTGGACACGGAACATCCCAAGCCCGCCAGCCACTCCTGCATGTGCCCGGAGGTCATGGTTCAGCTGTGTGACCGCTATGAACAGTTCAAGAAAAATATTCCCCTGATGGAAAAGTACAACATGAAGGTAGCGATCGAAAACCACTGCGATACCTTTGCCGACGAAGTTATCTGGCTTGTGAAACAACTGGCCCATCCCCTGATCGGCGCCTGCTGCGATACCATCAACTGCCTGGTTCTGATGGAGGGAATCGAGGAGTGCGTGCGCAAGATGGCTCCTTACTGCTACTGCGTCCACTTCTGCGACAACAGGATCGTCACCGACCCGGACGGCACTCATTCCTTGGGCACCGCCATCGGTCAGGGCGACGTGGACTGCTTGAAGATTATGCAGATTTTGCGGGCCGAGGCCCCCGAGGAGCTGGATACCATCGACCTGGAGATCGAACTGCCGCTGAGCGGCTACAGCATCGAAGAGGGGAGGAAACTGGAGCTAAAGAGCCTTAAGGAGAGCATCGAGTATATGCACAACGTTCTGGACATCGGCGTGCGCGGCCGGTAATCAACACAATCCATATAGAAAGAATGGAGAATGAAAAATGGATTTTGCATCGTTCATTTTTAAAGTTGACAACATGCTATGGGCAACCCCGCTTATCGCGCTGATATTTATTACGAGTATCTGCTACTGCATTGCGATGAAGTTCGGCACTGTGAGACACTGGAGGCTGCAGTGGAAACTGCTGAAATCCGGCGGCGGGTCTGTGGAAGGCATTTCTCCGTTTGAGACCTTTTGCACGGTGGTAGCGTACCGCGTCGCGGTCGGCAACATCGGCGGCGTCATGGTCGCGATCATGTACGGCGGACCCGGCGCTCCCTTCTGGATGATTATCACCGCGCTGCTGACCTCCGCCATCGCCTACGCGGAGAACAGCCTTGGCCAGATCTACAAGGTCCGTCAGGACGGCCAGTACCGCAGCGGTCCGTACAACTATATGGAAAGGGGACTCGGCTGGAGGCCGCTGGCAATCGTTTTCGCTCTGCTGGCCCTGATCGGCGTGCCTCTGATCGTCACCGGACCCAGCGCAAACAACATCGGCATGGCATTCCAGAACAGCCTGGGCATTAGCCCGGCAATCTCCGGCGCAGTCGTGGCGGTCATGCTGTTCCTGGTTATCTCCGGCGGCGTGCGCAGAATTGCAAAGTTTTCGACCATCATTGTTCCGATCATGACGGTCGTCTATGCGATTTTGACCATTATTGTTCTGGTGGCGAACGGCAGCAAGATCCCCGGCCTGCTCAGCCTGATTTTCACCAGCGCCTTCAGTACCCATGCCGTTTTCGGCGGCCTGTTCGGCGCGGCGTTCTCTTACGGCGTGAAGCGTGCCGTTAACTCCAGCGGCTCCGGTTTCGGCGAGACGCCTCCGTCCGCAGGTGCGGCAGAGTGCGCGCATCCCGCTACTCAGGGCATCGTCAACGCATCCTCTGTTTACATCGACGTGACGGTCTGTCTGTGCTCTGCGGTGATGGCTCTGATCACCGACTGCTTCAACGTCCTTGGCCCGGACGGCACCTACATGTACATTGGCAAAGGCTCCCCCGTCATGGCAAGCCAGGCTGCCACCGGAACCGCGGGCGTGGTGTGGGTTCAGGAGGCTGCCAATACCGTTATGCCTCATATCGGCGGCTTCATCGTCGCGCTGTCACTGGTGTTCTTCGCGTTCTCGACCTGCATCGCCTATTATTATGAGGGCGAGTCCGCCTTGGCATATCTGGCCAGGAGCAAGAGCCAGGAAGCCCGCAATAAGATGATCTGGGTCATCCGCATCATCATGCCGGTTACGTTCTTTATCTGGGCGAACATCACGGCATCCACCGCCTGGGCGATCAGCGAGGTTATGTTCGGCATCATGGCGTGGGTCAACGGCATCGCGCTGGTCTTCCTGTTCCCTAAGGTCGTGAAGGTGTACAGCGACTATGTGGAACAGCGCAAGAAAGGCGTAGAAGAGCCGTACTTCAACCCCCAGAAGCTGGGTATTAAAAATGTGGATGTATGGATGGACATAAATAAAGAACAAATTGAGAAGGATAAGCGGCAGGAAGCCCGGACGGAGGCGGAAAATCCATCATTCCATCCGGATAACCAACCTGATTTATAAAACAATTCCCTAAATTGCACCGTTCTTTGGCAAGTTGGGCGTTCCGATGCCAAGTTCAGTTACATACAGTGGTTCGGTATTCCTTTTGTGCGGGTAACGTCACCGGTGTTGTGTTCTGGAACGCCTTTGCGGAGACCTCTTGGTGCGAGAGGAAGCTACATCTGAGCGGCAATCACTATGTCTTCGATATCGGAGTGCGCGGTCGGCAAGTGGCAGATACATGAACGGAGGGCTGTGCTTATGAAAAGCACAGCCCTCTGTGATATCATCCCGTAACGAATCTTCAGGAGGCAAAAATTAAAGAGTGCAGTCTGCTCCTGTGGAAAGTACGCCTTAGGATTGAATAGAAACCAGTCAGGGATAGTCTTCCGAGACGTCCATCTCTACATAAACGATGGTGTGCAGCTGCACGGGAAGGCCGCAGCCAATGTATGATTTTTTTAAATATGGTCACCAATCCGGTTATGATTCTATAAAAGGCTGCAGAGGAATCTCTTGAAAAGCGATAACCGAATGGTACAATAGAATCATGTGTATCTTTAGGACTTTGTCCCAGATCCGAGGATATCATATTTATTTGTACAAATTAAGACATATTATATCATAAATTCAAATCTATGGCGGGGAGGGGTACTACATGACGAGTGAAAATGTGATGGAAACGCTCTCTCAATGCGGGCTTGGCGCAATGCTGATCGACGGTGAAGATCGGATTCTTGCAATCAATGACGCCGGGTTTCAGCTTATGCGGGGAAAAGGAGAATTGGGGGCTTCATTACGGGAAATCGTTCCTGTTTTTTGTGGAAAAGAGCCATCAAAGGAATATTGGAATATTGATTTTGGAGAATATCTGCTGCAGTGTCCAACACCCGAAGTAACCGATCTGGCACCAAATACACGTATGATTGTTTTTCGAAACGCAAGAAACGACGCCTGCCATGACATGCTGATGTGCATTATCAATCAGGTGAGCGATTCTGTGATCCTGTGCGATGAGCAGGGACGGGTTTTTTTGCTCAACGATGCCGCCGTCCAGATGGAATCTCTTTTGCAGCAGGAGGTATCCGGAAGGCACCTGCACGACCTTTATAAAGTACTCAACGAAAATGATCTGGAAATTCCGCGCGTGATGGAAGAACGCCGGCCCCGCTTGAACATTCGGCAGCGTTACGTCACCTGGCACGGAAAAGAAGTGGACGTTGTCGACGATTCATACCCTATTATTATGAGCGGCAAGGTCCTGGGCGGCTTCAGCGTGATGAAAGACTGGACTCAGGTCGATGAACTGCACAGACAGGTAATTGAATTACAAGGGAAGCTACTGGGACAAAATGCTGCCGGAGGAAATAATAAAAAAAGTTTTTTATCAGCCAAGTATCAGTTCAAAGATATCATTTACAGCAGCGCGGTGATGTTTGATGTCGTCAAAAAAAGCAAAATGAGTGCCAAGTCTGACTCCAGTGTCATGATTTACGGAGAAACCGGAACCGGAAAAGAACTGTTTGCTCAGAGTATTCATAACGCGAGCCGGCGTGCCAATGACCCGTTTTTGGCAATTAACTGCGCAGCCATTCCGGAAAACCTGTTGGAATCGCTTCTGTTCGGCACTGAAAAAGGCGCCTATACGGGAGCTGAACGCAGGGCCGGGCTGCTTGAACAGGCCAACGGCGGGACCCTGCTTTTGGACGAGATCAACTCGATGCCTCTTCCGCTTCAGCCCAAACTGCTGCGGGTAATACAGGACGGCCTAATTTGGCGGGTTGGCGGGGTATCTGCAATCCATGTGGACGTCAGAATCATTTCAAATATCAATATTCCACCCTGGCAGGCTGTAAAAGAGAAGAAATTGCGGCCGGATCTGCTTTACCGGTTGGGCGTAATCAATCTTACGGTCCCGCCGCTAAGAGAGCGGGCGGAAGATATTCCATTGTTTGCCAAGCACTTCATCCTTGAATTTAATAAGATTTTGTTAAAAAACATCAAGGGGATCAATTCGGACGTAATGGAGGTATTCCGCGCATATAGCTGGCCGGGGAATGTGCGTGAGCTTCAGCATGCGATCGAGTATGCCATGAACATTTTGCCGGATGACGCACTGGAAATCACCAGAGACGTTATCCCGGACCATATTTTAAATGGAATACCGGAATTGGGATTTTCTGAATCTAACGAAGAAAGAGCGATAAATCCGTCATCGTATCAAACAATCCACGATATGGAACGAGACATGCTGGTTAAAAAGCTGAAAGAGAATAACAGAAATATCTCCAAAACAGCCCGCGCATTGGGAATCAGCAGACAGGATCTGCAATACCGGATCAAACGGAACAATATCGATATCAATGAAATGAAGTAGCAGTATATGCTGATCCTTCTGTGATTTCGGAGGAGCCTTCAGAAAACCCGTTCGATCAGTACCCTTTCGGACGGGGCCATTTTTTGGTGCCTTCCAAAAAGAATAAACGGATATCCAGAGATTTTGACCGGTGTGCAACAAACCACAATGATGCCAGCAGATAAAACACCGCGCCCGCTATCAGGTCGATCCAATAACCGAAATACATTCCAAACAGCGTTGCTCCTGCAATCAGTGCCACAAGGATTGCAGGTATGGGATGCCATGGAGCGGTATAGCCTCTTTTTATTGTTCCCAGAGGATACATTTTCCTGAATTTAATCATCATTACAGCTGTAAGAATGTATGTAATAAGCGCGGACATGATCGAAAACGTAATAATATGGTCGAGCAGGCCCGTAAAGCCGAACGCAATCGAGATAGGAAGTAAAAACAGGATCGCCCGGTAAGGGGTCCGGTACTTGGGATGCAGTTTTGCAAATATTTGAGGAATGAGCGTATCTTTCGCCATGGAATACCATGCTCTGCCCGCGTCCGCGATACAGCCGTTCGCGCTGGCCAGGCATGACAACATCGTGCCCGCGAATAAAACGTCTATGATAAGAGGCTTTCCCGTGGCGAGTGCGGCATCGTATAGCGGATAGGTCGATTTGCCCAACTGATCGGCGCTTACCAGTCCGGAGCAGATAAACCAGGTGATTGTCCCGCTTATAATTAACGTGATCATGCCTATGACGGCGCCCACTGGCAAAGAACGCCCTGTCGAGCGGCATTCGCCGGCCGCGAGGGCGGTGCCCTCAATCCCAAGATAAAACCAGCAGCCAAATTGCAGGGCACCCAGAATCCCGATCCATCCGAACGGCAGCCCGTTGGTCAGCTTGGAAAGATGGAGCAGTCCTCCTGCCGGCAAATAGAATTTTGTGCTGAACAGAAGCATGAGAATCGTTATAAAGGCGATTCCGGTAATAACAATATTTAAGTTGAGCGTAGCCTGCATCCCGTGATAGTTCAGATATGTAAACAGCAAAAGGCTTAAAATGACGAACGGAGCAGGATTTATATCCGGGCTCAAAGTCTTTAAAAGCTGTCCGACGACAAGCGCATCGGCGGCCTCCAGCATGATATACTGCAAAACGAGCATCAGCCCCACGTTAAAGGCAGCCAGCGGGCCGAGGAAATATTTGGCCATTGAGTATTGCCCGCCTGCTTCGGGAACCACCGACCCCATTTCCGTATTGATCATCACGAGAGATAGATACAGTATGCCGGTGATCCAGCATGCAATGATCGAGCCTAACGAACCGCCTTTGGCTATGGTGAAATTCCACCCCATAAACTGGCCGACAAGGACAATTCCCACACCCAAAGCCCAAATATGCGACGGACCAAGACTTTTAGACAAACTTGGGTCCTTGCTGCTCACGATTGAATCCCCGCTTTCCCATGAAGCTAAAATCAGTCTTTCTTACCCTTTTCTACATTGATCAAGTCTTTTAGCAATAATACCAGTATAAGTGCGGATAAACCCCACGCGGCGTAATTCAGCAGGCACCAGACGCTCAATTTTTATACCTTCTCTCTCAAATATGTTAAGACGGCTATTTTTTATAAACTTCTTTTATGATTTTTTTCAGACTCTTATCTGATTTGGTTATAATGAGAGTCAGCACGGAAATAAGTCCCAAACAAGTTATGATAAGGGTACGCCTGTTTACAGAATAATTAAGTATGCCCTCAGTATTAACCCCGAGCCGCATCGCCAGAAAAAGCGTTAAAAAACATAAAAGCATCAGAAAGAGCGAATCAAATATTTCGAACATGGTGTTATGCTCTTTCGCCGGCGCATCCACATCATGAAATTCTTCATCGTCATTACAGGGCGGCTCTTCCTTATATAAATCGCTCCGGTTTTTCTTCAGATGACAAACAACTGCGATGGAAGCCCCCGTTGCAAAAGCGCATACAGCCAGGCCTACAGCAAGAACTGCAATCTTTCCAGCATTTCCGGACAGCAGAAAACAAGCTTTCACCATCACGAATGTTAAAACCAGCCAAAGAATCAAGGTTGAAAAAAGGACAGCAACGCAATCGTGCAGGAATGTTCTCTTCATAGTAATTTCACCTCTGCTCTTACAGTGGATACCGTCTGCCTCTCGCTCCAGAATGAGACGGAAGGACATGACTAAATTCCAGCAATAATCATGCCAACTGTTTCGTAAATACAAAATCACAGAAAAGACAGGGAAGATTTTTAAATACATTCTGGTTTTTGATAGCCTTTCAGCTCATATCATGGTGTAAATTCAATGTTTTCCATAGCGCGTTCACCGGATGTTCGTGCAAAGAAATGCAAAAATTTTTGCATTATCCGATCAATAATTGCAAAAATTTTTTGCTTATCCCGCAATCCTCTCTCTTTGATCCAGAGGTAAAAGTCGCAATATGCAATATTTTAACGGAGTATTCGTTCGCTTTTTAAAGTTGGCATGTCTTTTGCTCTCTTTATTCTTTAGCAGCGAAGTTTGGAAATCCCTCTCCGTCAATTGGAAAGGGAGGCTGCACTTAGTACATGGCGCAAATGCGATTCGGGGAGGAGAAACCGTGCGAAAGCGATATCAAATTGTGAAGAAAAGGGTATTGACGCCGGAGATCAGCCAGATCTCGGTCCATGCGCCGCTCATCGCCGCCAAGGCGAAAGCCGGACAGTTTATTATTCTGCGGGTGGACGAGAACGGGGAGCGCATCCCGCTGACTATTTCCGGTGTGGAGGAAGGACTTGTCATTGTGATTTACCAGAAAGTGGGCGCCACTACTCTGGTTCTGGATCAGCTGAACGAGGGAGACTGCCTGCATGATTTCGTCGGCCCCCTGGGGCAACCCACCCACATTGAAAGCTATGGAAGGGTGGCCGTGGTGGGAGGAGGCTTAGGCTGTGCCATTGCATTGCCGGTTGCCCGGGCCCTGACCGAGGCGGGAAACACGGTGGACCTGATTGGCGGATTCAAAACAAAGGACATTGTCATCCTGGAGGACGAGATGTCCAAGGCCTGTACTGCCCTGCACCTCTGCACAGACGACGGCACTTACGGATACCACGGTTTCGTCACGGGTAAGCTGGAGGAACTGATTGGCGGCGGAGTGAAATTCGACCATGTCTTTGCCATAGGGCCCTTGCTGATGATGAAATTTGCCTGTAAATTGACCGGAAAGTACCGTATCCCAACTACCGTCAGTATGAATCCCATCATGGTCGACGGCACCGGCATGTGCGGCGGGTGTCGCCTGACCGTAGGAGGGGAGACGAAATTCGCCTGCGTGGACGGTCCGGATTTCGACGGCCATCAGGTGGATTTTGACGAGGTTATCGCCCGGAACGCCACTTACAAAGACTTTGAAGATCGGCGGAAGAGAAAGCATTTCTGCCGCATGGAAGGGGGTGCCCTCCATGCTGAATATGCAGATGAATAAGACCCCTATGCCGGAACAGGATCCCCGGATCCGCAATCGTAACTTTTTAGAGGTGGCTCAGGGTTACACGCTGGAACAAGCTATCAATGAGGCCAAGCGGTGCCTGAACTGCGGAAAACCCGCCTGTGCAGGCGGGTGCCCGGTGGGAATATGGTCATCGGCAGGGTCCTGACGATCCCGGAGCTATTTGAGCGGGGCTACGAAGCCGTGTTTATCGGCTCCGGAGCCGGTCTTCCCATGTTTATGAAGATCCCCGGCGAGAGCCTGGTGGGCGTCTATTCCGCCAATGAGTACCTGACCCGGATCAATCTGATGAAGGCTTACAAGGAGGGGAGTGCGACTCCGATCCTCCGCAGCAAAAGGGTTGCCGTGGTGGGCGGCGGAAACGTAGCCATGGACGCTGCCCGCTGCGCCAAACGACTGGGTGGAGAGGTACATATCGTCTACCGCCGGGGAGAGCGGGAACTGCCCGCCCGCCGAGAGGAGATCCACCATGCCAGAGAAGAGGGCATTCTTTTCGACCTGCTGACGAACCCCATCTCCATTGAGGGTGATGGAAAGGGCTCCGTGGAGTCCGTGACCTGCATGCGGATGGCTCTGGGTGAACCCGACGCGTCCGGCCGGCGCCGCCCCGAGTCCATCCGGGGCAGCGAGTTCAAGATGGAAGTGGATGCCGTCATCATGGCGCTGGGCACTTCTCCCAACCCCATGAGCACCAGGGGCACCGAGAGATTGGAGAAAACGCGGAAGGGCTGTGTAGCTGCGGATGAAGACGGCCATACCAGCCTCGAAGGCGTCTTTGCCGGCGGCGACGCAGCTACCGGGGCCGCAACCGTGATCTTGGCCATGGGTGCGGGAAAACACGCAGCCAGGTCAATTGACGAGTACTGCCGGAACAAAATTCAGAAGAAGCGAGACACGGCAAAAAAGAGATGTAGGTAAGCACATCACGGGCGTTGTAAATCGACTATCCTAATTGCAAGGCGGTCGGTTTTGAAAAATATATCATTCTATTATCAACTACTTAATTCAGGAGGTTTTACTGTATGGAAAATTTTACGTTTTACAGCCCTACATACTTTGTTTTCGGTAAAGGCACCGAAGAACAGACCGGACAGTATGTCAAGCGCTACGGCGGCCACAAGGTCCTGATCCATTACGGCGGCGGCTCTATTGTGAGGTCCGGCCTGCTTGACCGGGTGAAGGCTTCCCTGGATGCGGAGAACGTCTCTTATATCGAGCTGGGCGGCGTGAAGCCCAACCCCAGAAGCGGTTTGATTTATAAGGGAATCGAACTGGCGCGCAAGGAAAAAGTCGATTTTCTGCTGCCGATCGGCGGCGGCAGTGTTATCGACTCCGCAAAGGCCATTGCCCTGGGCGTTCCCTATGACGGGGATTTCTGGGACTTCTACTGCGGCAAGCCTGTGACGGAAGCCCTTCCCATCGCTGCGATTGTGACCCTGGCAGCCTCCGGCAGCGAAGGATCCACTGACTCCGTCGTCACCAATGAGGATGGTATGTATAAGAGATGCGCCGACGGCGATGTCCTCCGTCCCAGGTTCTCCATTATGAATCCTGAATTGACTACTTCGCTTCCTCCCTACCAGACGGCCAGCGGAATTACAGACATCATGTCTCATTGCATGGAGCGCTATTTCTCTCATTCCAAGGACGTGGAGCTGACGGACCGTCTCCTGGAGGCCGTCATGCTGACCATGATCAAAGAAGGCAGGCGCGTCATGGCCGATCCCGGCAACTATGGGGCGCGCGCCAATATCATGTGGGCGGCCATGGTGGCTCACAACAACATCACCGGCGTGGGCCGTCAGCAGGATTGGGGTACACACCATATGGAGAACGAGCTGTCTACCACTTACGGCTGCTCTCACGGTGCCGGACTGGCTATTTTGTTCCCGTCCTGGATGACCTACGCGATGAAACATCAGGGTGTTGGCCGTTTCGTACAATACGCGACCAGAGTCTGGGGGTGCCAGATGAACTTTGAAGATCCGGAGACCACGGCTAGGGAGGGTATCGCCGCGTTCCAGAAGTTTGTAAAATCCATCGGCATGCCCACTGCCATCAGTGAGATTGGCGGCAAGGAAGAGGACATCCCGGGCCTGGCCAGGAACATGTTCCACGGGGCTCCAAACCATGGCAGTTTCGTCAAGCTTACCGAGGAGATCGCCAGGGAGATTTATCGTATGGCGCTTTAAGTCCGATTGCTTGTTCGGGTTGTTATCCGTAAAGGCCAGATTCCCGTTTCGTTTGTCTATGCGGAAAAGAAAGCGGCGCCTCCCAACCGTGCTGCTTGAGGTGTTTTTATTGTCATCCTGCTTTGGAGTATTAGTATATGGCAATATACGGACAGCGATATTGTGTTCCTCTTGAAACTAGCTGGTATCAGGCCCTTTCCAGGGCTGTTCAAGTCCTCGGCAAGCTGAAGAAATCAATAGTCAGCAGACAGAAAAAGCCAAATTAAGCAAAACCAATGCAATTTGCGTTTTCTGGTATCGGCCTGCTCTTTGGTGTCGCTTGCAGCATCCTGATCTTGAATCATGGAACATTCACAAAGCAGTTCATTATGAAAAAGCTTAACGATCAAAACAGAATCCGTTTGATCTTCAAAGTTCTTGTATGAAAATAAGCTGATGGGTAGCTGCTGAATCGCGTTCCAATTGAGGAGAATAACAAAAAACCTGCAAGGCCCAGAGCCATGCAGGTTTTTTTATGTTTTGGAACCGATCGCCTGTCTTACCTTTGAAGGATACAAGTTTGCCATGACGGCCACGGAGGCGGCTTTGTTTGATCAAAAATTTACAGTCAAAGATGGTGTCCGTTTCGCATCAAAATCTGCCGCTCTCCATATTCCTGCAAAAGGCGGATATGGGATATCCCGCCTATTCCGGTTCGACCAGCAAGCTTCAGTCTGATTCGACGGTCATCAAGCAGCTCGGCCTGGGCATTGCCAGCGATCGCAACGACACCTTCTCAACCCCGACCGTTCCTTCCCCAGAAGATTGGTTAATAGGAAAATTTTAGTGGGAATCGGCAAATTAGGCTTACTAAAGCGCAGCAGGAGCTTGTGGCTGATGACGTGCGTCCGGACTCAAAAAGGACGCGGAAGATGCCGCCCTATTCTGATTATAAACATTATGCGAAGTTCGGGGAATTTACAGCCTCAACAAACGTATTTAGCAAATCATATATAAACAATTTTATGGGAGAGAACCTAAAGCCCAACTTTGATGCAAACTCAGTATTTAAACTATAATCTATTTCACCGTTGTACGGAGCGACGTCACCATCTTTTGATAAAATCGCGTTCTTTCCTGCTTTTTCCTCGACATATTTAATTATATCATTTAGCGATATCGTTCCGCCATTGCTTCCGTTAATTACACCTGTATACTCTTGCTCTGCCAAAAAGGCCAGAAATCTACCTGCTTCATCTGAACTAACAAATCCCATCCGAGCATCTATGTCGTCAATAAACATTGGGATCCCTTTTACAATATGCTCAACATAAAAATACAGCCGCTTTGTATAGTCATCTCTTCCGATAACAAATGGAAGCCGTACGGCCACGCTGCTTTGTGACGGATATGCCTGAAATAAAGCACATTCTGCAAGCCGTTTGACTTCATCATATGGGTAATCTGTTCTGTTACACCATTTTAGTGACTTTTCGAGAGGGTTAAAGTCATTTTCTACTGTATTGACATGCAGTCGATATACAGATGCTGAGGATGTCATCAAATAGCGCTTGCAATGTACAGAATCCAATACATATTTCACATCGTTAGAACAATAAGCAAGGCTGTCACATACCACATCGAAAGTTTTGCCGTTAAATGCGTCCGCTATGCTTTTGGGTGATGAGCGCTCAATAACCACTCTATGAACGCTATTTCCAAAATCATCTTTTTTTCGTCCTCTTGTAGCGATTGTAATATTGTGCCCTTTTTGTATGAGCGCTTCAACCATATGAATACCGAAATATCTAGTACCGCCAAATACTAATATATTCATTCTACCCTCCCAGATAAATAAAGACTATATCACCCAATTTTACTTTCGTCATTGATAAATACGTGCCTAACTCTCATTATTCCGCTTATGCGAAGTTCACTTTTCTTTTCGAATACTGATAATGTGTATTTCAATCCACGCTCCCGCATGGGGAGCGACAGAAAAAGTAACTAAGGCAGACAAGAAAATCAGATAAATTTTCACTGATTCCCTAATAACAAGAAAGCACGCAGCCGGCCGATAAAAGCTTTGTTTCAAATAAGAATATAAAATGCGGATAATCCGGTGCGAAGCCTCCTGTAAATCGTTGGAAGCTCCTGGTTCGCACCGGAAGCCGCAACTCAGACAATTAAAGGTCCTTCCACATCAGGGCCGGGCTGGCTCCGGTAAAACCGAATGCGACGATGCCGTCCAGATTGTGCAGCGGAATCCGCCGCAGTTCCTCCTTTCCCTTCTGGATGACGATGTTTTCGCCGTCCAACGCGAGGCAGGCATCCGGCGTCATGACAAAGGGGAGTGAAACCGCCGAAAAGCTGGTTTCCAAGTTTGATACAATACAATCAAGCGATTTTTAATGCTCGTGTTAAACCTAGGTGAGGATACGGCGAGTACTGAGGCTTGCGCCATCGAGCATTCCATCTGTAATGTGACGCTTGGGAAAATGGCGTCTTTGATATCAAGAGACCTACAAAGTGACAGGAGTATTCCCGTAAAGGGTAAAATCTAAGACTTGCTGAAGAAAGATACCTTCTGGAATCAAAGTATGAACAGGGTCATAGCCCTAATAAGATGAACATTCGAATGGGATTTTGCCAATTTTTAAGTTGAATTGCTATATGATAACTGTCTCTAGATTGTCATATTCGGTGGCGCTTTTTATGCTGCCACAACGACGGTTCTATAGTATAATTGAAAAGCCGCCGAATTATCCAACCAATTTTCTCCCCGTTTCAAACGCCTTATCCAATAGTTCTTGTGGTATTGAATAATCAGGTTCGGTACTACCGTAGCTAAGCAGACTATCTATAAACTCCCAACCGAACAGTGTAAAAAAACTTATTATTGCTTCGATGGCTCCTTTAAACATATCCTTATCAATATTTGCCTGCGAATAAATCGTTACAGCTTTTTTTCCCAGGATAACGTGGAGCAAAATCTGCGCCGATCATGGGGTACATCCGGTCAATTAACTGTTTGGATTGTCCGCCGATATTGCCGAAATAGATTGGAAAGCCCACCACTATGCCATCCGCTTGTTCTATTTCTTCGTACATAGGCGACAGCTTATCCTTTGTATCACAGCCCTCGTGAGTTCGACAGTAGAAGCAGCCTTGGCAGCCTTTCAGAACGGCATAGACGATGAGCATCACATAAAACAGCACTAAAAGGATTTTCTTCCCCAAAGATCCCCTCCTTTTTGGCCTATCCTACATCTTCGGCGTGAAATCGTTCAGGGTTTTGCGCTCCGGCTTTTGTCCTTCACTGAGATGCAGAGCCTTTCCCCAAGTCTTTCCGGTCTCGTATTTCAGGAACTCGAACAGCGGCTTCAGTTCCTCTGCTTCGTCATATTTTTGCAGGCAGTCGTAATATAGCCGCTTGTCCTCATCGTAAACGATCAGAGGCGGGTGGCCGTGAATCATCAGATAATAGTTTAGGAGGGTACGACCGACCCGGCCGTTTCCGTCCGCGAAGGGATGGATGAACTCGAATTTGGCGTGCAGATATGCGGCGGCCTTCAGGACCTCCTTTTCGTTATAGGCATTGACCTCATCAAGAAGCTCCAGAAGGTCGCTCCCCACGCTCTCCGCCGGTGAGCCGACCTCGTATACTCCGGTGACATAATCGTGCTTCTTGAACTCGCCGGGCCTCTCTCCGTTCTCAACATAACGCCGTTCGTCATAGGTGCCGCCCGTCAGGATACGGTGGATCTCCCGGATCAGTTCCAGGCTCAGCGGCGCTTTTTGGACGATCTTCTCCTTCAGGAATTCATAGCAGATCTTCTGATTCTGCTGTTCGAACAACGCGCGCGGATTTCCGGTATAATTGGACACCCTGCCGTTTTCAAAGATCTCTCTGGTGTCGTGATAGGTGATTTCCTCATTCTCGATCTTTCCGGAATGGTAAGCGAAAAGGATTCGGAAGCTGTCCAGATGTTTGTCCAGATCAGCCTCGGAAGTAATTCGATAGGACTGCCAGAGCCGGACCGCCTCATCGTACTGTTCCAAAAGTGCCGCCTCCTTTTATGGTGTTTTTTATATTATACCACATTTCAGCCCGGCATAGGCATTGATTTCCCTCCTGTCCCCATGGTCGGGGCTTCGATTTGGTTGTCTGCCAGAGCCTGGTCAACTCCGACAGCCTTTCTGTCGGGACGCCGCTTATAACGATTTCCGTTCCATAGGCTCCCGGCCGGATGGCTTTGATCGGAGCGTCCAGCAGGTCGGTAAACCGTTCCTGAGCCTTTTCGGAAATATTTCCGTCTTTCAGCCCGCCGACAGGGATAAATCCGGCATTATAATCGTCATCGACAAGATAAGTGTTTGCGGGCAGGCCAAGTAGAATCAGGTCGCGGAACCGCAGAGAAGGTAACCCAGCGGAGATGTACTCGAGCTCCTGCTGCTCGGCGGCGACGAGTTCCCGAGCCCTCGGTACAAGGCTCGCGTAGCGGGCGTAATCAGATCCTTCCGAATTGACCAGCACTCCTTCCGAACCGCCTTCGCCTATGACAAGAAGGCAGTGGGCGACGCCGTTTTGATCGGCCGACATCCAGTCCCGGTTTTCCGCTATGAACGGCATATCACGGGATAAATGGTTTCTGCACTCACGGTATTCTGCCTTCGGAAATTCCAATGCCCTTTCGACGACACATTCGGTTTCCGGGAAACGCTCAGGCCCTTCTCCACACAGCGTCTTAGGCTTTTTCCGGTTGAGTTCCTCCAGGAAACGCTGGTCGACTTTTCTGCAATATCGATTCTCTCGCTCAACTTCCACCTGCATTGCCTTATAGATCAGATCCTCCTTGCTCGCCATGATGTTGGTGATGTTCCGCAGGCTGTTGGCGCTATGCGGCGATGCGTCAACATGGATATGCAGGCCGCAACTGGAGTTGGCGATCGCCCCGGCACCCCGAAACTTACGGACAATTTCCTGAGTCGTTTCGATATCGGCATACCGGCAGATGGGGCTGACGAGTTCCACCCGATAGGTGGCATTCGAATCTCCATGTCTGTTTTCCTCATCGATACTGGAATCGCTGACGATTTTCCACCTGCGGCTCTCGCTGTCCGGGACGGAATAGGCGTCATACGTACCGCTTTCGTGGCTTCGTGGGGTACCGAAGTATTCCGATAGGACCTGTGCGGCCCTCTGGCGCGTCAGCCCGGTCAGCTCGATTCAATCCCAAAACGCTGATCCTTCATCTCCCCGATGCAGAATCCGGGTTGCTCATCTTCCTCCGGCTGTTCCAAACAGCTTTGCCATTCTGCTTTACCCCGGACTGGGAGCTGGATGCAGACTCAGTCTGCTCGTCCCAGGTTTTGGGCTCCAGAACATTGATGATGTACTCTCCGGACATCAAGTCGATGAAACAGCCTCCGAGATTATTGGTCAAATCCTCAAATTCGATTTCAGGATCAAGGCAGATGACATTCATTCCGGCTTCCCGCAGGTTGCACAAAATGAGCTGTAGCAGGTATGATTTGCCCTGTCCGGAATTCCCGAGGATCAGAATATTTGCGTTAGTCTTATCGTCCGCGCGGGCGTTGAAATCCACAAGAATATTGCTGCCGAACTTGTCACGCCCAAGATAGAAGCCGTGAGCGTCGGTTTTCCCGGAATATGCGAAAGGATAGAGGTTGGCCACGGAGCTTGCCAGAAGAATCCGCTCAAACTGGTCACAGAACACATTCCAGCCGCTTGGCATCGCACAAAGGAATCCTTGATGCTGCCGGAGCAGGAGCCGGTCGACGTTTAACTTGCTTCGGATCAGCTCGGCCAAGACCTCGGTTTGCAGAAGCTTCAGCTGGTTAAGGCCATGGGTAGACAGCTCGATGTAGACTGCGGTATGAATCAGGGGTTCGCGGTTGCGGTGCGTGGCAGTGACGACCTGGGCAACGTCCCTGAGGTTATCCTCCACGGTGATCGTTTGCTGCAAATCATTGGTATTGCTTTTCTTCATGTAATTTTTATTCGCTGCATTCGCAATGATTTTCTTTTCTTCATAAGGTGTGACATGCCGGGTGTAGATGTGAAGGGTGATCCCGTCCTTTTCGCCCAGGTGCCGCAAGATCGCCTGCTCGTCGGTGGAAGTGGGGTATTCCCGTAGTGCCCAAATACACCGGAAGGTGTTGCCACAGATGAGGTAATCCGTGAAAAACTTGACCACCGAGGGCGCGATCATGTCAATGAAGTCTTGCAGATGAACACTGTCCCTCTGTACAGGGGCTGTTGATAAGTTGTCCGAGGCATGAAAATTTCCTCCCTTGAGATTTTAGATACAAAAAGGCCGCCACATTTGCTGTGACGGTACTGAACACTTTTTGGGGAAAACATGGGTATAATAGGCGCATATTAAATTCGTATTGTTTATATGCTCAAATTAAATCCCGAAGAAGGAAAGAAAAAAAGAAGGATGATTATTCTTTTCATTTTATCTGTTTTGGGAGTTATCTTTGTGGGAACGGTCATTCTAAGTTGGATGGATGTTCTAAAGCGCGTTTAATGGGCAAATTGGAAAGCTGATGTACTACGTCGACTTCCAATGCCTCTTTCATCGTCTATAACTTATCATGTCTGGTACTCACAATTAGAGCGGGTCAGGATGGATTCGATCCTAATATGCATACCCTTCACGCTAAGTTAAAATACTTTTTTACAGGAGCTAATGATATGAATTATATAAAACAAATAATTAAGGTTATATTCATCACGTTTCTGCTTGCAACGGTAGTAATGTTGGCCTTTATCTTTATAATATCTGCCAAGGGCGAGGTGGACGCTCCTGCTTTGGGCAACCTCTTTGGCGAATTCTATCTGATCATCCTGTGCGCTGCGGTCCTTGCAATTATCGTGGCTATTCCTATGGGAGTAACAATCTATGTCAAGAAAAACGGCGTTAAGAAGTTTATAAAGATCACAGCATGCGCCTTTGCTGCTGGTACAATTTTTTCTGTGGCAGTTTCTCTGATAAAGTATCGAACCATTATTTCTATGGAGGTTATTTATTTGCCCATTTTCTGCATCTTAATTCTTCCTATTGCAAGCCTTTTTGGAGAGAAAAAATAGGTTGACATCTATAACTACCATGTCGGGTATTCACGCAAGGCCCAGACGCATCGGAAGGTGTTGCCGCAGATGAAGTAATCTGTGAAAAATTTGATCACGGAGAGCGAAATCATGTCAATAAAGTCTTGCAGGCGCACGACGTTCTCCCTCACGGGAACTACTTTCAAGTTTGTACGGGGCATGTAGTTTTCCTCCTTTTGAGATTAGAAATAAAAAAACCGCCGCATTTCTGCGATGGCGCTGGACACACAAAGGGCAAAGCATGGTATAATAGAGGCAATGTAACTTCGTATTTTTAGGCAGGTGGAATAAATGTCAAAACAGGATGAAGATTTCAACATAGATAAAAATTTGGAACAAAATTCTTTTAAGGAATCGCAACAGGAAGAACAAAATTATATAGAAGAGATGATTGAAAATCAGAATAATCAGTTTAATCCTGGATATTATGTAGGCACAGGAAAAATACCCCCCGCCATTAAAGCTTCAGGTAATGCTATGCCTCTTGCTATTTGGATGTTTATTCAGGCAGCGGGTTTAATCATTTTCTATTGTTTCTTAATAAAATTTCTATTTCTCAGCAATACTCCTTATTTTGTGGTTTCATTTGTTGACGGTTCTCCTTTATTTAACTTTATCGTTATTACCGTAGTTTTTTTGGTAGCTACTTCTGTTTGCATATGGTTTGGAATAGTTTACTTAAAGAAAGCTAAGTTATATCGGTTTAAAAAAAAGCAATTAGAAAAATTAGACTCATCAGATAATATAAAAGGGGGAAATCAAATTGCGCAAAGGACTTGCCCCGAATGTGGAAAAAAACATGATATAGATTATCCTAAGTGCCCATATTGTAAGCACTCATACACAACTAAATGAACACACAGAGAAGCCACAGGGTTCAGATTGAACTTCGTGTAAGAGCAAAATTATATATAAAAGAGACCAGGACCTTTCGGTTCCGATCTCTTTTGCTGCATAAAAATCAAGTTGACTTTGAACTGCCTTATTGACAGCGATTGTGTGGCGCTTTATAATAAAACACATAAACATGTGCTTAATTGTTTAAGGGGTGACTGCGATGATACCGGATAAGGATGAAGACGCACTCTGCAGTTGTACCATCATCCATGAGGATATTGTGCGGAAGGTGAAGGGCGAGCTAACGGAAGATTCCCAGCTTGTTAAGATCGCTGAGCTTTTTAAGGCCATGAGCGACCCGACACGCCTCAAAATCATCAATGCCCTGATTCTTTCCGAAATGTGCGTGTGCGACCTTGCCTGTCTGCTGAACATGACCCAGCCCGCCATCTCGCATCATCTGAAGGTTCTTCGGCAGACCCAGCTAATCAAATACCGGCGGGACGGCAAGATCGTCTATTACTCCCTGGACGATGCGCACATCGCGCCCCTCTTCCAGCAGGGGTACGAACACATCACCGAAAAGTAGAGAGGTGACAGCAATGCCTGCAAAGAGGTTCGAGATGCGGATGAAATCCAGCAATATGAGGAGGTTCCCGGGCGCGGTACCAGGGCGGTTGTCGGCGGCCGGGAAATCCTTGTCGGCAACAGCCGGTTGATGGAGGACAAGGGTATCCCCTCCCCGAAAACGGAGCCGGTCGGCACGGTCGTTTCTGTCGCGGTGGAGAAGCGGTTTGCCGGATATCTTGTCATAGCGGACGAGGTGAAAAGCGATTCCGCCGAGGCTATCCGCAAACTCAAAGCGTTGGGTGTGAGGAAAACGGTCATGCTTACTGGCGACAGCCGAAGCGTGGGTGAAGCGGTCGGCCGGCAACTCGGGATCGACGAGGTACATGCCGGGTTGCTGCCCGATCAGAAGGTCGAGGCGTTGGAAGCCCTGTTGAAAGAAAAATCCCCCAAGGGCAAGCTCGCTTTCGTTGGCGACGGCATCAACGACGCGCCGGTGCTCGCCCGTGCGGACATCGGCATCGCTATGGGGGCATGGGCTCGGACGCGGCTATCGAGGCCGCTGACGTCGTCCTGATGACGGACGAGATGAAGAAGCTGGTCGGCGCGATGAAGATCGCCCGGAGAACCAAGCGGATCGTCTGGCAGAACATTGTCTTCGCGCTCGGGGTCAAGGTCGCGGTGCTGGCGCTTGCCGCACTCGGCTTTGCTTCCATGTGGGCGGCCGTATTTGCCGACGTCGGCGTGGCGATGATCGCGGTGCTGAACGCCATGCGCGTGCTGCTGATTAAAAAAGCGGACTGACAGGCATCTTTGGAGGAGGCGGTGATGTGAAAAGAAGGCTGATTCTGCTTGTCGCGACCTTTTTGCTGCTTCTCCTTACCGGAGCAACCCTGCGCCGCACCTCCACTGTGGACGCTGTGTCCGGCGCGACCAAGCTCAAAAAGCTCAAAGAGAGCGCCATTACCAATTCGTCCCTTCCCGGACTTGAAGCTGAGCTGAAAGGATCGGAGCTGAAAATCGCGGGCCCCTCCTTTCCATCGGATCTGGACCCGGCGCATGGGAACGGCTGCTACACCCTCGCCTACGGCGTGGGAGAGACGCTTTTTTACATAAATAACGGGGACATTCAGCCGTGGCTTGCGCAATCGTGGAGAAACCTTGGCCCGCGCACCTGGGAGATCAAGCTAAGTCCCGGCGTGAAGTTCCAGAACGATAAGACCATGACCGCGCAGAGCGTCAAAGAGTCGCTGGAGCGCGCTGTCCGCCTGGATACCGACGCGGCGAAGCTGCTGCCCGTTTCCTTTGTCCAGGCGGAGGGTCTGACGCTAACAATTCACACCTCAGCGCCCTGCCCAAGCCTGATCCATAACCTTGCCGCCCCGGCCTTCACGATTGTGGATGCCGCGTCGGACCAGAAAGAAAGTTTTTCGTATTTTCCCGTCTGCACCGGGCCGTTCATCCCCACCACATTCATCGGGCAGGTGGAGGTGGTCCTGCGCCGGTTCGACGATTACCACGGAGGGACGCCGAAGCTCGGCGGTGCGGACATCCGACTTGTAGCAGATACGGATAAACTCGTACAGAACCTGAAGAATCGGACGACCGACGCAGCGGTGGGATTGCCGCAGGAGGATATCTCTACTCTTTCCAAAAGTGGATGTCAGATTGAGACTAAGGATACCGCATGTGTGGAGCTTCTAATGATGAACCAACAAAATGCAGCTTTGTCGAATTCAGCCGTGCGGCAGGCCGTTGCGCTGGCCATCAGCCGTCAGGCGGCGGGTGGCGCTTTTGCCCCGGCGCTGCCTTACATGGATCATACCGACCCCTATCCTTACGACCCTGCCGCTGCCAAGACTCTGCTGGCACAAGCCGGATATGCCGGCGAGACGCTTTCATTCCGGCTCGCCTTGCCCGCAGGGGATGCGGAGCTTCTGAAACGAGCGCAGACAATCAAAACGCAGCTCGGACAGGTCGGCATTGACATCACCGTCCGGATATACAACGACGTTTTCTTCACCTCCCGTGCACGTTACGGAAAATTTGACCTGCTCCTGATGACGGCGCAGACCGCAGAAAACGGCGACGCACAGAACTTTTTTGAGTCGTATGTTGCCTCCGAAGGGAACCTGAATTATGGTCATTACCGGAATGAGCAGGTCGATGCGGACCTTGCTCAACTGGAACGAGAATTCGACTCGAATCGGCGGGTGCTGCTGACCGACCAGATCCAGTCGCTGGTGGTGAAGGATGCCGCTTTCGTATTCCTCGGCTACCCGCAGACTGATGTTGTGGCTTCTAAAAGTGTTTCCGGCCTACCTGTCAGTTCTGCCGGATACCGGCTGACGGCCGACACATCCAAAAAATGAAGGAGGAGAATCATTGCGCAGAATTAACACCATCCTGTCAGGCGTGATCCTCGTGGTCTTTCTTACCCACGGGGTGATGGGCAGCTTCCTTCTGCTCGGTATCGGCTCCGACGCGGCGACGACGCTCGCTTGGGTCGGCTTCGGGCTGATCCTCATCCATGCAGGGCTGGGCGTGGCGCTGACGGTGCAGGCAGCGCGCGGGGGCGGCGAATTCGGCCGCTGGTATCTGCGACAAAACGCAACATTCTGGACGAGGCGCTTCAGCGGTGTTGCCATCCTGATTCTTCTATTCTTCCACTTCGGCGCCTACGGCGAGACGGTGAATGGCGCGTTCGGCCTTAAAGAATTCACCATGATCAAGCTCGTCACACAGCTTCTGCTGATCGCCGCGCTTTTCATTCATGTCTTTGTCAACCTCCGTCCTTTACTGATCTCGCTGGGAGTGATCAAACAGTGGGAGCGCCGGGTGGATCTCTTTCTGATTGCCTCCGTCTTCCTGCTGTTTTTCACTGGTGCGGTCCTATTTTACTATATCGGGTGGCAATACTTATGAACCAGACGATCCTCATTATCGGTGCCGGGCTTGCGGGCCTGTCCGCCGCACTCACAGCAGCCGAAAAACAGTACCAGGTCCTTCTGGTTTCCTCTATGCCTTCGGAACGGGCACAGTCTGTCATGGCCGAGGGCGGCATCAACGCCGCACTCGATACCAAAGGCGAAGACGACAGCGTGGAAGAACACTTCAAGGACACCATGGCGGCGGGCGTCTACCTTGCGGACCCCAACGCGGTGAGCGCGCTTACGAATGCCGCGCCTGGCATCGTCCGCCATCTCGCGGCCTTGGGCGTCGTGTTCAACCGGGACGAACACGGCAGCATCGATCTACGCAATTTCGGAGGACAAAAGAAAAAGCGCACCGCCTTCGCTATGAGCAGTACGGGAAAGCAGATCATGACCGCGCTCATTCAAGAGGTCCGCAAGAAGGAAGCCGAAGGGAACATCATCCGCTACAGCGACCATTCGTTTGTAAGCCTGATCTTGGACGAACAGAAACGCTGCCTCGGATGCGTGGCGCTGGACAATCGGACGCAGGAGTTGCTCTCTCTACAGGGGGATGCTATTATCGTCGCGTCGGGCGGCATTAACGGCCTGTTCGGAAGGACCACCGGCTCCCAGCAGAACACCGGGGTGGCGGCGGCCGAGCTGTTCCGGCTCGGCGTGCCGATTGCGAACGGCGAGTTTATCCAGTACCATCCCACCACGGCGGCCTGCTTCGGCAAACGCCTGCTCATCAGCGAGGCGGCGCGCGGCGAGGGCGGACGGCTTTTTACCGTTCGGAACGGAAAGCCCTGGTACTTCATGGAGGAGAAGTATCCCGAAATGGGAAACCTGATGCCCCGCGACGTGATTTCGCGCGAGATCTGGCGGATCATGAGTGCGTCGGGCGGCCCCACTTCCGTCTTTCTGGACATGACGCACCTGCCCCCCGAAGTGATGGAGAAGCGGCTGGGGGATTTAGTGGAGGACTGCATCACCTACCTGCATGTGGACCCACGGAAGGAACCGGTCCCCGTATCCCCCGGAATCCACTATTTCATGGGTGGCCTTCAGGTGGACGAACAGCACCGGACCACCTTCCCGCGCCTCTACGCTGCGGGGGAATGTTGCTACCAGTACCACGGAGCGAACCGCTTGGGAGGGAATTCCACGCTGGGCGCCCTTTACGGCGGCGGCGTGGCAGCAAGGTCGGCCACGCAGGATGCCGCAGGCTGCACCAACGACTTTAAAAAATACGGCGCACAGGCCGTTGAAGAGATCCGGCAGAAGGTGGCATCCCTGCAGGCGGGCAACCGGCATTTCCCCCTTCCGGGTATCCGGGCGGAGCTGAGCCGCATCCTGCTCAACAGCCTCGGCATCGTTCGGAATGGGCCGCAAATGGAAGCGGGGATTACGGCGCTCGACCGGCTGCTTGCGGAAAAGGTCGTACGTAATTACGATCCCACCAGCGGGCCGTATGAGAACCTGAATCTGGAGAGCCTGTGCCTGCTGGGCAAGGCGCTTTTGTTGAGCGCCTGCAACCGCCGGGAAAGCCGGGGTGCGCATACCCGTGGCGATTACCCGGACCGAAACGACGCGGAATATTTGAAGTACAGCGTCGCCCGATATGACGGAAAAAAAGTTGTGGTCCGTCTCGAAGATATCCCGGAAGAGAGGTGAACAGCATGCGCTTTGATCTGAAAATCATGCGACGGAAGGACGCCGGCAGCCCCTCTTTTTTTCAGACCTTCGCCTACGAAGGCATTCCGGAAGACTCCGTCGCTTTTGCGCTGAATGAGCTCAACGGCCGCGACGTGCTGGAAGATCATGAGGGCAGACCCGCGGACCGGATTATTTGGGAATGCAGTTGCCTGCAGAAAAAATGCGGAGCCTGTGCCATGCGGATCAACGGCCTGCCGCGCCTTGCCTGTTCCTCCTTCCTGGGGGAGCTTGCGGGAAGAAAACATATTATTGTTCTCGAGCCTCTGAGTAAATTTCCCATTGTCGCCGACCTGAAGGTGGACCGGAGCATCCTGTTTGCAAATATGAAGCGCATGAGGCTGTGGCTGGAGGAAAACGCCTCCATGAACCAATGGGAACATGAGAATCAGTACCAGTCCTCGCGCTGCCTGATGTGTGGCTGCTGTCTGGAGGTCTGCCCGAACTTTCGGCCGGACGGAAAATTCACCGGCGCCGCTTCCATGGTAGCCGCTTCCAAGCTCATGGATCAGGCCGAGTATGGGGGACACCGGAGCGAGATTTTAAGGAAGTACCGCCAATTCTACTTTGGAGGCTGCGGTAAGTCTCTGTCCTGCCAAAAGATCTGCCCTCTCAACCTCCCGCTGGAGGACCTGCTCGTCCGGTCAAACGCCGCGGCGGTCTGGCATAGATAGGGGCGGGGATGATGTGGAAAAATCGGCTATCGGATTTCATTGCGGGCCGATTGGGGGCGTACTGAACCGGGCAGATCTGAATTTTGCCGCAATGGGTACTGAATGTGCCTCACGGCATATGGGCTGCACGCACAGGAAGCCCTCGATGAATCGGCCGTCTGCATCCGGAAGTTGGATTTTTTGCTGTCCAGAATGAAAGCGGACAGTGATATCGGACAGCTCAACGCATCGAAAAGCGGCGGTTGGGTCGGGTAGCTCCCGAAACCTCCGCCGTTCTGAAAGAGGCCCTGTTTTACTCGGATCAGACGGGCGGCGCCTATGATCCTACAATCGGGGCACTGGTAGACTTGTGGCACATCGGGAAGCGCCAAGGAAAGATTCCGAGCGATACCGAGATTCGTCGGGCATTGTGTTCCTGCGATCCCCGCTCTCTCCAAGGAGACGGAGGTGGTCGCTTTCGGCTGCGGCGGCATCGCCAAAGGCTATGCCTGCGGCCGGATCAAGAAACTGTGCGGGCGGCGAAGGGTTTCGTCCGCGCTCTTTTCGCTGGGGACTTCCTCGATGCTGGCCCTAGGACAAAGCCGGACGGTTCCGTGTGGAGGATCGGCCTGCAGAACATTGATGGGGCGAAACCTCCTACTTCGGGATCGTTTCTCTGCGCAATCAGTTTTTATCCACCTCCGGCGATTACGAGCAGTCCTTTATCAAGGATGGACGCCGATACCACCATATCCTCGACAAAAGCACGGGATATCCCGCGGACAGCGGCCTGCGCGCGGTTAGCGTGATCGGAACCAACGGTGCACTGTGCGAAGCCTACTCCACGGCCTGTCATGGGGCCGGAGCGGGCACTGGCTTTTCAAAAAGAGGTGGGCGGCTTTGAGGCGGTTTTCGTTACGGTGGATAAACGGGTCGTCTGCACGTCGGGCTTAAAAGGGCGTTTCGAGTTTACCGGAAAGGGTTTGAGCTATCGCTATCGGTAGGAGCGACTTCATATCGGGAAAGAAAGGGGAAAAACATTGCACTTTGATGGAGTATGGATTGGTGTCGGGGCATTGCTGATCATCGGGATATTGCATCCGGTCGTCATAAAAGTGGAGTATTATTTCGGCACCAGGGCGTGGCTGGCTTTTTTAGTTTCCGGCCTGGTCTGTGTCGGAATTTCATTATTCTTGGAATCGACGCTCATGTCCTCCCTTCTGTCGATATTAGGATTTTCGCTGTTTTGGAGTATCCATGAGCTTTTCCTTCAGAAAAAGAGAGTGGAGAAAGGGTGGTTTCCAAAGGGTCCGAGAAGGGGAAAATAGAATCTATTCCCATTTGAAAGCCAAGATATCGGTGAAACTCTCTACAGAATTCACCATTTCTCGGCTGTGGCGATACCAATGGCAGACCCCAAATTGATAAAATACATCATTTGGATGAAGCATACGAATTCGGGCAAAAATTGTACAGCGGGGAAATTTAATTGCACAGACAAATTACAAATCAGAGAGCAACTTCGGGTATAATGCGTCATTCAGATTATTTGTAAAACAGAAATTTGACGGGCAGTTTTTCATTGAGCATTATAAGACATTTAGCCGTATTGAGAAGAGGAAAAATGAATAAGAAGTTGCTATGCATAAAACTGATTCATACAATCATCTGGGTATTTTTTGTCGTAGTGATTTTCTATATCCTGTTTGCAGGTATATTTGACAGGGTCAATGTATATACCTTTATCGCCATTGGGCTGGTCATAATAGAAGGATTGATTCTTTTGCTGTTTGGTTGGAGATGTCCATTGACGGTTGTGGGGGAGAGATATACCGATGATCATGAAATAGGCTTTGATATTTTCCTCCCAAAATGGATTGCCAAGAATAATAAAGCTATTTTAGGAGCGTTTTTTGGGATTGGGGTAATTATTGTGATTTTGAGGTTGCTTAATATTTTCTGAAGTAGATTTTAATTGAACGCGTCAGCTTCCCGGTCTTTTTCGTCATCTGTAACTATCATGTCGGGTATCCATTACAAGTCTGAGGTAATTTGCGCCTTATCTCGTAATACTCTCAGCGTATGTGCCATAAGTATTAGGAAAACTGCAAAATAGCCCGGAATAAGGACAAAAATTAAAATTGAAGCTATCACATTACACAAGGCGCTGCCCAAGCGAGATTATGGGCAGTGTTTTTGTATATAGAAATCACTTCGTGCCAAGTTCGAGGTGTTGACAAAGTTCCAAAAGGAGAGGCAAAAATGGTATAATGTAGGCAAAGAAAAAGCAGTGGGATGTGTTTGGGAATGCTGACGGAGCGAGACGGGATACAGATAAAAATGCATTGTGTCACCCTTGAGGACCTGGTGCCGCAGGAGCACTTTTTGCGCAAGCTGGAAAACGCCGTGGATTTCAGCTTCATCTACGACGAGGTTCGGGATTTGTACTGCCCGGATAACGGCAGGCCCGGAATCGATCCGGTAGTGCTGGTAAAATATCTACTGGTGGGATATCTGTACGGTATCGAATCGGAGCGTCGCATTGAGCAGGAGATTCAGGTGAATATGGCCTACCGGTGGTTCCTGGGGTTGGATTTGGATGATCGGGTGCCCGATCATTCTGCAATTTCCCAGAATCGGCGCAGACGGTTTCATGGAAAAGAGGTGTACCGTCACCTGTTTGAACATATTTTGCATCTATGCATGGAAAAGGGATTGGTGGATGGAAAGATCATTCTGACGGATTCCACGCATGTAAAAGCGAATGCCTCATTTAAGGCGAATACAAAAGTACTGGCCCAGCGCGAGACAACGGACTATATGGAACGGCTGGATCAGTATGAAGCGGAGGAACGTGCGCGGCTGGAGTCATCCGGCGCCATCAAGCCGCAGCGCGCGGGGCGTGAGAAAAAGGAAAGCGAAAAGGTGCAAAAGACGGTCAGCACCACCGATCCGGACGCTGGAATGCTGCAGCGGCCCGGAAAACCGGAAGGAATGCATTACCTGGATCATCAAAGCGTGGATGCCGCTCACGGAATTGTGGTGGATGTGGCAGTGACACCGGGAAATGTGAACGATTCGGAGCCATACCTGGGACGCATTGAATACATGCGGAAGCATTTGGGACTGGATATTCAAGCAGCCGGCGCGGATAGCGCCTATGGCACCAGCATGATTTACCGGGCGATGGACGATATGGGCATCTGGCTGTACACGCCCGCAGCAACGGGCGGGGCAACCTACAAGGTGGAGTTCAGGCGCGAGAATTTTCAGTATGATGCGGAAAAGGACTGCTTTATTTGCCCTGCTGGAAAACAACTGACCCTGCGGAATCTTGAGAGGGAGCACTACAACGTCTGCCGGGTATACAGAGCCGAAAAGAAAAACTGCCGGGCCTGCCCGATGCTAAGCAAGTGTGTAAGTGGCAGCCATCAAAGCCGCGCGATCCGAAAGAATATTTTTGAGGAATCCGTAAAAAAGCAGCGGGACACGGATGGTACATTCACCCACAAACATATCCTGAGTCTGCGCCAGATTTGGTGTGAGGGCAGCTTTGCGGCCCAGAAATGGATGCACAACTTAAGACGTCTGTTCAGACGGGGAATCGAGGCGGCGGAAGATCACTGCCTCTTGTCGGCAACCGCCTTAAACCTAAAGCGCATGGTTAAGTGCCTGGGATAAGTCCCAAGGCGCTTCTTTTTTTGCCTGTTCCCCCTGGATTTCTCATGGCTTCGTCCCGAATGATGGGGGTTTGTCAACACCTCGAACTTGGCCCGAAGACCGTATACGGGGCACTGCCCCGTACCCCGACAAGGGGCAGTGCCGCACGGAGGCCGGAACCAATGAGTGCGATTGAAGCCTTTGTCACTAATCTTGGGCGCTACAATTAAGGGTATTTGGACGGAGAGTTTTTGAAGCTCCCCGCTACTGAGGAAGTTCAGGCGCTTTTCCGGCGTATCCATATGGACGGGGTGCGGTATGAGGAAATTTTCATCACGGACTACGAAACCAACATTTCCGGTCTGTATGACTGTCTCCCCGAATACGCCGATCTGGACGAGGGCGACCGGGAAAAGTTTGAAGCCGCCCTTTCTTGCGGCGACCATACAAGCGACTTGAAAGAGTTAATCAATCTCGCACAAAACCTTGACTGCTATGAGTATTACCCCGGAATCTGCGACGAGGACGATTTGGGCCGCTATATGATCGACGAAATGGGCGCGTTGGAAGTGCCGGAGTATCTGGAAAATTACATTGACTACGAGGCTATGGGCGGGACGTTTTCTTGGAGGACGGCGGCACATTCACTGAGAACGGCTATATTGTGGACACCGGCGACCGCTTCGTAGAGCTTTACAACGACAGGGACAATTTGCCGGAGAAATGCAAAATTTTTGCGTACCCTGATCCTGAAAAATCTATCCGCGACACTCTCAAACAGTATCAGCAGCTGATCGACGATGCACCGGTTCCCCAAAAAAACCGGCCCGCCAAAGCAGAGGAACGGTCTTAAACGGGAACGCAGATTTCACACAGGTGCCTGTCGATCATGGTGGGGATGTACCGTTCGAGGATGGGGCGGAAAACGTCGGGCTGTTGGCCCTGAGCCGATAGCTGAACGAAGATTTCGCCCCATGCTTTCTGGATTGCTTCTGCGGTATGGTCAATCGTAAAAACGACGTACTTGCCGCCGGGTAGTTTTGCTACGTCTATATCGGTGTCCGTAGTTGTGAAATCTTCGGAAACAACGATGCCGACATCATAGCGGCAGTTTTCAGGCGGCATCACTGCGGGGTTGTCTTGTGAAATCCCCAAGATAACCGCCGATTCTGTGAACAGGCTGTTAGCTTTCGCCCATGGTATGGACGTTTCCTATTTTAGTCGAACAGGTAATCAAAAACAACATGACTACGGTTTTCCCCGTGTGTATCACGCTGATTGCCGGTTATATCATTGCGCGTGAACAAAAAGACGATACTCTAAAAAACATACTGACGGTTCCGCTGACGTTTAAGCGGCTGCTTGTCAGAAAGCTGCTGGTCTGCGGATTGATATCGCTGTTTCTCGGACTCGTATGTACAGTCTTTACGATCCTTGCAGGATTGCTTACGGGATTTCCGGGGTTCTCGACGGGGGCCGCAGTACAAGGCCTGATGCAGATCACGTTTCTGAACCTTTTTCTGTATATTTCTGTCATGCCTATTATCATTTTGACCAGCCGTTCCGCGAATGGTTTCCTGGCCGGTGTCGTGATTTCCCTTGTCTATGGTTACGGTGGCATGTTTGCCGCAGGCAGTATGAAGCTGGCAAACCTTTATCCCATCACGGCAAGTCTGGGAATGATCCATTACCGGAGCTATGAAGTGCATTGGAACATTCCACTTTGCTGCTTGAGTATTGCGGTCATGCTGGCAATTTCCACAGTTCTGATCTTGTCGATGTCTGGCAATGTCGAGTCAAAGAAACCTGTGAAAAATAAGGCAAAACACAAAGCCCCCCTGAAAAAGGGATGGTAGTTCAAAACAGGAGGTTATGCTGATGAAAATAGCAAAATCGGTTATCAAATTCGGGCTGATAGCAGTTGCTTCCTGTCTGATACTTGGCGCGGCGGGCTGTTCTTTATTGAATAACATTGATAAGGACAAGGTGCTGGATACTTATAATGACGTGATCCAGTCTGCCGGGAAAGCCACACTCACAAAAAGAATTTTTCTGAAAGGCGACCGCGAATTCGGTGCTGACAACTATGTAGGAACCTACAAGGCTGATTATAAAAGTTTCACCGGAGCGGAGTATTTATTTGGAAACACTTCTATCGAGCGGGAAAGCGGTAATTCTGTGGTCATTACCTGTGCATTTGATGTTAAAAATGGAACCGCTCAGTTATTCTGGCTCAGTGGTGACGATGACCCTGTGGTTCTTCTTGAGGGTTCCGGCGAATATTCGGATACTGTTGAACTGCCGGAGGGCGGAAACTATTTTGGAATCACCGGCGACGGGCTAAAAGGTTCCGTGGAGCTTACGATAACGGATGCGAAAATAGAAGCAAATGAATCATAAAAAAGAAAATACTGATCATACCGGCTGTGGTATTGGTGCTTGCGGCGGGTGCGTCGTTCTTGTACCTGTGCAACGACGATCACAGCACCGTTTATTATACGATGGTTGATAACAACCGTGTTAAAGAACAGACAACAGCAGCTTCGAGCGGCGCGGGCAGTTATGAATATCATCTCGATACTTACGATGCAGATGGGAATATGAAAAGCCTTTCCTTCAAAACAAGCCGTGAGCTGCGGGAAGGTGCTTATCTAAAATTGGAAGTTATGCCTGTACGCGGCGTCATCAGTTGGGAAGAATATGAAGGATTTACCCGAAACAGTAAAAAGCGTTTATCTGAACTGTCCAATTTAGTTATAGATATTTTTTATAATCTAACAATATTATGTTAAGGGCAAACCTGTCGAAAGGCAGGGACGCAAAGCAGAGGGTCTAAGGTGCGTAAGCATGATGACGGTCTGGCTTCCGAGAGGATTGCGTAGGAAACCTGCCCTTTTTATGCGGCAGGTTTTTATATGGATCAAAAAATAGAGACGCTACCCGCCCAACAAAAAAACGCGAGTTTGGCGGGTCTATTTTCATGCCTGAATAAATAGCGTGCCCTCCAGACTTACGGGTTTGGAGGACGTTTAAAAAGCCTGCCCAGTTTAAAAAAGGGCAGACTTTGCGCGGGTCTTTGGCAGCAAGGCTATTATAATGCTTTGAAAAGCGCCTTAGACCTTTGGCTTTGCGTCCTTATCTTTAGATAAGTTTGCCCTTGGTTTTGAAATATTTTGTTTTAAACGTCTTTAGGCTTGGTATGTTCAAGGTACAATGAATGGAACTACTGCCGTTAAGAGAATCTTGATCGATGAACCGCTCGATGTGAGAACGACGCGCGAATGATAAAGCTGTACCGGTATCATTTGCTGAAAGTCCACATCATACAAGGCTGCTAAGTCCTCCACAGATACTGATAAACTGCCCATTCATATAATGAGCGTCTTCACTGGCCATAAAAGCGACGATCGGGGAAGCATCCTTATAAGCATCGCCCACATAACCGACAGGGATCATTTTCTGTACTGCCGCCATGGCCGCTTTCCCTTGTTCACTCGTGTCGAAAGCGTCCGCTTTGATAACTGGCAGGAAGCAGTTGGTGACGACACCATACTGGCCAAACTCCTTCGCGCAGAGCCTGGTCAAAGCGACGATGCCGGCTTTAGCCATGCTGTAACCTGTGAAGCCGACAGTAGGAGAGACACCCGCGCCGGATGCGCAGGTTACGATGCGGCCATAATGTTGCCTCTGAAAATAAGGCATACATTTTTGAATGAGCAGCATGGTATAGATGGGGCCTCCGTCAAAAAACATGCGGGCGTTATCTGCATTTGTTTCCATGGTATAATGCTGATCGTTCAAACCGGCTTGTGCGATACAGGCCAGAATATCAATCCGGCCGAACTCGTCAATGCAGGTATCGACAATCTTATTAAGATCATCTTCTTTCAAAATATCACACTGTATAGGGATGATCTTCCCCGAGAAGCGCCTGTCCTTCGCATCTTGAGCAAGTGCCTCCAGCCGTTCAAGGCGCCGTGCGGCTGCAATGACATCGGCGCCTTCTTGGGCGAATCGAAGCGCAGTTCCATATCCGACTCCGGAACTGGCTCCAACCAAAATTGCTTTTCTTCCATCAAGAATACCCATTGTTATTGCTCCTTATATAAAAATATTTGCAGACAATTTTAAGTGTGCCTGCTTAGTTCACTTAGCCAGACTCAGCGAGCTTGGAGATGCCCGTGACAGTTAACTGCCATGGTGAGCTTCTTGAACTTTATGAATGAGCAAAAAAGATAGGGTTTCACCCCTTTCAAGAAATATTAGCGAAAATGGTAACAAAAGTGAGGAATTCCAGATTCAACAATCTTTATCCCTGCTCTTATAAGTGACAGCGACAGCAGCCGCGACGACTGCCACAACAAGCACAACCGTGACTGCAACCTGCATCTTGTTCACCTCTTTGTTTTATTAATGGTTTCATGTTTCCATCATTGGCCGATAAGTACGGTGGTGGCAATCGTATCCATCTCTTCACCATCTTTCGGGTGTGAAAAACACTCTGGCACGATGGAGATGAATAGGACAAAATCACCTGTCAAACGGTAATCTGGTGTGTCCCTTTAAAGCCAGGATCAATATGCAAATTGCGGTAACGACGCGACCGATCCCGGCAGCAAAGCGTACGATGGCGGTGATCACAACTTTTATATCCATACATTCCTTGTTCCATCATTTAAAATATTCATTCTTTTCACATCCGACGCAATGAGTTCTTTTAAGGTACCTTCAAAACACAATTTAAGCTGTCGCTCCTTTGCAAAATCATCAGGAAGATATAAAGAAGAAGGCTTTCTGAGTTTCAATGCTTCGCAATCCTGCAAAATTTCAGCCACAAACCTGGAACAGAAGTAATGCCTTTCCATAAAGTGCGGGATGTGGAGCAGGCAAAGAAATAAACCAAGACGGCTGTATTTATATAGCTGGCCGCAGTCTGACAGTTGATGCAGTTTCCACGACAGCTCTTCGTAAACATCATCTGAAACCCGCAGGCGATAAAGCGCACACGGTATATCCTCTCTCATCCTGCTCAGTATTTTAGCCGGCCTTTCAACATGAAAGCCCTTTGTCACAAAGCTGAAAAATTCATCTTCCGTTATTCCAAGAGAGGCATGGGTATATTTCCCTCTTGTCATGATCTGAAGCATATTGGAAGTCACGTCAGAATATTTGGTGAGCAAAACTGATATATACTTTTTTCTGCGTTGTAAACGGTACACCCGGGGTTCCTCTTTTCTGATTACCTGAATTTCGAACATCTCAGTGCTTCGCGGGAGAAGCAACTCTTGTTTCCTTCAGTTGCACTATTTGCTAAAGGATTCCGACCGTGCAGCCATGGAGGCAAGAGTAATCGTGATTCGATGCCTTGGGCCGGGGCTCATTAAAAAGGCAGCCATAAAGAACGATCAGTGTTTCTTGAACTTTGCCAACAAACCGACTTTCTTTTCTACTTTATTTGCAATCCTTCGGATGGAATCGCGATGAAGAAAAAATATAAGCGCAACGCCGGCCAAAGCGACGAGACCTGCCTCCAGTCCAAAATTCAGAAAAACCGGAATCAGAAACAGGCTGGGAATCGCCAAGGCGCCAAACGCCAGATATCCTGCCGCGATAACGATGAAGAGTCCGGCCAGATTGGCAAGCAGTCCCCACGTTGGAGAAAATAGCACAATATAAGTACAGATTACTGCAACACCCCTGCCTCCGCGAAATCTGTGCCAGAACGGGAGCCCGTGACCGAGCGCCACCCCCAGTCCGGCGTAAAGAACCGCTGATTGGCCCAGTGATCCGAACAGGAGATATCGGCAGAGAACGCATGGCAATACTGTCTTAAGAACATCCCCGAGCAGAGTTACAGCAGCCCACTTCACCCCCAACAACTTCAAAATATTTGCCATGCCCGGATTTCCCGTGCCGATTGCGAAGACGCTTTTGCTGGTTTTATGGCGGGCGACAGTATCGGCCGTCAGGAGACAGCCGCACAGATATCCAATAATGATACATAAAAGTCGCATATCCGCCTGATGCCCTCCTGATTGGCTCCACGTTTCACGGAAGCCCTTGTTTGTTCGCTGATTCGGGCTTATCTTTCGTCAAAAAAGCTTTTACGAACTTTTTCCTTTCGTCTGTCATTTCTATTGCTCTCACGCCTATTTGATTCCTTTGCAGATAGGGATAAGTGCCAGAAGGATCACAATGCCGACGATACCGACCAAGATGCCGGTGACTAATATCCCCCAGACCATCGTCATGCACATACCGATGCCCAGCGCCAGTGCGCCCACGATGCCCACCAGGACGGTCAGAACGGTTTTGCCGTTCCACTTGATGGGTGCTTTGTTTTCCATCTTGCGGCGGACGGCGACCATCGCAAGCAGAACCACAAGGCCGACCGAACCGAGCACAATGCCGGGTCTGAATGCGTTCCATTCGGGCAGCAGGCACATGCACATGCCGATTGCCAGCAGAATGCCTCCGACGGTGGACATGACCAGGGTGACGAAGTTGCTTTTTTTCATAATATAACCCTCCTTATTATCGGATGATGTCTCATCCATTTGATGGGTTAATCTTACGGCCCAAATGTTTGTGATTTGCTTATGAAATGTTTGAGAAATGTTAAAATGCCCCGTCCATACAAAAATGCGGACGGGGCGTCGATATTTCCATCCTACATGCGGCGCAGCCGCTTGTTCGCGCCGATTACCATGCAAATACCGATCGCAAGCAAGATCAGACAGACCGCTGAACCGGTAAGGGCATTCATAAGCTGCCGGATGCTCAGTTCGGTATCGCTTCCGAAAGACGCGAACATTGCGGTTTGCAGGGACAGCATGGCGACGAGCGCGGAGGCAAAGCTGAAGGTTTTGATGGAGACAAGGACGGGGCCGTGCATTTTCCGTGTTCCGACCATGTAGACGACGGCGCGGATCAGGCAGTAGAAGTCGTACAGGGCCACGGCGAAAATAAGCATACCGTGATAGGTAAAGCCCTGCCCCTCGCGGACGATGAGGACGACCACCCCCTGCAGCACTGCGGTCATGGCAATGAGCAGCGTTCCGCTGAGCCGGTAAGCTCTGAGCTCATGGCGGCGGCGTTCCCTTTCATCGGTCAGCGCCCTAAGCCTGCGGTTACTGCGCAAAAGCAGAAATCGTGCGACACACAGAACAGCGTAATAACCCGCGAGCACCATTAGCCATGCGGAGGTAAAATACCAGCCCGCCGCGGCTTTCATGAGCGCCAGCAGGATGTCTATGGCAAGCGTTCCGTAAGTCGCGGTAACCATGCGAAAAGAATAGTCCGCCATGAGCTTGGAGGTGAAGCCCGTCTTCTGCGCCGCATTGTGCAGACGTTCTTTCAGCGACGCGCCTCTGACCGCAAGGACGACTGCCCAAACCGCAAATGTGAGCGATACGGCCGCGCAGACATAGACGACATATATCACCATTTCCGGGACGCGCCGGCCATCCTCCGTGCCAACGATCAGAAGGGCCGTCGCTGAGAAAATAACGGCGGCTATGCAGGACGGCACTGCCCTGGGGCGAAAGCCGTAAATCCATTTTCTCAGTTTATTCACGGTTTTCTCACTTCCATTCCCGGACTTATTTTGATATAGAGTGCCCCTGTTTATGTCCCTTTTTCATCGAAGCGTCGACGGTATAATCAGCAACGACGACAATTTAATGATAGCGGCGGTGATTGTTTCCATTCATCTTTCCGCTCCCACAAAGAACAGGCAGAGGGTTCCCGGGCCGGAATGAGCACCGTTCACCGGACCGATATAATTGATGAAGATGGTTTTCACGCCCACCTCATCCCGAATCATCCGTGCGAGAGATTCCGCGTCCCCGATGCAGTCGCCGTGACTGATGAATACGGTCTGATCCTGCGGATCGCTGACCGATGCCTTCATTTTTTCCACAAGAGCTTGGATGGATGCTTTTCTCCCTCTGGCAACGCCCGCTTTCGTCAGGCGGCCGCCGTTGTCCACATGCAGAATCGGCCTGATGCCCAGCGCGCCGCCGACCACTGCGGTCGCTTTGGAAACGCGGCCTCCCCGATGTAAAAAGTCCAGGTCGTCCACTGTGAACCACTGGCAGAGATGGGACCTGGTTTTTACCACAAAATCTGCCACTTCATCCATTGTTTTGCCGGCCTCCGCCTGCCGGGCGGCCAGATAAACCAAGAGCCCCTGTCCCAAAGACGCGCTTAAGGTATCGATTGTCCGGATCTTCCGTTCGGGATATTTTAAAGCAAGCTCCTTTGCCGCAAGGGAGGCCGCATCATAGGTGCCGCTGAGCGCGGAGGAAAAGCCGAGATAGAGGATGTTTTTCCCGCGCAGCAGCATTTCTTCCATGATGGTCAGGAATTGGGAGACGTTAACCGAAGAGGTAACAGCGCTTTTCCCGGAACGCAGCAATGCGTAATACTCCTCGAACCCGATTTCCCTTCCGTCCAGATAATTAGAATACGACTTGCCGTCGATCAGAACGGAAAGGGGGACCACGGAGATCTCCAACTCCCCCGCCGCTTTTGCAGGCAGGTCGCAGGAGGAATCCGTCAAAATGCAAAAATCCTTCATGGAAGCCGACCTTTCTCATTATTTTGCGGAGCGGCACGTCCGACGTCCCCGGGCCCGCAACACGACAGCGCCGCAGACAAGCTCGCATACAATGCCTGCGGTAATGATCGACCGGTTCGATCGTTTAGCCGGCCTGATTAATAATACCGTTTATCGTCGGGGCCGGCTTCATCGGACTGCTTCTTTATCAGGAAGACAATTACCGCGGCTATGACAGATAAGACGATACCGGCTGCAATCAAAATGTTTTTCATAATGACCTCCATGTTATAGCGTTCGACAGATTGGATTTTGAAGTAATATCTGCTGCCGTCTTGGTTATGTCCCTTCTGATTCACCGGCTCTCCAACCCACGGCCCCAAGGCATGGCCAGATCAAAAGGCCAACACAATGCCCCCGTCATCCGCGTAAAGAGAACTGATCCCTCCGGTCGGGACGATGAATATTTCTTTAAAATGGTATCTTTGCTCGATAGCTGCTTTCAAACGTTCTGCAAGGCCCGGATTGTTGCAGTGGGAAATGACCAGATTTTCGCCGTCCGTTTTTTTGCCGCTGTTTTCAATCAGCGACAGGAACTTCTCCACCATCTGATTGATTCCTTTGAGCTTTGCGTACAGCGCAATATTTCCGTTCCCATCCGAGCCCATCATCAATTTGATATTCAGAACGCTGATCAGTTTTCCGGCGATTCTGTTCAGCCGCCCGTTTTTCTGCAAATTGTCGTACCGCTCCAGGACGAAATAGGTCTTCATGTCTTCGATAAAGCGATTGATCGTCTCAATAACATGAGGTTTCGGCATCCCTTTCTGAAGCAGATCGCGTATTTTTACGGCAATCAATACCTCGCCGGCGGAGGCGCTTTTGGAATCGAAAATATAGGTATCGGCCTTCCCGGTTTCTTCCGCGAGTGTTTTGCCCGCGACCGCGCTGGCATAGGAACCGGAAAGCCGGCTTGACAAAGTGACCACAAAAGAGTCTCCTGCGCTTTCCATCGCTTCCTGATAAAGAAGGGGCGGCGGAGATGCTGAGCTGACCTTTTCGGTACTTGCTTTCATTTCCGCCATAAAACAATCCAAGTCAAGGGAAGCATCGTCTGTGAACTCGTTCCGGCCTAACCGCATGGTCAGGGGAACCGATGTCACATCCAGACGTTCTTTGAGCTGCGGCGTCATATCGCAGCAGCTGTCCACGATGATTTTACAAGTCACGCGCAATAGCACCTCAAATCGTTATGATAAGAAACCTTCCCACGCGCGGAACCTACTCAGAGGCCGCGCTATGTATATGTCGCTCCTTCCGGACGTTATGGAAACGCCTTTTCCGCCGCAGAAAAAGTTTCTTGTTGCGCCCTGCCCGTGCTATTTCACGAGATTTTGCTTTCCTGGCTCGCTTTGCATCCGGCGCAGCGCCCGGAGCATTCCCACAGGTCATCCGCTACGGGGGCCCAGCGCTCGGCGGGCGTTTGGCACTTGGCGGAAAGATCACGCACATTTTCGGGACTTTCCAGATCGGTGGAATGCGCGCCGGAGGTCTCGACCATCGACGTCAGCCGACCGGGATTATCCAGCAGAGGGCAGGGGCGCAGGTGGTTTTCATTAAATGGCTGGCCTTTCCGATATGCCATGAACAGGGGAGAGCGCAGGGTCTCCAGTAGAGTCTTTTCGCGGATATTGGAATCCGAGTAGTGGATAAACGCGCAGGGCTCGATGTCCCCGCCGGCGTTGATATGGAAGTACCGCCTGCCGCCCGCGATACAACCTTCGACGTACTCTCCGTCGTTCCAGAAATCCATGGTGAAGATCGGCTTGGTCTCCCGGAATTTGCGGATCTGGCGGTACATGAACGCCCGCTGTTCGGCGCTGACCATCAGCTCCGGCACGGCCGCGTTGCCCACCGGCATGTAGGTGAAAAACCAGCAGAATTTCGCGCCCCAGTCGATCATCTGGTCAAAATATTCTTTAGAACCGATCATTTCGCAGTTCTTGCTCGTGTAGCAGCAGGAGATACCGAACGGAAGATGTTTGGCTTTTAAAATCGCCATGGCTTTCTCAACCTTTTTGAAAGTCCCTTCTCCGCGGCGGAAATCGGTGTCCTTTTCAAATCCCTCGACGCTGATGGCGGGGATGAAGTTTTTGACCCGCAGCATCTCGTCCGCAAAGGCTTCATCGATCAGCGTGCCGTTGGTGAAGGCGGTAAACTGGCAGTCGGGATGCGCCTCGCACAGGCGGATGATGTCCACTTTCCGCACCAAAGGTTCCCCGCCCGAATACAGATAGAAATAAGTGCCCAGCTCCGTGCCTTGCCGGATGATGCCGTCCAGTTCCTCATACGACATATTCAGCCTGTTGCCGTATTCGGCCGCCCAGCACCCGGTGCAGTGCAGGTTGCAGGCGGAGGTCGGGTCCATCAGGATCGCCCATGGGATGTTGCAGCCGTACTCCTCCGAAAGAGCTTCCTGCTTCGGGAAACCGAACAGGGCGGCGTTCAGCACAAAATTGCGGAACGTGGCTTTCAGGATATCGGTGTCAATGTCCTTCCAGAGCCCCATGATATACTGATACCAGATGTTTTCCGGGTCATCCACGATTTTATGGATCGTCTCTTTGGGCCCGTTCGGGCCGGAAAAATCCTTCCCCCATCCGACGCGGTCGACCCACGCCAGAAGTTTCGGCAGGGTTTTTTCAGGGTCGCCCGAAAGGTAGTTCATCGCTTGCTCCAGAGCAAAGGCCTGAGCTTTTTCTTTCAATTGCATCGTTCATTCTCCTTTAAGTTTTGCTTCAGTATTGCATGTCGTTTTTTTCTTACTTTGCAAGCAAGCCGTTGGCCTTTTCGCACACCTCGTACATTTCGTCATATTTCTGATCGATCAGCGGCGCGACTTTGTCGGTCCTTTTCCTGCGGACGTTCAGAAAGCAGAAGTACGGCAGAATCCAGCCGATGAAGGCGGGGATCGCCAGAATAATGCAGAGCGGCAGCATTCCCGCGAGATAGGAAAACACTGAGCCGGCCATAAAGGCGGTTCCGACAAGGCCGATGCTGAACGCGGCGATCATGGCCCCGTTGGTTTTGGCTTTTTCCAGGCTTTCGATCTGGCCGGCGCAGGATTCAAACTGGCGCTGCAGTCTGCCCAGCTCCGCCTTGTTGCGGATCTTGCGGTCGCGCTTGAATTTCATGGTGATGGAGCCTACACCCTGCACGGGGGTGGAGGTGTCCTCCAGCATCCAGCCAAAGTTCGCGTACCCATCGGCATACACCGATTCCATGCTGCGGTGTATCGTGATCTCTTTGTACTCATAGCCAAAAAAACCGTTTCCCTTTGTAACTTCACCCACAAAAATCTCCCCTTCCATCCTTGGTTTCAAATCTTCTTCATTGAACTGACGTGCCTATCTTACTTACGAATTGTTTAGGTTTTGCTTATGAAATGTTTGAGAAATATTAATTCAAAAAAATCAGCCTTTTGTGCAGTAAATAAACGGAAAACTGGTGGGGGTAATCACTCTCTCATCTGTTTTCATTTAAAAATTACTGCAGCCGCCCGATTAAGATGCTTTCAATGTCCTTTTTTAGCTCTATCCATCGTCCCTTGAATCTCGTGAACTGCTCATGGCCGGTATCTCGATGGCTCAGGATAAAGCCCTAAGCAAATTCTTTCTTAATGCCCATAACAATTTTACCTCCTGTCATTTCACACATCACACAAGGTCGCGCTTTTTAAGGATAAACGCTGAAACAGCTCCGATTGCAACTGCGCCGATTATGCCCGCCATCAGCGATGCAAGTACTGTGATTCCAGTTGAATTAAGTGTTGCGACGCTTGCCGCCGGATAAAACATCATTCCAAACAGGAACGTGAAGACTATCGTTAGCCAAAGTTTGTCCCTGAAAAACACGGCAACGCCCAAAAACAGCGCACAGAATATGCCCATTAAAAATATTTTGGAAATCAGGCACATGATTAAGCCGCCCAAATTCACGTCGAACGCTTTCCCCGTGATCAGTCCCGCGATCACCGTTCCGAGAAGATAAGTAATTATCATTCCCGCGCCGCCGAAAATCCCGACCGCACTTTTCGAGATAACATAATCAATCTTTTTAGAGTGAACGGTGAAGATGTTCTTTACAAAGCCCGAGCTATAATCATGTGCGACGAAGATCGCCATGAGCAACCCGGCAAAAATAAACACCATATTTATGTTTGCGTAACCACCGAAATCAAGAGGGTTAGCGGCGGCAGCAGAGCCGCCTGTCGACTCGATCAACTGCCACGTGTTGGTGTATATAATAGTGGGAGCAGCTTGAATCGTATTTCCAACATCTGCTCCCGACGCATCTGCGCCCGACATTCCGAGAACCATAGCGGGGATAATAGCGGCGATTAAAAGCATGATATAAAAAACCGGTGTGTGAAACAGCCTGTAAAAGTCGAGCTTCAACATTGAATTCAGACGGTTTGCAAATGTCGGGGATTTAAATGTTTCTTTACTAGCCATTGTTTTATGAGCAGTCATTTTTATTCCCTCCTTTCCTGCTTGACATTGTTTTAAGGTAATATTCCTCCAGCCCGATTTTCTGGAATGATATTTCATCCACGGCAATGCCGCTCTCGTACAAAAATCGTGATACGTTGGAGCTGACCGATTCATCGTATATTCGAATGCCTTCGTCTTTCTGCTCCACTTCATGATATTTGGCGGATAAGGCGGCAACCGCTCTCGGGTTGTTGTCAGTCTTTACGAAAACGAAGTCCCGGCATTCCTCCGACATTGCGCTCGCTGGCATTTCGCGGATTAACGTGCCGCCCCGGAGAATGCCGTAGTGCGTTGCAATTTTCGACAGTTCACCGAGAATATGGGAACTAATCAGAATCGTAACACCCTGCTCTCGGTTCAGATCTATCAGCGTTTCCCGCACAATTCTCATGCCGTCTGCATCTAAACCGTTAATCGGCTCGTCGAGAATCAGCATTCGTGGATTGCCGAGCAGGGACTGTGCAACACCGATTCGCTGCTTCATACCAAGGGAACACTCTTTGAATTTGCGTCCGGCGGCGCCCACAAGACTGACAAGTTCGAGGAGGCGGCGAACTTCGTCATCAGGTTTTTTAATGCCTAAATTCAAAGCCTGCATCATCAAATTCTGGTATACTGTGCTGTTTGGAAAGCAGGCAGGATTTTCGATCAGGACGCCCAATTGGGAACGAACATCCGCATCTGTATAAGGCTTCCCAAATAACCGAATCTCTCCCGCTGTGGGAACCAGTAAGCCGCAGATCAGCTTCTCCGTTGTCGACTTACCGGAACCATTTTCCCCGATAAAGCCGTAAATTGAGCCTTCCGGCACGCGCAGATTAAGGTTATTCACGGCATACATTTTGTGGAATGCTTTTGACAATCCGCCCGTTTCGATTGCATTCATGCAGATCCCACTCCTATTCAGTATTTAGTGCTTCCGTTTGATGACCTTATACTATCGCCCGAATATTTATAAATTGCTTGAGAATTGTTTGAGAAATATTAATTGACAAGCAAGGCAGCCATGCTTTTAAGAGAAATTTCTTGCCTGTGGCCTGAAATGCCGTCGCCTTGCTTGATCAAGGACCTTATGGTATCTCTCCGCTTGACTGCTGGCTGTAAGAAAGGCTTTGTCCCTGAACGTTTCAGTTTGGATGCGCTCTGATGTAATGTATTCGATGCCCACCCCATCCAGTGTTTTGCGCAGCGCGTTTATGAGGCTCTCCGACTCAAAGCTTTGGAGAAAATCAACGGTGAAATAATCATCGGCACAGACCATATTGATACGAAGCCCTTATTCATACAGAACTCCTTCCACCTTGGCATGCGGCGAAAGCCCTGTATCCAGATGCTCAAAATCATCCGTCAGAAGCCGTAAAGAGAGAAAAGCCTGCCCTTTTTGAAAAGGCAGGCTTCGCGCTGTTTTTGGCAGCCAGGCTATCATAACGCCCAAAGGAATCAGAAATTGACATTTAGGAAAGAGGCTTGTCTGAAAGCGCCCAGCCTTCAACGACCCTTGCACCAATCGGCTCCGGATTGTCCTTAAAGTTGACGAACTCAAAAGACATTTGTTCGAATTTCTCGCCGGTCTTTTTATTGGTGATGTGCACGGAATAGCGAATGGCACACCAGTCGTCCTCAATCAGCATGTTATAGAAATCGCCTAACTCCACCTCATATGCCGCAAAGAACTGTCCCATCATGTCTTTGTACTCCTGAAGGGTCAGCCGCTTGCCGTAGACGTTGTAATGGGCGTCCGGCTCATAGAGAGTATTGCACCATGTAAGCCAGTTCTCGTAACCTCCATTCCAGTTTTTAAATCCGTTCTGAAGGCGATCCTTGATAGCCTCCTGAAAATTTTTGCTCATAGTAAAATCCATCCTTTCTGATAATTGTATTTCGGTATAACAACCGCCTGGGTATCAGGCCGCTATGCGCTATTTCCCCACCGGTAGGGATACTCCGGCCTCTTTGAGTGTCCGGGTGAGAGCCTCCATGTAAGGATTGGCATCGTCAGTGAATGGTCCGTGTACGCCGATCGCGACATCAAGAAAAGCGCTATAATCCTCATTGACATGAGTTTCCCAGCGCGTGATTTCTCCTTGGTCATTCGTTTCAACGAAGCCATACGCATAGAAACTCATTTTGGTGCCGTTTTTCATATGTCCTTCGAACAAGGTCTTCATGACGAAGCCGTTGTCGGCTGGCCAGCATTTGAAATCGACCGGACCCCAGTCTGGAAATCTGAGCGAATATGCCTTTGCTTCCATCGTTGCCGAGGTAGACACGGAGATGGGCTGTGTTTTCAACTGTATAAGCTCTTTCCCAAAATAAGGGGAAAAGTATACGGCGTCGTCCGCGAACTTCCATTCCTCATAGGTTGCACCGTCTTTTACCGCTTTTCTATCGTAGGCAGCATGGTAGCTTTCGGCCATCCGGCGGTGCAGGGCGATTCGCTCTTCAAGCGTTAACTTTGTACTCATTTTCACACCTCCTTTCCATATGGCTATCCTAAAAGCGGTATGTTTGCGAATTGTTTAAGAAATGTTTCATAAATATTAAGCGGAAAATAAAAGACGCTTTGATTGAGCACAGAAGGCCAATTAAAGCGCTTTTTATTGGCATTCAAAACCACACGCTATGCGTGTGGGACGGTGTAGCGATAGTGTTGATATGGAAATAGAGAAGCTCCTTTTGCTAAAATAAGTACGGGTAACGCCAACCGCACAGAAGCAAAAGGAGGTTCATCCATAACCAATAGACGAAAAAAGTTTGTCGCATACGAAGTGGAAATGTCAATACCATGTAGTTGTTGTGCCGAAGTTCCGGCGCAAAGTGATTTACGGGAGGTTAAGGCAGGACATAGGGAAAATTCTGCGGCAACTTTGTGGTTTTAAACATGTGGAAATCATAGAAGCACACGCAATGCCGGATCATAGTCATATGCTGGTATCAATACGGCCGAAACTTGCAGTGTCAGATTTCATGGGATACCTGAAAGGGAAAAGTACGCTCATTATCTTCGAGAGGTATGCCAACATGAAGTACAAATATGGGAGGAGAGTGTTCTGGTCAAAAGGGTACTACGTGAGCACCGTAGGCGCGAACAAAAAAGTTATTCAAGAGTACATCAAGAATCAAGAAACTGAAGATATCATGGCAGACCAGCTGAGCTTCAAAGAATTTGAGGACCCATTCAAAAATTTGCCGGAACTTGAAGACGACTCACCGGAAGTACCGGTTGACAGTGAAACAAACAAGTAAAAAGTGACGCCAACGTGCGGTTGGCGTCACTCATTATGCGCCCGTTTTGAGGTGCGGCTGGTATTATGGCCCCTATGGGGCCGTTATTCATACCCCGCGCTCTGCGTGGGGGTCTGATCTGCTGCTATTAAAACATGCCGCATAGATAAAACAGAGGCATCTGGAATCCCCCAATGCCTCTGCATAGGACCAATATATTACTGATTCGGATTTTGTTTAAAGCTGTTTCCCGCTACAGTGATTGCCGGGGTCCGTCTCTGAATTCATTTGATATACCGTTGCTCTGAATAAACTGTGATATCTGACGATCCGCGCTGAGAATGAAGTTGCATAGGAAATCGCGGTCGACCTTGACCGGAACCTTGTCACAGCAGGAAAGGATGAGATTTCGGTCGAGCTTCGGGATGATTTGTTTCGTAAAGTATTGAAGCGCCTTTGGACGCTTCGACAGCAGTTCCTGAAAGAGCTCGATCAGCTTGTCGTTTTTGCGGTATTCGTTTTTGGGGTAACCCCTTGACAGAAGAGCAATGTTGTTATCAAAATTTGGTGCCAAGGACAGCACCGCCCCGGTCTGCACATCGCGCAGAATCCCGTAATTTTCCGTATGCCTGTCCATATTGAAGCACAGAGTGTCCAGATAAATCAGGGTGACATACTGTTTGGCGGTATCTGGAAATAACGTTTCAAAGGCATCAAAGTTAAAAATATAGTTGTCGTTGTCACCGACAAGACCGTTCGCCGCCTCATAGTTGACACTGGCGCCGTCCGTGAAATCACGGCTGCGGATGTACTTGCCGTCCAGTTCATATTCCGCCATGGAGAAACCCAAGGCTTTCCCCAGCTCATAAATAAACATTTCTGAGAACCGTTCCAGGTCGTTGCCCTGCTTATAAAGCCACCAGTGCCCGTCAATCAATCTCCAGCATTTTTCGTAGCTGCCAATATTGGTCAGCTCCGGAGTGGGACTGTATTTTATATTAAAGCTGTCCGGGTCGCCGTACAAAGCCAGCTTGTCAAATAGATTCTCTTTAAACACAATATCACGATAGGCGAGTGAGTTTGCCTCGCCGCTTTTAAACCAATAAGTATCGGTAATAGTGGCGGCGTTGACTTTCAGGACCGTGGAGACATCATCATAATTGCTGAGCCGTAGCGCCTTTTTCAGAAGCCTTGAGTTCGTGCGGTGCCGGTCGATTGCCCTGCTTTCAAGCCCGCCTTCCAAATAGCCGGTTCGTTTTAAATACAGAGGAAGAAGAACCTCGTTTATCACTTCCAGATTGCCGTCTTTTACCTGGGCGACCTGGATGTCGCGGGACATTAAGGTTCCGTTGAGCTGCAGCAACTGACACCGCCTCCCATCCATTATGCTATGGCTTTATCGTAAAGTATTTTCGTAATGGAAACTTCCGCACGCCCCGATTTTTCTATCAAGCGTCCGGTCACTGTCAGATAAAAGATAAACCACAGGGCTTTTGGCCTTGTGGTTTCCTGTTTTTGGTGGAGCATAGCGGGATCGAACCGCTGACCTCCACACTGCCAGTGTGGCGCTCTCCCAGCTGAGCTAATGCCCCTCATGTCAGAAAACCTAGTATTCATGCGGTTTTCCGGATTTTCCAATTTTTCGTTTGTCTTTTTCTTGTGGGGGAGTACAGGTGGCAGCTTGCGCTCCCAGCTGAGCTAATACCCCGTCTGTCATGTTTTTCGACAGCTTTAACATAGTATCATATTTACGGATTGTTTGCAAGAGTCAAAACGAATTATTACAAAAAGTTTCTGAGAATAAAATGAAATTGAAAAAATATGGAAATTATGATAATATAAAAAAAACTTTAAGAGTTAAGGGGACCTCCATGGATAAATCCACGTCTCAAATATTGTTGATCCTGTTGTTTATCCTTATGTCAGCGTTTTTTTCAGCAAGTGAAACAGCGTTTACTACTTTGAATAAGGTGAGAATTAAAAGCCTGGCCAATAACGGAAATACCCGTGCAGCCGTCACACTAATGCTTGCGGAAAATTATGACAGCCTGCTGTCCACCATACTGATTGGCAACAATATCGTAAATATTGCCAGTGCCTCCGTCGCAACCATTCTTTTTACAAGCCTGTTCGGGGGCGCAGGTGTCACTGTTTCGACGGCCGCTATGACTGCAATAGTATTGATTTTTGGTGAGATATCGCCAAAATTTCTGGCGAAAGAAAGTCCTGAAAGTTTCGCACTGTCGGCAACACCGATTTTAAACTTTTTTGTAATGCTGTTTACTCCTCTGAACTATCTTTTTTCCGGCTGGAAAAAACTGCTGGGCCACGTTTTTAAACGCAGGGATGAAAAAAAAGTTACGCAGGAGGAACTGATGACTTTTGTCGATGAGGCCCAGAGTGATGGGGGAATTGACGAACGCAACGGTGAACTGATCCGCTCCGCAATAGAATTTAATGATTTGGATGCAAATGACATATTGACTCCAAGGGTTAATATCGTCGCGGTAGACCGAAAAATGCCCATGGATAAAATTACTGATCTTTTTCTTGAGACAAGTTACTCACGGCTGCCGGTCTATGAAGATTCCATAGATAACATTGTTGGCATGATTCATGAAAAAGACTATTTCCGGGCTCTTTACAAAGGGGAAACCGCAATCGCGCAGATAGTCAAAAAAGTTTCCTATGTTGGAACCGGCATGAAAATATCGGACCTTCTGCGCCTTTTACAGCAAATGAAAACCCATATGGCGGTTGTTGTGGATGAATTCGGAGGGACGGAAGGCATCGTCACAATGGAGGATATTTTGGAAGAGCTCGTAGGCGATATCTGGGATGAACACGATGAAGTGATAGATTATTTTAAGAAAATAAATGATTTGTCCTATGAGGTAAACTGTGCCGTCAGCCTTGACGATATGTTCGATTTCTTTAAAATAGATCAATCAGAGGACGAGTCCGACTCCGTAACAGTCAGCGGGTGGGTCATGGAGCGGCTTGGCAAAATTCCGGCTGCAGGCGATAATTTCGAATTTCAAAAGATGAAATTCACGGTTACAAAAGCGGCGGCCAGACGGGCCACGATGGTATCGATCCAACTTCCTGAGCCCATTCGGGAAGCAGCGGACTGAAAATTTGCTTTTCAGACATTCAGCCGGGAAAGGGGACGCTTATGTCAGAATCATTGATTACGAAAAAGGCGATTGCCCAATCCGTTAAGGAACTAATGAAAAAAGAGGACCTAAGAAAAATATCGGTTTCAGATATCGTGAAGAAATGCGGCGTCAACCGCCAGACATTTTATTATCATTTTAAAGATAAGTATGATTTGGTCAACTGGATTTATTATAACGAAGTGGTCTCCGCCGTATCCTCTCAAAAAACTTTTCATGACTGGAGCGACGTCATGCTGGATATTCTGAGCACAATGAAGAGGGAAAAATGCTTTTACAGAAACGCATTTAACGTGACAGGGCAAAATGCCTTTCAGGACTACTTCTTCAACCTCACCAAAAGCCTGTTGATTGAAATCATAGGGGAGATGGAGGATGGGAAAGGAATTCGTGAGAACGATAAAAATTTTATCGCCGAGTTTTACACGTACGGCCTTGTCGGAATTGTGATACAATGGGCGCGTAACGGAATGAAGGAACAGCCGAAGGAACTCGTCGATAAATTAAAATACTTTATCGATGACAGCAAACAGTTTACAGCCGCCCGATATTTGGGAAAGCTGACAGGGGAAAGCGGCGGGTCGGACCGCCGTTGATTTTACCGCGCTTTCTGGGTACAATACCGGCACCGGATGCCCTGGCTGGAATCAATCAGATAGCACCGCCCTCCGGTTACAAATCTCTTTAAGATCATGCGGTCCGTTTCGGGACTGAGGAGGAGAAGAGGCTTGCTGCGCGAGGTCAGAGAGGAATTCATCAGCTTACTTACCGCCAGACGGCAGGAATCGATCTTCTGTCCGGCTTTTGAAATATAGTACCAGCCGAAAAGGCAACCGTAATTTGCCATGCAGTTGATGAAACCGTCGCTGCAGCATGATTTTGCAGCGGGTGAGCCGATTTCCGCGATGTATCCGAAGAGACATTTCCTGCTTTTTAGAATATGAAAAGAGCGGCCGCACCCTTCCGCCATTTTTTCCGGGTCGGCGAAAGTGTTGATCCTCACGGATAAAATAATATTTCCGGTTTCGATGATTTTCTGCGCCAGGCTGTCGCTGATGTCGCAGCCTTCGGAAGTGATATAAAACACACAGTCGTGGTTTTTTCTGCACGCTTCGAAAATCTTGTCCTGGTAACGGAGGGGGTGTAAACCGCAGATAACGAAAAAATAGACCCCCTCTTTTTTAATAAATTCTACCGCTTCACATAAATTTTCCGGTGAGATCCTCCACAGGTTTTTTCTTTCCGCCGCCTCCGGCTCCTGGACCTGGTCCGTAAGGACGGCCGCCCGGTTAAAACACATGTTGGTTCCGATTTCCTTTAAAATGGAATGGTCAACGTTCTGAACCATGGAGGTAATCATCCGATAAAAACAGCTCCTGGGATTTTTCGCTTCTTGGCGGACTTTTGAAATAATGCTTTCACCGAAAATATCTTCCGTCAGATAGCTGAACAAATCCACCGCGTTCTTCATACTGCGCCGTGGATCGGTTACAATCCCGTGAAGGGAAAGGTCCACTGTCGCACTGATGGCGGCACGTTTCATTACCGCGTCAAATTCCATATCGGTCACTCCCAGACAAAAATACATTCTTTTCTGTGAAGATAAAATAGACAATTTTACAAGAGTGTAACAAATTCTTACGCTTTCGTCGGATTGTTTCATTCCAAGTGGAAATCAAACAAGAAAACTGAAATTCCACCAATCGATCTGTGTAAATTAAGACTTTTATCCCGTGGATAATATGGTATACTTTGTTTGCGGATCATGGCTGATAGAAGCAGAGGTGTATATTACAGTGCAGGCTATGGAACTTTCTTTGATCTTGCCGGTTAAAAATGTGGAAGAAGAGATTGTCGGGATCCTTCGTTTTGTTCAGAAGCAGGCTGAAGAACTGAACTCGGAACTGATCGTTGTCGATATGGGTTCGGTGGATCGTACCGTTTTGCAGGCGGTGCGGCAGATGAAAGAGATGGGACTCCACGGTTATGTGATCCAGAATGGGAATTCGACGGCTTCCGCGGCGCTGAATACGGGAATTCAGAAAGCCGACGGCAGTTATATTTCTTTTATTTTTGCCCGCAGGCTGTATGAAAACTTTGTCCCTGCTTTTTTGGAAACCGCAAAGCGGACCAAGGCGGATTTTGTATTTGGCTGCACCGGCCGCGAGGAAGCCCGGTCGGCGGAACGGCGTTCGCTGAGCAGCGCGATCCTTCACCACGGCGGAAATCAGTATCTGAAAAGCTGGATTCTGCGGGGCGCGGCGATCGATATCTCCGCAGTGCTGATTCGGCGATCCTTCCTGCTGGAACGACAGATTGAATTTGAGGAAGCCTGCCGCTACGGGTATTCGGAGGAATTCATCGCCCGGTGTCTGCTGCTTTCTGACGCCGTGGTTCAGGCGCCTGTGGTGCTTAGAAGGAATGAAACCTGCGAGCTGAAACGCGGCAAGCAGAAGCCCGCCGGGACGGATATTTTCCAGCGCGTGGAGTCGGTCCTCCGCATTGCGGACGCGGTCAGGAGCAACTGCCCGGAGGATGCGGAACTGCTTCGGCTTGTGGAACGGATCAGAGTGCCGCAGGCCGTTATGAACGCGGTGGACGTCCTTCTGCGCGAGGGCAACGATGCGCGTTCCGTCCGCGGCTGCCTTCAGGCCTTCGGATATAACCGTCTTCTGACGGCGGACCGCAGAATGGACCCGAAGCTTCGTAGGAGCATCCTGCTGTGGCGTTTTTCCCCCGGGCTGTACCGTCCCCGTTAATTGCGTCGGCAAGCCGGCTGTTTTTAGTCACAACGGGCCAGCTTTTGAGCGCAATGACCGACGGAGTGAGGTCCCACACCAGCGGCGCCGCCAGCAACCTGTGAAGCCATTCCGGCGGAAACAAAAGACTTTCCGTCAGCACGTCAAATGCAATGATCAGATTCAATTCCAACAAAATCAAGAGATCGCCCCGAGGCTCCAAATTGGAAAGTCACGGGGCTTTTTCCGCTTTTTTCTTGAAGCCCGTTTGGCGCTATGCTATAATAACCTCACGGCGTAAGCGGAAGCAGAGCTTCCGACGCCTGAGAGAACATTGAACCATGATTGCGGGCTGATCACGCGTTTTTATGCGGCTCCGCGGTTCATGTTATAATAATTTGTAATCCAAACACATGGGAGGAATTCCGTTTGCCAGAAGAAGCCCCGTTCCTGTCTCATCTACCGGCGCCGGATAACGGCGAAGCCGTCCGGCGGGTTCGAGAAATCATGGCGATGCGGACGCGCGGCGGCCCGCCGTTGGCGCTGGTGCGCACTTACGGCTGCCAGCAGAATGTTTCCGACAGCGAAAAGATCAAGGGCTTCCTTGCTCAAATGGGATTTTCGTTTACGGAAAACGAGGAAGACGCGGATTTTATTTTGTTCAATACCTGCGCGGTGCGCGAACATGCGGAGGACCGGGTGTTCGGAAACGTCGGCGCGCTGAAGAATGTGAAACGCCGGCATCCGTCCACGCTGATCGCCGTCTGCGGCTGCATGATGGAGGAGGAAAAAGCCGCCGAGCGGATTCGTTCCGTGTTTCCGTTTGTCGGTCTTGTGTTCGGGACCCACGTGATCCACCGCTTCCCGCAGCTTCTGCTGCGCGCGCTGACGGAAAGCGGGCGCGTGTTCGAGCGCGGGGACGACAGCGGGGACCGCGAGATCGCGGAGGGCCTTCCGGTCCAGCGGGACGGAAAAGTCAAGGCGTGGCTCACCGCCATGTACGGCTGCGACAATTTCTGTTCCTACTGCATCGTGCCCTATGTTCGGGGACGGGAGCGCAGCCGCGAGCCGGAGGCGATTCTGGAGGAATTCCGGGGGCTTGTCCGGGACGGATACAAAGACATTACCCTGCTGGGCCAGAATGTCAACTCCTATGGCAAATCCCTTGCACACCCGGTCAGCTTTGCCGCTCTCCTGCGCATGCTGGACGAAGCCGAGGGCGATTACCGCATCCGTTTTATGACCTCTCATCCCAAGGACCTGACCAAAGAGCTGATCGATACCATCGCGGCGGGCAGGCATATCAGCCATCATCTCCACCTGCCGTTCCAGTCGGGAAACAACCGGGTTCTGAAAGAGATGAACCGCGGTTACACGAGGGAGCAATACCTGGACCTGACTGCTTACGCGAAAGAAAAAATTTCCGATCTTTCCCTTACTTCCGACGTGATTGTCGGATTTCCCGGGGAAAGCTATGAAGAGTTCCTCGATACGGTCGATCTGATCCGGCGCGTGGAATTTACTTCCCTGTTTACTTTTATCTATTCGCCCCGCACGGGGACAAGAGCGGCCGGATTGCCGGATCCTGTGCCGATGGGCGAAAAAACCAAGTGGTTTCAGGAACTGTGCGCGGAGCAGGAGGCGATTGCCGCAAGGCGCTGCGCCTCTTCCGTCGGGACGGTGCAGAGAGTGCTGATCGAAAGGCAAAATCCGAAGACGGGGCTCCTGACCGGCCGCACGGACGGAAACATCGTGGTCGATTTTCCGGGCAAACCCGCCCTGACCGGCGGGTTTGCCGACGTCCGCGTCACCGGCGCGCGCAACTGGATTCTGAGCGGGGAACTGATCTGACATTTTTATGAAGGAGAGACGATATGGATATTATTCAGATGACAAGGGATTTGGGCAAGGAAATTCAGAAGGACGACAGATACCTGAAAATGCAGCTTGCGGTTCAGAATACGGATGACGACGAGGGCCTGCAGGACCTGATCGGCCAGTATAACCTGAAAAGAATGTCGTTGGAATCGGAGGCCAGGAAACAGGACCGCGATCAGGAAAAGCTTCAGGCTTATCAGCAGGAGCTGAACAGCCTGTATGAAACCATCATGAAGGTTCCGAGCATGGCTGCGTACAACGAAGCCAAGGCCCAGATGGACACCCTGCTGCGCCGCGTCAACGCGATCATCGAGCAGAGCGCGAACGGCGCGGACCCGGAGACGGCGGATTACGTCGAGCATTCCTGCGGCGGCGAATGCGGCTCCTGCAGCGGATGCCACTAATGAGTGGGATTCATCCCGCAAAGACGGAGCGAATGCGGATTTGAAGGGAAATGGAGGCGGTCAGCGAGTATGGCGGAATTATCCCCCATGATGAAGCAGTATTTTGAAGTGAAAAAACAATATCCGGACACGATCCTGTTCTTCCGCCTCGGAGACTTTTACGAGATGTTTTACGACGACGCGAAGCTTGCGTCCCGCGAGCTGGAACTGACGCTGACGGGGCGCGACTGCGGCCAGCCGGAGCGGGCGCCGATGTGCGGCGTCCCGTTTCACAGCTATGAGACTTACGTCGCGCGCCTGATCGCGAAGGGGTACAAGGTCGCCATCTGCGAGCAGATGGAGGATCCGGCGCTTGCGAAGGGGCTGGTCAAGCGGGACATCATCCGCGTCGTGACGCCCGGAACCGTTCTGGAAAGCAGCATGCTGGACGAATCGCGCAACAATTACATCTGTTCCCTCTGCGTTTCCGGCACGCAGGCCGGCGTCTGCTTCGCGGATGTTTCCACGGGGGAACTGCACGCGACCACGCTGACCGGGAAAAACGCGGAGGAACTGACCCAGCGGCTGATCAATGAACTGAGCCGCTTCTCTCCGAGGGAAATCCTGATCGGACAGGAGGCGCTTGACCTGAGCACGCTTCCCGATTTTATCAAAAAGAGGCTGAGCGTCAGCCTGGAGCTGCTTTCCGGCGACGATTTTGCATCGGAGACCTGCGCGCCGCTGGTCCTGGAGCAGTTTCACAAAAACAGCCTGGAGGACCTGGACCTTTCCGAAAAGCCGGAGATCACGCGCGCGGTCGGCGCGCTGCTCAAATATCTGAAGCGGACCGAGAAGACCGGACTGGAGCGCATGGAGGAGCTGGACCTTTACAGCGGGACCCAGTACATGCGCCTCAGCCTGAACACGCGGCGAAACCTGGAACTGCTGGAAACCATGCGCAGCAAGGAAAAGCGCGGCTCGCTTCTGTGGGTTCTGGACCGCACGAAAACCGCGATGGGCAAGCGCCTGATCCGCAGCTGGATTGAAAACCCGCTGCTCAGTCCGGCGCAGATCGGCCGGAGGCTGAACGCGGTGGAGGAGCTTTCCGAGGACAGCATCCTGCGGGACGGGCTTTCCGGCCGGCTTTCCGGCATCCACGACCTGGAGCGGCTGATGTCCCGCATTGTTTACGGGACTTCAAACGGCAGGGAGCTCAAAAGCCTTTCCTTTGCGTGCGAATCGCTCCCCATGCTCAAATCCCTTTTGAAGGATTCCCGCTCCGAGCTGCTCCGGGGAATCTGGGCGGATCTCGACGAGCTTCAGGATGTCCGGGAACTGATCGAGCGGGCGATTGTGGACGAGCCACCGTTTTCCATCCGGGAGGGCGGCGTGATCCGCCCCGGCTTCAGCGCGGAACTGGACCTGCTCAAAGGGGACATGAGCGACGGGCGCGGCGTGATTGCGAAAATCGAGGCGCAGGAACGGGAGAAAACCGGCATCCCGAAGCTGAAAGTCGGTTACAACCGCGTCTTCGGGTACTACATAGAGATCAGCAACGCCTATAAGGACCAGGCGCCGCCCGAATACATCCGCAAACAGACGCTGACGAACTGTGAGCGTTTCATCACCCCGGAGCTCAAGGAGCTGGAGGGCCGCATCCTCGGCGCGCACGACAAATCCGTCCAGCTTGAGTATCAGCTCTTCGACTCCGTCCGGAAGCAGGTCGCCTCCCAGATGAGCCGGGTTCAGAGAACGGCGGCGGCCGTCGCCCGCCTGGACGTCCTGCTTTCGTTCGCACAGGTTTCCGTGGACCGCAAATACATCCGTCCCGTCGTGAACCTGAGCGGGAAAATCGTTCTGAAGGAAAGCCGCCACCCCGTCGTGGAGGCGCTTTCGGAGGAACCGTTCGTTCCGAACGACGCGGAGCTGGACCGGGAGGAAAACCGGGTCGCGATCATCACCGGGCCGAACATGGCGGGAAAATCCACTTATATGCGGCAGATCGCCCTGATCGTCATCATGGCGCAGACCGGCTGCTTTGTTCCGGCCTCGGCCGCGGAAATCGGGATCGTGGACGCGATCTTCACCCGCGTCGGCGCGTCGGACGATCTGGCCTCCGGCCAGTCTACCTTTATGGTGGAGATGTCGGAGGTGGCGGAGATCGTCAGGGAGGCGACAAAGGACAGCCTGCTGATCCTGGATGAGATCGGCCGCGGGACCTCCACGTTCGACGGCATGAGCATCGCCCGCGCGGTCCTGGAATATGTGGCGGACCGAAAGCAGCTCGGCGCAAAAACGCTGTTCGCGACCCATTACCACGAGCTGACCGAGCTCGAAGACCTGATTCCGGGCGTCAAAAATTACAATATCGCGGTCAAAAAGCGCGGGGACGACATCACCTTTCTGCGCCGCATCGTGCGGGGCGGCGCAGACGACAGCTACGGCATCGAAGTCGCGAAGCTCGCCGGCGTGCCGAACCGGATCATCACGCGCGCAAAGCAGATCCTCTCCGAACTGGACAATGGGGACGAGATTTCCCCGCCCAAACGGCGCGCGGCGAAATCCGGGGAAGAAGAGGACGATCTGCAGATGGCGCTGACTCCTCCGAACCATTCGGAAATCCTGGACAGGCTCGGAACGCTGGACGTCAATACCCTGACGCCGATCGAGTGCATGAACGCGCTGTTTGAACTGACCAAGCTTGCAAAATAGCCGGCGGACTCCGAAAAAGGGGGAATCATTTTGACAAAGTCGATTTTAAGAGACGGCCGTGAACTTTTGATCCGCCGGGCGGAGGAAAGCGACGCGGAACAATTGATCGCATATCTGAACCTTGTCGGCGGGGAAAGCGATTTCCTCACTTATGGAAAAGACGAATGCCGCTTTACCGCGGAGGGGGAAAGACAGTTTCTCCGGGATCAGAAAAGCAGTCCGTCCAGTCTTTTTCTAGTCGGCTTTGTCGGCGGGGAGCTGGTTTGCTCCGCGAATCTTGCCGGGGAAAGCAAGGAGAGGCTTGCCCACAACTGCGAACTGGGCATCACCGTGCGGGAAAAATACTGGAACCAGGGTGCGGCGAGCGCCCTGCTGGCCGAACTCATCCGTTTTGCCAAAGAGAATAAAATTCTGAAAGTGATCCATCTTGATGTCTACGGGAATAATGAAAACGCCATCCGGCTGTATGAGAAGTTCGGGTTTCAGACCGTGGGGCGGCTGAAAAACTATTTTCGGGTCGGCGGCCATTATTACGACGATCTCATCATGGATCTGTATCTGTAAACATCCTGCGAATCGGAAAGAAGGGCGCGCTGTGGGAAAAATCAATGTGCTGGACAAACATGTCGCGGAGCTGATCGCCGCGGGCGAAGTGGTGGAGCGCCCGGCCTCCGTCGCCAAAGAACTGGTGGAAAACGCCGTGGATGCGGGCGCGTCCGGCGTCACGGTCGAAATCCGGAACGGGGGAACCACTTTTCTGCGCGTGGCGGACGACGGCTGCGGCATCGCGCGCGAGGATGTGCCGCTCGCGTTCCTGCGGCATGCGACCAGCAAGATTTCGGGCCGCGAAGACCTGGACCGCATCGGGACGCTCGGCTTTCGCGGGGAGGCTCTGGCCTCCGTCGCCACCGTGGCCCATGTGGAACTCCTGACCCGCACGGAGGGCGAGCTTGCGGGCACCCGCTATGTGATCGACGGAGAAGGGGAGAAGGCCTGCGAGGACGCCGGATGCCCCCAGGGGACGACCATCGTGGTGCGCGACCTGTTTTACAACACGCCGGCCCGGATGAAATTCCTGAAAAAGGATGTGACCGAGGGAAACGCGGTCGCGGCCGTCGTGGACAAAGCGGCCCTGTCCCATCCGGAGGTTTCGTTCCGGCTTCTTCGGGACGGAAGGGAAACGCTCCACACGCCGGGGGACGGTCGGCTGAAATCCGCCGTTTACGCGGTCTATGGAAAGGAATTCACCGACGGTTTGATTCCGGCTGACTACGAGCTGAACGGAATCGGGCTCAGCGGTTTTATTTCCAGGCCTTCCGCCGCCCGGCCGAACCGGAGCATGCAGAATTTCTTTATCAACGGCCGCTATGTCCGGACGCGGACCGCTTCCGTCGCGCTTGAGGAAGCGTTCAAAGGCTCGCTGATGGTGGGGAAGATTCCGGCCTGCGTGCTCCACCTGGAAATTCCGCTCGGCACGGTGGACGTCAATGTCCACCCGACCAAGATGGAAGTGCGTTTTATCAATGAAAAGCCTGTGTTCGACGCGGTTTATCACGGCGTGAAAACGGCTTTGAACCGCGGAGACAGACCGCCGGTGATTAACCTGCCGAAGGAGCGGCAGGAGCCGCGCTTTCAGGAGGAGAGCGTCACGCAGGTGCGCTTCGCGGCGCAGCGGGAACGGGAGGACGGGGAAACGCGCTTTCCGCAGGTTCCTCCGCCGGTGCGGGAGAGGAGCTGCGCCGTGCATGATTCCGTCTGCGACATCGAAGCCGACGACCTTCCGGATCCGACGCCGCCCCGCGCGGTGCCGGCTTCCAGCTTCGCAAGTGTCAAGAACGAAGGAAATTTGACGGAGCCGCTTCCCGCTTCGTTCTCCGGCACAGCCCCCGGAATTCAAGCCGCTCCGGCCGATGCGCCGCAGCCGGAAAAGCAGGAAGAGGAAGAAGTTCCGGAGCGTCTGATCGGGGAGGCGTTCGGGACTTACATTGTTCTGGAACGCGGCGACTGCCTTGTATTTGTCGACAAACACGCGGCGCACGAGCGGATGCTGTATGAAAAGCTGAAAAGCGGAGGCGGGGAAGCGTTCTGTCAAATGCTGATCGAACCGGTCCCCGTCACCTTGGAAAAGAACGAATACTCGGCGGTTCTCGAGTCGCTCGAACTTTGCAGGCAGGCGGGATTCGAACTGGAGGATTTCGGCGGCGGGACGGTGCTGGTGCGCAGCGCGCCGATGATCCTCGGAAACGAGGACGTCTCCGGGGCGGTGATGGAAATCGCGGGTTATCTTGCGGAAAACAAAAGCGACCTGACGACTCAGAAGATCGATTGGCTGTATCACAACGTGGCCTGCCGCGCGGCGGTGAAGGCGGGCGACGACACTTCTCCGATGGAGCTTGCCGCGCTTGCCCGGAGAGTGGAACGGGAGGACGTCCGGTACTGCCCGCACGGAAGACCCGTTTCCTTTTTGCTTCGGAGGAAGGATCTGGAGCGCCAGTTCGGGAGAATCCAGTGATGGAACGGATTCCGGTCGCGGCGGTCGTCGGGCCGACCGCCACGGGCAAAAGCCGGCTCGCGGTCGAACTCGCCCTGCGCTTTCACGGGGAGGTCGTTTCCGCCGATTCCATGCAGATTTACCGCGGCCTTCCGATCGGGACGGCCCAGCCGGCGAAAGAGGAAAGGAAGGGCGTTCCTCACCATCTGATCGGATTCCATGACCCGGAAAAGCCGTTCAGCGTCGCCGATTACGTCGCCCTGGCTTCGGAATGTATCCGCGGGATCCGGGAGCGGGGCCGCCTCCCCGTGTTGGCGGGCGGGACCGGCCTGTACGTCGGCTCCCTGCTTCGCCATCTGAGTTTTTCGCCGGAAGGGCGGAATGAGGCGCTGCGCGCGGAACTGCTCCGGAGAGCCGGGAAGGAAGGCCCGAAGGTCCTTTGGGAGGAACTCAGAAGTTTTGACCCGCAGTCCGCGGAGCGGATCCATCCGAACAACGTCGGGAGGCTTGTGCGGTCCATTGAGATTTACCGCGAAACCGGGATAACCATGACGGAACAAATGGAGCGTTCCCGCCGGGAGCCTTCGCCCTATGACGCATGTCTGATCGGCTTGGATTACCGTGACAGGTGTAAATTATACCGGGCGATCGATCTCCGCGTCGACAAAATGATGGAAACCGGGCTTCTGCCGGAGGCGGAAATGGTTTTGAATCTTCCCGAGGGAACGACTGCCCGCCAGGCGATCGGTTATAAGGAATTCCTCCCTTATTTTGAAGGAAAATGCGGCTTAACGGAGGCTGTGGAACAGGTGAAGCGGGAGAGCAGGCGCTATGCCAAGCGGCAGCGGACCTGGTTTCGGAGGCAGGAGCAGGCGGAATGGATTGAGATCGATGAAGAACCGGATTTTTTATCCGTTTCCCAAAAAGCGGAAGAGATTCTTTGCAGAAAGGGATGGAATCGGTCATGAACAACCCTCTTCTCCGGAGGATCGCCGCGTCGGCGATTGCCTTTTTGCTCCTCTTCTATGTCGGCTATCAGATTTACCGGTCCCATCACACCGGCATCCAGACGGAAACCGCCGCTTACTTTACCGCGTCCGATTCCGTGATGGTCAGTGGAATCGCCGTGCGCGACGAAGCCCTGCTGAAGGGCGGGGACGGCGGCGTGATCGATTACGTCCTTTCCGCCGGCGACAAGGTCGCCAAGGGGGGAACCGTCGCGGAAATTTATTCCAGCGCGCAGCAGGTGGCCGCGCGGCATGAGATGGAAACCGTGAACAGTGAGATCAATCAGCTGGAGGCGCTCCAGTCGCCGGGCGACACCTACGCGGCCAGCCCGGATTCCCTGGATGAACAGATTCACCGCCAGATATCCGAGATGGCCGGTCAAACGGTTGCGGGTTCCTTCCTTTCTCTGACTCAGTCGCGGGAGGACCTTCAATACCTGCTGAACGAGCGCCAGATCATCACCGGAAAGGTGACGGATTTCAGTTCCAGGCTGAAAAATCTGCAGGCAAAGCTCGACGAGCTGAAAAAACAGGCGGGCGCCGCTCTCGGCAAGATCGTATCCCCGGCTTCCGGATATTTCATTTCCTCCACCGACGGACTGGAAACGGCAATTGATTTTACCAAGGTCCAGGGGCTGACCTGTGATCAGATACAGACAGCGCTGGGTGCCAAGGCGGCTGCCGGCGGATCCCCTGGGAAAATCAGTAAAGATTATGAATGGTACTTTGTTTTCAACGTATCCTCGGGGCAGGCGACCGGTTTCCGGCAGCTGGCAGACGGAGGCACCGTTTCTCTTCAGTTTCCGTTTGTTTCCAACCTGACGGTTCCGGCGTCCGTCGCGGCGGTAAACCAGTCGGGCTCCGATTCGCCGGCAGCGGTGATTCTTGAATGCAACTACATGAATTCGGAGCTGGCAGATATTCGCAAGGAGACGGCGCAGGTGGTGGTACATCAGTATACGGGAATCCGCATCAGCCAAAAGTCACTTCATTTTGAAACTGTCTCCAAAACGACAAAGGACGAAAAAGGAAAAGCAAAAACGGTAAAGAAGGAAGTGAGCGGGGTATACATTCTACATGGAAATCAAATTAGTTTTCGCCAGGTCGTGCCGCTTTACAGCACGGACGATTATGTCATTTGCGACCCAAACCCCAGCTCGGACGGCCTGATGACGGACGAAACGCTCAAACTGCACGATGAAGTTGTTGTGGAAGGGACCGATTTATATGACGGAAAGGTTGTCCAGTGAACTGGAACGGCGTTTTTTGGATGTGGAAGAGAATCTGAAAGCGGTGCGCGGCAGGGTCGCGGAGGCCGCCGTAAAAAGCGGCAGGACACCGGAGAACATCACTCTCCTGGCCGCGACCAAGACTGTGCCGGCCGAGGTCATCAACCACGGGATAGAGCTCGGGATCGACCATATCGGAGAGAACCGGGTGCAGGAGCTGTGTGATAAATATGATTCTTATGATCTTTCGAACTGCGAGCTTCAGTTCATCGGCCATCTGCAGACCAACAAGGTAAAGTATCTGATCGGCCGGGTTTCCATGATCCAGTCTGTCGATCAGCTGAAACTCGCAAAAGAAATTTCCCAGTTAAGTGAAAAGCGGAGTCTTGTAACCGATATACTGATTGAAGTCAATATCGGGCAGGAACCGAATAAATCCGGCGTTTTGCCCCAGAATCTTTACGAGCTGCTCGAATCTGTCCGTTCCCTTCCCGGGATTCGGATCCGCGGGCTGATGGCGATTCCTCCGGCGGGGGCCCCGGAGCGGGAGACAATGAATTATTTTTCGCGGATGAACCAATATTTTATTGACATAAAGAGCAAAAAAATAGATAATGTAACTATGGACTTCCTGTCGATGGGGATGTCCGCGGACTATTTTCAGGCAATTCTGACAGGCGCAAACCTGGTTCGCGTGGGAACAGCGCTGTTTGGACCGAGAAATTATAACAGATAGGCTTATGGAGGTGTTCGTTTATGCCCGGATTTGTAGAAAAAATCAAGGATATGTGGAATCCGCCCGAGGACGAATATGAATACGGCTACGAAGAAGAACCGGAAGAGGTAAATTCAATGGCTGGCGAAAAACAGGAAAGTGAGTCCGAGCTTCAGCAGCGCGAAGCGGTCAGGCGCATGCAGGCCATCAATTCCGGAAACAAGGTGGTCAACATCCACGCGACGGCCCAGCTTCAGGTGGTGCTTTTCAAACCGGAACGCTTTGGGGAGGAGACCTGCGCAATCGCGGACGAGCTGCTGAAAATGCACACGGTGGTTTTGAATCTGGAAAACACCAACAAGGATGTTTCGCGCAGAATCATCGACTTTCTCAGCGGTGTGGCCTATGCGAACGGGGGTAAAATCAAGCGCGTCGCGACCAGCACGTTTATTATCACGCCGTACAACGTCGACCTGACCGGGGATGACGTTCTGGACGAATTGGAAAACAACGGCGTTTATTTTTAGTGGAGCGGAAACCGGGTGCCTCAGTGCTGGAAACAAGGTTCCGCGACCTCGTGCGCCTTTGTGCAGCCGGAGGCAGGGCCAGGTTTTCAGCCTTTCTCGATGAGAGGGAAGCTTTTGAGGCGCGGAAGCTTGCAGAGCGCGAAAAGGCCGGAAATATTCTTCTGTGGGGAGGCTATCCCGAAGCGGAGCGCGTGATGCTCGGCGTGTTTCCGGATTTTATCCGGCCGGATGAAGCGGAGTTTCCCGTCGATGCCGTTACGGCGGTTTTCCGCAAATGCGACAGGCTTTCCCACAGGGATTTTCTCGGCGCGCTGCTTCACACGGGAATGGAGCGAAGTGCGCTCGGCGATATCCTTGTCGGGGAGGGCCGATGCGTTTTTTTCTGCCGCCGCGAAATTTCTGATTTTCTGCTTTTGCAGATTTCTAAAATCGGCGGCACCGGGGTGCGGATGACGAAGGGCTTTGACGGGCCTCTGCCTGAGGCGCGCCGCTTTGAAGAATGGGATGCCGTGGTTGCTTCCGCCAGGCTGGACTGCGCTGCGGCTGCGGCTGTTTCCACCAGCCGGGAAAAGGCATCCGCGATGATCCGCTCCGGCCTGGTACAGCTGAATCATGAAACTGTTGTCTCCCCCTCTGAAGAAGTGCGGGAGGGCGATACGATTTCCGTAAGGGGAAAAGGCCGTTTTGCCCTAGATCAGGTGGGACCGGTTACGAAAAAAGGCAGACTGATCTTACGGGGCCGAAAATATTTGTAGTAAGGGTGTGTTTTTTATGCTTTCGATGAACGACATTATCAATGTCAGTTTTCGCAAATCTGGTTTTTCCGGATACAAAACCGACGATGTGGACGTTTTTATCGATCAGGTCAGGGACACTGTCGACCAAATGCAGAAGAAAGAGGTCGAGCAGGATGAACTGGCGGAAAAGCTGAAAGCTGAAAATCAGCAGCTGACCGAAAAGGTAAAAATCCTTGCGGACAGGGTGGAACAGTTCCGTTCTGAGGAGGATGAAATCAAGAATGCGCTGATCAGCGCCCAGAAAGTCGGGGATGCTTCCGTGCGCGAAGCGCGCCACCGGGCCGAGATCATCCTCAAGGACGCCAATCTGAAAGCGGAACACATCGAACAGGAAGCGCAGGAGAAGACCGTGGAGCAGAAAAGGGAAATGGAGCGTTTGCAGCGGTCCGTTTCGGATTTCCGCGCCCGTCTGCTCGCCGCTTATAAGGAGCATCTTACGCTGATTGACGCCCTGCCTTCCAGCAAGCCGGAACCTCAGCAGGAAACATCCCCCGCCCCAACCGCCGCCTCCGAGCCCCAGCCGGAGCCGAAAGAAGAGCCGGAAGCCGCCGCCACGGAGGAAGCCCCTGAGATGTTTCAGGCCGACATTTCCTGTTTTGAGGCCGAGCCGGCCCAAAACTGATCTTGCTCGCATGAATTCTAAATCTTAAGGAGAGAGTCAACCGATGGATTATAAAAGCACCCTGAACCTTCCAAAAACGGATTTTCCGATGCAGGCGGGTCTGCCGAAACGGGAACCGGACCTGCTTGGAAAGTGGCGGGAAGACGATATCTATGGCAAGGTAATGAAGAAAAACGAAGGCCGGCCTCTTTATGTGCTTCACGATGGCCCGCCCTATGCGAACGGAAACATCCATTTGGGAACCGCTCTCAATAAGATTTTGAAGGACATCATTGTACGCTACCGCAATATGGCCGGATACAAGTCTCCCTATGTTCCAGGATGGGACACGCATGGCCTTCCCATCGAGCGCAAGGCGATCGAAAGCGTTGGATTGGACAGCAGAAGCGACGATCCCGTTTACTTTCGTGACCAATGCAAAGATTTTGCTCTGACGCACATCAAAAGCATGACCGAACAGTTTCAGCGTTTGGGCGTGATCGGCGACTGGGACCATCCTTATGAGACGCTCACCCACGATTTTGAAGCAAAGCAGATCGAAGTATTTGGAGAAATGGCCTTAAAGGGCTATATTTATAAAGGACTCAAGCCTGTTTACTGGTGCGCGCACGATGAGACGGCCTTGGCCGAAGCGGAGATCGAGTACAGCGAGGACCCCTGCGATTCCATCTATGTCAAATTCCGCGTGACGGATGACAAGGGTCTTTTGACGGCGAAAGGTGCGGATCTTTCCAAAACGTATTTTGTCATCTGGACCACCACGACGTGGACGATTCCGGCCAATACGGCGATCTGCCTCGGCCCGGATTTCGACTATTCGCTGGTCAGGGCGGGGGACGAATACTATGTGATGGCCACCGCGCTGACCGAAGAGACCATGAAGGAAGCCGGAATTGGCGAATACGAAAAAATCGCCGAATATAAAGGGAGCGAGCTTGAGCATATCCGGACGGCGCATCCGTTTATCGACCGCGCGTCTCCGATCATCCTGGGCGATCATGTTACGCTGGAGAGCGGCACCGGCTGTGTCCATACCGCGCCGGGACACGGCATCGAGGACTACGATGTCTGCCATAATCATTATCCGGAAATCCCCGTGATTGTCCCGGTCGACAGCCAGGGAAGGATGACTGCGGAGGCCGGAAAACGTTTTGAAGGGCTGACGACCGAGGAGGCCAATCCTGTCATCCGGGATTATCTGAAGGAAATCGGGGCGCTGCTTGCCGTCAAACACATTGTTCACCAGTACCCCCACTGCTGGCGCTGCAAGCATCCGGTCCTGTTCCGCGCCACGGAGCAGTGGTTTTGTTCCGTGGAAGCGATCAAGGATCAGACGGTTAAGGAAATCGACAAGGTTCAGTGGATTCCCGGGTGGGGCCGCGACCGCATTACCTCTATGGTGCGCGAACGCAAGGACTGGTGCATCTCACGCCAGCGCCTCTGGGGCGTGCCGATTCCGATCTTTTACTGCAAAAAATGCGGCAAAGAGCTGGTGACCCGCGAGACAATCGACGCGGTTGCGTCCATTTTCCGCAAAGAGGGCTCCAATGCCTGGTTCAGCCATTCCGCGGAGAAACTCCTTCCCGAAGGAACCCATTGCAGCTGCGGCTGCACGGAATTTACCAAGGAAACCGATGTCATGGATGTCTGGTTCGATTCCGGGTGCAGCCATGCCGCCGTGCTGACGACCCGCGGCGACCTGCACTGGCCGGCCGAGCTTTATCTGGAAGGGAACGACCAGCACCGCGGATGGTTCCAGTCCTCGCTGCTGACCAGCGTCGCCTGGAGGGGACAGGCTCCCTATAAAACCGTCCTGACGCACGGCATGGTCATCGATCTGGAAGGGCGCAAGATGTCCAAGTCCCTCGGCAACGGCATCGCCCCCGGAGAAGTGGTTCAGAAATACGGCGCGGATATCCTGCGCCTCTGGGTCGCCTCCAGCGACTATCAGAGCGACGTCAGGATTTCCAATGAAATTTTGAAACAGCTTTCCGATGCGTACCGCAAGATCCGTAATACCGCGCGTTTTATCCTCGGGAATCTTTCCGACTTCGACCCGGATCAAGATATGGTCTCTCTCGACCGCCTTCTGCCGATCGACCGCTGGGCGCTCAACCGTTTCAACGATCTGATTCGGGAAGTGGGCAAGGCTTATGATACCTTTGAATTCCACACCGCCTATCATGCCATTCACAACTTCTGCGTGGTGGATATGTCCAACTTTTATCTGGACGTGCTGAAAGACAGGCTTTATGTGGAAAGGGCGGACTGTGAGGAACGCCGCGCGGCCCAGACGGCGATGTTTCTGATCCTTTCCGGACTGACCCGGCTGGTCGCTCCGATCCTTGCGTTTACTTCCGACGAAATCTGGCACAATATGCCTCACCTGTCCGGCGAAAATGTTGAATATGTGATGTTGAACGACCTCCCGCAGCCAGTGGATGTCAAGGCGGACAAAGAATTCATCGCTAAGTGGGACCGGATGCATCAAGTCCGTGACGAAGTGAAGAAAGCGCTGGAAATCGCGCGCAAGGAAAAAACGATCGGCGCATCACTGGATGCGGAAGTCCGTCTCTACTGCGCCGGAGAACTTTATGATTTTGTAAAATCAGTGGAAAGCGAATTGAAAACCGTTCTGATCGCCTCCGGCGTTGAGGTATTCCGCGAGGGTTCAGGCACCTTCCGGGGAGAAGAGCTTCCGGAGCTTTCCGTCACTGTGGTTCATGCGCACGGAGAAAAATGCAGCCGCTGCTGGTGTTACAGCGACACGGTCGGCAGCGACCCGGAGCATCCGGATATCTGTGCCCGCTGCGCAAAAGTACTCGGGTAATAAAAACGACTGAAATTGTGCCGGCAGCCGGAATTGGCTGTCCGGCACGTTTTCTGTCGACCTGCATTTGGCCTTTTCAGTGGACAAACCATCGGCGCTCCTATATAATGGAACTAAAGTCGAGCTCCTGTAAAATGAGCAATAAGGAGATGTTCTCTTGCCTTTCATCGTACTTCTTCTGTCGGTTCTGTTTGTTGCGGCCGACCAGATTTTAAAGCTTCTGGCGGTCGAAAACCTGAAGCCGGACGGAGTTATCACGCTGGTTGGCGGTCTGCTGTCTTTTCAATATGTGGAAAACCGGGGGGCGGCATTCAGCATCCTTCAAAATCAGAGATGGTTGTTTGTCGGCATTACGATCGTCATTTCCGCATTGATTATTTACGCGCTGTTTCATTACAAAAATCATGAATTTTTTTCCTATGCGGCTTCGGCCCTGATCGTGGGGGGCGGGATCGGAAACCTGATCGACCGCATTTTTCACGGCTTTGTGGTGGATTATATTCATGTGTCCTTTTTTCCGGCGATTTTCAACTTCGGCGACTGCTGCGTGACGGTGGGGACAATTTTTCTGATCATCCATGTCCTGTTTTTTGCGGAGGATGGGCACGGAGCGGAAAAAGTCCTGCGGACAAAATAAAATGGAACTGCGGCATAAAATCGTTGAAGCAGAGCAGGCCGGCCTGCGGCTGGATAAATTTCTCAGTCTGCAAGCGGACGGACCGACCCGGTCGGCGGCGGAAAAATGGATTGTTCAGGGGCTTGTTACAAAAGACGGCCGTTCTCTGGGCAAAAGCTACCGATGCGTCGAGGGCGACCGGATTGAAATCATGATTCCAGACCCGGCTCCACTTTCGGCCGTCCCAGAGGAGATCCCGCTTGAAATCGCCTATGAGGACGGCGATTTGCTGGTGGTCAACAAACCGAAGGGAATGGTGGTCCATCCGGCTCCGGGGCATCCGGACAAAACGCTTGTAAATGCGCTGCTCGCGCACTGCGGGGCCTCCCTTTCCGGGATTAACGGCGTATTGAGGCCCGGAATCCTGCATCGGATCGATAAGGACACCAGCGGCCTGCTTATTGTTGCGAAAAATGATTTCGCCCACCAGAAGCTGGCGGCTCAGATCAAGGACCACAGCTTTACGCGGATTTACGAAGCGGTGGTACACGGGACCCTGAAAGAAGACAGCGGCACGGTGGACGCTCCGATCGGCCGTCACCCGGTCGAGCGCAAAAGGATGGCGGTTACCCGGGAGCATTCCAGGGACGCCGTGACCCATTATCAGGTGCTTGCGAGATACCGCGGTTTTACCCATGTGAGGCTCAGACTTGAAACGGGGCGGACCCACCAGATCAGAGTTCATATGGCGTATTTGGGGCATCCGGTTGCGGGGGACCCGGTGTACGGGCCCAAAAAGCCCGCGCCGGGTTTGGATGGGCAGTGCCTGCATGCCAAAGTAATCGGTTTCAAGCATCCCCGCGACGGGAGATACCTGGAATTCACCAGCGAACTTCCGGCGTATTTTACGGATTTTCTGAACCGGCTGACTTTATTGTAGAGCTTTGGCGGCCCGAAAAGGGAGGAAAAAACCGGCATGGACGAGGAATCCCGGCAAAAAAGGATTTTGATTTTGCTGGCGTCGGTGGTCTGCGCGGTGATGATCGGCTACAACGCCTTTTATGTGCCGGATGCGGCCATTGCCTGGGCACAGAACGTCTCTTCCTCAGGCTCATCCCGTTCCGCCGCCGTGGAAGGAAATCGGGCGGCCTCCGTTTCCGCCTCTTCCGGCCTTTTACAATCGAAAAGCCCCTCCGAAAAGGTTGCGTCCGGTCTGCCGTCTTCTGCTTCACAGATTCGGGGAAAGATCAATATCAACACGGCATCGGCAGAAGAGCTCAGCAACGGACTGGATGGGATCGGGGACGTTCTGTCCGGGCGGATCGTGGAATATCGTGAAAAGAACGGGCCGTTCTATTCGATTGAAGAGATCAAAAATGTTTCGGGCATCGGGGATAAGATTTTCGAGCAGATTCGCGGCTCCATTACGGTATCCTGAACGATGAATCCCTGTTAGCCGGAAAGGCGGTACTGCACTGAAATTTGAAAGACAATTGCATCTTTTTCAGTTTTATGGTACCATAATAATGGAGTATAGACCGGAAACAGTGGCCCAATAAAGGGGGTTTTATTCATTTACATGCCTTTTGTCTGGATTGCCGTTATGGTTGCGGCAGGCGTTCTGGAAGCGGCTACGGCTCAGCTTGTCTCCATCTGGTTTGTCGCGGGAGGCGCAGGGGGGCTGATCGCAAGCCTGTTTGGCGCGCCGCAGTCCGTGCAGATTCTCGTGTTTGCGCTTGTATCGGCGGCGACTCTGGTGGCCACCAGGCCCTTTGTCAAAAAGATCCTGGATTTTAAAACAACCGGAACCAATGCGGACCGATATCTCGGCAAGATCGCCATTGTTACCGTTGAGATCAACAACACGCTGGGAACGGGCCAGGTCAATGTGCTCGGCAGCATCTGGACCGCCCGGTCGTCCGACGGCTCCGTCGTTCCTGTCGGAGCGCGCGTCTTTGTGGAATCCATAGACGGCGTGAAACTGATTGTCAGACCGAAAACAGACTGATGTAAACGGAGGGAACTTCATGGGTGGTTTTATTGTTGGGGCTATTATTATCCTCTTGGTTGTAATTCTGCTGATTTCCAATATCAAGGTGGTGCCGCAGGCGCACGCCTATGTCATGGAGCGGCTGGGCGCATACCATGTCACATGGAATACCGGGCTTCACGTCAAAGTGCCGTTCATTGACAAAATTTCTAAAAGAGTGTCGCTGAAAGAGCAGGTGATCGACTTTCCGCCGCAGCCGGTCATTACGAAAGACAATGTCACCATGCAGATCGACACGGTCGTCTATTTTCAGATCACGGACCCGAAGCTCTACGCTTACGGTGTGGAACGCCCGCTTTCGGCGATTGAGAATCTTTCGGCCACGACGCTGCGAAATATCATCGGCGATCTGGAACTCGATCATACGCTGACGTCCCGCGATACGATCAATACGCAGATCCGCACGATCCTGGATGAGGCGACTGATGCCTGGGGCATCAAGGTCAACCGCGTGGAACTGAAAAATATCATTCCGCCGAAGGAAATTCAGGATTCCATGGAAAAGCAGATGAAAGCCGAGCGCGAACGCCGCGCCCAGATCCTGACGGCAGAAGGCGAAAAGCGCAGCGCGATTTTGATTGCGGAAGGCGAAAAGGAGTCCGCCATCCTGCGCGCGGATGCCACCAAGCAGACCAAGATTCTGGAAGCCCAGGGACAGGCGGAAGCAATTGCGCTGGTGCAGAAGGCTCTGGCGGACAGCATCGTTCTGCTCAACCAGTCAAATCCCACCGAAAATGTGATTGCGCTGAAAAGCCTGGAGGCATTTCAGAAAGCGGCGGATGGGAAGGCAACCAAAATTATTATCCCGTCCCAGATTCAGGCTCTGGCAGGCCTTGCGACTTCGCTGAAAGAATTGGTCACCGACGATCCGAAAGAGGACCCAAAAGGTTAGTCTGCACAAAATTGAACTGGCTTGAATTGACATCTCTTGCCAAAGAGTCGAAAAAATCCGAATTGCCGGCAGGACCGTTGAATTTGGCACCGGAATCGCCTAAAATAGAGAAGAATTGTTTCGGAGGTGGACGCAATGGCAGGTTTTGGAGAAAATTCCATGCGGAAGAATGCTGCCGATGCTGAATCTGCCGAGCGGGCGAAAACTTTACAGTAGAACCGCGGGCTGCGCCGGGGAAGGGCGCAGTCTCTTTTTATTTTGCTGCTGGTTTTTCTTCCGTGAATCACAGCCGTTTGCCGCACTGCGGGGAATCCGGTAGTTCACATTGATTTTTGCATATGAAAAGGAGAAGGAAAATGCGGGAACTGAAAAAAGTAGCCGTTATTATGGGGAGTGACAGTGATTTTCCGGTTGTTTCGGCAGCCGTTAAAAAGCTGAAATCTTTTGAAATCCCTTTCGAAGTTCATGTCCTTTCCGCGCACAGGACGCCGGCCGAGGCTGCTGAATTTGCCAAAAGCGCCAGATCAAAGGGCTTCGGGGTCATCATCGCGGCAGCGGGAATGGCGGCTCACCTTGCCGGTGTGCTCGCCTCGTATACGACTCTTCCGGTGATTGGGGTCCCCATGAAATCCTCCGCTTTGGAGGGACTGGACGCATTGCTTGCCACTGTACAGATGCCGGGCGGGATTCCGGTGGCGACCGTCGCGATTAACGGCGCGGAGAATGCCGCCGTTCTTGCGGCTCAGATTCTCGCCGTGGAAAACGGGGAATTGTCGGCAAAGCTGGAACAAATGAAATGCCAAATGCAGGAAAAAGTCTCTGCAAAAGACGCTGACATCCGCGCTCAGGCGGAGCAGCTCTAACATACGATCAGGATTTTGGAGGGCAGAATGAAAAGCTACAGTGAAAGTTACAAGGCCGCCGGCGTGGATGTGACGGCGGGGTATCAGGCCGTGGAACGAATCAAAAGCCATGTGGAACGGACAAGCATTCCGGGGGTTTTGTCCGGAATCGGCGGCTTCGGGGGTTTGTTCCAGCCCGATCTTTCTGAAATGAAAGCGCCCGTTTTTGTCAGCGGGACCGACGGAGTCGGGACCAAGCTGAAGATTGCTTTTTTAATGGACAAACACGACACCATCGGGATCGACTGTGTCGCCATGTGCGTGAATGACGTTGTCTGCTGCGGCGCGAAGCCGCTGTTCTTTCTCGACTACCTCGCCGTGGGAAAAAATCATCCGGAGAGCATTGAAAAAATCGTTTCCGGCGTCGCGGACGGCTGCGTGCAGGCCGGCTGTGCCCTGGTCGGAGGAGAAACCGCCGAAATGCCGGGCTTTTATCCGGCAGACGAGTACGACCTTGCGGGGTTTTCCGTCGGCGTGGTGGACCGGGAGAAGATTCTGGACGGCGGATCGATCCGCCCCGGGGACGCCCTGATCGGGCTGGAATCCTCCGGGCTGCATTCCAACGGATTTTCTCTGGTGCGCAAGGTGTTCAATGTCGGTGAGCGCAATGTGAACATGCTGATCGGCGAGCTTGGCTGCACGCTGGGGGAAGAACTTTTGAAACCTACCAGGATTTATGTAAAACCGATGCTGGAACTGATGAAACAAGTCGAGGTCAAGGCGGTTTCCCATATTACCGGAGGCGGATTTTATGAAAACGTTCCGCGGATGCTGCCGCAGGGCGTGACGGCGAAAATTGAAAAGAGCAGGCTGCCGCAGATGCCGATCTTTTCTCTTCTGCAGCGCCAGGGAAATATCCCGGAACACGATATGTATAATACGTTCAACATGGGGATCGGCATGTGCGCCGCCGTTTCGGCAGTGGACGCGGACCGGGCCGTGGAATTTCTGAATGGATGCGGGACCCCGGCGCGTGTGATCGGCAGCATTGCCGAAGGCGGGGAAGGCGTAGAATTATGCTGAATATCGCCGTTCTGGTTTCCGGCGGCGGAACCAACCTTCAGGCGCTGATCGACGCGCAGAAGGCGGGAAAAATTCCGGACGGACGGATCACGCTGGTTATTTCAAGCCGGGAGGACGCCTATGCGGTGACCCGCGCGGAGCGGGCCGGGATCCCGGCCAAGGTGCTTCTGCGCCGCGATTTTACCGGGCAGGACGATTATGACGCGGAGCTTCTCGGACTGCTGGAACGGGAGCGGATCGGGCTGGTTGTGCTCGCGGGCTTTATGACCATCATCAGCCCGCGGGTGATCGACCGGTACCGAAACAGAATCATCAATATCCATCCGTCCCTGATTCCCTCTTTCTGCGGCGAGGGCTGCTACGGACTGCGCGTGCATCAGGCCGCGTTGAAAAAGGGGGTCAAAGTGACGGGAGCGACGGTGCATTTTGTCAATGAAATCTGCGACGGCGGGCCGATTATCTTGCAAAAGGCGGTGGCGGTTCTTCCGGATGACACACCGGAAACTCTGCAGCGCAGGGTGATGGAGCAGGCGGAATGGAAGCTGCTGCCAAAGGCGGCCGCGCTGTTTTGCGCCGGACTGTTGGAAGTTGAAAACGGGATTGTGAAGGTAAAGGGGGATTTGTCTTGCAGCGAATGAATTTGGAAGATTACCTGGGCGGGAATCCATACCCGGGAAGAGGAATTTTGCTCGGCAGAAGCGAAGACGGAAGGAATGCGGTGATCGCCTATTTTATTATGGGGCGCAGCGAAAACAGCCGGAACCGCGTGTTTGAAGAAGAGGGACAGGGCCTTCGGACCAAGGCGTTTGACGAATCGAAGCTGAGCGATCCTTCCCTTATCATCTATTCGCCGGTGCGGGTGTTGGAAAACCGCACGGTCGTGACGAACGGGGACCAGACCGACACGGTCTGCGAATACCTGGAGGCTGGAAAAACATTTGAGGAAGCGCTGCTGACGCGTACATTTGAACCGGATGCTCCGAATTTTACTCCGCGAATTTCCGGGATCGTGGAAACGGAAAACGGGTTCCGGTTCACCCTGTCCATTTTGAAAAGCGGGGAAACATCGGGAACCACGGTTCGGGAATTCTTTGAATGCGCTTCTCCGGCAGATGGAGAGGGACGGCTGATTCATACATATTCCGGAGACGGGGACCCGCTCCCTTCGTTTGCGGGGGAACCGGTATGCGTCGCGGTGGACGGCTCCATCGACGAACTGACGCACAGAATATGGAACGCCTTGAACGAAGACAATAAAATATCGCTTTTTGTCCGCTTTATCAGCCTGAAAACCGGGCTGACGGAAACCAGAATTCTGAATAAAAACCGCTGAAAGAGAGGAACTCCAGATGGCAAACGAATTCATGCTCAAATACGGCTGCAATCCGAATCAGAAGCCTGCGCGGATCTTTATGAAGGACGGCGGAGACTTGCCGATAGAAGTTCTGAACGGACGTCCGGGCTACATCAATTTTCTGGATGCGTTCAACAGCTGGCAGCTCGTGCGGGAATTAAAGGCGGCGTGCAGTCTTCCGGCCGCTGCATCGTTTAAACATGTCAGCCCTGCGGGGGCCGCGCTTGGGGTGGATCTGTCCGAAACGGTGAAAAAAATCTGCTTTGTGGACGATCTGGAGCTTTCACCGCTGGCGGCTGCCTACGCGACAGCGCGCGGGGCGGACCGGATGTCCTCCTACGGCGATTTCGCGGCCCTGTCGGACGTCTGCGACGAGCAGACGGCGCTGGTTTTAAAGAGAGAGGTTTCCGACGGGGTGATTGCCCCTGGCTACACGGAAAGGGCGCTGGAAATTCTGAAATCCAAACGGAAAGGCACTTACAATATCATCCGGATCGATCCGGATTACAGACCGGCCCCTGTGGAGCATAAGGATGTGTTTGGCGTCACGTTTGAGCAGGGACGCAACGAGGCTGCCATCGGCCCGGAGCTGTTGACAAAGATCGTGACGAAAAACTGCGGTCTTCCCGAAGAGGCCAAGCGCGACCTGATCCTCTCTCTGATCGCGCTGAAATACACGCAGTCCAACTCCGTGTGCTATGCGCAGGGCGGAAGGACCATAGGAGTCGGGGCCGGGCAGCAGTCCCGGATCCACTGCACGCGCCTCGCGGGGAACAAGGCCGACAACTGGCTCCTCCGCCAGCATCCGAAGGTGATGGAGCTTCCGTTCCGCGGGGACATCCGCCGCCCCGACCGCGACAACACGATTGATGTATATATCTCCGACGATGCCCAGGATGTTTTGGCGAATGGCATTTGGCAGAATTTCTTCACCGTGAAACCGGAACCTCTGACCCGTGAGGAAAAAAAGGAATGGCTTGCGAAGCAGACCGGCGTTTCGCTTGGCTCCGACGCTTTTTTCCCGTTTGGGGACAACATCGAGCGCGCGCATCGGTCGGGTGTTTCCTATATCGCGCAGCCGGGCGGCTCGATCCGGGACGACAATGTGATCGAGACCTGTGACAAGTACGGCATTGTCATGGCGTTTACGGGCCTTCGCCTGTTCCACCACTGAGCGGGAGGCGGGGAAGAAAATGAAAATACTGGTGGTCGGCGGCGGCGGCCGCGAGCATGTGCTGGTGCGTAAGCTGAAAGAAAGCCCCAGAGCCGAGGCAATCTACTGCGCGCCGGGGAACGGCGGCATTTCCCGGGATGCCGAATGCGTGCCAATTGCCGCGACGGACATAAAAGGGATCGTGTCCTTTGCAAAAGAGAATCAAATCGGCCTTGTCGTTGTTGCGCCGGACGATCCGCTTGCCGCGGGAATGGTCGACGCGCTGGAAGATGCCGGCATCCGTGCATTTGGTCCGAGGGCAAATGCGGCGGAAATTGAAAGCAGCAAGGTGTTTTCCAAAAACCTGATGAAAAAATACGGAATCCCGACGGCGGGATATGAGGTGTTTGACCGGCCGGACGCGGCGCTTGCCTATCTTCGGGAACAGGACCGGTACCCCGCCGTCATCAAGGCGGACGGGCTGGCGCTCGGCAAGGGCGTGATCATCGCCTCTGATTTTCAGGAGGCGCAGTCGGGGATTAAAACCATCATGGAGGACAAAATATTCGGCGCTTCCGGCAACCGTGTTGTGGTGGAAGAGTTCCTGACCGGGCCGGAGGTTTCCGTCCTCGCGTTTACAGACGGGAAATGCATCCGTCCGATGGTTTCTTCCAAGGACCATAAGCGCGCTCAGGACGGCGACCGGGGCCTCAATACCGGCGGAATGGGAACCATCAGCCCCAATCCGTATTACACGCCGGAGCTGGCCGAACAATGTATGGACGAAATTTTCCTGCCGACGGTCCGGGCGATGAATGAGGAAGGCCGTCCGTTCAAGGGCTGTCTGTATTTCGGCCTGATGCTGACTGCGGACGGGCCGAAGGTCATCGAATACAATTCCCGGTTTGGCGATCCGGAGGCACAGGTGGTTCTGCCGAGGCTGAGAACCGATCTGGTGGACATCATGGAAGCTGTCTCTGAGGAAAAGCTGGAGCAGCAGCCGATCGAGTGGAGGGAAGAAGCCTGCGCGTGTGTTATTCTGGCGTCCGGAGGATATCCGGCCGCGTATCGAAAGGGACTTGAAATTTCCGGACTCGGCGAAAACGGACAGGCCGATGGCGCTGTGGTTTACCATGCCGGGACGGTGTTCCGGGACGGCAAATTTTATACCAACGGCGGACGCGTACTCGGTGTAACTTCATTGGGGAAAAATCTTACCCAGGCTTTGGAAAGGGCCTATCAGGCCGCTTCCGGAATCCATTTTGAGGGCGCTTTCTATCGCCATGACATTGGAAAATAGAAATGATCCGTTACAGAGAGGAATCAGATCAATTTAATCGGCCGGCGCTATCCGAAAGACAGTGCCGGCCGATTTTCTGTGTCTAGATACCCTAGAACGGATTTCAGGATTTTCCCTGGGCAGGAGCTTTTGGATGTCGCATTGCATGGCAACTTGATCGGCATAGGAAACCTGTGAAATAATGCACAAAAAATTACATCAATTTTGCAGCATTTTAATGAAGCAAACCCTTGTAAAAGAAAAAGAGCAATGATATAATAAGACCATAAAACCGTTAAAAATTTAACACACTTTTTACACGCTATTAATAAGAATTTGAGGGAACCTATGAAATTTGAGTACGATAACGAAGCCAAACAGTTGAAATTCGAGGTTTTGACCAGAGTCGCAAGGTATGCTTTCGACGGAACCTTGGAAGAACATCTTGACTCTATTCCGTACGAGATTATCCCGGGCCCCCTTCCCACGTTCCGCTGCTGTGTCTATCGGGAACGTGAAATCATCAGGGAACGTATGGTTTCGGCCCGCGGCGGCAATCTGCCCGGGCAAGGGGACTGCAATGTGATCGGCGTTCTTCCGGCGGCCTGCGAGGGATGTCCGATCAGCCGGTTCCGCGTCACGGATAATTGTCAGCACTGCCTTGCCCAAAAATGTCGCGAGGCCTGCCCGTTCGGCGCGATTTCCATCACGCCCAAAGGGGCGTACATCGATCCGCAGAAGTGCAGAGAATGCGGACGCTGCGCGGCGGCTTGCCCTTACAACGCCATTTCCGACACGCTGCGGCCCTGTGTTCGCTCCTGCCCGGTCAACGCGATTAAAAAGGATCAGTACAAGCGGTCGGTGATCGATTATTCCAGCTGCATCAGCTGCGGGGCCTGCATGAAAAACTGTCCGTTCGGCGCCATCACGGACCGGTCTCAGATCCTGCAGATCATAGAATCGATCAAAAACGGAACCCGGGTCGCTGCCTGTTTTGCCCCCGCGGCGGAAGGGCATTTCGGCAAGGCGGACGCGGGTATGATCAAAAGTGCTCTGAAAAAGCTGGGATTTGCGGAAGCGCTGGAGGTTTCTCTGGGTGCGGACGCGGTCGCGTCCCAGGAAGCGCGGGAACTCAGGGAGGCGCTTGAGGCGGAACGGAAAATGACGACGTCCTGCTGTCCTGCCTTTGTGGAATTGATTGAAAAGCATTATCCCAAGCTGAAAGATCTGATGTCCCACACGGTTTCTCCTATGACGGCGGCGGCCCGATATCTCCGCCTTCAGAATCCGCGGACGAAAGTCGTATTCATCGGTCCTTGCGTTGCAAAGAAAAATGAAATTCAAAAGGTTCCGGACACTGCGGATTATGTGCTTACCTTTGAAGAGCTGGCCGCGCTGTTTACAGCCCGCGGAATCGATGTGGAAGCGGAACCGGAAACGGAGCAGGACGGCAGCCGCGCGGGAAAGGGGTTTGCCCAAAGCGGCGGGGTGGCCGGCGCGGTGGCCCAGGTGTTTCAGGAGGAAAAAGCTGACCTGCCTTTTACCTGCGTCAAATGCAACGGCGCTCAGGAGTGCAAAAAAACGCTGGCAATTCTGAATGCCGGACGCCTTGCGGAAAACTTTGTGGAAGGAATGGCCTGCGAGGGCGGGTGCGTCGCCGGTCCCGCCGGGATTGAGGAGCCGATGAAGCTGAAAAAGAACCGCGCTGCGATTCTCGCAAGGGCGGATCAACGGTCGATTTCCGAAAATATTCAGAAGAAACACGATTTCTCTCAGGTTAAAATGGAATAATTGCCGAAAATGTGATATCCTCATACTGAGGTGATTTCGGATGAGCGAAATTGCGATTCATGCACAGGAATTGGGGAAATCCTACGACGGCACCGTGTATGCGCTCCATGATCTTTCACTGGAGATTCCCTCCGGTGCCGTCTTTGGATTCCTTGGTCCCAATGGAGCGGGAAAAACCACCACGGTCAAGCTGCTTGCCGGGCTGCTGAAACCTACGGGGGGTTCCTGTACCATATTCGGCCTTTCACCGGAGAAGAAGCCGTCGGAGGTCCACCGGATCTGCGGCGTTGTGACCGAAACCGCGAAAATGTACAGCCGTCTGACCGGGATGGAAAACATGCTTTTTTTCGGACAGGCCCTGGGGCTGGCGAGAAGGGAATGCAGGCAGCAGGCGGAGGCGTTGTTGAAATGCCTTGACTTGTGGGATTCGCGTGACAAGCCGCTTTCCGCTTACCCGACCGGAATGGCGCAGCGGCTGTCGATCGCCCGCGCCATGATTGCGAAACCCAGGCTGCTCCTGCTGGACGAGCCGACCGTCGGGCTGGACCCGGAATCCGTGCTGCGTGTCAATTCGCTGATGACACAGCTTGCCGGGCAGGAGGGCGTCACTGTTTTTTTGTGTACGCATCAGCTCAGCTGCGCGCAGGATCTGTGCGACAGCTATGGAATTATCAGCAAGGGCAGAATGCTGGCGTGCGGCGATCTGGAATCCCTCAGCAGGGAAGTCGGAATGCCCCTTCGCGCGAAATTCCGCCTGCGCGAAGGACAGACGCCGGAAAAGCTGGAACGGCTGGACGGCGGATGGTGGGCCAGGGACCTTGCCGATCAGGAAGAAATGCCGGGACTGCTGAAAGATCTGGTTTCCTCCGGCTTTGACATTTATGAAGCGCAGGTCGCGCGCCCTTCGCTCGAGGATATTTATTTCAGAATGGCCGAATGGAAGGGGGATGCGAAATGAAGCTGATGACTTCCGCCGAAAAGGCTTTGGCCCGTAAAGATTTCGGGGATGTCTGGGAGAATAAAATGGCCCGGAGTATCCTGATCCTGGTCCCTCTGGTCATGGTCCTGGTTCTGCCCGTTTTTTTTCTCTCCCTTCTGCTCAACGTGCCGATGGACAAGATGAACGGGATGGAACAGATGCTCAAGCTGCTGCCCCCTCAGGCGGCAGGGCTGGACAATCGCCAGAGCATTTTTTATCTGATGACCAATCTGATCTGTCCGATGTTTTTTCTGATGATTCCTCTCATGTCCGCCAGTGTTTCCGCCGCGTGCAGCTTTGTGGGGGAAAAGGAGCGCGGCACGCTGGAAACGCTGCTTCTGACGCCGATGAGCGTACGGAAGATCTTTAAAGCCAAGGTGATGGGATGCGTCTTTCTGTCCGCCGTCACAACCGCCGGTTCGTTTCTTTTGTTTTCCATCGTAATGGCTGTGGGCGATGTCCTGCTTGCCATGCCGTTCTTTTTGAACTGGAACTGGCTTGTCCTGTTTTTCCTGCTGTCTCCGGCGGTAACCGTTTTCGGCGTTGTCTTTATGGCCTTGGTTTCGGCCAAAAGCAAAAGTTATGTGGAATCGGTCCAGACATCCGGTTATCTCGTCCTCCCATTCGTGCTTTTATTTACGGGCCAGTTTACCGGTCTGTATCAGGTTGGAGCCATTCTTTTACTGTGGATTTCCTGCGCTTTGTTTGTGGCTGACTTCCTGATCTGTTTTTTTTCAGCCCGTCTGTTCACTCCGGAAAAACTTTTGCAATGAGTTGCCTTCGCGCGGATTTCGGATTATAATAGGGAAAATCAATCAGAAATCTGAAAGGAAGGACCGGATTGGCTGCGGATTTGCATTGCCACACAAAAATATCCGACGGGTCTGTTGAGGCCGACGAAATTCTCATGCTTGCAGCGCAAAGCGGCATCCCCGTGATATCCGTTACGGACCATGATACCTTTTCCGGCTCTGCCGGGGCCGCGGCGGCCGGGGAAAAATATGGAGTCGGGGTAATCCCGGGCGCGGAGTTTTCCTCGGTGGACCCGCTGACCGGGCGCAAGGCGCATATCTTGTGCTATTTTTGTAAAGAACCGCGCCGTTTGGAAGGTCTCTGCATGCGCATGAAAGCGGAACGGGACCGCGCGGCGGAAATGATGATGCGAAAGGTAACTGAAATTTATCCGGTTTCCAAAGAGATGATCTTACGCCGTGCGAAAGGCAGCACGACGGTTTACAAGCAGCACATCATGCATGCGCTGATGGATGCGGGCGATGCGGATGAATTTTACGGAACCGTATATCATCGTTTGTTCAATCCTCAGGACGGCCTTGCCTATGTGCCGGTCCATTACCCGGATGTTCATGAAGTGACGGCACGGATCCGCGAGGCGGACGGCATTGCCGTGCTGGCCCATCCCGGCGAATATGACAGCTATGCGCTTTTGGAACAGCTTGCCCAAGATCACGAGATAGACGGAGTGGAAGTCTGGCACCCAAAAAACAGGGAAGGCGACGAACGGAGCTTTTCGGAAACAGCGCGAAAATATGGATTGATCATGACGGGCGGAACCGATTTCCACGGAATGTATCGGAAAAGGGGGGTGCCGCTCGGTACCTGCACGACGCCGGACGGCCAATTGAAAAGACTGATCGAATTAGGTGCGCGCCGCGCCGGATTATCGCCGCAATGGGGGAAGTATCTTGACGTATCGTTATAAAACACACGGGACCTGCTCTTCGGAGATGCTGATTGAACTGGACGGAGACATAATCCGCTCGGTTCGGATCATGGGCGGCTGCAGCGGCAATTTGCAGGGAATCTGCGCGCTGATCGAAGGAATGAAGGCTGACGAGGTAATTCGGCGCTTTTCCGGAATCCGCTGCGGTTCCAGGCCTACTTCCTGTCCCGACCAATTGGCAAAGGCCCTCATGCAGGCTCGAGAAAAAGCGGCGTCAAAATAAGCTGAGGGCTGCGAACAAAGATCGCAGCCCCTTTTGAACTTAGCAACCGCAGCCGCCGCCGCAATTGTCACCGCAGCCACCGCCGCAGCCACATCCGCAACCGCAGTTGTTCCCGCCGGCACAGCAGACCCAAATGATAATCAGAAGAATAACCCAGGTGCAACTATTGTTACCGCAACCAAAGAAACCACTGTTACACATTATTAATTTCCTCCTTTCGGTTTACAGTATATAATATTGCAGTCGAACAAATCGTGTTACAAGTTTTCTTGGAGGGACGCTTAAAAATTCAAACGCTGTGAAACAGGGAGGTGTTGGGCGTGCTGTGTGAATCGTGCGGGAAAAAACCGTCTGTGATCCGGGTGAAGGCAATTATAAACGGAGAACCGGTCGAATATTCGCTCTGCGCGGAATGTGCCCGTGAACTGGGATATGCCAACCTCTTGTTTGTCATGCTGTCCGGATACGAAAGCACTTTGAATGATTTTTTTCCGGATGGGGAAAACAGTACCGGAGTGCTGCGCTGTCCGTGCTGTGGATCGGCTTTTCAGGATATTCTACGCTGCGGGAAGATTGGGTGTGCGGAATGCTACCGGACTTTTGCCAATCAGCTTGCTCCTTTTCTCCGAAAAGTACATGGCAGTGTTTCACACCGAGGCAAGACGGCGGGAGGAGACCTGCCGCAGGTCCTTCCGAAGGCTCAGCTGAGTGTGATGCACCAGCAGCTCCGCGAAGCGATCCAAAGCGAAAATTATGAGCAGGCCGCGGCTTTGCGGGATAAAATCCACAAACTGGAGGGAGGCGGGCAATGAAAAAGTGGTATGAAACAACGGAGAAAGATGCCGATGTCTCGACGGGTACCTTTGTCAATCTTGCCCGCAATCTTACCGGCGTTCCGTTTCCGTCCAGAATGAGTATGTCGGACCGGCGCTTCGTTCTGGAAAAAATCAGGACGGCGCTTAGAAAGGATCAGGACTCCGAATACGCGCATTTTGCCGAGATCGATCTCGAATCTGCGTCGGAGGCTCAGGCGGTAGCGCTGGCGGAAAACGGCCTGATCAGTGCCGAGATGGCAACGGACAGGCACGGCCGGGGCCTGATGGTATCGAAAGACGAATCCCTTTCCGTGGCCGTCAACGGAGAAGACCATCTGCTCATTCAGTCCAGGGCTGCGGGAATACGGCTGAAAAAGGCTTATTTCTCAGCGGATGAGCTGGACACATACCTCGACAGGCTGCTGTCTTTCGCTTTCGACTCTCAGCTTGGATATTTGTCTCAGAATCCATTCTATTTAGGCACCGGTATGATTGCGACTCTGCGCCTTCACCTGCCCGCTTTGATGGAATCCGGGTCCACTGGAAGGATTGCGAACAACCTTTCAAAGCTTGGGCTGACGCTGCGGGGAGCATACGGGCCTGGACCGAACCCGAGAGGGGCGTTTTTCCATCTTTCCAATCAGGTCACCATGGGCCTTTCGGAACAGGAGGCTTTGACAAACCTTTTCAGCATGGCCGGTCAGCTTATTGCCCGTGAACACGAAATAAGAGACGCTTTGATCTGTCAGCTTTCTGTGCAGGATACGATTCTTCGCGACCTTGGGATTCTGCAGAAGGCCAGGTTGCTATCCTTTGATGAATTTTTGCGGCGGGCCAGTTCCGTGCGGCTTGGAATTTCTGCGGGGCTGATCGGAGGAATCGACGTTTGCGAAATGGATACAATGATCTGCAAAGCCCAGCCGGCAACTTTGGTTTTTGAAAACGGCGAGGCTCTCACCGAAGAAGAACGCCAGAAACTCCGCGCGCGTATGATACGCGAGGGTTTGAAACAAGGAACGGAGGATTTTAATGCAAAACGATAATAACAAAAATCCTGAACTCGCGGCCGCGCTGCTCTATCTGTTGGGCGAGCCTGTCCCTCATGACCCGAAGCTGGAAAAGGAGGCCGGCCAGATTCAGAACGTGGCGGGCGGCCATGAAGAGCTTTTTCTGAGGATTATCGAACTGTGCGGGAAGCCGGCCGGGCCGATGGAACTGTATCTGTGCGAAAAGGCGTACAGCTGGCTTGGAAAAAACTACTGCAGGCAGACGATTCAATTTGCGGAGCGTTATCTGGAAAGCGACGGCTGGGAAGACCTTTCCGGAAGGATGGAAATGGTCGAAGGAATCCAGGTGGATTACGGGGAATCCAGGCGGGCCGGCGTGTTGATTGATCTTGCGAAGGCGCAGGAAGAGATCGGGGAACTGAGGGAGTCTTACTCTAATTACCTGCGTGCTTACGAGCTGGTGCCGTATAACGCTATGGCCGTCATCAAGGCCGCTGAAGTGCTTCTCCGCTTCCGGGGGAGGACGGAGACTCTGAATTTTCTTCTTCAGCAGCGCGGCAGCCCTTATTATGATCCGATCAAGTATAGGGATCCCACGGGAAAAATACAATGGAACGGAATTTTCAAGGAACTGCTTGAATCCTATATTTTAAAACTGCAAAAAAGGAAAACGGAAATATAGAAAAACGGCGGACCGCCCGTCACTTCACAGGGCAGTCCGCCGTTTTTGCATCTGCTGAGTTATGGGCCGTGCTCCTTAAAATCCGTCGCAATCTCCTTTTCGCTTCCGGGAGGGGAGTAGACAAAGCGGTCCATATGATTTCCGCTGAAAAAGTATTTGGGAGCTGCGGGCCGATAGGAAAAATCGAACGTGTCGATGATCACCAGCTTTACTTTCATGCGGGCCGGAAGAATGCTTTTTATGTAAACACTCGCCTGCTGGCCGGAAAAAACGTCTTCCTTCGTCTCGGCCAGCCCGGCAAGATTCGGAGAGAGCTCGACGAAAATGCCATAGGGCTCCACGGAGCGGACAATCCCGGCGACCGTTTCCCCGGCGGAAAACATGGCGACATTTTCTTCCCAGGTCCCCAGAAGCTCCTTGTGGCTTAAAGTGATCCGATTGCTTTCCACGGATTTAATCACCGTGCGGATGTCCATGCCGACCGTAAAGCGCTCGCGCGGATGATCGATACGCGACACGGAGATCGCGTCGATCGGGAGAAGGGCGACGATTCCGCAGCCGATATCCGCGAAAGCGCCGAAGTTTTCAAGGTGGGTGATCCGGGCGTCGATCACATCCCCGGGGACCAGTTTGGAAATGTGCTCTTTCATGCATTTTTCCTGGGCTGCCCTCCGGGAAAGGATTGCCGTAATGTTTCCGTCGGTTTTTTTTTCAAAGCCGGTTACAAGAAAGCAGACAGGGCGATTGACCCTGGAAATAATCGCAATATCCCGCGTCGTGCCCTCCCGAATTCCGAGGGCTCCTTCTTCGCGGGGAATCATTCCCTTCATGCATCCCAGGTCTACCAGCAGATTATGTGAACCGTCACAGACCAGCGCACGTCCCTCCAAAATCTGGCCATCCCGGCAGGCGTCGTTGACCGCGGAGATACTTTGTGTTGCCGCGCGGTTTTCGGGTGTGTCGATCATCCAACCTTCCGGATAGTACTCAAACATTTTTTTCCCTCCTTTTTTTCTTCGATTATCTATATGCGCTGTTTTTATGGGTCATACGTCTTAAAATAATTATTAAATTGTAAAAAATTCTTTCTATACTTGATTCTGCGCCGGTTCTATTATAAAATAGACAAGATAGTGATTTCGGAAGGATTTATGATAATGGAAAAAAGAAATCGCATTTTATCAATCGGCCTCGGTGCCTTACTGCTTTTTTTAACGGCTTGTTCCGGAAATGCGTCCTCCGCTTCGGATAACCGCCTTCGCCCCGATGACGGGAAAAAGATCGGTTATCAGATGGAACTCCCGCAGAAAGGCGAGGAAATCGCAGCCCTGACAACCAGCATGGGAACCATCCGAATCCGGTTGTTTCCGGATGCCGCGCCGAAAGCCGTCGAAAATTTCAAGGGGCTGGTCCAAAAGGGTTATTACAACAATCTTATATTCCACAGAGTGATTCAGAACTTTATGATCCAAACCGGCGACCCGAACGGCAACGGAACCGGTGGAGAAAGCATTTGGGGCAAGAAATTCGCGGATGAATTTAACGGCAACCTGCTGAATTTTCGCGGAGCCTTGGCGATGGCGAACTCCGGAAAAGACACGAACGGCAGCCAGTTTTTCATCAATCAGGCGCCCGCTTCCGCATTTTCCGGCTGGGATAATTATCAGAAAGCCTATGAGGCGTACCAGCAGAATCAGGAAGCGTTTCTTTCCCAATACGGTACAAATTGGGTCGATATGAGCAAGGTGACGCAGGAATATAAGGATGCCTACGCAAAATACGGAGGAAATCCCGCGCTGGACGGTTACTATAATGTGGTTGAACAGGGGTACACTGTATTCGGCCAGGTTTTCGACGGCATGGATGCGGTCGACAAGATCGCCGCGGTTTCCACGGACGGTCAGGACAAGCCCACGGAAACCGTTACCATTCAAAAAGCGGAAATCGTCAAATATGAGGGGTGAACAGTTCCGCTATGGATGAAAAGAATCAGAACGAACAAAATGAGGCACCAACCGAACAAAGGCAGCCGGGCTGCGGGCAGCCTTACCCCGGCGGCGGATATGACTGGAGACGAACCTACCGGGGCCCTTACATGGGCGCGCCGCAGGATTGGCAGAGAAGGGATCCAAAGGCCGGCCCCTTGCCTCCCAGCGACGAAAAAGCATTCGCCATCCTTTCCTACATTGGAATTCTGTGGCTTGTAGGGCTGTTGGCCGACCGTGAAAACCGGAATGTTGTCTTTCACGTCAATCAGGGAATCATCCTCAGTATTTTTGAATTTGCGCTTATGTTCTCACTGGCGATTGCGAAAGCAATGATAGAGGGAATTTTCGGTTTTGTTTTCGGCGGAATCGGGGTCCTGTCCTGGATGGGAACGGCGATCGGCGGGCTGCTGTCGTTTACGGGATGGTGTCTGATCGTATCTTATATGATCATAGGGGTGGTTCACGCAGCACAGGGGAAAAGGGAACCCCTGCCGCTGATTGGGAGTCTGTTCACCGTTGTACATTAATTTGATAAATTCATTTCTATCGCCCGTTGAAAAGCTGAACAGTGGGCGATATCATTTTGTATTGTTTGATGCGGCAATAGAATGAAATAATAAAGATAGATGATGGAGGGCAATATGTCAGCGAAATATGTATTTGTAACAGGCGGCGTGGTTTCCGGTTTGGGAAAGGGGATTACGGCGGCGTCCCTTGGGCGGCTGCTGAAATCCAGAGGTCTCAGGATCACGATGCAGAAGTTTGATCCCTATTTGAACGTCGATCCGGGGACCATGAATCCGTTTCAGCACGGCGAGGTTTTTGTTACTGACGACGGCGCTGAAACCGACCTTGACTTAGGGCATTACGAGCGTTTTATTGATGAAAATCTGACCCAGAACAGCAATGTGACGGCAGGGCGGGTTTACTGGAGCGTGATCCAAAAGGAGCGCAACGGCGATTACGGCGGGGGAACCGTTCAGGTTATCCCTCACATCACAAACGAAATCAAATCCCGCATTTACGCCGGAAAAGAAAACGTGGACGTAGCGATCATCGAGGTCGGCGGAACGGTGGGGGATATTGAAAGCCAGCCGTTTTTAGAAGCCATCCGCCAGTTCGCCACGGAAGTCGGACGTTCCAACTGCCTGTTTATTCACGTTACGCTGGTTCCTTATCTTGCATGTTCCCATGAACATAAGTCCAAACCGACCCAGCACAGCGTGAAGGAACTGCTCTCCATCGGAATCCAGCCGGACATTATCGTTTTGCGGTCCGAAAAGGAAATCGGGGCGGAAATCAGGAAAAAAATCGCCCTGTTCTGCAATGTTGCCGAAAACTGCGTGATTGAAAACCTTGACCTGCCTCTTTTATATTCGATTCCGCTTGCCCTGCGCGAAGAGCGTCTGGACGATATTGTCTGCAAACACTTTGGCCTTGACACGCCGGGTCCCGACCTGTCTGAATGGATTTCCATGGTCAATACGGCCATGTCGCTGACCGACAGCGTGACGATCGCGCTGGTCGGCAAGTATATCGAGCTTCACGACGCTTATCTCAGCGTCGCCGAAGCGCTGACTCACGGCGGATTCGGCAATAAAGTGAAAGTGGACATCAAATGGGTCGATTCCGAATCGATCAATGAGGAGAATGTCTCGGAAATTCTTGCGGATGTGGATGGTGTCCTGGTTCCCGGCGGTTTTGGGCAGAGAGGGATCGAGGGCAAAATTACGGCGATTCATTATGCGCGTGTGAACGGCATTCCGTTTTTGGGCATTTGCCTTGGCATGCAGCTTGCCCTCGTGGAATACGCGCGTTTTGTTCTTGGTTTGACGGACGCCAATTCCGCGGAATTCGATCCGCAGAGCAACAATCATGTCATCGATCTGATGCCGGAACAGAAGGATGTGGTTCAGCTCGGCGGCACCATGCGTTTAGGAAAATATCCCTGCAAACTGGTGCAGGGCACAAAAGCATACCGGATGTACGGAGGCGCCCCTCTGATTTATGAACGCCACCGCCACCGCTTTGAGGTCAACAACGATTACAGGGAGCGGTTTGAAAAAGCGGGCGTCGTTTTTTGCGGAAGATCTCCCGACGACCGCATTGTAGAGATGATGGAGCTGCCGGATCATCCCTGGTTTGTGGGGTCCCAGTTCCATCCGGAGCTCAGGTCCCGCCCGAACCGCCCGCATCCACTGTTTCAGGGACTGATCGGCGCTGCCAAGGAATACCATTCAAGCCGGGATGAACAGTTGAAGATCCCAGAATAAGGCATTACACCGTCCCTTTTTGGGGGCGGTTTTTCTCTTCGGAACAAGCCGGACCATCCAGGCGGCACGGAAGAAACGTAAGGAGCCGTTGTATGATTTGCATTATATTTTAATATTAGTCCCAAGATAAGGAAATGCGTCTTGAAACGGCAATAAGGCCGGCTCAAGACGCATTTTTGTGTGTTGCTTTTCAGTGAGGCTGTTTTGCAAACGGCACTTTTCTTTGGAAGCTTATTTCATGGATTGCACGATGCTTTCGGCCAGTGCATCCAGGTCTGGAAGATTGTCTTCGTTCATGGAAGAGTTGAGCGTCAGTTTGTCGTCCAAGACGTTGATCTCTTTCATTTCGTTTTCCAGGAATTCGCGCATCAGCGTGCCGGATTTGCAGGCCCACGAACCGTTTTCAACAATGGCGACGGTTCGATTCTGAACATTTAATGCTTTCATGTCCATCATAAAGTTTTTCATTGGCGGATAAATGCCCAGATTGTACGTAACCGACGCCAGAACAAGGTGGCTGAGGCGGAATGCTTCCGAGATCAGATAGGATACGTCGGTTTTGGAGACATCGTACATCACGACATTCGGCATGCCTTTTTCCACGATTTTGCCGGCCAGCGCGTCGACCGCGCTCTCCGTGTTTCCGTACATGGAGGCGTAGACGATCATGACGCCCTTTTCCTCCGGCTCATATCTGCTCCATTTGTCGTATTTGTCCAGGAAATAGCCGAGATTCGAGCGCCAGATCAGGCCGTGAAGCGGGCAAATGGTTTTGATTTCGATTGTGGAAGCCTTTTTCAGCAATGCCTGGACAAACGGGCCGTATTTGCCGACGATGTTGGTGAAGTACCTTCTGGCTTCGTCAATCCAGTCGCGGTCGAAATTGACCTCGTCGCTGAACAGCTTGCCGTCCAGCGCCTTGAAGGAGCCGAAGGCGTCCGCGGAGAACAGAACGCCGCTGGTGGCGTCGAAAGTCACCATGGCTTCCGGCCAGTGCACCATCGGTGCGGCGACAAACGCGACCGTGTGCTTGCCGAAGGATTTTGTGTCGCCTTCCTTGACCGTTTCCGTGTGTCCGTCCACGTGGAACCCGAACTGGTGCATCAGCATGACGGCCTTTTCCGTGGTGATGATTTTGACTTTCGGGTAACGAAGAAGTATTTCTTCGATGGAAGCGCCGTGGTCCGGCTCCATATGGTTGATGACCAGATAGTTCAGCGGCCTGCCGTTCAGGACGTGCTCCACATTCTGCAGGAGCTGCCGGCATGCCGACCAGTCAACCGTATCGAACAAAACCGTTTGTTCATCGAGAAGCAGATAGGAGTTATACGAAACGCCGTCCGGGATGGGAAAGATGTTCTCGAAGAGCGCAAGCCGATGGTCATTGGCGCCGACCCAGTACAAATCATCCGTTACCTGTCTGACACTATACATAATGCAAATCCCCCTTTAATCGATTCGGCAGTCATATCTTTTCTTGAAACAGGAACCTACGCTTCAATGAAATTCTCTTTTTCTTCGCCGCATTCCGGGCAGATCCATTCTTCGGGAAGCGCCTCGAACAGCGTGCCCGGCTGGATATCGCTCTCCGGATCTCCGACAGCGGGGTCGTACTCGTAGCCGCAGCCGTTGCAGACATAATGCTTCCAGTCGTGCTTGATCTTCCTGGGCATGGCGCGCTTCATCTTCTTCATCGGAGGCGCCGGCTGTTTCGCCTCTCCGTTGTCCAGCGCAGCCGTCAGCAGCGGGAGGATTTCCAAGACGTCCCCGACGATGCCGTAATCGCAGTTTTTGAAAATCGGCGCGTTGGGATTCGTGTTGATCGCGACGATGGTCGTCGCATCCTTGATGCCTTTCAGATGCTGTCCGGCGCCTGAAATGCCGCACGCGATATAAAGGTTGCCGCTGAATTTCTGGCCGGACATGCCGACATAGCGGTTTAAAGGCACATAGTGCAGGGTCTCGGCAACCGGGCGGGAAGAACCGACGGCGGCGCCGGCCTGAACGGCGAGAGCCCTGACGAGCTCCATGTTCTTTTTGTCTCCGATTCCGCGGCCGGCGCTGACCACGCGCTCCGCTTTGACGATCGGCGTATCGATGTTGATCCCGACCGTAAAGTCGTACCCGTCCGCTTTCAGGGATTCGACCAGAGCGTTGACCTGGTCCTTCGCGGTCCCTTCCTTGAAGATCATCTTCTTGCGAACGCCGGTGACCGGTCCGTGCTGCTTTGCGGTCGCGGCTTCCTTCGGCATCCGGCCGATGATATGGGAGGCGATGACGACTCTTTGGATTTCATTGGTTCCTTCGTAGATGGTGCAGATCTTTGCGTCGCGATACGCGCGCTCCACGTCGATGCCCTTGATGTAGCCGCTGCCGCCGTAGATCTGAAGCGCGTCGTTGACGATCTCCAGCGCGCTGTCGGAAGCGTACTGCTTTGCCATCGCCGATTCCATCCCGTAAGGCTCATGGTTTTCCTTGAGCTCCGCCGCGCTGTACACCAGGAAGCGCGCCGCGCGGAGCTTAGTCGCCATGTCCGCCAGCTTGAAGGCGATGCTTTGCTGCTGGGCGATCGGCCGCCCGAACTGAATCCGGTCCTTGGAGTAGTCCAGCGCGCTCTCATAGGCGCCCTGGGCGATGCCCAGCGCCTGGGAGGCAATTCCGATCCTGCCTCCGTCCAGAGTGGACATGGCGATTTTAAATCCGTCTCCTTCTTTCCCAAGAAGGTTTTCCTTTGGAACTCTGACGTCGTTAAAAATCAGCTCGGCGGTGGAGGAGGAGCGGATTCCCATTTTGTTGTAATGCTCGCCGAACGTGAACCCTTTCCAGCCCTTCTCCACAATGAAAGCGCTGATGCCGTGCGAGCCGATGTCGGGGGTCGTGACGGCAAAGACAACGTAGGTGTCGGCAATGTCGGCGTTGGTGATAAAGATTTTTCCGCCGTTGAGCATGTAATCGTCTCCGTCGCGCACCGCGATGGTTTCCGTCCCGCTGGCGTCGCTCCCGGCATTTGATTCCGTCAGGCCGAATGCGCCCAGTTTTTCACCTTTTGCCAGAGGAACCAGATATTTTTGTTTCTGTTCTTCCGTGCCATAGGCGAAGATCGGCCAGGAGCCGAGCGAAACGTGGGCCGACAGGATGACGCCGGTACCGCCGTCAACCCGGGAAAGCTCCTCCACGGCGATGGCGTAGCTGGTGATGTCAAGTCCCATGCCGCCGTATTCTTTGGGGTAGGGGACGCCCATCCATCCCAGTTCGCCCATCTTTTGGACAATCTCCGCCGGAAACCGGTTTTCCTCGTCAAGAGCGGATGTCAGGGGCTTGATTTCAGACTCCGCGAACTCGCGGATTTCTGCGCGAAATGCTTCCTGTTCTTCCGTAGTTTTGAAAAACATTCAACTGCCTCCTTAAATCATGATTGTGTTGTATTTTTATGAAATTCAGCCCCGATCATGTCTGGATGCTGAATTCCGGATGGAAATTGGCCGAAACTATGCTTGACAATGTCTATCCACTTTAATGCCTGAAAAATTTCAGGCGATTTTAAATTGCTCAATCGCAGTCAGATAAGATTTCAGAAAGCAAAACCGCCTTTAATTCCTGATCCAGCCTGTCCTGCAGCCGCTGCAGATGCTGATGAACCTTGCACGGCTTGCCGTATTTTTGACGCCACGCGCAGGGAAATCCGGGCTGGGTGCAGGCGCTGACGGATTTGTCGGAATCCGTAATCTCCATCAGATCGTAGAGGCTTACTTTTCGGAGATCTCCTATCAGGCGGCATCCTCCGTCTTTTCCTCGGGTGACACTGACAAGCCCGCTCTTTTGCAGTTTTTTCAGAATCTTATACGCAAACTGCTGCGGAAGCAACTCTTTCTTGCAGATTTCGGCGGTCGTGATTTGCGTTTCGCCGGCGAGTGCGCGGAGAATTCGTATGGCATAGTCCGTTTCCCGTGTAATTAGCACATTGCTTCCTCCAAATTGTTTTATGATATTTATAATATATCATTCTGGATAAACTTTGTCAAGTATGATTCTGTAAAAATTTGCTAAAATTAAAAAAACACGAATGAGAAAGTCGTCGCCTCTCCTCCGGGTACGGAAAGAACGCCGTCGGAATTTCAATTCCAGCGGCGTTCTTTGCAGTGTTTTGTCATATGGGAGGAAGCGGAAAAAGAGGACGGCTTACCGTCCCGCATGCGCGAATCATGATAAGCGGCTCTTAAAAATCCACCGTGATCTCTTTTCCGCTTTCAGGAGGGGAATAGACGAAGCGGTCCATGTGCTTCCCGCTGAAAAAGTATTTCGGAGCGGAAGGCCGGTATGAAAAGTCGAATGTATCAATGATCGCCAGACTCACTTTCATACGGGCCGGGAGAATGCTTTTTATGTAAACGCTCGCTTGCTGGCCGGGGAAAACATCCTCCTTTATTTTCGCAAGCCCGGTGAGGTTTGCGCGTAAGCTCCACAAAAATTTCGGGGGCTCCACGGAACGAACGATCCCTGCGACCGTTTCCCCGGCGGAAAGCATGGCGGCATTTTCTTCCCAGTTCCCCAGAAGCTCCTTGTGGCTTAAAGTGATCCGATTGCTTTCCGCGGATTTGATCACCGCGCGGATATCCATTCCGGCCGTAAAACGATCGCGCGTCCCTCCAGAATCCGACCGTCCCGGCAGACGTCGTTGACCGCGGAGATACTTTGTGTTGCCGCGCGGTTCTCAGGCGTGTCGATCATCCAGCCTTCCGGATAGTACTCAAACATTTTTTACTCCTTGCCAAGCCGGCCGGCAAAGAATCTGTCCGGCTTTGAAAAGATGCGGTTTCTCCGCTCAGAGTGTACCGAAAATACGGTCTCCCGCGTCGCCCAGCCCGGGAACGATGTAACCGTGTTCATTCAGATGGTCGTCTACCGCGGCGCAGTAAAGCTGAACGTCTGGATGGGACTTTGTCAGGGCTTTGATTCCCTCCGGCGCGGCAATGATGCACATGAACTTGATGCTTTTCGGATTGCTGCGTTTGATAATGGAAATCGCATCGACGGAGGAACCTCCGGTCGCAAGCATCGGGTCCAGAACAATCACGTCGCGCTGGTCTATGTCGCAGGGGAGCTTGCTGTAATATTCGACGGGCTTCAGCGTTTTGGGGTCGCGGTACAGCCCGATATGGCCGACCTTTGCCGCCGGAACCAGCTGAAGCACACCGTCCACCATTCCCAGACCGGCGCGCAGAATCGGGACAAAAGCCAGTTTTCGGCCTTCGATCACTTTGGTTTTGGCGGTGGCGACCGGGGTTTCCACGGTTGTTTCCTCCAGTGGGAGATCGCGTGTCGCCTCATAGCAGAGGAGCATCGCGATTTCGCTGACCAGCTGGCGGAAATCCTTGGACCCTGTGTTTTTATCCCTCAGATAAGTCAGTTTGTGCTGAATCAGCGGATGGTCCATAATCAATACCTGTTTTTCCATTTTGACGTCCTCCATTTAAATTGCTTTAAAGCCTGCCCTGCTCGATGTCAGAGATTTCATCAACCCGGCGCTGATGGCGGCCGCCGTCGAACGAAGTGTTCAGAAACAGCTTTGCAAATTCGACCGCCTGATCTTCGCTGATGACCCTGCCGCCCAGACAGAGAATATTGGCGTTGTTGTGGTGGCGTGTGATTTCCGCGCAGTAGGCGTCGGTGCAGACGGCGGCGCGGATGCCTTTCACTTTATTGGCGGCGATGCTCATGCCGATTCCCGTGCCGCAGCACAGGATTCCCAGCTCGGCGCTGCCGTCCGCGATGAAATGGGCGACCTGAGCGGCGATCGGCGGATAGTCGACCGAGTTTTGATCGAATGTGCCGAAATCCCGGTATGCGATTTTTTCCGAGTCGAGATAGTGCCGGATGGCCTCTTTCAGAGTGAAGCCCCCGTGGTCAGCTCCCAATGCAATCATTCTTGTTTCCCTCCAAGTTGTTTTTTTAAGGAACGCTCGGCCTGTGCCGGGCGGAGATAGAACGGCATCAACGCAGCGGGGGAGACCGTCCGGTGTTCCCGAGCCGCTTGTTCGGCGGTTTTTGCCACCCCCCAGGCCCTCTGGTAAATCAGCGGTTCCGGCGGCAGGACGGCGCCGATTGTTTGAAAAGGCTCCGCTTTCGCGCAGAGCTTCGCTCCGTCGCCGGCAAGGTAAAGCGGTCCGTCCATGGTCCCGCATTCCTCCGCCAGGTCTTTGATCGAGATGGCCCGGTCGGGAGTCAGCCTCTCGAGGCGGCCCTGCCGGGCGCGGAAAAGAGCGTTGTAAACCTGCCCGCACCGGGCGTCCATGACGGCGCAGACCAGGCAGTCAATATGTTCCAGATTGTGGGCGATGGCCTCGAGCGTGGAAACTCCCGCGCAGGGTGTCTGAAACGGCATGGCCAGTCCTTTGATGCTTGCGATTCCGATCCGGATCCCGGTGAAAGAGCCGGGTCCGGACGAAACGGCAAACAGTCCGATGTCCGAAAGACGGACCTTGACGCGGCGCAGGACGCTTTCAATCATCGGCATCAGCGTTTCGCTGTGTGTCAGTCCCGTGTTTAAAAAATATTCGCCCAGGATCTTTCCATCTTCCGTCAAAGCGGCGGAGGCGGTTATTGCTGAAGAATCAATCGCCAGTATTTTCATCCCATATCCCCTCAACGGCAATCACGCGTTCGTTTTCCGTTTCGCCCCGGCTGAGATGAATCCGGATCGATTCGGGAGGAAGCGCGTTTTCAATGTTTTCGCTCCATTCCACCACAAGGACCGCGCCGGTATCCAGATCGTCAAAAAATCCGGTGGAGGCAAGGTCGTCCCAACTCGTGACGCGGTACATATCGAAATGATATACGGTCAGACGTCCCCGGTACTCGTGGACCAGGGCGAACGTCGGGCTGGAAACGCCCTCTGGGATTCCAAGTCCCCTGGCGATGCCGCGGGTCAGGGCGGTTTTTCCCATCCCCATGCCACCGAACAGCGCAAGGACTTCTCCGCCTTTCAAGGTAGCCGCGATCCGCTCCCCAAGCACCTCGGTTTCCTCCGGGGAGGAGGTCCTATATTCCCGCATCGAATCACCTTTCGTGGACGTCTTAAAACAGTCCGGAGATTTTGCCGCTCTCATCCACGTCGATCTGCTCCGCGGCTGGATGGGAGGGCAGGCCCGGCATCGTCAGGATATTGCCCGCGTACGCGACGACAAACCCGGCCCCGCTGTTCAGCTTTGCGTCGCGGATGGCGATTCGAAAGCCCTTTGGCCTGCCGAGCAGCTTCGGATCGTCCGAGAGGGAATACTGCGTCTTGGCAATGCAGACGGGCAATTGACTGCCGCCGAGCGATTCGATTTCCCCCAGCGAACGAAGAGCCTGCTGCGAATAGGTTACCCCGTCCGCGCCGTAAATCTCTCTTGCCACGGTTTCAATTTTTTCCGAGATCGGGGCGTCGTCGGCATAGAGAAGCCGGACGCCGGACTTCCGGTCCACGGCCTCACAGACCTTCCTTGCCAGTTCCGTTCCGCCCTCGCCGCCTTTTGAAAACACTTCGGAAAGGGCAAAGTCCGCTCCGTTTTCATGGCAGTATTGTTCGATCAGGGCAAGCTCTTCCTCAGAGTCGCTTTCAAAGCGGTTGATCGCCACCACGATAGGCACGCCGTATTTTTTCAGTCCGGCAATATGCGCGCCAAGATTTTCAATTCCCGCCCGCAGGGCGGTCGGGTTTTCCCTTCCGGTTTCCGCTTTTGGCACGCCGCCGTTGTATTTTAGGGCGCGCGCGGTCGCAACAAGGACCGCCGCGTCCGGCCTGAATCCGCCAAGACGGCAGTTGATGTCCATAAATTTTTCCGCGCCGAGGTCGGAACCGAAGCCGGCTTCCGTCACGCAGTAATCAGCCAGCTTCAGGGCATAGCGCGTCGCACGGACGGAGTTGCATCCGTGTGCGATATTCGCGAACGGTCCGCCGTGGATCAGCGCGGGAGTCCCTTCCAGCGTTTGCACCAGGTTCGGTTGAACGGCATCCTTCAGCAAAGCCGTCATGGCGCCTTCCGCTTTTAACTGATGCGCGTAAACCGGTTCGCCGTCCGTGCTGTAGGCGACCAGAATTCTTCCGAGCCTTTTCTTCAGATCGCTCAGGTCTTTGGTAAGACAGAAAATCGCCATGACCTCCGTCGCGACCGTAATGCAGAAGCCGTCTTCCCGCGGAACGCCGTTCTGTTTTCCCCCAAGCCCGCAGACAATGCCGCGAAGCTGGCGGTCGTTCATATCCATACAGCGTTGGATCAGAACTCTGCGCGGATCAATATTTAGCGCGTTTCCCTGCTGAATATGGTTATCCAGCATTGCGCAGAGAAGATTGTTGGCTGAGGTGATCGCGTGAAAATCCCCGGTAAAATGGAGGTTGATGTCCTCCATTGGGATCACCTGGGCGTATCCGCCTCCCGTGGCGCCGCCCTTGATTCCGAAAACCGGTCCGAGAGAAGGTTCCCGCAGGGCGATGACGGCCTTTTTTCCGATCCTTCTCAGTGCGTCGCCCAGGCCGATGGCGGTCGTCGTTTTTCCCTCGCCGGCCGGAGTGGGATTGATGGCAGTCACCAGAATCAGTTTTCCGTCTTTCCGGTCCGAGATTCTTCGGTACAGGGAATCGTTCAGCTTCGCCTTGAATCTTCCGTAGGGCTCCAGCTCTTCTTCCCGAATTCCGACGGCTTCCGCAATCTGCCGGATCGGTTTCGGCTGTACCCGCTGTGCAATTTCTATGTCCGTGAGCATTGGCATTTCTCCTCATACATCATGTATCTTGATCAAAATTATAACACAATTCGAGCGGATAGGAAATCCCTTGCGGTTATTATTCCGGATGCCTTGCAAGTTTGTGCCAGGTATCATATAATAAACTATCGTAAGATGTGGATGTTCTAAAGAGGAGAAACAATGCGTGTACTGAAATCTATCTCGAATTACATCAGACGGACGGACAAGCTTTACTGGCTTTATATGCTGCTGATTTCCTCCTACAGCCTGCTGCTGATGAGGACTGTTCCCAATCCCGAAGGAAGGACCATGGGGTATTTTACCACCATGCTGGTGGCGGTCGTCGGCGGTCTGATCGGAGCGGTGCTTTTTTCTTTGATCGATTACAGGGAAATCTGCAATTTCTGGTATGTGGTTGCCGGATTTTGTTTGTTTTTAATTATCTATACACAGATTTTCGGGTCCGCCGTCGTCAACAGCGGGGGCGTGAATGCCAAGGCGTGGATCTCCCTGCCGGGCGGCCTGACGTTCCAGCCGAGCGAGCTGGTCAAAATCGGATTTATCCTGACTTTTTCCAAGCACCTTTCCGCTTTGGAGGAGCGAGGGCTTCTCAAGTCTCCGCTCCATGTTGTCCTGCTTGCTCTTCACGCCATGATCCCTGTCGTTCTGGTCCACAACCAGGGGGACGACGGAGGCGCGGTCATCTTTTTCTGCATGTTCCTCGCCATGGCGTTCGGGGCGGGCATCCAGCTGCGGTATTTTGCGGCGCTGTTCGCCGCGATCGGGGTTGCGTTTCCGCTTGCGTGGAAATACGTCGTGAAGGATTACCAGAAGGAGCGGCTGCTGATCACTTACCGGCTGGATTCCGACCCGAACGCGGCTTTGCAGTACGCTTACCAGCAGATTCAAGGCCGTCTTTCCATCGGAAGCGGCGGGCTGTGGGGGCGCGGTTTGTTTCAGAGTCCGCGGGTCAACCACTCGGCGGTTCCGGTCCAGCAGAGCGATTTCATCTTTGCCGTCGCCGGGGAACAGCTTGGATTCATCGGCTGCGCGGCGATTCTGCTCCTGATTCTGATTTACCTTCTGCACACGCTGAGGGTTTCCCGCAAAACGACGGATCTTCTTGGCAGCAGCATTTGCATGGGCTTTTTCGGCATGATTGCGGCGCAGGCCGTTTTCAATCTGGGGATGTGTCTGGACCTTTTGCCCGTCATGGGTGTGACTCTGCCGTTTTTCAGCTACGGCGGTTCTTCCGCCGTCTGCCTTTATTTTGGATTCGGCCTGGTTTTGAATGTCTTTATGCACCGCGTCAATACGGATAAGGTTGTTTTGAAACGAAGGAATATTTCATAAGATATTTTAAAAATTCGAGAGCAGTTCCGAAGGATTTGGAGTCTGCGGAGCTGCTCTCGAATTATTTTTTCTTTTTTCTTCTGGCCATGGTGGCTTCCTGGTCGACCGTCAAAGTTCCCTCCACATCGTCCACCTGTAAAACGTCGCCGGCGGAGGCTCCTTTTGGCAGTTCGGAAATTTCTATGGCGTAAAACTTCTGGTTTTCATCCTCGCAGATCGCATAGATGCCTTCCATACGGCTGATGGTCATTGTTTTCATGAAAGCCACTCTCCTAATAATGAATCGGAATGATTTTCTTTATCCTTTTTCTGTCTTTACGGAAATTGTTTTTCCGTCGGTGAGAAAAATGACCGTTCCGCTGACGTCGGTCCGGTAAGTTTTGATTCCGGCGCGGTACAGCCGTTCCAGCACGTCCTGTCTCGGAAGCTTGTTCCGGTCGTACCCGACCGAAATCGCCGCGTATTCAGGCCGGACCGCGTTTAAAAATTCGGCGGTGGTCGATGTGCTGCTGCCGTGGTGCCCCACTTTCAGGATGTCGGCGGAAAGGTCCGCTCCCGCGTCGATCAGGCTCTGTTCTTCCTCCTTTTCCGCGTCGCCCATCAATAGGATTCGGACGTTGCGGTAGCGCAGAAGGAGCACAAGGGAACTGTTGTTGGTGCTGTCGCCGGGGACGACCGGACCCAGCACCCGGACGTCCATGCCGCCCAGCGGGAATTTATCCCCGGCTTTTGATATCTCTTCGGAAATTTTCTTTTGCCGCAGCGCCTCCATCGTACCGAGATAGGCGGAATCCTCCGGCAGAAGATCCGTTCTGACTTTCGTTGTCAGATAGTGTCCGACCGGAAAACGCTCCACAACATATTTTAGACCGCCGATATGATCTTCATCCGGATGCGTGTTGACAACATATTCCAATTTCGAGGTTTCGCGCTGCGCCAAGTACCTGACAACGCTTTTCCCATTTTCCGGCGTACCGCCGTCCACCAGCATCCTGTGTCCTTCGCATTCGATCAGAATGCTGTCCGCTTTTCCGACGTCCAGGACATGGACGGATACCGGCCAACTGTCGGCGCAGGAAGAGAAACTGCCGATCCCGAAAAGGGAAAGCACCTGATTCCAAATGGAGGAAGCCCCAAAGGGAAGCGCGGACGCGGCCAGGGCCCCGATCAGAAGAACTGCCGCCGCGGCGCGCCCGAGTCTGTGTTTGATGCGGAAAGGACGCATGGCGGTCATGAACCGGTTTCCTGTTCCGCGTCGGACTTCTGCATGTTCATCTCAAGCCATTGCTGGTAGGTAATCAGCACTTGGCGTGGTTTGGAGCCGTCCCGCGGACCGATGACGCCCATCTGCTCCATTTCGTCGATCAGCCGTCCGGCGCGCGCGTACCCCAGCCGCAGACGGCGCTGAAGCAGGGAAGTGGAGGCCTGTCCGGCTTCCACGATGCATTTGATGGCGTCCGGCATCATCGGGTCGCCGCTTTCCTCCGGTTCGCCGGAAGAAGAATCGCCTTTTTCTGCCGCCGCATTGCGCTCGATTTCCTCGGCGATGTTTTCATTATAATCCGCTTCCTGCGCCTTTTTCACGAATCCGGCGATGGATTCGATTTCGCTGTCGCTGACAAAGCACCCCTGAATCCGGATCGGTTTCTGAGAGCCGACGGGGGAGAAGAGCATGTCACCGCGCCCCAGGAGCTTTTCGGCGCCGCCCATATCCAGAATGGTGCGGGAATCCACCTGAGAGGAGACCGCGAAGGCGATGCGGCTGGGGATATTCGCCTTGATAATGCCCGTGATGACGTCCACCGACGGCCGCTGGGTGGCGATGACCAGATGCATCCCGGCGGCACGCGCCATTTGCGCTAGACGGCAGATGGAGTCTTCCACCTCGTTCGGCGCGGCCATCATCAGGTCGGCGAGCTCGTCGATGATGATCACGATCTGCGGCATGTGCTCCATCGGCTGGCCGTCGTCATCCTTGTAGCTGCGGTGGGCTGCGAGCGAATTGTAAGCGGACAGGTCGCGGACATTGTACGATGCGAAAATTTTGTACCGTTTCAGCATTTCGCTGACTGCCCAGCTCAGCGCTCCCGCGGCCTTGCGGGGATCGGTGACGACGGGGACCAAGAGGTGGGGAATGCCGTTGTAGACGCCGAGCTCCACAACCTTCGGGTCGATCATCAGAAAGCGGACGTCCTCCGGGGAGGATTTGTAGAGCAGGCTGATAATCATGGAGTTGATGCAGACCGATTTTCCGGAGCCCGTGGCGCCCGCAATCAGCAGGTGGGGCATTTTGGAAAGGTCGGCGACGGCGACGCCGCCCGCGATGTCGCGTCCGAGGGCGACGGTCAGACGGCTTTTCGCTGCGGTGAAGCTGTTGCTTTCAACCAGCTCCCGCATGCGCACAACAGTGTTTTTCTTATTTGGAACTTCAATCCCGACTGCCGCCTTGCCCGGAATAGGCGCTTCGATACGGATTCCCGCCGTGGCGAGATTCATGGAGAGATCGTCGGAGAGGTTGGTGATCTTGCTGATTTTCACCCCGCTGGCGGGCTGCAGCTCATAGCGGGTGACGGCGGGACCGCGGCTGTAGCCGACAAAGGAAGTCTGGACGCCGAAACTTTGCAGCGTGTCGACCAGCATGCGCCCGTTGGTCTGGATTTCGCTGATCGCTTCCTGTTCGCTCAGTTCATGCGTCGTTTCCAACATGGAAACGGGCGGAAAATGATATTCGCCGTCCTGCGGCGGATCGTTGGAAAAAGGAACAGGTTTTTCCGGGGCGCTTTTTTGCGCCGCGGGTGCTGATTCGGATTTGACGGGGGAATCAGGTTCTTTTTCCGCCTGGGGAGGCGCAGGAGGATCGGGCATTCCCGCCGAGGCCGGCGTTGAGGTCCGCGCTTCGCCGACAGAAAACAGTTTTTCCAGGTGTTCCAGCTTTTCATTTTTCTGAGCCGGCTTTTTTCCGGCAGAGCGGACCGGGTGAGGGGGAAGCTCCTCGCCGTCCAGCGCGATATCGATGTCAAGGTTTTCACGGTTGCGTTCGATCCTTTTTTCACGGGCGGAATCAAAACCGGTTTTTACCATTCCGGCTGGTTTTGCAACCGTCCGGAAAAGCTGGATCAGGCTTGTCCCCGTAAGAATCATGACGGCGACGAAAAGCAAAAGCAGAATGACGATTTTCGCTCCCAGCGGCCCGAGCGCGGCGACGATCGGGATTCCGAGAAGGCCGCTGAAGAATCCGGAGCCGGCGTGCTCCGTGCCCTCCGTATAAAGGTTCACAAGACTGGCCCAGAAAGAATGAAGGGTCACATTGCCGCTGACGGAAAAAATATAGGCCGAAGCGCAAAAGAGCGCGATGATCACGATCATCAGAATCAGCTTGCCGCCGGTGTGCGCCCCCTGGCGCTCCAGAGCGGTGATAATCGATATGTACAGGAGCAGGATCGGCCAAAGAATGGCCCAACTGCCGAACAGGCCGAGAAGAATATTGTGAAACCACCGCCATACGTGGTCGCCGCTGATCAGGACCAGGCAGAACATCAGAATGGAGCAGGCGAACAGGATCACGGCGCTGATCTGGTTTCGCTGTTTATTTGCCTGTGCGTTCCGCATTGCCGCGGAAGCGGCGTCTTTCGCGGAGGGTGCGGCACCTGACCGTGCCTTTTTTGCAGCTTTCCGGTTGTTCCGATTCAATTTTTTATTTGCCAAACGGCACACCTCTATCCGTTAAAGTTCAGTGTATTCGAGCTGTAAGACCGGCGGGATGCGGCTTTGTAACTGTGTTCCCGGCAAAAAGGATCAATCCGAAGCGGTGATTTCGCCTTCTCTATGTAGGGACGGCGGCAAGGCCGTCCAAAATACGGGATCGATTATTTCGATTTCACTGGTTTTTGCGGCACCGGAGCTTTCTTTTTGTTTTTCTTCTTTTTCTCGTCAATCATTTCATAAAGGCATTCGATCGCATCCGACAGGCTTCCGAGGGAATCGATCAGCCCTTCCCTGACTGCGTCCATTCCCTCCAGAACGGAGCCGATGTCCAGTACGAGCTCCTCCGTGTTCATCGAAAGCTCCGTAAGGCGCTCGGCTGAAATTTTGGAATGAGCGGTGATAAATTTCGTAATCCTTTTTTGCATCCGTTCAAAATAGTCCAGCGTCTGAGGAACACCAAGGGTCAGGCCGTTCATCCGCACGGGATGCAGCGTCATGGTTGCGCTTGGAACGATAAACGAATGCTTCGCCGCGACGGCGAGAGGGACCCCGATGGAATGCCCTCCGCCCAAAACGACGGACACGGTTGGTTTTTCCATTCCCGCAATCAGCTCCGCGATGGCAAGCCCGGCTTCCACGTCGCCGCCAACGGTGTTCAGCAGGATCAGCAGGCCTTCAATCTGCCTGTCTTCCTCAATCGCAACCAATTGGGGGATTACGTGCTCATATTTTGTCGTCTTATTCTGAGAGGGGAGAACGGTGTGCCCCTCGATTTGTCCGATGATGGTCATGCACTGGATCAGATGCTTGCCATCCCCCGTGATGATGGAACCGGAATCCACAATGCGGTCCATGGACTGGTTCGTTCTTTCCTCTTTATTTTCTTCTTCGCTCATAACGGCACCTCCAACAAGGCTTAGTTTGCCTGCGGAAGCGCATAACATACATGCCGGACGGCCGCGCCCGCCAATTCATTGATATTATAGCATTTGTTGCCATTTTCATCAACAAATTCAATTAAATTGAAAAAAAAATTCTCAATAAAACGTTAATTGATTGACAAGCATCGATTTTTATTACATAATGGTTTTGTTTATACGTTTGCAGGTTTTCAACGCGGACGATTCGAAATGAAGAGAGGACTCCGATATGGGTTTGACACTGTCCCAGAAAATCATTAAAAAACACCTTGTCAGCGGATCAATGAACGTCGGCAGCGAAATCGGCCTCAAGATCGATCAGACTCTAACGCAGGATGCCACTGGTACGATGGCTTACATTGAATTTGAGGCCATGGGCATCCCCCGCGTGCGAACGGAGCGTTCCGTTGCCTATGTCGATCACAACACGCTGCAGACCGGGTTTGAAAATGCGGATGATCACCGTTTCATTCAGTCGGCCGCGAAAAAATATGGCATCTATTACTCGAGGCCGGGAAACGGAATTTGCCATCAGGTCCACCTGGAGCGGTTCGGCGTTCCGGGGAAAACCCTGATCGGTTCCGACAGCCATACCCCGACCGGGGGCGGCATCGGCATGCTTGCCATCGGTGCCGGCGGACTTGACGTTGCCGTTGCGATGGGCGGAGGCCCGTATTACATAACGATGCCGGAGATTCTGCGGGTGGTTCTGACAGGTTCCCTCTCTCCATGGGTCAGCGCCAAGGACGTCATCTTGGAGGTCCTTCGGCGTCTTTCCGTCAAAGGCGGGGTTGGGAAAATACTGGAATATGCCGGTGCGGGGGTCAAAACCCTGACTGTTCCGGAGCGCGCGACAATTACAAATATGGGTGCCGAACTCGGCGCCACGACTTCCATCTTCCCGTCCGATGAAGTCACCCGTGAATTTTTAAAGGCGCAGGGCAGGGAGAGCGGCTGGACGGAACTTGCCCCGGATCCGGATGCCGTTTACAACGAGACGATTGAAATCGACCTTTCTTCCGTCGAGCCCCTGGCTGCGTGCCCTCACAGCCCGGATGCGGTCAGGCCGGTTCGGGAGATCGGACCGATTGCGGTCGATCAGGTCTGCATCGGTTCCTGCACGAATTCCTCGCTGCGCGACATGATGCGCGTGGCCTCCATTTTAAAGGGGAAGACGATCAGCCCCGGCGTCAGCCTTGCCATCGCCCCCGGTTCCCGGCAGGTTTACAGCATGCTTGCCGAAAACGGCGCGCTCGCCGACCTGGCCGGTGCGGGGGCCAGAATTCTGGAATGTGCCTGCGGCCCCTGCATCGGCATGGGCCAGTCCCCGAATTCGGCGGGGATTTCCCTGCGGACTTTCAACCGGAATTTTCTCGGGCGTTCCGGAACGGCCGACGCCCAGATCTACTTGGTTGGGCCGGAAACTGCGGCCGCTTCCGCGCTGGCGGGCGTGCTGACGGACCCCAGAACGCTGGGAAAGGAACCGGAAGTTGAGCTTCCGGACCATTTTGAGATTAACGACAATATGATCATTCCGCCGGTTTCCGTAGAAGAGGCGAGGGACCTTTCCGTGCTCCGCGGGCCAAACATTAAAGGATTGCCGGTCGCGGAGCCGCTGCCGGAGTCTGTTTCCGCGAAAGCGATTCTGAAGGCGGGGGACAATATCACGACGGACCACATTATGCCGGCAGGTTCCAAAATATTGCCTTATCGGTCGAATATTCCTTATCTTTCTCAATTCTGCTTCGCCGTGTGTGATCAATCGTTCGCCGGGCGCTGCAAGGAAAACGGCGGTGGGATCATCATAGGCGGCTCCAATTACGGACAGGGATCCTCGCGCGAACACGCCGCGCTGGTCCCGCTGTACCTTGGGATCAGGGCCGTCATCGTAAAAAGCTTTGCCCGGATTCACTGCGCCAATCTGGTCAACGCCGGAATTCTTCCCCTGGTTTTTGAAAACGAAGCGGATTATGACGGAATCGACCAGATGGATGAATTGGAACTGAAAAATGTCCGGCAGGCAGTTCGCAATGGGGAATCTGTCACGGTCGCCGATCGGACGAAGGGGACTTCTTTCCGCGCGAAGCCCGTTCTCAGCGAACGTCAGCGCAGAATCGTCCTGGCGGGCGGGCTGCTGAACGACACAAGGGAGCGGAGCGAAAGGGTGTAAAGGTTTGGAGCAGCCGGCGCGGGGACTGACGGCAAACGCTGTGAAATGGATTGCGATTGCCGCCATGCTGATCGATCATATCGCATGGGGGTTTGTGCCGACGTATTCCGCGCTGGGGCAGCTGATGCACATCGTGGGCAGGATTACGGCGCCGACCATGTGCTTCTTCCTCGCGGAAGGATATGCGCACACGCACAGCTTTCGAAAATACGCGTTTCGCCTCGGTGCCTTTGCCCTGATTTCACAGGTTCCGTTCACATTGTTTGAAACGGGAAAGCTGCAATTTATCGTGGGCGGGAATTCTTCGGAAACCCTCAATGTGATCTATACGCTGTTTTTAAGCCTTCTGGCCATTCGGGCCTGTGACAGGATAAACAGCAGGAAACTCAGATTCCTGGCGGTTTTCGGGTTGTGCCTTCTCTCGCTTCCCGGAGATTGGATGTTCTTCGACATCCTTTTTGCACTGAGCTTTTGGCAGAACAGGGGAGAATTGTCCCGGCAGATCCAGTCGTTTTCCATTCTGGCCGTGAGTATGGTTTTGGCAGAGACCTTTTTGTCGGTTTCTGAAGGTTACCCGATTTACAGCCAGCTATTTCAATTTGGAGTGCTGCTGTGTCTCCCGGTCCTTATTCTTTACAACGGGCGGCGTGGCGGCGGACGGACGTCCAAATGGACATTTTACATTTTTTATCCGGCGCATTTGCTGGCGCTGGGATTGCTCAAGATTTATCTAGCAGTATAGGAGGTTCTTTATGGCGGAAAAAATAAAGATGCGGACCCCGCTCGTAGAGATGGACGGGGACGAGATGACACGTATTATCTGGAAACAGATCAAAGATATTCTTCTCACTCCGTATGTTGATCTGAAAACCGAGTATTATGATCTGGGCCTGAAGCACCGCGATGAAACGGAGGACCGCGTTACGGAGGAAGCGGCGCGGGCGATCGAAAAATACGGCGTCGGCGTCAAATGTGCCACGATCACGCCCAATGCGGACCGTGTGAAGGAATATCAGCTCAAGAAGATGTGGAGATCGCCAAACGGCACGATCCGCTCCATACTGGACGGAACGGTTTTTCGCAAGCCGATTCTGGTCAGGGGAATTACCCCGTTGGTGCCGTCTTGGAAAAAGCCGATTACGGTCGCCAGACACGCGTACGGCGATGTGTATAAAAATGTTGAAATGACCGCTCCGGCGGGCTCCAAAGCCGAACTGGTCGTTACGGATGCTTCCGGGAAGGAAAGCCGGACGACAATTCATGATTTTCAGTCCGCCGGAGTTGTACAGGGCGTTCACAACCTGGATCAGAGTATTGCCGATTTTGCCCACTCTTGCTTTCAGTATGCACTGGAGGCGAAGGAGGATCTCTGGTTTTCTACAAAGGACACGATTTCCAAAACCTACGATCACAGATTTAAAGATATTTTTCAGAAAATATTTGAAGAAGAATACGAAGAAAAATTTAAACGCGCGGGAATTACTTATTTCTATACGCTGATTGACGACGCCGTCGCGCGCGTCGTCCGTTCGGACGGCGGTTTTATCTGGGCCTGCAAAAATTATGACGGCGACGTCATGAGCGACCTGATCGCCACGGCGTTTGGAAGCCTTGCCATGATGACCAGCGTGCTGGTTTCCCCGAAGGGCATCTATGAATATGAAGCGGCGCACGGAACGGTACAGCGCCACTATTACCGCTATCTGAAAGGGGAAAAAACTTCGACGAATCCGATTGCGACCCTGTGCGCCTGGACCGGCGCCTTGAAAAAGAGGGGCGAGCTCGACGGAACGCCGGAGCTTTCCGGTTTTGCGGATCAACTGGAGGCGGCGTTGCTTCGGACTGTCGAGAGCGGAATCATGACGGGGGACCTCGCGGGTATTTCGACGCTGCAAAGCAAAGAAACAGTCGATACGGAAACTTTTTTGTACGCCGTACGTTCGCGAATGAATCAGTCGTAATAAATTTCATGTTTCACATGATGAGGAATGGAGGAATGCGTCATGCCAAGACGTGAAAATGTTTCAATGTCTGTTATCAGGAGGCTGCCCCGATATTACCGTTTCCTGAGCCATTTGAAGGACAAAGGGGTGACAAGAATTTCTTCGACGGAGCTTTCCGCCAAGCTGGGGCTTACCGCTTCCCAGATCCGCCAGGATCTGAACTGCTTCGGCGGATTCGGCCAGCAGGGATATGGGTATATTGTCAGCCAGCTTTGCGATGAAATCGCCAATATTCTCAGCCTTGCCAGCCAATACCCTACGGTGCTGTTTGGGGCCGGCAACCTCGGCCGCGCGATCGGGACCCATATGTCTTTTGAAATGGAAGGCTTTCATTTGATCGGCATCTTTGACAGCTCCCCTGACCGGATCGGGATGGAACTGGCCAATCTCAAGGTGAAGGACGTTTCAGAGATGGAGGAATTCTGCAAAAAGGAAAAACCCGTAATGGCTATTTTCTGTCTTCCCCCAAGCGCGGCGGCGGAACTGGCTGAAAAACTCTACAGTTTGGGAATCCGAAATTTTTGGAATTTCAGCCATTATGATATTTCCATGCAATATCCGGATGCCATCGTCGAGAACGTGCATTTGAATGACAGCCTGATGACATTGTGTTACCGCATTTCCAATAAGACTTTAAAATAATTTTACACTTTTCACCGATCAATATCATATATTTCTGATATCATGGAGAAAATGTGGATAAAGGGGGGATTTAATGGGTTGGATTCCGCTGGCAGTACTTTTGGGGATTTTGCTGATTTTGATTATCTGGTGCGTTTCCGCGTATAACAAATTAGTATCGTTTTCCGTCCGCGTCGACAATGGATGGGCTCAGATCGATGTGCAGCTGAAAAAAAGAGTCGATTTGATTCCGAATTTGGTAGAGACCGTGAAGGGCTATGCCGCTCACGAAAAGTCAACTCTGTCAGAGGTGACGAAATGGCGCAGCGCGGCAATGAATTCCAAAACCCCGGAAGAGGCAATGGAAAATAATGCGAAGCTATCAAAGGCTATTTTCAATCTTTTCGCCACCGCTGAACAATATCCCGAATTGAAGGCAAATCAGAACTTTCTGGACCTGCAGGGACAGCTGCGTGAGATTGAAGGAAAAATCGCGATGTCCCGTCAGTTCTATAACGATACTGCCATGAAATACAATGAATATGTCATGCATTTTCCATCGAATCTGATCGCGTCGGTTTTTCACTTTGAACGAAAGAAATATTTTGAAGTCGAAGAAGCGGACCGGTCTGTGCCGCAGGTAAAGTTTTGAGATTAAATAAATGGAATGTCCCGCGTATGGTTTCAAAAGCTAGATTTGGCAGACTGATTCTTTTCACGGCGATGCTTTTCAGCATGATCCCGCTTTCCGGCTGTTCGGACTATGGCCAACATTCCAAGCAGGTTCTGGATCAGCTGAACATCTCCGCCGTTCTGATGGAAAACGGCGATATGACGGTTTCGGAGACCTGGAAAGTCGATCTGAAAGACCGGAACAGGCCTTACCGCAATTTGTACCGTAGTTTTCCGATGGACGCCGAAAAAGCGGACGACATCACGGATTTGACTGTCTACGACGAAGACCGCAGGATTTCCTATTCGTTCGCGGGGGATGTGGACCCGGAAAGTGTTTCCGGAGACGAGATGCAGGATCGGTGTTATTTGCACCGGTCGGGGCAAGACGTTGAAATCGGCTGGTTCATGCCCGCGCTCAAAAGGGGCGTCCGGACCTTTACTTTTTCTTACAGGCTGAAAAATATCGTCAGTGTCTATGCAGACACGGCGGTTCTATACAACTATTTTCTGTCGAACAATTTCAGTATGCCCATCACGTCGCTCAGCGGTACCGTCCGCTTCCCGTCCGGCGGCTTGAAGGACAATGTGAATGCCTGGCTTCATACGGATGTGAGCAGCAATCTGTCGATCGATTCGGCCGATCAGATCGGATTTCGTGCTTCTTCCATCCCGGCCGGGCATTCCGTGGAAGTGCGCCTTTGCATGCCCCCGCAGCTCTTTCCGTCTTCCGGAAAGATTTCCTCCCAGTCCGTTTTATCCGGAATCCAGAAGGAAGAGCAGCAATGGGCTGACGAATATGCGCAGAAGCTCCACAGGGAATTCGTGCTTGGAATCCTTGATGCCGTCAGCGCGGTTCTTGTGATCATCCTGAGCTTGTATTTCTTTTTCAGGCTTCGCAAAAAAAACAGAAGGTACCCTGTTACCGTTCCGGAATACACCCGCGAAATACCTCCGGGAAACAGTCCGGGCGGCATCGCCAACCTATATTATTTTTATTCGGGTCTGCGTGAAAAAGAAAAAAACAGGATGTTTAGCGCCACTCTATTAAGCCTTGCACGGAAGGGCCTTGTCCGTTTTGAAAGCAGCGGGGACCGGCTGTCCGTGATCTTGACCGGGGACAGCGATGGAAAGGAACTGACGGAGAGTGAAAAGGTCTTTTTCGAGCTGATTTTCACAGTGGGCGAGGAATCGGAAAATTCTTTTACGATGAAAGAATTCGAAGAATACGCACAGCAGCATGGCTCATATGTCAGCAGCAAAATGGAGGATTTTCTGGCTGCGGCAAAGCGGGAAATTTCAAAGCGGGGGTATTATGAAGCAAGGCCGATTTTGTTTTCTACTTCCAAATGGGTTGGCGCCCTGCTTGTCTTTCTTGCGGCCGCCGTATTTCTGTCGACGAGCTTTTTGAATGCCCTGCTGGTCTATCTGCCGCTTTCCCTGTTAATTTCCGGCGCTCTGCTATGGGTCGGCGGGTCCGCGAAAATGAAGCTGAGCGAAAGGGGAGAGTATGAATACGGCGTGTGGCACGGCCTGAAAAAATATATGGTTGAGTTTTCCCGGATGAAAGAATACGGGGTGCCGCAGCTCGAACTCTGGGAGGAGTATTTGGTTTACGCGACCATGATGGGTGTTTCCGGCGAGGTCTGTAAACAATTGAGGATGGCGTATCCCCAGCTTGGGGAGGCCGCTTTTCGTGATCAGTATTTTACCGGCAGTTACCTGTATTTTATGTTCGGGCCAAGAATTTACTGGGGAGGGCTCGCGCCGGCGCGGGGCACCTTTGATTTTGGCGCCGCTCTGGGCAGTTCCTTTCAGCAGATTGGTTCGGCTGCCACAAGGCTTTCCAATCCGGCGATGAACGGCGGCGGAAAATTCGGCGGATTCGGCGGTTTCGGCGGCGGCGGCCTCGGAGGAGGAGGTTTCTCCGGTGGCGGCGGCGGCTTTGGCGGCGGCGGTGGCGGCGGTGTCCGATGAACAGGCACTCTGAAAAACAGATTAAAACTTTGGCTCGAAGACAAAAAATGCGTTTTGATGCGAGAAAAATCCGCATCAAAACGCATTTTGCTTCCAGATTTCCGCGTCTCTACGCTAAGTTAGTATTTCATCTGTCCATTTCCCGATCTCGTCTTCTCCGGAAAAAGCGGGGACCATGCCGCTTCGGCAGAGTAACAGATTCTCAACGTGTTTGATGGTTTCGCCGGGATTTACCTCGTACAGGGGGCTTAAGGTGGAAAGCTCGACGAAGTCCGGGGTGAGACAAATTTCCCCGGAGCTTCCGGAGTCCGGATAGGCGGCCTGAGGATTCGCCACGAACCTCTTGACCAGTGTAAAACCGCTCCCCGCATAGGCGGTCCAGCCCGAAAAATTGTTGGTGCCGATTCTAAGAGGCTTTTCATTTCCGGGCTCATGCCGGACGGTGAGAAAGCGGTTTCCATAAAAGATTCTGCGGTCGTTAATGTCCGTATCCGGCCAAAGATTCAGGGTTTTGCTCGGCGGCCCGGATTGCGTCTGCTGATTTTGTGGAATCACGGCGACTCCGCCGCCTTCAAGAAGGGTGGCCGGAGACAGGCCGAGCAGCATTGTCTCTTTGGAGCAGTTTTTAGCTGCGTGAACAATCATGATATCCGAGGCGTCTTTTCCCATGATAATCTCGTAGGAGAGCTGGACTTCTTTTTTTTTCAGCTTTGGCGCTGTAAAAGTAACGCCTTCCGCCGGAGTGCCATAGACCACTGAAGAATTGTCAGGAAAATCGACCTGCGGTGATTGGCGTATCTGAAGGCGGTGCCCTCCGTACAGGTAGTAGATTGTATTTTTATCGGAAGCTGCCGAAGCCTCGTCTGCCGGACGCTGATACTTGCGTTTCAGGTCAGTATATAAAATGTTCTTTTCTCCAACGAATCCAAAACGTAAAATTCGGGGCCCGATTTCAATCGAGACAATGCAGTCGATGACGCCGTTGGTGATCCTGACGCAGCGGCCGAAATTTTCATATTCCTGTTCTGTCAATTCCATGAGCCGGGACCCCCTTTTCGATATGGAAGCGTAATGATTTTTTCAGTCCGGTCAAGGCCGCAGGGAGCGACCTTCGGAAGGCACAGTGCATATAAATCCGCGGCCCTGTTTTCAAGGTCCGCGATCTCCCTGGCCCGATCCCCAAGGGCATTCAGATCGGCGGGGCGGGAAACAATCGGCAGTTTTGCGGCGGCCTTGGCTTTTTGCAGAATCTCCGGCCCCCGTTCTCCGATGCCGAGGACGCGGATATAGGGAGGAAACCCGGAGGCGGATCCGGCTTTCAGACCCAGAAATGCGGAAAGGACGATGCGGCGGATCCTTGCGAGAGGGTAGCGTTTGGTTTTTGCAAGGAAATATAGATCCTCGAGACCTGCCGCTTGTCTGACCGCATTCAGAATCCTGTTTTCCAACCCCTCACTGATATCGGGCAGCAGCGCAAAATCATGCCGGGTCATGCGCCGAAGCTGGGCAAGAATGGCACGTTCTGCGCGGAACAGGCTTGCCGGTGCTCTTTCCAACCTGATCTCCTCCTGCAGAACGGAGAATGCCGCGGGCGGCATCAGTGCGGAACAGTCCCGCCCATTTTGCAGCATATTTCGGATCTGTCCGGAAGAAGCATAAGGCCCGCTTCCGGACTCGCCGCCGTGAGCGGAGCCGTAGCGTTGAACCGTTACGGGGGCGATGCCGGAACCGATCCGGCCGACTGCCTTTAAATATTCGATCCCAAGAATATTGTTAGGGTCGCGGAGCAGTTCTGCCGTTTTCATTCCGTACAGTTGTTCAACGGCCCGCTGCCGTGCCGCGGCGAAGGTTGACCCTTTCGCGAGAGATTGGCGCATGGCCTCCCGCAGCGACGGAGAGGAAAGCGCCAGGGACGCTTCTTTTAAACGTTCCACGCTTCCGCACTCGCTTCCGAATCCGATGAGGTCGACACCGATGGCGTCAAGCAACGAAACGCCGCCCAGCGCAAACCGCTCCGCACCGGAAACGGCCCAGGGGAGGGGAAGCTCCACCACAAGATCCGCGCCGCAAAGAAGCGCCTGGAGGGCTCTGGCAGGCTTGGAGAGGATTGCCGCATCTCCGCGCTGCACAAAATTGCCGCTCATGACGGCGACGATATGCGTCGCTCCGTATTCCCGGAGCCGGCGGATTAAATAGCTGTGCCCGAGATGGAATGGATTGTACTCACAGATAATTCCTGCTGATAACATTTTATAAGATATCCTTGAAATTATACCTTTCCTGTATTATGATATATTTATATTACACGATTCTAAAGGTTCTTACAACAGTTCTTCTATGAATGCGTGAAATAATGGAGGAAAATAAATGAAAGTATTGGTTATTAATGCGGGCAGCTCTTCCCTGAAGTATCAGTTGATTGATATGAATACGGAAAAATGGCTTGCAAAGGGAGTCTGCGACCGAATCGGCGTGGACGGCGTATTTAAGCACAAAACCTTTGACGGCCGCGAGAAAAAGATTACAACTGAAATTGATGATCATATGGCCGCGTTTCATCTTGTTACGGATGCCCTTGTCGACAAGGAAACGGGAGTGATTTCCAGCCTGGATGAGATTTCCGCGATTGGCCACCGCGTTGTTCAGGGGGGAGCCGCTTTTGACAAATCCGTTCTGGTGACGGATGAGGTGATCCATCAGATTGAGCGCCTGATTCCCCTTGCCCCGCTCCACAACGGCCCTGAGGTAACCGCAATTCTGGCGTGCCAGAAAGTATTCGGCAAGGAAAAGCCTCAGTGTGTTGTTTTCGACACATCGTTTCATGCGTCGATGCCCCCGAGGGCCTATATGTATGCCATTCCATATGAGTATTATGAAAAATATCATATCCGCCGCTATGGATTTCACGGGACTTCCCATCGTTATGTGAGCCTTCACTGTGCGCATTTGATGCATCAGCCGCTCGAAGATATTAAAATGATAACCTGTCATATCGGCAATGGTTCTTCCATTACGGCAATATTGAATGGAAAGGTTATCGATACCAGCATGGGCCTCACCCCGCTGGACGGCTTTATGATGGGGACGCGCTCCGGCTCGCTCGACCCGTCCATTGTGACGTTTATTATGGAGAAAGAGGGCCTGACTCCGAAGCAGATGGATGAGATTCTGAACCGCAAATCCGGAATGTACGGTATCTGTGGCTACAGCGACGACCGGGACGTAACAAAGGCGGAGATCGGAGGAGACCCGAAGGCGATCCTAGCCCATGAAATGCTGAATTATCAGATTTCCAAACAAATCGGCGCTTATACGGCGGCGATGAACGGGGTGGACTGCATTGTCTTTACCGCGGGGCTGGGAGAAAATCAGCCGCCGATGCGTTATAGCATCTGCAAGAATCTGAAATATCTCGGCGTTAAAATCGATCCGATCCGAAATGACGAGTTGATTCTTGGCAAAGAGGGGAAAATCTCCTCCTTTGATTCGACCGTATCCGTATACGTGATCAATACGAATGAAGAGCTTGTCATTGCCCGCGACACGAAGGATATTGTAAGCAGGCTTGTGTATGCTTCCACTCCGGACAAGACAAACGTTGACCTTGAAGACGTCTGAGAAGCGGCGTTGAAAGATCTGTATCAGGACTGCATGAATTAATAAGAGGAAAAAAGAGCTTCCCTGAAGGGAAGCTCTTTTACGCCGTTTTGCTGGTCTTATGGTGTTTTATAATTTTCATCCGCGAAAAATCTTCACGGTCCTTTTCCTCAAGCGCCTCCGTGATGGTCTTTACTGTTTGTTCAAAACGGGGAATCATAATGTTCTTGAGCGCATTTGCACGCTTTTGGGTCTTTTTCACCGCATAAGCCAAACGATAAACACTGTTTTCGACCTCGGCGAGTTCCGCCGTTAATTTTTTGACCTCATCGAATTTCAAATAAGCGCGATCCAAAAGGATATTGGTTGAAACCAATCCGAAGGGAAGCTGGACTTCCTCCGGATGAAAAGATACCATTGGAATTTCCACGCCCATTACGCTGCGATAAGCCACGTTCAATCCGTTTTCTATTGGAACGGTCTGCGAAAGTTCCTTGACAATGCCGAGCGTTATATTGGCGCGCTGCAAGGCCGCATATGCTTCTTCGTAAGCCGTATCGATTTTTCCCTGTAATTGGTTTGCCCTTTCGATCAAGGACATCATTTCACGGATCAGAATGTTGCGTTTTCGGTCCAGCAGGTCAAATCCGGAGCGCGAAAGCTCGAGGGTCTTTTTAACCGACAGAAGATTGCCCTTGGTGGGGACGGTCTGATCACTCATTTTCAACGCCTCCGCTGCCGTTGTCTTCCATATCGTCCTCACTGTCTTCACTGTCTTCTTCACTCGAACCGCCGTCGATCCGGTTCAGGCGGTCCCATATTGCCTGGGAGGCACCCTTTTTCGAGTTATCGCGGCTTAAAAGACGCGTCTTTGCCGGCTCGTAATATTTATCCAGCGTAGAATCGTCAACCCGGTCCAAAGTTTCGCGGGGCAGGGTGGAGAGAAGCTCCCATCCAAGGTCAAGGCTTTGCTCAATGGAGCGGTTTTCCAAAGGGCCCTGATTTACAAACTTGGCCTCGAACATTTTACCGAATTCCAGATATTTTTTGTCTTCAGGCGACAATTCTTCTTCGCCGATGACGGAAGCCAGGGAACGGACATCCATTACCTTGGCATAGGAAGCGAAAAGCTGATTGGAGAGCGCGGAGTGGTCTTCCCTGGTATAACCTTCGCCAATGCCGTCTTTCATCAGACGCGAGAGGGAAGGAAGCACGGCGACGGGAGGATAAACCCCCTGTCCGTCCAGGGAGCGGTCAAGAACAATCTGGCCTTCCGTGATATAGCCGGTGAGATCGGGGACGGGATGAGTCACGTCGTCGTTCGGCATGGTCAGAATCGGAAGCTGTGTGACGGAACCGGTTTTTCCATTCACCATTCCGGCGCGTTCGTAAAGAGAGGCAAGATCGGAATAAAGATATCCCGGATATCCCTTTCTGCCGGGAATTTCGCCTTTTGAGGAGCTGAATTCACGGAGAGCCTCGGCGTAAGCGGTCATATCGGTCATGATGACAAGAATATGCATATTGAGTTCAAAGGCCAGATACTCGGCGGCCGTCAGCGCGCACCGGGGTGTCAGGATCCTTTCTATAATCGGGTCGTTTGCAAGGTTCAGGAACATGACGACCCGGCGCAGAATCCCGGATTCATTAAAAGAACGGCGGAAGTAATCCGCAACGTCGTTTTTGACGCCCATGGCGGCAAAAACAATGGCAAAACCGCTTTCCTCGTCACTGATTCTCGCCTGGCGGGCGATCTGAACGGCCAGCTCATTGTGCTTCATGCCGGAGCCGGAAAAAATCGGAAGCTTTTGTCCCCGGATCAGCGTCATTAAAGTGTCAATGGTTGAAATTCCGGTATTGATATAATTTTTCGGATAGATTCTTGAGTAAGGATTGATCGGGGTTCCGTTCACATTGGCCCTTTTCACGGGAAAGATATCTCCCAATCCGTCGATCGGCCGTCCGGAGCCATCGAAAGTGCGGCCAAGAAGCTCGGGGGACAGGGACATTTCCATTGGGTGCCCTGTCAGCCTTGTTCTTGTGTTGGTCAGCGAAAGACCGCGGGTCCCTTCAAAGACCTGGATCACGGCACGGTTCCCTTCCATTTGAACGATGCGGCCCTGGCGAACGCTGCCGTCTTCCAGCCGGATGTCCACGACTTCTTCAAAGAAAGCGTCCTGAACGTTGTCCAGTACAATCAAGGGGCCGTTGATATCTTTTACACCGATATAATCAAGAATCATGTAAAACCGCCTTCCAATGAATCATTTTTACAGCGCAGGTTTAACGGGACTGCCAAGCCCGCTAACCGGATACAACTTTAGAGAGGACGCTGTCAATCTCTTTCATATAGTCATCAAACATCTCCGGCTTATTGTTCGGGATGTCATATTTCATCTTGACTAATTTGTCAAACAGGCCGGTTTTCATAATGCTTGAAATCGGGATGCTGGCCGAAATCAACTGTTTCGACTTTTGATACAGATGAAGAATCACCTTCATCATCAGCTTTTGTTTTTCCAGCGGGACATAGGTGTCCTCCGCATGGAACGCGTTTTGCTGCAGAAAACCGACCCGGATTACCCTGGCGGTTTCTATGATCAGTTTTTGGTCGTCAGGAAGCACGTCGGACCCAATCAATTTCACGATTTCCATCAGTTTGTTTTCCTGCTGGAGAATATGATTGATTTTTTTCCGATAATGGATAAAATCCTCTCCGGCATTCTTGGCATACCAGGGGTCGAGATCGGGAAAATATTCGCTGTAGCTTTGCATCCAGTTGATCGCGGGATAATGCCTGGCATAGGACAATGCCTTGTCGAGCGCCCAGAAACAGCGGGTAAAGCGTTTTGTATTCTGAGTGACAGGTTCGGAAAAATCGGAGCCCTGCGGGGACACGGCCCCGATAATCGTAATGGAGCCGTCCGTATCGTTCAGGTTTTTAACCATGCCCGCGCGTTCGTAAAACTCGGCAAGACGGCTCGGCAGGTAGGCGGGAAATCCCTCCTCCGCCGGCATTTCTTCCAGGCGGCCGGAAATCTCGCGCAGAGCTTCCGCCCAACGGGAAGTGGAATCGGCCATCAGGGCAACGTGATACCCCATGTCACGATAGTATTCTCCGAGCGTAATCCCCGTGTAAATGGAAGCCTCGCGTGCGGACACGGGCATGTTGCTCGTATTTGCGATCAGTGCAGTCCGGTCCATCAGGAGGCGGCCTGTCTTGGGATCGGTCAGTTCGGCAAATTCCTGCAGCACCTCGCTCATTTCGTTGCCGCGTTCCCCGCATCCGACATAGATGATAATATCCGCATCGCACCATTTTGCAAGCTGATGCTGGGTCATGGTCTTGCCGGTTCCAAAGCCGCCCGGAATTGCCGCCGTGCCCCCCTTGGAAACAGGGAATAGGGTATCGATGACGCGCTGGCCGGTGATGAGGGGAATATTGGGCGGCAAGTGTCCCGCAACGGGGCGGGGAGAGCGGATGGGCCACTTTTGGCAGAGGGAGAGCTCATGCACTTTTCCCAGATCGTCCTTTAATTCAACGACTGTATCGTTTACATGATATTTGCCGTTTTGTTTGACGGAAAGGACCGTCCCCGACAGTCCGGGCGGCACCATGCACTTGTGACGGATGACCGGAGTCTCCGGCAGTTCGGCATAGATGTCCCCGCCCTTGAGATGGTCTCCCGGTTTAGCCGTGACCGTAACATCCCACTCCCGATTTTCGTCAAGGGCGGGAATATTGCTGCCGCGCGCTATGAATGAGCCGGATCTTTTGGCGATTTCCTTTAAAGGCCGCTCGATGCCGTCGAATATATTGTCCAGGATTCCGGGGCCAAGAGTGACGTTCATCGGGCTTCCGGTGCCATAAACCGGTTCGCCGGGACGCAGGCCGGTTGTTTCTTCATAGACCTGAATCGTGGTCATATCGTTGGAAACACCGATTACTTCGCCAACCAGGCGCTCCTTCCCGACAAATACCATTTCCATCATGGAAAAACTGCGGGAGTTCCTGATGGTCACGACCGGCCCGTTGATTCCGTATATTGTATCCTTATAATCCATAACTTCATCTCCGAAAAACTAATCCGTATCATTAGACAACGGCCATCCCGGACTGCTCTTCAAACCAATCGTGCTGGTTTTCCAGCAGGGTGTCGAGCGTTTCATCGGCAAAAAGGCCCAAACTGTCGTTCCGGGCTCTGATTCCGCCGATGCGGATGCTTTCAAGCGGCTGGAAAGAACAGGGACCCTGAAAGGCGCTGCGAATCATTTCTTCATATTTTTCGTCGCCTGGCTTTATGAAAATCACAGTATCCTGTTTTCCCTGCAGAGTTTTTGAAAACTGTTCCGCCGATTCTTTCAGAAAGTCGGCATAACGATCCGTCTTTGTAAATTCAATCAATTTTTCGGCGGCCCGCTGAAAGACCCTGCCGGCTATTTCCTGCCGTTTTTCCAACAGCCTCCGCTTCATATCCATCTCCCGGACAGCCAGCTCCCGGGAAATCCCCGTCCGCATCTGGGTCATTTCCTTTTGGATCATGAGGTAGCATTCCGTCAGAACCTCTATTTCTGCTTCGCCGAGTTCTTTTTCCTTAAATGCGACGATCTCGTCTTCAATTTTTTTGCGCTGCTCTTCGGCATAATGATTAATGGCGATATAAAATTTATCTTTTTTCTCGTCGGTATAAGCCATTTATGAACCCCCGTTCGACCAATTTAATTTGGCTATATCTTAACGCCAATCGCTTCCCTGACATAGCGGGTGATCGAATCCTTGGTGCGCCCGTTGCCATGGCGGTCGGGGATCTCGACAATCAGCGGCCGCCTGTGGTTCAGCTTCACGTTATAAATCATTTCGGAGCAGAGGGAGAGCAGGGTTTCGGTAATCAGAACCACAGCGATATCTTCCTGGTTCATCGCCGCCTGGAGAGCCTGTTTTACCTCGTCTTCCGTATGAACCACAACGCCTTCAATGCCCGCGAGGCGCATTCCAACCTGAGTGTCCACGTTGTCGCTGATTACATAAAAGCGCATAAACCGGCCTCCGTTTCCCCAATCATGGTCAGACTTTGTTCAGAATCAGGATGGACATCAGAAGTCCGTAGATTGCGATGCCTTCTCCGAGAGCAACAAAGATCAGCGCTTTACCGAAAGCCTTGGGATCCTCACTGGTTGCCCCGATTGCGGCGGGAGCGGAGGCCGCGACGGCAATGCCGCCGCCGATTGCGGCAAGACCGGTGGAAAGGGCCGCAGCCAGCATGGTAAATCCGAGAGAAGAGGAGGAGTCTGTCGTGGCGGCAGCAGTTTGTGTGGCTGCCTCAGTAGGCGTTGCATTGACAACAGGGACGACGGCATGTGCGACAGCCGGAGCAGCGAAGGAAATCAGGCAGACGGCAAGAAAGGCAAAAAGCTGAGCAAGCAGCGCGCTGCGCTTTTTGCGGCCCCGCTTCACTGCGCGGATGGCGAGAAATGTGGAAACGATCAGAAAGAGCACCGGCAAAGAAAGATAAACATAATTCATAAATAAATCCTCCTAAATGAAAATATGTAACTCATGCATCAGGATTCCTGACGGACAACGACCGGAAGAAAAGGCCGGCCCTCCCCATCGAAGAATCGGCTGAACATCTCATAGAATTCGAGCCTTAAAGCCTGAATGCCGACCAGCAGGCCCTCCAGAGCGATGACGAAAATATTGCCGATCAAAACGATCAGCGCGAAGCCGAGGCCGGAGGACATTTCTGCCAACATGAACACAACCATCATCATCCCGGCATGCACAAGGACAAATGCTCCGACACGGATGAAGCTCATGGTATTGGTCAAAAAACTCAACAGGAACTCAAAAACCTCGAAGAAATTCTGCATGATGTAGTCGCCCCATTTTTCCGGTTTCCAATCGGGGCGCGCCTCCGCCAGTCCGCCCAGCACTTCGCGAAAAAACATGACAATCAGAGGAAGTACGATCAGGCATAGAACGTAGGGAAGGGTGACGATCTTCCATCCAAGCAGGATCTGTCCGCCAAAGCCGAATACGATCGACGAGTAAAAAATCAACCCGGCGACTCCGTTCGGCCCGAAGAAAGCGTTGGTGTAATTCTTCCTTTTCAGCGAGGAATAGATATTGATCAGCATTGCGATCATAACCAGTGAAATGCCGACCGCCACGGAAAAAAGAATGATATAGTTGGTGGTCTCCGGCTCCAAGACGGAAATCGGCTTTTCTTCAAGGCCGAAAACGGCGTGATAAAAGGGATCCAAAAAATGTTCAAATCCGAAGAAAGAACCGAACAGAATGCCGAAAAAGGAGGAACTGACTCCGCATGGAATCAAAATTCTTCCAAGTTTCATCTTCAGCTTTTTCCACATATAGTAACCTGCGGCTATCACACAGAGCCCCTGGCCCAAGTCGGCGAACATAATTCCGAACAGTAAAAAATAGGTGATGGCCACCAGGACGGTGGGGTCAATCTCATCATAGGAAGGCAGGCCATATATTTCCACAAAATACTCAAACGGCCGGAAGAGTTTTTTGTTTTTGAGCTTGACCGGCGGCGAATGCATCAGGACTTCGGGGTTTTCCGCGTGGTCAAAAGTGCACTTGACCGTTTGAAGTTCATTCATCTGCGCCTGAATCTGGTTTTCCCGATCGGCGGGGATCCACCCCGTCAGAATGAAATTGTCGCCGTATCTCGCGGCATAACGGCGTATGTTATAGTAGACATACTCTTCCGAAAGCCAAGAATATATGTTTTGGACCGTCTGCTTTTCTTTTTCCCAAAGGTTGTCGAGCTGCCGTCCGATTTCTTCCCTTTGGGCTGCTTCGCTCTCGCGTCGGCTTGCCAGCTGACTGAGGGCGGTCTTCATTGTGCCGGTCAGTTCGTGCAGGCGGGTGCGTTCAAAATAAAGGCCTGAGAAAATCCGGTCCACTTCCGCGATCCGTTCGGTGGGGGCGCAGTACATTCCCCAGTAACGCTCTTCATCCCTGCTGCCGGGGAAGAAAACGACATAGGGGTCTTTGTCATAGCTTGCGAGTTTGTCGTAGCTTTCATGCGGCAGGGAACCAAAACGGATTTTGATGAATTTACATTCGCGCAGGTCGTCGAGGTTCAGGTCCAGGTCCTTAAAGCGGCCGACCTTTTCGAGTTCCCTGCTGTCGTCGGCGATCTTTTTGTCGATTTCATCCCGGCTTTTTAAAAGATTATTGACGGAAGCCGAAAAATTCTTGACATAAGAACGCCAGTTTTTGATGGTGGGCGCTATCTTTTCAACCGTGCGGCTATTCAGGAGATCGACATGCCTGTCGATGGATTTTAAGGTTTCATCCATCAGATGCAGAGCGTCCGTATAAGGATTTTCGTCGTTTAACGGGATAAACTCGGAAGTATCAGAGTAAAAGGCCAAAGCGTTATCCGGATGGAAAACCCCGGATTTGCCAAGTGCTGTGGTCACTTCGTCCAGTTCGGACAACCTCCCGATGACGTTGAGGATTTTTATTTTCACAACGGCCATGCTTAGGTCCCTCTCTTTCTCAACTAATTATTCACGATAATGAGCAGTTTCTTAATCTCATCCGTTGCCAGCCGATAGCGGATTCCCTCAACAATCGTGATGATATCGCTGATTTCCGCTTCACTTGTAAAGATGTAGGAAATCAGGACAACGGAAGGATGCGTAGAAAAATCAATGTAGTGGTGGCAGTTGCGGAAGTTCATGCGGCGCTGGATTTCCCCGGCGTAGCCGTGCTCGAATTTTAAGGCGCGTTTTCCGATTTCCGTGGTTTCGAGGACCGCAGTGATTCCTTCTTCGCCTTCCGCCTCGATCATTTTGTCCAACAGGTGTTCCTTGAAAGTGCCGTATGGAAACAATGCCTTTTTGATAAATTCCGGGTCTGCGTGGTAGGAGATTTTCAACCTGACAATTCTGGTGAAATTGGTGAGGTCGATAAATGACTTTAAAATGTCATTCAGTTGAGCGGCAGCTTCTCCATGCGTATACTTCTGGATGATTCGGAACATGTTCGAATACAGATAGGAATAAAGCGCGCTTTCGATCCCCGTATAATTGATCCAGCCGTTTTCATCCGGCTGAAAGGGCTCCAGAAGCCGGCGGTAGTCGGTATGACCCAAAGCGCGGAGAAGATCTTCAAAATTCTTGATTTTGCTCAGGGATTTCAGGTCGATTTTTGTATGGCGGAGAAGATAGGAAGGCATGTTGAACAGATACTCTTCCGGCATGCCCGCGTCCAGTAAAAGAATGGCGCGCAGAATCTGGTCGATCTCGTTTCTTTTGATAAAATACTGCGAAAAATGCTCGCCCACGGTGATTTCGTAATGACAAAGGGAAGCGTAGTCTTCCAAGAGCTTCTGTCTCAGTTTTGCCTCAAGCTGGCCACGGTGAATTTCCGACTCCTCGATCCCGGAAAGAACTTTTCCGTATGCCGTATTGTCTTTCAGATAGACCGCAACTTCACCGACCGACTGGCAGGCGAGCAGGTCGTTATAATTTTGTTCGGTCAGCCTTTTTCCATACATCGCGCGGGCTTTGGAGAGGACAACGTTTGAAGAAAATTCGGAAAACATCCTTTTCCATCACTCCCCTAAAACCCTTGCGACAATTTGGTCAACCCACCGGTCTCCGTTTTCGAGGTAAAGCTGGTCCAGATGATTGGCCACCTCCTCGCTCTGTTTCCTTTTCTCTTCCCATGTCGTCTCGGCGGCAGCGCGTTCTTTCGGCTCGTTCGCTGCAATTCTTCTTCGCGCTTCCTCAAGGTATTTCTGCCGGATTTCCTCGCGTCTTTTCTGTATTTCCTTTTCGGAATCCACTTTTTCCCGCTGAGCGGATTCCGTGATCTGCCGGGCTTTCCGGTCCATTTCAATGATCTGCTTCATCAGATCCTGCATATGGCAATACCTCCCATAGATCGATCGGCATGTTTCGATTTGGCGGAATACAACTTTGCATTCCGCTGTTTCGTCCAATTCATAATTATTATACCATAAATGCGGAATTATAATTGAAGATGAGAAATTATAATTGAAATTATAATTAAAAAAATGAAAAAAGCCGATCAGAATGAAAAAAAATCTATTATATATGTCCAGTATTTAAAAACAAATTCACAAAAAATTATAAAAGATTTAATTTTTTGTATTTTAAAGCAAAGTCTATGATTACCGCTGTGCCGAATTGGATATCTGCAATAATAGACCGGAAATCCTGAGTTATAATTGAATAAAAGAAAAGTCGATCAGAATGATAGAAGATTTATCAAACATGTCTAAAATTTATAAATAAATAGAAGAAAATTGTAAAAGATTAATTTTTTAAACTTTGGATCGGAGCCGGAATCCTTCCTCCCCGCCGGATCATCTTCAGCGGAGAATAGCGGTTGACCTCCATGACGGGGCCTCCGCCAAGCAGACCTCCGAAGTTCAGTTCATCGCCGGCTTTTTTGCCGATTGCGGGAATCAGCCGGACGGCGGTCGTTTTGGAATTGACCATGCCGATGGCGGCCTCATCCGCGATGATGGCCGAAATAATCTCGGCCGGGATGTCACCGGGGACGGCGATCATGTCAAGCCCTACCGAGCAGACCGCGGTCATTGCTTCCAGTTTCGTCAGGCTGAGGGAACCGCAGCGGGCAGCGTCGATCATTCCGGCGTCTTCCGTGACGGGAATAAAGGCGCCGGATAGGCCGCCGACGTGGGAAGAAGCCATGACTCCGCCCTTTTTCACGGCGTCGTTCAAAAGCGCCAGTGCCGCGGTAGTACCATGCGCGCCGCAGCTTTCCAGCCCCATTTCCTCGAGAATATGGGCGACGGAATCTCCGACCGCGGGGGTCGGCGCCAGGGACAAATCGATGATCCCGAACGGAACGCAGAGCCGACGGGAGGCTTCCTGCGCCACCAGCTGGCCCATCCGCGTCACTTTGAACGCCGTTTTCTTGATGATGTTGGCGACCTCGTCCATTTTGCAATCCCCCGCCTTTGCCAGCGCCGCGCGAACGACGCCGGGGCCGGAAACGCCGACATTGATCACACAGTCGGGCTCTCCGGGACCGTGGAACGCGCCCGCCATGAAGGGATTGTCTTCCGGCGCGTTGCAGAAAACAACCAGCTTTGCCGCGCCGATGCATTCCCGGTCGGCGGTTTTCCTGGCGGTATCGAGGACGATGCGGCCCATTTTTTCCACGGCGTCCATGTTGATCCCTGCTTTTGTGGAGCCGATATTGACGGAGGAACAGACCAGTTCCGTTTCGCTCAGCGCCTGTGGGATGCTTTCGATCACGGCATAATCGCCGGGGCCGAACCCCTTGTGAACCAGGGCGGAATATCCGCCGATAAAATTAACTCCGGTCGTTTTGGCGGCGCGGTCCAACGCCTTCGCAAAACGAACGGGGCTTTTGTCGGGACAGGCCGCTGCGATCATGGCGATCGGCGTGACGGAAATGCGCTTGTGGATGATCGGAATGCCGTATTCTGCGCTGATTGCCTCGCCGGTCCTGACAAGATCCTTGGCATAGCGGCAGATTTTGTCGTAGATCTTGTCGCATGCGCGGCCGATGTCCGGGTCAGTGCAGTCAAGCAGAGAAATTCCCATCGTGATAGTCCGCACGTCAAGGTTTTCATTGTCGATCATCCGTATGGTTTCTAAAATATCGCGGGAATTTATCATGTATGAATTCTCCAGCCTTCCTCTGAAATCCGTTTAGATGCGGTGCATGGAATTGAAAATGTCCTCATGCATTACATGGACGGAAAGATTCAAGTCTTTTCCGGCGCGGGTCAGCCGTTCCGAGAGTTCCGGGAAAGGGACCCGGCATTTTGAAATATCGACAAGCATAATCATGGCAAAAAGGTCCTGGAGAATCGACTGGGTCACTTCCACCACGTTTACTTCATTTTCCGCGCAGACAGAAGAAATACGCGCGAGAATTCCGACCATGTCCTTGCCGATAACAGTGATGACAGCTCGCATTTTGGCACCTCCGGGCGAAACGCAATATCAATAAATTTATTATGTGCGGAAAAAGCCTCCTTGTCAAGTCTCTGTCAAGCCGGGGCCTTGGATTCGTGAATGACATTATGTCAAAAAAAAGGAAAAAACTGCGCTTTGAACATGGGAATGATTCATCTATGATTTTATGCTGAGATGTGATAGTATTTCAATATGAAACTTTTAAAACCTTGCTTTAAATGTAAAATAAAAAATAAGATAAAAACAGCGGATAGGAGAGTGCAATGAATATTCAATATCTTTCGGACTGCCACATTCATACGGACTGTTCCCCGGACGGCGCCGATTCCGCGATGATGATGTGCGAAAGCGCCGCACGGCTGGGATTTTATGCCGTTGCTATCACGGATCACTGTGAATGCAATTCCTATCGCAAGGACGGATATGACAAATCCATCCGTCAGTCATGCTATGAGTCGAGAAAAGCCGCCGCGGCGTTTCAGGGAAGGCTCCACGTGCTCTCCGGCATCGAACTGGGCCAGCCGATGCAGGACCCGGAAGCTGCTGAAGACGTTCTGAACTGTTTCAGCTATGATTTTATTCTTGCTTCTCTGCACAATATAAAAGAGAAAGAGGATTTTTTTGAACTGGATTATTCCACGGAAAAGATGGACGTCATTTTGGGCAGATATTTTGATGAGATCATGGAAATGATCGAATGGGGAAAATTTGATTCCCTCGCCCATTTAACCTACCCCTGGCGCTATATCGTCGGGAAATCTGGCCTTTCTATTCCAACTTCCCGGTATCTTTACAAAATCGAAGAGGTTCTGAAAAGCCTGGTTAGAAAAAAGATCGCCCTTGAGGTAAACACATCCGGTTTCCGCCAGAAGCTGGGAGTCTCCATGCCGGACTATCCTGTCATTCGGCGCTATCGGGAACTGGGCGGCAGCCTGATTACCATCGGGTCCGACGCCCATCGCTGGGCGGATGTCGGAGGGGGCGTAGAACAGGGCCTGGAGCTTCTCCGCAAAGCGGGATTTCAGCACTATGCAGTCTATTCCGGCCGAAAACCACAGTTTCTGCCGGTTGAATAATTCATAACGTTAAGGAGTGTATGAAAATGGATCGTCTTCTGGCTCTTTTAAATGAAAATGCAAGACTGTCGAACAGGCAGCTTGCCGTAATGCTTGGAAAAACGGAACATGAAATCGAGGATGCCATTGCGGCCTATGAAAAAGCGGGGGTGATCCGGGGATATAAAGCGCTGATCAACTGGGAAAAGATTGACAAAAATAAGGCGATCGCCCTGATTGAGCTGCGGGTTTCGCCCAAGAGAGAGCGCGGCTTTGATGAAATCGCGGGCAAGATCATGCAGTTCGAGGAGGTGGAGAGCGTCTACCTGATGTCCGGGGGTTATGACCTTGCGGTCAAGGTCCACGGGAAAAGCATGCAGGATATCGCAATGTTTGTCATGCGCCGCCTCTCTACGCTGGATTCCGTGCTTTCCACCGCGACGCATTTCATCCTGACCCGTTACAAGGACGGCAATGTGATCCTCAATACGGAGGATGAGAAGGATGAAAGAAGGAGTGTGCTCTGTGATTGACTATCAGCGCATGCTCAACAGCAACGTACAGAAAATGAAGCCCTCCGGGATCCGGCGCTTTTTCGACATCGCGAATGAAATGGACAACGTGATTTCCCTGTCGATCGGCGAACCGGACTTTACAACCCCGTGGCATGTGCGGGAGGAGGGAATCCATTCCCTGGAGGACGGCAAAACGTGGTACTCGCCAAACCGCGGTTTTTTCGAGCTTCGGCAGGAAATCTGCCTTTTTTTAAAGCGCCATTATCATTTGGACTACGACCCGAAAACGGATCTTGTCGTTACGGTCGGCGGCAGCGAGGCGATCGACCTGACGATCCGCAGTCTGGTGGAGCCGGGGGAAGAAGTCCTGATCCCGGAGCCGAGTTTTGTCTGTTACAAACCGCTGACTCTCGCGGCGAGGGGCGTGCCGGTTCCGGTTGTGACCCGGCAGGAGGACCTGTTCCGGCTGACGGCGGAAGAACTGGAAAAGAAAATAACGCCGAAGACGAAGCTGCTGATTCTTCCATATCCCAATAATCCGACCGGGGCCGTGATGCGGCGGAAGAACCTGGAAGCGGTGGCCCGGGTGGTTTTGGAACATAATCTGCTGGTGCTTTCGGACGAGATCTATGGGGAGCTTACTTACGGCGATTACCGCCATGTATCCTTTTCGGAAATCGACGGGATGAAGGAACGCACCATCCTGGTCAACGGTTTTTCCAAGGCGTTTGCCATGACCGGATGGCGCCTCGGCTACGCCGCGGGTCCGAAGGAAATTATCGGGCAGATGACAAAGCTGCATCAGTTCGGGATCATGAGCGCCCCGACGACGGCGCAGTACGCCGCCATCGAGGCGCTGAAAAACGGAGACGGGGATATCAATTCCATGCGGGATCAGTACGATCTGCGCAGACGGCTGATTGTCGACGGCTTTAACGCGATGGGCCTGACCTGTTTCGAGCCGGAGGGGGCGTTTTATGTTTTTCCATGCATCAAAAGCACGGGGATGAACTCGGAAGAATTCTGCGAAAAGCTGCTTTACGCTGAAAAAGTGGCCGTGGTGCCCGGCAGCGCATTCGGGGACTGCGGCGAAGGATATGTCCGTGTTTCCTATTCCTACTCCATCCGGCATATTACGGAGGCGCTTTCAAGGATCGAACACTTTATCCGGACGCTGTCTGGAGGCTCCAATGCCTGATCTCGTCGAGAACGCCTATGCGAAGATCAATCTGACGCTGGACGTCACGGGGAAGCGCCCGGACGGCTATCACACAATCCGCTCCGTCTTCCAAAGCATCACGCTATGTGACCGGCTCACTCTTCTGAGCGGGCCGGAGGGTGAGATCCGTGTCGCCAGCGACCGCCCAAGGCTGTCCTGCGGACGGGACAACACGGTGCACCGCGCGGCGGAGGCTTTTTTCAGGGCGGCCGGGATCCAAAATCCCGGTGTTTTCCTTCTGCTGGAAAAACGGATTCCCTGGCAGGCTGGCCTTGGCGGAGGAAGCGCGGATGCGGCCTCGGCCCTTCGGCTTTTAAACAGACGCTTTTCTTTTCCCCTGAGCGGAGCGGAACTGTCTGAGGTTGGACTGAACATAGGCGCCGACGTGCCGTTTTGTCTGACAAACGGGACAATGCTGGCCGAGGGAATCGGCGAACGGCTGACGCGCCTGCCGCCGCTTTCCGCCTGTCATATCCTTCTTTGCAAACCTGCCGCCGGGATCGGGACGAAGGAAGCGTATCGGGCCCTGGACCGGGACGGAACGTTTGGCGACCGCTTTACGGAGCCGATGCTGGGAGCGCTCCGCGGAGGGGATTTAACCGAAATCGCGAAATACGCGGGCAATGTGTTTGAACCTCTGGCCTTGTTGCCGGAAATTCCGCAAATTAAAACGCGAATGCTGAAGTCCGGGGCGGCGGCCGCCTGCATGACGGGGACAGGCTCCGCCGTATTCGGGCTGTTTGAGCGGATTGGACAGGCTCAGACCTGTGCCAAGGACCTTTCTGGAATTTACCCGGAGGTTTTTCTGTGTGAGCCTTATTCTTCTTGTTAGGCTTTTACACGGCTTGTCCGGGATGTGTGTAATGACGGGCCCGCGCTCTGTGCCGGATAACGGGAAGCTTTTTCAATCCGGAGAAAATTAAATAGCCGGTCAGACAACCCGCGGCGCTTAAAATGGCTTCTCCCGTACTGACGCTGCGGGAAGCGCTTTGTGTCAGAATGTTCGCAAGCAGCTGGACAGCCTCCAGACCGGTGCCGCACAGCAGGGCGATCAGGATCATTTTCCAAAACCGGACCCGAAAGCTGGCCATCGGAACCAAAAAGCCGATTGGCATCAAAACCAGGAAATCAGAAAGAAGGGATGTCCACAAACCGCTGACGCCGAATGAGGAGAAAAGAAAGGGATTCCACTCCATGGCGCCGAAGGCCGCGGCGATGGAAGGCCCGTCCGGATTCCAGGATTTCGGGACGGTCAGGCACTGGCAGGACTGCAAAAGCGCGGCGGTGTACAAAAACAATACGGCAATGCAGAGATTCTGGGGAAACTCCTTTTTTCGGAAGAACAGGGGCAGGCAGATCAAATAAAGGATCATCCCCCACAGCAAAGCACCGGTCAGGTTCAGCGATCCTTGAAAAAGGAGGTCCTTGAGCCGGACCAGCAGATTGAGAAACGATTCCTGCATAATAACACTCCTTACTTTTTTTATCCTCATTATAGCGAATAAAAGTTATGGAAAAAAGAATAAAATGGAAAATTTTGGTCAAAGCTCCTGATGAAAATCAAAAAGGAGCTGTTTTATGAAAACATTTGGAAAAGCATTGTGCTTGGCTTTTGTTTTTGCCGTTTTGCTGAACTTTACCGGGTTTACAGCGGGCTGTGAGGAAATCCCGTCGCAGGTGCTCCGGCTGCACGTCCTTGCCAACTCCGATTCCCAGCAGGATCAGAGCCTGAAGCTGAAAGTCCGAGACAGAATCCTTGAGGAAAGCCGTGGGATGCTGGACAATGTGAAGGACAGGGAAGAGGCGGAAAAAGCGGTCCGCCAAAGGCTGGATCAGCTGCAGGAGGCCGCGCAGGATGAAGTGAAACGGCAGGGCTATGGGTATCCGGTGACGGTCCGGCTTGCCAAAACATACTTTACCACCCGGACATATGGCGACGTGACTTTGCCCGCCGGAGAATACGACGCCCTGGAAGTGACCATCGGTTCCGGAGAAGGGCACAACTGGTGGTGCGTCATTTTTCCGCAGCTCTGTCTTCCGGCCGCTCAGGATAAAAAACAGCTTGAGGATGTTTTGAACCCGAACGAATTGAAAATCGTCCGGGACGGAGGAGGCTATCAGGTAAAATTCAAGACGGTCGAATATTACGAACAGCTGAAACAGTGGCTGGGCCAGCGGTAAGGCGCAGATTCGGCAGACTTTTTTCATGCGGCATTTTATGCTATACTTTCTTTCAAAGGATGTGGGGCATAAAATGCTGCGTTTACTTTTGGGCCGCGCCGGAAGCGGCAAGACGATGGCCGTGCGGAACGCGCTCAAAGATTTGGCCGGCTCCGGCGACGACAAGCTGATGCTGATCGTCCCGGAGCAGGCGTCGTTCGAGAACGAGCGCGCCATGCTCCGGCTGCTTGGGCCGGTGCTGGCCCGCCGCGTGAGCGTCGTGAGCTTTTCCCGGCTGGCGGAAGAGGTGCTGCGGCATTACGGCGGCTTTGCCGGAAGGCGGCTGGACGACGGAGGCCGCAGCATTTTCATGAGTCTGGCGCTCGAGCAGGTGAAGGACCGCCTCGACATTTACCGCCGGAACGCGGAAAGCACGGAGCTGATCGGCCTCCTTCTCGATACTTGCGCGGAATTCAAGATGTGTGCCGTCGCGCCGGAGGATCTTTTCAAAGCGGCGGAAAAAATGCCGGACGGGACGCTGCGAAGAAAAGTTTCCGAGCTGTCGCTGATCCTTTCGGCTTACGATGCGCTGGTGGCACAGAGCTACATAGATCCGCTCGACGACCTGACACGGTTAAAGGAAAAGCTGGAACAGAACGACTTCTTTTCGGGCTATACCGTGATGGTGGATTCTTTTCAGAGCTTTACCGTTCAGGAATATGACGTGCTTTCCCTGATTCTCAGACAGGCAAAGGAAGTCCGCGCCGCGCTGTGCGCGGACCGGCTCGATGACCCGGAGTGCGGCGCGGGGCTGTTTTCCCTGGTTCGCAGGACGGCAAAAATCCTGATTCGTCTTGCAAAACAAAATGGGGTCCCGGTTGCGGCTCCGATTATATTGGAAAGCGGAACCCGCTTTCAGAGCGAGGATCTGAAAGCTCTGGAGGAGGGAATTTATCGGCCCTCTCATAGAAAGCCATTTTCCGGAGCCTGTAAAGCGATTTCCATTTACGAGGCGAAAAACAGCTATGACGAGTCGGCGTTTGTGGCCGCGACGATTCGCCGTCTGATGATCGACGGGGGATACCGCTACCGGGACTTTGCGGTGGTTGCCCGCAGTCAGGAATCCTACCGTGGGATTCTCGACGCGGCGCTGGAAAACTGGGAAATACCGTATTTTATGGACAGGCCGGAGGAAATCGACGCGGAACCGCTGATGCGCTTGGTCCTTTCGGCGTTCCGCATCACCCAGAACGGCTTCCGCTCCGACGATGTGTTCCTTTATCTGAAAACGGGACTGTGCGGGCTGACGCCGGAGCAAATCTCCCTGCTGGAAAATTATACGTTCCTATGGAATCTGTCGGGAAAAAAATGGCGGGAGGAATGGAAGGACAGCCCGGAGGGCTTTGCCGAAGAAACAAAACCCGGCGGCGCTGCGCAGCTGAAAGAGCTCAATGAACTCAGGATCGCGGTAGTTGCCCCTTTGGAGCGATTCGCGGGCAGAACGGCGGACGCGGACGGGGAAGAAATGGCGGGGGCCGTGTATCGATTGCTGGAAGAACTGCACGCGGCGGAACATCTGAAACAGTTCGCCAAACAGCTTTCCGACGACGGAAATCCTGCGCTGGCGGAACGGGAACTGCGCGTCTGGGATCTGCTGATGGGGATTCTGGACCAGACTGCCCTTGTTCTCGGAAAAAACAAAGTGACAGGGATGCGATACGCCGAGCTGCTTCGGATGGTGGTGCTCTCCAGCCGGATCGCGAGCATCCCGCAGGGGCTGGACGAGGTAACCGTCGGCGCGGCGGACCGCTCCCGGCCCGCGGATCCCAAGGTGGTATTCCTTGTGGGATGCGCGCAGGGCCAGTTTCCGATGGTCTCCGGCTCCGGCGGGCTGATCAGCGACAGGGAGCGCCATGAGCTGATCGGACTGGGGCTGGAACTGAACGACACGGGGGAGGGAGCGGCGGTACAGGAACGTTTTCTGGCCTATTCCGCCATGTGTACGGCTTCCCAACGGCTTTTTCTGTGCTATCCGGTCTCCGATGAGGATGGAAAAGCAAATTCCCCCTCTTCCATCCTTACGGAAACCCGCGCCGTTCTTCCGGGAGTGCAGATATGGAATGAACTTCTGCTGGAACAGACCTATTTTGCCACGGCGCTAAAACCGGTCATGGAACTGTCCGCTCAGAAATGGCACGGCGGCGACCCCTTTTCCGAAACGCTGAAAGAGCTTCTGCGCCGCCGGGGAAAGGACAGAGAACTCGCTTCTCTTGCCGGAGCGGCGGAAAAGCGGCCCTTTGCGTTTCACGATCCGCGTAAAGCGACAAGCCTTTTCAGCAGGGAAATGCAGGTTTCCGCCACCCAGATTGAGATCTATCATCTCTGCCGGTTCCAGTATTTCTGCCGCTACGGGCTCGGCGCCCGGGAACGCAAAACCGCCGAACTCAACGCGCTCGAGTACGGCAGCCTGATGCATTATCTGCTGCAGCGGCTGTTTCAGGAGATCGGAAGCGCTCAAATTAACGGCGTCACGGACCGTGAGCTCCGCGGCGTCATTCTGAAATTTCTCGAAGATTATGTGGAGGCGAGATTCGGCGGGCTGAAAAACCGGACGCCGCGCTTTGCCTACCTGATTTCCCGGCTGGCGGACTCCGCACAGATCGTTGCCAGGCGCATCGCCGAAGAGCTTGCGCAGAGCGGATTTGAACCGGTGGATTTTGAACTGTCCATCGGCGGCGAGATTCCTCCGCTGACCATTCCGCTGCCGGACGGCGGCAAGGTGGAGATCGACGGAAAAATCGACCGGGTGGACGTGATGGCCCGAAACGGGGTCCGGTATCTTCGCGTGGTGGACTATAAAACGGGACAGAAAGAATTCCGCCTCTCCGACGTGATTTACGGCATGAATCTGCAGATGCTGATTTATCTGGCGGCACTTTGTGAAAACGGGAAGAGACGCTACGGCGAGGTGCTTCCGGCCGGGGTGCTGTACATGCCTGCCAACCGCCCGTCTGCTGCTGCAAAGCGGGAGGATGACGGAAAGAAGCTGGAAAAGGATTTCGGAAGGAAACTTCGCATGGACGGTCTGATCTTAAACGATGCGGAGGTAGTCGCCGCGATGGAGCCGGATGGAAAAGGGACTTATCTCCCGGTCACGCTGAAAGGAGGCGTTCCTTCGGGCGAGGGGCATCTGATTACGGAACGGGAACTGGAACAGGCCTTCCATTATATTCGTAGGCTCGTTGCGGATATGGCGGAAGAATTGAAGCGGGGAAAAATCGCCGCCGTGCCGTTGTCCGGAGATTACGACGCGTGCGCATGGTGTCCCTATGGAGCAGTTTGCGGCCACGAGCGCGACGACCTGGAGCGTGAAATGCAGAAATGGGACCGTGACGCCGTGATCGGGGAATTTTCGAAAGGAGGGGAGACGGAATGAGCAGGAACTGGACTCAGAGCCAGAAGAATGCGATCCATGCCCGCGGCGGGGCCCTCCTCGTTTCGGCCGCGGCCGGCTCCGGCAAAACGGCGGTTCTGGTGCAGCGCGTCATCGAGCGTATCACCGACCCGGTCAGCCCGGTCGACGCGGACCGGATGCTGGTCGTCACGTTCACGAAAGCCGCGGCGGCGGAAATGAACGGGCGCATCGCGGCTGAGATCGCGTCCATGCTGGAAAACGACCCGGGCAACGTCCGGCTGCAGCGTCAGCAGATTCTGCTTTCCAGGGCGAAGATCGGGACGATCGATTCCTTTTGCAGCGACTTGGTGCGCGAAAATTTCTTCAAGCTCGGAATCGCTCCGGATTTCCGCATCCTGGACAACGGGGAAATGGCCGTCCTGCGCTCTCAGACGGTTTCCGATACTCTGGACGAGTTTTACGCGGAAGCGGATCCCTCCTTTTTTAACTTTGTCGAAGAATTTTCTTCGGGCCGGGACGACGGCCGCATTGCCGAAACCGTGAACCGCCTGTACGATTTTGTCCGTTCCCATCCGTTCCCCGGACGATGGCTTTCCCAAAAGTCGGCTCTGTATGACAGCGCCGTCCCCGCGGAACAGACCGTCTGGGGCCGGACGATCCTTTCTTTCGCGGAGGAGGCGGTGGAGTACGGCGTTTCGGTCACTCAAAGTTCCCTTGCGCGAATCAGCGGAGACGAAGAGCTTCTCACCGCTTATTCCGACGCCTTTCGGTCTGACCTTGCCGATCTGACGTCACTTGGGGAGGCGGTCGCATCCGGAGACTGGGAACTCTGCGCGCGCCGCTGTGCGGACTTTTCATTTCCAAAATTCCGGCCGGTCCGGGGGCGTTCGGAAGACCCGCTGAAGAACTCTGTCGCGGATGCCAGAAAAGAGATCAAAGCCATGGCTGGCCGCCTTTCCTCCTTTTTTTCCTGTTCCCGGGAGGAATGGGCGGAAGAGATGTCACGGCTCGCCCCGTGCGTCCGGATGCTGTTCCGGGTGACCGAGCGCTTCGGCGCACTCCTGGCCCAGAGGAAGACGGAGCGCCGCGCCGCGGATTTCAGCGATCTGGAGCACTGGGCGCTGAAGCTGCTGGTCCGCGACGCGGGGAACGGGTTTGAGCGGACCCCGGACGCGCTGGAACTTTCCGAACGGTATGAAGAGATCATGGTGGACGAATATCAGGATACCAACGAGGCTCAGGACATGATTTTCCGCGCCATTTCCCGCGGCGAAACCAATCTGTTCCTCGTCGGGGACGTCAAACAGAGCATCTACCGGTTCCGCCAGGCCATGCCGCAGATTTTTCTTCGCCGCCGCGCCGTCCTGCCGGATTACGATCCCGTTCATCCCGCGTTTCCGTCCTGCGTGGTGCTGGACCGCAACTTCCGCAGCCGGAGCGGCGTGACCGGGGCGGTGAACTTCGTCTTCCGGCAGCTGATGAGCAAAAAGGCGGGCGAGCTGGATTACACGAAATCGGAGGAGCTGGTCCCCGGCGCGGATTATCCCCCGGAGGCGGAGCCCTCGGTTGATTTGGAAATCATCGACCTTTCCGGAACGGAATTCAAGAAGGATTCCGATCTGATCCGGACGGAATGCCTGCGCATCGCGGACCTCATTTATTCCATGACGTCCGGTTCGGATTCGGTGACGGATCACGGCAGGCAAAGGCCGGCGGTCTACCGCGATTTCTGTATTTTGCTGCGGAGCGCCAACCAGTACGCGCCAGAATACGCAAAAGAGCTTTCTGCGCTCGGAATTCCGGCCTGGGCCGACACGGCAGGGGGCTTTTTCGCCGCGGGTGAAATCCGCACCGCTTTGTCGCTGCTTCAGGCGATCGACAACCCGATGCAGGATATTCCTCTTCTTGCCGTGATGATGAGTCCGATTTACGGATTTACCCCGGACGAGGTGTCGGAAATCAGGCTGCATACCCGCGCGGGCCGGCTGTATCCCGCCGTCGCGGCGGCAGCCCGGGACGGGGACGGGAAGGCCGCCGGGTTCCTCGGCGAGATCAAACGGTTCCGGACGCTGGCGGCCACCATGCCGTCCGACCGGCTGATTCGGTCCGCTTACGCCAGAACCGGCCTTTCCAATCTGGTTCAGGCCATGCCGAACGGGGAACTGCGCCTGGCAAATCTGCGGCTTCTGCTCTCCTACGCCCGCAAATACGAGTCCTCGGGCTACAACGGACTGTCCGGTTTTCTTCGCTTTCTCGAGCGGATGCAGAGGAGACGCGCCGATCTGTCCGCGGCGTCCACCATCAGCGAATCGGCCAACGTGGTGCGGGTGATGAGTGTGCATCATTCCAAGGGCCTCGAATTCCCAATCTGCATTTTGGCGGGATGTTCGCGCGGTTTTCACAAGGAACGCTCGGACGTGCTGCTGCACCCGGAGCTCGGCCCGGGCATCCGGCTCAGGGACCCCGCCACCGGCGCGCGACGTTCCACCATGGTGCGGGAGGCCGTCGCGCTGGAACAGGAGCGGGACGAGATGAGCGAGGAGCTGCGCGTCCTCTATGTTGCGATGACGCGTGCAAAGGAGAAGCTGATTCTGGTGACGACGCTTGACGACGCCCGGAAGACGCTTCGATCTCTTGCTTCCCGGCTGACGGGCGGGGAACGGATTCCACCCTATGTTGTGCGCGGAGCTTCCAGCATTTCCGACTGGCTGCTTCTTTGCGCCCTGAGGCATCCGGAGGCCGGAATTCTTCGGGATATGGCGGGCGTTTCCGGGACAATTGCGGTTCCGGACGAGGGACACTGGTCCTTTTTCGTTACCCGGCCCAAGGAGGGCGGACCGGCGGAGGAAACGGAATTGGAGATACGGCGCCCGGCGGAACCGGACGCGGTGCTTCTTGCAAGGCTGGAGTCCGATTTGAACTTCGCCTATTCTTATTCCGGAATCAGCGGGATGTGTGCGAAGGTCGCCGCCTCCGAACTGGCTGCCGGGAAGTTTTCCGCCCGGTATGCCGCGTCTTCCCGCCCCGCGTTTCTCGGGGAGGGAGGGCTGACTCCGGCGGAGCGCGGCACGGCGCTGCACGCCTATCTTCAGTTCGCGGATTACCGCGGAGCGTCCGCAGACCCCGAACGGGAACTTTCCCGGCTGGTGGAAGAGGGTTTCCTGACTTCCTGGCAGGCGCAGGCGGTCGACCTCGGAGCTGTCGGCGCGTTTTTCCGGAGCGGGCTGGCAAAACGGATTCTCGCTTCCAGCCGGATGGAACGGGAGTTCCGATTTTCCGTTGAGATCCCGGCGGGCGAAATACGTCCGGGGCTGACGGGCGGACCGGCGGAGGAAGCCGTGATCCTGCAGGGAGCGGTGGACTGCGTTTTCGAGGAACCGGACGGCCTTGTCATCGTCGATTACAAAACAGACCGGACGCGGGACCCGTCGGAACTCTGGATGCGCTACAGGGAGCAGCTGGAATGGTATCGCCGCGCTCTGGAAATTTGCACGGAAAAGGAAGTGAAGCAGTGTCTGCTCTATTCCTTTGCGCTGGGCGCTGAAATTACGGGAAATAATTCTTGACAAAAACGTAAAATCTGGTTATAATAATTCACTGTAAAACAAAGCGGAGTACGGTTTAAAAAACAGTATTTCCACCTGTGGGGTTTTGTCCGTCACGGGTCAATACATTCGGATGCCCCTCTGGGGGCTAAGTGGGTATTGATGCGCGGGCGGATGGTTGGCCCGCGTTTTTTATTCTGAGATTGACGTGTTATGGAGGTGCTTAGCTATTAGCAACAAGGAACTTCAGATTAACGAACAGATCCGCGACAGGCAGGTGCGGTTAATCGGCTCGGATGGCAGCCAGCTCGGCCTGATGTCGTCCGCCCAGGCTTTGCAGAAAGCCATGGAAATGAATCTGGATCTGGTGAAAATCGCTCCCCAGGCGACTCCGCCGGTCTGCAAAATCATCGATTACGGCAAGTTCAGGTTTGAACAGGCCAAACGCGACAAGGAAGCCAGAAAGAATCAGCATACCGTTGAGATCAAGGAAATCCGCCTTTCGCTGAATATTGATGTGCACGATTTCAATACGAAGCTCGGCCATGCGGAAAAGTTTTTGAAAAGCGGTGACAAGGTCAAGGCTTCCATCCGGTTTCGCGGACGCGAGATGGGTCACCCGGAGCAGGGCTATGAAACCATGAAACGCTTTGCGGAGGCCCTGAGCGAAATTGCCAATGTTGAAAAACCGCCTAAGCTGGAGGGACGCAACATGTTGATGTTCCTTGCATCCAAACCCGTTAAGTAAAGTTTCGATAAGGAGGGGCAGTTATGCCTAAAATCAAAACACATACCGGTGCGAAAAAGCGCTTTAAACTTTCAAAAAACGGCAAGGTGATCCGTGCCCATGCCTATAAATCTCATATCTTGAATAAAAAGACCACCAAACGCAAGCGCGGCCTGCGCAAAACGACCCTGGCCGACAAGACGAACGTGGCAACGATTAAAAAGCTGATTCCTTATAAGTAAATACTGCTCGTAAAACGGAAATCTACCATTTATTGGAGGTATTATAGAATGGCACGTGTGAAAGGCGCGTTGATGACGCGCAAAAGAAGAAAAAAGACATTAAAACTTGCAAAAGGTTATTTTGGCGCCAAGAGCCGTCACTTTAAAATGGCCAAACAGGCCGTCATGAAATCAGGCAACTACGCGTTTGTCGGACGCAAGGCCAGAAAAAGAGATTTCCGCCGCCTGTGGATCACCCGGATTTCGGCCGCCTGCCGCGCGAACGGCGTGAGTTATTCCATGTTCATGAACGGACTGAAAAAGGCCGGAATCACGCTGAACCGTAAAATGCTTGCGGAGATTGCCGTTGCCGATGAAGCCGCTTTTAAAAGCCTGATCGAAAAAGCAAAATCCGCGGTATAAATACCGAAAGCTGCGCCCGGCTGGTTCCGGGCGCTCATTTTATCCGTTGGGGGTTTTGACCGTATGCCCGAGATCATTTTAAGCCGCAGAAATGAAATTATTCAAAATGCCGTCCGGCTGTCCGGCTCCGCGGAGTGCCGCAGGGAGCGCGGACTGTATTTCCTGGAGGGGGCGCGGCTTTGCGCGGACGCGGCGTTCAGCGGCGTAACGATCCGAATGCTGCTGTATACGGAATCCGCAGGGGGAAAATACGGAAAATACCTCGCTCCGCTTTTCAAAAACGCGCGGGAATCCTATCTGGTCGGCCCACAGGCGGCGCAGGCCCTGTCACGCACCAAGACGCCCCAGGGGATTTTCTGCATCTGCGAGATGCCGCGCAAAATCCTGAAAGGCTCCGAGCTGCCGGCGTCCGGCTCCTATCTTGCCCTGGAAAACCTTCAGGACCCCGCCAACATGGGAACGATTTTACGCACGGCGGAAGCGTTGGGAGTCGGAGGGGTCCTGCTGGGAGGCGACTGCTGCGATCTTTATTCCCCCAAGGTCCTCCGCGCGTCCATGGGGGCGGTGTTCCGCCTGCCGATTTATAGGGAAGAGAGTCTGCCGGAGCTGTTTCCGGATCTGAACCGGCGCGGGTTCACCACAGCCGCGGCTGTCCCCGACCGCGACGCTTTGCCGGCGACGGAAACGGATCTTTCAGCGCCGTGCGTGCTGGCGGTCGGAAACGAAGGAAACGGGCTGACGCGGGAAACAAGGGAAGCTTGTTCCAGAGAGATCACCATCCCGATGACGGGAAGAGCGGAATCGCTGAACGCATCCGCGGCGGCGGCGATTCTGATCTGGGAAATGATGAGAAACAGGGCGGGGGGCGCCGCGACATGAGCGATTATGACCCAAAGGCTTTCTGGCTCTGGCTGCAGCATGCGCTCGGAGCCGGAAGCTCCAAGCAAAACCGCATCCTTGAAGGATGGAGAAATCTGGAGGATTTTTATGCGGCTGGCCGGGAAGCCTGGCTGCTGGAGGGATATTTTACCGCGAAAGAGCTCCGCGGTATGGAAACCTATTCCATTTCCGATGCACAGGCTCTTTTGGCTTACTGCGAAAAGATCGGTCAAAAGGTGACGGCTCCCGATTGCGACGATTACCCCGGCCCATTGCGTCAGATCCACAATCCGCCGTGCGCACTTTATTACAAGGGAATCCTTCCCGATTTTTCAAGCGAGCCCGCCATATCGATTGTCGGGACCAGAAAAGCGACGCAGACCGGCAAGGCCGCCGCGCGCAGCTTTGCGTATGAACTGGCTCAGAACGGAGTGGTCGTTGTCAGCGGCGGCGCGCTTGGAATCGACACCGCGGCCCATCAGGGCGCTCTCCAGGCGGAAGGGAAAACCGTCTGCGTCCTAGGTTGCGGAATCGACACGGACTATCTGATGGCAAACGCATCCCTGCGCGGCGTCATAGCGGAAAAAGGGGCGCTGATTTCTGAATTTCCTCCCCAGACACAGGCGTCCGGCTCCAATTTTCCGATCCGGAACCGGATCATTTCCGGATTGTCGTTCGGGACCCTTGTGGTGGAGGCCGCCGCGAAGAGCGGTTCCCTGATCACGGCGGATTACGCGCTGGAACAGGGGCGCGATGTTTTTGCGGTCCCGTGCGGTATTTTCAGTCCCGTCTCGGCCGGCGCAAACAATCTGATCAAGTCCGGAGCAAAGCCGGTCAGCGGAGCAAAAGAGATCCTTGAGGAATACCCTGAATGGAGAAAAAGTAAATTTTTCCTTGACGATACAAAAACAAATGTTATTATAGAAGAGAATAGCGTGAAAAGCGATTCTTCTTTGGAAAATAAAAAGCGGGCTGTGCCCTGTGAGGATAAATTTTCGCCGGATGCGCAAATACTATTGTCCGGTTTGACCGACAGGCCGTGCCCGATTGCCGAACTGGCCGAAGTCACCCGGCTTCCGGCTGCGAGGCTGCTTTCCGCCGTGACTGAATTGGAACTGGAAGGCGCGGTCGAATCCCATTCGGGCCGCCGCTACAGTCTGCGGCGCTGACGCTCTTCTTGCCGCTTGCCCGGTATGGAGCGGAAAATGTGAATCAATGCGAGGTGGTTTTATGTCCAAGCTGGTGATTGTGGAATCTCCGGCGAAAGCGAAGACGATTAAAAAATATCTCGGGACCGGTTTCGATGTCGTGGCGTCCATGGGCCATGTGCGCGATCTGCCGGAAAACCGTTTAAGCGTGGATATCAAAAATAAGTTCAAGCCGAAATACGAAATTATCAAGGGAAAGGAGAAGCTGGTACAGGAACTGAAAGACCTGGCGGGCAAAAGCGATTCCATCCTTCTCGCGACCGACCCGGACCGGGAGGGCGAGGCGATCTCATGGCATCTGGCCTATATCCTCGGCTTGGATATGAACCAGAAAAACCGCGTCACTTTCAATGAAATAACAAAAACCGGCGTTTCAAACGGGATGCAGAATCCCCGGAACATCGACCTTGACCTGGTCAACGCGCAGCAGGCGCGCCGCATTCTGGACCGGCTGGTCGGTTACAAGCTCAGCCCGTTTCTGTCACAGAAAATCAGGCGGGGGCTGTCCGCGGGGCGGGTGCAGTCCGTCGCGGTGCGCATTATTGTGGACCGGGAAAACGAGATCCGCGGCTTCGTTCCGGAAGAATACTGGACGATCGACGCGAAACTGATTCCAAAAGGATCCCGCAAGGTTTTTGCCGCAACTTTTTACGGCGATGAGAACGGCAAAATGAAGATCTCCAGCGAAGAGGAGTCCAATCGGATTCTGGAAGAGTTGAAGGGCGCCGATTTCAGCGTTGTCAAGGTCAAAAAGGGAACGAGGCGCAAATCCCCGGCGCCTCCGTTTATCACTTCGACCCTTCAGCAGGAAGCGTCGCGCCGGCTCGGATTTCAGGCCAGGCGGACGATGAAGGCTGCACAGGAGCTGTACGAAGGCGTGGAGGTCCCGGGACTTGGGGCCGTCGGCCTGATCACCTATATGAGAACGGATTCGCTGCGCATTTCGGAGGACGCGATCAAGGAGGCGGGCGATTATATCCGGGAGCGGTGGGGGAACAAATATCTTCCGGATTCTCCCCGCCATTACAAGTCGAGGGCAAATGCTCAGGACGGCCACGAAGCGATCCGGCCCAGCATGCCGTCTCTTCCCCCGGAAAAGGTGAAGGAAAGCCTTTCGTCCGACCAGTATAAGCTTTATAAACTCATTTGGGAACGGTTTTTGGCCAGCCAGATGTCGAATTGCCTGCAAAGCACCACGCAGGCCGATATTCAGGCAAAGAACTACATTTTCAAAGCCTCCGGATTCACGGTCACCTTCGACGGATTTACCGTGCTTTACGAAGAAGCCAAGGACGAAAAGGAAGAAGAAGGTACGGCCCTGCCCGAACTGGAAGCCGGCATGCCGCTGAAGCTGAAGGAGATCGCGGGCAGCCAGCACTTCACGCAGCCGCCCCCGCGCTATACGGAGGCCTCTCTCATCAAGGCGCTGGAAGAAAACGGCATCGGGCGCCCGTCCACTTACGCCGCGACGATTTCCACCATTACGGGAAGAGAGTACGTGGTCCGCGACGGAAAGGCTTTGAAGCCGACGGAACTGGGAGAGACTGTCACCAACCTGATGAAGGAACGGTTCCCGAAAATCGTCAACGTCAAATTTACCGCGCAGGTAGAAGATGATCTCGACGCGGTTCAGAGCGGGAAAACGGACTGGGTCGAAACGCTGGAGGTTTTTTACGGAGATTTTGACAAAACGCTGAAAACCGCCAAAGAAGAGATGCAGGGGGTCAAGATCCAGCTTAAGGAGGATGTGACCGACGTCATCTGTGAAAAGTGCGGGCGCCATATGGTGATTAAAAACGGCCGTTACGGAAAGTTCCTGGCCTGTCCCGGATATCCGGAGTGCAAAAATGTGAAAAAATACGTGCAGGAAACCGGTGCCGAATGCCCGAAATGCGGCGGAAAGGTCATTGTTAAAAAAACCAAAAAAGGGCGCGTCTTTTACGGCTGCTCCAATTACCCGAACTGCGATTTTGTCTCCTGGGACGAACCTTCCATGGAAAAGTGTCCGAAATGCGGCAAAACGCTTCTGAAGAAAAAGGGAAAGCATCCGAAGCTGTACTGCGTCACGCCGGACTGCGGATATGAAAAAACGGAGGAAGAATGAGCATCCGGGTGATCGGAGCCGGCTTTGCCGGCTGCGAAGCGGCTTGGCGGATCGCAGAGGCCGGGATTCCGGTCGAACTGTATGAGATGAAGCCGCTCCGATTTTCTCCGGCGCACCGGAACGGGAATTTCGCGGAGCTTGTCTGTTCCAATTCCCTGAAAGCGGAGCGGCGGGAGAGCGCCGCCGGGCTGTTAAAGGAGGAGATGAGAAGGCTTGGATCGGTGCTGCTGCCTTGCGCGGACGCCTGCCGCGTGCCTGCCGGGGGCGCGCTCGCAGTTGACCGTGACGCATTCGCAAAAGCGGTCACGGAAAAAATCGCTTCTCATCCGATGATCCATGTGGTCCGGGAAGAATTGACGGAGCTCCCACCGGACGGCATTGCTGTGGTCGCGACGGGGCCGTTGACTTCCGACGCGCTGGCGGAGAAAATTTCCGCTCTCTGCGGCGGAAGCCTCAGCTTTTTCGATGCGGCGGCCCCGATCGTAACGGCGGACAGCCTGAATCGGGAACGGATTTTCGCCGCGTCCCGATATGGCAAGGGGGAAGAGGACGACTACCTGAACTGCCCGATGGACCGCGGGGAGTACGAAGCCTTTTACGCGGAGCTGATTTCCGCCGAGCGCGCCCCGGTCCGCGAGTTCGATATCGCCGACCCGAAGGTGTACGAGGGCTGCATGCCGGTCGAAATTCTGGCCCGGCGCGGACCCGATACCCTGCGGTTCGGGCCAATGAAGCCGGTCGGCCTGCGCGATCCGGCGACAGGGCACCGGCCATGGGCGGTGCTTCAACTGCGGAAGGAAAATGAATCGGGCACGATGTATAATTTAGTCGGCTTCCAGACCAACCTGAAGTTTCCGGAGCAAAAACGCGTGTTTGGTATGATACCCGGGTTGGAGCGTGCCGAATATGCGAGATACGGCGTGATGCACAGGAACACATTTTTAAATTCGCCGAAAGTCCTTACCTCCGGCTTTGCTTTCCGGGAAAATCCCAACCTGTTTTTTGCGGGACAGATGACAGGCGTGGAGGGCTACATGGAATCCGCCGCGTCCGGAATCATGGCCGGGATCAATGCCGTTAGGCGCCGGTCCGGCGGGGAACCTCTGATCCTGCCGGAGACGACCATGATCGGCGCGCTCAGCCGTTATGTCGAATCCGGCGGGGCCGGGGCGTTTCAGCCGATGGGCGCGAATTTTGGCGTGATCCCGCCGCTGCCGGAAAAAATCAGGGACAAGCGGGAACGCTGTGCCGCTCTGGCGGCGCGCGCGCTGAACGATCTGGACCGGGTTTTGGCGGAAGAAAAAGAGACGTTCAATTGAATCGAGGTGCTGGATATGAAAATCATCGTCGATGCGTTCGGCGGAGACAACGCTCCGCTTGAAATTATCAAAGGATGCGCGGATGCCGTGAAAGGGTTGGACGTCGACATCGTTCTGACCGGTCGGGAGCAGGAAATCCGCACGGTCGCGAAGGAAAGCGGCGTGTCCCTGGAGCGGATGGAAATCTGCGACGCCCCGGAAATCATTACGATGGAGGATTCCGCCGGCGATATCGTGAAAGCAAAATCGGATTCCTCCATGGCCCTCGGCCTGCGCCTTCTCGCACAGGGAAAGGGGGACGCCTTTGTCTCCGGCGGGAACAGCGGAGCGCTGGTGGTCGGGGCGACGCTGATCGTCAAGCGGATCAAGGGGGTCCGGCGCATCGCCTTCGCGCCTGTCATGCCGAAAAACAAAGGCTGCTTTATGCTGATCGACAGCGGCGCCAATGTGGACTGCAAACCGGAAATGCTGCAGCAGTTCGGCATCATGGGTTCCATTTATATGGAGAAGGTCATGGGGATCAAAAATCCCCGCGTGGCGCTCGCGAACATCGGAACGGAGGACCATAAGGGCGGAGAGCTCCAGCACGGCGCGTTCTCCCTGCTGAAAAACTGCGGACTCAATTTTGTCGGCAATGTTGAAGCCCGCGATATTCCCAACGACGCCGGAGACGTGATTGTGGCGGACGGCTTTACCGGCAACGTCATTCTGAAGATGTTCGAGGGAGTGGCGATGATGCTGATGGGAAAATTGAAAAACATTTTCACGCACAGCGTTAAAAACAAGCTGGCGGCTGCCGTTTTGCTCAGCGATGTGAAGGCGCTGAAAAAGAATTTCGACTATAACGAATACGGCGGAGCTCCGCTGATGGGTTGCTCCAGGCCGGTCTTCAAGACGCACGGCAGCGCGAAAGCGAAAACGGTTTATAACGCTCTGCGATTGACGAAGGCGTATGTGGAAGGCAATGTCGTGGACGAAATTGCCTCCAGTGTCGCGAAATACGGCTCGTCGGAAAAGAAAGACTGACGATTACCTACGAAAGGGGGCGTTTCGGTTGACTGAACTGGAAGAAAAGCTCGGTTACCATTTTAGAGATCAGGAGTATCTGAAAACGGCATTGACCCATTCTTCTTACGCAAACGAAAACAAAGTCCCCGGCGGGAGCAACGAAAGGCTGGAATTTTTAGGCGATTCCATCCTCGGGCTGGTGGTGGCTGATTATCTGTACAAAAGCTTTCCCCACCTGCCTGAGGGCGACCTGACCAAGAAACGGGCGGCTTTGGTCTGTGAGAAAGCCTGCTGCGGGTTTTCCCGGCAGCTTGGCGTGGGAAAGTATCTCCTGTTAAGCCGGGGAGAACAGAACTCAGGCGGGAGAACCCGCTCCTCGATTCTAGCGGATGCGTTTGAATCCATCACCGCCGCCATCTATCTGGACGGCGGGATGGAGGAAAGCCGGAAATTCATCCTGGGTTTTGTTCTGCCTCTCTTACAGGAGACCAGGCCGAGAGTTTTTAAGGATTATAAGACCTTCCTGCAGGAAATCGTACAGAAAAATCCGGAAGAAATTCTTGAATACGTTTTGACCGGAGAAAGCGGTCCGGACCACGACAAGCATTTTACGGTCGAGGTCCGGCTGGACAACAACGTGATCGGCAAGGGCGGCGGCCGCAGCAAAAAGGAAGCGGAGCAGCAGGCGGCGCGCGAGGCTCTGGAATTGATGGGACACTGATGCGGCACGCAAACGTGGCTCTCTTCGTGCCGAACAACGGCTGTCCTCACGCATGCAGCTTCTGCAGCCAGAAGAGCATTACGGGAAAAGCCGTTCAGCCGGAGCCCGCCGACGTGATTTCCGCGGCTGAAACGGCTTTGTCCAGTTTGGGGGAGCGGGCAAAATCCGCTGAGATTGCTTTTTTCGGCGGCAGCTTCACCGCGTTGGAACGGACTTACATGATCTCGCTTCTGGAGGCGGCGTATCCGTATATAAAAAGGGGATCCTTTGCAGGTATCCGGCTTTCCACCCGCCCAGACGCGGTCGATTCTGAAATTCTTTCGATTCTGCGGAATTACGGTGTGACCACCATTGAACTCGGCGCCCAGAGCATGGACGACCGCGTGCTGGCTCTGAACGAAAGAGGGCACACCGCGCGGCAGGTAAAAAGTGCCGCCGCCCTGATCCATACCTATGGCTTTTCTCTCGGCCTGCAGATGATGACCGGCCTGTATGGCGATACCGTATCCGGCGCATGGAATACGGCGGAGGAACTGGCTGCCTTATCCCCCGACTGTGTGAGGATTTACCCGACCATTGTCCTCAAGGGGACGAAGCTGGGCGAATTGTTCCTACTGGGAAAATATCATCCGCCAGGAATGGAGGAAACGGTCAGCCTGTGCGCCGGATTGCTCGATTTTTTTGAAGAGAGGCGCATTCCGGTGATCCGCCTTGGGCTGCATGCTTCGCCGGAGCTGGAGCGGGACACTCTGGCGGGACCCTGGCATCCGGCGTTCCGAGAGCTTTGCGAAAGCCGGAGAATGCTGGACAGGATCACCCGCAGCCTGACGGTGAGCGGAGTGCCGAAGGGCCGGATCGTGATCCGGGTCAATCCGAAAAGCATCTCTGTTGCGAACGGACAGAAAAAGCGCAATCTGAAGGCGCTGTCGGCATTCGGCTATTCCGCGGCGCTGGAACAGGACGCGGCCCTGAGCAGGGGGGATTTTCAAATTTGTGATGCGGGAGGGAAAAGGCTTGCTGCTGAAATCGCTGGAGCTCCAGGGCTTTAAAACGTTTCCGGACCGGACGACGCTGACTTTTCACGACGGAATCACAGCGGTGGTCGGACCGAACGGAAGCGGAAAGAGCAATATCAGCGACGCGGTCCGCTGGGTGCTCGGGGAACAGTCCGTCCGCTCCCTGCGCTGCACGAAAATGGAGGATGTCATCTTTGGAGGAACGCCGGCCAGAAAGGCGCTCGGCTTTGCTGAGGTCACTCTGAATATCGACAACACCGGGCGTCAGCTTCCCTTTGAGTCCGACGGCGTCGCCGTAACGCGCCGCTATTATCGTTCCGGAGAGAGCGAATATCTGATCAATAAAACGAACGTCCGCTTAAAGGATGTCAACGAGCTGTTCATGGATACCGGCCTCGGCCGGGACGGGTATTCCATGATCGGGCAGGGCAGGATCGACGCCATCGTCGCGGCCCGCAGCGAAGACCGGCGGGAAATTTTTGAAGAAGCGGCGGGAATTTCCCGCTTCCGCTACCGCAGGGAGGAGTCCGAGCGCCGTCTTTCCCAGGCGGAGGACAACCTGCTGCGCCTCAACGACATTCTGGCGGAGCTGGAAAGCCGGGTGGGACCGCTGGGGGAGCAGGCGGAAAAGGCGAAGGAATACCTGAAACTGTCAGAGGAAAAAAGAAAGGCCGAAATCAGCCTGTGGCTGAGGACCCTGAACCAATCCGCGCTCATTCTGCGGGAGCAGGAGGATAAAATTCTGGCGGCAAAGTCCCAGCATGACGCGGCGGAACAGTCGATCCTTTCGCTGGACGAGGAACTGGAAAAAATCTTCAGCCGGTCAAACCAATTTTCCGCGAGCATCGACGAGACAAGAAGGCTTGGGACGGAGCTGCAGGAGAGTGCCGCGCAAAAAGACGCCGAAGCATCCGTATTGAAAAACGACATTCTCCACAACCGCGAGAACATAGAGCGCATTCAAACCGAAATGGAGCAGAGCCGCCTTTCCGGGGAAGAGCTTCTGCGCATGATTCAGGATAAGGAAAAACAGATCGAAGAAAAAAACGGATATGTCAAAAAGAGAGACGCAGATTTTGCCGACTGTTCCGCGAGGCTGGAGCAATTGAAGGGCAGCCTGAGCGAAACGGCGGGCAGGATGGACGGCTTTACCCGCGAAATGACAGAACTGTCCTCTCAGGCTACGGATTTCAGAATGCTCGAAATGACGGCGTCCGCGTCCATTGCGGAGATCCGGCTCCGCCTGAATGAAATACATAAAAATGCGGAAGAAATCCGATTAAAGCATGAATCGCTGAAAGAAAAAGAGAAAGAATACTTACAAAAGCTGGAAAATTATGACCGACGGATCGAAGCGCTCGGCAATACGGTGCAGGGACACGAAATGCGCTTGAAGACCCGCCGGGACCGCTTGGAAGCATCCCGCAGGCAAAGCGACGGTCTCCGTCTTGATCTGGAGGACCACCTTCGCAGGGCCCGCCTGTTGGAGGATTTGGAACGCAATCTGGAAGGATTTTCCCAAAGCGTCAAGGCGGTGATGAAGGAGGCCTCCCGCGGTGCATTAAACGGAGTTCACGGCCCGGTTTCCAGGCTGATCCGCGTTCCGAAGGAATATGCCGTGGCCGTTGAAACGGCGCTCGGCGCCTCCATGCAGAATATTGTTGTCGGTACGGAGCAGGACGCCAAACGCGCCATCGGTTTTCTAAAGGACAGAAATTCCGGCCGTGCCACCTTCCTTCCGCTCTCCGTGATCAAAGGCAGGGTTCTGGCGGAGCCGGGTTTGTCCGGATGCCCGGGTTTTGTCGGAGTTGCCTCCGGACTCTGCTCCTGTGACCCGCGGTATCAGGAGATTTTAAAATCCCTTCTGGGCAGAATCGCCGTCGCGGAAAATCTTGATTTTGCCGTTCAGATTGCGGGGAAATACGGGTATCGGTTCCGTGTTGTAACGCTGGATGGCCAGGTGGTGAACGCGGGGGGTTCCCTGACGGGAGGTTCCCTGGCGAAAAATTCCGGTCTTCTGAGCAGAGCTTCCGAGATCGAGGCTCTGAAAAAGCAGGCGGAAGAGCTGCGCGTAAAAGCTGACGCTGCCGCCCAGACGCTGAAAGCAGCCGCACAGGAAGTCTCATCGGAAGAAGCCGGCCTTTCGGCGTCCAAGGGAGAACTTGCGACAGTTCAGGAGGAAAGAGTCCATGCCGACGCGGAGCACCGCAGAATCCTTGCGGACCTGCAAACCGCGGAGAAGAGCGCAATCAGCCTGAAGCAGGAGGAAGCGACGGCAAATGCGCGTCTGGAAGAGCAGGGAAAAGCCGTCCGGAACGCGCAGACGGAATCGGAAAGACTGAACGGTCAGATAGAAGCCCTGAAAACGGAGCTTGAAAAGGCCGGGGGCAGCCGGGATGAAATCAGCACGGAACTGGACAGGCTGACCGCCGATCTGAAGCAAATCGAGCTGGACCGCCTCTCCGCACGGAAAGACGCGCAGTCTCTTCGGGATACCGTGGGGGATCTGGAAAAACGCAGTTTGGGGCAGAAGGAAAAACTTGGCGTCCTCGCGGATCAGATCAAGGAAATTGAAACTTCCAACGCCGAACTGAACGCCAGGATCGAACGCCTTGGCCAGGAGGCCGGCGAATTGCGGAACCAATCGAAGGAAGCGGCCGAAAAAGCCGATGGTCTGAACCGGGAGCGCATGGAGCTGGAGAAAAAGTCGGTGGAGCTGCGCGCTTCCGAACGGGAAAAGTCAGAGGAAAAGGAAAAAATCGGCCACGAGCTGGCTCGCCTGGAAGAGCGCAGGAACAACCTCCAGAAGGAATACGATGAGATTATTTCCCGTCTGTGGGAGGAGTACGAGTTGACCCGCCGGGAGGCGGAACAGGAGGCGGAACCCGCACAGGACCCAAAGGAAGCGCAGCGCAGGCTGAGCGAGCTGAAAAGCAGAATTAAATCGCTCGGCACGGTCAACCTTTCTGCCGTGGAGGAATACAAGGAGGTTTCCGAACGGTACGAATTTATGAAGGCGCAGATCGCGGACGTCGAGCAGTCCCGGGATGAGCTGAAAAAGCTGATCGGCGATCTGACCGGCCGGATGCGCGACCTGTTTTCGGTCCGGTTCGAGCAGATCAACCGCTGTTTCTCCGAGACCTTCCGCGACCTGTTCGAGGGCGGCGAAGCGGGGCTTTCCCTCAGTGAGCCGGACGACGTTCTTGGTTCCGGAATCGAAATTTCCGTTCAGCCGCCGGGGAAAATCGTCTCTCATCTGGAGGCGCTTTCCGGCGGAGAAAAGGCTTTGGTGGCAATTGCGCTGTATTTTGCCATTATGAAAGTGAATCCGCCGCCGTTCTGCGTTTTGGATGAGATCGAGGCGGCTCTCGACGACGTGAACGTCAATCGGTTTGCCGCTTATCTGCGCAGAATGACGGAAAACACGCAGTTTATCGTCATCACGCACCGGCGCGGAAGCATGGAGGAAGCCGACGTTCTGTACGGCGTGACCATGCAGGAGGAGGGCGTTTCCAAAATGCTGGAAATGCCGGCGTCCGAACTGGAGATAAAAATGGGAATCAAGCCCTGAGGGGCAAGGAGGGGAAACCCGTGGGACTATTTTCAAAAATCAGGGACGGCCTGAAAAGAACAAGGGAAAGCATGGGCGCTTCCGTTTCGGCCATGCTGAGTTCTTTTACCCAAATAGACGAGTCCCTGTTTGAGGAGCTGGAGGAGCTCTTGATTCTGGGGGATGTCGGGGTTGCGACTGCCGGCCGCATCTGCGACGAGCTCCGCCGGAAAGTCAGGGAACAGGGGGTAAAGGACCCGAACGCCGTTTATGATCTGCTTCGCTCCATTGTGGCGGATCTGCTCCGCGGCGGAGAAGAACTGAAAATCGAAACCAAACCCTCCGTGATTCTGGTCATCGGGGTCAACGGCGTGGGCAAGACCACGACAATCGGCAAGCTTGCGGCCCTGCTGGAAAAGCAGGGAAAAAAAGTGATCCTGGGCGCGGCGGATACCTTCCGCGCCGCCGCGATCGAACAGCTGGAAGTGTGGGCGCGGCGCTCCGGGGCGGAGCTGGTCAAACAGACGCAGGGCAGCGATCCGGCTTCCGTGGTGTTCGACTCCGTCGCCGCCGCCAAGGCCCGGGGAGCGGATGTCGTTATCTGCGATACGGCCGGACGGCTTCACAATAAAAAGAACTTGATGGAGGAGCTTGCCAAAATCAACCGCGTGATTCAGCGGGAAGCGCCGGACGCAGACCGAGAGGTCCTTCTGGTCCTGGACGCGGCCACCGGGCAGAACGCCGTCAATCAGGCGCGGGAATTTCAGGCCGCCGCCGACATCACGGGGATCGTGCTGACAAAGCTGGACGGAACCCCGAAGGGCGGCGTAATTCTGTCCATTCGGGAGGAGCTGAACCTGCCGGTAAAATTTATCGGGGTTGGAGAGCAGGTGGATGATCTTCAGGCATTTGATGCGGACCAATTCGCGAGGGCATTGTTTGAAAGAAAGGAAGAATCGGATGAGATTGATCGTGGCGACGCATAATCCAGACAAAGTCGTGGAATTTCAAAGAATTTTATCGCCTCTGTCCGTGTCGGTGGAAACGGCGGAGCTTGAGGAAGTGGAAGAAACCGGCCGGACCTTTGAAGAAAATGCCCGTCTAAAGGCGGAAGCCGCCTGCCGGGCTACCGGGCTTCCTGCCGTCGCAGATGATTCCGGGATCGCGGTGGACGCCCTGAACGGGCAGCCGGGCGTTTATTCCGCACGGTATGCCGGGGAAGGAGCCAGCAGCTCCGACCGCAATCAAAAGCTGCTCAGCGCACTCCGGGACGTCCCCGTGGAAAAACGCGGCGCACGGTTCGTCTGCGCGATCTGCTGCGCGTTCCCGAATGGCGGCAGGATCACGGCGCGGGGCGAATGCGCGGGTTCCATCGCCTTTGCCACAAAGGGCGAAGGCGGGTTTGGCTACGATCCGCTGTTTCTGGTCGGGGACAAGTCGTTCGGGGAACTGTCGGGAGAAGAAAAGGACAGAATCAGCCACCGGGGGCGCGCGCTGCGCGATTTTGCTGAAAAATTGAAAGAGTATGAGGAGCAATCAAAATGCTGACGGGAAAACAGCGCGCCTATCTGCGCTCGCTTGCCAATCCGATCGATACGATCCTGATCGTTGGAAAATCCGGGATCGGGGACGATCTGGTCAAACAGGCCGGCGATGCACTGACCGCGCGGGAACTGATCAAGGGAAGAGTGCTGGAAACTTCGCCCGTTTCCGCCCGGGAAGCGGCGGACCGGATCGCCGCCCTGGTTCACGCCGAATCCGTGCAGGTGATCGGTTCCCGGTTCGTTTTGTACCGCAAAAACGAAAAGGACCCGAAAATAATGCTTCCCAAAGCGGGAAAAAAGTAATATGATAAAAAAACAAGGGAGTTCCGGGTGAAAACAATGCAGAAACTAGCGGTCTTTGGCGGAACCTTTAATCCGGTCCATAACGGGCATCTGCATTTGGTCCGCCAGTTCGCGCAGAGGATCGGGGCGGACCGCGTCCTGCTGATTCCCACAAAAATTCCGCCGCATAAAGTCATCCGGGATTTGGCGCCGGCGCGGGACCGGCTGGAGATGTGCCGGCTTGCGGTGGAGCGGGACGGATTTGAGGTCAGCGCCATCGAGATCGAACGGGACGGCCCGAGCTATACCTCCGACACGCTTTTGGCTGTGAAGCGGGAGAATCCCGGTTCGGAGCTGTTTTTCATTACGGGGGAGGACATGTTTCTGACTTTGGGGAAGTGGCACGAACCGGAGAAGATTTATTCTTTGGCAACGGTCTGCGCCGCGCCGCGGAGCGAACGTGGGTGCGAAGCGCTGAACGAATATGCGGAAAGAGTCGGAAGGGCGGGGGCGAAAACGATGATCTGCGATATCGAATTTTTGCCGATTTCTTCCACAATGGTTCGGAATGCCGCTCGGAAAAAAGAAAACCTTTCCGCTTATGTCCCGCAGGCGGTCGCCGATTACATTTACCGACATCACCTGTATTCGGAGGAATCATATGAACTTTGAGTCCTATCAATCAGCGATCCGAACCCTTCTGGGGGATCAGCGTTACGAGCATTCCGTATGCGTTTCCCGTGCGGCGGCTCAGCTGGCCCGTCGGTACGGCGCGGACGAAAAGAAGGCGGAGACCGCCGGGATCCTTCACGACATCATGAAGGACCTTCCCCGGGAAGAGCAGAGAAACCTCATGGACCGGTATGGCATCCGTCTCACGGAAGTGGAGCGGTGTGCCCCGAAGCTGTGGCATGCGATGCTGGGCGCGGAATACATCCGCCGGGAATTGGGCGTAACCGATCCTGAAATCCTGCAGGCCGTACGTTATCACACAACGGGACGGGAGAACATGACACTTTTGGATAAAATTCTGTTTATCGCCGATTTTATTTCGGACGACAGGGATTACCCCGGCGTGGAGCGGATGCGGGAAGCCGCGAGGAACAGTCTTGAAGAGGCCATGATCGCGGGGATCGTCTTCACGATCAAGGATTTGGCCGATGCGAAACGGCCGATCCACCCCGACACCATCGCGGCCTATAACCATACGATTTTGCAGAATCAATCTTAGAAAACGGAATCAGAAAGGTTGTTGGGAATGACGTCACTGGAACTGGCCGCAAAGGCTGCGAAAATATTGGACAGCAAAAAGGCGAAGGATCTCAAGATCATCGGAATCCGGGATGTGTCGATCCTTGCCGATTATTTTGTCCTGGCAACCGGCACCAGCAGCACGCACGTAAAGGCGCTTGCGGATGAAACGGAATTTCAGCTTGAGGAATCCGGGCTCAAACCCGGCCATAAGGAAGGATACCGCTCCAACTCCTGGGTCCTGCTTGACTACGGGAATGTAGTGGTCCATGTTTTTACAGAAGAATCCAGAAAATTTTACGATCTGGACAGGCTTTGGCAGGATGGAGAGATTGTGTATCTATCCCCATATTTAAATTGACTTTCAGCGCGGCGGAGTTCCTTTGCCGCGCAAAATGATACAAATTTAGGGGCGTATGAATCAATGAAATATGATCACAGACCAATTGAAAAAAAGTGGCAGGACCGCTGGGAAGAAGCCGGGGTTTTTCACGCCTCCGACCGTCATGACATGCCGAAATACTACACGCTGATCGAGTTTCCCTATCCATCTGGGCAGGGACTCCATGTGGGACACCCGCGGTCGTACACGGCAATGGATATCATCGCGCGCAAGCGGCGCATGCAGGGTTACAACGTTCTGTATCCGATCGGCTGGGACGCGTTCGGGCTGCCCAGCGAGAACTATGCGATTAAAAATCATGTGCACCCGGCTGAGGTGACCAAAAAGAATGTGGCCCGCTTTAAGGAGCAGCTGAAATCCCTGGGCCTGTCGTTCGATTGGACGCGCGAGATCAATACGACCGATCCGGAGTATTATAAATGGACCCAGTGGATCTTTTTGCAGCTGTTCAAGCACGGCCTCGCCTATAAAAAAGAGATGGCGGTCAACTGGTGCACCTCCTGCAAATGCGTCCTGGCCAACGAAGAGGTTGTCAACGGCGTTTGCGAGCGCTGCGGAAGCGAAGTGGTCCGCAAGGTAAAATCGCAGTGGATGCTGAAAATCACGGAGTATGCGCAGCGCCTCATCGACGATCTCGCACTGGTGGATTACCCGGACCGGGTCAAATCGCAGCAGATCAACTGGATCGGCCGCTCCACGGGCGCGGAGGTCGATTTCGCCACGACGGCGGGGGATCAACTCACCGTTTACACCACGCGGCCCGACACGCTCTACGGCGTGACCTACATGGTCGTTTCCCCGGAGCATCCGCTCCTCGAAAAATGGAAGGGAATGGTCAAAAATCCGGACGAGGTTTCCGCCTATCAGGAGGAAGCGTCCAAAAAGTCGGATTTTGAGCGCACGGAAGTCGCAAAGGACAAAACCGGGGTCCGGCTGGACGGAATCAGCGCGATCAACCCGGTCAACGGGACGGAAATCCCGATTTTCATTTCCGACTATGTTCTGGTCTCCTACGGAACCGGCGCGATCATGGCTGTTCCGGCGCACGATACCCGCGACTGGGAATTCGCCAAAAAGTTCGGTCTTCCCATCATCGAGGTCGTCAAAGGCGGCAGTGTACAGGAAGAGGCCTTTACAGACTGCGGAACCGGGATTCTGGTCAACTCAGGGATCCTGAACGGGCTTTCGGTCGAGGAAGCAAAGAAAAAAATCATTGATGCTCTGATCGAAAAGGGGATCGGGCGCGCGAAGGTCAACTTCAAGCTGCGCGACTGGGTCTTCTCCCGCCAGCGCTACTGGGGGGAGCCGATCCCGATCGTCAAATGCCCGAAGTGCGGCTATGTGCCCGTTCCTGAAAGCGAACTGCCGATCCGGCTGCCGAACGTCAAGTCCTATGAGCCGACCGACAACGGTGAGTCGCCGCTGGCCCACATGACGGATTGGGTCAACACCACCTGCCCGCACTGCGGCGGCCCGGCGCAGCGCGAAACCGACACCATGCCCCAGTGGGCCGGTTCTTCCTGGTATTTCCTGCGGTACACCGACGCGCACGACCATGACGCGCTCGCGTCCCAGGATGCGCTGAAATACTGGACTCCGGTCGACTGGTACAACGGCGGGATGGAGCATACGACGCTTCACGTGCTGTACAGCCGCTTTTGGCACAAGTTCCTTTACGACATCGGCGTCGTGCCCACTCCGGAGCCGTATGCCAAGCGGACCAGCCACGGGATGATCCTCGGCGAAAACGGTGAAAAAATGAGCAAGTCGCGCGGCAACGTTGTCAACCCGGACGATATCGTCCGTGAATACGGCGCCGACACGATGCGCCTTTACGAGATGTTCATCGGCGATTTTGAGAAGGCCGCGCCGTGGAGTACCAACGGAATCAAAGGCTGCCGCCGCTTTGTCGAGCGGTTCTGGAACCTTCAGGACATCGTCTGCGGAGGGGATGAAATCCGCAGGGAGCTGGAAGTGCCGTTCAACAAGGCAATCAAAAAGGTCGGAGAAGACGTTGAAAACCTGAAATTCAACACGGCCATCGCGGCTCTGATGTCGCTGATCAACGATGTTACGGCGGCCGGCTCCATTACGAAAGGAGAACTCAGAACTTTCACTCTCCTTCTGAACCTGTTCGCTCCCCATGTCTGCGAGGAGGTCTGGGAAAACCAGCGATTCGGCGGCATGGTCTGCCAGCAGGAGTGGCCGGAATTTGACGAGGCGAAATGCGTGGATGAAACCATCGAAATCGCCGTCCAGGTCAATGGCAAGGTCCGCGCGCGGCTGACGGTCCCGGCGGACATCGCGAAAGAGGACGCCCTTTCCCAGGCGAAGGCGAACGGTAAGATTTCCGCTGAAATAGAAGGGAAGAAACTGGTTAAGGAAATTTATGTCCCGGCGAAACTGGTCAATCTGGTTGTTCGGTAACTGATTTTTTTCTGCGGGGTGATAGGGTTGTTTTCAAATATTCCTGTATGCCTCCGGATTGCGTGCATTTGTGTGCTGGCATTGCTGATTGCCGGATTTGAGAGTTCCTGTTCTGCAAAAGCTCCTTTCGACAGTGAGCCGGTCGGCTCTGTATCTGTTTCTTCTTCTCAACCGGATCATGGTCAGCAAGCGTCTGACTCTCTCCGTGAGGAAAAATTCATCGCGTATCTCAGCCGCTGTGATTGCAAGTCGGGAACCGTTGCGGCTGATCGAGTGGAATGGGTTACGGCTTCCGATCAAAAGCGTATGGAAGAACTGCATTTAACCCAAGACGATATGCCGGATGGATTTTATATTTATAATTCTAAAAAGGAGACAAATCCCATAGAGATTGCAAAGGATGCGAAAATCAGCATTTTCAGAGACACAAGCGGCACGCCGTTTCAATCGGACCTAAACGGATTGGCGGACAGAATTTCCGCATCATCGACTTCTGTGTTTTGGCTGACAATTCAAAATGGTGTGGCCAGCGCTGTAGAAGAACAATACTTGCCGTAGATAAAAAACCAAAAATAAATATTACTATTTTGCAAAATGCGCTTTGAATAGATTAAAATCTTTCAAAGCGCATTTTTGTGCGATAAGCGCGGCGATTACGCCGCGTATTTTTTTCATCGGCTGCTTCATGGCTACTTTAAGAATCGAAATCCAACATACAGAAGGAATCCCTGCACGGTCATAATTGCCGGGATCCCAACCATGAATTTTGCGTGTTTTGTCTTGTGGCGGATCAAAAGCATGGTGAGCAGCATCGCGGGGGAGCCGCCGAGAGCGGAAAGAAGCAGGAGCCTGCTTTCCGGAACCCGCCACAAATGACGTTTTGCCCGGTGTTTATCCAGAACAACGGCCGCCGCCGCGGCAAGATTAATAATAATCAGATAGGAAGTCCAATATATATAATCAGGCATCGTTTTTTCCTTTATCCTTACAGCTTTGCCCCACAGTGCGGGCAGTAGCGGCTCTCCGGGTCAACCTGTGTTCCGCAGTTCGGGCAGAACCGCGCTGCACGCCCTGCCACGCGGAAGACCGCGTCCGGATCGATTTCGGCGGAGGGGTCGCGCTCGATCCGCCTGCCTTCCTCCCGGTTGATTTCATATACCGCGCCGCAGTTGGGGCAGGAGACAAAATATCGTTTTCCAAAACGGAACAGAGGCAGAAAGAAGAAGGTAAACTGGCGGTAAACGCATGTGACAAGAGCTCTGCTTCCCCGGATGGAACAACAGGGGAAAAAGCCGCAGTCTCGCAGGCCGAGTTCCCTTGTACCGCTGGTAATTCCAATGATGAAAAACATGCTGCCACCTCCGAGAGCCTTATTCTACACGATAATCCCGTTCCTGTCAAATGATGGAAAGGATGAAAAAAATGGTAATCAGACTGTTTAACCGGCACAGTATTTTTGTTTGCTTTTTTCTCCTTGCGGTTGTGATCGCAGTCACCATGGCGGTCAACTTAAACCGCAGCCAAACCGTTTCCGGATCTTTGTCCGAGGTTTCCGGATCAGCCGGCGCGGCCGGTGCGGTTTCCTCTGTGGAAGCCGCCGTTCAAAATTTGGGAAGCACGGATGAGATGCGGGCGGTCTGGGTGCCCTATCTGAGCCTGAATATGAGCAGGGACGACGATAAAAGCGAACAGGCTTTCCTGAAAAAGTTCAACACGATTGTCGGAAATGCGAAAAAATGCGGCATGAACACTCTGATTGTCCAGGTAAGGCCTTTCGCGGATGCGCTCTATCCGTCCTCCTATTTTCCGTGGAGTCATGTTGTCGGCGGAACGCAGGGAGTCAATCCGGGGTATGACCCTTTGGCAGATATGGTAAAAGCCTCCCATCAGGCCGGGCTGAAAATTCAGGCGTGGGTGAATCCTCTGCGGATCCAGGTTTCCAATACGCCTTCGATTTTAGCGGTGAACAATATCTACAACACCTGGAAAAATGATTCCGGAAAATCCGACTGGGCGGTTGACTTTGAGGGCGGCAAATATCTCAACCCGGCTTACGACGGCGTCCGCCGGCTGGTTGCCGACGGCACAAAAGAAATTGCCCAAAAATACGATGTGGACGGAATTCAATTCGACGACTATTTCTATCCGACGCAGGACGCATCGTTCGACCAGACGGCGTATGCCGCGTACAAGACGTCCGCCGCTAAAACCGGAACGCCGATGGCGCTGGCCGACTGGCGGCAGGCCAATATCAGCGCAATGGTCTCTCTGGTGTATCAGGAGATAAAATCCGTCAAACCTTCCATGCCGTTTGGAATCGCGCCGCAGGGCAATGTCCAGAACGACCTGGCGATGGGTGCGGACGTCACGGAATGGTGCTCCGTATCCGGATATGTGGATTATATTTGTCCTCAGCTTTATGTAAACTTTGAAAATCCGGTTCTGCCGTTCGACACTGCTGCAAAAACATGGAGGCAATTGGTCACCGGCAAAGACATCAAATTATACTTAGGGCTTGCGGTCTATAAGGCGGGTTCCGACGCGGACAGCGGCACATGGAAAGACTCCAGCGGAATCCTGGCCAGCCAGGTCGAATACGGGCGCCAGACCTCCTGCGACGGCTTTATGTTCTATTCCTCCGATTATCTGGACAAAGACCAGACCAAGCAGGAGGTTCAGAACGTTGTGGAAGCTTTGGCGCGCTCGCCCTGAACCGGTTCCGCAAGACAGAAGTCCTCCGTAGCTTCGGAAATATGGACCGGCAGGATTTTTCCGCGGAGGTCTTCTGCGCTGTGCGTTCTGACTGGCGTGTAATTCGCCGTGTAACCTTCGTAGACGCCGGCGGAGCATTTTTGCTCAAACAGGACGGACTCCGTCAGCCCGCGTTGGCTCTGCAAAAAAGCCGACCTCGTTTTTTGGGCGGCTTCGATCATGCGGCGGCTGCGGTCCTCTTTCCCTTTCGGGTCCACTTGTCCCGGAGCGCGGTCGGCGGCGGTGCCGGGCCGCCGGGAGTAAGCGAAAACATGCGCCTTTGCAAAACCGATTTCTTCCAGAAATGCTCTTGATTTCATGAATTCCTCTTCGGTCTCACCCGGAAATCCCACCATGATATCCGTCGTGATGGCCGCGTTTGCGAATTCCCGGTGCAGGTTGGATACGATCCCGCGGTATTCCTCCGTGTCGTAATGACGGTTCATGCGTTTTAAGGTTTCGTCGCAGCCGCTCTGGAGGGAAAGATGGAACTGCGGGCAAAGTTTTTCCTGACGCCGCATCCTCGCGATTACGGATTCATCCAACTGCTCAGGTTCCAGGGAACCGAGCCTGACACGCCGGATTCCCTCCGTCGCGCAGGCGGCTTCCACCGCGTCGCAGAGTGTCAGGCCTAGGTCCTGGCCATAAGCGGACAGGTTGATTCCGGTTAATACTACTTCCAGGTATCCTCCGGCAGCCAACTCCCTCAGTTCAGCTTTCAGCTCGGCCAGAGGCTTGGAACGCACCGCACCTCGCGCATAGGGGATGATGCAATAAGAGCAATACCGGTTGCAGCCGTCTTCTATTTTCAGAAAAGCGCGGGTCCGTTCAAAAAAACCGTTCGTGCTCATCGGTTCGAATTTTTCGTCTTTTTCATGGGGGACAATATCGACGATCCTCCGGCGGTCCCTTAAGAATTTCTGCAGGTCCGGCAGGAGGGAGGAACGGTTGGAGTTTCCCAGAACGATGTCGGCTTCGGCTAGCTGGTCGTCCGCCGCCCCGGGAAACGCCTGCGGCAGACATCCGGTCGCAATCAGAACGGCGTCCGGATTTTCCCTGCGTGCCTTGTGAAGCATCTGGCGCGTTTTCCGGTCGCTCATCGACGTCACCGTGCAAGTGTTCAGGATGACGACGTCGCTTTCCTCCAAAGGGCCGCATTCGGTAAAACCGGCCGCTTGCAGACGGTTCAGCAGAACCTGGGATTCATATTGATTGACCTTGCATCCAAGGGTAATGACGGTTACTTTCATTTGCACACCTTTAAAAAGTAGATATTTTGTTTTACCTTAATAAAAAATCTATTAGGCAGATTGAATATTGACCTCTTGTCAAATTTGATATATATTTGTACTGATAAATTACTAAGGGAGGTAACTGTATGTACACGTCTTCGATTCTTCTTTCCAGCATTGAAGCAGTGAAAAAATTTGTAACATTGACAAACAGTTATAATTTTCCGATCAATCTTGCTACCGACAAGTACAAAATCGATGCAAAATCGATTATGGGAATTTTCAGCCTTGATTTGTCCAAGCCGTTGAAAATCGAAGTCGACAGCAATAATGCGGATGATTTTATCAGGCAGTTACAACAGTTCCAATGTGATCCCATACCGGTAAAAGCTTAAAATGAGAGGTACAGCGCGGCCCGAAAAGACCGGCGCTGTTTTTTTATGCCTCCTGGCTTTGGGAGAGCCGGCTCCATTCCTCGAAAAGCTTTTCGTTTTCCGCTTTCATCGCGTCGATTTTTTCCGTTAGTTCCATTGCCGCCTGGTAGTCGCTCGCGGTGGCGGGATCGGAAAACTTTTCCTGCAAATCCGCGATTTCAGTTTCGTTTTGCTCGATCTGCCGTTCCAGGCGAAGAATGGCGGATTTTTGTTTCCGAAGAGCTGCTTCCTGCTTTTTTTTCATTTTGTAGCCGCTGTCCCCGCGGACTTCACGGACGAAAGGATCGGATCGCTCTCCCTTGACCCGGTCCAGATATTCAGAGTAGCTTTCGCCGCAATCTTCGACTCCCTCGGGCTTCAGAGCATAGATCCTGCTGGCGGTTTTATTGATGAAATACCGGTCGTGGGAAATGACGAACAGAGTTCCGTCGTAATCCTTCAGTGCGGCTTCCAGCGCTTCGCACGACGGGAGATCAAGATGATTGGTCGGCTCGTCCAGCAAGAGAAAGTTGGCCTGGGAAAGCATCAGACGCAGCAGCAGGACTCTTGCCCGTTCGCCGCCGCTGAGCGCGGAGGTCTGCTTGAAAACGTCGTCCCCCTGAAACAGGAAAACCGCGAGCGCGCTGCGGACCTGTGTTTCCGTCATCCGGGGATAATAATCCCAAATTTCATCAATGACCCGCTTTTCCGGATTCAGTCCGGTTTGCAGCTGGTCGTAGTAACCGATTTTCACGCCGGTCCCGATACGGCAGAACCCATGGTCGGGGGAAATCTGGCCGAGCAGCACTTTGAACAGGGAAGTTTTGCCGCAGCCGTTCGGTCCGATCAGAAAGATCCGGTCTCCGCGGTGGATGTCAAACGAAACGTTTCGGAACAGGCGGTTTTCCCCAAACGACAGGTCAAGCCCTTTTGTTGTCAGCACGTCGTTTCCGCTGCGCGGGCCGGTTCCGAAATGGAAACAGAGCGCCTCCTCCTGAGCGTCCGGTTTTACAAGCGTCTGTTCCAGCCGGTTAATCATCTTCTGCTTGCTTTCCGCCGTTTTGATATTTTTTTCGCGGTTCCATCTGCGCTGCTGTTCCACGATGCCTTCGAGCCGGTTGATTTCCTTTTTCGTATTCTCATAGCTTCGCCTTAAAGACAGTTCCTTGTGATCTTTTTGTTCCGAATAGGAAGTATAGCTTCCTTTGTAAAGACTTAATTTGTGATTCTTCAGTTCAAAAGTCCGGTTTGTCACCCGGTCCAGAAAAAAGCGGTCGTGGGAGATGACCAGAAATGCCGCTTTGGAAGAGAGGAGAAATTCCTCCAGCCATTCGACGGACGCAAGATCGAGATGGTTGGTCGGCTCGTCGAGCAGCATCAGGTTGGCGCCGCTGAGAAGCAGTCTGGCCAGCTGCAGTTTTGCGCGCTGCCCGCCGCTCAGCTTTCCCACAGGAACCCCGGCCTGTTCCTCCGCGAAACCAAGGCCAAGGAGGGCGGAACGGGCCCGGCTTCGGAATGTCAGGCCGCCGTTCGCGATAAATCGGTCGTTCAGGGCGGTCTGGCGTTCCACCAGGGCGTCTAGGTTGTCCGCGGCGCCGCTTCGCAGGGTCCGCCCGATTTCCTCCAATTCGCGCTCCTGGGAAATCAGCGGCGAAAACACCGTCAGAACCTCGTCGACCGCGCTCCGGTCCAGGTCGCGGCAAACATGTTGCTCCATATAGCCAAGCGCCGTTTTGCCTGCCATGGAGATGGTTCCCGTATCCGGATTCAATTCTCCTGCAATCAATTTAAACAGCGTCGTTTTGCCGGAGCCGTTGCTTCCGATAAGACCGACCCTGTCGTTTTCCTGTATTTCAAAAGAAACGCCGTTCAAAACCGTTTGGGTCCCGAACGACTTTGCCAGATTTCCAACACTGAGGTAGCCCATGCAATGCCCTTCCTATGTACTGCGGACCCGCGCAGAACGCGGCATTCCCGCTTTTTCCTTATTATAACGGAATCGAGGGTCGAAATCAAGCGGACAGACGCCGCCTGCATTCTTACAGGTATTGCTTCAGAAGGTCGATGTTCCTTTGCCCCGCGTCCAGGAACTCTTCCGCAAGCTTTCGGCTTTCCGTTCCCTCGTCGGCGGACAGGTTCATCGTTTTGGCCAGATCCTTCATCGCGGCATCCGTGCAGTGAATGGCGATCTGCGCGATATGGGGAGCGCTCTTGTTCCAGAAAGTGTCCGTTTTAATGGAGCCGCGGAGAACCCGCTCCATTAAATCCGGCTGTTCGATGGGATCCAATCCGTTTTTCCGGAGAAGCTCGGCGGACCGCGCTGCGGCGGTGCGGTATGCTTCCCGCTGCCGTTCCACCTGGTACTTCAGATTTTCATCCCGGATGACCGGAAGGACCAGCTCGGCCGCTTCCATGCTTAACCGGGAGACCCGTAACAGTTCCGCGGTAATCAGATTCCTTTTTTTCTTTCGCTTCATTACAGCCTTCCTCCCGGTTCTTGACCAAATAATAGGATGCCCGGATGCAAGGCGGTTTAATCTGGACTTTTCACCCCGTCGGCGATATGATATAATCATTTAGAGGTGGTTTTATGAAGGCTGGCATTTCTACTGCCTGTTTGTACCCCATGCTCTTGGAAGACGCTTTTTCCACATTGCTGCAGTTGGGATTTCATGAATTTGAAATCTTTATCAATACATTCAGTGAACTGAAACCGGATTTTGTCAGGGATCTCCGGCTGAAAGCCGCGGATACCGGCAGCCGCGTCAAGTCGCTGCATCCATTTACTTCCGGCTATGAAAGCTTTCTCCTTTTTTCCGATTACGAAAGAAGGTTTCAGGACGGGCTGGAATTTTACAAACGCTACCTGGAGGTCTGCAACTTGCTGGGAGCCGATTTTCTCGTCCTTCATGGCAAAAGGAACGACAAGCATTCTCCGGTTTCAGAGGAGCAGTATTTTGACCGGTACGGAGATTTATTTCAGCTCGGCAGGAAATTCGGCGTCACGGTGGCACAGGAAAATGTCAATCAGTTTCTGAGCGACGATCCTGCTTTCCTTTTAAAAATGAAAAAATACTGCGGCCAGGACTGCGCGTTTGTGCTGGACATCAAGCAGGCGGTCCGCGGCGGGCAGGACCCGTTCCGGCTTTGCGCCGCGATGGGGGATCAAATCGTCCATGTGCACATGAATGACAACAGGCCCGGTTTTGACTGTCTGCTTCCCGGCTGCGGGACCATGGATTATCCGGCGCTGCTGCGTCTTCTGAAAAGTTTTCACTACAGCGGAGACTTTATTATTGAAGTATACCGGCACAACTTTAACCGTTTGGAAGAACTGCTTGCGGCGAAACGGGTGGTTGAAGAATTAACAGGAAGGATTTCATAGTTTCGCTTGATATTGATAAGGAAAATTGGTATAATAAGCCAGAGGTGATCCGACCGATGAAGTGCCCATATTGCGGTTACGCAGAAAGCAAGGTAATTGATTCCCGCCCGACGGATGAGGGAGAACGGATTCGCAGACGCAGGGAATGCCTGAAATGTTCCAAGCGCTTTACCACCTATGAGGTGATTGAGACGGTGCCCATCATCGTAATCAAAAAAGATAAATCCAGAGAGGCGTTCGACCGCAATAAGCTGATGAACGGCCTTTTGCGCGCCTGTGAAAAGCGCCCTGTCTCCATCGAAACGCTGGAAAAGATCGTCGACGAAATCGAGAACATGCTTCAAAATTCGCTGGACCGTGAAATTCCGTCGAGCCTGATCGGCCAGTATGCGATGGAAAAGCTGAAAACGGTGGACGAAGTGGCCTATGTGCGCTTTGCCTCTGTATACCGCCAGTTTAAAGATGTCAACACGTTTATGGACGAGTTGAATCGGATCATAAAGAGCAAATCTAAATAATCCGTTTTTCACCGCTTGGGAAACGGATGTCCAGCCGCCAATTGTGAAGAAGTTGGGCGGCTGTTTTTATGACCGGCTGAAAAAGGTTTTCCAGGGTTGTCTTTGTCAGCCGCAACCTGGCAAGAATAACTATATTTAGCGATGAAACGCTTTACTTTGCACAATCCATCATGTAAAATAAGAGAAACTGAATAGGAGTGTTGGAATTGCAGCCAAAATATAAAAGAATATTGCTCAAGCTCAGCGGCGAAAGTCTGGCCGGAGCCAAGACCCACGGGATCGATTTCGACAGGGTCCTGGAAATCTGCAAACCGGTCAAGGAGTGCGCCGAAATGGGAGTGCAGATCGGCATTGTTGTCGGCGGCGGAAATTTCTGGCGCGGGCGCAGCAGCGGAAAAATGGACCGGACGCGCGCGGATCATATGGGAATGCTCGCCACCACGATCAATGCGCTCGGCGTGGCGGACGCTCTGGAACAGCTCGGCGTCCAGGTCCGCGTCCAGACCGCCATTGAGATGAGACAGATCGCGGAGCCGTATATCCGCAACCGCGCGGTCCGGCATATGGAGAAGGGAAGAGTTGTGGTGTTCGGCTGCGGCACGGGAAACCCTTTCTTCTCCACCGATACGGCCGCGGCTCTCAGAGCTGCCGAAATTGACGCGGATATCGTTCTGAAGGCCACCATGGTGGATGGGGTTTATGACTGTGATCCCAGGACAAACAAAAACGCGGTCAAGTTCAGTTCCCTTTCCTTTCTGGATGTGCTCAACCGCGGGCTTCAGGTCATGGACAGCACCGCCGCTTCGCTTTGCATGGATAACCACATACCGATTCTGGTTTTCAGCATTGACCAGCCGGAAAATATTATCCGGGCGGTCTGCGGAGAACCGATCGGAACCATCGTAAAAGATATAAAGGAGGATGAGTCATGAAAGAAATATTGTCTGATGCGGAAAGCCGTATGAAAAAGAGCGTTTCCGTCCTTTCGGGTGATTATGGCGCGATTCGCGCGGGCAGGGCCAATCCCGCCGTGCTGGATAAGATCCGGGTGGATTATTACGGATCACCGACCCCGATCAGTCAGGTTGCCGCCGTTTCCGTCAGCGAAGCGCGCGTGCTGACCATTCAGCCATGGGACATTTCTCTCTGCAAGGTGATCGAACGCGCGATTGAGACTTCCGACCTTGGCATCAATCCCCAAAGCGACGGCAAGGTGATCCGGCTCACGTTTCCTCAGCTTTCGGAAGAAAGGCGGCGCGACCTGGTCAAGGAGATCGGCAAAATGGCGGAAGAGTGCAAGGTGGCGATTCGCTCCATCCGGCGCGATTCCATGGAGAAGCTGAAAGCGAAGAAAAAAAATTCCGAACTGACGGAAGACGATTTAAAGACTGCCGAGAAACAGACGCAGGAGCTGACCGACAAATACTGCAAAGAAGCGGACCAGGTTTTGGAAAATAAGAAGAAGGAAATTTTGGAGATATAGAATCGATGTCGATGAAGGAATTGCCTGCACATGTTGGGATCATTATGGACGGCAACGGCCGCTGGGCAAAGAAACGGGGGCTTCCCCGGTCCGCCGGCCATGCGGCCGGCGCGGCGGTCTTTAAAACCATCGTCCGTTACTGCAGCAAAATCGGAATCCGGCATTTGACGGTTTATGCTTTTTCGACGGAAAACTGGAAGCGGCCGCAGGATGAAGTCCTTACCCTGATGAAGCTGTTTAAGCAGTATCTCAGCGATGCGCTCACGAATTTTTTGGATGAAAACATTCAGGTCCGTTTTCTGGGTGACGAGACCGCCTTCGATCCCCGTCTGAGAGAATTGATCGACGAAACCGCAGAGGTTTCCAAAAACAGAACTGGCATGGTTCTCAATATTGCGCTGAACTACGGCGGGCGCGCCGAGATTCTCAATGCGGCGAAGCTGTTGGCTCAAGACGTTCAAGATGGAGTTCTGTCCCCGGAAAAAATTGACGAAAAGGCTTTTTCACAAAAATTATATACGGCCGGCCAGCCCGACCCGGATCTGATCATCCGCCCGAGCGGAGAGAAGAGAATCTCCAATTTTCTTCTGTGGCAGTCCGCTTATTCGGAATTTATTTTTATGGATATTCTCTGGCCTGATTTCAGGCCGGAGGATTTGGACCGGGCACTGGAACTCTATGCCGCCCGCAACAGGCGTTTCGGAGGGATTTGATTGAGAACGAGAATTTCTTCGGCAATTACCTTGACTATCTTTTTGGCTGCGATCGTCATCTGCAACAGCACGCTTCCGCTTGCCTTGAATTTTGCGATTGGGCTTATCTCCGTTCTCGCGGTCAATGAGATCATCACCGCGCTGGGTCTTGCCAAAAATCTGATTCTTCTGATTCCGAGCCTGCTTTTTTCAGCGGTATTTCCGTTTCTTTCAACTCCTTTCCGGCATGATGTCGCGTATTTTTTATATACCGTCGTAATCTTCGCCGCGCTGATTTTTTACCATTCCGAAATTACATTCCGTGAAGTCGGAGTCATCTACAGCATGTCCCTGCTGATTCCTTCCGCGTTGGGAACCATCATCAGCCTCCGGGATATCGGCGGCGAGCACGGCATGTTTTATGTGATCATCGGGATCTTTTCCGCATGGACGGCCGATGTCGGCGCTTTTTTTGCCGGGACTTTTTGGGGGAAACACAAACTCTGTCCTACGATCAGCCCCAATAAGACCATTGAGGGTGCGGCGGGCGGCCTTCTGCTCAATACGGCCGCGATGCTGGTCTTCGGCTACTTGTTTCACGCGATCTATTATGCCTACAGCGTCCGGGTTTCCTATCTGCCCCTCTTGCTGATTGGCATTTTTGGAACGGTGATCTCTATTTTGGGGGACCTCAGCTTTTCGCTGATCAAACGAAGCTGTCATATCAAGGACTTCAGTGAAATCATCCCGGGACATGGCGGGATTCTGGATCGTTTTGACAGCGTGATCTTTGAAGCTCCTTTCGTTTATCTCCTTGTGCAGGTTCTTCCCATTGTTCAGTGAGTATTTTGCCGCGGGATTGCAATAATCGAAACATTTGGTGAATAATAATGAAACAACCTTTATCTGTTCTTGGTTCCACGGGGTCTATCGGCACCCAGACTTTGGATGTTGCGCGCGGCCTTGGTCTGAAAATCTGCGCGCTGGCGGCTGAGAAGAACGTCGCTTTGCTGGAGCGGCAGATCAGGGAATTTCATCCGCAGGTCGCCGCGGTTTTTGATCCGGCCGCCGCAAAACAACTGAAAACGGCGGTCAGAGACCTGCCCGTCCGGGTAGTGCAGGGAATGGACGGCCTGTGCGAAGCGGCCTGCCTGCCAACGGCAGGCCTTGTTTGCAATTCCGTTGTCGGAATGGTCGGCTTGAAGCCGACGCTTGCCGCCGTCCGTGCCGGAAAGAACGTCGCGCTTTCCAACAAGGAAACTCTTGTGGCCGGCGGGGCCCTGGTTATGCGGGAGGCAGAGGAACACCATGTCAAAATCCTTCCCGTCGACAGCGAGCATTCCGCCGTGTTTCAATGTTTGCAGGGCAGCCCGGGAAAGCGGGCGGTGCGCCGTATTATCCTCACGGCCTCCGGCGGGCCTTTTTTTGGAAAGAGCTCCGAGGCGCTTCGTGATGTGACGCCGGAACAGGCGCTGAAACATCCGAACTGGCATATGGGACCGAAAGTAACCATCGATTCTGCCACCATGATGAACAAGGGCCTTGAAGTGATCGAAGCTTCCCGGCTGTTTGACGTAGCGGACGACAGAATCGACGTCTTGGTGCAGAGGGAAAGCGTGATTCATTCGATGGTGGAATTCCAGGACCGGTCCGTGATCGCCCAGATGGGTGTGCCGGATATGCGTCTTCCGATCCAGTACGCCATCACCTGGCCGGAACGGCTTCCTTCCCAGACGGAGGAGCTCGACCTTGCGGCATACGGTACGCTGAGCTTCGCAAGGCCGGATGAAAAAACCTTTCGCTGCCTTGCAGCCTGCCGGCGCGCGCTGCGGCGCGGCGGCCTCGCGCCTGCGGCGGCGAACGGGGCGAATGAAGCCGCGGTAAAGCTGTTCCTGGATCACCGGATTTCCTTCTGCGAGATCGGCGACCTGGTATGGGAAGCGACGGAACGCCAACCGGATGTGGAACAAGTGAAAGAGATGGAAGAAATTCTGGAAGCGGATGCGCGGGCGCGCAGTTACGTTTACCATACAGTGAATCCCTGAGAGGTGAGTGTCATCATAAAAGCAATTCTGATTATCATCGCGGTTCTGTTGTTTGGCTTTATGATTTTTATCCACGAATTCGGTCATTTTTTCACGGCGAAGTTATGCGGGATCCGCGTCAACGAGTTTGCGATCGGAATGGGTCCCACCCTGTTTCATAAGCAGGGAAAAGAAACCCGCTACTCCCTGCGCCTGCTGCCGATCGGCGGATTCTGCGCCATGGAGGGGGAGGACGAGGAGAGCGGGGACGAACGCTCCTTCGGGAAAAAGCCGGTATGGAAGCGCCTGCTGGTTGTCGTGATGGGCGCCCTGATGAATATTTTGCTCGGGCTTGTTTTGATGATGACGATTCTGGGGCAGGAAACCGCGTTTTCCTCCACCACGATTTCACAGTTCGATCAGAACTCCGCTCTTCAGCAGGCCGGCCTGAAACGGGGAGACGAATTTGTCTCCGTCGACCACTACCATATCTATGGGGACCGGGATCTGAGCTTCGCTCTTGCGACGGCGAATCCCGATTCCGTCGACATCGAAGTGCTGAGGAACGGCAAAAAACTTGCGTTTGACAACGTGAAATTCAACAGCCGCAAAGTGAACGGAAAAAATTATCTGACCCTCGATTTTTATGTGATGCCGATAAAAAAGAATTTCGGCACGCTGATTACCAAATCCTTTCAGGATACGGTATCCACCGTCCGTATGGTCTGGTACAGCCTGGTCGGATTTGCGACCGGCAAATTTGGATTCAACGATGTCGCCGGTCCGGTCGGGGCGGTCAGCGCGATCAACCAGGCGGCTTCCGCGGGGCTTGCCCAGAGCTTTGTCGCAGGCCTTGACAATATTCTCTATATGATTATGGTCCTGACCGTCAACCTCGGCGTGGTCAATTTGATGCCGTTCCCGGCGCTGGACGGAGGCAAAGTTCTGTTTTTGCTCGTGGAAGCAATTCGCCGCAAGCCTCTGCAGCAGAAATATGTCGGAATTGTGGAGACGGCGGGTTTCTGCCTTTTGATGGGCTTTATGGTGGTTGTGACTTACAGCGATATTTTGAGGCTGATCACCGGAAAGGGCTTGGGCTGAACGTGAGAATCTCAAGAACGGTTCATGTCGGTCCCGTCGCCGTCGGCGGGGGAGCCAGAATCACAGTGCAGTCGATGCTGAACCGGCCCGCGGGTGACATTCCGGGGAATGTGCGGCAGGCCGAAGCGCTGGAACGCGCCGGATGCGAGATCCTGCGCGTCGCGGTGCCGGATGAAAACGCGGTGAAACTGGTGCCCGCGATCAAAAAAGCGGTGAAGATTCCCCTTGTGGCGGATATCCATTTTGACTACCGGCTTGCACTCGCGTGCGCGGAGTCGGGGGTGGATGCCGTGCGGATCAACCCGGGAAATATCGGTTCGGACGGACGCGTCCGGGAAGTTGCCGCAGCCTGTTCCGAACGCGGAATTCCGATCCGGATCGGCGTGAACTCCGGTTCGCTGGAAAAGGACCTGCTGGCGAAATACGGAGGACCGGCTCCGGAAGCGTTGGCGGAAAGCGCCCTGCGACACGCGGCCTTGCTGGAAAAATCCCATTTTGAAGATATTGTCATTTCCATTAAATCGTCCGATGTGAACCGGATGATTCAGGCGAACGAACTGGTCGCGGGCCAGTGCGGCTATCCGCTCCACCTCGGCGTGACGGAAGCCGGCAGCGAACGGATGGGAATCATGAAGTCTGCGATCGGCATCGGCTCCCTGCTGCAGAGGGGAATCGGAGATACGATCAGGGTTTCCCTGACGGCCGATCCAGTGCGCGAGGTGGCAGCCGGAATCGACCTGCTCAAAGCGCTTTCTCTGCGCGGCGGCATTCGGATCGTCTCCTGCCCGACCTGCGGCAGGACCAAAATAGACCTGATTTCCATTGCGGATGAAGTGGAAAAGCGTCTTGCCGGTTCTCAAAAGGATTTGACGGTAGCTTTGATGGGTTGTGCGGTCAATGGACCGGGAGAGGCGCGGGAAGCGGATATCGGGATTGCCGGGGGCGACGGAGCCGGGCTGATTTTTAAAAAGGGCGAAATCGTCCGCAGAGTCCCGGAGGATAAGCTGGTTGAAGCCCTGCTGGGGGAAATCGACCAAATGTAAAGGATGAAGGTCATTGAAGAAGTTTGGAGATTTTTTTCATGAATACATAGATGTTTCACGGCTGCCGGAACCGGTCCGCGAAGGGGCGATCGCTTCCCTCCAGATTGATTCGGCCGTCAGGACGCTCACGGCCAACGTCCTTTTTCCGGCCTTGGTGGAGCGGAACGTACTGGACCATGTGGAACGCAGCATTGTTTCCTGCAAGCCGCTCCGGCTCTCCAAAGCCTGCGTGAAACCAACCTTTCCGCAGGCTTCTTTTTCAACCGATTATTATCCGAGCTTGATTGCCGAATTGAAACGCCGGGAGGCGAGCCTGAACGGAACTTTTACGGATTCCATTGCGGAACTGAAAGATGGCAGGCTTCTGATCACTTTAAAACACGGCGGCGGAGAGATTCTGAAGACCCGCCGCGTGGATCGGCTTCTTTCCGGACTGATCCGCGAGGAGTTCGGACTCAGCCTTGCCGTTGAATTCGGCGGTGTTCTGGCGGCTGAACCGGGGGCCGCCGCGTTCATCAATCGGAAGATCGTGAGGGAAGAGGCGCGCCGCAGGGAAGAGATTACAGAAAATGTGGATTCGGCGGAGCGTTCCCTTCAGCAAAAAACGACCCCAAAAACCATCAGCGTAAGGGAAGGGGAAACCCTTTATCCGACCATCATTCCGGACAGCGCCAGGGAAATTTACGGACATCTGCCGCGCGCCAAGCCGATCCCGATTTCCAAAATCACGCCCGATATCGGAAGCGCCACCATCTGGGGCGAAATCTTTTCCGTCGATCAGAAGGCGACCCGGGACAGGCAGCGGAAAATTTATTCCGTCAACGTGACGGATTACACCGGTTCCATTACGCTGAAGATCATCGAGATGGCGACCCAATGCAAAATGCTGGACACGCTGGCCAAAGGGATGTCCGTTTTAGTTCGCGGAGATGTGGAATACGATAAATACGACCATGAGATCGTCCTCCGGCCCAAGAGCATCGCGACGGTCAGGCAGGTGGAAGTGATGGATGACGCGCAGGAAAAGCGCGTGGAACTGCATCTTCACTCCAACATGTCCGCAATGGACGGGGTCAACTCCGTGTCCGATCTGATCCGCCGGGCGGCAAAATGGGGGCATAAGGCCGTCGCCGTGACCGACCACGGCGTTGTGCAGGCGTTTCCGGATGCGATGAACACCGCGGAGGAATTGAAAAAGAAAGATCAGCCGATCAAAATTCTCTACGGCACGGAAGCCTATTTTGTCAACGATCTGGTGCCGGCCGTCAAGGGCAGCGACAACCGGGAGCTTTCGGGCGAATTCATTTCCTTCGATATTGAAACGACGGGACTGAGCCCTAACGCCGACCGCATTACAGAAATCGGCGCGGTCCGCATCGTGGACGGAGAAGTCAAAGATTCCTTCGACACGTTTGTCAATCCGGAACGCGGCATCCCCGCGAAAATCACGGAGCTGACCGGAATTACGGATCAAATGGTGCGGGACGCTCCGTCGGAGTCCCAGGCTCTGCGGCAATTTTTTGAATTCTGCGGAAAAGACGCGGTGCTGATTGCCCACAACGCGGATTTCGACACATCCTTTATCCGGATTGCCGCCGGGCGGAGCGGATTTGAATTTGAGAACACCTACATAGACACCGTTCCGATGTGCCGCTCCCTTTTAAAGGGGATCAAAAACGCGAAGCTGGACACCGTCGCGAAATATCTGAAGCTCGACCCGTTCAACCACCACCGCGCCTGTGACGACGCCGCGGTGCTCGGGCAGATTTTTTTAAGGCTGGTTCAGCAGCTCAAAGAGGATACCGGCGCGAAAACGGTGCAGGATATCAATAGCTGCCTTGCCGGCGGGGATATCAAAAAAATGAAATCCTACCATATGATTCTGCTGGCAAAAAACCAGACAGGCCTTAAAAATCTATACAAGCTGATTTCCAAATCACACCTGGATTATTTTTATCGAAATCCCCGGATTCCGAAGTCTGAATTATTGAAATACCGTGAGGGCCTTATAGTCGGCAGCGCCTGTGAAGCCGGTGAGCTTTACAGAGCGATTTCCGGCGCGCAGCCGTGGTCCGCCCTGTGCGAAATCGCGTCGTTTTACGATTATCTGGAAATTCAGCCGATCGGGAACAACCGGTTCATGGTGCGGGAAGGGCTGGTTCCGGACGAGGAGAAAATCCGTGAATTCAACCGCACGGTGGTCAGGCTGGGCGAAAAGCTGAATCTGCCCGTCGTCGCGACCTGCGACGTTCATTTCATGGACCCGAAGGACGGGGACTACCGCAAAATCCTGATGCAGGGCCTCGGCTTCAAAGATACGGATGAGCAGGCTCCGCTTTATTTCAGGACCACAAAGGAAATGCTGCGGGAGTTTTCCTATCTGGGCAAGGAAAAGGCATATGAGGTCGTCGTGACGAATCCAAACCGGATCGCGGATGGGATCGAGGAAATCCGGCCGATTCCGGAGGGGACTTTTCCCCCGTTCATCGAGGGCGCGGAGGAGCAGCTCACTGAAATTTCCTGGACGCGCGCCAAGGAACTGTACGGCGATCCGCTGCCCGAACTGGTCCAAAAGCGGCTGGAGCGGGAACTCGGTTCCATCACGAAGCACGGCTTTTCCATCCTGTATATGATCGCGCAGAAGCTGGTTGCGGATTCCGTTGCGCACGGATATCTGGTCGGCTCGCGCGGCTCGGTCGGCTCTTCCTTCGTCGCGAATCTGGCGGGAATCTCCGAAGTGAATCCGCTGGACCCGCACTATGTCTGCCCGAACTGCAAACACAGCGAGTTCATCACCGACGGCAGCATCGGCAGCGGCTTCGACCTTCCGCCGAAGAAGTGCCCCGTCTGCGGAGCGGAGTATAGCCGGGACGGCCATACGATCCCGTTCGAGACCTTTCTCGGGTTCGACGGGGACAAGACCCCCGATATCGATCTGAATTTTTCCGGCGAATATCAGTCGAGCGCCCACCGCTACACGGAGACGCTGTTCGGCAAAGACCATGTGTTCAAAGCCGGAACGATCGCGACGGTGGCCGACAAGACAGCGCTCGGTTTTGTCAAGAAATACGAGGAGGAAAAGGGGCTGGTGCTGCACCGTGCGGAGGAACTGCGCCTCGCGGCGGGCTGCACCGGCGTCAAGCGCACCACGGGCCAGCACCCGGGGGGCATGGTCGTTGTGCCGAAGGGCAAGGAAGTTTTTGATTTCTGCCCGGTGCAGCACCCGGCCAACGACCAGAACTCCGACAGCATCACGACGCATTTCGACTTCCATTCCATCCACGACACCATCTGCAAGCTGGACGAGCTCGGACACGATGTTCCGACCATTTACCGCTATCTGGAGGATTACACCGGCATTCCCGTGATGGACGTTTCCATGAGCGACCCGCAGGTGATGTCCCTGTTCACCTCCACGGAAGCGCTCGGCGTGAAGCCGGAGGATATCGATTCCCAGACCGGCACGTTTTCGCTGCCTGAAGTCGGCACCAGCTTTGTCCGCCAGATGCTGCTCGACTCCAATCCGAAGACTTTCTCCGACCTTCTTCAGATTTCAGGGCTGTCCCACGGCACGGATGTCTGGCTCGGCAACGCGCAGGAACTGATCAAGAACGGGACCTGCACGATTTCGGAGGTCATCGGAACGCGCGACAGCATCATGACATATCTGCTCCATAAAGGGCTGGAACCGAAAATGGCGTTCAAGATCATGGAGATCACCCGAAAGGGCAAGGCGCCGAAGCTGCTGACCGAGGACTACATTCAGGCCATGAAAGATCACGGCGTGCCCCAGTGGTACATCGACTCCTGCATGAAGATCAAGTACATGTTCCCCAAGGCTCACGCCGCGGCCTACATGATTTCGACCCTTCGGCTTGGATGGTACAAGGTCCACCGCCCGGTGGAATACTATGCCGCTTACTTCACCGTGCGCGGCGAGGATTTCGACGGCGCGCTCGTGATGCAGGGCAGGGAGGCGGTGCGGCGAAAAATGAGCGAAATCGCCATGAAGGGCAAAGAAGCCTCCGCCAAGGAGGAATCCGCCTATTCCACGCTGCAGATCGTCAATGAGATGCTGGCCAGGAAAATCGAAGTCCTTCCGCTTGACTTGCACCGGTCTGACGCGAAGAAGTTTCTGGTGGAGGACGGAAAGATCCGGCTTCCGTTCCTCTCGCTTTCCGGGGTCGGCGAAGCCGCCGCAAACAGCCTTGCGGAAGCCGGGAAAAAGGGACCGTATATCTCCGTGGATGACCTGCAGGGCAGGTCTAAAGTGTCAAAATCCGTCATTGAAACCTTTGAAACGGCCGGAGTGCTGAAAGATTTGCCCAAGAGCAGCCAGATGTCTCTGTTTTAGTTGACAACAGTATTTTAGTATGCTATCCTATTAGCACGGTAAAGCGTACCGCGGGAAAACAAGGAGCGCATTCATGAAGAAAAATGACAGGATCACGCCGGAGGGCACCAAGGACTTTTTATTTGAAGAGTGCCTGACAAGAAGATATATTGAAAGAACGATCGGCGATGTCTTCTCCTCCCGCGGGTTTCATGAGGTGGTAACCCCGGGGCTGGAGTTTTATGATGTTTTTGATCCGGATTTTTCAGGCATCTCCCAGGACGTCATGTACAAAATGTCGGATAAGCACGGGCGGCTGATCGTCATGCGTCCGGACTCGACGCTGCCGATCGCGCGCCTGACCGCGACCCGGCTTCAAAATCTGCCGAAACCGATCCGGCTGTACTATACGCAGCCGATCTATCGGAACAATCCGGGGCTGACCGGCCGAAGCGACGAATCCGTACAGACCGGAATCGAGCTTCTGGGCGCCTCAGGACTCCGTGCCGACCTTGACGTGATTGCGACGGCGCTGGAAGCGCTGGGAAAATGCTTGCCTGGATACCGCCTGGAAATCGGCCACGCCGGATTTTTCCGTACCCTTGCCGGGCGGATTCCAGCCGGGGAAAATCTGAGGGAAGAGATTCGAAGCGCGATCGAAACGAAAAATTACGCCCGCCTGAACGGCATTCTGGACGGACTGCCGGAGAGCAGGGACGTGCTCGCGCTGCGGGAACTGCCAAGGCTCTTCGGCGGCGAGGAAGTGTTCGACCGCGCTTCGCATCTGTGCGGCGATGAGAGGCTTGCCGGCATCCTTGACTATCTGCGGGGAGTATATCGATCTCTTTCCGAGCTGGAACAGAGCGGCCAGTTGATGATCGATTTGGGACTGGTACAGAGAAACGACTACTATACCGGCATCGTGTTCAGCGCCTATGTGGAGGAATTCGGCGACGCCGTTCTGCTGGGAGGCCGTTACGACAATCTGCTGGGGCACTTCGGTCAGCCGATGCCCGCCATCGGATTCGCCGTGAACGTGGACGCGATTGCCAAGACCCTGCTGGACCGGGGAAATGTCTGCCCGGTTCTCCCGATGGACATTCTGGTCCACGGGGACGCAGGCTGCGAGGTCAAGGCCCTCGAATATGCCTCCGATCTGATTTCAAAGGGGCTGCACTGCGAAACCAGCGTGTTCGAAACGCAGGACGATGCGATCGCTTATGCGCAGACAAGCGGAATCAAACGGATCGATTTTGTCGGCGAAACCGTGAAGACGATCAATCTGATATAAGGCGGGAAAAGATGAAACCACTGAGAATCGCCCTGACAAAGGGCAGGCTGGAAGACAGCACGGTCGGCCTTCTTGAGAAAATCGGCTGCGACTGCTCGGCGGTCCGGAACAAGGGAAGGAAACTGATCCTTCCGGTCGGAGACGGAATGGAAGTCGTCCTTGCGAAAGCGGCGGACGTTATCACCTATGTGGAATACGGCGTCTGCGACCTCGGCGTGGTCGGCAAAGATACGATCCTTGAAAAAGGCGGAAGCTTTTATGAGGTGTTGGATTTAGGCTTCGGCAGGTGCAGATTTGCTTTAGCCGGTCCGAAAAATGTTGATTTTTTCAGCGGGTATTCCGCCAAGACCATCGCGACGAAATATCCCCGGGTCGCGCGGAATTATTTTGAGAGCAAGGCGATGGACGTCCGGATCATCAGGATCGAAGGGTCCGTCGAGCTGGCCCCGCTCCTCGGCCTTGCCGACGCAATCGTCGATCTTGTCGAGACGGGAACGACTCTGAGGGAAAACGGGCTTGCGGTGATCGAAACCATCTGCGATGTTTCCGCGCGGCTGATCGTCAACGCGGCGAGCATGAAACTCAGGAAAACGGAGATCGAGACCCTGACCGGCCGGATGGAACAGTTCATTCACCGGTCGTCTTCCCGCGAAAGGGAGGAAAAAATATGCTGAAGATTCTGGACGGAAACGGTGATGCCGGCAGGGAGTTGATTGCTCAGCTGAAACGGCGCGGGGGCAAGTCAAGCCCGGAGATCGAACAGACCGTCGCGGAGATCGTTGCGGAGGTCCGGGAGCGCGGCGACGCGGCGGTTCGCGAATATACCATGAAGTTCGACGGTTCGATCCCGGAACCGTTGAAACTCGGCAGGGAAGAGATGAAGGCCGCCGCGCAGGGCTGCAAACCCGCCTTCCTCGCTGCCCTTGACCGCGCCTCGGCGAATATCAGGGATTTCCACGAACGGCAGAAGCAGCAGAGCTGGTTTACGACCGGCCCGGACGGCGTGATGATGGGACAGCGGGTCCGCGGCCTCAGGCGCGTCGGCATTTATGTTCCGGGCGGCACGGCGGCGTATCCTTCCTCCGTGCTGATGAACGCGATCCCCGCGAAAATCGCCGGAGTGGGTGAGATCGTGATGGCGACGCCGCCGGGCAAAAACGGAAAACCGAATCCGAACATCCTGGCGGCGGCCTATACGGCGGGCGTGGACCGGATCTTTCAGATCGGCGGGGCGCAGGCGGTAGCCGCGCTGGCGTTCGGGACCGAAACGGTTCCGACGGTCGATAAGATCGTCGGACCGGGAAACATCTATGTCGCGACGGCCAAAAAACAGCTTTACGGCACGGTCGGGATCGACATGGTTGCCGGGCCGAGCGAGATCCTGATTCTGGCGGATGAAACCGCGAATCCCGTTTTTCTGGCCGCCGACCTGATGTCGCAGGCCGAGCACGACGTCCTTGCTTCCGCGGTTCTTCTGACGACCTCCCGAAGCGTTGCGGAGAAAACAGTCGCGGAGATTTCCCGCCAGATTCAAGCGCTTTCCCGCCGGGAGCTGATCGAAAAATCCCTGGAAAACTACGGGGCCGTTGTAGTTTGTAAAAACATGGAGGACGCCGTCGCCTTTGCCAACGAGCTTGCCCCGGAGCATCTGGAACTGTGTGTTGAAAGGCCAATGGAATACCTGGGAAGAATTGACAACGCGGGTTCGGTTTTCCTCGGCGAATACTCCCCGGAACCGCTCGGCGACTATTTTGCGGGGCCAAACCACGTGCTGCCCACAAGCGGAACCGCGCGGTTTTGTTCCCCGCTTTCCGTGGACAGTTTTGTAAAAAAGTCAAGTTTTCTGTACTATACCCCAAAAGCTCTGAATTCGGCAAAAAGCGATATCATCACGCTTGCCCGGACGGAGGGCCTGACCGCGCACGCCAATTCAATTGAAGTGAGGGATTCCGATGGCGTATCGTCTGAACTCGAAAATCAGAGACCTGAAGCCCTATGAGCCGGTCACCGGCCGGTATCCGATCCGCCTGGACGCGAACGAATCCTTTCGGCGTCCGACGGAGGAAATCCTTGAAAAAATCAGAAATGCCGCGGCAAGCGCTGCGTTCAACCGGTATCCCGACCCTTATGCGGAGGAGCTCTGCGCCGCTTTTGCCGATTACTACGGCGTGGATCGATCGAACGTCACCGCCGGAAACGGTTCCGACGAGCTGATTTCCGTCATTCTCGGCGCTTTCATAATGAATGGCGATCCCGTGATGACGCTTTCCCCCGACTTTTCCATGTACCGCTTTTACGGCTACCTGAATGAAGCAAAGTGTCTGGAATACCCCAAAAATCCGGACTTTTCCGTCGATCCGGATGAGCTGATTGCTTCTGTTCGGGGAAGCGGCGTCAGGGCTTTGGTCTTCTCGAATCCCTGCAATCCGACCGGGCGGGGACTCACAAGGGAAGAGGTGCGGAAGCTGGTCGGCAGTGTCGACGCGCTCGTCGTTCTGGACGAGGCGTACATGGATTTCTGGGATCAGTCCCTGATTCGCGAAGCGGAACAGTACGATAATCTGATTCTTCTCCGGACCTGCTCCAAGATGTTCGGAATGGCCGCGCTCCGCCTGGGCTTCGCGGTCGCGAACCCGGCGCTGACCGCAGCAATCCGCGCCGTCAAATCCCCTTACAATGTCAACGCGTGTTCACAGAAAATCGGTTCCGTTGTGCTGAGGGAAAGGGACTGGATCCGTTCCGGCCTTGCGGAAATCCAGGCATCGCAAAAAGAGCTTTTTACCATGCTGAAATCTCTGGAGGCCCGTCATCCAAGCCAAATCCATGTCTATGACAGCGTGACCAATTTCACGCTGATCGGCGCCGCAGGAAGCAGGCGTGTTTTTGAGGGCCTGATGAAAGCGGGGATCGTCGTCCGGTATATGGGGGATTACCTTCGGATTACCGCCGGCACCCCGGAAGAAAACATGGAACTGATCCGTCGGCTTGAAGCGGTATTATAAAAGGGAGGCGCACGCCGTGAGGACTTCCGAACAGATCCGAAAGACAAAAGAGACCGACTGCTCCGTGCAGTTGAACCTGGATGGCGGGAAAGTGGAAATTTCAACGGGGATCGGCTTTTTTGACCATATGCTGAATTCGTTTGCGGTACACGGAGGCTTCGGCTTAAAAATCGCGGTTTCCGGCGACCTGAATGTGGACGGGCATCACACGGTGGAGGATACGGGCATTGTCCTGGGCAGGGCGTTTGCCGGGGCGCTGGGGGACCGGTCCGGAATCGCGCGCTTCGGAAGTTTCTATGTTCCGATGGACGAAGCGCTTGCATTTGCCGCCGTCGATATCAGCGGGCGCCCCTTTCTTGTCTTTGGCGCCGACTTCCGCCAGGACCGGATCGGCGATTACGATTCCTGTCTGACGGAGGAATTCATGAGAGCGTTTGCCATGAACGCCGGGATCACTCTCCATGCTTCGGTAAAATACGGGACCAACGCGCATCACCAGACGGAAGCTCTCTTCAAGGCGGCGGGGCATGCCATGCGCCTTGCGGTTTCGCCTACCGGGCAAGGCACTCTTTCAACAAAAGGAACTTTATAATTTGGAGGAACTGCTGTGATACTCTTGCCGGCAATTGATTTGAAGGACGGGGAGTGCGTCCGCCTGTTTCAGGGCGATTACAGCACGGCCCGCCGCGTCGCCGAGGACGCGCTGGAAACGGCGCACGCGTTTCGGGAGGCCGGAGCCGAATGGTTGCACGTCGTCGATTTGAACGGGGCGAAGGCCGCGAAGCCGGTGAACGCGGACCTGATGTTCCGCATTCGGAAAACGTCGGGGCTCCGGCTGGAGGTCGGCGGCGGCATCCGGGATATGGAAACTGTTGATTTTTATCTGAAAAACGGCATTTCCCGGGTGATCCTCGGAACGGCCGCGGTGACCAGCCCCGAACTTGTCGTTTCGGCGGTGGAAAAATACGGGGACAGGATCGCCGTCGGCGTCGACGCGAGGGACGGGATGGTCGCACAGAAAGGATGGACCGAAACTTCCTCTATCGATTATCTCAGCATGGCGAAACACATGGAGCTGGTGGGCGTAAAGTATATTATCTTTACGGACATCTCCAGAGATGGAACCCTGACGGGCCCGAACCTCTCGATGCTGAAACAGCTTCAAAACAGTGTTTCCTGCCGGATTATCGCGAGCGGCGGCGTCAGTGGCCTGAAAGATATCAAGGATCTCCGGGATTTAAAACTGTATGGGGCGATCTGCGGCAAATCGCTTTATTCCGGTGGCCTCGATCTGAGGGAAGCGGTTGCTCTCTGCGGAAAGACAGAAGGAGATTGAAACAAAGTGAATCTGTATCGGACCGAGATTCCGGAGGATGCGATCGAGCCTTTTTTTCAAAAGGCGGATCTGCTCCCGGCGATCGTTCAGGAGGCGGAGACCGGCGAGGTGTTGATGCTTGCTTACATGAACCGGCAGTCCATGCGGAAGACTCTGGAAACGGGATACACGTGGTTTTACAGCCGTTCGCGCGGGGAACTGTGGAACAAGGGCGCCACCTCAGGCCATGTGCAGAAAGTGACACGCATTCTGGGGGACTGCGACAGCGACACGCTTCTGGTTGTCGTCCATCAGACCGGCGCCGCGTGCCATACCGGTTCCCACAGCTGCTTTTTCAACGAAATCTGGAGGGACACCAATGAATGACGCATTGCAGAACCTGTACCAAACCGTTCTGGACCGCAAGAAGGAGCATCTCGAAGGTTCCTATACCTGTTATCTGTTTGAGCAAGGGCTGGACAAGATCCTGAAAAAGTGCGGGGAAGAGTGCAGCGAAGTGATCATCGCGGCGAAAAACGGGAAAAATTCCGACACGGTTTCAGAAATTTCCGATTTGCTTTATCATCTGACCGTACTGATGGCCAATGAAGGAATTTCGTTGGAGGAAGTGGAAACGGAACTGGAAAAGCGGAGCGAAAAGACGGGGAATCTCAAAAAATTCCATCAGGTCGATAGGAATACATGAAAAACGCCGCCCGGATCAAAAAGTCCGGGCGGCGTTTCGTAATCCCCCGCCCACCGGTCAAATCCTTCCTTCGTCAGCATTTCGTTTCCTCCCTGTTCCGGCCGTCCGCTTCGGGGAACCGGTAAAACTCCTTTAAAAACCAGATGTCCTTTGCCTCGATTTCCTTTCCGTTCAGGTACTCCAGGATTCCGGCGTCCGACGTGAACCGGAATTTCAGCTTATAGGAGTAAAGCGCCTGATAGGGAAAGCCGGAGGCTTTATTTTGGGCGTTCGTTCCGTATTTTCCGTCCCCAGCCAGAGGATGCCCGATGGAGGCCAGGTGCGCCCTGATCTGGTGGGTCCGGCCGGTCAGCAGCTCGACCTCCAGCAGGCTGAACGCTCTCCGCTGCGCCAGAACCCGGTATTTTGTCCGGATCATCCGCGCGTCGCGCGTCGGCCCGTCCGAAATATAGACCCGGTTCTGCTTTTCGTTCTTTTGCAGATATCCTTCCAGCGTGGCTTCCTTTTTCTGCGGAACGCCGCAGACGACGCAGAGATAGAGCTTCTGCAGCTCCCTCTGCTTCACCTTCTCGTTCATGATGCGAAGCGTTTCCGCGTTTTTCGCCGCCAGCACAAGGCCGCCCGTATTGCGGTCGATACGATTGATCAGAGCCGGGGCGAAGGAATTTTCCGCGTCAGGGTCGTATTCTCCCTTTTCGTAAAGATAGTGCTGGACCCTTGCGATCAGGGAATCGAAATGATAGGTTTCGTCCGGGTGGACGATCAGCCCGGGCTGCTTGTCCAAAACAAGAAGGTTTTGGTCCTCGTAGGCGATGTTCAGCCGGTTGGGCGCTTTCAAAAAATCATATTCCTTCGGTTCCTTCTGCAAAAATTCGTCCTTCAGATACATGGAAAGCACGTCGTTTTCCGAGAGCCGGGCCGAGATTTCGCATCGCCTGCCGTTGAGCCTGATATCCTTTTTCCGGATGCTTTTGTACAGCATGGACTGCGGCAGGTTCGGAAAGGATTTCGTCAGAAATTTATCCAGGCGCTGTCCCGCATCGTTTGCGCCGATGATCATTGTTTTTCTCATGTGTGTGTTCTCCTGCAAATCATAGACTTTGGAATCGATTATAGCATGATTTGGGAGGACCGAAAAGGCGAAAAGGCTTTTCAAAAAAATTATTTTAGTATATAATAGAAAAAAACTGCAAAGCACAAAGGAGATTCGATAGATGACTCAGGAACGGGCCTTGGAAATTTTCAGGGAGGCGGGCGTGCTGCTGGAAGGGCATTTCAAGCTGACTTCCGGACGCCACAGCAACCGATACCTTCAATGCGCGAAGGTTTTCCGCAATACCAGATATAGTGAAGAGCTCTGCGCCGCTCTTGCCGAAAAGTATCAAAAAGACGGAATCGAGGTCGTGATCGGCCCGGCAATGGGCGCGGTGCAGATGGCCTACGAGGTCAGCCGCGCGCTTCATTGCGAGAATTTTTTTACCGAGCGCGGCGAAGACGGAAAAATGGCCTTGCGCCGGGGATTTGCCGTCCATCCGGGGCAGCGCGTGCTGATTGTGGAGGATGTCGTCACAACCGGCGGTTCCGTCCGGGAAGTGATGGAGCTGGTCCGGCAAAGCGGCGGCGCAGTCGCCGGCATCGGCTCCATCGTGGACCGCACGGGAGGAAAAATCGATTTCGGTGTGCCGTATCAGGCGGTCGTCTCACTGGAAGTCGAGTCATGGGAACCGCGGGACTGCCCTTTGTGTAAAGCGGGAGCCCCGGCGCCCGTGAAGCCGGGAAGCAGGAAAAGCTGATTCGTGAAAAAGGGAGCGGCTGTTTTGGAGAAAAAGCCCGTTGATGAAAATCGAAAACAGCCCGAAGCAAAATCCTTGCATGGCGGACACAGGGAACGGGTAAAAAGTCAGTTCCTGAAAAACGGATTGGATTCTTTTCAGCCTCATTCTATTCTGGAGCTTCTTCTTTATTACGCAATCCCGCTCAAGGACACCAATCCGATCGCGCATCAGCTTCTTCAGAAATTCGGTTCCCTGTCCGGCACTTTCGACGCGCCGTATGAAGAGCTTCTGAAAGTGGACGGGATCGGAAGATCCGCCGCGACGCTGATCAAGCTGATCCCGCAGATCTGCCGCCGGTACCAGGAAGATATTGACAGAGACAAGATCGTCATTTACAGCTATGATGAAGCGGGAAAGCGGCTGGTCAACAAATTCATCGGCCGGCAGAACGAGGTCGTCGTCCTAATGCTGCTCGACAGTAAGACCCGGATCCTTTTCTGCGACGTCGTAGACGAGGGATCCGTCAACTCCGCCAATATCTATATCAAAAAAATCGTCAGGCTTTCCGTGCAGTACGACGCCTCTTACGCGATTCTGTCCCATAACCATCCGAGCGGAAGCTGTCTGCCGTCCAAGCAGGATCTGAGCACGACGCGCTGGGTTTACGAGGCGCTCGATACCGTGGAGGTGCGGCTGATCGACCATATTATTGTCAGCGGCAACGATTATCTGTCCATCGCGCAGAGCAAGCTGATGCCGGAGCTCTTCAACTCGGAACTGGAGTAAAAACATGGATTTCAAATTGGTTTCCAAATATCAGCCGACCGGCGACCAGCCGAAGGCGATTTGCCGGCTGGTGGACGGCCTCCACAAAGGAGACCGGGAGCAGACCCTGCTGGGCGTGACCGGCTCCGGCAAAACGTTCACCATGGCGAACGTGATTGCGCAGATGAACCGCCCCGCGCTGGTTCTGGCCCACAACAAAACCCTCGCCGCCCAGCTCTGCTCTGAATTCCGTGAATTTTTTCCGGAAAACGCCGTGGAGTATTTTGTCAGCTATTACGATTATTATCAGCCGGAAGCCTATATCCCGACGACGGACACCTACATTGAAAAGGACTCCGCGATCAACGATGAGATCGACAAGCTGAGGCACTCCGCGACTTCCGCACTCTCGGAGCGCAGGGACGTGATCATCGTTGCCAGCGTATCCTGCATTTACAGCCTGGGCGACCCGATCGATTACCGCACCATGGTCATTTCCCTTCGTCCGGGCATGAAGAAGAACCGGGACGAACTGCTGAAAAAGCTGGTGGAAATCCAATATGAGCGAAACGACGTCAACTTCATCCGCAATAAATTCCGCGTTCACGGGGACGTCGTGGAGATTTTCCCCGTTCAGTCCAACGACACCGCCGTCCGGATCGAGTTCTTCGGGGATGAAATCGACAGGATCCGGGAGATCAACCCGCTGACCGGAGACATCAAGTCCGATTTAAAGCACATTGCGATTTACCCGGCATCCCATTATATTGTTCCAAAGGAAAAAATGCATCGTGCCATCGAAGAGATCAACCGGGAAATGGAGAAACGCGTCGCGCTGTTTCAAAGCCAGAACAAGCTGATCGAGGCGCAGCGCATTCAGGAACGCACCAGATACGATATGGAAATGCTGGGGGAAATCGGTTTTTGCAAGGGGATTGAAAACTATTCACGAATTCTTTCCGGGCGCGCGCCCGGCAGTTCTCCGTTTACCTTGCTCGACTATTTCCCGAAGGATTTTATTTTGTTCGTGGACGAGTCCCACGTCACGCTGCCGCAGGTCCGCTCCATGTACGCGGGAGACCGCGCGCGCAAGGAGACGCTGATCGATTTCGGATTCCGCCTTCCGTCCGCCTATGACAACCGCCCGTTGAATTTCGACGAGTTTTACCGGCATATCAATCAGGCGGTCTTTGTCAGCGCGACGCCGGGTGATCTCGAAAAGGAAAAGTCGGCCCAGATCGTCGAGCAGGTGATCCGCCCGACCGGGCTGGTCGACCCGGAGATCATCGTGAAGCCGACGGACGGGCAGATCGACGACTTGATTTCGGAAATCAACCTGAGAACCGCGAAGAAAGAGCGCGTGCTGGTCACGACGCTGACCAAAAAGATGGCGGAGGACCTGACCGCTTATCTGGACTCGATGGGCATCCGCGTGCGCTATATGCATCACGATATCGACACCATCGAGCGCATGGAGATCATCCGCGACCTGCGGCTCGGGGAATTCGACACGCTGGTCGGCATCAACCTGCTGCGCGAGGGGCTCGATATCCCGGAGGTTTCCCTCGTCGCGATCCTCGATGCGGACAAGGAGGGTTTCCTCCGCAGCGAACGCTCGCTGATCCAGACCATCGGGCGCGCGGCGCGAAACGCGAACGGGCAGGTCATCATGTACGCGGATTCCGTCACCCCTTCCATGGAAGCCGCCATCCGGGAGACACAGCGCAGGCGGGACATCCAGATGCAGTACAACCGGGAACACGGCATCACGCCGAAAACGATCATCAAGGGTGTTTCCGACATTCTGGAAATCAGCACCCGGAAAGAGGAATCCGGGAGCGGAAAGAAACGGAAACGCCTGACCGCCACGGAACGAAAACAGATGATCGAACAGTTGACCAGGGAAATGAAGGCGGCCGCCAAGCTGCTCGAATTTGAACACGCCGCATGGCTGCGCGATCGGATCAAGGAACTCAGCAGCGGGAAATAGAGGGAATTACGGAGGAACTATGCCAGCAAAAAACATTCTGATTAAAGGCGCAAGAGAACATAATCTAAAAAATATTGATTTGGAGATTCCGCGCGACAAGCTGATCGTCTTTACAGGACTTTCCGGCTCCGGGAAGTCCTCGCTTGCGTTTGACACGATTTACGCGGAAGGGCAGCGCAGATATGTGGAGTCGCTTTCTTCCTACGCGCGCCAGTTTCTGGGCCAGGTGGACAAGCCGGACGTCGATTCCATCGACGGGCTGTCCCCGGCGATTTCCATCGATCAGAAGACGACCTCGAAAAATCCGCGTTCCACGGTCGGCACGGTGACGGAAATCTACGATTATCTGCGTCTGCTGTACGCGCGGATCGGAATTCCTCACTGCCCGGTCTGCGGACGGGAAATCCGCCAGCAGACCGTCGATCAGATCGTCGACCAGGTCATGAATCTGCCGGAAGGTTTAAAAATCCTGGTGCTGGCGCCGGTGGTGCGCGAGAGAAAGGGAGAGCATCTCAAGGAGTTTGAGGCCGCCAGAAAAAGCGGGTATGTCCGTGTACGCGCGGACGGCATCATCTATGACCTTTCCGAGACGATCAAGCTGGAAAAGAATAAAAAGCATACCATTGAAATCGTGGTGGACCGGCTTGTAATCCATCCCTCCGTGCGCTCCCGTCTGGCGGATTCCATTGAAACCGCCTCCGGACTGTCGGGCGGCCTGACGGTCGTCAGCGTTGTGGACGGGGAAGACCATGTTTTTTCCCAGAATTACGCCTGCCCGGAACACGGCGTCAGCGTGGAGGAACTGACGCCCCGCATGTTTTCCTTCAACAACCCCTTCGGGGCCTGCCCTAAGTGCGCCGGACTCGGCGTCTTCATGAAAATCGACCCGGACCTGATCCTTCCGGACAAATCCCTCTCCATCAACCAGGGCGGCATCAAAGCGGGGGGATGGGCCATGGAGGGCAACACCATTGCGGCGATGTATTTCCGCGCGCTTGCGAAGCATTATCATTTTTCACTCGACACTCCAATCGGCGAACTGCCGAAGCAGGTGATCGACATCCTGCTGTACGGCACGAACGGGGAAAAGATCCGGGTGGAGCGCAGCAGCGAATACGCGCACAGCGTTTATCAGACGGAATTCGAGGGGATCGTCAATAACCTGGAGCGCCGTTACCGGGACACGCAGAGCAACTGGATCAAAGAGGAGATCCAGTCGTATATGAGCGCAATCCCCTGCGATGCCTGTCACGGCAAGCGCCTGTCGCCCACCAGCCTGTCCGTCACGGTTGGCGGGATCAATATCGCCGACCTGTGCGGCAAATCGGTGACGGAGGCGCTTGAATTTTTTGACGGGCTGAAGCTGACGGACCGGGAAACCATGATCGCCCGATTGATTTTGCGGGAGATTCGCAGCCGCCTCGGCTTCCTGAAGAACGTCGGGCTGGAATACCTGACGCTTTCGCGCTCCGCGGGGACGCTCTCCGGCGGGGAGAGCCAGCGGATCCGGCTCGCGACGCAGATCGGTTCCTCTTTGACCGGCGTGCTGTACATTCTGGACGAGCCCAGCATCGGCCTGCATCAAAGAGACAACGCGAAGCTGCTGGATACCCTGAAGCACCTGCGGGATATCGGCAACACGGTGATCGTCGTCGAGCACGACGAGGAGACCATGCTGGCCGCCGACCACATCGTCGATATCGGCCCGGGCGCCGGGGTTCACGGCGGGGAAGTGGTGTTCAGCGGAAAGGTGAAGGATATTCTGAACTGCAAAGGCTCCGTCACGGGCGACTACCTGAGCGGCCGCAGGAAAGTGGAAATTCCGGAAGTCAGGCGCAAGGGCAACGGGAAAAAACTTTCCGTCGCCGGGGCCTCGCAGAACAACCTGAAAAACATCAGCGTGGAATTTCCGCTCGGAGAATTCATCTGCGTCACCGGTGTCTCCGGCTCCGGCAAGTCCTCGCTGATCAATGAAATCCTCTACAAGTATCTGGCCGCGGAACTGAACGGAGCGAAAAGCCGGCCCGGCTCTTTCAAAAAAATAACCGGCCTTGACGCGCTCGACAAGGTCATTCAGATCGACCAGTCGCCGATCGGCCGCACGCCCCGTTCCAATCCGGCAACCTATACCGGCGTGTTTACCGATATCCGGATCCTGTTCGCCTCCACCCAGGATGCGAAGCTGCGCGGTTATACATCGAGCCGTTTCTCCTTTAATGTGAAGGGAGGACGGTGCGAGGCGTGCGAGGGCGACGGTATCATCAAGATCGAGATGAATTTCCTTCCGGACGTCTACGTCCCCTGCGACGTGTGCAAGGGAAAGCGGTACAACCGGGAAACGCTCGAAATCAAATACAAGGGAAAAAGCATCTACGACGTTCTCGAAATGACTGTGGAGGAAGGCCTTCAGTTCTTTTCCGAAATTCCCCGCATCGCGCGCAAGCTGCAGACGATTCAGGACGTGGGCCTTGGATACGTGAAGATCGGCCAGCCCGCGACCACTCTCTCCGGCGGTGAGGCGCAGCGTGTCAAGCTGGCGGCGGAACTGGGAAAGCGCCCGACGGGCCGCACTATTTACATCCTGGACGAGCCGACCACGGGCCTGCACATCGCGGACGTTCACAAACTGATCGAAGTATTGCAGAAGCTGGTGGACGGAGGAAACACGGTCCTCGTCATCGAGCATAATCTGGATCTGATCAAGACGGCGGATTATATCGTCGATTTAGGCCCGGAGGGCGGTAACGCGGGAGGACAGGTCGTGGCGGCCGGCACGCCGGAAGAGGTGGCACGGGTGCCGGAGTCCTACACCGGGCAGTACCTGAAAAAGATTCTGGCGGGAAATCATTCGGCCGTGTGAGAAAGGGGGGAGTCCGGTGGTCCGAAACGTCGTATTCGACATGGGCAATGTCCTGTCCGATTACAATCCGAGGAAATACGCTGAATCTCTGCTGGAGGACCCGGAGGCCGCCGACGCCGTGGTGAAGGAGCTGTTCGGCGGGCCGGAATGGCTGCTGCTGGACGCCGGGACCATAGAGGAAAGCTATGCCGTGTCTGAAGTCCAGAAACGCATTCCGCAGTTTGCGGAAGCCGTCGCGACCGCCATGGACCATTGGCGCTGCGTTCTGGACCCGGTTCCGGGAATGCCGGAACTGGTGGACCGGATCCGGCAAAACGGATACCGCCTGTATCTGCTTTCGAATGTAAGCCTGCGCTTCCTCCGGTTTTACGGGGAGGTGGCGATGTTCCGGCATTTCGACGGCTTCCTGATTTCCGCGGAGGAAAAGCTCGTAAAGCCGGACCCGGCCATCTACCGGCGGCTGTGTGAGAAATTTGAACTTCTTCCTTCGGAATGCCTGTTCATCGACGACATGCAGGAAAATATCGACGAGGCGGTGCGGCAGGGCTTTCAGGGACATCGTTTCGCGGGGGCGGAGGAGCTGGAGCGGTTTCTGACCGGGGAAAGAATTCTGACATAAAAAAGGGGAGCCGGAACCGGCTCCTGAAAATTTTTGCGGCGGAAAATTCCGCCGTTATTTTTTGCCCATTTTCTGATATTTCTCGACGATTAAATTCGCGCATTTATAGATATCGCCGCCGCCGAGGGTCAAGATCAGGTCGCCGTCCCTTGCGTTCTCGATCATATAGCCGGCGATCTCATCGAACGTCTTAAACCAGACGCAGCCGGGGATTTTTGCGGCAAGGTCCTTCGCGTAGATGTTATACGTGTTCGTCTCCCGGACGGCAAGAATTTCGGAGAGGACGACCCGGTCGGCAATCCGCAGCACTTTTGCGAAATCGTCCAGCAAAAGAAAGGTTCTGGAATAGGTATGCGGCTGAAAAACCGCCCATACCCGGGAAAAGCCCATCTGCTTTGCCGCGGTCAGTGTGGCTGCTATTTCGGTCGGATGGTGTGCAAAATCATCCGCAACCGTCACGCCGCCGAATTCGCCCAGGCGTTCAAACCGGCGGTGAACACCGGTAAATCGATGGAGGTTTTCCGCGATGTCCTGAGCGTCGACGCCCAGATCGTCCGCCGCTGCAAAGGCGGCCAAAGCGTTGTAGATATTGTGCTTTCCCGGAACGCTCAGATCGACTTCAGCCAGTTTCCTGCCGCGATAGAAGACGCTGAACTGTTCACGCGCCCGCAGGGAATCGCGGATTTCGTCCGCATAGTAATCATTTTCTTTCCCAAAGCCATACGTGACAATCTTCGGTCCGCTGACTCCCTCGACCGCCTTTCTGGCGTTTTCATTGTCCCCGTTTACGATAATCAACCGGGATGTCTGTTCGGCAAACTGATGGAAGGAACGGATGGTGTTTTCCACCGTGCCGAAATAGTCGAGGTGGTCGTTGTCGATGTTCAGAATAATGGAAACCGCAGGGTGGAGCTGCAGAAACGTATCCACATATTCGCAGGCTTCACAGACAATGGTATCGGAACGTCCCACGCGGCCGTTGCCGCCGATCAGCGGCAGCTTTCCGCCGATAATTGCGGAGGGGTCTTTCCCCGCTCCCAGCAGGACCTGGGTGATCATGGCGGTCGTCGTCGTTTTGCCGTGGGTGCCGGAAACCGCCACCGCGTTTTTGTAGCGCTGCGTCACCATGCCGAGCATGACGGAGCGCTCCACCGTAGGGATGTTTCTTTCGCGTGCCGCCACCAGTTCCGGATTATCCTGTTTCACGGCGGCGGTATAAACCACCAGCTCCGCTTCGCCGATATTTTCGGCCCTTTGCCCCATAAAAACAGGAATGCCGTAAGAACGGACCCGCTCGAGAGTATCCGATTCGCTGATGTCGGAACCGGTCAGCTCATATCCTTTATGAAACAGAATTTCCGCGATCGGGCACATCCCCGAACCGCCTATTCCAATAAAATGTATTTTTTTAATTTTTGACAGGATGTCGTCAAATTCCATCAGTTATGCTCCTTACCGTCGTTTTTGCGAAGAGATTGCCTCAATAAATATATTGCCAAACATATTTATAATAATCATCTTTTGGAAGATATGCAACAGAAAATATATTTTTATGCTTCTCCGCTGAAATCACACAGCGGAGAAGCTCTCCATATTATGAGGGAAAAACAATAACGGAGGTTTTCATATGGCGGTCGGCTGGAGTTTTGGGATTCTGGGCGGTGACGGACGGCAGATCGCGATGGCGGAGTCCATCGCTTCGGATGGATATCCGGTCGCTGTTTTTGGATTTGACGACGTCGATTTTACCGGAAAGATCAAAAAGGCTGATTTGGAAGAAACCATAAATAGCTATGAAAACGTCGTTCTTCCTCTGCCGGTTACAAAGGACGGGGTCCACTTGAAAATGGACTACAGCGGGGAACAGGTTGTTCTGGACGACGGGTTTGCAAAGCTGCTGCTTGAAAAACGGGTGTTCGGGGGAAAAATGGAACAGCTTTTTCAGACGAGCAGGCTGTGGGAAGCGATTCGTACCCACGATTTCAGCCTGTGGGAGGAATTTGCCGTAAGGAACGCGGTCCCGACGGCGGAAGGAGCGATCCGGATCGCGATCGGGGAATATGCCGGCACGCTGAACGGCAGCCGGTGCCTTGTGGCGGGCTTCGGACGGATCGGAAAGGTGCTTGCCTGGATGCTGAGAGGAATCGGCGCCAATGTGACCGTCAGCGCGAGAAAGGCGCAGGATCTTGCCTGGATCCGGTCCTACGGATATTCCGCCGTGCTGACGGAAAAAGCCGGGGAAATAGAGTGCGACATGATCTTCAACACGGTGCCCGCACCGGTTTTCAGCCGTCCCGTGCTGGCAAAGATGCAGAACCGCCCTCTGATCATAGACCTTGCCTCCCTGCCCGGAGGCGTTGACCGGCAGGCGGCGGAGGAACTGGGAATCCCGGTCGTTCAGGCACTGAATCTTCCCGGTAAGGTGGCGCCGAAGGCGGCGGGAGAAATCATCAAAGAAACCATCTATCACATTTTGAAGGAGTGACGGCGCTGTGAACGAGCTCACATTCGGATTCGCCATGTGTGGATCCTATTGCACATTTGATACCGTGCTGGACGAGATGAGAAAAATTGCTGCCAAAGGGTATCGGCTTCTGCCGATCATGTCGGAAAACGCATCTTCCACCGACACGCGTTTCGGGAGGGCGAAGGATTTCGTCTGGCAGGTCAGCGATATCTGCGGCAGAGACGTTATTACCAGCATTGTGGGTTCAGAACCGATCGGCCCGAAAAAGCTCGCGGACCTGATGATCGTCGCGCCGTGCACCGGCAATACCCTCGCGAAACTGGCGAACGGCATCACGGACACTTCGGTTACGATGGCTGTAAAGTCGTGCCTGAGAATCGGCATTCCGATTGTTCTGGCCCCCGCCACCAATGACGCGCTGGCGGTTTCCGCGCAGAACCTCGGAAGACTGATGAATGCGAAACATATTTATTTCGTGCCCATGCAGCAGGATAATCCGGAAGAAAAGCCAAATTCTGTGGTCGCGGATTTCAGTTTGATTCTGCCCGCCGCCCTGGCGGCACTGAAAGGAGAACAGCTTCAGCCGGTTTGGGAAAGGGGAAAGTAGAATCACCGCTTGAAATTTAATTTAAAAATTGTTATGATGGAAAAGAAATGGAAGTGAAACCGATGCGCTACTGCCCAAGATGCCAGATCCTTGTCAAAACAGGGGCTGCATGTCCGTCTTGCGGAAACAGAAAGCTCCGCGAGGTTGAGGCAAACGACCCTGTTTTGCTCTATACGGCGGATGAAACGAAATGCGGCATGATCCGCGCTGCGTTTGATGAGGGCGGCATTCCGCATGAAGAGCGGATGTGTGGGCCCGGTGCGCCGCCTTCCATTTTGTATGGGAAGATGCCGAACTCGCTTTATCACATTTTTGTGCCATACGGAGAAGTGGAACGCTGTGAGGAAATTCTTAAGGGAATCGGAGCATTGGACGAGAGTGGATCCGCACAGAAGGTCGCTTTTGAAAATCAGGCGGAAGAGGAACCTGATTTAACGGCCATGAGCCGTTGGAAGCGCACCTTTGTGCGCATTGTGTCCGCTGCTGCTTTTTTAATCCTCGTTTGGGCCGTAGTGACGATGGCGGATCGTTTGATCGATTTTTTAAAGTCGGCATTCCACTGATAAAACCAACCATTTAAATGAATCGAAACAAAGGAGTTTGGAAAGAATGGGACATCATATTGACACCGACTGCATCCATGCGGGATACGAACCGAAGAACGGAGAATCGAGAGTCCTCCCGATCGTTCAAAGCACGACTTTCAAGTATGACAGCGCGGAAACTCTCGGTGCGATTTTCGACCTGAAAGAGGACGGCTTTTTTTATACCAGAATCAGCAATCCTACCGTTGATGCCGTGGAAAAGAAAATCGCCGTGCTGGAAGGCGGCGTCGGTGCGCTGATGACCTCTGCGGGCCAGGCCGCCTCCCTGATCTCCGTTCTGAACGTCTGTCATGCGGGCGACCATTTTGTTGCATGCAGCGCGATTTACGGCGGGACCTTCAATCTCTTCAATAAGACGATGCGTGAAATGGGAATCGAATGCACTTTCGTCTCCGCGGAATGTACGGAAGAAGAACTGAATGCGGCGTTCCGGGAAAATACGCGCTGTGTGTTCGCAGAGACGCTGTCCAATCCCTCTCTTGTCGTAACGGATCTGGAGCTTTTCGCAAAAGTTGCTCACGCGCACGGCGTTCCGCTCATTGTGGACAACACGTTCCCGACTCCCGTCAACTGCCACCCGTTTCAGTTCGGGGCTGATATTGTCGTGCATTCCACCACGAAGTATATGGACGGCCATGCGTTGCAGGTCGGCGGCGTGATTGTCGACAGCGGAAACTTCAATTGGGAAAACGGGAAATTCCCGATGCTGACCGAGCCTGACGAATCCTACCACGGCACGGTCTATACGAAGGATTTTGGGAAAAGCGCTTACATTGTGAAAGCGCGCGTCCACCTGATGCGCGACCTTGGGGCGCAGTCCGCTCCCATGAATGCATTCCTGCTGAATGTGGGGCTCGAAACGCTCGCGCTGCGAATGGAGCGTCATTGTTCCAATGCTTTGGCGGTCGCGAAATTTCTGGAGAGCAGCAATCAAATAGAATGGGTCAATTACCCCGGACTGGAAAGCAGCAAATACCACGCTCTTGCGATGAAATATATGCCCCACGGAACCTGCGGTGTCATCTCCTTCGGGGTGAAAGGCGGCAGGGAGGCGGCGGCGAAGTTTATGGAAAATCTGAAACTTGCTTCCATCGTCATTCACGTTGCGGATCTGCGCACCTGCGTGCTGCATCCCGCAAGCACAACTCACCGTCAGCTGAATGACGAGCAGCTGAAAGCCGCCGGGATCAGCCCGAGTATGATCCGCATGTCCGTCGGCATCGAAAATATAGAAGATATCCTCGACGATATCCGCGGCTCACTGGAAAAAATGTGACCCGCGCAGACGATTGATAAAAATTGCCCCCCGGCAGCCAACCGGGAGGCAATTTTATCAGCTGCTCTGGCCTGTTTTCAGTTTCCCTCTTGCGGCGAACAGCAGATCTCCGCGTTCTGAAAGCAGGATGGCAAGAAAAATCATCAGAAAACCGCCGAAAGAACGCAGGGTCAGAGATTCATGCAGAAAAATAATCCCGCAGATGGTGCCGAACACCGATTCCAGGGACATGATCAAGGAAGCTTTGGACGGCGGTGTGTATTTTTGACAGATCGTCTGAAGCACCGTCGTCAGCATGGTCCCGACTACTCCGAGATAAAGAAGGGAAAAGACCGACTGCGTCGGCAGAGCGGTTGGAAAATTCTCTGTGAAAAGCGCGAACGGCAGTGCTAAAATTGTGGTCGCGACCGCCTGTGTGATGCAAAGCAGTATAGGGTCGCTTTTTTCGGTTAGAATACTGATGGTTACAATCTGCATGGCGAAAAACAGTCCGCAGACGAGAGAAAGCAGGTCTCCCGGATTGATGGAGAAGCCGCTTTGGACGGAAAGAAGGCCGACTCCCGCCATGCATAAAAAGGCGGAAATAAGATGGAAAAGGCGCGGTTTCTGTTTCTTGACAGCCCAGTATAAAAACGGTACAATGACACAATAAACCGCGGTAAGAAATGCATTTTTTCCCGCGGTTGTGTATTTTACGCCAATCGTCTGAAATTCGTATGCGACGAAGTTCTGAAGACCGATCAGCAATCCCCATTTGACGTGTGATATCCGGATCTCTTTTAAACGCCGAAAAAAGAAAAGGCAGAGAAAAACAGCCGCAGTGCCGAACCGAAAAACAATAATCGCCGCGGGTCCAATGGTGTCCGTTGCATTTTTCACAACGACAAAACTGCTTCCCCAGATCATGGTGACCAAAACAATTCCCAATTCGGCAGCGACCGACCGATTCCGCAGGATTTTCAAGACAACACCTCTATCCCAGTCTGATAAAAAAACATTATAGCACCGTTTTCCGCAATCGACAAGACAGAACAGAGCCGTTCGTTTTCTATCCTGTAAATTTTAATGGAATCCTATCGAATCATTCTTTTCTATGTTGTTGAATTGTGGTATAATTATTTTTGTTTCACCGAATCTGTTTTGGAGATGAAATCTAACATGACAGGAATTGAACAGCGGGCTGTTTGCAGCGGCGTGAATTTCAGCGGCATTCGTGACGATCGTTTTAAAACAATCCGCATGTCCGTTCATTTTTTATGGCCTCTTGCAAAAGAAACCGTTTCCGCGCATTCGATTTTACCATTTCTACTAAGCCGCGCGAGCAGAAAATATCCCGATTATACAAAATTGAATGAACACCTTGCGGAACTGTACGGCGCCGTGTTGGACGCAAATGTGCAAAAGCTCGGAGACGTCCAGGTCCTGTCCATATCCGCATCCGGCATCGCCGACCGGTATTCCTTAAAGGGAGAACGTGTTTCCGCGGAGCTTGCAAAGCTGCTTTGCAGTATCGTTTTCGATCCTCCGTTTGAAAACGGCCTTTTTTCTGTTCAGGGTTTTAACCAGGAAAAAAGACAGCTGATCGAAATGCTGGATTCTGAATTCAACGATAAACGCATGTACGCCAAACTGAAATGCGAAGAGCTGATGTGTTCAAAGGAGCCCTACGGGATCGGCCGCTGCGGGACTCGTCAGCAGCTTCAGGGTCTGAAGCTTGAGGAACTCACTCCGGCGTGGGAAAATCTGATCCACCGTTCCAGAGCGGAAATCATGGTGCTTGGAGATTGTGACCCGGAACCCGTTTATCGGGATTTTTACGCGGCGTTTCAGAATCTTGCCCGGACAGACCCCGTCGAGTGCCCGAACAAAGTTGTTCCGTCCGCACAGAAGGTGGCTGAATCCGCTGAAAAGATGGATGTGGTGCAGTCCAAGCTGGTGATGGGTTTCCGCACCGCCTGCGCGGAACCGTCGGCCGAAGTTCCTGCCATGAAGCTGCTCAACGCTCTTTTTGGCGGAACCCCGAGTTCCAAACTGTTTCTGAATGTCAGGGAAAAGCTGAGCCTCTGCTATTACTGCAGTTCGACGTTCAATCCGATGAAGGGCATCATGCTGGTCCAAAGCGGCGTGGAAACAAAAAATATTGACCGCGCGAAGCAGGAGATCCTTCATCAGCTGAAAGAAGTTCAAGACGGCAATTTCGACGAAGAGGAACTGTCCGCCGCCAAACTGAGCCTCTGCAACAGTTACCGGACCCTCTCCGATTCTCTCGACGGACTGGAAGCGTGGTATCTTTCCCAGACGTTCCGTCCGGAAGTCAAAAAGCCGGAGGAGGAAGCGGGACTGGTCGGCAGTGTGACGAGGGAACAGGTCGTGGAGGCGGCGAGGAAAATCACTTTGGATACGGTTTATCGCCTGGAAGGAAGCGGGGTGGAAGCCTGATGGATTGGCTGAAAAAAGTAACAAGCGAACGCACGGGAGACTATTATTTTACAGGGAAACACTCCTCCGGGCTGATGGTAACGGTCTATCCGAAGGAAAAGAATAATTCGACTTATGCGATCTTCGGAACGAAATACGGATCGATCGACAACTGCTTTAAAACAAAGGATGAAAGCGAACCTCATCGGGTTCCGGCGGGCATCGCCCATTATCTGGAACATAAGCTGTTTGAAAGCGAGGACGGCGACGCCTTTGAGCGCTTTGCGAAAACCGGCGCGTCGGCAAACGCTTATACGTCGTTTGATATGACGTGCTATTTGTTTTCGTGCACGGAAAGCGTTTACGAATCCCTTGAAATCCTGCTTGATTTTGTCCAGTCGCCTTATTTTACGGAGCAGACCGTGCAGAAGGAGCAGGGGATCATCGGTCAGGAAATCAAAATGTATGACGACGACCCCCAGTGGAGGGTCCTTTTCAACCTTCTGGAAGCGCTTTACCAGAAGCATCCGGTCAGGCTGGATATCGCCGGCACGGTGAAAAGCATTGCGCAGATCACGCCGGAACTGCTGTATCAGTGCTATCATACGTTTTATAACCTGAATAATATGGCTCTGTGCATTGCGGGGAATGTTCAGCCGGACCGGGTTGCGGAGCTCTGCGATAAAATGCTCAAGCCTTCTAAACCCGTCCAGATCGACCGCATTTTTGAAGAGGAACCGAACCATATTATAAAAGCCCGGGTGGAACAGAAGCTTTCCGTCGCGGTGCCGCTTTTTGAGCTAGGCTTTAAAGAGCTCAACGTCGGACAAAGGCCCTCGACGAAACAGGTTGCGGAAACCGAGATTTTACTGGAAGCGCTGTCATCCAGTGCGACGCCTCTGTTTCGCCGTCTGCTGGATGCGGATTTGATTAACGAAGCCTCTTTCGGCAATGAATATTTTGAAGGGCCCGGCTATGCCTCCGTCATTTTCTCAGGAGAATCCAAGGACCCTGAGCGGGTTGCGCGGGAAATCAAACAGGAAATAGAAAACGTGCGGAAAAACGGTTTTGACCGGCAGATGCTCGAACGTGCCAAAAAGTCGGTTTACGGGAAAAACATTGCTTCGCTCAATCATGTCGGCAGCATTGCGAATTCCCTTGTTTCGCTCGCTTTTTCCGGACGTGAGTTATTTGAATACATTGACGCGGTAGCGGAAGCGGATATGGATTCCATCTTGGCCAGGCTGGAGGATCAACTGCGGCCGGAGCTCTCTTCTTTGTCCGTCGTATTGCCAAACCAGTAAGGAAACGGATACCGGCGGAGCTTTCCACGCTGAGGCCCGGCGGAACTGAGAGCTTAAAAGCTGTATTGCGTGGAGAAATGGTGGTGCGAGATGTATCATGTTCAATTCCCGGGGCTGGGGATCAATATTACCCTGAATCCCATTGCCTTCAAGATCGGGAGCCACCCGATCGCCTGGTATGGGATTATCATTGCAGCCGGATTCCTGTTGGCATTTCTATATGCGATGGCAAGCTGCAAAAAATTGAGGGTCGATCCTGATCGTTTTGTCGACGTCGTCATGGTCGGAATCATTTTCGGCGTCATCGGGGCGCGGCTTTATTACGTCCTCTTTGACGCAAGCGACCAATACCTCAAAAACCCGGTCAGCATTCTATATATCTGGAACGGCGGCCTTGGCATCTACGGCGGCATTATCGGCGGGCTGCTGTCCGGTTCGCTGATGGCCAGATTTCGGAAACTCAGCGTTCCGGCGGTCCTGGATCTCGCATCCCTTGGATTTTTGATCGGACAATCCATCGGCCGGTGGGGCAACTTTGTCAATCAGGAGGCTTTTGGCACGGGAACCAGCCTTCCCTGGAGGATGGTCAGTGAAAACACCGACCTCGTCTCCGCGGGAGGGGTACATCCCTGCTTTCTTTACGAGTCTCTCTGGTGCCTGTTCGGCTTTCTCCTGCTACATATCGTCAGCAGAAAATACAGAAGATACGATGGACAGGTTTTCCTTCTTTATATTCTCTGGTACGGCGTGGGGCGTTTCTTTATCGAGGGACTCCGGACCGACAGCCTCATCACCCCGGTCGTTCCTCTCAGGGTATCCCAGGTTGTTGCGGTTGTCGCGGTGATCGCTTCTGTCGCGCTTCTGATCGTTTTCCGGAACAGAACGGTTCTGACCGGCTGCGGATCGCGCAAAATCATGGAACTCAATTCCATTGTCGATGAAGTCAAACCGGAAGAAATCGACGAAAGCTATACCGACGACGGGACCAGCACAATTTTTGCTTCCGCCGACGAGGCCAAAACCATTATTGAAGGAGAAACGGAGGGCATTGATGAAACTCACAACGGCGAAGCGAATGAAAAACCGGCGGCAGAAAATCGTGAGGAACCGGATTCTTCCATCGAAGTGAAGCCGGAAGGGAAGGAGGAAACAGGCAATGACAAAGCTGATTGACGGAAAAGCGATTTCCGCGGAAATCAAAGCCGAAGTTGCGCTTGAGGTCCAGGAGTTGAAACAGAAGGGAATTGTCCCCGGTCTTGCCGTGGTTTTGGTCGGCAGCGATCCCGCTTCCCAGACCTATGTGAATCTAAAAGAGAAAGCCTGTGCGGCGGTGGGCATTTACTCTGAAAAATATGCTTTGTCGGAAAGCACCCACCAGGATGAGCTTTTTGAATTGGTGAACCGGCTGAACCATAAAAAAGAAATTCATGGAATTCTTGTTCAGCTTCCGCTGCCTGACGGACTGGATGAAGAATCTGTCATCGAGGCAATCGACCCCTGGAAGGATGTGGATGCGTTTCATCCTTCCAATGTTGGACGGATCATGGTGGGCAATTACCGTTTTCTTCCCTGCACTCCGGCGGGGATCATGGAGCTGCTGCACCGGGAGAAGATACCGGTCGGGGGAAAAAATTGCGTTGTCGTGGGACGCAGCAACATCGTCGGCAAGCCGATGGCTATGCTGCTGATGCATGAGAATGGCACCGTCACCATCTGTCACAGCAAGACAAAAGACCTTGGTGAAGTCTGCCGAAGGGCGGATATTTTGGTTGCGGCCGTCGGAAAGCCGAAATTCATCACGGCCGACATGGTCAAGCCGGGCGCCTGCGTGATCGACGTGGGCATGGACCGCGACGAAAACGGCAAACTGTGCGGAGACGTTGATTTTGAGCCCGTCAGCAAGCTGGCGTCTTACCTTACTCCGGTTCCGGGAGGAGTTGGCCCCATGACGATCGCCATGCTTCTGAGAAACACTCTGACCGCGGCGAAAATCCAAAACGCGATTCCGGACCAGAAGAAAGTCCGCTGATTCTATGGGCAGCCTGTTAAAATCAATTTCCTCCCCGACAGATCTGCAGCGGCTTGCGCCCGGCCAGCTGAAGCAGTTGTGCGACGAGATTCGGGAACAAATCATCCAAACGGTTTCCACGAACGGAGGGCACCTGGCTTCGAACCTTGGGGTTGTCGAACTGACCGTCGCCCTGCATCGGGTTTTTCATTCTCCGGAGGATAAAATCGTCTGGGATGTGGGGCATCAGTCGTATACGCACAAAATGTTGACGGGCAGATTTGACCGCATTGGGACCATTCGGACGCACGGGGGGATCTCGGGCTTTCCAAACCGCATGGAAAGTCCTCACGATCCGTTTACATCCGGGCACAGCAGTACTTCCATCTCGGCTGCCCTTGGAATTTTCAAAGCCAAGGAACTGAAGGGTGAACCGGGTCATGTGGTCGCCGTCATTGGAGACGGCGCCCTGACCGGCGGTCTTGCTTATGAAGGGATGAATAATGCGGGCCGCCTTCATAAGAATTTTATCGTCGTTTTAAATGACAACAAGATGTCTATTTCCCGCAACGTTGGCTCCATGGCCCGCTATCTGGCGCGCATCCGCACCAAGCCCTCTTACTTTAAAATCAAGGGAAATATTGAGAATATCCTGGATCATATTCCCGGAGTCGGCAAGCCGTTCCGGCACGCGCTGACCAAATCGAAATCTGTTCTCAAGCAGCTTTTATATAACAGCACGATCTTTGAGGACATGGGCTTTTACTACTACGGCCCGTTTGACGGTCATGACACGGAAAAACTGATCGAAGTATTCAATAACGTAAAAAGCATACAGCACCCAGTCCTCATTCATGTTCTGACACGCAAAGGAAAGGGCTATGCATTTGCCGAGGAAAATCCCAAAGCTTTTCACGGGATCTCCTCTTTTGATGTGAAAACGGGAAAACCGGTCAAATCGGCCGGAAGTTTTTCTTCGGTATTCGGAAATAAATTGTGTTCTCTCGCGTCGGAGGACGAAAGGATCTGTGCCATTACCGCCGCCATGCAGGAAGGCACCGGGCTGAAGGATTTTTCCGAAAAGTTTCCGGAACGCTTTTTTGATACCGGAATCGCCGAGGAACATGCCGTCACTTTCGCCGGAGGGCTTGCCTGCGGCGGGATGCTTCCCGTCTTTGCGGTGTATTCCTCTTTTTTGCAACGGGGATATGACCAGGTGATCCACGACGTCGCACTGCAAAGAGTTAAAATTGTTCTGGCGGTCGACCGGGCGGGAATCGTCGGCGAAGACGGCGAGACGCATCAGGGGATTTTCGACACCGCTTTTCTTAAAACGGTTCCCGGCATCACGATCTATTCCCCTTCTTATTACGATGAGCTTCAGAACTGTCTCCATCAGGCACTCTATGACTGTGACGGGCTGGCGGCGGTGCGCTATCCAAGGGGAGAACAGCTTTTCCGCCCGTTTGACTTTCACGGCAGCCGCGAGGCTTTTGACCTTTACGGAGAAGAGTCTGCCGATATCGTTCTTGTCACCTATGGAAGACTGTTTTCCAATGCATGTCAGGCATTGACTTACCTCAGGGAAAAGGGGCTGAACATCCGAATTCTGAAGTTAAACCGCATTTTCCCGATTGATCCCGAAGCAATCCGCTGTGTATTAAATGCCAGGACCATTTTCTTCTTTGAAGAAGGCATTGCACAGGGCGGCATCGGGGAATGTTTCGCCTATCTTCTCAGCCAAGCTTCTTTTGCCGGCAAATTTTACCTCCGTGCGATCAACGGTTTCGTCATGCACGAAACGATGGCCCAGGCTTTGGCACAGCTTGGACTCAGCGCCGGGGGTATTGCCGAATTGATTGCATCGGAGTGCTCGAATTGATTCAGAAAAAAAGACTGGACTGCCTGATTTTTGACCGGGGACTCATGGAGAGCAGGGAAAAAGCCAAAGCGGTCATTATGGCGGGCCAGGTTTATGTTGAGGGACAAAAGCAGGATAAACCCGGTACCTTGCTTCCAGTGGAAGTTCAGATTGAGGTGAGGGGAGACCGGCTTCCCTATGTAAGCCGCGGGGGGCTCAAGCTGGAAAAAGCGCTTGCCGCGTTTCCTATTGACCTGAGGGGAAAAGTTACGATGGATATCGGGGCTTCCACCGGCGGATTTACGGACTGTATGCTTCAGAACGGAGCGAAAAAAGTTTATTCCATCGATGTCGGTTACGGTCAGCTTGCCTGGAAACTGCGAATTGATCCCCGTGTCGTCAGCTTGGAGAGGACGAATGTTCGCTACTTGACGAACGAGCAGGTGCCGGAGCCGATCGGATTTTTCAGTGTGGATGTCTCCTTTATTTCTCTGCGCCTGGTGCTGCCTGTAGCGCGTCGCTTTTTATCCGGGAACGGACAGGCCGTCTGCCTGATCAAGCCCCAGTTTGAGGCGGGGCGTGAAAACGTTGGAAAGAAAGGCGTCGTCCGAGACAAGAGAATTCATACTCAGGTGATTAACAATATCATAGGTTTTGTTCTGGAGAATGGTTTTTCTGTCCTTGGGTTGACATATTCCCCGGTCAAGGGGCCGGAGGGGAATATAGAATACCTTTTATATCTTCAGAAATCTGACTGCCCCGTGTCTGTCGCGCCGGATATTGACGCGTTGGTGAAAGAGTCCCATTTGCGGCTGAATGGCGGTGAAACGGATTGAAGGCTGCGGTGATTCCAAATCTGAGCCGAAACCATGCGGTGTATTACACGCGCAGACTGATTCAGAAGCTGCGAAAGCTTGAAATTAAGGTCTTGATGAAGGCCGAGTTCCGGCCGTCGTTTCCGGGCGAGGAAATTTTGCTTTTTTCCAACACAGCGGAAATGATCCAGGCCTGTGATATTATTATTGCCGTAGGCGGGGACGGAACGATTATCCACTGTGCCCGTAGCGCCGCGACTGCTCAAAAGCCGATTCTAGGCATCAATACCGGAAGGCTGGGCTATATTGCAGGACTGGAAACCAACGAGATGGACCGCCTGGAAAAGCTGACAAGCGGAGATTATACGATTGAAGACCGGATGATGCTGGAAGTCCGGGTCGATCAGGAGGAAAAATCCAAAATATTTACCGCTTTCAACGACGCCGTCATCGCGAGAGGAACGCTTTCGCGGATTCTCGATTTCAAAGTCCGGCTGGATGACACCAAAGTGTGCGATTACCGAGCCGACGGGCTGATTTTTTCCACGCCGACCGGTTCCACCGCGTACTCGCTTTCCGCAGGCGGTCCGATCATTGATCCTCAGATGAACTGTATTCTTCTTTCTCCCATCTGCCCTCATTCTCTGCTCAGCAGGCCGGTGGTTTTCGGGCCGGACGCAAAGCTGAGCGTTCGGGCACATTCTGATTATGAAAGCGAAATTATTCTTACGATCGACGGTGAAATCTTTTTAAAAATTCCGGACGGAACCCGAATCGAATTTTCCAGATCTTCCGGCACCGTTAAAATATTAAAGCTGAAGAATAATAATTTTTATGAGATTGTAACCGATAAACTTGGAGAGAGGAGAATCGGACCATGAAGGAACGACGGCACGCCAAAATACTGGAGCTGATTGGGAAATATTCCATTGATACACAGGAGGAACTGCTCCGCCGTCTGCGTGAAGAGGGGTATGAAGTGACTCAGGCGACCGTTTCCCGTGACATCAAGGAGCTTCGTCTGATCAAGACCCTGACCGCGAGCGGCAAATACAAATATACGGTGGGGCAGGACGAGACAAAGGATTACACCACAAAATTCTATTCTCTGTTTTCCGATTCCGCCCTTTCCGTCGACTACGCGCAGAATATGGTCGCGGTCAAGTGCCTGACCGGAATGGCAAATGCGGTGTGCGCCGCGATGGATGCTCTTCAATGGGAAAATATTGTGGGAACGCTGTCAGGCGACGACACGATTTTTATCTTGACCAGGGATGATAGTTCCGCGGAAAGGTTGTCTTCAGAACTGAAAAAATTTGTCAGGTGATTGCCATGCTGTCACAGCTTTATATCGAAAACATCGCCGTGATTGAAAAAGCACAGATCGATTTTGGCACCGGGTTCAACATCTTGACCGGTGAAACCGGCGCCGGCAAATCCATCATCATCGATTCCATCAATGCGGTTTTGGGGGAAAGAACGTCGCGGGAGCTGATTCGCACGGGCGCAAGCCGCGCTCTGGTTTCCGCGGTTTTTCAGCTTGAGAACGGCCGCGCCGCCGACAGGATTCGGGAGCTTGGCTATTCCGTGGAAGACGACGGGACCGTGATTGTCCAGCGGGAAATTTCCCCGGATGGCAAAACCTCCTGCAGGATCAATGCACGGCCTTCCACCGTTTCCGTACTGAAGGAAGTCGGGAGTCTGCTGATCAACATACACGGACAGCATGAGAGCTACGGTCTGCTGTCTCCGGAGCTGCATGTCGGCTATCTGGACAGCATGGGTTTGCCCGCTGACCTCTCTCTGCGCTATCGGGAGGCCTATCACTCCATGCTGGCCGCAAAAGCGGGGCTGGATTCCTGTCAAACAGACCAGGCCCAGAAGGCACGGCAGATCGACCTGCTGAACTATCAGATCGACGAGCTGGAATCTGCGGATCTTCATCCGGGCGAACAGGAAGAGCTGGATCGCCGGAAGAATCTGTACCGCAATTCCGAGCGGGTCGCGCAGGCGATTTCTCGGGCAAAAGCGGCGCTTGGCGGAGACGAGGAAACATTGGGGGCTGTTTCGGCCGTCTCAGAGGCTGCCGCCGCGCTGAACGATGCGGAACGGTTCCTCCCGGAGCTGCACGGCCTGGCGGAGCGCCTTCAATCCATCTCCTACGATCTGGACGACTGTGGAGAGGAAATGAGAGGCTTTTCCTCTCAACTGGAATATGATCCGTCGGAACTGGACGAAATTGAGACAAGACTGGACGCGATTTACCGTTTGGGCCTGAAATACGGCGGCTCGGTCGAGAAAATGCTTGAATACCTTGAAAAATGCCGGATGGAACTGGAGACAATCCGGCTTTCGGATGAAAACGCGGCGAAATTCAGGGCAAGCTATCAAAAGTTTCATTCGCAGGCAAGATCCCTCGCCGAGGAGATTTCTTGCTGGCGTGCCGGTGCGGCAAAGGTCTTTTCGGAAAAAGTAAAGGCGGAGCTTCAGTTCCTCAACATGCCGGACGTGACTTTTGAAATCCGGCAGGATTCTATTCCGATGGATGAAACCGGCTGCGACAGGATTGAATTCTATATTTCCACCAATGCGGGGGAACCGGCCAAGCCGATTGCGAAAGTGGCATCCGGCGGCGAGCTTTCGCGCATCATGCTGGCAATCAAGACGGTCCTTGCGGGCAGGGACGATATCGGGACCCTGATCTTCGACGAGGTGGACACGGGCGTCAGCGGCGGCGCGGCGCAGAAAGTCGGACTAAAATTGCGGGAAGTTTCCCAAAACCGCCAGGTCATCTGCGTGACGCATTTGGCGCAGATCGCCGCGCTGGCCGACACGCATTTTCTGATCCGCAAACAGGTCCGGGAAAACCGCACGTTCACACGGGTGGACCGTCTGGACCGGGAGGGAAGGCGGAAGGAGCTCGCCCGGATCATGGGCGGAGAGAATGTCACGCCGCTGATGCTTCAAAATGCGGAGGAAATGCTTCGGATGGCGGAAAGACGGCCGGAAGCTTGACAAGAGAACGGAATGCATCTATAATATTTTTCAACAGCTGAGAAGGGAAGAAGTACTCCGGAACAAACGCTCAGAGAGCCTGCGGTCGGTGCGAGTAGGCGCGGTTGCCGGATGAAATACATCCTGGAGCCGCCGGATTGAATTCGTCCAGTAGGTCCGGCCGTAAGGAACGCACGTTACAGCGTGTGGGTATGGTTTTGTACCCGTAAGGCCGCTTCCGTGAGGAAGCCGGTAAACTGAGGTGGTACCGCGGAATTTTCCGCCCTCTGCAAAAACTACTTTGCGGGGGGCTTTTTTATTGTTCCCTGACAAAATGGAGGATGATAGAATGGGTGTTTTTGAGACTTTGGAAGAGCGGGGCCTGATTGCGCAGACAACGGACCGGGAACGGGTCCGCCACCTGCTTAACGAGGAAAAGGCGACGTTTTATGTCGGATTCGACCCAACTGCGGACAGCCTGCATGTGGGGCATTATATTCCGATCATGGTGATGGCTCATCTGCAGCGGGCCGGCCATACGCCGATCGCGTTGTTCGGAGGCGGCACCGGCATGGTCGGCGACCCGACGGGGAAGACCGATATGAGGAAAATGCTGACGGAGGAGGAAATCGCGCACAATATCTCCTGCTTTCAGAAGCAGATGTCCAGGCTGATCGATTTTTCAGATGATAAGGCAATTATGGCCAACAACGCGGACTGGCTCTCCAATCTGAATTATATCAGCTTTCTCCGAGACATCGGCGTTTGCTTTTCCGTGAACCGCATGCTGGACGCCGAATGCTACAAGCAGAGGCTGGAGCGCGGCCTTTCTTTCTTTGAGATGAATTATATGATCATGCAGAGCTATGATTTTCTGGAGCTGTACCGGCGTTATGGCTGCAGATTGCAGCTTGGCGGAGACGACCAGTGGAGCAACATTATCGGCGGCGTGGAGCTGATCCGCAGGAAAGAAAATCAGGAAGCTTTCGGGATTACGGTTACCCTGCTGACCAACAGCGAGGGCAAAAAAATGGGCAAAACGGAAAAGGGAGCCGTGTGGCTCGACCCGAGAAAAACATCGCCGTTTGAGTTCTATCAGTACTGGCGAAACGTCGGGGATGCCGATGTTTTAAAATGCCTGAAAATTCTGACCTTCGTCCCGATGGATCAAATCAACGCGTTCTCCTCTCTGAGCGGCGAGCAGCTGAACCCCGCGAAAGAGCTTCTGGCCTTTGAAGTGACAAAGCAGATTCACGGAGAGGATGAGGCGGTGAAAGCCAGAGATGCGGCGCGGGCGCTTTTTGGGAGCGGCACGGATACGGAAAACATGCCGACCACGGAGCTGTCGCCCTCCGATTTTGCAGACGGAGCCATTGGGATCCTTGATCTTCTGGTCAAGGCAAATCTCGCGCCGTCGCGCGGTGAAGCCAAAAGGCTGGTCGTTCAGGGAGGCATCTCCGCCGACGGAAATAAGGTCTCCGATCCGGCTGCCATCTTTACGGAACAGGACTTTGACAGAAATGGGAAAGCCTGCCTGATTATTAAAAAGGGCAAAAAAGTATATCATAAAATTACGATTTTTCACTGACAATGGTAGGAAGGAACCCTGTTCTTCAACAGGGTTCCTTTTTAGCTATAAAGAATAATTTCTTCGCTGTTTTTGCATTTTTGCTTATGAAAGGCTGCAAAAACATGGAAAGAGGCCGAAATTCAGTCGAATTTTGTGCATTAGAATGAAATCGTTCTTTCAATTCAAAAATGATTGACACGGCTTTTGAAAAAGCATAATATAAATATATTATATTAGGACACACCTGACGAAAACCAAATACCATATGATGTGTTTGTTCCGGGAGGTATCTAAATGCCGTGCATGGGAAGAAACGATATGATTCAAATGCTGCATGACAATCATGTCGATTTTTTAAGTCTTCAGTTTACCGATATTCCTGGATCCTTTAAAAATGTCACGGTCACCGCCGATCAAATTGAAAAGGCCCTGAATAATCAATGCATGTTTGACGGTTCCTCCATGGAAGGCTTCGTCCGGATTCAGGAATCAGACATGTATTTGCAGCCCGATCCCGAAACCTTTCTGATTTATCCCTGGAGTACGCAAAGCGGCCGGGCCGCAAGGCTGATCTGTGAGATCATTGGGCCGGACGGCACTCCGTATCCGGGTGACCCGAGATGCGTACTGAAAAAGACTCTGAAGCGGGCTGCCGATCAGGGCTTTACTTTTTATATCGGCACGGAATGTGAATTTTATCTGTTTCAGACGGACGAACTGGGGCATCCTACCACCGAGACAAACGACACTGCCGGATATTTTGACCTCGGACCTGCGGATCAGGGAGAAAATGCCAGGCGCGACATCTGCCTGGACCTTGAGCAGATGGAATTCGAAATCGAGGCATCCCATCATGAGGCTGCCTATGGGCAGCATGAAATCGACTTCAAAGAAGCGGAAGCACTGACTGCCGCGGATCATTTTTTAACTTTCAAAATGGTGGTCAAATCCTGTGCAAATGAGAACGGGCTATATGCTACTTTTATGCCGAAACCTGTTTTTAGCCGCGCGGGATCGGGCATGTGCATCAACATTTCGCTTTTTCGCAATGGGCGGAATGCTTTTTATGACGCCTCCTCTGAAAATGGTCTGAGCCGTACCGCACTGAACTTCATAGCGGGTCTGCTCCTGCACATCAGAAGCATCTGCGCGGTCACAAATCCTCTGGTGAATTCTTATAAGCGCCTGATTCCCGGCGGCGAAGGGGCTCCCAGTCTGGTGGGCTGGTCTTTTCATCACAGGGGGACCCTGATTCGCGTCCCCTCGCCGCTCGGCCCCGACAGCCGCGTTGATCTGAGAAGTCCGGACCCCACCTGTAATCCGTATCTTTCTTTTGCGCTGCTTCTCTCCGCCGGTATGGATGGAATCGACCGCGACCTGCTTCCGCCTCCCTCTGTCGTTTCGATGCATTTGCCTGAGGCGATACCGGCGGATTCAGAGATGCTTCCAGCCGATCTGGGGGATGCGGTTCGGATGATGAAAGAAGATCCTTTTGTCAAAAAGGTTCTGGGCGATCTTGTTTTTCACAAGTATGTCGAAGCGAAAGAAGAGGAGTGGCGTCAATACTCCACCGCTGTGACTGACTGGGAACTGCACCGCTATTTGGACCGGCTTTAAAAACCAGCGTCTTATCCTTCCCTTCGGAGTTGTTAATTATGAGCAGCATTGTCGTAGCAAATTCAAATCCGGAATACGCTAAAAAAATAACGGCGGTTCTTCGGTCAAGCGGCTTATATGTCAGCACCGTCTGCACAACCGGCGCTCAAGTGATGGATTTTACCAGCAAACATTACCACGGCGGAATTGTGGTGTGCAGCGTAAAACTGCGGGACATGGCTGCCGTCAATCTTCCACGGATGGTCGGTTCCGCCTATGATTTCCTCTTTTTAGTCAGTTCTCAGCTCGCCTCCATGTGCGAATCGCTGGAACAGGCAACTCTGATGCTCCCGATCAGCAGAATGGACCTGATTTCCACGGTGAATATGTTTTTGAATTTGGCCGATTACACCTCACTTACAATCAAAAAAAAGCTGGCCTCAGAAAATTTAGATGAAAAACAATCCATTAAAAATGCAAAGGATTTACTGATGAAACGGAACAACTTTACGGAACCGCAGGCGCATCGATTTATTCAGAAAAAAAGTATGGATAAAGGAAAAAAGATGGCGGAGGCAGCCTTGATCATTCTGAATTCCTGAGGAGGGCCTGAAATGAAATTCACGAAAATGCAGGGGATCGGCAACGATTATATTTATGTGGACTGTTTTCACGAAGCCGTTGAACATCCGTCTGAGCTTGCCGTCAAACTGAGCGACCGCCATTTCGGCATCGGTTCTGACGGCATCATTCTGATTGAACCGTCTGAGCTTGCCGACTGTAAAATGGATATGTATAATGCGGACGGCTCCAGGGGAAAGATGTGCGGCAACGGAATCCGGTGCGTCGGAAAATATGTCTATGAACGCGGCATCATCCAGAAAGAAATTCTGAAAGTTGAAACCCTCAGCGGTGTCAAAACCCTGCGCCTCGACGTTAGGAACGGCCGGGTGGCATCGGTGGAAGTGAACATGGGGACGCCGATCCGGAAAGCGTCCGAAATTCCCGTCGTTTTTTCCAAAGAAGCGGTCCTGAACGAGCCGCTGTCCGTCGGCGGCCGGGAATACCGGATCACATGCGTTTCCATGGGGAACCCCCACTGCGTTGTGTTCGTTGAGGATGTAAACGCTTTGAAGCTGGAGGAAATCGGGCCGCTGTTTGAACATCATCCGATCTTTCCAGACCGCGTCAATACGGAATTTGTTCAGATCCTGGGAAAGGATGAATTAAAAATGCGTGTTTGGGAGCGGGGTTCCGGCGAAACGCTTGCCTGCGGAACCGGCGCCTGTGCTGCGGCCTGTGCTGCGGCGTGGAACCGGAAAACCGGGCGGCAGGTGAAAATACATCTGAGAGGCGGGGACCTTTCCATCCGCTGGGGCGAAGAAACAGATGAAATTTTCTTAAAGGGACCTGCGGAATTTGTCTTTGACGGCGTGGTGAAAATCTGATATAATATACATTTGGAATGAATACTTCTGAATTGTCGGGGAAAGGAATGGCTGAATTTGCTTAAAATCAATGAGAATTTTGTGAAGCTGCCCGCAAGTTATCTGTTTGTTGATATTGCGAAAAAGGTAGAAGCGTTTTCACAGCAACATCCTGAAAAAGAAGTCCTTCGGCTTGGAATAGGAGATGTGACAAGGCCTCTGCCAAAAGCAATTGTCGATGCCATGAAAAACGCCGCACAGGAAATGGGGGATACTTCAACTTTTCGCGGATATGGTCCTGAGGCTGGATATTTATTCTTAAGAGATGCAATTTCCCAAAATGATTATCAGAGCAGGGGCGCCGAGATCGGATCGGATGAAATCTTTGTCAGCGACGGCGCAAAATGCGATACTGGAAATATTGGCGATATCTTCGACCGGGAAAATACCGTGGCGGTCTGCGACCCAGTGTATCCGGTCTATGTTGATACGAACGTGATGGCCGGACGGGCAGGGGACTATTCACCAATAGCCGGATGGAGCAAAATCGTCTATATGCCCTGCAGAAAAGAAAACGGCTTTCTTCCGGAATTGCCGGAACAGCCGGCGGATATGATCTACCTCTGTTTTCCCAATAACCCCACCGGCATGGGGATCCATAAAGCGGAGCTGAAAAAATGGGTGGATTACGCCTTGGAGCATCACTCCGTCATTCTTTACGACGCGGCGTATGAGGCGTTTATTACAGACCCTGAAATGCCGCACAGCATCTATGAAATAGATGGGGCGAAACGGTGCGCAATCGAATTCCGCAGTTTTTCCAAGACGGCCGGTTTTACCGGAGTCCGCTGCGCGTTCACGGTCATTCCCAAAGAACTTTTGGTCAACGGTGTCTCTCTGAACGCCCTGTGGGCACGCCGCCAATCCACAAAAATGAACGGCGTTTCCTACGTTGTCCAGCGCGGCGCGGAGGCGGTCTATTCCGAAGAAGGGCATCGGGGAATCCGCGAAAATATCGCCTATTATCAAAGCAATGCGAAAATCATCCTGGATGGTCTTGCTCAGGCCGGATTCGAAGTTTACGGAGGAACCAATTCTCCCTACATCTGGCTGAAAACACCGAAAGGCTTTTCCTCCTGGGAGTTTTTTGATCTTCTCCTTTCCAGAACAGGGGTCGTCGGGACGCCGGGTTCCGGGTTTGGACAGGCGGGCGAGGGCTACTTCCGTCTTACCAGCTTCAACACCACGGAAAACACACAGAAAGCGGTTCAACGCATCGTTGAATCCTTTTCCGCATCCTGAATTTTTAAGAAATTGATATAAAACAGAGATTTAGAATGGTTGGTGATGGAATGAAAGCACTGCTGACGCTGGAAAACGGCATGACTTTTGAAGGGACAGGCTTCGGAGACGAACACGATACCCTCTGCGAGGTCGTTTTTAACAGCGCAATGTGCGGCTACTCGGAGCTTCTCACGGACCCATCCTACGCGGGGCAAGGCGTTGTGATGGCATATCCGCTGATTGGAAATTACGGAATCTGCTACGACGACATGGAATCGACAAGGCCGTGGGTCTCCGCCTACATTGTTCACGATTTATCGGAAAGATCGAGCAACTTCCGCTGCGATGTGGACCTGAATACTTTTTTGAAGAATAACCATATTCCCGGGATGCAGGGAATTGACACGAGAGCGCTGACGAAAATTCTGCGGGAAAGCGGGACCATGCGCGGAATGGTCGCTTACGGGGATTCCATTGATCCGGAGAGGATGAAGAAACAGGTTCAGTCTTTTGTCCTGGAGCCTACCGTACCGATTGTCAGCTGCAGGGAAAGCTCCGTTTACGGCGACGGCCCGGTCCGTGTGGCACTGGCGGATTACGGGGTCAAGAACAATATCATCCGTTCTCTCGTCAGGCGCGGATGCACCGTGAAGCGTTTCCCCTATGACGCATCGTTTGAGGAGATGATGGAATTTCAGCCGGATGGAATCATGCTGACAAACGGTCCGGGAGATCCCAAGGACTGTAAAAAATCCATTTCGGAGTTAAAAAGGGTATACGAATACGGAATCCCTACCTTTGCAATCTGCCTGGGACATCAGTTGATGGCGCTTGCCATGGGGTTTGATACTTATAAATTAAAATACGGCCACAGAGGAATTAATCACCCTGTAAAGGACCTTTTTGAAAACAGGGTCTTTATCACTTCCCAGAACCACGGCTATGTGGTAAATGGCGGCACAGTCGATCCTTCAGTTGCGGACATTCGTTTTACCAGTATGAACGATGGCAGCATTGAAGGATTGACTTATAAAAACGGCAAAGTCTTTTCCGTACAATTTCATCCGGAGGCTTCGCCGGGCCCGCTCGACACCGGATTTCTTTTCGACAAGTTTATTGCCCTGATGGGAGGGAGCCGTCTGTGAGCAAAAGACAGGATATCAAAAAAGTCGTTATTATCGGTTCCGGGCCGATTATCATCGGCCAGGCCGCGGAATTCGACTATGCCGGAACCCAGGCCTGCCGCGCGCTGCGCGAAGAGGGAATCGAAGTCGTTCTGATCAACTCCAATCCTGCGACGATCATGACGGACCGCCAGATCGCCGACAAGGTCTACATTGAACCGCTGACGATTGAGACGATCAAAAAGGTAATTCTGAAAGAAAATCCAGACAGCGTCCTTCCGACTCTGGGCGGCCAGAACGCGCTGAACCTTGCGGTCGAGCTTGAAGAATCCGGCTTTCTGAAACAGAACCATGTTGAAATGATCGGCACAGACGCAAATACGATACGGATGGCGGAGGACCGGGAGCTTTTCAAGGAGGCAATGGAGCGCATCCGTCAGCCGATGGCGGAAAGTTCCATCGCTGAAAGCATTGACGAGTGCGTCGAGGCTGCAAAGAAGATCGGATATCCCGTTGTTGTGCGCCCGGCATACACCCTCGGCGGGACCGGCGGAGGAATCGCGGCCGACGAGGAGGAACTGATCAATATCGCCACGGTCGGGCTGCACCGGAGCCGTGTCCATCAGGTTTTGATCGAACGCTGCATCGCGGGCTGGAAGGAAATCGAGTACGAAGTGATGCGGGACAAAAACGACAACTGCATCACCGTCTGCAACATGGAAAATATCGACCCGGTCGGCGTGCACACCGGCGATTCCATCGTCGTAGCCCCCTGCCAGACCCTTGCAGACAAGGAATTGCAGATGCTGCGCAGCGCGGCGCTTTCCATCATTCGGGAACTGAAGGTGGAGGGCGGCTGCAACGTACAGTTTGCGCTGAACCCGGACAGCTTTGAGTACGTTGTAATTGAAGTGAATCCGCGCGTGAGCCGCTCCTCGGCCCTTGCCTCCAAGGCGACCGGGTATCCGATTGCGAAAGTCGCCTCAAAGATCGCGCTTGGCTACACGCTGGATGAAATTCCGAACGCGATCACCCAAAAAACCTTTGCCTGCTTTGAGCCGACGCTGGATTACTGCGTTGTAAAAATTCCGCGCTGGCCGTTTGACAAATTCATTTTTGCAAAACGAATTCTCGGGACCCAGATGAAAGCGACCGGAGAAGTCATGGGCATCGCGCCCGACTTTGAGGCGGCATTGATGAAAGCAATCCGCTGCCTGGAACAGAACGTATATAGCCTGATGGATGCCGAGTTCGCAGAGCTGTCCGATCCGGAGCTGGACAACAGGCTGCATGTGATCGACGACCGGCGAATGTGGGCGGTGGCGGAGGCTCTTCGCCGCGGCGTTTCGTTTGATCATATTCATGAGATTACAAAAATTGACTGTTGGTTTTTACAGAAGTTTTATAATATCATTCAGGTGGAAAAAGAACTCGCCGAAAAGGAATTGGATCACGCTCTGCTGTTGAAGGCGAAGAAATATGAGTTTATGGATCAAACCATATCGAAGCTCTGCGGCAAAAGCGTCGAGGAGATCCGTTCTCTCGAAGAAGAATGGAAGATTCAGCCCGTTTACAAGATGGTGGATACCTGCGCCGCGGAATTTGACGCGGAAACCCCGTATTACTATTCCAGCTACGGGACCGGGAACGAGTCGGTTCCGCAGAAAGAGCGCAAAAAGATTCTGGTCATCGGGTCCGGGCCCATCCGGATCGGGCAGGGGATCGAATTCGACTTCTGCTCTGTACACAGCGTCTGGGCGCTGAAAGAACTCGGCTATGAAACCATCATCGTCAACAACAATCCCGAAACCGTCAGCACGGATTTCGATATCGCCGACAAGCTGTACTTCGAGCCGCTGACGGAAGAGGACGTCTATCACATCATCAAACTGGAACAGCCGGACGGCGCGGTTGTCCAGTTCGGCGGCCAGACCGCGATCAAGCTCGCGCAGGCCATCGAGGGCATGGGAATTCCGCTGCTTGGCTCCTCCTACGACAGCATTGATGCCGCAGAGGACCGCGAGCGTTTCGACGCGATTCTGAATCAGTGCGGCATTCCCCGAGCGGACGGCAGGACCGTTTTCACCTGCGATGAAGCGATCTCGGCGGCGCATGAGCTTGGCTATCCGGTTCTGGTGCGTCCGTCCTATGTGCTCGGAGGACAGGGGATGCAGATCGCCTATGCCGACGAGGACATTGTTCAGCAGATCGGAATCATCAACCGCGTGGCTCAGGAACATCCGATCCTAGTCGATAAGTACATTATGGGGACCGAGGTGGAAGTGGATGCCGTCTGTGACGGCACCGATTCGGTTATCCCCGGCATCATGCAGCATATCGAACGCGCTGGTGTCCACTCCGGGGACAGCATTTCCGTTTACCCCGCGATCGGCGTGGAGAAGGCAATGCAGAACAGGATTGTGGAATACACGCGCCGCCTTGCGAAAGCCCTGCATGTCGTCGGTCTTCTGAACGTTCAGTATATCGTCAGGGATGATGAGGTCTATGTGATTGAGGCGAATCCGCGCTCTTCCCGCACGGTTCCCTATATCAGCAAGGTCACCGGCATTCCGATCGTCCCGCTTGCCGTCAGAGCCTTTTTCGGGAAAAAACTCCCCGAGATGGGGTATCATTACGGGCTTCAGCACGAAAGAGACCTCATTGCCATCAAGATGCCCGTTTTCTCGTTCGAAAAACTGTACGGGCAGGATGTTAATCTTGGACCCGAAATGAAATCAACCGGCGAGGTGCTCGGCATCGCGCATACTTACGACGAGGCGCTGATCAAAGCCTTTTACGGCGCGGGAGTCCACATGATCCAGAAAGGCCACGTCATACTTACGGTAAAAGACGGCGACAAGGAGGAAATGCTGCCCATCGCGCGGGGCCTTTACGACCTGGGCTGGAAGATCTATTCCACCAAGGGGACCTCCGATTTTCTGAACGACAACGGTATTCCCACCATCCGGACGAAAAAGGTAGGGGCGGGGAAACCGGACATTCTGGATCATATCATTTCCGGGGAAATCGACTTGGTCATCAACACCCCGTCCAAAGTGGACGAGCACAAGCGCGACGGATACCTGATCCGCCGGAACGCCGTCGAGGCCGGCATTCCGTGCCTGACCTCGCTCGACACGGCGAACGCGTTCCTGAACTGCGCGCTGCATGTGGACAGCATGAAGCTGTCCGTCATCGATATTACGAAAGTTTCCGCTTTTTTGAACTTTATTTAACCGTCTGGAGGAAAAGAAAATGAAAAAATTGGAACAGCTCTATGAGGGAAAAGCAAAAAAGGTTTTCGCGACCGACGACAGGGATCTTTGCATTGTGGATTACAAGGACGATGCGACCGCATTTAACGGCCAGAAACGGGGAACGATTACCGGAAAAGGCGTTGTCAACAATAAAATGTCCAACTATCTTTTCAAGCTGCTGGAAGAAAAAGGAGTCCCGACCCATTTTGTGGAACAGCTCAGCGACCGTGAAACGCTGGTTAAAAAAGTGGAAATCGTTCCGTTGGAAGTGATTATCCGCAATAAGGCCGCGGGAAGCATGGCAAAAAGGCTTGGTTTGAAAGAGGGAATGGAACTGAAGCGCCCCGTCTTGGAGTTCAGCTATAAATGCGACGAGCTCGACGACCCCATGGTCAACGAGAGCCACGTTCTGGCTGTTGGATATGCAACGAAGGCGGAAGTCGACGAAATTTCCTCTTTCGCTCTGAAGATCAATGAAATTCTGAAAGAATTTTTCCTGTCGGTCAATATTGAGCTGATCGATTTCAAGCTGGAGTTCGGGCGCTATCACGGCAAAATCATCCTCGCGGATGAGATCTCCCCGGACACCTGCCGTTTCTGGGACGTTCACACCCACGAGAAGCTGGACAAGGATCGGTTCCGCCGCGACATGGGCGGAGTGGAAGAAGCCTATCAAGAGGTCATGGAACGGATCGGACTGTAAAGAAAGGGAGGGTGGTCTTTTGAACTGTTCCGTTGCGGAACCTGATTTCGGACATCCGCATGAGGAATGCGGCGTGTTCGGCGTTTATTCCGACGGCACTCTGGACCCCGCCTATGCGGCCTACAACGGCCTTCTTGCTCTCCAGCACAGAGGGCAGGAAAGCTGCGGCATCGCAGTGAACGACCGGGGTGTGATTTCCTACTATAAGGACATGGGTCTGGTTACGGAAGTATTTAATCACGAAATTCTCGACCGGTTCAAGGGGCAGATGTCGGTGGGTCATGTCCGGTATTCCACGGCGGGGGCAAGCGTGCGTGAAAATGCGCAGCCCTTGGTCATGCGATATATCAAGGGGACTCTTGCCATCGCGCATAACGGAAATCTGACAAATGCTTACGAATTACATCAGCTGCTTGCCAAACAGGGCAGCATTTTCCAAACTACCATCGACACGGAAGTGTTTGCCTATATGATCGCGCGGGAACGGGTCGAGGCGCCTTCCATTGAAGAAGCCGTTCACCGCGCCGTCAAAAAGGTCCACGGTTCCTACTCCATGGTGATCATGAGCCCGCAGAAGCTGATTGCCGTGCGCGACGTTCACGGATTCCGCCCTCTCTGCATCGGTAAGATCAACAACTCCTATGTGTTTGCATCCGAAACCTGTGCGCTTGACGCCTGCGGCGCGGAATTTGTGCGGGATGTGCTGCCGGGCGAAATCGTTGTGGCCGATGAAAACGGGCTGCGTTCCATCCGGGACGAGGTGACGGCAAAGAAGTCGCTCTGTGTCTTTGAGTATATTTATTTTGCCAGAACGGACAGCGTGATCGACGGGATCAGCGTCTATGAGGCGCGGAAAAAAGCAGGGCGCCTTCTTGCCAGACAACATCCGGTCGACGCAGATATCGTCATCGGCGTCCCCGAATCCGGAATCGACGCGGCGATCGGATACAGCGAAGAATCCGGTATTCCCTATCAGAAAGGGATCGTCAAAAACAGCTACATCGGGCGGACTTTTATCAAGCCGAGCCAGTCGGAACGGGAAAACAGCGTGCGGATCAAGCTGAATTCCCTTCACACCGCGGTAAAAGGGAAGCGCGTCATTATGCTGGACGATTCCATCGTCCGCGGCACGACCAGCGCGCGCATTGTGTCCATGCTCAAGGAGGCCGGCGCGAAAGAGGTTCACCTGAGAATCAGCTCTCCTCCGTTCCTGTGGCCCTGTTACTATGGGACCGATATTCCCTCGAAAGATGATCTGATCGCCTGTCACCACAGCGTTGAAGAAATCGGGAAGATGAGCTTCGCGGATTCAATCGATTTTCTAAGGCTTGAAAATCTGCCGAAGATGCTTGACCTTTCAGGGATCGGGTGCAGCGGCTGCTGCGACGCCTGTTTTTCGGGAAAATATCCGGCTGAAGTTCCGGATTATCTGGTTGCCAAGAAAAATTATGATTACTGCATGCCGATCAAACGGCTGTAATCTGCATGGAGGCCGAAACGATTGAAAGACAGCTATGAATCACCTCTTTCCAAACGATATGCCAGTAAGGAAATGAGTTATCTTTTTTCTCCGGATAAAAAGTTCCGCACCTGGCGCAGGCTATGGATCGCCCTGGCACAGGCGGAAAAAGAGCTTGGTCTGAACATTACCCAGGAACAGATCGATGAAATGACCGCCCATCAGGACGATATCAACTACAAAGTGGCCGAAGAGCGCGAAAGAATCGTCCGGCACGATGTCATGTCCCATGTTTATGCTTTTGGACAGCAGTGTCCGAAGGCGGAGCCGATCATCCACCTTGGCGCGACCTCCTGCTATGTCGGCGACAACACGGATCTTATCGTAATGACGGAAGCTCTCCGGCTTGTCCGGAACAAACTGGTCGGCACGGTCCGGGTCCTTTCCAAATTTGCGCTGGAATATAAGGATCTGCCGACGCTGGCGTTTACTCATTTTCAGCCCGCCCAGCCGACCACAGTCGGGAAGCGCGCAACCCTCTGGATTCAGGACCTTCTGATGGACCTGGACGACGTGGAATATCTGCTTTCCCAGTCGAAGCTGCTCGGTTCCAAGGGGACGACAGGCACGCAGGCGAGTTTTTTGGAGCTTTTCGACGGCGACCAGGAAAAGGTAAAGCGCCTGGATGACCTCATCGCGGAGAAAATGGGCTACAGGGCTTGCTTTGCCGTTTCCGGGCAAACCTATACCAGAAAGCTGGACAGCCGCATTTTGGCCGTCTTGAGCGGGATTGCCCAAAGCGCCGCGAAGTTTTCCAACGACATCCGCCTTCTTCAGCACTTAAAGGAAGTCGAGGAGCCGTTCGAAAAGAATCAGATCGGTTCCTCCGCGATGGCTTACAAGAGGAATCCGATGCGCAGCGAGCGGATTGCTTCCCTTGCGCGCTATGTGATCGTCGACAGCCTGAATCCCTGCATCACCGAAGCGGCGCAATGGTTTGAACGCACGCTGGACGACTCGGCGAACAAGCGGATCAGCGTTCCGGAGGCGTTTTTGGCTGTGGACGGAATTCTCAATCTCTATGAGAATGTGGCGGACGGGCTGGTCGTTTATCCAAAAGTGATTTTACAGCACCTGAACCGGGAACTGCCGTTTATGGCGACCGAAAATATCATGATGGACGCCGTCAAGCGCGGCGCCGACCGCCAGCAGCTCCATGAGCGCATCCGGGTGCATTCCATGGCGGCCTCCCGCATCGTCAAAGAGGAGGGCGGAGAGAACGATCTCCTGGACCGGATCGCCGCCGACCCCGCTTTCGGAGTTACCAGGGAAGAACTGGACCGGACGGTCAGCCCTGAGAAATTTGTGGGAAGGGCCCCCCGGCAAACGGAGGACTTTCTCCGCGAAATCGTCCAGCCCGCGCTGGAACGATACGGGCAGATGAAGGAAATTAAGGCCGATATTACCGTTTAACCATTTGTTTTTGCAGTCCGTTTATGTTATGATAAACAGGTTGTGTGGATGCTGCCTTAAATCCGGCCGCAGGGCAGTAAGTTTTTACCGTAGCGGCGCGGCGGAGTGAGAAAATGATTACAGCGATTGTTGGTGCGAACTGGGGAGACGAAGGAAAAGGCAAAATCACGGACGTGGAAGCTGCGAAGTCTGACATCGTGATTCGCTTTCAGGGAGGCAGCAATGCGGGCCATACCATAATCAACCATTACGGCAAATTTGCCCTGCATCAGCTTCCATCCGGAGTATTCTATGATCATACCACCAATATTATCGGGAACGGCGTTGCCCTGAGTGCGGAAAAATTTATTGCGGAATTGAAATCTTTAGAGGAGCGCGGTGTTCCGAAACCGAAGATCATGGTTTCAAACCGGGCGCAGCTGGTCATGCCCTACCATATCCAGCTCGATTCGTTTGAGGAGGCAAGGCTTTCCTCCCGTTCATTCGGTTCCACACGGTCCGGAATCGCCCCGTTTTATTCGGACAAATTCGCAAAGATCGGCTTTCAGATCAGCGAGCTTTTTGGGGATGAGGCGGATCTGAGGGAAAAGGCGGAGCGGATCGTGACGCTGAAGAATGTTTATTATGAGTATTTGTATCACCAGCCGAAGCTGACTGTGGATGCACTTATGGAACAATTGAAAAAGTACAGGCGGGAACTGGAACCATACGTGGCGGACACTTTTGAATTTCTCTATCATGCCGTCGGTGAGGGAAAGAATATTCTTCTGGAAGGCCAGCTCGGCGCTTTGAAAGACCCCGATTTCGGAATTTACCCGATGGTGACTTCTTCGCACACCCTGGCTGCCTACGGTGCGGTCGGAGCGGGGGTTCCACCCTATGAAATCAAAAACATCATTACAGTTGTAAAGGCATATTCCAGCGCGGTTGGCGCAGGGGAATTTGTCAGCGAAATTTTCGGGGAAGAAGCCGACGAATTGCGCAACAGAGGGGGAGACGGCGGAGAATTTGGGGCTACCACGGGACGTCCGCGCAGAATGGGCTGGCTGGATCTGGTCGCTTCGCGCTATGGATGCCGCGTTCAGGGCGCCACTTCCATCGCTTTTACCGTCCTGGATGCGTTGGGATATCTGGATGAAATTCCGGTTTGTGTCGCCTATGAGCTCGACGGTAAGAAAATCGATTCTTTCCCGACCACGCCGGATCTCAAGCGATGCAAACCGATTCTGAAAAGGCTGCCGGGCTGGAAATGTGATATCCGTGGAATCCGGCGCTACGGGGACCTTCCGGAAAATGCCCGCAATTATGTGGAGTTTGCGGAAAAAGAGATCGGGGTGCCGATTCACATGGTCTCCAACGGCCCGTCCCGTGAAGATATCCTGTATCGTTAATTTTCTTAATCTCAATAGGGACCTGAAATGTCCGGCCCGGCGGTTTTGCCAGTGCAGCCCGCCTTGCCGGCGTTTTGGATTTCTTTCTTTAACGGAATTTCTGAAAGAGGTGAATCCTCCATGTGCGGTATCGTCGGGTATGCGGGCGGGGAACAGGCCGCCCCAATCTTACTTCAGGGACTGGAAAAGCTGGAATACAAAGGATACGACTCAGCCGGCGTTGCCGTTTACAATGGGTCTTCTCTTGAAATAGCGAAGGCAAGGGGAAATCTGAAAGTTCTGAAAGAAAAAACACATTATGGGACCGACGTTTCGGGTACCGTTGGGATTGGACACATCCGATGGGCGACGCACGGCAAGCCGCTGGACGTGAACGCGCATCCGCAGGCGAGCGGCTCCGAAATGTTTGCCGTTGTCCACAACGGCATCATTGAAAACTATCGTGTGCTGAAGAATCGCTTAACCGATATTGGGTTTCACTTTATCTCCGATACGGATACGGAAGTAGCCGCCCAGCTGCTGGAATTTTTTTATGAGGGAGATATTCTTGAGGCCGTTTTCAAAACGATTCAAAAAATCGAGGGTTCCTACGCGTTTGCCGTCCTCTGCCGTGACTGTCCCGACCGGATCATCGCTTTCTGCAAGGACAGTCCTCTTGCGGTCGGAATTGGAAAAAATGAAAATTTTATCGCGTCCGATATTCCATCCATTTTGGGCAAAACACGGGACGTCTACCGCTTGGAACAAGAAGAAGTGGCAATCATAAAAAAGGATTCCGTTCAAATCCGCAGCTTGGACGGCAATCCGATCCCCAAAAAAACTACCCATATTTCCTGGGATATCGCGGCTGCCGAAAAAAGCGGATACAGCCATTTTATGGAAAAGGAAATCATGGAGCAGCCAAAGGCCGTCCGCGATACCATATCGCCCAGAATTCAGAATGGAAAAATCGTGCTGGACCGGATGGTTCTAACGCAGGAGCAGATGAAAAATATTGTGAGAATCCAAATTATCGGCTGTGGTTCTGCTTATCATGCTGGTGTTGCCGCGAAATATATTCTGGAACAGTTCACGCGGATTCCGGTCGAAGTGGATGTGGCCTCCGAATTTCGTTACCGCCACCCAATTATCAATCAAAACGTGCTTACCCTCGTTATCAGCCAGTCCGGGGAAACTTCGGATACCCTCGCGGCTCTAAGGGAAGCAAAAAGGCATGGTTCCCGCGTGATTTCAATCGTCAACGCAATTGACAGCTCCGTTGCCCGCGAATCAAGCGATGTGATTTACACATGGGCCGGCCCGGAAACAGCGGTTGCGGCAACAAAGGCCTACAGCACACAATTGGCGGTGATTTATCTTCTTGCCATTTACCTGTCGGATCTCCTTGGATTCCTTTCCCCGAAGGAGTACGCCTATTATATTTCACAATTGAAAATTCTTCCTGATCAAATTAAAGAGGTTCTTCACGGACGGAACATGGTAAAAAAGTTTGCCAAAAAATTTTATAACTGCAAGGATATCTTTTTTATTGGAAGAAATCTGGATTATGCCCTTTCGCTTGAAGGCGCGCATAAGCTGAAAGAAATTGCTTACATACATTCCGAGGCATACGCCGCGGGAGAACTGAAACATGGAACGATTTCCCTGATTGAAGAAGGAACTCTGGTTGTTGCCCCGGCTACTCAGGGCCGCCTTACCAGTAAGGTCATTAGCAACATCAAAGAAGTCAAGGCGCGCGGAGCTGTCGTCCTCTCTTTGACGTCCAAAAACGACCTACAGTTTGAGAAAGAAACCGACTACCAGTACTATCTTCCTGAAATCTGCGAGATGATGATGCCGTCACTTGCGATTGTCCCGCTTCAGATGCTTGCATACGATATCGCTTCATTGAGAGGATGCGATATTGACAGACCGCGCAATCTGTCCAAGTCAGTTACCGTTGAGTAAGGAGAATGGCCGTATGAAACAAAAAGAGACTGTCTTAATCATGGATTTCGGCGGACAATACAGTCAGCTGATTGCGCGCAGGGTGCGCGATCAGCATGTCTACTGTGAAATCAAGTCTTTTCGCACGCCTGCTGAAGAAATTGCTGCCGCCGGATACAGAGGAATCATCTTTTCCGGCGGGCCGGATAACGTCTATGATGAAAGTGCTCCGAAATGCGACAGAAAAATTTTCAACCTCGGAATTCCGATCCTCGGTATCTGCTACGGCGCTCAGCTGATTGCATTTTCCCTTGGCGGAGAAACCGGCAACGCTGCAATCCGCGAATACGGAAAAACAGAGTTTCAGATCACCGCGGATTCCGAATTGTTTCAGGGAATTGAAAAACAATCGGTTTGCTGGATGAGCCATACGGTTTATATTAAAACCCCGCCGGAGGGTTTCCGCATCACGGCTGTCAGTTCGAGCTGCCCGGTGGTTGCCATGGAGAATGCGGAACGAAAACTCTATGCCACACAGTTCCACCCGGAAGTTGAACACACCGTTCACGGAAAAGAAATCTTACACAATTTTCTTTATGGTGTCTGCCGCTGCTCCGGGGATTGGAAAATGGATTCTTTTATCCAGACTGCGGTTGAACAGATGAAACAGTCCATTGGAGATAAAAAAGTGATCTGCGCGCTTTCGGGCGGCGTGGATTCCTCCGTCGCGGCGGCACTGGTTCACCGCGCGGTCGGAAAACAGCTTATCTGCATTTTTGTAGACCACGGCCTTTTAAGGAAGGACGAGGGCGACGAGGTTGAACATGTATTTCGCAGCCAGTTTGATATGAATCTGATCCGCGTGAATGCCCAGGATCGTTTTTTGAAGCGTTTAGAGGGCATTTCGGAGCCTGAGAAAAAGCGTAAGATCATCGGTGAAGAGTTTATCCGTGTATTTGAGGAAGAGGCCGGAAAAATCGGGCGCGTCGATTTTCTGTGCCAGGGGACGATCTATCCTGATGTTGTGGAGAGCGGGACCGGGAATGCGGCCGTGATCAAAAGTCATCACAATGTCGGCGGGCTGCCAAAGGAGATCGGCTTTACCGGGCTTGTGGAACCTCTTCGCTATCTGTTCAAGGATGAAGTCCGGAGGGTCGGTACCGAGCTCGGTCTTCCGGATACTCTGGTATGGCGCCAGCCGTTTCCGGGGCCCGGGCTTGCCATTCGCGTGATGGGGGAGGTCACGGCGGAAAAATTGTCTCTTCTCAAGGAAGCGGACGCCATCTTCCGTGAGGAAATTGCAAGGGCAAGGCTCGACAGAAAAATCAACCAATATTTCGCCGTGCTGACTGGCATCAAAAGTGTCGGTGTGATGGGAGACGGCCGGACCTATGACAACACGGTTGCGCTCAGGGGCGTAACGACCACTGATTTCATGACTGCGGACTGGGCGCGGATTCCCTACGAAGTGCTCGAACAGGTTTCCAGCCGTATCATTAACGAAGTAAAGAATGTCAACCGCGTCGTTTATGATATTACATCCAAACCCCCGGCTACGATTGAGTGGGAATAATAGCATTAAGAAGCCCGGATAACCGCGTTACAGCGATTTCCGGGCTCCTTGCAACTTGCCCACCGTGCAATTAAGTCAGTTCACCACATTAATTGGTTTTCCGCTAATCAACGCCTGAATGTTCTCCGCAATCAGGTCAATCAGCCTTTGCCTTGTTTCGATGCATTTCCACCCGATGTGCGGGGTCAGAATAACCTGCTCCATCGAGAACAGCGGATTGTCCTTTTCCGGAGGTTCTTTTTCAAGGACATCGAGTGCCGCTCCGGCAATCACTCCGTTTTTCAAAGCCTCAATCAGATCGGTTTCATTGATAACAGCGCCTCTGGAAGTGTTGATCAGAAAAGCCGAGGGCTTCATAAGAGCGAATTTTTCCCTGTTGATCAGGTGAGTCGTTTCTTTTGTAAGCGGACAATGGATCGTCACGAAATCGCTTTTTGAAAGAAGAGATTCAAGCCTTACGGAACTGACCTTCGGGTCATCCCATTCTTTTTTGGTCCGGCTGTAGCACAGAACATTCATCCCAAGCGCCCGGGCCGAATGGATGACCCGCTGACCGATATGTCCGGTACCGATCACACCGAGAGTCTTTCCGCTGACTTCCGAGTGCGGCACACCAAGGAATTGGTAAAAATTATCATAATTTTTCTGCTTCAGCATGACTTGCTGTTTTGTCAGGGAGGAACTCAATGCCAAAACGAACGTGATGGCGAGCTGTGCGACGGCATCCGTACTGTAACTTGGAATATTGCAGACTAAAATTCCTTTATCCTTTGCCGCGGCAATATCGATATTGTTATATCCGGTTCCCGCTTCGCAGATCATTTTCACGCAGGAGGGAAACCTCCCGATCATTTCCCTTCCGACCGGCATTTCCTTCGTGACCACCACATTGTGGCTCTGAACCCGCTCGATGATTTCATCGTTTTCGCTCGACGGATAGATTTCCATTGGTCCGCATTGCATAACGGCAGAAAAATCAAGCTTTTCGTCAAAATCCATTTTTTGAGCATTCAAAAACACTGTTTTCATTATCAAACATCTCCTCCGAAACTTAAAGTCTGGATTCTTATTCATTCTTCCAATGATTGTGACAGTGCAACTGGGTTCTTGCCGGTTCTTTTTATTCGCTTCTCCAAATTCGATTGTAGCATTTGCGTCGTCGGATTGCAATGCAAAAATAGAAATCAACTGAACATTCGTATCGGTGTTTATATTCGAAAAAGCCCCTCACATTAAGAATGTGAGGGGCCGCAATAAGCCTTCCCGATTGAAGGTTAACGGAAATCTCTTTAAGATTTATGAAATCTGTTTTTCAAAGCGTCCAAAGTTTCCTGAAAATCAGCGGCGGTGACAAGCAGAGAGATATCCACTTCAGACGTGGTAATGAGCCGAATATCCGTCTGCGCAGAGGATGCCACTTCAAAAACTTCAGCAGCCATGCCCGGTGTGTCTTTCATTCCGGCGTCATAAACGGATATTTTACAATTGCCGCTGCTGACAACGGCACTGATTTGGTTTTGATTTCGGAGTTCGGATGTAAAGCTCAGGATCTTGTCAAGATGGGCGTCGGGAATCGTAAAGGAAACGGAAGTATAGGCGCCTTGTGTCGGTGCGAGGGATATCATATCCACATCGACGTCAAAGCCGGCGATGCTTTGAAAAATATAAGCGATAAACTTTAGTTCGGAAGGGCATTTTTGAAGAGTGATCAGCGTAATGTCATTGGCGGTGGCGATTGTAGGCGACAAATTCATTTTCAATCCTCCTGTCGAATGAGATCGGCCATAGAGTAAAGCCCTTTTCCTTTACGTGAAAGAAATATGGCTGCATTCAGCGCTCCATGGGCAAAAATTTCTTTTGACTGTGCGGAGTGTGAAATTGTAAGAATTTCATGTGGACCCGCAAAGACGACCTTATGTTCGCCAACGATGGTACCGCCGCGGATCGAATGAATTCCGATTTCGTTTTCGGAACGTTTTTTCCTTTGGGAGTGACGGTCATACATATAGTGCATTTGCCCGCCGGAAACATCGGCCACAGCGTTTGCGATCATCAGGGCTGTTCCGCTGGGCGCATCGATTTTTTGGTTGTGATGCGCCTCAACTATTTCGACATCGAAACCAGTGCCAAGAACACTTTCCGCTTTCCTGGCCAGCTCGATCAATAAATTGATCCCCAGAGACATGTTGCGCGAGTAAAAGATTGGTATTTCACGTGAAGCGTCTTCCACCGCCCGAACCTGCTCCTTGTCATATCCAGTCGTGCAGAGGACAAGCGGAGTCTTTGTTTTTTTACCGAACTCCAAAAGCGGATACAGCAGCGTTGGGTGGGAAAAATCAATCAGGACATCGGCCTTTCTGTCTACCTTGTCCGGGGATGAATAAAGCGGATAGGGAAGGTCCTGATCGGCGTGATGATCGATTCCCGCAACAAGATCGATATCGCTTCGGTCCGCGGCACAACTGGAAACGACCTTGCCCATGGCACCGCCGCAGCCGCTCAGAATGATTCTTGTCATTTCAGTTTCAGTCGTCCTTTATTTTGAATTACATTGATTATTTGATCAGCTGATATTTTTTTAGGACCCTCAGGAGCTTTTCATTCAGCTCGCCGCTCATGCCGGTGAGCGGGAGGCGGCAGTCGCCGCAGTTGAATCCCATGTAATTCATAGCGGTTTTCACCGGAATGGGATTCACATCCCAAAAGAGCGCGTCCATCAGTTCCAGATAATTTAAAAAGGATTTGCGCGACGCTTCCACATTTCCGTTCAAGTAGTCGGTACAAATTTGTTTCATTGCTTCTGGAACAATATTTGCGGCAACTGAGATGACGCCCTTGCCTCCCAAAGAAAGAATCGGAAGAGTCTGATTGTCTTCTCCGGAGTAAACCGTAAGATTATCCCCGCAGAGCGAAATCGTTTTCGCACAGGCGGGTAAATCCCCGTTCGCTTCCTTCGTACCGACAATGTTAGGATGCTCCGCAATTGCCTGATAAGTTTCCGGCTGAATATTGCAGCCGGTCCGGGATGGAACATTATAGAGAATCATGGGGAGATCGACCCGGTCCGCAATATAATGAAAGTGTCTGATCAGCCCAGTCTGAGACGTTTTATTATAATATGGCGTAATCAGCAAAAGGGCGTCCGCTCCGATGTCCTGTAGCGAGCGTGAAAGCTCGACGGCATATTGGGTGTCATTGCTTCCGGAGCTTGCAATGACCGGAATCCGCTTTTGAACTTTTTTAACGATCAGTTCAACAATTCTGCAATGCTCCTCGTGGCTGAGAACGGGGGATTCGCCCGTCGTGGCACAGGCAACGATCGCATCGGTTCCATTCTGAAGGTGAAAATCGACAAGACGCTCCAAGACATCGTAATTTACAGAGCCATCCTGTTTCATCGGAGTGACCAATGCAACGCCGGAACCCGTAAATACAAGCTTTTTCATAAAAAATCTACCTCCCGGTTTTGGCAGTATTATTCATCCATAAATCCCTTTGAACAGAGATATTCAGCCATCAGAACCCCGCCTCCGGCCGCGCCGCGAAGCGTGTTGTGGGACAGGCACACGAATTTTACGTCATACTGGCTGTCGGGGCGCAGGCGTCCGATCGAAACCGCCATGCCGTTTTCCAGATTGCGGTCCAGGCGAGTCTGCGGCCGGTCATCCTCCCGGAAATAATACAAAAACTTTTTGGGAGCGCTCGGGAGAGCAAGCTTCTGCGGCTCTCCGCTAAAATGATTCCATCGGTCGATCATTTCATCCATGGGGATTTTCTTTTCGAAGGACAGAAACACTGCGGCCATGTGACCGTCGCTGACCGGAACACGCAGACACTGCGTTGTGATATTGGGGGCGGCGGCGTTGACGATCGCGCCATTTTCAATGCGGCCCCAGATTTTCATCGGCTCGTTTTCGGATTTTCCCTCTTCGCCTCCAATAAACGGAATGACGTTGTCAACCATCTCCGGCCAGGTTTCAAATGTTTTGCCCGCTCCTGAAATCGCCTGATAGGTGCAGGCAAGGATCTTTGTCACATTCAAATCAAGGAGGGGTGTAACCGCAGGGACATAAGCCTGTATGGAACAGTTGGGCTTTACGGCAATAAATCCGCGCTTTGTCCCGAGCCGTTTTCTCTGGAACGGAATAATATCCGCGTGCCCCGGGTTGATTTCCGGAATCAGCATCGGAACGTCGGGAATCAGGCGGTTCGCGCTGTTATTGGAAACGACGGGGCATTCTGACTTCGCATACATCTCCTCCAGCTCTCTCGTTTTCTGTTTCTCCATATTGACTGCGCAAAAGACAAAATCCACCATTTCCACGATTTTGTCCTTGTCTTTTTCAGCGTCCATGATTACCATGTTTTCCAAGTTTTTCGGCATAGGGGTTGTCATCAGCCAGCGTTTCCCGACCGCTTCCCGGTAGGTTTTGCCGGCCGACCGCTCACTCGCGGCCAGTGCGGTTACAGTAAACCAGGGATGGTTTTCCAAAAGGACGGCGAAACGCTGTCCAACCATTCCGGTCGCGCCGACGATTCCCACCCGATAATTTTTCATGAGAACAGGCCTCCTAAATAATATATGAAAGGAACAAGAAAAAATATCTGCGTAATAAAAAAGCCGGTAAAATACCGGTCATCAGAGTATTGTGGCGCTTCTCGATTTTAAAGCAGCGCGCGCCGCTTTTCAAAGGTCGATAGCTCTCCATCAGAATCTGATGACAGTCCGCACACTGTTTGCATGCTGACCAGGCGAATACTCTGCCAAAGTATCCCCTTCGGCGATTTCCCCTTTCGCGTGGGTTCATCGGCTTTGGCAGCCTCGCCCCGCTCATCTTGAAATTCGCGCCTCTATCCTAAGTTTCATCGTCTGTAAAACCAACAAGATAAATCCTAAAATATAATAGCATGGGTTGCTATTGATTGTCAATTTATTTATAATAGACAATTGGTATTTACCTGTGACAGAATGGGAGACATGAAAATGGAACTGGATCTTGACAATCTGAAAACAAAAGATTTTTATTATGATCTGCCAGAAGACCTGATTGCTCAGTCACCGGCGGAGCCGAGGGATTCTTCCCGCCTGCTGACCTTGAACCGGAAAACGGGAGAAGTGGAGCATCGGCATTTCTACGATATTATTGATTACCTGAATCCGGGGGATTGTCTGGTGCTGAACGATTCCCGCGTCCTTCCGGCCAGGTTGTTGGGAGTCAAGGATGAAACCGGGGCAAAAGTTGAATTTTTATTGCTGAACCACCGGGAAGGCGACGTGTGGGAGGTCCTGACCGGCCCGGGGAGGCGTGCAAAGATCGGTTCGAAATTCACCTTCGGCGACGGGCTCCTTCGCGCGGAGGTCTTAGATATTATCGAGGACGGAAATCGGCTTGCCCGTTTTACCTGCGAAGGAAATTTTTATGAAATTCTGGACAAAATAGGGCAGATGCCGCTTCCTCATTATATCAAAGAAGAACTCCGGGACAACGAGCGCTACCAGACGGTCTATTCCAAAGAGGTCGGGTCCGCCGCCGCGCCGACGGCCGGGCTTCATTTCACTCCGGAGCTGCTCCAGAAGATCAAGGACAAGGGGATCGACTTGGCTTTCGTGACGCTCCATGTCGGCTTGGGGACATTCCGCCCCGTCACGGCGCAAAAGGTCACGGAGCACAAGATGCATTCCGAGCATTACTATCTTTCCGCGCAGACAGCGGAACAGATCAACCGGGCAAAGCGGAACGGCGGCCGCGTGATCGCCGTCGGGACTACGAGCTGCAGAACGCTGGAAGCGGTCGGAACCAAAGAGGGGTGCATCCGGGAAAGTGCCGGATGGACGGATATTTTTATCTATCCCGGCTATCGATTCAAGGTGCTAGATGGTCTGATCACCAACTTTCATCTGCCGGAAAGCACGCTGATCATGCTGGTTTCCGCACTGGCCGGCTACGACCATATTATGAACGCCTATCGAGTCGCGGTAAAGGAAAAATACCGGTTTTTCAGTTTTGGCGACGCAATGCTGATTTATTAAAAGGATGGCAGCTATGTTTCATCTGATTCAAAACTGCGATGCGGCGCGGCGCGGGGAATTCACCACGCCTCACGGCAAAATTCAGACCCCCGCTTTTATGAACGTTGCGACCGCAGGCGCGATAAAAGGCGCGGTATCCGCGCTGGATCTAAAAGACCTGAAATGTCAGGTGCAGCTTTGCAACACCTATCATCTGCATCTGCGCCCGGGGGATGAAACCGTCCGGAAATTGGGCGGGCTCCACCGCTTTACGCGATGGGATGGGCCTATTTTAACCGACAGCGGCGGATTTCAGGTTTTTTCCCTTGCAAAATTGCGGAATATTACGGAGGAGGGTGTGACCTTCGCGTCCCACATCGACGGAAGAAAAATTTTCATGGGGCCCGAAGAGAGCATGAAAATCCAGTCGAACCTCGCTTCGACCATCGCCATGGCGTTCGATGAGTGCGTCCAGAATCCCGCGCCATACGAATACGCGCGCGATTCCTGTGCCCGCACCGTCCGCTGGCTTTGCCGTTCCAAGGAGGCAATGAACCGCCTGAACCGGGAACCGGGAACCATCAATCCCAGGCAGATGCTGTTTGGAATCAATCAGGGAAGCACCTATGAGGACCTGCGCGTCGACTGCATGAAAAGGATCCGGGACCTCGATTTGGACGGCTATGCGATCGGCGGTTTGGCGGTTGGGGAAAGCAGTGAGGAAATGTACCGGATCATCGAGGCGGTCGTCCCGGAGATGCCGATGGACAAACCCAGGTATCTGATGGGCGTGGGAACGCCGGGGAACATTCTGGAAGCGGTCCGGAGGGGAGTGGACCTGTTTGACTGCGTGATGCCGACCCGCAACGCGAGGCACGGACACGTTTTTACACGGCAGGGAAGACGCAACCTTTTCAACGCAAAATACGAGTTGGACGATACTTCGCTGGACCCGGACTGTGATTGCCCGGTCTGCAAAAACTTTTCCCGCGCTTATCTCCACCACCTGTTCAAAAGCGGCGAAATGCTGGCCATGAGGCTTTGCGTCATGCATAATATTTATTTTTACAACAGCTTTTTTGAGAAAATCAGGGGTTCTCTGCAGAATGAAACATTTGAAAGGTTTTATCGGGAGAATCTGGAAGTTTTGAACCGCAGAATATGAGAAAACCTTGCATGAAATCCTATTTGCTGATATAATCTAAACATTAAGAGAGAGGTGTTGGTATTCATGAATTTCCTACTGACCGGCGGAACTGCCGGAACAGGCAGCAGCCTTTGGATTACAATCCTTTATATGGTCCTGATTGTCGGCGTCTTTTATTTCCTTTTGATGAGACCTCAGCAAAAGAGAAAAAAGCAGGAAGAAAAGATGCGCAGCAACGTCCAGGTCGGAGACGATATCACGACGATCGGCGGGATTGAAGGGCGTGTGGTTGGAATCAAAGAAGATACAGGCACACTGATTATTGAAACCGGTACGGACCGCGCAAAGATCAAAATCAAAAAATGGGCTGTCGGCAGTATTGAAACGACTCATGATCAGGCTGAATAGCCCGGATCATTTGTAATATCTGCCGCCCTTTCCGAATATCTATTTGTCAGGATATTGGAGGGGGCGGTTATGATGAAAAGTTCAAAGTCCATTCGTCAAAAACCTGTGTTAGATGCCATTCGCGCCATCGTGATCGGTTCCGTTGCGGGAGCTTTGATTTGTGCGGTCTTTTTGGGTGTTTCAGCATTGGTTTTTGTTTCTGCGGAAAGCATTCCTCAGGGGCTTTTATCCCCTCTTGTCATCGCGGTATCCGTTCTCAGCGCTTTTGCGGCGGGATACATCGCGGCGAGAATCTCTAAAAAGCGCGGACTGCTGTTCGGCGCGGCTTCCGGAATGCTTTTATTTGCGTTGTTCCTCTTTTCCGGACTTGCAGTATCGAATAAAGCGGTCGAACCGGCTCAATGCGGAATACGCCTGCTGGTGATGGTTCTGTCCGGCGCCATTGGCGGCGTGCTTGCCGTCAGCAGAAAAACGAAGCTGAAACGGAAATAATTTTGACTATTCCTTCCATCATTGCTATAATAGTTTCGTTCATAACTTACTCGTGAAACGGAGGCTTTAAAATTGAAGCAGATTAAAACGCTGAATCAGGCGAATTTGCGGGAAAGCGCTGCGAAGGGCGGCTGCGGCGAATGCCAGGCATCCTGCCAGTCGGCATGCAAAACTTCCTGCACGGTTTCCAACCAGAAGTGCGAAAATAAGAATAGATAGCAGAAGGCTATTTGAATTAGCCGCAAAGGGACAGGATTCTGTCCCTTAAATTTTGTTCGGATGGAGAAATGTAAATGATTCACAAGTATTCTTTAAACGGATATAAAATCGTTTTGGATACCAACAGCGGCGCGGTCCACCTTTTCGACGACGCTCCGTTTGATATATTGGATTATTTGGCTGATGCCGATGTGCCTGAACATCCGCCCGAAACGATGATGGACGCTTTAAAGAATCGTTATGATGAGGCAACGCTCCGGGAAGCCTACGGGGAAATTCAGGAACTGCACCGAAAGGGGCAGTTATTTTCACCGGATGGATATGAGAAATTCGCGGCCATGCTGAAAAGCGCTCCCATTAAATCCATGTGCCTGAATATTGCTCACGACTGTAACCTGCGGTGCGAATACTGTTTTGCGGCGCAGGGAGATTTTGGCGGCGAAAGAATGCTGATGCCGTTTGAAGTGGCGAAAAGCGCCATCGATTTTCTGATTGAAAAATCCGTCGGACGCCACAATCTGGAAGTCGATTTTTTCGGCGGAGAACCCCTGATGAATTTTGACGTGGTAAAACAGACGGTTGCCTACGCGCGAGGCTTAGAAAAGGCTTACGATAAGAACTTCCGTTTTACCATAACGACAAACGGTCTGCTGCTCAGCGATGATAAAATCGATTTTATCAACCGCGAAATGTCAAACTGCATTTTGTCCTTTGATGGCAGAAAAAGCGTTCATGACCGGCTGCGCACGCGCGTGGACGGATCCGGATGCTATGACAGCGTCCTTCCCAAATTCCAGAAATTGGTCGCCAAACGCAGCAGGGACAAAGACTATTATGTAAGAGGCACTTTTACAAAATATAACCTGGATTTCACCAAGGATGTTGAACATCTGTTGGACTTGGGCTTTAATGAGATTTCCATGGAACCCGTCGTTTCGGAAGAACGGCTCGACTATTCCGTCAAGGAAGAGGACCTGCCCCGGATCTTTGAGGAATATGATACGCTCTCCGATCTGATTATCAAGCGGAGCAGGGAAGGGAAGGGGTTTGATTTCTATCATTTTATGATCGATCTGAACCAGGGCCCCTGCGCTATCCGAAGGCTGCGGGGGTGCAGCTGCGGAAACGAGTATGTCGCAGTGACTCCTTCCGGAGATATTTATCCCTGTCATCAGTTTGTCGGACAGGAAGAGTGGAAAATGGGCAGCGTGCTGGACGGAAGCCTGAATCTGGAAATGAAGGACCGCTTTGCCCTTGCAAACGTCTATTCAAAACCTGAGTGCAGAAACTGCTGGGCAAAATTTTATTGCAGCGGAGGCTGCAATGCGAACAACTGGCAATATGAGGGCGATCTTCACAAACCGCATGCGATTTCCTGTTCGCTGGAGAAAAAACGACTGGAATGCGCCATTATGATCCAGGCGGCTCTCGCGGATCAGGGATAAAAGAGGATGGTTTACATAAATTTGCATCGCGAATTTTTACGAATCCAATAAAAATCAAAATCTTGTAACTTTTTGTATTGATTCAAATAGGGAATTGGTTTAGTATAAAGATATCTCAAATGCCCGGAGGGGAAAAATGGAAAATCAGAAAATCGGCTTTATCGGCGGCGGGAACATGACGGCGGCCATCATCAGCGGAGTGGTGAAAAATCAGACTTTTCCCGCGGACCAGATCTATGTCTACGATATTCATAAGGAAAAGAGGGAGAGCCTGCACCGTAAGGCAGGCATTCTTGCTGTGGATTCCGCTTGTGATTTGGTCAAAACATGCAGCATTGTGTTTCTCGCCGTAAAACCGCAGAGTTTTCCGCCCATGCTGGATGAAATCCGGCCTGTAGTCGAAAAGGGAAAAACTCTGGTCTCTATTGCCGCCGGGATCTCATCCTCTTCCATTGTCTCCGCCCTTTCCTGCGACTGTCCCGTGATCCGCGCGATGCCCAACACACCGCTGACGCTCGGAAAAGGTGCCACGGCGGTTTGCCGGACCGGAAACGTGGCGGACGAAACTTATCATCTGGTATTAAAGCTTTTTTCATCCTGCGGCATGGTGTCGCAGATCGAGGAGAGCCAGATGAACGCCGTCATTGCGGTAAACGGGAGCAGCCCGGCTTATATTTATTTGTTTGCCAAGGCGGTTTTGGAGAGCGCCGAACAGCAGGGGATCCAGCCGTCGGTTTCGCTGCCGCTTTTCTGCCAGACGCTGATTGGCAGTGCGGAAATGCTTTTGAAATCGGGGGATACGCCGGATGAACTGATCCGGAAGGTGTCGTCCCGCGGCGGAACGACTGTCGCCGCGCTGGACGTTTTGGAAAAAAATCACTTTGAACAGACGATTGATAAAGCGATGAGAGCCTGCACCGCGCGCGCTGAGGAATTGGGAAAGTAAACATAGAATCCGTTTGTCCCTCATACACTTTGATAGGATCTCCGTTGGGAGGAATTGATCAGTATGAGAAGGGTAATGGTTGTTGCCCGCGGATTTCGGAAAAAATCGGCTTTCTGTGGGCATGATATGATAAAAGCGGCACGTCTGAACTGGGAGCTGGTTCTGTTGGCGGCTGTTTTTTTGGCGGGAATGGCAGTCGGAGCTGTCTACGCAAGAAACGCAGACCCACAGGCGCTGGAACGGATGGATTTTCTTTTTGCGGGGAACTTTAAAGCGCGGATGACTGCTTCTTTTCTTTCGATCTTTGTGGCTTCCTTTGCTTCCGCTTTTCTGTTTATTTTCGCCTGCTTTTTATGCGGTTTATCCCTGTGGGGGATGTTGCTGATTCCGTTCATTCCATTTTTTCGAGGTTTAGGCCTCGGATTGACTTCCGGGTATCTTTACTCGAATTACGGCGGTTATGGGATCCTATTTAATCTGGTCGTAATTTTGCCGGGGGCTTTCTTTTGCTGCCTGTCTGTTTTGCTCGCGGCCAGGGAGGGCATTGCTTTTTCTCGTTTGCTGGTTTCCTGCGGCTCAAAAACGATTAGTCGCTCAAAATTGAAGATTTATTTGCTGCATTTCGGCGCTGTTTTGGGCATTGCCTTTTTTGCGGCACTGATTGACCTTCTTTTCTCCGCCTGTTTCGGCGGCCTGTTTTCCTTTTAACAAAATGGAAAGGACCAAATAAAATGAAGGATTTTTGTTTTGGTTTCAGCGAATATTTGGTGAATCAAAAATCGGTTTCCGCCAATACATTGGAGTCTTATATGAGGGACGTGGAGCATTTTATTTTTTATCTTTCCGAAAAGGGAACAGGGGACCCGGTTTCCGCCGACACGGAAACGATGAAATCCTACATTGAAGACATGAAACGGAACAAAAAATCCGAAGCTACCATTACAAGAAATCTCGCATCCATTCGATGCTTTTATCAGTATATGGTCCTTTCTGGATTTGCCAGCGCCAATCCGGCAAAATCAATCCGCTTAAAAAAAGGGGAAAAAAAGTTCCCGCAGATTTTAAACGGCAAGGAAATCGAGCTTCTGCTGTCCCAGCCCAACATCCAGGAAGCCAAGGGATGCCGTGACAAGGCTATGCTGGAGCTTCTTTATGCAACGGGGATTCGCGCTTCGGAACTGGTGGACCTCGATATCGGAAGCATCAGCCTCTCCACGGGAATGCTCCGGTGCTGTTCTGATCGAAATGAACGCGTCATCCCGGTTTACCCCACTGCGATTAGCGCTATCTCTGATTACATCGCGAGGGTCCGGTCCCAAATTATCACCCCGGCGGGAGGACAGGCCCTTTTTGTCAACCTGAACGGACGCCGGCTGACGCGCCAGGGATTTTGGAAAATTGTAAAAGGATATGCGGAACAGGCGAAAATCGTAAAGGAAATTACGCCGCACACGCTTCGCCATTCCTTTGCGCTTCATCTTCTGGAAAACGGAGCGGAGCTGAAAGACATTCAGGCAATGCTGGGGCATGCCGACATTTCTTCCACACAGATTTATGTCCATCTGCTGAACGATCATTACAAAGAAGTGTACAACCAGTGCCATCCACGGGCAAAACTGGGGTAGGGGAGGATGTTTATTGGGCCTTTTCCACATTAATTATGATAAACCGGGACCAGGAGTCAGAAAGGATGAACCGGAGAAAAATGCGGTCGTCCGATTCTTTTTAATCTTTTTTCGGAAATTTTCCCAATTTATTGAATTGAACCTCCTGTTTTCCATTTTCGCCGCTATCTCGCTTGTAACCACATACTTCGCTGAAAAATTTCTTTCCCCTTTTCTGTCCGGTTTGATTCCCGTGCTGCTGATTTCGCCGTTTTTGGCCGGGATCACTTTTGTAACACGGAATTATGCGAAACAAGAACATGTGTTTTTGGTATCTGATTTTTTCGACGCGGTGAAACTGAACTGGAAAGCATTCCTGATCAACGGTTTCATTTGCTATGTTTTATATTTTATCCTTAACTTTTCCATTCGGTTTTATTTTGACCGGTTATCCGACGGAGCAATCCATGCAATCGCGTTCTATCTTTGCATTACCGTCGCAATATTCCTGGTTTTTGCCCAATATTACGTTCCTCTCATGATCGTTACCTTCGACCTGAAACTGATTCAGATTTATAAAAATGCGCTGATTTTCGCGGTGATAGGACTATGGCGCAATTTCCTGCTGACGGTGTTGCTGGCCGCTCTGTCATTTGGAATCTATTTTGGATTTTATATCTCACAAATCACACCGTTCAGCCTGATAATTGTAATTTTGTTCGCCGCAACATTACTGTTCTCCCTGAGCTTTTTTATGATCAATTATGTCATCTATCCTTTGGTCTATCAAACGATGATTCAACCCTATCAAAAGCAACAGGAAAAACAACCGGAAACCGGCCTTCAGAAGGAAGAAACGGATCTGGAATCGGAGGATAAAAAATAATCTGCACATATAAAAAAAGAAGCGAAACCGCTTCTTTTTTTATAACTAACTCTTCCTTATTCTTTCTTCGGCTTTTCAGAACCCAAAGACGGTCTCTGCTTAACGTGTGAAAGCGGATTTGCCTGTGCCGCCGTCGCCATCTGTTCACTGGAAAGATGGGTATAGATTTCGGTTGTTCCCAGATTCTCATGCCCCAGGATGTCTTTCAGGACCCGGATATCGACATGTCCATGCTGGTACATCAGGGTCGCGGCCGTGTGGCGGAGCTTGTGTACAGAATAGCCAGGTCCGCCGAGATCTATCATAGAGAGATATTTTTTTACGAGATGCTGAACGGTTTTCGGGCTGATCCGCTTTCGCTGCCCACTGATAAAAAGCGCGTTTTTGTCGATGACCCCCTCGCGCGGACGGACGGCAAGGTAACGCTTCAATGCGTCGAGGCAGGCATCGTTCAGATACACAATCCGTTCTTTATTGCCCTTGCCGGTGATATTGGCAGTGGAATTCCCGAAATGAATATCTGTCAGGTTCAGCCCGACCAACTCTGAAAGCCGCATCCCACAATTCAAGAAAAGAATTAGCATGCAGTAGTCGCGTTCCTTTGTTTTGCCTTCGACCTTTGATAATAACTCCATGCTTTGTTCCAGAGACAAATATTTGGGAAGAGATTTTTTCAGTTTTGGTGTTTCCAGCTCCTTTACTGGATTTACATCCAACTTACCTGTTTTATTAGTCAAATATTTAAAAAAGCTGCGCAGACTTGAAACCTTTCGTGAGCGTGTCGACGCCCGATTTCCGCGCATGGTGCTCAGATAGTTCATGTACTCGAAGACCTGCGTCAAATCGATTGTTTTGATCAGATCGAGGTCGATATCGGAAATACAGATTTTTTCAAAATCGGTATCCGGCGGCACAAGGCCGCGACGCAGCTTTATGTAACGGAAAAAAGTCCTTAAGTCAAGATAATATTCTTCGACTGTTTTTGGCGACTTTCCCCGGATCGTTTCAATATATCCCAAAAATTCCCGGATCACCGGGGGGGCTTCGGCGAGAAGTTCTGGTTTCATAAACGTGTTCCTTTCAGTAAGTATTAAAGTATATGGAGCGGGCTTATCAATCGCTCATTTTGCCCAGCTTGCACAAAACGCTTATTTTGTATGCGTAAGCGGAAATTCAGGTCCCCTGAATTATACAAAATATTTATTTTGTATAATATTATCACTTCTTTTATCTCTTGTCAATATTTATTTCCACTCCTCTTATTCCCCTTCCATCAACGGGATCATTCCGCCGATGTCCAGAAGCGAATCTTTGGAAAGTATTATAACTTCTATTTCTCTCCGGTCGAGAAATTCTTTGATTCTGCAAAAATCCGGATGGCTGTTCGGATTGCCTGCAAATGCCATTCGATTCCGACCGATCAGTCCGCAGCAGCCCCCGATAAATCCATAGGAATACCCGGGAAGCCTGATATGTCCCGGCTGAATTTTCAACACTTCCAGCCCTGCTTTGAATGCCGCCGTTGCAATTCCATCATCCGATGTGATAATGGAATGTTCATCTACAACGGCGGTTGAACATTTCGTATAACCCTGCCGGACCTCGATGATTTTTATACCTTTTGATAAACAATCATCCCATATCGCTTTATCAAGAATTTGGGGATTTGCAATCAATTTGTTGCCAACTCTCGCCGCGTTCAGTCCGGAATCATTTGGATAGGAGCCCGCAATACTTGAGACGGATTCTATGATTTTGAAACCGAATTGTTTCAGATCTGCCGCTAATCTTTTTTCCCCTTTCGCGACGATAACCCGCCGGCCGCCAAGAGGATGGCAAAGCATGTCCGCGTGAGCCTGTACTGGCGCCGGCAGCGATTTGCTTGGATCGACAGGAATGGCACTGATCCCCAATCTCTTCAGCTCCATTAATATTCCGGGATAGGCCGCGGAGGCCGTGAGAAGGCTGACATCCGTCTCAGGGAGGTTTGGGGTTTGAATATACCGCATGATTACTCCTGCCGCAGTGCATCCACTGGTTTCAGGCGGGCGGCCTTATAGGCCGGATATACGCCAAAAACAGTCCCCGAAAGAATGGAAAAGCCTGCCGCCATTAAAATGATATCGATCCTGAAATGAAACGCTACATGAAAGTAGGCCGCACCGGCGCAGGAGATCAGGTACCCTGTACCGGTTCCCAAAATGCAGCCGATCAGTGAAATGAGTACCGCCTCAAACAAAAACTCCAGCATGATCGCGCCCCGGGTTGCACCCAGCGCTTTTTTGATTCCTATTTCACGGGTTCTCTCGTTTACCGACACAAGCATAACGGTCATGATGCTCAGGCTGGCGACCAGAAGCGAAATCGAACCGACGGCGGACAGAATCAGCGTCACAAGGTCAAGCACCTGCAGCAAACCGTCTTTTTGCTTTGCCAGGTTATTTGATACAAACGCTTCTGTTCCGCTGCGAAGATCCAGATGGTTCACGATCATTTTTCCTACGTTCTCAGCATTGTCCCCCGTATGAATTTTTACGGCTACTTGGTCAAAACTGTCCCGGCCGGTAGAAGCCTGCATCGTAGTGTATGGTACATAGATAAAAGTAGGAATGTAATTTCCGATTAGATTTTGCAAAAGACCGGTTCCCGTTTTAATCACTCCCACAACAGTAAAATCCTGTTCGATTCCTCCACAGGGAAAAGAGATGGTTTTGCCGACCATATTGCCCCTGTGATAAGCGCTTTCGGAAAATTGTTCGTCAACCAAACAAACATTCGCACAAGTGTTTATGTCTCTTTGATTAAACAAGCGGCCATATAAAACCTGCAGAGATATGATATCGCTCGCCTTGGAATCGATTCCCCAAAGCAGTGTGGAAGCGGTCTTGTCATGGACAGTGACGCTTGTATCTTCTACCATGACCGGAGAAGCCTGTTCCACTTGGCTGAATTTCCGGATGAAACCCAAGTCGTCCTCCGTCAAAGATACATTTGTTCCCGACTTTGTAGAAATGGAAAGTCCGCTAAGGCCAAGGCTTTCCAGCTCGTCGTTCAGGGAATCCGTTCCACTCTGGCTGATATTGGCAATAATAATAACAGAAGAAACTCCAATTGCGATGCCCAACACCGTGAGCAAGGTTCGGGCACTCTTTCTCCGCAAATTCCGGAATGCGGATTTCAAAAAATCCACTATCACTGAGCGCTCACCGCCTTGCCGATGACCGGAACGACACGCGCACCATCCGGTATATCTTCCGCGTCTGTCACAATCCTGTCATCCTTGGAAACACCGGACTTGATTTCAAATCCGCTGTCGAATTCGCGCCCTGTCTGAACCAGAGTCTTTGTCGCTTTTCCCCCCACAACACGGAGTACGTATTCGCTTCCGTCCTGGTCGGCCTGGACTGCGCTGTAGGGGGCAACCAGAACGGAGGAATCGCTTGATGTGATAATTTTCACTTTCGCTGTAAAGCCAGGCTTGATATCTTCTTTTACATCCGTCACGCTGACAACAGCCTCGACAACCGTTTCCTGTCCGGAAGTGGTCAGCACTTGTTTTGCCTCGGAAGATATTTCCTTTACTTTTCCGGAATAGCTGGAACTTTTAAAACCAACTCCGGTGATCTCTGCCTTTTGCCCCACTTTGATATCTGAAATTTGAGATTCATTTACGTTTAAACGGACTTGAAGTCCCGAAGAATTGCGGATGACGACGGCCGGCTGCGTAGGATCAATATAGTAACCTGCGTCCGTGACGGAAACAGAAGAAACCGTGCCGCTGACGGGGGCCGCGATTGTCTGCGTTCTCGGCAGATCGCTTTCCTGCTCCAGATAGGAGGAGGCATCGGTTTCCTGAGAATCGTCCTCTCCATCAGAGAGAACGTCCACCTCCATTAACGCCTGTCCAACCTCCACTTTCTGTCCTGAGCTGACGTAAACCCTTTGGACAATCGAGTGAGCGGGCGCATATACATTTCCATTCGATGACAGTTCGACCTTTCCGGTGCAGGTAACCGATTCCACCTCCTGAACGGGTTCCATTTTTGTCACGTCCAACTTTAGAATGGAATTTTTCATCGTATTGCCCGCTGTGAAAATTGTAGCTGCTGCAATCAGTGTAAAAGCGAAAAGCAAAAGATATCGTTTCATTTTCATTCCCCCATCACGCTTATTTTGTGATAAGAGAGGGAAAATATAACATCAAGCGGAAAAGCTGGGGTGAATAAATCATAGGAAATCCACCAAACTATTATTGAGGTGAATTTTCATGAGTATTATTCAGTGCGATGTTGACTGCATTTATCAGCACGACGGCTACTGCGCCCTTGAAACGCCCTCGGCGATTACAAATTACACCGGCGACGGATGCGTTCACTGCATTAAAGTGACGCCGCGCTCTCCGGATGATATCAATCAGTCGCGGCCTCAAACGCCTCCTTCACATTTTTAGCACCTACCAGCCGGATTCCATCCCATTTGATGCGGGTCCGGCTCAGGCTGTGGTCGGGAAGAACGCAGACTTTGAAGCCAAGACGTTTTGCCTCGCCGATGCGGGCATCGATCTGCGTGACGGAACGCAACTCCCCCGCGAGGCCGATTTCGCCGAATACAATGGCAGAATCAGTGATCGGCTTATTTTTCAGGCTGGAGACCAACGACAGCGCAACCGCAAGGTCACAGGCCGGCTCGTCAAGGCGCAGTCCTCCCACGACGTTTACATAGGCGTCAAGATTGGAAAAAAAATATCCGGCCCGTTTTTCAAGGACGGCAAGAAGCAGCGACATTCGATTGTAATCAAACCCGGTGGCCATCCGGCGCGGAGTCCCATAGCCGGAGGTGGTCGCAAGCCCCTGAATTTCCGCAAGAATCGGACGGGAACCTTCCATCACACAGGTGACGCAGGTTCCCGCCACATGGCTTGGCCGGCCGGACAGCATGGCCTGCGAAGGATTTTCAACCTGATGAAGGCCGTCCTCCCCCATTTCGAAGACACCGATCTCGTTGGTTGAGCCGTACCTGTTTTTAATGGCCCGCAGCAAACGATAGGACATTTGCCGGTCTCCTTCGAAATAAAGGACCGCGTCGACGATGTGTTCCAGTACTTTCGGCCCTGCGATGGCACCATCCTTATTGACATGGCCCACGATCAAAGCCGGTATTTCAAGCGACTTTACCGCGCGCATAATCGCATTGGTGCACTCCCTGACCTGCGTTACGCTTCCGGGCGATGAGTTCAGATCCGTAAAGTTCATCGTCTGAATGGAATCGATCATGAGAAGATCCGGCTTCTGCTCCCGCACCTGCTCAATAACCGCCTGAATGTCCGTCTCCGTCAGGATGTACAGATTTTCGCTGTCCACGCCAAGACGCGCGGCGCGAAGCTTAATCTGCCTTCCGGATTCTTCGCCGGAAACATAAAGTATTTTTAAGGCTTGTCCAAGATGCTGACAGATTTGAAGTAAAATGGTTGATTTCCCAATGCCGGGCTCTCCGCTGACAAGTACCAGAGATCCCCTGACAATTCCTCCGCCCAGAACACGGTCCAACTCACTCATTCCGGTATGATACCGCTCTTCTTCAGAGGCGGAAAGCTCCGACAGCGAGACCGCCCTGACGAGTCCTCCGGATCTTGCGCCACTGTTTCCCGCCGCTTTTGAGGGCGCGGACTCTACGATTTCCTCGTTCATGGTGTTCCATTGGCCGCATCCGGGACATTTTCCATACCATTTCGGAGATTCCAAGCCGCATTCCGAACAGATATAGACGCTTTTTCTTTTCCCAGCCATGATAATCCACGTCCTTTCAGCATGATCGCCATATTTCATATATCGGATATTCAGGAAGGCTGGCGGATTCCGGAGCAGTAATCCAAAAATCCACTGTATATGGAAAAAGCCATTTTTTGCTGATAAGAGGTGTCTTTCAACTTCGCTTCCTCCTGGGCGTTGGACAAAAATCCACATTCCACCAACACCGCGGGAACTTTCGCTTCCCACAGCAAATAAATAGCGCTGGTGGCGGGTTTTGTTTCCCTTTTGTTGTCTTTTTGCAGCAGCCCGACCACTCTTGCCCTGATATCCTCCGAAAGAGGTTTGCTTTCCGCATTGTTTTTCGAGTAAAAAATCTGAGTGCCGGAATACTGGCTCTGAGTAAAAAAATTCTGATGAATGCTGATAAAAATACAGCTTCCCTGATCTTCCAGAATCTTCAGGCGCTGGTGCATGTCGCTGACCTTCCGCGCGCGGATCGTGCCTAAAGTATTATCGCCGATCTCCGCATCGTCTGTTCGGGTCATTACAACCTGGTAACCCGAAACCGTCAACAGCTGTTCCAGGTCCTTTGCAATTGCAAGATTTATGTCTTTTTCCGGCACCCCGGAAGCACCTGATGCCCCGCCGTCTTCCCCGCCGTGACCTGCATCGATGACTACAGTGCGGGGCGCCTGCCCCTCGGCGAGCGTAGAAGCGATTTGGCCAATCCGGTGATAAGATAAATAGGACAGCATCAAAAAAGCTATACAGCAAATTATCAACACGATAACAGGGATCGAATTACTCAAAAAGCCTCTTTTCGTCGCCTTCAAAATCAACCACCCCACGCAGAAGTATATGCGGGGAGTGATTTATGATATGCTTTCAGCTATTTATGATATTTACCGTTATGGATGATTTGAAAAGAACGATAGATCTGCTCAATCAGCATAACACGCGCCATCTGGTGCGGAAAAGTCATCGCAGACATGGAAAGCCGCAGAAATGCTTTTTGTTTCACTCTGTCCGAAAGTCCAAATGAACTCCCTATGACAAAGCTGATTTTGCTGGTCCCATGTAAAGCAATGTCTCTGAGCTGGCTTGCCAGCTGCTCCGAAGAAACAGATTTCCCCTCAATGCATAAAGCGATGAGAACGGAGCCTTCCGCAGAAGCTAAAATTCGATCCGCCTCCAGGTTAAGAGCCAGAGAAATCTGGGACTCGCTCGGCTGATCCGGCAAACAGCTCTCCGGAAGCTCGGTTACAGAAAAGCGGCAGAACGGCTGCAGACGTTTCTCGTATTCCTGAAAGGCTTTTTTCCAATATTCTTCTTTTAGTTTCCCAACACAAATCAGATTGCATCTCAGCATTTTAAAATAGAATCAGCTTTCCTTCCCTGTTTTCCTTAGGGGCAACATACAGTTCGAAATCCGTTCCCTGTTTCAGCCCGGACATGGTCAGGGAACAAAGAGACGTTTGGTAAGCCAATTCCGGAGTATTGTTTTCCGAACTGAGATGAGCCAAAACAAACCGCGTCGTGCCGCTGGCCGCGAAACCGCTCAACTCCCCCGCGCAGTCCATATTGGAAAGATGTCCGGTTTTTGACAGGATACGCCTTTTTAAATAATAGGGATACGGACCGCTCTGCAGCATGCCGACATCGTGATTAGATTCCAACACGATCATATCGGCGCCGGTCAAATCCTGCCGGACCTCATCCGTCAAAAATCCCAAGTCCGTCGAAACGGCGACTGTCCGTCCGTCGTGGGTCTCGATTCGATAACCGATACTCTCCGCACTGTCGTGAGACGTGTGAAATGGTTTGATAAACATCCCGGCACATTCCATTCCGGACTCGCCGATCACATTTGCTTCATATTTGGGACTGAGACAATCGAGAAGTTCCAGCTCCGTCAGAGTACCGGCGGATGCGAAAACCGGCAGATGGTGCTTTGACGCAAACACCCTCAGGCCCTTGATATGGTCGGAATGCTCATGGGTCACAAAAACAGCCTGGACCGCCTCACACCGGATTCCGCAATTTTCAAGCATGGCGTCAAGCTGTTTTGCCGTTCTGCCGGCATCGACCAGAATTCCCGACCGTTCGGACCCTATGTAATAACTGTTCCCGCTGCTCCCGCTGAACAAAGCGCAAAATCGAGCCAATTGATTTCCCCCAAATAATTTGATTTCTTAATTGGTACAAAAGAAAAAAGGGAGGACTCCTGTCCACCCCTCCGCTTTCAAACAACTTTGGCCGATTCGGTATCGGGGATATGAATCCGGCGAATATCCGCTCCCAGCATGCGCAGCTTACTTTCCACATTTTCGTATCCGCGTTCAATATGACGGATATCCTCAATCTGCGTGGTGCCGCGGGCACAGAGAGCGGCAATAATCATTGCCGCCCCTGCACGAAGATCAACCGCACGGACGGGGGCGGCATTCAGATGGTCGACACCTTCTATCACGGCCAGTTTGCCGTCAACGGAAATCTGAGCCCCCATCCGTTTCAGTTCTTCAACATAACGGAAACGGTTGTCCCATACGCTTTCGTTTACAATACTTGTCCCTTGTGCAATGGAGAGAAGGACTGCGATCTGAGGATGCATATCCGTAGGGAATCCAGGATGCGGCATGGTCTTAATATTGCATTTATTCAGAACTCCGTCGCGTACCACGCGGATAGAATCGTCAAATTCCTCCACCTTGACCCCCATTTCCTCCAACTTGGCAGAAATGGACTCCAGATGTTTCGGAATCACATTTTTAACCAGAACATCCCCGCTGGTGGCGGCGGCGGCCACCATATAAGTTCCGGCTTCGATTTGATCGGGAATGATGGAATAGGTTGTGCCATTCAAATGCTGAACTCCATAGATTTTAATTACGTCCGTACCGGCCCCGCGGATATCGGCTCCCATGGAATTCAAAAAGTTGGCGAGGTCAACGATGTGCGGCTCTTTGGCGGCGTTTTCAATGATGGTTGTCCCCTCGGCCTTGACCGCGGCAAGCATGATGTTTACCGTGGCTCCGACCGAAACAACGTCAAGATAAATGCTGGCTCCGCTGAGATGATCGGCGGAGACGTCGACCATTCCGTTCTCCAGCTTGTATTTTGCGCCCAGCGCCAAAAAGCCCTTTAAATGCTGGTCAATCGGACGCACGCCGAAATCGCAGCCGCCCGGCATCGTAACAACCGCATGGTGAAAACGCCCAAGCAAGGCTCCCATCAAATAATAAGAGCCGCGAATATGCCTCGCCAACTCATCCGAAACAACGTGGGTGCGAATCGGACCTGGATCAATCTCGAAGGTGGACCTATCAATTGTACGGATTTTGGCGCCCATATCATATAAGATGCCGGTAATAGACGAAACATCTGTGATATCGGGGACATTTTCAATACGGCACACGCCGTCAGAAAGGATTGCCGCCGGGATGATTGCCACCGCTGCATTTTTTGCTCCGCTGATGGTAACCTCACCGGAAAGACGGCATTCGCCTTTAATTACGAATTTATCCAATGCGGTCGCTCCAATCTTAATTTGACAATACTATTATAACAAATTTTTTTCAAATATTTAATGATCTTTCCATTTCCGCACATGTAAATATTTGAACGAAAACATCTAATTTTGAACATAAAAAATGGTATAAGCCAACATCCATTTGAAAGGGAATCAGGCAATATTACACCTTATTGATAATAATACAGGATTTTGCAAAAGTCAATAAAAACACAAAAATGATTCGCCGTTTGTTAAAAACGGCGAATCACCGTTTAATTGTGTACATATCCTATAGGATTTACTTTTGTTCCGTTTTTAATCACTTCAAAATGGCAATGCGGTCCGGTGGAATTTCCAGTGCTGCCCACCTGCGCAATCGCCTGGCCTTTTGAAACCTTCTGCCCGGTTGATACAAGGATTTTGCTGCAATGGCCGTACAAAGTGCTCAGAGTTCCATTATGGCGGACAACAACCCGATTTCCATAGCCTCCGTCCCACCCCGCTGCGATTACAACGCCGCCGTCTGCGGCGACAATTGTTTTTCCATACGCGCTTGAGCCGGAAATATCAATCCCAGTGTGGAATTGTCCCCACCGCCAGGTAAAATAAGTCGTAATCGTGTGAAGTGACGGAACCGGCCACATCAGGCTCCCGCTGCTGACGCCGCTTCCCGTTTTAGGCCTCTTTTTGGTCCCGGTCAAAACGACCTTATCGACCGGCTGTGACAGAATCGTATTGCTGACAGTCTCGCGCTTCGTTTCAATGCCGTTTACCGTATAAACTTTTTCGACGCATTCCTGCAGTCCGTCGGCTCCTTGAGTCAGGACTTTTGTATAATCGGTATACTGTGAATCATCGTTTTGGGTGACTGTCTTAAAAGGAATCGATACCTGATCCGTCTCTGTCTTGATCAGTTCAACTTTCAGTCTCGGTTCCGCAACTTCAATATTAATCAAGTCTCCCGGATGAATCGAATCGCCAAGCTGATTTCCGTTGATCTTGTTTAAATCGGAAATCTTCATGTGATTGGCTTTGGCAATCGAAGTAACCGTATCCCCTTCCTTCACCGTGTAGGTCACGCCGGCTTTGGAAGTACTTGTCACAAGCTGATTCATGTCGTCCGTGGAAATGATCGAAGTCGTCGGGTAAAGTCCGTTTTCAATTTGCACATTCTGAATAAACTGTGCCGTGGCATTCTTTTCGTTTTCCTTCGCGGCATCCAACAGATTCTGAATCAAATACCTCAGATCGGCGCCGCTTTTTACAACGCCCATCAGTTCTCCATCCACGTAAAGGCCGCTGGCTTCTTCTATAATGCCGTTTGATTGCTCTATCAGTTTGTTGCATACATAAGATGCGGTTGCATAAACACTGCCGCCAATGGAAAGCTGAAAATTCGGTTTGAATTTAAGCTGGGACTCCCCATCCACCGTATCGTGAACCATGCGTTGGTTCACCATTTCCGTCGCCTGTTCATAGGTGTTCTCATTTTGGATAAATGCGATTTGCTTTCCATTGTTTTCGAGAATCAACCCGTAGCTTAAGTGATTCCAATATTGTACCGTAAAAAAAAGAAGCAAAATCGAAAACAACGGAGCGGCGACGCCGAGGACCGATAGAACAAAGCTTTTGTGCAGACGAAAGCTGATTCCCGTAACATGAAAACACTCTTTTAAAACGGCAAGCGCTCCATGGCTTCTTGCTTTTAAAAGGCGCTGCTTTGCAATTAAAAATCCGCTTTGGATCGAATGAATTTCTTCTTTTAGCCAAACGAGCCTTCTGCCGATCGCAAGAAAGTACAAGTGCTCGCAGACATTCGTGAACGGCCGGAAAAATATGGCCAAATTTCGGCGCAGGTGCTTCATGATCCGGATCGACTGGACTCCTACGACATATAAGAAACGGCAAAAGCAGATATTTGCATCCCGCAACTTCAATCCGGCCGAAGCCCAGTCGACATCCGGCAGCCTGGCCAGCTTTTGGACCTGCATTCAAACAAATCCTTTCAAGGGCAAAATAATTACAACTTTGTAACCCTGTCCTTAATTGTATAACAAAAGTTACAAATTTGCAACCCTTTAAAAGGAATTACTTACTTTTAGCGGAATAGTTTAGCTGTTCCGTTTTCCAGTTCTGAACGACCGGCAGAAACTTTTTCGCTTCCAGAACGGCCCCAGTCAAATCATGTTCCCGGTAATTTCCGCATTCCGAGGCGGACGCGCCCGGAATCGGTCCGGCGTAATCAGCGATTTTCCGAAAGGTATCGACGATCAGGCGAATGGCATCCTCTGGCTCCATGTCCCGCAGCAATAGATAAAATCCAGTCCTGCATCCCATCGGTCCGAAATAGATCACATTGTCTTTCCAAACAGAATTCCTTGCGAAAGTAGCAAAGAGATGCTCGATGGTGTGCAGAGCCGGATTCGTAAGATAAGGCGGCAGATTGGGTCTCCTCATCCGAATGTCGTAAGTCACGATGTCCCCGTCGATGCGGGAGGTGTAAATACCGGGCAGAAGGCTGTTATGGTCGACGCAAAAGCTGGCAATACGTTCCATTGTTCTTTCCTCCTTAACAAAACGGAATGTCTTGTGTCAAATCACTGAGGTTGGCAGTTTCAAATTCATTCATAAAATAAACGCTCTCGTTGACAGCGGCTTCAAACAGGTCAAAAAAACTTTCTTTTCTGGATATCGATTGGCTTTCCGGCCATCTCCACTCGGAATGCAGCACATTGGCGTAATCGAATTCATCCGGTTCGCTGATTCCACGGATCGTGCTGGAAAACAGGTAGTGATGCGTGAGCCTCTCAAGGGCTTCCGCAAGCGGCTTTTTGACCATCCACCGGTCATTGAGAAGGCCGCAGATTTTTCTGCAATCCGACATGGATTGAAAAAGCGCCTTTTGAAGGCCGTGAATTCCATACAGCCGCTCAAGAACGGCGGAATAGAGCCGTGCAATTTCGCTCATCGTTTCCGGATGATCCGGCGCGGTCTGCTTCAGGTCAAAATCAGTCGCCAGTTTTCCCGTAAACGAACGAAGAAGAATACTGTCGAGCACGGACTCCACCTGATTGTGCAGAAAACTGTCCCCTCTGCCCGGATAAAGTCCACGCAGCGATTTTACATCCCAGTAAACAAACGGGTGAGCGGTCCGGTCAAGGCTGTAATGACAAAGAAAGCCGAAAAGATAGTATTCCGTGATTTGATTTCCTTTGTTTCTCTGATAATCGCGCATGGCAGACAGCAGACGGGATGGTTTTTCATGGTGCAGCCGACCGCCGATTTCGCGGATGTTTTTGCTCCAGGGTTCAAGCAGGCGATGGTAATATAGAAAATCCGGTCCCTGCGCACCCCAAAGGAACGCGTCCATTGATTTTGGCGGGATCCCCCGGTTGCAGCTGTCCCATACCCTGAGCGCCTGATAATAATGCGTGATCGCCGCCGGCATTCAATCACCGTCCCCGCTATCTGATCTCTTTTTCTGGTTCTGGCGATCGGAATGATTCAACGTATTCCCGCAACGAAAATAGTTACCCCCCGGCACAGCCGGGGGTTCTTCATATGCGGGCAAAGCCCTGTATTACTGGCTGCGCCTCAAGGCGCTGGTACGGTCTGCCAATTGCAAAAGTTTGTTACTTGCTACCCGTAAACGGGTCTGCATACTCCTTAAGCGTCATCTGGTCTTCAACCTGATCTTCCAATTGATTTTTGATGTACTCAGCTATTGCTTTGTCATTTTTCCCTGCCGTATCTACAAAATAGCCTCTACACCAAAATGTCCGGTTCCCATATTTGTACTTCAAATTCGCGTGCCGCTCAAATATCAGCAAAGTGCTCTTTCCTTTGATAAATCCTACGAATCCGGAAACGCTCATCTTCGGTGGTATTTTTACCAACATGTGTATATGATCCGGACACACCTCTGCTTCCATGATTTCCACCTGTTTCCAGTTACATAACTCCCGCAGTATTTTTCCTATCTCAGCCCGCATATTTCCGTACGCTGCTTTTCTACGATACTTGGGTGCAAACACTATGTGGTATTTGCAATTCCAGCTCGTATGGTTTAAACTATCTATGTCATTCGTCTTCATGTCGAATGTGCCTCCTTTTGATATGTTTTGTTGCAGTTGGCAGACCGCAGCTTTTATTATATCAAAAGGAGGTTTTTTACTATTATCACCGCTAAAGCTTTTTGGGAACTCCCGGCACAGCCGGGAGTTTTCGTATTACAAAAAGGAATGCGGCCGATTGCCGTATTCCTCATTTTAGCACAGGATGGAAAAATTTTAAAGGACCTTTGACAAAAAGTCCTGCAGCCTTGGATTTTTGGGCTGGCTGAAAAACTCGTCCGGTTTTGCTTCCTCCAAAATCTGGCCGTCGGACATAAAGAGTACGCGGGTTGCAACTTCTCTGGCAAAACCCATTTCATGCGTGACGACGACCATGGTCATGCCCTCGTCGGCCAGTTCCTTCATGACCTGCAGCACTTCGCCTACCATTTCCGGGTCCAGCGCGCTGGTTGGTTCATCGAACAGCATAACGTCCGGTTCCATGGCAAGCGCGCGGACAATCGCTATCCGCTGCTTCTGCCCGCCGGAAAGCTGCCCCGGATAAGCATCCGCCTTATCGGCAAGTCCTACCCGTTCCAAAAGGCGTTCCGCCTGCTGATTCGCATCCTTTGGGGATTTCAGTTTCAGCGTCACAGGCGCAAGCGTAATGTTTGCTTTGACAGTCAGATGGGGAAACAGATTAAAGTGCTGGAAAACCATTCCCATTTTCCGGCGGTGCCGGTCGATATCGCATTTCGGCGTGTTGATTTGCTGCCCCTCAAACCAGATTTCGCCCTTAGTCGGCTGTTCCAAAAGATTCAGGCAGCGGAGAAATGTGCTTTTACCGGAGCCGGAAGGTCCGACAATCACAACCTTTTCTCCTTTTTCAATCTCCTGGTTAATCCCCTTTAACACTTCTATCTCTCCGTCAAGCGTATGAAAGCTTTTGGAAAGATTTTTAACGATTATCACTTCTGTGCAGCCTCCTTTCCAAGCGTGCCAGAACCGCAGTCAGCCCTATGACGACAATCAAATACACCGCAGCCGTCGTCAGCAGGGGAGTAAAGGCAAGGTATGTAATGCTGCGGATAATGTCGCCGCTCTTTGTCAGGTCCTGAATCCCGATATAACCGGCCACAGATGTTTCTTTGAGCAATGCAATAAACTCATTTCCAATCGCCGGCAGCACGTTTTTCAAAGCCTGCGGAAAAACGATTTTTACCATGGTCGTACGCTGACTCAATCCAAGCGAACGGCCCGCCTCAATCTGCCCTCTGTCAACCGATTGAATTCCGCTTCGGATCACTTCTGCGACATAAGCCCCTGAATTAATTCCAAAAGCCAGGATGGCCGCGGTGATATCGTTCACCTTTGCCTGGCTCAGAATCACATAATACATAATCATCAGCTGAACGACAACCGGCGTCCCGCGAATCAGCGTCAAATATAACGCACAAATACTGTTTGCGATCCTGAGCTTTTTCGGATTATTGCTATGGCCAACCCTGACCAGGGCAATGATGGTCCCCAACACAACGCCGAGCAGGACGGCAAAGAAAGTGATAATCAGGGTGTTTTTCAAGCCGTCCGTCACGTAACGATAGCGGTTCTGATAGATAAAGCACTGATAAAACTGGTCGGACAGATTCGAATATAAGTTGACAAAAAACTGTGCGATGCCGTTGCCCGTGTCTGCGGTCAAGGGCATCGGAATCCAAGAAAACTGCAGGTTCATGCACATCCTCCCACTGGAAACAGAAATATGCAGGGGCGCGAAACAGCTCCGCGGCCCTGCATTTTTACTTGTCACTTTTGCGATAGGGATCGATTTTAGCCCTGTTTATACTTTTCAACGATCTGGTCCAGTTCGCCGCTCGACTCCATATCCTTTAAAACGCCGTTGATCACATCCAATAAAGCCGTGTTTCCCTTTTTCACGCCGATTGCATACTGCTCATTGGTAAGAGCATCGTTCAGTTTCTCAATTTTGTCCGAATTCTTCCCAACATACTTGGTTGCCGGAAAATCGTCAATGACGACTGCGTCGATTCTTCCGTTGATCAAATCCAGAATGGCGTCCGGCGCTTTATTGTAACGTTTCACCGTGCCGACTTTCACTTCGCTCTTGCCGTCTTCATTCGTGCAGTAAGTGTCTCCGGTCGTTCCCTGCTGAACACCGACGGTTTTACCATTCAGGTCAGTGGGTGCTTTGATCGAACTGCTCTTTGGAATAATAATGGCCTGGGAAGCGTCGTAATAAACATTGGAAAAATCGACGTTCTTCTGGCGGTCCGGCTTGATCGACCAGCCCGCGGCCACAAAATCGCACTTGTTGGTTTGCAGTTCCACGGTGAGGGAGTCAAAATTGACATCGTTGATTTTGAGCTTCAGGCCCAGTTTCTGGGCAATTTTATTGGCGATTTCCACATCAATTCCGACGATGTTGCCGTTATCCTTGTACTCGAACGGTTCAAACTCCGCGTTTGTGGACATGGTCAGCGTACCGTCCGTAATCGTCTGAACAGATGCGGCAGTTGAGGAAACACCGGCGGACGAAGACGTGATAGACGCTTCCGAAGACGCCGCACTGGAAGAAGTGCTGCCCTGCGAACAGGCGGCCAAAGAAGCGGTCATGGCGACCGCCAGGAAAAGCGCCGCAAGCTTCTTTGTTTTTTTCATAACAAACAGCCCCTTTGTTTATTTCATAAGATCATTGACTGTAAAGCATTATAACGCATAATTATTCATAAATCAAGTAGTTTATGAAATTGAATTGAAATATTATTCAATATTTTCTTTGCATACGGATTGTTGCATAAAAAGGAAAAGCTTTTCCATATCCTCTGGTAACCTTTGAACAAATCTGATTTTTTGTTTTGTCACCGGATGGACAAAACGGATTTCAGCACAGTGAAGGGCCTGCCTGCGGATCAGGGATAGACTTCCGCCATAAAAATCATCGCCGGCCAAAGGGTGCCCGCAGTTCGACAGATGAACGCGGATCTGATGGGTCCGCCCGGTTTTCAGCCGGAGCGCCAACAGGCTGAGTCCATTCCCCGCGCTAAGGCTTCTCCAACGGGTAAGCGCATATCTTCCGTCGGGCCGGACAGTGCGCTGAATCCGTGAACCTTCTTTCATTCCAATCGGCTGTTCTATTTTTCCGCTGTCCCGCAGAATCCCTTCACAGACCGCCAGATAGGTTTTTCTGACATTTCCCGCAAGTGCGGAAGCCGCATAGGAATGCTTGGCCAATACGACAAGGCCCGTCGTATCCCTGTCGAGCCGATAAACAGGGCGAAAAGAAGAGGGTTCCCCGCGGACCGCGCAATAATTCGAATACGCATTCGAAAGGCTGTCCCGGTCGTGTCCGGGGCAGGGATACATCGGCATTCCAGCCGGTTTATTCACGACAAGAAGATCCTGATCCTCAAAAACAACCGGAAAAGGAAGATTTTCCGACTCCGGTATTTTTTCGTCCTGCGGCAAACGGAGACAAATCAGATCTCCCTTTTGCAAACGGTCGGTCGCGATCGCATGCCGGCCGTTTACGGCAATCCCCATTGGCTCTCTTTTCAATTTTGCCAAGAGCCGGGTGGAAATTCCGCAGTACTCGCGGAGAAAGCTCTTCAGTCTGCTCCCTTGAAAGCAGGATGGAACCGTAAATCGAAGCTCTCGCATGGCGACTCCCAATTCTGCAATATTTGAATTTCCGCCAGGATACCTTTACGGTCCGTTCCGCCGGCAAGAATCATGTAAGCGGGAACCGTGAAAAATGAGAACATGAAATTTCATCCGGCTATTTTCTTTGCATTTTTAATTTATGGATCAGTTCACGAAGCGTTTTGTCTTCCGGGCGGGCTTCCCGAAACCCCTCGCCGGTGATCTCCCCAGCGTCCCCGACGATCAGAAACGCGTTTTTGTCAATCGACCTGACGATATCCTTGATTTTCACTACCTCGTACCGGCGGGCCGCACAGAGAAGCACTTCCCCTTTTTTTCCGGTGTAAGCCCCTCTGGAATCCAGATAGGTCGCGCCGCGCTCCAGATCTGTCAGAATTTCCTGGGCAATCTGTTCATTTTTTTCGGAGATAATAAAAATGACTTTTCCGGTTCCGACATCCGTGCCGTAAAGGATCGTGTCGATCATTCTGGAGGAGACGAAGATCGCAATCAGGGCATACAATGCGCTTTCAATGCTCCGATATGCAAACGCGGAAATCACGACGATCACAAAGTCAACGCAAAGCATCAGTTTGCCCATGGAAACGAACCGGACCCTGCGGTTCAGAAGCCTGGCAATCAAATCCGTTCCGCCGGTGGTCGCCCCCCTCATAAACACCAGGGACAGCCCGGCGCCGTCCAGAAATCCTCCGAAAATCGCCGCCAGCATTGGATTGCCGCTGTAAGCCGGAATAACGACGGAAAGGATGTCGATCGCGCTTGAGACAAAGACAGTTGCAATTATGGTTTTGCCCACCATTTTATAGCCGATCTGCAGGATAGCCCAGACAAAAATCGGAATGTTCAGAAGCAGGCCCATCATGCCGATCGGCAGGCCGAACAGGTAATTGATCACGGTGCTGAGTCCTGTCACGCCGCCCGGCGCGATGTGGTTCGGAGCCGTAAACATCCTGACGCTGACGGCACACAATACGCTTGCAGCTACATAATAGAGAAGATCACCCAGCAGCTCTTTCGCCCCGTTTTTCAGGTAAGGCAGCATTAACAAATCAATCCTCCCCGCAAACAGCTTCAAACAGCTCGCGCAGACGGTCCAGCCTTCCGCTTAGATACAGATATCCGAACAGAGACTCAAAGGCGGTTGCGGCGTGATAATCGGCCGGATCCGAATTTTTGGGGACATGGTTGCTGTGGGCATTCCTGCCCCGACGGAGAATCTCCTGTTCCTCCTGAGTCAGAACGGGCAAAAGTTTGCGGACGAATCCGGCCTGTGCCTGCGCGCAAACCTGTTCCACAGCGGCATGGTGCAGTTGGGAAACCGGACGCTCCGCCTGACAGACCAATCGTTCTCTGACAAACACCTCAAAAACCGCGTCACCGATAAAGGCAAGGGATAAAGCGCCCATCCTTTTCGGGTCGCAGACAGCATCATAAAACCGTTTCAACCGGCGCACTCCTACTCCACATAATCGAATTCCATCCCATAAATGCTGACCGTGTCACCCTCGCGGACTCCCGCCTTGCGCAGCGCGTCATCCACGCCCGTGCGCAGAAGAACACGTTCAAGATAGCGCAGGGAATCCGCGTCGTCAAAATTGACGGAACGCAGAACAGGAATCAGCCATTGTCCTTCCACGACGTAAACACCGTTGCGGTTTTCCACGCTCACTTCACCGCCGCCCGCCGTTTCCGGATGCTCAGGTTCCGGCTCCGGCTCGTAGCGGATGACGGGAGGAAGTTTTTGAAGCAGCTCGTCGATGCGGTTCAGCAGCGGGTCGACCTGATAGCGGATGGCGGCCATGATCGGAAAGAACTCGTACCCCTGATTCCGCACAAATCGTTCAAAATTCTGAATCTGTTCTTCGCTTGCAAGGTCGCATTTGTTCCCAGCCACCAGCATCGGCCGTTCGGCAAGCTCCGGATTGAATTTTTTTAATTCCGAATTAATGACCCGGAAATCCTCTTTCGGGTCCCTTCCCTCGCTGCCTGAAATGTCGACAATGTGAACCAGCAGCCTGCACCGCTCCACATGGCGGAGAAACTGGTGGCCCAACCCGGCGCCTTCGTTCGCACCCTCGATCAGCCCCGGAATATCCGCGATTACAAACGACCGCTCGGAGCCCATCCGGACAACGCCCAGGACCGGAGTCAGCGTCGTAAAATGATAGTCGGCGATCTGAGGTTTCGCCTCGCTGACGACGGAAACCAGCGTGGATTTTCCCACACTGGGATAACCGACCAAACCGACATCCGCCAGCAGCTTCAATTCCAGCTGAACGTCAAAAGCTTCCCCCGTGGCGCCTGGTTTGGAAAAGCGCGGGGTCTGCCTTGTCGCCGTCGCAAAATGGGAATTTCCCCAGCCGCCCCGCCCGCCTTTTGCAATCACCTGGGGCTCGTCCGCCGACAGGTCGGCAATCAGCCTTCCCGTCTCGGCATCCTTTATCAGCGTTCCCCTCGGGACGCGGATGACAAGGTCCTTGCCGCGGCGGCCATTGCAGCGTTTGCCGGACCCACTCTGCCCGTTCTCCGCCGCGAATTTTCTGCGGTAACGAAAATCCGACAGCGTGGATTGGTTGTCGTCCACCTGAAAGACAATATCTCCGCCCCGTCCGCCGTCTCCCCCGTCGGGGCCGCCGGAGGCGACATATTTTTCCCGGTGAAACGCAACGGCTCCGTCGCCGCCGTCGCCCGCCTTGATCTTGATTTTTGCATGATCAATGAACATAAAAACTCCTTACTTTTCGCCCCTTGCGAACCAACCATAACTTTCCATTTCAGTATATCATATTTTGCTCAGGAACGGAAAAAAAATCCCGGGTTCGCCACCCGGGATTTATCCTGTCCGCAATCGTAAGGCGGAGTTACTGCTCCTCTGCGTAAACGCTGACCTTTTTGCGGTCACGGTCATAGCGCTCGAACTTCACCTTACCGCTGATCAGGGCAAACAGAGAATCATCGGAACCGATCCCGACATTGTTGCCCGGATGAATGTGTGTCCCGCGCTGTTTGACAAGGATATTCCCTGCAAGAACGAACTGGCCGTCGGAACGCTTGACCCCAAGGCGCTTGGACTCGGAATCGCGGCCGTTTTTAGTGGAACCCATTCCCTTTTTATGAGCAAAAAGCTGAATGTTGATTTGCAGCATGCTTTACACCTCCGTATCGATGATCTGAATATTCTGAGGATACTGCCGGGAAAGCGCCATCAAATGGAACCGGAGTCCTTTCAGAAGAACCGCACAGGCTTCGGCGTCTTCCGGAGCAATTTTACAATCCATATCGCCGTCTTTCACGTGAACCGAGGCCTTTATACCGGCGACATCCGTGATCGCATTGGCCACAAGATAAGCCGCAGAGGATACCGCGGCGCAGACGATGTCATAGCCCGCTTCTCCTGCTCCGGAATGGCCGCTGACGCGGAATCCGGCGCTTTCTCCATCGGAAAACGTAAAAAATTCAGCGCGTATCATAGTTTTCAGCCGTTGATTTCCGCGATCTGAACCTGCGTGTACGGCTGTCTGTGTCCCATTTTGCGTTTTTCATTCTTCTTGGCTTTATAGGTAAAGACCGTGATCTTTTTCCCTTTTCCCTCTTTCAGGACTTTGGCGGTAACGGTCGCGCCCTCCACATACGGCGCGCCAACTTTTGTCCCGTCCTCACCGACCACGGCGAGCACCGGAAACTGAACGGTGGAATCTTTTTCAGCCGCAAGCTTTTCCACAAAGATGACATCTTCTTTTTGCACCTTGTACTGCTTGCCGCCTGTTTCAATGATTGCAAACATGATTTTAGGCCCTGCCTTTTCTCAATCTCGCTATTCTCGGGCGGGTTTCCCTCTTACAGCCCGGAATAAGCGGCTTATTTATGATATCATGTCCCGTCAAATTTGTCAATTGGGATGGTTTTAATTTTTCCTTGTGGAAAGCGTGACGGCAAGACTGCGCAGATAATCCCCGCTTTCTTCGAAGCAGCTGAGCGCGGAGACCGCCTCGTCAGTCAATTCCCTCACCAGCGTGCGCGCTTTCTCCAATCCCAGAGTGGATACGTAGGTGCTTTTTCCTTTTTCCAGGTCACTGCCGATCGGTTTGCCGAGCAGAGCCTGCTGTCCCTCCACATCCAGAATATCATCGGTGATCTGGAACGCCAGGCCGATCGCCTTCGCGTATTTCTCCGCCGCGTGAAGCATCCGCTCCTTCGCCCCGGCAAGAACACAGCCCATTTTGGACGCGGCACAGATCAGCGCGCCCGTTTTGCACTCGTCCATCCGGATCAGCGTATCGGCGGAAATCTGTTTTCCCTCGCTTTGGAGATCGATCATCTGCCCGCCCGCCATGCCGTAAGCGCCTGCGGCCTTTGCAAGGATTCCCGCCGCCTCGGCCGCGCGGGACGCTCCGACCGCGGCGACGCTGTCAGGAGAAAGCATTGTCTCGAACGCCATCGTCAGCAGAGCGTCTCCCGCAAGCAGGGCCTGCGCCTCGCCGAACACAACATGGTTGGATGGCTTTCCGCGCCTCATGTCGTCGTTGTCCATGCAGGGGAGATCGTCATGGATCAAAGAGTAGGAATGAATCATCTCGACGGCGCACGCAAACGGAAGCGCGGATTCCTGATCCCCTCCGCAGGCGCCGCAGAATTCCAGAAGGAGGATCGGACGGATCCGCTTGCCGCCGGCAAGCAAACTGTAGCGCATCGCCTGAAACAGACCGCTCTGAAGAAGTTTTTCCTCCGGAACGTATTTTTCCAGGTATGCCTGGACCACTTCGCCGTATTTTTGCGGTTCAATCCTGCTCATCCTTTTTTCCTTCCTTTGACTCCAGCTCCGAAATCTGGCGGACCTTCTGCTCCGCTTCCGACAGCTTGCGGTAACAAAAGGAGGACAGAGCGGAGCCTTCTTCAAAAAGCTTGAGGGATTCTTCCAGTGTGGGTTCCCCCGTTTCCATTTGTCCGACAATTTCCTCCAGCCTCGCGGCCGCCTCTTCAAAAGTCATCTTCTGTTTCATAGCTTGCCCGCCTCCGATCGTTTCTTTCTGCGGATTGTAACTTTTTCCACTTTACAGTCGAGGTCGCCGTCGTTCATTTTGAGAGTCAGAGATTGGCCCTGTCTTGCTTCTGAAGCACGGCTGAGCGGATTCCCGTTCTCGCCGCAGGCCAGCGCGTAGCCGCGCGATAAAACAGCCAGAGGGCTCATTGCGTTCAGCCGGCCGCTTGCCGAAGCCAGCAGGCTTTTTTTACACTCCAGCTGCCGGTTCAGACCGGTCTGGAAAGCGGAAGTCAGCCGGTCGATTTCGATGCGCCGCAGTTCCAGGCGTTCCAGAGGGTTCCGAAAGACGCGGCTTTCCGAGATTCGGTCCATCCGGCGGCCTGCGCCGGAAAGTACCGTCTCCATCGACTGCCTGAAACGGCGATTGAGGTGATCGAGTCTCGCAACGAGCTCCGTTTGGTCGGGCACGGCCAGTTCCGCCGCAGCGGAGGGGGTCGGCGCCCGAAGGTCCGCGGCAAAATCGCAGATGGTAAAATCCGTTTCGTGTCCGACGGCGGAGATAACCGGGATTTCGGATGCCGCTACCGCGCGGGCGACGATTTCCTCATTGAACGGCCACAGGTCTTCCAGCGAACCGCCGCCTCTGCCCACGATCAGCACGTCGGCGCAGCGCAAGCGGTTGAACCGTCCGACCGCCTCCGCAATCTGGGGCGCGGCATCCCTTCCCTGTACCGCAACCGGACAGAACACGATCTGCGCCGCAGGGTATCTTCTGCCGAGCACGGTGAAAATGTCGCGGACCGCGGCGCCGGACGGTGACGTAACGACTCCAATGGTTTCCGGAAATTTCGGAATCGGTTTTTTATTGCTGAAAAGCCCCTCGGACTCCAGTTTCTTTTTCAGCTGTTCGAATGCAACGCTGAGAGCGCCCACGCCGTCCGGCTGCAAATCCTCAATATAGAGCTGATATTGCCCCGACGCTTCGTAAACACTCACCGAACCGCGCGCGATGACTTTCATGCCGTCTTCCGGCATGAAGCGAAGCCGCTGCGCATACCTAGCAAACATCACGGCCTTGACAATACTCTTGTCATCCTTCAAAGAGAGATACAGGTGGCCGGAACGGTAATAGTTTTTAAAGTTGGAAATTTCGCCTGTGACAAACACCTGCGTCAAATGCGGGTCCTGCTCAAAAACGGAGCGGATATAGGTGTTGAGCTGCGTCACGCTGAGGATCATCGGCGCAGTCCGGTTCATTGCAGAAGACCCCCTTTCCAGGCGGCGAGCACGGCGGCTCCTGCTGCGTTGTCGCAGGAGTACTCCGGCTGCGCGAAGAACGCCCCGTACTTTTCCTCAATCGCTTCCCGCAGGATGCCGTCAGACATCACGCCGCCCGCGAAAACGAGGGGAAGTGTCCCGAAGCGTTCCAGAAGTGCTTCCGTCATGCCCTCCAGCGCCGCGAGAAGCGAGGAAAGGCAGAATGCGGCGACTTCCTCCCTCGGCGTTCCCCGGTCCAGCATCGCCCTGCAGCGGTTCTCTATGCCAGAGAGCGAACAGTCGGCTCCTCTCATCGCCGCGTGAACAGGTTCCATATGGTTTGACTGCCGCGCGAGAGCTTCCAGTTCCTTTCCCGCGGGAAACGAAAGTCCCAGCATGGCCCCCACCCGGTCGACTGCCTGTCCGCCTTTCAGATCGAGAGAACGCGCCGCGATCTCGGTCCGAAAGACCTGGTTTTCCTCCGGCGTCACCAGCACCGCTTCCGTCGTTCCGCCGGAGACATGAAACGCGAGAAACCTTTGCCTGAAAAGATCAAGCCGGTTCGCGGAGTACAGCGCCGCCGCGATGTGGCCCTGCTGATGGGAAAAGCGATAGAGCGAAGTGCCGCCGGCCTGCGCGATCGCCTGCGCCGTTCCCAGTCCAGTGAGAAAACACGGCATGTAGGAACCTTCCGCACTTCTGGGCCGGTCGGATACCCCTATGGCCGCGAGCTCTGCGCCCACAATCGGAAGGCGGGACAGGACCTGCGGGAGCTGGACGACATGATGAAAAACGGCGTCGCTCTGGCGGAGGCCGAGTTCCCCCTTTTTGACCGGCAGCGGTATCTTATTCTGAAGCATTGCCCCGGCCCTCCAAAGTGCCGCGGAGGTGGTATAGTTGCTGGTGTCGATTCCAAGAACACTAAACATTCTGTTCTTCCTGTTTTCTCACGAGGGAACCCAGCACTCCGTTGACAAACGGCGCATCCTCGGCAGTACCGTACTTTTTGGCAAGCTCGACCGCCTCGTTGATCGACACGCTGGCGGGGATATCCTTCTCGAACAGGATCTCATACGCCGCCAAACGCAGGATGGAAAGCGAAACTTTCGAAAGCCGGCTTACGGACCACCCGCGGATAAAACTTTCAATCTTCCCATCCAGAGCCGTTTCGTTTGCCTCCACACCGGACGCGGCCGCCTCCGCAAAATCGTCGATCGGGACTTCACCGGCTTCATTTGCCGCGGTTACGATGTCCTTTATGTTCTCATGGTTGATGCTCTTTGCAAAAACAAGAGCAAAAGCCTGTTCGCGCGCTTCGCGTCTTTTCATGATTTCCCCCGTGATTTTATAGTTTTAAATGGAAAAACCCTCCACAATGTGGAGGGTCAATTTATTTGCCGTTTCATCCACGGGAATTATTATACCACATTTGCGGGTGAACACAACTATTCGCACTCAACAATCTTGATTTTATCATAGGTGATCCCCGTTTGATCCGACACGATATCCCGTATGACAATCGCGTCGTTCTGGGTATTGGACTTGGTTTTTACCACGACGTTGCACTCGCCGTTCTGCAGAAATGCGACGCAGTCGGCAAATCCTTTCGCCTTGACCAGATTTTCAATCTCCGTCTCTTTTACGATGTCCTGCGCGATCGTGTTTGCCTGAGAAACCGCCGTCTGTTTCGCCGCGTCCGTTTCGCTCACGCCGCTGACGACTTTTTGCAGCATTTCAACGGATTCGTCCCTTGCCTTCTCTCTTGACAGCCTTGCGGAAGTAAAATAGTCGTCTCCCGCGACGCTCGCTCCGGTGTTGACGGCCGATGAATTTTCGCCTGAGCTTGCGCCGCTTTCACTTCCGGACGCGTTGACCAGCAGAGTTTCTCCGAGTTCCCGTCCGGATGTGACGGCGTCCGTCGCGGGAAGCTGCGTGTTGCCCGACAGCGCCCAATTCAGATAGACGGCCGCCCCCAGCGCAACAACCAAAGCCGCGAGAACAAGCTGCCGTTTGCCCATTGCCATAATAGAATTCCCCCTGTTTTCTTTATTTTGCTTTTATCACGCACACCCGCACGGAAGAAATATCGAGAGCCGTCGTGACGGCGTCGATGACACTCTGTTGAACCGCCGCATTGCCCCCGCCGTCGCAAACCACCACGACGCCCTTGACAACCGGCTGGATCTCAGTGACTGCGAGCGCCTGTTCGGAGCCGTCGGCGCCTTTCACCAGGATATAATTGGTTTCATTGCTTTGATCCGTCTCATTTCTTGTCGAGCCGTCGGACTGATCTTTCGTCGTCTGGCCGCTGTTCTTCTCTTCCTTCGCATAAACCGATTGTTTTGTCTGTTCCAAAGTCACCATGACGCTGGCATTGCCGACTCCCTGTATTTTCATGATCAGATCCGTCAGTTCCTTTTCCAGATGCGTTTCGTAGTCCTGCGCTGTGGAAGCCGTTCCGGAGGGATCCGTTTTCTGTTCGGTCTTTCCGCTGTTTGTCAGAAAGCTGGAAAGAAAAATCAGAGCAATTCCGATCAGCCCGGCGCCCAGAATGATTTTACGGCAATTCTCATTTCCGGCCAAAAGGTTCAGCAGGCCGCCCTTTCGAATTTTTTCGTCCCTTTCATCAGCCTTCATCGAAAACGACCTCCGTCTGAATTCCCAGCGTCTTTTCCAGCGCGGATGACACGCCGGCACGTCCGGATCCTGTTTTTCCTTCGATGGTTACAATCACTTTATTAATTGATATGCTGCCATTTTCGTCCGTATCCATTATCACCTGAACATTTTTACAGTTTATCCCCATTCGTTTCAATTCCGCCTGAACAAGCCCCGTAATGCTTTCTTTCGCCGCGTCTTTGAACTGCCGGTCCACTGTGGAATTCAGCTTTTTATTTTCCTCCGCGGGTCGGTTGCTCGTCCCCAGCCCCGACCTGATCTGCGGGACGGCTTTGGAAAGCGGAGAGATCAGGGCGCATATAATAAAAGCCCCGATTACAAATTTTGCCATTCGTTCCATCGAGCCGTCCGGCACGAGGCTTTGCAGCATGGCAGCCGACAGGGCCGCAAGGCAGATCACCGTGGCCCATTCCCTTACCCCGCTCATTTAACGCCTCCGACGATCAGCATCACGACCGTTGAAATGATCAGGATCATCATGCTGCACAGCAGGATCGCCAGCATGGTCGATACCACGTCGGAGGAAGCCTTCAAAAGGGAGGTAATGCCGCTCAGATCGAAGATCTGTCCGATCCCCGCGCACAGGTTCAGCGTCAGAATCCACAGGAAGCACTCCGCGACAACCGGCAGGAAAATAAAAATGCCAGCGAGAAGTCCAAACGCGCTGACGCCGGATTTCAGCAGTTTGACGCAGCCGGTTACCGTCTGAAGCGCTTCCCCCAACGCGTTGCCGACCACGGGAACAAAACTGCTGACAACGAACTTCGCCGCTTTCGAGCCGGTATTGTCCAGCGAGGAAGCCACAATGGAATGCATGGTGACCAGGCTGGTGAAAAGCGTCATGCAAAGTCCCATGATCCACTTGACCATCTTGTTGAGCGCGGCGCACAGCCCGCTCAGGTTAATTCCAGGAGAGACAGCCGACACAATCGACAGCGCCAGAAAAATGTTCAGCATCGGGATGAAAAAATTCGAGGAGAGGACCGAAACCGCATTTCCCGCGGCAAGCATCAGAATGTGGTAGGAACCGGCGGAGACCGGCTGCCCCGCTGCGATCATAATTCCCGTCAGAACCGGAATGCACGCAAGCAGGAAACCGGAGGCGGCATTCAGAACATCCGCCGCGTCGCCGATGCAGGAAACAATCGGCGCGACGACAATGGTGCAGACGCAGAGCGTGCCCACCATCCCGATGACGCCGCCCATCGGCTTATCCCCAAACGACAGCTTCATCCCGTTTAACAGCGCGCAGAGGAGGACCACGGCGATGACGCCGCACAGGACCTTGAAAGGACTCCTGGCCTGTCCTGAAAAAACTTGCAGAATCTTTTGAAAATAATTTTGCGGTGAGATTGAAGTGATGGAGTTCCAGTCGGTTCCATTCACTCCGAGTTCAGTGAGAATTTTCTTCGTCTCCGGCGATAAGCTGTCCGGAAGATCGTCCGCTCCGCTCTGTCTGAGCTGATCCTGATAAAGCCGCTCCGCCGCATCCTGGGACAACGATGATCCGCTTGTCGCCGCAGACACGGAACAGGAAAACAGTATGACGGAAGCTAGCGCAAAAATCAGACAAACCGCTTTTTTCATCCTTCACCCACCGATCAGGTTCACGGCCGTCTCCGCAATTTTTTCAAACAGAGGCAGCGACAGAACCACGATTGATATTTTTCCGGCAAGTTCCATTTTGGAAGCCAGCGCGTTTTCCCCCGCGTCACGGCAGGAATCGGCCGCAAACTGAGCCAGAAAACTGATCCCGAGCGTCTTTAATAAAATCAGCAGATAATCCACCGGCAGACCGGAGGCGGAAAACAGTGTCCGGAGCTGTTTCATAGCCGGAGTGACATTCGCAAAAATCTCCAGCAAAATGACGATTCCGGCCGCGATGCTCAGCAAAACGGCATATTCCTGGTGGTACCGGCGCAGCATGGTGGCGATCACCGCCGCGCAAACAGCGATTCCCGCAATTCCAACGATATTCATTTTACAGGCCAAATATGGATTTAATCGTTTTGAACAGAGTGCTGATTTGCTGAATAATCATCATCAGAACGACGATCAGCCCCGCAAGGGTCGTCATCATCGCCTGCTCCTGGCGTCCGGATCGTTCCAACAGCTGATCCAAAACCGCGACGATGATTCCGATTGCCGCTATTTTGAAAATTAAATCCACATTCATTTTTTCTTCCTCCGATTTTAGCACAGCATCAGCGCCGAAAATAAGCCGGCGAATACGCCGAGCATCAAATATAATTTGGATTTCCGGTTCCGGTCTTCCCGGGCCGATTTCAGATTTGTGCCGAATAATCCGGAGAACAGTTCCATATGGGACAGCTGGCCATCCGTATCGCTCGCGCCAAACCCTTCTCCAAAGGAAAGCAGCAATTCTATATCATGAGCGGCGAAGCCGTCACCCTTTCCGCTGTTCAGCGCGGCACGCTTCCATGCATCGGCAAAGCCTTCTCCCTGGCCGCAGCGTTTGACGCATTCCCGCAGAAAGCTGAGCTCTCTTCCGTGCCGTGCCACAATCTGAACCACCGGCACGGCGGAATAGCGCACCTCTGTTTTTGCGGCGGAAAGGAACCTGAGAAACGATTCCAGACTTTCCACCCGGACCGTAAGTTTACGCGATTCCGTAAACCCCAGGAGCGTTCCCGCAAAAATCAGCAGCAGGGACCCCGTCAGCTTCAGCAAGCAAATCACCCGCTTTATAAATTCCCGCGATTTTTCCAGGTCCCCGCGCCGCGTCCAGCAGCGCGACCGTTTCAAAAGCGCCGGTCATGAGAAGTTTCCGTGCCTGTTTCCGCCGCATCAGCTCTTTGACGGACCCGGCATGGATGCTTGCAATCAAAACGACGCCGGTGTTCAATCCCTGCTCCACCGCGCCGACTTCGGCTTCGGATCCGATTTCGTCGCAGACGATGATTTCCGGCGACAGCGTGCGCACGGCAAGCAGAATTCCATCGGCCTTCGGATATCCGTCCAGTACGTCGCAGCAGCATCCAAGGTCGTTCTGCGGAACTCCCATATAGGTCCCTGCGATCTCTCCCCTCTCATCAATGACGGCGACCTTTTTCAGGTTGCCGCGCGTGCCGCTGGAAAGCTGACGGGCAAGATCCCGCAGAATCGTCGTCTTTCCGCTGGAAGGCGCCCCGGCAAGCAGAAGCCCGCCGCTCAGACTGTTTTCCAACCGGTCCAGGAGCTCGTCGGCGGCCCCTGGAATTTCACGTGAAATTCTCAGATTGATGGAAGAAATATTTCTGACCGAGCTGATAGACGCCGCCTGAAGCACGGCGGTTCCACAGACTCCCGCGCGATGGCCTCCGCTTAAGGTGATGTAACCGTTCCTGATTTCATTTTCGTGGGTGTAAATGGAATAGCTGCATAGGTTCCGAAAGCTTTCTTCCATATCCCGCGGCCCCGCCACCAGCGACCCCGAAACCGGCCGGCAGGTAAGCCCGCCTCCGAAACCCAAAAAATAAGTGCCTCCCGCGCAGCAGATGCAGACCGGCCTGTTTACGCGAAGGCGGATTTCCTGTACATGCTTTTTCACGTCCACAGGCAGATGGTCAAGCGCCGCCTCTATTCGGTCACAGATGCATTTAGAAGCGGAATCAAACCGCTCGTCCCTTTCTTTGGTCATTCCTTGTCCTCTCCCTTCATCCAATAGATATGGAGGACACGGAGCGCTTAGAACAAAAAAATTCTCCGGAACCTGTACGGAACCGGAGAATTGAATTTTGTCGATTAGTATTCAGCCGAAAAGTTCAATTGTATATTGAAACGATTTCTTTTGTCCCGGCGGAAGGAGGATCACGCCGCGTTTCTGTTCAAAAACATCTCCCTCGCCGCTGCAGGCGGCAAGCCCGCTCCACGGCTCCAGAGCCAAAAACGGACCCCCGTTTGCGCTTGACCAAAGAAGGAAATAGTCAAAATCGCCGAATTCCATCCGGACTCCGCATCCGGTTTCCGGATGACGGAGGCACACTTCCCTGGACCGGAGCGTATCAAAGATCAACGCGTCCTGTTCAAACAGCCGATGGTCCAGCCTGAGCACCGATTTGTTTTTCAGGATGGACCGGCGCCGGCTCAGATCCACCAGCCCGGTGGAAGGATCGGGAGATGGGCAGTCGGCTGTCTCCGGAAATTCAAATTCCACGACATAATCCTCAAACCTCTCCCCTTTCTTCAGCGGACAGCGGAAAGCCGGGTGGCCGCCGATCTGGAACGGCAGCACATCCCCATCCGCATTGGTTATGATATAACGCGTCGTCAGGCTTTCGCCATCCAAGATATACTGGATTTCCAGCTCAAACTCGAAAGGATACCGCTCTTTTGTCTTCGAGTCGGAATGGAGGACAAAAGAAATAAAACGGCTGCTTTCCTCTTTCAAGGTGAACTCCCTTTTCCGCGCGATCCCGTGCCGTTCCATCCGGCAGATTTTACCGGAAGCAGTCACGGCCCGCTTGCCGCGGAGGCTTCCCACGATCGGAAAAAGCACCGGGGCCTGTCCTCCCCAGTAAGTTTTGTCTCCCTGCCAGAGATATTCCACACCCGAACGGCGGATGGAAGTCAGTTCGCCGCCGAAAGAATTGAATTCCGCTGACAAGACGCCGTCAGAAATCCCGTATTTCAAAGGAAGCACCTCCGCTGTCGTTCATTGAAAGACCGGCTATCGCGCAGTACCTCAGCCGTTGCCCAGCAGCTCTTCCAGCTCTCGTTCCGAGAGAACCGCGATGCCAAGCTGATTGGCCTTCGTCAGCTTGCTTCCGGCATCTTCCCCGGCAACAACATAATCCGTTTTTTGGGAAACGCTGCCGCTGACTTTTCCGCCGTGCTTCTCAATCAGCCCCGTCGCCTGCGCCCGGGTCAGATTCGCCAGCGTGCCGGTCAGGACGAAAGTTTTGCCCTGAAAGCGGCTGTCGTCCATCGTCGTCAGACAAGACAGGTTGACTCCGGCATCCTTCAAGCGGCCAATCAAATGGGCAGAATTGGGCAAAGAAAAGAACTGGCGCACGCTCTGTGCGATAATTCCCCCGATGCCTTCCACTGAAGCAAGTTCTTCCTCCTCCGCATGGAAAATTCCTTCTATGGTTCCGAACCGCGAAGCAAGAAGTTTTGCGGCCTTTTGCCCCACGTGGGGAATCCCGAGGGCAAAAAGCAGACGGTACAGGTCGTTTTGCTTGGAATGCTCGATCGCCGCCATTAAATTATCCGCAGATTTTTCCCCCTTGCGCTCCAGGTCAAGAATTTGTTCCCGTTTCAGGAAATACAGATCGGCGGGAGAAGAAACCAGATTTTTACCTACGAGCTGTTCAATTACAGCCGGCCCCATGCCGTCGATATCCATCGCGTCACGGCTGCAGAAATGGACCAGATGGCGCAGGAGCTGGGCCGGACACTCGGGATTGGTGCAGCGGGTCGCGGCCTCACCCTCCTCCCGGACCACGGAAGAACCGCAGGACGGGCAGACGGACGGCATGATAAACGGAAGGGATTCTTCGGCGTGGGCAATCACCCGGACAACCTCCGGGATGATTTCTCCCGCCTTTCTCAGGATGACGGTGTCACCGACGCGAATTCCCTTTTCCTCAATGAAATCCTGGTTGTGCAGCGTGGCCCGGCTGACGGTCGTTCCCGCGAGATCCACCGGCTCAAAAATCCCGATCGGCGTCAGCGCGCCCGTGCGGCCCACGTTCACTTCAATGTTAAGAAGTTTTGTCTGCCTTTCCTCCGGAGGGTACTTAAAGGCTTCCGCCCACCGGGGGAATTTCGCGGTGCTTCCAAGGGCCTGCCTCTGTGAAAAGGAATCCACCTTTACAACCGCGCCGTCGATAGAATAATCCAGAGTGCCCCGAAGCTCTCCGATGCGTTTCACTTCTTCCAGGACTTCATCGACAGAACTGCAGGTCCGGTAAAAAGGGGGAACGGCAAATCCGAGTTCCCTTAAAAAATCCAAAGACTCCTGGTGCCCGCGAAGTTCGGCGCCCGTCACCTGCTGAACATTGAAAACAAAAATGTCTAGTTCGCGGGACGCGGTGATTTTCGCATTTTTCTGTCTCAAAGAACCCGCCGCCGCATTGCGGGGATTCTTAAACGGCTTTTCTCCCTCCAACTCCTGACGGGCCGAAAGCTTAAAAAAGATGCGGTGCGACATGTAGACTTCTCCGCGCACTTCAAGAAACGGGAGCGGCCTCGTCAGCCTTTTGGGAAGGCTTCGGATCGTCCGAAGGTTTTCGGTGATATCCTCCCCCACAAGGCCGTCGCCCCGTGTGGAACCCCGGACAAAGACGCCGTCCCGGTATTCCGCGGAAACCGAAAGTCCGTCGAATTTCGGCTCCACAACGTAAACCGGATGTTCCACGTTTTCACGGACTCTGCGGTCAAAATCCCGCAGTTCTTCGTCTGAAAAAGAGTCGTGAAGGCTTTCCATCGGGACCGTATGGGCTACGGGGGAAAATTTCGCGAGCGCTTCCCCGCCGACCTTCTGGGTGGGGGAATCCGGCGTTACCAGTTCCGGGAACGCCATTTCAAGAGTTTCCAGCTGACGGTACAACTCGTCGTATTCAAAATCATCGATCTCCGGCGCGTCTTCGACATAATATTTTTGATTGTGGTAACGGATCTGCTCAGAAAGCTGCCTAGAAATTTTTCTCGCTTCTTCCAGTTCCATCACTTTCCGCCTCCTGCTAAAATTCCGGCGCCTCAGTCCCAGTTGGCAACAACCTGCGGTACGGACCCGACAATGACTGTTTCGGCGACCAGGACATTGGTTTTGACTTCCGTCGTCGTATCAAATCCAGGTAAAAAAGAATAAATACTGGTATTTACATCCAGATAAATCTGGTGCTTCGTCTGGTTGATTCCGGCCGATGCCAGCGTGCTGTTAAACTCGGCGGTCACGTTGCCGGAAAGAGAGGCTTTCAGCGCGATTTTTGGTCCCTTTCCGTGAAAGAAGTCACCGCCGATAAAAGTACCTATCGGGACCCAGACGGTAGAATATGTATCATTGTTTAGTTTATCCTGAATGTTTGAGATAATTTTGGCTTTCAGTTCATTCATTTTAACCATATTGGTTGTGATGGCCAGAACATTGCCTTCACTGCCTCGTTCCACGGTAATCAGATCTTCATAGGAAATATCGTCCTTATTTAGTTCTTCTATAACCGCGTCATTGATCGTATTGATCGATTTTATTTTTGCCTCATTTGCGGTAATGGATGCGATCACCGGCCTGATCTGGCTGTTGAACACCAGGATGAACGCAAACAGCACTATCGTAAGAAGAGTCAGCTTTCCCCTGACGGGCATCGGGTTTCGCCTTCTGCGCCTCATAAGACGCACCTCCCAAAGTATATTACTGTATCATATACAAGGAGGAATTATTGTGTGAATAAAACGGGCACAAAGATACTTTCGAATCTTTGTGCCCGTTTCTATCAACAAGATCACAGATTATTCGGCTGTTTCATCCCCGGCAGACTCGGCGGGCTCTTCCTTTTCTTCTTCCAGCAAAGCGCGGATGGAAAGACTGACGCGGTGTTTATCAAAATCAATATCAATGATTTTCACCTTGACAACGTCGTTCATCTTTAAAACATCCTGAGGCTTTTCAATCCGGTGATCAGCAATCTGAGAAATGTGGATCAGGCCGTCGATTCCCGGAATCACCTGTGCAAACGCGCCGAAAGTCGTGATCCCGACAATTTTGACTTCGGCGATACTGCCGACCGGATAGTCGCGTTTCAAGATTTCCCACGGATTATCTTCCGGCTTTTTATAGCCGAGAGAAATCTTGCCCTTTTCCTGATCCAAGCCTTTGATATAGACTGTCACCTGATCCCCGACGTTGACTACTTCCGAAGGATGTTTGATTCTGGTCCAGGAGAGCTCGGAGATATGAATCATGCCGTCAATCCCGCCCAGGTCCACAAATGCGCCGTACGAAGTCAGTGACTTGACTGTACCCGTGTATTCCTTGCCGACTTCTGCGGTCTCCCAGAATTTGTCGGCCTGCGCTTTGCGTTCATCTTTGAGTACCGAACGAATGGAACCAACCGCGCGCTTGCGGCTGCGGTTTACTTCAATAATGCGGAATTTAACTTCCTTCTTCAGAAGATCCTCGAGCGGATCGCTGCGGGACGCCGTTGCCTGCGAGGCGGGAATGAAGACGCGCACGCCGTTCGTTACGGCAATCAGGCCGCCTTTGATGATCTCGGTCACGACCCCGTCAAGAACGGATTGGTCCTCTTCCGCCGAAACAACCTTTTCCCAGCCCTTTGTGGCATCCAGGCGCCTTTTGGAAAGCATGATCGTGCCTTCCTGATCATTCGTACGCATGATGAGAAGGTCCATCTCGTCCCCGATTTTAACCAGATCCTCGGGTTTCACGTTGGGATCGGCCGAAAGTTCGGAGGCTGGAATATACCCCGCCTGTTTTCTGCCGACATCCACCAGAACTTCGCTTGGAGTTACCCCGACAACGACACCGTGCACCTTTTCATCTGTATTTAAAGTTTTGAGAGACTCTTCGAGCATTTCCTCAAAGCTTCCCTCCGTATTATTTTCTTTAGGACCGGCACCCTGGTTGAATTCTGACATGGTATCAAATACCTCCTTTATAATGCTTGCCGGCGTCGACGCGCCCGCAGTAATGCCAATGCATCCGGCCCGACGCAGGGCCGAGAGCGGAAGCTCGTCCGCAGATTCGACAAGACAGGCGGCGCAGTTCTTTTTGCACAATTCAAAAAGCTTGGCGGTGTTGGAACTCTGCCTTCCGCCAATCACAATCATCGCGTCGCACTGCCGCGACAGTTCAGCCGCCTCCGACTGACGTATCGCAGTTGCATTACATATTGTATCAAAAACTGAGGCGTTTGTATATACCCTTTTGATGATTTCCAAACAATTTTCCCACTCATTCACACGGAATGTGGTCTGTGACACAACGCATAGTGGTTCTTCCCGGCCAAACGGAGCTTCATCCAGAATTTTCCGCAGTTCATCGGCATTTTTGAACACGAGACAACGGCCGCGGCAGTGACCGATAATCCCCTGAACTTCAGGATGAGAAGCATCCCCGGCAATTAGTACCGTCTTTCCCGCTTTCGATTCTTCCGCCACGATTTTATGGATCTTCCGGACAAACGGGCAGGTGGCATCGCAGCATTCAATTCCGCGCTCCTCAATCTCACGGAGGACGCTCCCGGCGACCCCATGGGACCGGATCACAAGGGTCGCTCCGGCGGGCACTTCACCGGGTGAGCCGACGATCCGCACACCGCGCTGCTCAAAGCGGCGCAGCGTCTGGGGATTATGGATAATCGGGCCGAGGGTGCAGACCCGTTTTCCCTCGTCCAGCAGCTTGTTGACCATCCGCACCGCGCGGTTGACTCCAAAGCAGAATCCAGCGGATTTTGCCATCACGATCTTCACGATTTCGCCTCAAGAACCGATTGGCCAAGATCATGCTCCCGAAGCTGCGCGATCCGGTTCATCAACAGCAGGCTTGCATTCCGATATTCCGAAGGAGTTCCGTTCCGAATTCCGAGTTCCTCTTCCGGGATCGGAGCCCCAAAGGAAACATAGCACGGATGAAACAACCTCGGCAGCCTGCCTTTTACCGGAGTAATGCAGCAGGGCACGATCGGCGCATGGCAGATGTGCGCAAGCATGACCGCCCCGGATTTCGGGCGGAGAAAATTTCCGTCTCTTGTCCGGGTTCCCTCAGGAAAAATTCCCAAAATGCTTCCGCTGTCCAAAATGTTCTTTGCCGTATAAATCGCGGTCTTATCCCCTTTTCCCCGCGACACCGGGAAAGCTCCAAGCCCCGTGATTACAGCGGAAACCAGTTTGTTTTTGAACAATTCTTCCTTCGCCATGAAATAAATTTGCCGTTTCTGACTGTAAGCAAGCCTGAGAGGGTCCGTCATGCTCATATGGTTGCAGCAAAGAATTGCTCTGTCGTTCTTCGGGAAATTCTCGGCGTTTCTGACCCTGATCGGCATCAAAGTGCGGAAAAACCATGCCAGGCAGGTTCTTGTAAATGTATAAAGCGGAGTGCGTTTCATTGTCTCACCAATTTTCATTCAGATTTTTTAGGCCTGCCCGAATGATACACACGACCCGTTCCACCGACTGCTCCAAAGTCATTTTGGTCGTGTCGACGAGAACGGAATCCTCCGCCTGAATCAGCGGGGCGACCTCGCGGTGCGAATCGCGGTAGTCCCTTTGTTCAATATCCTTTAGAACGTCCCCGTATTCCGCTTTCCGACCCTTTTGCAGCAGTTCCGTAAATCTTCTCCGTGCCCGCTCTTCCTGTGAGGCGGTCAGAAAAATCTTAACCTGGGCGTGCGGAAGGACGACCGTCCCGATGTCCCGGCCGTCCATCACAACATTTTCTTTTTCTGCCAGTTCTCTCTGCATGGAAAACAGAAAATTCCGCACCTCCGGAATGGCTGAAACAGCGGAGGCGGCTTTCGACACCTCCTCGGCCCGGATTTCCGAGGTTACGTCTTTGCCGCAGAGCAGAACTTTCTGCCCGCCCTCCTGAAAGGCAAGCGCAACCGTAACCCCGGAAAGTTCCGCACACACCGCCTCCCGATCGAATGAATTAACGCCGTTTTTTATCATATGAAGACCAATTGCGCGGTAAAGGGCGCCGGTGTCAACATAAATAAACCCCAGAGCTTTGGCCGCCTGCCGGGCAATCGTGCTTTTCCCGGCGCCGGCCGGACCGTCAACCGCAATTGCAATCATGTGGCTTCCTCCTGCTTTTCAACGGAATTTCCGGCCAGCCGGCCGGTGGAAAACGCAATTTGAAGATTATACCCGCCTGTGTAGGCGTCGACGTCAAGGACTTCTCCTGCAAAGTACAGTCCCTTTACAAGTTTGGACTGCATCGTCCTGGGATCGACCTCTTTGACGGAAACTCCCCCCGATGTGACCACCGCTTCTTCGATCGGACGGAATGCGCCGACCGTGATGGGAAAGGATTTCAGAAGAGCGGCAAAATCATGGCGCATTTCCCGGGTGATCAGATTGCATTTCAAATGCGGCGGAATCCCGGATCTTCGCACTGCCGCCGGGATCATCAAATGCGGCAGAAGAGAGGAAAGGGAATTCTCAAAATCGCGGTTCTGATTTTCCTGAAAATCGCGGACCAGCCGGGCATCGAGCTTCTCCAGGCTGAGCGCGGGCTTCAGATCGATGACAACCTGATAGCGGCCCGGCGACATGCCGCGCATATGGGCGCTGGCACTGAGGATCACAGGGCCGGACAGCCCGAAATGCGTAAAGAGGAGTTCTCCGAAATCCTCATAAATAATTTTACCGTCGTTCGTGTCCACGACGCATATGGAAATATTTTTTAAGGAAAGTCCCATCAGTTCCGCGCAGTCCGGATCCCGCGCGACAAGGGGAACCAGGGATGGGCGCAGAGGCGTCACGGTGTGACCCGCCTGGTGCGCAAAAAGGTACCCGTCGCCGGTCGAACCGGTCGCGGGATAGGATTTTCCTCCGCAGCAGACAATTACGTTGCCAGCCGGAACGATTTCCCCGTTCTTCAGTTCCGCACCGCGGACGCAGCCGCCGGCAAATAAAAGGCGTTTGGCTTCCCCATGGATCATTTGGGCACCGGAGGAAACAACAAATCCCGTCAGCGCATCGACCACGTCGGCAGCCTTATCCGACTGCGGAAAAACGCGGCTGCCCCGCTCCGTTTTCAGAGGCAGACCCAATTTTTCAAAAAAAGTCATCACATCGCCGGGGGAAAACCGGGAAGCCGCCCCGAACAAAAATCGACCGTTCGTAGGCACGGAGGCGATAAAGTTCTGCACGCTGCAGTTATTTGTCAGGTTGCATCTTCCCTTGCCGGTAATCCCGAGTTTTCTTCCAGGCCTTTGATTTTTCTCCAGCAAACAGACCCGCAGGCCCCTTCGGGCGGCGGTCCCGGCGGCCATCATCCCGGCGGCCCCCGCCCCGATCACCAAAACATCCGCTTTCAATTCGAGCTGTCATCCACCTTTTCGTAAACGCCGTAAGTGTCCCAGATATCCTCCAGATTCTGAAAGATCTTTTTCGATTCCTCAGACTTTTTTAAAGAAGTCGCGACAATCAGCGCGTTGATCAGGCTGAGCGGCGCGCAGAGTGAATCTACAATGGAAGCGATCTCGCTTCTGGCCAACAAAACGCAGTTTGAAGCCTGCGCGACAGGTGAAAGAGAGCTGTCCGTGATCGCAATGACTTTTGCTCCCCTGTCGTGAGCAAAATTCATGGCTTTTGCAATCTTTCTGGAATAGCGCGGAAAACTGATGCCAATCACGGCGTCCCTTTCATCCACGCGGATCATCTGCTCGAAGATCTCGCCTTCGCTTGTGGACTGGACCAACAGAACGTTTTCAAAAAGCAGATTCAGATAATAGGACAGAAAGGTACCCAAAGCGTGGGCGCTTCTTGCAGCCAGAATGTAAATCTTTCTGGCTGAGACAATGGAGTCGACCGCAGCATAAAAGCTTTCGTGACTGGTTTCCTCCATCGTGCGGCGAATCACGTCGATATCCTGGTTAAATATAAAGTCAAGCACGTCCGAGCTGCCGATTCGTTCCGTAGTCACTTCCATCCGCTGAAAAGAGGTCAGCTTGTTTCGGATCATCTCCTGAATCGCCTGCTGAAGCTGCGGGTATCCCGCATATCCGATCTGTGTGGCAAAACGGACAACGGTCGATTCGCTGACCCCGACGGTCGCACCGAGCTTAGACGCCGTCATAAACGCAACTTTATCATAATGCTCTTCAATATAGGCCGCGATCCGCTTTTGACCCTTGGAAAAGCTGTCGATTTTATTCTGTATTCTCACAGCAAGTAAATTGTCCATACCCAACTCCGTCTCCGAGAGAGCCCTTTCCTGAGCGGCTGGCCAACGGCCGCCACTAGACAGACTCTCGTCAAAATAGTGGCCGGATTACAATTCCGGACTCACCTTATTTTAATTCTTCAATCGGTAAAAATCAAGAAAAAGTTCCGTGTCACTGCAAGGAAACCGTCTCGCCCTATTTCGGGTGAAACCATTTTTTCATAACCGGATGCAGCCTGTTAAAGTACGCAATCACCAAAAGAGAAACCGCGTAATCATAAATCAGGAAAACGGCGTTTCCAGCCAGAAGAAACAACCCCGGAACATTATAACCAAAAACGCTGAAACTCGCAACAGGTACGCCGAGCAATTTAACCGACAGCCAAAACTCCAGGATTGCCGCGGCGTTGAAAACAACCAGTTTCGAAACGATACAAAGCCATCTTTGATGCACCCGGCTTTCCAATACCGCCTTCAGAATCGGGTAATAGCCGAAAAGGAGAACAAAAAATAAAACAGCTTCCTGATCCGCCGCAAGCATAAAAGAAAGAACAGACTGCACAACGTACACGCCAACGGCCCATTTGATACCGACCTCAGCCACAACCGCAATCAGAAGGATCCCGGAAAACGCCGGCAAAGCATAAGTCCCCACCGGGATAAAGCCGGTCAGGATCATGACGACCGTGCCAAGGGCGGCCGCCATGGAACAAAAAGCCAGACGAAGGCTGTGGTTCAACTCAATCTACCCCCAGCGAAAAACTCGATTAACAGCACGGATAGACATTTCCCCCGAAACAGTTGCAGCACAGATTTGCCAGACAAAGGGACGTGCACAAATCACAGCCGCCGACGCCGCCATACTGAGGAACATTGGGATTATATCCCCCAAACATTCCGTTGCGCTGATTTGTCACCTGATTGAACGCGGCCCGATACTCCGCATTGGACGGGTCCATTTGGCACGCGTTGGCAAAGTCGTTGTAAGCTTCGTCCAGCCACCCGCGCCTGTAAAGCACGGTGCCTTTTAAAAAATACCATTCCGCATTGCGCCCTTCCTGAGGCACCCCGTCCAATATCTGCTCGGCATCTGCGATTCTGCCCGAATTGATCAGATTGCGCACGTCGTAAAACTCCGTTCCCCGGCTGGAGTACCCGGAATATCCAGAGTACCCCGCATAGCCGGAATATCCGCCCTGATTTGCGCTCTTTCTCTGTTTCCGCTCCTTAATTACCTGGTCGTACGCCTCGTTGATCTCTTTCATCTTTTCCCCAGCAAGGTCGGCAAGCGGGCTGTCCGCATAATTGTCCGGATGATATTTCTTCGCAAGCTCCCGGTAAGCGGCTTTGATTTCATCATCCGTCGCATTCGGCGATACGCCAAGGACTCTGTAAGGATCAGACATTTGTTTTCTCCTTTTTAAACAATAGTTCCTTCTGTATCTGGGGAAGTCCAAGAATCACGACGTTCCGTACAATCGGCCCCATTGAATTCATTTCCATCAGATTAAGAGCTCCCCCCAGCTGTGACAATGTCTGGTTCAAAACATCATTGGCATAGATTTTCGCATCCCGGAGCTCTTCCTTCCCGCTTTCCCCGTTCAGGTGAAAGCGGGAGGCCAGCGGGTTAAACGAACCGGTCCTGATGTCATCTTCCAGATCGTCCGCCGCATCGATGAAATAGATCCAGCGCCCGAGAAAATATCCGAAACGATTCAGGATCCTCGACCTTGGGGACATGGGGGCTTCCCCCGACGACAATTCCATAATCCGCTCCATCATATGAGCTGTAGGCTCGGCGCAGCTGTCAAGGCCAGGCGATTGATTCTTTTCGATTTCGCTTTGCTCTTTCATCGCTTCGGCGACAATTTCCCCCAGGTGCGGATAGTCGGCGGCCGCCCGGCGGTAGGCATGTCTGACGACCGGCAGGGCAAGGACGCGCAAATATTTTTTCATCGCTTTGGAATCCCGGATATCGTCCATCAATTTATGATACACCAAAATCACGGTCAAAGCGGACGCCTGATGAAATTCCTGATCTTCCTCGGAACAGAACGCGCATTGCTTGAAAGGATTTGTCACGCATCTGCCCTTTTGAAACCTGGGAAACGGCTTGGATTTAGCAGAAATCAGGACAAGGGCGTAAAAAGTGCAGTCGTAATTCAAAGCAAGCCTTGCCGTAAGACCGTACTTTTTGCCGAGGTTCCTGCACAGCGTACAGTAAATTCCGTTATATTCCTCAAGTTCCCGCACAAGAAGTTCCGATTTCCGCGGTCTCACATAACCAAACAAAAAAATCATCCTTAATCCTGCCGAAATCGCATTAAATCAATTTTATTTTACTCTAAATCAAGCAAATATTTAATTAACATTGTGTAAATTTTCTAACCGGATCGCAATTCCGCTATTCTCACCGTGCCTTCATTATAAATCAGAAAAAACATTGTTTTTTCAGGAACGGTATCGTATAATGAAATGACAGATTATTTTGGACAGGAGGTAAAGATTTGAAATTATACGATATCGACGTAATCAAATTAATTGAACTTTTGGATAAATCAAAGGGGAATGTTTATCTGGTGACAGACGACGGCAACAAGCTGAATCTGAAAAGCAAGCTGTGCCAGTTGTACGGCATTCGTTCTCTGCTGGAAAAAACAAAAAATTCGACAATTTCCGCGGAATTGAACGTTGACGATCCGGAGGATGAACTGATGTTTATTAATTATATGATGAGCAAATAGTCGTATCCGTTTGGATGCCGCTGTAAATTTTTACAGCGGCATCTTTGTCTGTCAATATGCGGCGCTCAGCGGGTTCAGGACACCATAAGCCTTGTTTTCCATATCGTCGATAAAACGGATGGCTTTCCCCGCACCTACGGCGACACAGTTCTGTGGGTCGTCTGCCACATGTACCGGCATTTTTGCTTTTTTGGAAATCAGGCTGTCAAAGCCGAACAGTTGGGCCGAGCCTCCCGTCAGGATCATGCCGTCGGAATAAACGTCGCCGATCAGTTCCGGCGGAGTCTTTTCCAGCATTTCCTGAATCACGCGGATCATCTGCATCACATTTTCAATCAGCGCCTCCAGAATCTCGTCGCTGGTGATATCGGCCCATTGAGGCAGACCGGTCATCGCATTGCGTCCCTTTACTCGGAAGGAAGACACATCCTTCCGCGGATAGACGCACCCGATCGCCAGCTTGGCGTTTTCCGCCATGCGGCGGCCGATAATCAAATTGTATTTTCTTCTGATGTATTTGACAATTGCTTCATTGAATGTATTTCCGGCTACTTTGACCGAACGGGAAATCGCGATTCCGCTGAGCGACAACACCGCCATGTCCGTGGTTCCCCCGCCGATATCAACGACAAGAGTTCCATGAGGCTGCGAAATATCGACTCCCGCCCCTAATGCGGCAGCCACAGGCTCTTCAATCAGACAGATTTTTCTTACTCCGGCGGAACTGATCGCGTCCACGACAGCGCGCTTTTCCACCTCTGTGATTTTACAGGGAACGCTGACCACAACGCGCGGCATAACAACATGGCTTTGGCTTACTTTTTTCAAATAGGTCCCGATCAGATACTGGGCCATATCAAAATCTGAAATGACCCCGCCCTCCAGCGGCAGACACACTTTAATTTTATCGGAAGTCTTCCCAATCATCGTATAGGCTTCTTTTCCGGTTGCGACAACCTCCCCGGTTTCGACATTCACCGCCGCAACGGAAGGTTCGTTCAGGACGATTCCTTTTCCGTCGAGATATATTTTTGTTGTCGAAGTTCCGAGATCTATCGCAAGGTCGGTTCCCAGCACAAAATCACATCCATTTCTTATCAAAAACACATCCGAAAAGCAGATGCGCGCTCCAATCACTTGCTTATTATAAAATAAATCACGCTCAATTTCAACCGGACATCCTGCCGACCTGGGCTACCGCGGCACATGAAACGGTCCGGGCGCCTGTTTTCAGAAGGACTTCGGCACACTCGCAGAGAGTGGAACCCGTCGTCACAATATCGTCGATCAGCAGAATCCTTTTGCCGGCGATCCTGTTCCCGTCGGCGCGGTAAACTCCAGCCACATTCTTCAATCTCTCCAAACGCGGCAACAGATGCTGCTCTGGGTTGTCCCGGACTTTTTCAAGGCACTCCTCATAGGATAGCCCAAGCTGATCCGCGACTTTCCTCGCAACCAGTTCGGACTGGTTATACCCCCGTCCCTGCTTCCGTTCCCGTGAAATCGGGACGGCCGTCACCAGATCGAACGAGGACGGCTTCATCCGCTTCCTGACTAGTTCGGAGAGCTGTTCCGCATAGAAATCCGCATTCTTTTTCTCTCCGTAAAACTTAAACCGGATGATCGAATCGCGAACCTGAGATTCGTAGGGATAAAGGACGATGCAAGGAATATTCTGTCCGCAACCGGGAAGATTCATGCACCGAAGCGCATTGACCGGTGCGATCGCAGCGGCGCATGTTTTGCAGATTTTTGTACCCGGCGAAATAATTTTGTCGCAAAAGACACAGCGCGGTGGGAAAAACAGCTCCAGACAGAAAAAAAGAATTCTTTTAAGACTCATCCTCCCCGCCCCCGGTTAAAAGATAAAGCAGACCTGTGTATCGCCTGGTCTTGCGGTTGTTTTCCACCATGTTGCGGACGGTTTCGGGCGTTCCGACCAGAATCAGCAGGGATTTCGCCCGGGTCACGGCGGTGTAAAGCAGGTTTCGGTAGGCCAGCTGCGGGGCGCCCCGGAACATTGGAATCACAACCGCCGGAAATTCATTTCCCTGGCTTTTGTGTACCGTCATGGCATAGGCAAGCTCCAATTCCGCCGCCGCTTCCGACTCATAGGCTACAATGCGGTCATCCATGCGGACCGTGAGAACGGGCACGCGGCGGTCTATTTCCTGAACGATGCCAAGGTCGCCGTTAAAGACTCCCTCGCCGACAGAGCCGTCAGAGCGGGTCCATGGCAGATTGTAATCGTTCCGGATCTGCATGACCTTGTCCCCCACGCGGAAAATCGAACCGTTCACGCGGAGTTCCGATTTCCGGCTGTCCGGAGGATTGAGGACCTGCTGAAGCTTTTTGTTCAGCTCCTGGGTCCCAAGTTCCCCTTTCCGTGAGGGCGTAAGGACCTGAATATCCGTCAGCGCGGAAAAGCCGTAGCTTTCCGGCAGGCGCCGCTTGCAGAGATCGACGACGGTCGCGCTGATCCGGGCCGGATCACCGCAGCGCAAAAAGAAAAAGTCCTCGTTCCTTATTTCAAGGTCCGGCATCTCGCCCGCCACGATCCGATGGGCATTGCGTACAATCAGGCTTTGCATGGACTGGCGAAAGACCTGGCGAAGCTGGACGACCGGCAAAAGGCCGGAGCCAATCAGGTCGCCGATCACATTCCCCGGACCGACGGACGGGAGCTGATCACTGTCGCCGACCAGGATCAGCCTGCGCCCCAGCGGGAGCGCCCGCAAAAGAGCTTCGAAAAGGGCGGTGTCCACCATGGACAGTTCGTCGATGACAAGGGCGTCGCACTCGAGAAGATTTTTTTCGTTCCTGGCAAAGACAGGCTGGTCGTTTTCATCCCATTCCACCTGCAGCAGGCGATGAATGGTTTTTGCCTCCCTTCCCGTCAGTTCCGACATGCGTTTCGCCGCCCTTCCGGTCGGCGCCGCAAGCAGGACCTTTTCGCCGCTGAGCTCCAGCAGACGAATGATCGCGTTCAGGGTCGTCGTTTTCCCTGTCCCCGGCCCGCCCGTAAGGATCAGAATTCCTCTGGACAGGGCTTCCCGCACGGCCTGTTTTTGTCCTTCGGCATACTGGATTCCAAATTCACGCTCGACTTCTTCTATTCTGCCGTCGACTCCCGTAATCGTCGGAGCAGGAAACCGGAGCAGCATCTTGATCCGTTCCGCCGAATAGAACTCGGACCGGTACAGGTCCGGCAGAAAAACAAATTCCCTCTCTCGAAAAACATAGGAAATCACGGACGCATCCGCTTTCAGATCCTCCAGGACCTCGCCGGTCAGGCTTTTGTCCACCCCCAGAAGGTGTGCGGCGGCGGCAGTCAGCTTGTCCGCCGGCAGACAGGTATGTCCGTTTCCCAGATTATGCCGGATGACGTGCAGGATCCCCGCCCGGACCCGGCAGAGATCGTCTTGCGGCCTCTCCAGCGAAGCGGCAATTTGGTCGGCCCGGTCGAAAGGGATGCTCACTCCGTCCTCGCAGAGGCAGTAGGGATTTTCCCTGACACAGTCGATGGACTGCGCACCGTAAAATTTCCAGACGCGCACGGCCTCCGCCGGGGAAATGCCGTAACCCCCAAGCTGTACCATCATCTCTCTTATCCCGCCGAGCCTCTTCAATTCTTCGCTGATTTTCTCCGCCTTGGGCTTTGTGATGCCCCGCACCGCACACAGGCGCTCCGGTTCATTTTCCATCACGTTCAGCGCGTTGCCTCCAAAGAGTTTTACAATCTTTTCCGCCGTCGATGGGCCGACCCCCTTCACGGCTCCGGATGAGAGATACTTCAGCATGGCCGCTTCGCTGGCCGGTTTCGAGCGTTCAAAGGCTTCGACGCGGAACTGTTCCCCGTAGTTTTGGTTCGTAACCCAGTTTCCTACGAGATGCAGCTCTTCGCCGGCGTCGATAAACGGCAGATTTCCCACAGCCGTTATCAGCTCCTCGCCATCATTGACCTCGATCACGGCATATCCGTTTTTTTCATTCCGGAAAATGACCTGCTCCACGGTGCCGGTCATTTCCAGAAGCTTTGCTTCCTCCATGCAGCTTCCCTCTTGTCCCCTATGATGATATAGTATTAGTATAAACGATCCTCTATGTATTTGCAAATTACACTTGAATGATTTTACTCACTTCATTTGCGCGGCAGATGTGAACTTCGGGAAAGTCGAGACATGCCATTTCACAGATTTGCCTGGTCTCTTCATCCATGCCGCGATCAATCACAATCAGTTCCGTATTGCCGTCCGGAATCCACCGAATCCGTTCGCAGGCGCTTCTGAGGACCAGCTCGGCGTTCTCGTCATGTCCGCTTATGGAAATAACAAGATAAAGTTTTCCGGGGTTTTCCGTTTTCAGCAGCCAAAACAAAAACATCCGGAATGCCTCCACGATTCCCAAGATAGCAAACAGGACGAAAAGCGTTTTGAAAAGAATTTCAAACATAAAAACCACCCCAACACATTCTATGTGCAGGAGTGGAATTTTGACTGACTATTTTTTCAGCGCTTTTTTCAGTGCTTCCACGCGGTCGCATTTTTCCCAGGAGACGCCAAGGTCTTCACGGCCCATATGTCCATAGTTGGAAACGGCGCGGTAAATCGGGCGGCGGAGGTCCAATTCGCGGATGATGGCGCCGGGCCTTAAATCGAAAGTCTTCTCGACCGCGCCGGAAAGTTCTTCTCCGGTAAATCTTGAGGTCCCGAACGTGTCCACCCGAATGGAAACCGGCCGCGCAACGCCGATCGCATAGGCAAGCTGCACTTCACACTTTCCCGCGATCCCGGCCGCCACGATATTTTTCGCAACGTAACGCGCCGCATAGGAGGCGGACCGGTCGACCTTTGTGGGGTCCTTTCCGGAAAAAGCGCCGCCGCCGTGCCGCGCATATCCGCCGTAAGTGTCTACGATGATTTTTCTGCCGGTCAGTCCGCTGTCGCCGACCGGGCCGCCTACTACAAACCGGCCGGTCGGATTCACATAATATTTTGTTTTTTCATCCAGCCAATGCTGCGGAATGGCGGACTGGATGACGTATTTCAGAATATCGCTCCGAATCTGTTCCAGCTTTGCTTCAGGGCTGTGCTGGGCCGATACCACCACGGTGTCGACCCGGACAGGGCGGTCCCCCTCGTATTCCACGGTCACTTGCGTTTTTCCATCGGGCCTCAGGTAAGGAACCAGATCGGTTTTTCTGACTTCGCTCAGCCGCCTGGCCAGTTTATGCGCCAGCGAGATCGGCAGGGGCATCAATTCCGGCGTCTCGTCGCAGGCATACCCGAACATGATTCCCTGGTCCCCGGCTCCGATCAGATCATCTTCATCCGTCGCTCCATTCTGAGCTTCAAAGGAACGGTTGACGCCCATCGCGATGTCCGGCGACTGGACATCGATGGAAGTCAGGACACCGCAGGTATTTCCGTCAAAACCGCAGTCCGGATCATTATATCCGATATCCTTTACGACATCGCGGGCGATGGAAGCGATGTCGACATAACAAGTCGTTGAAATTTCCCCCATCACATGAATAATACCCGTCGTCGCCGTCACTTCACAGGCTACATGCGCGGCCGGGTCCTGTGCAATAATGGCGTCCAAAACGGCGTCCGCGATCTGGTCGCACATTTTATCGGGATGCCCTTCCGTTACGGATTCTGAAGTAAAAAAATGTCTGGCCATAAATATCCTCCTGACTTCTTTCAGTACGCCCTGAACGGGCGAAAAAATAAAGGACCGACCGGAAGAAAACCGGACGGTCCTGATCCACCTCATCTTTCGGCTTTCCCGCAGGATTTGGCACCTTGCTTTTTCCAAGCAGGTTGCCGGACATCACAGGGCCTGTTCCCTCCGTCACTCTTGATAAGGAAATATTCAATTTTTATGCTTTACAGTATAGCACAGGCTAAAGAATTTGTAAAGGGATATTCTTAAAGATCCGGCCATCCGCCGCAGCGTTCATTTCCCCATGGTATGGTGCAGGATCGGGCTGACTCTTTTATAAAGAAGCATCGTCAGGCAGGAAACCGTTACCCCTTTGAACAGGTTAAACGGTGCGACAGCCAAGAGAATAAAGGTCTGCAGGTTCTTTATGGACGGGTTGACGACGGAGCCCATGCTGATCAGTGCGCTCATCGGCATATGGTAAGCCACGGCATAGACAGGAAGAAGCACATAAGCATTCACCAGGCTGCCGACCAGAATCATCACCAAAGTGCCCAGGACCAGACCGATGACCGCATTGCGTCTGCTTTTATGATATTTGTAAAGAATTGCGCTGGGGACAACCAGCGAGCATCCGATCAGGAAATTGGCAAGGTCGCCCACGCCCGCGGTGGAGCTTCCGTGGATTACAAGATACAAAATCACCTTCACCAGTTCAATCATGATTCCGGCCACCGGCCCCAGAGCGAAGCCTCCGATCAAAACCGGCAGCTCGCTGAAATCCAGCCTGTAAAACGCGGGGGCAAACCACAGCGGAAATTCAAACATCATCAGCAGAAATGCGATTCCGGACAGAACCCCAATCTGTGCGATGTTTCTGGCGTCAAATTTTAGTCTCTGGCGTTTGCCGGCTTTTTCATAATTATTTGTCATTTTTGCTCCTCTTCTTTCATCCGGACTCTACCGTCGGCTTCGGAATCAAACCAAAATCCGCGGCTGATATGCCGCTCGCGGGCTCGCCGGCTGTTCGCCGTTTTACCGCCGGTGGGGAATTGCACCCTCTCCTGAAACTGTTTATTTTGATCTATGCCAAAAAAGGCTTCAATAATCCTTTGAGGCAGGAATCAACGGATTGAACAAAAAAAGTCCCGCAAAAATGCGGGACGGCATAACAGCACAAAAAATCGTCTGTTTTTCTTCTTTCATCCGGACTTTACCGTCGGCTTTGGAATCAAACCAAAATCTGCGTTTCCGCTCGCGGGCTTATCGGCTCTCACCGCTTTACCGCCGGTGGGGAATTGCACCCCGCCCCGAAGAACTTATTCAATTGTCAGAAGTATAACACAGTTCGGAAGTTCTGTCAAGACTCTGCCTGATACTCTTTGGGAATGTTTTGGTCAATGATGTCCTGGATAAACCGCATGCTGAATTCGGGCGTCCTCTTCCGAACACCATGCTTGCTTGCAAGCGTTTCCGAATATTCGCTCAACGGGTAAATGGAAAGGTTTGCAAAGCTGGTTTCATAATGGGTTACGATCGGTTCAAATTTCATGCCGGAATAAACGGTTTTCCCAGTTTCAAAATTTTTAGTCATCGTAACGGTCAACAGACCGCTTACCATATTTCTTCCGTAAAGCTGGCCGGAAATGAAATTCCCGAAAGCAAAAATCACAGGACATTTCGCGCCGTCGGACGCCCTTGTCAACAAAGTGAGCTGCTGCACCACGTGCGGATGATTTCCGAAAATGATATCCGCGCCCCAGTCGACCATTTCCTGCGCAAGTTTCTTCTGCTGATCCGTCAGTGTGTAGGTATCCTCGGTTCCCCAGTGAACAGAAATCACGACGACGTCAGCCATGCTTTTTGCCTTTTGGATCAGGCTTTTAATCAGTTCGGTATCACTTGCGTAGACGATGCGGTAATCCGAATCTTTCGGCAAATACAGACCGTTTGTCATTTCCGTGATCCCGATCTGCGCGGTCTTAATTCCCTTTGACTCCACAATCCGAATATTTTGAAGGTCGGCGTCGTTCCGATACGCCCCGATGGCTGTGACCGGCTGAGTGTCCCAGTAGTCGAGCGCCGCCTTGATTCCTTTTTGTCCCATATCCAAAACGTGGTTGTTTGCCTGATTGATTACGTCAAAGCCGAGGTGAACCAGCTCGTCCCCCACTTCGGTCGGAGAATTGAAAAGGGGATATCCCGAGATCGGCGCCACCTTTGAGGCCAGGATACTTTCCTGGTTGACGACCGCAATATCGGCGGTTTGAATTCTTCCGGCCACACGTTCATACATCGGGTCGAAATCGTAGCCCTTCCCGCCCGCCAGCTTTTTTGCGCGATTGTAAATAGTGCTGTGTATCAAATCATCCCCCGCGCCAAGAATAGTGATGGAAACAGGTTTCGGGACAGATTTTGAGGAAGAAGGCGTCTTTGTCTGTGAAGAAGACGGCAAAGCGGACGAGGACGTTTGGCTTTGATTCAAGCCGGGGATCTGTCCGTGGTAAAACGCCGCTGCGGCTGCGATCACACCGCAGAAAATGATCGCGGCAGAGATCACTGCCGTCCGCCGGAAGGCGGAATGGTGTCTTTTTTTCATAATTCGTAAACCTTTCTTTTCGGCATTCCTTTTGCATGAATCCAGTATATCACACACGAAACGGAAAATCATCTCATCCTGAAACCGGATGGAAGGAAAGACGGCCTGATTTAGTTTATGTAAAATCTATGTAAAAAGGTGGAAATCAGAATAAAAACTTGTTATCCTAATAATATATAAATCTTACGGAGTGGAAGGGAGAGAATTCTTTGAACAGGAAAAAGAATCCCAGGCTCGCGGCTGTCATTGACATTGATTCCAATGCCTTGAAAATGAGAATCTCACAGCTGAAAAAGGGCAAGATCGAAAATATCGATCTCCTCGAATACCCGCTTCGCCTGGGACACGAGGTTTTTACCGACGGAAAAATCAGTTTTGAAAGCCTTCGCGAACTTTCTTCCCTTCTGCACGGCTACGAGGACGTTCTGACCGGATATGGCGTAACAGACTGCAGAACCGTCGCCACCACGGCTTTGCGGGAGGCGGAAAACCGCTCATTCATCATCGACCAGCTGAAGATACAAAACGGGATTCAGGTCGAGGTTCTGGAGGATGATCAGGAAAAAACTCTGATTTACTGGGAAATCTTAAATTACATGAATAGCAGGATGGAAAAAACGAAAGGCGAGAGCGCGCTGATCTGCCATATCGGGGCCGGAACGATCGGTTTCTCCGTCTATGATGGAAAACAAATGATTTTTTCGCAGAATATTCCGATGGGATCGCTGAAACTCCACGATATGCTCGGAAATATCCAAAATGCGACGGATGATTTTTCCACCGTTGTTGAGGAATATCTGGATTCCATCCTGTGGCATATCCATGTTCCTCTGGAAAGCGGAAAGGCGGGCAATCTTGTTTTGACCGGCAGCGGGGTCCGCCTGATTGCGAAAATTTGCGGTATTGAACTGAAGGACGGGAGGTACGAGCTGGATTCCTTTCGAATTAAGGAACTCTTTGAACAAATCAGGAAAATGCCGCAGGACCGCATCGGCCGCAAATACAACCTTTCCGAAGAAACAGCCGAGCTGCTGTATTCTTCTCTGGCAATTGCCATCCGGCTCCTTCGCTTTACTGCGTCCACAACGATCCTGTCCCCTGAAGTGGAGCTCTGGGACGCATTGATCCGTCAGATGCTGATTCCCAAAAGCTCCGCTCAGTATCTGGACCATGTGCGCGTCAGCGCGATTTCCTGTGCCGGGAAAATCGCGGATTCCTACCACTGCAGCCGCACGCACACGGAATGCGTCCGGGAATTTTCCTGCAAGATCTTTGATAAAATGAAAGGGGCCCACGGCCTGGGGCGAAGGGAACGTCTGCTGCTGGAGCTGGCCGCCATTCTTCACGACTGCGGGCATTACGTCACCGCCAAGCGGCATTTGCAAAGCTCGTACGACTTGATCAAGGACACAGACATCTACGGCCTTACGGATGAAGAAATGCTTCTGACGGCTTTTGTGGCGCGTTATAACGAGTACGATATTCCGAATCACAGCAACGCCGCGTTTGCTTCGCTGAATGAAAAAAACAGATTGATCGTTTCCAAGCTCGTCGCAATTTTCCGCCTGGCAAACTCGCTCGACAAATCGCAAAAACAAAAGCTGACCGACCTTAAAGTCCGGCTGGAAAAAGATCTGCTGACCATTTCTTCCCAGAGCGACGCTAATCTGTATTTGGAACAGTGGGCATTTGACCAGTGTGCTCCTTATTTTAAAGAAGTGTTCGGCTATAACCCGGAACTGACGATAAAGTCTAACCTGCTGTAAAAAAGGTTGTGATACAATTGAACGAGAAAGACGAAAAACCGGCGATTCCCTACATCAACCGGGAACTGAGCTGGATAGATTTTAATTACCGCGTCCTGGAAGAGGCATTTCGGAAGGAAAATCCGATCATGGAGCGGATGAGGTTTTTGGGAATTACGGCTTCCAATCTGGACGAGTTTTTCATGGTGCGGGTCGCCGGAGTGGAAGAACAGGTGGATTCTCACTATTTCGGCCGCGACCATTCCGGTCTGTCACCCATCGAGCTGCTTCCCATCTTATCACAGAAAATCCACGGTTTTGCCGAACGGCAATATTCCTGTTATACCCGCTCCGTTGTGCCTGCTTTGAAAAAAAGAGGGATCCGGTTTTTGAAGCCGGAGGAACTGAGCGAAGAACAGGAAAAATATGTCTCCGAATATTTCGACCGCATTCTGTTCCCTGTTCTGACTCCGCTGGCAGTGGACCGAAGCCGCCCGTTCCCCTTGCTTGCAAACCGCAGTCTGAACATTGCCGTTCGCCTGAAGGGAAAGGAGGAATCCTATTTTGCAGTTGTTCAGGTTCCCGGAATCCTGTCCCGCTTCATCAGCATCCCGTCGGGAAACGGAAGCGATTATATTCTTCTGGAAAATATCATCATCCATAAGCTCGGCGAGCTGTTTGAACTGAATGAAATCCGTTCCGCCAGTACATTCCGCATCACCAGAAGTTCCGATCTCGACATTGACGAAGACACCGAGGATCTTCTGATCGAAATACAAAAATTCATTAAAAAGCGCAAACGCGGAAAGCCCGTGCGCCTGGAGCTTTCGCGCGGCCATGATCAGGAGACCGAGCTGTTCTTGAGAGAAATGCTTGAAATCGAGGATCATCAGATTTACGAAATTCCGGGTCCTCTGGATCTTACTTTTTGCTCCGCGTTTGCCACTTTGCCGCGCTATGAACAGTTGTGTTACCACCCCATGCGGCCCATTTACCCCCCTGGAGACTTTGTGGAATGTGATGATATTTTCAAGGCAATCCGGGAACGCGACCGCATGGTCCACCATCCGTACGAGAGCTTTGAAACCGTCATTGACTTTGTCCGCACGGCTGCGGAAGACGAAAATGTTCTCGCAATCAAGCAGACGCTGTACCGCGTGAGCGGGCATTCCCCCATCGTCGCCGCACTGATCCGCGCGGCGGAAAACGGGAAGCAGGTCACTGTCCTGGTGGAACTGAAAGCCCGGTTCGATGAAGAAAACAATATCATGTGGGCAAAAAAGCTGGAAGAGGCCGGATGTCATGTCATCTACGGTTTGAGCGGTCTGAAAACGCACTGCAAAATTCTGCTGGTGGTGCGGCGCGACGAGGATGGGATCCGGAGATATGTCCATCTGGCGACCGGCAACTACAATGACTCAACGGCAAAGGTGTATACGGATATCGGGCTTTTCACATGCCGGGAACCGTATGGAATTGACGCTTCCTCCCTGTTCAACGTCCTGACCGGTTACTCCCATCCTCCGGAATATAACCGTTTTATTGTGGCGCCGAGCGGCCTGCGCTCCTTTTTCTTCAGAATGATCCGGAATGAGATGGAAAACGCAAAAAAGAATCTGCCGTGCGGAATCACCGCCAAAGTGAACTCGCTGGTGGACCCGGAAATCATCGCCCTTCTCTATCAGGCCTCCGGAGCCGGCGTCCCGGTCCGGCTGATCGTCCGGGGAATCTGCTGCCTGATTCCGGGAAAAGAAGGGTACAGCGAAAACATAACTGTCAGAAGCATTGTCGGAAGATTGTTGGAGCACAGCCGAATTTTTACGTTTGAAAACGCAGGAAACACAAAGGTCTTTCTGGGAAGCGCTGACTGGATGCAGCGCAACCTGGACCGGCGGGTGGAGCTTGTTTTTCCGGTGGAGGACGGGCAGCTGCGCCGCAGGATCATGCAGGCGGTTGATCTGATGCTGAAGGATAATGAAAACGCGAGAGAAATGAACAGCGACGGGACTTATTTCAGGGTGGACCGCAGAGGAAAAACACCGCTTAACTGCCAGGAGGAATTTACAAAGATCGCTCAGCAATATGCAAAAGATTGCATGCAGGGGGAGGCTTCAATTTTTTCTCAAGGTCCCGAGGAACTGTTTCGCAATACCTGAACGAGAAAGGATCCGGATATGAAAAAAATAGGGCTTTTGACAAGCGGCGGAGATTGTCAGGGATTAAACGCGGCGTTGCGAGGAATCGCAAAATCGCTCTATGCCCGCATGGGTGCCAGCGTCGAAATAATCGGCATTCAGGACGGATACCGCGGTCTGATTGAAGGGAATTGCCGGCGGATGGCCGCGGATGATTTCTCCGGTATCCTTACGTTGGGAGGCACTGTGCTTGGGACATCCAGGCAGCCGTTTAAGCAGATTCGCTCCGGAAGCGAGGACCAGGTCAAAAATATGAAAAGCAACTATAACAACTGGGGACTCGACTGCCTTGTGATCCTTGGAGGAAACGGAACCCATAAAACCGCCAACCTGCTGCGGGAGGAAGGATTGAACATCGTCACATTGCCAAAGACGATCGACAACGATCTTTGGGGGACGGACATGAGCTTTGGGTTCCAAAGCGCGGTTGAAAACGCGGCCTACGTCATCGACTGCATCCACACCACGGCGACCTCCCACAGCCGCGTTTTTATTGTCGAGGTCATGGGGCACAAGGCCGGATGGCTGACGCTTCATGCAGGAATCGCAGGCGGAGCCGACGTCATTCTGCTTCCGGAAATTCCTTATAACATTGACTGCGTGGCGGAATCGCTGCGCGGAAGAAGCCGGCAGGGAAAACGCTTTTCCATTTTGGCCGTTGCAGAAGGAGCTGTCTCAACAGATGAGTCCAGGCTCAGCAAAAAGCAGTTTAAAGCAGAGCGCGCTAAAATGTCTCATCCCTCTATCTCCTATCGGTTGGCTGACGAAATCGAGAAAATGACAGGACATGAAACGCGGGTCACCGTTCCCGGACATTTTCAGCGGGGCGGAAGCCCTTGCCCGTATGACCGGATTCTTGCCACCCGGTTTGGCGCAGCGGCGGCGGATCTGATTATAAAAGAAAAATACGGCTGCATGGTGTCCTTGAAAAATGATTCCATCGTTTCCGTCCCGCTGGAGAACGTCGCCGGAAAATTAAAATCTGTTCCGCAGGACTGCGATCTGATTAAGACCGCGCAGAACATCGGAATCAGTTTCGGATATTGAGGGGCATAGCCCCTTTCCGCGGACCGTCCGGTCCGGAAGCGCCTGCGGCGGCTACGACGTGGGCGTCGCGGATCCGAATCCGCCGCTCACATCAGGGCGCACGAGGGAAGCGAAAAAAACGCGCGCAGGCCCGGTCCGCATGGAGACCGCGCCCGAAAAGAGCTATTTCCGCTTTGACGCAAAAAGCTGGGCCGGTGAAGAAATCTTCACCGGCCCAGCCAGATACGGCCGCAGCCGCAAATTACTCAATGATCTTGGAAACAACGCCGGAACCAACCGTATGGCCGCCCTCGCGGATAGCGAAGCGGAGTCCTTCTTCCATTGCGATCGGCGTAATCAGCTCTACTGTTATCTGGACGTTATCGCCCGGCATGCACATTTCCGTTCCTTCCGGAAGGTCGATGGTGCCGGTAACATCCGTGGTGCGGAAATAGAACTGAGGACGGTAATTATTGAAGAACGGTGTATGACGGCCGCCTTCATCCTTGGTCAGAACGTAAACCTGGCCGACAAATTTGGTATGAGGATGCACACTGCCCGGCTTTGCAATGACCTGGCCGCGCTCGATCTCTTCTCTCTGGATACCGCGGAGAAGCATGCCGATGTTGTCGCCGGCCTCGGCAAAATCAAGGGATTTGCGGAACATTTCAAGGCCCGTAATAACAGACTTTTTCTTTTCCGGAGAGAGGCCGATGATTTCGACTTCTTCGCCGATTTTAGCCCTGCCGCGCTCCACTCTGCCCGTCGCAACGGTGCCGCGGCCGCTGATGGTCATAACGTCTTCGATCGGCATCAGGAAAGGCAGGTCCGCTTTGCGTTCCGGTGTCGGGATGAACTTGTCAACCGCATCCATCAGTTCCCAAATGGATTTATATTCCGGAGCATCCGGATCGGTGGATGTGCTCTCCAAAGCCTTCAGAGCCGAGCCGCGAATAATCGGAGTGTCGTCGCCCGGAAATTCATATTCATTCAACAGGTCGCGAATTTCCATCTCAACCAGGTCCAACAGTTCCTCGTCGTCGACCTGATCGACTTTGTTCATATAGACAACAATATAAGGCACGCCAACCTGACGGGCAAGCAGAATATGCTCACGGGTCTGGGGCATCGGGCCGTCTGCGGCGGAAACAACCAGAATCGCGCCGTCCATCTGAGCGGCACCGGTAATCATGTTCTTCACGTAGTCGGCATGGCCGGGGCAGTCGACATGGGCATAGTGACGAGCTTCCGTCTGATACTCGACATGCGCCGTATTAATGGTAATGCCGCGGGCTCTTTCTTCCGGAGCCTTATCGATATTTGCATAGTCGACAAAATCGGCTTCACCCTTGAAGTTAAGAACCTTCGTGATAGCCGCAGTCAGTGTGGTCTTGCCGTGGTCGACATGACCGATGGTGCCAATGTTAACATGAGGTTTCGACCTGTCAAATTTTGCTTTTGCCATTGGAGATCCTCCTTTTTATTTATCTGAACTCAATAAAAATTTTCATTATGCTTAACATTCTAGCAATAAAGATGCTAAAAAGCAAGCACATTTTACTGGTTATTCCGATTTTTTGCTGCGCGAAGTAACGATCTTCTCCGAAATGTTTTTCGGGACTTCGGCGTAGTTTCCCGGTTCCATGACATACTGTCCGCGCCCCTGCGTTCTGGAGCGAAGATCCGTCGCATAACCGAACATTTCGGAAAGCGGGACCATCGCGCGAATCTGCTGCGCACCCGGAATCGCATCCATGCCTTCAATCATGCCGCGGCGGGAGTTAAGGTCGCCCATCACGTCGCCCATATAGTCCTCCGGAACCGTGACGTTGACTTTCATGATCGGTTCCAGGATGACCGGGTCGGCTTTCGTCATCGCTTCCTTAAAGGCCATCGAACCGGCAATTTTGAAAGCGAGCTCAGAGGAGTCGACTTCATGGAAAGAGCCGTCGTACAGCGTCACCTTGGCGTCCACAACCGGATACCCGGCCATGACGCCGGACAGCATGGCTCCCTGGATTCCCTGGTCGACCGCTGGGATGAATTCCTTCGGAATCGCGCCGCCGGTGACGGCATTGACAAACTCATACCCTTTGCCGGGATTCGGTTCCAGTTTGATCTTGACATGACCATACTGACCGTGACCGCCGGACTGTCTTGCGTACTTTGTTTCAACATCGGCAAGGCGCCGGATCGTTTCCTTATAAGCGACCTGCGGTTTGCCGACATTGGCCTCAACGTGGAACTCGCGGAGCAAACGATCGACTATGATCTCCAGATGCAGCTCGCCCATTCCTGCGATGATGGTCTGGCCGGTTTCCTCATCCGTATAGGCTTTGAACGTCGGATCTTCCTCCGCCAGTTTGGAAAGGGCAATACCCATCTTTTCCTGACCGGCCTTGGTCTTCGGCTCAATGGCGACGCGGATCACAGGATCCGGGAACTCCATGGATTCCAGGACGATCTTGCGCTTGGGATCGCAGAGAGTGTCGCCGGTCGTGGTGTTTTTCAAACCGACGGCCGCCGCAATATCGCCTGCGTAAACCGTTTCAAGGTCCTGCCGGTGATTCGCGTGCATCTGCAAAATGCGGCCCATTCTCTCGTTGTTGTCCTTCGCGGAATTGTAAACGGTGGAACCGGCGTCCAGTTTGCCGGAATAAACGCGGAAAAATGCCAGCTTGCCGACAAAGGGGTCCGTTGCAATCTTGAAGGCAAGAGCCGCAAACGGTTCGTCGTCGGTCGCATGGCAATCCTCTTCCTCTCCGGTATCCGGATTCGTGCCGCGGATTGCGGGGACGTCGGTTGGCGCCGGCAGATAGGCGATAATTGCGTCAAGAAGTTTCTGCACGCCCTTGTTCCGGTATGAAGTTCCGCAGGTGACAGGCACGAATTTGTTGGCGATGGTCGCCTTGCGGATCACTTTGTTGATTTCTTCCTTCGTCAGCTCCTCGCCGTTCAGGTATTTTTCCATCAGGACATCATCCTGTTCGGCAACCGCCTCGAGAAGCTCTGAATGATATTTTTCAGCGAGTTCCTTCATGTCCTCGGGAATATCCTCGACCTCCATATCCTTGCCCATTTCGTCGTAATAGACGTCGGCTCTCATGTCGATCAGGTCGATAATCCCTTTAAAAGTATCCTCGCTGCCAATCGGGAGCTGAATCGGGACAGCATTGCATTTCAGGCGGTCCCTCATCATCTGGATGGTGCGGAAAAAGTCCGCGCCCATGATATCCATTTTATTGACGTAAGCCATGCGCGGAACACTGAACTGTTCCGCCTGACGCCAGACCGTCTCCGACTGTGGCTCCACGCCGCCCTTTGCATCATATACCGCTACCGCGCCGTCAAGAACGCGCAGGGCGCGCTCCACTTCGACCGTGAAATCCACGTGACCCGGAGTGTCGATAATATTGATCCGATGGCCTTTCCAAAAGCAGGTCGTGGCGGCGGAAGTGATGGTAATGCCCCGCTCCTGCTCCTGCACCATCCAGTCCATTGTGGCGGCTCCGTCGTGTACTTCGCCCATTTTATGATTGATGCCGGTGTAATACAGGATGCGTTCGGTAGTGGTTGTCTTACCGGCATCGATATGAGCCATGATGCCGATATTACGGGTTAATTCAAGTGGTACCTGCCTTGGCATAATTTCCTCCTAAATATACTGAAAATGTGCGGTCCGGCCATTACCAGCGGTAATGTGCAAATGCCCTGTTTGCTTCTGCCATCTTATGCGTTTCATCGCGCTTTTTGGCAGCGCCGCCAGCACCGTTCACAGCATCCAGGATTTCGCCGGCAAGTCTCTCTTTCATCGTCTTCTCACTGCGCTGTCTTGCATAGCCAGTCACCCAGCGAAGTCCCAGGGTCTGCCGCCTTTCCGGACGGACTTCCATCGGGACCTGATAGGTGGCGCCGCCGACGCGGCGGGCCTTGACTTCCAGAGAAGGCATTACATTTTCCATGGCCTGTTCAAAGATATCCAACGGTTCTTTCCCCGTTTTGTCCCTGATAATATCAAATGCGCCGTACACGATCTTCTGGGCAACGCCCTTTTTTCCGTCGTACATGATATTATTGATCAGCCGTGTTACGATTTTGGAATTATAAAGTGGATCCGGCAAAACATCGCGCTTTGCGGTTGAACCTCTTCTTGGCACTTTACTTCCCTCCTTCACAGATATGAATTCATCGGTACTCGAAAGCGACATAACTCCCGTGGCCAGTACAGAGGCGCTCTATATGATCAAACGCCGCTGCAATTCTGTTTTTCAACATGCAGCCGTCAGGTTTCTGTCATCATGTTCCGGCCGGGCCGGTTATTTTTTTGCAGCACCGGCCTTCGGCCGCTTTGCACCATACTTGGAACGGGCCTGCATGCGCTGAGCAACACCCTGCGTATCCAGAGTTCCGCGGATAATGTGATAGCGGACACCAGGCAGATCCTTGACACGTCCGCCGCGGATCATTACGACGCTGTGCTCCTGAAGATTGTGGCCGACGCCGGGAATGTAGGCGCTGACTTCAATCCCGTTGGAGAGCCTGACTCTCGCGATTTTTCTTAGGGCAGAGTTCGGCTTTTTCGGAGTCGCTGTTTTCACGACCGTGCAGACACCGCGCTTTTGAGGAGAATCCTGGTCGATCGGAATCCGTTTTTTTGAGTTCCAGCCCCTTAAAAGCGCAGGAGCCTTCGCCTTTTTCACAGATACTTCTCTTCCAGTATTGACCAGTTGGTTAAAGGTTGGCATATGACACCTCCTAACAAAATTATTTATGTTAAGCCGCCCGGTTTCGGGCGGCTGCAACAACAGACTTCCGCTCCAAAACGGCACTTTTCAGAAAGGCCGATATGGAGCCATCACAATTTTACATTATAAGCCTAAACCGCGCTGTTTGTCAAGTTTTCGCCGGTTGGCTCGATTTCGACATCCCTGTAGCATTTCATGCCGGTTCCCGCCGGAATCAGCTTGCCGATAATGACATTCTCCTTGAGGCCAAGCAAGGGGTCAACCTTGCCTTTAATGGCCGCATCGGTCAGCACGCGCGTCGTTTCCTGGAAAGAGGCGGCGGAAAGGAACGAATCCGTCGCGAGGGATGCTTTTGTAATCCCGAGCAGAACCGGCGTCGCGGTCGCTTCCTGCAGATCGGTTTCCCCGGCCGCGATCCGGTCGCGGACAATCTGGTTTTCCGCTTCCAGCTCGCTTTTTTCAATCAGCGCGCTCGGAAGCAGAGTCGTGTCACCCGCCTCTTCCACGCGAACCTTTTTCAGCATCTGGCGGACAATGACCTCAATGTGCTTGTCGTTGATGTCAACGCCCTGCATGCGGTAAACCTTCTGAACTTCTTCAATCAGATAATCCTGAACCGCCTGGGTCCCGCTGATTGCCAGAACGTCGTGCGGATTCACGGAACCTTCCGTCACGCGGGTTCCAGCTTTGATTTCATCGCCCTCGCTGACAATGATTCTGGAGCCGAAAGGAATCAAATAGGACTTGTTTTCCCCTGTTTCGGAATTTGTTACGACAACGTGGCGGCTCTTCTTGATTTCGTCAAAGGAAACCTTGCCCGCGATCTCACTGATGATTGCAAGATGTTTCGGTTTCCGGCCTTCAAACAGCTCCTCGACGCGCGGCAGGCCCTGTGTAATATCCTCCGCGCTGGCAACGCCGCCGGTGTGGAACGTGCGCATGGTCAGCTGCGTGCCCGGCTCCCCGATGGACTGGGCGGCGATAATGCCGACCGCCTCTCCGACCGTCACAGGCATCCGCGTCGCCAGATTCGCTCCGTAGCATTTTTTGCACACCCCGTGCTTCGCGCGGCAGTCCAGAATGGAACGGATCTTAATTTTCTTGATCCCTCTGGAGGTAATCAGTTCGGCGTCCCGGTCGTCCATCAGTTTATCCTTGGAGACCAGAACCTCGCCGGTCGCTTCATCCACAAAATCCTCCAAAAGATAACGCCCGATCAGCCGTTCGTGCATGGTCTCGATAATTTCCTTGCCTTCCTTGATATCAAAGATTTCAAGGCCCTCGGTTGCGCCGCAGTCGTCTTCCCGGATAATCACATCCTGGGAAACATCGACCAGGCGGCGGGTCAGATAGCCGGAATCCGCCGTGCGCAGAGCGGTATCGGCAAGGCCCTTTCTGGCACCTCTGGAAGAAATAAAGTATTCAAGGATGTTCAGGCCTTCACGGTAATTGGCCCGGATTGGAATTTCTATTGTCTTACCGGACGTATTCGCGATCAGACCGCGCATACCCGCCAGCTGGCGGATCTGGCTCATGGAACCGCGGGCCCCGGAATCGGCCATCATGAAAATCGGGTTGTAGCGGTCCAGGTTTTTCTGAAGGGCGGAGGAAACGTCCTCCGTCGCTTTTGTCCAGGTTTTCAGAACGGCATTATACCGCTCGCCATTGGAAAGCAGACCCATCTTGTACTGCTCGGAAATTGTGTCGATTTTCTGCTCGGCGTCCGCGATGATCTCCTTTTTCTGGGGCGGAATTGTCGCGTCGCTGACGGAAACCGTAATTCCGCTGCGGGTGGAATACTTGTATCCCTGCGCTTTGATCGCGTCCAGAACTTCGGAGGTCTTCGGCACGCCGTGGACCTTGATGCATCTGTCGATGATTTGTCCCAGCTGCTTTTTCCCAACCAGGAATTCGATCTCGAATTTAAACCGGTTTTCCGGCTTGGAGCGGTCCACATAGCCGAGATCCTGCGGAATCGGGCGGTTGAAAATCATCCTTCCAACCGTCGTTTCCACGATCTGGCTTTCCGGTTCGCCGTCAAACACAAGCGTCCTGCGGACTTTTATCTTTGCATGCAGGTCAATGACCTGCTCGTTGTAGGCCATGATCGCTTCATCGAAGTTGCGAAAGTATTTGCCCTCTCCCTTTTCACCGTCCTTATCCAGGGTAAGGTAATAGGACCCCAGGACCATATCCTGGGTCGGCACGGTAACAGGCCTGCCGTCGGAAGGCTTTAACAGGTTCCCGGCCGCCAACATCAGGAAGCGGGCTTCCGCCTGGGCCTCCGAGGAAAGCGGAACGTGCACGGCCATCTGGTCGCCGTCGAAGTCGGCGTTATAAGCGGTGCAAGCCAGCGGATGGAGCTTCAGGGCGCGGCCCTCGACCAGAACGGGCTCAAAAGCCTGAATGCCCAGGCGGTGCAGGGTCGGGGCGCGGTTCAGAAGGACCGGATGATTCTTGATGACGATCTCAAGGGCATCCCAAACTTCAGGCTTGGCGCGTTCCACCGCTTTTCTTGCCGCCTTGATATTGCCGGACGCCTGTGTTTCCACAAGGCGTTTCATCACAAAGGGCTTAAAGAGCTCCAGCGCCATTTCCTTCGGCAGGCCGCACTGGTACATTTTCAGGTCCGGTCCGACCACGATGACCGACCGGCCCGAATAGTCGACGCGCTTGCCGAGAAGGTTCTGACGGAAGCGGCCCTGCTTGCCTTTCAGCATATCGGAAAGGGATTTCAGCGGACGGTTGTTCGGCCCGGTGACCGGACGCCCGCGGCGGCCGTTGTCGATCAGCGCGTCAACAGCTTCCTGAAGCATTCTCTTTTCATTGCGGACGATGATATCCGGCGCGCCGAGCTCCAAAAGCCTCTTCAGCCGGTTGTTCCGGTTGATGACGCGGCGGTACAGATCGTTCAGGTCCGAAGTGGCAAACCGCCCGCCGTCCAGCTGAACCATCGGGCGCAGGTCCGGCGGAATCACCGGAATGCAGTCCATGATCATCCATTCGGGACGGTTGCCGGAAAGGCGGAACGCCTCCACAACCTCAAGGCGTTTCAGGATGCGGACCCTCTTCTGTCCCGTGGCGCTCACAAGCTCCGTCTTTAGTTCCGTGGAAACTTCGTCCAGATCGATCTCGGACAGCAGTGATTTGATTGCCTCCGCTCCCATGCCCGCCTGAAAATCGTCCTCATATTTTTCGCGCATGTCGCGGTATTCTTTTTCATTCAGCAGCTGCTTTTTTTGCAGTTCGCGCACATCTCCCGGGTCCGTCACAATATAAAGGGCAAAGTACAGCACCTTTTCCAGCATCCGCGGAGAAATATCGAGCATCAGCCCCATGCGGGAAGGGATCCCCTTGAAATACCAGATGTGGGAAACGGGGGCCGCGAGTTCGATATGGCCCATGCGTTCGCGGCGGACCTTCGCACGGGTGACCTCAACGCCGCAGCGCTCGCAGATTTTCCCTTTGTAACGGATCCTCTTGTATTTGCCGCAATGGCATTCCCAGTCCTTAGTGGGCCCGAAAATGCGTTCGCAGAACAATCCGTCACGTTCCGGCTTTAAAGTACGGTAGTTGATCGTTTCCGGCTTCTTGACTTCGCCGTGTGACCACTCCCGAATTTTTTCAGGTGAAGCAAGTCCAATCTTTATGGATTCAAAGGTGTTAAATTCCATATTTCGACCCCTTCCTGTCAAGTTTTATCTTCATCGGAATTCAAATCGAACAGATCGTCTTTCTCAAAATCTTCGGAATCGCCCGAAGCGTCTCCTCCATCATCGGAAAAGCCGTCGGATTCGTCAAAAAGCTCACCATCGTCCTCTGTCTCTTCCATAGAGAAGCCCTCAAAGTCACCATCCGCTACCGTCGGCTCGTCGAAGTTTTCCTCCTGAGGATTGAACCCGATGTCGTCGTCTTCATCAAAGTTCTGCTTCAGATCGATTTCATCATTGTTTACATCCAGTACCTTTACATCCAGGGCGAGGGACTGAAGCTCCTTAATCAGAACTTTAAAGGATTCGGGGATCCCCGGCGTCGGAATATTCTGACCTTTGACAATCGCCTCGTAAGTCTTTACGCGGCCGACCACATCGTCGGATTTGACGGTGAGGATTTCCTGCAGAGTGTAAGCAGCGCCGTACGCTTCCAGCGCCCAGACCTCCATTTCACCGAAGCGCTGCCCGCCGAACTGGGCTTTGCCGCCCAAAGGCTGCTGCGTAACGAGGGAATAGGGTCCGGTGGAACGCGCGTGAATTTTATCGTCGACCAGGTGATGGAGCTTCAGGTAATACATATATCCAACTGTGACCGGATTGTCAAAATCCTCTCCCGTGCGCCCGTCGCGAAGCTGAATTTTGCCGTCCGGGCTTCTGCCGGCCTGTTTCAGGCATTCGACGATGTCGTCTTCGTGCGCGCCGTCAAAGACAGGAGTCATAATTTTCCAGCCAAGCGCTTTCGCCGCAAGGCCGAGGTGCACTTCCAGCACCTGCCCGATATTCATACGGGAAGGGACGCCCAGAGGATTCAGAACGATGTCAAGCGGAGTTCCGTCGGGGAGAAACGGCATATCCTCCACCGGGAGGATGCGCGAAACGACACCCTTGTTCCCATGGCGGCCCGCCATCTTGTCGCCGACCGAGATCTTTCTCTTCTGCGCCAGATAGCAGCGGACGACCTTGTTGACTCCGGGACTCAGCTCGTCGTGGCTGTTCTCGCGGGTGAAAACCTTGACGTCCACGACGATTCCGCTTTCCCCGTGCGGAACACGAAGGGAAGTGTCGCGCACTTCACGCGCCTTTTCGCCGAAAATGGCGCGGAGCAGCCGCTCCTCCGCAGTCAGCTCCGTCTCGCCCTTCGGCGTGACCTTGCCGACCAGAATGTCTCCCGCACGAACCTCCGCGCCGATGCGGATGATCCCGCCGTCGTCCAGGTCGCGGAGCAGATCCTCATTGACGTTCGGGATATCGCGCGTGATTTCCTCCGGGCCGAGCTTGGTATCTCTGGCCTCGGTTTCGTATTCCTCAATGTGGATGGAGGTGAACACATCGTCCCGAACGACCTTTTCACTGATCAGAACGGCGTCTTCGTAATTGTAGCCTTCCCAGGTCATAAAGCCGATCAGGGCGTTTTTGCCGAGGCTGATCTCTCCGTCCTTTGTCGCCGGCCCGTCCGCAATCACGTCGCCGGCCGCGACGCGCTCGTTCAGATCGACAATCGGCACTTGATTGATGCATGTTCCCTGATTGGAGCGCATAAATTTAATGACATGATAGGTGTCGGTCTCCCCGTTGTCCGCAAGGATTTTTATTTCATCCGCGGATACGCTCCGGACCACGCCGCTGCGTTTCGCAAGCACGCAGACGCCGGAGTCGACGCCCGCTTTGAATTCCATGCCCGTCCCGACGATCGGCGATTCCGTCTTCAGCAGAGGGACCGCCTGCCGCTGCATGTTGGAACCCATCAGCGCGCGGTTCGCGTCGTCGTTTTCCAAAAACGGAATCATCGCCGTCGCGACGGAAACGACCATCCGAGGCGAAACGTCCATATAATCGGCCTGCTCCCGCTCCACTTCGACAAACTCGTCGCGGTAACGGCCGTTGACCTTCGCGTTGGCAAAACGGCCTTCTTCGTCGAGAGGCTCATTCGCCTGCGCGACAATATAGTTGTCCTCGACGTCCGCCGTCATATAAACGACTTCCTTGGTCACCATGCCGGTCTCTTTGTCCACGCGGCGGAACGGGGCTTCGATAAAGCCGTACTCATTGATCCGCGCAAAGGTAGCCAGATAGGAGATCAGTCCGATATTGGGGCCCTCCGGCGTCTCAATCGGGCACATGCGCCCATAATGCGTGTAGTGAACGTCGCGGACCTCGAATCCGGCGCGGTCTCTCGAAAGGCCGCCGGGGCCCAGCGCGGAGAGGCGGCGTTTGTGGGTCAGCTCCGCCAGCGGGTTGGTCTGGTCCATAAACTGGGACAGCGGAGAAGAACCGAAAAACTCGCGGATCGCCGCGACCACGGGGCGGATATTGATCAGGGAATGAGGCGTAAGGACCTCAAGGTCCTGCGCCTGAAGCGTCATGCGTTCGCGGATCACGCGCTCCAAGCGGGAAAAACCGATGCGGAACTGGTTTTGCAGCAGTTCGCCGACGGAGCGGATGCGGCGGTTGCCCAGGTGGTCGATGTCGTCCAATGTTCCAAGACCGACCGCCAGGCAGTTCATATAATTGATCGAAGCGAAAATATCGTCGATAATGATGTGCTTCGGAATCAGTTCGTCGGCTCTAGCGATGATCTTCTCCTTGATTTCACCGTCATTGGAACTGGATTCCAAAATTTCATTCAGAATTGTGAAACGGACCCTTTCGTTGATCTCACATTCCGCTTTCGCATCGAAGGAAACGAAATTCTGAATATCGACCATCCCGTTGGAAATCACTTTTACCTCGCGGTCCCCAACCTGCACGAAAGCCACCGAAACGCCGGCGTTGTCAAGCCTCTCGGCAAGCTCGCGGGAAACGGCGGCTCCGGCCTCCGCAAGCAGTTCCCCCGTGCGGGGATCCGCGATCGGGCGGGAGAGGACCTGACCGGCAATCCGCCCGGCAAGATTCAGCTTCTTATTGTATTTATAACGTCCCACGCGCGACAAATCATACCGGCGGGCATCAAAAAACAGGCTGTTGATGTGAGCCTGTGCGCTTTCTATGGTCGGCGGCTCGCTTGGGCGGAGCTTCCTGTAAATCTCAAACAGGGCCTCCTCCATGTTTTTACAGGGGTCCTTGGCAATCGTCGCTTCCATCCGTTCGTCGCTGCCGAAATAGTCGCGGATCTCCTCGTCAGAGCCGAGTCCGAGAGAACGGATAAATACAGTGACCGGTATTTTGCGGTTTTTATCAATCCGCACATAAAAGACGTCGTTTGCGTCATTTTCATACTCCAGCCACGCGCCCCGGTTTGGGATAACGGTGGAACTGTAAAGCTCCTTGCCGGTCTTGTCGTACTCCATTTTATAGTAAACGCCCGGCGACCGGACCAGCTGGGAAACAATAACGCGCTCGGCCCCATTGATAACAAAGGTGCCGCTGTCGGTCATCAGGGGGAAATCCCCCATAAAAACTTCGGATTCCTTGATTTCGCCGCTTTCCTTATTGAGCAGCCGCGCCGTGACCCGCAGTGCCGCGGAGTAAGTGGCATCGCGTTCCTTGCATTCTTCCACGCTGTAATTCGGTTTGTCAGTATCCAGCTTGTAGTCGACAAAATCGAGCACGAGATTGCCTGTGTAATCCGTAATGCCGGAAACTTCCTTGAATACTTCCTTGAGTCCCTCGTCAAGAAACCACTGATAGGACTTTTTCTGTACTTCGATCAGATTCGGCATATCAAGGACTTCGTCAATACGCGCAAAACTCATTCGGGTATTTTTGCCAACCCTAACCGGTTTGACATTCACCATTGGCTCAATCACTCCATTCATAGATTTGACATTCCGCGGCATAAATTAAGCACAAAAAGTCTTCATGTATCTTACGGTTTTATTATACTCCGGATAAACTATTGCCTTTTTGCAGGACTTGTGATATGATAAATACAAATCATACTGCGTATAAGTTTCCATGATGATGCAGTATATTATTTTATTACAATATATGGTGGTTGTCAAGTAATTTTTTGAGCTGTCATTAATATTTTATATAATAACAAAAAGCCGGGGGATAAACTCCGGCTTTTTTATGTGCAATCCCTACGGATTCTTTTTTTTGCAGTTCGCAGGCCCAAATGTATAGGATTCCAGTCTGTTTCTCACAATTGACGAAATTTCGTCATAAATTTCATGAAAGCGGCAGCAAGTGTCGTGGGTGCAGCTGTAATCGTCCTGCTGGCAGCGGCTGAGCATATAGGGCCCTTCTACTGATTCAATGACTTGACGGAGTGTGATTTCTTCCGGTGGACCGGCCAGTATATAACCGCCATGCGCACCTTTGTAGGACACAATCACCCCCGAAGCGACCAGCTTTCGCAGTATTTTCAGGGCAAACCGCAGGGGGACGCGGGTACGCTCCGAAAGGGTCCGTGCGTCGATTTTCTGTTCCGACTGCGCCAATTCTTCCACAATGCGGACCGCGTAGTCGGCTTCAAGCGTCAATACCATAATGAAAAACCGTCCTTAATCCAGAAAGTCTTTCAGCTTTTTGCTGCGGCTGGGATGGCGGAGCTTGCGGAGCGCCTTCGCCTCGATCTGGCGGATCCGTTCCCTTGTCACATTGAATTCCTTTCCCACTTCCTCCAGCGTGCGGGAACGCCCGTCCTCCAGGCCGAAACGCAGGCGAAGAACTTTTTCCTCCCGCGGGGTCAGCGTGTCAAGCACGTCGGCCAGCTGCTCTTTCAGCAGCGTGTGGGAAGCGGCGTCCGCCGGCGCGGGAGCGTCGTCATCCGGGATAAAGTCCCCCAAATGGCTGTCCTCTTCCTCGCCGATCGGCGTTTCCAGTGAAACAGGCTCCTGCGCAACGCGCATGATTTCGCGGACCTTTTCCACCGGCATATCCAGTTCAAAGGAAATTTCATCCGCTGTCGGCTCATGGCCGTTGGTATGCAGCAGCTGGCTGGAAACTTTTTTCACCTTGTTGATGGTTTCCACCATGTGAACCGGGATCCGGATGGTTCTGGCCTGATCCGCGATGGCGCGGGTGATTGCCTGGCGGATCCACCAGGTCGCATACGTGGAAAATTTAAAGCCCTTGGTATAGTCGAATTTTTCCACCGCTTTGATCAGTCCCAGATTTCCTTCCTGAATCAGATCCAAGAACTGCATCCCCCTGCCGAGGTAGCGCTTCGCGATGCTGACAACCAGACGCAGGTTTGCTTCCGACAGTCTTTTTTTTGCCGCCTCGTCCCCGCTTGAAATGCGGATCGCAAGGTCGATTTCTTCTTCCGGCGTCAACAGGGGCACCCTTCCGATTTCCTTCAAATAGACCTTGACCGGGTCGTCGATTGCAATCCCTTCCGTGCTGAGGGTGGATTCCAGGTCTTCACTTTCGGCTATTTTAGGGTCGATCTCAAGATCGTCCAGCGGTTCGTCGCCGAAATCCTCAACGATTTCCACTCCTTGGGACTCCAGCGTATCATAGAATTTTTCTATTTGCTCCGGATCAAAATCCAGTTCGCCGAGAGCATCAAGAATTTCCTTTGTGGAAAGCTGTCCCTTGGACTTTCCCTGCTCGATCAGTTCCCTGATCACCGTTTTCTTGTCAGGCATCGCCATATTTGTCCCCCTATTTCTTCTGCTGCCTTAATCTTTTAAGGTAATCCTCTATTTCCTCAGCCCGTATCGATTCGTCCCGGTTAATCATTTTTTTATCATTTTCCTGGGAAATAATACTGATGTATTCCTGCACATCCTGCCCTGTCAGCGTAATGCCGTCCTGCGCCGCTAAAATCCGTGCGATAGATGAAATTTCATCCATGGTAAATTCTTCCGACAGTTCCGCAAGGCCGACTGACTTTCCATCTGTAATTCTGCCCACAATTATCGCATATACACGGCGGTTAAACGCCGTAATGAATTTTTCAGGCGGCAAACTGAAGGTTATTTTTCCGGCAGATTCGGGAAATTTCAGCAGATGAGCGATCAGCGCTTCCTCCGCAACCGCCGCGCGGAGATTTTCCGCCTTTTCCGGGTTCACGCGGTCCTGCAGGCCGGCGGCCTGCCGCTGAGCCGCCTGAAACTGCTTTTTGATCTGCTTTTTCCGGTTTCTTTTTCCAAAAACCTGAATCTGGCTCATCACTGCAGAGGTAGCAATTCCCGCCTCCTGCGCGAGGCGCCCTGCGTAAACCTCCTGCTCGATGCGGTTCTCCAGGGTGGAGAGAATGGAGGAGGCGGCGTTGAGGTATTCAACCCGCTGCTCCGGGTTCTGCAGATTCCGGCCCTGCTTCGCTTTTTGCAGACGGTATTCCACGTCATTGCCGCAGGAATCGAGAAGCTGCTTGAATTTGACCGGCCCGTTCGCCTTTATGTATTCGTCCGGGTCCTTTCCTCCCTCCACCGTCAGCACGCGGACAATCAGCCCGGCGTCCCGCAGAATCGGAATGGCCCGCGAAGCGGCCTTTTGTCCCGGCTCGTCGGAGTCATAGCAGACGACAATTTCTTTTGCATACCGGGCCATGAGCCGCGCCTGCGCCGGGGTCAGCGAGGTGCCGAGCGTGGCCACCGCCTCCTGGAATCCCGCCTGATGCAGCGCGATCACATCCATATATCCTTCGCATAAAATCAGCCTGCCCGTGTTGCAGTTCTTGGCAAAATTAAGGGCGAAAAGCATGCCTCCCTTGCTGAACGCGGGCGTTTCGGAAGTATTCAGATATTTCGGCTTGTCATCTCCCAGGGTCCTTCCCCCGAACGCCACCACATTGCCCCGCAGGTCGATGATCGGAAACATGACCCTGCCGAAAAAGCGGTCGACCGCTTTCCCGTTTCTGCTTTGAAACGCGACGTTGGCCAAAATCATTTCGTTTGGCGTATACCCCTTCCGTTCGAGCAGATCAACCAAGGCGAAACGGGAAGCCGGGGAGTACCCAAGCCCGAAATGCCGGACCGTTTCCGGCTTCAGGGCTCTGCGGCCGAAATATTCCCTGCCCTCGCGGCCCGCGTCCGAGTTCAGCACGGAATAGTAAAACCGGGCGGTCTCCCTGTTGATTTCCATGATGCGTGTGCGCAGCCTGGCCATTCCGTTGTCGGCCTCCGCCTCCGGGACCTGCATCCCGGCCCGCTGCGCCAGAAACCGGATTGCCTCCATATAATCGAGATTCTCGATCCGGCGGACAAAGGTAATCACATCGCCGCCCGCGCCGCACCCAAAGCAGTAAAACGAACCGTTTTCGGGATAAATGTTGAAAGACGGCGATTTCTCGCTGTGAAACGGGCAGAGCCCGACCAGATTTCTGCCGCTGCGCTTCAGGCTGACATAACTCGACGCAATCTCCGCAAGATCGCTCCGAGCCTTCAATTCCTGAAGAAATAATTCCGGCAACGGCATATTCCCACCTCCCTTTTCGGTCACCCGGCCATCTAAAACCTCCAGGAGGCCGGAATGTAAATCGATTTAAACAGCTCAACGGCATAATGGTCCGTCATTCCCGCGATAAAATCGCAGGCCGCCCGCGCGCAGCCCTCCTGTTCCGCAATCCTGCGCATATCTTCCGGCAGGTTTTCCGGTTTCTGCAGGAACCCGAATAAAATACCGATCAAATTTGGAACTTTTCGTTCCTCCCCTTTCGCATAAGGGTTTTGATAAACGCTGCGGTACATATACTCATTTAAAAGATCAAACGCTTCTTGAATCTCCGGAGCCATCCGGACGGTTCCTTCTCCGCTGTTCGCCACCACGGAGCGCACCAGCGTGTCGATCCGTTTTGACTTTTTGTGGCCAAGCACCTCGGTGATTTCCGGCGGAATCTCTCCCTCCGTCAGCACCCCGGCGCGTTCGGCGTCGTCGATATCATGGTTGAGGTAAGCGATCCGGTCGGCCGTGCGGACGATCCGCCCTTCCATCGTCACCGCCTCCGTGCCCGAAGTATGACACAGAATCCCGTTTCGCACCTCTTTGGTCAGGTTCAGGCCCCTTCCGCCCTTTTCAAGCCGCTCCACGACCCGCACGCTCTGTTCATAATGCCGGAACCCACCCGGAACAATCTCGTTCAGAGCCCGTTCCCCCGCGTGCCCGAAGGGGGTATGTCCCAGATCGTGCCCCAGCGAAATGGCCTCCGTGAGGTCTTCATTCAGGCACAATGCGCGCGCAATCGTCCGCGCGATCTGAGCGACTTCCAGCGTATGGGTCAGGCGCGTTCTGTAGTGGTCCCCCTCGGGGGAAAGGAATACCTGCGTTTTATGCTTTAACCGGCGGAAAGCCTTGCAGTGGATGATCCGGTCCCGGTCTCTTTGATACGGAGTCCGCAGATCACATTCCTCTTCAGGTACTTTGCGCCCCGCCGAATTTTTCGAAAGCATCGCATAAGGTGAAAGGGTCTGCTCTTCCAGCTTTTGTACCCGTTCGCAAACCGTCATCAAAGACTCCCCTTTCCGTGCGCTCACAGCATTATACGCGAATTCTCATTCTTTTCCTTTACCTGAAATAAAAAAATCAGCTGAAATCAAAATATTTTTGAGTAATTACCGCTGCCGAACATGCTCCGCAGGTTGCGTCGGACAAAGCATCTTTGAAATTTTTTATATTTCCGTTTTCCATGTAAAAGCGGATCCGCACGGACTCGGTGTAATCGGACTGCTCAATATTTCCGCCGTGCTGAGGAATCAGCGCGCAGACGAAAGAATACTGTGCGTAGCTGCAGCAAACCTCCAGCACGGAGCAGAGCTTCATCACGGCGATCCCGGATTGCTCCAGCGCAAGCGAAGCCGCATGGGAATATGCCCGCACCAGGCCGCCGGTTCCAAGCAGGATGCCCCCGAAATAGCGGGTGACGACAACCGCCGCGTCCGTAACCCCGGATTTCCGCAGCACATCCAGCACCGGCAAACCGGCAGTCCCCTGCGGTTCCCCATCGTCTGAATGCCGCGTGATATGTCCCTGCCTGAGGCTATAAGCGTATACGTGATGATTTGCGTCCCTGCGGTGGGATTTCACTTCCTGAAGAAAGGCGGCCGCTTCTTCCTCATTGGATACGGGCGCGCAGTCGCTAATGAATCTGGAACGGCGTTCCGTGAACTCCGCGGAGGCGGCAACTTTCAGCGTCAGATATTCTTCCTCCATTCCGCTTCCCCCTAAATAGTTACCCCCCGGCAAAGCCGGGGGTTCTTCATATGCGGGCAAAGCCCTGTATTACTGGCTGCGCCTCAAGGCGCTGGTACGGTCTGCCAATTGCAAAAGTTTGTTACTTGCTACCCGTAAACGGGTCTGCATACTCCTTAAGCGTCATCTGGTCTTCAACCTGATCTTCTTCCAATTGATTTTTGATGTACTCAGCTATTGCTTTGTCATTTTTCCCTGCCGTATCTACAAAATAGCCTCTACACCAAAATGTCCGGTTCCCATATTTGTACTTCAAATTCGCGTGCCGCTCAAATATCAGCAAAGTGCTCTTTCCTTTGATAAATCCTACGAATCCGGAAACGCTCATCTTCGGTGGTATTTTTACCAACATGTGTATATGATCCGGACACACCTCTGCTTCCATGATTTCCACCTGTTTCCAGTTACATAACTCCCGCAGTATTTTTCCTATCTCAGCCCGCATATTTCCGTACGCTACTTTTCTACGATACTTGGGTGCAAACACTATGTGGTATTTGCAATTCCAGCTCGTATGGTTTAAACTATCTATATCATTCGTCTTCATGTCGAATGTGCCTCCTTTTGATATGTTTTGTTGCAGTTGGCAGACCGCAGCTTTTATTATATCAAAAGGAGGTTTTTTACTATTATCACCGCTAAAGCTTTTTTTGAACTCCCGGCACAGCCGGGAGTTTTCGTATTACAAAAAGAATAGACGGCGTTTTCCGCCGTCTATTCGTACCAAATTGGCTTTACTTGTCGAGACCGTAGCGCCTTTTGAACGTATCTACGCGACCGCTTGTATCAACCAGCTTCTGCTTGCCCGTAAAAAACGGGTGGCATTTGGAGCAAATTTCAACACGGATGTTTTCCTTTGTGGATCTTGTATGAATCACATTTCCGCACGCGCAGGTAATCGTAGTATCTTTATACTGCGGATGGATCTTTTCCTTCATTCCTGTCACCTCTTTATCAGCCATACTCCATACTGAGATGATTATATCACACCGGAAAATCGATTGCAAGAATTATTTCCTCCGGATCTCAATTTTGCGACTGTTTGCTCAAATAGGCGGCATATTCCTCCAGACACATGGAGTACTCCCGCATTTTTACGGCGTTGCCCGTGCCGACGTAACGGAAATGACCGGGCTGAAACTCCATGCCCGTCAGCGATTCCTTCTCGCTGGGAAAGCGAAGAATAAAACCGTAATACACACTGTTTTCAGAGAGCCAATGATATTGCTTGGCAGACGCAAAATCATCGCCCTGTTTTCCGTCTGCAGAAAATGTGACGGCCAGGCCGGTTTGGTTTTCACTGTAGCCGCCCTTGCCGACCGTATTCAGCGCCTGGTTTTCCGCACGGACACGGGACAGATTTCCATTCTTCATGAGCCGCTGAACCTCATCCTCGTAAAGGCGGTTCTGCCCGTCGGAATCCACATATCCCCCGGAGAGGGTCAGCGGGCAGCCGTCCGTCCGCGCCTTCTCCATCATCTGTTTCAGCGCCGGCACAATCCTCTCATCGACCTTCTGCCCCTCAAAATCCGCTAGCCGGACCTGATACCCCGACGGCAGGGGGTTCGATTGATTGACAAGCATCAGGCTCAGCGAATCGCTGTAGACCGGCAGGCCGCCGGATTTGGAGGGATTCATTTCAGAAAGCGCCGTTGAACTGCCGCTCGCCGGCGGCTCAAACAGCCCGCGCATCCGGGACCACGCCAGCAAACTTCCCGCTGCCAGAGAAAAAACGAGCGTAATCACGATGACCGTCATAAAGATCCTGATCTTTTTCATCTGGTTCTGACTGTGCCACTGAGCGTGTGTCTTTATTATTTTTTCCCGCCGCTTCCGCATTTGCTCCATCCATCCCGCCATTTCTTCTTTTTCTTATTGTATAACTTATCCGAAATGAATGCAACAGCAGGATCATTTTCAGAAGCCGTGCCAATTTATCGGCATTCGATTGATTTTTCTTCGTGATTCTAGTATGATTAGACTGTAAAAATAGGTAAATGATGCAAATAAGCAGTAATGGAATGAGGCTGCAGAAAATGAGGAAAACAAAAATTGTATGTACTCTGGGTCCGGCCACAAAAGACGAAGAAAGTATCCGGAATCTGATGCTTTCCGGAATGAACGTCGCCCGTCTGAATTTTTCGCACGGGGCCGGAACGGATCAGAAACCCTACGTTGATCTGGTCAAAAAGCTTCGACAGGAATTGGATCTTCCAATTGCTCTGCTGCTCGACACCAAGGGGCCGGAAATACGGATCGGCAGTTTCGGCAAGCCGTCCGTTACCCTAAAAACAGGGAACCGCTTCATCCTGACCACGCGCGATGTCACAGGGGACGAGCAGTGCGTCTCCGTCACATTCGACCGTCTGCCGCAGGAGGTCCATCCGGGTACGACCATTTTAATCGACGACGGTCTGATCGAGCTGAAAGTGGAATCCTGCACGGAAACGGATATTCTCTGTACCGTGGACAACGGCGGAACCATCTCCTCCCACAAGGGAATCAACGTTCCCGGCGTCCGCCTTTCCCTCCCCTTTATCAGCGAAAAGGACCGCCAGGATCTCGCGTTCGGCGTAGCGGAAAATTTCGATTTCATCGCCGCGTCCTTCACCCGCACCGCGCAGGACATTATAGAACTTCGCTCGGAGTTGCAGAAACTCGGCTGCCACAGCATCCGTATCATCGCTAAAATTGAAAATGCCGAGGGCGTTCAGAATATCGACGACATCATCAGGGTTTCCGACGGCATCATGATCGCCAGGGGCGACATGGGAGTCGAAATCCCCATGGAAGAAATTCCGATCATACAGAAAAAGCTGATTAAGAAAGCCTCCAATGCGGGGCTCCAGGTCATCACCGCGACGCAGATGCTGGACTCCATGATCAAGAACCCTCGCCCGACCCGCGCGGAGGCGACCGACGTCGCCAACGCGATTTACGACGGCACAAGCGCAATTATGCTTTCCGGGGAAACCGCGGCGGGACTGTACCCCGTGCTGGCCGTAAAAACCATGGCGAAGATTGCGGAACGGACGGAAAATGATATCAACTACATCGAACGGTTCAAAAAACGCGATTTTGACGAGCAGCCCAACGTTACCTCCGCCATTTCGCACGCGACCTGCACGACGGCGTACGACCTGGGCGCCGTCGCCATTATCACGGTGACGAAAACCGGTCGCACGGCCCGAATGATTTCCAAATACCGCCCCTCGCACCCCATCATCAGCGGAACGACGGAGCCGACCGTGCTTCGCCAGATGAGCCTCTCGTGGGGGGTCGTCCCGATCCTTGTGGATGAAAAGGACAATACGGACGAGCTGTTCGACCACGTGATCAACACGGCGAGAAAACGCGGCCTGGTGCGGGACGGCGACCTGGTGGTCATCACGGCCGGAGTTCCCCTCGGCGTTTCAGGGACGACGAATCTTTTGAAGGTCCAGCTGGTTGGCGACGTTCTGGTATCCGGCAGAGGCGTTTCAAAGGGAAGCGTATGCGGCAACCTTTGCGTCTGCAGGGATGAAGAGGAAGCAAACAAACGCTTTAAAGACGGGGATATTCTCGTTATTCCCGAAACTTCAAACGAGATCCTTCCCATTTTAAAAGCGGCCTCCGCCATCATTACGGAACGCGGAGGCGCGAATTCGCATGCCGCGATCGTGGGATTGACGCTCGGAAAGCCCGTGATCGTCGCGGCTCAAAACGCCACGCAGCTTTTGAAAAGCGGCACGGCCGTCACGGTGGATGCGGGCCGCGGGATCGTCTTCAGCGGGCGGAAATGCGAAAAAAGCGAATAAAGCCTCTTTTGGCCGGTGAAGTTTTTTTATCCGTGTAATTTCTATTTTTCCTTCGCAGCGCATACATGTGTTCCGGAGGTGAAAACATGTTTTATGTCAATGTGGAACGCGGAGTAAAACTTGCGGTGTACGATTTGAATCCGGCCGGCAGAAAAACGGTCTTTCTGATTCACGGATGGCCGCTGAATCACAGTATGTTCGAATATCAGCTCGATCTTCTTCCAAAGCTTGGGTTCCGGTGCATCTCTGTGGATTTGCGCGGGTTTGGAAATTCAGACGCGCCCTGGGACGGCTATGACTACGACCGGCTGGCCGACGATATCCACGAAATCATCCGGATGATCGGCGTTTCGACAATGGCGCTTGCCGGATTTTCCATGGGCGGCGCAATCGCCATCCGATACATGGCGCGGCACAGGGAATATAAAATTTCCCGGCTGGCCCTGCTCTCCGCCGCGGCCCCTTGTTTTGTCAGCCGGGAAGGGTGTTCCGGCGGGCTGCCGCTTGAGCAGGTCAATTCCCTCATCGCTCAGATCAGCCGGAACCGCCCGCAGGCAATATACGACTTTGGTCAGAATTTTTTCGCACAGCCGATCACACCGCCGTTTGGGGAATGGTTCCGCTCCATCACGCTTTCCGGCCCCGGCTACAGCACTCTGAAAACGGCGGAAACGCTGAGAGATGCCGACCTGCGGGCCGACCTCAGTCATATTACGGTTCCGACCGGGATTTTTTACGGTGTTTTGGACAAAATATGTCCGCAAGAACTTCCGCTTGCCCTGAACCGCGGAATTCGGAATTCCAAATTATTCCGGTTTGAAAAAAGCGGGCACGCTGTCTTTTATGATGAACTGGAAAAATTCAACCAGGAGTTTTCCAGTTTTCTGACCGGCTGAACCGCGCCCGCCGCACAGGGTGCGGAAACGGAGGAAACCGTCTATGATTGCGCAATTGGACCGAAAAAACTGCATCGGATGCGGTTTGTGCTCTTACACCTGCCCCGAAGTGTTCCGGATGGATGACGACGGCTTTGCAAGAATCATACGCGAACAGGTTCCAAAGGAAGCCGAACGGTCCGTTCTGGTGGCACGGGATGAATGCCCCGTATCCGTGATTTTTGTAGAAAAAGCCGCACCAAGCAAACAGCCCTGACCCGGTCCCGGGTCAGGGCTGTTTGTAAAATTGCGTCAGCACTTCGGAAGCTCCAGCACGGCTCCGCGGTTGCCGGAAGTGACCAGCGCGGCATATCTCGCAAGATATCCGCTTGTAATTCTGGGTTTTCTCGGCTTCCATTCCTTTCTGCGGGTTTCCAGCTCCGCGTCGCTCAGCAGAACGTCGATGCGGTTGTTGGGAATGTCGACGCGGATCCGGTCCCCGTCGCGAACCAGAGCAATCGGCCCGCCGACCGCCGCTTCCGGCGACACATGGCCGATCGCGGCCCCCCTGGTGGCTCCGCTGAACCTCCCGTCGGTGATCAGGGCGACGCTGCCGCCGAGGCCGCGCCCCATGATCGCGCTGGTGGGATTGAGCATCTCCCGCATGCCGGGTCCCCCCTTGGGGCCTTCGTACCGGATGACCACAACGTCTCCCTCGGCGATTTTCCCGGAATCGATTGCCTCAATCGCATCCTCCTCGCAGTCGAACACTTTCGCCGGACCTTCGTGTACCATCATTTCGGGCGACACGGCGGAGCGTTTGACCACGCACGAATCGGGGGCCAGATTGCCGCGAAGGACGGCGATCCCGCCCGTTTTGCTGAACGGATGCTCCACGGGACGGATAACCTCCGGATTCCGGTTGACGGCGCCCGCGATGTTCTCCCTCACCGTTTTTCCCGTGCAGGTCATCAGATTCGTGTCCAAAAGCCCCAGCTTGTCGATCTCATGCATGACGGCCGGAACGCCGCCCGCCTCGTTGAGTTCCTCGATGTAAGTATGCCCGACGGGCGCCAGGTGGCACAGGCAGGGCGTGTGGTCGCTGACTTCATTCGCGAAATCAAGGTTCAGCTCGATGCCGCACTCGTGAGCGATCGCCGGAAGATGCAGCATGCTGTTGGTGCTGCACCCGAGCGCCATGTCGACTGTCTCCGCGTTGCGGAACGCGCCTTCCGTCATGATATCGCGCGGACGGATCTCTTTGCGCAGGAGCTCCATCACCTGCATCCCTGCGCGCTTTGCCAGCTGGATCCGTTCCGAATAGACCGCCGGAATGGTTCCGTTGCCCGGCAGCCCCATACCCAGGACCTCCGTCAGGCAGTTCATGCTGTTTGCCGTGTACATGCCGGAGCAGGAGCCGCAGGTCGGGCAGCCGTTGTTTTCAAACTCGCACAGCGTCTCTTTGGAAATCCTTCCGGTATCGCATTCCGCGACCGCCTCCGAAACGCTGGAGAAGCTGACTTTTTTTCCGTTCACTTTTCCCGCCAGCATGGGTCCGCCGCTGACAAAAATCGTGGGAAGATTCAGCCGCGCCGCGGCCATCAGAAGGCCGGGAACGTTCTTGTCGCAATTCGGGACCATGACGAGGGCGTCGAACGCATGCGCCAGCGCCATGGATTCGGTGGAATCCGCGATCAGCTCGCGGGAAACCAGCGAATACTTCATCCCCTGATGACCCATGGCAAGACCGTCACAGACAGCGATTGCGGGGAAGACGAGCGGGGTTCCGCCCGCCATGGAGACGCCGAGCTTGACGGCCTCCACCACCTTGTCCAGGTTCATGTGCCCCGGAACGATTTCATTGTAGGAACTGACGACGCCGACCAGCGGGCGGTCGATCTCTTCATTGGTCAGGCCCAGCGCGTGGAGCAGCGCGCGTTTCGGCATGCTTTTTCTCAATGCATCACTGTTCATTGACAACACCTCACAGGATTAATTTTAACGGGAGCGTCAGATTGGTGCCGTTCCCGGCAGACTACTTATGAAAAAACTTTTTGGGCGTATCGTACGGACCCCATCGCGTCCGGAGAATAAAAATCGGCGTGAATTCGGTCGGCGTACTCCTGCGTCAAAACGGCGCCGCCCACCATCACTTTGCAGTCCGGAGCCGCCAGATGAAGCTGCCGGATGGTTTCCTCCATGCTCACGACCGTGGTGGTCATCAGGGCGCTCAGCCCGACCAGACGGACCCGCTGTCCAGCCGCCGCCTCGACGACTTTTTCCGGAGCCACGTCCCTGCCGAGGTCGAGCACGTCGAATCCGTAGTTTTCCAACAGAACCTTGACGATGTTTTTGCCGATATCGTGAATATCACCCTTGACCGTGGCAAGAATCACTCTGCCCTTTTTCTCCGTTTGCCCGCTCTCGCTCATTTTTTCCCGAAGGATCTCGAAAGCGGATTTCGCGGCTTCCGCGCTCATTAAAAGCTGGGGCAGAAACAGGGTGCCTTTTTCGAATTCTTTCCCAACCTGGTCGAGAGCCGGGATCATTTCAGAGTTGATGATTTCGAGAGGCTCCCGTCTCTCAAGGAGCGCGGTTACCGCCGAACGGGCGCTGTCCTTCAAACCGCGCCGGATCGATTCCTGAAGCGGCAAATCGCCGCCCGGCGGCAGCGCAGGTTTCCGCTCCTCCTGCCCGGAATATCTGCCGATATAGTCCAGACAGCGGTCATCCGCTCCGCTGAGGGCGCAGAACGCGTAATAAGCGTCCATCATCGCCGCCGAACCCGGATTCAGGATGGCGGCGCCGAGGCCGTTCTGCATCGCCATGACGAAGAACGCCGCGTTGATGCGCTCCCGCCCCGGCAGGCCGAACGAAATATTGGAAACGCCGAGGGACGTGTACGCACCGAGCCGGCCGCGGATCAAACGAAGCGATTCAAGCGTAACTCTCGCATTCTGCTGGCCGGCACTGATCGTCATGGCAAGCGGATCAAACACGAGATCCTTTTTTCCGAGCCCGTACTCTTCTGCGGTCCGCAGGATTTTTTCCGCGACCGCGAACCGGCCCTCCGCCGTCTCCGGGATTCCGCTTTCGTCCAGAGTCAGGGCGATTGCCACGCCCCCGTATTTCCGAATCAGCGGAAAGACCGACCGCATCGATTCTTCCTTTCCGTTGACCGAATTGACCAGCGGTTTGCCGTTGTAAACGCGCATGGCGGATGCCATCGCTTTTACGCTGGATGTGTCGATCTGAAGCGGCAGATCGGTCACCCCCTGGATTTCCCGGACCGCGCGGCTGAGAACTTCCGTTTCGTCCAGTTCCGGCAATCCGACATTGACGTCCAGCACCTGTGCGCCGTTGCTTTGCTGGGTGACAGCCTCACGCATCAGGTAATCCATGTCGTTTTCCCGAAGGGCCTGTTTCAGCCGTTTTTTGCCCGTCGGGTTGATCCGCTCACCGATCAGAACCGGACGCCTCCCGAATACGACCGCGCGGGAGTAAGAGGATATGACCGTGAGACTCTTCTTTCCAATCGGTTTGGGAACGATATCCCGGCAAAGCCGGGTCATCGCACGGATATAATCGGGCGTGGTCCCACAGCAGCCTCCGATGATCCACGCGCCGCTCTCCGCCATTTCCTTCATGTCGGCGGCAAATTCGTCCGGGGTCACGTCATAGACATTTTGTCCGTCAACGACCCGCGGCAGTCCGGCGTTTGGATTTACGATCACCGGAATCGAGCAGCACTCCAGGAGACCGGGCAGAAGACGCTTCATCTGGTCCGGGCCGAATCCGCAGTTTAACCCCAATGCGTCGGCGCCGAGGCCCTCCAGAAGCGCGGCGAACGCGGGGATATCCCCTCCGGTCAGCAGCCTCCCGGCCTCGTCGACGATCACGGTCGCAAATACCGGCAGTGACGTGTTTTCCTTCGCGGCGAGCACGGCCGCCTTGCATTCGAGGGTGTCGCCCATTGTTTCGATCAGAATCAGGTCCGCCCCGGCCTGTTCTCCCGCCATTGCCGCTTCAGCGAAAACGGATACCGCATCTTCAAACTCCAGGTCTCCGACCGGCTTCATCAGCTTCCCTGTCGGGCCGATATCCATAGCGACCAGTGCCTCTGTTCCCGCCGTCGCCTTCTTTGCCAGCCGCACTGCCGCGGAAATAATCTCTTCCACGCCGCGCCCGCTGTCCCGAAGCTTGATTCGATTCGCGCCGAAGGTGTTGGTTTTAATCAGGTCGGCCCCGGCCTCCAGATACCGCCGGTGGATGCTCTCGATCAATTCAGGCCTTTGAAGATTCCAAAGTTCCGGGAGTTCCCCCACCCCCAGGCCGTTGGCCTGGAGCAGCGTCCCCATGCCGCCGTCGAAGAAAACCATCCTCCGTCCAAGGTCATGTTTCAGATTCATTTGGGTCCTCCTTTCGGAACGGGCAGTGCTCCGCGCCGCATTCCATGCATTTCCCGATATGGCAGGTCGTACCGTCCGCCGTGATCCCAATGACCGCCGTCACCGATTTGGTCGGAACCAGCAGAAAGCTTTCCGTCATGGAGAGCCCGATTCGTTTCGGACAGTCGAGAAGGCGAAGGATATCCTTCTGGTGCAGGATTGAAAAGTCACCGTAACCGGGGCTGTACCGGGGCCGGAGGTGCAGCCCCTCTCCGGCAGCTTCCTCCGCCAGCCGTTCCTGAATCCAATCACAGTAGCTTTCCACCCTTGCGGCGGCAGCCGCCTGAAATACGGCCGCAAGGCTCATATCGGTCCTGGAATACCGTTCAAGCAGAAGATCGGCCCGCGCGCCGAGCGTCGCGGCAAATAGGTAAGCCTCCCTGCATCCGTCCAGGTGCACTCTCAACTCTCTGCTTTCGATTTTCAGCTCCCCGAGCGTAACGCAGCCGTCCCCGAGCACAACGGGAAAGCGGCGGAAAACGCTTCGCCCGGGACAGGTTTCGGCCAGTTGATCCAGGCAGAGCATCACTTTGTTCCGCACGTCCGCCGAAGCGGAAGAACCCCGGTAGCCGAGATAGCGGAGAACTTCATTTTCTTCCGTTCGCACGTCGCCGTTTCCCCTCCTTTTAGCCCTTTCCGGATAAACAAAAATCCCGTCTTCCTTTCTCAAAGAAGACGGGACGACAAATCCCGCGATACCACTTCCGTTTGCCCGCGCCTCACGGCAGAGGACCTCATCAGGTACGAGCCTCTCGCTCTTCATACCCTGTTTCGCTAACGGGAAACCCCGTCGCAGCCTAAACGGAAACCGTCTCGGTGCGCCGCTCAAAAGTGATTTTCAATCATCCCGCCGCCAGCTTCCTCCCAGCCCGGCCTTCGCCGTGGAACGCTCTCTGTTTGGCGCATTGGGACCATTTACTTTCTTTGTCACCGCGTTTGCAACATGAACTTTTCTTTATTATAACCGCGCCCGCGCTTCAAGTCAATGCTTCCCGCAAAAAGTTCTTCCTTGCTTTTCGGGTCCGCGTCCGCTTATAATTGAATGGGAGTCTGTCACAATATTTCATTGGAAAGGGAAATCACCGTGAAAAAAAAGATTGGAATTTCCGCGGCAGTGCTCGCCGTGTGCGCCCTGCTTTTCGCAGGTTATCTGGCGTTTCTCGCCCCCAAAGCGCAGAGCGGGCAGAAATCGGTGAAAATCGAGGTGGTCGTCGAGTCAAAAAACATTGACCGTACCTTTGAATACCGAACCAACCGGTCTTATGTCGCCGACTTGCTGGAAGATGAAAAAGGCGGTCTGCAGACCGAAATGGAGGACAGTCAGTACGGCAAATTTGTCTCCGGCCTGCTGGGAGTCAAGGCGGATTCCTCCAAAGAGTACTTCAACATCAAAGTAAACGGAACCGATGCCGCGGTCGGCGTTTCCCGGCTTCCGCTGGAAGATGGAAAGGTGTACACCTTTACGCTGATGCCGCTATGAAACAACGAAAACCCGACGTCCGCAGCGTCACGCTGGTCGGCGTGTGGGCGGCGCTGACCTTCGGGGTCAAACTGGTGCTCGCCCCCGTCGCCGGCGTGGAGCTTGTTTCACTGCTCCTTGCCGTTTTCACCGTCGTCATGGGGTTCGGCCGCGGCCTTGCGGCCGCTCTGGTTTTCACGACCATCACCGTGCTGGAAAGCGCCTATTACGGGGCCGGTGACTGGATCGTCCTCTATTACATCAACTGGCCCCTGCTGACGGTCCTGACTCATGTTTTTTTGAAAAAGGATTCCAAAGAACTGTGCGCCGCCGTGCTGCTCGGCCTGTTCGGGCTCCTGTTCGACCTTCCTTCCGGCGGGATCAAGCTGGTCCTGTTCGGACCCGTTTACGCGCTGACCTATCTCATCAGCGGAATCCCGTTCGATCTGGCCCACGGCGCGGCGAATTTTGTCACCACCCTGTTTCTGTACCGTCCGCTGACGGACAGGCTTGAACGCATGAGGAAAAAGAATTTTATTGGATAAGGAAACACGGCGGGCCGATGATCGGCCCGCCGTGTTTCTGATTGTAATACGAAAACTCCCGGCTGTGCCGGGAGTTCAAAAAAAGCTTTAGCGGTGATAATAGTAAAAAACCTCCTTTTGATATAATAAAAGCTGCGGTCTGCCAACTGCAACAAAACATATCAAAAGGAGGCACATTCGACATGAAGACGAATGATATAGATAGTTTAAACCATACGAGCTGGAATTGCAAATACCACATAGTGTTTGCACCCAAGTATCGTAGAAAAGTAGCGTACGGAAATATGCGGGCTGAGATAGGAAAAATACTGCGGGAGTTATGTAACTGGAAACAGGTGGAAATCATGGAAGCAGAGGTGTGTCCGGATCATATACACATGTTGGTAAAAATACCACCGAAGATGAGCGTTTCCGGATTCGTAGGATTTATCAAAGGAAAGAGCACTTTGCTGATATTTGAGCGGCACGCGAATTTGAAGTACAAATATGGGAACCGGACATTTTGGTGTAGAGGCTATTTTGTAGATACGGCAGGGAAAAATGACAAAGCAATAGCTGAGTACATCAAAAATCAATTGGAAGAAGATCAGGTTGAAGACCAGATGACGCTTAAGGAGTATGCAGACCCGTTTACGGGTAGCAAGTAACAAACTTTTGCAATTGGCAGACCGTACCAGCGCCTTGAGGCGCAGCCAGTAATACAGGGCTTTGCCCGCATATGAAGAACCCCCGGCTTTGCCGGGGGGTAACTATTCCCGAATTCGATCAGACGACGTCGTAACCCTGATCCTCAATCGCATCGCGGATCTGATCCGGATTGACCTTCGCAGGATCGTACTGTGTCGTGACCTTCTTGCCCTTTAAATCCACGGCGACGTTTTCAACGCCGTCCAGGGCGCCCACCGCCGTTTTCACGGCATGTTCGCAGTGGCTGCAGGACATGCCGTTTACATTCAGAATCAGTTCGGCTTTCGACATGAAAAATCCTCCTTCAAATTATGATTTGTATGATTTTGCGGGCTGTTCCATCGGATGAAAGCGTTTCAGGCTCAGCGAGTTCGTCACAACCGATACGGAGCTGAACGCCATCGCCGCCCCCGCGATCATCGGATTCAGAAACCCGAACGCGGCGAACGGAATGCCGATGGAATTATAGAAGAAAGCCCAAAACAGGTTTTGCTTGATCTTGCGCATCGTCCGCCTGGACAGGCGGATCGCCGCGGAAATCGTGCGCAGGTCCCCGCGCATCAGGGTGATGTCCGCCGCTTCCATCGCGACGTCGGTCCCCGTTCCGACCGCCATTCCGATGTCCGCGGTCGCAAGAGCCGGAGCGTCGTTGATGCCGTCTCCGACCATCGCGACCACTTTTCCCTCTTTTTTGAGCTTTTCCACCTCTTCCGCCTTATGCTCCGGCAGAACTTCCGCAAGAACGTGTTCGATCCCCGCCTGTTTCGCGATGGCACTGGCGGTTCTGCGGTTGTCCCCCGTCATCATATAGACGTCGACGCCCATGCCCTGAAGTTCCCGGACCGCCTCTGCGGAATGTTCCTTCAGCGTGTCCGCGACCGCGAAAACAGCTTCCAGACGCCCGCCGACGGTCATCAGCATGGCCGTCTTTCCTTCGGTCTCCAGCTTTTCGAGGACGGAAGAAGCGCCGGCCGCGTCGATTTCGTTCTCCTCCAGCAGCTTGCGCGTGCCCAGAAGAATGTTTTTTCCTTCCGAGACCGCGCGGACGCCGCGCCCCGGAATGGTTTCAAACTGCGAGGGGTCCGGAACCGTTTCCAGTTTTTCTTTGCCGTATTCGTAGATCGACACGCCGAGCGGATGCTCCGAGCGTTTTTCCGCCGAAGCGGCAAGCCTGAGAAGCTCCTCTTCCTCCAGGCCGCCGAATCTGACCAGATCGGTCACCTCCGGCTTGCCCTTTGTGATGGTCCCGGTTTTATCCATGACAACCGTATTCAGCCGGTAAGCCGTTTCCAGATGCTCCCCGCCCTTGAATAAAATCCCGTTTTCCGCGCCGAGTCCGGTGCCGACCATGATCGCCGTCGGCGTGGCCAGCCCCAGCGAGCACGGGCAGGCGATGACCAGGACGGAAACCGCGCTGACGATGGACCGGTTCAGGTCGCCGGTGGCAAAGAACCACACGAGAAACACGACGGCGGCAATTCCGATAACGGCGGGGACAAACACGCCGGAAACCCGGTCGGCGATCTTCTGGATCGGGGCCTTGGAGCCCTGGGCGTCCTCCACCATTCTGACGATCTGGGCAAGGACCGTATCCTTTCCGATACGGGAGGCTTCAAACGTAAAAGTTCCGTATTTGTTGACGGTCGCCCCGATGCACAGGTCCCCCGGCTTCTTTTCGACCGGGATGCTCTCGCCCGTGAGCATGGACTCGTCGATGGAGGAGGTTCCCTCCACAATGGTTCCGTCAACCGGGACCCGCTCGCCGGGCCGGACAATCACGCGGTCCCCGATGCGGACTTCCTCGATCGGGATGTCGCTTTCCCTGCCGTCCCGGACCACTCTCGCGGTTTTCGCCTGAAGGCCCATCAGCTTTTTGATAGCCTCCGACGTCTTTCCCTTGGCCACAGCCTCAAAATATTTACCGAGAAGGATCAGGGTAATGACGGTGGCCGCCGCTTCAAAGTAGAGGTCCTTGTGTCCGCCCATCGCCGGAGCCTCAAAAAAGACATTGTACAAACTGAAAAAATACGCGGCGGACGTGCCCATGGCGATGAGCACATCCATGTTGGCGCTTCCGGACCGGAGCGCGAAGTAAGAATTGCGGTAATACCGGAACCCGATGATGAACTGGACGGGCGTGGCCACGGCAAGCTGAAAATACTGATTGTGCAGCAGCGGCACGTCGATTCCAACCATGGAAAAAATCATGGCCAGAAGCAGAGGAGAACTCAGAATGACGGAAGCGATCAAAGAATATTTCAGACTGTTGATCTCCTTTTGCCTTGCTTCCCGCTCCCGGTCCTTTGACAGCTCTCTCTCTTCCTCCGCGCCGTACCCGAGAGACTCCACCGCGCCGACCAGATCCTTCACGCGGACGGCGGACGGATCGTATTCCACGGTCGCTTTTTCCGTCGTCAGATTGACTCCCGCGTTCCGGACGCCCTCCATCCGGCTCAGCTTCTTTTCGATTCTGGCCGAGCAGGCGGCACAGGACATTCCCGTGATATTCAGGACCGCCCTGCCGGTATGCGGCTCCGGATCGCGGATGACGGAATATCCGAGTTTTTCCACCGTCCCGTCCAGCTTCTCCGGGGCGACCTTGCCGTCGTCATACTCCACCGTGGCGCGTTCCATCGCCAGATTGACGTTCGCCGACTTTACCCCGTCGACCCTGCTCAAGCCCTTTTCAATCCTCGCGGCGCAGGCCGCGCAGGACATTCCGGATATTTTTATGGTTTCCTTTCTGACCATAAGTATCTTCCCTTCTGCGTTGCATTACTGCCTGTCGTCCGGTTTCTTTGCGCCCTGACGGTTCATTTTGCAGCAATCGGGAACCCCGTCACCGAACTGTTTCTGATTTTCCTTTGCCATTTTATCCAAAGATCCTTGGACCGATTTTTTCATTTTATCCCAAAATTTCATGATCATATTCTCCTTTCGGCATGAAAATGAACCTGCCGAAAACCCCTTATAGGATTCCCCGCGCCGCCGGTTTTAGACCCGGCGTTTCAATCGGATTGTTTTCTTTCAAGGTCATAGTCATCCAGAAAGCTGTGCTGTTTTCCTCCGCTTCGGTATCCGGGTACCATATCCAGATTGACATTGTGGACGCTGTGAAAAATATTCCGGTCGATTCCCGGGTTTGCTTTTCTGAGCTGTTCGATCAGCTCCTTGGTCTCCCGGCGTTTCGAATTCCCGCCGTTCAGTTCGCAGTTCTCCGTAAAGCGGCACGCGCACTGGATGAATCCAAGATGGTTGGAATCGCGCCAGCTTTTGATATCCGCCTCGTGGACCAGATACATCGGCCGGATCAGTTCCATCCCCGAATAATGCTTGCTGCGGAGCTTTGGCAGCATTGTCCTGATCTCCGCGCCGTAAAGCATGCTCATCAGGGTTGTCTCGATCACATCGTCAAAGTGATGGCCGAGCGCGATTTTGTTGCAGCCCAGCTCCTGCGCGCGTTTGTACAGGTAACCTCTGCGCATCCTGGCGCAGAGATAACAGGGAGAGCCGTCCTGGCGGGATACGATATCATAGATCCGTGTCTCGAAAATCCGGATCGGGAGATTCAAAAGCGCGGCGTTTTCCTCGATCCTTCGCCTGTTTTCTCTATTGTATCCAGGGTCCATCACCAGATATTCGGCCTCAAACGGAAAGTCGCTGTACTTCTGAAGATGCTGCATGCATTTCGCGGTCAGCATGGAGTCCTTCCCGCCGGAAATGCAGACTGCAACCCGGTCGCCCGGCCGGATCAGGCGGTAATCCTTCACCGCCGTCAAAAACGGGATCCATATCTTTCTCCTGTATCTTTTGAATATGCTTGCCTCAATCTCTTCACAGCTTCCCATTGGATTCACCCTTATGTTTATAGCCTATCATTCCGATATACTTAATGTATATCCGGTGTTTTGATTATATCCCTTTTTAGTCCACTTTGTCAAGGACCAAACAGAAATGAAAGCCGACCCGCGTCCGCCCATTTTCGTTCCGGCATCCATGCGGCCCGCGTTGTCCCGGCCGTCCCCGGCGTCACGATTTTTCCCGCTCCGTTTTTTCGGTATGGAACAGACTATTCCGATGTAATAATTTATTTCCGCCGGGCGTAAAATGTATATCATTATGATTAGGAAGTGATCTTGTGCTTTCGAGAGAAGAGTATGTGCAGTTGTCACTTACATACAATCTTTTCTGGCTTAGAATCATGAAGGAACACGCCGTTTTCATTGAGGGGACAATGCCTCCTCCCGGAAAGCAGCTGGGAGCCCAAGCCGATTCATTCCGCCGGCAGTTTGACCGGCTCCTCCAGTCTGCGATCGGCCTTGCGAACGGTTCGATCCCCGAGGCGGCATTGCAGTCCGGCCAATACTATACCCGCTACACAGAAGAAGCGGAGAGGATTGTCCGGAAGGATACCGGCATCGCCGTCAACAGCGATTTGACCCGCATGGAATACAACATCCAGCCCCTGAACCAGGGTATTGTACCAACACCGAGAAAAGAGCAGGAGGTCTCCGCGCTGAACCAGACAATATTGATGCAGACAAACGCCCTGGTGCGATTTAAGACGGATGTTCTGAATCGACGGAACGCCTGTACTCTTTTCACTTTCATGTACAATGCGGATCTGGAGCATGTGCTGAAGGAAGCGCAGAGATACAGCGCGATTCTGTCAAAGCTCCAGAGCAGGGACGAAAACGTTGTGGAAGACTATAAAAAATTCTGGATTCAGAACATGTCCGACCACGCTAAGGTGATGCGCGGCCAGTTCGATCCGACGGAAACAAAATATTTTGAACTTGCGAATCAGTTTGCCCAGACGTTTGACGCGATTTTGCAAAACGGAACGCCCAGCGACGGCGATATTCTGGAAGATACGCAAGCAATCAGCAGATTCAAAGCGGATGCGACACAGGGGATCATCGAATGCAAGGTCAAATCCATTATGCTCCCGCTTTATACGGACCATCTTCTTCGGGAAGCGAATCATTTCATTTATTTGATGCAGTCTTGAATCAAAGCTGATTGTAAATTATTTTCCGAAGCAATCCGGCGCGAAAACGATAGGATACTTGCACACCCTTTTAAAGAACTACACGCAGACCGTGAAACGAGCTGCTGACAACAAACAGCGATATGCTTCCCCTCGGGAGCACACCGCTGTTTTCTTGTGCAAAATATTTTATGCATTATCCACTCTGTCAGTATTGCCGTGAAAATGCCGTGCCGCCGTTTAAAGGCGGGGGGCGTTTCTGTGGCAGGACCTGCGTTCAGCACTATTGACAAACTATCTACTGTGTGTTACTATATAGAAGTAGTAAGTAATACAGAATACGATAGGAAGGAAGGGATTCTGCTGGAAAACCTAACGGAAATGCTTAAGGGCGTGCTTGAGGGCTGCGTCCTCGAAATTATAAGCCGCAAAGAAACCTACGGCTACGAAATCACGCGGCGGCTGAACGACCTCGGCTTCGCGGATATTGTGGAGGGAACGGTGTACACCATCCTGATCCGGCTTGAAAAAAGCAATCTGGTAGAGATCACCAAAAAGTCCTCCAATATGGGGCCGCCGCGAAAGTTTTTTGCGCTCAATGACGCGGGGCGTGAAGAGCTGCGCAGGTTCTGGGAAAAATGGGAGTTCGTATCATCGAGAATCAATGAGTTAAAGGAGAAAAAGCAATGAATTTTTGGGAGAAAGTCACAGGCAGCGATATGACGAAAGAAATGAAAACTTTTGAATCGCGGGTCAAAAAACTGCCTGCTGATTATCAGGCGGCGTGGGGAAAAATCAAGACCAACCTCTGGCCGCACTCAGATTTCACCGGCCGCAACCTCATGCCAATTCTTGACGGTGTGCTTGGCCTGCTTGAAGAATCGGCGGCGGACGGCCAGAGTGTCCGAGAGGTTTTGGGTGACGATATCAAAGGTTTCTGCTCAGCGCTGGCCGGCGAAGAAGGGGCAAAGTCTTATCGCGACAAGTGGCGCGAGCAACTCAACAACAATATCGCCAAGAAATTAAGTAAATAGGAGGATAAGATGAGAATACACGATATTATCGAAGGTAAAAAAGAATGGCGGGCGCACATGGCGCGTGTCAAAGCTCTCCCGCAGGATTATCAGATTGTCTATAAAGAGATTCAAAAATATCTCTTTAAGGTCGGCCCTGTCGAGCTGACCGAGGGGACGGGTCTGCTCTCTGGAATCGTCGATCTTTTTGAGGAAGGCGCAGCCTTGGGGAAAGGCGTGCTCGAAGTGACAGGCAGTGACGTAGCGGTTTTCTGCGACGATCTGATCAAAGATTCAAAAACTTACGCGGACATCTATCAGGAATCTGTTAGCCAGGAAGTTGACAAGGCCATGAAAAAGGTCACGGATAAGTAAAGGAGGATAGCGGGATGGAAAAAACGGTATTTTCGCCCTGCTTGGTTCCAATGGCGCGGGGCGTGAGGACTGGGGAAGTTCTGAAAAAGCGGAAATTTATCGCGTCCAAAATAAACTAGTTAAGGAGGTGCAATCAAATGCCTGAGTTTTTCGATAATTACTTCAATATAAAAAAAATAATTGAGAGCAAGCGCGAGTACAAGCAACAGATGGCAAGGGTGGAGGCTCTGCCCAAAGACTATCAGTTCGTCTTTAAAAAAATCCAGAAATATATGTGGAATTTCGCGGGAGGTGACGGCTATGACATGATGAAGATTCATTATGATCTGATAGAACTGTTCAAAGCTGGCGCGGCGGAAGGCAAGCATGTTTTGGAGATTACCGGCGAGGACGTGGCCGCCTTCTGCGACGAGCTTCTGCGCAATGCCAGAACATACACGGAAGACTGGCACGAGGCACTCAACCATGACATACTGAAAAAATTCGGAAGGGGGAAGGATTCAAAATGATAGATACCTCGATTCAAGTAAAAGGGCTGCGGAAGTCTTTCAAGGCCACGGAAGTCCTGAAGGGCGTCGATCTTGAAGTGAAGCGAGGTGAGATTTTCGCCTTGCTCGGCTCCAACGGCGCGGGCAAGACGACGATCGTCAAAATTCTTACCACACTGCTCAAACCGGATGGAGGAAGCGCTACCGTCAACGGCTTCGATGTTACGTCAAAGCCCGACTATGTGCGGCGGTCGATCAGCCTGACCGGGCAGTTTGCCGCCGTGGACGAGATATTGACCGGACGGGAAAACCTCGTCATGATCGCCAGACTGCGGCATCTCGAAAATCCCCGGCAGGTTGCGGACGATCTATTGAACCGCTTCGGCCTGACCGGCACCGCCGACCGCAGGGTTTCCACCTATTCGGGCGGCATGCGCCGCAGGCTCGACATCGCCATGAGCCTAATCGGAAAGCCGCAGCTTATTTTTCTCGACGAGCCGACCACCGGGCTTGACCCCGAGGCACGCATCGAGGTTTGGAAAACGGTCAAAGAGCTTGCTGATAATGGCACGACCGTGTTCCTGACCACGCAGTATCTGGAGGAGGCCGAGCAGCTTGCCGACCGGATCGCCATTCTGCACGAGGGCAGGATTATCGTGAGCGGCACGCTTGACGAGCTGAAAAAGCTGTTCCCGCCCGCGAAGGCAGAGTATATAGAAAAACAACCCACATTGGAGGAGATATTCCTCGCGATCGTTGGCAGGAAGGACGAAAAATGACGATGAATAGGCACTTTTTCAGCGACATGGGCGTCATGCTGGGGCGTTCCATGCGCCATATTTTCCGCAGTATGGACACTATTATCACCACTACCCTCATGCCGATCGCGTTTATGCTGCTGTTCGTCTATGTGTTCGGCGGCGCCATTCAAACCGGCACGGATAACTATGTGAACTACCTGCTGCCCGGTATTCTGCTGATCGCGATTGCAACCGGGATCTCCTATACGGCTTACCGTCTGTTTTTGGATATGCAGCAGGGCATATTGGAGCGGTTCAACTCCATGCCGATCGCGCGTTCCTCCATTCTGTGGGGGCATGTGCTGACCTCGCTGGTATCCAACGCCATTTCGGTTGTCGTCATCCTTCTCGTGGCGCTCATTATGGGCTTTCGCTCATCGGCGGGAATACTGTCCTGGCTTGCGATTGCCGGCATCCTCGCGCTGTTTACGCTGGCCCTGACATGGGTCGCGGCGATTGCCGGACTAACTGCAAAGTCGGTGGACGGCGCAAGCGCCTTTTCCTACCCGCTTATCTTTCTGCCATTTATCAGTTCGGCGTTTGTGCCAACAGCGTCCATGCCCGGACCTGTCCGCGCCTTTGCCGAAAACCAGCCGGTGACTTCCATCGTCGATGCGATTCGTTCTCTGCTCGAACGGCAGCCTGTCGGTAATGACATTTGGATTGCGCTCGCATGGTGCCTCGGCATTCTTATTGCTGCGTATCTATTCGCAATGCTTGCCTATAAACGTAAAGCAGCCTAATGTTAATAAAACACGGGTTAAGATACGCGGTGATGAAACGCGAATCAGTGTAAAACAACGGAATATATCAGTTGTCAAAGAGCCAGGCGCTGCGACGCGGAACCGATAACCAATGAGATAAATACTGGGCAAACAAAAGGACACCCCTCGACAAAAGGGGTGCCACAGTAACATATTGTAAGCGAGGCTATTCGATTACCTTGATCCAGCCCGCCGGAGCCTTGATTCGGCCCATTTGAATCCCGGTGAGTGTGTCGTGCAGTTTTTGAGTAATTGGTCCCATATTCAGCATTCCGCTCGGGAAACAGATTTCCTTTCCATGGTCTACAATCTTTCCGACCGGGGAAATAACGGCCGCCGTACCGCAGAGGCCGCACTCGGCAAAATCCTTGACCTCCTCAAAATACACTTCTCTTTCTTCCACTTCGAGGCCGAGATAGTCTTTGGCGATTTGCAGAAGCGATTTGCGAGTGATTGACGGAAGAATGCTGTCTGACTTTGGAGTTACGACCTTGTTGTCCTTTGTAACAAAGATAAAATTCGCGCCGCCGGTTTCTTCGACTTTGGTGCGGGTGGCCGCATCGAGATACATGTTCTCATTGAATCCGTTTTTGTGGGCCGTAACAATCGCATGAAGGCTCATCGCATAGTTGAGTCCCGCCTTTATGTCCCCCGTCCCGTGCGGCGCAGCCCGGTCAAAATCACTGACGCAGAGTGTGAGGGGATGCACGCCGCCTTTAAAGTACGGTCCGACCGGAGTCGTAAAAACACGGAATTGATATTGATCAGCCGGAGCAACGCCGATCACCCTGCCGCTTGCAAACATGTATGGACGGACGTAAAGAGTCGCGCCCGAGCCAAACGGCGGAACAAAACCGGCGTTCGCTCTCACCGTCTGGACGACCGCATCAACGAATCTTTCCTGCGGAAACACCGGCATCTCCAATCTCTTCGCGCTGCCTTCCATCCGTTTTGCGTTCATATCCGGACGGAAAGCCACGATATGGCCATCCTCCGTTGTATACGCTTTCAGGCCCTCAAAACAAGACTGGGAATACTGAAGGACACCGGCACATTCACTGATTGTAACCATGTCATCGTCAGTCAGTTTTCCTTCATCCCACACTCCGTCACGATAATTTGAAACGAATCTTTTGTCTGTCTTTCTATAGCTGAAGTCAAGATTCGCCCAATCGAGATCCTTTTTTTCCATCTCTCAAACTACCTTTCTATAATGAATTGATTTGATGAGTCTTATAAATTATCTCAGAATTATGACAGTAAGGATTTGTGCCCTGCGTCGGCGGTAAAACAAAAGCCCTAAGCTAACAGCTTAGGGCGAATTAAAAATCCGTGGTACCACCTAATTCAGAGAGAACTCCGCACTCACGCAGTATTAAATACCGCTTCCGCTATAACGGCCGGAGCACCGGTCGAACCTAATAGACTTTTCTCGTTCAGTTCAACAGCTCGGAAACGACTTCTCTGTTTTCTTCACGAAGATTTACACCGAACATCTTCTCTCTGCGCATTCAAAAACAAATACTTTTTCTTCATCGCTTTAACTATTTAAATTTTAACTATTATATTCCCAACTCTTTAAAAAGTCAATATCGCAGCAGAAATTGATTTGGATTAAATTTGATTTCCCCTTTTGAAAGCCAACGATCAGTCCCGCGCCTGGCCTACAAAAAAAGCAGCCAAAAGTCCAGGGCCGCAGTGGGAACCAATGGTGGGGCCGATATAACTGACAAAGGAGTTCCGAAAGCCAAAGCGGCTGATCATCTCCTGGGAAAAAAACTGCACTTCCTCTTTCTTGCAGTCCGAATGACAAATATACACCGTTTGTCTCTCGGGGCTTGTAACCAACTGCCCTAAAATATCGCCGATACGTCCGAGCGCGTGATTCCGTCCTCGTATTTTTTCACGGACGATCAAATGCCCTTCCCTGTCAAGATTCAGAATGGGGTTGATATTTAGGGCGGTAGCGATCATTTCGCCGGTCCTGCTTACCCGCCCGCTGCGATATAAATATTTCAGATCATCGGTCGTGTAATATGTATTGATATACACCTTTCCCTCATTGAGAGCTTTTTCACACTCCTCAGGAGATTTCCCCCCGTCACGCAAGTCCGCAGCCCAGATACAGAGCATTCCGTAACCAATGGAGGCCAGCGTTGAATCGATGACAAATAATTTCGCATCGGGATATTTTCCCAAAAACAACGTTTTGGCGATCATCGCATTGTCGTAGGTCCCGGAAATTCCGCTTCCCAGCGCAATATGAAGAATCGGCAGCCCATATTTCTGATAAAGCTCCGACCAGAAATTTTCGAATTCAACGGGCGTCATCTGACTGGTGCGCGGCACCGCTCCCCCGCGCATTTTATCGTAAAACGCCCGGCAGTCTCCGAGGTGCATCCGGTCCGCATATTCGACCCCGCCAACCGTGTATTTCATTCGATAGAAATAAATGTTCCGCTTTTCGCAATATTCTCCGGGTAAATCACAGCCCGAATCTGTTGAAACACAAAATTTCGCCACTTTCAAACAGATCCTTTCCTAATAAACGCTTCGTTTACCATTTTTCATCAAAACCGAAGACTCCGCACAGGCCGCTTTCAATTAGTATAGAACATGCGTTTTTAAATATCAATGGGAGCCAGGCAAAAAAGTAACCCGGACAAAAGCCCGGGTTACTTTTAATGGAATCAATTTTTCATTTTGGAGGCGTCACCCGGATTCGGACCGGGGATGAGGGTTTTGCAGACCCTTGCCTTACCACTTGGCTATGACGCCAATCTGGAGCGAACGACGAGGCTCGAACTCGCTACCTCCACCTTGGCAAGGTGGCGCTCTACCAGATGAGCTACGTTCGCATTTTGGTGCCTCCGGGCGGAATCGAACCACCGACACGGGGATTTTCAGTCCCCTGCTCTACCGACTGAGCTACAGAGGCATACTATGGCGACTCGGATCGGGATCGAACCGACGACCTCTAGCGTGACAGGCTAGCGTTCTAACCAGCTGAACTACCGAGCCAACTAAATGGTGGGAACAATAGGACTCGAACCTATGACCCCCTGCTTGTAAGGCAGGTGCTCTAACCAGCTGAGCTATGCTCCCGTCAACTGTTCTCACCCATTTATCAGCGACGTGTTATATAATACTATATTTAACCGCGCTTGTCAACACGAAAAACTACTTTTTTCAGGTTTTTTACCATAATCTTCTTTTCTTTCCGGTCCAGAGCATTGTGCCGGCCCGGTAATAATTTTCGGCGGCAGAAAACTTTCTTCCGCGTGCGCACCGGCGAAACGCAGAACGGCCTGCTCCAACAAAAAGTACAACAGGCCGCGTTAAAAGGAATCCAGCAAAACACCGAACCGCCCCGCAGAAGAAAGCTTCAATCTATTTATTCTTTTGTCCCTCTTCCAGCCTCTGGAAAATGAGCTCGTACCCGTCACATCCATAGTGAAGGGACCGGTTGACACGGCTAATCGTGGCCGTGGAGGCGCCGGTCGTCGCCACAATATCGCTGTAGACCTTTTTATTGCTCAACATGTGAGCCACCAAAAGCCTCTGGGACATCGCCTTGATTTCTGAAACCGTGCAGAGATCTTCAAAAAAAGCATAGCATTCTTCCGGAGTTTTTAAAGATAAAACCGCGCTGAACAAAAAATCCACGCTGTCGTCTTTCAGTCTCGAGTTCAATGCAACCACTCTCCCAACTTTAACAGAATATCATTACAAAGCAGAAAAGTCAAATAGAAGAACTATTTCTCCGCAAAGCTGCACGCTGAGAGAATTCTTTCGCGAATCACGCCAACGCCTTCCCCCGACTTGGCGGAGCACGGGACAATCGGAATCCCCGGACACGATCCAAATTTTTCGCAATACACTGCCTCCTGAGAAGAGCGCTCCGTTTTATTGAGTTTGTCGCATTTGGTTGCCGCAATCAGAAATGGGACTTTTCCGTCGCTCAGAAAACTTACCATTTGAAGGTCGTCCGGGGTCGGGGCATGGCGCAGATCCATCAGCTGCACGACAAGACGGATATCGCGCCGCTGGCGGAAATAGCCTTGCGCCAGTTCCGCCCATCGAAGTTTTTCCGATTTTGACACTTTCGCATACCCATACCCCGGCAGGTCGACAAACCGGCAAAAGCCAAGGTTGTAAAAGTTGACGGTTGCGGTCTTCCCCGGGGCCGAACTGGTCCTGGCCAGAGACTTGCGCAGAAGCAGACGGTTGATCAGCGACGACTTTCCTGCGTTCGATCTGCCGGAAAAAGCAATTTCCGGCAGGGTTGAAGCTGGAAGCTGATCCGAGCGGCCGGCCGAAAGTTCGAAAAAAGCCGTTTCAATCCCCATATTCCGGCACCGTCACTGCGGAATTGAGGCTGTGCCGGAAGAAATGCGGTCAATTTTATTTGCGGCCGGGAGCGCCATCGGCTCAGAAGCGTCCGACGCTTCCTGAGGCGTCGGCATTTTTGTCAGCGCAATTTTCAAAACCTGATCGATTTGATCAACCGGCTTGAACTGGATGGAATTTTTCACTGTGGTATCGATTTCTTCGAGGTCCGCGACATTGTCGGAAGGGATGATAACGGTTTTGACTCCGGAGCGGTAAGCCGCCATCGTCTTTTCCTTCAGTCCGCCGATTGGCAGCACGCGGCCAAGCAGGGTGATTTCACCCGTCATGGCAACATCATGCCGGACGGGAATCTTGCAGAGCGCCGACGTAATAGCCGTAGCCATCGCCGTACCCGCGGACGGTCCGTCCTTTGGAATCGCGCCTTCCGGAGCGTGAATATGAATATCATACTTCGTGTAAAAATCGTGGCTGATCCCAAGGCCCCTGGCCCTTGTGCGGATGCAGCTGATCGCGGTGCGCGCGGATTCCTTCATCACGTCGCCAAGCGAGCCGGTCAGCTCAAGTTTTCCGGTCCCGTCCATCACGGCGACCTCAATCGGCAGAAGAGTCCCGCCTACGCTGGTCCAGGCCAGTCCGTTGACCAGTCCGACCATATCCTGCTGGCTTCGGCTGTCCTCCTTGAATTTTTCCGGTCCAAGAAGCTCCTCGATTTTTTTGGGGCTGATCGTAATCCTTTTTTTACGGTCCTCCACAAAATATTTTGCGCATTTTCTGCACAGTGAAGCAATATTGCGCTCCAGAGTCCTGACGCCGGCCTCCCTTGTGTAGCCGTCGATCAGTTTATGAACGGCCTCAGGCGTAATCCTCAGCTGTGCGGAGGCGATTCCATGCTTTTTCAGCTGCTTGGGAATCAGATGCTTCACAGCAATATTGTATTTTTCCAGATGCGTGTAACTCCCCAGCGTAATGACATCCATTCTGTCATACAGGGGCTCCGGAATCGCGCTTGCGTCGTTTGCGGTCGTAATGAACAGCACATTGCTCAGGTCGAACGGCATATCGATATAATGGTCGTAGAAAGCGTTGTTCTGTTCGGAATCCAAAACTTCAAGAAGGGCGGAAGAGGGATCGCCGCGAAAATTGTTGCCCATCTTATCGATCTCATCGAGCAGAATCAGCGGGTTGTTGGTTCCCGCCTGCTTCATGGCATTGATGATCCGCCCCGGCATGGAGCCGATATAGGTGCGCCGGTGCCCCACGATATCTGATTCGTCGCGGACGCCGCCAAGTGATACGCGAACGTATTTGCGGCCGGTCGCCTCCGCGATCGAATGGGCGATCGACGTCTTGCCGACCCCCGGAGGGCCGACCAGGCAGACGATCTGCCCACGGATATCAGGCGAGAGTTTTTTCACGGCCAGTACTTCCAGAATGCGTTCCTTTACTTTTTCCAGGCCGTAATGCTCCCTGTCAAGGATCCTGCGGGCTTTTCTCAAATCGATATGCTCTTTGCTGGAAACATTCCACGGCAGCTCCAGGCAGGTTTCCAGGTAACTGACGATCACGCTTCCCTCATGGGAACCATCCGGCATTTTGGACAAACGGTCGCATTCCTTCATCAGCTTTTCATGCTGCGCTTTCGGCAGGCCGAGTTTTTCGATCCTCTCGCGCAATTCGTCCGCTTCCTGCTGGGGATTGTCGTCTTCTCCGAGCTCGTAGGAGATCGCCTTCATCTGCTCGCGCAGGAAATACTCCCTCTGGTTGCGGTCGATCTGTTCTTTTGCCTTTTCGCTGATCTGGGTCTCAATGGAAAGAACCTGCGTTTCCTTTTTCAGAATTGCCGCGAGCTTTTCCAGCCTGCGGAGCGGATGCAGTTCCTCCAGGATTGTCTGTTTTTCCTCAAAATCAAACATGATATTGGACGCGATATAATCCGCCAGTTCCCCGCAGTCTTTTTTCTGCACAACGCCGATTACAATATCCGGCGGAATGTGAGTGTAGTTCTGAATAAACTGCTCAAAAAGGTTTTGCGTATAACGAATCAGCGCCTCTGATCTCCTGGTCGACCGGGACGGCAGAGTCTCAACCCGCTGCAAATGAACCAGCAGGAAAGGGTTCTCCGATTCATAGGACGTCGCATTCGCACGGTAAAGCCCTTCTGCAAACAGACGGACTCCGTCGTCGTTGCGCCGGATCACCTGCTTGATTTTTGCAACGACCCCCATGGAAAAAATCTGTTCCGCAGACGGGTCGTTTTCGGAAAGATCTTTTTGAGCAACAAGGAAAATCAATTGATTTTCCTCCATCGCTTTTTCCAGCGCAAGAATGGATTTTCGGCGGCCGACGTCAAACTGAAGCAGCATGCCCGGAAAGATAACGAGCCCTCTCAGTGCAAGAGCCGGAATAGCGGCGGATTCGTGTTGTATGTCAGTTTCTATCATACTCATAGTAAGCTCCTTGAAAAAAAAGCTGTTGCAGGGCGATCTGATTGCCGCGCTGCAACAGGCATTGGTTCCCTCAGGAAGCGGTGTCCTTCCTCCCTCTTTTGCTGGGAGACGTGATTTTGAGCGCAACCGGCTTTCGATCCGGATTATAAGTGATTTCCGGTTTTGCCCCATTCTCCACCGCGTCTTGAGTGATGACGACTTTCTCTACCGTATAATCGGACGGAACATGATACATTAAGTCCGTCAGCATGTTCTCCAAAATCGACCGAAGGCCTCTGGCGCCCGTCCGGCGTTCCAGGGTTTTCTTTGCAATCGCTCTGAGTGCTTCCGGCTGAAACTCCAGTTCAACCTTGTCAAGCTGAAACAGCTTTTTGTATTGGTTTACCAGGCTGTTTTTCGGTTCGGTTAAAATACGGACCAAAGCCTCTTCATCAAGGCCGTCCAGCGCTGCAATCACGGGCAGCCTTCCCACCAGTTCGGGAATCAAGCCGAATTTGACCAGATCGTGCGGTATGACATCCTTCATCCAGGAAGTGGAATCCAGTTCCGACTTGCTGCGCACCTGGGCGCCGAATCCGATGGAAGAAAAGGCCGAACGGCGTTCAATGATCTTGTTCAGGCCGTCAAATGCGCCGCCGCAGATGAAAAGGATATTGGTTGTGTCAATTTGCAGGAATTCCTGCTGAGGATGTTTTCTTCCACCCTGAGGGGGAACATTGGAAACGGTTCCTTCCAATATCTTCAGCAGAGCCTGTTGCACGCCCTCGCCGCTGACATCCCTCGTAATGGACGGGTTTTCGGATTTTCTAGCGATTTTATCGATCTCGTCGATATAAATAATCCCGCGCTCCGCCTTCTCAATATCAAAGTCCGCCGCCTGAATCAGGCGCAGAAGGATATTTTCAACGTCTTCCCCGACATACCCGGCTTCCGTCAGGGTTGTCGCGTCGGCGATTGCAAACGGAACGTCCAGTATTTTGGCGAGCGTCTGAGCCAGAAGGGTTTTGCCGACGCCCGTCGGCCCCAGCAGAAGGACGTTGCTTTTCGTCAGTTCAACATCGTCCTTGTCACGGCCGTAATAAATTCTTTTATAGTGATTATAAACAGCAACCGAAAGGGCTATTTTAGCGTCTTCCTGCCCAATGACATACTCGTCGAGCTGCTTTTTGATTTCCTGCGGTTTGGGCAGTTCCGCAGCCGACTCGTTATAGCTTTCCTTTCTTGTGGACAGATTTTTCTCATCGTTCAGGATGGAGGTGCAAAGCTCGATACATTCGTCACAGATGAAAACACCAGGCCCCGCAATCAGGCGGCGCGCCTCACTCTGCGGCTTTCCGCAAAAGGAACAGCAAATTTCCCTTCCCTTATTGTCGTCGTTGTTAGGCATTTTATCACCCTATTTCATCGAGTCTTGATGACCTTGTATCACCTTGTCAATCAATCCATACCGAACCGCTTCCTCCGCAGTCATAAAATTATCGCGTTCGGTATCCTTCATAATGACCTCGAGTGGCTGCCCGGTGCGTTCCGACAGAATTTCATTCAACTTTTTCTTGATGTGCAGCATGTGATCCGCCTGAATTTTAATATCCGTTGCCTGACCCTGCGTGCCGCCGCTCGGCTGATGAATCATGATGTCGCTGTTGGGCAGCGCATAGCGCTTCCCTTTCGCGCCCGCCGTGAGCAGAAACGCTCCCATGCTGGCGGCCATCCCCATACAGATGGTGGATACGTCGCATTTTACATACTGCATGGTGTCGTAGATCGCAAGGCCGGCAGTAACGGACCCCCCCGGACTGTTGATATAAAGGCTGATATCCTTGGCCGGGTCCTGGCCCTCCAAATAAAGCAACTGGGCGACTACCAAGCTGGAGGTCGCATCATTCACTTCGTCCGTCAGCATGACGATCCTGTCGTTCAGCAGACGGGAAAAAATATCGTACGAGCGCTCTCCGCGATTCGTTTGTTCAATTACATAGGGCACTAAACTGCTCATTTCTCAATCCCTCCAGTGGCCGGCAATAATAGAGCATTGGCGGAATCAGATGATTTATTCCGCTCTCCGGCATCTTTTTGCTGCGCCGGCTGTCTCTTTCCGGTTATTCCCTTTCTTCCGCAACCACGGCGCTGTCGCGCACCAGGTCAAAAGCCTTCTCCACTGCGAGATCCTCCGCGAGATCTTCTTTACGGACGAAAGATTTCACCTTGTCGGCATCCATCTTGTAATTTTCAGCCAGTTTGGCGTATTCCTTCTCAATGTCTTCGTCGGAAGGAACAATTTTTTCCAGTTCTACAATCTTTTCAAGCGCAAGACGCAGCTTTACCTGACGCTCCGCCTGCGGACGGAACTGATTGCGGATCGAGTCTTTATTCTGACCGGTGTATTTCATATAGGTGTCGAGATTCAGCCCTTGCGACTGCAGGCGATAACTGAAATCCCGCACGTCGTCGTTGATTCTGTTTTCAAACATCGCTTCAGGAATCTCGGCTTTCAGTCTGGACACAACCGCATCGATCAACTTATTGTCCAGATCGTCCTTTGCCTTTTCTTCTCTTGCTTTTGCAAGCTTTTCACGAATGTCCGCGCGATATGCGTCCAGCGTGTCGAATTCGCTGACATCCTTGACGAAATCATCGTCGACCTTCGGAAGTTCCTTCACTTTAATTTCATGCAGCTTGATTTTGAAAACCGCATCCTTGCCCTCAAGTTCCTTCACGCCGTAATCGTCCGGGAATTTTACATTTACGTCAAACTCTTCGCCTGTTTTATGTCCGATGACCTGGTCTTCAAAACCCGGGATAAACTGACCGGAGCCGAGCTGCAGACTGTAGTTTTCCGCCTTGCCTCCGGAGAACGCCTTGCCGTCGACGGAACCGTCGAAATCAAGGACAACCGTGTCGCCATCCTGAGCCTCCCTGTCTTCCACCGTGATCATTCTGGAATTGCGGTCGCGGATCTTTTCGATTTCAGCATCGACATCGGCATCGGTCACCTCGGCGATCTTTTTGGTGACCGGGATTCCCTTGCAGTCTTCCATTTCCACTTCCGGCTTCGTGGTGATCGTCGCTTTAAACACAAGCCCTTCCTTGCCGGCGGAAACCAGATCAAAGTCGATTTTATCCTCAATCATCTTAAGTTTTGCTTCATGAATCGCTTTGTCGAGCGCATCGGGGTAAACGGAATTGATCGCTTCATCATAAAATACGTTTTCCCCATAATATTTTTCGACGAATTTGCGGGGCGCTTTCCCTTTGCGAAACCCTGGAATCGCTATTTTTTTGCTTTCTTTATGATATGCCGCATCCACGGCTTTTTCGAATTCTTCCGCATCCACAAGAACCTCCAGCTGATAACGGTTCTTTTCCACCTGGGTGGTTGATTTTAAACTCATTTTCTATTTCCTCCTGCAAATCTGCGATTATCGAAGTCATTATATCACATGGAGAGTAAAGTTTCTACCTTTCGCTGAAATGTTTTTAATTTATTCATTTACCAAAACCGGCATAAATCCAAGATAGTCGCAGGAGATCAGATGCATGCGGATTCCCCTGTATTCCCCGACCGGCGCCCGCTTTGCCGCAAGGCTGCCGTGAATATGGCCGAAGTAGCAATCGCTGATTTTATTGTCTTCAAGGATATCAAGAATCTCCCCGCACTCATTTCCGTCGTAGACGGGCGGATAGTGCAGAAATACAATCGGTTTCAGTCCCCGCCGCTTGGCGTCGTCAAGCGAAGCGTTCAGCCGGCCCGCCTCCCGGCTGACAATTTTCTTATCCTGCTGGCTTTCGGCATTGTAAAGCCAGCCCCGCGTGCCGCATACGGCTCTGTCCCCGACCGCAGCCGCGCTGTTGTGGACAATTTCAAAATCTTTGAAACCGTTCGCATCGAAAAACTTCTCTATCTTCTGCCGTGTGGACCACCAGTAATCGTGGTTTCCCTTAAGGATCAGCTTCCGTCCCGGCAGATCGTGGATAAAGCGGAAGTCTTTCACGGAATCCTCCAGTTTCATAGCCCAAGAGATGTCCCCGGCGATCACGACGGTGTCCTCTTCCCGGACCACGGAGCGCCAGTTCTTGCGAAGGCGCTCCGTATAACCCTGCCAGCCTTCAAAAACATCCATCGGTTTGTCGGCGCCGAGGGAAAGATGAAGGTCGGCGATTGCAAACAGTGACATGGCGCACGTCCTCAGACAAATTTTGAATCCGTCAGTTTCAGCACGGTCCCGCTCATCTCTTCCTTTTTACAGGAATAGGAAAAGCGGACCGTCTTCGATTCCAGCGCGGCGATCGGCGCCGAAACCGAGGCCCCGGTCAGTGCGGAGAGGCGCTTGACGGCGGCAAATTCATTTTCGCCCGGAATATCCTCGCCCAGGGCCTTCAGGACTTCCGAAGCGAACTTGTACGGGCTTGCGGTGGAAACGATTACCGTCGGGGTATCGTCGCCCGTTTTGTCCCGATACTCCCGATAAACGCGGGCGGCCACGCTCGTGTGCGGATCGCACAGATAATTTTTGCTTTGAAACAGCGATTTGATTTCTTCACGGGTCTCTTCGTCGCCGCAGAATCCCGCATGGAAAAGTTCCCTGATTTTCGCGAGGGTCTTCTCATCCACACGGTATTCGCCGGTTTCATTCAGCCGGTTCATCCAGCCCGCGACCTGTTCCGCATTCCGGCCCGTCAGATCGTACAGAAGCCGCTCCAGGTTGCTGGAAACCAGAATGTCCATCGAAGGGGAAATCGTAGTATAAAACTTGCGGTTCCGGCTGTAAACACCCGTGGTGAGAAAATCCGTCAGCACATTGTTGGAATTGGAGGCGCAAATCAGTTTTTTGACCGGAAGCCCCATTTTTTTCGCGTAATACGCGGCGAGAATGTCGCCGAAATTTCCTGTAGGGACGGCAAAGTTGACCGGCTCTCCCCGCCTGATCTCCCCGGCGGCGCACAGATCGCAGTAAGCCGAGAAGTAATAAACAATCTGCGGCAGCAGCCTGCCCCAGTTGATGGAGTTGGCGCTGGAAAACATCAGGCCTCTTTCCGCAAGGCGCTCCCGTATCTTCCGATCTCCGAAAATCTGTTTGACCCCGGTCTGCGCGTCGTCGAAGTTCCCCTCCACCGCGCAGACGGCAACATTTTTTCCCTCCTGCGTGAGCATCTGCCGTTCCTGCATCCGGCTGACTCCGTCCTTTGGATAAAAAACAAGGATTTCGGTCTCCGGAACATCCTGAAACCCTTCCAGCGCGGCTTTCCCGGTATCGCCGGAGGTCGCGACAAGGATGAGAGCCTTCCGGCCGGTTCCGATTTTTTTCAGCGACTTTGTCAGCAGATGAGGAAGAATCTGCAAAGCCATATCCTTGAACGCGCAGGTGGGGCCATGCCATAGCTCCAGAAACGAAACGCCGCCGCCCACCCTGACAACCGGCGCCGGCCCGCCCGGAAAGCGTTCCGAGCGATACGCCTTCGATACGCAGTCCCTGATTTCTTCCTTTGAAAAGTCGGTCAGATATTTGGAGAGGATGCGTTCGGCGCGCCTCTGATAGCTTTCCTTTTGCATTTTCTCAAGTTCTTCGCCGCTCACGGCCGGAAACTGCTCCGGGACAAAAAGGCCGCCGTCCCCACAGAGTCCCTGCGCGATGGCCTGAGCGGAAATCACCGCCCCTGCGCGGCTTCTGGTAGAATGGTAGTTCATTTCGGTTCCCCCTTGCCGGAACGATCGGTCCGGTCATTTCAAATTCTCAATAATAGGACGGGTAACTGAATGCATCTTTGACGTGGCGCAGAGACTGCACTGCTGAACCGGTTCCCGCCGCTACAATCCCGATTACGTCAAATCTCGGCTGAAGCCGGGTGGGATGTTTCTGCAAATACAGCAAAGCGGTCTTGGCAATCTTCTTCTGTTTTCCCGGCGTGACGGCCTCTTCCGGCTCGGCAAGGGAGGACGCCCTCCGCGTCTTGACTTCGGCAAATACAATATATTGGCCGTTTTCCGCGATTATGTCGATTTCCCCGAATCTGCTCCGGTAGTTCCGTTCCAGGATCTGAAAGCCCTGCTTCCGCAGATATTCCGCAGCATATGTTTCCCCAAGAGGCCCCAGCCCGTTATTCATTCCCATATCCCGCCAGAATTTTTTTCAGAAAAGTTCTGCGGTGCACCGGGCAGGGCCCCATTTTTCGGAGCATCTCCCTATGTAGGCTGGTTCCGTATCCCTTGTGCTTGGCGAACCCATAGCCGGGGTAAATTTCATCGATTTGGCACATGACCCGGTCGCGGCTGACCTTGGCAAGGATGGACGCCGCCGCAATGCTGGCGGAAAGGGAATCGCCTTTGACGATCAGGCGAGTTTCCACACCGAGGTCCGGCATCCGGTTTCCGTCCACCAGCGCGCAGTCCGGTCTGAGCTGCAATCTGTCGAATGCCCGCCGCATTGCAAGAAAGGTCGCCTGCAGAATATTGACTTTGTCGATCTCATCCTCCGACGCAAAGCCGATCCCGTAAGCCAGAGCGGTCTGCAAAATGACGCCGTAAAGCTCTTCGCGTCTTTTAGGCGTCAGTTTTTTGGAATCGTTCAGACCCTCGATCCGGATATGAGGCGGAAAAATCACCGCGGCGGCAAACACGGGCCCCGCCAGCGGGCCGCGGCCCGCCTCGTCGATCCCGCAGACCAGCGAAAGACCGTCCCGCCGGGCCGCATTTTCATAGAAATGCCAGTCAACCATTTTATTCATCGGCTTTCTCCAGCGTAATTCTGCCGATTTTTCCGGCTCGGAACTCGTCCAGAAGCATGATGGACGCCCGTTCCGTGTCAACTTCTCCCCCGCCGACGAGCATTCCGCGCTTTCTGCCGATCAGCTCCAGCAGCCGACCGCCGCTCAGGTCGGACATTTCATTTTCCAAACGATATCTTCGGGCCAAAAGCCCCGCATAATCGTCACGCAAAACCTCCAGCAGCCGGCAGGCGAGGGTTTCCGTATCGAGAATTTCATCCTTGATCGCCCCGGTGAACGCCAAGCGTTCTCCAACGGCCGGATCATCAAACTTTGGCCAAAGGATTCCGGGGGTGTCGAGGATCTCCATCTCTTTGCCCACGGGAAACCACTGGCTGCTGCGGGTGACGCCGGGCCTGTCCTCAACGGATGCGCGGCTGTTTCGGGAAAGACGGTTGATCAGCGAGCTCTTTCCCACATTGGGGATTCCGGCGACAAGGATCCGGACTCTGCGCCCCGGCATTCCCTTCGCTTTCCATGCCTCCAGCCGGTCCGCAAGGATTTTCCCGGCCAGCGGAAGAAAACCGTTCAGCCCGCTTCCCGTATGGCAGTCCACGGCGATTGCGTTCAAACCGCGTTCGCCCAAAAAAGCGATCCATCTCTTAGTCGAAGCCGGGTCCGCGAGATCGGCTTTGTTTAAAAGAACCATTCGCGGCTTTCCCTTGGTCAGACGGTCCAGATCCGGGTTTCGGCTGCTCACCGGAATTCTGGCGTCCAGAATCTCCGCTACCGCATCGACCAGCCTGATATCCTTTTCCAACTGCCTTTTGGTTTTGGCCATATGGCCCGGGAACCACTGGATCGGCGGGCTTTGCTGCATGGAACTTCCCCCTTAGTTGATTTTTCCGAAGCGGTCAAACGGATAAACAACCCATTCCGCCTTGCCAAGAATAAAGCGCTGGTCCACCATTCCCACATCGCTGCTGCGGCTGTCATTGGAAACGGGACGGTTGTCGCCCAGAACAAACACGCAGCCTTTCGGCACAGTCAGCGGGAACCGGTAATCGGAAGCCTGTGTGGTGATTCCGTTCTGGATATAACGGGACTCATCCAGCCGTTTTCCGTCGACGATCACAGTGCCCGATTGAAAATCGATATCGACCGCCTGATTTTCCAGCGCGATCACGCGTTTAATAATCGGTTCCGAAAGCCCCTGCGTATGGGTGATCACAACGACATCGCCCTGCCTCGGCTTATAAAACTGACTGAAAAGAAGGACCCTGTCATCGGAATGAAGAGTCGGGAGCATGGATGGGCCGCTGACGCTGACGATTCTCATCGCGAACGAAAACAGGATCACGACAATGATCAGGGAAGTGATCAGCGCCTCCATCCATTCATAGCAATTCGCGGCAAAAGCGGCAATGTCAAACGGCTTTTTCTTTTTTTCAGTTTCCGGTTCCGCTTTTTTCAACGGAAAGTCAGCTCCTTGTCAGGTCAAGTACCGCACTATTCCACAACCGAATGGAACGGATTCAAAAGAAAGATTACCTTTCCGACGACATATCTGCAGTCGATCATTCCTACCTCTTCAAACCGGCTGTCCTCGGAAATCGTCCGATTGTCACCCAGAACGAAAATATGGCCGTCCGGCACTTTCCGGGGAAACGTGACGTCATACTGATCTTTTGTAATTCCGTTTTTGATATACGCCGACTCATCGAGTTCTTTTCCATCCACCGAAACGACTCCGGTTGTGAAATCGATATCGACCGTCTGCCCCCCGGTCGCGATGACTCGCTTGATGATTCGCTCTTTGAGCCCCGTTCCATGTTCATCGATGACAACGACGTCTCCCTGAGAAAGGCCGCCGTTCACGCAGGACACCAGCACCCTGTTCCCGTCGTGAAAATTCGGCTTCATGGAATCCCCGTCCACAACAATATTGACACGGAACAGAAAAACAAAAAAGACCATAATAACGGCCAGGGAAATCATCAAAGCCTCCACCCACTCGTAGCAATTCTCCGCCACACTGTTTCGGACGGCTTCCTCTTTCCGGCCGGCTTCCGGTTCGTCCTTCATACCATTTCCTCCGATCAAAAGAACAAAAAAGGGACACCGAAATGTCCCTTCTCAAGCGCCGTTATCAATTCACTTACTGAATCTTGCCCTTGACCTTCGCCGCTTTGCCTACCCTGCCGCGCAGGTAATACAGTTTTGCACGGCGGACACGGCCGCTGCGGATCACCGTGATTCCCTTTACATTGGGAGAATGCAGCGGAAAGACCCTTTCCACGCCCACGCCGTAGGAAACGCGGCGGACGGTGAATGTCTCCCCAACCCCGGAACCTTTACGGGCGACAACAGTGCCTTCAAAAGCCTGAATTCTCTCCCGTTCGCCTTCGCGGATGTTCACGTCCACCCGCACGGTATCGCCGATCTGAAAGACGGGCAGCTCCGTTTTGGTAGAGTCCTGTGCAATCGTCTTTAATGCATCCATTATATTATCCTCCTAAATTTCAGACATTCATGCCGGAGGCAGAGGACTGTCCGTTTCAAGCCCTGGTATCAGGCGTTGAATCCCATCAGATCGCTCCGACGGATCTCAAATACCGTATTATCATACCACATTCCTCCAGACAGCGCAACATTTTTTCTTTTGCGGGGCTCAAAAATATTTTCCCCGTTTAAAGACCAGCAAACACATCAGGTAGATGCAGACCAGCAAAAGAGTATAATTCCCCGGGGAGTGAAACAGCGTCAAAAATCCCACGGCGGAAAGAGGCGCAAGAAAAAGGAACGAGACGATTCCGACTGCACGGCATGCGGCGGACGGTTCCCAGCGCAGGCACAAAAGCGCGTACAGAGCCTGTCCCCCATCCAACGGCTCGATCGGCAAAATATTAAAAAGGAACAAAGTGAAATTTGCCAACATCATATTTCTGTCCGCCGCACTGCGGAACACATAAAACAAGCCCGCCGCCAGCAAATTGGCCGCGGGCCCGGACAGCGACACGACTGCATCCTTCCAATATCCGCGGTCCGGCCTGGAATTCCGGACAATATCAATCCCAAATATATTGAACCGGATTTCCTCCGGCAGACTTTTGAAAGCGTACATCACCCCAAGATGGCTGCATTCATGAAGGGCCGCCGCTGCCAGGCCCGCGGCGGCCACACCGCTTCTGTCAAACAGAAGCAGCAGGGCCACAAGAGCAAAAAAGAAATAGCTGAAAGTGATCCGGCAGCCGCCAACCGAGAAAGTCATGGCGAAGCAGGCGGCGAGGAAACATTTTCCCCGCCGGAAGGAGCGTTGGCGGCATTGTTCTGCGACGGAACGCCGGACGAAACCGGAGCTGAGGCGCTGTTCTGTGACGGGGCGCCGGATGATTCCGCAGCCGAAGCATTGTTCGGCAACGTGCCTCCGGATGCCGCTCCGTTTTCCCGGACGGAAGAAGGACTTTGCGACGATGCGCCGTCCGGCGCCTGGCTGTTCTCCCCCCTGGAGCTGGAGATCGTGGACCAGAGATCGATCACCACATGTTTGATATTGTCCACCTGTGAGTCCGCGACGATCGAATTATTCAGAGATTCGAAATACCAATTCCTTACATTCTGGTAAACCGCGCCTCCGTTCAGGCGCAGCGCAACGGCCGCCGCCAAAACCGCCGTGCAGGCGACAATCTGGATCGTTGTGAGCAGCCTGGTGCTTCCCTTTCTTTCGGGGATGTCATTTTCATCCGGCGCCTGGTCTTCCAGGTCGGATAATTCCGACTCCGGGTCGTCAACGTCGTTCCACGGATTTCTTCCCTTGGAGCCCGTCACCGTCAGATTTTTGCTTTTCCGCTCTGCCTGCAATTTTTCACTGCGCTTCATTTTCGGATCCTCCCGCAAATCACATTCGAATAATCATATGAAAAAGGGCGCGCAAACAGAACAGGACAGGGCAAAAAGTAGGCGCGGCTTTCAGGTGCGGACAAGCTGTTGTTTTTACAGATTTTTCTTGCACCGCGGCAGTATATTTGATAAAATTACCATTGAGAAAAGAGGGATTTCAGATGAATCTTGCTTTAACGCAAATGGCGCAGAAAAAGATCGAGTCCGCGGTGAAGGCTTTGAACGCCAACCGCTTTGACGCGCGTTTTGTGCCAAACCGGGAAGAGCTTTTAACGCTCCTTGGCGGAATGGTGCCGGAGAATGCCGTTGTAGCGAACGGAGGTTCCGCCACGCTGGAAGAAACCGGTGTGATGGATTTTATCCGAAGCGGAAAATTCCGGTATCTTGATCGCTACCGGAGCGGGATGACTCCCGAAGAGATCCGGGAAATCTTTGTCCGTTCGCTGGACTCCGACTGGTATTTTACCAGCTCCAACGCGATCACAATGGACGGCCAGCTTTTTAATATCGACGGAAATTCCAACCGCGTCGCTGCGATTGCATACGGTCCCAGAAACGTAGTTGTGGTCGCCGGCGCAAACAAGCTGGTCCAGAACCTCGCAGAGGCCGAAAGCCGGGTGAAGAACTGGTCCGTCGCGGCAAACTGTTTCCGTCTTAACGTAAATACCACCGGCTGCGCGTTGACCGGGAAATGCACCGACTGCAAAAGCCCGGACCGGATGTGCTGCAACACCCTGATCAGCAGTTTTCAGCGCATACCGGGCCGAATCAAGGTTTTCCTGCTGCCGGAAACACTGGGGTATTAACCGCTTGTTTCTTCGCAGGCGCGCCCGATTAAGGAGAACGTTGAAGCCCGCAGAATAAAGCGATCCCGGAAACCTGTGAATGCCGGTTCCCGGGATTATTTATCGTTGCAGCGGCGTTTCAGGAGATTTTTCTGAAAAAAGCCGGGCGCGTCAGGTCTCCTAAGCAGATCGGCTGTTTTCCGTTTTCATAATTGTCCCAGAGACTGGCGACGGCAATTTCGCTGTTGTCATAAGTCTTAAAAAAATACTCACATGTTTTCGTGTTCATAAAAGCGATATATTTCGTATAGTCGAAGGTCCCTCTGTCGGTCATTACGGCTCCCTTGGGAACCGTAACGCTTTCCATAATATGAAAGCAGGAAACAACCGTCTCCGTATCGTCAGCAGGCAATTGTATGTGCGTTTTCTGATAGGCCGTTCTCACAAAGCGCTCAGGCGACGTATAACCCCCCGGCAGCAGCGCGGTCCCCCCTGCCTGACCGAACGGCTTCAGAGGTACTTCCCCCCAGGAAACTTCGCTGTTCTGCTCCGGAGAAACCCCCATGTAATTTCTCAGGTTTGTCATCTGCCACTGAAAGCCGGGACTGTTCGCCAATACCCCAATCGGATTTAAAAACAGTTTCAGTCCCTGTTCCGTCGGTTCAATCACGGCGCTTTTCCCGCTCCGGTCGGCCGCGATCCAATGCAGGGGAGCGACCGTTTTGGTCACGGGGTCCGGAACTCCAAACAGAGAAATCTGCCACGGAACTTCTTCCAGTTCATCGACCGACCCATACTTTCCCAAGAGATAATGAAGAAAATCCACAGCCGCAATCGGCTGCTTTTTTTCTCCTTCCGCTTTCAGGTCATACTTTGCACAGCCAGGAAAATATAACGCCGCGGCGGCGAACCCTTCTTCATTGATCCCGTCAAAGAAGCCCATCATGCCTTCGCTCTCCTGACCGGTTCCGATGAAGCTGTAACGATCGCTGAACTGATTCATATTTAAAATATTATGCCACACATAATTTCTGCGCACGATATAAAGCTTCGGCTCGATCGGATAGGAAAAATCCATCGTTCTCCCCAAAAAATTCACTACCTGCCTGGATTGCAATGAGATTGCAGTACACAAACACGATTCATTCCTTTCTGCACAGATTCTTAAAGGGCAATTTTTCGCTGAAGCCCACCGCGGACAATCCGCATACAGCAAAACCTGATCTCTCCATAAGATATGGCGGCAGCGGAAAAATATGTCTTCTTTGGCTGCCGGACGCCTTTTTTTCGGTTTTTATACGCAGCAGAGAATAAGCGCGAGTTTTCATTCATATATGTAGCTTGGAAGAAGGGGGATTTTGCATGGCTCAAACAAGCAGCAAAGTAATATACAGAGGCTATACTGATTCTTCTCCTTATCCGCCCGCCAAAGTTTCGGCCCCAAATAAGCAGTACGCAAATCTTCTGATGGACGATTTTGCAGGCCCCAAAGGCGAATTTACAGCCATGAGCACATATTTTTACCACCATTACACCGCCGCTGAGACAACAGGCGACTACGGTGTAATGACAATGCGCATCGCAATCGCTGAAATGAACCACATGAACATTCTCTCCTCCCTAATCGGCCAGTTGGGCGGGGAACCGGTCTTTCGCGGCGGATTCAACTCAGGCGGAAAATATTGGACGTCTAGGAACGTACTTTATACACAGGATCTTAAGCAGAAACTTCAGAATGCGCTGGAAGGTGAAATAAAAGCAATCGAAAATTATCAGAAGCATATTACCCTGATTGACGATCCGCTCATTAAAAAGGTCCTGGAGAGAATTATTTTGGATGAGGAATTGCATAAAAGCTACATTATCCAGACGATCGCGGCCATGAAAGGCAGCGGCGCTTCCTTGGCATATTGAAATTTGCTGCCGTTTAATCAATCGGCCATGAATCTTCGATAGATTCCAGGCGCCGAACAGGAAAATAGGAATCCCGGAAGCCAGCGTTCATGCGGCCTCCGGGATTTCTTATGTGTCTCATTCGCCCAATACGGGTACAGGACCGGCGGGGACGGAAAAGAAAACCGTTCTGAAAAGCGCGGATTCAGCCTATGAAATTATTTATCCCATACATTGAGCGAGCGTATCGACATAGCTTGCAGCAAATTTTTCCCCGTTGTTTCTCAATTCCCGTATCCCATTGCTTCCGCTCTTCAGCTGCTTATATGGACGATAAGATGTTATCGCATCAAATGCATCCGCTATCATAACGATTTTGGCGTATTCCGAAATTTCATCTCCTGAAATACCATATGGATAACCGCTGCCATCCAGGCGCTCATGATGCTGCAATATAATATTCATGCATTCCTTCGATAAATTCCATTCCTGCGCCATATCATAGCCTAATTCACAGTGCTGCCTGACAATCAACTTTTCCTGTTCATCGAGCTGCCCGGCCTTCTGTAAAATTTTTTTGGGGATCAAAAGTTTTCCGACATCATGCAGCAAGGCCCCCAGGCAGATTTCACTTTGCGTTTTTTGGTCGCAATTCGATTTTATCGCGATAAAGGTTGAAATCAATGCTACGTCAACGGAATGAGTGTACATCCAATCAATATAGTTGCTTAACGCACATACATATATCCACCATGGAAATGATTTTGAACCGAAAATAATATCGCTTACGATGGCACTTGCATCTTTTAATGAGTTCCCGGCCATCTGCGGAAATTTGTCCGATATCTGTTCAACGCTGTCTTTGACTGTAATTTTATCGTTTACTTCATTCTGGTCCTTTCTTGCAATATTGCCATCCCACAATTTTTGACGAACCCGTTTTGTGAGTTTTTGTCCCTTCGCAATCAATAACACTCCATTTTCATTATATATATCTCTCGTTGCTATGACTTCCGGCACGATGCACACTCCTTTCAAAAATAATATAAAAAGCAATCTAATCTTTGAAATGTAACACTTTGATAATTTTGTTACATTTCACTCTTTAAAAAACGGCTTACTATCAAGGTATTTCAGGATTAATTATTTTATTAGAAATATATTATGCTATTTTAAATGTAACATTTTTATTTATATAATTCTAAGAATGAGGAGATAAACATGACAGTAGAACCGATACGAGACAAACAAAAAATAAACAGCATGTTTTTTTATTTAAAAGGAAAAGACCCCAAATATGGGCTTTTATTCAAATTCGGCCTGAATACCGGATTAAGGATCAGCGACATTATTCCGTTGAAATTAAGCGACATTTTGAAAAACGATCATGAATTTCACGACTATTTAGTCGTAAAAGAAAAGAAAACTCAAAAAGAAAAAAAAATAAAGCTGAACGATGCCCTTAAGAAAGAGGTTATCTGCTATTTAAAGAGCAGGGAAAACACAGTCAGCTCTTACCTTTTCTACAGTAATAAGGGCGGGCATATCAGCAGAATTCAGGCATACCGGGTTCTGAAAGAAGCGGCGGATTTTTGTGGAATAGAAAACTTTGGAACCCACAGTCTGCGCAAAACCTGGGGGTATTGGACTTATAAAAAATCAAAATACAATATCGGCTTAATTATGAGCACTTTTAATCACAGTTCCCAGCGAATCACTTTACGCTATATCGGAATAACTCAGGACCAGCAGGATGAACTGTATTTATTGGTTCAATTATAATTATAATGAAATTTCCATATATTCCGCATGGATAATTTGAACCTGTATAAATGATGTACAATAAGGTAGAAAAATGTAACAAAATTATCAAAGTGTTACATACGGCACTATTTCTTTCCTAATTTTTGTTATTATATATTATCGGATTTTCTCATCATACTTATGTTTGCCATTATTCCGCCAATAAAGCTAGCTCATCTTTCCAGAATCAAGGCCGCCGGGAAGCACTCGACGGCCTTGATTTTTTAATGAGCCGGTTCCATCCGGTTATTGCTTTTCTATTGATGGAAATACCAAAAAATAAAACCCGCCACAGCTTGGCGGGTTAGGACTCTTTCAGCGGGGCTATATTCACTCTTTTTATCTATTCAGCTTCCATGCATCATACTGCCGTCTGACTTCGCATATAGTTATCCCATTGCCCTTAGCATAATCCCTCCACAATCTGCTCTGCGTTGAAAATCCCGTTCCGAACGGATCCTGAATCTGACGCAATCGTTTGTCCAGCCGTTTTAGATCGTCTGTTGTCACATTGTTGCCCTCACTTCCGTAATATTCCATATAGTTATTATATTACAAAATTCGACTATTAAGGGTGTAAAAAAGTAGTTTTTTGATAACCTGCGGTGAACATTGAAAAAATAAATACTTGATGATTTTATAAAGGAAACGCGGAACGGACTGGCACACTGATAAATCCGCATCATACTATTTTATTGTGCTCAATCGAATAATCTTCAGATTCATAGAGTCCATAAGGTTTAACCCTCTGAATAAATCAGCCCCGCCATTCTCCGGCGGGGCCTAGTATCTCAGCGAATTGAGTTCAGGCCGCCCACCTCCCAGCGGGCGGCCTGATAAATTTCGCTCTCTATTAGGACTTATTCAGTTTGCCCTTATAATTCATGAAATCATCGCGGGTGCTTTTCAACAGGCTAACTGCGTCGGAACTGTTATAATAAGAAACCGGCTGGTTGTAGGAAGCCTTCAAAGCCTGTGCATAATCCGAATTCTCCGTAATTTGTTTTGCGACGGAATCCATTTTGGAGATAATCGCAGGGTCCGTTCCCTTGGGGAAAGCAATAATATACGGCTTTTCCATCGTAAAATCAATTCCTCCCTCTTTCAAGGTGGGAATATCGCTCAGATTTTCGTTTCTTTCGGAGTTAAACTGTGCGATGACATTCAATTGGCCGGTTTTCTGGTAATCCTTCACTGTTCCGTAAGTAATGGCCGCAAGGCTGATTCGTCCGGCCAGAAGGTTGGAAACCTTATCGGATGCGGAGCCCGTATCAACAATTTTGAAACTGATTCCCGCTTTGTCCTCCAGCATAACACCCTGAAGATTGGAATAGCCGCCCAGTTCGGAACCGTAAAGAAGCTTTCCGGGATTCTCTTTCGCCTTTTTAAGAAGATCGGCAACAGAGGCAATACCGGAAGCCTTGCTTGCAACCAGAACCGTCCCTTTGTCAACCGCGGGGATGCAGGCAATGTCAAAAGAGTCCAAGTTGTAATTGATGAGTCCGGCAACTTCGTTGACAATCATCTGTCCCGTGTGGCCGAACAGCACCGTGTACCCGTCTTTGGCGGCGTCTTTCACAGTCGAAGTCGCGATGCTTCCGCCGCCGCCGCTCTGATTCGTAATAACCATGGTCTGACCGGTAATTTCCTTAAAATATGTCGCAAAGGTACGCGCATTGAAATCCGTATCTCCGCCGGCGCCGGCCGGAACTATGACCTGCACTGTTTTCTTCGGCCAGTCCGTTGTTGAAGCGGATGCCGCCTGAGAAGCTGCGTCCGTCTTACTGCCTGTTGAAGAAGCGGCATTGGAAGAAGACGTATTGCCGGAGCACGCCGTCATGCTCCCGGCTGCCAGCAGCAACGCCACCGCAACAGAACCCCACTTTTTTACATTCATAAGCTGAATTCCTCCCTAAACTGTATTTAGATTTTTTATCGTCAAACTGATCTTTTAAGACCAGAAACGATTTTGGAACCAATTTATCCTCGGATCAGCGCCGGAAATCATCCGGCGTTTTCGGCGGTTTTCTTTTTCCGCATTCCCTTCAGTGCATTCCAGCCCAGGTAAATGATTGTACACCCGAGAAATACGGCGCTGATCGGCTGCGTAAAGAACCCGGAAAAGCTGTTGCCGGAAAGCATCAGCGCCCGCAGGAAGTTTGTTTCCGTCATGGAACCGAGAATGAAACCAATTACCATAGGAGCCTGCGGAACATGGAACCGGGTAAACACATATCCGATTACGCCAAACGCCAGCAGAGCCCAAACGTCAAACATGCGCCCGGATAAGGCGAAGGCGCCGACCACGCAAAAGACAAAAACAATCGGCAACAGAATATATTTGGGAACCTGAAGCATTTTCGCGAAAACGCGCAAGCCAAAGAATTCGATCAGCAGCATCAGGATATCGGCAATGCAAAGGGCCGCAAAAATGTCATAAACCAGCTGGCCCTGCGAGCTGAACAGCAACGGCCCGGGAGCAATTCCGTGCACCATGAACGCGCCTAAAAGGATTGCCGTCACGCCGTCGCCCGGGATTCCCAGAGTGAGCAGCGGGATCATGGCGCCGCCGATCGACGCATTGTTGGACGTTTCCGACGCGACGACTCCGTCCATGATTCCGGTGCCGAATTTTTCCGGATGTTTGGAATGATTCTTGATCGCGGAATAGGCAACCAAGTTGGAAGTCGAGGCCCCAATGCCGGGCAGGATTCCGATGCCGGTGCCGATCAGCGAAGCCATCAGGGCGTTCCCAAGCTGCGCCTTAAACTCTTTGAGGGTAAACCCGAACCCCTTGATATGTTTGTAATCGATTTGCGCGACCGGCGAATCCCCGCCGTTTTTTGCGGTCTCCGCCGTTTTGATGATCTCAGAAACCGCAAACAGGCCAATCAGTACGGACAGCACGTCGAATCCGCTGCTCAGCTCGACGCTGCCGAATGTAAAGCGCTGCACCGCGTTGACCGGCGCGATGCCGATGGTGGCAAAGGCCAGGCCCAGCGTTCCGGAAAAGATACCCTTGACCATAGAACCGGAAGACAGAGTGGCAATCAGGCACAAAGCAAAAATAGAAAGCGAGAAGTATTCATGAGGGCCGAACGCCAAAGCGCCCTTTGCGATCTGAGGAGCAAGGAAAATCAAAACGACAATGCTGAACATCGTCCCAAGAAAGGAAAAAACGACGCCGGTCCCCAAGGCCTTGATCCCCTCGCCGTGCTCCAGCATGGGATGCCCGTCAAAGCATGTCGCGACGGAAGAGGGAGTGCCCGGTATTTTGAGAAGAATGGCGGAAATAAGTCCGCCGGACACAGAGCCGATATAGAGCGACAGCAGAAGCCCCATTCCTATGGCCGGGTCCATGCTGTAGGTCATCGGCAAAAACAGCGCGATCGCCATAACGGACGACAATCCCGGGATCGCCCCGAAAATGATGCCGATGACTGTTCCCACGATCATCAGCGCAAAGCAGTACGGCTGAAGGACATTCGCCAAGCCATTGATAAACAACTCCATTTTGTAGTCTCCTTAAATCATTGTAAAGATGCCCTGCGGCAGCATCACGTTCAGCTCCGTATACCGGAATACCAGATAAATCGCCACGCTGGAAACCGCCGCAATCACCACATACTTTACATAACCGATTTTCTTGCCGGCCGGCGTCATAACGATAAACTGTAAGAAGAGGTATAAGGTGGTCGACAGAACAAATCCGATATACTGCATCAGAGCAATATAGGCAACGATCAGCGCAACGGTGTAGAAGACCGTTTTGCCGTCTTTTTCACCGCCGCTCTCGCTCGCCTCACGGCCTTTGTTTTTAAAATAAGCGCCAAATTGAAAAGCGGTGAGCAGGAACATGATCAGATCAATAATCAGAGGAAAAAATCTGCCGTTGAACATTCCCCCGGTAATCGGTATCTGAAGAGTAAGGATCAGGTATCCTGCGGCAATCGCCAGCATAATCAGGCCGAAAACCAGATCGTTATACTTTTTCATAAAAAGACTGTTTTTAGAGTTCAATTGTCATCCTCCCATTTCATTCAGCGGCACGGCAGCACTTTAATATCCTGCCGGATCGAAAATCCGAATTTTTGTTTCCTCAGCTTCTTTCCGGCGCGGGCAGTTGGAAACGACGATCGGCGGATCTTCCACTATCCCTTCCCCGGACCCTGCGGGATGTCATCCGGTTCCAGCAGCCCGACGTTTTTGTCGACTTTGCCCACGCCAAGTTTTTTGATCCTGCGCCAGAGCGTGGTCTTGCTGATACCCAGCTCCCGTGCGATCCGTTCGCGATCCCCGCCATACTTCGCAATCAGCCGCGCCAGCAGAGCGGCCTCCGGGCTGTCCAGCTCCTGCTTTGCGGGAACCGGGAAGTTCAACACCACCGGATAAGCCTCCATCAGCAGATGACGGACATAGTCCCCATTCACGCTCCTGTGGGGCGACATCAGCAGCAGACGTTCACAAAAGGCCCTTAGCTGCGGCAGATTTCCAGGCCAGTCATATTCCATCAGCTCGTGTTTCGCATCCTTGGTCAGGCTGAGGTATCGGCTGTAACGATGCTCAAGCTCGTTGATGGTCCGGTCGATCAGCGGATCCAGGTCCTCCTTTCTTTCCTGCAGCGGCGGCACCTTCAGGCTGAAAACATCGATTGCGTAAAAAAGGCTGGCGGAAAAGGCGCCCTGTTCCATGCGCAGGCCAAGGTCGCAGCCGGTCATTGCGATGATGCGGACGTTAAGTCTCTGCGGGCTGTAGGCGCCGCAGGGGATGGACGTCCCCGTCTGAAGGTAATGCAGCAGCCGGCGCTGCGCGTCCATGCTGAGATGCTCCACATCTTCCAGCAGCAGCGTCCCATCGTTGGCGGATTCGAACATGCCGTGGGAAGCCTCGTCCTGTCCGCCGCGGCCAAACAGCGCCAAACTGCACTGCCCGGGTTCCACGCACCCGCAGTGAAACGTCACAAACGAATGATCGCGGCGGCGGCTCTCATTGTGCACAGCCTGGGCAAGCTGCATTTTTTCCGTCCCCTCCGGCCCGGTGATCAGCAGCGGGGCGTCGGATTTCGCGCAGATCTTCGCCGCACTGAGGACTTGCTTCATCGCTGTGGAATGGACGTATTCAAATGCGGAAAAGTGAAAGGCCGCCACAAAACCCTGCCGGTAGATGGCCTGCCGGATATTGGACTCCATGCGCGAAAGCGCGACGCTTTCCTGCAGCGAAAGGATCACGCCGCCCACCTGTTCCCCCACCAGAATCGGGGCGAAATTCACCAGAAACGTTCTTTCATGCAGCTGCATGACACGGGCGAAAATATCTTTGCCTTTCTGCAGCACCTCGTTAAAGATCTCCATGTCCAGTTCCGGGATCAGGCGGTCCACCATGCGCCCGGCCGCGATTCCAGGCCGGAGGTCAAGCATGCTTTCCGCCACGTGGTTCATACTGACAACCCGGCCTGCGGGATCCAGCCATATAATACCGTTAAAAGAATAATCCAGCAAAGCACGCATCTGCGCCGTGTTTTCCCTCTCCCGGTCGCTGGTGAGGGCAACCAGCTCGGCCTGCCGCAGCGCATTGGCGATGCTTTCCCGCCCGGAGTTGACAAACATACTCGGCACCCCATGCTTCTGCGCGTACTGGCATGCAATGTCACCACCGAGGATCACGTCGCTGCCATCCTGAAGCGCCTGACGCGCCGCCTCTTCAATATAATTTGAATCTTCAACAAAATACTGTCTGAGCTGCACGTGAAAGAGCCGGTCAAACTCCTGCATATCGGAATACATGTTGCTCTGCCCTACCACCGCGATGGACGGGTTTTCCATCTGAACCATTTTTTTCGCCGCATCCACCATGACGCCCATTTCCTGGCCGGTCAGCAGCAGCTCCACCAGCGGGATTTCCACCATCTGCTTGATCAGGCGCGCCTGTTGTCCCCGGGCAATGATAACGTCCACATGCTCACTTTTGGCTTCCTCTGCTACGCTCTGCACTTCCCGGCCGTCGACCACCCGAAACAAAATGGGCTGACAATGCTGGAGCCTTTCCTGCGACGCCACTTTCATGGCCAGGTCCTGAATATCCATATGCGGCGACACAAACATTACCTTCGCCATTGGCATCCATCCTTTTCGTTTAGGCGGCAAGCAAGCTTAGCGTACCAAAGCAGGCCTTTTGTGATCGTATCTCCAGTTTGGAATCAAAAATTGCATTGCCGCCGCATCGTTCCGGTCATGACTGGGCAGCCGGTTATAAAACTCGTTTGCCTTCATGACCTTTTCCATATCCAATGTTACTCCCAGACCAGGTTTGGAGGGAAGGGACAAATAGCCGTCCTGAATCACCGGGGTATCCTTCAAAAGGTTTTGCCCGTCCTGCCACACCCAGTGCGTATCCAGGGGAGTAGGATCGCCCGGGGCCGCACAGCCCACCTGCGCAAATGCCGCCAGCGTAATGTCGAAATGATTGTTGGAGTGTACTCCCCACGTCAATCCCCAGCTTTTGAGAAGCTGCGCCATTCGGATCGTGCCGTCAAAGCCCCAGAAATGAGGATCGGCCAGAATGATGTCGCAGGCGTTCAGGCTGACGGTATGATAGAATTGCCGCCAGTCCGTGGCGATCATGTTGGTGGCCACCTGGAACTGCGTTGCGTTCTTGAATTCCCTCATGATCTCACGGCCGGAAAATCCGGATTCAGGACCGCAGGGATCCTCCATATAAGTAATCACGCCGTGCATATCCTTGGAAAGCTCAATCGCCTCTTCAAGGCTCCAGGCGCCGTTCGGGTCGATGTTCACCCTGGCCTCCGGGAACAGCTTCTTTACCCTGCGCAGCGCCTCCATTTCCTCGGCGCCTTTCAGCACGCCGCCCTTCAGCTTGAAATTCCGGAACCCGTATTTTTCATGCAGGCACTGGGCCTCCTCCGCGACCCGGTCTGGGGTGAGGATTTCCTCTCTGCGCATACGGAACCACGGATCGGGGCTGTCTGATTCATCCAAATAACGAATGTCACCGGCTTTGTACTTGGATTTATCAGAAACATAAAACATGTAACCCAGCATTTCGACTTTTTTTCTCTGCACTCCTTCGCCCAAAAGCTCCGCCATCGGAACGCCCAAAAATTGGCCCATCAAATCAAGCATCGCGCATTCGATTGCCCATTCGCTTTTCACGACAAATTTCAGTTTTGAGATGTCGAGCGTCTGAATGCCTTCTCCCTCAAGATCTTTGCCGGAACTCGCCATTTTATGAATGGTCTGCAAAACGCGGCGATACTGCCCGATTTCACGCCCAATCACCAGAGGCTTTACTGCATTCAGAGAATCGCAGGTGTAATCGCCCCCGTGGATTTCTCCGATGCCCTGATGGCCGGAGGAATCCTCCAGGACCACAAGGTTGCGCGTAAAATAGGGCGCATGTGCGCCAGAAAGCGTCATCAGCATGCTGTCATATCCGGCGACGGGAATAACTTTCATATCCGTAATGATGGGTGAATTAGTCATATTTTAGCATTTCTCCTCTAGCTGTTATTCTTTTCACCAGCACTATTTTAAAATAGCATTATTTTCATCGGCTTTCCATTCGCAATTACATGAATTTCTTCCATGATTTTTGAAGGATGTGGGAAAAAAGCATTTCTGCGATTTCAAGTTTCATTTTTTTATTTCAACATTTCATATTCTGCCGTTTTGAGCGGCGATTCCATTTATTTTTTTATATGAGCCAAATGACAGCCGGTTCACGGGTTGCCCAAAGCCGGCTGGCAGGATTCCGGACTGTGAATAGACCTCTAGGTAAACAGTGATGCTCCTGTCTGCCTAGAGGTCATTTCCTTGTCGATGTTTTGGGATAAGATAACGGCCGTGTCAAGCCGGTATAAACGGATAATCGTCTGCCAGCAAAAAAGGAATGCAGCTGCATTTGCCGCATTCCTCTTAAGCATTGTGCCCGCAGGCGGCGCCATCTTTTGCCGCGGTATTTCCCCTCTCCGTATCATGGGCTTACGGGCAGTTAGGCGGTATTTACGCCTAAAAGCCGAATAAATCGATCGTGCCAGAAAGCGTTTTATTTATCTATGGGCTGTTTTTTTCGCGGCAGTCGGTTGCTCTCGCCCCATTCGCACATCATATTCAAGACGGGGATCAGGGACTCTCCGCGTTTTGAAAGAGTATATTCTACCTTTGGAGGTATCTGGGGATACTCTGTGCGGACGATTAACTGATCGGTTTCCATTTCTTTCAACGTATTGCTGAGCGTTTTATAGGTAATTGTACCAATACAGCGCTTCAGTTCGTTAAACCTCAGCACCGGCTTATACTCTGAAAGCCAATACATGATAATCATTTTATATTTACCGCCGATAATCGACAGAGTATAGCCGAAACCGGTATCTTCCATCGCCACACCTGTCGGGCTGCAATTTTCAATCGCCATATTACGCTCTCCCTCAGTATAGTATATATCTTGAATGTAAGTACTTGACTAATAATATATATACGCTATCCTTGTCTTAGTGTCAATTAAAAGGGGGATTGATTATGACGGAAAAAGAAAAAATGCTTTCAGGCAGACTGTATATTGCACAGGACGAAGAACTGGCACGGATGAATCAAAATGCAAAACGTCTGATTCGCCTGTTCAATCAAACGAATGAGGAAGAGTCTGGCAAGCGTATCGTTTACTTGAAAGAATTATTTGGTTTAACAGGTGAAAATATCTGGATTGAGCCGACTTTCCATTGCGACTATGGCTGTCATATTTTTGTGGGAGAAAACTTCTACGCCAATTACGACTGCCTCATTATTGATGTGTGCACTGTGACCATCGGCGATCATGTTCTCTTTGGTCCTCGTGTCTGCGTTTATACGGCCGCACACCCTATTGACGCAGAAGTACGGGCAACCGGCTTGGAATACGGAAAACCCGTGGCCATCGGTAACGACGTATGGGTCGGCGGAAACACTGTCATCAATCCCGGTACTACCATAGGCAATAATGTGGTGATCGGTTCCGGTTCTGTGGTTACAAAGGATATCCCAAGCGGTGTTATTGCAGCCGGAAATCCCTGCAAAGTGCTGCGGCCCATCACAGACGAGGATTCCAAATACTGGAACACAAAGCGAAAAGAATATAAGAAAGGATCAAAATGAGTAAGAAAATCTTGGTACTTACAGGCAGTCCCAGAAAAGAGGGCAACAGCGACCTGATGGCAGATGCATTTATCAAAGGAGCGCAGGCCGCCGGAAATACAGTTAAAAAGTATGAAACCGGCTTAAAGAAAATAAATGGCTGTAAAGCCTGCAACAGATGTTACTCCAAAGGGGCAGCCTGCGTGTTCGGAGACGATTTCAATACGTTGGCTCCGCTTATGGAGCAAAGCGATATGCTTGTCCTTGCAACACCTATGTATTGGTTTACTTTTCCGGCGCAGCTGAAAGCGGCTCTGGATAAAATGTATGCGCTGCTTATCGGCGGCAGACAGAGCAATATTAAAGAAAGCATTTTACTCGCTTGCGCCGAGACTCCAGAAAAAGCTGATTTTGATGGTTTGGTCAGGACCTATGAATTGATCACGTCTTATCAGAAATGGACTGACCTCGCCCATCTGCTGATCCCAGCCGTTGTAGAGAAAGGAGATATTCTACATACAGATGCCCTGAAAAGGGCAGAAGAACTGGGATTGTCATTAAAATAAAAACATTGTCTTATTCCAGACAGATTATTGACAAAATACTGCTCAGACAAATTTTTTTCAGGAAATGGTTGTTTAAATCAAAACTACGCGGCGGATACGTGGTGTGCACAAGCCCTGAAAGGACATAAGACTGGCACGCGTCTCAAGACACATCGAAAACTGTTAATCACATTACGTGTCCTACAGCCCGCGAGCAGGCAACATTCGTAAACCTTATGGCTTTAATAGTCACGAGACTGTCAGTTTCTCCGCTTCGCTCCGAAAAAGCGGAAAGGTGCAGACCGATGCATCGGGGGACATCGCGGCGGTGCCGCTACTGAAATTGCACGTTTAAACCGAAAATAATATCATCTGTTACATCAGCCCGAAGGGCCGACATTCGTTCGGCCTTTCGGGTTTTTCAATGGCATATCCGGTCAAAAAAGCATTTGCCATCGCTTCCGTTTACGCTTATAATCTCCCTCTTTCAAAATAGTGGGATTTCAATATTCACATGCTTGTGACAAGCAGATTTTACATGTATTTTTTGCCCCAATTACACAATTCTTTTAAGGCGGGCTCTAAAGACAGACCCAATTCCGTGATACTGTATTCGACCTTGGGCGGTATCGTTGGATACACCTTCCTTTCAATCAGATGGTCAGCTTTTAAATGTTTTAGCTCTTCCGTGAACACTTTATGACTTATTCCAGGCACTTTTAATTTCAATGCGCCGTATCGCACAGGGGAACCCTTTATAATGTGCCATAATATGACGGCTCTCCACTTACTCCCGATTACGGTTATTGCAAAACCGATGGAGCAGGTAAAGTCTTTTTTTCGCTCTGTCTGATTTGGAAAACTATTATCCGCCATCTGGATTCTCCTTATTCTTACCCCGTAGTTAGCAACGAACCCCAAAGTACATTCTTGCGTATAAATATTGAAATTGTATAATTGATATGATAAGACAAAATTTAATAGGAGATGTGTATTATGAAAAAAGTCTATCACATATATCAAATTGATGCTTTTACAAAAAAACGTTTTACCGGAAATCCGGCCGGTGTCGTTACAAATGCAGACGGATTATCCGATTTGGAAATGCAGCAGATCGCCAGAGAACTTAACAATTCGGAAACCGCGTTTATCATTACGGAAAAGCACAGGGGCTATGATATGCTTGTACGCTTTTTCACGCCAACCAAGGAAGTCCCGATTTGCGGACACGCAACAATCGCGGCACACTATGCAAATGCATTGGAAAAACATATGCAAGGTCATACTCGCGTTTTGCAAAAAACAGGCGCCGGGATATTACCTGTGGATATTTATCGGGAAGGTGATGATTACCGGATTGCTATGACGCAAGGAAAAATCCAAATTGACGAACCGTTACCCCCGGACTTTCAAAAACAAATTCTATCTGCGCTGGGATTGGAAGCTGACCAGCTTTTGCCGTCCTGTCCAATTGCCATTGCATCGACCGGGCATTCTAAAGTAATGGTTGGAATTCGACGAATTGAACAGCTCCAAAATCTTAACCCTGATTTATCCGCGCTGGTTCGCATTAGCAATGCCATTGGCTGCAACGGATACTATGTGTTCACACTTGATACCAAAAAGCAGCCGCTTGTGCATGGAAGGATGTTTGCACCGGCTATCGGCATCCCGGAAGACCCGGTAACCGGTAACGCTAACGGGCCGCTCGGCGCATATCTTGTTCATTTTGAGTTTGCAGACAATACCAAAAATGAGTTCTCATTTGAAGCAGTTCAAGGCGAAGCGATCGGAAGAATGGGCACCATGACAGTTAAAGTATCTATTTCAGACAAACAACCCATCAGCGTCCAAATTTTCGGGAATGCTACCATAGCCTTTTTAACAAAAATAGAGATTTAATGGTCTTATGTACATTGGAGAGTCCTCTGAACCGCGCGTTGTTATAATAATTTGCAAATAGAAGTTAAAAGTCATGCGTCGGATCAAACCCTGACACATGGTTTGATCTAAAAGTTTGATTGCACCTTAAAATTAATTGTCCCCGTAAATCCCAAATAAACCCCATTGGGGTCAATATGCAAAAAAGAAACCCGAAAAGCCAGCATTTATGCCGCTTTCCGGGTTTAATATGGTGCGCGAGACGGGACTTGAACCCGTACGTCATACAACACACGCCCCTCAAACGTGCCTGTCTGCCAATTCCAGCACTCGCGCTCAGCAAGAGGTATTATATCATCTTTGCAGCTGGCTTGTCAACACAAAATCGCCGGTTTTTTAAAGTTCCGCCGCAATCCGGGCAAATTCTTCATAGCTCAGGATTCCATTGAGCACTTCCAGCAGAGCATTTGCGGACAAATGCTCTGGAAGAGAAAGCCTCTTCAGCAGAGCGGCGCGCTTCTCTGAACTTGAGGGACCGCCGGATAAGCCGCAGAAAAAGAAATCCGCCTTCGTGATCCGCCGCACCAAAGGCAGCCGCTCCTCTTCCACACCGGCTCCCGCGCGCAGCAGTGCCCGCTTTAAAATTTCCGCCGGCACTCCTTCCACACCGAGTTTCCCTTCGCGGGAAGGCTTTTGCTTTCTCTTTTCTTTTCCAAGAATATCCGGGATGTAGGCATGGCGAATCTTTTCAGGTGCGATGCAACTGGAGAGGTAATTGCGGATCAGAAATCCCGCTGCGTCGCTGTCCGTCAAAATCAGGATGCCGCGGGTATCAGCCAGAGAGCGAATCAGCGCCATTTGATCCGGGTCCTTGAAAATCCGGAATCCGTTCGTTTGCAGGATCAGGCCGTCGATCAGGGAAGACAGCTTGATCTTATCATATTTTCCCTCTACGATCACCGCTTCCTTCACGCGAATCAAGCTGTTTTTCCCCTTTCGGCCAGAATCAGAAGCCTGGCAATCAATTTTTCCAGCACAATGCGCCGGTCGCCGCGGGAACTTTTCAGCGCAATGTCCGCCGCGAGAAGTTCTTTTAGGCTTCCACGGAACATTCCGTCCGGGTAGCGCCCCGCATCGCGTTCGGCATTCCTGAGGCGGAATTCCTTGCGGGCGTAGTCGAAGTGTTTCGCCGGCTCCGTCGCGCTCAGGCCGCTCTGGACCGACGCCCGGACACGGTAAAGGTCAAGATAAGCCGAGGAAAGCACCGCTAGGATTGCAACCGGTTCCTCCCCCTGCTCCAAAAGAAGATTCAAAATGGAATAGGCCCGGTCGCCTGAACCGGAAAGTACCGCCTTGGAAAGATCGAAAACGCGTGCTTCCAGATTTTTCACAGCAAACCCGTCGATCAGCTGCTCCGTGATTTCTCCCTGCTTGACATAGGAGCAAAGCTTTTCCAATTCGCCGAACAGCGCGGTCAAGTCGGAACCGCAGCAGGCGACAAGGCGGCCGGCATTGCGCGGCGATAGAACGCATCCGCGCTTCTGCGCGCCGGAGCAGAGGAGTTTTTGGAGCTGAGCATCCGTGCGCCTGCCGAAGCGTACAACGTTTCCATTGCTTTTCATCAGATCAATCAGCTTCTTCCAGTTCTTCCCCTTCTTTTCATCCACCTCCAAATTGGGAAGGGCAACAACCAGGACTGTCGTTTCCGGAAGTGACATAATCATTTCTTTCCATTTTTCCGCTTCCACAGTTTTCATCGAATCCGCATCGGGGTCCGAAACGAGCACGCATTTCCGCTCCGCAAAAAAGGGAAGCGACTGCGCGGCCTCCGCAATCCGGTCCGCTCCGGTCTCCCCACCGTCGAACTTTTGAAAGTTGAAGTCGGTAAACTGCCGCCCGGATGCTTTTTCCGAAAGCTTTTTCATGTAGTGCGACACCAGATATTTTTCTTCCCCATACAAAAAATACAGTCCGGCAAAATTTGATTGTTCGATTTGCTTTTTCAGTTCGGCCTCCGTGATTTCCGGCATTATGATTCCCTCCCGACCGATAAAATACGGTCCCCTCTCAGTTCAAGCACAACTGTCCCGAATCCGCCCGTCCAGAAAGTATGATTCCCATTCTGGGCCGGCAACTTGCAAAGGTCCTGCTCATCCATGGACAGAATCGTGCAAAGAGGATGAAGCCCCGCCGCTTCACCAGGCAGCATGTCCGTGATCAGGAAATCCGGAGACAGCCAGCTTTCAGGCAACGCGGAGGCATCAGCTTCTGCCGGCAGCAACAGGACGGAAACATTTTGGACTTTCATTCGAACGGCTATCCCGCCGTTGCAGCTCCTCTTTTGGATTTCGATATTCTGCCATGCTTGTTCCGATGAAGCATCTTCTTTTAAGAAATCCGATCTGGAACCTGCTGCGGCCTCCTGAACGAATCCGTCATACCGGCTGCCTTCCGGCATGGATAGATGATCTGCGGAAATCCGCTTTGTCAAGTCGGCGGAATTGACGTCCTCTTCATGGTCTTTTGTCAAAAGACACAGTTCGTCAAGGCTGCGGATATTTCTGCCGGACAGATATTTTTTTATATTATTGGAATTGTACCCGCCGCATCCGAACACCGCGGAATGTCCGTTTTCGGTAACCGCCACGGAAAGGCCCGTTCCAACGTCGAGCGCGGCGATCCGGGTCACGCCGCGGGAGATGATTCCATAGCTCAGAATGCCCGTGACGAGCATCACTGCGGAAAGAATCCCCGCAGTCAAAGTCAGCCGCCGGCCTCCGTGCGCGGAGAAGGCCGCCGCAAACAGCAGAATGGAACCGGCCAGCCACAGAAAAATATAGCCGTAGGAAGCCGAAACGCTTGCGAAAGGCACTCTCGCCAACAGTTTGGCACAGGTCAGCAGATATTTGGAAAGCAATCCCCCGGAAAGCGCAAACGGCATCAGAAGAAACGACTGAGGAGCAAACAGACCGATTACCGCCCCAACTGCGGACAGGGAAATCATCAGCGAAGCCGGAACCAGCATCAGCAGGTTGGAAATCGGGGCGATCAGGGAAACGCTTCCAAACGAGAGAATCATCACAGGCAGCGTGGATACAATCGCGGCCGCCGACGTCGCCAGGATCCCGTCAATGCCCCGCGTCAGCCGCCGCAGCGGCCGGAGCCGGTCCAAGCGCCCGTCAAGCCAGTTCTGAATCGGCCCCGCAAACAGAATGAGGCCCAGCGTGGCTGAGAAGGACAACAGCAATCCCACATCCGCAGCCGCATACGGATTCGGCAGGCAAAGGATTAAAACCGCCGCTCCAAGTGAATTGAGCGGATCGGCACGGCGGGACATCAGAGGCGCCGCCAGGCAGAGTAGACACATGATGCCGCTCCGCACCACGGAAGGGACAAAACCCGTTACCGCCATAAAACAAAGAATTCCGGCTCCGGCGATCGGGGCGGAGCGCCGTTTCGGAATCCGAAGAAGACCAAACAGCAGAAACAAAAGTTGGGCGATCGTCGCCATATGAAGGCCGGAAACGGCGAGCAGATGGGAAACACCGGCGGAACGGAAATCTTCCTCCGTCTCCGTCCCCAAAGAAGTTTTATCTCCGAGCAGCATTCCCCGGATCAGGCTGGATGCCTCCTGCTGCGGAAGCATCGAATCCACGGAGGAAATCATCGCCTGACGAAGCAGAAGGGCATAATAATACGGAGGTTTCGAACCGGGCGGCATGACGGAGACCCTCCCGGGCCCGGAAAGATAAGCAAACATCCGGATTCCCCGGGACTCATAATAAGACTCGGAACTGTAGCCCTCCCCTCCCTGCGGACGAAAGAAGTGCACTTTGCAGCTGATGCGGGAATAAGGGCCGACGGAAAGCTCATTCTGCGAGGACAGACGGATTTTAAACTTCTGCGGCGTGCCCGGCACCGAAACCGAATCAAGTCTGACCACATAATACCACCGCCCGTACTGCGAATACGGCAGCTCACAGACCGTGCCCTTTACTTCCGCATCCGCCCCGTCCAACACACGGGGCGGCTCGACCGCCGCCCGGGAATAACCCGCAAAGCAGCCAAATGCAACCGCCGCCGTCAGAAACGCCGCAGGGAACACCATGACTTCACGCATTTTTCGAATGGAGACAGACAATGCGAAAAATGCAATGCAACACCAAAATAAATAATACGAATTTTCGGCGCCCAGATAAACCGCGGCCGCCAGCGTCAGCAGATAGCAAAATCCCACCAACACCAGCGGCCGTCTCATATAATCTCCCCCAAAAAGGCTGCCTACTTAAAAAACAGCGGCAAAGGCTGCAGATAAACGATGTCCTTGCGGTCCTTCGCGTCGCCTTCCGCGAGCACGCAGGCCCGGCCGACGATCCTGCCGCCGTACAGGTCCACCAGCTTTTCCATCGCAGCGAGGGATTCCCCCGTGCTGATGACGTCATCCACAATCAGGACGCGTTTGCCGCGCATCACTTTTTCGTCTTCCTCCGAGAGGAAAAGCTTCTGAACATGATCTGTCGTGATGGATTTGACTTCCACTGAAATTGGATTTCTCATGTACGCTTTCACGCCTTTGCGGGCCACGACATATTTGCCGCATCCCTGCCGGGCCATTTCATAGCAAAGCGGGATTCCCTTGGTTTCCGCGGTCACGACCACGTCGTGCTCCGGGCATCTTTCAAGCAGCGCCGCCGCGGATTTTTCCGTGATCTCCACATCTCCGAGCATAATAAAGCCCGCTATGTCGAGGTGCTCGTCGATCGGGCAGATCGGCAGATCGCGTTCGCATCCCGCGATCGTCATATGGTAGTACTTTTCACTCATGGCACAAGATCGACCTTTCAAAATAAACTGACGCTTTCAGCCCGGAGGCCATTTCATCGAGCGCCCGCCCAGCAGATGAAAATGCAGATGCGGCACCGACTGGCCGCCGTCCGCGCCTGTGTTGCAGACAACGCGGAACCCGCCGTCCAGCTTGTTTTCCTTTGCAAGCCGGGCCGCGACTTCGTAGATATGGGCAACAACGGCACTGTTTTCCGGCGTGATTTCAGCGACGGAGCCAATGTGATTTTTAGGAATCAAAAGGATATGAACCGGCGCCTGTGGTTCCAGGTCATAAAAAGCTAAAATCCGATCGTCCTCGTAAATCTTTTTACACGGGATTTCTCCCGCAGCAATTTTGCAGAATACACAATCCAAGGCAAATCCTCCTTTGCATCAGATTCCGAAAATTTATTATAAACTTATTTTATCATATTGGCAACAATTTTTTGAGCCGCAGCCAACGCCTCGTCCAGCTTTTCCGGGTGTTTGGTGCCCGCCATGGCGCTGTCCGGCCTGCCTCCCCCGCCGCCTCCTGCGAGCGAGGCTACTTCCTTCACGATCTTTCCGGCGTGGGCGCCTTTTTTCTGCGCCTCCGGCGCGCAGGCGACGGCGATGTTGGCCCTGCCGTTCTCCGCCCCCGCCAGCACGGCGACCAGATCGGGCGCGTGTTCCTTGACGCGGTCGCACATCAGGCGGAGGGCTTCCGCGTCCGCGCCTTCCAGCTTTGCCGTGATGAGCCGCACGCCCCCTATATCTTTCGCGCCCGCGAACAGGCTTTCCATCCGCATCGACGCCAGCTTGCCGTTCAGCGATTCGATCTCGCGGTCCTTCTCCTTGAGCTCCGAGGCGACCTGCTCCGCCCTCTGAGCGAGTTCGGCCGGATTATTCACTTTCAGCGCCGCTGCGGCCCGACGCAGCCCGCCCTCCGTCTCATCGAGATACGCGAGGACATTCGTGCCCGTCACGGCCTCGATGCGGCGTACGCCCGCCGCAATGCCGCTTTCCGAAATGATCTTGAACAGCCCGATTTTCGCGGTGTTGTCCATATGGGTGCCGCCGCAGAACTCGCGGGAGAAATCCCCGGCGGAAACCACTCGGACGACGTTCCCGTATTTTTCGCCGAACAGCGCCATCGCACCGAGCTTTTTCGCTTCCCCGATCGGCATCTCTCGGCAATCAACAGAAAGGCCGCTCAGAATTTCGCGGTTGACAAGAGCCTCGACCTGCCGCAGTTCTTCTCCGGTCAGTGCCGAGAAATGTGTGAAGTCGAACCGGACGCGGTGTTCGTCGACCAACTGGCCCGCCTGCTCCACGTGCGTGCCGAGGACTCTTCGAAGCGCCGCCTGCAGCAGATGTGCGGACGTGTGATTGCGCATGACCGCCAGCCTGCGCTTTGCGTCCACCGATGTCTTGACCATATCGCCCACGTGGAGTTCCCCGGCCGTGACAACCGCACGATGCAAAAAATTCTTTGCACGGTTTTTCGTCGTGCCGGTCACCGTCAGGACCGCTCCGTCGGATTCCAGCGTGCCGGTGTCTCCCACCTGCCCGCCGCTTTCGGCATAGAAAGAGGTTTTATCAAGAATCACGGCGACCTCGTCCCCGGCCGTCGCGGATTCACAGGGCTCCCCGTCGCTCAGGATGGCGAGGACCCTTCCTTCCGTCTCCATGGTCTTGTAACCGGCAAATACCGTTTCCGGCACGCCGTCCAGAGCGTTATTCTCCCCCGCCCAGGCGTCCGCACCGGCGTTTTTGCGCGCCGCGCGCGCACGCTCCTTCTGCTCGCTCATCAGGCGGGCAAACTCTTCCTCATCCACCGCCAAGCCGCGCTCCGCCGCGATTTCCTTGGTCAGGTCGATTGGGAACCCGTAGGTGTCGCTGAGCAGGAACGCCTCCGCGCCGGAGAAAACTTTGCTTCCGGCTTTGACCGTTTCATCCAGATACCCGTTTACCAGAGAAAGGCCCTGGTCGACGGTCTTGGAGAAGCTCTCCTCCTCGACGCGCAGAAGCTTTACGATCATGTCGCGTTTTTCGGCAAGTTCCGGATACGCGCCACAGTTTTCCGCAATGACGGTGTCCGCCACCTGCCACAGGAACGTGTCATGAACGCCAAGTAAACGGCCGTGCCGCGCCGCCCTGCGCAGCAAACGGCGAAGAACATAGCCGCGCCCCTCATTCGACGGCATCACGCCGTCGCCGATCATGAACACCGTGCTGCGGATATGGTCGGTAATAACCCGCAGGGAAACATCCTTTTTCTGGTCGTCTCCGTAATTCACACCCGTTATTTTGCAGATATGCTTCATGATATTCTGAACGGTGTCGACCAGAAACAGATTATCCACTCCCTGCATGATGCAGGCCAGACGCTCGAGGCCCATGCCGGTGTCGATGTTCGGATGTTCCATCGGCGGATAATTGCCCTTTCCGTCGCTGTCGAACTGGGAAAACACAACATTCCAGAACTCGACATACCGGTCGCAGTCACAGCCGACGCCGCAGGTCGGCTTGCCGCAGCCGTACTGCTCGCCGCGGTCGAAATAGATTTCGGAGCAGGGGCCGCACGGACCGGAACCGTGTTCCCAGAAGTTGTCCTCCTTGCCGAGCCGGACGATATGCTTCGGGTCGACGCCCACCTCGTTGACCCAGATGTCATACGCCTCGTCGTCGTCGAGGTAGATCGTCACCCAGAGTTTGTCGACCGGCAGTTCGAGCACCTTCGTGCAGAATTCCCACGCCCACGGGATCGCCTCATGCTTGAAATAGTCTCCGAAGGAAAAGTTGCCCAGCATTTCAAAAAAGGTACCGTGCCGCGCCGTGATTCCGACGCGCTCGATGTCCGGCGTGCGGATGCATTTTTGACAGGTCGTCACGCGCTTGCGCGGAGGCGTCACCTCTCCGGTGAAATACTTTTTCATCGGTGCCATGCCGGAATTGATCAGAAGCAGGCTGTTGTCATCTTTGGGAATCAGCGGAAAGCTGGGGAGCCGCAGATGTCCCTTCGATTCAAAATACGATAGAAAAATTTCACGCAGTTCATTTAATCCTGTCCATTTCATATTCTAAGAATCTCCATTCGTCTAAAATCGGCGATCATTGCAAAAAAATAGACTTCCCCGCCCCCATGGGACGGAAAAATCCGTGGTACCACCCAAATTGCGCCCATCGAGGGACGCCTCTTTCGCTTCCTTAACGCGGAAAAACGCCGCGGTTCCCCGCCGCGGAGCTCCGGGCCGGCTAAACGCATCCTTTCCGCGGAAATCTTCCAGCCTCGGATTTCCTCTCTGACGCGGACCGGTCTGCATTTTCTGCCCTTCGTCGCCGTTCAGTTGTTACTGCTGCAATATATTTGATTATAATCCGTTTTCCCGCAATTGTCAATCCGCCTTTTTAGCGGCAATCAGCCGATGACCTGATACAGTTCGTCCGCAATTTCTTTGAAAGCCGGCCCGCAGGTCCGGCCTCCGCCGTCTCCGCCCTCCTCGAAAATGGTGACGACGTACCGCGGATCATCGTACGGGAAAAAGCCCGTGAACCAGGATTCCACCAGCTCTGTTCCATCGACATATTTTCCGGTCTGCGCCGTTGCGGTTTTCGCTCCCGCTCCGCCTTTGTCCGGCTTTCCCTCCTTGCTGGTCCCCCCTTCGATGGAAGCCTGCATAAATTCTCTCAGAAGCCGGGCGGTGTTTTCCGACATCACCCTCGTTCCCTGCTGGCGCTGAGCGCGATCGGTGTATTCCAGCTTTTCGTCGACGGTTCCATCATACAGGTTCGGTGAGACAAACAGGCCGCCGGAAGCGATCGCATTGGTCATTGCGGCGACTTGCAGCGGCGTCGCGGTCAGTTCTCCCTGCCCGAATGAAAAATTTGCGAGCGCCCGTGGAATGCTCAGGCTTTTCAGCGTCGGCAGAACTCCCGTATCGGAGGAAAGGCCGGGCGCGAGCTGAAACGACTGTCCGAATCCAAGAGAGTGGGCCATATTGAGAAAATTTTGCTGCGGGACCTGCTGCATTAGGCTTACAAAATACGTGTTGCAGGAATTTGCGATGGCCTTCTTCATATTTTCCGCTCCATGACTTTCCGAATTATAGCAATGGAAAATCCCGCCGTCCACATTGATCCCCCCGGTGCAGGTGTAGGTGTAATCGGGGGAAATCCCGTATTCAAGGGCCGCCGCAGCCGCGGCGAGCTTGAAAACGGAACCGACGCTGTAAGCCGACACCGCGCGGTTCAGCAGCGGAGAATCCTTCTCTTTCAGGACGGAGGCGACGTCATTCTGATCGTAGGAAGGCCGGCTGGCCATCGCGCGGATCTCGCCCGTAGGGACTTCCATGATCACAATCGCGCCCTTGGTCAGGTATCGGTCCGCGGCCTGTTCCGCGACTGTCTGAACGTATTTGTCCAATGTCAGGGATACCCCGCTTTTCCCAAGAGCGGTCGTATCGCTGACCTGCTTCTCTTCACCGGCCAGAACACGGTTGAGTGCATCGACCTTATAGGTCACGGTGATCCGCCCTTTGTTGCCGCCAAGGAGAGAGTCATACGCTTTTTCAATTCCGGCGGCGCCTTTTCCCGAACCATCCAGATACCCCAAAATATGAACCGCCATTCCGGAATTGGAATACCGTTCCTGCACGGTGAAAACGTCGATTCCCTCCTGCTTGGTTTTCGAGGGAAGCTGCAGTGTAAAAGGCCGTCCGGCGCTCAGCGTATCATAAAGGCTTTCCATCCGGGCAGCCGGAAGAATGCGGCCGAGCGCCGCCGTCGTTTCAATTCCCGGAACTACGGCGGCGACATATTTTTGTTCTGTCCCGGTCAGGGCGGAAAGGTTGCAGTCATAGATCGTCCCCCGCGTGGCCGCCACCGTTAGTTTGTAATCGGACTGCCTTTCCGCCGTCTGCGCGAGCTCCGTCCCGTTCGAAATCCGATAGACCATCAGAACGGTCAGAAACATCCCCAGCATCAGAACGGAGAAAAATGCAATGGTGCGCTTTCCCATAAAGGATCCCTCCATCTAGGCTATCTTTGCCAGTGGAGGGATTTTTTAATCATGATTTATTTTTCTGCGGAAGATCGATCCGGGCGGAATTTCCCGGACCGTTTCGAGCAGGACCGTCATCGCGGCGTGGTTCACGGTCTCAAGCGGCTCGCCGGTCTCGTCGAAAATGCGGTCCATCCTGAGAGAATACGGTTCCGCGCCGGGTTCCAGCACGTCGGCCTCGTCGCCGCGAAAAAAGCGGTTTCGCTGGGAAAGGACGGCACGGGTCCCGGTGCGGCCCGTGCAGACCGCGATCTCCTCATAGCTGCGCACATATCCCCCGTTTTCCAGAACCTGCCCGGGCTCGCCGCCCAAATAGAAGCCGGTGCTGTAGGCGCGGTGGCTGACCTTTTCCAATTCCTGCGGGATCCACGCGGGCAGCTGGTCTCCGGAATGTTGCTCAAAGAAATCGATCGCGTGCCGGTAGGCATTTGTAACGACAGCCGCATAATAGGCCGATTTGGCGCGCCCCTCGATTTTGAACGAGCCGACGCCGGCATCGGACAGTTCCGGAAGATGCTCCAGCATATTCATATCTCTGGAGTTGAGGAGATAGGTTCCGTCCCCGTCCTCCGAAATCGGGAAATACTGGCCTGGCCGTTTCTCCTCCGTGAGGGCATACTTCCATCGGCATGGCTGCGCGCAGTCGCCCCGGTTGGCGTCGCGGCCGGTCAGGTAGCTGGAAAGCAGACACCTCCCCGAGAAAGAGACGCACATGGAGCCGTGCACAAAAGCCTCCAGTTCCAGGTTCTTTGGAGTATTTGCCCTGATTTCCGCAATTTCCGGAAGGCTGAGCTCGCGGGCCAGAACAATCCGTTTTGCGCCCAGCTCATAGAACGCATTCGCGGCTTCACGGTTGACAACTCCCGCCTGCGTGGAAATATGCACCGGCAGGTCCGGCGCACAGCGCCGGGCCAGGCGAAGGACGCCGAGGTCCGTCAGAATCAGCGCATCCACTCCCGCTTCGACGGCCATCCGGAAAAAATCCGGCAAACGCTTCAGTTCGTCATTGTGAGCGATGGCATTGCAGGTCAGATATACCTTCACGCCCGCGCCGTGAGCATAGAGGACGGCCGATGCGAGTTCGTCCTCTCCGAAGTTCGGAGAGGCGGTCCGCATGCCGAATTCTTTGCCGGCCAGGTAGACCGCGTCGGCGCCGAACCTCACCGCCGCTTCCAGCCGCTCCCTGTCCCCCGCGGGAGCCAGAAGCTCCGGGCTTCCTGTTTTTTGCGCGGTCATCGCAGGCCCGCTTTCTTCAGGTTCGCCTGATGCTGACTCGCCGTCTTGGCATAATAGGCTTTTCCGTCCGCATCGTGACAAAAATAATAGTAGCCGGTGGAAGACGGATTCAGCGCGGCGTCAATCGCGTCCATTCCCGGATTGCAGATCGGTCCGGGCGGAAGGCCCTCGATGGTATAGGTGTCGTATTTGCTTTGATAGGTGCCGCGGATATTTTCAGGAACCAGGGATTTCTTGCGGTAAGGATAATACGTCGTCGGGTCGGAATCCAGATGCATCAGTTCGGACTTTTGGCTCTTCAGGCGGTTGTGAAACACGCTGGAAACCTTGTACATATCGTCCTTGTCGGCGGCTTCCGCCTGGATCATGGAGGCGAGCGTCAGCATCTGATCCAGCGTCATGCCTTCGTCCGAGGCCTTCTCCCGAATCTGTTTCGTCAATTTGCGGTTGCAGTTGCTGACCAGCTTCGTGATTGCCTGCTCCGGATTCTCATTTTTAAAAAACTCATAAGTATCCGGGAACAGATATCCCTCAAGCTGATAATAGCGGTCCGACGCATTCGTGATCTGCTGAAGCATATCGAAATTCTCATTGAGGCTGTCGCTGTTGAAGACCGCCTCCGCATCCTTTTCAGAACACACTCCGTTCTGCCGCAGCAGTTCGGCTACCTCCAGCGCGTTCATGCCCTCGCGGAACGTCAGCTTTATGGTATCCACCCGATTGGCATTGGACTGAATCGAAGTGATCAGGGCTTCATAATCCATATCGGTCCGCACCTGAAAACTGCCGCCGCTGAACTGCTCCGGGGCTTTCGTCAGCGCGGCATAGAGCAGGAAAAAATCCTCGTCGCGGATCACCCCGTCCTGATAAAGCGCCTGCGCAACCTGATGCGGTGTCGCTTTCTGCGGAATATCGACCGTCACGTCAAGGCTCTCCCTTCCGATCGCCAGCATATCGTTGACGCCCGCAACCAGATAACGCGCAAGAAGGAGAGAGACAAACAGAACCATGATAAACCATACAAGCCGGAAAAAGTGCCTGTTTTTGCCGCCCTTTTCACGGTTCCGCAGCCGATGAAGTTCCGCGGCCCTCTGCTGGGCAGAGGGCTGCTCGTTTTCGCCTTCTCTGACATCGCTGTAGCTGTTGATTACGGAGTCGGAATCAGGCTGCCTTGCGGAACCTCCGCTGTATATCTCCTCCTCAGGCAATTCCTCCTCTCCGCCTTCGTTCATCCGGAGGCGAAAATTTTCGACTTTTTCTTTGTGCATGCGCTCGGCCAGATGCTCATCATCGTTCATATCTTTCCTCCTTTCCCTGAATCAGATCCTTTTTTCTGCCATCCTTCGAACGTATTTTTCTGTTATGAGAATGTCGACCGGTCTGTCGTAATATCCGTGCGGAAGGTCCAGCTTCACGCAGCCGGCATAGCAAAGGCCGACGGTCATCCCTTTAAATTCCGACAGAAACCGGTCGTAATATCCTTTGCCGTACCCAAGGCGGTACCCCTGGGAATCGAAACTGAAACCGGGAACAATGCAGATGCTGTTCCCGGAGGGTTCCACCGCCGGCCCGCTGTTTTCCGGCACAGGCTCCATGACTCCATAGGCTCCGGCGGTCAGTTCCTCCAAAGAATGGATCTCATAAAATTTCATTCCGCATGTTTCGGGGAAACAGAGCGGGACCGCGACCTTCCTTCCGGAATCGATGACGGAACGGATCAGCCCGGTGGTATCAACTTCGATCGGCTTGCTGACATAAGTAAAAACTGTCCGCGCATTCTCATATTCCCTGAGAGAAAGGAACCGGCTGAGAATGGCCGCATCATGCTGTGACTTTTTTACCGGATTCATCCGCTCCCGGTATTGCCTGTACTGCGCGCGCAGATTTTTCTTTACTTCTTTAATATTCTTCACACACACTGAACCTTTTCTTTGATTTCGTCCGACTTCTGTTTTCCGAAAAGCACCTCCACCAGTTTCAAGCCGAAGAGAACCGCGACTCCCGCGCCGCGCGCAGTGATCAAATCACCGCTGACGCAAACGGGGTCCATTTTCACTTCGGCTCCGGTCAAGTCCTTTTCATACCCTGGAAAGCAAACGGCGCTGTGGCCGGAGAGCAGATCCATATGCCCCAGGATGGATGGAGCCGCACAGATGGCGGCGATCTTTTTTCCGTTCCGGGCGCAGTAGCTGACACTGGCTCTTACCATCGGCGAATTTTCCAGATTACGCGTTCCGGGCATCCCGCCCGGAAGAATCACCATTTCCATATTCTGCAGGTCAATCTCCCCGTCCTCCAAGTCCGCGGCCACTTCGATTCCATGAGAACCGGTGATCCTCTTACCGCCGACCCCGACGGTCTTTACCTCGGCGCCGGCACGGCGCAGCAGATCCAATGGAACAATCGCTTCCGTTTCTTCAAATCCTTGTGCAAGGAACAAATAAATCATGGGTACTCTTCCTCCCTAACCATATTGTCAATCCAGTGCAAGCCCCAGATAAGGGGCCGAAACGACGGGTTCTTCCAACTTGGTTCCGCCGATGGGCCGAAGCATTCCGCAGCGTTCCTCCGCCCCTTCCCCTGAAAAGAGCCCGCCGCCCGGCGGAAGACGAAATTCATAAGTCTCGGCCGGAAAACGTTCTAAAATCGCCGCGGCAAGTCCTGGAAAACCGCCCGGAACAGCGATTGCTTCCCGCACGGAGCAGGCTTTTCCATCGGTCCTTCTGCAAATCGCGTAAGATCGGCGCCCTTCCGATCCGGAACAGACCAGTTCGTCTCCATAAGTCGAACCGAACCCCATTGTGAAATGGAACCGCTCGTCGCTCCACAGAACGGATCCCTTTCGCCGTGAAAGGACCGAATTGCGGAGCCTGTTCAGCTCGGAAGAACACGCAAGGACTCTGCCGGGGGAAAGCTGGGAAGCCAGCTGCTCCAAGCGGGCCCGCACGACGGGTACGGACCGGATTTTATAATAGTCAAAATACCCGCAACGTTCATAAAATGAATAAAGCGGCTGGCTGGCCGGAAGGACAACGGAATATCTGTCGCCCCGATTTGCACCGTACAAAGCCGCGTAAGCCAAAAGCGAGGCCATGAATCCGCGGGAGCGAAAGGATGGAAGGGTTCCCGCCGCGAAAATATAGTGCGCCTGCACACCGTCCGGCGCAATGCGGGCGGGAAGCAGATAGACCGCGGCGGCAATCTGCCCGGATATCCGGTAGACCAGACAGTCCTCCGGGCGGAAGCAGTTATTCATAAAATAGTTCGGATACCGCCTGGGCTCATGAAAACAGATTTGCCAGAGTCCGATGAGTTCCGAGCGCATATCCCATCCGGCCGGTCCGATCATTTTTCCGCATCCCCGTTTTCATCCGCAAGAGTCACCCGATATCTGTCCAGCAGAATCACCGGATGATAGGAAAGCTTCGCTTTTCTCAAGCCTTCAATTCCCATGTCCTCTTCCCGGTTAATCAGTTCATAGCCTTCCAGGTGCCTCGCGGCATACTCATGGTTGATGACGGCGTAAAGGCCGTCATATCCGTCCAGCGCTTTTTCGAAGTGAAGAAGGTAAATCTTCGGATTGATTTCTTCCCCGATCGTAAAGGCGGCAGGTTTTCCCTCCACCCGAATTAGACCGCCGGTAAGGTGAAGCTCGTCAAAGTAGTTCAACGCACGGCTGATCGCGCAAGGTTCGCTTGCGAACCCGTTTTTATCACGGCAGCCGCCATGCGCCTCGCACCACTGTTTTGCCACAGAACGGCAGTCCTCCCTGTTTTCACGGGTAAGGTCCTCGTAGCTCCAACTGTATTTTCGGTCAAACTGGGCGATGTGATTCCGTTTGCCATGGAATTTTCTCCCAGACAAGCGGATCAGATCCTCCGATCGATAAATATAGTCGGAACCGTTCCGATCCATTTCAAACCGGAACCGGCCGGGAAACAGCCGTTCCAGTTCTTCTGTTTGCTCCCGGGTTGCCCCCCAAAGCTGAAAGGGATGTCCTCTTTCGGCCGCGTCGGCGATCATCATTTCCATCAGATCCGCAAACCGGTCCTTCTCACACAGGGGCATATTGTAGGTGTGCAGCGGGCCGCTGAAACAGAACAGCGTACCGTCCTGAACACGGCAGACTTTAGAATAGTAAGTATTCTTCCAGATAAACAGCGTGCCAAAGGCCCATTCGCTGCCCAATTTCCCGCTGGCGGAAAGCTCCGGGGAAAGCCATTCCCTGTCCGCCAGTTCAGGAAAGTCAAAATTGATCATGAAATTCCTCCAAGACGATTCTCAGTATTTCCTTATGGATCTCTTCCCGTTTTCTGGGGCTTCCTCCGCTTTCGCAAGCAACTGTTTTCCAGCCGAGGAGCTGAGCTGCATAATCCGCGCTTTTCCTGCAGGCCGACAGATATTCGATATTGCTTTCATGTATATCTTTCTTTTTCGCGTCACCATGGTAACGCTCGTCCAAAAGCTTCTGCGAAATTTCAGGGGGAAGTTCCAGATAAATGGTCAGATCCGGCCTGGGAAGCCCGAGCTTCCCATACTCAAAATCCTGTACCCATTCCATATAGCTTTTCCATTCTTTTCCGGGAAGCTTCGGGAGCTGATAAATGATATTTGAAGTCGTATAACGGTCCGCCACAATGAGCGTTCCGCTCAAATATTCCTCTTTCCAATCGCGGGTAAAGCTGGAAAAACGGTCGACCGCGAAAAAGGAAGACGCAGCGTACGCATTGACGTTCTGCGGCGTTCCGCCGAATTCACCATTCAGATACATCCTGACCAGTGCGGACGATTCAGCGGCATAATCCGGAAAAGAAACCCGCCGCAGTCTGATTCCCCGGCGCTCCAGCTCTTTACAAAGCAGTTTCGTCTGGGTGGCTTTGCCGCTGCCGTCCAGACCGTCGATCGTTATGAGGCGGCCGTTCATCATTCTTCCCCCAGATTTGCGAAAAACTCCCGCACTTCCCCGGCCTTGCCGCAGGACATCTTCCCCTCCGCACACGCGCCCCTGACACACGGCGGACCGGCCTTTTCAAAAAGCGCCGGCGCCGCTTTCCGGGCAAGGCGGAGCATCTGAACCGCGACTTCCCTTATTTCCCACTGCGCGCGGTTGCAGCAGCGCAGAGAAAAGAAATGGTTCAGGGAACGCGCATCGAACGTGCAGATCATTTTTGTTTCGCAGGCATTCGGGAGAACAAATCGCGCGTCCTCGTTTGCCAGCTTCCGGGCCGCCGACTTCGCTTTCTTTTCCGGCATTCCGGATTCCATCAGCCGGTTTTTATGCTTTTTCAGCAGCAGCTCGGAAATTGCTTCGTACCTCCTGCGGTCGTCCTCCATCGCGGCAAGAAACTCTTCCCTGGCCTTCGGAATCGCATCAATCTCAGGCGGAATGACAAATTCAAAATTTTTTTCGTTGACATACCGCTGGCTTTTCACGCTGTAAGATGCAATCCTGTGCCTGGTGATCTGCGCGAGGAACGACCTGGAGACCCCTTCGATTCCGAATGTGAAGGACGCGTGCTCGGTGGGGCTGTCATGCCCCATTCCCGCAAGCATCTCCACCATAGACGCCGTTTTTTCCGGTGTCAGGCTGTCCTGTATCTCCTCGATGGAAGCCGAGGAATAACAAAGCCTGGCCGCCCGGGCAACCAGCTGATCCGGATCGGGCGTGTATGTGATTAATGTAACTTTTGCCATTTTTTTCAACTCTTAATCATAGATTTCGATCCGGCTTATTATAACAAAATATGATTCCCGATGCAACTTTTTTCAGTTCTCGCAGGAGAAATCTGACAAATTTTAACAAAAAAATTTTCGTATCGCCACAGACCGTTCCTGCAACAATAATAGAAAATACAAACAGGAGGGATTTAAATGGGTGAAAACAAAACTGGCGCCGATATGCCGATCGGCCTGATGATGTCTTTGGCGCGGCACCAAAACGCAATGAAAAACTTCGCCCTTCTCGGCGACGAGGGACAAAAATCCGTGATTCAGTACGTACAGGATTCCGTCACCGGCGAAGAGGCGAAAAGCCGCATTCAAAACGCCGTCAGAAACCTGGAACAGGGCAACAGCGGATTTCTTGGTTAATTCAGCTGTAAATCCAATTATCCATAAAAGAATTCCTGTAACACAATGAAATCGCCGCCATAAAATGTTATAGAGATACAAGGTTCCAATTTGTGTTAGGAGGATGATTTTATGGATAGAAACAATACGGATCCGGCTGTAGCAGCTCAGAATACGCAAAGCAATCCGAACAGCAGAAGTACAGGAAACATCAAAGAAGCCGTCTGCATTGACGCGGCGCGGGTATATGATTCCTGCAGTTCAAAAGAGTACCTGGAGGATATGAGAGTCTTTTTCACTCCCGACAAGCATGACCTGATCGAGCACGCATGCAACGTGCGAATCCGGAGCGCCGAAGTCATCAAGGTATTTCTCCACCTGGAGCCCGTTCCGTTCAATCAGGGGTTTTACGCCGTAGACCTGAACTTCTTCTTCGATGTCTGCCTGGACGTATTCCTGCCTCAGTCCGCCTGCCCGAATGTTCTGCATGGCGTATGCCTTGCAAACAAGCGCGTGATCCTGTTCGGCAGCGACGGCAATGTGAAAACCTTTGAATCCGGCTGCAGCGCAGATCCTGACGTTGAAGTGACAACGGGCAAAGTGCTCCCGAAAGCCGTCTGCAGAGTCTCCGAGCCGATCGGACTCTCCGCAAAGATCTGCGACCGCCCGCCGCAAGGCTGCGACGTGTGCAGCGGAATTCCTGAAAGCATCAGCGCCCTGTACGGAGCGGAGTTCGATTTTGGATGCAGTCACGCCATTTATGCGACGATCGGTCTGTTTACCATCACTCAGCTGGTCCGTGACATCCCGATGCTGATCCCATCCTACGAATTCTGCATTCCGGAACAGGAATGCCAGCCTACATCCGACAGTCCGCGCGAGATGTTCCGCCGCATTGAATTTCCTGCCGAAGACTTTTTCCCGCCCAAGGTCAGCGATATCTCCAGCGATAAAGGCAAGAGCGGAGAGAACGCATAACAAAAGTCCCCGTCTGATGTTTCCTTCAGGCGGGGATTTTTATGGAAGGGATGCCTGAGCACCTATTCCAATTTTTCCAGGCGGGCAAAATTCGCCATCAGCTTTTTTGTCCCGGCCTTGTCAAATGCAATCTCCAGCAACGTGTCATTTCCCACGGCGGAAGCGGAAAGGATCACTCCTGTCCCGAATGTCTTATGAACAACTCCGTCGCCGGCCCGGAAGACAAGCTTCGCCGCCGGGGCCGGCTGAAAGGCCGGCCTGAAATTGCGCGCAGCAGTCGTAGTGACCGCCCTGGCTTCCCTTGCCGAAGTCGGAACGGCAATCCCCGGCTTCGGTTTTTGCCAATCCCTGGAGCGGCTTCTCTCCGTCAGATCCTCCGGGATTTCCTTTAAAAAACGCGACGGAAGGTTGTGGAGACTGCTCCCGAACAGCATCCTGTATTCTGAATTCAGGATGTAGAGCTCTTCCCTGGCCCGCGTAATGGCAACATAAGCAAGCCTGCGTTCTTCTTCAATCTCCCCCGGATTGTACAGCACCTGCATTCCGGGAAAAATCCCCTCTTCAAAGCCGGGCAGGAAAACGACCGGAAATTCCAATCCCTTCGCCGAATGCATGGTCATCAGGACGGCAGAATCGGAGGAGCCGTCATAATTGTCGATATCCGTCAGCAGCGAAACTTCCTCCAGGAATCCGGAAAGGCTCGATTCCTCTCCGTTGTCCTCCTCATATTTGATCAGGTTGGTCGACAGTTCCCGCACGTTGTCGGCGCGGTCCTGCGCGTCTTCCTCCCCGGAAATCATCAGCGCGTCAAGATATCCGGTCTTTTGGAGAAGCTGCCGGTACAGCTCCCCCAGCCCGACCGTTTCGTCCGAAGCCAGGTCGGACAATTCCTGTATCATTTTTGCGAAAGCAAGAAGCTTTGGGGCCGCGCGCCGAAGCGGCTCGAATTCGTCCGCGCGGCTGATAACCGAAAACAGGCTCTCCCCCAACTGAGCGGCTATTTCCGCGGTCTGCGCGATGGTCTTGTCCCCGATCGACCGTTTCGGCCGGTTGAGAATGCGCTGAAGCCTGACCTCGTCGTCCGGATTGTTGATGACATTCAGGTACGCGATCATATCCCGGATTTCCCGGCGGTCGTAGAAGCGCTGCCCTCCGATGATCCGGTACCGGATTCCCGACTTGGAAAAAATTTTCTCCAGAGCATTCGATTGCGTGTTCATGCGGTACAGAACGGCAAAATCCGAAAATTTTCGTCCGGCGGCCACCCCTTCCAGAATCCGGTCCGCTATGTAGGAGGCTTCGTCCTGTTCGCTGGAAGCAGTCCTGACCTGAATTTTCCGTCCCGCCGGATTTTCCGTCCACAGAGTCTTTCCCTTCCGGTTTTCATTATTTGCGATCACTGCGTTCGCCGCGGCCAGAATCGTCTTGGTGGAACGGTAATTCTGTTCAAGACGGATGACCTTTGCGTGCGGAAACGATTTTTCAAAGCTCAGGATATTTTCAATCGTCGCCCCGCGGAATTGATAAATGCTCTGATCGTCGTCCCCCACCACGCAGAGGTTCCGGCTTTTTTCCGCCAGCATTTTGACGAAAACATACTGCGCATGGCTGGTGTCCTGGTACTCGTCCACCAGGACGTAGCGGAACCGGTTCTGGTAGTACTCCAAAACTTCCGGTTCCTGCCGGAACATCAAAATCGTATTGAAAATCAGATCGTCAAAGTCCATGGCATCCGAATTTTTCAGCGAGCTCTGATAAATCCGGTAGGCCGCGCCGATCTTTTCGGCCCGCTCGTCCCCTCCCGCGTCTCTGATATACTCTTCGGGACCGATCAAATTGTCCTTTGCGCGGGAAATTTCCGCGAGGATCGCCTTAAAGGAAAGCTTCTTGTCGTCGATGCCAAGTCTTTTCTGGCAGTCCTTCATCACTCTGCGGGAATCCTCGGTGTCATAGATGGTGAAATGCCTGGTAAAGCCCAGACATTCCCCGTTCCTGCGAAGCATGCGCGCGCAGGAAGAGTGGAAAGTGGAGGCCCAAACTTCCCCGCCGTCCTCGCCCAGCATGGCGCCCAGCCTGTTCTTCAGCTCTTCCGCCGCCTTGTTGGTGAACGTAATGGCGAGGATGCGCCAGGGGGGGCAGGGATCAGCCGCAAGCCTTTCGATGATCTGCCGGGGCAGTTCCCCTCTCCCTTCCAGAAAAAGTGAAATTTCCTTCTGCTCTTCTCCGGTCAGTTCAGGCTCCGTCGCGGACTCATAGGCGCTGCCGTAACGGACCAGGTTGGCGATCCGGTTCACCAGTACGGTTGTTTTCCCGCTCCCGGCTCCCGCCAAAATCAGAAGCGGACCGCTGACAGCGAAAACCGCTTCCTTTTGTTTCGCATTCATCCGGGAAAATTCTTTTTCGAGGACTCTTTTCCTTAATTCATTCCGTTCAGACATATACTCCACCGCCAGAAATTAAAATCGGGTCTGCCGCCCGTGTGCTTTCATTGTATCTTATTCTGCAAAAAAGTGCAAACCGCACCGTTCTGAAAACAGTGCCGGCAGAAAAAATCGCCCGCACGCATTGTGCGGGCGATTTCAAACATTAAAATTTATAAAATTCAGCCCAAAATACTGAGCAATACGCCCGCCGCCACCGCGGAGCCGATCACGCCTGCGACATTCGGACCCATCGCATGCATCAGAAGGAAATTGCCGGGATCCTCTTCCTGGCCGACTTTCTGGGTGACGCGCGCCGCCATGGGAACCGCGGAAACGCCCGCTGACCCGATCAGCGGATTGACCTTATACCCGCTCATGTGGCACATTAATTTGCCGAACAGCACGCCGCCGGCCGTCCCAACACCAAAGGCCAGCAGGCCGAGAATCACGATCTTGATCGTTCCCCAGGAAAGGAAAAGGGTACCGGTAGCGGTTGCGCCGACCGTAGTGCCGAGGAAAATCGTGATGATGTTCATCAGTTCATTCTGCGCAGTCTTGCTGATGCGTTCCACAACTCCGCTTTCCCGGAACAGATTGCCGAGCATCAGCATTCCAACCAGAGGAGCAGCATCGGGCAGCAGAAGGGAGATCAGGACTGTGACGATGATCGGGAACAGGACTTTCTCCAGTTTCGAAACCGGGCGAAGCTGTTCCATCCGCACGAGGCGTTCCTTTTTCGTCGTCAGGGCCTTCATGATCGGGGGCTGAATGATCGGGACCAGCGCCATGTAGGAATAAGCCGCCACCGCGATGGGGCCCAGAAGCTCCGGAGCCAATTTGGAAGTCACATAAATGGCCGTCGGACCGTCGGCGCCGCCGATAATCCCGATGGCACCCGCCTGTTTGGTGCTGAACCCAAGGAAGACCGCGCCGATGAAAGTTGTAAATATGCCGAGCTGAGCCGCCGCGCCGAGCAGAAAACTCTTCGGATTGGAAATCAGCGGGCCGAAATCCGTCATCGCGCCGATTCCAAGAAAGATCAGCGGCGGGTAAATTCCCAGCTTCACGCCGAGGTAAAGATAATAAAACAGTCCGCCGTTCTCCGAACCGGATGGTGCCGCCATGATGGCCGGATACAGATTGACCAGCAGCATGCCAAATGCAATCGGCAGCAGCAGGAGCGGTTCGAACTGCTTTTTCACCGCAAGATAAATTAAAACTCCGGCAATTGCAATCATAACGTAATTTCTTGGGTCGTTTTCGGCCAGACCTGAAGTCTGAAATATCTTTATAACGGATTTTACGAATTCATTGAATACAGTCACTTTAACAGCCCTTCCCTTTTCCCGTCTTGATGGCTAAAACGGCCGTGTATTTTCCAGCAGACCCGCGATCTTCCATGAAGACCGGCCAAAATCCGGCGCCGCCGCGCGGCGTACAGAGGAAACGACCCCGCCGGGGATCGCGCTGGAAGCCGCCGCCGCGAGCACCGCCAGCACCTCATCCGGAATTCCCTCACCGCCGGCCTGGATTCGCAGCGGCGATTCCCCCTCCGCTGGCTCCGCCGCCCGGACCGGCTCAAATTCTGGGAGCGGCCGCGCGTCCCGCAGCTGTTTTTGATCGTGTCTGGACTGGATTGAATGTACCGCATTGCCGTATCCCTTAATAATCAGCGTCAGGAAAATCAGCATCAAAAATACAACTACAAGTCCGGTGATCAAAACTGTCAGTGATATTTGCACTTCCTGTTGAACATTCATTCGCATATCCACTCCCAAATTTAAAGATTCCGACAAACACATTGGATGATTTTATAAGCACGCTATCTAATTATAACCAATCCCGTATTCGATTTCAATTGTATTTCGCCATTTTTTGATTTTTTATGTTTCATCATTTTCTGATTTTTATTGCATATCGGGCGGCTCGGAATTATAATATAAAGAAGAAAACCAAGGGAGGGCGGGAGCTTGGGAGAAGAGGAATTTCGCCGTTCGTTTCGCGACCCGTTCCACAACAGCCTTGGGCTTGCGGTATACAGCTGCGGTGTCCAACGCTGCGCCTCGTGCCATTCCTGGGGTCCCGCCGTGCGCGACCACTATTTGATTCACTATATTCTCTCCGGGCGCGGAACCTTTCGCTGCTCGGGAAAACAGCACCGGCTGTCCGTGGGGGACGGATTTCTCGTTGTGCCGTCTCAGCTTGTCTCCTACGCCGCGGACGGCAAGGAACCCTGGACCTACTGCTGGGTCGGATTCAACGGAAGCGATGCGAAACGCCTGATGGAACAGACGGGCCTTTTAGACCGCGAGCCGGTTTTCCATTATGAAGGCGACGACCGTCTGGAACGCCTGTTGACTGGCATCTGCAATTCTTCCGGTTCAAGTCCCAGCGAAGAAGCCCGCATGGAATCCGGGCTGCTTTTGTTTCTCGCCGAACTGATGGACCGGTTCGGAAAGCCCGCCCAGCCGCAGGACAACGGTTACGAATATGTAAAAAAGGCAATTAAATTCATCGATTACAATTATTCCGGCGACATCACGGTCAGCAGCATCGCGTCCAACGCGGGGATCAGCCGCAGCCATCTCTACCGCCTGTTCATGCGGCATATTTCCATGCCGCCGAACGAATACCTGATGCGCTACCGGGTCGGAAAAGCGGCGGAACTTTTAGCGGCGGGAGACCTGACGGTCGGAGAGACAGCCTATTCCACAGGATTCTCCGATCAGCTGTATTTTTCCAGGGTGTTCCGGCGGTATATGGGAATTCCTCCGAGCCGTTATGCCCTCGGCAGGGGAAAAAGTGTGGGAAAGGAGAAAAAGATATGAGCGAGGCTACCGACCGGATTCAGAAATGGGTCGGACAAATCGAAGAATCCAAGGCGGTGGAATGGGACCGGCTGCCGGAAATTTATCTTTATATGGACCAGGTGCTGACTTATATGAACAAACAGCTCAGCCTGTATGAAAGAGATGAGGGCACGAATCTTTTGACCTCCAGCATGATCAACAACTATGTCAAGGACGGGGTTCTTCCAAGGCCGGAGCAGAAGAAGTATTCCCGGGACCACTTGGCGATCCTGACCGTCATCTGCATGCTCAAACAGGTCCTTTCCATTCAGGACATCTCTCTACTGGTAAAGATCCTGCTGCTGAACGCCTCGCAAAGCGAAATATACGACCGGTTCTGCAGCGCTCAGACAGCCGCGATGAAAGAAGTCTGTGACCGCATCCGCTCCACATCGCAGAGCGAAGCGGATCTGACCCGGCTGGCCATCGAGCTGTCCGTCGAGGCGAACGCGCGGCGGACAGCGTCGGAACGGATTTTGAATGAACTTGCAAAAAGCGCTGAGGAAAAAACGGAGAAAAAGAAAAAGTAAATCTTACCCCGCATCTCAAACAGGTGCGGGGTTGTTTCTTTGAACCATAATTGCAATTTCACATAATATGGTAATGTAACTTCAAAGGAGGGGGTTCCATATGTGTGGGATTGCAGGTTTTTGTAATTACAGCGAAGATTTTACGGAAGAGGCCCCTTTTCTAGGTCAGCTTGTCAGGCGCATGGGAAATACGCTCCGGCACCGCGGACCCGATGAAAATGGGGTATTTGTTTCAAATCACGCGGCTTTCGCCCATCAAAGGCTTGCAGTCATTGATTTGGAGGGCGGCAAGCAGCCGATGACAGCCTATTCGGGCGGTTACCGATACACGATCGTTTACAATGGGGAACTTTACAACGGCGGTGAACTCCGCCGCGAGATGGAATCCGTGGGATATGTTTTCGAAACCACGAGCGACACGGAAGTGCTGCTCAAATGCTATATTCATTACGGTTCGGAATGCCCCAAAAAGCTGAACGGGATTTTTGCGTTCGCCGTCGACGACGAGAGACGGAACCGCTGTTTTCTCTGCCGGGACCGGTTCGGTGTCAAGCCTCTGTTCTATACGGTTTCCGGGGACCGCCTGGTCTTCGGATCGGAGGTCAAGGCCCTGCTCCAATACCCTGGGATCAATCCGGTCCTGGACCGTCAGGGGCTCTGCGAGATTCTTGGCATCGGCCCCGCGCGCACGGCGGGCACCGGCATTTTCAAGGATATCTTTGAGATCAAGCCCGGATATTCGGCGATCTATGACAGGGACGGATTTTCCACAAATCCATATTTCCAGCTGCAAAGCTATGAGCATCCCGACAGTTACGAAGACACTGTAAGCCACGTCCGCTATTTGGTCGAGGATGCGGTAACCCGGCAGCTCGTTTCCGACGTGCCGCTGTGCACGTTTCTCTCCGGCGGTCTGGACTCCAGCGTGATCACATCGATCGCCGCGCGCAGATACCGCGAGTCAGGGCAGATCCTTTCCACCTACTCCTTTGAATTTACGGGAAACGACCGGTATTTCAAGCCTTCCGCCTTCCAGCCGGATGCCGACGACCCCTGGGCGGCAAAAATGGCGGAGTACTGCGGGACGGACCACACCGTCCTGAAATGCGACAATTTAAGCCAGGCCGACAAGCTTTATGACGCCGTCGACGCAAAAGACATGCCGGGCATGGCAGACGTGGACTCCTCCCTCCTTCATTTTTGCAGACTGATTAAAAAGGAACATGTCGTGGCGGTCAGTGGGGAATGCGCCGATGAGATTTTCGGCGGCTACCCGTGGTTCCACAAAAAGGAAGCATTCGAGGGACACTGTTTCCCCTGGTCCCCCGATCTCTCCGTACGGACGGACCTGTTCAAGCCGGAAATCAACGACGCGCTCGATCTGGAGGCCTATGTCAACCAGCGCTATGAGGAATCCATCGCGGAAGTGCCCAAACTGGAGAACGAAAGCCCGCAGGAAGCGCGGCGCAGGGAAATCTCCTATCTGAATATCAAGTGGTTTATGAGCACCCTCCTGGACCGCAAAGACCGGATGAGCATGGCAAGCGGCCTGGAAGTCCGCGTTCCCTACGCGGACCACCGGATTGTGGAATATGTGTTCAACGCTCCCTGGAGTTACAAATGCCCGGACGGGGTCGTCAAGGGACTGCTGCGGGACGCCGCCCGCCCCTGGCTGCCGGAGGACGTGCGGATGCGCCGGAAAAGCCCTTACCCCAAAACGCATAATCCGGCCTATGAGCGCATTCTTCGCCGCAGGCTGGACCTCGTCATGAAAGACAGGGAGGAGCCCCTCAACACGCTGGTAAATCCAGCGGCCGTAGAGCGGATGCTTGCTGAAAAGTCCGATTACGGAAGACCCTGGTTCGGGCAGCTGATGGCGGGGCCGCAAATGATGGCCTATCTGCTGCAGATTAACTACTGGTTAAAAACATACGAGATAGAAATTGAGCTGTAAAGTACTTTTCCTTCTTTCTCAAGGCAGTGGGTCCAAGGCGAACCGGCTGGGATCCCATCAATGGACACAAAGCATTCAGGGGACAGTTTTCACTGTCCCCTGAATGCTTTGTTCATGCCCGTTGCATTAATTGGAAGAAGACATCACGCCATTATGATCAAAGGTATATGTAACTCCGTCAATCGTCCGCGACGTGTCAACGACATACTGGCCGTTTTCATAATAATACTGATTTCCATCAAAGGTCACAAAACCATTCTCAGGGTAACTGACCTGCGGAAGCTTGAACCACGTTGTCCAGTGATAATTGCCGCCGATGACGTCGCCATATTTGACATTCTCGCCGGTGCAACGGTTGTCCACCGATTTATTTCCTCCAACGTAAATTCCGACATGGCCCGGACTGTAGAGGATCAGGCCATGAATCCGGGGGAGTGTGGAAGAATCCGACAAACGAATGGTCCCCTTCACCTTTGCCGATGAGAGCATTGACTGGGAGCTTCCCGCGACGGAGACCAGATTCGGCTCCGGATCGCAGTCATTCCCTCGCCACCAAAGATACGACTTGACCAGGCCGGAACAGTCGGTGGACCGCACGCCGTTCGTATATTGGCCATAATTTCCGTACTGATATTTCCAGCCGTCCCGATAAGCCATCAGAGCATGTTCCGAAAGGCCGACGCCCGTTTTTGTTTCCGCCGCCGCCGCGGGGACCGCCTGAAACGCAAGGGTTCCACACAAAATAAAACCGGTCACAAATACGGCGGCCAAAGCCATTGCACGTCTGAATCCCACGAAACATCCTTCCAATCCAATTACGATTTGTTACCAACTGTTACAACTTAGTAACATAATATCACATAACGGTAACAGATGCAACTAAAAAAGGATATTCAGGAAGAATTTTGTAGAATTTTTACAAGAATATCGGAGAAATCTTTGTCAAGTATTTCAGCTAATACAGCAAAAACGAAACGATTTCTTCCGTATGCATGGAGCGGGAGCCCTTCACCAGAACCGCGTCGCCCGGTTTCAGCAGGGATTTCAGTATTTCACAAGCCTGCCGATTATTCTCGCAGACGCGGCAGTCCATATCGGGTCGGACAGAGCGCGCTCCCCCCGCCATCGCGCCGGCGCGTGTCCCGACGGTGATCAGAAGATCGACTTCGGAATTGGCGGCAAAAGCGCCGACATCGGCATGAGCCTCGGAGGAATAATTCCCCAGTTCCAGCATATCCGCCAGCACGGCCACCCGTTTTCCGCCCCGGAAGGATTTGAGGACGCCGAGGCTGCTTTTGGCCGCGTCCGGACTGGAGTTATAGCTGTCGTCAATCACGGTGACGCCGTTTCCCGTGCGGCGGATCTGCTGCCTCATGGCGGGCGCCTGATAGCCTGAAAGAGCGGCGGCGGCGGCGGAAAGCGGAACACCCAGCCGCTGCGCGACGGCGAGTCCCGCCAGGGCGTTTAGAACATGGTGCGCGCCGATGATGGGAATGACGGCCTCTCCCCTTTCTCCATTCGGCGCGAGATAGAAAAACCGGGTCGATTCCCCTGCGCTTTCCACCCGCTCCGCCCGGAAAGCGCAGTCCGTCCCGGTGCCGAACAGAACGGTTTCAAACGGCAGCGTGCCGGCAAGCTCATGGAGCATGGCGTCGTCCCCATTCAGGAAGAGGACCGAGCCCTGATGAAAGCAGTCGGTGATATGCAGCTTCTCCGCAAGGATATTCTGACGGCTGCCGAGCTGCTGAATATGCGAAACGCCGATGTTCGTCATCACCGCGTAATCCGGCGCGGCGACTTGCGCGATGCGGCTCATTTCGCCGAATTCGCTCATCCCCATTTCCACCACCGCAGCGTCATATGTTTCAGACAGGCGGAAGATCGTCAGGGGCACTCCAACCTGGCTGTTGTTGTTTCCGCTGGTCTTCATAACGTCCATCTTCGCCGAAAGAGCCAGCGCAACCATTTCCTTTGTGGATGTCTTGCCCACGCTTCCCGTGATGCCGACCACAGGAAGCGAAAAACGTTTCCGGTACTCAGCCGCGATGCGCTGCAGGGCATCCCTCGTATCCCCGGCCGCGATCCACGCTCCGGGTCCCCGCGCGGCCTGATGCTCCTGGGTCAGGACGGCCGCAGCGCCCGCCCGCAGCACCGCCGGAATGAATTCATGGGCGTTCACCCGCTCGCCCCGGATCGGGACAAACAGCGCGCCGGGAGCGATATTGCGGCTGTCTGTAGACACCGAGGTCACCTCGGTCCCCGGGTCGCCGCAAAGCAGCCGGCCGCCGCAGGCGGAAACGATTTCCGAAACTGTCATTTTCATTACAGCGATCCCCCTTACAGCTTTCCAGCCAAAATGTCCGAAATGACCTCGCGCTCATCCAGATGATACTTTACGCCCTTGATCTCCTGATAATCTTCATGTCCCTTTCCGGCGAGGACAACGATATCCCCGTCGCGCGCATTTTCCATGCAGTATTTAATTGCCTGTTTCCGATCCGGTATCACGACATATTTCCCACCCGTTCTGTCGATCCCCGTGCGGATGTCGGCGATGATGTCCATCACATCCTCGTCGCGGGAATTGTCCGCCGTCAGCACGGAGAGGTCGGAGACCCTCCCGCTTTCCTCCCCCATCTCAAACCGGCGGGAACGCGCGCGGTTTCCCCCGGCGCCGAACATGCAAATCAGCCGGTTGGGCTTATATTCCCGAAGAGTCTCAAGAATATTTCTCATTGCGAGCGCGTTGTGAGCGTAATCGATCAGAAGCGTATAGCCGCCCGGAACTTCGACCGGTTCCACCCTTCCACGGACCTTGACTTTTTCGAGGCCCTCTCTGATATTCCGCTCCGTCACGGGAAAATGGAGGCAGACAGCCACCGCCGCCAGGGCGTTATATACGCTGAAGCGCCCGGGGACGCCGACCTCCACCCCTGAAAGATCGAGCCTCCCGGAAAGGTCGAACCTCACTCCGAGAAAGCCGGGACGGGAAACCAGCTCTTCATTCCGGGCCTGAAGCTCCGCATCCGGCGAAAAGCCATAGGTTTCCAGTTCGCAGGTATGGCCTTCCACAATCCCGTGCCAGTTTTCATCGTCCCTATTGATGACGCCGGTTTTGCACATCCGGAACAGCAGGCGTTTGCAGGACATATATTCCCGCACGTCCCTGTGCTCATTGCCGCCGATGTGATCCGGGGAAAAATTCGTGAAAATCCCGTAGTCGAATGTGATTCCGGAAACACGGTGGTCCCGCAGGCCGATGGAGGACGCCTCCATCACGGCGGCTTTGCATCCCTCGTCCGCCATCTGGCGCAGATAGGACTGAATCTCAAAGGATTCCGGCGTGGTGTTTTCCGTCTTGATCACCCGGTCCCCGATCACCGTGCCGATCGTGCCGATCACCCCCGTTTTGATCCCGGCGTCTTCGAGAATGGAACGCACCATGTAGGAAACGGTGGTCTTGCCCTTGGTCCCCGTGATGCCCACCATGGTCATTTCCCTCGCGGGGTACCCGAACCACGCCGCGGAAATCAGCGCCATCGCCCGGCGGGTGTCCTTCACCAGAACGACGCTCGCGCCGCCGGCCTCCACCGGGCGCTGGGCAACAACCGCCGCCGCGCCGGACTGGACTGCCGCGCCCGCGAACTGGTGGCTGTCGACTGAAGACCCGCACAGACAGATAAACAGGCTTCCCTCCGTCACCTTCCTCGAATCATAAACCACATCCGTTATCTCAATCTCCGTCCGTCCGGAACAGGTGCAGTCCAAATCCCGGATTAATTCCGTTAAAAGCATGAAAACGCCTCCGCCGTCATATTGTTTAATTGGGTGAAATTGCCTGAATTATACCGTAAGCAGCCGGAAGTGTCAACTTCCTGCGGCACTTTGCGCCGGCTGTATACTATATAGAAAGCCTTCTTCGCAAATAGTATGAATCATTTATTTTGGAAAATGTTATCAAGTAAAAAAATTACAATGTATAAATCCGCCTGTACGGAGGAGAACTATATTACGATTACATTTTTTCTCATTTGTATAAATTTTGTACTTTGTCACAAAACTGTATAATTACATTCCTGCCAAATCATGTTATTCTGGCATTGGAATTTTAGCTTTGATGGCCGATTATTTCAGGAAAGGGAGCAGATGTTTATGGGTACTGTGAACGAAAGGCTGGAGTCTTACGGATTGAAAAAGGTCCTGAATTATCTGGACAACAATCCAGAAGAAAATGTGCCGAAACTGATCGGCTGGCTGAGAAAATTCGACAGAGACAATCTATACCAGAACGCTTATGATATGGTCGACGGATTTATGAAGGACCCTGAAAATAACTGGAACCGACTGATTTCCAGCCTTTATACCGACATCGATGACAGCGTTCGGAGAAAAACATTTGAAAATTTTCTGATTAACTCCGCGATCCTCGGCAGCCAAAGGAAAAACAAGCTCGTGGAAAAATACGACTGCAACATCCCCTGGGCCATTTTAATGGACCCGACCTCCGCCTGCAACCTGCACTGCATCGGATGCTGGGCGGCGGAATACGGCAACCGGATGAACATGAGCTTTGAAACGCTGGACGATATTGTCCGCCAGGGCAAGGAACTCGGCACCTACATGTACATCTTCTCGGGCGGAGAACCCCTCGTGCGGAAAGATGATATCATAAAACTGTGTGAAACACACAACGACTGCGAGTTTCTGGCATTCACGAACGGAACGCTGATCGACGAGAAATTTGCGGACGATATGCTGCGCGTGAAGAATTTCGTCCCCGCCATCAGCATCGAGGGCTACGAGGAGGAAACGGACTCCCGGCGCGGAACCGGAACTTACGAGGCGGTGATTCGCGCGATGCAGCTGCTGAGGAAAAAGAAACTTCCGTTCGGCGCCTCCCTGTGCTACACAAGCAAGAATGCGGAAACCATCGGCAGTGAAGAATACATTGATCACCTGATCGATTTAGGCTGCAAATTTGCCTGGCTGTTCACTTACATGCCGGTCGGCGTCGACGCCCAGCCGGACTTGATGGCAACGGCGGAACAGCGCAAATTCATGTATGACCAGATCCGCAAATTCCGGGCGACAAAGCCGCTGTTCACCATGGATTTCTGGAACGACGGAGAATACGTGAACGGGTGCATCGCCGGCGGACGCCAATACCTCCACATCAACGCGAACGGCGACATCGAGCCCTGTGCTTTTATTCACTACGCGGACAGCAACATTCACGAGAAGACATTGCTGGAAGCATACCGCTCCCCGCTGTTCATGCAGTACCGGAGGAACCAACCGTTCAACCACAACCAGCTTCGTCCGTGCCCGCTGCTTGACAACCCCGGAAGGCTCTCTCAGATCGTGAAAAAATCAGGAGCTGTTTCAACGGACCTTGTCCACCCTGAAGACGTGGATCACCTGACTGAAAAATGTGTGGAAGCCGCAAAAGCATGGGCGCCGGTTTCAAAGGAAATCTGGGAAAACAGCGAAGGCAAAGAGCGGGCCGACTGGAAGGCGGCAAAAGAAGCCGACCAAAAAGCAGAACTTCAAAAGAAAACAGAAGAAAAGGAAAACAAGAAAAAAATGCGGGTATCCGGATTTTAATAGAATACTCCAGAAGGGACTGCCCCGGGAAAACGGGGCAGTCCCTTTTATAATTCCCGGCCTCTCCGATTCTCGATCAGGCCGTAGAGCTTGTCGATTTCATTTTCATTGGTCAAATCCCTGCGGGAAAGCGCCTGCACGTATTTCTCCCGCAGTTCCACGCTGCGCGCCAGTCTTTCCAATCCCCGTTCCACCCCCTCGGTCGTCATGGAAACGATCAGCCCGTCTTCCCCGGACGTGATCTGATCGGACGCGGTCGAAAAACTGGTCAGAAGAATCGGGCGGCAGAGCACCATCGCTTCGTCGACCGCAATGGATTTTCCTTCAAAGCGGGACGGCTGCATGTAGATGTCGCATTCCCTGACATAGGGGTAGGGGTTGCCCCGTTCCCCGAGAAACATGACGCTGTCCCCCGCCCCCAATTCCGACGCCTGCCGTTTCAGGCTCTCCTCCTCCGGGCCGACGCCGATGATATACCAGCGAACGGGAAGGCCCTTTCGATTCAGGGCGACGACGGCCGGCATGGCGAGATCCAGACCTTTCTGGTGTGAAAGCCGGGCGATCGACAACACCCGAATCCCGGAGTATCCGTCGTCAAACCCCGTTTCCTTTTCCGCCATGGAACGCAGAAAAGCCGAAGAAATGATATTGTAGATCACATGGAATTTTGAAGACTGGTCCGGAAACGTGGTTTCCAGCGCCGTTTTGCAGGATTCCGAAACCGTGCACAGCGCGTCCAGCTTGGAAAGATACGGGCGGTCGAAATCACGGCGCAGTCCCATCGCGTTGTAATCCCCGTGGATAAATCCGATTTTGACCCCCGCGTTTACTTTTTCAACCGCATAATAAAGCGGCTGCCCTTCCATAAACGCAACGACGGCGTCATAGTGTCCCCGGGCCGGACGAACAAAATGACGCTCGACCTTCCACATTCTGGACAGCCGCTCTCCCATGGTCCCGCGAAATCCGGCGATACTGACAAGCAGCCTGCAAACAGCCAGCAGAGGGCGCCCGTGCAGGAAAAGCGCCGGAAAAGCAGCGCGGATATTGAACCGGTATTCCTTCGGGAACAGCGGGGGCAAAACGCGGACCTGTTCCGGCACGCGGCTGAAAAACAGCCCTTCGTTCGCAAAAAGCTGCAGGTCCACATCATAGCGTTCGTAATCGAACAGCGACAGAATGGTGACCAGGCTCTTTTCAATGCCGCCGCTGTGGAGGCTGTAGTTCAGAAACAGGATTTTTTTCCGTTCAGGCATGACAATACTCCCAAAATTCATTTCTTCCTGACATCCCTCATCAAAACACGGGAATAAATGCTGTAAAAAAGATAAGCAAGAAGAGCGGACCGCAGCCGGACGACGCGCCGGATGACCCGGTCCGCGCGGTTTCCGTTTTTCAGATAATCGGAGCGGACGGCTTCCTTCGCATAAGGATTCTTTAAAATGGAGCGGACCTCCCGATACCGTTTGAAAAAGCCGGCCGGGTTGTTCGGGGAAAAGCAATTGACAAGCGATGAGTGCACCGCAAATCGGAGGAACCAGGCGAGGTGGCGCTTGGCATAGCGCTCGTAAAGACCCCGCTCCGTCAGAATTGTCCGCACGGCCGAATAGCAGCGGGTCAGCATTTCCATCTTGCGCGGGCGGTACCGCGTGCTGAGCGAATCCGGGTTGTACCGGTAGTGATAGTAGGCCCCGCCCACGACCAGCAGACGCCGGGCCGAGCAGTGCGCCGCTATGGCCGCCGGCATGTCCTCCAGCATGATTTCGCGCTCGTCGCCGAACCGGATCCCATTTTCCAGATACCAGCTGCGCAGATACATGCGGCGCCATGCGCAGCCGAGCATTTCCACCTGCCTCCAGGCGCTGTCCTCCCGGTCCGGCCCGACCAGCTCCGCAATCAGAAGCTCCCGGATCTCTTCGCCCAGCTCCGGATAATTGACGGGCAGCTTGCAAATGCGCTGTTCCCCCTCCTGAAGATTCTCACGGACATAGTTGAACAGGACAAGGTCCGCCTGATATTCCACGGCGGCCGCGTAAAGATTCTTCAGCATGTTTTCGTCGATCCAGTCGTCGGAATCGACAAAGAGAAGGTAATCACCGCCCGCGTGTTCCACGCCGTAATTTCTGGTATTCCCCAGCCCGCTGTGGGACTTGTCCAGCACTCGCACGCGGCCGTCCCCGGAAAAACGCCGGGCGATCTCCAGCGAACGATCAGTGGAAGCATCGTTAATTAAAAGCACTTCAAAATCTGAAAAGGTCTGGTTCAGGATGCTGCTGACACAGCGCTCCAGATATTTTTCAACATTGTAGATTGGAACGATCACACTGATTTTTGGCACAGTCTTATCCCTCGTCTTCCTGTTGCCCTGATTTCATTATACCGATACCAGGCCGCAATCGAACTCTCCTCCCGCCGCTCCCATTCGCGCCGCAGTTCGAAAATGCAGCCTTAGTTTGGAATTATATGACTAAATTGCTGCATTATTATAGCATTGTGATGTTAAAAACACAAGCAAGCGCCCGCTCTCCCCGGATTCCGCAGTTGAAATAAGAAGTTCAGTATGCTATTCTGTATGATGAATCCACAAAACAAACAGGGAGAATTGGATATGAATGACTGCCTTGTTCTGCTGACAAAAAAATACCCGTTTGATTCCGGCGAAGAATTTATTGAAAACGAAGTACCCCTGCTTGCCAAAACTTTTCGCCGCGTCATTCTGATTGCAACATCGGTCTCCGATGGGGCCGAACAGACCCGGCCGGTGCCGGATCATGTAGAAGTCCATTCTCTGTCCGCGCCCCGCATCCGCCGGGCCGTACTGCCGCGTCTCGCTTTCTCTGCCCTTAAGCCGCTTCCGGCGTTCGTAGCGGGCTCCGACCGCGAACAGGCCGGACTATCATTCCGCAGAAAGCTTTTTTGTTCCTACTTTCTTGCAAAATCAGGGCAGATCTTTAAATGCTGCCGGAACATTCTTTCCGCCGCCGGGCTCGAAGCATACGACGGCGTGACCTTTTACAGCTACTGGTTTTACGATACGGCCCTGGCGGCGGCAAACCTGAAGCGGGAGTTTGCCCTGAAAAACAGCCGTGCCGTCAGCCGCGCGCACCGTTACGACCTGTACGCGGACCAAAATCCCGCCGGGTTTCTTCCGATGCGGGAATATCTGCTGCAAAATCTGGACAAAGTGTACCCCTGTTCTCTCGACGGCGGTAACTATCTGATCAAATATCATCCCCGGTTCGCCGGAAAAATCCGGACGGCTTACCTCGGCACGCAGGACCGGGGGCTCTCTCCGGACAGGGAAAGCGGGGTATTTCATCTCGTCAGCTGCTGCCATATCTCCCCGGTCAAACGGGTCGATTTGCTGGCCCATTCGCTGGCACTGTTAAAGGACAGCGGCCTGAGGCTGAAATGGACGCATTTCGGCGCCGGAGACGGGCTGGATTCCCTTCGCGATTATGCAAAAGAAAATCTCTCGTTCATGGAATGCAGCCTGCCCGGCGAAATCAGCAATCCCCGTCTAATGGAGTTTTACAGAGAAAATCCGGTGGACTGTTTTATCAACACCAGCAGTTCTGAAGGGCTTCCCGTCAGCATCATGGAAGCCGCGTCTTTCGGCATTCCCGTCATCGCGACGGATGTCGGCGGAACGGCGGAAATCGTGACGCCGGAAGAGACCGGCTACCTGCTTCCCTGTGATTTCGGCCCGAACGAACTCGCGGAAAAAATTGAGCTTCTGTACCATATGCCCAGCGAAAAGCGCCAAAAAATGCGGAAGGCAAGCCGGGAACTGTGGGCTGAAAACTTTTGTTCCGAACAAAACTATGCCCGGTTTGCAGCAGAAATAACGCCTAAACGTTCCTGAAAGTCAAAATATGTATTTTTCCGCCCTTTCGGGCGGATTTTTTTCAAAAGATATTTTCCAGGCTAGGTACTTCCGCCTCATTCAAATAAGAGATCTGCTCAATGCTGCGGTCACAGTCAGCAAGGAATTGTTCCGTTCCGCCGTACCTGCAAAGCATCGGCAGCCCGGCCAGCGTCTGGCCGATCGCCTCAAGCTTGGAATGCGGCATATAGGTACAGAGAACCGAGTGCAGGGAGTTCCAGTCATCCACCGCTTTGCGGCTCAGCAGAACGGCCGTTTCGGTTTCCCCGCGCTGCTCCGCGTCCTTCGCCTGCGTGACAACTTGGATCATCTGCGTGCTGATTCGGTTCGTGTACCATGTTCCCAGAATGCAGACGCCGGTCAGCACGACGAAAATTGCCAGCGAGATCCAGATTCTTTTCATTTCGGCGCCTCCCTCTTCACAATGAAAAAATCGCCCTTTGTATTGGCGGTCATAAGAAAGATTTCACCGGCCTGAAGGTGCTGCCCATTCAAGACACCCTGCAGCCAGTCTGCGCTTTTTCCGCAGAGCTGCAGGGAAAAATCGGAAATCACACCGTCGCTGATGACAACGGTTTCAATTCCGGTATCCGGCAGAGGAACGGCCAGCATTCCAGCCGTCGGCTGCTCCTTGTCCGGCTTTTTGATCACGCTCATCTTGCCGTTGGTCTCGACAATCGCATATGCCACATCCTGGATGCTGAATACGTTTTTCTGCCTCAGCTGTTCGCTCAGGTCCTCCGTCGTCATCCGGAGACGTTTCATCTCGTTCTGCTGAACCACGCCGTTGTTGATGACGATGATCGGTCTTCCGCAGATCAGCTTGCGGAATTTCGTGCTTTTCAGCATCAGAACGGAAAGCACAATCTCAAACATGACCAAAGCGGCGATCGGGATCAATCCGCTGGCGAGCGGCTGCCCGGAATCCTGCATCGGAATGGAAGCAATATCCGAGATCAGCAGCGTCACCACCAGTTCGCTGGTCTGAAGCTCGCTGATCTGTCTTTTCCCCATCAGACGGACCGCCAGGATAACCACTGCATACAACAGGACCGTACGGATAAATGAGATTGTCATTTCTATCACCGCAGATTATTATAAGCGGCACGGTCTGGATTATGTATCGGCTCCGCAAAGGGAGCTTAGATATCGGTGGTCACGAAACCGATGACATCGCCTCCCGCCGCTGAAATGCGGCTGCAGGCCTCTTTCAGCTCGTCGAAGGGCGTGGAGCCGTATTTCGCCGTCAGGATTACCGAATGCGCGTGGGCGGAAAGGCTCTCCGCATCCGGGAACCGGATTTCGGAAGGAGCGTAGAAAACAACGTAATCATAGGAGCCGGCCGCTTCCCGCGCGAATTTTGAAAACCCTTCCGAGGTAAACAGATCGGCCGGGTTCAATCCCTCTGCCGGCTTACCGGACAGCAGACTGAGCCCGCCCGTCTTCCGGACCGGCATTACGGCTTCCCGCAGCGTACATTCCCCGCTTAAAACTCCATTCAGTGTTTTTTCCGGTTCCAAATCCAGCTGGGAAGCAAGCCTCGGATTTCGCAGATCGCCATCCACCAGCAGGACCGATTTTCCGGTCACGGCAAGCGCCGCGGCAAAGCCGGAGGCAATGCGGTCCCCTCCGTTGTTCTCGCAGACATTCGCCACAAGAAAGCGCCGGCTGTCGCCGGCCGCGTTCAGCGCGGCGGACCGGAGCGTTCTCATCGCGTTGCCTTTCTCCCTGCTTTCATGGGGGATTTCTGCAAGCAGACGCACTTTCAGCATTTCCTCCGCGAACCTGCTGTTGCGGATGGTTCGGTCGCCAAGAACGGCCAGGATCCCGAAGCAGACAAAGACGATAAATCCGAGGATCAGTCCAAGGAAACCGGCTTTGAGCATGGAGGATTTCATCGACTGCGGTTTAACCTGTGCCGCATGGTCGCTGATGCTTGCGGTCAGAACAGGGTCCGGAAACTGCCGGACCAGTTGATCCATAAGCAGTTCGGCGGCAGTGTCGGAAAGGAGAGCGGCTTTTGGCGCGTTTGTCGTGTTGACCGTAATCTTGACGACCGGCGACGAGTTTTCCATTTCCGCCGTAATCTTAGTGATTTCAGATTTGTCGACGCCGGCCTTTTCCGCCGTCGCTGCAAGGAGGTCGTCTCCGGAAGCAAGCGGCACGGCGCTCTGCACACGGCTGTAGAGAATATTGGTGTACTGCAGGTGATAATCGCTGTCAGCGCCGTTCGGCACTCCGCAGGTCACGGTAAAGGTTGTACTGCCCTGATAAACGTGATGAACGAATTTCAGCGGCAGAAGGCCGCCCACAATGCCGAACGCCAAGACCACAAGAAGAAATCTGATCCAGTTTCTCTTGTAAAAATGCACGATTTCAGAAAAGCTTACAAACAGTTCCATTGGTGTCCTCCCATATGCGTTTTCTTTTTCAGACTCCAGCAAAAGCAAACACTCGTCCGAGAATATTTTTCCAGTCGTAGTTCCGCCGCGCGAATTCCCTCTCTTGCTCCGAAATGGACGGATCGCTGCGGCAGCGCAGAGCGAATTCGACCGCCAGGCCGATGTCGACCGGAGAAGGGTCGTTCGGCAGCTTCAGTGCGAACGGAGGATTTCCCTCCATCGCATCATCTTCATAGGCATAAAGAAAAGGCAGGCCGGCCGCGCAGTATTCCCTCGCTTTGAGCGAGGAACAGTGCGTCAGGCCGCGGCGGTAGCATCCGAGCGTCGAAACGCCGAGGTCGGCCGACGCGTAAATGCGCATCAATTCCTCGCCCTGTAAAAAACCGCGGCACTCCACATCCTCCTGAAGCCCTCTCTTTCTGACATCTTCCAAAAATGCGGGCATCTCTTTCGGGTCTCCTCCGGCCAGTATAAAACGGACGCGCGGATCCTCCGGCTTTTTCCGGTCCCGATAAATCCGCATCCCCTCCAGCACGCGGTCGTACGCCTGCCACCAGAGGGTTCCGGCAACCCCGACGAGGACGACTTCTCCACTGTCCCCCGGATGGCGGACAAAAGAGAACTCGTCAACGTCCACCCCGTTTGTGATGTTGACGGCCGGCAATCCGAAAAAGCAGTCGGAACGGTCCCCGACCAGCACAGCCGCATCGGCGCATCCGCGGAGCTTTTTGCCGGAAAACCTGTCCGCCGCCGCGGTGCAAAAAACCTTTAGCAGCGTGACGGCCTGCCGCGTCAGCGGACGGACGCCCTTTGCGCTGCGAAGATAATCGCCAAGGTAAGGGTAATTCGGAATTTCGATCAGAATGCGGCGCGTCCCGTTTTCTTTCAATGCGCGGCAGATGCGGATCACATCGAAGCTGATCCGGTCCAGCCGGAGATACGCCACGTCGAACCGATGGCCGCTCAGATAATCCAATACCGCCAGCGAAAAGCGGTGCATCCGGCGATACCCTTTTGTAACCGGCATGCTGAGCGTTTCGGCCCCCCTGTAAAAAATAAAGCACTCGTCTTTCCACAGCGTGTGGGTAACGTCATATCCAAGTTCCTGAAAGGCCCGCACCTGCCATTTTATTTTTCGGATCACGCCCAGATAAAGCTCAGCGTCCTCCTGAAAGGTCAGGTAAATCAGTTTCATCAGCCAGCACCTCATAAAATTCAGGATAATTCTGCTCTGCGCTGAAGGAATCTTCCCACACGGAACGGGAATTTTCGCAAAGCTTCTCATACTCATCCCCGCTCATGGAACGGATGCGGCTCAGCGCCCGAAGCAGCTCTTCGGGCGCGAAATCCGCCCGAAGCAGGAATCCGTTTTCCCCATCCTTCACGATTTCCGAGGTTCCCCCCACGTCCGTCGCGACCACCGGAATTCCGAACGAACAGGCTTCCATAATGGAAACCGGGATTCCCTCGCTGGAGCTGACGTTGACAAAAACAGCCGTTTCACCGCTTTGATAGAAATTCAAGACATCCGCATTGCTCATCGCTCCCGGAAATTCCGCGCGGACACAAGAGGGAAACATCTTTGCAAGTTCTTTCAGTTCCGATTCCAGCGGACCGGAACCGATATGCGTCCACCGGACCGGAAAATCAGCCTGCCTGAGCGCTCCCGCGATCAAATGCAGGCGCTTGACCGGAACCATATAAGAACAGGAAACGATGCGAAACCCGGCCCTGTTTCCGCCGCGACAGCCCCGGTCGCACGTGCCGAGGTGTGAAACGCGCACCTTTCCGGCAAACTGCGGACAGCGTTTTCTCAGGATTTCCGCTCCTTCCTCCGAACAGGGAAAAACCGCCGCGGCGCTTTCCATTAGATAGTCCCGCATGGGCAGATACTTCAGAGAGCTCCGGTCCTCATGAACGTCGAAACCATGCGCGCGGGAAACCAGCTTTGCCCTTTTTCCCATTGACCGGAGAAATTCCGCGAGTAGCGCTCCCGCTGCCGCGGTGTCGTAAAACCAATAGCTGTAAATCGTGACGTCATCGGCGGATAAAATAACTTTTTCCTGTTTCAGAGCCCGGAAAATACTCACCGCGTTCTTCATGAAAAAGAGTGTTTCATGCGCCCGCGCCAGGGAAAATCTCCCGGTGCGCGCAAGCTTCAGCAATTCGCCGCGGACGTGCGGCAGCCGAAGAAGAGCGCCGTATTCCCCCCGCCCGCCAGAAGAGCGCCGTATGCGGATACACTCCACGCCCTCCGGCAGCGTCCGGGAACGCACGCTGTTTTCCTTCAGCCCGCAGGGACAGACAATGATCCGGTCAAAGCCGCGGGCAAATTGCAGCTCGTTTCCAAGAAACTCCTCACCACTGTCAAACGGAAACGACGAGGTGAGAAGAAGCATCAGCTTCACGGGCCCTCCTCCCCCAGTTCTGCTCTTCGAGCCGCGGGGCGCACATGAGTTCCCAGCCGAAGAACCAGAAGAGCGGCAAAATAGATGGCAATGTAAAAGCTCAGATAGGTGAAATTGAAGACATTCGTTACCCAGAGAAACGCAAAGCTGCGCGGGATATAGACGAAATCCCTGATTGCAAGCAGACAGGATGCCGTCACCACCCAGGAACGGGTCAGCATCGAAGCGAAAAAGCGAAGGATCAGCCCCACGCCGGCGCTGACGATGACGACCCCGACAAAGCCGAACGCAACATAGGATTCCGCCACAAAGGATGTTCCAAAGCCTCCGCCGGACAGGTAGCGCAGGGGATCCACGAGATAAGTGAGGGCATGGGCGTAATTGTGGGTGGAAGCCACAAAGGCCGTGGTCTGCACTTCAATGATCGGCGACAGCCCGAACAGGGACCTTGTAATCAGATTATTGTGGACAAAAAGCTCAAACGGGTAAAAGAGGTATTTCCATGTCATGCCGTGATCGAACAGGTCCCAGCTGTTGACCGTCTGGATCACCACGCGGAAGCTCGCTCCCTGCGAATAAAGGAAATTGACCACGGTATCGAGAAAGCTCCGGTGAGAAAGCAGTCCGTATGCCCGGATTTCCGCCAGAAGCTGAAGCAGATACATGGCGACAACCGCCAGGATCCCGCCGCCGACCACCGTTCTCTTTTTAAAAACGCGCTTTCCCTTTTCGTTCAGAGAATCCCGGAGAACAAAATAAATCAGAATGGTGATCGCTTCGCAGACAAAGGTGTTCCTGCGCCCGGTAAAAAGAGTGGCGAGCAGATAGACGCCGTAAACCGTCATCGGCAGCCTGAGCTGCCTGCGGTCCGGCATAGTCGCAAGAAAAACGGCAAAGGACGGAACAAAGAACATGGACAGGCGGCTGATGGCGGAGGGAATGCTCGAGGCGGAGACCTGTGTGAACGAACCCAGATAGCCGCTTCTGAGAACGTTCAGAATGGATTCCATCAGGGTGTAAAACGAGGCCAGGGAACTGATCAGCAGGACGGCTGTGCTGATCTGGCGGATGATCGGCAGAATCGGGTTCTGTGAAACCGCCGCCCAGCCTTTTTCCCGGATCGTCCTTTCCCGGTTTGCGAAAAATGGTCCGACCAGCTGATAGCCGGCATAGATGCACAGAAGGGACAGCGTGACGACCTGAAGCCCGGTAAAAAGGCTGTAAAAATCCTTCGCCTCAAGATAGTACAGGATCTCGGGGTAATGCGCCAGAAACGACACATAGACGCGGCCAAGCAGCAGAATATTATAGGTTCCCACGAATACGAGGAACGGAAAGTCGCGCCGGACATGGGGGATCAGGTCGCAGGCAACAGCCAGATTCAGGACGATATTCGCCGCAAACATCAGGTTTGCGGCCATTTCATAAAAAAAGCCGCCGAACGCTGTCAAAAAGTTTGCAGTAAGCATCAGCAGCAAAACCGTTCCGAACAGAACGGTGTTCCTGAAGCTGTTTTTTACCGAAAAACCCGTCATGTTATTCCTCCAACCGAATCTGGAAAATAATACTAAACCGATTATACCATTCATACGAAATATTGCCAGCGTTCGCCGGAAAATTCATTTGACTCTCATTTTCTCCGCCGTTTTTCTGTCCGGTTCCGCAAAAACAGTTTTATTCCTGACATAGATGACCATTCCCGGTTTTGCTCCCTGCGGTTTCGAGACATTCCTGACCAGGGTATAGTCCACCGCAACATTGGATGAATCCCTCCCGCGGCTATAACAGGCCGAAAGGAGGGCCGCCTCAGCTACGGCGGCCGAAGTCGCCTCTCTGCCCTGGGTAAACAGCACGACGTGAGAACCCGGAATATTTTTCGTGTGGAACCAAAGGTCGTTTTTCCCGGCCTGACGAAGCGTCAGCAGATCGTTCTGGCTGTTGTTCCTCCCCACAAGGATCCGGAACCCATCGGAAGATTCGAACTGCATCGGACCCTGAACGGCAGCCCGGCGTTTGGATTTTCTCTGCGTGCGGAAATATCCCTCTCCCTCCAGTTCCCCGCGGATCTCATTCAGATCCTTCTCATCGGCGGCGCGGCTGAGTTCCTCAAACACCGTATCCAGATAAGCCAGCTCCTGTTCCGCACGTTGAATCTGAACCGTGAGGATTTCTTCCGCCGTGCGCTGCTTGCGGTATTCCTTATAATATTTCTGCGCATTCTGAACGGGCGAAAGAGCGGGATCCAGCGGGACGGCGACGCCTGGCTGTCCCTCCGCATAGAAATTTTCGAGGACGGCGGAGCTTTGTCCCTTTTCCAGCCGGTAAAGGTTCGCGTTCACCAAGTCGCCGAACACCCGAAGATTGTCCCGTTTCGAACACTGCTCCAATTCCGCGCGCTGCGCGTTGATTTTCCTGTTCAGCCGGTCAGAAGCATTCGTAAGAACCCGCAGGAGATCCTGCGAACGCGCTTTCATGCGGGCGATCCGGTCCCGCTCCTCGTAAAAATCGTCCAAAAGACCGGAAAAACTCTTTTCCTGTCTGACGACCGCCGCGCTTCCATACTGACCGATTCGCAAGAACGAAAAATCCAGCGGTTTTCCGTCGGTGGTACAGGCGGTCCAGGGGTCTCCGGAGGCATTGCGGATCGTGTCCGAAACCGATCCCAGAAAAAAGGACAGCCGGCCCCACTGCTCCTGCACCATTCCCCGCAGGGTCAGTTCTCTTCCTCTCCCCGTCAGGAATGCCAGTTCCCTGCAGACCACGGGAGAAAGGCCCTGAAGAGAAGAAAGCAACGCTTTGGACAGCTCCATATCACCCGGAATCGCGCGCAGACGCTCAATGATTTCTTCCCGGCCGGATGAAAGCAGGCACAGCTTGTCCTGCGGCGGGGGCAGACGGTACCTCAGTCCCGGCAAAACCAGCCGCCCGGAGGTCATTCCCGCGTCGACGCGCTTCAGCGCGTCGACAATGTTGCCGTCTCTGTCGATCAGAATGATATTGCTGTAACGGCCCATCACCTCCACGGCAACGGTCAGGCGCACTTGGTCGCCAAGCTCGTTCACCGAGTCAAAATCCAAAAAAAGAAGGCGTTCCAGTTCCGGCTGCCGAACGCCGGCAAGGCGCGCCCCCGAGAGTTTTTTCCGCAAAAGCATGCAAAGCATGGGGGGCTCCTTTGGATTTTCCGGCGCATAGCGGGTGAAATGGACGCGCGCGCTGTTCGCCCGTGCCGAAAGAAGCAAGCGGAACGCGCCGTCCCTCGACCGCAGCAAAAAAAGGATTTCATCCCGGTTCGGCTGATAAATCCGGTCCACTCTGGCGCCGGCCGCAGTCTCTTCAATTTCGCGCTTCAGATGGCGCAAAAACGCTCCGTCCAGTGCCATTTTGTTCCCTCCGAATCGTTACAGATAATGCACCGGCCCGTGCGCTGCGCGTGACCGGACAAAAGACACGTCCTGAAACCGTTCCGCGAGCTTTTGCATCAGCGCCGGGATCACCGGGTCCTCGGTTTCAAAATGTCCGGCAGCGACCAGTGTGACGCCCAGGCTCTCCGCATCCAGCAAGATATTGTGCTTGCATTCTCCCGTCACAAACGCCTGGCAGCCGGCCTGGGCCGCATCATACAGATAGTCGGCTCCGCCTCCGCCGCAGAGTCCGGCCGAATTGACGCGCCTTCCGCCGTCGACGTAGCAAAGTCCTTCGCACCCCAGCGCGTTCTTGACAAATTGAGCGAACTCGCGCGGGCTGTATTCTCGGTCCGTTTCCCCGCAAAGCGCCTCCGGAAGGCCGGAATCCGAATTTTCACACAGCATTCTGACATTTTTCAGTCTGAGCCGGCCGGCAAGACAGTCGTTGACCCCGCCCGGCGCCATGTCAAGATTCGTATGGGCACAGATTGCCGCGATGGAGCGGCTTGCCAGCAAATACGGCACCGAAGCCGTGTCCAGTCTTTTGAGCGGATGAAAAATCACCGGATGATGGCTGACAATCAGCTGTGCGCCCAATTCGGACGCTTCCCGCACCACCTCAGGCGTGATGTCCAGGGACAGGATGGATTTTGTCACGTTCATGCCCTCGTCGCCAACCAGCAGTCCGGGGTTGTCAAAACCCATCGCCGTGCGAAACGGCGCAAATCCGTCGATAAACTGAAAAATGTCGCCAGTCGTCGTCATAAGCAGCTCCTCTTTCGATTAAGCCGGTCTGGATGACAGCAATTTTTCAATTTCGGATACAAGGAAATAAAAGCGGCCGGCATCCCGGGCGTTTCCTGACCTGAGGAGACCGTTCGCCCGCTTTTCCAAACGCCGCTTCTGTATTTCGAGGTACTTTCTTCCCTGCACCGTATCCGCTGTCATTCTGCCGATGTAGTAAAACAGCTCTTCTTCCTGCCGTCCCTGGGGGCAAAAGGAGACCTGCATCACCGAATAGACATGGCCGTCCTCTTCGGCGGCCTGTTCCCGCTCGATCAGGAACCCTTGCCGCACAAGAAATCCGCGCAGTTCCTCCGCCTTCGTCATGGGTTGAAGGATCAGGCGGCGGCCCGTTTCCTTTAGCCAAGGCGCGCGCTCAAGAATACGGACCATCATCAGCCCGCCCATGCCGGCAATCACGAGATCCTCCGCTTCCGATGGCTCTATCCGGTCCAAACCGTCCGAAAGACGCGCCGACACCAGATTCGATACCCCGAAGCGGTCAATATTTGCACGCGCACGCGCCAAAGGACCCGGCCTGACGTCGGCGGCTACGGCGCTTCGGATCATTCCCCGTTTTGCAAGCCAGACCGGCAGATAGGCGTGGTCGGTTCCCACATCCGCAAGCGCCGTTCCCGCCCGCACCATGGAAGCGCAGAGGGAAAGCCTGTCTCCAAGGGAAAACAGAGCGCATGCCCGGCGGGACACGCCGGACGGCCGTCCGGCAAAGCTTCTGTCGGACGGCCGCTTGTTTTTACTGGCGGGATGCGAGGTGTTCATTGAGCTTCTGAACCATTTCCTCCACATCCACACCGTGAACGACACAGGCTTCCTCCAGTGATTCGCCGCGGGAAGCGGGGCATCCCAGGCAGTGCATGCCCATTTCCATGAAAAAAGGAGCCGTGCTGGTGTCAAGATCAAGAATATCTCCGATTAAAGACTGTTTGGTAATCGCTACCATAACTGTATCCTCCAAAAAAGGTAAAATTCATAATATGAGACATGCTTATTATAATACCCAGGCAAAATCTTTGCAATACATTTCTAAGGACCGGCACCGTGCGGTTCCATTGGGAATCAGTTTTCGCCGTTTTCTGCGGGGTAATACCAGTTGTCACCTTCGCGCTTTTTGGCAATATACATCGCACGGTCCGCCTTGACGATCAGTTGGTCCACCGAATCCCCGTCCTGCGGATAAAAGCTCACCCCTACACTCAGACAAATTCGCACGGAAACGCCGTTGCTCAACATGGCGTCCCGTTTTGCCCGGAGAATTTTGGAAACAACGATTTTATAGTTGTCCGGTTCGTTGATCTGCGGGAGCAGAATCAGGAATTCATCTCCTCCGTAACGGGCGACGATATCGTTTCTGCGCGTCGCCGCGGTCAGAATCTCCGCCACCTGAATCAGCACCTTATCCCCGGCTTCATGCCCGTAGGTGTCGTTGATCTGTTTGAAGTTGTCCACGTCAATAAACATAAGGCCCAAGACTTCCCGGTTGCGTTCCGCCGCGCGCAGGAATTTTTCCGCCATTTCGTAAAAAAGCGTCCTGTTTGCAACGCCGGTCAACTGGTCATAATAAGCGAGGCGCTGAATGGCCTGTTCCTTCTGTTTCAGTTCCTGATTCAGCAGGCGAAGTTCACTGATGCTTTCGCGAAGCTGGCGGATCCGTTCAAAGGAATCCGTCACCTCGGTGAATTCGAGCAGCAGGCGCTTTTGGCCGTTTTCCATAAACCTGGTTACCCTGATATTGTACTTTTCGCGGCAGCCCATCAGCATTTCGTGCATGGCCGCGGAAAAAAAAAGATTATGTCCCTGTTCCAGAGCATCCATCAGGGACATTTGAAAATAAGGGCTGTTGAATCCGGGGATCAGTCCAGGCAGACTTCCGCACTCCCCCGCATCCGCACGCCCTTTGTCAAATCTCTGCATAAAGCGGTTCTGAAACAGTATTTTTAATTTCTCATCCACAATCAGGATTCCCAGATTCAGCCGATCCAGCACCTCATGTGAAACCCCGTCCATCAAAGCCCCGCCTCAATTCCGTCCAGCAAACGAAACAATTCACGGTAAGATTCCACCATCAGATCGATGATGACCGCACCCTCTATTTCCGTGCTGTCGATCAGGAACGTGACAAATAAAATTATGAAAGAATGGTTTTTCTCACTGTCGATATCTTTGCTGAAATTGATTCGGTCGTAAACCGCCACATGGGGGAGATCATAAGCCAACTGCACATTAATCAGATTTCCAAGTTCGCCGAGAATACAGTTCAGCAGGATATTGCCGATTTCGCGGATCACGTCAAAATCCACATCGGTAAAAACAGTATCTTCCGGAGGAACGGAGCCGTCGCCGGAACAGAGAGTGACAAATTTTTTAATTTTGTCCGCCGGAAAAACCAGGTTCGCCCTCCCTTTCAAACTGTTTGTAAAAGAAATCGTCGATACCATCAACGCGCCGTCGAACAAACCTGAGAACTCTTCGCTGAGTTTAAGTTCTCTGTCCTCATCTTCAGGAATCCTGATTTTGGGAATTTGCAGACTGATTTTCCGATGGACAATCTCTGAGAGCATATCCGCCGCTCTTCCCACCCCGATATTGAACAATTCACTTAAAATATCACAACGAAAGCACTCTCGATCCACTTTTATCGTTCCTTACCATCTATCCGGTCGCATAACAACCGCATTTTTTCGTCATTCAGAGGCTTATTAACGAAAGCCAGTACACCCAGCGCTTCGATTTCCTCACGAACACACTTCTGAATATCGGCGGTCACAACGATGACGCCGGTGCCGCCTTCTTTTTGAACGGCACGGATCAGTTCCGCCCCGCCCAGCTTCGGCATTAAAAGATCGACGAACATATAATCCGGTTTCAGTGCCCGGAATTTCTTCAGTCCCTCTTCCCCGTCAGAAGCGAAGCTGATTGCGATATCCTTGCCGGGCATTGCTTTTTTTAATAAATTAGCAGTTACTTTTTGTGAAAACACAGAATCATCAACTATGAGAACACAAATCATAGTCGTTGTTCAGCCTCCAAAAGCGCATATTATTGCAAAACATGGAAGAACTTGGGAAAAAGTAATAGGGTCTGACGATTTTCATTATCATAGCATGGAAAAAAAGTAATGTCAATCAATTCGCCCGCCAGCCGTTTGGTCATCGCGGCAATAAAAATAAACGCCTGGTAACCGGTAGGCCGAATCGATTGGCAAAGGGTTCCCGGCGCAAAAAGCGGGAAAATACGGAGCAGGGAAAAGAGAACGGGTTCTCTTTTCCCTGCAAGGCCTGAAAATCAACGCGCCTCAAAGAACGCTTTGATTCCCTCATAGGTCATATAAACATCCAGCTTGGAAACAACTTCAAAAGGCGAATGCATGGACAGGACCGGAACTCCGATATCGAGAACGTCGACATTCAGGTTGGCGATATACATGGCAACCGTTCCGCCGCCGCCGGCATCCACTTTCCCAAGCTCGCCGATCTGCCACAAAACGCCGTTTTTCTCAAACAGCCGGCGAATTTCGGATACAAACTCGGCGGAAGCCTCGCTGGAACCGCTCTTCCCGCGCGCGCCCGTATACTTTGCCATCCCCACTCCGCTGTTCAGGAAGCAGGAATTCGCCGCCTCATACACATCCGGATAGGTAGGATCATAAGCCGCCGTCACATCCGCGGACAGGCATTTGGAACGGCTGAGAACATGGCGAACCGCAAGGCCCTCGGCTTCCGCCAGGTCGGCGATAAAATAGCGCATAAACTGGCTGTTCAGGCCCGTGTTTCCGTCGCTTCCGATCTCTTCCTTATCCGCGAGAACCGTCAATACGGTGTTTTTCGGAGTCTTGGCATGAAGCGCTGCCATCAGGGCCGGATAGGCGCAGACTCGGTCGTCATGTCCGTAAGCGCCGATCATGCTGCGGTCAAACCCAATATCCACCGCACTGAACGCCGGGACGAGCTCCAGGTCCGCGGAGACAAAATCCTCTTCGGTCATACCGTATTTTTCATTCAGGATCTTCATCAGGTTGAGCTTGAAAAGATTCTCGCCGTCTTCCGAGCGGATCGGGCGGCTGCCGGCGAGAATATTCAGGTTTTCCCCCTCGACCCCCTTGGACAGCGTCTTCTGCATCTGCTCGGTCGCAAGATGGATCAGAAGGTCCGTTATGGTAAACTGCGGGTCGCCGGGCTTTTCTCCGATGCGGAGGTCTACGTGTGTGCCGTCCTTCAGAACAACGCGGCCGTGCAGGGACAGCGGGATCGTCGTCCACTGGTATTTCTTGATTCCGCCGTAGTAGTGCGTTTTAAATAAGGCCAGTCCATCTTTTTCGTAAAGAGGATGGGGTTTTAAATCCAGACGGGGAGAATCAATGTGGGCGGCGGCAATCCGGACGCCATCCCGGCAGCCCTCCTCCCCAATCACGGCGAAAATTGCCGCTTTGCCCCGGTTGTTGTAATAAACGCGGTCGCCCGGCTGATAGCGTTTTCCCTCTTCATAGGGAGCAAACCCCGCCTTTTCGGCCGCCTCGACCGCATAGCGCGTTACCTCCCGTTCCGTTTTCGCCGCGCCGATAAACTTCATATAGCCGTCGCAGAAGCGGTCGGCTTTTTCCACCTGACTTTCCGGCACTTTGAAATAGCCGCTTTTCCTGTCAATCAAAAGCTTTTTCGTTAACTCCTTGACCTGGGATGCTTCTTCTTTTTTCTCCATGGTCTGTCTCTCCTTCACAACTGATAAAGTTTTTTATATTTGTCATAACTTTGCAGAACGGAATCCGCATAATTCTGCGTTTCCTCATAGGGAATCCGCTTCAGGTTTTTCCCGTCCGCAGAATATCTGGAATCCTTCAGCCATCCGTCCACCGTGCCGGAGCCGGCGTTGTAGGCGCACAGGGCTGTGCGCAGAGAACCGTATCTTTCCGCCATCATCGACAAATATCTGCACCCATACCGGATATTGACCTCCGGGCGGAAAAGATCCTCTTCGGAATAGGTGTCCTTCTGGCTCTCCTGAAGCCAGTCAAACGTGTCCGGCATCAGCTGCATCAGGCCGCAGGCACCGGACCGGGACCGGGCATCCGCGTCGAAGTTGCTTTCCGATCGGATGACCGCATAGACCAGCGCGGGCTCCAAATGATATTCCTGGGCATATTTCTCAACGTATTCCGTATAGCGGAGCGGATAAAAAGATTTCTGAAACCGGTCATATCCCGCACGGAGAAGCAGGACGGCTCCGACCAGCAGAATCGCCAGCAGCGTATAGGACCTGAAAAATCTCTTAGAGAACTTCAATTCTCCTCCTCCAGAATCTGCTTCAGCAGACGGGCCGCGCCGTCACGCACCGCACAAAAATCCGTGCACCCGTCAAAAACATATTTGGCCCGTTTTTCATAGTACCCGTTTGGATTTTGCGCGTTCATGCGTTCTTTTGCCGCCTCCTCCGCAATTCCGTCCCGTTTCATAATTCTTTTCAGCCGGATTTCAGGCGGCGCCGTCACCGCGACCGCCGTATCGCAGAGGGAATCCGCGCCGCTTTCAAACAATAGAGCCGCGTCGAGGACAATGGCTTTTGCCCCGCTGCCGCGCAGCTCTCCGATGCGGCGGACCGTCTCCTCCTTAATGGCCGGATGTGTAATCTGATTGAGCCGTTCCGTCCGTCCCGGACTGGAAAACGCCCGCTTTGCAAGCAGACGGCGGTCCAAAGAACCGTCCGCCGATACAATGTCCGCGCCGAATTCACGGCTGAGCGCCGCGATGCAATCCGGGCGCTGAACGGCTCTCCGGGCGAGAATATCCGCGTCGATCACGGCGCACCCCAGCTCCCGGAAAGCGGCCGCCACCGTGGATTTGCCCGATCCGGTCGGACCGGTCAGGCCGATCACCGGCTTATTCAAGGGAAAGCACCTCAAATCCGGCGGCACGCATCAGACGGTTATAGACCGCAAGGCCGACCCCGTCCGGAGCCGGGCAGCGCGCGTAAACCGTTTTCGCACCGATGTCATCCAGGCGGCGGAGGGATTCAAACAGTTCCCGCGCCTGCGCGCCCGTGTCGCGTTCCGCGCCGTAACAGACCGCCGGAACCCTCAGCAGGCGGTCCTCCCCGTCATAGCAGAGCGCCGCGACGCCCGGCTCCGCATGGGAATTGACATAATCGGCATAGGCTCTTTCCCCGCCGCTCAGGATCACTACATTCGCTTTTGGGGAATAGTGCTTATATTTCATCCCGGGGGAAAGCGGCCGCGCCCCTTTCGGCAGCGGATTCATCACAGCAGGGTCGACATCCACACGCCCCAGTACGGAGCGAAGCTGTTCCAGCGTAATGCCGCCGGGACGCAGAAGCCGCGGCGGGTCGGAAGCCAGCGTGACGATGGTCGATTCCACCCCAACCCCGCAGGGACCGCCGTCCAGAACGGCGTCGATTTTTCCGTCCATATCGCGCATCACATGTTCCGCCGTCGTGGTGCTGGGAAAGCCGGACCGATTGGCCGACGGCGCGGCAATCGGAACGCCGGCCGCCGAGATCAGCGCCTGCGCCACGGGATGGGACGGAAACCGGATTCCAACGGTGGGCAGACCCGCGCTGACTTCAAACGGGATCAAGTCCGATTTTTCAAGCACCATGGTGAGCGGACCGGGCCAGCAGGTCTTTGCCAGTTTTTTCGCGGACTCCGGCAACCGGACAGCCAGTTTTTCGATTTGATCCAGGTTTGAGATGTGAACGATCAGCGGATTGTCCTGCGGCCTTCCCTTCGCCTCAAAGATTTTTCTGACCGCCGTGCCGTCAAATGCATTCGCCGCAAGGCCATAAACGGTCTCTGTCGGCATGCCCACAAGGCCGCCGTTTCTTATTATATGGGCCGCGGCTTCGATCGATTCGCTCTTTGCCGCGTCAAGCAACAACGTTTTCATTTTATTCTCCCGTATCCGTTCCGTTTTCCGCTGAATTTTTCAGTTTTTGAGCGCGGTCCGCCGCAACCAGCGCGTCGAATATTTCGTCAAGGTCCCCGTTCAAAACCGCGTCCAGCCGGTAAAGCGTAAGCCCGATGCGGTGATCCGTCACGCGGCCCTGCGGATAATTATAAGTCCGGATGCGCTCCGAGCGGTCGCCGGTGCCCACCTGGGAACGGCGTTCCGCAGCCACCTTGTCATCCTGTTCCTTTTGTTTCTGTTCGTACAGCCGGCTGCGAAGGATTTTCAGCGCCCTGTCCTTGTTTTTGTACTGGCTGCGCTCGTCCTGGCACTCGACGACCATGCCGGTCGGCAGGTGGGTGACGCGGATGGCGGACGACGTTTTGTTGATGTGCTGCCCGCCGGCGCCGCTGGAACGGAACGTGTCGATTTTCAGATCGTTCGGGTCCAGTTCGAACTCCACTTCCTCTACCTCCGGCAAAACGGCAACCGTCGCCGTCGAGGTGTGGATGCGTCCCTGCTGTTCCGTCTCCGGCACGCGCTGCACGCGATGCACGCCGCTTTCATATTTCAGCCTGGAATAGGCGCCGTCCCCGGCAATCATAAAACTGATTTCCTTAAAGCCGCCCAGTTCCGTTTCGTTCGCGTTCATGATTTCCGTCTGCCAGCCCCTTGACTGCGCGTACATGCTGTACATGCGGAACAGAACGCCGGAAAACAGGGCGGCTTCCTCGCCGCCCGCTCCGCCGCGGATTTCGACAATCACGTTCTTCTCATCATTCGGGTCGCGCGGCAGCAGCAGAATTTTCAGCTCCTCGGCAATCCGTTCCCGGTTTGCACGCGCCTCGCTAATCTCGTCCTCGGCCATGCGGTGAAGCTCCCGGTCGGACTCTTCCTCCAGGATCTGCCGGGCGCCGTCCTCCGTCCGCACCGTTTCCCCGTATTCCCGGTATTTTTCGACAATCGGTTCGATGGAACGAACCTCTTTCATCAGTTCCCTTGACTGCTCCGGATCGCACGCGACCGTGGGATCGCAGAGTTTCCGGTTCAGCTCCTCATATCTCTTTTCAAAAACCGCCAAATTTTCAAACATAAACACTACTCCTTTGTTTTATTAAGGGAAACAAAGGAAGCTACAATTCATCCTGGCTGGTTTTCCTTATTATTTTCTTAATATTTTTTTCACACTTCAAACGCGGAACCATCACTTCATGGCCGCATTTTTGACACCGGATCTTAAAATCCATGCCGGAGCGCAGCACCAGAAACAGATTGCACCCGCAGGGATGCGGCTTCCTCATTTGAAGCACGTCTCCCGGTCTGACGTCCATGAACGCACCTCTTTTCTTTTCAAAGCAACATACTATTTTAGTATAGACCAAAATTCGCTGAACGGCAATATGCGGGCCGTTTTTTTTCGGATGCTTGCGGTTTGTCCCGTGCCGGAATATAATAAAAGCATTCTAATGAGCAAGGCTGGGATCAAAATGGGAACCAAAGAGCAAATTCTCAACCGCCTCCGGGAAAACGGAGAATTCGTCTCCGGAGAGGAGCTCAGCGAACAGCTTCATATTTCGAGGACGGCGGTATGGAAGTCCATCCGTTCCCTGCGGGAAGAGGGATATGAAATCGAGTCCGCGACGAACCGAGGGTATCGGCTCGAAAGCTGTCCGGACCGGTACTCTGCGGCGGAAATCGGCGCGGGGCTGGAAACGGAGTTTCTTGGCCGGAGCGTTTTCTGTCACGACAGCGTCGACTCCACCAACGAGGAAGCAAAAAGGCAGGCGCTCGCCGGAGCGCCGAACGGCAGCCTGTTCGTCGCGGAACAGCAGACCGGGGGAAAAGGCCGTTTGGGGCGCAGCTGGACCTCTCCAACCGGGACGGGGCTGTGGTTTACCGTTCTGCTCCGGCCCGGGATCCTGCCCCTGCGCGTTTCGGTCACAACGCTGCTGTCGGGCCTTGCCGTGGCCCGCGCCGTCCGTTCCTTATCCGGCTGTGACGCCAAAATCAAATGGCCGAATGACATCGTGATCGGCAGTAAAAAGGTCTGTGGGATTCTGACGGAAATGACGGCGGAAATTGACCGCATCGAATTCGTTGCGGTTGGAATCGGAGTCAATGTAAACAACACGGCATTTCCGGAGGCCATCCGTGATAAAGCGACTTCCATCCGTATGGAAAGTGGAAAACCTTTACGGCGCGTCGCGCTGTTGCAGGAAATTCTGATCCAGTTTGAAACTCTGCTGAAACAGAACGCGGATTCCGACCCCGCGTTCTGGGAGGAGTACAAAAGGGCCTGCGTTTCGATTGGCCGGCAGGTAAAATTCGCCCGCCGCGGGGCGGCCGTGACGGGAACCGCCGTGGACGTTTCTCCCCGGGGGGAACTGATCGTCGAGCTGCCCGACGGGGCAAAGGAAACCGTCACCGCGGGCGAAGTCAGCGTACAGGGCATTTACGGGCAGAAAGCGGAATAGATAAGCGGCAGCGCCCGACGCGTTTTTGCGCCGGGCGCTGCTATGAAAGATGCTGCGATGTTAACTCATTTCATCCGGAGTGCAAAAATGCTCCGGTGTCGAAACTTTTCGAAAAACGTAACGGTATAGTCCCGTGATTCCGATCCAGCCCGCAGAAAACAAAACTCCGTCAAAAATGCTGAGTGGGCCAAAGAGCGGATGAAAGGCAAATTCCGTCAACGCCGGAATCAGGAGAATTCCAAGCGTTACGGGGAAAACGATGCGCAGGCGCAGAAAACCGTAAGCCGTATACCAACCGGCGAGAAAGAGCAGAAAAAGATAAAGAAGATGATAACTCAGCAGCGGAATGGGCGGCATTTTAATCTCAGTTTTTAATTCCTGAAAAAGAGTGATCTCTTTCATTGACGCAGTTTGAATGACGTAGCCATTCAGGGCCAGCAGAATGCCGACAGCTGAAAAAACGGTGATTTCCACCTTTTTCTTTTGAAGGACTTCCCCGTGCTTTTTGGCGGCCCAAAAAGCGAGCCGGACAGCTCCGCACCAGAGAAACGCGTTGACAACTTTCAGCCCTCCAAAGATCCACGGGGCACGACTCTGCGGCGTGAAGGCAAATTCGATCAGCGCGGAAATCAGCAAAACCGCCAGGGCGGCGGGCAGGACGAAGCGCAGTTTTGCAAAGCCATACGCCAGGAACCAGCCCAGGAAAAGCAGGAACAAAATGAAAAGCATGTTGAATCCCGTTTCGCTCAGCCGGAAGGCCAAATTCAGCGGTTTGGCCGCCTCCCCTGTCGCGGCCCGGAATTCCTGCGAATAACAGAGCATCTTGGCCAGACTTACAAGCCACAGCAGCACTGCAAAAGCGGAATAAATAATCCATATCTTTCTTCGCAAAGCTGCGCTTCCTCCTTTAGTTCTTCGACGCACCTAAGGCAAATGATCACCAGTATCGATTTTTAACCAACAACGAATCTGTGAAATTGCAGAAATAAATCCACTTTTTATTTAGCCACTCCTGGAGAGAGAAATCAATACCAGTGTAAATATTTTACATAGTAAGTTTTTTTATTAAATTCAAGGCCATAGATATACAGGTAAACATTATTGACCTTCGTTTTTATATACTTAACGAGACCGCAATTATCAATTTCTTGAAATGTAAAAGAACTTAGATTGAGTGAACCATTTGTTTTAAAGAATTCGTTTTCAAACAGCTGCTCAATGGTATTTATTTCTTTGCAAGGAAAGAACATATCAGACGAATTGATATATTCATAATACCCAAATTGGCAAATCTCATTTTGAATCGCATCTTTGTTAAAGAGAATCTTTATCAATTTATCGATTTTATTTTTCCGAATCATATTCTCATATGCTTTTTTGCATCCTGTAGAAATTCCTTCTAATTGATAACTTAAAATATTATTAACAGAATCATAATTTACTAAAATTCTTTTAAAGATAGTTGATAAAATTCCAATTTGGTCCTTTAGTTTAAGAGAAGTCATCGGTAATGTTATTGCAATATCGACATTACAATTTATATAAAAATAGTAAAAATCAGCAACAGTAAATTGTAAAAATAAATCATCAAGTAAATATGATTCTATTTGATCCGGGCTATATGTTGCCGGGCTAATGGCAATTTTACAATTATTTGTTCTATCTAAGGGTTCGTTATGATTTTTTATCTTTTCTAATTCTATTTTAACAAACATAAATCGTTCCCTCCTTTTTTAATACTTATCTCGGTATCAAAGTACCGAGATAAGTATAGATTACCACTGGTAAAGAAAGTTAAAGCCGTACTGCTGACGCTGCGCTTCCGACTGAAAAAGTATCACTTATCCCTACAAGATACAGGTTTGTCCAGCCAACAGTGACAATTCCAGATGAAGGAACAAAAAAGTCACTGGTCACATTAGTTGCGGTCCTTGTAGTACCATTTAAATGTGGGCAGTCAATATAATCATCGTAATAATATGTATCTGATAAAGCACTTGTAGATTTAACATATATTCTTCCTTTAACATTTGTCAGGTTACTCCAGCCTGAGGGCATATGAGCTGTCCAACGCAGTTCTCTAATGCCTGCAACATTACCTCGTAATTTTAGACTAAAGACTACCTGTTGACCAGTTATTGTATTCGCTTTTACTGTTACCCCGTCTTGCAAATCATTAACAGAAAGAGTCGCCTTGTTATTTGAGATAGCGATAGTTTCGCTAGGATTTGATGTCGCCGCGAACGCGGGCACGCAAACCATCATAGACAGGGCGAAAACCAGAACCAGGCTGATTGCTTTTTTCCAAGTCCTTAACATTTTTCTACCTCTGTGTTTTGTTTCGGTTGACAGGCGTACGAAAAGGTTTTTGTAAAGGGGAACGGCGTTCCCCCTCTAAACGGCCCATCGGCGTCATCCTCTTCCCTCGTTTTCTTATTTCATATGCGCGCGCTGCATTGAAATCGGACTATTATTGAACCTGTAATTTTTTCCTCTACTGATATACCGTGTGAGGCCCCCGATTTGTTACACTTTTTTTGAAAAAAATTTATAAAAACGCGCAAGTTTTATAGTGAAAGACAGATAGAGAAGGTACCCCACAATGATAAAATTTGCGATAACGGCGAGATAGGAGACCGGATGAATATAAGCCGTATCATTTGTATATCCGCTTCCCAGGCACTTGATCTCAAGGCATTGGGCGATTTTTGCCTCCTGAACAAGGAACGAACAATACAAAAAGTTCAGGAACAGCAGCACCAGGCCGATCAGTCTGCTGACGATCTTTAAAATCGGATTCATTCGTTTGTGACTCCTTTCATAAATGGAAAAATGCCCGGCGCAATTAAAACCGCACCGGGCAACTCTCATATTTCTATTACCTTTTCCTTTTGAAGCCGTCCTTGAGCGATACGGAGCGATTGAACACCGGGTGTCCTGGCTTGCTGTCGCGGCTGTCCACGCAGAAATACCCCTGACGCAGGAACTGGAACGACGCCGGCGCCTCCGCCTCCGCCAACAGCGGCTCCACTTTGCAGCCGGTCAGAACTTTCAGCGAATCGGGACTCAGTTCCTCGAGAAAATCGCCGGCCTCCGGGTCGGGGACGGTAAACAGGCTGTCGTACAAACGGACCTCGGCGTCCTTCGCGGTCTTTGCGTCCACCCAGTGAATGGTGCTTTTCACTTTCCGCCCGTCCGGCGTATTGCCTCCGCGCGTCGCCGGGTCGTACTCGGCGGTAACCGCGGTTACGTTTCCGTTTTCATCCTTCTCGCATCCGGTGCATTTGACGACATAGGCGGTCTTGAGCCGCACCTCATTCCCCGGGAAAAGGCGGAAATATTTCTTTTCCGGCACCTCCATGAAATCCTCGCGCTCGATCCACAGTTCCCGGGAGAAACTGACCGGCCGGGTGCCGCTTTCCGGGCGTTCCGGATTATTCTCCACGTCGAAGGTTTCCGTTTCGTCCTTCGGGTAATTGGTCAGAACCAGCTTGACCGGGTCCAGAACCGCCATCGCGCGGCCGGCATTTTCGTTCAGGTCTTCGCGCAGGCAGTGTTCCAGAAAGCCGTAGTCCACCGTGGAATTCACCTTCGCGACTCCGATACGCTCGCAGAAATTGCGGATGGAGGCCGGCGTGTAACCCCTGCGCCTTAAGCCGCAGAGGGTCGGCATGCGCGGATCGTCCCATCCGGACACAGAACCGTTTTCAACCAACAGCCGCAGCTTGCGCTTGCTCATGACCGTATTGTTGATGCCGAGGCGCGCGAACTCGATCTGCCGGGGTTTCGCGGGAAGGCCGATATGCTCGATCACCCAGTCGTACAGAGGGCGGTGGTCCTCAAACTCCAGTGAACACAGCGAGTGGGTAATCCCCTCGATCGCATCCTCGATCGGGTGCGCAAAATCGTACATCGGGTAGATGCACCACTCATTTTTCGTGCGGTGGTGCGCCATGTGGTTGATGCGGTAAAGTACCGGGTCGCGCAGATTGAAGTTGCCGGAGGCAAGGTCGATCTTCGCGCGGAGCGTCATTCTGCCGTCCTCGAATTCTCCGTCCCTCATGCGGCGGAACAAATCGAGACTCTCTTCCGCCGGGCGGTCCCGATAGGGGCTGCGGGCCGGGTGCGTCAGGTCCCCGCGGTATTCCCGGAACTGTTCCTGCGTCAGCTCGCAGACATAGGCGAACCCCTCCCGGATCAGTTTTTCCGCCAGCTCATACATTTTGGAAAAATAGTCGGAGGCGTAAAAAAAGCGGTCGTCCCAGGAGAAGCCGAGCCAGCGGATATCCTCACGGATCGCGTCGACATACTCCACGTCCTCTTTCGTAGGGTTCGTGTCATCCATGCGCAGATTGCACATGCCGCCGAATTTTTCCGCCGTTCCAAAGTCGATGCAGATGGCTTTCGCGTGCCCGATGTGAAGATAACCGTTCGGCTCGGGCGGGAACCTCGTGTGAACCGTCTTGCCCTCGAATCGCCCGCCCGGCGCAAGGTCCTCTTTGACGAAGGTGTGAATAAAATTGCCCGCGCTTTCGTTTTCCTCCGCGCTTTTAACTTCTTCGCTCATCATGCCGACTCCTTGTTCAGTTTTTCCAGACCCGCGTCCAGGCGGCGCAGCGACTCTTCCCTGCCGAGGAAGCACAGGATCTCGATCGCTCCGCCCGGGGTCACCAGGGCTCCGGCCGCCGCGATGCGCACGGGCCAAAGCAGCGTGCCGTTTTTCACTCCAAGCTGCTGCGCAAGCCCGATCAGCGCGTCGTGAATCGCCTCGGCCGACCATCCGTCCAGCGACTCCAGCGTCCGGACGGCGGCTGTCAGCATCTCCGCCGAGTTTTCCAGGTTGGTTTTGCTTTTCTTATTGATAAAATAATCTGCCGGATAATCCGGCTGTTCCTTTAAAAAACCGATCATTCCGGGAATCTCGCTGAACTTTGTCACGCGGGGCTGCAGCACGCCCGCCAAAACGTCCCAACGGTAATCTCCCTGCGGGAACAGACTGCGGAAATACGGCATCGCGTTTTCGAGGAATTCCTCCTGCGGCATGGCGCGGATGATTTCCCCGTTAAACCACAACAGCTTATCGTAATCGAACACGGCCGGCGATTTGCTGATCCCGTCGATCGAGAAATTTTCTGCCAGTTCCTCCAGCGTGAACAGTTCCCGGTTATCTTTCGGGCACCAGCCGAGCAGGGCTATGTAGTTGACAATCGCCCTGGGAAGATAGCCTTCCTCAACCAGATCCTGAAAGCCCGTGGAACCGTGCCGCTTCGAGAGCTTGGACACGCTTCCGTCCGCGTTTTTGCCCATAATCAGCGGCAGATGCACATAAGTCGGCACCTCCCAGCCAAACGCCTCGTAAAGGAGATTATATTTCGGCGTGGATGAGAGATATTCGCTTCCGCGCACGACGTGGGTGATTTCCATGAGGTGATCGTCGACGACGTTCGCAAAATTATAGGTCGGGTAACCGTCGGATTTTAAGAGGATCTGATCCTCCAGCTCCTCGTTTTCGATCGTGATCGGACCGTAAACCACATCATGGAAGGTGGTGGAGCCTTCGAACGGCATTTTCTGCCGGATGACATAGGGCGTGCCGGCGGCAAGAAGCCGCTGTACCTCCTCCTCCGGAAGATTTCTGCAGTGCCGGTCATAGCCGCCGCCGTTTTCCTCCTTGGATTCGTGCAGGGACTCCAGGCGTTCCTTGGAACAGAAGCAACGGTAAGCCTTTCCCTCGGACACAAGCCGCTCCGCATACTTCCGGTACAGTTCCTTCCGCTCGCTCTGCACATAGGGGCCGTAGCCGCCGCCGACATCCGGACCCTCGTCGTGCTTCAGGCCGACCTGGTCGAGCGTATGGTAAATTACGTCCAGCGCGCCTTCCACATAGCGTTCGCGGTCCGTGTCCTCAATGCGGAGGATAAAATCCCCGCCGCCGGATTTTGCAATTAAATATTCAAACAGCGCCGTCCTCAGATTGCCGACATGCATGATGCCGGTCGGGCTGGGGGCAAACCTCGTCCTGACTTTTTGCCGCATCAAATACCCTCCTGCCGTATTTCCGCTTTTTTAAGTTCTGATTGTAGATTATACCAAATTCCGGAGGGATAATCAATCAACGCTCCCCTATTTTTGCAGGAAATCGAGGTATTCCTCCAGACAGAGGTTCTTTTTCTTCATCACCTGCGCGTTTTCGACCCCCACATAGCGGTAATGCCACGGCTCGTATTTTATTTTTGTGATCTCCTGTTTATCCTTTGGATAACGCAGGACAAAGCCGTAATCCTGCGCATGCTCCGAAAGCCACTGAAAAGCCGGCGTGGTGTCGAAATCATCCCTTACGCCGTTCAAATCCATCGCCAGGCCCGTGGCGTGCTCGCTGTACCCTGGCCGGGCGACCGACTTTTCCGCATAAGCCTCCGCTTCCCCAACCGAAGAATAGGATTTTGAGTAGCCATCGATTTCCTCCTGAAACAATTCTTCCTGCTTTTCGCTGCTGCGGTATGCGGAGGAAATCCAAAGGGATACCCCGGCCGAGGCCGCGGCGGCATTCATTTTCTCATACGCCGCGGCAGCCCGGCGGTTGATCTGCACTCCGTAGACCGAGATCAGGTCCGGCTGGTAGCCGTCCGGAAGCTTATGGTCGTAATTGACCAGAAGCAGATTTTCATCCGTCACCGCAGTTCCCGCCGCAGCGGAGGAAACCTTTCCGGAAGGCGGCGAGGATGACGGTGAAGCAGCAGCAGAGGAAACCGCGCTGACATTCGCCGTCTCCTCCCTGCTGTCACGGTAAGAATAAACCTCCAAAAACGTAATAACACAAGACGCAAAAAAAACGAAAATCGAAACCACAGCCGCAAAAACAAAAAGGAAATTCTTCAGTCTTTTCCTTCGATTTCCCATTCCGCATTCCCCCCTGAAGACTAAAACTAGTATGGGAAAAATGCAGAAAAAAATTCGTGTTTTCCGGCCTTATTCCAGCCTCACGGCTGTGCCGGAAGCCGTTACCATCAGCATGCCGTTGTTGGCGCCGAGCACTTCATAATCCAGCTTGACGCCGACCACGGCATTCGCTCCGAGATTTTCGGCTCTCCGCTCCATTTCGGAAATCGCGTTTTCCCTCGCCCGGATCAGCTCCTCTTCATAGGTGCCTGAACGTCCGCCGAAAAAATTCGACAGTCCCGCGGCGAAATCCTTGATAAAATCAACACCGGAGATCACTTCTCCGAATACAATCCCTTTATATTCCAGTATTCTTCTGCCGTCAATCGCGGGGGTCGTCGTACAGATCATGAGCAGTTCCTCCTTTTAGGATTGTGATAAAAGCCGATTTCTTTATTGTATTTTTTTAAAGGCCGCAATATAATGCTTCTAACAAAAAATTTGCAGCCATATGCTGTTATGATCCGGTTTTCTGGGGATGATGATATTGAGTCGGAACGACTACGGAACAAAACTGATTCTCGCGGCAACGGCATTTGCTCTTGATATTTCCCAGGGGCTGAGTGCCAATGAAATGAACGTGCTCGGCGCCTTTTTCAACGTTGTCGGCGACCAGCTCTCCCTGATGGCGGCAGCGGAAGTGTCCGGGTCGTCCTCCGGCAACGGAAATCAGAAAGCGGACTCCTAAAGATCAGCCCAAGAGGTTATTTGCCCGTATTGATTTATCCGCCGGACATGGTATGATAAGAGGCGGGACTCAGAGGAATCGTTTTCAGGCAAATCGAAACAGTCCGCTGCATCCTGGAAAGGCAGGAAGCCGAATGAACCTTTTTGACATCATGGGCCCGATCATGGTCGGGCCGTCCAGCTCGCACACTGCGGGCGCAGTCCGCATCGGACTGGTAACCAGGAAGCTGCTGGGGGAACCTGTCGCGGAAGCAGAAATGCTGCTGCACGGATCTTTTGCCGCAACCGGAGAGGGACACGGCACGGACCGCGCATTGGTCGCCGGACTCCTTGGAATGAAGCCTGATGACGAAAGGATTCCTTCCAGTTTCGCGATTGCAGAAGAAGAAGGGATGAAATTTCATTCGGGAACAGTGACGCTGCGGAATGTTCACCCAAACACCGCAATGCTGCGCGTGAAGGGAAAAAGCGGAAAAGATCTGGAGGTTGTCGCCTCCTCGCTCGGCGGAGGCAGAATCCGCATCTGCCGCATTGACGGAATCGAGACGAATTTTTCCGGCGACTGCCCAACGCTGGTCGTCCACAACCTGGACCGGCCGGGGCATGTGGCGCAGGTAACGACGCTTTTATATCAATACTCGGTGAACATCGCCGCCATGCAGCTTTACCGGAACGTGAGGGGAGGGTACGCGGTCATGGTGCTGGAATGCGACCAGCCGATTCCCGCCGAGCCGCTCGCGTCGCTTGAGAAGGAAGACGGCATTATCAAGGTGACCTATTTAAATCTGGACGAATAGCGGAGGCAATGATGGCATTTGTATCGGTAAAACAGCTTTTGGCAGCAGTGGAAGAGCAGGGCCTTCCGCTCTGGGAAGTGATCTTAAACGAGGACGTCAAGGACCGCGGTGTTGTCCGGGAAGATTCTTTCAGACAGATGAACGCGCTTTGGGCCGCGATGAAATCCGCCAGCGAAGGATACAGCGCCGCGGCGCGCTCCAAAAGCGGGCTGGTCGGCGGGGACGGAGAAAAAATGCGCCGCTATGCCCTTACAGGAAACGGCATTGCGGGCGCTTATCTGTCCGGAGTGATTGCGGAAGCGCTGCGCATGGGGGAAAGCAATGCGTGCATGAAACGGATCGTCGCCGCACCAACCGCGGGTTCCTGCGGCGTTCTGCCCGCCGTCCTGATCCCATTCGCGAGGGCAAATAAAACCGGCGACCGGGAAATCACCTCGGCGCTGTTCGTCGCGGCGGGATTCGGGCAGATCATCGCATCGCGCGCGTCGATTTCAGGCGCGGAAGGAGGCTGTCAGGCAGAAATCGGATCCGCTTCCGCCATGGCCGCGGCGGCGCTTGTCTGCCTGAAAAACGGGACTCCGGAGATGAGCGCCTGCGCCTGTTCCATGGCTCTGATGAACCTGCTCGGCCTGGTGTGCGACCCGGTTGCCGGGCTGGTGGAAATTCCGTGCGTAAAAAGGAATGTGATCGGTGCGGTCAATGCGATCAGCTGCGCGGATATGGCCTTGGCGGGAATAGGCAGCGCCATTCCGCCTGACGAAGTGATCGACTCAATGCGGTCGGTCGGAGACATGATGCCGGCTTGCTTAAGAGAAACGGGAACAGGCGGCCTGGCCGCAACGCCGACCGGAGCCGCCGCGGCAAAAAAAATCCACGGCATCCTTTAAACGGGACGGTGCCGCGGATTCTCTTTCACTTTTTCGGCTGCTTCAAACAAGGCGGTCAGCAGGTCGATTTCAAACTGAGTCGATGTGGCATCCAGCTTCATATACGCCCTGCCGAGGTCCGAATTCGCATACTTGGGAGACAGCCTGTTCAGCGCATAGGAAATCATGTCCGCCCTACACTGATCGCATTTACAGCAATCAAGCGTGTCAATTATTTCATCCAGTTTCTGCTCCACCAGATTTTCCGTAACATTGACAATTTTCATGAAGCACCTCTCAACGTCATATCCCTTATAAGACGATCTTGTACGAATTTACTATACCATTTTCTTTATGTAAATGTAAATGCCCAATTGTATTTTTATTTATTTGATGCAGATTTATTGCATTGCCGTACCGGCTATGATATAATAATCTAGTTTCTGATGCGCATAGGAAATTCTGTCGCTCGTCAGATGAATTGGACGGGCCATTAGCTCAGTTGGTTAGAGCAACCGGCTCATAACCGGTCGGTCCAAGGTTCGAGTCCTTGATGGCCCACCAAATAAAAATCCGCATCAGACAGCCGTTTTCTGGCTGTCTGATGCGGATTTTATTTCCTAACATCAGCATTAAAAATAAGCCCTCCCATTGCCGCCGAAGCAACAGAGAGGGCTATATAAAAAGAGCCCTTATTCCCCTATTAAAGCCGTGCACAGCCCTAATTTTGTACTATAAAAGCTCTAATATGATTATTATAACCGAGAATTTAGTGAATTTCAAGAAAAAATAAAAGTCCATCGGAAATAAATCCCGATGGACCCAGCAGAAGACAGGAGAAGTGCAAGAACCCCTGCCCCTGCATCCGGAGAATAGAGCCTCCATACACAACATCTATACTGTAATCCGAATGTGGAAAATTGTCAAGAGAAAATATAAAAAAGCCTCACAAACAGGAAACTAATTCGCTCGGTATACCTTTTATTCTTTCTATCCGTTTGTCAATACCGTGATGTAAATCATTCAGCATTTCCCCGAGGGCATCCGCCGCCTGCGACAGTCCCTTCTACCATACCTGGCAGCAATCTTAACTATTTGTGCTATCTGTGTGAATCACTCAAATTTGACAGCTTGGAGCTAAGTCCAATAAGGCCCCAAATCTTTGGCAAGCCGTTACAAAGCAAATAAGTGCCAGAAGTTCCGAAATCTCGCTGTCGGTAAACGTTTTTTTCAGTATGCCAAATTCGTCGTCGCTGATGTGTATTGTTTTGCTGGATCGATCCGCTATATGGACAGCCAATTGCGTCCGTGCATCCAGTCCGGTTTTTGATGGAACCCCCTTAGCCTTACAGTATTCGCAGCCGTTATTAAATGCCAGAGTGCGCCGGACCTCCTCCTTTAATTCCGCGGGAAATGTATCGCTCGAAAAAATAGATTCTTCCAGCGAAGCCCATTTCTCCAATATATTTTTATTATGTCCTAATAGTTGTTGAAATGGTGTAAGCCCGTTCTGTGAAAAAGAAATGATCGCCATAGATTTTTCCTCCTTAAATGATACGTTCCGTTGACAAAGCAATTATAGCAGGGATATAATAAAAATTGTATTCCATATGATATGATATTATTTGTATCAGTATGGCTATCGATATTTTTATCAGGAAAAGGTGTTTCAAATGAAAATAGACGAAATAGATGTGCGGATTTTGCATGAGTTGCAGACAGACAGCCGTATCTCCATAAGGGAATTATCTAAGCGAGTAAATCTTTCGCCGCCTTCTGTGACCGAGAGAGTAAGAAGGCTTGAGGACAATAACATTATTGAAGAATATACGATCCGTTTAAACAAAAAGAAGCTTGGTTTCGCAATCGATTGTATTGTTGAAGTTACCATGAAGGATGGGCAATACGAGAAATTTAAAAATTTCATTAAGGATTATAAGCACAGTGAATGGTGCTACAGAATTGCGGGCGCTGCGTGTTTTATTGTTAAACTGTCGGTCCCCTCTTTAGAGGATATTGAACAGTTCATAAATGCCATATCCTCATATGCATTAACAGAGACATCCATCGTTTTCTCAAAAGTGGAAGTCAATAATAGTATAAACAAGTTCTTATAAAATCGGCCATATTTTCAGGATTGCGTCTGGTGGCTCTCTATCCAGCTGTATTTGCTTTCTTTGCTTGCTTCTTGATGCGCTCTGTTAGTTATCCGGATAAACAGAAAAAATAAGGCTCCCGGATTTCTCCGAGAGCCTTCGTCATATCTGAATTGGCTTTACAACTGTCCCTAAAATCCGGGAGAGCTTTCCACAGCGCCCTTACTTCAGGACGCGACTGCCCCGCTTTCGGACGCTGCACCGTCGGGAATATCGCCGTCCTATCATTGGCCGACGCCGTTGTATGGAGGGTGCCGCGCTTGATGGAGCCGGCGGAAAGAAAACAAGGAAAAAGAATGTTTTTGTTGTAAAAATTTATATAAATAATTAAAATTGGAAAATTGAAATAAATTGGACGTATTGATTGATTTGTAGTCGAAGCAACGGATTTAATTAAGTTATCTTCATCGTTTTAAAAAGAAATGGTCTGAATGCGCTATAAAATCCTATCAATTTAAAAATTTTTAGTCTATAATTCTAAATATATTACTAAATATTTATAAAAAGATTTACTATGATATCATCAGCTGAAGTTGCAGCAGAGAACCTGACCCGCGAAGCGGGACCGGCCGCGCAGCGACGGACTGACTGATAATTTTCCAGAGGCTGTGGAGGAACAGATTATGAATTCAGTAAAGCTGGGTTATGCGCCCACACGACGCAGCATTTTCAGCGCTCCGGATGCACGCAGGTACCGGGACCTCACTGCGGATCGTCTTCGGGAGCTCGGAGTGAATTTCGTTGATATCAAAGACTGTAATGAGGAAGGGCTTCTGTACGATGACGCCGGCCTTGCCAGAATAGAAGAGAAATTCAAGAGGGAAAAGGTTGACGGCATTCTGTTGGCTCACTGCAATTTTGGGACCGAATATGAATGCGCGCGTCTTGCCAAAGCGCTGAATGTTCCGGTGCTGCTGTGGGGTCCGCTTGACGAGCGGCCGGATTCGAACGGCGTACGGCTGCGCGACACGCAGTGCGGCCTGTTCGCGACCGGCAAGGTCCTTCGCAGATTTCACGTTCCGTTTACATATCTGACCAACTGCCGTTTGAGCGACCCTGTATTTGAACGCGGAGTGCGGGACTTTCTCGCTGTGTGCAACGTCGTCCGCACGTTCCGCAATATCCGAATCCTCCAGATAGGCCCCCGCCCGTTCGATTTCTGGAGCACCATGTGCAACGAGGGCGAGCTTCTTGAAAAATTCAATATCCAGCTCGCGCCCATTTCTCTGCCGGAGCTGACCGCCGAAGTGAAAAAGGCCAAACAGGAGGGTGAGGAAGCCGTTGAGGTAGAGGACTACATACGCAAAAACATGGATGTCCGCATCAAGGACGGCGAGCTGGAAACCGTCGCCGCGCTGAAAGTGGCTATGAGCCGCCTGATTGAAAAATACGGGTGCAACGCGGCGGCCATCCAGTGCTGGAACGCCCTTCAGGGCGAGCTTGGCATCATGCCCTGCGCGGCGAACGCCCTTCTGAACGAGGAGGGCATCCCGGTCGTCTGCGAAACGGATATCCACGGCGCGGTCACCGCGCTGATGGCGGAAGCCGCCGGGATGGGCGAAGTGCGCACATTCTTTGCCGACTGGACCATCCGCCACCCGGACATCCCCAACGGCGAGCTTCTGCAGCACTGCGGCCCGTGGCCGATTTCCGTGGCGAGGGAAAAGCCGAAGGTCGGCTATCCTCTGGCGTTCGACTGTCCGGGCAGCCTGACGGCGGAAGCCAAACACGGCGATATCACCCTGTGCCGTTTCGACGGGGACGAAGGGGAGTATTCCCTTTTGATGGGAAACGCGAAAGGCGTGGACGGCCCGGTCTGCATGGGAACTTACCTGTGGATTGAGGTTGAGAACATCAAGCGCCTGGAAGAAAAAATCGTGTGCGGGCCGTACATCCATCACTGCGTCGGCATTCACAAAAACATCGTGCCGGTCTTGTACGAGGCCTGCAAATATATCGGGGTCAAACCGGATTTCTACGACCCGATTGAAGAAAAGGTAAAAGCTTACCTCAGGGGGGAATGATCGGCATGGTGAATCTGAAAGAAAAAGCCTGGCAAATCCGAGAGGACGTCGTCACCCTGATCCGCAAGGCCGGCGGCGGGCACATCGGCGGGGATCTGAGCGAAACGGATATCCTGGTGGCGCTCTATTACCGGGAGATGAACTGTACGCCGGAAAACGTAAACGACCCGCTCCGCGACCGCTTCATTCTCAGCAAGGGACACTCCGTGGAGGCTCTGTACTGCATTCTGGCAGACAAGGGATATTTCCCGAAGCAGGAGCTGTTTGATACATATTCCAGGTATCTGTCGAAATTTATCGGACACCCGAACAACAAGGTCCCGGGTGTGGAAATGAATTCCGGTTCGCTGGGCCACGGCCTTTCCCTGGCGGTGGGCATGGCGCTGGCCGCCCGCATGGACGGTGCGCCGTACCGCGTTTACACCGTGCTGGGCGACGGCGAGCTTGCCGAAGGCTCCGTCTGGGAGGGCGTCATGGCCGGCGCAAATTATGGGCTCGACAATCTCACCGCGCTCGTGGACCGCAACCGCCTCCAGATTTCCGGCGGTACGGAAGAGGTCATGAAGCAGGACAGCCAGGAGGAACGCTGGGCGGCGTTCGGCTGGAACACGCTCTCCATTCCCGGAAACGACGTGACGGCGGTCTGCAACGCCGTGGAGCTTGCGAAAGCCGCGAAAGGGAAGCCAACGGTCATCATCGCGAACACGACCAAGGGCTGCGGCGTGTCGTTCATGGAAAACAAGGCCGGATGGCACCACCGCCTGCCCACACAGGAGGAATACGCCCAGGCCATGAGGGAACTGGAAGAAAAGAGGAAATCCGCGCTATGAATAAGGTTGCAAACAAGCAGGTCATCTGCAGCGTCCTGATGGACGAGGCGGGCAGGGACAGAAATATCGTCGTGCTGTGCAGCGACTCGCGCGGCTCCGGCTCCATGACCGGCTTCGCGGAGGCGTTCCCGGAACAGTTCGTGGAAGTCGGCATCGCCGAGCAGAGCCTGGTTTCCGTCAGCGCCGGTCTTGCCCGCTGCGGTAAAAAATGCTTTGCCGTCTCCCCGGCGAGTTTCCTTTCCACGCGCAGCATGGAACAGGTGAAGGTGGACGTCGCCTACTCCCACACCAATGTCACGCTCGTCGGCATCAGCGGAGGCATCAGCTACGGCGCGCTCGGCATGACGCACCATTCGACCAACGATATCGCAACCATGGCTTCCATCCCGGGACTCCGCGTCTACCTGCCGAGCGACCGCTTCCAGACGGAGTGCCTGATTCGGGCGCTGCTGAGGGGCGGGGAACCGGCCTATGTGCGTGTGGGACGCAATGCCGTGGAGGATGTTTATGAAGAGGGCAATGTCCCGTTTGAAATGGATCGTGCCACGCTGGTGCGCGGCGGCGACGACGTGACGCTCATCGCCTACGGCGAAATGGTCAGGCCCGCGAAAGACGCGGCGGCGCTTCTGGCGGAAAAGGGCGTTTCCGCACGCGTGCTGGACATGTACTGCGTGAAACCCATCGACCGGGAAGCCGTGCTGAAGGCCGCTTCCGAAACACGCGGCATCGTCACGGTCGAAGAGCATACTGCCTTCGGGGGCATGGGCTCCATGGTCAGCCAGATCGTCGCGGCCGAACATCCCGCCCGCGTCAGGAGCCTGACCCTGCCGGATTCCCCGGTGGTCACGGGCACGTCGAAAGAGGTTTTCGACTATTACGGCCTGAACGCCGCGGGAATTGCGGAAGCGGCCGAAGGGGTCATGCCTCATGGATAAGTACATTCTGGCGGTGGACCAAAGCACACAGGGGACGAAAGGGCTGCTGTTTGACGGGGACGGACATCTGATTGCCCGCTGCGACCGCGCGCACGCGCAGATTGTTAACGACCGCGGCTGGGTAGAGCATGACCCGGAAGAGATTTACGTCAATACCCTGGCGGCCGTGCGTGATGTTGCGGAAAAGGCCGGCATCGCGAAAGAGCAGATTCTGGCGGTCGGCATCAGCAACCAGCGGGAAACGGCTCTCGCGTGGGACCGCGCGTCCGGAAAACCGGTTTATAACGCCATTGTCTGGCAGTGTGCGCGCGGCGCCGGGATCTGCCGCCGGCTGGACACGGGGGATTTCGCGCAGCGGGTGAAACAGGCAACCGGCCTTCCTCTTTCACCGTATTTTTCGGCGGCAAAGCTGGCCTGGATTCTGGAAAATGTGCAGGACGCCAAGCGAAAGGCCGCAGAGGGATCCCTCTGCATGGGAACGGTTGACAGTTGGCTTGTCTACCGCCTGACCGGAGGCCGCGCTTTTAAAACCGATTATTCAAACGCATCGCGGACGCAGCTTTTCAATATTTCTTCTCTTCGATGGGATGAGGAACTATGCAGGGCGTTTGGAATTCCGAAACATTGTCTCGCACAGGTCTGCGGCTCCGACAGCGTCTTCGGCGAAACGGATTTTGAAGGCTTTCTGCCAAGGCCCGTTCCGATCTGCGGCGTACTCGGCGACAGTCACGGCGCCCTGTTCGGCCAGGGCTGTCTGCGTCCCGGCATGGTGAAGGCTACCTATGGCACGGGTTCTTCCGTGATGATGAATATCGGCAGCCGGCCGGTTTTCGGCAAAGATGTCGTCACCTCGCTGGCCTGGGGAATGGATGGCAAAGTCGATTATGTTCTTGAAGGAAACATCAACTACACCGGCGCCGTGATTTCCTGGCTGAAGAACGACCTTCACCTGATTCAGTCGGCCGCGGAAGCGCAGTCCCTGGCGGAAAAAGCGAACCCGGATGACCGCACCTATCTGGTGCCGGCTTTCACGGGGCTGGGAGCGCCCTACTGGGACAGCGCGGCGACTGCCGTGATGACGGGCATGACCCGTACGACAGGAAAAGCGGAAGTCGTGCGGGCCGCAGAGAATTGCATTGCGTACCAGATCACGGACATCGTGGAAAGCATGCGCGGGCAGTCCGGTCTTCCCATTACGGAGCTGCGCGCCGACGGAGGCCCGACCGGAGACGGATACCTGATGCAGTTTCAGAGCGACCTGATCGGGCTGCCGGTCCGCATTCCCGGTCTGCAGGAGCTTTCGGGCATGGGCGCGGCGTTTACAGCGGGCATTTCGGCCGGGCTGTATGACGGCGAGAAGATTTTCGATCGGGCCTATCTTACGGAATACAGAAGCAAGATGCCTGCGGCGGAGCGGGAGAGACTTCTCTCCGGATGGAAGCAGGCGGTGGCGCTGGCGCTGCATCATGAAGTAAAACACAGGGCAATACCCTGTTAAGTTTTAAAAATTTTTTAGGGGGAATTTGTATGAAACTCAGAAGAACCACAGCGATCTTTATGTCGGCTATTATGACCGGCGCAATTTTCACAGGCTGCAGTTCCAACGGGTCGTCCGCAGCGTCTTCCGCGGCGGCACAGCCGGAGGAAACTTCCTCACAGGCATCGTCGTCCGCCGCCACACAAAAACGTCTGACAGGCGGCAGTTCCAAAATCATCTATATCATCACTCCGTCGATCTCAAACCCCGCGTTTAAGGCCGAGGCCGACAACGCATCCACAAAGGCAAAGGCCCTGGGTTACGAGGTCAAAGCCGTTTCGCATGACGATGACGCCAACAAACAAAGCGAGTTGTTCGACAATGCCATTGCAGATAAAGCGGCCGCCATTATCTGTGACAACGCGGGCGCCGACGCCACTGTGGCCGCCGTCAAGAAAGCGGCCGACGCCAATATTCCGACTTTCCTGATCGACCGTGAAATCAACCAGTCCGGCGTCGCCATCGCCCAGATCGTCGCGAACAACTATCAGGGCGCGAAAGGCATCGCCGAAAAATTTGTCGAAGCCATGGGCGAAAAAGGCGAATACGCCGAGTTGAAAGGCAAGGACTCCGACACGAACGCAGGCGTACGCTCCAGCGCGTTCCATGAGGTCATCGACCAGTACACCGACATGAAATGCGTTGAGACTCAGACGGCCAACTGGGAGCAGACTCAGGCTTACGACAAGACCGAAACCATTCTGCAGTCCCACCCGAACATAAAGGGAATCGTCTGCGGCAATGACACCATGGCGGTCGGCGCCGCCGCTGCCGTCAAGGAATCCGGCAAGAAAGACATCAAGATTGTCGGCGTCGACGGTTCCGACGAGGCCGCGGCCCAGATCAAGTCGGGAAACATGGTCGGTACGGCCCTGCAGCAGTTCGCCGTTATCGCCACAACCGCAGTGGAGCAGGCCGACCAGTACCTGAAAACGGGCTCTACCGGCAAGGATGAGAAACAGCTCATTGACTGTGTAATCATCACAAAAGACAATGTTGACAAGCTGCATACCTTCGTATACTCCGACTGACCCTGACAGCAAGATGTTCTTTTCTTCCTGATTCTTTATTGGGGCGGGAGAGGTCCCGACCGGGAACCTCCCCCGCCCCCTATATTCCTAATCACTGCCATTGGCTCGTTCATGAAGACGGGCATCAGAGAGTTTGAGTTTTCCAGAAACGGGGAATTAAGACATGAAAATGAAAATAGCGGCTTCACTGCTTGCGTTTGCGCTTGTTGTTTCTTCTTTCGCAGGATGCGCCAAGGTCGTTAAAATTGGTGAAGAAGGCAAACTGACAGGCGAAACCACGTTCAACGCAGGAGACAGCGTCGATCAGATATGGGCGTCCAAAGCGGTTCCGGAACTGACTAAAGAGGCGGTCGACCTGAATACTCTGCTGACCGAAGCAAACGGCAGCCTTCAGTCGGTCGCGAAAAAATACGGCAAATTTTCTTCCGGCACCAGCGGAGAAGTGAATTTTATTGTCAAGGGAACCGGAAAAGTGACTTCGGTGGATCAGCAGAAAAAGGCCGGCACCATGCAGCTGTCTCTCGACGGCTACAGCGGGAAACAGGCCATCAAGATCCAGATCGGTCCGGTTTATATGGGGACTTCCGTGCGCGACAGCCTGAGTTTTATCAAATATGAAGACTACAAGAACCAGGTGCAGTGGGCGCAGATCTCGCAGAGCATCAATAAGACCGTGCAGAAAGAAGCGGTCGACCCCGCAAACGTCGCTTCCCTGACGGGCAAAACGATTGAATTCACCGGATGCTTTACAGCCGGCGACGATACGGAGATTCGGATTACGCCGGTTCAGATTAAGGCGAAATAGGGGGCGCGCAGATGGAGACGATCGAGAAGGGCAGCGGGAATGTGTGCCTGTTTGCCGACCATATCGATAAAATTTACCCCGGCACCAAGGCGCTCGATCAGGTTTCGTTCCATGTCAGAACAGGAAAAGTGAACGTGCTGGTCGGGGAAAACGGAGCGGGCAAATCGACGCTGATGAAAATTATCGCGGGCATTGAGCAGCCCAGCGCGGGACAGATTTTCATGGACGGCGGGGAAGTCAGCTTCCGGAATACGGACGACGCGCGCAAATGCGGCATCGGCATTATTCATCAGGAACTGAGCCTCTTCCCTAACCTTTCGGTTTACCAGAACATATTCATGGCCCGCGAGAAAACGAAAAACGGTTTTGAACTGGACAATAAAAAGCACATTGAAGAGACGAAAAAAGTCCTGGCGCGGCTGGAACACCCGCTGAACCCGTATACGCTGGTCGGAGACCTGCGCGTGGGGCAGCAGCAGATGATCGAAATCGCCCGCAACCTGGTCCAGGAAAATCTGAAAATCCTCATCATGGACGAACCGACTTCCTCCCTGAGCGAACAGGAGGTGGAAGTCCTGTTCAAGGTCATCCGCGAGCTGACGGCCGCGGGGATCTCCATTGTCTATATTTCCCACCGGCTGGAAGAGATCATGGAAATCGGCGACCATGTCACTATCCTGCGCGACGGGAAGTATGTTGCCGACGCCGAGGTCGGGGATATCAATATCGGCTGGATTGTCAAGCAGATGGTGGGCAGCGACAAATCCTACCCAAAGCTGGACCGCGATATCGACTGGAGCAAGCGCGAGACCGTCCTGCAGGTCAAGGATCTCTGCCTGCCGAAAAACGGCGGCGGGTACACGGTCAACCACGTCAGCTTCGATCTGAAAAAGGGCGAGGTCCTCGGCATTTACGGCCTGCTGGGCGCCGGCCGCACGGAGCTTTTCGAATGCCTCATGGGGCTGCACCCCGAAAGCACGGGCGAAGTGTCCCTGGAAGGAAAGCCGATCAAGATCCACGGCGTCGCGGAGCAGATCGAACGCGGCTTTGCCATGGTGCCAGAGGACAGGCAGAGGGAAGGCCTGGTGCAGACGCTGGACATCGAAAAGAATATCTCGCTTTCCAGCTTAAAGCGATATGTAAAAGGCATTTTTCTGGACCCGAAAGAGGAAGATAAAAATGTCGACGAACAGATTAAGGACATCCATATCAAGGTGGCCGACAAAAACCTGCCTATCCTTTCGCTCTCCGGCGGCAACCAGCAGAAGGTGGTTATCGGCAAGGGCATTCTGACCGAACCGAGGATCCTGCTGCTTGACGAACCGAGCCGCGGAATCGACATCGGCGCAAAGACGGAGGTCTTCGATATCATCCGCCAGTATGCGGAACGCGGCCTTTCCATCATCGTCATTTCCTCCGAGCTCAAAGAGATTATCGCAATTGCAAACCGCATTCTCGTTCTTTCCAACGGCATTTTGACAGGTGAATTGAGCGGCGACTCAATCAATGAAAACGATTTGGTCCTCGCCTCTTACAAGGGCCACCACACCAAATCGTCTGAAGAGTAAAGGAGAAACTGGTTATATGAAAAAGAAGCAGTCGAATTCATCTCTCATCATGCTGTTGCTGAAAGGACGTACACTGATCGTTTTGATTTTGCTGGTTGCCTTTTTCAGCATCGCGGCCCCGAATTTTCTCGCTGGAGAGACGCTTCTCCTGATCGCGAAACACGTTGCGCTCTATGGCATTCTTGCGGTGGGCATGACCTACGTCATCATTACCGGAGGCATCGACCTCTCGGTCGGGTCCATCGTCGGACTGGGCGGCATGATCGCGGGCGGGCTGATCCAGGAAGGGCTTACGCTCAACCTGTTCGGCGTGACCCTGTATTTTAACGTCCCGTCCATATTTTTGATTACCGTACTGGTCGGCGCGCTGATCGGATGGGTCAACGGGATTGTAATCACGAAATTCAACGTGGCGCCTTTTATCGCCACGCTCGGCATGATGTATATTGCGCGCGGCTTTGCCAACCTGCGCAGCAATGGCGCGACCTTCTCCGACATCACCGGCAAGGCGGGTCTCGGCAACACCGGGTTTATCCTGTTTGGCAGCAATACGCTCGGCATCCCCAATGGGGCGATCATCTTTGTTGTCATTGCCGCGATCGCGGCGGTAATCCTGAAGAAAACATCCTTCGGCTGGCACATTCTTGCGGTCGGCGGCAACCAGAGGGCCGCAAGGCTCTCCGGCGTAAAGGTCAACAAAGTCACAATCATTGTTTATGTCGTTTCCGGCATCTGCGCGGCTATCGTCGGCATTATCACGTCCGCTCAGCTGGTTGCGGCGCATCCTGACACCGGTGATTCGTGGGAAATGAACGCAATCGCAGCGGCTGTTCTGGGCGGCACCTCCATGGCGGGCGGTGTCGGGACCATCGGCGGCACCATCCTCGGTGCGTTCGTCATCGGCGTAATCAACGACGGCATGGTGATGTGCGGCGTTTCTGAATTCTGGCAGAAGGTCATTAAAGGTTTGGTCATTGTCCTCGCCGTTATCATCGATCAGTTCCAGCGTAAAATGGAGGCAAAGATCGCCTTGCAGGCGCGCAATACATAAAAGGAGTCATCTTGTAATGAAGAAAAGCGGAGTGCTGAACGCCCAGCTTGCCGGATACATCGCGGCGCTGGGTCACAAGGATCTGTTTATGGTAGGGGATGCCGGCATGCCCATCCCGAAAGGGGTGCCGGTTGTGGATCTGGCAGTGTGCGGGGGTGTGCCGACGTTCCGTCAGGTGCTGGACGCGATCCTGTCGGAAACAGTGGTGGAGCATTATACCCTTGCGGAAGAGATCACCGAGAAAAACCCGGAGCTTCTTGCCTATATACAGGGAAAGCTGCCGGAAGCCACCTGTGATAAAATTCCGCACATCAGGCTCAAGGAAATGTCGGCAAACGTGAAGTTCGCCGTGCGCACGGGGGAATTCACCCCCTTCCCCAATATCATCTGCAGGGCAGGGGTTGCCTTCCCCGCATGAAGGGATCTGCAGAAATGAAGATTTTGAATTTCGGCTCGCTGAACTATGACTATGTCTATACGGTCGACCATATTGTCAGGGAGGGGGAAACAACGGCCTCGCTGAGCATGGAAGTCTTCTGCGGCGGAAAAGGGCTCAACCAGTCTCTGGCGCTGGCACGCGCAGGAGCGCCGGTCTGCCACGCGGGGATGGTCGGCGAGGACGGCGGACGCCTGCTGGAGATCTGCCGCAGCAGCGGGGTGGATGTTTCTTTGGTACGCACAGTGCCCGGAAAAAGCGGCCACACCATCATCCAAGTAGACCGCTCCGGGCAAAACTGCATTCTGCTTTACGGCGGAAGCAACCGCCGCATTTCATTGGATTATGCAGAGAGTGCTCTGTCCGGGTTCTCTGAAGGCGACGTCCTTCTGCTCCAAAACGAGATCAACGACATTCCTATCATCCTTGACCTTGCCTATCGTAAAAAAATGCGTATCGTTCTGAATCCGTCGCCGTTTGACAAGAATATCCTTGCCTGCGATCTTTCCAGAGTGTCGATGTTTTTCCTGAACGAAGTGGAAGGGTCTGAACTGACGGGCGAACGGGAGCCCGACCGGATTCTGGATCGGATGCAGGCCAGGTTTCCCGGGGCGGTGTGTGTGCTTACGCTGGGCCGTGACGGCGCAGTCTGCCTGGACCGCGGCGACCGGTTCCACCAGCCGATTTTCCCTTCGCCGAGGGTGGATACGACCGGAGCCGGCGACACGTTCACCGGTTTTTTCCTTTCAGAAATTCTTCGCCAGGGCGGCTTAAGAGACGCTATGAAGCTTGCTTCACAGGCATCGGCGATCGCAGTTTCCCGCAAGGGTGCCGCCGCCAGCATACCGACACTGGCAGAAGTTCAGTCCCGGTTTCCCTGATTTTTCCATTGCCGGATCGATATGCCGCATGGACCTTGACGCTTTCCGGATGATCAGTTGCAGGAATGCCTTGTGCAAGTAAACAAACAAGAATATAATAATAAATTACGGAGAGGTGTTTTCAGAAGAGGTGCGGACACATATGAAGGTAAGCATTCGACAAATCAGTGAAATGACGGGATTTTCTCAGGCGACGGTTTCCAATGCCTTGAATAATAAAAAAGGCGTCAGTCCCGAAACGGCCCGTCAGATTCTGGAGGCGGCGCGTGCCTGCGGATATCAGGGTTCACGCAAGATCGACGGGATCCGATTTGTGATCATAAAAAATGGCGGCCAGGTTGTTGCCGACACACCCTTTTTTTCGGCATTGATCGAAGGAGTGGAAAATGAAAGCCGGGAAGCCGGTTATGAAATCACCCTGCTCAATCTTGACACCGGGCAGCCGGACTATCAGCAGCAGCTTCAGGTACTGCTGTCCGACCCTTCCTATGCCATTTTGCTGTTGGCAACGGAATTGACGGAGGAAGACATCGTGCCTTTTGCAAGAGCGGCGGCACCATTGGTCCTTCTGGACGCGTGGTTTGAAAAGACCGTTTTCGACAGCGTCTTCATCAATAATCTGGATTCTGTAAAAGAAGCCACCCAGTATCTGATCGCATGCGGGCACAAGAAGATCGGCTACCTGAAAAGCAGAATACGGATCCGAAATTTCAGCTATCGCGAATTGGGATGGATGCTGGCGCTGCAGGATGCCGGGATCGCACCCGACCCGAACTATACCTTTCCCCTGACACCGACGGTGGAGGGGGCCCACCAAGATATGAGCAAGCTGCTGGAAAGTGATCCGCCCCTGCCTACGGCCTTTTTCGCAGACAACGATATTATTGCATTCGGGGCCATCAAGGCCCTGAATGAGCACGGCGTGACCATACCGCAAGACATCTCGGTCATCGGCTTCGACGACCTGCCCTTCTGCAGGATCTCTACCCCGATGCTCACCTCGATCCGCGTTGACAAGGAAGAAATGGGCCGGGTTGCCGTGCGGCGTCTTGTGGAACGGATCAACAGCGGGAATCCGGATATCCATCTGAAGATCGAAATCTGCAATATGCTGATAAAACGCGACAGCGTCGCGGTCCTATAGCCAGGAAACGGCCGGAACGATTTCTGTGCCTCACCCCAATCCTCTGGTCCTCTTTTCCAACGGCACTGAAAGGTGCTAAAAAAGTAACGCCGACCGCACATTGGCGTTACTTTTTTGTGCAGTAAAACAGGCCGCCGATCGGCGGCCTGTTTTACTGCATCAGCACGGACGTCTGTTTTTGATGGAACAGCAGAGCGAGATATATGCCCCGCCCTTTCCGGATTCCGTGATATAATAAAAAGACAAAAAAGAAATACCGCCACACAGAAGCGATAAAAGCTCTCATTTTTGAAAAACAGGCGAACCGGAGGGGGAAACCGTTATGTTCCTTTCTGTTCAAAGTGCACGGCAGATTGCCCTTGAAATCAGTTCCATCGTGAAGCAGCACGTCAATCTGATGGACGAAAACGGCTATATCATCGCAAGCACGGATCCCAAGCGGATCGGCAATTTCCACGCCGGGGCAAAAAAAATTATCGACGAACAGCTTCCCGAATTTTATGTGAAAAAGGAAGACGAAACACAGACTACCCGCGCCGGGCTGAACCTTCCCATCACCATTGAAGGAAAAATCATCGGCGTTGTCGGCATCACCGGTCCTTACGAACAGGTTTTCAATTATGGTCAGATCGTTAAGAAAATGACCGAAATCCTGGTCCGTGAAAGCTATGCGCAGGAACAGGAGCGGCTGGATAAAAAAATCGAAAGCCGCTTTCTGGAAAATTGGATTTTGGGAGACGGTCTGGAAAAAGGGCATTCCTTTGCCGAAAGAGGGATTGCTCTGCACATTGACATTCTGCGTCCGCGGCGCGCGATGGTTCTGCGTCTGGAAAATTTTCAAAGCCTTTCAGGAACAAACGAAGGCCAGAAACAGATCGAGGAAGTGGAAAAATCTATCCGGCAATTGATCTGCAAGGATCCAAACAATGTGTTCCTTCGCATGACCACCAAGCAAATCTGTCTTGTGACCCCACGGGACGACCAGCAGATGGAGCAGCTGGCCCAGTCGCTGATCCATCGGATCCGCACGGCCCACAATATTGAACTTTTGGCCGGCATCGATGACAATCCCAACGGAACTCTGGATGTAAAAAGCGCTTATACCAGAGCCAACAAGGCTTCTCACGCCTGCAGGGCTCCGTTTCAGGTTACTCTGTACAGCCAGATGACGACGGAAATCTTTCTGGAGGATATTCCTCCCGCCGTCAAAAGGGAATACCTGCAAAGAATTTTTCAAGGCTGCAGCTTCGAGGAAATCCGGCACTGGATTCGTCTTCTGGAGGTATATTTTGAGGCGGACGGCTCCATCGAACGCGCTTCCGAAAAACTGTTCATGCACAAAAACACATTGCAGTACAAGCTGAAAAAGCTGGCCGCCGTGACAGGGCACGATGTCCGCCTCCCAAGAGGCTGCGCGATTTACTATATTGCCATCCAAATTTTCCGCGATCTTCAAAAGAGTCTCGGAGGATTTGGCAATTAAAACAAATACTCTTTGTATTCCTTGATAATATTGTCTCATGTAACATAATCTAATACAAAAATATGTTTTTCATACCATAGACGTGGCCTTTCGGGAAGGATATCATAAATAAAGTGGAATGGCAGGGATATAATATTTTGTGCATCCTGCCAACTGCGGAAATTTTTTGAGGAGGTAGTCAAAATGTCCGGATTTGGATTAATCATCGCATTCGTCATAGCGGTCATTGTAATGATCCTCGCAATTTCCAAACTTAAAATTCATCCTTTTTTGGCCATCATGGCCATATCTCTTTTACTCGGCCTGGTGGCGGGCATTCCGCTGGTGGACCAGAAAAACGCGGATGGAACCGTTGCAGTGCAGGGGCTTGCCAATGTGATCGGGGCGGGTTTCAGCGGCACGTTCACCAGCATCGGCATCGTCATCATTCTGGGCGCGCTGGTCGGCACGATTCTGGAGGCGACGGGAGCCGCTTTTAAGCTGGCGGATATGGTCATTCACGTGGTTGGGCCGGACCACCCGGATTTAGCCATGCTGATTATGGGATGGGTTGTATCCATTCCCGTATTCTGCGACAGCGGATTCGTCATCCTGAACCCGATCCGCAAGGCGCTGGTGCAGCGCACCCGCAAAAGCAGCGTCTCGCTGACGGTTTGCCTCGCCGCCGGCCTGTATGCCTCTCACGTGTTCATTCCGCCTACGCCGGGCCCGATCGCCGCGGCGAATACGTTGGGAATCGGAGAAAACCTGCTGTTGGTCATGGGATTGGGCGCACTGGTTTCGATCCCGGCACTGATCGCCGCTTACTTCTATTCGAAATATATCTGCAAAAGGGTAAAATCCGCCGATGAGGCCGACGCAAAGCCGGCGGACGGCGAAATCGTGAAAACATACGAAGAAATTTTAGCCGAATACGGCCGTCTGCCGAACGGGGCGCTGGCGCTCAGCCCGATTATCGTTCCGATCCTTCTCATGGCGCTGGGCTCCATTTCATCCATGGCTCACTGGTCCGGGTTCGGCGCACAGCTCTGCTCTTTCCTCGGCACGCCGATCATTGCGCTGGCCGTAGGCACGCTGTTCGGAGTATGGCTGCTGGCGGATATGAAAAAGATGGGCCGTTTCTACGACGTGACGAATGAAACGCTGAAAACGGTCGGACCCATCCTGTTCATCACCGCGGCCGGCGGCGTTCTGGGCAAAGTGATCGCCGTTTCCGGAATGGTGGAATACATTACGTCCAATGCCGCGCTGCTGCAGAGCGTGGGAATTTTCTTCCCCTTCCTGCTGGCGGCGATTCTGAAGACCGCTCAGGGCTCTTCGACGGTGGCCATAACGACAACAGCCGGCATTATGGCCCCGCTGATGGGGGTCCTCGGCCTTCAGGCCCCCGTGATGAGCGCCTTGACCGTGATGGCGATCGGCGCGGGAGCGATGACGGTATCTCACGCGAACGATTCTTATTTCTGGGTCGTAACAAATTTCGGCGCGATGACACCGGAGCAGGGCTATAAAACACAAACGGTGGTCACTCTGGTGGAAGGTCTCGCCTCCATGGCCGGGGTATTTATCCTGTCCCTGATCCTGCGCTGATTCTTTTATCTGTCAATATTTTTGGTCCGTGCTTGCAGCCCAGTTGGATTTTGCGGATTATTTGGGAGACTTCTCTTATGGAAAAAATATTGCTCATTCCGGATTCTTTTAAAGGTACGATGTCGTCGGCCGAGATCTGCGGAATCATGCGGGACGCGATTGTGAAATATTTCCCGCGTGCCAGCGTCCTCAGCATTCCGGTCGCCGACGGCGGAGAGGGCAGCGTGGACGCTTTTCTGGCCGCCGCCGGGGGACAGAAAATTTCTCTTGCGGTGAAGGGTCCGTACTTTGAGGAAATCCCGGCGTTTTACGGCGTGCTTCCGGACGGGACCGCCGTTGTGGAAATGGCCGCGGCGGCCGGATTGCCGCTTGTCGGCGAAAACCGCTCGGCGGGAAAAACCACCACTTTCGGCGTGGGGCAGCTGATTGCGCGCGCCGCGGAGTCCGGATGCCGCAAAATGATCGTCGGACTGGGCGGAAGCGCGACAAACGACGGCGGCACGGGTGCCGCCGCCGCTTTGGGCGTTCGTTTCCGCGACAAGGACGGAAAGGAATTCGTCCCGGTCGGGGAAACGCTCGGAAAGATCGCGTCAATCGATGTGAACGGCTTGAATCCGGCCCTGCGGAGCGTCGACCTGGTGACTATGTGCGACATTGACAATCCATTATGCGGTCCTCGCGGCGCGGCGGCCGTCTTCGGCCCTCAGAAGGGCGCAACCGAAGAAGAAGTCCGGCGGCTCGACCGGAATCTGGAGCATCTGGCTCATGTGATCCGGAGGGATCTCGGAAAGGATATTCTCTCACTGCCCGGAGCCGGTGCCGCCGGCGGCATGGGCGGCGGCATGGCGGCATTTTTCGGCAGCCGGCTGCAGATGGGGATCGAGACCGTACTTGACACGGTGCATTTTGACGAGCAGCTCCGGGGGGCCGACCTCGTCTTCAGCGGAGAGGGCAAACTGGACTCCCAGTCGCTGAGCGGCAAAGTCGTCATCGGTGTGGCGCGGCGGACCAGGAAGCACGGGGTGCCGCTGATCGCCGTGGTCGGAGACATCGGGGACCGGATCGCAGGAGCCTACGACGAAGGTGTCAGTGCGATTTTCAGCATCAACCGCGCAGCGGTCCCGTTCTCAGAAGCGAAGCTCCGCTGCCGGGAGGACCTGGCGCTCACCATGGATAATTTGATGCGCTTTTTTACAACCATGCATCTGTAATTTTCCGGCTCCGGTTTTCCTAAATAATTGGAATACGGGAACGGCTATGCGCTCCAGCTTCTGCCTTTGGGCAGGGCTGGAGTTTTTTTGAATGCAATCCCCCCTTTTCGGGCCCTCATTCTCAATATTTTTCATGGAACCGCGACTCATATTCCCGGATCAGCCCGGGGCGAAAATCCGGATGCGCGACTTCAATCAGCGCGCGCGCCCGTTCGCACAGTTTTTTTCCGCGGAGCTGCGCAATCCCGAATTCGGTTACCACATAGTTGACATCGTTTCGGGAAGTCGTCACCTCGGCGCCCTGATCGAGGAATGGAACGATCTTGGAAATTTTCCCATGCCCCGCGGTGGACGGGATCGCCATGATGCTTTTTCCCCCGCGGCTCATGTTTGCACCGCGGACAAAATCGACCTGTCCGCCCACGCCGCTGATCTGCGTCAGGCCGACCGACGTTGAGCACACCTGGCCCATCAGGTCCACCTGCACGCAGGAGTTGATGGAGACCAGATTGTCGTGCCGGGCGATCACGCGCGGATCATTCACGTAATCGACCGGGTACATGGCCACCTCCGGGTTGTTGTCCACATAATCGTACAGGCGCCTGGTTCCCATAAGGAACGCCGCGACGTTCTTTCCCTGATTGATGCTCTTGCACTTGTTGGTGACCACGCCGGCTTCCACCAGCTCGACAACCCCGTCGGAGAACATTTCGGAATGGATTCCAAGGTCTTTTTTGTCCTTCAGAAACAGCAGCACGGCGTCCGGAATCGCTCCGATCCCGAGCTGGAGCGTGTCTCCGTCGTGAATCAGGGACGCGCAGTTTTCGCCGATCGCACGTTCCACCTCCCCGATCTTCGGCGGCGCAAGCTCAATCAGCGGCGAATCGTCTTCCACAATATAGTCAAGGTCGCTGACATGAATGAAACTGTCCCCCAATGTGCGCGGCATATTCTTATTGATCTGCGCAATCACGGTTCTGGCGCATTCCGCGGCCGGTTTGGTGTAGTCGACGGAAATGCCGAAGCTGCAGTACCCGTGTTCATCCGGCTGGGAAAGGTGGACCAGCGCGACGTCGGGCTTCAAGGTGTTCCGGATATAATCCGGGATCTCGAAAAAAAACACCGGAGTAAAATCCGCGCGCCCATCCGCGACGGCCTTGCGCGTGGTACCCCCCACAAACAGGCTGTTGTGGCGGAAGTGCTTTTCCATTTCCGGCTTGCAGTACTCGGCCTGGCCCATTGCCACCATGTGTACGATTTCCACGTTTTCATACTGATCGGCGTTTCTGACCATCGCGTCAAGCAGTGCGGTCGGTTCCCCGGTCGCGTGGGCGACCACGACCTTGTCCCCGGATTTGATGTGCCTGACGGCCTGATCGGCCGTAGTTAATTTCTGCCTGTACAGTTCCTGCCAACTCATTCGTCATCACTCCCTAAATTCAGTGTAATTTTGTAAAATCAACGCGCGGAGTTTCTCGTAATCCTCTTCCCGCGTCAATACGACTTTTCCAAGGCATCCATTCAGGTCCGCATGTTCCGCGCACTGAACGGGACAGCCGCAGATGACCGCAACGAGATCTGCCCCACCCTGCGCATCCGCGCGGACAATGTCCAGGCCGCGGAATTCCTCCCTCAGCCTGGACACAATCCGGGTTCTGTCGTACCTCGGATTGCATCCGCCGCAATATTTGACTCCGATTTTCATCCTGCGTTCCGGCGGTCCCGATGAGAAAGCAGAAAGCGGGCCGTGCTCAGCAGGTTTTCGCTCACGCCGGTTACAAGGCAGACGCGCCGCACTTCCGGGAGAGCTTCCCGGACTTCCTTTTCAATCAGCTCTTCGTTCGTGATCGCCGCGCTGGGGCAGTCGCTGCATTGCCCCAGCATGCGGATCTTCAGAATCCCGTCTTGATACTCAAGTATTTCGACTCCGCCGCAATGCTCGCTCAGCGCAGGCCTGACGCGGCTGTCCAGAACGCTTTCGATTCGGTCCAGTATGTTCTCCCGCAACGGCAGTTCCCCCTTATTTCCGAGAGACGGTTATTCCTTAATGTGAGCAATCGCCTTTGCGAGTTCCTTCTTCATCGCGAGGTTGCCCTGGCGCGCGATCATGATGCGCTGCGCCTGCGGAGAGCCCGCGCCGTGCATCGATTCGGTGCGGTAGCCGACCGCCGCCGTCCCCAGCGCGAGGTTTTCAATGAGGCGCAGGATCCTGAGGCGGTTTTCGGTGGAAACGCCGCCGACGCCCTTAAAGTATTTTTCCACATACGGTCCCACCTTTGGATCGCGCAGATCCTTTTCAGAGGGCGCGGTAACCATCAGACCACCGGCGATATCCTCCGCGAGGCGGACGATTTCATAAGGGAAGCGGGTGACATTCTGCTTGCAGACGTTGGCCAGAAGCAGATTGATGAGGTAGTTGCCGGACTCCGTCGGGCTGCCTTCGGAGGAACAGGCGATGCCGCAGCAGTAAAGCGTTTCATTTAAATGCGTCATCTCAATCAGCTTATCCTTGATATGGGTGGCTTTCGGCACTCCGTTGTAGTCCGCCGCGACCGCGGCCGCGCCGATCAGGACGTCGCCCACGCCGACCTTGCAGCCGCCGTAGCTCTGGCGGTGATAGCCCGCGAAACGTTCCACAAGCAAATTGGCAAACTCCGACTCACCGTTCATGAAAATCATATCGTTGGGGATAAAGACGTTGTCGAAAACGACCAGCGCCTCCACACCGCCGAACTCCGGGTTCCCCACATCCATTTCGGAGCCTTCCCGCTTGCGGGTGTCGCAGCTTTGGCGGCCGATCACCATGAAGATGCCCTCCGCGTCCATCGGGACGGCGAAGGAAACGGCGTAGTCCTTATCCTCGGGCTTCATGGACTGGGTGGGCATCACGATCATCACATGCGAGTTCAGCGCGCCGGTCTGATGCGCCTTCGCTCCGCGGACCACAATTCCGTCCGGCCTGCGTTCCACCACGTGCAGGAACAGGTCCGGGTCCTTCTGCTCATGCGGGGCCAGCGAACGGTCTCCCTTGGGGTCGGTCATCGCCCCGTCGACCGTCAAATCCTTTTCCTGCACGTCAAGCATGAACTTCTTGAAATTGTCAAAATAGTGGGTGCCGTATTTCTGATCGATCTCATAAGTTGTGCTGTACTCGGCGTTAAACGCGTCCATGCCCACGCAGCGCTGGAAGCAGGCCGCGGTTTTCTGCCCGCAAAGCCGCTGCATTTTCACCTTTTTTACAAGGTCCTCCGTGCTGCGGTGGATGTGGGTGAAACGGTTGATCCGTTTCCCGGTTTCCGGAGCGACCGCCGTCATCAGGTCCTCGTACTCCGGCATCTGCGCGAGGTCGTAGGTCATGCGTACGGAATTGAGGGACGGTCTCAGGATCGGGTCATCCACCCGGTTTTCGATTTTTTTGCCGAACATATAAACCTGCATGTTGATCTTACGGATACTTTCAATGTACTGTTCGCCTGTCATAAGCGCCATGATTTTTTCTCCCTTTCAAATTAAGATCGGTTTTGTTTGCTGATCACGGGACGGTTTATTTGATTTCCGCAGCCTCCGGGATTGGATCGGCGTCTTTCTTTTTCGAGTAGCTTTTCAGCGCGAAATAGAGCAGAACGCCGACGGCCAATCCCCACGCGGCTCCCTGGATCGCCAGGACGGCGCCCATGCAGCCCGCGATTCCCCTGTCGGTATCGGTTTCGCACATATCCATCGCGAGCCGGGTGCAGATATAGCCCTGAACGAGCAGGGTCAGCGACAGCGCCACGGGGAGCACCGGCTGAAGCAGGGAAACGATCGGAATGCACGACACTCCGAGGAACGTGCTCCAGCGGAAAGTCCCGGCGCCGCTGTGGATGGACTCCATTGCCTCCGGCCCCTCCTTGTACCGCTGGGCGACAGACGCGGTGACGGCCGCCCAGAGCGGGCCGCAGAGCTGGGTGTAGGGGCAGATGAGGGCCATCACGATATTGCGGATCGCGCTGATCAGATTGGAGCGGTTGGCGTTGAAATCGATCTTTTCATCCTTGCGGACCTCATCGGCTTCATGAATCAGCGCCTCGGAAGTGATGAAGTCCCCGAACGCGATAATGTAGACCACGATTGCCAGCGGCAGCGCCGACAGGAACATGGAAACGGCGGGGAAACCTATGGAAAACGGGCTCAGCGTGTTCCAGATGCCCGCGAAATCCGCCACCTTAAAGAAGGTGCCGATCTCAATGTGGAACCACGGCAGCTCGCCCGCCATCGGGGCGAGAAATACGGCAATGATGATCGCCGGAAGCATACCGACCTTGCCGATGGTATTCCAGAAACGGTTGTTCGCCCGCATTTTCATAAACTGGGAGGAAAACAGGCAAAAGAACGCGATCAGACACCCGGCCGTGATGGATACCGGATATTTCGAGAACCGGCCTCCGGTGTTGAACTCACCGATGATCGCCGCGGTCCCGGCTCCGAGCAGGACCCCCGCCTTGATGGAGTTCGGGACGACTTTCATCAGCTTTCCCGCCGCGCCGGTAACCCCCATCAGCAGGAAGATGACGCCCACGATCAGCTGAAGGGCGATCAGTTCCTGATACCGGACCACTCCCAGTTGATACTTTCCCAAAAACGCGACCACAAGCGGGATGGCCGGAGTGATCCACCCGGGGACCACCGGATCGCCCAGAAGGACGTGCAGGCAGTAAAGAAATCCGTTGATAATGACCATCGACCACGCGATCTCGAACGAAACCCCGAGCACTTGCTGCAGAACGGGAATTGCCCCCAGGCAGGTCGAGCACATCAACAGCGCCTGAAAAAACTCGGGCCACTCCCACCGGTAATGGATGAACGGCACCCTGATCTTGAAAATGCCCGCCGGAATGTAAGGCTGCTCCGCGCCATATGTTCTTTTCATCGCCATACGCACCCACTCCTTCTTCCCCTTACAATTTCTTTTGCTGTCCTGAGCATCTTGATTTCTGCCTCCTTACGTTTTAAAATAGGAGCCGCATTTTCCGCATCATGGAATCGGCCGTCGGATCGCAATGACCGCATCCGTCCGGTCCCCGGCCCACAGGCTTTGCTTTGCCTTCCAAAAAGATACAAGCAACTAGGATGCCAAGATCGGAATAGCTAAAAATTTGGCCATTTCTCTGCGATTTTAGATGATTTGCATAATTTTTTATGGAGCTTGCGTCTTGAATATGAAACAAAACATCGCGGAAATCACATTCTCCAAATGGATTCCCGCGATGTTTCAGTTTTGATACAAATATTCAATACCGATACAGAATTCGGCTCGTCCAATCATAAAACGGAACGCGGCCCGAAATTTTATGCCAAATAGGCATTCTACACAGAATTCAGATACTTTTTTCGTCTGCGCTCATAGGTAGCCGCGCTCATATGCAGGCTTTTCGCGGCGTCGCGCACATTATGATATTTCTCGTAGGCGTTAAAAATATAATTTTTTTCCACCCCGTCGATGATTTCCTTCAGCACGGTGTCGCTTTTCTCCGTGCTGACCACCGCCTTGTTGTAAGGATCGATCGGCAGATCCTCCGGGAGGATTCTCCGATCCCCGCTGACGATGAAGGCCCTCTCCACGGCGTTTCTGAGCTCCCGCACATTTCCGGGCCACTCATATGCCAAAAGCCATTCCAGGACATCCGGCGCGAAAACTTTATGCATGCTGTATTTGCCGTTGAGCGTTTCGAGCATGTATTCCGCCAGGACGGAAATGTCTTCTTTCCTTTCCCTTAAAGGGGGAATCAGAATCGGAAACGCGCTGAGCCTGTAATAGAGGTCTTCTCGAAAGCTTTTGTTTCCGACCATTTCTTTCAGATGCCGGTTTGTGGCCGCGATAACCCGGACGTCGATCCTGACAGGCCGGTCGGAGCCGATGCGCAGGATCTCCTGTTCCTGAAGGACCCGGAGCAGCTTCGCCTGTATGTTCATGGACAGTTCCCCGATCTCGTCGAGAAAGATGGTTCCCTTGTCCGCGATTTCAAACAGGCCGATTTTGCCGTTCGGGCTGGCCCCTGTAAAAGCGCCGGGCACATAACCGAAAAGTTCGCTCTCCACAAGGCTAGGCGTAATGGCCGCGCAGTTTACCCTTATGAAATTCCCCTTGCTGCGCCGGCTGTTCCGGAAGATGTAATTGGCGACGACTTCTTTTCCCACGCCGGTTTCACCCAGCAGAAGCACCGTTGTGTCCAGCCCGGCCACTTTCCTCGCCATGCCCAGAAGCTCCAGCATTTTCTGGTCCCTCACGACCAGGTCCCCGTAACCGCCGATCTGTTTTTTGATCGTCTCGATCTCCGCCTGGTAATGCCGGTTCAGCTCATGATTTTTTGCGAGCTGTTCTTTCAGGTCGTACAGTTCCGAAACGTCCCGCACGTTCGTCACGATCATGGCGATCTCGTTGTTTTTGTCAAAGAGAGGCGTGCTGGTGACAATCGCGTTCCTGCCGGTTTTAAATTTTTGGTCAATGGTGACCGGTTCCTTTTTTTTGAGAACGATCAGAGAGGCTGAACGGGAAATTACCCTTTCCCGTTCGAGATCCTGCATGTATTTTCCCAGCATTTCTTCCCGGTTCAGCCCCGTGATGACTTCGTAGGAGCGATTGACCATGATGGTTTTTGCATTTCCGTCCGTGATGTAAATCCCGTCATAGGAGCTTTCTATAATGGCCATCAGCTTTTTTTGGGCATCTTTCAAGTCGCGGAAGATTCCGGGACCGTCTTCGTCATTCAAATAAACGCGCTCTCTTTTCATTCACAGCCCTCCCCTGTTTTTTTCCGTCTTGTTTAGCCTCCTATTATCTTATAATGGAATATTTGATTCTTATTGTCAATTGTTTTTCCCCCATGCCGGGGATTATCTTTGTCGTCTCATCAAAAATATCGCCTCGCCCATGCCGACGGAGGATACGGCCGCGGCGGATCTGCCTGTGCCATTGCATGAAAATGCTCCAAACGCATCCGGAAAAAGAAAACCTCCTATTCGATCTTTTCGTTTTTTTTGCTCTCCGGCGCCTCCGCCCCGGAGCATTTCACGGCGGAGCTTCCGGTTCGATGCATGGCGCGGTACTCCGATACGGTAATCCCCTCCATTTCCTTAAAAAGGCGATAAAGCATCTTCTGGGAGGAAAAACCCACAAGCGACGCGATTTTTTCCACTGAGTACGCCGTATCGATCAAATAATTTTTTGCATAATTCAGGCGGTAGATGTTCAAGGTCCGTTTCAGGCTTTGGCCGAAATATTCCTCGAAGATCCGATTCACATGCCGGGAAGAAATGTAAAAAAAGTCGGCAATGTCCTGAATCGTCAAGTTTTTATTGTAATTGGCGTGCATATACTTTGTGATTTGAATAGCCAGATTTGTATTGGAGGGAGTGTTTTTCTCCCGCTCGACCGGATCGAGATTTCGGAAAATGGAAATCAGATATTCTTGATACAGGGCACAGATCATCTGCTCACGCCCCGGATAACTCTCCTCGATCTCAGTTTCCATTTTATAGATGATCGAGTCACAGCCGAAGCGATCTTTCGTGACATAATACGGATTCTTTTCAAAATATTTCAGAATCCTGCTCAGAAAATTCTCTTCGGCCTGATCTCCTTTGGATTTTGACGCGGCCGCCGTGGGAGGAGCGAACACAAAGACCAGATATCTTTTCGGCATGTTGGGTTCATAATTGGTATAGTGATGAATCCCCGGACGGATTACGGCGAAGTGCCCGCTGAAAAGGGTGTTCATGGCCCCGTCGATATAAAGATGCTGTTCCCCGCTCAAGCAGTAATAAATCTCATAGCATTCATGAACATGCGGAAATTCCACGCAGCTTTGGTCCAGAGACTCCACATAATTGACCGTGAGGCCGCCTCCCATGGAAATTCGGACTAAGACCGGGTTGTAAAAGGGATATTGCTTCTGCTGATACAACATGATCTTCTCCTTCCCACCGAGAATGCAGCAGCGCCGCATTCTTTGGTCTGAAAAACAATACCCTGGACCGACAGCCGTAAGGGAAATTCCCCTTCGGTCTCTTTTTTGATTTCATTATAAAGCCAAGCTAAGGAAAAAAAAGGGCTTTCTGGAAAGAAAATACATGAAATGAGACAATGTTTCCACAAAACATGTCCGTTTTAGGACTTGAAATATGAGCTTTTTGCATGAATCCCTAACTTTTTTTTATTTTATGGGAATGCATTTATGTAATAAATCAAAAGCGTCGGTTTCGGTTCGGCAAAATTAACAGATTTTATTCTTTTGGGACTCAATTATTGAAAAATGTGTCTGTTTGGACGATTGAAAAGGGATGTACCTCCCGGTACAATAACTTTGTTGGGCTCGTTCCGCCGGATGAAAGGCTGGAACTCGCAACAGACCGGCTTTGATAGGAAAAAACGACTGTACAGGTAAGGGAGGGGATTTTTTCGTGAGCCGCGATTTCAAAGATTCAAAAAACTGGAAGAAAACTTCGGCACAGTTTGGCTATTACAAGCTTGGCACACGGGAGGTAATCGGTTATTCGTCCGTTGACTTTGCAATGAACCTTGTGTTTCAGTGCATTGCATTGTACATCAGCTACTTTTACACCGACATCTTTGGCCTGAAGCCAGCGCATGTTGCGGTCCTTTTTGCATTGTCCCGAATCTGGGACGCCGTCAACGACCCGATGATGGGCACGATCTGCGAGAGGGTCCAGCCCAGAAAAGGAAAATACTGGGTCTATATCATGTGGGGTGCAGTTCCGTTTGGAATTGCGGCCGTTCTGACCTACTCGACTCCCAATTTCAGTTATGCCGGCAAGGTGGTCTGGGCCGCCGTCACCTACAACCTGCTGAACATGCTTTACACCTTTATCATCCAGCCTTACATTTCGGCCGCCACGCTGATGACAAACGACCAGAGCGAGCGAACCCGTCTGCAGTCCGTCCGCATGACGCTGGCACAGACCGGCGGTGTTGTCTGCGCCATCATGCTGCCCGAGGTCTCGGGCTTTCTGAGCAGATACATGACGCTGGCGCAGGGGTATATGGTAACGACCATGATTATGGCGTTCTTTATGGTCTGCATCCTGCTTTGGGCCTCGCATCAGATTGTGGAGCGGATCCCGCCGCAGCCGATCGACCCCGGCAAAAAGGCGAATATCAAGGACGTGTTTTATCTGTTGTTCCGGATGAGCCCGGTCTTCGTGACCTTTCTCCTGTTTCTTGGCGTTTATACCATGAGTCAGATTCAATCCACGATGGGGGCCTATTACATAAAATATTACGCCGGGCGTGAAGACATGCTGGCGTGGTTTTCGATGATCATGATGCTGTTTTCCGTCGCCAGCGTCCCCTGCGTGCCGTTCCTGACCAAACGGCTGCATAAAAAGGGCACCGTGATGTTCGGCCTGGGAGTGGCCGGAGCGGGCTGCATCCTGCTGTATCTGATGTCCCCCGCCTCCGTCGGCGGCATGATGGCGGCGCGCGCCGTCACCGGCTACGGTTACGGCGTCCTGATGGGCGCCCTCTGGTCCGTCATCACCGATCCGGTGGAGTACTGCGACTGGAAGACCGGGAAACGGTATACGGCCATCGTGATGACGCTGGTCGGACTTGGAATTAAATTTTCGATGGTCATCGGCGGTTCCGTTCCCAACATGGTACTCTCCTCCGTCGGCTACGTGGCAAATCAGCAGCAGACGGCCCAGTGCCTCTCGGCCATCCGGAGCCTTACCGCGCTTCTGCCACTGTCGGCCGTAATTATGGCAATGGTGGTTTACGGGCTGTTCTACCACCTGAATGAGGAAAAGATCGCTCAGATGCAGAAGGAAATCGCCGAACGCAACGCGGCCGGGACAAATGCGGATCAGACGCAGAAGGATCCCTGCCCGGCCGTATGACCCAACAAATCTAAAGGGGGATACATAATCATGAAACAGATCAATGTCGTAAAAACCGGCAGTCTGAGGGAAAAGGACCCGGAGAAAAAGGGCGCCGTCGCCACTCTGGAAGTACCCGAGTACGAAATGGGACCGGAAGACGTGAGGATCAAGGTCGCCTACTGCGCTATCTGCGGCTCCGACCCCCATTTGGTGGAGGGAATTTTCGGCTGGAAGCCGCCGTTCGGCATTGGGCACGAAGTTTCCGGCATCATTGTGGACGTGGGCGAAAAGGCCACGAAGAAGGGCCTGAAGATCGGCGACCGCGTCGCCGGAAATTTCCTCAAATTTTGTGGAACCTGTTATTACTGTCAGAACGGGCAGCAGCAGTTCTGCGAGCACGCCGACGAGTTCAACCGGGCCGGGATGAGCGAAACCATCGTCTGGCACGAGTCCCAGGTATATCGGCTGCCAGACCATGTTCCGCTGAGAACCGGCTGTATGCTGGAGCCCGTCTCCATCGCCGTTCGCATGATGGATAAGGTGCAGCCGAAGATCGGCATGAGAATCGCCATTAACGGCGGTGGACCGATCGGCCTGCTCGGAATTCAGGCATTCCGCATGATGGGCGCGACCGACCTGACGCTGTTCGAGCCCATCGCAAGCCGCCGGGAACTGGCCAAAAAATACGGGGCCGAACATGTGATTGACCCCACCCGGGAAGACATCGGGGAAGCCGCCAAAAGAATCACGGGCGGCCGCGGCTTTGACGCGGTGGTGGACTGCTCCGGCTTTGTGGGCGCGGTCCACGATCTTCCTCCTCTGGTGGCACGCGGAGGCACTCTGCTTTACGGGGCCATGTATCCGAACGATTTCGAGATGCCGCTGAATCTGTACAAATACTGCTATTACAATGAACTGACGATCTCCGGCTACTATGTCGCGCCGTATTGCTTTCCGCGCGCGGCGCAGATTTTGTCCCGTTTCGATCTGGACGATCTGACCCGCACCGTATATGATATCGACGATTCCGTCGCGGCTTTCGACGCGCAGGTTTCCGGCAAATATCCCAAGATTCTGATCCGATGCAACAAAATCGAGGGCGAATAATCAGCGCCTGTGAAGGCTGAACAGGAAAGGATGACGTAATCGATGAATGAACCGAAACTTACGACAATTGCGGAGCTGGAAGACAAGTGCGTAGACATTCGTTCCAATCTGCTGAATTTTATCTACCGGATCGGCATGGGACACCTTGGCGGCGAACTTTCCATCGTGGAGATGGCGGTCGCCCTGTATTACAAATACCTGAACTTCGACGTGATGGACCCGCATAAGGAGGGGCGCGACCGCTTTATTCTTTCCAAAGGCCACTGCTCCGAGACCCTGTACACCATTTTTTCCGATCAGGGCGCTTATACCCAGGATTTTATGGTGGAGCATTTCGAGAGCTTGGAGACCTACCTGTTCGGCATGCATTCCAACCGGAAAAGATGCCCGCAGATCGAGGTTTCCGCGGGTTCTCTCGGCCATGGGCTGCCTGTTTCCGTCGGCTACGCGCTGGGCGCGCGCTACCGCGGGGAAAACTACCGCGTGATCTGCATGATCGGCGACGGTGAATTCGACGAAGGAACGAACTGGGAAGCGCTCATGTCCGGCGCCCATTACAGGCTGAACAATCTGACCTGCATTCTGGACAAAAACCAGCTCCAGATGACCGGCAAGACCCGCGAGATCATGAACATCGACCCCGTAGCCGACAAAGTCCGGGCGTTCGGCTGGAATGTGATCGAAATCGAAGACGGAAACAATATGGCGCAGGTATGCGCCGCGCTGGACCAATTGCCGGAACGCGATTGCCGCACGCGTGAAAAACCGACCTTTATCATCAGCAACACCGTCAAGGGCAAAGGCGTCAGCTTTATGGAAGGCAACCACAAATGGCACGGCGGCGGCATCGGCAAGGAAGACCTGAAAATCGCGCTCGCCGATGTGGCGAAAATGAGAAAGGCGTGATCGAAATGGCGACAAAGACTACCTATGACTTTGACATGATGCTTTCCAACGCCCGCGAGGCCTACGGCGAGGAATTGTACAAAATGGCTAAGGAAGGCAAGGATTTCGTGTTTACTTACAGCGACAACGTGGCTCCCTCCTCCTCCGCGGGCAAGCTGCTGAAAGAATTCCCCGAACGGTGCTTCAATTTCGGCATTGCCGAGGCGGATCAGGTGGGGGCCTCCGCCGGTCTGGCCCTTTCGGGCTGCGTTGTGTTTTCGCAGGTGTTCGGTCCGTTTCTGCCCCTGCGCGCAGCGGACCAGATCCACACGGACATTGCTTATAACGACGTGAACGTCCGCCTGATCGGCACCCATTCCGGCGTCACCGCCGGCGGAGGGCCGACCCACAACGATATTGCCGACCTGGCTCTTTACCGCGCCATCCCCCACCTTACCGTCGTGGTGCCCGCCGATGCCAATCAGTGCTGCAAATTCGTGCGCAAATCGATGGATTTCGTCGGCCCCATGGTCATCCGCATCGACCGCGCCGGTTCGCCGGATGTTTACGCCGGGGACTACGAGCTGGAGATCGGCAAAGCAATCGAAACGCTGGAAGGGACGGACGCCTACATCATCTCCTGCGGCTCGAACCTCTATGAATGCCTGATGGCGTCCAGGGCACTGGAAAAGGAATGCGGGCTGAGCATCGGCGTGCTGGATATGCATACCGTCAAGCCTCTGGACGCCGACGCCGTCGTGAGAGCGGCCGAAAAAACCGGCAATATTGTCACGGTGGAGGATCACTCCATCAATGGCGGGTTGGGCGGCGCCGTTGCGGAAGTGCTGTGTGAAACCGGCTACCGGGGTAAGTTTAAACGCATCGGCATGCCGGACGAATTCGCCGTGCTGGGCTCCGTGGACGCGATCTACCATCATTACGGCATGGACCGCGACGGAATATCCGCTGTTTTGAAAAAAATGCTGGGCAGGTAATCCTGCGGACAAAACGGAATCTGGAAAGGGGAATCTGTCATGTCTGTTCCTTTTGAGCGTTTTAGCATGGACTGGTTCAGCCTCAAGGGCAGGGTCGCGATGGTTACCGGCGCCAACCAGGGACTTGGGATGGGCTATGCCGTTGCATTTGCCAAGGCCGGCGCGGATCTGTTCATCCCCCATTTCACGGAGGAGATCGGGGAAATCCAACAGCTAGTCGAGAAAGAAGGACACAAAATCCATTTTCTGCGCGGCGACCTGACGGACCGGAACTATCGAAAGGCCTGCGTGGACGAATGCGTCCGGGAGTACGGCCGTTTGGATATTCTGGTAAACAACGCCGGCGTCAGCTTTTTCGCCAATTTTGACGACTATCCCGAGGAATACTGGAACAGGTGCATCGACCTCGATTTCAACGCGGTGTATTTCCTGTCCAAGGAAGCGGCCAAAGTCATGAAGGCACAGGGAGGCGGCAAAATCATCAACATCGGCTCCGCCCTGTCCTATACCTCCGACCGGAAATGCCCGCCGTACACGGCCGCAAAAACCGGGGTGCTCGGCATCACGCGCAATTTTGCCAACGAGCTGGGGCCTTACAACATCCAGACCAACGCGATTTGTCCTGGCTTTCTCGCGACCGAAGTCAATGCGGAGCTTCGCAAGGACCCCGCGTTCTACAACAAAATCACGAACCGGATCGCCGCCGGGCGATGGGGGGAGCTTGACGACTTGATGGGCGCCATGGTATTTCTGGCTTCCAGGGCTTCGGATTACATCAACGGCGTGGATCTCAACATCGACGGCGGGTTCTTTACCGTCCTGTAACCGGCGGGCCAAGGGAAGGAGCGGCGGCCGGCTGAGACCTTAAACGATTCCCCGCTCTTACGGCGGAAAATCGAATTGTCAAGGAATCCATCCGGCGCTCAACACGCCGGATGGATTCCCTTTTCAGTGCGGGGGCAGATTTCCGCACCGCGACCGGGCAGTTTCCGGCCGTGCGGGACCTGGGGCCCGGAATGCGGAAAATGCGAAATTTTGACCGCACCTTTCAAGAGTTGATAAAAAGTAGAAAATTATGCGATATAATATTTAGAACGGAGGTGTTTCTGATGCCCTGCAAGATATTAGTCGTCGACGATGAGACAGACATCGTTGAACTGCTCAGAGATTATTTTGAAATCAACGGCTATGAAGTCCTTACGGCCTACAACGGTTCGGAAGCGTTAAAGCAAGTCGAAAAACTTCCCGATCTGATTTTGCTTGATATCAACCTGCCGGATATAGACGGACTACAGGTCTGTACGAAAATACGAAGCTTCGTTTCCTGCCCTATCCTGTTCCTGACTGCCAAAATTGAGGACGCCGACAAGGTCAGCGGCTTTGGCGCGGGGGGCGACGATTATATCGTGAAGCCGTTTTCCATCGACGAACTCGGCGCGCGGGTATCGGCCCACCTCCGCCGCGAGAAAAGGATGCGCGGGGCTTCCAAAAAGAAATTCGCAGGGGATCTTGTGATCGATTACGGTTCGAGGGCCGTATATTGCCGAAACGAGCAGGTTCCGTTTGCCAAAAAGGAATTTGATATGATTGAACTTTTTTCTTTGAACAGCGGTCAGGTCTTTGATAAAGAACGCATCTACGAACGGGTTTGGGGCTGGGACAGCAAGGGCGACAGCAGCGTTGTCGCAGAGCATGTCCGGAGAATCCGGGCAAAGCTGTCGGCAGTCAGCGATAAAAAATATATTGAAACGGTTTGGGGCATCGGTTACAAATGGATCGATTAAAAAAAGCGTTTTACAATCTGTCGCTCAAAAAGTCCTTTATGCTGTACATGCTTCTTTTTTTATTGCTGGCTACAGCGCTGAGTTCAGTCAGCATTAACTTGGCGGACTCTGTAAAGAACCGAATCAATTTTTCGTACGCAGATACAGATAACAAATATACGGTGAGCAACAGGACGGGCAGCGTCGTGATTTTTTCACCTCCTCCCGAATACACGCCGAAAGATCAGGAGATCATCACGGTCTGTAATGCCGTCCAAATCGGCTCAGTTCCTTTATTTTTCGGATTCTGCATCGTTATGGCGGCGTTGTTTTTTTATCGTAACAAATTAAAAAAGCCTATTGAGCTGTTGGATAAAGCCTCCGGCAAAATCGCCTCCAACGACTTGGATTTTCATCTGTCCTATGACAGCAGGGATGAAATGGGACAGCTTTGCACCTCTTTCGAAACCATGCGGGAGGCGCTGAGGGAAAACAATCTCGCGATGTGGCGCGCCGTGGAGGAGCGAAAACGGCTCAACGCCGCCTTTTCCCATGACCTGAGGACGCCGCTTACGGTATTGCGCGGGTACACCGACTTTTTGAAAAATTATCTTCCCCAAGGAAAGGTCACCGAAGAGAAACTGCTGTCCACAATATCCACTATGTCCGGGCATATCGCCCGTCTGGAAAACTATGTCCGCCAGATGGGAGAAATCCAAAAGCTGGAAGATGTCACGGCCCATTTGCAGGATGTGGAAATCGGCGCTTTGGCCGAACAGCTTCAGTCCGCCGCGGCACTGTTGGTGAAAGATTCCGGACTGACGCTTGATTTCACCAATGAAATCAAGCAATCGCACATGACGCTGGATCCTTCTATCGTGATGCGCGTTTACGAAAATTTGATTTCCAACGCCATAAGGTACGCCAGAGACACCGTTCGCGTTCGCCTTCAGTGCGAGGGGGAAACGTTTTGCGTCGGTATTGCCGACGACGGGCAGGGTTTTTCAGAAGAAGATTTGCAAATGGCCCTGAGGCCCTATTACAAACGAAAATCCGATGCCGACCAGCTCCACTTCGGGCTCGGCCTGTATATCTGTAAGACGCTGTGCGAAAAACACGGAGGAGCGGTCGCGATCCGCAATTCGCGAAACGGCGGCGCTGTGGCGACAGCCGGTTTTTTGGCAAAATAAAATTTCAGGTAAAAGTTGAAAAAAAGTAGAAATTTATGTTCTACACTCTCCTTGTACAAAAAATAAGGAGAGTGTTTTTTTATGTTATCTGAGAAAAACAAGGTCATCGTGCGGGCAAGCGGCCTGAGAAAATACTACGGGGCCGAGCCGAATCTTGTAAAGGCTTTGGACGGGATTGACCTCTCTGTCTCAAGCGGTGAATTTGTGGCGGTCGTGGGGACCTCCGGCAGCGGAAAATCGACGCTGCTGCATCTGCTTGGCGGCCTCGATACTCCAACCGCCGGCAGCGTGGAGGTGGGCGGCAGCGAGCTGTCAAAAATGAACGACGAGGCGCTTGCCGTATTTCGGCGCAGAAACGTCGGCTTTATTTTTCAGAACTACAATCTGATTCCCGTGCTCAATGTCTACGAAAATATCACGCTGCCGGTCGAGCTGGACGGCAAAACCCCGGATCGGGAATTTATAACCGAGGCCGTAAGGATGCTCGGCCTTTCAGAAAAGCTTGAGAATCTTCCCAGCAATTTGTCAGGCGGCCAGCAGCAGCGCGTTGCAATCGCCAGGGCGCTGGCGGCCAAACCCGCCGTCATTCTGGCCGACGAACCCACCGGAAATCTGGACAGCGGGACCAGCCGGGACGTCATGGCACTCCTGAAATCCACCAGTGAAAAATTCGGCCAGACCATCGTGATGATCACCCATAATCAGGAGATTGCCCGGCTTGCGGGCCGGATCATCCGTATCGAAGACGGCAGAATTGTGGCGTAGGAGGCAATTTCGATGAAGAAAAACAACGCGGTGAAAAATCTCACCCGGCGCACGCTGGCAGCCAACCGCTCCCGAAACGGAACCGTCATAGCGGCCATTGCGCTGACCACCCTGCTGATTTCTTCCGTATTCAGCATCGGTATAAGCTATCTGAAATCCATGAAAATGCAGCAGATACGCTTAATGGGCACGACGGCGCAGGTTGCGGTTACCTATCCGACGGAGGACCAGGTGGAAAAACTGAGGGAACTGCCTTACGTCAAAGCCGTTGGACTTCAATATAATGTCGGAGAGCTAAAAATAGCATCTGAAATGAAAGATATGACCGTCTCCCTGCATTGGTACGATCAGGCGGAATGGGAAGCGTTCCGCAGGCCCGCCTGCGCCGGCGTTGTGGGAAGCTATCCGGAGAAGGCGAATGGGATCATGGTTCCGATGTGGATTCTCCGGAATATGGGGATTGACAATCCGCAGATCGGGATGGAGATTCCACTTACATTCTATTTCGGGGATGAAAGAAGCGTCTCCCAAACGGAAACCTTTGTGCTGTCGGGCTATTGCCAGGACTATTCTTATATCCGCACGGGGAACATTGGCTCTATCTTCGTTTCAAAGGAATTCGCGGAGCAGAGCGGGCACACCGTCGAAAAGGACGGAGCCGTTTCGATCGCTTACCGGGACGGCAAGAACATCGACCAGTGCAACGGGCGGCTAAAACAGGATTTATCTCTTACGGGAAATCAAAAGATAAAAACCGTTCCGATGTACGAATCCACCGGCACGGACGGGTCCACAACAACATTTGCCTTCGCGGCGGTGATTCTGTTTTTAATGTTCACCGGCTACCTGCTGATCTACAACGTCTTCTATATTTCCGTTTCAAAGGATATCCGGTTCTATGGGCTTCTGAAAACAATCGGCACCTCTCCGCGACAGCTGCGGAAAATTGTATCCAAACAGGCGCTTTTACTGGCTGCAATCGGAATTCCCATCGGGCTTGCCCTGGGAGCATTCCTATCTTTCGCCGCCGTCCCCATGGCGCTGAGTCTGTCCAACCTTGAAACGGGCGCCACAGTTTCCTTCCATCCCATCATCTTTATCGGCGCGGCATTCTTTGCGCTGGTTACGACACTGCTGGGGGCGGCCAAACCGGCCGGAACCGCGGCGAAAATCTCTCCGGCGGAGGCTCTGCGCTACACGGGCGCGCGTGCCGGCAGGAAACGAAAGCGCGGAACGGGCGGCGGAAACCCCTCCCGGATGGCGTGGCGCAACCTATTCCGCGACCGCAAACGCGCGGCAATCGTACTCCTGTCCCTCTTTTGGGGAATCACTGCGTTCATGACGGTCACAACCCTGATTTCCAGCATGGATACGGACCATTATGTCGCGTCATACGTTCAAAATGATTTCGTTCTGGAGAACGACACGCTGGACGCTGTGGCGGTGGCCTCCGGGAACGCTGCGAAACAGAAATTTGACGCCGCATTCCTTGCGGACCTGGAAAAAATAGACGGAATCACCAATTTGCGCACCACCAGCATGGAAAAGATGAGCATGGCCTATGACCCGGCGGAATTCTCAAAGCACATGGACTGGTTCTGCAAGAAATTCGGCGTGGAGGAAAAACTGACGGATCAGCAGATAAAAGATAACTTCTGGGGATATATCATCGGCCTGGACAACCGCTATATAGAGGAATTCAATCAAAGCGGCGATACGGCGATTGATATCGACGCCTTTGAGCGCGGCGACATCGCCCTGATCGGAACAGACAGCCCGGAGCTTTACCGCGATGTGGATACGATGGACGTGTCCGTCCAATCTTCCGGCACCGGAAAGCGTTTTACCCTCGGCGGCTTTGTTCCGCTTGGATTCCAGTACGCAGGCGGCGGCATGGCCCCCAATATTTATGTGTCCGAGGAAGCGCTTCGTTCTCTTGCGTCCGATCCTAAAATCTATAAAGTGAATCTGGATACCGAGGATGGGATGGAAGAACAGGCGCTTGAAAAGATCAAATCCCTGACCGGCGGCGACCATGAGATCACCAGGATATCCAAGCTGGAACAGCAGGAAGCGATGACGGACGCCAAGCTGATGCTGTATATCCTGGGAGGCGGGATCGCCCTCATTCTGGCTCTCATCGGCATTTTGAATTTTATCAATGTAATGGTTACAGGCGTTATGACCCGAAAGAGGGAACTTGCCATGCTGGAAAGCATCGGCATGACCAAGCGGCAGATGCGGCGGATGCTGATGACGGAGGGACTGGCGTATGGCGCGTTAACGGTGCTGTCGGTCGGCACCTTGGGCAGTGCCTTTACCTGTTGGATTTTTACGCTGTTCCGGCAGCAGGCGGATTACGCCGTTTTTACCTTTCCCACCGTTCAGATGCTCGCCGCCATCGCGGTAGTATTAACCGTGTGCGCAATAACACCGGGGCTGGTTTATCGGTCTCTCAGCCGCGACAGCCTTATTGACAGGCTCCGCGAAACGGATTGAGGAGAAAGCGGCGTCTCATCCCAATTCATTTGGATAAAAGCATCTGACTTTCACAACATCATGGTTCAATAAAATGTGAAACGGATTTCGTGATCTCTCCTGCCCTCGGCGGGGGAGATTATATTCTGTCATCCAACTTTTATTTGAAATCGCTATAAATACATATTTTTTATAATCTGAATCAGCTTTTTAGCTGTCGGGGTAAGGAGTCCCTCTGTTTTCCATGCGGCGCAGAGTTTCCATTGGATACAGGGTTCCCCGATGGAAAACAGTGCCGGCGGTTTATCCGTGAGGCTGAAACGGGTGAAAGTCTCCGGAACAAAAGTAAGGCCTATCCCTGCTTCCACCAAACGGAAAGCCGATTCTGCACTCTTTGTGCACAGGGCGGTTTTGGGATGTATATTATATTTTTCAAAAATCTGCATGGAAATATCGTACAGGCGTTGATGGTCACTAAGGATGATAAATGGCTGATACTGAGTAAGTCTTAAATCCATCCAGGGATATTGGCATGAATCTTTTGAAGCCCCCTTTTGGGCCAGCGGATGGTTGTAAGGCACAGCAAGTAAAATTTCCTCCGTAAAAAATGGCTGATATGTGATTTGAGCATTACATTCGTTTCCATTGATAATGGCAATGTCAATCTTGTCGGAAATCAACATTTCTTCCAGTTCTTTTGTCGGGTTCTCAAACATTTGTACCTCCACCAGAGGATACTTGGTAATGTAGTTCTTCAGGATTCCCGGCATAATATAAGACATTCGCAAAGAAGCGATTCCAATGCGCAGCCGTCCGGTCACCGCTTCGTTGATATTCTGTAACTCGGTTTCCAGTTCATTATAAAGCCGAAGGATGTTTTTTCCAACGGCGACATAGCGCTCACCCGCATAGGTGAGCACAAGGCGATTGTGAACCCGGCGGAAAAGCTGTACTCCAATATTGTCTTCAAGGTCTTTCAGGTATCGGCTTAAAGAGGGCTGTGAGATGAAAAGGGATTCCGCAGCCTTTGAAACACTGCCGTTTTCCACAACAGCGATCACATATTCAAGCTCTCTCAGCACATCTTCACATCCTTCAACGTTCAAATATAATCAAACAAAATATTATAGCACAATGCTATACAGAGAATAGCTATTTGATATTTGTAAATCAAGAGATATCATACTATAATTTTATTGAAAAGTAAATGAATTTAGTGATTATTTATAATATTGCTAGAATCTTTTTTCATTCGTATAAGAAAAAAACGATAAAACCAAAAACTAATGGAATAAGATCATAGCATTTTTAAATAAAGTTGGAACGTCTGATCCTAAACGGGACTGACTTTCGAAGCATAATCAATTTAAATTCAGAAAAGGAGATGGGCCCATTTGGAAGTTAATGGAAACGGCAACCCCAGCAAAATTTTTATCGACAAACTTTACTTTCTGCTTGGCACTGTATTTGTATGTTTCCAAGTATACACCGCGTTGTTTGGTGTGATTCCCGGGGTCGGGCAAAAAGCGATTCATCTCGGACTGATTTTAACCCTTTTATTTCTGGGAAATATGAGTAAAAGCCGGGGTATTTGGCTCACTTTGCTCAACCTGCTGCTGCTCGTCATGTCGATCGCCTCCATTGCTTACATACTGTTTATTGACAAAACAATCGATCTGCGGGCCGGTATTACCCTCCCGGCCGACATTGTTTTTGGGATCATGCTGATCGTTGTTTTGCTGGAGGCCTCCCGCAAGGTTGTGGGACCATCCCTGCTGGTTATTATCCTGCTCTTTGTCGTTTATGCGTTTGGGGGCCGATACTTTCCAGCGTTCCTGGCCCATGCCGGTATGTCCGGGGGACGTTTCATCAATCTTATCGTTCTAAGCACGGATGGCATTTTTGGCTCCCCGCTTTACGCCTCCGCCGTCTATATCGTGCTGTTCATTATTCTTGGCGCCGTTTTCGGTGAAACAGGCGTCGGGGATTATTTCACGGGTTTGGCGACAACGGCTTTTGGAAGATTCAAAGGAGGCCCTGCAAAAATTGCGGTAATCGCAAGCGGCTTGTTTGGCTCCGTCAATGGAAGTGCGATTGCAAATGTAGTAGGGACCGGCACCTTTACCATTCCGCTGATGAAAAAGAATGGTTTTGAACCGGAATATGCCGGAGCAGTCGAAGCTGCTTCTTCCACAGGAGGACAAATCATGCCCCCCATTATGGGAACCACGGCGTTCCTGGTAGCTCAGATGCTGAATGTTCCCTACTTTGACGTTGTAAAAGCGGCACTAGTCCCTGCAATTCTCTATTTCGGCGGGATTTTGATGACGGTGGATATTCATGCCAGAAGAAAAGATTTAAAGTCGATGGATGTTTCCGACGTACCCAAACTTAGCAGCATGCTGAAAAAATCGTATCTTTTCCTGCCGCTTGTCTTTTTGGTGGTCATTCTGGGCGTTTTCAATTTTACAATCACCAAAGCAGGCATTTACACTTTGATTTTCACCATTTTTCTCTCGCTTCTCAGCTCAGACACCCGCCTTACAAAAGAAAAGCTGGTGAGAATTGTCAAAAACTCGGTATCCGGTTCCATCCCGGTCGCCGTGGCCTGCGCGGCGGTGGGGATCGTGATCGGCGTCGTGATGGGAACCGGGTTGGGATTCCGCCTTTCCGGCATTTTGGTTGATTTGGCTCATGGGCAAAAGTTGTTGCTGCTTGTGCTCACCATGCTGGTTTCCATTATTCTGGGAATGGGGGTTCCAACCACTGCGGCCTATCTGGTGCTTGCCGTCCTGGTAGCCCCCGCGCTCATCAAGCTCCAGGTCCTTCCGATGGCGGCACATCTTTTTATCTTTTATTTCGGCATCATATCTAATATTACGCCTCCCGTGGCTCTGGCAGCCTATGCGGCGGCGGGCATTGCTCACTGCAATCCCAATAAATGCGGCTTTACCGCATTTCATCTCGCGATTTCCGGTTTCATTCTCCCGTTCATGTTTGTGTATAATCCGAGCCTGATGCTGTACGGGGCATGGTATAACATTCTGCGCAGCCTTTTTACGGCGCTGATCGGCGTTTACTGCCTGTCGGCGGCCATGGAAGGATTCGCGGTCAAATGGAAAATTTCCTGGGTCGAACGTCTTCTATATATAGCCGTGGCATTTTTGCTGATTGATTCCGGACTTTTAACGGATTTGTTAGGCTTCGGCCTGTTGGCCTTATTGATTGTATTTCGCGTTTTCCTCTCTCAAAAGTCAAGGCCAGCTCCTGTGAAAGAGTGATATTCTCACCCCAAAAGAAAAGTCCATGACCATTTTCATAAGAAAGGGATGTATTAAAAAATGAAAAAACTTGTGGCAATTGCGGCAATCCTAGCACTGCTTGTGTCCTCGACGGCCTGCGGGAGCGGCTCTTCTCCTTCCGTTTCGTCAGCCAGCGCCGGAAACGCTTCAGCACAGGCCGGAAGCCAGACAAACCATCCCCAGATGGCCCTTTCCGTTGGGACAGGCCCCAGCGGTTCCACAAATTACGCGGTTATTTCCAGCATGGGCAGCCTCATTCAAAAACGTTATCCCAATTATATCTTCAGTCCGGAAATTTCCACCGGCAGCGCGCAGAATGTGCAGATGATCGTACAGAAAACCTGCCAGATGGGCGTTTGCATGGCGGACGCCGCTTACGCCGCATACAACGGGGAAAGGGAATTTGACAAGAACACAAAAGGAAAAATCAATTTTGTGATGAGCGGCTATGAAACAGTGTTCAACCAGTTCGTCCTGAAAAACTCGCAGATAAAAAATTTTAAGGATCTAAAAGGGAAAAAATGCGGAGTTGGCAAAGGGACCATGGAACAGTTTTACTGGCCCATGCTGTTGGAGATGAACGGCATGTCGGAAGACGACGTAAAAACGGTTTCCCTGTCCCTTTCGGATATTGCGGACGAAGTATCGGACGGAACACTTGATTATGGAGTCTTTGTGACTTCGGTTCCGAATTCCGATATTTCAAATCTCGCCCTGACAAAAGGAATCAGAATGCTGGGATTTGACGAGGATGTCCGAAAAAGCATTATCGAAAAATACCCCTATTTTAACGAGGCAACGATTTCGAAAGATTCCTATAATCTAGACTCCGACGTGGTGACGCTGGGCACGCGGAATACGATTGTTGCGAGTCCGGACTTGGACCCGCAGGTTGTATATGATTTTCTCGATGTCGTTTTAAGCAGTCAGGATGATCTGAAGCTGGTCAGCGTGTCCGCCGCAGAGTTCAATAAAGAAAACGCTTTACTGGATTCCAAGCTGATTCCCATGCACCCCGGCGCGACAAAATATTATAAAGAGAAAGGCATAATTTCATAATTTCAACGGGAGGGAGATTGACTATCCGCCTTCCTCCCACCATTTATTTATAGGAGGAATCGTTTTGCTAAAAGTTTTCGGTAGACAATTTCATCCGGGCGAGAAATCCTATTTCACTCTCGACGGCCCCACTCTCTGCAACCGTGCGTCTGTCAAACTGCCTGTCATCGTCCTTTGCGGAGGCGCGGAGGGACCCACCCTCTGGCTGAACGGAGCAGTTCACGGCGATGAAATCAATGGCTCCTACGCATCGTGGCAGCTGATCCGGGATTTAAACCCCCGGGAAGTCAGAGGAAACGTCATTGCGACCCCGGTAGCCAATCTCGCGGCATTTTTAGATCAGCGCAAGGTCTCATTTCTGGATGATTTGGACATGGACACTCAGTTCCCGGGAGATGCCGAAGGAATGATCACCCAGCGGCTTGCGAAAATCATCTATGACGGCGTTAGGGAAGCGGCCACCCATCTGATCAGTTTTCATACAATTTCAAAAATGTACGACGCTCACCCCTACACAGTAGCCAAGCTGGTGCCGGACGCCGACGCAACAGTGAATCGAACGGCGGTGGAACTGGCAAAAGCGTTCGGGGTACAGGCCAACTGTATCGTAAATCTTTCGGACGCGTCCGGCGAACTGCCCGGAGTTACCAGCGGGGCGTTGGACATCACCTGCATCAAAGACGGAATTCCGGCATTCATGGGCGAAATCGGCCACGGCGGCATCGCGGATCCTGCGATGATCCGTATCGCGGTCCAGGGAATCAAAAACGTCATGAAAACGCTTGGGATGCTGGACGGTTCGCCTGTTCTGCAAACGTCAAGGCAATATAAAATCCTTCGGCGCAAATTCGTTCGGATCGACGACGGCGGTGTCCTTGACATGAATGTGAAACCGGGAGACATTGTCCATAAAGGCGATTCCCTTGGAGAACTGCATTATTTCAACGACCGTCCGGTCCCATACCCGGCTCCCTGCGACGCCTATGTCATCGCGGTGCGCACATACCCCGCGATCAACACCGGAGACCGGGTCGCCTTTCTGGGACTGAAATGGGAGGATTATTGCAATTAATATGTCAACAAAAGCATTAGCTGATTTCGCTTGTGACCTATCATATCAGGACCTGCCTGACGAAGCGGTCGATGCGGCGAAAATGTGCCTGCTGGACATTTTGGGAGTAGCAGTTGCGGGCAGCGTTACACAGCAAGGGAAGAAATGGACGGAATATTTCACACGGAACTCTTCCGGAAAAGAAGCGACTGTCTGGGACAAACACTTGAAAAAGCTCTCCTGTGACGATGCGGCGGCCCTGAATGCGGCGCATGGACATTTGTTGGATCTGGATGACGTACACACTTCCTCCATTACTCATTTGGGCGTGGTGACCATCCCGACCGCCATTGCCATAGGCCAGCGTGAAAAGAGCTCCGGAAAGGATGTGCTTGCCGCCATTGCCGCCGGTTACGAGGTCGGGGCTCGGATTGGAGAAGCAATCAACCCCTCATCCTATCGCTTTTGGCATACAACCGCAGTTGTCGGCACGTTTTCATCCTGTACCGCCGCAGCGAAATTACTGGGACTGACTCACACAGAATTTCTGAATTCGTTTGGCAGCGCCGGAACGCAATCCGCCGGATTGTGGGAATTTCTTGAGGACGGCGCAATGAGCAAGGCGCTTCACACGGCAAACGCCGCGCTTTGCGGCATACGTTCGGCAGAGCTGGCAAAACTCGGAATCACGGGAGCTTCCAGAATACTGGAAGGAGAAAGAGGGCTGATCCGCGCGATTGCCCCACGGCACGACATGGACACTTTGGTCCGCGGACTGGGCGATGGGCATTACAAGATCCTGTCGAATTCGTTAAAACCATATGCCTGCTGCCGGCATATCCATTCGGCCATTTACGGTATTCAAAAGCTGTCTAAGCTATATCAGCTTTCGCCGCAGAATATCTTACACATAACGGACAAAACATACTCCGTCGCCAAATCGACTGCCGACCGCCCCCACCCCGCCTCGGCCTATGCCTGCAAGTTCAGCATTCAGTACTGCATTGCCGCCGCCATTTTATACCACACCGTCAGTCAGTCCGTTTTCAGCGAAGAAAAAATCAATCAACCGGAAATCAGGAAGCTCATGGACAGCATTGAAGTCGTTGAGGATCCGACGATGGAATCGAAATATGAACACGACGGAAACCAATGGGGACACAGGCTGGAAATCACTCTGAAGGATGGGACAACATGTGCCGAAGAGATTATCTATCCGATTGGAGATTTCAATAATCCGTTCGACTGGCATATGGCGGAAAGCAAGTTTTCTTCCCTGACAGATGGAATTTTGTCGCACGAACAGTCGGTGAAATCACTTGAGAAAATCCGGAATCTCGACCGTCTCAATGATATCAACGAATTATTTGAATAGGGGGACTGCTCATGTCCATCGATGAACATAAAAATTTGATCCGGCAACAGATTTATCATACGGTTATTCGGGCCGTCACTGAAATCTCGGAAGATGTAAAAGGTCTGTTGGAATCGGCGCTGGAAAAAGAGCACAGCGAAACGGCAAAAAGTATGTTGGGTTCTATGCTGGAAAACTTGAAAATTGCGAAAGAAATGGACAAAGCCGTGTGTCAGTCGCCGGGTTACCCAACGGTTTATGTTTCATTTGGAGAGGAAAATATCTCTCCGGCAATTAAAAGCGCAGTTGCCGAAGCAATTGCGGATGCAACGGCAAAAGGGTACCTTCGCCCCAGCATGGTGGATCCTTTGACCCGGAAGAACTCCGGCGACAACACGGGGAAAGGAGTTCCGAATATTGAGTATGAATACGTGCCGGAACAAAAATACATAGACGTTATCGTGAGCTTTAAGGGCTGCGGCGCGGAGCTCGGCAACGCGATGCAGATCATGACGCCGGCCAAACTCGGAGAAAACCTTGCGGGACTGAAGCGCTTTATTCTGGAAACCGCCCTGAACGCGGGGGGGAAGCCTTGCCCGCCTTACGGGATCGGGATCGGAATCGGGGGCCAGATGGACGTCGCGGCCAAGCTGAGCCGCAAAGCGATCAGCGTGCGCCGCTGGGATGACGTCAATCCCGATCCGGAACTGGCCGCTCTGGAGGCGGAACTGAAAGATGCGATCAACAGCTTGAAACTGGGCGCGGCGGGAATCGGCGGAGATACCAGCTGCCTTGCGGTCAAAATCGAACGGGCGCATACTCACACCGCGATCGCGCCGGTCGCAATTAATTTCCACTGCTGGGTTGCGCGCCGGGCGGGAATTCGGATTTACGACGACGGCAGAACAGAAAAAATTTTGTAAAGGAGGGTCCGCATCAATGAAAAGCTATACGTTTACGACTCCGTTGTCCGAAGCTGATATGAGAAAATTGGAAACAGGCGATGTCGTCTATCTCTCCGGGCACATCTTCACGGCGCGGGACATGGCTCATCTGAGAATGAAACGGCTGCTGAAAGAAAATAAGCCTCTCCCGAAACCGTTTGAGGGTGCGGCGCTTTTTCACGCAGGTCCTGTGGTTTTAAAGAATAAAGATGGAACCTGGAAACTGAATGTGATCGGGCCCACCACCAGCATCCGGATGGAACCGTATGCCGAGATGGTCGGTTCCATCGGTGTCAGGGCCGTCATCGGAAAAGGCGGAATGGGCGAAGACACGCTGGAAGCCTGCCGGAAATACGGGTATGTCTATCTGCAGGCGGCACCGGGATGCGCCGCAAAGCTGGCGCAGGGGATTGAACGGATCAACGATGTAACGTGGTTTGAGCTTGGAATGCCGGAAGCCATGTGGGACCTGCAGGCGAGCCGATTCGGTCCGCTGGTCGTCGGGATGGACACAAAAGGCAACAGCATCTACAAAGACCTCAGAACATCTGCGCTCAACCGAATCGACGTCCTTTATCCCGCTTAGTACGGGACAGATTTTGTGAAAAGAAATAAAAAGTGAGGTTCATGTAACATGGAATACAGGACGGAACACGATTCGATGGGAGAAATACAGGTTCCCGCGGACCGTCTGTGGGGAGCCCAGACGCAGCGGAGCTTCCAGAACTTCCGGATCGGGACGGAGCGGATGCCGGACGAGATCATCCGCGCGTTCGGGATCCTGAAAAAAGCGGCGGCGCTTGCCAACCGCCAGCTTGGCAAGCTGGACGGCGAGCGGTGCGATTTGATCTGCCGGGTCTGCGACCGGATCGCCGCGGGAGAGCTGAGCGAAGAATTCCCGCTGGTCGTCTGGCAGACCGGCAGCGGCACGCAGTCGAACATGAATGTCAACGAAGTCATTGCAAACTGCGGAAATCAAATGGCGGGCAAAAGGCTGCTTCACCCCAACGACCATGTAAACATGTCGCAGAGCTCCAACGACACCTTCCCGACCGCCATGCACATCGCGGCGGCGCTCGCCATAGAGGACCGGCTGATTCCGGAGATCCATGCGCTGACCGCGGAATTCCGGCGGCTGGAGCGGGAAAACGAGGGGGTCGCCACGACGGGGAGAACCCACCTGCAGGACGCGACGCCGATCCGGTTCTCGCAGGAAATCAGCGGATGGCGCGGCATGATGGAAAAATCTCTCTCGATGATCGAAGCCGCCCTCCCGCAGGTGAAGGAGCTGGCCCTGGGCGGCACGGCGGTCGGGACCGGCCTGAACGCGCCCGAGGGCTTCGCCGAAGAGGTTGCCCGGCAGGTCAGCGGCCTGACCGGAAAAGAATTCGTCACGGCGGAAAACAAGTTCCACTCGCTGACGGCCAAAGATGAACTCGTCTTTGCTCACGGGGCATTGAAAGCGCTCGCGGCCGACCTGATGAAAATCGCCAATGACGTGCGCTGGCTGGCGAGCGGGCCCCGCTGCGGGCTCGGCGAAATCTCGATTCCCGCGAATGAGCCGGGAAGCTCCATCATGCCCGGCAAGGTCAACCCGACGCAGTGCGAGGCGGTGACGATGGTCGCGGTCCAGGTCATGGCCAACGACGCGGCGGTCGGCATGGCAGCCTCCCAGGGCAATTTCCAGCTCAACGTGTTCATGCCGGTGTGCATCTACAATTTTCTGCAGTCGGTGCGCCTGCTCGGCGACTGCATCCGCTCCTTCCGCAAAAACTGCGTCTGCGGCATCGCTGCGAACAAAGAAAAAATGAGGTACAATCTCACTCATTCTCTCATGCTGGCGACCGCGCTGAACCCCTATATCGGCTACGACAACGCGGCGAAAACGGTGAAGAAAGCGTTCCAGGAAAATCTGTCGCTAAAGGAAGCGGCCGTCTCGCTGGGATTCATCACCGCAGAAAAGTTTGACGAAGTCTTTCATCCCGAAGATATGACCTGAAAGGAATTAAAACAATGAACATATACGACGAATCCTTAAAAGCGCACGAAAAATGGAATGGAAAGATCGAGGTGATGTCCCGCTGCCCGATCCGGACGCGGGAGGACCTCTCCCTCGCCTATACGCCGGGAGTGGCGGAGCCGTGCCGGGAAATTGCGAAGAACTACGGCAGATCGTGGGATCTGACGCGCAGGGGGAACCTGATCGCCGTCGTTACGGACGGCTCGGCGGTGCTCGGGCTGGGAAACATCGGCCCAGCCGCGGCGATGCCGGTCATGGAGGGAAAATGCGCCCTGTTCAAGGAGTTCGGGGACGTGGACGCCTTCCCGATCTGCGTCGACACGCAGGACACGGACAAGCTGGTCGATACCATTCACCTGATCTCCAAGAGCTTCGGCGGGATCAATCTGGAGGATATCGCCGCTCCCCGGTGCTTTGAGGTGGAAAAAAGGCTGAAACAGCTCTGTGATATTCCGGTCTTCCACGACGACCAGCACGGCACCGCCATTGTCGTCGCCGCCGCCCTGATCAACGCCTTCAAGGTGACCGGCAAGAAAATGGGCGAAGCAAAGATCGTCATCAACGGCGCCGGCGCCGCCGGCATCGCGATCGGCAGCCTTCTGCTGGACATGGGATTCGGCAACGTCATTCTGTGCGACCACAAAGGCGCAATCTACGAGGGCCGCGCAGACCTAAATCCGACCAAGCAAGAGATGGCCGCCGTAACGAACCGCAAAAAATGCACCGGTAGCCTTGCAGACGCCCTGCGCGGCGCGGACGTCTTCATCGGGGTCTCCCGCCCCGATCTGGTCACGGCGGAGATGGTTTCAACCATGAACAAACCGATCGTCTTCGCCCTGGCGAACCCCACGCCGGAGATCATGCCGGACGAAGCCAAAAAGGGCGGTGCCCTTGTCATCGGCACCGGCCGCTCCGACTTCCCGAATCAGATCAACAACGTCCTCGTCTTTCCCGGCATCTTCAAGGGCGCGCTGAAAGCCCGCGCGGCGGAAATCACGGAGTCCATGAAACACTGCGCCGCGAAGGCGATTGCGGGCCTGATCCCCGAGGACAAGCTCGGTCCGGAATACATTATCCCTTCCGCCTTTGACAAAACCGTCGCGGATGCCGTTGCGGATGCCGTCGTGCGGGAGTGGTCAGCCCGGCGGTGAAAAACAGACGGATGAATCAAAAAAAGAAGGAATTGGAATGCGTAAAGAATACCAAGACAGATGCTTCCCCGACCGTCGCGGCACTCATAGCCGCAAATGGGACGATATGATTTCAAAATTCGGCAGGGACGACCTGCTGCCGCTCTGGGTCGCCGACATGGATTTCAAAGCGCCGGCCTGCGTCCAAGACGCGCTGCATCGTCTGGTCGATCAGGGGTCATTCGGCTATTTTAAGGTTCCGGAAGCCTATTACACGAACTTCATTCAATGGGAAAAAAATCGTCATCATTACGATATCAAAAAGGAGTGGATCCGCTTCTCCCCCGGCGTTGTCTGCGGGCTTCACTGGTTCGTGGAAATCATGTCGAATCCCGGTGACGCGGTCATCATGTTTTCGCCGGTCTATTATCCCTTTATGCACGCGGCTACCGATACCGGGCGCAAATTGGTAACGACGCCTCTCGTCAATCAGAACGGATATTACACGCCGGATTTCGACCGGTTTGAAAAAGATATCGTCAAGAACGGAGCAAGAATATTTTTACTCTGCAGCCCTCATAACCCGGTATGCAGGGTATGGAAGCCGGAAGAACTGAAAAGGATCCTGGATATCTGCAGAAAGCACCATGTCTTCGTCATTTCCGATGAAATCCATCACGACCTGCTGTTTCATGGTTCGATCCATATTCCAGCGGCAACGGTCGGAAGTTACGACGATATGCTTGTCACACTGACCGCGCCGAGCAAGACGTTCAATCTGGCTGGCCTGCAGAATTCCTACGTTATCATTCCAAGCGGGGAAATACGCGAAAGGTTTGACGACTATCTGCTCTATCTGAGAATTAAAAATGGCAACAGCTGCGGTTATGCGGCGGCCGAGGCCGCTTACGCAGGAGGAGGAGCCTGGCTGGCCGCGGTTCTGGAAGAAATTGAAGGGAATTACGATTTTCTGCGCGAGACCGTGACGGAGAAATTCCCAAGAGTTGTGTTCTCTCCTCTGGAGGGGACTTACCTGAGCTGGATCGATCTGGGCGGCTATGTCCCCCATTCCGAACTGAAGGATTTCGTTATGGACAAATGTCACCTTGCCCCCGATTTTGGAGACTGGTTTTATCAGGAGGGCACGGAGGACACTCACATCCGGATCAATCTGGCCACCCCAAGGGAAAATATAAAAAAGGTTTCAGAACGTCTCATTCGAGGACTGGAAACATATATTACAAGTCAAAAATAAAATGATAGGATTGGTGGAAAATGATGTTTGCGAAGGTCAGTACAAGTCAGGCTCCGGGCGCAATCGGCCCTTACTCTCAGGCAATTAAAACGGAAAAATCCCTGTACATTTCCGGGCAGACGCCGGTGAATCCGGCATCCGGGAAAATCGACGCGGACAGCGTTGAACAACAGGCAGAACAGGTCATGAAAAACATCGGTGCAATCCTTGCCAGCCAAGGGATGGATTACGGAAATGTTGTTAAAACGACTTGCTTTCTCTCCGATATGAAAAATTTTGCGGCTTTTAACAGGGTCTACGGGAAATATTTTACCGAAAAGCCGGCGCGTTCCTGCGTTGCGGTGAAGGAGATCCCGCTCGGCGCTCTATGTGAAGTAGAGGCGATCGCTGTCATTTGACATAGGGTATCCCTGAGCATGCAGCGAACAGAACTCATGGCGTCAATAAAGAGTTAATCCGGCTACTGATCAAACCCATGAGATAAAAAAGATATAAATATAGGATAGCGGCGGGAAAGAGGGTCTTCCCGCCGTTGTTGTTTTACGGAATTGATAAAGCAAGGCTCCCGGCATTCCATCGCACCATTCGGAATTTTTATTGAACGGCGGCTTTCTTACTGGCAAGTTTGCCGGACTCCCAGTGGTGCACGCAGACAGAGCAGGAAATATCCCCTACAATATTCACCGTGGTGCGGCCCATGTCAAACAGACGGTCAATGCCGAAGATCAGGCCAATGTAGGTGGGATCAATCCCGATCGCTTGCAGAACCATGGTCAGCATGATAACGCCGGCGCCGGTGGTGCCGGCCGTCCCGATGGACGCCAGGGTTGCGGTGACCACAATCAGAACCATTTGGCTCATGGAGAGATGGACCCCCACGCAGCAAGCGATAAAGACGGTGGCAACGCATTGATAAATCGCAGTGCCGTCCATATTGATTGTTGCGCCTAAAGGCAGGACGAACGATGAGATTTCCGGATCCACGTCCATCTTGTCACAGCATTGCTTTGAAATGGGCAGTGTCGCAATGGATGAGGATGAAGAGAACGCGAAAACAACAGCCGGAATAATGCTTCGGAAGAATCTCATCGGACTCATGCCGGCAAATGCCTTGACCGACATGCTGTATACAATGACGGCGTGCAGGATATAACCGAGATAGGCTGCGGCAAGCACGATGGTAAGGCTCCCCAAAATCTGAGGGCCCTGGCTCGCAACGACCCAGGTCATCAGGCAGAAAACACCGATGGGCGATATGCTGATGATGAACATCATCACTTTCATCATAACCGCGTAAAAGGACGAAACAACATCCGTTGCCAGCTTTCCCTTTTCACCGACCATCAGAATGCCCGCCCCGAACAGAATGGCAATTACAATGACTTGCAGCATGGAGGCGCTGGACAAAGACAACCACAGATTACTGGGGAAGATGTCAACAATCGTATCCATAATGGAAGTCTTATCTCCGGCATGGAATGCCTGGGTCTCAGACATCTTCAGAACCGGGAAAAAGCCTTCGAAAAAGCTTGCGATTACCAGCCCGATCACGCAGGCAATCGCCGTGGTGGCCAGAAAATAAGCCATGGTTTTCCAGCCGATGGACCCCACTTTCTTGATGTCCTTCATGGAGACAATCCCATCGATGATGGACAGCAGGACAATTGGAACAACGACAAATTTCAGCAGATTGATAAAAATTGTGCCGAAGGGTTTTATGTAGCTTGTGGTAAATGCTTCCGCGGCCTTAACGCCCATGGCCGCCCAAAGAATTCCTCCCAAAATAATTCCCGCGCCCATTGCGATTCCAATCCAGGCAGGAAGTGACAGTTGCTTCTTTTTCATTCTTCACACACCTTTTCTTAATATTTAACGCCTGCTGAACATACCACTCGCTAAACGAGCATTTTTAATCCCATGCAATGCCTTCGATTCGTTTGAAAGTACCTCCCCTCATAAGCGCAGGTTGATTCAAACTTTAATCATTTTCCTTCGCTTAGTTTTTAAAATCAAGCAAGGCTCCCAGGACTGTTCAGCAAACATTATTTATGACAGGCAGATAAACGGACCGTTCCCGCATCCGTTCCAATTAAATGATAATTGAGCGAAGAAGCGCTGATCAATACAATCGTTTATGAAGCTTCCCCGTAAAAACAAAAAGAAAAGGCTGCCTTTGAGACGGGTTCTATCAATATTTTGAATAAAAGCAAAAATGTTCGCGAATAAGCAGGAGCCTGCGTTGCTCCTGCTTATTCGCACCATGTTTTTTGCTTTAACGAACGAGGTTTTTATGTGATCCTACGTATTGATACGCAGGGCGTATAATCTTTCCCTGATTCACCAATTCCTCCAGCCGGTGCGCGCTCCATCCGGCAAGTCTTGAAATGGCAAATATGGAAGTGAACAACTCTTTGGGGATCCCCAGCATACGGTAAATCAATCCGCTGTAAAAATCGACGTTCGCGCAGATCGGTTTAAACAAACGACGGTGCTGCGCGACCAGAGGTTTCGAGAGTCTTTCCACCCGGTCATAAAGTTTGAATTCCTCCTGCAGCCCTTTTTCCCGTGCCAGCTTTTCAGCCAGGTCCTTCAGGATGACGGCCCTCGGATCCGATTCCGTATAAACCGCGTGCCCTATTCCGTAAATCAGCCCTTTCCGGTCAAATGCCTGTTGATTCAGTATTTTTGTCAAATAAGCGGATAATTCTTCTTCATTTTCCCAATCGCCGCAATTTTCCATAATGTCTTCAAACATATCCTGTACTTTCAGATTTGCCCCGCCGTGCTTCGGACCTTTCAGCGACCCGATGGAAGCCGCAATCGCGGAATAAGTGTCGGTACCGGAGGAAGTGACAACATGATCGGTGAAAGTGGAATTGTTCCCTCCCCCGTGTTCGGCGTGCAGGACCAGCGCGATGTCCAAAGCCTCCGCCTCCAAAGGTGTAAAGCATCCGTCTTCCCGGAGCATCCACAAAATATTTTCAGCAATGGAAAAATCTTTTTTGGGATTCCGTATCAGCAGCGTGTTGTCCTTCCGAAAGTGCTTGTATGCATAGTAGGAATAAACGGCAATCGCGGGCAGCTTTGCGATCAGCTGCAAAGACTGCCGCAAAACGTTGGAAACCGAAACGTCCTCCGCCTCCCGATCATAGGTATATAGAGTCAGGACACATCTCTGTAAGGCGTTCATGATGTTGGAATTGGAAGCCTTCAGAATGACATCCCGCAAAAAGCTTCCGGAAATGCTGTGCATCTCAGCGAGCATAGCGACAAATGGCCGCAGCTGATCCTTCGTTGGAAGAATTCCGAAAAGCAGAAGATAAACAGATGTTTCAAAGGAAAAACGATGTCCGATAAAGCCTTCCACCAGATTGCGAATATCATATCCCTGATAGTACAAACGGCCCGCGGCCGGGACTTTTTTCCCGTCTTCAACATCGTACCCGACTACGTCGGAAATTTTGGTGAGGCCGGTCAGAACACCATTCCCGTTTGAATCGCGAAGCCCCCTTTTTACATCGTATTCCGTATATAAATCAGGATCTATTTTATGTGACTGAACGCAGTACTGCAGCAGCTGCCGAAAGTGCGCGGCATGAGATTCTTCCAGTCTTTCCACTATGGCACATCCTTTTTCTCCGCGGTCACTTTTACGGCCAGATTCCCCTGGCTTTCTTGGCTTCCACAACCCGCTTGACGGCGATTAGATAAGCCGCCGTGCGGGTATCTGTATTCTTTTCCTGCTTGATATCCCAAACCGCCTGGAATGCGGTATCCATAATCGCTTTTAATTTTACATTTACAACTTCTTCCGTCCAACTGACCGACTGAATATTCTGCACCCATTCAAAATACGATACAACCACGCCGCCGGCGTTGGCCAGAATATCCGGGACCAGGACAACTCCCTTTTGGTTCAGGACCTTATCCGCTTCCGCCGTCGTGGGCCCGTTGGCCGCTTCGACGATCACCCTGGCCTGGATGCGGTCCACGTTCGATTCGTTGATCTGATTCTCCAAAGCCGCGGGGATCAGCAATGTCACTTTGGACGTCAGCAACTCATCGTTTCCAATATGCCTTACCCCTTCGCCCTGATAGTCTTTCAACAGATTTTTCCGATCCTTCGCCAGATAATCCTCGATTTCCGGAATATTCAGGCCGTCTTCCCGATAGATTCCGCCGGACACATCGCTGACCGCCAGAATTTTCATCCCTTCCCGGTCCAACAGCTTGGCGGTGACGCTTCCCACATTGCCCATGCCCTGAACGGCCACCGTCGTCCCCTTCACCGGAAGATTCAATTTGCTTAGAATGTTTTTAACCGTAAACATGACGCCGCGCCCCGTAGCCTCATGTCTTCCCAGCGCCCCGCCCAGTTCGAGCGGTTTTCCGGTCACGACGCTCTGCACGCAGTGGCCTTTCAGCATGCTGTAGGTGTCCATCATCCATCCCATAACGTCCGCGTTTGTCCCGACATCCGGGGCGGGAATGTCCTGCTCCGGCCCGATGAGCGGAGCAATGGCCGCCGTATATCTTCTGGTGATCGCGCGGATTTCACGGTCGGACAATTCGGAAGGGTCGCAGATGACGCCGCCCTTGGCTCCGCCGTAGGGAATATTGACCACCGCGCATTTAAAGGTCATCCACGCGGCCAACGCCTTGACTTCGTCCAGATTGACATTGGGATGAAACCGCACACCGCCTTTCGCCGGCCCTCTGGAGGTGGAGTGCTGCACACGGAACCCTTCAAACACTTTGACCGTCCCGTCGTCCATCACGACCGGAACCGCAACTTTCAACTCCCTTTCCGGATAATTGACGGCCTCGTAATCGCTTTCCTTGTAACCTAATATGGCAGCGGCCCGCTTTACGACCGCAAGTACATTGTCATAGGGATTATATGTCTGATTCATACTGACTTCATCCTTCCTGAATTCTCAGCAATTTGTCCACGCCCGCCAGTTTAACACAAATGCACAGCAAATCCATGGCCGTGTCCAGTTCTTCCAGCTCCGGATAAGACGGCGCGATTCGGATATTGCTGTCGTTCTCATCCAATCCGTATGGATAGGTTGCACCCGCCTCCGTCAGCTTGACACCCGCCTGACCGGCCAGGGACACGACTTCTTTTGCGCAGCCGGGATAGGTATCCAAAGAGATAAAATACCCGCCCCTTGGGGTGCTCCATTTGGCCAGACCCGTTCCCCCCAGCTGGTCCTGAAGCTTAGAGAGAACCATGTCGAATTTGGGCCGCAGCAAATCGGCGAGCTCCCGCATATGCCCCTTCATGCCGTCCGCGCTTTGAAAATATTGGAGGTGCCTGAGCTGGTTCAGCTTATCGTAGCTTATGGTCTGTGCCGACATATGCTTTTTAATTTCCGCAATGCTCTTTGCTCCGGAAGCCATCATGGCGACGCCGGCGCCGGGGAATGAAATTTTCGACGTGGAAAAGAAGTAATAGATCCGGTTTTCACCGCCGCTGCGATTTACCGCTTTGAAAATAGACGCCAGAGGAACCGCCTGATAGATCGGGTGGATCGCGTAAGCGTTATCCCAAAAAATCCTGAAATCTTTTGCAGCCGTCTCAAGGTTTGCCAGCTGACCGACGACCTGATCGCTGTAACAGACCCCCTGCGGATTGGAATACAGCGGGACGCACCAGATGCCCTTTATCATTTCGTCCGCACGGACCAGACCGGAAATCAGCTCCATATCCGGCCCGTCTTCATGGAGCGGAACGGGGATCATTTCAATGTTCATCGCTTCACAGATTTTAAAATGCCGGTCATATCCGGGGACAGGGCATAGGAACTTAATTTTGCGCCCCGCATCCTGGCAGGTTTTCCACGCCGGCTCCACGCCGGTCCCAAACAGCATGAGCCGGCTGACCTGATCGTACATCATGGCGAGGCTCGAATTCCCGCCAATCACAATTTGCTTTGGGTCCAGGTCAAGCAGCTCCGCAAAAAACGCCTTGCATTCCGGCAGACCGTCCATAACTCCGTAATTTCTGGCGTCTGTTCCGTTTTCTGTCCGGTATTTCAGGTCCATGGAAAGCATGCCGTTGCACAGGTCCAGCTGCTTTGGGGCAGGTTTTCCGCGCGACATGTCCAGTTTGAGGTCCCGCCGGACATAATCCTGATATTCCCGCTCCAATTCTGTTTTCAACGCAGTTAATGCATTTGGGGTCAGAGAGGTAATGGAATTCTTCAAATAAAATCCTCCCATCCATTGATTCCGTTGAGAGCGCTTCCAACTTCTGTCAGTATACTTCCGGCCATCCGGATCTGTCCAATACTTATAAATGTATAAAACTTATAATATAAATTCTATAATATATATTTTTTTGTTAAACAATGAGAAAACTTAATAAAAATTCGTACAGATTGCTTTATGTTTTATCAAATTAAGCGTGGCGCTCGATTACCTGTAAAAATTCTTTCATGGCAAAGGTCAGGTACTTATTGTGTTTATAGTAAAAATAGATATTTCGCTCTGCGTCATTTCCCTGTAATTTGTAATACGCCACATGATCATGGGCGGGGCGGAAGCGAATCAGCGTGTCGCTGACAAAACAGCAGCCCATCCCCAGGCAGGCAATATTGTATGCGGTTACCTGTTGATCCAGATACAGCAGAACTTTAGGCGCAAATCCGCTTTGCTTGCATAATTTCAAACTCCTCTGTGATGTGTCGTTATTGCTTTTCAGAAGAATAAAAGGCTCCTGCGAAAGCTGTCCCAATGGGACGGAGGGCACGTCCGAGGATAAATAGGTGCCGTCCTGAATTGATTTCAGACTCAACTGATAAGAATTCAATTTTCGATTGACAGGAAACGACTTTGGGACCGCAAGCAGGAGATGTTCCGTCTGATAGAAATTTCTTTCGTAAATTTTTTCATCCAGCTCATAATTTTCGATAATAAAATCCAGCGCACCCACGGACAACTGGTCGATCAGCCAGGGGGTGCGGTCCTCCACCAGCTCGATTTTGATATAAGGGTACTTCTGGTTGAAGGCCATAATCAGCGGCGGCAAAATGTAGGAGGCAAACAAATTGCTGCCGCCAATGGAGAAACTGCCCGTCTTTAAGTTTTTCATGTCCATCATGTAGTTTGTGAAATTATGTTCCAGCTCCATGATTTGCTCAATACATTGGATATATTGCTTTCCGCACTCTGTCAAACGGATCGGGCTGCTGCTTCTGTCAAATATTTCGCTGCCGATGCTTTTCTCCGCGCGCTTCACCATGGCGCTGAGGGAAGGCTGGGAAATATACATGTTTTTCGCGGCCTTGGAAAAACTCTGTTCCTTATAAACTTCATATATCTGTTCTTTATTGTCAAAAATGTTGTCAAACACTTAACTCTCCCCTTTTTCACTCTACATGCGACATATGCCGTCACAGAAAAGTGGAAAATTCATAACAAACATTTTAAACTCAACCAAAAGCATTGCATAACGGCATGCTTTATTAAGATTATATCATAAATAACCATTATTTGGATACGTTTTATTTTGAGATGCCTTTTTTCCGATCGAGAATCACCTTAAAACCCGGCCTGGATACAGCTTTCCCCGACTTTTAAGGCTATAAAAAATCCCGCTCACATCATCAGACTGTGAGCGGGATTTTTGAAATGGATAGGTTCCGGCCACCAGTTCCAAATGCAGATCTTTATAAAAAAATAACACGGCGTCTGCAATCAGGACACCGTCACTATACGTTATCTGCTATCATGATGAGCGGAAAGACAGGTGATGTGGCATGACAGAGCTGCTGATCATTTCAATGCTGGGAATTATTCTCCTCGGCTATGTCATCATGTCCCGGATCGACCATTTTATTGAAAAAGGCGGTATCGTTGATAGTCCGCAGGGACGCGAGAATCAGGGTGTGCTGGTTTATGGAGCGCCGGAGGCCGTTTCAAGAATTCAAAAAGCCGGCATGAACTGCCGAACCCTTACGGATCCGATTTTCCCGAAAGACGGCCTTTACTCGGTCTTTTTCATTTTATCCGGAGACGACCAGATAAACTTAGTCCTTTGCCGCGCGGCAAAGGATTTTGATCCCGGGATCTTTGTCATTGCGCGATGTAACGACCCTGAGCTGAGTGAAATTTTTGAAGTTGCCGGGGCAAACCGTTTGCTGCGGTTGGATGAATCGGTTGATTCTCTGCTGGCAGAACTGCGGGGGATTTGTAAATGAATATGAAACAATGGAGTACGAAGCGGATCCTTGCGGTCGGGTTCGCCTTTATGATCCTCATGGGAGGACTGCTGCTCAGCCTGCCGATTGCCAGCCGCGACGGCGCCGGAATTTCATTCCTGAACGCGATGTTCACCTCCGCCTCCGCCACCTGCGTGACAGGACTCGTGGTCTGTGATACATGGACGCAATTCTCCTTGTTTGGACAGGCTGTCATTTTGCTTCTCATCCAAATCGGAGGACTGGGATTTATGACCGTCGCCATCTTGTTCTCCCTCGCGGTCGGAAGGCGCATCGGACTGCGCGAACGTTCCTTGCTGGCGGAATCCGTCAGTGCCGCTCAACTCGGCGGAGTTGTGCGCCTGGTGCGGCGGACGCTGATCGGCACCGCCGTTTTCGAAGGCGCAGGGGCCGTTCTTCTGGCGGTGCGTTTTATTCCGCGGTTCGGCTTAGGACGCGGAATCTGGTTTGCCGTCTTTCATTCCGTCTCCGCGTTTTGCAACGCCGGATTTGACCTGATGGGAATGCAGGGACCTTTTTCTTCCCTGACGCACTTCTTTGGCGATCCTCTGGTGGTTTTTACCATCTCCGCGCTCATTATCACTGGCGGCATTGGTTTCGTCGTGTGGAATGACCTGATCGACAGCCGTTTCCGTCCGGAAAAATTCAACCTGCACACGCGCGCCGTTTTGATCTCTACGCTGACGCTGATCCTGGCGGGGACTCTTCTTTTTTTGTTTCTCGAACAGGGCGGGGTGCTTTCCAAAATGAATGGCGAGGACCGGTTTCTGGCCGCATTCTTTCAATCGGTCACACCGAGGACAGCCGGCTTCAACACAGTGGACATCGCATCGCTTTCCGACGGGGGAAAACTGGTTACAATGCTTCTGATGTTTATCGGGGCCGCACCCGGCGGCACCGGCGGAGGGATCAAAGTTACGACACTTGTCGTCATGATTGCAGCCGTGAACTCTTCGCTTTACAGCCGCGAGGACGTCTCTGTCTGGCATTTTCGGCTGGATTCCGAAACCCTGCGGCGTTCCTTTTGCGGCGTCGCGGTTTACGCGGCGCTGACATTCGGCGGGACCCTGGTGCTCTGCGCCCAGGGCGGGACGCTCGCCGACTCCGCTTTCGAATGCCTGTCCGCCATTGGAACTGTCGGACTTTCGACCATCGACACCGCGGCGCTTCCATCCTTGTCACGGGCCGCCCTCATTCTGTTGATGTACGCGGGGCGGGTCGGAAGTCTGACCGTCTTTTTGGCTGTTTCCAGGTCAAACGGAAGCGGAAAATTAAAAAATCCATTTGGCAAAATCATTGTGGGATAATTTGGGGTAATGGAAAGGATAGGTCATAATATGAGACTGATGCTTGTGATCGGGGCAGGGCATTTCGGCACAAATCTAGCTGTGAAACTCACGGAGCTTGGCAACGAAGTAATGGCCGTGGATGTGGACGAAGACGCGGTACATAAACTTGCTCCGTATGTCACAAGGGTACAAATCGGCGATTGCATGGACAGGGACGTTCTCTCCGCCCTGGGAGTCCGCGACTTCGACGTGTGCTTTGTCTGTATCAGCGACAATTTCCAGTCTTCAATGGAAATCACCTCGCTGCTGAAAGAGCTGGGCGCACCGTATGTGGTTGCAAAATCCGACCGGGAAATCCAGGCGGACCTGCTCAAAAAGATCGGCGCCGACGACGTAATATACCCTGAGCGGGATATGGCCCAACGCACGGCGGTCCGTTACTCCGCGCGCGGAGCTTTCGACTATATCGAATTGTCGCCGGAATACGTCATCATGGAAATCACGCCGCCTGCTGACTGGATCGGACGGAATATCGGTGAATTAAACGTCAGGACAAAGCACAGGATCAACGTCATCGGCATACGTTCGGGGAAGCATATTCTCCCTCTGATCAGCGCGGACCATGTTTTCAATGAGCAGGAGCATATCATTGTGGCGGGAGAACAAAAGAATATCCTTAAAATAATGAATAAAAAATAATCTGTTGGTATAATGAGATCAGGAGATGGTCTCTACTATGAGAAAAAACACGATCAAAACGATCCTGGCCATGGCTTCCGCCACAGGTTTCTCCTTGCTGATCGACCTTTTCGGCGTCGACAATGAAAGCATCATCATGGTCTTTCTGCTCAGCGTGCTGTTTACGGCAGTACTGACCAGCAGCCGGGGCTGGGCTATCGGGGCTGCGCTTCTGTCCGCAGTGCTCTTTAACTTTCTTTTCACGGAGCCGCGCTACACTTTCTTCATTTACAGCACGAACGACCTGATGCTGCTTGCTTTCTTCCTGGTAACCGGCACTGTGTCCGGGACAGTGACTTCCCGCTTGCAGAGAGAAATGGAACTGGCCAGCCAAAATGAACGCACCGCAAGGACAATGTACCGGATCGCATCCGGTTTCCTCTCCGTCAGCAGCAGAGAGAGCGTCGTGAAAAAGGCGGAAGATCTCGTCAGGCAATATGCGGGACTGGACTGCAGGGTCGACTTTGACCAGGCTGACAACGAAAAAGGGTATGATATCAAAAGCACCTCCGGGATTCTGGGAAAGCTCGTTCTTTTACACGGCGAGCCGGAAAATCAGCAGCAGCTGCTGATCGTTCAGGCCGTCTGCACACAGCTCGGCATCGCGCTTGAACGGGAGAACCTTGTGGCGGATCGTGAAAAAATACAGCTTGCGATGGAACGCGAGCAGCAGCGGGGAATGTTCCTTCGCTCTGTCGCGCACGACCTGCGAAGCCCTCTTACCGCTCTTTCCGGGGCGGGGAATCTTCTTTCGGACAACTACGACGCGCTCACCGACTGCGAACGCAGAAAGCTGGCTTCCGACGTCAGCGAAGAAATCGTGTGGCTTACCGACCTCGTTGAAAACATCCTCAACATGACCCGCATCAGCGAACAGAAAATCGTGCTTCACAAGCAGGACGAAGTGATCGACGACGTGATCGGCGAAGCCGTCAAGCACACGGAGCGTCTGCTCCGCGACCGGAACTTTCAGGTAAAACTTCCGGAAGAGGTCGTGACCGTGCCGATGGACGGCAAGCTGATTTCTCAGGTGATCATCAACCTTCTGGAAAACGCAGCCCGCCACACGCCTCCGGACAGCGAGATTTCCCTTGCGGTGAAAACCAGCGGGAATCTGCTGGAGGTGTCTGTGGCGGATACCGGCAACGGTGTGCCGGAGGCCATCCGCAGTCATCTTTTCGAACGTTTCGTGACGCAGGACGAAAGGGTCGTCGACGGGCGCCGGGGCCTGGGCCTCGGTCTTGCAATCTGCAGGGCCATCGTAAACGCGCACGGTGGGGAAATCCATGTGGAGGACAACGTTCCGAAGGGCTCGATATTTATTTTTACGCTGCCGATGGAGGATCGCATATGAATGAAAAGCGGACAATCCTTGTTATCGAAGACGACAAATATATTTCGCACTTTATCGATATTTCGCTGTCCAAAGAGGGGTACCGCGTCCTTGTGGCGGAAACGGCTGAAGAAGGAATGTTTTTGTTTTCCTCCCACCGTCCCGACATCGTCTTACTGGATCTCGGGCTGCCGGACAGAGACGGGATTGATCTGCTGAGGGACCTGCGCGCCTTTTCCGATGTGCCGATTCTGGTCGTTTCGGCTCGCGGACAGGAAAAAGAAAAAATTGTCGCGCTCGATCTCGGGGCCAACGATTACATTACCAAACCCTTTTATATGGGAGAGCTGATGGCTCGAATCCGAGTGTCGGAGCGTTCCCTGCAAAACACCGAATTTGAACCAAGGGATTCCCAATTTTCCTGCGATTGGCTGACAGTGGATTATGAGAAGCGCAAAGTCTATGTATCGGGCAATGAAATTCATCTTACGCCTACGGAATACAAAACGCTGTTGCTGCTGATCGCCAATAAGGGCAAGGTTCTGACGCACAATTATATTATCCGCCAGATTTGGGGCTACGAGGGCGGAGACAGCAAGAGCGTAAGGGTTTTTATGGCAAACCTTCGCCGCAAGCTGGAAAAGGACACCGCGCACCCCCGCTTTATCCTGACTGAAGTAGGCGTGGGTTATCGTTTTGCGGACGAATAGCCAAGGGGTTCCGCAGACAAAAAAAGGGCCCCCTGAGAGGGTCCCTTTTCATTGTTCTTCAAGACACAGTGACAATGCTTAAGCGCTGGGGTGATGATTTTCCGGATTCGGTTGCATACACGCCTGCCTGGCCTGCGGCGACCGCTTTGATTTTGTAGAAATAGCTGCCGCCCGACTGCACGGCGGAAACCGTCTGAATCACTGCGCTGTTGCCGGTGGTGAAGCGCAGTGCAGGAGTTCCGGAAGCCGGGGTGAATTTGAACATGTAGGTCTTCCCCTTCGTCATCGAAAACTGATAGGGCGTATCGGATTGGATGCCCGAAGGCGCCTGGCTGGAGAGTGTCCCGTTCGCCGTAAAAGAGACGGAGACCCCGCTCGCGTCGGCGGTTGTAATAACCGCCGCGCCCGTTCCGGCATTTGTAATGCGAAACAGGTATCCGTCCGAAGTTTTCCCAGAATAGGAAACCACCACTGCGGAAGGATTGGAAGAAACCGCGGTCGGAACGGCCGAACTGTTAGAATACACCTTATAAACATAGGAACTGTTCGATCCAAATGTGTAAGGGAGCGTTGTATCGCATCTCAGCGTCCCGCCGTTAGCCGGCTGCGTCGTCACCGTAGTGTCGGTGCCGGAACCGACCGCAGTAAAGGAAACGCTGGTTCCGTTGCCGGCGGTCGTCGTAATCACCGCTTCTCCGGTCCCCTTATTGGTCAGCTGGAACAGAAAACCATCGGTAAGCCTCCGGAGATAAGATACGCTGACGGCACCCGGGTTGGAAGAAGAAACGGAAGGAGTAAACGTATCATTGGTTGTAATTTTATAATTGTAAGTCTTATTTGAACTAAACGTATAGGTATTGGTCGTATCGCAGGTGAAAACCTGTTCAGAGGAATCCGGCACCGTCGGAGTGGTGATTCCGCCGCTTCCGTTGCCGCTGCCCGAATAATCATAAAAGCTGTAATCGACATCACATGAACCTGAGACACCCGGAATGGTGCGCTGGCCATACTGCCACATGGTATAAGGGCTGAAATCCGTTCTGTCCGTGCTGTGGGCAATCCATGTGTCGTACTGTGCAACCAGAGAGCTGGTCAGGTGGGCGTTGTAAAAGCTGTAGTAGCTGTATACCACCGTTTTGTATCCGGCCGCCTGCAGCTTGCTGCAGAACGCCTGCACGATCTGTCCAAGCGTGTCTGTGGACAACCCCCACTGACTTTTGTCCTCCACATCATAGGCAACCGGATAATCCAGCTTTTGGCCGTTCAGAATATTGAGGCAGAAGTCGGCCTCGGCCTGCGCCATTGCCACGCTGGTGGCATAGCTGTAATGATAAGCTCCGACTTTAAGGCCAACGGCTTTTGCGCTGTTGTAGTATGTTTGAAAATACGGATCCGTCTGAACCGACCAGTTCTCGCTCCCATAGCCGGTCCGGATCATGGCAAAATCAATGCCGTAATTTTTCACGGCGGACCAATCAATCGTTCCCTGATAACGGGAAACGTCAATCCCTTTATAAGCGACATTGACAACGCAGGAAGAGCTGTACGCACCGTCCCGGGCCGTTACGACGGTCTGCCCGATTTTTTTTCCGGTCACTGTTCCCCCACTGTCCACGGCAGCAATCGTTCCGTCCGCCGAAGACCATGTCACGTTTGAATCAACCGACGAGCCAAAGTAGGCATACAGCTTTGTGTAATCGCCCACCCCCACCCCGATCGAAGATTCGCTGAGCTGGAACCCGCCGGTACTGGCATTTGCCGCATGGGCGGGAAGGGGCAGACACATTATGCCCGATGCAACTGCGGCTAAGATCAGGGCAAGAATTCTTTTTTTCAACACGGTTCCTCCATTTCTTTTTTTGATTGATATGTTTAAAATTGCTTCTAAAACCAATTTAACGTCGAAACTGTTACATAATTTATTATATTTTTTTGCCAGTTGCATGTCAAGTAAAGAATGGAAAAAGCGGTTTCCTGTTTATGGAAGAATCCGGCCTGTTCTTAAATACCAGCCATATTTTTGCCGGAATATCTTGAACTGACGGGGCCGCGTATGATATAATATTAACAATTGTACCGAAATGAGGATTTGGAGGGAATTTGTCAATATGGCTGTAAAATTCATAACAGCAAAAGAAGCCGCGTCCATGATTCCAAACGGCGTAACCTTCGCTTCCAACGGTTTTATGGGAACTACCTTCGCAGAAGAAATCGCAGCAGAGTTGGAGAAAAGATTTCTGGAAACCGGAGAACCAAACAACCTGTCGCTTGTTTTTTGCGCCGCCCAGGGCGACAACGACAAGCGCGGCCTCCAGCATCTGGCTCACGAAGGGTTAGTTCGGCGTATCATCGGCGCACACTACGGCATGGCCCGCAAATTAGGGGAGCTTGTTGTAAAAAACAAGGTGATTGCCTATGATTTTCCGCAGGGAGTCATGTGCCATCTGCTCCGCACCACCGCGGCCCATCAGCCCGGCGAACTGACGCGGGTTGGTTTGGGAACTTTTGTGGACCCGCGGCTTTCCGGCGGAAAAATGAACGAGTTGACGCAAAAAGAAGAGGACCTGGTCCAACTGGTACAAATCAACGGCGAGGAATTTCTGTTCTATAAAAGCATTCCCCTGGATTATACCATCATCGGAGGGACCTACGCGGACGAAAAAGGGAACATTTCCTTTGAAAAAGAGGGCTCCAAGGCGGAAGCCCTCGCTATGGCACAGGCCTGCAAGAATTCCGGGGGCAAAGTATTCGCCCAGGTCCAGCGCGTCGTGAAGGCTGGTTCGCTCGACCCTCTGAAGGTGGAGATTCCGGGAATCCTGGTCGATTACGTTGTCGTTGCAAGTGATTTGAAATATTGTATGCAGAACTTTGGGACCGATTATAATCCCGGATTTTCCGGCGAGCATCAGATAGGCCTCGCCGAATTCACACCCGCCCCGCTCAATGCAAAAAAGGTGATTGCGCGCCGTGCCGCAATGGAGCTGGAAGACGACGGCACCGTAAATCTCGGCATCGGAATCCCGGAATTTATCTCTTCCGTCGCGGTGGAAGAGGGGATCAACAATAAATTCACCCTGACGGTGGAATCCGGGCCGATCGGCGGAAGCCCCCAGAGCGGACTTGATTTCGGCGAGAGCCTGAACCCCGAGTGTATCATCGCGATGCCTTCCATGTTTGACTTTTACGACGGAGGCGGATTGGATCAGGCATTTGTGGGCTTTGCGCAGGGAGACGGCGAAGGCAATGTCAATGTTTCCAAATTCAGTACAAGATTTCCGGGCTGCGGCGGTTTCATCGACATCACGCAAAATGCGAAAAAACTTTATTTTTGCGGAACCTTTTCGGCTGCGGGCCTGGCAGCGGAAATCGGTGGCGGAAAATTAAAGATCGTCTCTGAAGGAAAATCAATGAAATTTCTGGAGCACGTGGAGCAAATTACCTTCAGCGCAAAAACGGCGATTAAAAACAACCAGCCTGTCATGTATATTACCGAGCGGGCCGTCTTCCGCCTGACAAAGGACGGGCTGTTGCTTTGCGAGGCCGCGCCGGGAATCGATGTGGAAAAGGATATTCTGGCCTATATGCCGGTGCGTCCAAAGATCGCCCAGGATTTTCACTTGATGGATGAGCGGATTTTCAGGGACGAAAAAATGGGCCTTCACATGTAGACCCCTCTGTTATGGGCCGCAATCCATCCCCCTGACAAAACATATGAGAAAGCCGGAATCTGCCGCCCGATTGGCAGAATTCCGGCTTTTCTTTCTCTCAACCCGCCGCCGGCGGGGCGGAGGCTCCCAGCCGCCCGGTTTTTTCATTCCATCGGTTCGGGAATTAAAATTCATCCGCGGTCCGCAATCGCTTTTTTCACTTCCTCCGTCAATAAAGGGATGATCTTGAGCGCATCGCCGACAATTCCGAATTCGGCGACTTTAAAAATCGGCGCGCTTTCATCCGGATTAACTGCCATAATAAAACCGGACCCTTCCATTCCGGCCAAATGCTGAATCGCGCCGGAAATGCCACAGGCGAGATAGAGGTCCGGACGGACCGTCTTGCCTGTCTGGCCAACTTGAAGGTCCTTCTCCACCCAACCGGCGTCAACACAGGCTCTGCTGGAGCTGACGGCGCCGCCGAGCGCGCCGGCCAGTTCCTCAAGCATCTTGAAGTTTTCCGGGCACCCCATCCCTCGGCCGCCGGAAACCAGGATTTTCGCGTCCTGAATATCCATCTTTTTGGGGTTCTTCTTAACAACCTGCAAAATCTCAACGCTTTTTTCCGAAGGGGGAATCTCAATCTCCAGCCTGTCCGCCGGAGCGGAGGCATTTTCAACCGGTTTTCGTTTCCGCATAACGCCCGGGCGGACCGTCGCCATCTGAGGGCGGCAATCCGGGCAAACGATCGTCGCCATAAGATTTCCGCCAAAGGCCGGCCGCGTCATTTGAAGGTTTTGGGTGCCATCATCCGCAATCTCAAGCTCCGTGCAGTCCGCCGCCAGTCCGGTGTGGATTCTGGCCGCCACCCGCGGAGCCAGGTCGCGCCCGATTGCGGTAGCGCCGTAAAGCACGACGGCAGGTTTGAATTTTTCGATGATCCGGCAGATACAGTATGTGTACGGCCCTGTCGAATAAAGCTCCAAGTCCCTGTTGTCCATCAACAGGACCCTATCCGCGCCGTAACTTGCCAGTTCCCCGCAAAGAGCCGAAATGTGGTATCCCAGCAGAATCGCGGTTACGTTTGTTTTCAGAACATCCGCAAGTTCTTTCGCCTTGCCGAGAAGCTCATGCGAAACGCCGGCCACCTTGCCGTCCGTCTGCTGAATGAACACATAAACTCCTTTATATTCCCGATTTTTCAACCGATTCCCCTCCTCCTGCTACAGAATAAATTTTTCCCTGAGCTTTTCAAGCATGCATCTTGCCGCTTCCTGAGGGTCGGAAGGATCAATAACGGTTCCAGCCGTCTTAACTGTCTTTGTAAATGTTTTTACGACACGGGTAGGCGACCCTTTCAGCCCCAGGTACCTGTCATCCACGTCAAGATTCCTTCGGGTAATCTTTTTGATCCCCTTTCGATAAGCGTCAAAAATCCCTCCCGGAGTCATATAGCGCGGTTTGTTCAGTTCGCTCAGCACGGTAATCAGGCATGGGATCTTCGCTTTGACAACGTAGCAGCGGTCTCCGAGCTGACTGTTGACAATGACTGAGCTGTCCTCGACCCTGATGTCTTCCGCATAACTGATGTTTGGAATATTCAGCTGTTCGGCAATCTGCGGCCCGACTTGGGCTGTGTCGCCGTCGATTGCCTGACGCCCGGTGACGATCAAATCATACTCCATGGTCTTTAGAGCGGCTGCGATTACATAAGCCGTTGCCAAGGTGTCTCCTCCGCTGAACGCGCGGTCGGTCACCAGCACTGCCTCATCCGCACCCATGGCGAGCGCTTCCCGAAGGACGTCCTCCGCCTGCGGCGGTCCCAAAGTAAGGACCGAAACGTGCGCTCCCATGGAATCTTTCAGCCGGAGAGCGGCTTCCAGCCCCGCTTTGTCGTCAGGGTTGATCACGGACGGCACACCTTCGCGAATCAGTGTCCCGGTTTTGGGATCCAATCTGATTTCATCGGTGTTCGGCACCTGTTTTATACAAACAACAATATTCAACGGGTTTCCCTCCTTCCATGACGTCTCACTTCAGAGCGTATTTGGAGATGACCATTTTCTGAACCTCGCTGGTTCCTTCATAGATTTCGGTGATCTTCGCGTCACGCATCATGCGCTCCACCGGGTATTCGCGCATATAGCCGTAGCCCCCGTGCAGCTGCACACAGCGGGTCGTCACTTCCATCGCGACGGCCGCACAGAAAAGCTTGGCCTCGGCCGCTTCCAGCGAAACACTTTTCTGGTTATCTTTTGCAATGGCTGCCTTGTAGAGAAGCAACTGTGCGGCCTGCGTTTTCGTGAGCATTTCGGCAATTTCAAATTGAGTGTTTTGGAATTTCGCCAAAGGACGGCCGAACTGCTTTCTCTCCTTGACAAATTTGATCGTCTCGTCCAGCGCGCCTTCCGAAAGGCCGAGGGCCTGCGCCGCGATCCCGATGCGCCCTCCGTCCAGCGTCGTCATGGCGATGATAAAGCCTCTTCCTTCCTGCCCAAGCAGATTTTCCTTCGGAACAATGCAGTTTTGAAAAATCAGTTCGCAGGTAGAGGAGCCGCGGATTCCCATCTTTTTCTCTTCCCTTCCAACGGAGAAGCCCTGGAATCCCTTTTCGACGATAAACGCGGAAATTCCGTGGTTGCCAAGGCTCCGGTCGGTCATGGCGAAGATCACGTAAACATCGGCACAGCCGGCGTTTGTAATGAAGACCTTACTTCCGTTTAAAACATAATGATCGCCCTCCGGGACCGCCTGGGTCCGCTGGGCGGAAGAATCGGTCCCCGCGTCCGGTTCGGTCAGGCCGAAGGCGCCCAGATATTCTCCGGAGGTCAGCTTCGGCATGTATTTTTTTTTCTGTTCCTCCGTACCGTATTTGTAAATCGGCCAGGTACAAAGGGAAGTGTGAATGGAAAGGAGGGTGCTCGACGTACAGCACGCCTTTGCCACTTCCTCCACACAGATTGCATAAGTCAGCGTGTCACAGCCCTGACCGCCCAGCTCTTTTGGATAGGGAATCCCCATAAAGCCATATTTGCAGAACTTTTCATACGCCTCTTCCGGAAAGCGTTCCTTTTCGTCCACATCCCGCGCATACGGCTTCACTTCCTTTTCAGCGAAATCCCTGAAAAGAACACGAGCCATCTGATGTTCCTTGCTCAGCTGAAAATCCATATCCATTCCTCCAAACTCATGCCGGCCTGACACTGTTTCTGCTCCAGAGGCCACTGCATATTGTGCAGACACCTTGTCCTGCGGATTATTCAAATATATCACAATCTCTTCCGGGGTGCAATTCAACATATTTAAATTCTGCAGTTCATCCATACGAAGAAAAGCAGGCACATCGCTGTACCTGCTTCTAACAAATTCAAGAACCATTCCGGATTTTCAGCAGATTTTCACGTCCGTCTGTTCCGGCGCTAAAAACAGTCCATGGACAAAGAGCGCGAAATCCGGTCTTACTTGCTGTAATCGTAAAAGCCCTTGCCGGTCTTCATTCCAAGCAGGCCGCCGCGCACCATCTTTTTGAGCAGCGGATGGGGACGGTATTTCGGATCTCCCGTCTCATTCTGAAGAACTTCCATAACTGCAAGAACAATGTCCAGGCCAATCAGATCACCGAGAGCCAGAGGGCCCATCGGATGATTCGCGCCAAGCTTCATGGCGGTGTCAATATCTGACGCGGAAGCCGTGCCGTCGGCGTAAATGCCGACCGCCTCGTTGATCATCGGAACCAGAATGCGGTTTACGACAAATCCGGCGGCCTCTTTGACCTGGACCGGCGTTTTGCCGATCTCCGCGGCAATCGCTTTTATTTTTTCCACAGTGGAATCGGGAGTGGTGATGCCGGCGATCACTTCGACGAGCTTCATGACGGGAGCGGGATTAAAGAAATGCATTCCGCAGACAGGCCGGTCAAGGCCGCTGGAAATCTCTGTAATGGATAGAGAAGAAGTATTTGTCGCAAAGAGGCAGTCCTTCTTGCAGATACCTTCCAGTTCCTTGAACAAAGCCTTCTTAATGTCCATCCGCTCCAGAGCCGCTTCCACCACCAGGTCACAGTCGGAGGTAATTTCCTTCGTGCCGGTTGTGATTTTCGCGAGGATCGCATCCGCCTTGGCCTGATCCATTTTTCCTTTGGAAACAAGCTTGGTCAGATTTTTTTCGATTTTCTTTTTGCCGCCGGCTGCCAGTTCCGTGTTGATATCACAGAGTTTAACAGAATAACCCTCCGTCTGAGCAAACGCCTGTGCAATTCCGGAGCCCATAGTTCCCGCGCCAATAACGCCAACGATCATGATAAAAGCCCCCTTCGACTTGATTTATAATTTTTTATTCGTTAATGAAAGGATCCGGTTTTCTCTTCTCGCAGAAAGCTGTCATCGCATTCTTCTGGTCCTTCGTGTCCAGGCAGAATCCAAACAGTTCCGCTTCCAGAGAAACGGCCGTGTCAATATCCATCTGCAGGCCGAGGTTCATCGCCTTTTTGCACTGCCGCACCGCAATCGGGGCGTTGCGCGCGATCTTGCCCGCAAGCTTCAGGCATTCGTCCATCAGCTGATCCGCCGGATAAACCGCATTGACCAGGCCGAGCTTCAGCGCCTCGTCGGCTTTCACCTTGCCGCAGGTATAAATCAGTTCCTTGGCTTTCCCGACGCCGATCGTGCGCGCAAGGCGCTGCGTCCCGCCGAAGCCCGGCGTGATGCCGAGCCCGGCTTCCGGCTGACCGAACAGAGCGTTTTCCGAAGCGATGCGAATATCGCAGCTCAGCGACAGCTCGCATCCGCCGCCGAGAGCAAAGCCGTTGACGGCCGCAATGACAGGGATCGGAAGTTTTTCGATTTTGCGGAATACGTCGTTCCCGCGTTTGCTAAACGCCCGGCCCTGCTCTTTCGTCATCGTGCTCATCGCGGCGATGTCCGCGCCGGCGACAAAAGACTTCTGCCCGGCGCCCGTGATAATAACGCAGCGGGTCTTATCCATGTCGATGGAATCGATTGCCGCTTCCAGATCTGCAAGGACCTCGTCGTTCAGGGCATTCAGGGCTTTTTCGCGGTCAATCGTGACAATCCCGACCAGGTCCTGCTGTTCATATTTCACATACCCCATGTTCAATGCCTTCTTTCATAAAATGTTGGGCGAACGAATCAGCCTTCCACCTTAACAACAGTCGCAACGCCCATGCCGCCGCCGACGCAAAGCGTGGCAAGCCCCAGCTCGCTCTGTCTTCTTCTCATTTCATAAATCAGGGTGGTGAGGATACGCGCGCCGGAGCATCCGACCGGATGGCCGAGGGCGATCGCGCCGCCGTTGACATTCGTCTTATCCATATCAAAGTTCAGGTCATGGGCAACCGCCAGGGTCTGAGCCGCAAAAGCCTCGTTCGCCTCCACCAGATCCATGTCGGAAACCTTCATGCCGATCTTCTTCATCAGCTTGTTCGTGGCCGCGACCGGCCCGATTCCCATGTAAGCCGGGTCAACGCCTGCCCAGTCGCCGCCGACCCAAGTAGCCAAAGGCTTTACGCCGAGTTCCTTCGCTTTTTCCTCGGACATCAGAACGATAGCGCAGCCGCCGTCGTCAATACCGGAAGCGTTGCCGGCCGTGACCGTTCCGTCCGGTTTGAAGGCCGGTTTCAGTTTTCCAAGAGTCTCCATGGTTGTTCCGGGACGGATATCCTCATCGGTTTCAAACAGAACAGTCTGTTTCTTCATTTTGATTTCCATCGGAATGATTTCTTCCTTGAACTTGCCTTCCTTCGTGGCTTTTTCCGCACGATTCTGGCTCAGGACGCCGAACTGGTCCTGCATTTCGCGGGTAATTCCGTATTTCGCGGCAACGTTTTCGGCCGTGACGCCCATATGATAATGATTGAACGTATCTTCCAGGCCGTCATAAATCAGGGAGTCAATTAACTTACCGTCGCGCATACGGTAGCCGAAACGCGCGTTCTTAAGCAGATAAGGCGTGCCGTTCATGTTTTCAATTCCGCCCGCGACGATGACATCCGCTTCGCCTGCCAGGATCATATCTGCGGCGACATTGATGCTTTTCAGGCCGGAACCGCACATATTGTTCAGCGTAAAAGCAGGTACCGGAATCGGGATTCCAGAGTAGACGGACACCTGACGGGCAATGTTCTGCCCGACACCGGCCTGATACACGCAGCCGAGGATGACCTCATCCACCTGGTCCGGCTGAATGCCCGCACGCTTCATCGCCTCTTTGACCACTGTGGTTCCGATGTTAACTACCGGTACGTTGGACAGAGTGCCACCGAATTTTCCGATTGCCGTACGGCATGCGCCTGCTAACACAATTTTCCTTGACATAAATTGTTCCTCCATTCTTTTAATCCTTATAAAAAATAAAATAATGCCGATCTTGCTGTCGATTCCACGAACTATGTTAAATATATCACAATATGTTTCAAGTTGCAAGATGAATTTAAAATTTTAAAATAAAATTTGGATATAAAGTCAACAAACCTGCCAATATTGTAAAATTGATTCCATAATTTACAAGCCGCCCCAGGCATGAACAAAGCAACGCAACCGCAAAATCTCGGAGCAATTTTGCGGTTGCGCACCAGGCTGCAAACCGGCGGGCTAAACCCAGGCGGGACACAGTTTCCGCGTCCGCCCTCCTCACACTTTTGAATAGCCGTAGCTATTGACGATTGCATCAATTTTCTGGCCGTTTTTGCAATATGGACAGTCAAGGACAGGATAAGTGCAGTAATTCGGCAGATCTCCGCTGGTAAAAACGGAGTTGACCTGTACTCCGCTGATCTCCGAAATCGCACTGAAAATCGCGGAAGTCCCGACGATTTTGCCTCCGTAATACCGGATGCATTCCAACGACCGGTTGATCGTCTTGCCCGTGGTTGCGGAAGCGACAAGAAGGAGAATATTCTTATTCCATACCATATCCTGCACATTGTCGCGAAACAGGAGCTGCCCGTTTGGAAATTCAGGGGTAATCACATTGAGATCCGTTCCGACATTCATGGAGGACATTCCCGATTTGGAAAGTTCCTCTGCCAGAAAAGCCCCGATCACCTCGCAGCCGTCCATGCAGACAATGGTATCCACCGCGACCGTATTAACGTACTTCTGAGCCATGACCTCCGCCGCCAGCTTTGCGATTTTGTGTTTGTGCTTGATTCCCGTCATATCAATATAATAGTTGACATGAGAATGCGAAGTTGCAAAATGTCCCGGGATCAGATTCAAAACGATTTCCCGATTGTGAATACAATGAACCTGAATGGTCCTGCTTTCCATTGCGGCACACCACTTTTTCAATAAATATTTTATTCATTATAGCATTTCTTTTCCCATCATGCAATATTTTTGCAGCTTGCCTCAGAATATTTTGTATGGTTTTACCTTGCCGCTTCGAATTCCGTACAATGAAAATCCTTTTTCTCAAAAAATGAAATAATATCCTTTTGCATTCCACGGACAGAACCCTGCACCAATTCCTTCGGGCCGCCCCCCCTGCCGGAAAAAGCGGAGGACAATTCCGTCGCGTACGGCCTCACGTCGCGCACGGCATCCGAAACGGCGTAGCGGTACCCCTGCGCGTCACTGCCGGAAAAAACGGCCGCGGTTGCCGAACATCGCTTTGAGAGGGCCAGGGAAAACCGGCGGATCTCATCCGGAGCCAGATCGTCTTCAAAGGCCAGTATGCTCCCGCAGCCCGAAGGAAAGGTGTTCGCCCTTAACTGAAAAAGTTCCGTCTGAAGGACGGAAAGCCTTCGTTTCAGATCCGAATTTTCCTGCAGCAAATGCCGGGCGGCTTGCTCAATGTCCGCGGGTTTGGCCGAAAGCAGCACGGAAACCGCAGAAACACCCTCCAGCCGTTCGCCGTAGTCCCGCAAAGCCTGTCCGCCGCATGCCATGGTCAGCCTGGTCCCCCCCTTGTAATGCTGGGAGAACAGCAGCTTGATCGCCCCGATTTCCCCCGTCCGGGTCACGTGAGTCCCGCAGCAGGCGCAAACATCGAAACCCGGAATTTCCACAATGCGTACTTTTCCGGTCAGTTCCTTTTTGCTGCGGTAAGGGATTTTTTCCAGTTCCTCCCCGGAGGGATACATCACTTTTATCGCAAGGTCCCGCCATACCGCCTCGTTTGCCAGCCGCTCAATCAGCGCGAGCTGTTCTGAAGACAGTTCCCCATTCAGGTCGACCGTCAGCGTCGCATCGCTCATATGAAAGCCGACATTGTCCAATCCGTACAGACGGTGCGCCAATCCGGAGACGATGTGTTCCCCGGTATGCTGCTGCATCAGGGCAAACCGGCGCGGCCAGTCGATCCCGCCCGACACCAGGGCGCCCGGCGAAATGGGCCTGTCCGACGTATGGACAATCACGCCGTCTTTCTCCTGCACGTCCAGGATATTGGCAAAGTTCAGAACGCCCCGGTCGGAAGGCTGCCCTCCTCCCTCCGGATAAAAGGCGGTGCGGTCAAGAATCAGCAAATACCGCTCCTCCTTCGGGATGCACTCCAGCACATGTGCCTGGAACGTCCTGACTTTCGGATTTAAATCATAAAGCTTCTCCGTTTCACGGTTCATTCTTTTTTCTCCTTTTCTTCCAGCCATTCGTAAAACCGGGTGCAGGCCGGAACCACAATCCCCCGACGGCACATGCCTTCATATTCCGTGCGGCTCACCCATCTGGCCTGCGTCACTTCCCGGGGCTGAAGGCAGAGCGAATTCAGCGCCGGGTTTTCCCGAAACAGCCATACGTCGATCCATGTGTTTCCGTCAAGGCCGCTGTGCAGAAGAGAGGCGTCCCGCTCCGAATAGGACACCCCGATTTCCTCCCGAAGTTCACGCAGCACAGCCTGCAGACTGGTTTCCCCCGCCTGCGCGCCTCCGCCCGTGCATTCCCAGCAGCCGCCCCAGACCTTGCCCGGATGGCGTTTTGTCATTAAAACGCGGCCATCCGGGCCAAGGCTCCAGGCGTAAACGACCAGTCGGAAATCATCCGGCCGCATCGGGACGCCGCGCGGCCAGACCCGCCCTGTTTTGTTTCTGTCCTTGTCATAAACGTCGCAAAGCTCCGGCAAGCAGATTCCTCTTTCCCCGATTGTTTTTTCTATTATACTCCGGCTCCGGCATAGAGGCAACCGAATGCGGCGGAATCGCTTTTTCCGGCCGGGCAAGTCATCTGTCGCACCGTTTTTCAAGATTATTATATCGTTATTCGATAAATTTATATTGATTTTCGGAATATACTGTTTTATAATACCACAGTAAGGAGATGATGGAACTGAAACAGACGGAATTATCGAAATGGCTGAAAGGCATCATCGTATTTGCCGGACTCATCGGAGCCGCCCTGTGTTTTTGGATCGTGCCGGCATTGGGAAAAGAAACCGCGCGGGAAAATCCGGGACTGAGCGGTCTGTTCCGGCCTTGTCTGACTTTTGTCTGGATCACCGCTGTTCCCTTCTATTTTGCACTTTGGAAATCATGGCAAATCTGCCGGGAAATCGCAAAAGACAACTCTTTTTGCAGAGAAAACGGAAAACGTCTTCGGGACATCGGCGCGCTGGCCGTCTCGGAAAGCCTGCTTTATTTCGCGGCCGCCGTCATCCTGCTGATTCTGAAACTGCTTCATCCGGGTGTCCTTCTTCTGATTTTGTTTATCATCTTCGCCGGAACAGCGGCGGCGGTCGTATGCGCGGCCCTTTCGCATCTTGTTGAAAAGGCTTGCGATTTGAAGCAGGAAAACGATCTGACGATATGAGGAGCCAAAATGCCAATCAGAGTAAATTTAGACGTGATGCTGGCGAAACGAAAAATGAGCGTGACGGAGCTATCCGAAAAAGTCGGGATTACTATGGCCAATCTGTCGATTTTAAAAAACGGAAAGGCCAAAGCGATCCGCTTTTCCACCCTGGACCGAATTTGCACCGTGCTGAAATGCCAGCCCGGCGATCTGCTGGAATCTGTAAGCGACGATACAAAGTCCGGTTCCGGACCGGATGAATCAAGGAGGCGTTTTTCATGCGCCGGCGAAAACCGGTCCTGAGGGCAGTATTGATCGGGCTGGGTACGGCATTGGCCGGACTGACGATTCTCTATTTGCTCATTTTCCGTGTCTTTGACCCGCAGACTCAAGAAATATCACAGGTTGAAAAAAACTTGAAGATTGCCGTTCCCCGTAATTCTTCCGTGATCGAATACAGCGATTCCACCGGTTGGTTCGGCGACGGCGAAGTTGATATCGAGGTCGCATTGCCTTTGGACTCGGACGAAAAAGAGATGGGAGTCACCGGTCAAAACGCCTGGCATCCCCTGCCGATGCCAAAGGATCTTACCATGCTGATTTACGGAGGGGACGAGGGAACGACCATTCAATACGGCGGGCTGGGAAACGATTGGATCAAAAAAACAAAAAGCGTCCAAACCGGCGCCTATTTCTTTCTGGACCGAAACGAAACGGATCTCCGCGAAAAAATCAGTCCGCTGCAAAACCGCTACTCTCAGGATTTCACCTTCGCACTGTACGACTCAAGCGCAAAAATTATTTATTTTTACAAATATGACTCTTAATACTCCCAGGCAGAAAGAAAAGCCCCGCAACGGCGGGGCTTTTCTTATGATATCTGCACTTTCTCCCGACGCGGCACCTCCGGCGGACAAAGGTCTACTTTTTCCGCTCCCACGGAATCCAGATACTGTTTCAGCGGCCCCAGCTTTTCGTAGAAAACGACAATCAGATCACCGTTTTTTGCGTTGGAAACGGCGGCTTTCAGCGCTTCCAGCTCTTTCTCGCAGACTGAAATCCGTTTTTCGGGAAAACTGTTTTCCGTGATCGTTCGGTAAAACAGCCCAGCTACTTCGCCTTTTTGTCTCCCCCGCAGGTCTTCGTCCTCTTTTACATAAATTTGATCAAACGATTTTGCGCAAAGCTGTGCGGTATCCCGAATCGCCGCGTCGCTCCGGTCGCCCGGCATGCCGATGACGCCGACCAAACGACGGTGCTCCATTCTTTCGCAGGTCCGGATGACGGTCTCATATCCGGGCCGGTTGTGCCCGTAATCCAGCATCACGAAAAAACCGCCAAGGCGGTACAGGTCGAACCGCCCGGTATTCATCCGAAAGCTCTTCAGCCCCTCCGCAATGGTTTTCGGTGGAATATCCAACGCGATGAGCGCCGAAACGGCTGCCAGGCTGTTTTCCACATTGCAGCGGATCAGGCCGCCTCCGGTCACCGGGATATCTGAAATCCGAATCAGCTCCCGCTTTTCCCCGTCCGTTTGGATCAAAATTCTCCCATTCTCTTCATAAACCCGGACACAGTTTTTTGGCACAAAGACATCCGTCTTGGGATTGCCGGAAAACAGAATCACTCTGGAACGCACCCGTTTTAAAATCGTCGGCGTCATCGGATCGGCCGCGTTCAGGACAGCGCAGCCGTCCTTCCTGACGGCTTCGACGACCAGAGATTTGACAAAAGCCAGGTCCTCCAGCGTTTCAATGCCGTTCAGCCCCAGATGGTCGTCGGCGATATTGGTGATCACGCCGACGTCGGCAAGATCGTATCCAAGCCCCTCCCGCACGATTCCGCCGCGGGCCGTCTCCAGAACCGCGGCTTCCACCGTCTTATCGGACAACAGGGACTCGGCGCTTCGCGGGCCGGAATTGTCTCCCGCGCAGACGCATCGCTCCCCGATAAAGGTCCCGCTGGTGCTCGTCATGCCGACGTTGAGCCCCGTCATGGAAAGCACGTGATGGATCAGGCGCACGGTCGTGGTCTTTCCGTTTGTCCCGGTCACCGATACGATGGGAAAGCGGTATTCCTGCGGAAAGAGTTGGTCCACAATATCCTTTGCAACGTTTCTCGGCGCCCCTTCGCTCGGATACAGGTGCATCCGGATTCCCGGGGCAGTGTTGACTTCCACGATGACTCCGCCCGTTTCCCGAATGGACTGCGCGATATCCTCCGTGACAAAGTCTACCCCCGCGACGTCGAGACCGATCACCTGCGCGGCGCGGACGGCAAATTCCGCGTTTTCCGGGTGGATGATGTCCGTGCAGTCGGTCGCGGTTCCTCCGGTGCTGAGGTTGCCGTTTTTTCTCAGCAAAACAGTCTCTCCCTGTTCCGGGATATCCTCCGGCGTCTTCTTTTGTTTTTTCAGCTCCTCCAGAGCCACCTCGTCCAGGCGGATTTTGGTGAGCGGTTTTTCATGCGCCTCTCCGCGCTCCGGATCGCTGTTTTTCCGTTCGATCAGCTCTCGGATCGTATGGCGTCCGTCCCCTGTCACACAGGCGGGCCGACGCTCCGCGACGGCACGGACCCGGTCTCCGACAACCAGCACGCGGAAATCCTTTCCTTTCACATACTGCTCCACGACGGCCCCGGTGCTGAATTTCGCCGCGTTCCGATAGGCGGCCCGGATTTCCTCTTTGCCGCTCAGATTCAGGGAAACGCCCTTGCCCTGATTCCCGTCGATCGGTTTGACAACGGCCGGCAGGCCGATCTGCATCGCCGCCATTTCGGCGGAAAGCTCCGAGTAGACTGTTTTCCCGTAGGGAACCGGGATTTTATTTTTGTTCAGAATGGATTTCGTCAACTGCTTGTTGGAAGAAAGATCCGCGGAAATACAGGGGGTCATATCGGTCAGGGTGGACTCAACCAGATGGCTGTATTTCCCATATCCGAGCCGGACCAGGCTTTCATGCCCGATCCTTGTAACCGGGATCCCCCGTTTTTTTGCTTCTTCCACAATTGCGGAAGTGCTGGGCCCCAGCTCCGCATTCAGGGAAATTCCACCCAGATAGTCCAGAAACTCTCCGGTGTCCACTTCCTGGTTCCCGAGGAAGCGGTTCAAAATGAAAACGGCGGCTTTCCCGCATTCCAGGCCGCAGACCTCGTTGATATACTGATAAACCAGATAGTATTTTGACGGTTCTTCTATGGTCCTGGTCTTTCCGAAGCTGACGTCATAACCGAGCATCGCCTGCATCTCAAGGATTGTATGCTCCAGAACGTGGGCCAGGTAAGTGCCCTCCTCCAAACGCTTCAGGAATCCCCCTTCGTACCCAAGGCTGCAGAAATTCTTTTTGAGCCCGGGAAAAGCGGAAAGAAGCTTTTCGTTGAAGCCGGGGATATCCTTCGTCGGAATCGCACCGTATTTTCCGATATCCACAACCATTTTCATCACCGGTTTATGACTGTAAATATTCCTTCCCCGATAATATCGGTGGTCGAGGATCTGAATCCTATCGCTTTCCATCATTCAGTCGCAAAACCTTTCTATTTTTCAGTTCAAAGCCGTAGCCCTTCGGAAGAGTGTGCACCGTGACACCCGTAATCATCAGCAGCTCGTCTGGATTCAATTCGGAAACGTTTGAACTCTGAATGGTTTTCCCGTCCAGAATGGTCACGGCATTGGAGCCGATCACTTCAAAATGCTGGTCCGGGTAAAGTTTGATCGCCGTATCTTCATCGATCCCGACCCCGAGCACGTCCGGGTTTTCGGCAATGCCGCACAGCAGCCTTCCAAAGCGGCCCCGCTGATCAAAGTGCTGGTCGATCATCACTCCGCTCAGCAGCCCGAGGCCGGGCGCCATTTTCAGCGTGCATTTGCGGGCCGGCTCATTGTCGTTTCCCTGGACGACCATTGTGGAAGTCATGGCCGACGCCCCGGCGCTGGTCCCCATGATGACGCCTCCGCTGCGGTAGAGATTTTTCAGTTCCGCGTTCACTCTGGTTCCGCCCAGGATGCTGGTGATTCTGAGCTGGTCTCCGCCCGTAAAAAAGACACATTTCGATTTTGCAATCGCCGCCCCGTTTTCCGGGTCTTCCGCCTGTTCACGGCTGCTGATGTCCAGAACAATCACGTTTTTCATTCCGAGGCCGGTAAAAGCCTCCCGATATTTCCGCCCTGCCGCCTGCGGCTGCTCCGTCGCCGTGGTCAGTACGGTCAGACAGTCCGAGCCGGAAAGCATTTCCGGAGCCTGTCTTAAAATGACGCTCTCCCCTGTTTTGTCCTCCGCACCCCCAATAATGATCAAATAACCCTTCGGGAGATCCTCCATATCATTCACTCCTCCGGACGGACAGCACGCCCGTCCTCCACGGTCTGTCTGCCCCGGCAGAACAGCTTCCTCAGATTGTAACCGCAGTCCAAAACCGCGATATCGGCATCCGCGCCTGCCCGGAGCGTTCCTTTTCGCGGATATAACTTCAGTATTTTCGCGACATTTTCCGTCACAAAACGGAACGCGGTTTCCGGCAGGACCCCCTTCTCGAGGATACAGCCGCGGATATCGTCAAACAGCTCCTGAATCTTCCCCACTCCTCCTGTCGGGACGCTTCCGTTCGAGTCGGAACTGACGGTGACCCTGGAAAGGTCCATCCCGCTTTTTACCAATATTTCGATTGCGTCCGGAACGGGGATCCCATGCGTCTCCCCGGCCGTCAGGTCAATATTTCCTCCCGCTTTACAGTATTCCATTGCCTGTGTGAACAACTCCCGCTGACGGTTGACATGCGTCGGAACAAACATTTCCATCGGCAGATCCGTCTGGTCCAGAATATCCCGAAGCAGACCCAGCCCTCGTTTTCCCTCTCCGAGATGGATATGGACGACGCCCGCCTTTCCGGCGATCATCCCGCCGGCGTGGACGGCCGAGGCAAGTTCCGCCAGTTCCGATACGCTCGGCTGGGAGGAGCGGTGATCGGCAATCGCGACCTCCCCGACGCCGATCACCTCATTCACCATGATCAGGTCATGAAGGATGTTCTGGGTCAGAGAAGCCATGGGAAAAGTATAACCGCCGGAATAGATATAAGCGGTCAGTCCCGCTTTTTGAAGGCTTTTTGCCTTCGCAAAAAGATTTGCGGGATCTTTGGTACAGCTGTCAAAGCCAAGAAGGCCGACCAAAGTGGTCACGCCCGACAAAAAAACATCGTCGGCAGCAATGTCCCCGATCCTGCTGGCAAACCCCTGTTCGCCTCCGCCCCCCACAATATGGACGTGCTGGTCGATCAAGCCGGGAAATGCTTTTAGCCCTCCACAATCAATAATCCGGTCAAGAAACGGGCAGTTTCCCCACCTTCCAACCGGATCGATACTTTCTATTTTGTCTTCCGCGATTAATATATCCTTTTTCCCGCTGTACTGCGGGCAATAACACTCAGCGTCTTTCAGAAGCGCAATCATGGCAACCTTCCGTCCTTGTTATTCGCAGGATAGTTTTTGCGAACGAACGGTTTTTATACTTAAAAAGCTTTGCCTTTGGATGTTTTCAATCGCCGCAGCCGTTATCGGCGGATTTCCCGGACTGCAAAAAACCCCGGCCGCTTTTCCAGCAGCCGGGGGTTTTTTGCCGCGATTATACAATCGTATCAAGAACACTCGTTTCCGTCGAATTTTGCGCCTCCGCAGATGTCGCGTTCTTCTGTTCCTGTGCGGAAGCTGATCTTTGCTGGTTTTCAATCTGCTGAATCTGTCTTTCAATCGCCGAGATCTGCTGCTGGTACATCTGGACCAGCTCGGAGTTTTCGTCTGATGAATTTTTCTCCAGGTCTTCCAGTTTTTCCTGCAGTTTCTTCTCCTGTTTTTCCAACTGTGAAATTTCCGTTTGACTGTTTGAGCTGCCGCTCGTACCGGCGGCATAATAGCCGGATGTTCCTGAAATTGATGATATGGCCAAAACGATTCATCCCTTCCTGCTGTTCTTATTAGTATTATCGGCACCGGACGAGAAAACATTATATGAAAACAATGAGAGCATGATGAGATTACAGGTGAGTTTCCATATCCCTGTCAATCAAAGAATTCATATACGCATTCAGGCTCATGCCCAGCGACTCCGCCCGCGCTTTGATTTGAGCTTTCCGTCCTTTTTTTACCCTGAAGATGACATCATCCATTTTTTTCAGATATTTTCGATTGGCTTTTATTCTTGCTTCGCTCATCATGTCACTCATTCCCATTCGTTTTTAATTCTAGACGGCACTTTATTTCAACTCCTTTAATATAGAAAAAGATTATGAATAATTCTATGGTAAAAAAATGAATGCACTATATCCAAATGATGAAAATTTCATAAAAGCAGTGGGACAAAACACTCGATAAAAGTTAAAAGACACTGAAATGCATCGGAATTCCTCTCTCAAATTACAATTTCGCATTCCGCAGTGCAATATTGACAAGCTTCGCGGCAAAAACATATGATAGAGCAGTCCTCTAGGAAAGAAGGGATTTTTGAGATGTGCTGCTGGCTGATTCCTCTGCTGGCTTTTGGCGGCTGTGGCTGCCGCTGTGGTTGCCGCTGCAGATGCCGTTGTGGATGCCGCAGATTTTAATTGACTGAGCGGCACGGTGTCCCGCCGGCCGGGCGCCGTGCCGCACTAATTTTTCTTTGTAATCGACAGCCGGCGACAATTTCCACCCTTGAAGACTATATTTTTTTTTATTATACTATAGTCGGGACACAGGAAAGAAAGGTGAAAATGATTGGAGAAAGGATGTCGTACATGAAAATTCTTGTACCAAAAAATGAAGTGGAAAAAAAGCTGTTACAGGCCCGAAACGGCAATTTGATTGAGTTCTGTATCGTCCCTTCTCAGTTCGATTCCGGCAATTTCAGTCCGGCCTTTCTGCACCTCGGCGCTGTACATAACGACGGGACCTATGAAGATCTGGAAAGCATTTACGAATACAGGAAACTGAAGCTTGTAAAGCCGTTATGAACTTCTGGTTTCGGGTGCCAAAGATCTCCGTTCAGCACCTGTACCGCTGATCAAGCCGTGTACGGAACAGCGTTAAGAAATGCATAAGGCAGCAATAAAGAACGACGCAAACGGTTGATACGAAATCGGTATCAGCCGTTTTTTGTTCCGGGCCTCTCGGTTCGCCCCCAGCCGCCGCGCCGGTTCAAACGGAGGGCACAAAACACCGCCTGCTGCAAAAAGGAACCCGTCTCCCGCATGATGCGGGAGACGGGTTCCAAGGACTTATTTTTCCCAACAGGCCGGCCTCCGGCTTTCCGAAGCTCAGCAGTCTATTGCTCTCTTTTGATGTTAAACATCCTGCGCAGCAAAAAGCTCCAGAATTTCGAACTCCGTACGACGACAACCTTCATGAATGTATCCCTCCCGGAAATATGTTCAGCACCCTTTGAAAAGTGCGATGCCCAACGTGATGATGATAATGGACGCTAAAAGCATGATCAGTCCCATAGGGCAAAAGCAGGAAAGGAGTAATCCCAAGCCAAACGCCACAATATAGTGCGCCCAGCTTTTTGTATCGATCTTGTGCCTGCCTCCCATATGCTCACCGCCCCGGCGCAGTTTTAAGTTCTAATAACAGTATATACAGCGGCGGGAAATGTGTGCTAAAGAGAATTTAGGACTGGACCAGAATCAGGGCATCACCGCCATGCACGGAAATGCGCGCCTCCTCCGCTTCGATCCGGTTGCTGACACCGAGAGGGTCGTCCGAATGAAGAACCGCCTTTGTCAGCGGATATTTCATTCCGATATAGCTGACCCGGCAGGCGGGACAGCCAAATGGAAAGACCGAAACAGTGGCGCCTTTCATCCCGTCTAGGGTCAGCCTTCCCTCCGTAATTAAAAAAAGTTTACTGTTTTCTCCAACCAGGACAGCCTTGCAGCCCTGATGGCACAGATATTGAAGGACGCAAAGATTCGCGAAGGAATGGTCAAAACGCTCGCCGCCCAGCCCGCCAAGCAGTACGAACTGCCGGAATCCGCGGCGGATTCCCTCCTTTACAGCCGCGAGAGTATCGGTTTCGTCCTTTTCAACTTTCAGCCGGATGGTCTGCACTCCTTCCGGAAGTGCTCCCCGGTAGGAGTCGAAATCGCCGATGATCAGGTCCGGCCTGATATGAAAGCGGTTGGCGTTTTCAAGTCCGCCGTCGGCACAGATCACATAACAATCCCCCGGATGATATTCTTCAAAAATTTCCTTTCTTTCCATCGGCACCGAACCGATCACCATACAGATCACTTTTTGTTCCATTCCTTGATTCCGTCCATTTCCCGATACATTGCCGTATAGCTTTCGTGTCTCGACTTGCTGATTTTGCCGTCTTCGACCGCCTGCAATACGGCGCAGCCCTTCTCACGGGTATGGGAGCAGGAGGAAAAACGGCATTGCTTGAGATAAGGGGCAAACTCCGGAAAGCAAAGCGGCAGGTTTCCCTTGGCAATGCGGTCGCTTTTTTCCAGCGTGATGGAAGAAAAACCGGGTGTGTCGGCCACATAGCCTCCGCCGTCCAGCTTCAGAAGCTGGACCTTCCGGGTCGTGTGCCGGCCCCGCCCAAGTTTGCGGCTGATTTCGCCGGTCTGGAGATTCAAACCTTGAAACAGGCTGTTTAACAGCGTGGACTTCCCAACCCCGGAATTCCCGGTAAAGGCCGTCGTCTTTCCCGCGAGGATCCGCAGCACGTCCTGCAGCCCCTCTCCCGTCTGGCAGGAGACGCTGAACCGGCGGATCCCTGTGTTGGAATAAATCTCTTCAAGCGATTCCACCGGCATCAGGTCGGTCTTGGAAAACACAAGCGCCGGTTCGATCCCCTTATCCAGGGCGGCGGCAATCGCCCGGTCCGTGTTCAGCAGGTTCGGCGACGGCTCGCAGGCCGAGACGACAACGACCAGCTGGTCCAGATTCGCGACCGGAGGCCGGAGCAGAAAGTTCCGGCGCGGCAGAATCTCGTTCACGGTTCCCGTGCCGTCCGGCTCTGCGGAGATGGCGGCAAGATCCCCAGCAAGCGGCGTCACGCCGTTTTTGCGGAAGATCCCCCGCGCCCGGCACTCATAAATCCGACCGGCGGCTTCCACTGAATAGAAACCGCCGATTCCCTGTAAAATCAGTCCCTGCATCATCCGGTCAGTCATTTGGTGAAACGCTTCCGCCGGAAGCCGCCCCGCCGGATGAAGTATTGGGGTCCACATAATCCGTGGACCACTCTCTTTTGCCCTCTCCCGTGTCAAAATTCAGGGAATAAATGTTGTACTTGCTTCCGTCCAGCGTGATCGTCAAGGTCTGAACGCCGCTGGCTCCGGTAAAATCAAGCTGACACACATCGTTATAGGATGGATTGACCGTTTTGGTCACATTCAGGTCATTGCCAAGATAAGCCTTCAAAACAATGTCATGCGTCACGTTTTTCGGAAGCTGAACGTAAATGGTAACCTTTTTTTGCGCCGGTCCGGAACTGACGAAGAGGTTGACCGTGCTGCCCTCGTCTACCTTCACTCCGTTGAGCGGGTCGGTCTCAATCACGGTCCCGGCCGTCTGGTCGCTCGCCTGCTGCTTTACCGTGCCAACCGTCAGGCCCGCGTCCGTAATCATTGTTTTGGCGTCCTCCAGCGTGCGGCCCGCCACATTCGGAACGGCGACCTTTTGAATTTCCTTTCCGGAACTGACGTAAACATAGATCACGTCTTTCCCCACCGTGACCTCCGTCTTAGCCGGCGGATCCGTACGGACGACGGTTCCTTTATCGACCGTATCGCTCGCAACCGTCTGAACTTTATAGTCCAGCCCCAGCTTTGTGAGGGCGGCCTCGGCGTCCGCCTGGGCGTTGCCGGAGTAATCGTCCAGCGTCAGCGTCTGTCCTCCGCTGCTCACGGTCAGCGTAACGGTCGCGTTTTCCTTCACCGTCGTTCCGGCCGGCGGGGATTGGTCAAGGATCTTGCCCGCTTCCGCGTCCGGGTCGCTTTTCTGCTCCTGCTTGAACTGGAAATGATAGGTCGAGCCGCTGCTGACCGAGTTCAGCACGTCGTCGATGTTCTGGCCCTTATAATCCGGAAGCTTGACGTCCTTCGGGCCGGAGTTCAGGCTGTGCACCAAAGCCGCTACGCCGAAGCTGATGGTCACGATCAGAAACGCGGCGGCGATTCCGGCAATGACCAAAACGGCAACCGGCCTCTTCTTCCTCCTTACGGGTTCTTCCAGTTCTTCCTCATAGTCGTAATTGTCGTTGTATCCGGGCTGTTCGGTGTTTTTCACGGAATTGATCGCATCGATATATTTGGTCGGCTTCTCATCGATAAAATACTTATACTGGAACCTCGTGCTCGGATTCCGCCGGAACACCTCGATGTCCCGCAGCATCTCCGCGGCGGACTGATAGCGGCGCTCCGGATTCTTCTGCATCGCCTTCAGCGTGATTTCCTCCAGCCCTTCCGGAATGGACGGGTTCAGCTCCCGCAGCGGCTTCGGGTCGGTCTGAAGCTGCATGATGGCGACGGAAACGGCGTTATCCGCCTCAAAGGGAAGCTGGCCGGTCAGCATCTCATACAGCATGACGCCGACGGAGTAGATATCCGTCTTCTCGTCGGTCAGGTCTCCCCTCGCCTGCTCGGGCGCGATATAGTGGACGGAGCCGATCGCCTTGTCCGTCATGGTGCGGGTCTCGCTGCGGGAAAAACGCGCGATTCCGAAATCGGTCACCTTAATGGTTCCGTCCTGAAGCAGCATGATGTTCTGCGGCTTGATGTCGCGGTGGACGATCCCTTTCTCATGCGCGTGCTGAAGGGCACGCAGAATCTGAACGGTAAAATGGATGGCTTCCTTCCATTTAATCCGCTTCTGCTGGTCCAGATATTCCTTGAGAGTGATTCCGTCGATATATTCCTCAACAATATATTGAATTCTGTCGCCGAAACTGACGTCGAACACTTTCACAATATTGGGATGGGACAGGACGGCGATCGCTTTCGACTCGTTCTTAAAGCGCCGGATGAAATCTTCGTTGCCAAGAAACTCATCCTTCAGTATTTTGACAGCCACAGCGCGGTCGTCGATCGTATCGTAGGCACGGTATACGACCGCCATGCCTCCGACGCCGACAAGTTCATGTATCTCGTAGCGGCCGTCAAGCCGCTTGCCGGTGTATTTATCCATGCAATCAACTCCTTAACGGCTCAGTTTTCAATGACGGTTACCGTGATATTGTCACTTCCACCCGCCTGTTTGGCAAGAGCAACCAGCCGCGCGGTCAGATCATCAGCGTCCGATTCTTTCGCAAGGAGAAAAATCTGTTCCTCATCAAGATAATTCGTCAGTCCGTCCGTACAGATCAGGAGGCGGCTGCCGGCCGAAAACGGAACCTCGCAGTAATCCGCCTGAAGAAAAGGGTCCACGCCCAGCGCCCGGGTAATGATATTCTTCTGCGGGTGCTTCTTTGCCTCCTGAGCGGTCAGGTCCCCCTTATCCACCATCTCCTGAACCATGGAATGGTCGGTGGTCAGCTGCCGGATCTCATCCGGGGTAATCAGGTAAGCCCGGCTGTCGCCCGCGTGGACGATGTGCGCTACGCCCCGGGATACCACGGCGACCACCACGGTCGTTCCCATTCCGCTCAGCGTCTCGTCGGCGCCGGCGCGGGCGTGAACCGCATCATTCGCGTTCAGAACCGCATCCGAAATCAGGCTTTGGATTTCGACTTCACCGATCTCCGCGGAATAGCCGGTCAGAATCCGCTCGGAAATGCGGTCCACGGCAATGCCGCTGGCAACGCCGCCCCCGTTCGCGCCCCCCATCCCGTCGCAGACAACCGCCCAGGCGGCTCCGTCCGGAAGGATTCCGCTGTTACAGGCATCCTCATTTGATTTTCTGACAAGGCCAACATCACTTTTACTGAAAATTCTCAACATTGGCCACCTCCTCTTTGAATCTGCGTTTCAGCTGGCCGCAGGAAGCCTCGATATCCGCGCCCAGCGTCCTGCGCACCGTGGCGGTAATTCCATGATTTGACAACGCCGCTTCAAATGCGTGCAGACGCTCCTGTGAACTTTTGCGGAACGCAGATCCGCTCACCGTGTTGACCGGAATCAAATTCACATGACACAGAATTCCGCGCAGCCTGCGGGCAAGCTCCGCGGCGCATTCCGCGCTGTCGTTGACCCCTCCGATCATGGCGTATTCAAAAGAAATGCGGCGCCCCGTCAACTCGGCATAATACCGGCACGCCCGAAGCAGCTCCTCCAGATTCCACCGGTGGCCCACCGGCATGATCCGGGAACGGATCGCGTCGTTCGGCGCATGCAGAGAAACCGAGAGAGTCAGCTGATATCTCTTTTCGGCAAGATCATAGATTTTGTCCACAAGTCCGCAGGTGGACAGGGAAATGTGACGCATCCCGATCTTCATTCCCTCTTCCGAGGAAACCAGATCCAAAAAGCGGAGCACCGCTTCGTAATTATCCAGAGGCTCGCCCATGCCCATCAGAACAATATTGGAGATCCGTTCCCCCGCGTCCCGCTGAGCCGCCTGAACCTGGGAAAGCATTTCAGAAGCCGTCAGATTGCGGGAAAAACCGCTTTTCCCGGTTGCGCAGAACGCACAGCCCATTTTGCAGCCGACCTGCGTGGAAATACAGATCGTCCGCCCGTGATGATAGCTCATCAGCACGCCTTCGACCATTTCCCCATCGTTGAAACGAAACAGATACTTGACCGTATCATCCAGCTTTGAACAATATTTTCGCTCGATCCGGGCGGCGGCTATGTAATATTCGTCCGCCAGCCGGGCGCGAAATATCTGTGGAAGGTCTGTCATTTCCTCGAAATCGAAAACGCCTCTGTGTAGCCAGCGGTACACCTGCAACGAGCGAAAAGCAGGCTGACCGGCAAAAGCCGCTTTCATTTCCCCAAGTGTCATCGATTTCAGGTCCGTACGGTTCAAATTATCCTCCTAATTTCTGCGGAACGCAGCGACAAAAAAACCATCCGTGCCGTGAAGATACGGCAGAAACGTCATTTGATTTTCAGGTTCCTCCACCTCGCGCCGGAACGTCTGCGGCAAAGAAAGCGGAAGAGGCTCGAACTCCGCGTGACCTGCCAGAAAGCGGTCCGCCACCGCTCCGTTTTCCGCGGGGTTTAAAGTGCACGTGCTGTAGAAAAGGACCCCGCCCTTTCGCACCAATCCGGACGACTTACACAGAATAAGGTACTGCAAATCAGGCAGACTGTCAATAGGCCCCGGCGATTTAAAGCGAATCTCAGGCTTGCGCCTTAAAACGCCCAGCCCGGAACAGGGGACGTCGCACAGGACGCGGTCCGCCGGTTCGGGGCCCTCTTTTGGGTCCGCCGCATCGCGGACGCCGGCCTCCACACAGGAAAGGCACAGTCGGCGCGCTCCCTCGCGGATCAGACCGGCCTTCTTCGGATATTTGTCATAAGCAAAAATCCTTCCGCGGTCTCCCATCCGCTCCGCAAGCGTAAAGGCTTTGCCGCCCGGCGCGGAACAGACGTCCACGACCGTTTCCCCGGGCCGAGGATCAACGAGGGCGCAAAGAATCTGGGAGGAAAGGTCCTGGATATGAAGCAGTCCGTCCCGGTAACAGCCGCTGTCCGCGAATTCCATTCCCTTTTCCAGCCGGATCGCTTGCCCGGGCCACGGAACCGGAACGGCGTCAATTCCTTCGCCCCGAAGCCTTTCGATTAATTGTTCCTCCCCGATGCGCGTATTATTCACGCGCGCGTAAAGATCGGGCTTCTTCGTCATGCTTTCCAGCAGCCGCAAAGCCATTTGTTCCCCATAGGCCCCGTTCCAGAGCGAAACGATCCATTCCGGGCAGGAGTATTCCACGCTGATCCGCCGGAGCGGTCCCGTTTCCGGCCTGAACGCGGGCAGTTTCCCGCCGCTCCGGACAAAATTCCGGAGAACCGCGTTGACAAAGCCGGACGCGCGTTTGGCCCCGCAGGTTTTCGCCAGGCTGACCGACTCGTTGACCGCCGCGGAAGCGGGGATCTTATCCAGGTATAAGATCTGATACGCGCCCATCCGCAGAAGCTCAAGAGCGACCGGTGATATTTTCTCCAGCGGGATACTGGAAAAGCGCCCGATCACGTAATCCAGCGTGATCCTGCGCTCCAGAACTCCATAAAAAATTGTTGTCGCCAGCGACCGGTCGCGCGGCTCCATCGCGGCGCCTGAGAGCAGATGGTCCAGAACCAAATTGGAATAGGCGCCCTGGGAATCGACCCGAAGGAGGGCCTGAAGCGCCGCCTCGCGCGCACCCGTCATCAGCGGCGTCCCCTTCTGTCGTTTGCCATCAAAAGAAAGCGGAGCAGCGTCAGCAGCGCTGTAAAACTGGCCGCGAGATAAGTCATCGCCGCCGCCCGCAAAACTTTTTTCGCCCCTTCCAGCTCATCCGGATAGAGAATTCCCGCATCGTTCAGAGCGCGGATGGCGCGCGAACTCGCGTTGAACTCAACCGGAAGGGTCACAAGCTGAAACAGGACGACCAGGCTGTACAGGATAATGCCGGTGTAAACGATAAAATCATACTGCACGGGCAGAATCAGGCCGATGATAATCAGCGGCATCGAAAGGCCGGACCCGAAATTGGTAACGGGCACCAGAGCGGTGCGGATTTTATTCGGGAAGTAGCCCTCGGCGTTCTGGATCGCGTGGCCGGCCTCGTGCGCCGCCACGCCGACGGCCGCAATGGAAACGGAGGAATAGACGGATTCCGAAAGACTGATGGTGTCGTTGCGCGGATCGAAGTTGTCCGTGAGATTTCCCGCCACGCGTTTGAGAAACAGGCGGTTCACGCCGCCGAAGCGCGCGACGCGCTCCGCCGCCTCCGCTCCGGTGATCTGGTTCATCGTGCGGACCCTGGAATACCTGGCGAATGTCGAATTGACCCGGGACTGCGCGATCAGGGTGACGATCAGCGCGGGCACCATGATCCAGAAATATGTATAATTAAAGTAATAGAATCCGTACATCTTTTCGAACCTCCTTTAACTGTTTCCCAAAGTAGCTCCCTGCGCGGGATGCCCGCGCAGAAAATCCGATCCCGGCATTTTTTTGCCGCCCTCCGGCTGAACTTCCAGCAGTTCCAGAACGGTTCCGCCGCCGCAGACGACTTTTAGCTGGCCGCCCGGAAGGATCTGCCCCGGAATCCCGTTTCCGGTCCCCGCCGGGCGGGTGCGGTGAACCTTCAGCTTTTTGCCCTCAAAAACCGTGGAGGCGCCCGGCCACGGAGAGAGGCCTCTCACCTGGTTGTGAATCTGATCCGCCGCGCGGGTCCAGTCGATCGGCGAACGCTCTTTGGTCAGCATGGATGCATAACTTGACTTCGCGTCATCCTGCGGAACCGGAGTGACGGTTCCGTGCTCCAATTCAGACAAAGTACGGACAACCAGCTTCGCGCCGATCCCTGCAAGCCGGGCGGTCAGCTCGCCGGAGGTTTCCTCCGTGCCGATTTCCGTCCGGTCGCTCAGAAGGATGTCCCCCGTATCCAGCCCCTCGGCCATCTGCATCGCGGTCACGCCCGTCACGGTTTCGCCGTCCAGCACGGCCTGCTGAATCGGGGCCGCGCCGCGGTATTTCGGCAAGAGGGATGCATGCACGTTCACACAGCCGAAACGCGGCAGATTCAGAATATTTTTCGGAAGAATTTTCCCGTAAGCCGCCACGACGATCACGTCCGGCCGGATTCGGGAGATGATTCCTTCCGCTTCGGTTCCGCGCAGCGAATCCGGCTGAAATACCGGAATTTCCTTTTCCAGCGCCAGGACTTTGACGGGCGGCGCCGTGAGAATCTGTTTTCTTCCGACCGGTCTGTCCCTGCGCGTGAAAACCGCCGCGATTTCGTGCCCCGCCTCGATCAACGCCGCCAGCGAAGGAACGGCAAACTCCGGGGTCCCCATAAAAATAATTTTCAACTTCAGTCCTCCGACGAACGCATGCGCTCCAGTTCTTCCCTCGTCAGCATCCGGACCACATGAGTCAGGAATAAAATTCCGTTCAGATGGTCGATCTCATGGCAGGAAGCCGTTGCGAGAAGGTCCTCCCCTTCGTATTCAAAGAACCTCCCGCTGCGGTCCTGCGCGCGCACTTTCACATGCTTGGGACGTTTGGTAATTCCCCACTTTCCGGGGATGGAAAGGCAGCCTTCCATGGACTCCTGCGCACCGGATTTCTCCAGGATCACGGGATTCACCAGTTCGCGCACGCCCTTGCCGTCCCCGACATCGATCACCACGACTCTGCGGAGAACGCCGACCTGGATCGCCGCCAGCCCGACGCCATTTGCCTCGCGGAGCGTGTCCGCCATGTCGTCCAGCAGGGTCCAGAGCCGGCGGTCGAACTTTTCCACCGGCCGGCATTTTTTATGAAGAAACGGATCTTCTTCCGTTATGATGTTCCTGATCGCCAATGTTATTCCCCCATTTTATAAAATTGTTTCCGGATTCATATCCGGAAACACCGTGATATCCGAATATTTCCTGTCGGACGAAAATTGGACCAGCAGTTCCGAAACCATCTGCCGGATGCGTTTATTGTCGCGGCATTTCACAATCAGTTTGTAACGGTACCGGTTGCTCACGCGCCCGATCAGCGCGGGGGACGGGCTCAGCACACGCAGCGGCTGATCCGCGTATTTCTCCCGCGCCGTCCGGCAGAGAAGCTGGAAAAAATCCCCGCTGGCCGCACGGACCCGCGTTTCCTCCCTGCCGACGAATCCAAACACGCAGAGATCGGAAAACGGAGGATACAGAAGCGATTTTCTCAATGAAATCTCACTGCGGTAAAACCCGTCATAATTCTGTTCCGCCGCAAGGCGGATGATATCGTTTTCCGGAGTATAGGTCTGAATAACCGCCTTCCCGGCATATTTGCCCCGTCCGGAACGGCCGACCACCTGCGTCAGCAGGTCAAACGCGCGCTCATAGCTGCGGAAGTCGTCGCCGTAAAGCGCCTGGTCCGCGGAAAGGACCCCGACGAGGGTGACGTTTTCAAAGTCGAGCCCCTTCGCGACCATCTGCGTTCCGACAATGATATCATATGCACCTTCGGAGAACTGTTTCAGTTTTTTGTCATAGGCGAACCGGGTCATGGTCGAATCCGCGTCCAGCCTTAATATCCGCGCGCCCGGCAGCAATTCCTCCAGCTGCTGTTCCGCGCGCTGGGTCCCAAAACCAGTGTAGCGCATCTGCTCCTCATGGCAGTTCGGGCATTCCCGCGTGAACGGAACCGAATACCCGCAGTAATGGCACATCAGCCGGTTGTTCGCGGCATGATAGGTCAGGGAGATGCTGCAGTTCGGGCACGCGGCGACATGCCCGCACGCCCGGCAGGAGGCAAAGGTATTGTAACCGCGGCGGTTCAGCAGGAGGATCGACTGCATTCCGTCCTGGAGATTCTCCCGCAGCGCCTGCGCGAGCTCCCCGCTGAGGATGCCGGCGTTCCCTTTTTCGATCTCCCCGTTCATGTCTACAATATCGACTTCCGGCAGCCGGGCCGGGCCGTAGCGTTCGGAAAGCACATTCAGGGTGTATTTCCCCGAGAGTGCGTGATAGCAGCTTTCGACGGACGGCGTTGCCGAAGACAGCACCAGAAGGCACTTATGATACGCGCACCGGTATTTCGCGGCCTCGCGGGCATGGTAGCGGGGAGAGGATTCGGATTTGTAGGTGCTTTCCTGTTCCTCGTCCATGATGATCAATCCCAGATCTCGAAAAGGGGCGAACACCGCGGAGCGCGTGCCGACGACGACGGAAGCATCTCCGTTCCGGACGCGCTTCCATTCGTCCAGCCGCTCTCCGAGGGAAAGTCCGCTGTGAAAGACAGCCACTCCCGCTCCGTAGCGCGCATGGAACAGGGAAACGGTCTGCGGCGTCAGAGAAATTTCAGGGACCATGACGATCACGCCGCGCCCGTCTTCCAGAACCCGGTCGATCAGCTTCATGAAAACCTGCGTTTTCCCGCTGCCCGTAATGCCGAACAGAAGGGAAACGCCGCCCTTTCCCTCGCGGTACTGCCCATACAGGTTCCGGTAAGCCCGCTCCTGCTCGGCGGTCAGCTTGACCGCCGGCGGAGAGGAGTCCGCCGGCCCCGAAACGGATCCATAGGGATTGCGGTATACCTCCGCATCGTAATACTGAGCCACGTCCTTTTTGACCAGGGCGTCGACCACCGCCGGAGTGACGCCGGCAAAATAACAGATTTCCTTGAGAGAAGCGCAGCCCGCGCTGCGAAGGACCTCCAGGGCGCATTTTTGTCTTGCCGTCAGCTTCGGCAGCTCCTGCGGTTCGGTGAAACGGACCATTTTCTGGACCGCGTCCCCAACCCGCCGGAACGCGCCGCTGTTTTTTCGGAGCAGCCCGTTGCGAAGCATCCGCTCCGGAATGCCGCTGTCCGGGGCAAGCCCGAGATCGCGCAGCAGCTTTTCGCGCTTTACGGCTCTGCGGTGCGACAGATAAGCGACGACTCTCGCTTCCTCCCCGTCCCCCGCTTTCGCCGCGATCTCATCGGCGGGGCCGGCCAGAAGATATTCCGTGCTGATCTGAAAAAGAACGCCTGCCGGCAGAAAAAGCCTCGCCGCATCAAAAAGCGTACAAAACGTATGCTCCCCGATCCACGGGATCATCCGGAGCGCTTCCTGCGTTAAAAGCGGTTCCCGGTCCAGGACGGATTCAATCGATTTCAGCTTCTGACCGGGTTCATCCCCCGGCTCGGGCCGCTCCAGTATGATGCCCTGCCGCTTTGTGTTCGCGGTGCCAAAGGGGACGAGAACGCGGCAGCCTTCCTTTGCTTCCGAGAGCAGCGAATCCGGGATACGGTAATCGAACGCTTTGTCAAAATGATAGACCGTATTCTCCACTGCGACTTTTGCAACGGCCACCGGGATCCTCACCTTTCAGCGCTGTTTTCACTCGTCCGTGTCATCGTTCGGCGTAGGTTTTTCTATCATGGTGAATTCATGGCTGACATATTCCTGAACCGCCAGCTCCACCGGCTTTTCCTCCAGAACCGTCCGGCTTTTTTCCGCGTTTTCCGCAATTTCCCGCGCGCGCTTCGAAATGGCAACCACCAGGGAATAGCGGCTCTGGTGCGGAGTAAGAATGAGATCGGCAATCGGTTTAATCATGATCTGTCAGTATCCTTTCAATCAGTTCTCGGTTTCTGCTCGAACGTTTCTTTTCCGCGGCAATGATCGCGCGGATCTGCGCGACCGCGGATTCCACGGTATCGTTGATGACGATATAATCGTAGTGGATCGCCTCAGGAATTTCCTTTTTCGCCTTCTGCAGCCGGCCCCGGATCACTTCGTCCGTCTCCGTGCCACGCTGCCGCAGCCGGTGTTCCAGCTCTTTCAGAGAGGGGGGCAGAATAAAAATACCCACCGCGTCCGGCCGCTTTCTTCTCACCTGCGCGCCCCCCTGGACCTCGATCTCCAAAACAACGTCCAGCCCCCGGGAAGTCCAGTCCAGAATGGGCCCAAGCGGCGTGCCGTAGCAATTGCCGCAGTACTCCGCGCTTTCCAGCATTTTCCCCGCGCCGGCCATTTCACGGAATCGATCCGGCGTCAGAAAAAAATACTCCTTTCCCTCCGTTTCACCGGGCCGAGGCGCCCGCGTTGTGGCGGAAACAGACAGACGGACACCGGGTTCGCCATCCACGAGGCTCTTGACCACAGTCCCCTTTCCCGTGCCGGAAGGTCCGGAAAGGATCAGCAGGAGGCCGTCATTCGCCATCGTCGTCGAGCTCCTCGTCCGAAAGTTCGTCGCGGTCGTTCAGGCGGTTTGCCACCGTTTCCGGCTGTACGGCGGAGAGGATCACATGGTCGCTGTCCGTAATGATCACCGCCCGGGTCCTGCGGCCATACGTTGCGTCAATCAGCGCGCCGCGCTCCTTGGCATCCTGGATAATGCGTTTGATCGGGGCCGATTCCGGGCTGACAATCGCAACAAGGCGGTTTGCGGAAACCATATTGCCAAAGCCGATGTTGATTAACTTCATAAAAATCCCCTTTTTGCAATCCTATTCAACATTTTGGACCTGTTCTCGGATTTTTTCTATCTCAGCCTTCATGTCCACAACCAGATGGGCAATTTCGGCGTCAACACATTTGGAACCGATGGTGTTCGCCTCGCGGTTCATCTCCTGGACCAGAAAGTCAAGCCTGCGGCCGACCGCCTCGCCGGACTCCATCAGGGAGAGAAACTGGCTCACATGGCTGCGAAGCCGGACCGTCTCTTCCGCGACGGAGACTTTGTCTGCAAAAACCGCCGCTTCCGTCACGACCCTCTGCTCGTCGATATTCGCGTCGGCCAGCATCTCATGCAGGCGGGCAAGCAGCTTTTCCCGGTATTCCGTCACCGTCTCCGGCGAACGTTTCTCCACGCCGGAAACAAGTTCCAGGACCGTTTCCGTCCGCGCCAGAAAATCGTCCCTCAAATGGCTTCCCTCCGCTTGTCTCATCGCCGAAAAAGACTGAAACGCCTCCTCAACGACCTGCCGGACGTCTTCCCAGACAGCCCCCTCGTCCTCCGGCGCCTGATGTACCGTGAAAAGATCCGTATAACGCGCCACCGCCATAACGGAGATGTCGTCCTTCAGCCCGTAGCACTCCTGGAGATCGCGCAGGGCGGCGATGTATCCCGAAGCCAGGGAGTGGTTCACTGTCACCTCCGTATCCGCGCTTTCCAATGTTTCCACGGAAACATACAAGTCTATCTTGCCCCTTGCGATCCGGTCCTGAAGAAAGGACTTCAGCTTTGTATCCAGAAAACCATACCCGCGGCTGATGCGGGAGGAATAATCAAAATAACGGTGATTGACGGACCGGATCTCCACCGCGATATCCCGCCCTCCGGCGATTTTCTCGCTTCTGCCGAACCCGGTCATGCTCTTGATCACTCTTATCATCTCATCTCTGTAGTCTTCCTATCTTGAATCATAGCGAAAATAGAAATGACTTATTCAAAAATAAATCATAATCCTATTTATTTTATCAGCTTTCCGTCCCAATTGTCAACTGCGGTTCAAAAAACCCGGAAACAAAAACAGCTCCGTGCAAAACAGACACGGAGCTGATAATTACGGTCAAACGGGATGGACCATTTCTTTCCGATCGGCGTGCCTGCCATCGATTCCGTACTTTTTTTCCGCACGCTTCTTAAAGAAATCCGTCGCCACCTTCGGGAACTGCGCGTAGGAAAGGACGTCTTCCTCCTGCTCGGTCCATTCGGCGCATTCCTTTCTCAGGTCTTCCAGCTCCGGTTTCAAAAGGTCCGCCGGGCGGCAGGTAATGCGCGGCGCGTCTCCGATGATCTTTTTCACGAAAGCGTCGTCAACCGGGACAGGGGTCGTGCCGTATTTTCCGGCCACCAGGTCTTTGAATTCGTTCGTGCACATCTTGTAACGTTCCCCGGTGATAATGTTGAACACGGCCTGTGTTCCGACGATCTGGGAGGTCGGCGTCACCAGCGGCGGATAGCCGGCATCTTTCCGCACGCGCGGCACTTCCTCCAGCACGGCCTCGAACTGATCCTCCTTGCCCGCCTGCTTCAGTTGAGACAGCAGGTTCGACAGCATGCCGCCCGGGACCTGATAGACCAGCGCTTTGGTGTTGGTCGCAAGCATTTTCGGGTCGAGAAGTCCGCTCTTGATATATTTGTCGCGAAGCGTCATGAAATATTCGCGGATCTCGTTGAGCAGAATCAGATCTAGACCCGTGTCGTAAGGCGTGTCCTTCAGCGCAGCCACCATGGACTCCGTCGGAACATGGGAAGTGCCGAGCGCGAGCGGGGACATCGCGGTATCCAGAAGATCCACCCCCGCTTCCACGGCCTTCAGCTCGCACATGGAAGCGAGGCCGGACGTATAGTGCGTGTGAAGCTGGACCGGGATTTTGACCGCCGATTTGATCGCCTTGACCAGATCGTAGGTCTTATAGGGCGTCAGCAGCGCGGCCATGTCCTTGATGCAGATGGAATCCGCACCCGCGTCTTCGATCCGTTTCGCATAATCCACATAGTACTGATCGGTAAACACGGGGCCGGTCGTATAGGAAATGGCAACCTGAGCGTGGGCCCCTTCCTTCTTTGCGGCCCTGATGGCGACGTTGAGGTTTTTAATGTCGTTGAGCGCGTCGAAAATTCGGATAATGTCGATTCCGTTCGCCACGGACCGCTGTACAAAATACTCCAGGACATCGTCCGCGTAATGCCGGTACCCCAGCATGTTCTGCCCGCGGAACAGCATTTGCAGCTTGGTGTTGGGACAATTTTTACGGAGCACCCTCAGACGCTCCCACGGGTCCTCGTCCAGAAAACGCAGACAGGCGTCGAACGTGGCGCCGCCCCAGCACTCCAGCGAATAAAAGCCGACCTGGTCCAGCTTGCCGAGGATCGGCAGCATATCGGAGAGAGGCATGCGCGTCGCAAGCAGCGACTGGTGCGCGTCGCGCAGAACCACTTCCGTAATTCCAATTTTTTTATTCATTTCCCAGTGCCCCCTTACTGGAGGGTAACAAGGGGAGTTCCGCTTTCGACGCTGTCCCCTTTATTCACCAAAACAGCCGCAACCTGCGCGTCGTGGGGAGCCATAATTTCATTTTCCATCTTCATGGCTTCCAGCACAACAAGAACATCGCCCTTCTTGACGCTCTGCCCCGGTTTTACATTGGCGGATACAATGGTCCCCGGCATCGGGCTGGAGATCGTCTCTCCTCCGGCGGGAGCTGCGGGCTTCGCCGCGGGCGCGGCCGGCGCGGGCGAAGCCGCCCTGGTAGCGGGAACCGCAGGAGCCGGCGAAGCCTGGACCGGCGCCGAAGCGGCGCCGAGGTCTTCCACCTGTACATCGTAAGCCGTGCCGTTTACTGTAATTCTGAGATTTTTTGTCATGATGTTATCCCCCTGTCCTATTTCATCAAAGCTGGATATCGGCATGCTTTTTCGGCAGGGTGGAAACCCGTTTCCCGCTGAGCATGTCCAAACCCGCAAGAATTTGCGCACGGGTCTCTTCCGGAGCGACGACCGCTTCAATGATTCCTTCCTCCGCGGCTCTCTGCGCCGAGGCTTCGTTTTTTTTGTATTCCTCAATCAGCTTTTGCCTGTCCGCCACTGGATCCGCCGACCCGGCAAGCCGGTCGTTCCAAAGGAAAATCGCTCCCGTTTCGGGCGCCACCGCGGAAACGGCCGCATCCGGCCAGGCCATGGTAAGGTCTGAATTGGCTCCTCTTCCCGCAATCGCAATATAAACGGGCCCGTACGCCGAACCGGTAATCACCGTGATCTTTGCCGTCGTGGCTTCCGAATAAGCGCTGGAAAGTTTGGAAGCCTCGCGGAGCGATTCAAACTTTTCCGCATCCACCAGCGTGACGACCGGAATGGAGAAAGAATCGCAGAAGCGGAGAAAGCGCGCCGCCTTCGAGCAGGAGCCGGAATCAATCACTCCCGAAAAAGCAGCCAGTCCCGCCGTCATTCCGCCAATGCGGGCAAAGCCCGTGACGGCCGACGCGCCGAATTTCGGGCTTAATTCCAAAAACTCACCGCTGTCGCAGAGGGAGGCAATGATTTTTCCGGCATCCGTTTCCCCTGCGGACAGCGTCCCGGACGGCGAAACGGCTTCACAAAGCATCGGAGACGACAGGTTGTTGGAGGGCAGAAGGGACAAAAGCCTGCGGACGGCGCCGATCGCATCGGACTCGTTCGCCGCGGAGATATGGCAAAGGCCCGTTTCTGCCGCTTCCTCCGCCGAACCGCCCTCGCCGTTTGTCGCGATGGTCAGTTCCCCCTTGTCGGACATCACGACAAAATCCGCTCCCGCCGCGATCATCGCGGACGTGCCGGCGCACGGTCCCAGCACCAGGGAAATCTGCGGAACCACACCGGAAAGGTTGTTAGCCTGCAGAAGAATTTCACCGTACGCTCCCAGAACATCTCCAGCCTCGTTCAGACGCCCGCCCTTGGAGTCAAAAATCCCAATGACCGGCATCCCTGTTTTAACCGCCAACTGATAGATTTTCTTGATTTTAGAGGCCTGAGCTTTCGACATAGCACCACCACCGACATCGCTGTTCTGTGAAAAAGCGTAAACCGGACACCCTTCCACCGTGCCATAACCAGCGACCGCTTCCGCATAACCCTCGTGAGACCTCGCCAGGCCGTCTATCTCATGAAAGCTTCCATCGTCAAGCAGCGAAACAAGGCGCAGATAGCCCGTTGTCTGTGTGATTTTCAACCCGTCCTGCGTTGTTTCGGCATGACCGCCATTCTTCATTTTCATTCCTCCGTTTACAAGATTTTCTACCAATATGATGAAAAAATAATCATATTTTATTATAAGCGATTCGCGTCCAAATGGCAAGTAATTATTGTCAGCGCCGGAATTCGGCATGATTCGCCGTTTTTCTTCGCTTCGTTTTCGAGGAAATTCGCGGATCAGGACCGGAGGATGCCGCTCCCGACAAGCGGCGGACTTCCTCCGCAGTCAGCGGGCGCCACTTTCCGGCGGGCAGCATCCCAAGCTTTAAAAATCCAACCGCAGTGCGGCGCAGGCGCGCGACCTCCAGCCCCAGCTGTTCGCACATTTTTCGGATCTGCCGGTTCCGCCCCTCCCGCAGGACGATCTCCAGCACGGCGCGTCCCGGCTCCTCCGAAAGGACGCGCACCACGGCGGGCGCCGTCTTTCTCCCTTCGATCGTCATCCCGGTCGAAAATTGAATCAGCTGTTCCTCCGTGACTTTGGGGCGCACGGTCACGCGGTATATCTTCGGGACATGGCGGGACGGATGGGTCATCGCGTTCGCAAACTCGCCGTCGTTCGTCATCAGGAGAAGGCCCTCCGATTCCCGGTCCAGCCTTCCGACGGGAAAAACGCGCTCGGGCACGTCGCGCACAAGCTCCGCCACGCATTTGCGTTCCATTTCGTCGCTCATGGTAGTGATGTATCCCCTCGGTTTATGAAGCATAAGATATACTTTTTTCTCTTTCGCCTCAAGCGGCCTTCCGTCGACGGTGATCCGGTCCCTGTCCGGATCGGCCTTGCCGCCGATCTCTGCGGCGGCTCCGTTTACGCGGACTCTCCCCGCCAGAATCAATTCCTCCGCTTTTCTGCGGGAAGCCACGCCGGCTTCCGAAAGCAGCTTCTGCAGCCTGATTTTTTCGCCCAACTGATTTCACACATCCTTCAGACCGAAAGCAGCTGGCGGATCCGGTCCCATAATTTTTTAATCATGTTTCTGTGATCGGCCTGGCGCGGAACGGCCGCGCCCGCCGTCAATTTTGTTGTCGCGGCCGTTCCGTCGCTGTTGGAATACCGGACAAGGCCAAGGACCTGCCCTTTTGTCACGGGCGCATACACAAACTGCGGCAGTTCGACCGTACGGCGCAGGTCCTTCACCTCGTCGGCCGGCAGCAACGCGGCCGTGCCCGCGGACCCCGCCACCAAGACGCTGCGCTCCGCCCCGCCGACCACGGGAAGGCTCAAATGGAACCCCGAATCGTCCGCCTGATATCTTGTCAGCCTGGAAAAGCCGTAATCCAGGAGCCTTTCGTGATCCTCCCAGTCGTTCGGATCGCTGAGGGTCACGGCGACCAACTGCACGCCGTTCCGCTCCGCGGCCGAAACGAGACACCGGCCGGACTTCTTGGTGAACCCGGTTTTGACGCCGGTGCAGCCGTCATACATGCTTAAAAGCTTATTGTGGTTTGTATAGGTTACCGTCCGGTCCGGATCCGAAAACCGGACCTTGATTTTAGGCTGGGCGACGATCCTCGCAAATTCCGGATCTTCCAGCGCCGCAGCGGTCAGCTTCGCCAAATCACCGGCCGAGGAATAATGCTCTTCGTCATCCAATCCGGACGGGGTGACATAATGCGTGTCGGACAGGCCGAGCTGCGCCGCTTTCTGGTTCATCAGAGCAGCGAATTTCTGGATGGAGCCGCCGACGGCAATGGCCGCGGAATTTGCCGCGTCGTTGCCGGAAACCGACAGCATTCCTTCCGCGAGGGCGGTCAAAGTCAGCTTGTCGCCGGCTTTCAGCCCCATGGAAGAACCCTCCACACGGACCATTTCCGGCGTGATCAGCACCGTTTCGTCGCCGCGGGCAGCGGCTTCCAGCGTCAGCAGCGCCGTCATGATTTTGGTCGTGCTCGCAATCGGAAGTTTCTCATGACTGTTTTTTTCGTAGAGGACGCGCCCATCCGCCGCGCCAATCACCACGGCGGACCGGGCCGACACGGAGGGCGCCGTCCCCTGGGCCCGCGCCGCACAGGGAAACAAAGCCGCCGCCAAAGCGGCCAGAAGGATGGAAATCGCTTTTTTTAACAAATCAACCACCTGCCGGTTTATTTATATGCAGGCGGTTGAAGCGATACGATTCGATTTTAAATTTGAGGGTCTCCCGCCGCTTCCTCTGCGGGAGCGGAAGAGGATTTCTCCTTCTTCCCGTCCCTGTGAAACGCCGAGCTGACAGCCGAGGAAACTTTTTCGATCAGTTCCGGGGCCAGATCGATGATCCGGTCGACCGAAGTGTTGCCGGGATCGACCCGCAGCAGCTTGACGCTCCCTTCCGAAATCGTCAGGAAAGCCACCGGATTGATGGTGACTCCCGCTCCCGTACCGCCGCCAAACAACTGCTTTTCCGGTATTTTCCCCGAAAAATCGGAACCGCCGGAAGCAAACCCGTAGCTGATTTTTGAAATGGGGACAATCACCGTTCCGTCCGGCGAAGTGATCGGATCGCCCACAACGGAGTTCACATCCACCATCTGCTTGATCTTTTCAAGCGTTGTATCCATCATGCCTTCAATCGGATGGTCAGCCATATTAAAGCACCGCCTTTTCTTTCTGATCCGGACGCCCGGACTCTTTTCTGAATTTCAAATAGATTTTTATCATGTCAATCAACGCCGACAGCACGGCGGAAAGAAGAAAAAACAGCTTGATTTTCAGAAGGACATGGAACTGCACGCTGCCGCTGCCATTCTGAAAATCCGGGGTCACCCTTACATTCACATGCCGCTCCCTGTATTTCGCCGCCGAGAGCAAAGCCGTAAGCGCCGTAGACACCAGGCCGCACGCCTTGCCGTAATCGACCGCGGTCTGCGCCGCGTCTTCCCCGCCCACGGTCAGATTCAGATGAAGAAGCCGGATCACCGTGTGGGAGAGGAGCTTTTTGGCGCTTCCATACGCGGCGCGGGAAAACGCCCGGAGCAGCTCCAAGAAGCCTGAGACTCCTCTCTTCCGAAGGAGCTCCTTTATTTTTGAGGGCTTTTTTTTCGCTGCGGGCTCTTCTTTTCTTGCAGGCGCCTGCTTTTTTTCCGGCCTGGGCCAGATGCGGTAATGAAAAAAGAGGAATCCCGCCCTGGCGGAGAACTCTTCCGCAAAAGCGGCCTCAATGGAAACGGAGCAGAAAAGCAGAAGCGCAAGCAAAAGGACGAGGAAGCCCGCTATGATCCAACCACTCATCCGGCTTCCTCTTCCCTCTGCGTCGGAATTCCTTCCGTTTCGCCTTCCGCTTCCTCAGGCGTCTGTCCTTTCCGAGGCTGCGGCAATTCGGAAAGGGCAGAGATTCCCAGGCACCGCAGGAAATCCGAAGTGGTTCCATAAAGAAGCGGGCGGCCGGGCAGTTCCAATCTGCCGCGCTCTTCCAGCAATCCTTTTGAAACAAGCCCGCCGATGACCGCGGAACAGTCCACGCCGCGCACCTGCTCGACAAACGCCTTGGAGACCGGCTGATTGTAGGCGACGACGGCAAGTACTTCCAGCGCAGCCTGGGTCAGGGGCATATTGCGGCGGATTTCCAATGCGGAACGCACCGCGCCCGCATATTCGGGGTCTGTGCACATCTGGTAGCCGTCCTCCAGGCGGACAATCCGAATCCCTCCGCGCTCCTCGCGGTACCGGTCCGCAAGATTCTCCAGCATTTTGCCCGCCGTCGTCAGGTCAATCTCAAGCGCTTCCGCAATCCGGTCCACGGAGACGGCGTCTCCGCTCGCGAACAGAATTGCCTCAATCGCTCCCTGCAGCTTTTTTATCTCCATGTCTTCCACCGCCGTTCAACAATTTCACTTCGGGGTTGTGTTTCCCATCCAGAAAAATCCGTTTGCCCTTGATCAGCTCCAGCACGGCGAGAAAGGTCGCCACCCGTTCGGAATGGTCCCCGATCCCGTCGAACAGGGCCTCGTAACTTTGTCCGCTTTTCACTCTCAGGCGCCGGAGAATATAGACAATGCGGGAGGACACGGAGACGATCCTGTGGGACACAATCGCGGAAAACGACTCTTTGGGAGGGGGAAGAAATCGTTTGCCGCGCCCCGCGGCGCTCAGATATGCCGCATAAAGCTCCTCCGGCGCATGATGCCCCCGATATCTGCGGTCCGGCTCCAGCTTCTCTGGTCCTCTGGTGAAGGAGTCAAAGCTGAATCGCCCGCCCAGCAGGGCGGCGGCGCGTTTGCAGTCCCGGTATTCAATCAGCTGCCCGCTGAGCTCGCGTCTGAGCTGCTCGGCTTCTTCACGCTTCGGCAGAAGGGAAACGGTTTTCAGATAAATCAGTTTTGCGGCCATCTCCAGGAATTCGCTGGACACATCCATCTCCCGCCCGCGCATCGCCTCGATCTGCTCCAGGTACTGGTCGACCAGCTCGGTGATCTGAATATCGAAAATATTCAGCTTGTTTTTCGCAAGCAGCGCCAGCAGCAGATCCAAAGGGCCTTCGAATGTTTCCAGTTTATAACATATTTTATCCATCATCATACAGGATTATTTATACAAGCCCAAAGAAACGGTACGGCAAAAGCGCGAGCCATTGTACCCCGCCCAGGCAAAGATTTTCCAGCCACCAGATCGGCTGGTCCAGCATCCCGCTGAACAGAACCAGAAAAGCCACCATAACGATCACATTCTGATAGCGGTAATAATTGTACAAAGTCCGGTTGGAAAGGAACGCTCCAAGAATTTTCGAGCCGTCCAGCGGCGGGATGGGAAGGAGGTTGAAAACCGCCAGAGCGACATTGATGGTAATATAAGCGAGGAAAAAGCTCTGGACAAACCCGGGAAGAGACAGCCGGGCCGCCAGAATCAAGCCGAAGTAAATAATGCCGCCGACCCATGCCGCCAGAAAATTGGAGAGCGGGCCGGCCACGGCGGTCAGCGCCGTGTCGCGCTTCGGATTCTTAAAGTAACGCGAATCGATCGGCACAGGCTTGGCCCACCCGAAGCCGAACAAAAGCAGGAAAAGCGAACCGACCGGGTCAAAGCTCGCAAGAGGATTCATCGTCAGCCGCCCGCTGTATTTCGCGGTGTGGTCGCCCAGTTTTTCAGCGGCCCAGCCGTGCGCGAATTCATGCAGCGGAAGAATGCAGAAAATAATGAACAGCGTTGCAAGAATCTGGGAAATCACGGACGCCATGTCCACGGACCCGCCGGAAAAGAGGCCTCTTAACATATCAATCAGCATATTGAATTCTCCTTACTATGTTTATGATTATAATACGGGGAAGAGTAAAAGGCAAGCGGAGCGTGGATTTCCGGAAAAAGAGAAAAAAAGCTTGCATTTGCAGGACAAATCTGATAACATAATACTGTTGCGATAAAAAGCCCTTTAAAGGAGGTGCAGACCTATGGCAAAATGTGAAATCTGCGGCAAGGACATTGCTTTCGGCATCAAGGTATCCCATTCTCACAGGCGTTCCAACCGTACCTGGAAGCCCAACGTCATGCGTGTAAAGGCGATCGTGAACGGTTCTCCCAAACGTATTTACGCCTGCACCCGCTGCCTGCGTTCCGGCAAAGTGACCCGCGCCGTCTGATTGCCTGGCCTCGTTTTCTAATATAATAAGAGAAAAGTAAAAGGAACCGGATCCCGGTTCCTTTTTTCTTTTCCGCCATTCCTATTTCTCTCCGCGCTCGCGGATCAGAAACCGGATCGGAGTTCCCTCAAAGCCGAACGTGTCGCGAATCATATTCTCCAGAAAACGCTGATAGGAAAAATGGAACAGCTTCTGGGAATTGACAAAGAAGACAAAAGCGGGCGGTTGGACGGAAACCTGGGTCATGTAATAGATTTTCAGCCTGCGTCCCTTGTCGGTGGGCGGCTGAACCCGCGCGGTCGCCTGCGCGAGAACATCGTTCAGCATCCCGGTCGCAATACGGCGGGCGCCGGAGGCCGCCGCGTCCCGGACCGCCTGGAACAGGCGGTCGACGCGCTGGCCCGTCTTTGCCGAAATAAACAGAATTTTGGCATACGGCATGAAAGAAAAGTCGTCGCGCAGTTTTTTCTCGTACGCGTCCAGCGTGTAGCCGTCCTTTTCGACCGCATCCCACTTGTTGACCGCGATGACGCAGGCCTTGCCCGCTTCATGCGCCATGCCCGCGACCTTGGAGTCCTGCTCGGTGAAGCCGACGGTGCCGTCGATCATCACCACACAGACATCTGAACGCTCCACCGCCATCTGCGCCCGGAGCATGCTGTACCGTTCGATGCTGCCGTCCACCCTGCTTTTCCGCCGCAGACCAGCGGTATCGATCAAAAGGAAGCGTCCGTACTCGTTTTCCACGGCGATATCCACCGCGTCCCGCGTCGTCCCGGCCACATCGGAGACAATGCAGCGTTCCTCTCCGGCGATCCAATTGACCAGCGAGGATTTTCCGGCATTCGGCTTGCCAATCACCGCGACCCGGATGAGTTCCTCCGAATCGGCATCTCCGCTTTCTTCTGGAAAATGCGAAATCACGCTGTCGAGGAGATCTCCGGTTCCGTGCCCGTGAACGGAAGAAACACCGATGGGATCGCCCAGCCCCAAGTTGTAAAACTCATAAAATTCAGGCGGCGGCTCACCGATGCTGTCGCATTTGTTGACGCACAGCACAACGGGTTTTCCGCTCTTCATCAGCATGGCGGCAATTTCATGGTCGGCGGCAACCGGCCCGGTGCGCACGTCCGTGACAAAGACGATCACATCGGCCGCTTCCACCGCAAGGCGCGCCTGCGCCCTGGTCTGCGCCAGGATCACATCCCCGCCCGGCTCGATACCTCCCGTATCCACAATGGAGAACCGGCGCGATTCCCATTCGCATTCCGCGTAAACGCGGTCCCGCGTCACCCCCGGCGTATCGTCCACTATGGACAGGCGTTTTCCGGCTAATTTATTGAAAAGCGTCGATTTGCCGACGTTAGGCCGGCCGACAATCGCGACTACCGGCAATGCCATACTCGATCCCTCCCTGATCTTTTTCCTATTCCTTCCCTATTTTACCCAAAGCCTGTTGTTTCAGGCGGTTTCGCGGGCAAAAAAGAAGAGAAGGATTGCTCCTTCTCTGACTTTCGGAAAACGGAAACGAATTACGCTTCCTTTTTAATTACTTCCCTGCCATTGTAGTAGCCGCAATTGCCGCATACTTTATGGGGAGCTGTCAGTTCTCCGCATTTCGGGCATTTTACCAGAGCGGGCGCACTCATCTTCCAGACATTGGAACGCCGTTTGTTCTGCCTGGCGCTCGACTGTTTTCTTTTTGGTACCGCCATCCTCAGCACCTCCTTACCGGTCTTTTCCGTTAATGAATCAATTTTTCCAAAACTTCCAGCCGGGGATCCGTGGAATGTTCACCGCAGCCGCAGGGTCCCTTGTTCAGATTTTTCCCGCACACCGGGCACAGCCCCCTGCAGTCCTCTCTGCATAGAAACTTGGTCGGAAGTTCCAGCAGAATATCTTCCCGCATCAGCTCGTCCAGATCCAACTGTTCCTCGCGGACCTCGATGAACCGGTCGTCGTCCTCGTTCTTTTCGAGAGAACGAACAAGGATATGGGAAAAAGCAAAATCATAGTGCCTGTCGGTCTGTTCCGCGCAGCGGTCGCATGGAATCGAAAAGTCGAACGAAACATTCGCTTTCAGTCTTGCGGAACCGTCGCAGCCCGTTACAGTACCCTTTACCTTCACCGGGGAAACAAACGGAAACACACCGTTCACTCCGGTCGACGACAGGTCCATGCTGTAATCAAATGAGCAGCTTTCGCTTTCCTGAGAGAATATTTTTTTTAAATCCAGCAGCATACTCCACCTCGGCGCTACATTTTTTAATTATAGAGATTTTTCCCTCTTTTGTCAATAAAAATTTATGGGTCAAGAACTTTTCCCTCAAAAAATGTGCCGGAGCGCCCGGCTCCGGCACCATTTTACCCGCAGTAGATCAGACAACAGCGGAAACCGCCTTGATTTCCGGCGGAAGCACGCTTTCGTTCGCGGAAATCAGCAGTGTTATTTTGATGTCGGAAAGGGAGGAGAGAGCTTCCATCTTTTCAGCGAAGGAAGTGAGGCCGCTCATATCCTGGCCGATAATTTTGAGAGTGGAGTCCACGAAGATATCCGTAACGTCGTAGTTTCCGGCGCAGATGCCGCAGATAAAGCCGCCCAGCGAGTCCGCACCCTGAATGCCGTATTCGTCAATGTCGATCAGACGGGCATCGTGGGAAATATCGTAAGTCAGCGTATTTCCCTTTTCAATCACCACCACATTCCCGCTTGATTTAGAAACCGCTTCGTTTGCGCGCTCAATCAGCTTTTTGGTCTTTCCGGATCCTTTTTTTCCAACAATCACATTAATCATAAAAGTGCTCCTCCTATATAATTTTTACCGTCGCCGGTGAAAAGAACCGGGGTCTATTTCAGTCGGGACTCCAGTATGGACTTCTCGCTTTCATAACCCGGCTTGCCCAATAGGGCGAACATATTTTTTTTGTAGCTTTCCACACCGGGCTGGTCGAACGGATTGACTCCCAGAAGATAGCCTGAAACCGCAATGGAGCGTTCAAAAAAGTAGATCAGGCAGCCGAGGGATTTTTCCGAAAAGTCCGGCACGCTGAGAATGATGTTGGGAACGCCGCCGTCCGTATGGGCCAATACGGTTCCCTCGAAGGCCTTGCGGTTCACATAAGACATGGTCCGCCCCGCAAGAAAATTCAGGCCGTCCGCGTTGTCAGGGTCCTCTTCAATTTTCAGATCCGCCGCGGGGCTGTCGATCAGCATTACCGTTTCAAACAGATTCCGCCGTCCCTGCTGGATATACTGCCCCATGGAGTGCAGATCGGTCGAGAAAATGACGGATGCCGGGAAAAGCCCCTTGCCGCTTTTTCCCTCGCTTTCCCCGCAGAGCTGTTTCCACCATTCGCACATCATCTGAAAACGCGGTTCATAGCTGACAAGGATCTCGGTTTCCTTTCCTTTGCGGTACAGAATATTCCTTGCCGCCGCATACAGGCAGGAAGCGTCGGACGCTGCGTCGCCGGTAAGCCCGGCCCGTTCTTCCTCCGCGCCTGTCATCAGAGCGCCGATATCCGCGCCGGCCACCGCAATCGGGAGAAGGCCGACGGCGGTCAGAACCGAATAGCGGCCCCCCACATTGTCTGGGACGACAAATGTCTCAAAGCCCTCCCTGTCGGCAAGCTGCTTCAAAGTCCCGCGGGCACGGTCCGTCGTGCAGTAGATCCGCCTTGCCGCGCCCTGCTTTCCGTATTTCTTTTCCAGCAGCCCTCTGAAAACACGGAAAGCCACCGCAGGTTCCGTTGTCGTTCCGGATTTGGAGATGACATTAATAGAAAAGTCCTTCTCCCCACAAAGCTCCATGATTTCAGAAAGGGCGGAAGGACTCAAACTGTTGCCGGCAAAATAGATCTGAGGTCCGGCTTTTTTCAGGGCGTTGTAATTTTGGGACTGCAAAAACTCAATGGCGGCGCGCGCTCCCAGATAGGAGCCTCCGATTCCGATCACAACAAAAATTTCCGAATCGGAACGGATTTTCTCCGCCGCTGCACAAATGCGGGTAAATTCTTCCCTGTCATATTTCTCGGGAAGATCCAGCCAGCCCAGGAAATCGCTTCCGGCGCCCGTGCCGCTTAAAAGCGTTTCATATGCAAGACGTACCTGAGGGACGATGGCAGAAAACTCGCTATCGTCGATAAAACCTGCAAGGTGATGCAAGTCAATTTTAACAGACATTTTCTTTCCCCCTGCCTACTGTATTTCCTGCACCTCTATTTTACAATAGGCGGGCTTTGATTGCAAGGAGGATTCCTATTATTCAGGAAAAATTAAAAATTACGGATCCATCATCACCATTCGCATAAGGAGGCGGAACGCGGAGGAAAACGTGATGGGCTCCACCGCTTTCTTGGCTGTGATCTTCGTCTCCTTCAGGACCTCCCCGTTCAGCGAATAGGTGATCTTCCCAAGCGTCTGCCCTTCTTCCACGGGCGCGCGGACCTCGTTGTTCATTAAAACCTTGGACGTGACGTCTCCCGCTTTTCCCTTCGGCACCAGAAGGCTTTCTTCGCCGTTGACGCTGGGTTCCACGTTTTCCTCCATTCCGTTTTCAACGGGGACCGGCACGTTCGCTTCCGACGGAATCTTCGGATTGACGACCGACCAGTTGGCAAATCCGTAGTCCATCAGGGTCGCGGCGGCGTTGAAGCGGTCCGTCGTCGAAGAGCTTCCAAGGACCACCGCGACCAGGCTGACCCCGTCCCGCTGGGCCGTGGCGGAAATGCAGCTGCCCGCCTTGCCGGTCGTTCCCGTTTTCAGGCCGGTAATCCCCTTGTAGCTCTTCAGCAGCTTGTTGGTATTGACCAACTGTGTTTTTCCGCCCCTGACATTGTCCATCCAGGTTTTGGTGTAATCATAAATTTTCTGATGCTTGATCAGTTCCTTCGACATCAGCGCCACGTCATAGGCCGAGGTGACATGGCCGTCCTCGTCGAGGCCGTTGACGTTTTTAAAGACGGTGTCCTTCATGCCGAGCTCCTTGGCCCTCTGATTCATCTGAGCGACAAACTCATCCTCGCTTCCGGCGACATATTCCGCCAGCGCCACCGCCGCGTCGTTGGCGCTGGAAATAACCGTCGCCTTCAGCATGTCGTCCACCGTCATGCTTTCGCCGGGCTCCAGCCAGATGTCGGATCCCCCCATCGAGGCCGCGTGCTCGCTTGCCGTGACGGTATCGTTCAGACCGATTTTGCCGCTGTCGAGCGCCTCCATGACCAGCAGCAGCGTCATCACCTTGGTGATGGACGCGCACGCGCGCTGTTCATGGTCGTCTTTCTCATAAAGGACTTTGCCGGTCTGAGCCTCCATCAGCACGGCGGAAGGCGCCTTGACTTCCTCTTCCGACAGCGCCGAAGCCCCCAGCGGCAAGCTGAAAATCACGGCGAGCACCGCAAGCAGGCAGGCCGACATTTTTTTCAACTTCATTTTCAGCACCTCCAATTTCATACTAATTCTTATGCCGCGCATGGAAATTCTATCCATAAAAAATGAGAACCTCGGCGGCTCCCATGTCTTTTTCTATCAATTTATTTTCGCACTGGAATTCCGCGCCCTGCGAGATACTCCTTCAGGTCTGGAATCGCGACTTCACCGAAGTGGAACAGGGACGCCGCCAGCACGGCGTCGGCTTTCCCTTTCGTAAAAGCATCGTAAAAATGCTCCGGCTTCCCGGCCCCGCCGGAGGCGATCACCGGAATCGGGACCCGCTCGGAGACGGCGGCAGTCAGCTCAAGGTCATACCCGTTTTTCACCCCGTCACAATCCATGCTGGTCAAAAGGATTTCGCCCGCGCCGAGCCGGGCCGCTTTCTGCGCCCACCGGACGGCGTCCAATCCCGTGTCGACGCGCCCGCCGTTGCGGTAAACCGTCCAGCCGCCCTCCGCGCGGCGTCTCGCGTCGACCGCGCAGACCACGCACTGACTCCCGAACTTTTCGGAGGCCGCGGAAATCAAGCCGGGATTCAGAATCGCCGCCGAGTTGACGGAAACCTTGTCCGCCCCGGCGCGGAGCAGCGCGTTGAAGTCCTCCACCGAACGGATTCCCCCTCCCACGGTAAACGGGATAAAGATGCTGTCCGCCACCTGCCCGACCAGGCCGATCATAATATCTCTGGCATCCGAGGAAGCGGTGATATCCAGGAACGCGAGTTCGTCCGCGCCCTGCCGGCCGTATTCCGCGGCCGCTTTCACAGGGTCCCCCGCGTCCCTCAGCCGAACAAATTCCGTTCCCTTGACGACCCGGCCGTCCTTGACGTCCAGGCAGGGAATGATTCGTTTCGCATACATAACATTCAATCCCCCGCTTCTATCACCGAGGCAAAATTCCGGAGCATCCGAAGGCCGGCCCCGCCGCTTTTTTCCGGGTGGAACTGTGTGGCGAAAATATTTCCGCTCCGCACCGACACATCCATCTCGACTCCGTAGTCCGCCGTCGCCGTCACAATGCTCCGGTCGTCCGATTTCAAATAATAGGAATGGACAAAATAAACATAGGGGCTTTCGCTCACGCCGGTAAACAGTCCGCCGCCTTGCCTGATGTTCAGGCTGTTCCACCCGACATGGGGAATTTTCAGCCCAGGCGAACCGGGAATCCGGTAAATGCTTCCAGGAAGCACTCCAAGGCCCTTGATGCCGGGTGATTCCCCGCTTTCTTCAAACAAGAGCTGAAGGCCCAGGCAAATGCCGAGAAACGGCTTGCCGGAGCGGATGAATTCCAGGGTGGGCTCCACCATTCCGGAATTTCTCAGGCAGCGCATCGAATCCCCGAACGCCCCGACTCCCGGCAGGACCGCGGCGTCCGCGCGCGCCAGTTCCCCTGGAACGGCCGTGACGGAAACGTCACATCCGATATGTCGGAATGCCTTGGCGACGCTCTGCAGATTTCCGGCGCCGTAATCTATGACCGCTATCATGGGATCCCTCCGCTTTCGTATGGTAATTCATTATATCACGAAAGTAAATGAAATGCAAACGACTCCCCGCAAATCCTGTTAAGAGAATGAATTGACATTAGGCCGGAATCAGGGTATCATATTTTTTAATGCAAAAAAAACTCGGAGGACAGCAATGGACTATTTTTCTCTGTGCGGCATCGGGCTTGGCCTGGCGATGGACGCGTTTGCCGTCTGCATCACAAACGGCGCCATCACACGAAGGGTTACGTTCTGGTTCGCGATAAAGCTCGCGCTTTGCTTCGCCCTTTTTCAGTCCGTCATGCCTCTTTTGGGGTGGCTGATCGGAAAAGCGGGGGAAAGCATCATCAGCGCCGTGGACCACTGGATCGCGCTCATTCTTCTCAGCTATCTCGGGATCGGAATGATCCGGGAAGCGCGCCGTAAGAAAAACTGCGGAATCCGGGACCGCAGGCAGGACGGCATCAAACTCAAAACGCTAATCGCGCTCGCCGTGGCCACCAGCATCGACGCGCTCGCAACCGGGATCATTCTTCCCTCAGCCGTAGGCGCCTCCACTGTCTTTTTGATGGGATTATCTGTTTCCGTCATCGGCGCGATCACGTTTGTCGTCTGCCTCATCGGTGTCTATATCGGCAAACGGTTCGGCTCTTTCTGCTCCTGCCGCGCGGAAACCTTCGGCGGCCTCGTCCTCATCGGAATCGGCGTTAAAATCTTCATCGACCACATGTTTTTTTAGAACCCATAGGCTTCTCCAATCCGCCGGACGCGCTCGGTCACCTGCTCCCGAAGCGCCTTTGGCGCCAAAACGGTGATGCGGTCACCGTACTGCAGCAGCCATTCCACCAATCCCTCTCCCACAAATACTCTGACCCTGACATTGAAAAATCCGTCTCTCCTGCTGAAAATGCTCAGGCCGTCTCCGAATTTATCCAGCAGCGGCTCCAGAGCATCTTCGGAACAGTGAAGCGAAACAGTCTGCAGATCGCCGTGATACAAATGGAACGTTTTCGCCGCGTAATCCGCAGCATCGAAACGTTCCCTGTATTCGCTTACCTCCGTGAAAGGCCGGACGTCCTGCATGGAAAGTTCGGCCCGTTTCATTCTGTCCATGCGGTAAACGCTGACATCGTCATACTTCTCATAATTCCCGGCAAGGTAGTATTTGTCGCTGTCCCAGATCAGCGCATACGGACTGATCAGAAATCTTCTCCCTTCGTCCTGCGTAATCCGGTTTCCCCGGATGACGTGATGGCGGTACAGGAAGGAGATTTTCTTCTTTTGTGAAATCGCGCGGTTCACCGCGTCAATGGTATAATAAATTTCTTCGTTTTCAAATTTGGGGCGAAGATTGATGTGTGTTTTTCCCTCGGCTGCTTCCGCCTGACCGGCGCTCATTAAACCGCTCAGTTTTCGCATCAGTTCCTCCGTCTTCTTCTCAGTGAGGAACGGCGCGGCCTGTACCGCATCCATGAGCAGGCGGACCTCAGGCGGCTCAAAGCGCCGCGCGGCGAGAAAAAATCCCGCCTTTGGCCTCCGGGTGAACAGGATGTCGATCCCATGCGCGCGCAGGGCGGAGATATCCCGGTAAATGGTCTTCCGGCCCGCGGCGATTCCCTGCTTGTCCAAGAGGGCAAGCAGCTCTTGCGAAGCAAGCGGGTGATCCTCGTCGGTCCATTCTTCCAGGATCTCCAGCAAAGCCAGAATTCGAATTTTTTCAGCAGGCTTTTTATTCATCACGGTTCCTCCTTCCGGACAATTGAAAGAAAAACAGGCCGCGGGAAATTCTCCCACGGCCTTCAGTTTTCTTAAAAGGAACTCATTTTTTCAAAAATTCTTCCGTCACTTCCGCAATATTTGAAGCACAAAGCCCGAACTGTTCCAGCAAAGCCGCAGCGGGGCCGGAATGCCCGAACTGATCATTCACGCCGATCTTGCGCAGCGGAGTCGGCAGTTCCTCGCTCAGCACTGCCGCGACCGCGTCGCCGAGCCCGCCGATGACGTTATGCTCCTCTACGGTAATGAGTTTTCCGGTCTCCCCCGCCGCTTTCAGGATCAGCTCCCGGTCGATCGGCTTAATGGTGTGAATATTGACGAGTCTTGCGTCAATTCCCTTTTGCTCCAGCAGTTTGACCGCTTCCAGCGCGCGGGAAACCATCAAACCCGTCGCGATGATCGTCACATCTTTTCCGTCACGCAGGGTAACGCCCCTGCCGAGCTCGAACCGATAGTCGTCGGAATTGTTGAAACTTTCCACCGCAAGGCGGGAAAGGCGCAGATAAACCGGCCCTTCGTGCTCCACGGCCGCGCGGACCGCCGCGACGGTCTCATAGTGATCCGAAGGACTGATCACCGTCATTCCCGGCAGCGAACGCATCAGGGCGATATCTTCCAGGCATTGGTGGGTCGCGCCGTCCTCGCCGACGGAGATGCCCGCGTGGGTCCCGACAACCTTGACGTTCAGGTGCGGGTAGCAAATGGAATTGCGGACCTGCTCGAAGGCGCGGCCGGTCGCAAACATCGCAAATGAAGTCGCAAACGGAATTTTGCCGCAGGTCGCGAGGCCCGCCGCGACGCCCATCATATTGCCTTCCGCAATGCCACAGTCAACAAATCGCTTCGGGTATTTCTTTTTGAAGATGCCGGTTTTGGTCGCCTCGGCCAGGTCGGCATCCAGCACAACGATCTGCGGAAATTCCTCCCCAAGCTGGGACAGCGCCATTCCATAGCTCTCCCGGGTTGCCTTTTTCATCATCTCCGCCATTTATTCCGCCTCCAATCCAGCCAGGGTTTGTTTCAGCTCGCGCATGGCAATTTCATATTCTTCGTCACTGGGCGCCTTGCCGTGCCAGCCCGCCACATTTTCCATATAGGAAACGCCTCTGCCCTTGATCGTTTTTGCAAGAATGGCGGATGGCTTCCCTTTCACGGTTTTGGCGTGTTCAAATGCCTTTTCAATCTCATCAAAGCTGTGCCCGTCAATGACCTGGACATCGAATCCGAACGCGCGGAACTTTTCGTCGACCGGTTCCGGACCTCCGACCTCGGCCGTAGGACCGTCGATCTGAAGCCCGTTGATGTCGATCACCAGGCACAGATTGTCCAGCTCATGATGCCCGGCAAACATCGAAGCCTCCCACACCTGACCTTCTTCTAGCTCGCCGTCGCCCAACAGGGCGTAAACGCGGTAGTCTTTCCCGTCCATTTTCCCGGCGAGCGCCATGCCGCAGGCCGCGGAAACTCCCTGTCCGAGCGAACCCGTGCTCATATCAACGCCGGGCGTCCCCTTCATGTCCGGATGACCTTGGAGCATCGCGCCGATCTGTCTCAGTTTTTTCAGCTCTGTCTCAGGGAAATAGCCTTTGAGAGCCAGAGCCGCGTAAAGTCCGGGACAGGTGTGCCCTTTGGAAAGGACGAAACGGTCGCGGCCAGGTTCTTTCGGATGGTTCGGGTCGACTCTGAGCTCCTTGAAATAGAGGTACGCAAAAAGCTCCGCCGCGGAAAGGGATCCGCCCGGATGCCCCGATTTTGCGCGGTAAACGCCCTCCACAGCACCCATGCGGATCTTGCACGCGGCAATTTCCAATTTCCTTTTCAATTCTGTCTTCATTGCTGCCCTCCTAAATAAAATCCGTTTCCATTCTTTTCTATTATAGTATGAAAGGCGCCAAGATTCAATAGAACGGCAAGGAAATTAGGCACCTCCCCAACCGCTTGCATTTTGTCTCACACAATGTTTATAATAAATGAAAGAAAAAGCAAAACTTGTCAACAAAAAGGTCTTGATTTCATGTATCTGCCAGCAATTATTACAACGGCCGTTCTCTTTTCACTGATCGCCGGAGCCTTATATGTAACAAATTTCGCACCGATCCGTTTTCAGATTAAAAACGGTACGGGATTGATCTCTGCTCCGCTATATTCCTGCTCATTCCCGCTCGATTCCATTTCGGGAATACAGGTTTTGCCTTCCGTCCCCGCCGGAATCCGGACAAACGGTCTGAGCATGGGCAGAATGGCCGGACATTTTGTGCTCGAGGGAATCGGTCCCTGTCAGGTGTATGCTTGCGCGAAAAACCAGCCCGTGCTGCTCATTCGATGTTACGCCGGGACGATCCTTTTAGGCGGTCAGACTCCGGAAGAAACCGAACGGTGGCGCCTTGAGCTGATGAGCATTTGATCCCTATTCCTGTACCGGCTCCTCTTCATAGTCGTTTGCCGCATGGAACCGGTCAATGATCCAGAAAATAAGACCGAGCAGCATGGCTACCACGGCGCCGAGGGACATTCCGGTCAGCTTGACCTTCCAAAGCTGGACGAACGCGCCGGAAAGGCCCGTCACCAGAACGATACTGGTCATGGCGAGATTGCGGGAACGGCTGTAATCCACTTTCTGGTCAACCAGAAGCCTCACGCCGGAGGAGGCGATCATTCCGTAGAGCAGGAAGCTGACGCCGCCCATGACGGGACCCGGGATCGACTGGATCACCGCGGAGACCTTGCCGAGGAAAGAAATCGCGATGGACAGAACGGCCGCGCCGCCAATCACCCAGACGCTGTATACGCCGGTCATCGCCATGACGCCGATATTTTCGCCGTAAGTCGTCGTGGGCACGGAGCCGCAGAGCCCGGAGAGCATGGTCGAAAGGCCGTCGCCGAGCATGGTGCGGTGCAGGCCCGGATTCCGCAGCAGGTCGCGCCCGACGATTTTGCCGGTCACGATCTGATGACCGATGTGCTCCGAAACCACAACCAGCGTCGCCGGCAGAATAATGGAGATCGCATTCCAGTCGAATTTGGCCGGCTGGAAATTCGGAACCGCAAAGGCCGGAGCGGCGGCGACCGCCGAGAAATCGATCATTCCCATCCCCCACGCGACGCAATAGCCGATCACAATCGCAATTAAAATCGGAATAACCGCCAGAAATTTGCGGAACAGCACGCTGCCGAACACGGCGACCCCCAGCGTAATCAGAAACACCGTGATTTTTTTTGGGTCGATCTGCGTATAGGTATCGCTTAAAATCAGCCCGCCCATGTTGGCCGCCGTTCCGGAAAGCTCCAGACCGATCAGCGCCACGACGGAACCCATGGCCGCGGGCGGAAGAATCACGTCGATCCATCTCGTGCCGCAGAAACGGATAATGACCGCAACAAAGCAAAACACCGCACCGGAAACCACAAACCCGCCAAGCGCATACGGATATCCCAGTCCCTTGGTTCCGATGATGATTCCCGCGGGGGCAATAAAGGCGAAGCTGGAACCCAGGAAAGCCGGGGCCTTGCCTCCCGTAATCAATATGTAGAGCAGCGTGCCGATCCCGTTCATGAACAGGACCACGGAAGGACTGATCCCCAGCAGGACCGGAACCAGCACCGAAGCGCTGAACATGGCGAAAAGATGCTGCACCGAAAGCGGGATCGCCTTGGGCACAGGCGGCTTTTCCTCAACCTGGATGATTTGCTTTGTCATAGATAAACACTCCTCAATCTTTATATATTCAGTAAAAAGCTGCGCTTTTTTACTCAAAAAAAAAGCCCGCCCGGTGTATGGAATACATCGGTGTGAGCTTTTCTGTCATCTTACTGCTGTCGTTTGAATGCCGACTTCGGCGCCCCGCAAATGGGGCAGACCCAATCGTCCGGCAATTCCTCAAAGGGAACGAAGGGATCATTGTAAATATAACCGCAAACAGTGCAGATCCAGCTTTCTCCGCTCTGTTCCGTCTGCTTCTCTTCCCTGTAGGTCGGCGCGTTTTTCGGTGCCCTGCCCTTAATGACTCTGTGGTAATATTCATAAGTCATCGGCTTGCCCACCGATTTTTCACTGCCCGCAATCACTTCGGCAATAAAAATCGTGTGGGTCGCCGTTTCGGACGAAGAGAGGACCTTGCAAAGAAACCAGCAGCATGTATTCTCCTTAATAATCGGAACGCCCTCCGCAAGGATGCGGTGCCTGACGTTTTTGAGCTTATCCGTGTCGCGTCCGGATGAAAAGCCCAAAGCGCCGATTACCGTGCCGGAGGTATCCTCTGAAAGGACGGAAACGCTGAAAAGGCCGTTTTTCTGAATGCACTCACAACTGTAATTTTCATGATTCAGACTGACGGCAATTGTGTTTGGATTGCGGGCAACCTGCACGGCCGTATTGACAATACAAGCGGAAACTTTTTCCCCGTCTTTCACGCCGATTGCATACATCCCGTAAGACAGGCTGTTCAAAATCAAATCGTTCAAGTCGGCTTCCTCCAAAACGCATTTTTACTAGTATATCTCATATTCGGCTGATAATCAACATAAAATTACTTTTCTTTTTTGATTTCTTCCCAATATTTCCGAAATGCCTGTTCTGTCTTATTGTCCCCCCACCGATAGTAAACCGTATCCTTCAATACGTCCGGAAGGTATTGCTGCCGGACCCAGTGGTGCGGAAAATCGTGGGCATACTGATAGAACTGGCCCTTTCTCGGATTGTCCTCCCCGTCGTAGTGCTTATTCTGAAGTCTGCGGGGAATCGGCCCCGTTTTGCCGGCCCGCAGGTCGGCGACCGCCGCATCCACCGCGCAGTAGGCCGAATTCGACTTTGGCGAACAGGCCACCAGCACCACTGCATCGGCCAGCGGGATCCGCGCCTCCGGCAGACCGACCTGAAGCGCCGCGTCCACGGCTGCCTTGACGATCGGAATAATCAGCGGATAAGCGAGCCCCACGTCTTCGCAGGCGCAGACCATCAGCCTGCGGCACGCGGAGGGAAGGTCCCCGGCCTCCAGCAGACGGGCCAGATAATGGACTGCGGCGTCCGGATCGGAGCCGCGCATGGATTTCTGGAACGCGGAAAGGATGTCGTAATGCTCATCTCCCGCGCGGTCATATTTCATCGCGCTGCGCTGCGTCAGGTCCCTGGCAAGCTGTTCCGTCACGAGACAGGCGCCGTCTTTTTCCTCACCGGACACAACGCAGAGCTCCACCGCGTTCATCGCCTTGCGGACATCGCCGCCGCAGGCGGAAGCAATCACGTCCAAAGCGCCGGGTTCCACCCGGATGCCGCGGTGCTGCTCCTCCTCCAGAATGCCGAACGCCCGCTTTGCCGCCTCGCGAACGTCTTCTTTCTCCACCGGTTTGAACTCAAACACCGTCGACCGGCTCAGAATCGCGCCGTAAACATAAAAATAGGGATTTTCCGTCGTCGACGCAATCAGTGTAATCGAACCGTTCTCAATGAATTCCAGCAGCGTCTGCTGCTGCTTTTTATTGAAATACTGGATCTCGTCCAGATAGAGAAGGATTCCGTTCGGGGCTTCCAGCGTATCCAACTGGTTCACAACGTCGCGGATGTCCGCCGTAGTGGCGGTGGTGCCGTTCATCCTGACCAGCTTGCGGCTGGTTCTCGCCGCGATAATGGATGCAAGCGTTGTCTTGCCGATCCCCGACGGTCCGTAAAAGACCATGTTCGGGATTTCCCCCGACTCTATAATGCGCCGCAGCGGCCTGCCGGGGTCGAGCAGATGATGCTGCCCGACAATCTCGCTCAGTTCGCGGGGGCGGATCCGGTCCGCAAGAGGAGCCGACATCGGCACCATCCCTTCCTTGGTGAATTATTCGTAAAGCGGGTGACGGGCACAGATTTCATGCACCGCCGTGCGGATCTTTTCGCGGTTCGGCTCAAAGTCGAAAACGGCAAGGCTGATGCAGTCCGCAATGCGGTCCATATCCGCCGCGTCCAGGCCGCGCGTGGTGACGGCCGGCGTGCCCAGTCTCAGGCCGCTCGTGATAAACGGGCTGCGCTGCTCGTTCGGGACGGTATTTTTGTTTGCCGTGATATTGACGGAATCAAGGCGCTGCTCCAGTTCCTTGCCCGTCAGCTCCAGTCCGGAAAGGTCCACCATCATCAGGTGATTGTCCGTGCCTCCGGAGACAAGCTTGACGTTGCGTTTCATCAGGCCGTCACCCAGCGCTTTCGCATTGACAACAATCCGGTGCGCGTATTGCTTGAACTCCGGCTTCAGCGCCTCGCCCAGGCAAACGGCCTTTCCCGCGATGATGTGCATCAGCGGGCCGCCCTGTGTTCCGGGGAAAATCGCCTTGTCGATGGCCTTCGCGTATTCTTCCTTGCAGAGGATCAGGCCGCCGCGCGGGCCCCGCAGGGTTTTATGCGTCGTCGTCGTGACGATCTGCGCCCACTCGACCGGATTCGGGTGCTCTCCGGCCGCGACAAGGCCCGCGATATGCGCCATGTCGACCATCAGCAGCGCCCCGCAGGCATCGCTGATCTCGCGGAAGCGTTTGAAATCGATCACACGCGGATAGGCGCTGGCGCCCGCCACGATCAGTTTCGGCTTTACTTTCATCGCCGTTTCATAAACCGCGTCGTAGTCGATCCGGCCTGTCTCCGGGCTGACGCCGTAAGAGACGAAATGGTAGTAGCTTCCGGACAGATTGACTGGCGATCCATGGGTCAGATGCCCGCCTTCCGAAAGATTCATTCCCATCACCGTGTCGCCGGGCTTTAAAAGGGCAAAATACACCGCCAGGTTCGCCTGAGCGCCGGAATGAGGCTGCACATTGGCATGTTCCGCGCCGAACAGCCTGCAGGCACGCTGACGAGCCAGGTCCTCCACAATGTCAACATACTGGCACCCGCCGTAGTAGCGTTTTCCCGGATATCCTTCCGCGTATTTGTTGGTCAAAACGCTTCCCATCGCCGCCATTACGGCGGGCGAAACGAGATTTTCGGATGCGATCAGTTCCAGATTGTCCCTCTGCCGGCCCAGTTCCCGGGCCATCGCGGCGCCGACCTCCGGGTCGGCCCCGGAAACAAGGCCGATGGTATTCATCATATCACTGTACATCGTATTCAAACCCTTTCCCGAACAAATTTATCCCTATTATAACCTGTAACATGCAAAAACGCAACGGCGGCCCTGCAAAAAGCGCTCCTCGGATTTCCGGTCCGCACATCCATTGCCATTCACAACAGAAAAGTTTATAATGAAAAAAATCATACTGAAACGGAGGATCAAAATGACCAAAAAGCAGCGTGCCTCGCTTGCGATCCAGGCTTTGAAAAAAGAATATCCGGATGCGATCTGCTCCCTGACCTACACCGAGCCGCTCCAGCTTTTGATCGCCACCCGGCTTTCCGCCCAATGCACCGACGCGCGGGTGAATCAGGTCACGCCTGAACTGTTCAGGCTTTTCCCCACGATCGACGCATTTTGCGGAGCGTCCGCGGAAGACATTGAGCCGATCATTCATTCCTGCGGGCTGTATAAGACCAAAGCCCGCGATATCCTCGCCATGTGCCGGAAATTGAAATCGGATTATGAGGGAAGGGTTCCGGACACCATTGAAGAGCTGACAAAGCTGCCGGGAGTCGGCAGGAAAACGGCAAACCTCATCGTCGGGGATATCTACGGCAAACCGGCCGTCGTCACGGACACTCACTGCATCCGCATCTGCGGCCGCCTGGGGCTGAGCGAAGGCAAGGATCCTCTCAAAGTGGAAACGCAACTGAGAAAGATCCTGCCGCCGGAGGAATCCAATGATTTCTGCCACCGGCTGGTTCTCCACGGCCGGGCCGTCTGTACAGCCAGAAACCCGGACTGCGGAAATTGCTCCATGAGGGAATTCTGCAAAAATCCGGTCGAAAAACAAACAAACATCTGATTTCTTTCTCCCGGGATCGACAAAATCATCCTTTCCGGCGGGTTTGGAGAAAACGGACAGGCATGACAAGCCCGTCCGTTTTTTTAAGGGATCCCGTCCTGAAAAACAAAATAGACCAAACCAGAAAAAAGCCAGGAACCTTTTACGATTCCTGGCTTTTTTCTGGAGCTACTGGTCAGACTCGAACTGACGACCTGCGCATTACGAATGCGCTGCTCTACCAACTGAGCCACAGTAGCACTTTTACCGACCAAATTATTATACTAAACAATTCTTTGCCCGTCAAGTACTTTTTTCGGCGGAGTCCGTTAATTTCCGCAAAGCAGTGAATAATAATCACCAAATTTATGTTTCATTCAGGAATGAAGATATAATCGAATCAACAGCAATAAATATATACTTTTCTGGCATATAATGTAAAAAGAGGCGGAATTGCAAGTTGATGAAAATTCGCATTAACGAAAGACTGCGCGAATTGCGCATCAAAAGCGGCTATACGCAGAATCAAATTGCCAAAATATTGAATATTGACCGTTCCACTTATTCTTATTACGAAATTGGAAAGACCATGCCGGATGTTTCCGCCCTCATCATCTTGGCCAGAGTATTTAATATCTCCATCAACGAGCTATTGGCGGATGAACCCAGCCCACCTTCCGTCGCGGACAGCGGAAGCAAATCGGTCTATATACACGGAAAGAAAAATTCAAGCCATATTTACGAATTAACCCCTTTGGAAAAAGAACTGGTCGGGCTTTTCCGGGCCTGTCCCGACAGCCAAAAAGAGAAATTGTTTTCTGCCCTGAAAGACAGCATGGAGAAAGCTTCTAAAGATACCAGAAATTAGCTGATTCGCCATGGTGCTGATCCTGGGAAACACGCTCTGAAACGGGAATTTAAACCCAGCCGGACCGTGCTTCACAGGATCAGCGATTTTTTTATTCACCGCCGTTATCGCCACCCTTTCCCCACTTTCCATGATCTTCAATCTGTGGTAAAATAATCAAAAAGGATCAGGGAGGCGATTCGAAATGGCCTTTGACGCTTTTTCAGCCGGAATTGACCCCGGGGGACTGAGGACGAAAAATGAAATCAGAATTTTAATCTGTTACCTGCTGGACAGTGTCGGCGTTCCGCTTGCAAAAGATGACATGATAGAGATGATACAGAACAACGGGCTTGCAAATTATTTTGAACTGGCGGACGCCATTGCGGAAATGTCCGAAAAGGGAATTCTCATCCCGGACAGGGACAGCCCGGATACCTTTTCCCTGAGCGACAGCGGAAAGATGATAGCAAAGCAGCTGGACACGGCTTTACCTCCCTCTGTCCGCGACAAAGCCGTCGGCGCAGCGATCCGGCTGTTGGCCGAAGCAAGGCGCGAACGGGAAAACCGCGTTGAGTTTGTCAAGTTGGACAAGGGATATCATGTGATTTGTCACATTTCAGGCGGGGATATGGATTTGATGAGCATCACTCTCTACGTCCCCGACCTTTACCAGGCCAATATGGTGAAAGAAAATTTCCACCGTTCTCCCGAAGCCGTTTACCGGATGCTGCTGGCCCTTGTCACGGGTCGAAACGACATGGCGGCTGGTTTCCTTCCGAAAGAATCATAGCGGGCAACCGGCAACTTTTGCATTTTAAAATAGGCTGCAGGGAACGATCCCCCGCAGCCTATTTTAAAATAAGATCCAGCAAAAGCAGCATTGTAACCCCCGATATTCCTGCCGCACCCGAAACGCCGAGCGTCAGCGGGCTGATTGGAAGAGTAACCCCGGTGAAACATCCTGTCAGATTTACAACCACAAGCGCGCAAAGTCCGGTTAAAATTCCCCCGATGGCCCTTCGGACCGGATGTTCCGCTTTTACGATGACCTGGATCAGTACCAGCAAGGCAAAAACACCCAGCGCACACACGATGGCCGTCAGCTTCTGCAATTTTACACCTCCGCTCCTTATTCTTGGAAGGAAGCGCAGTTAACACCCTTCTGCTTTGCCAGTTTCAGAAAATAGCGATAACGCGATTTCAGTTCTTCCCGCTGATAGATGCAGGCATCGATCAGGTTTTCATCGGATTCAAGCTGAAACCAGCATTCGTTATAGGCAAGCTGGCGCGATACGTCCCGGATTGCATCTACGATCTGCTGCCGGTCGAGGCTGTCTTTTGCCTCCTCGCAGTCGGTAGTGGTGCGCTGCAAGAGTTTTAATACAGATTCCATACTGACAATTCCGCCTTCCGGTTTCATTCTTATGCCAGTAGGATGGGCTTTTATTCCAGTTTTTATGCAACGAATGGAAAAAGTAAAAAATTAATCCGGGTCGCCGGCAGGCGCGAAATCGATGCGGCCGCCCGCCACGTCGGCGGAAACCACCTGAATGCGCATCGGCTGTCCGATGGTCAGCTTTTTGCCCGAGTTGCGGTCAACCTGGGTAATCATGCCGTCAAACTGGTAGTTTGCGTCCTGAAAACTGTCGATCGGCACAAATCCCTCCACCGTGTTGGCAAGCTCCACAAAAATGCCGCGCTGCGTCACTCCGCTGACGACCCCGTCGAAAACTTCACCGATGTGCCGGCCGATGTATTCGGCCATATAGCAATCCTCCGCATCGCGTTCCGCCCCCATGGCGCGCACCTCGGCATTGGAGGAGGATTTTGCGGCGCCGACGGCAAAACCCTGAAAACGGTTGATCCTGCCCTGGTCCTTTTCCGTCAGCAGCGCCGTCAGGATGCGGTGAATCGCAAGGTCGGGGTATCTGCGGATCGGAGAGGTAAAGTGGCAGTAGTCCTCCAGCGCAAGCCCGAAATGCCCGATCGGCTTGGAGTCGTAGCGGGCCTTCGCCATGGTCCGCAGCAGCTGGTGCGATATCACCTTCTGAATCGGCGTGCCCTGCGCCTGATCCAATACCGCACCGAAATCGGCGGCGGAAAGCTCCCCCTTCTTCTTCAGCGTGCGGGAATTCAGCCCGACCGCGTCCACCAGCTGAATCAGCGTCTTGACCCGCTCCGGGTCGGGCTGTTCATGGACTCTGTAAACGAAGGGGATCCCCTTCGTTTTCGCCAGCTTTGCCGCGGCCTGGTTCGCCGTGATCATCAGCTGTTCGATCATCTCTTCCGCTTCTCCGCTCGAGCGCGGACGGACATCCACACAGACCCCCCGCTCGTTCAGCGTAAATTCGGATTCCGTGCTCTCAATATCGAAGGAGCCGTTCTCCCCCGAACGCTTTTTGAGGATTTTCGCAAGCTCCCGCGCCGCATTCAGAGATCGAATCACCGGATAGTATTTTTTCTTCAGTTCACGGTCCGCTTTTCCGGAAAAAATCTGATTCACCTCCGAGTAAACGCCGCGGACCCGGGAACGGATCACGCTTTTCCGGAAACGGTAGGACAGAATCTCTCCATCGAGACTCAATTCGATCATTGCGGAAAACGCCAGCTTGTCCGCGCCGGCGTTTAAAGAGCACGCGCCGTTGGAAAGTTCCTCCGGAAGCATGGGAACGACGCGGTCGGCAAAGTAAACGGAGGTCCCCCGTGCAAACGCCTCCCGGTCCAGCGCCCCGTCTTCCTTCACATAATGCGACACGTCCGCGATATGGACTCCCAGCCGGAACCCCTTCTTCGTTTTGCTGACGGAAACGGCGTCGTCAAGGTCTTTCGCACCCGCGCCGTCGATCGTGCAAATGGCAAGCTTCCGAAGGTCCAGCCTTCCTGTCAGGTCCGCTTCCGAAATTGCGGACGAGGAAACGCGTTTCGCCTCTTCCGCCGCTTCCTTTTCAAAGCGGGTCCGGATTCCATATTGATCGAGGATCGCGTCGGCGCAGACTTTGGCGCTGTTCGATTTTCCATAGACTTTAACGATTTCCGCCTGAAGCTCGTCTGAATTTTTCTGTCTGCTGATTTTCGCCTGGATCTTGTCCCCGCTTTTTATCCCGCGCGGCAGGTTCTTCACAACCCGGATCGGATATCGGATCGCGTCGTCCGGGGCCATTTCACATCGATCTTTTGCTTTGTTCAGAGTTCCGGTGATTACACGGCTGCTTTTCTCAGAGATGGAATCCACCTCCGCGCTGGGTCCCTTGGGACTCTGCCTGACGCGGTGCAGCTTTACCCTGTCTTTAATAAAGGCATTTTTCAGGTGGTCGGCATGAATGAAAATGTCATCTCCGCCGCCGTCCGGACGGGCAAAAGCAAATCCTCTGGAAAGAGAAACGATCGTGGCGTCAACCGTGGATTTCTCTTTTACCCTGCGGATTCTGCGGCTTCTGCTGACCGAGACTTTGCCCTCTTTCTGCAGTTCATCCAACGCCTTATTGTAATCCTTCCGGCTCAGTCTGAGCCGTTTGATTAAATCGCGCGACGAAATGCCCTGCGGTATCTTATTGAGGTATGACATAATAATTTCTTTTGTTTCTCCCAAATTCTTCCCTCCAATCACGGTCTGCTGTTCTCCTCAAGGCTCATGATAGAATTCCCTAAACTGCAAATTTTAGACAGCGCGATTCCCTTCCGCTTTCCGCCCAGGCGTCCAAATTACGCGGCCATATAAGAAACGCCCCGCTCTTGCCAAGCGGGGCGAAACAGTATTCTGTGTTCAGGCTCCAAAAAACAAATAAGCGTTAATAATAATCACAAGCAGAAAGAAACCGATCGCAATAATTTTCGTCCAGCGGGCTAAAAAAGCATCCACGGAACGCGCCTTGTTTTTCGTCAGGAATGTATCCGCGCCGCCCGTGACCACACCGACATTCTGTTCGTGGCCCTCCTGCATCAAAACCACAATCGTAATCGCGATGGAAAATAAAATCAGTACGACTCCCAACACAATCTCAGCGACTGACATAATCTACCTCCAAAATCTTTCCGAATCCTCTTTTATGATGGTATCACAAACGAAGCCTGTTTGCAAGAGGATCGCCGGATATATTTCTAAAAATGGGACGAAAAGTGAATAATGGCCAAACCGCCAGGAAACTCTAATGCATGGACAAAGAAAAGCGATTACGTTTGACTGCGTTTGCCGCTTGAACTGTCCCACCGCTGGAAAGCTATTGGTTTTTCAGCGGTGATTTTTATGTTCATGAAAGAGTGAGCTGCTCGCCCTGAGTATCCTCCGCAGCGGGCATGGCCCCGACCGCCGGAATGGTTTTCCGGTAGCGGTCCGGTTTTTTCAGGGTCCCTTCCTCATATTTTTCAACACGAAGCAGTCTTGCCCCGCGCCGGAGCGTCATCACCGCGACGCCCTGGGTAGAGCGTGTGGTCTTGCTCTGAACGGCGCCGGTGTGCAGCAGAAGAATCCTTCCCTGGGAGGAAGTCAACAGAAATTCCCCGTCTTCCGCAATCTGGAAACAGGACGCCAGCGGGCTTTTATCACTGTAGGCATTGACGAGCCTGCGGCGGTTCGTCTTTGTCTCATAGGAATTCAAATCGACCTTGGCCGCTTTGCCGTTCTCAAAAAAGAACATCATAAAGCCGGAATAGTCCGTCGTGACCGCCAGATAAACCGGCGTCTCCCCCTCCTCCATGCCGAGCTTCGCGGGAATATATTCCCCCAGAACGCTGGCCTTGGTATCCGGAAAATCCGAGGCCTTCGCCTTATAAACAGAACAGCGGTCCGTAAAGAACAGCAGCTCGGCGGAATTCGTACTTTCCAGATGCTGGCTGACTTCGTCCCCTTCCTTCAATTTCTGGTCGCCGCCCATCCGCAGCGAAAGCGGCGTGATTTTCTTAAAATATCCGTCCTTTGTCAGAAACAGGTTGACCGGATAATCCGGAATTTCCTCTTCTGTGTATTCCTCGATCTCGCCAGGGTAAATCAATTCGGTGCGCCGTGGCTTCCCATATTTTCCAGCCACTTCGTTGAGTTCTCCGACGATGATCTTCCGAATCTCCAAATCGTTTTCAAGAATTCTTTGAAGACGGCCGATTTCCTGTTCCAGCTGCTCCGTTTCCTCCGTGCGTTTCAGAATATACTCGCGGTTCAGATGGCGCAGCTTGATTTCGGCGACGTAATCAGCCTGAATCCGGTCGATGCCAAACCCGATCATGAGGTTCGGAACAACCTCTTCCTCCTCCTCGGTCGAGCGCACGATGGCAACCGCTTTGTCGATATCCAGCAGAATCGCCTGCAGGCCTTTGAGCAGGTGCAGTTTTTCCTGCTTTTTTTTCAGGTCGAATTCCGTTCGGCGGCGAACACATTTTACCCGGAACGCCGTCCATTCGTTCAGCAGTTCCCTGACTCCCATGACGCGCGGCGTGCCGTTCACCAGTACATTAAAATTGCAGGAAAAGCTGTCCTCCAGGGGCGTCATCTTGAACAGGCGCAGCATCAGCTTGTCCGGGTCTGTTCCCCGTTTCAGGTCTATCGTGATTTTCAGTCCGTCGAGGCCGGTTTCGTCGCGGATATCCGAAATTTCCCTGATTTTTCCCTGACGGACTAATTCCACAACCTTCTCGACAATAACCTCCACCGTCGTGGTCGGCGGAATTTCCACCACATCGACGCAGTTCGCGTCCGGGTCGTAACGGAACCGGGAGCGGATCCGGATGGAACCGCGCCCCGTCTCATATATTTTACGCAAGGCGTCCCGATCCATCAGGATCTGCCCGCCGCCCGGAAAATCAGGCGCCAAAAGGGTCGAATCGATCTCATGCTGCTGGTCTTTCAGCAGGCTCACGGTCGTTTTACAGACCTCCGCCAGGTTGAACGGACAAATCGAGCTTGCCATGCCGACGGCGATGCCCGTGTTCGCATTGACCAGCACGGTCGGAAAAGTCGCCGGCAGCAGAGTGGGCTCTTTCACGGTGTTGTCATAATTGTCTACAAAATCGACGGTGTCCCGGTCAATGTCGCGAAACAGCTCTTCACAGATATTGTCGAGCCGCGCCTCCGTGTAGCGGGAGGCGGCATAGGCCATGTCGCGGGAATAGAATTTGCCGAAATTTCCCTTGGAGTCCACATAGGGATGAAGCAGCGCCTCGTACCCGCGGCTCAGCCGCACCATGGTGTCGTAAATGGCCGCGTCGCCATGGGGATTCAGCCGCATGGTCTGACCGACAATATTGGCGCTCTTGGTCCGGGCCGGCCCCAGCAGGCCCATTTTATACATGGTATAGAGCAGCTTCCGATGGGAGGGCTTAAACCCGTCTATCTCCGGAATTGCTCTGGAAAGGATCACGCTCATCGCATAGGGCATATAGTTTTTTTCAAGCGTATCCGTTATTTTTTCTTCAACAACCTCACCTGCGCCGTTGATGACGCCGTGCGCGCCGGCACTTTGGGGGGCTGATTCTTTCTTCTTTTTGGGCATGAATTCTGCCGCACCACCATTTCGATCAAAGATTCAAAAAAGCATTCAGCTCAAATCGGAGGCATCAATGTACCTGGGCCCGTTCCGGGCGATAAAGTCCTTTCTCCCATCCAGGTCATCGCCGAGAAGGAGGTCGAACATCCGGCTGGTCTGTTCCGCTTCATCCGGAAGGACGCGGATCAGGCGCCGTGTCGCCGGATTCATGGTTGTCAGGTTCATCATGTCCGGCTCGTTCTCGCCCAGCCCCTTGGAGCGCTGAACCGTTACCTTCTGCCCTCTCAGCTGTTCGGAAAATTCTTCTTTTTCCCGTTCCGTAAAGGCGAAATAGGTCTTGTCCTTCGCCTGGATCTCATAAAGCGGGGATTCCGCGATAAACACCTTACCTTCCTCAATCAGCGTCGGCGTCAGCCGGTAAAGCATGGTCAGCAGAAGCGTCCGGATCTGGTATCCGTCCACGTCGGCATCGGTGCACAGAATGATCTTATTCCAGCGCAGAAGATCGATGTTAAAGGAGGAAAGCTCCCGGCTGGCCTTCGACCTGACCTGCACCCCGCAGCCCAGCACCTTGATCAGGTCGGTGATGATATCGCTTTTGAATATTTTATCGTAGTCCGCCTTCAGGCAGTTCAAAATTTTGCCGCGGATCGGCATAATCGCCTGAAAATTCGGGTCGCGCGCCTGTTTGCACGCACCGAGCGCCGAATCGCCCTCCACGATGAAGATTTCCCGCTCTCCGGCGTCCCGGCTCCGGCAGTCGACGAATTTGGCCACGCGGTTGGTCAGGTCCAGATTGGTCGTCAGCTTCTTTTTCAGGTTCAGGCGCGTTTTTTCCGCGTCCTCCCGGCTGCGTTTGTTGATGAGAACCTGCGCCGCGATTTTCTCCGCATCGGCCGGATTTTCAATAAAATAAACCTCAAGCTGGTGTCGGAGCATCTCCGTCATGGCTTCCTGGATTCCTTTGTTGGTAATTGCTTTCTTCGTCTGGTTTTCATACGACGTGCGGTTGGAGAAAGAGGAAATAACCAGGATGAGGCAGTCCTCGACGTCCGCAAAGTTGATTTTGCTCTCATTTTTATTGTACTTGTTGTTCTGTTTCAGATATGAGTCAATCTGATAAACGAATGCGTTCCGGGCGGCCTTGTCGGGAGAACCGCCGTGCTCCAGCCAGCTGGAATTGTGGTAATATTCGATCAGCCGGTTCCGATTGGAGAAAGCGGCGGCGACGTTGACCTTCACTTTGTATTCGGGCTTGTCCGCCCGGTCGCGCACCATGCGCTCCGCCCGCCAGAACTGGACCGGAGTCAGCGCGTCTTCCCCCGCGATTTCCTCCGCGTAATCCGCGATCCCGTTCGCATAGAGAAACGTCGTGGTTTCGAATCCCGCCCCGGCCTGATTCCGGAACAGGAACGTGATCCCCTCGTTGACGATCGCCTGGCGTTTCAGCATATCCAGATAATATTCAATAGGAACGTCGATATCCGTAAAGACCTGAAGGTCCGGCTTCCAGCGAAAGCGGGAGCCGGTGTCCCTGCCCTTATATTCTTCTTTTTTCAGCCCTCCGACATTTTCCCCGTGTTCGAAACGCAGGGTATAACGGTACCCGTCCCTGCGGATATCCGCATCCATAAATTCGGAGGCGTACTGCGTCGCGCAGAGGCCCAGCCCGTTGAGCCCCAGTGAATATTCATAGCTCTCATCGGCGCTGTTGTTGTATTTTCCTCCCGCGTAAAGCTCGCAGAAAGCCAGTTCCCAATTATATCGTTTTTCATTTGGGTTGTAGTCGACCGGACACCCCCGGCCGTGATCCTCCACTTCCACGGAATGGTCCAGATACCGCGTCACCGTGATTTGCTTTCCATAGCCCTCCCGCGCCTCGTCGATCGCGTTGGACAGGATCTCGAAAATGGAGTGTTCGCAGCCCTCGATTCCGTCCGAGCCGAAAATAACGGCCGGACGGCGCCTGACGCGGTCGGCGCCTTTCAGGGCGGAAATGCTCTCATTGCCGTATGTCTGTTTTCTCGCCATTCAGGGACCTCCCTAGATTGTATTTCCCCCGGGTCCAAAAGAACAACCAAAAGGGGAATGCGGCAACATTCCCCCGAAACTCTATTGATCTTTTCAGCCGGCTTCCCCCACCATATGCCCCGATGGAGCACCCGGCCTCACGTCGTCCTCTGGAGACGCCGGCTCCGGGCCGCCGTCTCTCATTATTTTCGCGAATTCCTCTCCGCTCATCTTTTCATTGTCGAACAAGTATTTCGCAACCTGATGCAGCTTTTCCATATGAGACTTGAGAATGGTCTCGGTCTTGGCGTAGGCATTGGTCATCAGGCGTTTGATCTCGCGGTCGATCGTAGAAGAGGTCGCCTCAGAATAATTCCGGATATGCCCCATGTCGCGGCCCAGGAACGGTTCCCCTTCATCCTGCCCGTAAGTAATGGGGCCGAGTTCGTCCGACATTCCGTATTTTGTCACCATGCTGCGCGCAAGCTTTGTTGCGCGCTCAATGTCGTTGGAAGCGCCGGTCGAGATATCATCCAGCGTAAGCGCCTCCGAAACACGGCCTCCCAGCATGACGACAAGGCTCTCTTCCATCTCCCTGCGGGAACGGTAGGCACGGTCTTCCGTCGGAATCTGCATCGTATAGCCGCCCGCCATCCCGCGCGGGATAATCGAAATCTGGTGAACGGGGTCCTGCATCGGACAGTAAAACGTCGCCACCGCGTGCCCGGCCTCATGATAGGCCGTGATTTTCTTTTCCTTATCGGTCATCACATGGCTCTTCTTTTCGGTTCCGACCACGACCTTGATCGTGGCTTCCTCGATCTCGTCCATGGTGATGGCCTTCAGGCTCTTCCTCGCCGCGAGCAACGCGGATTCGTTGAGCAGATTCTCCAGGTCCGCGCCGGTAAAACCGGCGGTGGATTTCGCGATGGTCTTCAGGTCGACATCCGGGGCAACCGGCTTGCCGCGGGCATGGACTTTCAGAATCTCCTCGCGTCCCTTGATATCCGGATAGCCGACCATGATCTGGCGGTCAAAACGGCCGGGACGCATCAGAGCCGGGTCAAGGATGTCCGGACGGTTCGTCGCAGCGATCATGATAACGCCTTCGTTCGCGCCGAAACCGTCCATCTCGACCAGCAATTGGTTCAGAGTCTGTTCGCGCTCGTCGTGCCCGCCGCCGAGGCCGGCGCCGCGCTGGCGCCCCACGGCGTCGATTTCATCGATGAAGATGATGCAGGGCGAATTTTTCTTTGCCTGATCGAACAGGTCGCGCACACGGGACGCGCCGACGCCGACGAACATCTCGACAAAATCGGAGCCGGAAATGGAGAAGAACGGAACGCCCGCCTCTCCCGCGACCGCGCGGGCCAGCAGGGTTTTACCCGTGCCCGGAGGGCCCACCAGCAGCACGCCCTTCGGGATGCGCGCGCCCAGCTCGTTGTACTTGCGGGGATTTTTCAGGAATTCCACAATCTCCTGCAGTTCTTCCTTTTCCTCGTCCGCTCCGGCCACGTCCGCAAACGTGGTCTTGCGTTTCTCGTCCGCCATCTGTTTGATCTTCGCCTTGCCGAAATTCATCTGTTTCCCGGCATCACCCATGGAGGTGTTCAGGCGCTTCATCATGAACCACCAGAACAGCAGCATGACGGCGAGTGTCAAAAGCATCGGCAGCAGGCTGGAAAGCCATGTCGTCTCCGCCGGCCTCTTCCAGTTAAAGGTCATCCGGGCATTCGGATGATCGCGGTTATACTCTTCCACATAGGGCCGGATATCTTCGATCAGCTGCGTCGTGCTTGGAGCTACATAGGAAATCTGAGTGTTGTCCTTCAGCTTGATGATCATCTCGCCGCTGCCGAGATCCAGGGAATAATCCGTAACCTTCTGATCCTCAAAATAGTAAAGAATTTCAGAATAGTTAAACGTCTTATCGGAATGGTTGTTCAGCACCATCGCAAGCAAAATCAGAAGCAGAATCGGTATGCCCAAAAACATGGCAATATTTTTTACGGTCTTTCTATTGTCCAAACAAATTTCACTCCTTATAGGAATCGGCCCCTCCCATGTCGTGGTTCAGCCCCCGTAAACCTCCGGCTTCAGGATGCCGACAAACGGAAGGTTCCTGTATTTTTCATTATAATCAAGGCCATACCCGACAATGAATTCATCCGGAACTACGGTGCCCACATAGTCGGCCTTGATGCCGACGGTTCTGCGGTCCGGTTTGTCAAACAAAGTGCAGAGGCGGATGCTCTTTGGCAGGCGCGCCTGCAAAAGTTCCAGTATGTAGCTCAGAGTAAGGCCGCTGTCCAATATATCTTCCACAACCAGAACATCGTATCCTTTCAAATTGATGTCGAGATCCTTTATGATCTTAACGACCCCGGACGTCTTCACGCCGGAGCCATAGCTGGAAACCGCCATGAAATCGATGCTGCACGGGATTGTGACGGAACGCATCAGATCGGACATAAAGACTACGGAGCCCTTCAAAATGCTGACAAGCAAAAGATTCTTGCCCCGATAATCCTGGCTGATTTTCTCTCCCATCTTTGAAACGATCTCAGCGAGCCGCTCCTCGCTGAACAAGACTTCCTGAATATCGTCGGTTAACTGGTGCACAGGTTTTCAGCACTCCTTGATGATGATTTCGGCCGCCCGCCTGGTGTCTTCCGCAGCCGCTGCTTTTTGAGACGGGCCGATACCTTCGATCCACAGAATCTCCCCCCCGCACTCCAGAACGGCAAGCCTGTCCCGGCGGAACGGAGGAATCTTCTGCTCATTGAATAATTTTTTCAGCGTTTTGGTGACTCCCCGGCCCGCCGGGACAAACCGGTCGCCGGGAAGCCTGCTGCGAACAAAGCTATTAGTATCCATTATTGTATCATAGTTGATTCGATTATTAAATAACAAATTATTAATTTTCTCACGATTTTTTATTTCGGAAGATTCCGCCTGAACGCAGAAGACCCTTCCGTCCGGAAGAAGGGTCTCCGGAAGCCGGAGAGGCGTTTTCCATCGGGCGGTCCGCCCGCTTTCAGAATGAATAAAAAGAGTATTGCCGTTTGCGCAGCATTGTATTCCGCCGGGGAGAGTGATATTTCCCAAGCCGGAACGAATCATTTTAATCACGGCCTCAATGTGGCCGCAATCCAGACGAACACTCGTTTCCCTCTGAACCGCGAGGGCAATCATGCGGGACAATACGCAGTCCGGCTGGCTGTCCAGAGACCGAAGGGAAAAGCCGCCGTCCGCTGTGGCGGCCTGATCCAGCTCTTCCCGCGCGAGCTTCCGGAAGAACTCCTCGTCCTGCCGCAGCAGGCGCGTCGTCCTGAAAATTGCCCGTTCAAAGCCGGGATTGATGCCGCGCAGAACGGGCGATACGCTGTGGCGGATGCGATTGCGCGCATATTCGTCGGCGAGATTCGTGCTGTCCGTCACAAAGCGAAGTCCGTAATGGAGGCAGTACGCCTCCACTTCCTCCCTCGTCACGCGGATCAAAGGGCGCACGATTTCGTCCCGGACGGACGGAATCCCGGAAAGCCCGCGCGGCCCGGCCCCCTTCGCGAGATTCATCAGCACGGTTTCGGCGCTGTCCGTCAGGGTATGGGCGGTGGCAATCCGGCCGCCCGGCCCGCAGAGACTGCGGAAAAAAGAATAGCGGACATTCCGCCCGCATTCTTCCAGACCCTGTGAATTTTTCCTGGCAAGCGTCGGAACATCGGCGTGAAAGGCCTGAAAATCCACATGATTTTCAGAGCACCACGCGGCGGCAAACGCCTCGTCCGCGTCTGCTTCCTCCCCGCGAAGCCCGTGATTGACGTGAGCCGCCGTCAGAACGATTCCATGCCTCTTTGCGTAGCCGATGAGAAAATAGAGCATCGCCATGGAATCGGCTCCGCCGGACAAAGCGGCCACAACCCGGCAGCCGTCGGGAAGCATCCGTTCCTCCCGGATGGTATCTTCGATTTTCTTCTCTATCTCCGCAATCCGGTCATTCACTGTGAACAACCTCCTGCGCGGTAAAGCGCATATATTCTCCCTGCCAGTGCAGAGGCACCGTTTTGGTCTGTCCGTGGCGGTTCTTCGCGATAATGCATTCGCTCTGGTTGCGGTCCGCGTTCTCCGACGGTTCCCCCATATCCTGATAATACTCTTCCCGGTACAGAAAAAGCACGATATCCGCGTCCTGTTCAATGGAGCCGGAATCGCGCAGATCGGAAAGGACCGGGCGGTGGTTGGTCCTCTTTTCGCTGTCACGGGCCAGCTGGGAAAGGGTCAGCACCGGCACGTTGAGCTCCTTTGCCATGATTTTCAGGTTTCTCGTAATCTGCGAAATTTCCTGAACCCGGTTCTCAATCCGCATGGATGCGGTCATCAGCTGGAGATAATCGATCACGACCAGATCGACGTCGCGCAGCCGGCGGAGTTTCGCCTTGATCTCCGGCACGGTGATGCCGGGGTTGTCGTCGAAATACAGCTGGGATTTGGAAAGGATGTCCCCGGCCTCGATCAGGCGCACCCACTCGTCCTCGTTCAGTTTCCCAGTGCGCAGCTTTGTCCCCTCCACCAGCGCCTCGGTGGACAAGAGCCGGGAGACCAGCTGCTCGTTGCTCATTTCGAGAGAAAAGAAGGCGACCTTTTTCTTCGCCTTGACCGCCGCGTTTCGCGCAATGTTCAGCGCAAAGCTTGTCTTCCCCATGCCCGGTCGTGCCCCAAGCAGAATAAAATCGGAGCGGTTGAGGCCCGTAATGGTTTCGTCGAGTTCCCTGATGCCGGTCGGCACGCCCTTGTACTGGTCCGCGTCCGGAGAGTTGAGGAGGTCCAGCCGGTCGAACTCGTCGACGATGATTTCGTCGATCCGTTTGAGGCCCTGCATATTTTTTCCGCGCCGGATATCAAAAATGCGCTGTTCGGCGCTGTCCAGCAGGGTCGCGGAATCGGCCGCTCCGGAGGAAGCCTCTTCGACGATGTCCCGCGCGGTGGTGATCAGCGTGCGGACGTCGTACTTGTCGCGGACGATTCTGGCATAGATCTCCACGTTGGAGATGGAGGGAACCATCTGCGCCAGCTGAAGAAGATAAGCCTTTCCGCCGTTTTCCTCAAATCCCTCCGTCTGCCTCAGCTTCTCCAGCAGCGTGACAAAATCCACCGGCCGTCCCTGGGTGAACAGTTCCAGCATCGAAGAGTAGATCAGGCTGTTGTTGGTCTGGTAAAAATATTCCGGCCGGGGCAGGATTTCCGCCACGCGGTCCAGGCAGGAAGAATCCAACAGAACCGCGCCGAGCACGGACTGCTCCGCCTCCGGGCTGAACGGCAGATTCAGTCCGGCATACGCGCCCGTCTCCATCGGCTCCATTCAGATTCCCCCTTTACGAAATTCAAAGAGCCGTGATCCTATGCCTGTTCTCCTACCAGAACATAAATTTTGGCGGAAACGCCGGTGTACAGCTTTACCTCGCACTCATAGGTTCCGAAGGCGCGGATGTCGCCGTCCAGGTCAATCTTGCGCTTATCCACATCGACATGAAAGCTCTTCTTCAATTCCTCGGCCACTTCCTTTGCCGTCACGGAACCGAACAGCCTCCCGCCCTGCCCCGCCTTTGCAAAGAGCCGGACCGTCTTTCCCTCGATGGAAGCGGCGGCCGCGCGGGCCTCCTCCGTTTCCTTTTGAATGCGCCACGCTTTGGCGGACTCGGCGCTCTTCAGCTCGCTCATGACCTGCGAATTCGCTTCCTTGGCCAGCTTGCGCGGCAAAAGAAAGTTCCTGGCGTAACCGTCGCTGACCTGGACCAGTTCCCCCTTTTTGCCGGTGCCTTTCACATCCTGAAGCAGTACTACTTTCATCGGGTACCTCCTTATGACTTTTCGTTCGTGCGGTTGGACGTTTTTTCCGTAAATTCGCGGATTGCCTCGATCAGGCGTTCCCTCGCCTCAGCAGCCGTCATGCCGTTCAGCTGCGCGCCCGCCATCGTCAGGTGCCCTCCCCCGCCCAGGGTTTCCATAATCAGCTGAACATTGACGTCTCCGAGGGAACGCGCGGAAATGTTGATGACTCCGCCCGCGGGAAACAAAACGAAGGAAGCGTCGATCCCCTGGATGGAGAGCAGCTCGTCGGCCGCCTGCGCGGACGCGATCCGGATATCCGGAAACTCCTTCTCCGTGGAAGCCACGGCAAACCGGTCAAAGATTTCCGCGTTGGAAACGATTTTATATTTTGCCTTATAGGCGTCGATGGAATCGGAAAACATTCGTTTGACGCTGACGGTGTCCGCGCCCCTGCGGCGCAGATAGGCTGCCGCCTCAAAGGTGCGCGCGCCCGTTTTCAGCACAAAGTTCTTGGTATCCAGCATGATGCCGGAAAGCAGCGCCTCCGCCTCCGTTTGCGTCAGGCGCCCGTCGCCGATATACTGCAGGAGCTCCGTCACCATCTCACAGGTGGAACTGGCGTACGGTTCGTGAAAAAACACCAGCGCGTTTTCAATATGCCGGACCATCATGCGGTGATGATCGATCACCACCACACGCGAAGCGGCCTGCAGCAGCTCGGCGCTCTCCACAAAATCCTGGGAATGCGTGTCGACAACCACCAGCAGGCTCCGCGGTGTGACCAGCGCCTGGGCCTCCTGAGGGGACATGAATATCTTTTCCCCCGGATACGCATTCTGAAGCGCCGTGATCTGCGGTGAAGCAAGGCTCTGCGCCAGATTCAAAACGATATAGGAAGGGCGGCAGAGCGCCTTGCAGGAGACGTCCCACATGCCGATCGCCGCGCCGACACAGTCAAGGTCGGAATATTTATGCCCCATGACGAATACGACGTCGCTTTCCTTGATGTCGTCCGAAATGGACGCCGCAAAGACGCGCGTGCGGACGGAGTCCCTTCTTTCCATCCCGCCCGAAAGCCCGCCGAAAAATTCATATGTATCGTTTGCCTGCTTGACAGCGATCTGGTCGCCGCCGCGTCCCAGTGCCATATTCAGGGCGTTTCTGGCCCAGTCGTCCGCCTCCTGCAGGCTTTTCGCGCCTCGGGCGACGCCCACGGAAACGGTGGCGCTCAGGCGGTCCCCGGCCTTGATGCCGCGAACGGCTTCAAGAATCGGAAAACGCTTTTTCATTTCATCGCGCAGATGAGCCTCGTCGGTCAGAATCAGGTAGCGGCTGTTGCTTAAACGTTTGAAGAAGCCTCCCAGATCCTGCGCCCAGCGGTTCAGGACGTCCTCCACCTCGGAAGCGATTCTGATTTCCTCGCCGGAGCTGGAATCCCTCGTCAGTTCCTCCCTGTTGTCAAAGCTGGCCAGCATGACGACGGGCCGGCTTTCCTCATAATTCCGGCTGATTTCCCGAAAGGCCGTATCATCGAGAAAATACAGAACGCTCCCCGCGTCCGTCCGGATTCCGAACACCGTGTACTGCCTGGAGCCGAGCGAAACGTCAGTCCCCGCGGAGGCGAGAATCTGTTCCATTGTAAATGGATAGATGAACTTCATGATATGGTCGCCGCGGCAGTCCCGGTTTATGCTGACCTGCTCCGCGAACGCATCGTTCACCCAGATTATGTCTCCTTCCGTTCCTACGACGGCAGCCGGCAGCGCAAACTGTTTCAAAGAGCGGTACCGGTCCCCGGTCAGGACTTCCTCCGCGCTTTTAACAGCATAGGAAATATGCGCTTTAAAATGCCGGTTTGCAAGCAGAACAGCCGCAACGGACACAGCCGCAATGGAAATCTCCGCGGCGAAAACAGCGGTATTCCAGAACCAACTGATGCCCGCCGTCAGCAGCAGAACGGCCGAAATGACAAAAAAGACAGGAGAAGATGCCCATACTTTCTTTTTCAAACTGATTACCCCTTAGGCTGTCCGGGTGGATTACACTTCCATGATAATCGGCAGAACCATCGGGCTGCGGCGCGTGCGGTTGTAAAGCAGCCGGGACAGTTCGTCTTTGATGCGGGTTTTGAGGGTTCCCCAGTCGTGGATTCTGTTTTCCGCGCAATCCTGCAGAACGGAAGCGACCAGGTCGCGCACCTCATCGATCAGCGGCTCGGATTCCCTCACATAGACAAAGCCGCGGGACACGACGTCCGGACCTGATATGATGTGCCCGTCCGTGCAGGAAATGGTGCACACGACCACGATCAGCCCGTCTTCGGCAAGATGCTTGCGGTCCCTCAGGACGACGCTGCCGACGTCCCCGACGCCGAGGCCGTCCACCATGACGCTTCCGGCGGGGACCGGGGGAAGACGTTTCATATAATCCTCATTGATTTCCACGACGTCTCCGATATCCCCGATGAACACATTCCTCGGGTCCCTGCCCATCGAGTAGGAAAGTTCGGCGTTCTTGCGCAGCATCTTCTGCTCTCCGTGGACGGGAATGAAATATTTTGGCCTCACAATGCCCTGCATCAGTTTGAGCTCTTCCTGACAGGCGTGTCCTGAAACATGGACCTCGTACATGGATTCGTAAACGACGCGGCAGCCGCGTTTCATCAGCTCGTCGATCACGTTTCCAATGGTCTTCTCATTGCCCGGAATCGGCCGCGCCGAAATAATAATGAAATCGCCCGGGCCGACCTCCACCTTCCGATGGTCCGCAAAGGCCATTCTCGTCAGGGCGCTCATCGGCTCTCCCTGGCTGCCTGTCGTGACAAGCACAATCTGCTCTTTGGGGTAGCGGTTGATCATATCGATATCGATCAGTGTTCCCTGCGGGACGTCCAGATAGCCAAGCTCCACGCCGATCGTCATGACATTGACCATGCTTCTGCCGGAAAGGGCAACCTTCCGCCCGTATTTCACTGCGCAGTTGATGATCTGCTGCACGCGGCTGACATTGGAGGCAAAAGTCGCGATGATGATGCGGCTGTCCTGCGCCCGTTTGAACAGCATGTCGAACGAACTGTCGACTTTGCGCTCCGATTTGGTGTAGCCCTCGCGCTCCGCGTTGGTAGAATCCGAAAACAGGGCGAGGACGCCCTCGTTGCCAAGCTGAGCCAGACGGCCCAGATCGATCATTTTACCCTGCGCCGGGGTGCAGTCGATTTTAAAGTCTCCCGTATGGATGACAACGCCCGCCGGGGAATGGATGGCGATCGCGACGGCGTCGGGGACAGAGTGGTTGACATGGATGAATTCGACGTCCATGCACCCGAGTTGGGCATGGTCGCCGGGCTGCATGACAACGGCCTTCACGGAATTCTGAAGGCCGTGTTCCTTCAGCTTGCTGTTAACCAGCGCAAGCGTAAACGTGGTTCCGTAAATCGGGACGTTCACCTTTTTGAGCAGGTACGGCAGGGCCCCGATATGGTCCTCATGACCGTGCGTCAGTACGATTCCGCGGATATTCTCGGCGTTCCGTTCCACAAACGTGAAGTCCGGAATGACAAGGTCCACACCCAGCATGTCGCCGTCCGGGAACGCCATGCCGCAGTCGACGATGATCATGTCGTTCTCGCATTCAAACAGCGTAAAGTTTTTTCCGACCTCGTTCAGGCCCCCCAGAAAATAGGCCCGAATTGACGGTTTCTGCTGACTCTGCCGCCCCCTGCGGCTCCGCTTGCCCTTTTGGGCGGCCGCCTCTTTTTTCTCCTTTGCGGACTGTTCCGTCATGTACTGCTGAACGGTTTTCTGAATTGCGGTCAGCGGTTCTTTTACGGCGCTTTTCTGTCTGCCGCCGCGCGGCTTTACGCCGTTTTTCGGACGGGGATTCTTCTGCGTCTTAGTCCCGGTTTGCTGCGGGGGCTCCGCATTCTGCTTCCCGTCCGTCCCCTTCGACTGAACAGGCTGGTGCTCCGGCTGAGGCTGACGTGCCAAGTCCCGATGCGCAGCGGCATCCTGCCCGCCCGCATTCTTTTTTACGCCGGGGCGCCTGCCCTGCCGCGCAGCCGGGTGCGTCTGCTTCTGAGCAGAATTTCGGGGCGGAGTAATCTTCTGATAAAGCTCGGGACGCTTTTCCTGAAACGTTCCGACTTTTTGATTCTCCTCGCCCTTACGCTCAGCCGAATCCATATTTAATTGTTTTTCTGCCACAAAATAACCTCCATCGTTTTTGGGTACAGCCATTAGAATCCGTCGGCAATCGGACCAAACGGATCTGGCTCTCCTTTATTAATTTACCCTTTTACGCTGCACCGAGCCCGCGCAAAAATGTAATTGAACTGCTTTTTTTATGTCTGAAAAGCGGGTTGAACCCGCGAATTGCCGAAATCCGAACACAAATATCCTATATATTGTACCTTGATTCCCAAAAGCTGTCAACAGATTTTATTATGGCCAGTTAAGAGTCGTCTAAACGAAGGGGGCCATAAAAATCTTCGGATTGAGACCGCAGGTTCTGAAATTTGTAAGCTGCGGGCCTTTGTGATATAATAAGTCCGCTATAAAAATCTATAAAGACGAACGGTGATGTTATGAAGCGGGTCGAGATCTTTACGGACGGGGCGTGCAGCGGAAATCCGGGACCCGGCGGCTGGGGCGCAATCCTGCGCTATGGCGGCCGGGAAAAAAGGCTGAGCGGCGGGGAAGCTGTCACAACCAACAACCGGATGGAGCTGACCGGCGTGATTGAAGCTCTGCGACAGCTCAGAGAGCCCTGCGATGTGATCTTGACCAGCGATTCCCGCTATGTATGCGATGCGATTTCCAAAGGCTGGGCCGAAGGCTGGCGGAAACGCGGCTGGATGAAAGCCGACAAAAAGCCGGCCCTCAACAGCGATTTATGGGAGACCCTTCTTGAGCTTTTGGCAACGCACCACGTAACGGTAAACTGGGTGAGAGGGCACGCGGGGCATCCGGAAAATGAAATCTGTGACCGCATGGCTGTCGCGGAATCAGGAAAATGGAAAGCCGGCAGCTTTTAGGCTGGGCCCACTCGTTAAATCAACGGATTGTCGTCGGTTAATGCTCGCCGCAGACCACAGAACCGGAAAACTGCATATGATATGGAAAAGGAGTTGATTAAAAATGTCAATGGGAGTTCCCTTTCCATTTTGTGTATATGCGCCATCTGGCAGACAGCAAAAAAGTCCCGGTCCCTCCAGGCCCATAAAGTCCCCGGCGCCTCAGCATTCTGCCGCGGTATCCCATTCTCCGGCGCAGAACCGGCCGTATGGAAACCGCTCCGCCAACCCCATGCCAAAGGCGTCAGCGATCCATCCTACGAACCGTCCAAAAGCTGTCCAGACCTCACCGAACCGGTTCGCAAAAACCGTCGGACCGGCTGGAAAAATGCAGTCAGGCAGGTCATTCCAGGGAAAGAAAAAATCTTAAAAAATTTTTTTCGTGTATGTCTAAATTAAATTTCAAAGATTCATACTAACAAGTGCGGGGTGAGGAACGTCTGTTCCGGATCCTCCCGGGGAGCGTACAATGGGGTACGCTCCCTATTTTTATCTTTCGGGTGCCATCGGAGTCCTTCTTCTGCCGTTCTCCCGTCAATTTCGCCGGAACGGCAGAACCGACGCGCTCATATAATGAACCGGAATTTAATTTACCCAACGATTGGATGATGAATCATGTACACCGGATTTAATTCGGATTTTTATACAAGCTTCCAAAAACACTGTTTCCCTCACAGCGGCTGTTTCCAAAATTGTGACCGTAACAGGCCTTTCTGCTGCATCGGCCCGACCGGACCAACAGGGCCAACCGGACCGACCGGTACCTCCGGAGGTGTTACGGGACCGACTGGCTTTACCGGACCTACGGGCTTTACTGGACCCACGGGTGACCCCGGACCCACAGGAGCTACCGGACCGACTGGCGACACCGGACCGACTGGCGACACCGGACCAACGGGTTTCACCGGGCCGACAGGCTTCACCGGGCCAACGGGCGACACCGGACCCACAGGCTTTACTGGACCGACCGGAAATACCGGGCCAACCGGATTTACTGGGCCAACTGGAGATACCGGGCCGACTGGAGATACCGGGCCGACTGGTTTCACCGGACCCACCGGAGATACCGGGCTGACTGGCGATACCGGGCTGACTGGCGATACCGGGCCGACCGGAGATACCGGACCCACAGGCTTTACTGGACCGACCGGAAATACCGGGCCGACCGGAGACACTGGGCCGACCGGATTCACTGGACCGACTGGTTTCACCGGACCCACCGGAGATACCGGGCCGACCGGATTCACCGGACCGACTGGTTTCACCGGACCGACTGGTTTCACCGGACCCACCGGAGATACCGGGCCGACTGGAGATACCGGGCCGACCGGATTCACTGGACCGACTGGAGATACCGGGCCGGCAGTTGCCCTGGTAGGTATTCAAACACAGTTGACAGACAGCAGTGCAGTGACACTGGCTGACGGAACGAACGTGCTATTTGACTCCGTACTGAACACTTCAAGCCCGTCCATTGTCTACGCCCCCGTAACGGGAATTTTCACCATTTCGGCAACCGGGAACTATGAAGTAAGCTGGTGGGTATCCGTCGATGGGACTGCCGGGCCGGCCTCCGTGGAATTCTCGCTGCGTTTAAACGGTACCACCGATATCGCCAGCACCATGCCATCGGTTACCGGAGAGCTTTTCGGCAGCGCCCTTATTACCGTCGGAGCGACACCCGCCACTTTCGCACTGGTCAACACAACCGGAGCCACCGTTCTGTACGCCGCTGTTCCCGTACAGGCAAACATCGTCATTTCACACATCGTATGATCTTCATTTCCCCATTTCAGGGGCCGGAATCCTCGGGTTCCGGCTCCGATTTTTATTTATCGAGCGTCGAAACCCACCGCACCCGCAGAATCATCAGAACGGCGATCACCGCCGCCATGTAATTGGAAAACAGATTGCCCCAGAAAACCGAGTAATACTGAAGCGTCTGTTCGGTTGCCAGAATAAAGAGATACCTCAAGAGCCAGATGCGCAGCACCCCGAGGAACAGGGGGACCGTCGTTTTTCCGAGCCCGATAAAGGCGCCCTGCACCGCCATGCAGACACCGAACCCCACGACGGAGTAGGTATAGATATGCAGCGCCCGGTTTGCAATGTCAAGGACATCGGCTTTTTGGGTAAACAGCACTGTCAGATAGGGAGAAAGAGGCACGATCACCGCGATAATCGCAAGCGCCGTCACCACGCTTGCCACACAGCCTACCCAGCAGGAGCGCTTCGCATTGGAAACCTGGCCGGCGCCGATATTGATGCTGACCATCGTCGTCACCGCGGAGCCGAACGCCGCGGGAAGATTGAAGCATACGGCGGTAATATTATTCGCGATGCCCTGTCCGTTAAGGACGACCGCGCCGTATTTCTGGGTTTCGTTGTTGATCAGAAAGAAACCCAGGTTCAACATAAGGCTCGCAAGCATGGCGGGAATGCCAACCCGGATGAGCTGCCGGATCAAATCATAGTCAAAATGAAAGCCGCGCAAAGACAGCTTGTCCTCTCCCTTTCCCACAAACAGCTCGTAAAACATCCAGACGCAGATCAGAACATTGGAGCACAGGGAAGAAAGGACGCAGCCCACGATTTCCAGGCGGAGCAGAACGATGAACAGCAGGTTGAACAGGATTTTCAGCGCGAGCAGAAGAAGCATCCGGACAAAGGTCGCCTCCGGTTTTCCCGTGGCGTTTTTAATCGCGTTGTAAATGCTCTCTAAAAAAGAAAACGGAAGAACAAACGAATAAAGGCTGATGTAAAGAAACACATTGTGTGAAATTTCCGGGTCCACGTTCGCCGACACGGGGAAAGCCGCCAGCGCGGACAGGGGCGCGGCGCAAAGGCCCACGGCGGAGGCGAAAATAACAATCTGCGCGGAAATGTGCCTGACCCGCTCAAAATCACCCTGGCCATTGGCCTGCCCGATGATCGCCATGGCAGCCACACTGATCCCCTGCGCAAGCGAAATCATCATATTGATGACCGGCTCGCTGTAGGTCACCGCGCTGGCAACAAGCGTTCCCGCCGCATTGTTGATAAACAGACCGTCGGACAGCGGCAGCAGCGCCTGGATCACGCTCATCATGAGGGTCGGCAAAGACAGCATCAGGAGAGTCTGCAGGATACTTCCGTGAAGAATCAGTTCTCTGCGCTGCTCGGTCCCCTGATGCAAAAACTCAAGTTTCAAGGATGCTCCTCTTTCCGTCAATATACTTTAATATATGAAAATCCTTCAATCGGCTGCTTACGCGAAATCTGCCGCCCGGAATATCAAGAAGGGGCCGGATTTCCGAAAAATCGGCAGGCGGCCCTTTTGGCCGCCCGATCACTCTTTGCGGTAAACTATCTGCCGGAGCAGGAAAGTGTAATCCCGAGAAAATCATAGGGAATAATAAAGGTTACAATACCGGTCGCATAAGGGGCGATATCATATTGCTGATAGTAAATCGCCACTCCCTCCTGGGTTAAGTAGTAATTTTCCGGACGAAAATATTTTAAAATCAAATGTTTGTAGTCGTCAAAATAGATTCCCGGATTCTGCTGCATATTCCGTTCCGCCTGTTTCAGGATTTCCGAAACCACGATCCGCCGGTAATTTACACCAGGTGCGAAAAAGTGGGACAAGGCGAACCTTCTTCCGCTTTGCAGGCTGAACGTGTCCGAAGCTCTGACGGTGGTTCCGTGCGCGCCGCCCGTAAACTCATACCGATCGCGGTAGGTGCTGAAATAGCACTCCTGATTCATCGTGACCTCGTATTTCATGACGGCATCATACGCCCGGAACGGATAATCGTGCTCCTGCGCGCTGTGATAGTCCCGAACGGCCTGGCGATACAGCGTTCCCGCCGCATATCTTGAAAAATCGGCCGCCTGCGCCCGGAACCTTGAATTGATCCTGGCCTGTGCCTGAGGATTCCCGCTCAGTTTGACGACAGGGAATTGAACGGACAGAGTCAGAACTGCCGTGCCGCGGTAGATAAATTCCCGGTGATTTTCCTGAAAGGTTACCTCGGCGCTGCTGTTGGGTAAATTCATATTAATCCCTCCCGGTTCATTCTATGTATCGCCAACCCATTTCAGAAAAGAGTTTGAGCGGGAGAGAGAGAAAATTTTAACTTCCGGATTCAACGAGCACGGACAAGCCTTCCCAAAACGCCGTCAAAGCCCGTTGACGACATTGTTCGGGCGCTTTCCCTCCGCCGACAGAAAAAGATTATTCCAAATATTTCTGTGCAGCCGGTAAAAAACACCATTTGTCGTTCCGCCGATATGAGGTGAAAAGATGACGCGGTAACGGCAGTTTTCACTCAGACGCAGAAGCGGATTTTCCAGCGTCGCCGGTTCAGGGGACAGCGTATCCAGCCCGGCCCCGGCGATGGTCCCGCTTTCCAGCGCATCCGCCAGGGCGGCCTGGTCCACAATCTCCCCCCTTGCGGTATTGACCAGAACCGCGGAAGGTTTCATCCGCCTCAAAAACTCGCGGTCGATCAGGCCGGTCGTCTCCGGCGTCACCGGCAGGTGCAGGCTGACAATATCGCACGAGGCAGCCAGCTCCGAAAGCGGAAGGTAGCTGACGCCGAACTTCTTTTCTTCCTCCGCGCCCAACCGGTGCCTGCCGTAGTAACTCACTTTGGAGCCAAAGGCCAAAAGGCGTTTCGCCGTGGCTTTCCCAATACTGCCGAAACCGACGATTCCCACATGGCAGGATTCGAGCTCCGTAATCCCGTCCAGAATAAAGGAGCTTTTCGCCTGTCCCTGTTTTCCCCGCCGGACCAAATTGTCCCCCTCCTGAAAGCGGCGAAGGAGGGCAAGCATCAGCAGAATCGCCTGCTCCGCCACGGCCCCGCTGTTGAGGGATGCGTTGTTGCAGACATAAACGCCCGCCTCCCGCGCGGCCTGCAGGTCGATCCGCTCAAACCCGGCGCCCTCCGAATGGATCAGGCGCAGCTTCGGCATCTGCCCGATGAGGCGGCGTGACACGGGGCTGACTGCGTCCACGACGATAAAATCCGCATCCCCTCCCTTTTGGATCGCTTCCTCTTCCTCATAGACGCTGTCGAGAAAAACCAGTTTCCAATCGCCGGGGATCTTTGAAAAATCCGTATACTTTTCAATTCGTCTTTTTGAAGTAAGAATCAGCACTTTCATCGTAAATCTCTCATTTCATAAAAATACGCGCTGGCGCATTCCCGCGCGCGGTGATATGATGAAAAAAACAAGGGACAAGGAAAGGAAATTCCATGATATCGATCGCGTTAAAAAAGATCGGCTATTTTTTAATTGACGGTGAAGCAGAGGGGCAAAACTATTACGGGTTTGACCAGGAGTGGTTCCGGACCCGATGGCAGCGCCTCTCCGGCTGCGGGCCGACGGCTGTTTCCAACATTCTGTATTACCTCGGAAGATCCCGCTCCATACCTGGGCTGGACCGGCCGGTCAGCCGGAAAGAAAGCCCGGATTTCATGGAGGACATCTGGCGGCACGTAAAGCCGACCGCAATGGGGATCCCGAATACGGAACTGTTATGCAAGGGCGTGCAGTCCTACGCAAAAGCAAAGTCGCTCCGCATCGGCACGGAACCGTTTGAAATCCCGGGTTTCCGCTGCTCCCGCCCGGACTTTGGGCAGCTTCTCCTGTTTCTGCATTCGGCGCTGTCCGCCGACACGCCAGTCGCCTTTTTGAACCTGGACTGTGGAGAGGAAAAAATTTTGGATTCATGGCACTGGGTCACCGTGGTCTCCCTGGAATACGAAGCCGACGGGAACGCCGCTATCGCTGAGATCCTGGACGAGGGGATGAAAAAGGAAATCGACTTGAACAAATGGTTCCGGACGACCGCAAAAGGCGGCGGACTGGTCCGTTTTCATCTGTCATGCTAATACTATACCCGAAACGACACGGTTTGACAAGTCCGGCAAATATTTCGTATTAGAAATCGACTCGAATTATTTAAAATTTTTCAAAAAGGGGATTGACATTCACGCGGCGTCAAGCGATAGGATCTGTTTGAAAGGAGGAAGCGAGGATGGAATATACGATCCAAAAGCTGGCGAAACTCTCCGGCATCAGCACGCGCACTCTCCGGTATTACGACGAAACCGGCCTGCTGAAACCGGCACGGCTGAGTCCTTCCGGATACCGGATCTACGGCGGCGCCCAAGTGGGCCGTCTGCAGCAGATCCTTTTCTACCGGGAACTGGGCGTCGGCCTGAAGGAAATCGGGAAAATTCTCGATTCACCCGGATTCAGCGCCGCCGAAGCGCTCCGCCGCCATCGCGAGCTTCTCCTTCGGCAGCGGGCCCGCCTCGATCTTTTGATCCGCAATGTGGAAAAAACGCTCGCCTGCGAGAAAGGAGAATCATCCATGACCGACAGCGAAAAATTCGAAGGATTCAAAGAAAATCTGGTAAAACAGAACGAACGGCGCTACGGTAAGGAAATCCGCAAAAAGTACGGCACCAAGGCCGTCGAACGGAGCAGCCGCAAACTTCTCGGAATGACCCAACAGGAATACGGACGGTTCCAGGACATTGAGCGGTCGCTTAACGAAACGCTTCTCGAAGCGTTTCAGACGGGCGACCCGGCCGGAGAGACTGCCCAGAAGGCCGCCGCCCTGCACCGCGAATGGCTTTCCTTCACCTGGGAGACCTACACGCCGGAAGCCCACGCGGCGCTGGCGCAGATGTATGTGGACGATCCCCGGTTCACCGCTTATTACGACCGGATGCGGCCGGGGCTGGCAAAATTTCTGCGGGACACGGTAAAGATTTACACGGACCGCCAAAAGAACAACTGACAAAAGGAGCTTTCTCGCGCATGATGCGGGAGGAAGCTCCTAATTTTTTCAAAGCGCAACACCGCCAAAAATGATTTCAGGGACGGAACTGCGCGCGCAGTTCCCTCGCGGCGGCGGCAATGTCGGGTTTCGTCAGGATCGCGGAAATCACCGCGAGGCCGTCGATTCCCGTGCCGCGGAACCGCCCGGCGTTCTGCGGGCCGATCCCGCCGATCACCACGATCGGGATCGCGGCGGCGCGACGGATTTCCGCGAGCGTTTCCATCGACACCAGCCCGGCGTCCGTCTTTGTTCCCGTCGCGAACATTGCCCCCACGCCAATGTAGTCCGCGCCGTCCCGCTGCGCCCGGACGGCTTCCTCCACGGTCGCGGCTGAAATCCCGATCACCCTGTCGTCTCCCAGCATGGCACGGAGCGCCGCGCAGGGCAGATCGCTCTGGCCCGCGTGGACGCCGGCCGCTCCAACGGCGAGCGCGATATCCGCCCGGTCGTTGATGATGAGCGGGATTCCGCAGCGGTCCGTGATCCGTTTGACGCCGAGCGCCGTGCGATAAAAATCAAGGGAGGAGCAGTCTTTCTCCCGAAGCTGGACCAGCGTGCAGCCTCCCCGGATCGCCTGTTCCACCGCCTCCTCCAGCGTATCGGCGCTCATGAGGCGTCGGTCCGTGCATAAGTACAGGGTATAGTCGATCTCAGGCTTCATCGAGCTTCGCCCTCTTTTCAAACAGCGCCGGGTCCAGACGGCTCAGAGCGTCGATCACCGCGATGTGGAAGCCGCCCGTCCCGGCGCTTCCGGCGGCTTCATAGGCGAGCTCCCCGGCAATGCCCATGGCGGCGACCGCGGCCGCCGCCGCGGCAAGCGGGTCGTGGCTCACGGCGGCGCAGGCTCCCGCCAGGGCGGAGGTCATGCAGCCGGTTCCCGTTACGCTGGAAAGCATCGGGTGTCCATTGCGGATCTTTACCGTCCGCTCTCCGTCGGACAGGACGTCCACCGCCCCGGTGACCGCCGCGGCGCAGCCGTATTGCTCCGCAACCGAAACGGCGACCGAGACGGCGTCGTTCCCGCTGTCGGCCTCGGACGCGTCCACGCCCTTGGTCGCGGACCGGATCCCCGCGAGGAAGGACAGTTCGGAGAGGTTGCCCCGCAGGACGGTCATCCGAATCCGTTTCAGAAGCTCCCGCACGGCCCGGTTTCTCAGAGCGGAGGCGCCGGCCCCGACCGGATCGAGCACGACGGGAATTCCGAGCTCATTCGCTTTCGCGCCGGCGGCAAGCATGGATTCAACGGTGCGCCGGTTCAGCGTGCCGATGTTGAGCACCAAAGCCGATGAAATGGAAGCGATGTCCGCCGCCTCCCCGATGTCGTCCGCCATGATCGGAGAAGCCCCAAATGCCAGCAGCGCGTTGGCGCAGTCGTTCACCGTGACATAGTTGGTAATATTGTGGACCAGCGGGGACTTCCGGCGGACCTCCGAGAGGACCTCCGCCGCATCCTTTGTGATTTGATTCAATGCTTTTCCTCCTTACTTTTCAGAACAGAACGTAACCTTTTTCCCTTCGAGGATCAGGTTGGTCGTCCGGACGGCGCACATTTTTCCGCACATGGAGCAGGTGTGGCGGTCGGCGGGCGGCGTGCTTTCAAAATACCGCCGCGCCTTTTCTCCGTCGATCGCGAGCCGGAAGATCTCGTCCCAGTCCATGTTCCTGCGGGCCTGCGCCATCCTGCTGTCGCGCTCACGCGCGTGCGGGATCCCTTTCGCAAGGTCCGCCGCGTGCGCCGCGATCAGGCTTGCGACGATCCCCTCCTTCACGTCGTCCAGGTCCGGCAGGCGAAGGTGCTCCGCCGGAGTGACATAGCACAGGAAATCCGCGCCCGACGCCGCTGCGATCGCTCCGCCGACGGCCGCGGTGATGTGGTCGTAGCCGGGGGCAATGTCCGTCACCAGAGGGCCCAAAACGTAAAACGGCGCGCCGTGGCACAGGCGCTTCTCCAGCGCCATGTTGGCAGCAATTTCATTCATCGCCATATGTCCCGGTCCCTCCACCAGAACCTGGACGTCCTTCTTCCAGGCGCGCTCGGTCAGATCCCCGATCTCGATCAGCTCGGCGATCTGGCCGGCGTCGGTGCTGTCGTCCAGGCAGCCGGGCCTGAGGGCGTCGCCGAGAGAGATTGTCACGTCGTATTCGCGCAGAATGTCAAGCAGTTCGTCGTAATGTTCGAAAAACGGATTTTCATTCCCGGTCATCTCCATCCACGCGAACAGCAGCGAGCCGCCGCGGGACACGATGTTCATTTTCCTCCCCTGCCGGCGGAACGCTTCGACCGCCCGGCGGTTCATCCCGGCGTGGACCGTCATAAAATCCACGCCCTCTCTGGCGTGCGCCTCAACAACTTTCAGAAAATCCCGGGCGGTGATCTCCAGCAGGTCCTTTTCCAGATAACCGACCGCGTCGTACACGGGGACCGTTCCGATCATCGCGGGAGACTCGGCGATCAGCCTCTGCCGAAACTCACGGGTTTTGCCATAATTGCTCAGATCCATGATCGCGTGCGCGCCGAACCGGGCCGCAAGCTCCGCTTTTTGAAGCTCTGTCCCATAATCTTTGCAGTCGCCGGAAACGCCGAGGTTCACATTGATCTTCGTCGCGAGGCCCTCGCCGACCCCTTCCGGGGAAAGCGCCGTGTGGCCGGCGTTCGCCGGGATCACCGCGTGGCCCGCCGCGACCAGCGCAAGGAGCTTTTCCGGCTCCATCCCCTCTTTGGCGGCGACCGCTCTCAGCTCTTTTGTAACAACGCCCTTTTTCGCGGCTTCCATCTGAGTCTGAACATTCTTCATCGTCTGATTCCTTTCATAAAATAAAAGTGATTGGTCGGGCCGTGCCCCTTCCCCACCGGCAGAGCATGTTCAATCGCCGCGGTCACATACTCCTTCGCGGCGCGCGCCGCTTCGGGCACGGACATCCCTTCCGCAAGGTTCGCGGCAATGGCGGAGGAAAGCGTGCATCCTGTCCCGTGTGTATTATCCGTTTCGATTCTCTCGTGAGTAAATATGGTAAACTCGTTTCCGTCAAACAGCAGGTCTTCCGCGTCGCCGGAGAGATGCCCGCCCTTGAGCAGGACGTTTTCGGCTCCCATCCGGCGCAGCCTCTCGGCAGCCCGCTTCCGGCCGTCCAAAGTCTCGATTTTGATTCCCGTCAACGCTTCCGCTTCCGGCAGATTCGGCGTCAGAACATACGAGAGAGGAAGCAGTTCTTCCCTCAATGTCTGCAGCGCATTCGGATGCATCAGGGCACAGCCTCCCTTGGCCACCATCACGGGGTCAAGCACCACGCCGGGCGGCCCGTACTGCCGGAGCTTTCGCGCAACCGCCCGCATCTGCGCCGAACCGGACAGCATTCCGATCTTTACGCCGTCCACCCGGATATCCTCAAACACGGCGTCGAGCTGGTCCCCGATCACGGACGGTTCGAGATCGCAGACGGAAAGGACGCGGGAGGTGTTTTCCGCCACAACGGAAACGATCACGCTCATGCCGTAAGCGCCGTGCGCGGCAAAGGTTTTCAGGTCCGCCTGAATCCCTGCCCCGCCGCTGCAGTCGGAACCCGCGATCGTCAGAAGATTTTTGATATATCGTCCCCTCTTTCTATATATAATGCGCTGAATCCAAACTCTCCTTTCTCCATAAAAACGGGGTTTCAAACGGCAAAAAAATACCCGCCGGACATGCGGCGGGCTGATTCATCTTTGCTCCCTACGACAGCGTTGACTGACAGGTTCAAAGGGTCAGGTTTTACCTTCTCAACTCGATTTGAGTCCCCCCGCGATATTCAGTTAAAAAGGCGTCCGCCAAAAACAGGCGAACGCCAATCGAAAACTCAATGCACGTTCCCTACTTCGGTATTAACCGACAGGTTCAAAGGGTCAGGTTTTACCTTCTCAACTCGAGCGAGTTCCCCCCGTTTTCTGTTATTATATCTTTTTTCAGGTTTTCTGTCAATCATGCCGGATTAAAAATTATGCAACTGCAAATCCCCGCCATTGAACAGAATTCCTCGGCCATTTCCCGCTTTCACCACCCTCCATGGCAACAGCCCATCCGCCGGAATTTATTGAGGTGTCTACAATCCAATGAATATTCTTCCATTTCCATTAAAATTATTCAAAGCACAGCCGGAAGGGGCATGGCGCGGGCACAAATTTGGCCTTGACAATTATAAAATGTTCAACTATACTTTTATTTAAATTCATGTGAGAGTTCAGCATCAGTTATTTTTTAACTTTCATCATGCTTTCGGACGATACCAGCAAAAAGACGAACTGAAATAAGCCATGGGAAGTGGTAAAGGTTCCGGGGAGGAATTTATCTCTCCGTAAAGAAGCATAGCGGTATGGGTTTCAGCAGATCGGCGTTTCCATACATTGATCGAAGATAAAAATAAGATGCCTTGCCTATCGTGACTTAATGCGCCAGTTCCCATGATAAACGGAGTGATTGGCAATTACATAATGCATGTGAAACGCTCGGTTAATTCACGTAGCGGGTTTTTCGGTGCAAAATTATAAAAATTCCAGCAATGAATATTTATAAGTCATACAGTAATATTCTAGCATGAAGATTTATTGAGCGGCAGGCGCATTCAACGAGGAATGTACCTGCCGTTTCTAATAAATAGAAGGAAAAAGGGGGATATTTTTTTGGGAGCATTTGCCATAAAAAGAACCGGTTATGCCATACTGACAATTTTCTTCATATCCATCATCACTTTTACGCTGATGAATCTGATTCCCGGCGGCCCGTTCTTAAGCGAAAAGAATATACCGAAAGAGACTTTAACCGCATTAAATGCGAAATACGGCCTCGACAAACCGTTGCCGCAGCAATATCTGACCTATATGGGAAATCTGCTGAAGGGCGACCTTGGGGATTCCTTGAAACAGAAAGGCCGCTCCGCCAACGACATTATTCTCACGGCATTTCCGGTGTCCGCCAGGCTTGGCGGAATCTCCATTTTGCTTGCATTGATTCTGGGAGTCATCATGGGGTCCGTTTCCGCCTTGAACCGGGGACGCTTTACAGACCGCGCCCTAATGGTTGTTTCAACCCTGGGAATCGCGGTCCCAAGCTTTGTGATGGCGACATTTTTAATGATCATATTCGGCGTGAAGCTGAAATGGCTGCCTACGTTCGGGCTGCGCTCCTTCTCCGCCTACATTCTGCCGTGCGTCACGCTGGCTTTCTACCCGATGTCCTACATCACCCGGCTGATGCGTTCCGGCATGCTCGACGCCCTTGATCAGGATTACATCCGGACAGCCAAATCCAAGGGGGTCGGAAGGCTTGTGCTGCTGTATAAGCACGCTCTGCGCAACGCCATTTTACCCGTCATTACCTACCTTGGGCCTTTGCTTGCCTACACAGTCACCGGAAGCTTCGTGGTTGAAAGCATCTTTAACATTCCGGGCCTCGGCCGTGAGTTTATCCTGTGCATCACGGCGCGCGATTATCCTTTGGTTATGAGCACAACCATATTCCTAGCCGTCCTGATTGTAGTGATGAACCTGGTTGTTGATCTCTGTTATAAACTGATCGATCCGCGGATCTCATTGCAGTAAGGGAGGATAATGGAAATGGAAGCATTCAAGAACCCGTTTACTCTTCAATTAAGAACGGACGATTTTCTGCCCGCGGACGAGGAGGAAAAGCAGCAGCTTGTCGTCATGAGGGAAAGCACCACCTTTTGGAGGGACGCTCTCAGTCGGCTTCTTCACAACAAAATAGCAATGACGGCTTTTGTCGTGATCGTCTTAGTCATGGTCTTTGCCTTTGTCATGCCTAATTTTTATCCATATACTTATGACCAGCAGATTCGCGGCAGTGAATTTCTGCACCCGATGCAGTATTCTCAGAAAGAAATGAAAACCATACAGGCCGGCGGCAGTGTCTTCCCCCACATTCTCGGCACGGACATGCACGGACGCGACATGGTGATCCGTCTGATGATGGGGACCAGGGTTTCCCTTCTGGTCGGCATCATCGCCAGCATTCTGGTCCTTTTGATCGGAACGATTTACGGCGCGATCTCCGGATATTTCGGCGGCGTGGTCGACCTCGTCATGATGAGGATCGTGGACATCATCTATTCCATCCCGGATATGCTGACGATCATTCTGCTTCAGGTCACCCTGAAGGAACCCCTGACAAAACTTTTCGACACGCATCCATCGCTGTCCTGGCTGCAAAGCCTCGGTGTCCCGATGGTCAGCATTTTTATCACATTCAGTCTGCTGTACTGGGTCAACATGGCAAGAATTGTCCGCGGACAGGTCATGTCGCTCAAAGGACAGGAATTTGTCACGGCCGCGCGCGCACTCGGCGCTTCCAGCAAACGGATTATTTCAAAGCACCTGATTCCGAACTGCATCAGCGTCCTGATCGTCACCACCACGCTGGAAATTCCGAGGGCGATTTTCACGGAAGCGTTTCTGAGCTTTCTCGGCCTTGGCGTGATGTCGCCGATGGCCAGCCTTGGTTCCCTCGCCTCCGACGCGCTGGGCGGAATCGAATCCTATACTTATCTGCTCGTCGCTCCATCCGTTGCCATCAGCATTATCATTCTCTCCTTCAATCTGTTTGGAGACGGTTTACGGGATGCGTTTGATCCAAAGCTGAAGGAGAATAAAAAATGAACCAGAAACATTTGCTTGACATCAACGATTTGAGAGTGTCCTTTTTTACCCCTGCCGGAGAAGTGAAGGCGGTCAACGGCGTTTCTTACACGCTGGATTACGGGGAGGTCCTCGGCATTGTCGGGGAATCCGGAAGCGGAAAAAGCGTTTCCGCCTATACCCTGACGGGACTGGTCGACCGGCCGGGCAAAATTGTCGGCGGAACCGTGAATTTCAACGGCCATCAGATCGAGAAGCTCTCCGAAAAGGAATTCCGGAAAATCCGGGGAAAAGAAGTCAGCATTATCTTTCAGGATCCCATGACTTCCCTGAATCCCGTTTTCACCATCGGGAATCAGCTGACCGAAATGCTCAAACTTCACACCGATAAAAATCGCGAAGAACGTAAGCAAAGGGCGATTGAACTGCTGAATCTGGTCGGCGTGAACGAACCCGAAAAACGTCTGACGCAGTATCCGCATGAGTTTTCCGGCGGAATGCGCCAGCGCGTCATGATTGCGATGGCCCTGGCCTGCGAACCGAAGCTGCTGATCGCCGACGAACCGACCACGGCGCTCGACGTGACCATTCAGGCCCAGATTATGGAACTGATGGTGGAATTAAAACAAAAAATCAATATGTCCGTCATGCTGATCACGCATGACCTTGGCGTCGTTTCCGATGTCTGCGACCGCATCGCGGTGATGTACGCCGGAAAGATCGTCGAAATCGGCACGACGGATGAAATTTTTTATAATCCAAAGCACTGCTACACAAAAGGGCTGCTTCGTTCCATTCCTAAAATCAACGAATCCTCCCATGAGCGCCTGGTCCCGATCGAGGGCACTCCGGTCGATCTTCTGAATCCCCCGGCAGGATGCCCGTTCGCGCCAAGGTGCGAATCCTGCATGAAAATATGCCTAAAAAGGATGCCGGAATTCACGCAGATCTCCGAAACACATAAAAGCGCCTGTTGGCTGAACCAAAAGGAACAGTTTGAAAAGCAGGAAGGAGCGGCCGTCAATGAGTGAAAAATTATTGGAGGTCCAGCACCTCAAACAGTATTTTCCGGTGAAAACAGGCATGTTTAAAAAAGGTTTTGTCCAGGCGGTCGACGATGTCAGCTTTTATATCAATCGCGGCGAGACCTTCGGGCTGGTGGGGGAAAGCGGATGCGGAAAAACCACGACCGGCCGTACGATTCTTAGGCTTTATGAGCCGACCGGCGGAAAGATCTTTTATGACGGCGCCGATGTGACAAAAGTCGATTTTAAACCTTACCGCAAAAAAATGCAGATTGTTTTTCAGGACCCCTACGCGTCTCTCGATTCCAGAATGACGGTGGGCGACATCGTCGGAGAGGCGATCGACATTCACGGGCTTGCCTCGTCAAAGGCGGAGCGCAAGGACAAAATTCTTTCTCTTTTAAATCGGGTTGGACTGAACAGCGAGCATGCGAACCGCTATCCGCACGAATTTTCCGGCGGGCAGCGCCAAAGGATCGGCATTGCGCGCGCGCTTGCCGTCAACCCGGAATTTATTGTCTGCGACGAACCGATTTCCGCTTTGGACGTTTCGATTCAGGCGCAGGTGATCAATATGTTTGAAGACCTTCAGCAGGAGCTGGGTCTGACTTATCTTTTCATCGCGCACGATCTTGCCGTAGTCAAACATATCAGCAACCGGATCGGCGTGATGTATCTTGGCAAACTGGTCGAGCTTGCAAACAGTGAAACGCTGTACGCAAGGCCGCTTCATCCTTATACACAGAGCCTGCTTTCCGCAATTCCGGTCCCGGACCCAAAAGCCAGCCGGAAGAAAAAAAGAATTGTTCTGGAGGGCGATGTGCCCAGTCCTCTTCATCCGCCCACAGGCTGCCGTTTTCGCACCCGGTGCCCCTATGCGGTGCCGAAATGTGCCGAAGAGGTTCCTGAGATGCGGGAATATGAACCGGGGCATTTTGCCGCTTGTCACAGAATTGAGGAAATTAGAAAAGTTGAAGTGCATTAGGCCTTGATTCCATGAAAAACATTGCGCATTTCGGCTAAAATTGTGCTTTGCAGCGTAAAATAAGGTTCGGAATACAGCAGACATGGTCATTTTGTGTTTCTGCAATGCGTGATTTTACTTCGGAATTGCGTCAGTCAGCAGACCAAGGCCTCGAATAAATGCAAATATTTTCATTTGGAGGGAAAGTTTATGACAAAAAAGTTATTGTCTTCGGTGCTTGCCGCAGCCATGATCGCAACGGCATTCACCGGATGCGGCGGTTCCGCATCGACGTCGTCACAGGCATCGTCCGGCGCAGGTTCGGCCGCACAGTCTAACACATCCCTGAGCGTCCATGTAGGCTCGGAGCCGGATTCCATGGATCCCGCGCTGAATACCGCGGTTGACGGCGGTATTTACATTCAGCACGTTTTTGAAGGTCTGACTAAACTGGATGAAAGCGGAAAAATCGTCAACGGCCAGGCAAAGGACATCAAAGCGAGCGACGACGGTCTGACCTACACCGCCACGCTGCGAGACGACATTAAATGGTCTGACGGCAAGGCCGTCACCGCCCAGGACTTTGTTTATGCATGGCAGCGTCTGGTCGACCCCAAGACCGCTTCCGAATACAGCTATATGATGGACCCGGTTGTGAACGCCACTGATATTTACACGAGCAAGAACAAGGATGTCACCAGCCTTGGCGTCACCGCGAAAGATGACAAGACCCTCGTGATCAAGCTGAACGCTCCCTGTGCCTATTTCCTGCAGCTGCTGTCACGCCCGATGTTCTACCCGCTCCGCAAAGATGTTGTCGATGGGAACGACAAGTGGACACAGGACCCCAAAACTTATATCGGCAACGGCCCCTATAAGATGACGGCCTGGAACCACAAGGAAAGCATCATCGACCAGAAAAGCGACACTTATTACAACAAGGACGCCGTAACGGTCAATCAGATCAAATTCATGCTGATGGACGACGACTCCGCGATTCAGGCCGCTTACCAGAACGGCGAGCTGCAATTCGCCGACTCTTACCCTGTGGAAGAGCAGGATAAATGGGCCGCCACGAAAGATTATCACAGCATCGATCAGCTTGCAACCTACTATGTCGCCTTTAACTGCAAGAAAGCTCCGTTCGACAATCCGAAGGTCCGCAAAGCGCTCACACTTGTAGTCGACCGCAATTATATTATAAAAAATATTACAAAGGCCGGCCAGATCCCGGCGGACGCGTTTGTCTCTACCGGCGTCAGCGATGCCGATACAACCAAACAGTTCCGCGACGTGGGGGGCAGCTATTACTCCGTAAAGGACGACGATTACGATAAAAATGTCGCGGAAGCCAAACAGCTCCTTTCCGAAGCCGGATATCCGGACGGCAAGGGGTTCCCGACTTTCGAATATTCTTTCAACACCAACAGCGGCCATAAGGCCATCGCCGAAGCACTTCAGAATATGTGGAAAGAAGAGCTGGGCATCAACTGCACCCTCGCATCCCAGGAATTTGCGGTTTTCATCGATAACCGCCAGAAGGGCAATTACGACGTTGCCCGCGACGGATGGATTGCAGATTACAACGACCCGATTTCCTATTTGGACCTGTTTATGACAAACTCCGGCAACAATGATCCACACTGGTCCAACAAGGATTATGACGCTCTGATTGCCAAAGCGAAAGCCACCGGCGACCAGACGGTCCGCATGCAGTCGATGCACGACGCGGAAAAAATTCTGATGGACGACATGCCGGCATGCCCGATCTATTTCTACACCGATCCGTATCTGTTGAATACAAATATTTCAAACGTAGTGGTCACACCGCTCGGCGACAAAATTTTCGCATACGCGAAAGTTGCCGCGAAAAGCTGAAATAACATCGATATAAAAAAGGCCCCGAACGATCGAGATGATCTTCGGGGCCTTTTTTCGGCCTTGCCACGCCGGTCTCAATTTAATTTTCAAAGTTTCCGATTTTTCGAAATCTTTCATATCTGAGATTCAGAAGCTCTTCCGCGCCAAGTTCCCGGCTGTGAGTCAGAGTCCGAATCAGCTGTATTTTTAAAAAGGCACAGGTCTTGGAAAAACCAAGTCCCTCCGGTACGATCCGGTCGATCACATGCAGAGCCAGCAAATCCTGGGCCGTTATTTTCAGATATTCCGCCGCGTCCCTCACCCGTGCGGGATCCTTCCATAAAATGCTCGCGCACCCTTCCGGTGAAATCACCGAATACACGGCGTTTTCCAGCATCCAGACCTCATCGGCAACCGCCAGGGCCAGGGCACCTCCGCTGCCTCCCTCTCCGATCAGGATGGAAATCACGGGGACCCTAAGGCCCATCAGTTCCGTCAGATTCTCCGCAATCGCCTGGCCCTGGCCTCGTTCCTCCGCGCCGATCCCGCAGTATGCCCCGGAGGTATCCACAAAACAGACGACGGGGCGTCCGAACTTTTCCGCAAGCCGCATCTGGCGCAAAGCCTTCCGATACCCTTCCGGATGCGCCGAGCCAAAATTCCGGGCGACCCTTTCCTTCGTGCCGTGCCCTTTTTCAATGCCGATCACCGTAACCGGAATTCTTCCGAGCATTCCGATCCCGGCGATCACCGCGGGATCATCCCCGAACCGCCGGTCGCCATGCATCTCGGTGAAATTATAAAACAACCTCCCAATGTAATCCTTGGCGGTCGCGCGGCCGTCCGCTCTGGCCGCAAGCAATTTTTCATAGGCATTCATCCGTATTCGCGCCTCCCGCGTGGAATTCCAGCAGCCTGGCAAGCAGCCGTTTTTGCGTCTTGCGATTGGATATCTGATCGACAAAGCCCTTTTCCAGCAGAAACTCCGCGCGCTGGAATCCCTGCGGCAGCTTCTGCCGAATCGTCTGCTCGATCACGCGCGGCCCGGCGAAACCGATCAGTGCTCCGGGTTCCGCCAGAATAATATCGGCCTCCATCGCGAAGCTGGCGGTCACGCCGCCCGTTGTCGGATTGGTCAAAACCGCAATATAAAGAAGTCCGGCGTCGCTATGCCGCCGAACCGCCCCGCTGGTCTTCGCCATCTGCATCAAAGCAAGAATCCCTTCCTGCATCCGGGCTCCTCCGGAAACGGTGAAACCGACGACGGGAAGCCGGCGCTTCAGCGCATACTCGAACAGCCGGGTGATCTTTTCACCAACCGCCGTCCCCATGCTTCCCATCATAAAGGAAGGCTCCATCGCAAAAACGCAGCAGGGGAATCCGCCGATCCGGCAGGTGCCGCAGACAACCTCATCTTTGTTCGCCTCCGGGTGACGCGCCTGTTCCAATTTTTCGTCGTATCCCGGAAAGCCCAGTGGATTTTGGGAGGCAACATCAGCGTTTTGCTCACAGAATGTGCCCTCGTCTGAAATCAGGGCAATCCGCCGGCGCGCAACGATCCGAAAGTGCCAGCCGCAGCGCGGGCAAACATAGCTGTTCTCCGCAAGCGCGTCCCGAAACAGAAGCTTCCGGCAGGACGGGCAGGTCACGCACATATTTTCCGGGACGGACGGTCCCGGGGTTCTGTCCCGTTCGATCTCTCCCTCCAGCCCGTTTCTCGGACGCTTGAAAATTCCTCTGTGAATCATAGTCTCCCCCGTTCGGTCAGAGTGGATGTGGTGTATCGTCCGGACTGAAAGGCGTCCTCCTGCAACAGCTCCAGAAGGAATTCCACGTTCTGGTCCACCCCTTCGACCACCAGTTCGCACAGGGCGGCCTGCATCTTGCGCACGGCCTCTTCCCGCGTCTTCGCCTGGACAATCAGCTTGCCGATCATGGAATCATAAAAAGGCGTGACCACATAGTCCGGATACAGAGCGGTGTCAAACCGGACAGACGGACCTCCCGGAATGTGAAGCAGCGTGATTTTTCCACACCCGGGGCGGAAATTCTCTTTGGGATTTTCCGCGTTGATCCGGCACTCGATCGCGTGGCCGCACAGCGGGATATCCTTGGACGTAAAATCCAGAGGGAGTCCGGAGGCAATCCGGATCTGCCATTTGACCAGATCGATTCCCGTCACCATTTCGGTAACAGGGTGTTCCACCTGAAGGCGCGTGTTCATCTCCATAAAATAAAAGCGGCCGTCCCGGTCCATCAGGAATTCAACCGTTCCTGCGCCGGTGTAGCCGACCGCGCGCATGGCGCGTTCGCACAGCTTGGAAAGCTCCTCCCTTTGCTGCGATGAAACCGCCGGAGACGGGCTTTCCTCCAGTACCTTCTGGTTTTTTCTCTGCATGGAGCAGTCCCGTTCCCCAAGGCAGACAATATTTCCGAGCGTATCGCACAGGACCTGCATTTCAATATGTTTGACGCCGGTCATGTATTTTTCCAGATACATCCCGCCGTCCCCGAACGCGCTTTCCGCCTCTTCAGAGGCCTGGGACAAAGCGCGGTCGAGTTCCTTTTCAGCCCGGATCAGCCGGATCCCGCGCCCGCCGCCCCCGGCGCGTGCCTTCACAAGCAAGGGATATCCGATCTCAGCGGCGGCCAGTTTCGCGCCGTCCGGATTTTCCACCAGCCCGGAGCCTGGGATCACGGGAACCGACGCGGCTTTCATGGTGCGTTTTGCCTCATCCTTGTCGCCCATTTTAGAAAGGACTTCCGGAGAGGGACCGATGAACGAAACGCCGCATTTTGCGCACAGCCGCGCAAACTCCGCGTTTTCCGACAAAAGCCCGTAGCCCGGATGGATCGCCTGCGCCCCGCTTACGGCGGCGGCGGACAGGATGGCGCTCATGTTCAGATAGCTGTCTTTCGCGCGCGCCGGGCCGATGCAGTAGCATTCATCCGCAAGACTGACGTGCAGCGCATCCCGGTCGGCTTCCGAATAAACCGCAACGGTGGAGATCCCCATCTCCCGGCAGGCACGGATTACCCGAACGGCGATCTCGCCGCGGTTCGCAATCAGGATTTTGGAAAACAAGATGACTCTCCCCCCGTCCTGACCAAGGCAAACGAGAATTCCCCGCTGACGCAGAGCTTTCCGTTTACGAAGCCGGACCCTTTCGCAAAAAAGAACGGGCCCTTTTTCCTGACAATTTCACAGACCATTTCAATCCGGTCCCCCGGCAGGATACTGCCTCTGAACCGGGCTTTGTCGATTCCCGCAAACATCGGGGTCACTGGCCCGGACGAATCGTCAATCAGAACACAGCAGGTCTGCGCCAGCATCTCACACTGGATCACGCCGGGAACGATCGGCATTCCCGGGAAATGCCCCTGCAAGAACCACTCGTCTCCCCGAACCGTATAGACCCCGTGCGCCTTGCCGTCCGCACCCTTTTCCGCTTCGTCAATCAGGAGCATCGGCGGTCTGTGCGGCATTATCTTCATCAATTCATCACGATTCATAGGATCCTCCGTTCCGCCTCGCGGCTGAATTTTCTCCTGTGAAATTTTTTCCAACCCGCCGGTTATGCAAATTGGAAGAGCGTCTGCCCGTACTCGACAACATCGCCGTTCTTTACGCAGATTTCAAGAATTGTCCCGTCCTGTTCCGCGTTGACCTCGTTCATCAGCTTCATCGCCTCAATGACGCAGAGAACGTCGCCTTTTTTTACACGGCTCCCGGCCTTTACAAACGGCTCCGCGTCCGGCGACGGCGCGGCGTAAAACACACCGACCATCGGCGACTTGATCTCCTGGCAATTTTGATCCGCCGCCCTCTCTCTGCCTCCGGCAGGTGCGGACTGCACGGTCGGAATCGCCGCCGCAGAAGCCTGAGAAATCGAGGCCGGCTGCTTTTCCAGCCTGATATGATCCTCGCCGCAGCTCAGTTCAAGGGCGCTCAGGCCGTTTTCTTTCAGGATTCCCGCCAGCGCGCGAACCTGTTCCAATTCCATCATGCCGGACCCACCTTTCCTTCTTTTCGAAACGCGACGCAGGCGTTGTGCCCGCCGAACCCGAGAGAGATGGAGACGGCACAATTCGGATGCGCCTGTACTGCCTGATTCGGAACATAATTCAGGTCGCAGTCCGGGTCCGGGTCCCGGTACCCGATCGTCGGCGGAACCGTACCGGTGGAAAGCGCCAGAACGGAGGCAATCGCTTCAACCGCGCCGGCCGCCCCGAGCATATGCCCCGTCATCGACTTGGTGGAACTGATGTACGCCTTCCGCGCCAGATCGGGCAGGGCCTTCTTGATCGCGAGCGTCTCCGTTTTGTCGTTGAGCGGCGTTCCGGTACCGTGGGCGTTGATGTAAAGGACGTCCGTCTCCCCGATGCCGGATTCCTCCGCCGCCAGCCGGATCGCTTCCGCACCGCCTCGGGCTTCCGGATGGGGCGCCGTCGGATGATATGCGTCGCAGGTGTTGCCGTAGCCGGTGACTTCCGCATAAATCTTCGCACCGCGGGAAACCGCGTGTTCGTACTCCTCAAGGACCAGAATGCCCGCGCCTTCCCCGATGACAAAACCGTCCCTCCGTTTATCGAACGGCAAGGAGCTGTTCAAAGGGTCGTTTTTCGTTGAAAGGGCCATGCAGTTGATAAACCCGGCTACCGCGAGCGGCAGGACGGAAGCCTCCGCTCCTCCGGCGAGAATCGCGTCCGCATATCCGTACCGGATCGCGCGGAATGCTTCCCCGACCGTGTGCGAGGACGTTGCGCACGCCGTGACAACCGGCAGGCAGGGTCCCTGCGCGTTATACCGGATGGCGATATTGCCCGCCGCCATGTTGCCGATCATTTTCGGAATAAAATAAGGCGAGATCCTCGACGGGCCCTTGCTGAAAAGCTTTTCCGTCTCTTCTTCAATGGTATGGATGCCGCCGATGCCGGAGCCGACATAGACGCCCAGCCTGCGCGGATCGATTCCGGTCAGGCCGCTGTCGCTCATCGCCTGGTCCGCCGCCGCCAGGGCGTACTGAGAAAACAGGTCCGTTTTCCGGACCTCGCTTTTCGACATGCAGCAGGCGGGGTCAAAATTCTTGACTTCCGCGGCAACTTTTACCTTATAATCCGTCGTGTCAAACTTTGTAATGAACCCGACTCCGCATCTTCCGGCGGTCAGGCTATTCCAGAACTCTTTCACGCTGTTCCCGACCGGGGAAACCACGCCGAGCCCCGTTACGGCTACTCTTCTCATCGTTCAGACTCCTTTTCCGGCAAGCGGAACCTCTGATTTTGTGTTCAACTCCTGTCCACGGAGAACCGCCTTCTGATACTCTTCGGCAAGCTCCTCCATCAGCCCATGCACCGTTGTGATCTCGTGGACTCTGCCTCCGTTCGCCCCGATAAAGACAAACCCGCTCTCCAGGTTTCCCCTGCAGGCGTTCACCAGCGCGTCGGTAATGCAGTAGGCTCCCTTTTCCTGGCGGCAGGAGGTAATGCAGTGATAAGGGCAGAACTTCGGCCTTTTGCCTCCCGCCGCCGCGCTTGCCAGAAAATCATTTTTGATGGCTCTTCCCGGCATTCCGACCGGGCTCTTGATGATTTCAATGTCTTCTTCACGGCAGTTGACAAAGGCTTCCTTGAACCGCGGATCGGCGTCGCATTCCTCCGTAACGACGAACCGCGTCGCCATCTGTACCGCGGAAGCGCCCAACTCTAAAAAACGATAAATATCTTCGCCGGTAAAAATTCCTCCGGCTGCAATGACCGGAATATTCCGGCCCGCGGTCCTCTCATAAGGCCTTACCGCGGCCACGACCTCCGGGATGATTTTTTCCAGCCGGTAATCCGGGTCGTCGATCTGCTCCGGATGAAAGCCGAGGTGTCCTCCCGCTTTGGGACCTTCCACCACAAAGGCATCCGGGAGATACCGGTAACGTTTGAACCACCACCTGGAGATCTGGTCCGCCGCCCGGGCGGAGGACACGATCGGCACCAGCTTTGTTCCGCATCCTTCCGGGCGGAATTCGGGGAGCCTCAGAGGCAGGCCCGCGCCCGCGAAGATCAGGTCGATTTTTTCTTCCATCGCCGTGCGCGCCATTTCCTCAAAGTTGGTCAGCGCGACCATGATGTTGACGCCGAGAACGCCCTTTGTTCCAGACCGTGCCCTGGCGATTTCCGCCCGGAGCCCGGCGCGGTCTTCCGACAGCTTTCCGCTGCCGCCGGCCATTACCCCGACGCCGGCCGCTGAAATCACCCCGACGCCGCCTTCGTTTGCCACTGCGGAAGCAAGGCCGCTCATGGAAATCCCGATTCCCATTCCGCCCTGGACCACAGGCGCCTTTATCTTCAGTTCCCCGATATGAAAACCGGTTCCCGTCCAATCCGCCATGAATGCTCCTTTCCCGGCGGCCTCACATGCAGAGGCCGCCGTCCACCCGAATCACCTCGCCGGTGATGTACCCCGCGAGGTCCGAAGCAAGGAAAAGCGCGAGATTCGCGACATCGCCCGCCTCCCCGATCCGCCTCATCGGAATGGCTTTCAGAATATTCTCTTTTGCCTCCCGGTTCATCTCTCGGGTCATCGAGGTATCGATCAGTCCGGGTGCGATCGCGTTACAGGTCACGTTCCGTCCGGCAAGTTCCCGGGCAACCGATTTGGTCAGCCCGATCAGCCCGGCCTTGGCGGAGGAATAATTCGCCTGCCCAACGCTTCCGGTCAGCCCGGAAGCCGATGAAATGTTAATGATCCTGCCCGCCCGTCTCCGGGCAAAGATCATATACGTCTGGCGGATCATATGAAACGCGCCCTTCAGATTCACATCCAGTACGCGATCGAAATCCTCGTCCTTCATCTGCGGAACCAGAAGGTCCCTGGTAATTCCGGCGTTGTTGACCAAAATATCGATTCCGCCGAAATCGCACTGAATCCGTTTGACCGTATCTTTTACATCGTCGGAACAGGAAACGTCGCAGCGGAAAGAAGACGCCTTCCGTCCCAGCGCGCGGATCCGTTCGCAGAGTTCTTCCGCCGCTTCGCGGTTTCCGGAATAAATCGCTGCGATATCGGCTCCCTGCTCCGCGAACCGAAGGGCGATTTCCCCACCAATCCCTCCGGAAGCACCGGTAATCACCGCTGTTTTATTCTTTAACATGATTTTCCTCCATGATCTGCCGGACCGTCTGCTCAAGGCTTTCCGGGTCCTCCGCGTGGAAAGCGTTCCCATGCGGCAGAATTCTGCGGATCAGCCCACACAGCGTGGTCCCGGGTCCGGCCTCCACAAACGTGTCAAAACCGGCCGCAGCCATGTTTTCTATTGTCTTCTGCCAAAGCACGGGGCTTTTCACCTGACGTGCGATCAGATCCGCCGCGTCCGACCCATAAGGTTCCGCCGTCACATTGGAATAGAGCGGCATCGCGGGCTTCTTCAGGGAATACCGCTTCAGTTCCTCTGCAAGCCCGTCGGACGCCTCCGACATCAGCGGGGAATGAAACGCTCCGGAAACGGCGAGCCGGACGGCTTTTCCTCCCGTCTGCGCCGCCAACGTGCAAAGCGCGGAAACCGCTTCCGCCTCCCCGGCCGCCACAAGCTGGCCCGGGCAGTTGTAGTTTACCGGCCAGACGCCGGCCTCTTTGCAGATGCTTTCCGCCCGGGTTGTCCCCAGCCCCAGAAGCGCCGCCATCGCGCCGGGCCGCTTCCGGGAACACTGCCCCATCAGCTCCGCGCGCCTGCAGACCAGGCGGAACGCATCTTCATCGGAGAGAATTCCCGTGAAGGCGAGGGCCGCGATTTCCCCCAGCGAAAAGCCGGCCGCTCCGCTTGCATCGACGCCGGATTCCCGCAGCGCCGCGGCACAGGCCAGGTCGACAGCAAAGACGCAGGGCTGTGTGTTCTCCGTTTGAGAAAGCTCCTGCTTTGTCCCTTCAAAGCATTGGCGAAGGGTTCCCGGACGGACGCGTTCCGCCGTTTCAAAGACGGAACGAGCGGCCGGGGAGGTTTCATAAAGCTTTTTTCCCATACCGGGGCGCTGCGCGCCCTGGCCTGCAAAGATGACCGCTAGCCGACCCATCTCGTTCCCCCGCGCAGAATTGCTTCCGCTTCCTCGAACATCTCCGTTATGATCTCTTCTGCGGGCTGTTCCTTCGTCACCAGGGCCGCCGACTGTCCCGCCATAAAGCAGCCGTTTTTCTCATCGCCTTCGCGGGCGGCAAGGCGCAGTGCGCCGACTCCAAGGGCCTCGATCTCCTTCACGTTCGTTTCGGGGTCGTACTCCTTCGCGAGGAAGTCGCGCGAAAAGGCATTTTTCAGGCAGCGCACCGGGTGTCCGAGGCGTTTGCCCGTCGTGACCGTGCCGATATCTTTGGCCTTTAAAATGCGGTTTTTATAGTTTTGGTGCACAGTGCACTCCTTAGCCACTAAAAAGCGAGTGCCAACCTGCACGCCGACCGCGCCGAGCATGATCGAGGCCGCGATGCCGCGGCCGTCTGCGATGCCCCCCGCCGCGATAACCGGAACATGGACACAGTCGCACACCTGAGGGACCAGCACCATTGTCGTCAGGTCCCCGACGTGTCCGCCGGATTCTCCTCCCTCCGCGATGACTGCGGCCGCCCCCGCGCGCTCCACATGCCGCGCGACGGCCGTGGAAGCGACGACCGGAAGCACGCGGATGCCCGCTTTGCCCCACTCTTCCATATAGCGGGCGGGGTCGCCCGCACCCGTCGTCACGACGGCGACCCTTTCCTCCGCCGCAACGCGGGCAACCTGCTCCGCAAACGGGCTTTGCAGCATGATGTTGACGCCGAACGGCCGGTCCGTCATGGTCCTGGCTTTTCTGATTTCCGTCCTGAGCCATTCGTCGCTGGCATTCATGGCCGAAATGATCCCGAGGCCGCCGGCGTTCGATACCGCCGAAGCCAGCGAGGCGTCCGCGATCCACGCCATCCCCCCTTGAAGGATGGGGTAGCGGATCCCCAAAAGTTCGCAAAGCGGTGTGTGTATCATGGCATTACCCCATTTTTTCTTCAATCAGTTTCACGATGTCTCCAACTGTCTTGAGCTTTTCATCCATCTCGAGCGAAACATCGAATTCGTCCTCGAACTGCATGATCAGGTCGACCGTGTCGAGCGAATCGAGCCCAAGCTCTTCCAGCGTGCTTTCCGGTTTGACGGCGGAAACGTCGATTTCCTTGTGCTCTGCCAAAATCTGTGCCACTTTTTCAAATACCATTTGAATTTCCTCCAGTAATTAATTTTTATCCCAGCGGACGATGCAGGAACCCCAGGTCAGTCCCGCGCCGAACGCACAAAAAAGCAGGGTGTCCCCTTTTTTCAAGCGGCGGCTCCGGTTCAGGCCGTCAAGCAGGATCGGGATGCTCGCCGAGGAGGTGTTGCCGCACTCCGCGTAGTTGACTGGAAATTTTGCCTCTGGCTGACGCAGCCGTGTCCGGGCCGAGTCGATGATGCGGCCGTTTGCCTGGTGAAGCAGAAAATAATCCACGCCGTCCGCGCTGATTCCCGCTTCCCGAACGGCTGCTTCGATCTCATGCTGGACGGCGGTCACCGCAAATTTAAAAATCTCGCTCCCATTCATGCGGATGCAGTGTTCTTTCTTCTCCCCGTCCCAGAACGGGCCGGAAATCCCCTCCCCCGGAATGTTCAGGTTCTCCCTCTGGCCGCGGGCGCCAACCCGTATGCCGAGCAGAGAGTCGCCTTCGGACAGGACGACCGCACCAGCGCCGTCTCCGAACAGCACACAGGTGCTCCGATCCTCCCAATCGATAAAACGCGAAAGCTGTTCCGCGCAGACAATCAGAATACGGCGGGCCATTCCGGAACGAAAGTAAGCGGCGGCGGCGTGCAGCGCATAGAGAAACCCCGTGCAGCCGGCGTTCAGATCAAAGGAGGGACAGCCCGCGCCGAGATCCTGCTGCACCATACAGGCGAGGGACGGCGAGATATCCTCTCCCTGCACCGTCGCACACAGGATCAGATCCAGCTCGCCGGCAGAAAGGCCCGCGTCCTCCAAAGCCAGCCGTGAAGCCTGTGCCGCAATGCCCCGCTGGCTCTCCCCTTTGACGAAATGTCTCTTGCGGATCCCCGTGCGCGTGGAAATCCATTCGTCGCTCGTATCCACGAATTTGGTGAAAGCATCGTTGCCGACGGATAACGCGGGCAGGCAGCTTCCGGTCCCGGCGATTGTAAAACTCATCTATTTCTCCATTTCCGCGCTCTTCCTCTTAAAGAACGCATCCAATTTGAAAATTCCCCTCGCCAATATCTGCTTTTCCTCTTCGGAAAATCCCGAACTGACCTGGCGCACCATCTGCCGGTGAAAATAGCGGTGCGCATGATCGACCTTGCTTCCCTGCTTGGTCAGGATAACATACACCATCCGGGCATCCTCGCCGCTTTTTTTCTTTTGGACATACCCTTTTTTTAAAAGCTTGTTGATCGCCACGGTGACAGAAGGAAGCGTGATGTCGAGTTCCTGCGCGAGTTCACTGATGGTTCTGCCCTGCTCCCGGTTTTTCCCGACGGCTTCCAGAAGATGCAGTTCGCTGATGGAAAGGTCGATCTTTGTGCTTCTGAGCGTATCTTCCTCCACTTTGAGGATAGAGCGGAACGTATCCACCAGAAGTTCGTTGAGATCTTTTTCAAACGAGTCCAGCACGATCGTTCCCCCTCCCGTCTAATTAGTTTGATTATCTAAGTTTATATCACGGCATCCTGAATTTGTCAAGCCCTGATTCCTCTTTGATGCCCGCAAAGAGAAAGCGGAATGGTTCGGCCCCATCCTGTCTGACACGGCAGCGGCGGAACTATAAAGAGCGGGAGCGGCGGCAAACCGCCTCAGTTCCCCGCCCCGTTTTATATCAAGAATGCTGGTTCGAATTAGCTGAAGGCTGAATCCCTTTATTTTAAAGTCTGATGATCCCCATATGTTCAAGCAAAATTTTCAAACCAATTAAAACCAGTATCATGCCGCCGGCAAGCTCGGCTTTCGATTTGAATTTCATGCCGAATATATTGCCGATTTTCACACCTATCATAGACAAAATGAGTGTGACGATTCCAATGTATAAAACCGCCGGGGCAATATTAACATCAAGAAAAGCAAATGATACGCCTACCGCCAACGCGTCAATGCTTGTGGCAAGTGAAAGAGGCAGCATTTCAGCAGGTCTCAAGGAGGCTTCCCTCCTATTTGGGCGCTCTCCGCCGGGACATTCCCTGTCCGTGCATATTTCAGCAGGACATTCCCTGTCTGCACATCCTTCTTTTTTAAAGCTTTCCGCAATCATTCTACCGCCAATAAAACAGAGCAGGGTGAATGCGATCCAATGATCGAAAGTGATTATCTTATCGGCAAATTGTGTGGCAAGCATATACCCGATAAGCGGCATAATCGCCTGAAAAAAGCCAAAATACATGCCGACAACCAACGATTTTCTAACGGTTGCCTTAGGCATGGTCAGCCCGAAACAAACGGCTACGGCAAAAGCATCCATTGAAAGCCCGACAGCGATGAGGAATAGTTCCAATAGATTCATGACATATTCTCCCTTACAAAGTGTGATTTGCAAAAGAAAAACCCAAGCAGCACTCATACGAGCGTATACTTGGGCTTTAACCACAATAAAAAAAGGCCATGTATAGCTGTAAAAGTTATACATGAGTCTCGTCTTTTAAGACAAGCCAGACCGTTGACGATCAGTATGTTGACTTGCCGCGCACATTTGCGCTAACTACTCCCTCACGGGTATTTTCAATTTATAATAAGTATATCATGATTTTCTGTAAAGGTCAAGCCAAAGCGAGAAGACGCCAAAACAGGGCAGTAGAACACCGCTTTCCGTAAATGCACCGACGCCCGGGAACTTTCACAACGGATGGTGGCAAAACCGATTGATCACATCAAGCATCATGCCGAAAGGGCAAACGGCAAAATCGCGCAGGATCTTTTTCAACTGTATCGGCGTGTTTGAGGTGCCGTAACGGGAGAACCCCGGAATTGGAAACCCTCGGAAACGCAAAAGGAACAGCGTTAAGCTGCCAGGACGAACGAAAAGCCAGGATTCCGAAGCGGATAGAACCCCTGAAAACGGACATTGCGAAACTCGCCAACGCAGGATCACAGAACTGCGGCAGGGTGGAATTTTCTTGCTGATTCCGCTTGCTTTTTCCCTCATTTGCGAATAAGATAAAAGAAAAAGCCGGCAAATGCTTTGGAGGGATGGTTTATGACGGACACGGAACAACTTCAGCAGATGATCGACGCAAGCAGCCGTATTGTTTTTTTCGGCGGTGCGGGTGTTTCGACGGAAAGCGGGATTCCCGATTTCCGCAGCGTGGACGGGCTGTACAACCAGCATTACAATTACCCGCCCGAAGTGATGCTCAGCCATGGCTTTTACGAAACCCATCCGAAGGAGTTTTTTGATTTCTACAGAAACAAAATGCTTTATCTCGACGCGCAGCCGAACCCCGCACACAAAAAACTGGCGGAGCTGGAGCAAGCCGGAAAGCTTTCCGCAGTGGTGACGCAGAACATCGACGGCCTCCATCAGAAAGCTGGGAGCAAAACGGTCTATGAGCTTCACGGTTCCGTTCACCGCAATTACTGCCAGCGCTGCCACAGGCTTTATGACGCGGAATTCATGCTGCAAAGCTCTGGAATCCCCACTTGCTCCTGCGGAGGCGTGATCAAGCCGGATGTCGTTCTTTACGAAGAAGGACTGGATCAAGACACTCTTTACGGTGCTGTGGACGCCATTCGCCGCGCAGACATGCTGATGATCGGAGGAACCTCGCTGGCCGTTTATCCTGCCGCCGGACTCATCGACTATTATAAGGGCCACCGCCTGGTATTGATCAATAAAACCACTACGCCGATGGATGCAAAAGCAGACCTTGCCCTGCGCGGCAGTATCGGCGAAATTCTTGGCCAAATCAAAGTTTCCGTCGGCTGACAGAAAATCATGCCCCGATGTCCGCTTGTTTGCGGACATCGGGGCATTTCATGGTCAGTCAGCGGCTCATGCGCTTGATTTCACTTTTTTGATAAAACGGTTTTATGTCTTCTCCTTTCGCATATATTTTGAACAGAAAGGGGAAATAGACTATGCATGTCATTACTGTAACCCGCAAGCGGCTGCTGACCATCCTGTTCGGTGTTCTGGCAATTGTACTGGCCGCAGCAGCAGGCGTGCGCGGGATTCAGGCTGTTCAGGCTTCGGCTTCCAAGCGTCTTCTTCCGATCTATAATGTAAAAACAGAGGAGAAAAAAATCGCGATATCCTTTGACGCGGCCTGGGGGAATGAAGAAACACAAACACTGATCGACATATTAAAGGAATACAATGTAAAAACAACCTTTTTCGTTGTGGGCGCATGGGTCGACAAATACCCGGATTCCGTAAAAGCCCTGGCCGCTGCGGGGCATGAAGTATGCAATCACTCCGATACCCACCCGCACATGCCAAAGCTGTCTGAGAATGACATGAAAAAGCAAATCTCGTCCTGCAACGACAAAATCAAGGCGGTCACCGGCGTCAGCCCGATTCTGTTCCGCCCCCCTTACGGCGATTACAACAACCCCGTGATAAAAACAACGCAGGATCTTGACATGTATGCGATCCAGTGGAATGTTGATAGTTTAGACTGGAAGAATCCCACTCCTCAGCAGATTATCGACCGCGTGACTACAAAAGTAAAACCCGGTTCCATTGTTTTGTTTCATAATGGAGCAAAAAATACACCGGCGGCCCTTCCGACCATCCTGAAAACACTGCAGTCGCAAGGATACACGATCGTGCCGGTTTCCCAATTGATTTTAAAAAGCAATTATACGATTGACCAGGCCGGAATGCAAATTTCAAACCCCTCAGCAAAAAAATAGCTTATCGCTTAAGGGTGAATTGTCAAGTGAAGTGCAACAGATAAGAAGAAATGACTTCAGCAGGAGTTTTCCAATTCAAACATTTACGCGGGCGGTCGTTGAGACGCTCCATGACAAATGCCACGGCTTCTGGGGTAAGTTCTGTAAAACGGGTTCCTCTGGGGAAAAACTGACGAATCAATCCGTTCGTATTTTCCACGGTTGGCTTCTGCCACGGAGAGGCTGGGCGAGTGTAATAATACAACGCTTCAAAGCGGCTCTCAAATTCACGGTGGCAGTTGAATTCGATCCCTCGATCCGACGTTACCGTGCGGAGCGGAACCTTTCCGCCTTCAAAGAAGAACTCAAAGCCCCGCATGACTTCTTCCCGTCTGATGTTGCGCAGGACGGCCAGGCAGCAGTATCGACTTTTTCGGTCGGTCACATTCAGCAAATAAGCGCGTTTTGCTTGTCCGAACACGATCGTGTCAGCTTCCCAGTCTCCAAGTCTCTTTCTGCGTAGAGCTTCTTTGCTTCTCTCCCGGATTTCCCGCGCCCCGGCCTTGTACCCACGAGTTTCTCCATGCTGACGGCCATAGTGACGCAGTTTCATCGTAAGTTGTACGGAACGTGGCAGCAAGTCCGCGCGTAGCCACCGATATATGCTGCTGTGCGAGATTTTCATGTCCCGGTCATCCGGATAGTCTAACCGGATTCTTCCGGCAATTTGTTCGGGCGACCATGACAATTCAAGCTTTTCGGATATGTAAGCTGTCAGACGTGGGTTTTGATACAGCCTCTTCCGGCGGCATTCCATTCGCCGTTCAAGGTACCGGGCCCGTGCCGGAACGCTAAGATATTTTTGTCCCGAACGGTTCCTCTTGATCTCCCGGCTGATTGTGCCCGGATCCCTTTGCAACCTGCGTGCAAGCTGCCTCATACTGATCCCGTTATTCCACAATTGGGCTATCAATGCGCGCTCTTTTGGTGTAAGATGGTGGTAGTCCATAAAAAGCCTCTCCTTCAGTGGTGTCTTTTCAACTCCTACTGTATCATGGATTTGGCTTTTTGTGGACTCTTTCTACCCTCCTGTTGCACTTGCTATTTTAATTCACCTAAGTGCGAAAAGACCCGCCGGCATTGTCGGCGGGTCAAAAAATATAGATCCTAAATATTTCGAAACGCATGTCACGTTTCCAAAAATACCGGCGTTATGGAACACTCCTGGCGGTAATTGCCTTACATAATTAAAATGTCACGGCAAATACTGTTTTCAGAAATATCGATAACAGAGGCATTGGATTCATGGTAAATATTTTTTTATGCGGAGATTCAAAAGACACTTCGGCAACACAGGCCTTGATTGCCGCCCTGCCAAAGTACGGCGGAGTGAGATATTCCGGTCCGGATCGCGTTTTTGAACGTGGTCCCGGTCCGGAATATTTCCTCTATGAATATGAAAAAATACCAAAAATTGAATTAAGGCAGGGAATCGCCCTTTTAAAAAACAGCACGCTCCCACAGGACCCGATCTCATTCCCACCGGATTTTTTATGCGTTCTTGAGTCTAAAAATGTCCGTGCCGCCGCACTTTTGAAGGGTTCGGGGACCGCCGCTGTCACTTGCGGCACAAGCTCAAGGGAAACGCTCAGTATCGCGGGCCTGGAGGAAGGCACCGCCGCGCTGAGTCTGCAGCGCACACTGAGGACCCTTGACGGGAACATGCTTGAGCCACACGATTTTACCGTGAAATTTTCAGAATCCCGCAGCCCGCATCAGCTCCTTATGGTGTGCGCCGCTCTGCTGATTTCGGGAGTGGATTCATCAAAGGGTTATATTATTTGAAGTTGAAAAAATTTACATTCATAAAAAAGAAACCACAACGCAAAATAGTAAAGCAAACGCAAGGGAAATGAAAATAGATTAAATGAAGGAGTGTTGCTTTTATGTCTAGTAGTAACAAACACGTCGTGCCGGAAGCCCGTGAAGCTCTTGATAAGTTTAAGATGGAAGCTGCGTCCGAAGTCGGCGTAAACCTGAAGCAGGGCTACAACGGAGATCTTTCCACGAAGGAAGCCGGTTCTGTCGGCGGCCAGATGGTTAAAAACATGATCAAGAAATATGAGGAAAGCATGAAATAACTTTTCTCCGACTCATCTTCCCGCATTTTAAGCGTCACCCATTGGGGCTGACGTTGTCGAATAAAGGAACCGTCTCAAAATATCCGTAAGGCTATTGCGAGGCGGTTTCTTTTTATTATTGCTTCATAAATTAAAACCGCCAGCTGGTGGTTTACTTTTCGCTGAAGCTACAGAAAATGCCGGTCCCGCGGCGCGCGGGACCGGCATTTATATTCGGGCTGAAACAAATATCCGCTCAGGTGTTCTTGCCTCCGACTTTATGATGACGAAGAGATTTCTTACGGATTTCAACATCATCGATCTGTCTTGGCGCCGGAACCGAATATAGATCGGAATAGGATTCCGCCTCATCTTCCGTAGCCGGAAGCGACGGCATCAAACCGGTGCAGTCCATGGAGGAAGCGACAGACTGTTCGTCCATAAAAGAGACATCGTCTTTCAATTGCAGTTTTCTTTCTTCTTTTTTATTCTGTTCCATTTTGTCCTCCTTCCTTTTCCGGTAGTTTTCCCGGATCCGGATCAAATAAACGAAATTTCGAAAAAGCACTGCGTAAATTAGTTTGACAAAAGATAGATTTTATGTTAAGATAATAAACGTCTTCTAAATGTGCCAATGGAACTCACATCTTTATGTAAGTCATTGAACGTTTAATGATTTGCTCGGGATGTGAGTTTTTAGTTTCACATTAGGACATACTACTATCGGAGGTGCTTTATTAATGAATAAAGGCACAGTAAAATGGTTTAATGCGGAAAAAGGTTATGGATTTATTTCCAACGACGATGGCGGCGAAGATGTGTTCGTACACTTTTCTGCTATTCAGTCTGACGGATATAAGACTCTTTCCGAAGGTCAGAAGGTCTCTTATGATACCGAAACAGATGCCCGCAACGGCAAGCTGCGCGCGGCTAATGTGACCGTGATCGAGTAAACCAGCCCAAGCCCTGCGTTGCGCGGATCATGACCGCACAATTTTAAAAGGCAATCATACTGGCGCGCTTTCACCACATTGAATCAGCATTCCATTCGCATTCTTCCACGGGCCGCCGTTAAAGCGGCCTTCTTTTTTTGCCTTGAGACAAAATTGGTTTCCCAGCACAAGACTCTCCGCCAATTTCCAGCCAGACCGGTCGGGATGAGAGCTTGTTTATACGTTCTAAGAAAAGACCTTCTTGTTCGGAATGAAGCGGCTATCCCGCTTCCATTCCAAACGAAAGAAGGTTTTCTCTTAACCTCGGTTTCCGGGCTCGCCCTTTCAGATCAGCTTTCCGTAATCGCGCCGCAGTTGACATGAAGCACCTGACCGGTCATACAGGCTGAATCGTCGGAAGCGAGGTACACGTAAGCCGGCGCAATTTCAAACGGCTGCGCTGCACGGCCAAGCGGCATATTTTTGCCGAACTCGGAGACTCTCTGCCCATCGAAACTGGAGGGAATCAGCGGCGTCCAGACCGGCCCGGGCGCCACGGCGTTGACCCGGATCCCTTTCGGCGCAAGCGACTGGGAAAGCGACCTTGTAAAGGAGACAATGGCCCCCTTGGTCGCGGAATAATCGATCAGCGTAGGGCTGCCCTGATACGCAGTGATCGAAGTGGTGTTAATGATAGAGCATCCTTGACCCATGTGAGGCAGGGCCGCCTGAACCATATAAAAGCAGCTGAAAAAGTTAGTCTCAAATGTGTTCTTCAGTTGTTCGGAGGAAATCTGCCCAATCTCGTTTTGCGGAAACTGAACAGCGATATTGTTGACTAAAAGGTCGATCCTGCCGAAGTCAGATATCGTTTGGTCAATGACCTGTTTCGCGCAGAGCTCCTGCCGCAGGTCGCATTTGACCGCCGTGCAGCGCCGGCCCGCGGCTTTCACCATCTCACAGGTCCTGTCCGCGTCCTCTTGCTCCTCCAGATAAGCAATCACAATGTCCGCGCCTTCTTTTGCGAAAGCATCCGCAACCGCTTGTCCGATTCCGCTGTCCCCACCCGTAATAACCGCGACGCGTCCCTGCAGTTTTCCGCTGCCGCGGGCGGCCGGATTGTCGGTTACCGGCTGAGGATTCATCTGCTGCTGGCGGCCGGGCTGCCTTTCCTGGTGCTGAACCGGAAAATCTGTAGGTGTCGCCGCCGGAGCGTTTTGATAAGGACTTTTTACGTCTGCCATCTTGGAATCCATCCTCTCTTTTTATTTCTACAGAATTTATCGAATTTGTTTCTTCAATAGCTTTGCCTTTTCCCATGAAATCATCCTTAAACGAAAAAATGCCGCCCCTTTCGGGACGGAATCGAAAGGAGCAGGATCTCTGACCCTATATGTCCGCAGGCTGAATCGAATCCAAAATGGAAAAATCTGTGAAAAAAGAATGAATGCCTGAAGTCAGTTTTGAATGTTTTCCCAAACATTGGGAAAAATAATCGTGAACAGGAGGCGGCACATGGACAGAATCGCAGTATTGATACCATGCTATAATGAAGTGCGTACGGTGGCGAAGGTCATTGAAGATTTCAAGCGGGAATTGCCACAAGCTGTCATCTATGTTTATGACAACAATTCGACCGATGGAACAGACCGCGCCGCAAGGGAAGCGGGAGCCGTTGTCCGCTACGAATACCGTCAGGGGAAGGGACAGGTGATTCGCAGCATGTTTCGCGACATCGACGCCGAATGCTACCTTATGACCGACGGAGACGACACTTATCCGGCGGAATGCGCAAAAGAAATGGTTGGTCTGATTTTGAATAACCAGGCGGAAATGGTGATCGGAGACCGTCTTTCGGCTACCTATTTTGAGGAAAATCCACGTCCGTTTCACAACATCGGAAACACACTGGTGAAAAAGACCATCAATTTTCTTTTTCATACAAATGTCAGTGATATTCTGACCGGCTACCGCGCTTTCAGCTACGAGTTTGTCAAAACATTCCCGGTTTTATCGAAAGGATTTGAAATCGAAACGGAAATGACAATCCACGCACTCGACAAAAATCTCGGAATCTCAAGCGTCGTTGTCCCCTACCGGGACAGGCCCGCCGGCAGCGAATCGAAACTGAACACCTACTCCGACGGCGCCAAGGTCCTGCGAACGATTTTTCGTCTGTACAAAAACTGCCGTCCTCTTCCCTTTTTCGGATTTGCCGCGGCATTGATGCTCTTGATCGGCGTGATTCTGATTCTTCCGGTTTTCGTTGAATATTTCAGAACAGGGCTTGTCCCCCGCCTCCCCACCTTGATTGTCAGCTGCTTTTTGACACTAGGCTCCATCCTTTCGTTTTTCTGCGGATTGGTCCTCGACGTGTTGGTACAAAAAAACAAGCAGGATTTTGAATTGCGCCTGAACGAATGCCACGAGATGCGCCGGATGCGCCGGATGCGCCGTTAATCGGATAATTCTCTTTCCCAGCGAAACACAGGCAGAAAAATGCGCTTTATTTGGTTTTAACGGCCGAATAAAGCGCATTTTTATTCTTGATTTGACATGATGGGATCCCTTCGCAAGAGGGCAATTACACCGCACGGCTCGCTGATAGCGAAATCTTACGTTTTCTCGGAATTGATGTAGCGGTAAACGGTGGGCTCAGAAATACGCAGCTGACGCGCGATTTCCGCAACCGCGCCCTTCATGCGCAAAACTCCCTGGTTCTTCAGCTTGATTACGATCGCTTCCTTCTCGCTTTTCTTAAGGCGGTCAGGCAGCGTGCACGATTCGCTGATTGCCGCACGCACCATGTTTTGTAAGATCATGGACACCGGAGCATCCAGCACTTCCTGAACTTCTTCCGAAGGCATGACCAGATTGTACTGCTTCTTCAACAGTTCAAACGCATTCTCCGTCTGAGTCAGCAAACTCATGTCCCGGTTGACGCAAAGCAGACCGACAAGACGGTCCCCATTTTTGATAAAAAAGGTACTGGACATAAAATTTTTTCCTTTGCCCGCTCCGGTATAATTCGAAATATAATCGCTATCCTGATAAGTTTTATTTGTGACGATATCTCTGGCAAAATCAGTCATCGGACTGCCGATCTCCCTGCCGGAATGGCAGCCGCCCGCGATGGCGACAACCGCCCTCTCCGGCGTTGAAACGTCATTCAGCAGTACTTCGCAGCCCGGACCGCACAACTCCGCGAGAAAGGAAATGAGAGGGTAATAGCTGTTCAATAATTCACTGTCTGTCATATGAGCGAACCTCCTGAGATCACTGCACCTAATTGATAGTATAACATATTTTATCGGTATTGCACAGAAAAATAATAGCACTCGGCAAAAAAATTAAATCGAATCACAACCCTGCCAGAAATCAGCAGGCATTTCAGACCCCGGGCGGAAGTTTGTCTTCCATTAGGCCCCGCAGGTTGACGGTCTCTCCGTCTACAACAAAGGTGCCGTCGCCGTTGGCATGAAAAGTCCGCCGTTCTTTCCGTTCCCTGTCAATCCAGGCCTTAACCCCCTGCAGGACAAAAATACCTTGAGATTCCAAATAGTCCGTGACACGGTATTCGACGCAGGCAAGGCACTCTGAAATCAGAGGAGCATGCACACTGGCGGCCGGCAAAGGAGTCAGACCGAATTTTTCGAATTTGTCCACCTCACAGCCGGAACAGTCCCCGATCGACACCGCTTTTTCCGCAAGATCGATTGCAGGAACCGCCAGGACGCATTCTCCAGTATGTGTCAAAGCCTGAAAGGAATAATTCCATGGACCGGTCGTCAGGGCGATCTTGGGGGTAAAATCCATTACCATGTGCCATGTGATGGTCATGATGTTATTCCGCTCGTGATCCCTGGTTGTGACCAGCATTACCGGCCCCGGCTCAATCAGCATAAACGCTTTTTCCAACGGCAGCTCTGTCATCGGCATTGGCAATACCCCGCCTTCCTCATTTAAGATGCTCCCAATGTGTATGCACTATCAGAAAAACGCTTTGGCGATCATTTTACTGACTTTATCCATATTTTAGCACCTGGATACCGGCAGAACAATAGCAAACACGGAATTTAACCTCTGCGACCTGTGCTTTTGTCCTTAAACCTTAACGCCGTTCACGGCCGGTGCTCAGTGAAGCGATCCCCGGTAAACGAATCGGCACAGGGACGCCAGGATCACGCGGGTCATAAACCGATTTTCTGCTGGCTTTCCCTGAGGAGGGCGATTCTCCGCCGGAAATCCGGAAGATACCGTTCAACCTCCCGGTAAAACTCCGGCCCATGGTTTTTGACCCGTATATGGGCGAGTTCGTGCACAACAACATAATCGACGGCTTCCGGGTCCAGAAGGATCAGCCGATAAGAAAAGCACAGGCTGTTTTTTGCGCTGCAGGAGCCCCATCGGGTCTTGGCCGATGTGATTTTGATCCCGATCGGGCTGACACCCATTATTTTACTGTAATGCCGCACGCGGCCGCTCAGATAAACCTGAGCCCTCTGTTTCAGGGCAGCCGTCTTTTCCGGCGTCAGCATCAGCGCCGCCTCCCGTGCGGCGCGCTCTTTCCAGAGAGAAAGCTGTCTTTCAATCCATTCCTCATGTCTCCGGACAAAAGACTCTATTTCCTCACTTTCAAGAAATAGAGGGGCTCTGACCAGGACAGCCCCATCTCTCGTAATCGAGAGGGACAAAGTCCTCCTCTTTGATCTTTCGATCCTCAGCGTATGACTCATTTTCCGTCTCCCAGCAAATAGACAAAAGCAGCGCAGAATTCTCTGCGCTGCTTCATCCGTTGATTCGGGCAATTTCTATTTAATCATGCCCGCAACTTCATCCGCAAAATTGTCCTGCCGCTTTTCAAGGCCCTCGCCCTTTTCATAACGGGCAAAGGCAGCAATCTTAATCGTTCCGCCAAGCTGTTTCGCCGTTTGATCGGTGTAATCCTGAATAGTCAGTTTATCATCTTTCACATAAAGCTGATCGACCAGGCAAACTTCCTTAAAGAATTTTTTCAACCTGCCGACAACAATCTTCTCCGCAATCTCAGCCGGTTTGCCGGAATCGATAATCTGCTGCTTCAAAATTCCCTTTTCATGCTCGACCACATCCGCCGGCACACTCTCTTCGTTAAGATACTGCGGCACAATCGCGGCAATCTGCATGCACACGTTTTTGGCGTATTCCTTAAATTCGGGTTTCGCGGCGACTTCGGCGGCCGTATCAAATCTTGCGAGAACGCCGATTTTTCCTTCCGCATGAATATAGCCGCCGAGAGCTCCTTCCATGCGCTGGAAACGGCGGATTTTAATATTCTCGCCGATTTTTAGAATTTTTTCCTTCAGGATCGCGTCGACCGTTTCATCGGAACCGGAAGCCTTGCAGGCTAAAAGAGCCTCCACATCGGCCGGGTTCTGTTCCATCACGGTGTCGGCGCAGGTCTTGACAAAACTCTGAAACTCCGCATTTTTGGCGACAAAGTCCGTCTCCGCGTTCACTTCAATCACCACGCCCACGTTGCCGGCCTCATTCAGGTCGACAAAGGCAATGCCCTCGGCCGCGACGCGGTCAGCCTTTTTGGTTGCGGCGGCAAGACCTTTTTCACGAAGAAAGTCTATTGCCTGATCCATATCGCCGCCGGAAGCATCCAGCGCCTTCTTACAATCCATCATCCCGCAGCCGGTCTTCGCGCGAAGAGCTGCGACATCTTTCGCAGTAAAAGCCATCTTTCAAATTCCTCCGCTTCATCAGTACGTTAATTGGTAGAAAAACAAATTATTCCGCAGCGCTTTCTGCCGGTTCGTCTTCCTTTTCCGCAGCAGCAGCCGCTCCCATCCGTCCTTCTCTTCCCTCAATAATGGCGTTCGCCATCGTTTCGGAAATCAGCTTTACGGCGCGGATTGCGTCGTCGTTGCCCGGAATAACGTAATCGATTTCATCCGGGTCGCAGTTCGTGTCGACGATCGCCACAATCGGAATATCCAGTTTTCTTGCCTCCGCAACGGCGATTCTTTCCTTGCGCGGGTCTACAATGAACAGCGCGCCGGGAAGGCTCTTCATATCCTTAATGCCTCCGAGAAACTTTTCAAGCTTCTCGATTTCAAGCTTTAATTTACCGACTTCTTTTTTAGGAAGCAGCTCGAACGTTCCGTCTTCCTCCATCGTCTTGAGCTGGTTCAGGCGGTCAATCCTGCGGCGGATGGTGCGGAAGTTGGTCAGCATGCCGCCCAGCCAGCGCGCGTTGACATAATAGGCGCCGGCGCGTTCCGCCTCGTTTTTAATGGATTCCTGAGCCTGCTTCTTCGTTCCGACAAACAGGACCGATTTTCCATCCGTGGAAAGGTCGCGCACAAAATTATACGCATCCTCCAGTTTACGGACCGTTTTCTGCAGATCGATGATATAAATGCCGTTGCGTTCCGTGAAGATGTATTCCGCCATTTTCGGGTTCCATCTTCTGGTTTGATGTCCAAAATGGACACCTGCTTCCAAAAGCTGTTTCATGGATACTACTGCCATAGCTAAATCCTCCTTGGTTGTTCCTCCGCCGCGCTTAAATTTGGCTCTCCACCCTTTCGGGCACCCGGGCCTGGCATCGGCGTGTGTTTTAGCGGGAACATTATAGCATACAAACGGGCTGAATACAAGCTTTTCCACTGAAAAGGATCACTTGAACCCCAGAAAAGTCGCGAGGCTGTGCGAGGAATTTTTCACTTTGAGATAATTGTTGTAAGATACCAGGATCGTGTCATCCCCGATCACCTGAATATCCTGCCAGCGAATCACAATGTCATCCTCGCGGCCGAACAACCCGAAAAAACGCAGGCGTCCGTAGATGACGATTGCAATTACCCTGGCATTTGCCGTGTCGAACTCCATATCTCCCACAGTGCCAAGGCGCATTCCGTCCTTAATATTGATGACCTCTTTCCGGCGCATATCAACCATCCTGCAAGTCATTTTCCCACCTCCTGTATCCTATTTTTATGCCGGAAAAGAGTTTTATTTGATTGAGGAGGCAAGAAATGTTACAATGGATTATAATTTTTTTAGTTTTTATTGAAAAACATGATTACAAAAATGAGAAAGGCCTCCGGTGATTCCGGCCTTCCCCAATGTTTTATCGTTATATCTCTTTTTTTATCTTATCCAGAGCAGCCTTTTCCAATCGCGAAACCTGCGCCTGGCTGATCCCGATCTCCGAGGCAACTTCCATCTGCGTTTTCCCCTGAAAATAACGCATCGAAAGAATATTTTTTTCCCGGCCGTTCAGATTTTTGATGGCTTCCTTGAGTGCGATCTCATCCAGCCAGTTGTTGTCGTCATTGTTGTCGCCGACCTGATCCATCACATAGATGGTGTCCCCGCCGTCGGAAAATACCGGCTCATACAGGGAAACAGGTTCCACGACGGACTCCAGGGCCACGACAACCTCTTCTCTGGGCAGCTCAAGCTCCTTCGCGATCTCCTCCACCGTCGGCTCCCTGCTGTTCTTCGCCATCATTTTCTCCTTGACCTGCATCGCCTTATAGGCGGTGTCCCGCAGAGAGCGACTGACGCGGATGCTGTTGTTATCGCGGAGATACCGCCGGATTTCCCCAATAATCATCGGTACGCCGTAAGTGGAAAAACGGACGCCCTGACTGATGTCGAAGTGGTCGATCGCCTTGATCAGGCCGATGCAGCCGACCTGAAACAGGTCGTCCAGATTTTCCCCCCGGTTGGTGAAACGCTGGATTACGCTTAAAACAAGCCTCAGATTCCCGCTGATCAGCTCGTCGCGCGCTTTCATATCCCCGTCTTTCACGCGGCGGAGAAGCTCCATTTTCTCCTTTTCGGTAAGAACTTTCAGCTTGGAAGTGTTGACCCCGCAGATTTCAACTTTATTGTACTGCACTTCACATTCCCTCCGTCCGCCGCATTTCATTGTCATTATTACCATGAATGCGGAGGATCATGCAGGGCATAACAGAAATATTCTTTTCGTGATTTTCGACAGAATTTGATTGAAAAGCGAGGAATCAGCATGATTGTTAAAATACCGCCTCCTGTCGATTCCATCCTGCAAATTATGACCCAAAACGGATTCGACGCCTGCGTCGTCGGGGGCTGCGTGAGAGACAGTCTGCTCCAAAAAGAACCTTCGGACTGGGACGTTGCCACCTCGGCCCTGCCTGAGGAAGTTATGAAAACCCTCGAGTGTTTTCCCATGATTCAATCAGGGCTCAAACACGGCACGCTGACAGTACTCAGCAGCGGAATGCCCATTGAAGTGACTACGTACCGGATTGACGGGGTTTACACGGACGGAAGGAGGCCGGACGCAGTCACCTTTACCCGACGGCTGCAGGAGGACCTTTCCCGCCGGGATTTCACCATCAACGCCATGGCTTGCCGCAGGACCGGTGAACTGGTGGATGAATTCGGCGGGCAGGACGACCTGCGGCTGAAAACGGTCCGATGCGTTGGGGACCCGGATCTGAGGTTCCGGGAGGATGGTCTCCGGATTCTGCGCGCCCTGCGTTTCGCCTCGGTCCTTGATTTTTCCATCGACCGAAAGACGGCCGACAGCCTTATCGAAAACCGCGCCATGCTGGACGGTGTCGCACGGGAGCGCATCGCCTCCGAATTCACAAAGCTCCTCTGCGGAACGGGTGCCGAACGGGTTCTGCGGGAATACCGGGAAGTGGCCGCACAGTTTATTCCCGAAATCCGGGCTTCCTTCGGCTTTTCCCAGAATAATCCGCATCACTGTTACGACGTGTGGGAGCATACGCTGAAAAGCGTGGCTTCCATTCCCCCCGATCCCATACTGCGCCTGACCATGTTTCTGCACGACCTTGGAAAACCCCTCTGCTATTCGGAGGATCAAAACGGAACCGGCCACTTTTACGGCCACCCGGAGAAAAGCGCGGAACTGGCAGAACTCATTTTAAAACGCCTGCGATACAGCCGGAAAACGATCGGCACCGTGGCACTCCTTGTCCGGCAGCATGACCTGTCTCTTCCAGACAGGGAGAAGGTGCTCCGCCGCCGGCTGAATCTGTTGGGAGAAGAAAATCTTCGGCGGCTGATTGAGGTGCGCGCGGCGGACACGCGGGCCAAAAGCGCGGAGGACCAAAAAAGGCTGCCATTGCTTGACAAGACGAAAGAAGCGCTCGAACACATGCTGCAGGAGAAACAGTGTTTTACCCTGCTTGATCTTGCCGTGAACGGCAGCGACCTGATGGAAGCCGGGATTCCGCAGGGCCGTGAAGTGGGCCGCCTGCTTTCGCTGCTGCTGGACGCGGTCATCGACGGAACATGCCCAAACCGGCGGGAAGAACTTCTGGCATATGCCAGGGAAAAAAGAAAGGAGTACCGCTGATGGAACGCATCGTTCATCCGCTGAAACCGGTCTGCGACGAAAACTCCCGTGTCCTGGTGCTGGGCACAATGCCTTCCCCGAAATCCCGGGAAGCCGGCTTCTATTATTCCCACCCGCAGAACCGGTTCTGGCGCATCATCGCCGACCTGTACGGACTGCCGGTCCCAAAAACGAACGACGAAAAAAAGGCGGTTCTGCTTTCCAGCAGAATCGCCCTCTGGGATGTATTGAAGAGCTGCGTGATCGAAGGAGCGGACGACGGCAGCATTCGGGAACCGGTTGCGAACGACATCGCCGCCCTGCTCGCTCATACAGATATCCATACCGTCTTTACAACCGGAACAAAGGCCGCCGCCCTTTACCGTCGGCTTTGCCTGAAAAAGACCGGGCTGCCCGCCGTGGAACTGCCCTCCACCAGCCCCGCCAACTGCCGGTTTTACAGCTACGAGGGGCTGCTTCAGGCTTACCAGATTCTGCGGGAAGCAGCCCTCTCTCCGGTTCCGCTCAACTCACCCGCTCCAAGTCCTTTCGGAGCCGTTCGATGATTCTCTTTTCCAGACGGGATATGTAGGATTGTGAAATACCGAGCGTATCGGCTACTTCCTTCTGTGTATGCTCCCTGCTGTTGTTCAGGCCGAACCGAAGCTGCATGATTTCCTTTTCGCGCGGGGCCAAACGGGAAACCGCGCTGCGCAAAAGATCGCGCTCCACCTCCTCCTCGATGTTCATGTTGACCGCGTTCTGATCGCTGCCCAGGATGTCGGAAAGGAGCAGTTCGTTGCCGTCCCAATCCACATTGAGAGGATCGTCGATGGAAATTTCGTTTTTCAGCTGAGAAGTTTTCCGCAGATACATCAGGATTTCATTCTCAATACAGCGGGAAGCGTAGGTGGCCAGCTTGATGTTTCGTTCCGGGCAAAAGGTGTTGACCGCTTTAATCAGGCCGATCGTTCCAATGGAAATCAGGTCCTCCACGCTTGCACTCGAGGACTCAAATTTCTTCGCAATGTAGACGACCAGCCTCAGATTATGCGTAATCAGCGGTTCGCGCGCGTTAGGAACATGATTCATGATATTATTCATGACTTTTTCTTCCTCCTGCTTGGTTAAAGGCGGAGGAAGCGTTTCCGGTCCGTTGATGTAATGGACCTGTCCGCACAGCCGCAGCCGGTGAAACAGCAGCAGCAGTCTGTTGTACCATTCCCTAATTCGCCGATTCATGCTCATTTCCACTCATTCCCTTTTGCCGCTGCCGTCTGCGGCTTTATACATGCGTCCGTCTACGGCCGGATTTAGCCGGACGTTTTTTGCAGCAAGTCCGGATTCAGCAAGGCATCGAATTCCCCTAGCCTGTTCTTGGTAACCGCGATAAAAACTTTTTGGGTAGTCAGTTTCTTTTTCCCCATGCAGATCGTCATGCGGTCCGGACGAAAGGATTCCAGAAGTCCGCCCCCTGAAATCGCATCAAAGGGGATCAGCCGGAAATTCAGGCCGTCCTTGGGCGGAATCATCCCCTCGACCACCGGTTCATAAACCACCGCGACCGGATCGCCCGAAAACGGCTCTCTCAATGAATTGCCCGTATCCACCCGCGCGGTACAGACACTCGTCTTTCCGCCGCATTCGATGGTAATGCGGCAATTTAAATTCTTCGGCATTTGCCGGCCCGTAATACGTTGAAACAGGACAATGGCACCGTAACACACAACGGTCAGCACGATCAGGGCCAGGGGAGAAATATTGAAATACACCACTGAATTGCGGATCATCAAACCCTGAGGGGCGAAAAAATACCAAAGCACAAGCATGAATCCCGCAAAAGCAAAACTGGTCAAATAAAACGCTGCCGTTTCACGGATCAGTTCCCGCAGTCCCTTGTATCCATAGGCCGCCGTTACAATCGTCAGGGACATGAAAAGCTTCATCAGCAGTGATAAAACCGGAGGAATCTCCGGCAGAAGAATCGTCAGGGAATACACCGCCCCCAGCAAGGCGGCCAATATCAGCCGTTTCGGTTTTCCATTCAAGGAAAGGAACTTTGCAACACAGAGCAGCAACAAATAATTAATGAACAGGTTGACGCCGACCAGGACGTCTATGTATACAGTCTGCTTCAATGGCTCCTCCCCCTGTCGGATTGAAACTTATTATAGCCCTCCCCTGTCCGCCGTTTCTGTCAAATCTTGTTTCGAATTCTGATATTATAATTTTATCTTTTACGGCCTGCATAATGCGCAGCACAAAATTTTTATTTCCCGATTCACACAAATCATCCACATATTGATCGATCATGATATTCCCTATTCAATTCGCACAACATATTGCTGTTTTTATGTAAAAAATATGAGTTGACAATTTCCGAACGTTTCAGTATAATAACATACGTTGCCATTGATTCGGCATTCAGTTTGGCTCGGTAGTTCAGCTGGTTAGAACGCTAGCCTGTCACGCTAGAGGTCGTCGGTTCGATCCCGATCCGAGTCGCCAATGCTGCTATGGCTCAGTTGGCAGAGCACTTCCTTGGTAAGGAAGAGGTCACGCGTTCGAATCGCGTTAGCAGCTCCATAAAAAATCCGTGTGTCAGGATGGTAATCCTGCACACGGATTTTTATATTTTTTCAGTTCCGTTGCACAACCACGCGCCATCCCCCGCTCTCTTTCGGAAGCAACGGATATTCTCATACAATTCTCAAGAATTTTTCTTTAGAAATTCATATTAGGCCGTTATCATAAGACGCGTGCTATGAGCTTGGGAGGTGAAATACGGCAACGAGACAGATCGGACTGCGGCTCCATCCTTCGGATCGGAGCCGCATTTTACACTAAATTTGCAATAAAACACAGCAAGACTGCCTCCACTTGCACCGAACGCATTCCCCGGGCCAATATTGACAGGCCCCGCCCCAGCTGCATACTATAAGCTTAGAAGAAGGGGGTGAGAAGATGTCATGCTGCTCCAATAACAATAATAACAGTAACAGCAATAGCTGCAACTCTTCCAACAGCGCTTGTGTGCTGAAGGACATTATCGACAGTCTTGACGATTTAAATACACAGGATCTGTGCATCCTGCGCGACCTCATTAGCCGGATTCTGAGCTGCCGCTCTTAAGATACGAAAGCAGGGGTGCCTGGTTAAAAACCGGCGCCCCTGCCCTTTTAAAATATCTTTGGCGGACTGCGCAATCTCTCGTAAAAAACAACTCATGAGATGCTATGAACGTTCGATCGCCGCGTCGACAATTTCAAAATGGTACTGAATTGCTCGAATCGCGTTTTTTTCATCATGGTGGCTTAAAGCATTTACCAATTCTTCATGCGCTGAATACAATTTCTCCGCCTGTTCCTCGTTCAGCACAATACGGCCGTACATAGTGCTGATAAAATTGTTGATTGTAGTAATCATGGCCATGAAGAGAGCATAGATCAACTTATTGCCAGCCGCTTCGCAGAGAAGCGTATGAAATTCCTGGTCAAGCAAAGAGCCTTTTTCCGCATTTGGTTCCTCGCGAATCCGATGAGCCAAGTCCGCAAGCTTGGATATTTGCCGGGGCAGAATACGGCTGGCAGCCAGGCGAGCCGTTTCCGACTCTATGCCCCTGCGCAATTGGCTGACCTGCAAATAATTGGTTTCGCCCATCATCAGCATCATTCTCAGCGTTTCACTCAAGTTTTGTTCCAAGTCGCATGAAACAAAATTTCCGACCCCGTGTACGCTGGAGATGAATCCCATCAGGTTCAGGGTACGTATCGCCTCGCGAACGGAGTTTCGGCTTACACCAAGCATTTCAGCCAGATCCCGTTCAGATGGCAGACGTTCCCCACATTTAAGGTTTCCGAGCCAGATTTCATGCCGAATATAGTTAACTACCCGTTCATAGGCTTTTGTGCTTTTCTCTGGTTTTTCGCACATAAAAATTTCTCCTTACAGGAAGCTGCTCTGCTTGCTATTTAGATCGATTTCTTTGCAATCGCTCTGAACATTCTGCAATTTCAACAATAACTATTCCGGAATTATTTCAAAATATTTTTCAAGCTGTCGCCGCTTTTTGAAACCTCCCTGCTTACCGGTTCACATATCCCCCTGCATTTTTGATATACAATAAACCGCCGACTGGAATCCAGACGGCGGTTCATCGTTAGTATGGACAAAAAAGGGAGTAATCTATTTATTTAACACCCATCCAACCAGAGATAACCATACGCTGCACTTCGCTGGTGCCTTCATAAATCTCGGTAATCTTGGCGTCGCGCATCATACGCTCAAACGGATATTCACGAGTGTAACCGTAGCCACCAACCAACTGCAGGCAACGGCGGGTCACGTCACTGGCTGTACCGGCGGCAAAAAGCTTTGCCATTGCGGCAAGATGAGAATACGGATCCCCATCCTGTTTGGCCTGCGCCGCACGATAAGTCAACATACGGGCCGCGTCAACCGCCGTCTGCATATTGGCCATTTCAAACTGTGTATTCTGGAACTGGCTGATGCGTTTGCCAAACTGGATGCGCTGGGAAATATAAGGAATTGTCTGGTCAATGCAGCCCTGCGCAATGCCGACAGCCTGTGCGGCAATGCCGATACGGCCGCCGTCCAGCGTCGTCATAGCAACTTTGAAGCCCTTGCCCACTTCGCCCAGGAGGTTCTCTTTCGGGACCATGCAGTCCTCAAAAACCAACTCGCAGGTATTGGAGCCACGGATGCCCATTTTTTTCTCATGTGAGCCGATGCGGAAGCCGGGGAAGTCCTTCTCAACAATAAAGGCGGAAATTCCATGGGTGCCCTGGCTCTTATCCGTCATGGCGAACACAACATAGATGGTCGCATAGTCCGCGTTGGTAATAAAAATCTTGGAACCGTTGAGAAGCCAATGATCGCCTTTATCTTCGGCAACCGTGCGCTGCATAGCTGAATCGGTGCCCGCACCGGGTTCAGTCAAAGCAAAGGCGCCCAGCCTTTCTCCGGAGCACAAAACGGAAAGATATTTTTCCTTCTGGGCATCTGTGCCATATGCAGAAATCGGCCAAGTGCACAGAGAGGAATGCGCCGAGAACATGGTCCCCGTTGTTGCGCAATGTTTGGAAATTTCTTCGACAGCGGCAATGTAGGAAAGATAACTCATGCCTGCACCGCCGACTTCTTCCGGATAAGCCATTCCCATCATGCCCATGTCGGCCAGCGCATGCCAAGTCTCTTCCGGGAAACGCTCCTGCTCGTCAATTTCCGCAGCCAACGGCGCAACCGACTTTACGCAGAAATCATGCAGCATGTTCAGGATATCCTGCTCTTCATCTGTAAATTTAAAATTCATGTGAAAAACTCAACTCCTTTTTCGTACATATTTCGTAGTATGTAGTATATAGATCAGGCTTTCGCTTTTTTAATTTCAGCGGTCAATGCTGGCAATACTTCAAACAGATTGCCCACAAAACCATAGTCCGCGACGCCGAAAATCGGGGCCTCGAAATCCTTATTGATCGCGACGATTACATCGGACGAACTCATGCCGGCCAGATGCTGAATCGCGCCGGAAATACCACACGCAACGTAAAGTTTCGGCCCGACGGTTTTGCCGGTCTGACCGACCTGATGGGAATGGCTGATCCATCCTGCATCCACTGCGGCACGGGACGCACCGACCGTAGCGCCCAGCACGTCCGCCAGCTCGCGGATAACGCCAAACCCTTCCGGACCGCCGACACCGCGGCCGCCGGAAACGATAATGTCCGCGCCCTCAAGATCGACAATCTCTCCGGCCGCTTCCTGTATCGTTTTCAGCAAAGTGGTCCGAATCTGAGCCGCAGGCACATGGAAATCCTCAGAGATCACCTCTGCCCTGCCTGTGCAGGCATCCGGTTTCTTGAAGACGCCGGGACGGACCGTGCCGAGCTGCGGGCGGTGATCCGGGCAAAGGATAACGGCCATCAGGTTGCCGCCAAACGCGGGGCGGGTCCAGGCAATGTTGCCGCTGGCTTCGTCAATATCCAGTCCCGTGCAATCGGCGGTCAGGCCGGTGCCAAGGCGGCAGGACAGGCGCGGACCGAGGTCACGGCCATTCGGGGTCGCCCCGATCAGCATGCTCGTCGGCGCGTATTTTTCAAGCAGGTGCGCAAGGGCATTGACATAGGCGTCCGTTGTGTAGCGCTGATATTCCTCGCCGTCCACCACGATGATCTGATCTGCTCCGTGAGCGTTCGCATCCTTCACGGCAGCATCCGTCTGATAGCCGATCACAACAGATACCAGTCTGCCGCCCTGTTTGTCAGCCAGGCGGCGGCCGGGATTCAACAATTCAATGCCAACATTTTTCGCGGTGCCGTCTTCCTTTGTTTCACACAGCACCCACAAATCTTTTGTCTTACTTTCCATTTCCGATGCCTCTCTTTCAAATCACGTGCGCTTTGTTCAGCAGCTCATAAAGCTTATGAGCAGACGCTTCGGCGGTGTCTTCTTTGATCATAACTCCGGCTTCTTTGCGCGGTGGAACATAGGTGCGTTTCACTTTTGTCGGCGAACCTTTCAGTCCGGCGTGAGCCAAATCGATGTTCGTCAGTTCCGCTGCGGTGAGATGAGTGATTTCGGCTTTACGTGCCGCCATCTTGCGCTTGATCGTGGGAAAACGGGGATCAAAGGAAGGTTTAGTAAAAGTGATCACGCAAGGTGTCTTCACTCCGATTACTTCCTTATTGTCTTCCGCTTCACGGTATACATGAAGGCCGTCTTCCGCAGACTTTACTTCCAGCGCGTACGTGACCTGCGGATAACCCAAGTGTTCCGCCATTTCCGGGCCTACCTGAGCGGTATCGCCGTCTATAGCCTGTTTGCCGCAAAAGATTGCATCGAATTTTTTGCCTTCCAGTTCTTCAACTTTCGCGATTGCCTTGCTCAGGATATAGCTGGTAGCAAGCGTATCGGAACCGCCAAATGCCCTATCCGTTACCAAGTAGGCTTTGTCAGCCGCAATGGCCAGACACTCGCGCAGCGCATTTTCCGCCTGCTGCGGACCCATAGAGAGAACCACGATTCTCGTGTCCGGCGCGTCGTCCTTAATTCGTGCGGCCGCTTCCAGGGCGTAGCCGTCAAATGGGTTAACAATGCTTGGCACGCCGTCGCGTACCAGGGTGTTGGTAACCGGATCGATCTTAATTTCAGTTGTGTCCGGTACCTGCTTGACACATACCAGAATATCCATATCTCTACTCCTTTACATACTTTTGTCTATCCTTAAAGATTCATGCAAACCTTGCCGGGGTTCAGAATCAGTTTCGGATCGAATACCTTCTTAATACCACGCATCAGTTCCATGTTCACCGGACCCAATGCCTGCTCCAGGAAATGGACTTTGCCAAAGCCAATGCCATGCTCACCGGAAATCTGGCCGCCGAATTCCATTGTTTTCTTGTAAATGGCACTCAGGAACTCTTCGACCTGCTTCTCGAATTCTTCTTTCTCCATATCTACGGAGCATTCATAAATATGTAGGTTGCCGTCGCCGGCGTGACCAAAGTACTTTACCTCAAAATCGTAGTTCTGCTTGATCTCGTTGACGTACTCGACATAAGGGGCGATCTTGTTTACCGGCACGACCACGTCGCACTCGTCCAACAGTTTGGTCTGCTCTTCGATGCCTTCGAGGAAGGAAGAACGGGCCGCCCAGATATCCTTCAGCTTCGGCGCCGTGTCCGCCACCAGAACGTCCATCGCGCCTTCTTCCACCAGCATCTCGGACGCGCGTTCCACAACATCGTTGAGCTCATCCATGGAGTCGCCGTCAAAGGTGACCAGCAGATAAGCGCCGACGTCCGTGCCGTCAATCTTGCGGGGGAAGACCTGCTTGCCCAGATACTCTTCGGAGGAAATCAGGATTTCTCTCTCAAAGAACTCCAGAGCCTGCGGGCGGAAATGCTGCATAAAGAACTTCGGCACGGTGGAAATGCAGGAATTCAGATCCTCAAACGGAGCCATCAGGCTGACTGTGGCCTGCGGAGCCGGAACGAGCTTTAAGGTGAGTTCCGTGATAATGCCCAGCGTGCCCTCCGAGCCGATCATCAGGTCCTTCAAGCTGTAGCCGGAGCTCGTCTTGGAAACAGTGGCGCCGAACCGGACGATTTCTCCGGATGGGAGCACGACCGTCATGGCGCGGACATAATCGCGGGTACAGCCGTACTTCACCGCGCGCATGCCGCCGGCATTGGTGGAAACATTGCCGCCCAGGGTTGCCATTTTCTCGCCCGGATCCGGCGGATACAAACAGCCGTGTGTCAGTGCGTCTTCGGCCAGCTGCTGAAGCAGTACGCCGGGCTGTACCGTAACCGCGAAGTTCTCCAGGTCGTAGGACAAAATCTTGTTCATGCGCATGGTGCAGATCACCACGCCGCCGCAAACCGGGGTGCAGCCGCCTACCAGGCCGGTGCCGGCGCCGCGCGTCGTGACGGGAATGTTGTGCTCATAGCAAATCTTCATGATGGCAGCAACTTCTTCCGTGCTCTGCACGTCAATGGAGACATCCGGCATATGGGTCCCATAAATCGGCATTTCATCGCGAGAGTAATCGGGGTTGACATCTGCTCCTGTTACAACGTGACCAGGCGCCGCCTTCTCCAGTTCAGCAATAATTTCGGGTGTTACCGGATTATAATTCGCCATGATAAATCCTCCCTAAATTAATTAAAATATTTTAAAAGCTGCCAGACTTATTCGCGCACCATAACAGAAATGCCATTGGGAATTGCAACCAGATGGGCATCCGCGCCCTTTATGCGGCGGGCTTCTTCCAAAGCGGCGTCAACGTCGGGGGCCCACGCCATCTTCATTTCCTCAATCGTCCTGCGCTGGGCAGGATCCGTGACGAAAATGACGTGATGTTTGCACAAAACGCGGCACAGAATCTGGAATTCCCACTGATCGGGTTTTGTCTTATCCTGCGGAGTTGCGAGGATCTCTTCCGTCAGCTGCTGCGGAGACGAGCAGTCCCGGAGCGCATGGTAAAAGCTTTCGCCGCCATGGCCATCGCTGCAGGAGCTGACCATGATGAGCACTGCGCCCGGCGCGGCTGCGGCTTCCGCCGCGGTGAGGCCTTTCACGCTCTGATAAATGTTCTGATCCAGAGGATACCCGCCGTTGCTGGAAATAACAATGTCGCCCCGCTGTTTTGGCTGCACCTGACAATACTTCAGCAGTAAATCGCAGCCCTGCCGATGAGCCGTAACAGGATCGCCCGCAAAAGCAGCCACAACTTTTTTGTTTTCGTCGATAATCACATTAACGATATAAGCCAAGTGTGCCATTTTTGCAGCGGCAAGCATGTCTTCATGCAGCGGGTTGCCGTCCAGCACGCCGGTGCGTGCATAAGGAGAATCAATAAACTTGGAGCAGTGGTTGCCCAGAACGGTCACCTGATCGCAGACGCCCGGCAAAATGCTCTTGCGCCCGCCGGAGAAGCCCGCAAAAAAGTGCGGTTCAATGAACCCTTCGGCAACCAGCAGGTCGGCTTCGACCGCGGTCTTGTCGAGCACGCATGCCGCGCCGGAAGGAAGCACCCCCACCTGGACGTTGGTCGACGCGTCGCGGCTGTTATGTATCACGATCTTTTCCCGGTCCACGATTTCCTGGCCAACCTTGGCCACCAGCTCTTCCCTCGTAGAGGGGCGGTGAAAGCCCGTAGCCACCAACAGCGTAACGGCGATCTTGGGGTTGCCCTCACGAAGCTCCGCCAGCATGAAAGGAAGAATGTGCTTGCTTGGAACAGGGCGCGTATGGTCGCTGATAATAATCGTACAGGTCTTTTTGCCAACGGCAAGGTCCCGCAGCCGGGGGGAATCAATCGGGTGAGCCATGGCGGCCAGCACCAAGCCGTCCTCCGTATCGGTCGCCTTCAGGTCCCCTACATGTGATTCCAGAATTTCCGCATCGCTCAGATCTGCGTGCAAAGGCATGCCGGATTTGCCAAAAGGAATAGTAATAGACATGATAGCACCTCCGCTTCAATTTCATTGCGTCCCCAAATTGCACAGTATCAACGATGGAAATTGCTTGAAAATTGGTCGGTCCACTCACAGCTACTTACTATCCTACCACAATTTTTCTCAAATACAATGCCAAAGGAAACGGTTCTACCTTTCTGATAAAATTATGCATTGAATTTTGTGAAACCTACCAAAATATGATTCTCATCCAAATGATATCTATGCTTTATGACTATGATGGTCTGTCAGACTATCATTTTTTTGAGAGGCAACCGTCTGTTCTCACCGAGAGCTTGAGCCAATTACATTTCACAAATTGGCGGGCCGTTTTCTCAGAAGTGGTAGAGCCAAAAAAAACAAGCTGTGGAAAACGTAGCCTGAACTGAAAATTTTTTGGGGTTAAGAGGCACTGGATTCCGTAATATTCCATTCCTGTCTGACTTCAGCGCCGATTTTTCGGCTGGTGACAGCGCATCGCAAGCCGGCAGACGCCCGGCCTCATGGCTGGCCCGGACTCCTGCATACTGCCGCCGTCTCAGCGCCGCACTTTCCTGCCGGCGGATAATATGCGTCCGCTCTGAATGGATTTACCTGAGACATAAATATTATGCTCCTATTAGCACGTGCTTGTCAACCAAAAATTAGGCAAAATGTTAAAAATATAACAAAAAATACGATTTGAAGGATGATCCCGGTTCATTGTCCGCATGATGCAATTCAAACGCTGCGGCCGCTCCCTGTCGGAATGCTCCATTCGGGTGATCGGCTTCGCGATTCATCGCAATCGGCAGGCTCAAACGCCTAATTTGGAAATATGCTTCCATAATGTCCCAACCGTGCAAAATCGGCGGTTTTTCACGATTTCATTTTCAATTGATTTTGCTATAATGAAGCAAGCAAAAGGAACGGTGGCTCTGTCAAAATTTACGACTGGAAACGAGAGTGTTTAGAATGGAAAATGACAGCTTCCCTCCCCCGTTGAAAATTGGAATTGCTTATAATCTGAAGAAAGGCTCCGCATCAGGAGCAGAAGACATGGAGGCGGAATTTGATTCGCTTGAAACAATCAAAGCCATTCAGAAGGTCTTTCAGTCTGCGGGCGCCGGCGCGGAGCTTTTAGAAGCCGACTCCTATTTCGTCCAAAAGGTGAAAGCGGCCAATGTCGACCTTGTTTTTAACATCGCGGAAGGCACTCAGGGAAGAGGCAGGGAAGCACAGGTCCCTGCTATTTTGAATTTTCTGGGAATTCCCTTTTCCGGCTCGGACGAAACGACGCTGGCAATTTCTCTGGACAAAGCGCTCGCCAAACGCTACCTTTCGACCTTCCGGATCAAGACCCCCGCCTATCAGTATTTAAAAACTCCAAATTTTCACCGGGACGAAGCCCTGCGGTTCCCGCTGATCGTCAAACCGGATTCGGAGGGTTCCGGCAAAGGGATCACCGATCTTGCGGTCGTTTATGACGAATCGCAGCTAAACTGCGTTCTCTCAAAAAATTTCAGTCTTTACGAAGAACCCATGCTTTTAGAGGAATACATACCGGGGCGCGAATTTACGGTGGGCATTCTGGGGAACGGAGCCAGTACCACCGTATTTGAGCCAATGGAAATCTGTTATCTTCATGCGGATGGGAAAGAACGGATTTACAGTTATAAAGCAAAGGTAAACTATAAGCAGTATGTTACGTACCGCTGTCCGCCCGATCTGGACACACAGCTGAACGAACGGATGAAGCAGACGGCCAGGGACATCTACGACGCTTTGGAATGCAGGGATTTTTCACGGATCGATTTCCGTCTCTCCGACGACGGAACCCTTTATTTCATCGAGATCAATCCTCTGCCGGGCCTCGCGCCGGGCTACAGTGATTACCCCATGCTGGCCGAGTACTGCGGAATGGACTATCGGACTCTGATCCTGAGCGTGCTGAACTGCGCGCTGACGCGATACGGGATGGAGCCCCTCGCACTGAATCGAGGGGACCTTCAATAAATACATATCACAATGAAAAACCAGGGGCCGGAATTTCGTCTGTCCAGTGGAACGATTGGACCTGGCAGATGCGGAACCGGATTACAACCTCCGAACAGCTTGCAAAAGTTCTCCCGCTTTCCGGGCAGGAACAGGAGGAAATTGAAAAATGCCTCTGCCGGTTCCGCATGGCGATTACCCCTTATTACGCTTCCCTGATCGATCCGAACCAGCCGGACTGCCCCATAAAAAAGCAGTCGGTCCCTTCCATCCGTGAACTGCACGTGGAGCCGTGCGACAGGCTTGACCCGCTGTGCGAGGATCAGTATTCCCCCGCAAACGGTCTGGTGCACCGATACCCTGACCGGGTGCTGTTCGTGCTGACGCACAAATGCTCCATGTACTGCCGGCACTGCACCCGGCGCAGGATGGTCGGCTGCGAAGACTTTTCGCTTGGGGAGGAGGATCTGGAACAGGCATTTCGATACATCGAACGCCACACGGAAGTACGGGATGTTCTTCTGTCAGGCGGCGATCCCCTCATTCTGCCCGACGACCGGCTGGAAAAGGTCATCCGAAGGCTGAGGAGCATTCCCCATGTGGAAATCATCCGGATCGGCACGCGGACGCCCGTGGTGCTGCCGATGCGCATCACGGACCATTTGCTTGAGATGCTGAAAAAATATCAGCCGATCTGGATCAACACGCACTTTAACCATCCGGACGAGATCACTCCCGATTCGGCGCGCGCCTGTGCGAAGATCGTGGACGCCGGCATCCCTCTCGGCAATCAGAGCGTGTTGCTCCGGGGTGTGAACAACGACCGGGATACACTGGTCCGGCTGTTTACGGAACTGGTTCAGATCCGCGTCCGCCCCTACTATTTATATCAGTGCGATCTTTCAAGCGGCATCAGCCATTTCCGGACGCCGGTTTCGGAAGGCATTGAACTGATGAAGCAGATCCGCGGTTTCATATCCGGCTTCGCGGTCCCGGAATTCGTCATCGATCTGCCCGGCGGAGGAGGAAAAACGCCCGCCTCGCTCGATTATATCGTTCATATGGACGACCGAGGAGCCGTCCTGCGGAATTTCGAGGGGAAACAATACGCTTACCCGAATCCCTTGAACTGACGCGCGCATTTGCCGCCCGTCCCGGCGGAATTTCTGCCCGTCCCGGAAAAAGCCCGAAGCGAGCGCCTCAAACAGGCCTGCCGCTTTGGGCTTTTTTTGATTTTTTCCGTCAAAAAGGCACGGCTCCGTTAGGTTTTGTCGCGCTCGAACCCCAGATAACGCGTCCCCTGAAAAGTCAGCTTTCCAGCATCCTGTTCCACCAGCATCCCATATTCCGCATCCCGCACTCTGAATTCCATCCGGTCTCCGCTGGCGACTTCAAACGTAACATAATAAGCGGTCGACGACATACGCTGAAGGTGGTCATTCGCACCGGACTGATCAAAATTCCTTACATCCATACGCTTTGTCACCACAGCTGCATCAACCGTAAGGACGGGAGACTGATTGTTTTTTCTCCACTGCTTCGCTCCCTGCGCCGATTTTACAATAATCAGCCCAAATACAATTACAAAGCCCGCAACAACCATGATTGGAACAATATTGAACATGATGCCGCTGATTCCGCCATCAAAGGATGAAAATCCCATCTACGCTCCCCTTCCTGAATTTCCCGGCTTCCCGAACCATCTTTTCTTCGCCCGCCAGCTTCTCTGCAATACGCCGCGGCAAGCCGGCAGATGCTGCTTTTTTAACATTATATTCTTTGCGTCCAATGCTGTCAAACCCCGCAGCCGCAGCCACCGAGGATACTGTCCCCCGCGTGCCCCGGAGACGCAAAAATCTCAATAATCGGATGCTTAACAAGAAAGGATGTTCTTCCCGTGATAAAATCCGGCCCTCCCAACGGGAGAGCGGGTATGCCGCGATCGATTCAGGAAAGGATAACATTAAAATCGTCAGAGGAGGTTCTCAATTGCTGGCTGTTCTTTTCAGCATTCTGGCGGGCGCCGCAATGAGCGTGCAGGGTGTGATGAACACCCGCGTGAGCGACCGCATCGGGCTTTACGAATCCAACGCTCTCGTGCAGGGCGTGGCGTTTCTTTTGTCCATCCTTGCCCTTCTGTTCCTCGGCAAGGGAAATTTCGCGGAGCTGGGCGGCGTAAATAAGATTTATCTGCTGGGCGGATTTCTGGGTATCGTCATCACTGTCACCGTCATGCTGGCCATCAAGGGCCTGGGGCCGACCGTCGCGATCTCCGTGATCCTGATTTCCCAGCTTGTCGTCGCCGCTCTGATCGACGGCTGCGGACTGTTTGACACGGACCGCATCCCGTTCTGCTGGCAAAAATTCGCAGGAGTTGCCCTGATGATCGGCGGCGTTTTGCTGTTTAAGTGGAAAAACTGAAGCTCAGGTTTTCGCCGTCGGATAAATGCATTCTCCCTGCAAAGATCATTTTTGCAAACAGAATCGATGGAAAGGATGGTGCCTTACATGTATTCCTATCAAAAAACCGAACCCGGCCAATGGTCTGTCGGCAGCTTTTCCGAAGACGGCAAATGGCAGTCCGAAAGCGTATGGTATACGCCGGAAGAGGCTGCCGAACGCGCCCACTGGCTGAACGGCGGAAAAAGGCCGGCCACGGATGACGACGAAGCTACTTCAAACGGGCAAAGATAACCGCCCTCAGCCTCCCAGATAGGCCTGCTTCACGGAGCTGTCCTGCATCAGGTCGGCGGCCCTGCCCTCCAGAACAATGCTGCCCGTCTCGATGACATAGGCGCGGTTTGCAATGGAAAGCGCCATATTCGCATTCTGCTCCACCAAAAGGATCGTAGTGCCGGAGCCGTTGATCTCTTTGATAATATTGAAAATCTCCTGAACAATAATCGGCGCCAATCCCCATGGAAGGTTCGTCCATCAGGAGAATTTTGGGCCTGGCCATTAAAGCCCTGCCCATGGCAAGCATCTGCTGTTCCCCGCCGCTCAGCGTTCCGCCGCGCTGTTTCATTCGCTCCTTCAGCCGCGGAAATTTATCGAATACCATGTCAAAGTCTTTTTTGATACCGTTCTTGTCCTTCCGGCAATAAGCCCCAAGCTGCAGGTTTTCCAGCACCGTAAGGTTGGAAAAGATCCTGCGGCCTTCCGGCACGTGGGAAATCCCCATATAGGGAATCTGATAGGCCGGTCGGCCGTTCAGCGCCTTATCTTCAAATGTGATCGTGCCGCCCGCGACGGGCACAAGTCCCGAAATGGCGCGGAGGGTGGAGGTTTTTCCGGCGCCGTTGGCGCCGATCAGCGTGACGATTTCCCCCTCATCCACTTCGATATTGACATCCCTTAAAGCATGGATCGCATCATAATATACGTTCAGGTCCTGAATCCTAAGCATCGGCGACCTCCTCCCCCAGATAGGCCTCTATCACTTTTTTATTGGTCTTGATTTCATTTGGAGGACCCTGCGCGATAATTTTCCCGTAATCCAGCACGACAATATTTTCGCAAACCCCCATGACAAGTTTCATGTCGTGCTCGATCAGAAGAATGGCAATTCTGAACTCCTTGCGGATCCATCGGATCAGTTCCATCAGGCTCTGCGTCTCCTGCGGATTCATCCCGGCCGCGGGCTCATCCAGCAGCAACAGCTTCGGCTGAGCCGCGAGCGCGCGGGCAATTTCAAGCCTCCTCTGCTGGCCGTAAGGCAGGTTGCAGGCCTTTTCGTTCTTTACATCCAGCAGCCCGAAAATTTTCAGAAGGTCGAGCGATTTTCTTTCGATGATCTCTTCCTGCCGAAAGAAGGAAGGAAGGCGCAAAATCGACGAAAGCAGCGAATAATCCGCCTGATAAGCATAAGATATTTTAATGTTATCCAGAACGCTCAGATTCTTCATCAGCCGGATATTCTGAAACGTTCTGGAGATTTTCTTCTTAGTGATCTGATGCGGCCGGATCCCTTGAATGCTTTCCCCGTTAAAAATAATTTTTCCGGCCGAAGGAGCATAAACACCCGTCAGCATATTAAAGATGGTGGTCTTTCCCGCGCCGTTAGGGCCGATTAAGCCGAACAGATCGTTTTCCTCCATTGAAAGGGAAAAATCCGAAACCGCCGTAAGCCCCCCGAATTGTATCGTAATATTTTCAATGTCAAGCAGCGGCATGATCTTTGCTCCCCTCCCCCGGCCCGTCAGAACTGGGCTTTCTGTGCAATAGCCCCGCAACGCGTACATTCTTGACCCTCAAAATCATAATAACGATCAGCAGCAGCGGATAAATAACCATTCTGAGATCGCTCAGGAAACGAAGGACCTCCGGCAGAAGCGTCAGAATGCTTGTGGAAACAATGCAGCCCGCAAAGCCGCCGGTTCCTCCGAGGACAACATAAATGACGAAATCGATGGACCGCAGAAAGTTAAAGCTGTTTGGATCAATAAACATCATCAGAAACGCATACAGCCCTCCCGCGAAACCGGCAAAAAACGCGCCGGCCGTGAACGCCATGATCTTGTATTTCGTCGTGTCGATCCCCATGGCCTCAGCCGCAATCTCATCCTCTCTGACGGAAATCATCGCGCGCCCCTGGTTCGCGTGAACGATATTATAAAGGATGGCAATTGTTGCTATCATGGAGAAGAACACCCACGCGAACGTCGTCTTGGGAGGAATTCCCGCGAGGCCCTGCGCCCCGCCGAAGGCATCGATGTTCTGAATCGCTACGACTACGATCTGGCAAAAACCGAGCGTCGTAATGGCGAGATAGTCCCCTTTCAGCCGGAGGGTTGGCAGCCCGATCAGAAAACCAAAAATCGCTGCGACCACGCTTCCGCAGAGCAAGGCGAGGAAAAACGGCATTCCGGTCTTCATCTGGATGAAGGCGGAGGAATAAGCGCCGATTGCAAGAAAGGCGGAATGCCCGAGCGTAAGCTGACCGGTGTAATCGATGATGAGATTGGTGCTCAGAGCCAGAATGACATTGATGCAGATCATCATCAGAATCTGCTTGTAATAAGCGTTAATCACATCCATCCGTATTAAAAGGGATAAAACACCAAACAAAACCAGGGAAGCAGCCAGGAAGACGGCACTTCGCTTCAAATAGGGTTTCAAACCGGCCACCTACACTTTCTCTTTTACCGTCTTGCCGAGAAGGCCGGACGGCTTGATGATGAGGATCACAATCAGGATCACGAACGCAACGGCGCCGGAAATTTTGGAGTTGATCGCCGCCATGAAGGTTTCCACCACCCCGAGAATGATTCCGCCGACAAAAGCGCCTGGAATCAGCCCGATTCCGCCGAGCACCGCAGCGACAAACGACTTGATGCCGGGCATCATTCCCATGTAGGGGTCAAGACTGGAATACAGGATCGCAACCAGCATTCCCGCCGCGCCGGCAAGCGCCGAGCCGATTGCGAAAGTCATGGAAATCGTGGTGTTGACATTGATCCCCATCAGCGCCGCCGCATCCTTATCCAGAGAGGTAGCCCGCATGGCTTTTCCCATCTTCGTGCGATTGACAAAAAGATTCAGAAGAATCAGCAGAAGCAGCGAAATCCCCAGGATGATCAGATGCAGCGCGTCCGAGCGGATCGGGCCGAACATCACCGTTTGCTGCTTCAGAATATAACCCGGATATGTTCTCGGGTTTCCGCCGAACAGGGCGTTAAAGCCGTTTTCAAGCAAAAGGGAAACGCCGATCGCCGTAACGAGCAGATTGATATTCGTCGTTTTTCTCAGAGGCTTGTAAGCGACCCTCTCTATGATAACGCCCAAAAGCGCCGAACCGAACATGGCAATCAGCAAAGTCGGAACAAACGGAAGACGCGCATAGGTGGCCGCAAAAAATCCTATGTATGCCCCTACCATATAAATATCGCAGTGCGCGAAGTTGATCAGGCCGATGATTCCGTATACCATTGTATAACCGAGCGCGATCAGTGCGTAAACGCTTCCCAAAGATACGCCGTTGATCAGTTGCTGCAGAAACGAAATCAGAGTCAATTGTTTTCCCCCCTAGTTAGAGTGATGCGCTTCTTGAAGAATCAGGAGCATACTCCCCTTTCCGGGGAGTATGCTCTGACCTGGATCGATACAGCCGCAACGGAAGGTTAAGGCTCAACCTTGGTGTAGAAGGTTTCCTTGCCGCCGTCCGTCTTGATGATGACCGCCGATTTGACTGCGTCGCGGCTTTCATTGAACTTGATATGGCCGGAAACGACGGTGCCGTCATAGGCTTTGAGCGCTCCCTGGATCGCCGCCGCATCCGTGGAGCCGGCCTTTTGGATGGACTGGATCAGGACCTTGCCCGCGTCGTAGTTCAGGGCAGCCATGGCGTCCGGAACCTCATTGCTGTACTTTGCCTTGAATTCCTTGATGAACTGGACCACCTCATCCGCCGTATCGTCCGGAGAATAGTGGTTGGAGAAATAAGCCCCGTCGACCGCGTCGCCGCCGATGGAGAACAGGTCCGCGGAATCCCAGCCGTCGCCGCCGAGGAAGGTCGCCCTGATGCCCGCGCTGCGAGCCTGTTTCGCAATCACCGCGACCGTGGAGTAATAATCCGGCAGGAACATCACGTCTGGATTTTTCGCCGCGATGTTGGTCAGCTGGGCATTAAAGTCCTTGTCGCCGGTCAGATAGGTTTCAGAACCGACGACCTTGCCGCCGGCCGCTTCAAAGCTTTTCTGGAAATTTTTCGCAAGGCCCTTGGAATAGTCGTTGCCGTTGTCGTACAGCATCGCGGCGGTTTTCGCTTTCAGGTCCGTGCTGGCAAGTTTCGCGACAACCTGGCCCTGGAACGGATCGATAAAGCAGGTGCGGAAAATGAAATCGCCGACCTGCGTCACCGCCTCATTCGTGCCGGTGCCGGTCACCATCGGAACTTTGTACTGCTGGCAGATCGGCGCAAGAGATAAGCAACAGTTGCTGGTCAGGGGACCGACGATGGCAACGACCTTGTCGCTGTTGATCAGCTTCTGCCCGACGGTTACTGCGGTGGCCGGTTTCCCCTCGTCGTCGGAAAAAATGAACTTTACGTTCTGCCCGCCGATTCCGCCCGAACTGTTGACCTGCTCCTCCAGAAGCTGAAGCCCTTTCTGGCCGGACTGGCCGAATGCCGCAACGGAGCCGGTCAGCGGAAGGACCACGCCGATTTTAATTTCGCCGGATGCGGCGGCGCTGCCCGTGCCGGACGATTCCGCGGCGGCGGACGGCGCCGCCGAGCCCGCCGCGGAGGAGCCGCCCGATCCGGACTGGCATCCGGTCAGGGAAGCGATCATCGCAGCGCTCAATGCAAGTGCAATTAGCCTTTTGTTCATAACACGACCTCCTGATTTTTGAATATAAAACAAGGGCGTCTAAAACTCAGCACGAAAATGCATTGTTTAAACGCCCTTGTTAAAGCCAATTTATTTAATTTTTTAAGGAGCCATCGAAAATTTTGCTTCTTCTCTTTTCTTTATCATACACGATTTTTTCTAGTTGTCAATTCCATATGATAAAAAATTTAATATAATTAAGTATTTATATTGATTGCGTTAAATAATTAAAGTGAATTTTTTATTTTTGATTATGCAAATTTTCTCAAAGTCATACAATGCGTTTCTTTGTCTATAGCAAAAATCGGGCTTTCTGAATGGAAGGCCCGATTTCATAATGGTCAATAAAAGATCGTCACAAATTTGATATTAAAGAAATCGCAGGTCAGGATATCGTCCGTCGATGCTTCGCGGAGCAGAATATAGTTTGCTCCCACCCCGATCAGCAAGCCCGACTTATCGGTAAACGTATTTGTGCCGATCAGAAACTCGACCCGCACTCTTCTTCCGATTTGCGTTCTCAAAAAGCCGTTCAGGAATTCAAGGCTGTCCGCCGTCATCGGCGCGGGCTGCGACGTGTCCGTGATGGGCATCAGCTGAGCGGTAGCCGGAGTTCCCTGAGCCGCAGGAGCTGACGTCTGACCCGACATGTCGGTGCCGAGCGCCATGCTCTGAATTCCGGGCTGCTGCACCGCCGACGGGATGACGTTCATCGGCATGCCTCCCGAAAGGCTCCCACTTTGCTGGGCGCTCCCCATGGACGAGGAATCCGACTTTGTATATCCGGGCATCTGTAAGGTCATTGCATTATTGTACATGCCCGCCTGCTGACAGGGTACGCAGGGGCCGGGCATCGAATAGTTTGCGCTAAAACCAGGAATCTGTTGATTCATTTGTTTTCACCTCTTTTATGTTTTTGCGTACTTTTGAGTCGGTGCGTAAAAGCAATGATGGTTGATCCTCGTGTAAATAATGCCGACTCCGCCAGGCGGAAAATAGCTGGCACACGTAGGATTGTACGGATTATAATAAAAAAGAGAATTTCCGACGCCGTTGAACGTATTGTTGGCAAGCGCCCAGTCCGCTATTTCATAATGAATTTCTTCCGGATCCATATTATAAACGTTTTGAGTGTTATAGGCTCCGCCAACGCTCGTCTTCATGCAGGTAAACTGACCGGGCTGTTCCATAATCGCCCGGATGTCTCCCCCATTGCTGATACGGAAAAACTCTCCGTACGGGACGTTTCTGCGGTTCACAAGGATGGAAGCCATGCCGTACATTCCATTGTCTCCCTCACCGCCGGCTTCGCATTGGATCAGTCTTGCAAGCAATTCTTTATCATTATATGGCATAATAATCCCCATTTCTTTTTTCGCATTGATTTATTATCATAATATGAGATAAGATTTCTCCGGACACAAATAATTCGTACAACACCGGCTCGCTCCGTTCCACAAACGTAAAAAAAAACGGCCCTTGAATTTATTCCGGGCAGCAAATATAATAAAATGGATTTATCCGGATCATTCAGCGAATTCAATTCTATCATTTAGATATAAACAGCCGCCCTCTCCTACCTGCACAGAAAAGGGCGGTATTGCTCAGAAAATTCCCGGGAGGAATCTTCTAATACCAATTTTAGCATCCTGGAGAAATATGTCAATTATTGGAGGGCAAAAAATGAAAAAAGCAAAAATTCTTTCTCTGGCATTCGCTCTTTCCCTTTCGATCGCGTGTTTGGGAGCGCCCGTTTCCGCCACATCCTCGCCTTACGTGCAAAGTGACACCACAGTGCCATTCACGCGCATGCAGGGCGAAACCTATCAGGTAAAATTTACGGTCCGGGGCACACATGCCGATCCCAAAATAGCAGCGGGAGACGGGAGCGTATTGCAAACGCTGAACGTTGCCAAGACCAAAGATTCCAGTGGAAACGATGTGTACTATTTTAAAGTAAAAGCAACCGGAGCGCCCGGAACATCTTCGGCGATTTACACGACTTTACCCGGCCAGTCCGCCGTGAGGCATTTCGTCATTACCGTGAGTAAGCCTTTGACTGCGCAAGAGATTGCTGATAATTTAAAAGAAGGCGGACTTCCCATCGGCAATATTATCGTTTACACTGCGGAAACAGACGACAATCAGCTGCTTGGAAGACCAAATCAGTATATCAGCAGAGTCAGATTTGCGGATAATACGGTGGATCAAAGCGACAGCAATGATCCTGTCGGCGGCAGCATTGAAACATTCAATAACTCCTCCGACCTCGAGGTCCGCAAAGAGTACTGTGAAGCAATTTCAAAATCAATTCCTATATTTGCGCAATATTATTATGTAAACGGCAATTATTTGCTTCGCATAGACAATGCAGTCACACTTGAAAACGCAAAAAAATATGAAGAAGCATTTGCAAAAATAAAGTAAAATGAAAAAGATTCTCTCCTCCCGGCTTCAACTACGAAGAGCGGTCGCCATCAGCGGGACCGGCGGGCCGAATAGATCAAGATTCTCCGGGTTACGCCGGCAGGTTTACGCTGCCACATGTTAAAAGCAACAGCCCGGTCTTCTGACCGGGCTGTTGCTTTTAGAAAAATCAGTTCATAAAAGATGCAGAAAGCTGGATCTTGACAGTACCGCAAAATACTGATAAAATGAAGTAAACCATTAGTTTACTTCATTTTACTCCAGTGAATATTTGAAGGAGGGGGTACCTGCATGGGTTCTGAGGAACGCAAGCGCCTGGAGAAGAAAATTAAAAAAAAGGATATTATCGACGCAGCCGAAAAGGTTTTCTTTTCAAAAGGTTATGAGAACGCTTCGATGGACGAAGTGGCCAAAGAAGCGGAATACAGCAAACGGACCGTTTACATTTATTTCAACAGCAAGGAGCAAATTTATTTTGAAATTATGATCAGAGGTTATCGTCTGCTGATTGAAATGATGAAGAAGACTCTGCAAGAGAAAGCGCCGCAAGATGCCGTTGAAGAATTGCGTTTAATCTTTCTCACTTTTTTTCAGTTTAGCGTCGAGCACAAAGATTATTTTAAAGCCATTATGGAGTACGAGACCAAGGAACCTGATGAAGAGGCAGGTATAGAAAATGAAGCGAAGGACGAGTGCTATCGACTCGGCGAGCAGATTTTCGGCATCCTCGTCCATGCTCTGCAACGTGGTGTAACGGAGGGCAGCCTGCGCGTCGGACTCGGGATTGAAAAAACCGCTTTAATCCTGTGGGCCTGCACGGTCGGCACCTTTATAACAGGGGAAAAGAAAAGCCGATATCTGATGGATTATCATAAGACGAAATCGGACGATTTTCTTTCTGATGCCTTCGAGTTGATCATAGGCTCGATACGTGGGGCAGGTGCGACATTGGGATGAACGGAAAAGTGGTGTTGAAAAGAATGGGCTTTGTCATCGCGGGTATCGCCGGCTTATGTCTTGTCGTCATTGCGATGCTTTTTATCGCCAGCGGTTTTTTCATGCCGAAAAAGTATATGGAACCGTGGGCCAGGAACTACGCCTCGCAGTTTTCCGACCCGCGGGTGCGTCTCACGGCCGATGGGCTGCTTGCGGCGAGCAACCATAACATGCAGCCCTGGACGATCAGGCTCGACAAAACAAATCCAATGGTGTTCTATCTCTACGCCGACAGCGCGCGAAGGACCGATCAGGTTGACCCATATTCCCGGCAGCTTATGATCTCACAAGGCACCTTTTTGGAATACGTCCGGGTAGCCGGCGACAAGGGCGGTTGGCACACCGACATGGAACTTTTCCCGGACGGTAACTATGATGAGGAAAATCTTGTCCACAGCATGGACACAAAGCCGGTTGCCAGGATCACTCTCACAAAAGCGCAGCCTCAAAATGATCCGCTCTACGAGGAGATGTATCTGCCCGATACCAGCCGGGAAGCCTATGGGCCGGAAAAACTCACTGCCGCACAGGTGAACGCCCTTACGTCTCTTCCGACGCAAAGCGGATTGTCGATAAAGATCTATCAGGACGAGTCCGATCTTTCCAAAATCGGAGGATTCGCCGTCCGGAGCGCGACGATTGAAGCGGGCGTCACCCGTGTGATGGATGAATCAAACGCTATCTTCAGGCCCAACGAGTACGAAAAGAATAAATACCGTTACGGTTACTCGGTGGAAGGACAGGGCGTAACGGGCTTTATGAAAAATATCACGCAGGGACTGGTCACTTTCTTTCCTTTGCTGAATACCGGAAAGGACGCATCACAGAATTTCATTAACTATACCCGCACTTCGGTCGATCACACTCCCGCTTATGCAATGATCATAACGGCCGACAATAGCCGGATCACACAGGTAAAGAGCGGGATGCTGTACAGCGGGCTTGTGCTGAAGGGACACACGCTCGGGCTCGCCATGCAGCCGCTCAGCCAGGCTCTGGAGGAATATCCGGAGATGGAAGGCCCCTACAACGGCCTCAAACAAGCTTATGCGCCGGACAATGGTACCGTCCAGATGCTTTTCCGCGTGGGCAAGCCCCCAAAAAGCACGCCGCTGAGCATGCGGCGGGATGTAAAAGATCTGCTGATGAATGATTAAACCATATAATAGCGAGAAGCCGACTTCTTTTTACAGAAATCGGCTTCTCGCTATATGGTCGGAGTGAAATTATAGGACTTGGAAAAGTTCAGTAACACCAATGGTTTACAGGCATTCTGCAAGTAGCATTTACACTTACACCTCGGCTATATTGTTCTGTCAATTACCATCACTTGCGTAATCACATCCCGCAGCCTGTTTTTACCGACCATGTATTCCAGGGCATCATCTGCGGTGCTAAAATATCTCGTCGTATCAGGCTGGTTGTAAAGATAGATGATGATCTTTCCTTTCATATGAGAAACACCGTATTTTTGACCAGCCCAATCAAATTCCACTTCGCCGCCGCAACTCATACACCACTTGAAATCACTGATACTGACAAAGCGATTCTGTTCCGGTGTGCTCCCCTGAATGATCTTTCCGCCCATATAAAAATAACCTCCGTATTTTTTGAATTCCGGAGCGCCGTCCGGGTAATTGATCTGGGCACTGAAATTCGGATGATTGTTTTCCCACGTTATGATATGATCGTGAGGATTCGTATGGGCTTTGGGGTTGCCGTGATCTGTATTATGGCGTTCTCTGTCGCCTAACCCATTATCACCTATATGTGTCTCCCTGTATCCATCTTTATTTTTGTCACCCGGATTGCCGACAAGGCGTTGATTGCCCGGCTTGTTTGGGTCCGGTCTCCATTTTCCCCCGTAGGCGCTGCCCATTCCAGTCTGAATAATACTATTATAGTGCTCATCATTCTTACTTACAACATATCCGCTTTTGATAATGAGATTGCTCCCTGCCAGAAGCAGTTCCTCCCCGCAGATGTATTCCGCGTATTTGGACGGTACATACGGATCGTCGTTCATGTATTTCCACGAGCTCAGCTCATAGTCGACAAACACAATATTGCCCTGCATTTCAGGGAACGGTTCGTTATAACAGATGATTTTCTCCGGTTCGATCCGGCGGAGCATCTCGTTATAACCCTTGAGGAAGAACTCTTTCTGATCTTGCCGGTTGTCATGCGCCGACACCATATAGGTTGACACCGCAACTACGGAACCTTTTTCGATCCCGTCAAAGCAGAACTCAAACGTGTTCTCACTTCCCCAGTTGACGGTCGGCACGACGCGAATTCCCTTTGACGCAAAATAGGCGCCGCACCAGCGGTTCCGAAAGGTATTATAAAGCTGCAAAACAGGCGCCATTTCGACGTACATGCTGAAATCGGGGGAAAGCACTGCGCGATAGCGTTTCAGCTTTTCCAAATCGGTATCGGGATTCTTCCAGACACGCTCAAATTTATAGTCATATAGAAAAAAATGAACCATGCGGTCAAGGTGACTGGTGTTCTCCAGTTTTGTTTTATCGAAGCCGATCAGCCTCAAATTATCAAAGTCGTCTTTCTGAGCCTGAAATTTTGGAATAACGGGAATTTGGAGCTTGTTTTTCCCCATAAATTGATTCCGCAGCAGGAACAGACTGGTGCGATATTGGTAATTTTCTTCCGTCATTTTACATGTCCCTTTCTATGATAAGGATTGTCATCCTTTCACTGAACGAGGCTTTTGTTACAGGAATTGCCTTCCAGAGGGCAACTTTTGCAAAATTCAAAATATTATAAAAAAATCAAAAACTGCCGCATCAAAAGATATGACAGCTCTTGATAAATTTCTGGTCGGAGTGAAATTATAGGACTTTGCAGACGGTTGGCAAACAGTATTTATATTTTTTCATATAAATATATTTTATAGATATTAGTCTTCAATTATTTTTGCACGATACATACCTTGCTTTTTTAATATATCTGCCACATTATAGGCGTCAAGGCCCTCAATACAGATTCTGCGACATTCACCAGGATAATCTTTTGAAAAAGTATCCCAGGCAGTTATCAAATGGTCAGTTTTGTGTAAACCATATTTTGTTAGCAGGACGGCATACCTTTCTGGCGTCTCCGAATAAATAGAGACCACTTTGTATTTCTGAATAAAAATCTCTTCGTGGCTTTGATGAGATGCAATAGCAAATTGAGATAATCCGTCACTTAATAATAGCTGACCGTATGAAGTCATTATTGTATCGATTTGACTTTGTGTTTGCCCGTCAAGATACAGTACTTCTTGGTGAAGGATTTCCTCAAATCCCATTTTGTTTTCTTCATCAATTGACAGCGGCAATTGCATCACCAAAAACAATGGCTCAGGAAGTGCTTGATAAAAATTGGTGACTAAAGCTGATAGTTTTTCATAGCTAACATTAGCGCAAATGGATTCTCCTTCAAATATCTGATATTCTTCCAAAATCTTATTGGAGAATGGAATTGTCACTCCAGGAGCAGTTTGAAACATGACATCCACCTTTCATACAGATTAGAAAATATACTTTTATTGTAACAGGACAACAAAAGAAAGTCTATAAAAAGATGTGAAGACAATAGCAGGAGTGTCCTTATAGGACTTGCTATCTACAACCCCACATGAACTAGATATTTCACGATATCGTTGTTTTTGGGATGGGTTCTCGCATTCAAGATAATATTTGGCATGTCGATCACTCCGAATACTATTTTCTTCAATAGCAACCAAATGTGGATAGATAATAGATTTGTCCTCGCCAGATTTTTTGTCAGTAATAAATAAAAGCAGGTTTATGCCATTAATGTCGCGTTCAAACTGGACTTCTCGGAATATATAATGGGTTTCATCATCTGGTATGTTAGGAAATTCGGAAAAACAGATGTCTGCCGAGTTGTACAGGTCGTTGATTAACTCCAAAACATCAAACAGTTTTGCTTCAGGATATTGTGCTATCCAGTCAAATACTGTTTTAGTTACAATAGTCGGAAAAGATTTTTCCACACCCAAGCTATCTAATAGGGTGTCAAAGTCTAGCCCTTCTTCATTCATACGGTTATCTCGTTTTATGAAATCAATAAACGCACCAATGAAATTACAGGCTATTCCAGTGTCAATAATCTCCTGTTGAAAGAGGCATGAATCCATTTGTAGAATTTCTTGGTACTTTTTTTGCCAATAATCGATCAGCTCCTTTTTATCATTGATGCTGAATAATCGTGTGCCATTTTTGAGAATAATTAGAACTTTTCCTTGCATGTCCCTTGTGAGGCTTCATACATACAGTTAACTGATCGCAAATAGGAATCACTTACGTATAATATTAGTTTATCGTGCTTTCTTATGCCATCCATAAAATTATGGATATTAGCATTGTATTTTAAATCACGGATGTCTCGCGTCAGATGGATCTGGAATCGGGAAAATAAATTATCAAGACGATTTACGTCCTTAGTGTCATTCCAGTTGTAAGAAAGGAAAATACGTTTTTCCATCGCACTGCCACTTCCTAATATCTTAAAATTTTTAGTAAGCAATAAACATCACTTACAGAACAAGCATTTCATTAATCATACAACCTGTAATTAATTCTTTTTATAATAATTATACCATTGTTAATAAATCCTGTCACTCAATTTTACTTCCGAGTGTAATTATAGGACTTGGATAAGTCCAGCAATACCAATGGTTTGCAGGCAGTCGACAAGCGGTACTTACAAAAATATAGAATTTATTAACTTATTTTCTTTATTCAGGTTGTGATATAATAGAATAAACTGAATCTAGGACCCCTAGATGTAAGGAGAAGACATATGATTTTTACACTTGATGCAAGAGGAAATGTTCTACTTCCTGTCATAGTTAATACTTTTAATCTAACTAATGATCAATGTGCCAAGGTCATTCTTAGCGAATTTGTAGAACTGAAGAAGAAGTTGCAGGCCAAAGGAATAGAATATTCGAAATTAAAATTAGCGTTAACTCCCGTGCATAAGGATAAAAAAGAAGTGGCTTTCATTTTCGACAGTACTTTAATTCAAAGCAATTGGTATGGGAATGTGGCCTTTCAAAGTATATTGCCAGCATTAAACAAGGAAAGTACATATAGTGTTCTTTGTGGAGATATTATAGCAGACACAATTCCATTAGGAATCAGTGAAGAAATTGTCTTTGAAAACTTAGTACAATTCCATTCCACTATTTTTAAGCATCCTACTCAATACTATGTAATTTACATCAATAACTTGTCAAATGCACAATTCGAAGCCATTATTGATGCGTTGAGTAATTTAGCTTTTTTTGTGGGATATGTTAATATGACCTTTTCTAGCAGATTGAAAACAATTTTGGCATACTCTTTGGTTAATCTAGGAATTAAGTATAAAGATACAATGATACTTCAACATGAAGCTGATAGAGACGATGCAGAAAACGTAAATAATTGCGGTTACGATTTTGAAGACTTTGGATTCTCCGTAAAAAGTATAAATGATATGTATTTCGGGCTCTTTCTATCGTATAAAATTGAAGCGCTCTTCGCAGACCCGGAGGATTTGAAATATTCAATGAATGCTATATATTCTAATATAACTTCGGCCTTTGAGCTGCCTGTATCAGTCCTTGAGAAGAAGTTGCTATATTTAAAAGAAAAGAAAGCAGCTATTATGGAGAAATTGGGCCTTCAAGATTATTCCACAGAAGAATTGGCACATTTGATAAAGAATTGCATCCGAAAGAGCTATTTTTACAACCTAGAGTATTTAGAGGAATATAATGTTCCCAAATTCAATATCTCTCTGGAATTAAAAACATTGGAAGGCAAAATGCGTAAAGTATTAGTTGCATTAAAGTACTCCCCAACCAATATGGGGCTAGAACTAATAACTATGTATTAGAATTTTACATTTCACGCATCGTTAATTATATCATCTAGCATAGTCCTGTCACTCAATTTTGCTTTCGAGTGTAATTATAGGACTTTAGACGTGCGCAAAGCCCTCAATCCCGCATGAATACAGACAAAACGAAAGACCGACGATTCAAAATCGTCGGTCTTTCGATGTCTAATAACGGTAATATCGAGGCAATTTCACATTCGTTTCTAATCAACAGCGAATGGGTGCCTCTTTGATTTCAATGGGTGCAATTGCCAAAGGGGTGCACACTTTTAATTAAATGGCCTGATATTGTTATCGCCGGAGTATAATTGACCCAAAACGCCGGAGGAATTGACCCACTCAAGAATAACGGCTACCATGGCGTAAAGAAACGCCATGGAGGTAGGCCGGATGCTAAGGAGTGGAACAATACTCATGATACGGGAAAAAGCACAGGACGGGAAAAGCGCCTACGCCATCGGCAAGGAACTCGGAATATCTAAGAACACCGCCCGCAAATACATAGAGCATGGCAAGGATTTGCCGCCGGAAGCAGATCGTTTCTCCAAGCTGGACACGTACAAACCGCAGCTTCACGAGCTCATGAACCAGGGGATCTTCAACTGCGTGGTTCTGCTGGAACGGTTACAGGCCACCGGTTACAGCGGTGGAATTTCGATACTCAAGGAGTATGTGCATCCATACCGTCCGGCGAAAGCGCTGCCCGCCGTGCGGCGCTATGAAACGCAAGCCGGCAAACAGGCGCAGATGGATTGGGGAATCTGCCATTACACGGATAGCAGCGGAATGCTTCACAAGGTGCCGGCGTTTGTGATGATTCTCGGAAAATCCCGCGTAAAGTACACGGAATTTACCAGCCGGTGCGATCTGAGCAGTCTGGAACGGTGCATCGTCAACGCATTCTCCTATTTCGGCGGCATGCCGGAGAATGTGCTCACCGACAACATGAAAACGGTTGTGACAGGTCGTGAAGCTGGGAAACCCATTTGGAATACGCGTTTTGCGGATTTCGCCGCCGAGCTGGGATTCGTGCCGAAAGTATGCCGCATTCGCTCTCCGCAGACCAAGGGTAAGGTAGAACGGCTGGTGCGGTATGTGAAAGACAACTTTCTACCCGGCAGGCAGTTCGAAAATCTGGAGGATCTGAACCGACAGGTACTGAGTTGGTGCCGGCAGGCCGATGAAAAAGTCCATCACACCACCGGTAAAATCCCGCTGCAGGAACTGGAAAAGGAAGGCTTGCGGAAACTTCCACCGCAGGAAACGCTGGACAAATACCGCTGGGAGACGCGGATCGTGACGCGCGACGGGATGGTCAGTTTCGATGGCGTCCGTTACGGCGTACCATGGCAGTACAGCGGCAAGGAAGTGCGCGTCCGGCTGTGCGCCGGCTATTTGGAAATCTACTATGGCGAGGTTCTGCTGGCAAAACACAAGGCGCAGTACCGTTCCGGCAATGTTGTTTTCCTGCAGGGGCAGTACAGCGGTCTCACAGAGAGAAACGGCGTCCCCGTGCCATTTCCATGCGCCAGTAAAAAAGATGGCGCCGTGGAGGTCCGCGAACTGAGCGTTTATGATCAGTTGCTGGGAGGTGTCTCCCATGGTTGAACTGGAACACGCCCGGGAGCTGCTCGGCAATATGGGCCTTGAAACCGCCGCCACGCTGCTGGACGCGCAGATGGAACGGTCGCTGCACGCGGAACACACCTATGCGCAGTTTCTGGACGAGCTTTTGACCTCGGAGCAGCAGGAACGTGGTCGGAAGGGCGAGGAAATGCGCACGAAGCTGGCTCGTCTCCCACACCGAAAAAGTCTGGAGGAGTTCGACTTCAACTTTCAGCCTTCCATCGACAAACGGCAGATCGACGAACTGGCCACTCTGGCCTTTGCCGCCCGCGCAGAAAACATCATCCTGTTGGGACCGCCCGGCGTCGGCAAAACCCATTTGGCGGTCGGTATCTCCATGAAAGCCCTGAAAGCCGGTCTGACAGTTTACTACACCAGTCTGGCACGCCTGATAGAAGATCTCAAACGGGCATTGGAGCAGAACCGGCTGGAGAGGCGCTGGCGTGTCTATCTGCGCCCGGCCATCCTCGTGATCGACGAGGTCGGATACATGCAGCTGAACCGGCAGGAGGCGGAGCTTTTCTTCCGGTTGGTGTCCGAACGTTACGAGCACGGCAGCATTATCCTGACCAGCAACAAGTATTTCAGCGACTGGGGCGAGCTGCTCAGCGATACCGTGATTGCCACGGCCCTGCTCGACAGGCTGCTGCATCACGCTCATGTGATTAATATTCGCGGGCAGACCTACCGGCTGAAAGATCGGCTCAAGACCGGCGTTCAGACAGTTCCGCCGGCGGATATTCCGGCGGTAGGGTGACCGGCGCTCGTATAACCGGCGATGCGGGTCATTTCCGGCCGGCGTTTTGGGTCAAAAAAATCCCGGCGTTGACAGATATAGACTGTCTTAGTGTAAATGTTCTAAACTATAAAAAGTCCAATAATAGTCATCAATACGAACAAAGTGAAACTCGATAATGATGTAGTTAAACCCGCCTTATAAAACATGAATTTTCTTTTGCAAATCAAGGAACAGATATATATTTGAGAGGTTATATCATCATTCAATTCCGTAGTATCATATTTGTTGAGCTTCTGCCTATAGTCGTTATAGGATTTAAACTGGGCGATTGTTGAAAAATAAATAAGAGAATCCGCTTTTATTCCCTTATTCGAAAACTCATTCGGGTTAATTTTGGAAATCAAAACATAAATCAGAAACACACATCCTACCAAAATACCGAATATAGAGAAAAGCCAAACTATAAGGTAAAGCACGGTCCAAAATCCTGTATTGTCAACCATATATTTATTTATCTCTTTAAATTTGCCTATATAATCGGATGCCAGCAAGATTCCGACAATGACACCTATCCCACCTAAAATGATGGAAGTTTTTGAATCGCAATTTTCAATCCATGCAGTGTTGCGATCAAGTACCTCATTCAGTTCTTCTCGACTTCGTTTGTTTTCCATCCTTAATACCCCATTGATTTAAGTTTCTGTAAAGCTTCTTGATAATCTTTTCTTTCATAAACACGTTTTTCAAAGATTTCCTTCAATTTCGCCCAGTGTTCTGATTTGCGTACAACATTTTCAACAACAGATGAGTTTAACCAACTTGAATATTCTGCTTGAATGCAAAGGGCTTCATACGCTTCTTCGTACATGTCAAAGCACATATATATGTCAACTAAATAACAGTACAAATCAATTTTTACTTGAAGCTGCGATTTACCTATATTACTTCCCAATGCATACATTTTTTCAATAAGTTCAGTCCAATAGTCTTTTCCGACCGCTTTGATTATTCCATCCTTACAATAAGTTTTCGCAAATAAATTGTAAAATATTTTGTATTCATTTTGCTTGTTGTCAGTTTCCTTTTCGTCCACGGCGACTTGCTTAGCATCCAAACGTTGCTGCCACTGTTGTAGACGATCACGCTCTTGAGATAGAATTTTTTCACTACTTGAAACTTGACTCTCACGCTTTTTCAGATTCTCCAATGCTACTGACAGTTCTGCGGACTTTTTACTGATTTCGTCTACTAGTAATAAAGCCTTTTCTTGCGTCTCATCAAAAATATTCTGTATAAACGTACTTTCAGGATCCAGCTGTTCTTCTGACTTTACAGCTTCTTGCGCAATATCTTCTGATAATTCCAAATAATATTCGGTTACGGCGTATCCAGTAAAAGCTTTATTCCCCTTTGCACGGCAAATCTTGTTCCAAATCTCTTTTTTTTCGATACCGTTGTATGTTTTTTCATCTATAAAAATTTCACGAGGTTTAGCTAGGCTACAGTAACGACTTGCGTAATTGGTAGTTGACCCAACCCAGACAATCCCTGTCTCATTCTCTTCTGTATCATTTGATTCTTTTCCACGCATACCAACTTTGGTAATCATGATATTCCCGGTGCATATGCCTATTCCGCAACCAATACAAATATCACCAAATTTCCGTTTTAGTGCAGGATTCAAGCAATAATCAATTAATGTTTGTATGTATCTCGCTGCATTAACAGCTTTTTGAGACGAATTCAAAAGTGATTTTTCATCTATACTATCTTGAAAAACGCCCATGATCCCATCGCCCGCAAACTGTCGCGTAAACCCACCGGAATAACGGATTGCTTGAATAGCCATGCGAATAAAAGCACGATAAACCTTGACCATCCGTTTTGCTTTCAATTCATCGGTTAAATCCGTGGATTTTCTCATATCAACAAAAAGGATAGATAACTTCCCTTTAAACACTTTATTTGAGTCGGATACATCAGAGGCAGGGGGATCATATCTGTTAAATCTATATCTTCTACAGGTTCATTTAATATACTCTCAAGTGCATGATTTGCAGAATCAAATTCGGATTTAGGCAAATATTTTCCATCCATTGATATCCTCCCTTTACGTAATAGACATATCATTCTGATTTTATGGCCACTATTTAGTAATCGAGGCGAGAAACGACATCTTTGATCCTTTATCTGTATAACTTAAAATACACTTTCACGAAACTCTTGTAGCATTTGATTTAAGGTAACCCCTGTCGCAATTTCCTTTACTAATGCACTTTGAGCAGGCTCTTTTTCGCCTCTCACATGCCATGCACATTCTTTTTGATTATCTGCGACACGGGACAAAAATGATGGCTTATTATTGTCAACATAGTAACGGAAGTCTTCTTTCTCCTTCTCTGAATGAAAGATGAGCACGACTTCTAAAAACTTTCTTCGAGCAGAACAAGCTTCTTCGCTTTCGTCATCTAGCAAATATAAGTGTAGAAGATAAGATATGGATCCTTCAATAAAATACTTGAACGCTAAATGATTGTGATGATAACTATCAAGCGCAATATGATCCCAAGTCGGAGTAGTTGTCAGATATCTTCCACCGTCTACCGTTCTTGGTATTCATCCTGATCCATTGCGGAATGGGCGTTTTCTTCCACACATTTGCGGATTAGTTCCATGACGACCGCGCATTCATCCCGCAATCTCACGCTTTCCTTATCGAGCGCGGTGGTATCCACCAGAACTGCAATAATCGAATCAAAATCCTCGACGATCTGGTCTTTGTTTTCAATAACCCGGTTGAACGCCTCGACAAACGCCCGCTGCAACAGTTCCTCCGACAGATACGGCGTGCTGCAGCAAGTCCCATTTGCAACTTTATTGTTGCATTGCCAGACGGTGCGCCTGTACTTGTCCTTGGAATGCCACACTTTCGGCCCATAGAATCCGCCGCACTCCCCGCAGACAATTTTACTCGAAAAGCAGCCCAAGCCGCTCTGCCGCCGCCCCACCGTCTTGCGCTTCTTGATTTCGGCCTGTATCAAATCGAACACCTCCGGCTCGATGATGGCCGGGTGCGAATGTTCCACATAATACTGCGGAACCTCACCCTCGTTAACTTTTGTTTTCTTGGTCAGAAAATCCACCGTGAATCGTTTTTGTAAAACCGCGTCACCTTTATATTTTTCGTTTTGCAGGATGCTCAGAACCGTCGAAACATTCCACTTTTTCTTTTTCGCCGGAGATGGAATACCTTGCTGCATCAAATAGCGGGCTATGGCGTTTTGCGTTTTGCCCTCCAAGTACAGCTTATAGATCAGCCGCACGATTTTGGCCTCCGATTCCACAATTCTCGGCAACCCGTCCGGCCCCTTTTCGTATCCAAGAAACTGTTTGTAGGGCAAGCTCACCTTGCCGTCCGCAAAACGTTTGCGCTGGCCCCACGTCGCATTTTCGGAAATCGAGCGGCTTTCCTCTTGCGCCAGCGAGCTCATGATGGTGATGAGGAGCTCGCCCTTGCTGTCCAGCGTGTAGATGTTTTCCTTCTCGAAGTAGACCTCCACGCCTTTTTCCTTGAGCTGGCGAACCGTGGTCAGGGTATCCACAGTATTGCGAGCGAAGCGGCTCACCGATTTCGTGAGGATCAGGTCGATTTTACCGTCGAGGGCGTCCTGCACCATGCGTTTGAACCCGTCGCGCTTCTTAGTGTTGGTGCCCGAAATGCCCTCGTCCGTGTAGACCTCGACAAACTCCCATTCGTTTTTTGCCTGTATATGCTGGGTATAGTAGTCGATCTGCGCCTCATAACTTGTCTGCTGCTCCTCGTCGTTGGTCGAAACCCGCGCATAAGCAGCCACGCGCTTTCTGACATGCGTGCGTAATATGTTGTCCTGAATGCGGGCAATAGTCGGTGGTATGACAGTCACCGCCCGTGCCGTGCTCATTCGCGGTTCCTCCTTTTTATAAGCTCAATCTGGCGCTCCCGCGCCGCCTGACGCATCGCGTCGTTCCAACTATACCGTCGGGACTTGGGCTGCGCGTGGAGCTCGTCGAATACCACGCCGTGGACGTTCAACCCGTGCTTGGTATAAGCTTCCGCCGAAAGCACCTGATAGAAGCTGCCCAGCGGTTTGTATACCAGCCGCTTTTGCGACAGCATGGGTTTGATCCGGCTTTTGAGCGCCGGGCACTGCTCCACCATGTCGACCGCCACGTCGAACACGATGGACGCCTGCTGCCGGTCGGACGCGCAGCCGTATACCTCGCCGCCGTGCTCGAAATCCCCGCAGGTCAAAAGCAGGGCGATGGCCGCCGCAAGCTCCGATTTACCCTGCTTTTTGGGAATTTCCACATAGGCGGTGTTAAACTGGCGGTATCCGTTGGGCTTCAGGATGCCGAACAGATCCCGAACGATCTGTTCCTGCCAGTCAATCAGGTCGAAGGGCAGGCCGTACCATTCGCCCTTCGTGTGTTTCAGACAATTGATAAAGGAAACGGCCACGTCCGCCGCTTCTTTGCTGTATGCCGAACCATTTGCCATAAACCCGTTCGGCTTATATCTCTTGAGCTTTCGCAGCGCCGCCGCCCCCTTTCCAAAAGTTGGCGCTCCTGAAAAAGGACAAAGAAAAAAGGAACTTCTTAACGTTGCCGGAGGTTTTGTCGTGGAAAAGGTCGTCGATCTCCGCCGCGTCAAAACCGGTGAGGGACACGTCAAAGTCGTTTCCGCTCAAATCGCGCAGCAGGTCGGTCAACAGTGGGGTATCGAACTCGCCGGTGATTTTATTGAGCGCCACATTCAGCGCCTTTTCCCGCTGCTCGTCGATGTCCAGCACCACACAGTCGATCTCCTGATAGCCCATCGACAAAAGGATCTTAAACCGCTGATGGCCGCCGACGATGTTGCCGGTGCGCTTATTCCAGATGACCGGCTCCACATAGCCGAACTCCTCAATGGAACGGTGCAGCTTTTCATATTCTGCGTCCCTCGGCTTCAGGTCCCTGCGCGGGTTGTATTTCGCCGCCCTGATTTTTGAGGCGGGAATCTTCTGTATCTCCAAGCCTTATCCCCCCAGCCTGACCGCTTTTTCACCGGTGAAGCTCTCCCAACGCCTGACCGCCAAGTCGCAGTAAACAGGGGAAAGCTCCATCGCATAGCAGCGGCGCTCGGTCTGCTCCGCCGCGATAATGGTTGTGCCGCTGCCAGAAAAAGGCTCCGCGACGATGCCGCCCCGGTCGCTGTGCATCTTCATGCAGCGCCACGGCAGCTCGACCGGAAACATGGCGGGGTGCTTCTTGTTGGCGTGCACCGTGGTCATTTCCCAGATGCCCGCATAACCCCACTTTTTCCGTTCTTCCTTGGGTCAGCCGTTTCACGAATTTATAGCTGTGACCGGCGAAGGCCGAGAGCCACACATACTCCTGATCGTTGTACTCCTCGCGTCCTTCATCAGCCAATAGACATGCAGGGATTTTCGGGTTTTCACCACAAGCGACGGCTCTATGGGGAAAGTCTCGATCTGCGCCATCTGCTCCTCAATGGACAGCTCGTCGCACTCCACGAACTGCGCGTTGATGCGGGTGATATCGGCATCCTCATGGCCGCCGAAGTTGACCACGAAATAGACGCCGCGATTCTGCCTGTTATGCTTTTTAAGCGTATCCACCATAGCGGCGATCTTACCGGCCTCGCATTCCAATTTAGCGCCTTTGAACGTGCTGTTCTTGCGGTCGTCGAAAATGTGCAGGCAGACGGTTTCGCCCGCGTCGAAAAAAGGCCGCAGGAACTCCTCAATGGAAATATGGAGCGGCTTATACTCAGGCATTTTACTCCACCTCCGCGCATTGTCCGGTGAAGTGCCGGATCGGCATGCCGCGCTGCTTAGGCTTAGCGAGCTCGACGGCCATGCCCTTGCTGATCTGATTGCCGAAGCACCAGGCCTCCTGACATTTGCCCATGAGCACCAGACCCATGAAGATAGCCAGATCGCGCTGCTCCTTGTCGCCGTCGTCCATAAACTGCGGAAAAAGGAGATGCGGCGCGATTGGAATGACGCCTTTTGACACGGCAAACCGCGAATAACCGCGAGCCCTTTCGAGATTTCGCCCGACATACCCGGACAGCGGAGAACAGATGAACACCAACGGGCGGAATGCCGCTTTCTTGGCATCCCGTTCAATGGCCATGAGGGCTTCGTAGGCGGTCGGGTCGGTATAGCCTTCGTGATTAAACTTGTTTACGCTCATGCGGGAACCCCCTCGTCCACCTGCTTCCACAGTTCGGGAGCCATCGCTACAATCTGCCAGCTCGCGCATTCAAGGGCCGTAGCCCGGTCGTAGCTCTCCGCATCTTGCGAAGCCCGCGTCACCGCGTTAGACAGGCCGTAGCGCGACAGATCACCGCCTTCGATCAGGTGCTGAAGGATGCCGGTCTGCTCGTTTTTTGTGAACCCGAACTCCCGGGAGGTCAGCTCCACGACCTCCGGCACGGGGCCGCTGATTTTTACCTCGGCGGCCTCCCGCAGTTTATCGATCACCTTGGCAAAGCGCGCCTCGCCTACGGCGGTACGCACGATATCGCCGAGCTTGCGCATAAACGCCTCGTCGTCGGCCTGCAGCGTCGCATCGCTGTACAGCTCCCAGCTTCCTCGTTCTCACGGCCAATATGCGAATGGTGCACAGGAAAAGATTTCTGCCGGGTGTAATCGGCGATCTCATAATATTCAGGCAGCCCGAATTCCGGATCTCCGATGTTGTCGACCAAGCCGTTATCCGGGTACACGCCGGACCAGCGGTCCAGCACCATGATGCCCTTAAAGCTCCCAGGCATGACCATGTCCGGACTCAGCGGCTCGAGCAGGCCGTTTTCGCCGAGTCCATCAATCATCATAAGACCCGCAGCTCCGCCGAAGAGGCGCGCCCACTGAATGCCCTCGGTGATCTTCGCGTGGACGTACCCTATGCGCTCTAGGCGGTCGATACGGTCGAGAGCTTCCGGGGTGACGTCCGAGGTGATATTGATCCATGCCTTAGTCATGTCCTGCGCGACACGGTCCACGATCTTCCGGACGAGCCAGCTGTTTCGGTACATTGAGATCAATAACAGGTAATCCTGAGTGAGCCGTGTAATCGGATAGGCCGTCGCATTCAGCGGGTTCGGCATACCCAGGCCCTGCCGCGTGAGGGCATTGACGAAGGTGTCGAGTGCCGATGCGCGTACCGGATTCCGTTCCGCCGGCTTGCTTTTTGTTCTATTATTTTTTAACACTCCGGTAACCTCCCACAACGGTTTTGCAGAAATAGCGCAGGGCATCCATCGCGTGATCATTCTGCTTCAGCGGCTCCTCGACGCCTACTTCGGCACGCTTGTCATTCCACACATAGGCGGAAAACTCTTTGAGGGTATGGACGCACGACCGGTGAATGTGGAGCCGACCCTGAGCAAGCAGCGTTGACACAAGGCGGATGCCATCCTCGACAGTGTTGTCAGCGTCGATGGGGCGGAAACCCTTTTTCCGGATTGCCAACTTGAATGAATCGGCCGAAGGGTCGATGACAACACCCCGCAGGCAATCTCGGTCGGCGAACTTGGCTAAATCCTCCGCATATTCCGCATCGTCCTTCTGCCTCCACTCTTTTGCGCTGTCATAGTAATACTCTCTGGTGACCCAGTAATTTCGCTGAAGGTCGTCTATGATTTCAAGAAAAGCGGTCGGGTTCCTGGTGCCGTAGTCGATCGTGATATAACGCCCGTGAATTCACTCCAGAGCCGTCGTTTCGTGCTTTCCGAAAGTGACAGGTTGTCATCCAGCAGAAAATGAAGATAGAGCAGTCGCTTCTGCTTGGCCTGATCGATCAGTTCTGTTTTAACGAAATGGAACGGGTTTTCAGGATTGCAGTTGAACCACAGTTTTGCCCCATCCACGGAGCAGCGGCCGATGCCCTGCTGGACGAATGACTCCGGCATCAGGGCGACCTCGTCGAATAGGATCCCGGCGAGCGTGATGCCCTGGATCAGGTCCTGGCTGCTCTCGTCCTTGCCTCCGAAAAAGTAATAGCTGTTTGTCCGTCCGGTGAAGGCAATCTCAATCATGTTCTCGCCGCGGTCATTTATGACGGTATATCCGCGTGAAAGGCACATTCGCTTTAGCGGCTGCAGCACATTCCGGCGCAGCGATCCAATCGTTTTTCCGCATATTGCGAAAGCCTCATTATTGAATTGCACGTTGCTCCACATGACGAATGAAAGCGCCATCGCAACCGTTTTTCCGGAGCGGATCGCTCCATCCGCGATGATTCCGTCATAATCCTTGACCGGACTGGAATCCGTCCACCACGTAAGAATCTGCAGCTGCTTTTTGCTGAAAGGCTTGAATTTGAAAGGCGCTGTGAGCTCACTCTTTATCTTCATCGGCGTCACCTTCCGCCTCGGCAGGCTGATTCCATACCTCGACGGCCTTCTGATCGAGGGCAGCGAGGAAGCCGTCATCCTGCCGCTCTGGATTCGGCGGAGCGGTGGGATCTACCCGATCGCGCCATCTGTCAGGGCGGCGATTCTTCAGCCAGAAAATTTCCGCCACAGTGTCAGCCTGAATATGGACTTCATCAATCCCAATTTTCAGCTCTTCGTGCTCGCGGAGTTTTTTCCCCGTTTTAGGATCATAGTCCACACAGCGGACCTTGAATGTCTTGCGGAGCTGAACATTATACCCATGGTTTTTTTCAGGAGATCATTTTCGACTTCGACGTCGACGACTTCTTTGCCTTTTTTAACGGCGTCACCTATGTCACCATACCTTACTTTCCACGCTGAAAGAGTTTTGCGAGAAACACCGATATTGTGAGCGATCTGCTCATCGGTAAGACCATCACGGACCCATGCTTTTAGAAGTGTAAGGCCATCCGGCGTCAGCCACTTCTGATACTTTCCTTTCGCCACATCGCCCACCACCTCGCAATCTATTTTCCCAATATCGATCCGCTCTTGCCTCAGCCGGCCCGTAGACGCGGGCATTGAAAGCCGGCCGGTAATGATATTTCATGGGTATCTCCCCGCTTTTAGGCATGAAAAAGGATGATTTACAATAAATTGCAACCATCCATTCTTAATTGGCATATAGTAAATTAGCCTTATGAAAGCGGTGAGAATAATGAACGGAACTTATAACGTCACTTTGGTTACTCCGTTTGGACCCAAAAAGGGAACCGTGGTTTTTACGGATCGCAACGGAGTCTTAAACGGGTCTATACATGCAATGGGAGATACAAGCAATTTCAGAAATGGAAAAGCAGATGGAGATGCCTTTAAATTCTCGGGAGTCTTCAATGCAGGGTTCTTCAACGTCCAGTACACAGCCAAAGGAGCCATAGAGGGAAACGCCTTGAAAGGAACCGTCAATACAAACCTAGGGACGTTCGAAATGTACGGGGTAAAGGCATGAAAATGGACGGCCCGAAGGTCGTCCCAACAGAAAAGGCACCCGCTTAAATGCGGATGCCCAATAATATTTTGTCCCGCGTAACGCCCGGGTAATCGACTGCTATACCTGCTTTTGTTCCGACCAATAGAAACAGCTCAGAATGGTCTTAACACCGAATAAACGCCTTCGGCTTAGCATGAAAAGATAGGCTTGTTGGATACTTCCAACTTGGTAATAATAACACATTCCGGCGTATCTGTCAAATAAGGCAACTAAAAAGCGCACCGCCGAAGCGAAACGCTGAAATATTCAAGCGCGCCCGCCGGAACCGTGCGCCTCGGGTGGATCGATACAGCCTGACAAGCCGTCCGGAGAGCATGTAGTGCGCCACCGCGGATTTGAACCGCGCCACACACCAGCCTTTCGTCAGTATTCCGACGCTGCTGGTGTAATGTTCCCCAAGTCACATCAAAGTGTGGCGCATATCTGCGCCGCCCGTTGGCATAGGCGACGCTTTGAGAGGGAAGTGAAATATGGATTCCTCTTATACTCAATTTCGCTGATTATATCTTAGCACAATAAAAGCGATGGGAAACGCTGGTTTCCGCTGGAAACCGCCGGAAAGCGCCGGTTTTTCAGCGTATCATGCCTGGAAGAACGATTTGATCGGCCTGTATCATCAGTTTCAGAAGGGCAATCCGCACGCGCTCCCGCGTCTGGCTTTCACTGAGTTCTACTTTATCCGCAATTTCTTTCCATTCCGGCCGGCGGCGATATTTCCGGTTCTTCGGATCGCCCATGTACCGCAGTTCCAATATGTATCGGTCTGTCTGGTCCAGCTTCCCCAGGGCGACGCCGAGCCAATTTCTTGCATCTCTCAGCTCCGCGATGCGGCGGGAGCAGGCTTTGATCTCTTCATCATAATAGCGTTCTTGGTTCGCCAGCGCCATGGAGGCCGTGCGGTCTCCGGTCAAGCCTTTGCCGCCCGGCAGCCCCGAGAGATTGACGGACGGCAGCGAGATTCCATTTTTTTCCGTTTCACAGTTGCGGATGGTGGCGAACTCGGCGGAAATCATAGCCGGGATGTCGTAGTAGATCTTCAGCAGATTCTTCACTTCGTTGGCCGTCATGGTACCATCATCCTTTCGTGTAAATCGATCATTCCGGGTCATACTATCCCGGTAACAGATATTGATACAATCTGAGGTGAAATGCAATGAAAAACGAAAAGAAAAAGGTTGATCCAAAGAGCAACGCCGAAGGCACCGAGAACCCAAAGCAGCAATCATCTCATGTGAGAAATCAAAACGACAGTCACAACGTCAGAAAAGTCTCCCTTGGCCCTAATACGAAGCGTTAAAGCGAGAAGCGGAAAGTGCATTCTGCTTTCCGCTTTTTCATTAAGCGACATCACAGTTCCAGAGCCTTTGCTTTCCTTTTGCGGGGATCGGTTTTGGAAGCATGTGTACGTTTGCAATCTCCCAAGCATACCGTCCCGGAGTCCAGTCGCCGAAAAGCAGTTCCTGATCTATCGGTTCATAAATGCCGCGATCCGTTTCGAGCCATCCTGGGTCATCCTCTGATATTCCGCGCCCTCCATGACATACAATCCTATGGCATGCTACCAATTCGCCCGTTGCTATGACTGCGCCCAGTGGAAGTGCATCCATAGGCATCAGGAGGGTGTTTCCGACCGCATTCAAAAATCTTGTTTTTGCTTCATGGTCAGGCGAATAATCCCACTCTCCAAGGGGAAAAAGCTGCTTGAGGACGTGCGGAATACTGATTTCTGCCGCGTGAATTGCGATTGGTCCACGGTATGACGTTGCCCAGCCTCGGGTTTCAAACTGCTTTGCGCCGCAGGCCAACAATGAGGCCCACGGCTGCCAGATTGTAATAGCTTTCATTTCCTTGCTCCTCTCACCGCCGCGAACACGATCATTGCGACAAGTTCGACTACGGCCGTCACCAGAACTCCCATCCAGAACGGATTTACGTACATAGTTTCACGCCCCTTTACATAAATTGCAATTTTCCGAGAAGGCTATTTTAGGGTGATTGCTGATGGGGATATTACATAATGTAATTGAATATTTTCAGAGAAATTCCGATTTGCTTTTGAATAATACAATTCCAAGCTTAACCGTCCAAATTATTCTTTTAATTTTGAAGCGTTGTTCAAAGAAAGAAAAAACAGATAAGCATGATATTGAAAATAAAAAAAACACATTGATGTTGAGGGCCTGAAGTACATAATGAGATAAAAGTAAATTTGTTTTCGCATCAAAACCGTTTGAATTAATTTCAAGCGGCTTTCATTTTATTTGGAGAACGCCATAGATCCGCATCAGTACTGGTTTTTTCGCGTCTATTTAATTATTTCAAACTGGTTTATAATTAAATAGCAGCAGGCTATTCAGTTAATTATTTTTCAAAATAGAAATTATTTGTCCACCTTCTCGTAATTCTCGCGGTCAAACGGCATTTTCATTTCGTCGATCACAGCGTCGTCAATGTGCTTCCAGAAGATTTCGTCTTTTTCCGCCGCCTCGGCCGCCGCCGAAATTGCTCCGAGAAAATCGGCTACCCGGTCATGCCCAAAGCCAAATTTTGTATGCAGCACTACGGCGGAAAGCTTTATGTAGCGGGTAAAATTCTCGTTCTGGGTGTTTGAATCGTACTCACGGACGATTTGTTTCTGGCGGCGTGTCAGGTATGCTGCAGCCGGGATATGGGCTTTCATGGTGCTATCACACCTCCCACAGGCTGACATCCGTCCGCGGCTCGTCGGTATATTCCTTCGCCACCTGCGCCAGGACAACCTGGGCATCGTCCTTGTAGGCGAATCCGTTCAGCGCGTCGCAGACGATTTTCACGATGTTGTCGCAGTCCGGCTTCTTCGCCGGCTTGATCTGTCCTGCCAGCATTGCGAACCGCACCTTTTTGCTCTTGCTGGCCGGAATCGGGAATCGGGCCGTAATTTGGACGACCACCTGCGCATCATCCGGAAATCGGAATCCCTGCGCCGCGGCCTTATAGCGGATCCGCACGAGGCTGCGGCACACCTACGGAACATTGCTTTACAAGGCCGGGACGGACATCTATACTATTTCAAAATTGATGGGTCATGCCAATGTCTTAATTACAACAAAGATTTATGTGGAAAATGATACCGAGACAATCAAAAAATCGATGAAGATGGACTGGTGACAGCCTTTATTTTTTGCGATAGTCGTACGACGTTTTTACGACACTTTTCTGTGTTTATATGTACTTTAATGTACTTAACAGAAAATCAAGGCAAAAAGAAAAGCCGCACTCGATAACCGATTTTTGGCTATCTCATGCGGTTTTTTACTGGTCGGAGTGAAATTATAGGACTTGGAGAAATCCAGTAATATCAACGGTTTGCGGGCAATCTGCAAGGAGTATTTACACCAAAAAGCACACATAAAGCTGCGCGAAGGTCATTTCTACATATATACTGAAATTCGGAATAGCGGCGCGACAATGGTTCATCTTTTCCAGATAGGAAACTGTCATAATGTCCTGTCAATAATTTCTGCCTGCGTAATAATATCCCGCAAACGGTCGCCGCCCACTTTATATTCCAAAAGTTCATCGATGGTATCGTAAACTGTACAGTCTTTTTCTACGCGGGTACACGGACCAGCCGAAAATTTCATTTTTCCGTTCGGCCAGACGGAACTGATGGTGTAGTCAGTTCCTTTCCACTCAAACTTCACGTCTCCGCCTCTTGACATACTGCTTTTAAATTCACTCAGAGTTTTGAACTGATAGGCATCTCCGTTAACCGTCAACTTCATAGGCATCTCTCCTTTATATTTATAAAATTTAAATTCAGGCGCTCCGTTCGGATATTTTTTCGGCGGATAGTTAATATCATCATTTGAGAAATCCGGTCTTCCATTGTTTGAATCCCATTTCATAATTTTATCATGAGGGTCCGTATGAGCCCAAAGATGCTCCGCCTAAATTGTTCGGGCTAAAACATTAATTTGTGTAATAATATCCCTCAGACGAATTCCATCAACCAAATATTCCATAACCTCATCTGCATCAGAACATATTTTTTCAGTTTCTTGCTTGTTGGCTTCGGAAATACTAATTCCGTTTTTCGGTTGGGTAATGGTATATATTTTGCTGTGGAAGGAAAACTCTACCTCCCCGCCATCTTGCAGACACCATTTGAATTCACTGATGGTATGAAACTTATATTCTTCAGGAGAGCTTTTTAAAGTATCATATGTCTCTGTCATAACATATCCTCTCACAAATTCTTTAAATTCCGGAGCACCATTAGGGAAATCTTCCGGTTTATAATTAATAGCAGGTTTTACAAAAATTGGAGAGCCGCGCTTACCATCCCACCGAATAATATGATCGTGGGGATTGGTATGCGCCCACGATTGGTCGTGATCAGTATAATGTCTCTCTTTCACTGCTCTTCCATCCTCGCCTATTTTAACATCTACACGGTATCCATAAATAGTTACCCGCTTAATTTCTCCAGGCTTTCCCCATAGTCTTTTATCTTCTTCTTTTTTCGGAAACCATTTTCCACCGTAGGCGCTGCCCATTCCAGTCTGAATAATGTTATTATAGTACTCATCATTCTCACTTACAACATATCCGCTTTTAATAATGAGATTGCTTCCTGCAGGAAGGGGTGCCTCCCCGCAGATGTATTTCGCATATATGGACGGCGTGTACGGGTCGTCGCCCATATATCTCCACGAGCTTAGTTCATAGTCGACAAACACAATATCGCCCTGCATCTCGGGGAATGGCGTATTGTAGCAGATTATTTTTTCCAGTTCGATCCGGCGGAGCATCTCGTTATAGCCCTTTAGGAAAAACTCTTTCTGGTCCTGGCGGTTGTCGTGTTCCGACACCATATAAGTGGACACCGCTACCGTTGAGCTTTTTCGATTCCGTCGAAGCAGAACTCAAACGTATTCTCGTCTCCCCAGCTAACGGTTGGAACGACGCGGATTCCCTTTGACGCAAAGTAAGCGCCACACCAGCGATTCCGGAACATATTGTAAAGCTGCAAAACGGGTGCCATTTCGACATACATACTGAAATCAGGAGAGAGCACCGCACGATAGTGTTTTAGCTTTTCCAGATCGGTATCGGGATTTTTCCAGACACGCTCAAATTTATAATCATACAGGAAGAAATGAACCATTCGGCTGAAATGCTTTGTATAATTTGTGCTGATTTTATCAAATCCAATAAGAAGCAAATCGTTGACATCGTCTGATCGAATTTGAAATTTAGGAATAACCGGAATTTGCAGTTTCCCTTTCCCTTTGAACTGATCGCGAAGGAAAAGAGGACTTGTTCGATACTTATAATTTTCTTCCGTCATTGAACTACCTCCTAAAAACATCTTCTACTTATAGGCGGTATTCAGTCAGATATTTCCCTATTTAATGCAACTATTCACAAAGTTTTAAAATATTTTTATGTAAATGGCTTCGAGTGTTCTTACAGCATTTATTTATCAAATAAGGCAGCTTTAGCGAGTAAGCCGAAGAAAATCCGAGAAATCAAAACCACGCGTTGAACGCGTGGTATGCACAAGCCCTGAAAGGGCATAGTACTGGCGCGCGTCTCAAGACGCACTGAAATAGGTTACCAACCGCATTACTTTTACAGGCCGCCGCTAAAGCGGCCTTCTTTTATGCCTTTGATTCCTTGCTACCCGTAAACGGGTCAATATACTCTTTGAAACTTATTTGATCTGAGGCAATATCTTCCTGCAATTGATTTTTGATATATTCTTCAATTGCTTTCTTGTTACGACCCACTGTGTCTACAAAATAGCCACGGCACCAAAAATGTCGCGTTCCATACTTATACTTCAAATTTGCATGCCTATCGAATATCATCAGGCTGCTCTTCCCTTTGAGATAGCCCATGAATTGTGCCACACTGAGATTCGGCGGAATGCTTACCAGCATGTGAATGTGGTCTGGACACGCCTCAGCTTCGATGATTTCCACTCCCTTCTGCTCACACAGCTTCCTTAAAATCTTGCCTATATCTGCTTTTATCTGCCCATATATTTCTCTTCTGCGATATTTTGGAGCAAATACAATATGATACTGGCATCTCCACTTTGAATGTGATAAACTTTGTATGTCTTTCATGACAAAATCTCCTTTTGTTGGTAATGCGGTTGGCAAACCTGCATCTATTCTAACAAAAGGAGATTTTCTTGTATCTAAAGATTCTTATCCCACCAGCAAAGCTGGTGGTTCTTTGCGCTGAAGCTGCAAAAGAAAATAGAGCCGTCAAATTCGACGACTCTGATAGTGGTCCGAGTGACAAGACTTGAACTTGCGGCCTCTAGACCCCCAGTCTAGCGCGCTACCAACTGCGCCACACCCGGAAACAACAGTATTTATTTTAGCACATCCGTCCTGGAAATGCAAGGGGAAAAATGCACCTCCAGTGTTCGGCACAACACCGTCCGCCCTGAAAAACCGGCGGACGGTCTTCTTTTTTACTTTCAAACAGATCTAATCATTGTCCTCTCCCTCGCTGAAAAAGCGGTCATGGATCGCCGCTACCGCCTTATCCGCATCCGCCCGGTCGATCAGGACGGAGATCTTGATTTCACTGGTGGAAATCATATGGATGTTGATATCCGCCGCATACAGCGCCTCAAACATGCTGGCGGCCGTACCGGAGTGCGTCTCCATCCCGGCTCCGACGATAGAAACCTTGGCAACATCCTCATCATAGACAACCGACGTCGCTCCGATCAGTTCCACATAAGCGTTTAGAATCGCAACGGTTTCCTTTAAGTCCGCGCGGTGGACCGTAAAAGTGATATCCTTGGTCCCGTTCCGGCCAACCGACTGGAGAATAATATCGATATTGATGTTTTTCGCAGCAATCTTAGAAAAGATTTTAAAGGCGAGACCAGGTCTGTCCGGTACTCCTATAATAGACACGCGGGCGACATCCTCGTCCTTCGCGACACCGGTAATCAACATTTTCTCCACTTTCGTAGCCTCCTTAACAATTGTACCGGGCTTTCTTGTCATACTGGAAAGCACTTCAAGTTCAATCCCGTAGCGCTTTGCCATTTCAACGGAGCGGTTGTTCAGCACCTGCGCGCCAAGCGACGCGAGCTCCAGCATTTCGTCGTAGGAAATCACGTCGAGTTTTCTCGCGTTTTTCACCTTGCGGGGATCCGCGGTAAACACACCTTCAACATCCGTATAAATCTGGCACAGGTCCGCGTTCATCGCCGCCGCGATGGCGACCGCGCTTGTGTCTGAACCGCCGCGGCCCAGCGTCGTCATATCGTTGTAGCGATTGATTCCCTGAAAGCCGGTCACAACGACGATATTTTTTTTATCCAGCTCCTTCTGGATTCTTACGGGAATAATCCTCTTAATCCTCGCGCTTCCATAAGCGGCGCTGGTGCGGAATCCGGCCTGCCACCCCAAGAGGGAAACCACCGGATAACCAAGTTTTTCAATCGCCATCGCCATCAGCGACGCCGACATCTGCTCGCCGGTCGTCAACAGCACATCCATCTCGCGCCGTGAGGCATTCGGATTGATTTCATGCGCTTTTCCGATCAAATCATCCGTGGTGTCCCCCTGAGCGGAAACCACAACGATCACATCGTTCCCTTTCGCATAGGTTTTGGTCACAATGTCAGCCACATTGAAAACCCGCTCCGCGTTTGCAACTGAGCTGCCGCCGAATTTCTGGACAATCAGACTCATAAGGCTCCGTCCTCCTAATAAGCATGTTATTCGATTGAAATCATCGCGCCCTGCGGGTCAGTCGTCAGGATCTGAACCTGCCAGCCGTCAATCTCTTTTTCCTGAAGCCGCGCAAGGGCATATTTGGAAAAGGCGTCGGCCCCGTCCGCCGGAATCATCGAGATAATGGTGGGGCCCGCGCCGCTGATATAGGTCCCGAGAGAACCGAGCTCATAGCTCAGGCGGAACACGTCGTCGAGATGTTCGATCAGGCCGGAGCGGTAGGGCTGGTGGATTTTGTCCTGGACGGCGACGCGCAGATTCTCCAGACGGCCGGAGAACAGGGACGCCGCCATCAGCGCGGAACGGGACAGGTTGTATACCGCGTCGCTTCTGGAATATTCCGCCGGCAGTACGGAACGCGCCATTTCCGTCTTGAGTTCAAACGGCGGTATAAACAGCGCAAAGCGGATCTTTTCGGAAACCGGAACGCTCACGCTGTAAACGCGTCCGGCCTCAATCGCCGAGGCCGCCAGCCCGCCCTCGATCGCCGGCGTGGTATTGTCGGGATGGCCTTCAATCTGAGCGGCCAGATTAATCAGGTCCTGACGGCCCAGCGGGCTGCCGAGCATGCGGTTTGCCCCCAGGATTCCCGCCACAATACAGGCGGAACTGCTGCCGAGCCCGCGCGCCATCGGGATATTATTCAACTGGATAATTCTCATTCCGGGCAGCTTGTGGCCGCACAGATCGTACAGGCGTTTCGCAGCCCAGTAAATCAGGTTCGTCTCGTCAGTCGGAACAACAACGTCATCCTTGCATGAAATATCAATCGCATCCGATTCTTCCATCCAGACCTGATTATACATCGTCAAAGCAATGCCAAGGGAATCAAAGCCGGAGCCAAGGTTGGCGCTTGTCGCCGGAACCTGTATGCGTATCATATCATAACAACCTCACATTTTTTACAGTTCGCCGATCCGGACCACATTTTGTATCTGGACTCCCAATCCGGACAGGTCCCGGAGACCCTGCCGTATTTCTCTTTCCGGAGCCTTTCTTGTCACAAAAGCAATTTCTCCCGGTTCCCGCGCTCCGCGGAACAAGCGGGTTACCGGACCAAGTTTGTTTTCAACATTCTGAAACGCCAGTGTTTCGTGGTCCGTCGAAGCACGCACAAACAGAGACACGCGGTTGTCGAGATAGCTCTCCACATAATCCGGAGAACCGTCGTCCCAGAAAAGATATTTCCGTGCCTTAAAATGCTTGACGCAATCGATCACATCGGCGACAACCGCGCTGGCGGTTGGGAACTTGCCGGCGCCTTTCCCATAGAAGACCACATCCCCGGTGGAATCGCCGCGCACCAGGATGCCGTTGAAAACATCGTCCACGTTGGCAAGCTGACTGTCCCTCGACAGAAACATCGGGCAGACAATAATCTGTATTTTCCCGTTTTCCATCATTCTGACCTGCCCGATCAGCTTGATGACGCCGCCCCAGGCGGCGGCGTACTCAATATCCTCGAGACGGATTCCTGAAATTCCCTCCGTATGTACCTGTTCCGGATAAACATGTTTCCCATAGGCAAGAGATGCCAGAATGCATATTTTTCTGCAGGCGTCCAGCCCCTCGATGTCGGCGGCGGGATTGCGCTCCGCATAACCCAGTCTCTGCGCAAGTGCGAGCGTGTCGGCAAAAGTGGTTTTTTCCCGGATCATTTTGGTCAGAATAAAATTGGTGGTCCCGTTCAGAATTCCCGCAATCTCGACCACCTCGTTCGCCGCAAGGCATTGGCTGATCGGGCGGATGATCGGGATACCGCCGCCGACGCTGGCCTCAAACAAAAAGTTCAGATTGTTTTTCTGCGCGATTTTCAGCAGCTCCGCTCCCTTTGCGGCAACCAGTTCCTTATTGGAAGTCACAACGCTCTTTCCATTTTCAAGGCAGGCCTTCACATAATCAAAGGCCGGATGCAACCCGCCCAGGACCTCTACTACAATTTTGACATTGGAATCATTTAAAATTTGATCAAATGATTTCACAAATTTCTGCTCATAGGGACTTCCCGGAAAATCCCTCAAATCAAGAATATATTTTACATGGATCTGTTCCTTGGCGCGCCCGGCGATGCTTTCCGCGTGTTTATCCAGCACCTCTACAACGCCGGAACCTACGGTGCCATAACCCATAACCGCTATTTCCACCATTTCCAGCACCCCTTCAATTCTCTGTTTACCTATATTAGCCGCAAGGAAATTCTCATCCGCTTCTGTTTGCGGCTCGAAAAATGAATTCCCTTCACCGCGCGGATGCATAAAACTTACTGTCTAGTTTAACATGAAACGGCCTGTGTTTCAACCGGACTGTTATAAAAATTCATCCTCCGGGCGTAATGCTGTCCTGACGCCATTGTTGATTTTCCGGCTTCGAAGTATTCTTCCGCGGATGCGACTCCGAAGCTTTTGAAGAAACGTCTCCGCTCTCCGGGGCGGATGATTCCCACTGTGAATTTCCTCCCGAAGACCCCGGCGACGCCGTCCCCGAAGAGGAACTCTCCGGTTCCGAACCGGCTGTTCCGTGATCCAGGCTGCATATTGCAGGGAGATTGTTTTTATCATACCAGCCTGTTTTCGTCTCGGTACAAACTCCCGGATTTGCCAAAAGCCCGCTTTCCACGCAGAATTTATAGGGAATCACATTTTGATCCAGGTCGAAGCTCTTCTTCTCCCTGTCTTTGAGGTACTGCGTCATAATCGCTTTCCAGACGGCTTTCGCCACCGGCGTTTCATACTTGCTGTTCAGCACTTTCGGCGTTCTGTATCCCGTCCACACTCCGGCAACCGCATAGGAGGTTCCGCCGACAAACCAGCTGTCTTTGTTATCATTGGTTGTTCCCGTTTTGCCGAAAACATCCCATCCGCTGATATTGGCGGTAATGCCCGTCCCATGCTGCATCACGTTATTCAGCAGCTTGTGAACGATCGTCGAAGCCACGGAGGAGATTGCCTGCGTCGGCACTTCGTCCCGGTTATCAACGATCACGTTGCCGTCATGGTCCTCAATATAATAAAACGTATAAGGCTTGTAATATTTCCCTCCGTTTCCAAACATCTGAAAGCCGGCGGTCATCTCCTCGACCGTAATGCCCTGCGTCATCCCGCCGACGGCCATGGCCGCAAGCGTATTGTCCGCAGGCTCCAGCGACGTGAACCCCAGCTTTTCCCTGAGGAAATTAAAACTGATATTTGGGGTCAAGAGCTTGTCGACCTGGACGGACGCGGCATTATAAGATTGTTCCAGCGCTTTTTCCACCGTAATGATTCCGTGATACTTGTTGTCCCAGTTGGCAGGCCCCGACTTCCCGTCTTTCCAGTTCGGGACCGGCTCGTCGTTGACCAGGGAAGAATAATTGATGAGACCCGCGTTGATCGCAGGGCCGTAAACGGCCAGCGGCTTAATCGAGGATCCCGGCTGGCGCTTGGCATCGGTTGCCATATTGAACAGGCGGTTGCTTTCCTTTTTCCCCCTGGCACCCACAACCGAGAGAACGCGGCCGCTGTAGTCCATCGCCACATAGCCGCCCTGAAGATTCGGATAAGCGGCGGGAAAAGCCTTCGAGCCATTGAATACCCCTTCCGCAATGCTTTGAAGATCCGAATCCATCGCGGAATAAATTTTAAGCCCGCCGTGGTAGATCATATCGACCGCTTTGTCCGAAGAACAGCTGTAGGTCTCCATCAGGCTGGTCTTGACATCCTCAAACATCGCTTCCGTATACCAGTTCCAGACCGAGTTCTCGTCAACGACGTCCTCGGTCTTTTTCCCGACGAATTTCATGTTTTCGGATTCCTTCATGGCCGCCTGGTACTCGTCATCCGTGATCTTCTTCTGGTCGTGCATGGCCGTGAGAACCGTCTGCTGGCGCTCCCTGTTCTTATCAGGGTGAGTCAGCGGCGAATAGGCCGTGGGATTTTGAGTGATACCCGCAATTGCCGCGCATTGGGCGATGTCGCAGTCCTGAATATTTTTGCCGAAATAAAGGTTGGCCGCTGTTTGGACTCCGTTGCACCCGCTGCCGAAAGGAACGACATTTAAATAAGCCCCGAGGATTTCTTCTTTGGAATATTTTTTCTCAAGGTTCATTGCACGGAAAATTTCCTTCACTTTACGCGTCAGGCTGACTTCATTTTCACCTGTAACATTCTTAATCAGCTGCTGCGTGATCGTCGAACCGCCGTAGCTGCTGCCGTCCGATTGAAAAAAATTGAAAAGATTGACCACCGCGCTGAAGGTTCTTTTCCAGTCGACCCCCTTATGTTCCCAATAGCGCTTGTCCTCAATCGCGACGATCGCATCCTTCATGGCCTTCGGAATCTTGTCGTAATCAACCCAAATGCGGTTCTCGCTGCTGTACAGACTCTGGTATTTCACCGGGTTGGACGCGTCGTCTCCCGATCCGTTCACATAGATAAAACTGGTATAGTTGAGCTGCAGCTTGTGCAGATCATAATCCACCGATTCATTTTTTAAACCGTAAATGTAAGAAAACAGGGAAACCGAGACAATCGTCCCAGAGACGGCAAGTACTGCAAGCACTGTCGCAATCCCCCGAAGAATCATTTTAAAAACAGATTTAGCGGTTGAAACGTCCTTCTTGCCAACGCTCTGACCGCCGGCATACTGACTGATGTCGGTTTTTCTCATCCATACCACCTCCCTCGGATATAATATTGGCTGATTTTTCAACAGAATGAATAAGTTTCCAAAATTTTCAAATAATATTCACAGAGGTGATTTATTTGAAAAAGACATCCATGCTCCTGCTCTGTGTGATTGCCCTGCTGGCCGTCCTGGTTGTTTTGGGACTTCCGCACAGCAACCGGCAAGCCGGGACAAGTTCCACTTCGGACAAAATTGTGTCAAGTAATTTTACCTCAATTGCGCCGTCAAGTCAAGAAAGCAGCGCCATTCATGCCGCGGCCAGCAAGCAGAACGACAGCTTATATATTGTGAAAGAATATAATGGACACATCGGTGTATTTCGTGACGGGGACAAGCTTCCTTTTGAAGAAATCGACATCGACGTCAGTATCTTCCCCGAGGAAGACCAAAAGCTTCTGCGTGACGGAATTCAAGCCAGAGGCACTGCGGAATTGACCCGCGTGATTGAGGATTACGAGGGCTGAGGGAGAAAGAAAAAGAAAAAACGGGTTCCGCCTTCTTGCGGCGGAACCCGTTTTTTCTTCCGTTTGTCAGATGGAAACCCGGTGTGCGACTTCGTACAGATTCATATCGAACTCGCGCTTCATTGCCAGCGCCTCCGTGATATCCAGGTCGACGATCTGGCCGCCCCGCATTACAATCACGCGGTTGCCCTTGCCCTTGTACAGCAGGGTGGCAGCAAGGGAACCCATCGCGCTGCCGACCACGCGGTCGCGCAGAGTCGGGGAGCCGCCGCGCTGAACGTGGCCCAGGATGGTTGCCCTGGATTCAATGCCGGTCGCCTCCTGAATGTCCCGCGCCAGCTTTTCCACGCCGCCGACGCCTTCCGCGACGATAATAATGAAATGCTTCTTCCCGGTTTTCTGGGTAAAGCGCATGCGGTCGATAATGTCCTTCTGAAAATCGTACGGGACTTCCGGGACCAGAATGCTGGTGGCGCCGACCGCAATGCCCGTCTGCAGCGCGATATCTCCGCAGCGGCGGCCCATCACCTGCACGACGCTGCAGCGATCGTGGGATTCCATTGTATCCCTGAGCCGGTCCACCATTTGAACCGCGGTATTCATGGCTGTGTCGAACCCGATGGTGTACTCACTGGACGCGATGTCATTGTCGATGGTTCCCGGAATGCCGATACAGCGGATTCCTGATTCCGTCAGGTCCCTCGCACCCCGGAAGGAACCGTCGCCGCCGATCACCACCACGCCGTCGATCCCCAGGCTGCGGCAGGTGGAAGCCGCCTGCTGAACGCCCGCGGGCGTATTGAACTCCGGGCTGCGCGCCGTATATAAAATCGTACCGCCTCGGTGAATGATGTCCGACACGCTTCTCAGATTCATTTCAACGACTTCTCCGCTGAGCAGACCGTTGAACCCGCGCTGAATCCCCATGACCCTCACACCGTAGAACAATCCGGTGCGGACCACCGCACGCACGGCGGCGTTCATGCCGGGTGCGTCGCCACCGCTGGTCAAAACGGCAATCGCCTTCGAAGACATATTCTAATCCCTCCAAATAAACTTAAGCTGCAACACTGTTGCCTTCCCTATCAATATTATAATCGAAAGGCTCCGCCGTTATCAACCGAAAGTTATGGACAGAAGTTTCCGTTATATGGATTATTGTTCCCAATCGCCCACAATGGCAACATTCTTCCCGCCCAGCAGCTTCCGCAGCTCCCGGATCAGAACGTCATTCAGGGCAACCCGCATCGCAATCGGCGCGTGATACAGCCGGCGGGAATCCGCAAAAAAGACATAAAGCGGCGTGGAACCGTCAAATACGGCCAGATATTTTTTCGCCTTCTCATACTGCGGGCTGGTTTCCGACGACACCTTCAGATAAAGGCCGGGAGGGCATTGTTTCCCGCCGGACTGCCGCGTCGGTTCGCCGGAAGCCGGCGGCGCGGGTCTGACGGACTCGCAGATCAGCTTTGTCTCTTCGTCCTCGCGGACGCTGACGGTCGCCTCGATCAGCAAAATTTTTCCCTCCGCGATCCATTCCGCATATTCGGAAAGCGTCCTTGGAAAAACCAGCATCTCCATGGAACCGAACATATCCTCCACCATGGCAAAAGCCATGGTGCTGTTGCTTTTCGTCACCTTCATCCGGACTTTTGTCAGGATGCCGAGCACCGTGACCCTGTCCCCGTCCTTGACGGCGCCTCCCCCGTCCTGCGCGCTCTCCCGCACTTCACTGAGCCTTACGGCATGCAGGGTTTCATAAGCGTCGGCGTACTCCGCCATCGGATGCCCGGAAAGATACAGCCCTGTGACTTCCTTCTCCATTGCCAGCTTGTCGGAAGGAGGGAGATCCGGCAGATCTTCAAGCCGGAATTCCTCCGTTCCGGATTGTTCGGCGGAATCAAAGAATCCGATCTGCCCCTCCACATTGCGTTTTTTGTCGGCGTCAAGAAAATCGAGCGCGGCGTCCGAGCCGGAGAGCATCTGGCGCCGGTTGGCGCCGAGGCCGTCCAGCGCACCGCATTTGATCAGGCTTTCCAGAGTCCTGCGGTTGATCCCGTCGTACACGCGGCGCACAAAGTCAAAGAAGGAACGGTATTTCCCGTTTTGTTCCCGTTCTTTCACCAGGCCGTCGATGAACCCGCGCCCCAGATTGCGCACCGCGACCAACCCGAAACGGATATCCGGACCGGAAACGGTAAAACCCGCGGCGCTCTCGTTGACGTGCGGCGGCAGCACGCGGATCTTCAGCCGCAGACATTCCGCAATATAGGCGGACAGCTTATTGTTGTTGTCCAGCACGCTGGTCATCAGCGCCGCCATGTACTGCTTCGGGTAGTGGCACTTGAGCCACGCGGTCTGGTAACTCAGCAGCGCGTAAGCGGCCGCGTGGGATTTGTTGAACGCGTAGGAAGCGAAGCTCTCCATCTCCCCGAAGATTGCCGCCGCCGTCTGCTCATCCACGCCGCGGCGCGCGCACCCTTCCACCTCGACGTTGCCGTTTTCGTCCGTAAGGCCGTGCAGGAAGATTTCGCGTTCGCGCTCCATGACGTCCTTTTTCTTCTTGCTCATCGCGCGGCGCACGATGTCCGCCCGGCCGAGCGAATACCCTGCCAGCGTGCGGAAAACCTGCATCACCTGTTCCTGATAGACGATACAGCCGTAGGTGACGTCGAGGATCCCCTTTAAAAGCGGGTGGCGGTAGGTCACCTTCGCGGGATTGTGCCTGTTTTCAATATACCGGGGGATCGACTCCATCGGGCCGGGGCGATAAAGAGAGATCACCGCGATCAGATCCTCGATCTTTTCCGGTCCAAGCTGTGCGATCACATTGCGCATTCCGCCGGATTCGAACTGGAACACGCCGTCCGTCTTCCCCTCGGACAGCATCCGGTAAACCGCCGGGTCGTCGATCGGAATGTCCTCGATTTTGAACCCCGGCTGCTTTTCCGCGATCATTTCCTCCGCGTCGCGGATCACCGACAGATTGCGCAGACCGAGAAAGTCCATCTTCAGAAGGCCGAGCTCCTCCAGAGTCGTCATGGTGTACTGCGTGACGACGGCGTCCCCGTTTTTCGCGAGCGGCACATACTCCGCCACCGGCTTGTCCGTGATGACCACGCCCGCGGCGTGCGTTGAGGCGTTGCGCGGCATTCCTTCCAGCTGGCGCGCCATGTCGATCAGCGCGCGGACCTGTGGGTCCGTGTCGTACTTCTGCCGGAATTCCGAAGAAACCTGAAGCGCCTTGTCCAGCGTGATATTCAGCTCCGACGGGACCAGCTTGGCAACGGCGTCCACCTGCGCGTAGGGAATCGCCATCGCGCGCCCCACATCGCGGATGGAGCCCCTCGCCGCCATGGTGCCGAACGTGACGATCTGGGCGACGTGGTCGGCGCCGTATTTGTTTACGACATAGTCGATCATCTCCGAGCGGCGCTCGTCCGAAAAATCGATGTCGAAGTCCGGCATGGAAACCCGTTCCGGGTTCAGAAACCGCTCAAACAGCAGATCGTATTTGATCGGGTCGATGCCGGTGATGCCGATGCAGTAGGCCGCCAGGCTTCCCGCGCCCGAGCCTCTGCCCGGGCCGACGGGAATCCCGGTCTCCTTCGCGTGGCGGACGAAATCGTGAACGATCAGATAGTAGTTGACATAACCCATCTTCTCGATGGTCTCAAGCTCGTACTCCAGACGGTCGGAGACGCTCTTTTCCGGATGCTCCCCATAATGCCTGTGAAGCCCCTCCCGGCATTTTTCCCGGAAATAGACCACATTGTCCTGCCCGTCCGGCGTTTCGAACCGCGGCAGCTTTGTTTTGCCGAACTCGAATTCCACATTGCAGCGCTCCGCGATTTTGACAGTGTTGTCCGCCGCCTCGGGGCAGTCGGGAAACAGCGAGCGCATTTCCTCTTCCGTCTTGAAATAGAACTGGTCGCTGCCGAACTCCATGCCGTCCTTGTCCTCGACGGTGTGATTGGTCTGGATGCAGAGCAGGATGCGGTGCATCTCACTGTCCTGAGGGCGGATGTAATGGCAGTCGTTGGTCAGGATCAGCGGAATTCCCGTTTCCCTGGAAATCTGCCGGATTGACGGGTTGATGAGCTTCTGCTCGCGAAGGCCGTGATCCTGCAGCTCCAGATAAAAATTCCCATGCCCGAAAATCTCTTCGTAGCGCAGGGCGGCGGCCTTCGCCGCGTCGTAATCCCCCGCCGTCAGATCGCGCGGAATTTCACCCGCGAGACAGGCGGAAAGGGCAATCAATCCCTCGTGATACTGCCGGAGCAAATCAAGATCGACGCGGGGCTTGGAGTAGAAGCCCTCCGTCCAGGAGCGGGACACCAGCGCGATCAGGTTCTGGTATCCTATATTGTTTTCGCAGAGCAGAACGAGATGCCTGTGCTCGGAGTCCAGACCGTGAACCCGGTCAAACCGCGTGCGCTGAGCGACATAGACCTCGCAGCCGATGATCGGTTTGATCCCCCGTTTTTTCGCCGCCTTATAAAAATCGACCGCGCCGTACATCACGCCGTGGTCCGTCACCGCCACCGCCGGAGCTCCCCGCTCCGCCGCTGTTTCCACCAGCTTTTCGATGCGGCAGGCCCCGTCCAGCAGGCTGTATTCACTGTGAACATGAAGATGGACAAACAAAACGCAGCCCTCCCTTCCCTTTGATGAGCTTTGACCTACATGGTCCCAAATCAGGCGCCCCCGGCCGGGTGATTCTCCTCCGCCGTCGCTCCGCCCGCTTTTTGGGGCAGGCGGTCCGCAAGCTCCAGAATGCGGCGCAGCCTGTGGTTGACTCCGGACCGGCTGAGCGGCGGATTCAGGCTCCGCCCAAGCTCCCGCAGGGACAGGTCCGGATTCCGGTAGCGCAGAAGGGCCAGGTCCCGCAGCTCTTCCGGCAGCGCCGACATGCCGCCGCAGGCGAAGATCTTCTCCAAAGCCATCATCTGGCTGGCGGCGGCAGACGCGGTTTTCGAAAGATTCGCGGCCTCGAAATTCGTCTTTCGGTTCACGTCGTTGCGGACTTCCTTCAGCATGCGGACCTGGATCAGCTCCATCGCGGCCCCTCCGGCTCCGAGAAAGGTCAGCAGGTCGGCGACATGTTCGCCGCCCTTCAGATAAACGACAAGCGAGCCCTTCCGGCTAATCACGCCGGGGGTCGCGTCCAGTTCGAAAATATCCTTTAAAAACGCCGTGAGGTCCCGGGCAAGATTCCGATAGGGCACCACAAATTCCAGCCGGTAGTCCCTGGAAGGGTCGGTCACCGTGCCGCAGGAGAGGAACACCCCGCGGAGAAAAGCGGAGCGGCAGCAGTCGTTTTCCAGATTGGCAAGGTTGATCCGAAGATTGATTTCGCGGCCCGTGTGGCCGAATTGATGAAGCACCTGCTCAATCTGATTTTCCCCCGGCACCGAAACCGTATAGGAGCTCCGCCTGTCCCCGCGCCGCGGGGAAGAAACGGATATGTCCGCACAGACGCCGGCTGTGCGGGCGACAAGTTCCGCCGCCCGTTCGGCCGTTTCCCTGCTTTCCGTCGTCAGCGAGACGGAAAGCGGAGAAAAGCTTCTGCCGAACAGCAGGATCCCGTAGCTTTCCGCCTTTTGGCAGCAATCCGCCGCCTCAATGCGGCAAAGCTCTCTTTTTGTCTCCGAAGAAAAAGACATGGCTTTCTTCAAACCTCACTGTTTCTGAATATCCCTGTGGTTGACGCTTGTCCGCAGATTCTGCTGCAGCAGGTGATTGTACAGAAGCTCCGTGAGCGTGACGGAGCGGTGATGCCCGCCGGTGCAGCCGACGGCGATGACAAGCTGGCTTTTGCCCTCGCCGCAGTAGAGCGGGATCATGTAGTCGATCAGGTCCAGAAACCGGCGGACAAAGCCTTTGGTCTGGTCCCATTTCATCACGTAACTGCGCACCGGCTCGTCCAGACCCGTCAGATTTTTCAGTTCCTCCACATAATACGGGTTGGGAAGGCACCGCACGTCGAAAACAAGGTCCGCCTCCGCCGGAACGCCGTATTTGAATCCGAACGAGATACAATGGATCATCAGGGCATCGGAAGCGTCCCCCAGGAACAGCCCGGAAATCCGCTTTTTCAGCTGCGCCGGGGAAAGCAGCGAGGTATCGATGACATAATCGGCGCGCTCTTTCACGGGGCGAAGCACGTCGCGTTCCAGCCGGACCGCCTGCTCCAGCGAACCGAGGCAGTTGTCCGCCAGCGGGTGCTTGCGCCTCGTCTCTTTAAAGCGATTGACCAGAACGTAATCGTTCGCATCCAAGAACAGCAGCTTATATTCCTTGCTGTCCGATTTCATCTGATCCAGCGTTTCCAGCAGGCTGGAGAACATGTCTCCGCCCCGGATATCCGTCACGACCGCCACGTGCGACAGGGATCCTTTCGCCTGCCGGGAAAGCTCGTAAAAGGTCGGGATCAGCTTTGGGGGAATATTGTCCGCGCAGTAGAAACCGATGTCCTCCAGCGCGTCCATCGCGCGGGATTTCCCAGCCCCGGACAGTCCGGTCACGATCAAAAATTCCATAGAATCCTCCGGGATGTCATCCAATCTGTTTCACTTCGCATTCCAGCCGGACTCCGGTTTCCCGAAATACGGTTTCCTGAATGATCCCAATCAGCCGCAGCACGTCGCCGCAGGTGGCGCCCCCCGCGTTGACGATGAAGCCGGCGTGCTTTTCGCTGACCATCGCCCCTCCGACGCGCCGGCCTTTCAGGCCGCACTGCTCGATCAGGGTGCCCGCATAGTGTCCGGGCGGCCGCTTGAATATGCTGCCGGCGCTGGGCATTTCAAGCGGCTGTTTGGATTTTCTCCGCTGGTACAGCTCCTGCATCTCGGAGGAAATCCGCTCCGGATCACCCGGCCTCAGCCTCAGGCGGACGGACGTGATGATACAGCCATTGCCCGTATAGGCGCTTTGGCGATAGCCAAAGCAAAGGTCTTCTCCCTTTAAAATTCCCGCCGTTCCCTGCGGGGAAACATGGCTGCACGCGCTGATCGCCTCCGACACGGAATGCTCATAGGCACCGGCGTTCATAAAGGCGGCTCCGCCCACAGAGCCCGGGATTCCCCAGGCAAACTCCATCCCGCTCAGGGAATGGCGCTGCGCAAATTTGCACAGCCCGCCCAGCGAGACCCCGGCCCCGCACTCCAGTTCATGTCCCTCGCACGGTTCAATCTTCTGGAATCCACTTCCGAGGGAAACGACGGCTCCCCGGATTCCGGCGTCGCTGACAAGCAGATTGGAGCCGTTTCCGAGCGGAAAGAGGCCTATCTCCAGTTCCCGCGCCTTCCGGCAGACTTCACGAAGCGCCTGCCTGTCGTTCACGACAAGGAACAGGTCCGCCGGGCCGCCGATCCGGAAGGTCGTATGACGGCTCATCGGCTCGTCCCGATAGGTTTCGCATTCCAGTTTTCTCGCCGACTGTTCCAGTTCTTCCAAAAGATTCAATGGCTTGCCCTCCGTCCCTTTCAATCGGAATTTGAAAACGCGCCGGTGTATTGCTTTAAATAGGCGGAAAAGCGCTGTACGCTTGAATTTACAACCAGTTCCTCCGGAAAATCGATCTCCTCCAACAATTGCAAAGACCGTTCGAAACATCCGACCTGGGATGAAAAATGCGCGTCGGAATTGACAATGATCGGCACGCCGTGTTTTTTGCAGAGCCTCATAATCCGCGTACAGTTTGGAATCGACTCGGTTCTGCCTGTGAAGGAGGCCTCGTTCAGCTCCACCAGCTTCCCGTTTTGCGCGAATACCGGAAGAACTCTTTCATAGTCGTAGCGGTACAGTTCAGAGCCGCTGTGGCCGATGACTCGGACCAGAGGATTCTCCGCAATTGCCAGCCAGGCTTTCGTCACTTTCTCCTCGGTCGGGGCCTTGTCCCGCATCGTCACCTCATGAATGGAGGCAACGACCCAGTCCAGGCAGGACGCGTCCTCCCGGGTGAGGTCCGTCCGGCCCTCAAAATCGATCACATTCGTCTCTTCTCCCCGGAGGACAAGAACATTCTCCAGCCTCCTGGGAACCGCTTTCAGATTATGAAAATACCACCGTCCCGGCGCACCGGGCATATCCGGTCCGTGATCGGTGACCGCAATTGCAAACAGCCCCCGGCCGGCCGCCGCGTGAACCATTTCCGTCAGCGTGCAGTAAGCATGTGTGGAAGCGATGGTATGGGTGTGGGTATCCGCAATCAGGTTCATGGTATTTTGCCTTTCTACAAATCGAGATCCAGCTTTTTTTCCGTTTCCTGCATGGCCGAAAGGTCCATCCCCAAATTGGAGAGCAGCTCTTCCGCAGCGTTGTAACCCATCTTTTTCTGGCGGTTGTTCATGGCCGCGACCTCGATGATGATCGCCAGGTTTCTGCCCGGCTTGACGGGGATCGTCAGGACAGGCACCTTGATTCCCAGGATCTCGGTATATTCGCTGTCAATTCCCATCCGGTCGTAGATCTTCTGATTGTCCCAAAGCTCAAGGTTGATGACCATGTCGATTTTTTCCGACACCTTGACGGCCCCCATGCCGAAAATCCTTCTCGCGTTGATAATACCTATGCCCCTGAGCTCGATAAAATGCTTGATGTTGTCCGGCGCTTCGCCGACCAGCGATTTTGCGGAAACACGCTTGATCGTCACGGCGTCGTCGGCAATCAGCCGGTGTCCGCGCTTGATCAGCTCGATCGCGGTCTCGCTTTTGCCCACCCCGCTGTCGCCGACGAGCAGGATCCCTTCGCCGTAAACCTCAACCAGAACTCCATGCCGGGTGATGCGCGGCGCCAGTTCCACATTCATGAAGGAAACGAGCGCGGCCACCAGGCTCGAGGTTGTCTCCGGCGTGCTGAGCAGAGGCACGCCGTTTTCTTTGGTAGCCTCCAAAAGCTCCGGCACCGGCTTCAGGTTTCGGGCGATGATCGCCGCCGGCGGTTTTTGAGAAAACATCGCCCCAAGCACGATTTCTCTTTTTTGCGCGGAGATTGAATCCAGGAAGGCCGACTCCGCATTGCCGAAAATCACGATCCGGCTGGTGTCGTAATAATCATAAAAGCCGTTCAGTTCCAAACCGGGCCTGTTGACATCCATGGAGGAAATCTGGATCTCGTCCGGTTCGCATGGCATGCTGATGACATTCAGGGACAGCTCTTTCATAACTCTTGAGAGCGGCACGGTGTATTTTGCAGACATGCTACTACCTGCTTTCCAGTTTGTTTAGGATTATTATAGCTCAAAAGCGGAAAACTTTAAAGCAATTCGCGAAAAAACAGCCGGCGCGCTTTCAGCGCGCCGGCTTATCCGACTTCTAACGTTTTCTTTTCTTTCCTCTGGGTTTAGGGTTCTGCTTGGTTTTGGGAGACTGTTTGGGTTTGCCCGGCTGCGCGGAAGCTCCGGACTTTCCTTCCGGATTTTCATTGGGGACCTGTGCCGCGGGCACCGGCTCGGAAGCCTTCGGCCCCGCCGGCCCTGCCGCCAGTCTGGCAGCTTTTGATCTCACTTTGCGCTGTTCCCACATGACATAAAGCGGCCCGGCGATGCAGATGGAGGAATAGGCCCCGCTCACCACGCCGATCATCATCGGCAGGGCAAACGTGGTGACGCTGGTCAGATGATAGAAACTGGCGACTACAAACACCACCGCGACGGACATAAACGTGGTGGCCGCCGTGTAAACCGAGCGGGTAAAGGTCTGGTTGATGCTGGTGTCAACCAGCGTGCCGTAGCCCGCCTTCAGGCCGAGCAGCCTGCGGTTTTCACGGATTCGGTCATACACGACAATCGTATCGTTCAGCGAATAGCCCAAGATGGTCAGGACCACAGCGATAAAGTTGGCATCCAGGGCAATCCTGAAAATGACAAATGTGAAATAGACCATCGCCACGTCGTGCAGCAAAGCCACAATGGCGAAAACCGCAGCCGCCGTCCCGCCGATTTTGCGGAAACGGACCGCAATATAAAAATCCAGCAGAAGGAACGCGAGCAAAACCGCGACCAGGCATTTCAGGAAGAAGCTCCGGCCCATGGTTGGGTTCACCGAGTTCGATTCGACAATCTGGAAGTTCGCGTTCGGATATTCCTTGTTCAGGGCTGTCTGAATTGCCTTTTGATTGTCGACCGTCAGAGAATCCGTGCCAGCAAACGTAAGGGTCACATTATTCAGCGTCTGGTCGCCGGAAGCGGACTTAATATCCTGACTGATCCCCGTGGAAACGCTGCGGTTCACCGTTTTTTCAACGACGCCCGTGACCGTCGACGCGTCGATACTTCCGGAATAGGAGTACTTGATCATGGCGCCGCCCTTAAAATTGATGTCCAGCTTGACGCCGAAAATAATGTTGAAGAGGAGGCCGATTGCCATAATGCCAAGGGAAATCGCAAAGAAAATCTTTCGATTTTCATAAAATTTAATTTGAAAAGTTCTCATTCCTTCGGCCCTCCATACAACCATTTACTCCGGGCAAAACCAAATCCGGAAAGGGATTTCGACATCATTCTCGTCGTAAACACGCCGAACACAAAGTTGGCAATGATGCCGATCAGCAGCGTGTAGCCGAAAGAGTAGATCGTGCCTGTGGTCGACACGCCGAAAATCATGGAAAGGATGTTGGTCGGGCCAAAGACCAGCATCAGAATGACCGCCACGATCGCCGTGGTGATGTTTCCGTCGAAGATCGCGGAGAAGCTGTTTTTATCGCCGCTCGCAATCGCCATCCCCAGCGTCTTGCCGGCCCAAAGCTCTTCCTTGATGCGCGTCGCCGTAATGATGTTCGCGTCGACGCCCATGCCGATGGAAAGGATGATGCCGGCGATGCCCGGCAGGGTCATGGTGAAGCTGTTGATAAACGGAAAATATCCGGAAACCGCAGCAAACATCAGCGCAACCTGCCCGAGCAGGGAGATCACCGCGACAAATCCCTGCAGGCGGAAAACGAAAACCATGAACAGGGCGATCAGCGCGAAAGCAATCACCAGCGCAAGCTCCATGGCATTCAGGGAGGACTTGCCAAGAGTCGGGTTGATGGTATTCAGGCCGGTTGTTGTCAGCTTGAACGGAAGCGCGCCCGCGTTGATCTTGTTGGCCAGAGAGGAGGCCTCCGCCGCGGTAAAGCCGTTGGGCGAATTGATGACGCAGTTGCCGTCCGGGATCTCTTCGTCAACCGTAGGCGCGGAGATTCTCACATCGTCCATCCAGATCGAAATCGTCTGGCCTTTCAGGCGTTTGGTCGCCTCGGCAAATTTCTCGGTCCCGCTGTCGCTCAGCTTCAGTGCGATCTGATAGGTGGACTGCCCGGTCGTGCTGTTCTGGGTCAGCTCCGGCTTGGCGCTCACCACATCGCTGCCCTGCAGGATGATGCTGGAAGCGGTCGTGCCCTTCGGCGTTTTATAGACAGGTTGTCCATCCGAGCCGGTTGTCTCGGTGGTATATTCCCCTCCTTCGCGGAAGGTTACAAGCGCGGTGGCGGAAAGCTCGTCGATGGCACTCTGCGGGTCAAAAGTCTTTTCGTCGCTTTTCCACGGAAAACGAACGATGATCCGGTCATGGTTATAATCGGTGTAAACCTCATAGTCGGTGATATTGTTGTTCACCAGCCTGAGCTTAATGATCGATTCCGCCGAATCCATTTGTTCTTTTGTTGCTTTTGTCTTTGTGGCCGGCGAGAATGTCGCCTCCACACCGCCGTTAATATCGATTCCCCATCTGATATCTCCGACCCCTTTAATATAGGTGGTCGTGTTATCCCCGTTTTTTCCCTTGATGCCAAAAATGGAAGTGTAGGTTAAAAGCAGGATGAGGAGGGCGACGATGAAAAACACCGGTTTTGGTACTCGCTTCATGCGTGAATCCTCCAATATGTTGGTTTTCCGCGAATTTCGCAGACGTACAACCCTAATTATATTGTTGTAACTCTAAAATGTCAATTGGTTTCGCGCCATATTCGAATGCCGTCCCGCATAAAAAAGCCGTCGCTGCCGACTCCGGAGTACGGAAGGAAGGCATTTCCTTCCGGGACGTTTCCGAAAGTGCTGTACCCGGAATACACGGTCTTCAAATCCGGCGGAACAAACGGGGCGCGGACGTCTTCAGCCGCCCGCGACCGGGCGGCTGAATTTTGCTTATTTACAAGCTGTCCGAAATTCGGTATACTCCTGATATGTCCCACAATCATAGGCTAATCATAGGCTGAAGGAACGGAGCGATCTTTTTGAAGGAACATCATCAGCGCGGGCACGGACGGAAAAAATGGCCTCGATTCATCATTTTGGCTTTTGCTCTGGCCGCCGGCTGTACCAGCTATTTTACTTTCTGCCGTATTCATACGAAAACAGCGAACGTTCCCCGTGAAAAAAGTGCCGCGGTTACGGCGTCCAAACCGGCATCGGCAAGCGAAAGCCAAAAACCCGCGAATCCCGGCCGGACCCTTATCAGCGTGCCTCATCTCAGTCAGGAAGGAGTCCTGCCCACCGGGTGCGAACTGGTCAGCGCCATGATGCTTCTGAATTACTATGGATGCAGTACCACGGCGGACGAAATCATAAAGCGCACGCCGAAATCCTCCCTTCTCAGCGACGGCAACGCCGTATACGGCATGAGCCCGAACCAGGCGTTTATCGGCGATCCGCGGTCCGGGGACGGCTTAGGCTGTTACGCTCCGGTTCTCACAGCCGTCGTCGACTCCTATTTTTGGGAAGGCGGAAAAAAAGAAGCCGCCAATTTGACCGGAACGGATCTGGACGCACTGGCGCGGGATTATATTGCAAAGGGATCGCCCGTCCTGATCTGGGCTACCGTGGATATGGGAGAGCCCGGCATTGGAAAAAGCTGGACCCTTGCGGATACCGGCGGGAATTTTCAATGGATCGCGGGGGAACACTGCCTTTTAATGGTCGGCTTCGACTCGGAAAAATACTATTTCAACGACCCCCTTGATTCCGGCGGCGCGGTGAGCTATCGCAAGTCTTTGGTGGAAGACCGATACCGCGCTCTGGGAAAACAGGCGGTCACGGTCCGTTCCGTTTCCCGCACCTCAACCTGAGTTTCGGAATTTTTCACGCTTATTAGCCTTGCGGTTTGGAAAATATTGATATAAAATAAGGACAGTTATCGGTTTTAGGGAGGATCAGAAAATTTGAACAAGACAGATATTGCCGAAATATATCAAAAGGCGGAGACGCTGAAAGGGAAATCCGTAACGGTGCGGGGCTGGGTCCGCACGATCCGCGATTCCAAGACTCTCGGATTTATCGACCTGAACGACGGCAGCGGATTCAAAGGCATTCAAATCGTCTTTGAAGACGGAAAAGTTAATAATTACAAAGACGTCGCCAAGCTGAACGTAGGAACCGCGATTTCCGTAACGGGAACCGTGGCACTTACTCCCCAGGCGAAACAGCCCTTGGAAATCCACGCGGCGGAAGTGAGGGTGGAGGGCGCTTCCACCCCCGACTATCCGCTTCAGAAAAAGAGGCACTCCCTCGAGTACCTTCGCACCGTGGCCCATCTCCGCCCGCGCACCAACACGTTCAGCGCCGCGTTCCGGATCCGCTCGGCGGCGGCTTACGCGATCCACCGCTTTTTTCAGGAGCGCGGCTTTCTGTATGTGAATACGCCGCTGATCACCGGCAGCGACGCGGAAGGCGCCGGCGAAATGTTCACCGTAACGTCCTTTGACCTGGACCGTCTGCCGTTGAGCGAAGCGGGAAAAGTGGATTTTTCCCAGGACTTTTTCGGCGGTCACACGTCCCTGACGGTCTCCGGCCAGTTGGAGGCGGAATGCATGGCAATGGCCTTCGGCAAGGTCTACACGTTCGGCCCGACGTTCCGCGCGGAGCGGTCCAACACGCAGCGTCATGCGGCAGAATTCTGGATGATCGAGCCGGAGATTGCTTTCGCCGACCTGGACGACGACATGGAGCTGGCGCAGGACATGATCCGCGATGTGATCCGCTCCGTCATGGAGCGCTGCCCCGATGATCTCGCCTTCTGCGGGCAGTTCATCGACAAGGGCCTGATCGACCGGCTGAATCACGTGGCGAATTCCGATTTTGCGCGCGTCACCTACACCGATGCGGTCGAAATCCTGAAAAAGGAAAACAGCCGCTTTGAATACCCTGTGGAATGGGGGACTGACCTTCAGACGGAGCACGAGCGCTTCCTGACCGAGCAGGTCTTTCAAAAGCCGCTGTTTGTAACGGATTACCCAAAAGAAATCAAGGCGTTCTACATGCGCCGGAACGACGACGGAAAAACCGTGGCTGCCGTTGATCTTCTCGTGCCCGGCATCGGCGAAATCATCGGCGGAAGCCAGCGCGAAGAGCGGCTGGACCTTCTGGAGCAGCGGATGAAGGAAACCGGCATGAACGAAGACGCCTATCGCTGGTACCTCGACCTCCGGCGCTACGGCGGCGCAAAGCATGCCGGCTACGGCCTCGGCTTTGAGCGCCTCGTTATGTATCTGACCGGCATTTCCAATATCCGCGACGTGATTCCGTTCCCGCGCACAACGGGCTCGGCTGAATTTTAAGGAAAACGGATCAACTTTTTAGGAGGTATGCCACCATGATGTGGAATGATAATCTGAAAATCGGCGTTTCTCTGATCGACAGCGAGCACAAAGAGCTCTGTGACCGGATCGACAGGCTTCTGGCCGCCTGCAGCCAGGGGCGCGGCAAGGATGAGCTGGTCGGCACGATTGAATTTCTTGAAAGCTATACCATCAAGCATTTCAGCGACGAAGAAAAGCTTCAGCGTGCCAGCGCATATCCCAAGGTGGCGGAGCACAAAAAGCTGCATGAGTTCTTTACCGGCAAAATTGCGGAACTGAAAAACGATGTGCAGAATAACGGCGCCAATATCGCCACGATCTCCAAAACCAACTACTTTTTAATGGACTGGCTGCTGAACCACATTCAAAAAGTGGATTCTGAGCTGGCCCAATACATAAAGCAATAATATAGAAAGACTCCGGTTCGGATGGAAAAACCGCTCCGGCAAAATGCAGGAGCGATAATTTTACTTGCAATATTTACTGTCACATACTAAAATAAAGGATGTTTCGAATCGATATTCTGCATTTTATTGAAGGAGATGCGCATTTTGGACTTTTTGTCAATGCCGAAACAGGAGTTGGAACACACTTACGCGGAACTGTTGGAACGCTACCGACGCTTTCAGGAACAAAAGCTCAATCTGAATATGGCCCGCGGCAAACCCAGCGGGGACCAGTTGGAATTGTCCTCGGAAATGCTCGATCTTGTCAGTTCTTCCTCGGCATTGTACTCTGAAAGCGGGGAAGACTGCCGAAACTACGGCGTTCCGCTCGGCCTGACCGAAATGCGCCGTCTGATGGCCGATCTGATGGAAGTGCCGGCGGATCATGTCATCATCGGCGGGAATTCCAGCCTCAACATGATGTTTGATGCGGTCGCCTGCGGAATGACGCACGGTTTTTCCGGCTGTGCGCCTTGGGGCCGTCAGAAGAATGTGAAATTCCTGTGTCCGTCGCCCGGGTACGACAGACACTTCGCGATAACGGAATACTTTGGCTTTGATCTTATCATCGTTCCGATGACGCCGGATGGCCCCGATATGGATGCCGTGGAAAAACTGGTCCAGGACCCTTCCGTGAAAGGGATCTGGTGCGTGCCGAAGTACCAGAATCCGACCGGCATCACTTTTTCGGACGAAACCGTGCGCCGTTTCGCGGGGCTGAAGCCGGCGGCAAAGGACTTCCGGATTTTCTGGGATAACGCCTACTGCGTCCACGACCTGACGGAAACGCCAGACAGCCTGCTGAATCTCTGGAAGGAATGCGAACGGCGCGGAAATCCCAACCTCGCGTTCTTCTTCTCTTCCACGAGCAAAATCACTTATCCCGGCGCCGGCATTGCCGCCATGGCGGCCGGCAGTTCCGATTTTGAAGCGTTGAAAAAGCGCTATTCCTACCAGACGATCAGCGCGGATAAATTGAACCAGCTCCGCCACGCACGGTTTTTGAAAGACCTTGACGGGGTCCGCGCCCATATGGCCCGCCACCGCGCACTGCTGGCGCCCAAGTTCAAGACGGTGCTGAATAAGCTGGAAACAGAGCTCGCAGGAAAAGGCGTGGCGTCCTGGACGGAGCCAAACGGCGGATATTTCATCAGTGTGGACGTTCTGGAAGGCTGCGCAAAGCGGGTCGTTGCGCTCTGCGCCGAGGCCGGAGTAAAGCTGACCGGCGCGGGGGCAACCTATCCGTACGGCAGGGATCCAAGGGACAGCAATATCCGCGTCGCGCCCACCTTTCCCCCCGTTGAGGAGCTGAGACAGGCGATCGATCTATTCTGCATCTGCGTTCAGTTGGCCGCGGCGGAAAAGCTGCTCAAAACCTGAAAACCTGTCCCATGGAGCCGAATCATTCCGCCGGAATGGAATAGCGGCAGGATAGGGCGGCAAACAGGGCTTTTCACATACTCCAATAGCGCGGGCATGGCGAATAAAAAGCCGCTCTCCCCTACCCGCCGTAGGAAAGAGCGGGAAAAGCGAAAATTCCCGGTAGGAATCCTCCAAAAGCATTGTAGCATATCAGGCCAATATGTCAACAAAATGGAGGAAGAAAAATGAGAAAAATGAGAATTCTGTCATTAGCGATCACTTTGGCAGTCGCTTTTACAGGGGTTCCGGTGTTTGCCGCTTCTGCTCCCTACGTAGAAAGTGATACTACAACGTCTTTTACCCGCACGCAGGGAGAAACCTATCAGGTGAAGTTTACCGTTCACGGCACCCACGCAAACCCGAATATTGTGGCCGGGGACGGAACCGTCCTGCAAACGCTGAACACAGTTAAATCGAAAGATTCCAACGGAAACGATGTTTACTATTTCAAAGTAAAAGCGATCGGCAATGTTGGAACTACATCCGCAATTTACACAACGCTGCCGGGGCAGTCTGCAACACGACATTTTGTTATTACTGTTGTAAAAAAATATCCAGAAGGGATGTACAAAGTAGGATCCGACATTCCTGCCGGTGAATATGTTATGATTTCAAATAGTAAATCTATTGATTTTGGATATTTCCAAGTTGCGAAGGATTCGTCAGGAACATTGGACTCTATCGTTGCAAATGACAATTTTGAAAATCGGAGTATTATAACTGTCAGCGATGGAGAATACATTACAGTACAATATGCAGACATATACGCGATCAATGATGCACCGGCAATCAGTCAAACGGCGGGAAAAATATCTTCCGGAATGTATAAAGTTGGGAAAGACCTGAAAGCGGGCGAATATAAAGTCCATGCGACTGACAGCTCCGCTTATGTTGAAGTTTCAAGCGATAGTTCTCATTTGTTAACATCCATAATTTCCAACGATAATTTTTCAGGAGATAAATATATCTCGGTGGAAAACGGGCAGTATATTAAAATCCAAAATGCAGAAATTAGTCTAAGCTGAAAATAAAATACCCGCCCCTCCCCGGCTGGGTATCCGGGAAAAGCGGCTCACCATCAGCAGGGCTGACAGTACGTTGAACACGCAATTACCGTTTCAGCCCGGAATAATCCATATCCCGCGTATTTTTGCCGGTTGCCGGCGCGTCGGCGCCGGAAAGCGGGCATAAGAACCCAAATACGAATTCCCGATAAAATAAAAATCCCGGAAGCCGCATTACTGCTGACTTTCGGGATTTTATTATTCCTCAGCTTCTTCCGCGAAGAGGTCGCAACTTGGACCGTGCGGCACTGGGCCGCGTCCCGCCATCAAAAAAGGCACCCTCTCGCGAGGGTGCCTTTTTTGATGGCGGAGAGGACGTGACTCGAACACGCAACACCTTGCGGTGCACCACATTTCCAATGTGGCTCCTTACCAATTAGAATACCTCTCCAACTGGCGCATCGGACGGATCCATTCCCGACCGACTTAACTATTATATCGGACCTTATCTGAAAAATCAAGCCTTTTCCATATAAAATTCGGATTTTTGTCACCGACTCCAAAGACATCCGCCGTATCTTTGCCGAAAACACCTTTCTCACTGCAAATCCAGATGTTTCAGGGCGGGCAGCGTGATTTTTAAAAGCGCGGACGTTGCCGATCCGGCGATTACAGCCGAAAAAAGCAGAACGGGGAAATACGTCCAGAGCAGAAGATTGGTGTATAACAGGGATATCGCGGCAATCTGTCCGGTGTTATGGAAAACTGCCCCGACAATGCTGACCATCAGATAAGAAATCTTTTCCCTGAAAATCAGCATGCATAGAATCATCGCAGCAATGGACAGAACCCCGCCGCACAAACTTAAAAACGCGGCAACCGCTCCCCGGGTCAAAAAAACAAACAGGGATTTCAAAATTGCCAAAGTGAAAGCGTCTTTTTTCTTCAGAAAAAAGAGAGAGTACATCACAACGATATTTGAAAGTCCGAACTTGATCCCGGGAGCCGGCATGGGAATCGGGACCTGGTACTCGACTACGGTCAAAACCAGCGCCGCCGCGAACAGCAGTGCCGTAATAACCATTCTTCTGATTTCAACAGAACTCATCCAGCGATCTTTTCGGGGGCTGGTCCGCCGTTTTCCCTGATGCAGCATATCCACACCCTAACCGATGACCATATCCGGGCCATCCGTCTTTCCGCCGTCCCTCGCCACGATCTTCAGCACGATCCGGTTCGGCAGGCAGGCTGCGCTCTGACCGACAGTTTTCAGCCTGCCGGATTTAATGCAGATTTTATCCGGACAGTTGGATTCCTCAAAGCAAATGCTCCCGTCGCCATACTGGTGGAATATCACATGCTTGTTTTGTGGAATCGAAAATCTCCGGTCAATCCCCTTTGTCAGGTCAACGGTTTCAACCAGCTCCGATTCATAATAAATCTCGGCAACCGCAGCCTTCGAGCCATACTCTTTCTGGTAAAACAGCCATCCCGACGAACAGACGACCAATAGAACCAAAAGAATGATAAAGTCCGTCTTTTTTATAAACTTCATAATGTCTCCACACAGATTACAGAAAGCCCTTCCCCGATGCGTTTTCAAAGGCCGCCACACAGGAATTCTCAATCGTCGGCCTGAAAGGCTCCCGGTAAGAGTACGGCAAATATATGACAACAGTCAAGAAATGCCCATACCATATTCACCAAACAGATAATTATTATAGGATTTGTGAAAACAAAAGTCAAGGATGGTCAATGCGCTTTTCAAGAAAGGGCGCATTGCGAATGTATATGCGCCGGACGTGAAATCCGGTGGAAATATCGCAATAAATGTCCGTGAAACGCTGGCTTTTTTGCCGTGAAATGGTAGAATAGAAGCAGTCTGCGAAAATTTTTGACCCTGCAGCGGATCATTTGGAAAAAGCGGCAGGAAAAATCCGGCGGCTGAATGAAGCAGGACGATGCGCCATCGTTAGAGCACGCACTGCCAGAGGCCGGACAGCCGCCGGGTTCAATGTGAAAAGGAGAGACTTTGGTTATGGAATACAGGACGGAACACGATTCGATGGGAGAAATACAGGTTCCCGCGGACCGTCTGTGGGGAGCCCAGACGCAGCGGAGCTTCCAGAACTTCCGGATCGGGACGGAGCGGATGCCGGACGAGATCATCCGCGCGTTCGGGATCCTGAAAAAAGCGGCGGCGCTTGCCAACCGCCAGCTTGGCAAGCTGGACGGCGAGCGGTGCGATTTGATCTGCCGGGTCTGCGACCGGATCGCCGCGGGAGAGCTGAGCGAAGAATTCCCGCTGGTCGTCTGGCAGACCGGCAGCGGCACGCAGTCGAACATGAATGTCAACGAAGTCATTGCAAACTGCGGAAATCAAATGGCGGGCAAAAGGCTGCTTCACCCCAACGACCATGTAAACATGTCGCAGAGCTCCAACGACACCTTCCCGACCGCCATGCACATCGCGGCGGCGCTCGCCATAGAGGACCGGCTGATTCCGGAGATCCATGCGCTGACCGCGGAATTCCGGCGGCTGGAGCGGGAAAACGAGGGGGTCGCCACGACGGGGAGAACTCACCTGCAGGACGCGACGCCGATCCGGTTCTCGCAGGAAATCAGCGGATGGCGCGGCATGATGGAAAAATCTCTCTCGATGATCGAAGCCGCCCTCCCGCAGGTGAAGGAGCTGGCCCTGGGCGGCACGGCGGTCGGGACCGGCCTGAACGCGCCCGAGGGCTTCGCCGAAGAGGTTGCCCGGCAGGTCAGCGGCCTGACCGGAAAAGAATTCGTCACGGCGGAAAACAAGTTCCACTCGCTGACGGCCAAAGACGAGCTCGTCTTTGCTCACGGGGCATTGAAGGCGCTCGCGGCCGACCTGATGAAAATCGCCAATGACGTGCGCTGGCTGGCGAGCGGGCCCCGCTGCGGGCTCGGCGAAATCTCGATTCCCGCGAATGAGCCGGGAAGCTCCATCATGCCCGGCAAGGTCAACCCGACGCAGTGCGAGGCGGTGACGATGGTCGCGGTCCAGGTCATGGCCAACGACGCGGCGGTCGCCATGGCAGCCTCCCAGGGCAATTTCCAGCTCAACGTGTTCATGCCGGTGTGCATCTACAATTTTCTGCAGTCGGTGCGCCTGCTCGGCGACTGCATCCGCTCCTTCCGCAAAAACTGCGTCTGCGGCATCGCTGCGAACAAAGAAAAAATGAGGTACAATCTCACTCATTCTCTCATGCTGGCGACCGCGCTGAACCCCTATATCGGCTACGACAACGCGGCGAAAACGGTGAAGAAAGCATTCCAGGAAAATCTGTCGCTAAAGGAAGCGGCCGTCTCGCTGGGATTCATCACCGCAGAAAAGTTTGACGAAGTCTTTCATCCCGAAGATATGACCTGAAAGGAATTAAAACAATGAACATATACGACGAATCCTTAAAAGCGCACGAAAAATGGAATGGAAAGATCGAGGTGATGTCCCGCTGCCCGATCCGGACGCGGGAGGACCTCTCCCTCGCCTATACGCCGGGAGTGGCGGAGCCGTGCCGGGAAATTGCGAAGGACTACGGCAGATCGTGGGATCTGACGCGCAGGGGAAACCTGATCGCCGTCGTTACGGACGGCTCGGCGGTGCTCGGGCTGGGAAACATCGGCCCAGCCGCGGCGATGCCGGTCATGGAGGGAAAATGCGCCCTGTTCAAGGAGTTCGGGGACGTGGACGCCTTCCCGATCTGCGTCGACACGCAGGACACGGACAAGCTGGTCGATACCATTCACCTGATCTCCAAGAGCTTCGGCGGGATCAATCTGGAGGATATCGCCGCTCCCCGGTGCTTTGAGGTGGAAAAAAGGCTGAAACAGCTCTGCGATATTCCGGTCTTCCACGACGACCAGCACGGCACCGCCATTGTCGTCGCCGCCGCCCTGATCAACGCCTTCAAGGTGACCGGCAAGAAAATGGGTGAAGCAAAGATCGTCATCAACGGCGCCGGTGCCGCCGGCATCGCGATCGGCAGCCTTCTGCTGGACATGGGATTCGGCAATGTCATTCTGTGCGACCTTCACGGGGCCATCTGCAAAGGGGACGGAGAACTGACCCCCGCGCAGGAGAGAATTTCCCTGAGAAGCAACGTCGGCAAAGAGCACGGGTCACTTTCCGACGTTCTGCGCGGCGCGGACGTCTTCATCGGGGTCTCCCGCCCCGATCTGGTCACGGCGGAGATGGTTTCAACCATGAACAAACCGATCGTCTTCGCCCTGGCGAACCCCACGCCGGAGATCATGCCGGACGAAGCCAAAAAGGGCGGTGCCCTCGTCATCGGCACCGGCCGTTCCGACTTCCCGAATCAGATCAACAACGTCCTCGTTTTCCCCGGCATCTTCAAGGGCGCGCTGGAAGCCCGCGCGGCGGAAATCACGGAGTCCATGAAACACTGCGCCGCGAAGGCGATTGCGGGCCTGATCCCCGAGGACAAGCTCGGTCCGGAATACATTATCCCTTCCGCCTTTGACAAAACCGTCGCGGATGCCGTTGCGGATGCCGTCGTGCGGGAGTGGTCAGCCCGGCGGTAAAAAAAGATGAATTGCCGCTTGGGCCCGAATCATCCAAAAGCCCCGTCGCGGATAATCTGCGGCAGGGCTTTTCATCGGAAGGAAGAAACACTCAGCTCCCGAAATGAAACAGCACCCCGATGACGGCGGAAATGCCGATAAATACCACCGGATGCCATTTGATTTTCTTCATTGCAAAGAACAGAGCGACAGCAAGTGCAAGAGCCCTCCAATTTACCAGATAAAGCGGATTCCCGGTCTGCGAAAACCGATCCACCGTCAGAATGGCAATGACGACAACACCCATGCCAGCCGCGGCGATCAGACCGGTGGATGCCGGACGCAGCCCGTAAAAGGCATCCTGAACGTAATGATTCTGCTGAAAGCGTTTTAACATACGCGCAATGATAATGATGATGACGATAGACGGCGTGATCAATCCCAGCGTTGCGAGAACCGCCCCGGGAATCGAAGCGACTCGGAAACCCACATAGGTCGCCATGTTGATGCCGATCGCTCCTGGGGTGGATTCCGAAATTGCAAGCATGTTGGCAAGGTCAGCCTGGGTAAACCACCCCGTAGCGTTGCCGAGATCCGTCAGAAACGGCAGCGTCGCAAGGCCGCCTCCGATGGCAAAAAGGCCGACCTTTGCGAATTCAAAAAATAATCTGAGGTAAATCATGCGCGCCTTCCGCCTTTCATCAGAATACCCGCCGCTGCGGCAAGCACCACCCACAGAACCGGCGAAAGGTCTGTAAAAAAGGCGAGCAGGGCAATGCAGAAAAAGATGCCGAAGGTAAATTTATCCTTTATAGAGCTCTTGCCCAGCTTGATCACAGCATTCAGGATCAGGACACAAACGCAGACACGCACGGCGGCAAAAGCATCATTCACCACCTGCAGATCCGCGAAATTCTGCAGAAAAGCCGCGATCACTGTAATAATGATCAGAGCCGGAAAAACGAACCCCAGCGTTGCGACAATACCGCCGGCCACCCCTTTCCTTTTGTAGCCGATAAAGGTAGCAGTATTGATTGCAATAATCCCCGGCGTGCACTGCCCGATTGCGTAGTAGTCCGCCAGCTCGTTGTCCTCAGCCCACTTTTTATTCTCCACAATTTCCCTCTGCAGGATTGGAAGCATCGCATATCCGCCTCCGAACGTGAGAGCTCCAACTTTAGAAAAAGTAAAGAAAAGGTCAATAAATTCAGTCATCGGCAAAATCCTTTCCATGACATGAGACTGCTGGAATTTCATCCCAAGTCTCCGAGAAACCGGCATTTTTCAGTCTCTTTTTAATGACAATATGGCGGTATCGTATTTTTTCCATATTTTTCATCATTATATCATAGAAGTGTGGCAATATCTACGTCTGGCAATTTTTCCAGAGATTATCATCGGGGGAGAATTCTTAAATTCACCGCGCAGCGACGAAAGGCAACCGCATTGGACAAAAAATGAGGATATCGAAAAATATCCTCACTCAAAAGCCTTAATACATGAAAAAAGTTTAAAAATACAAGGGGAGAGACTGCCCTATGATCTCCGATCCTTGTCATATTTTACCGTTTTTGAATTTTTGATAAATTATCTTTCACAATCACAGCAAATAATAATTTACTTATTGAAAAAAGCGAATCTCAAAACAGACCCAGGCGGATAGAAAACCGTATGGGATGAAAAAACCACGGAATAAAGTAACCTTTCCGTTTAATAAAAAACAAACAAAACCAGTTTTTATAAAAAATCCATATTGTTTTGAAAAAAATTGTTTGACCTTTGGACACTTTCGCCATATAATAGATTTGGATTTCTGGACGGGAGAAATTCATACCTACACTAAAAGAGGGGGAGTGGAATGCCAAGTAAGAAAATTGAAGACATACCTGGTCTCAAAAAATGCTGTGAATCCCGGATCCGTGCAAGAAAGAGAAAACATCACCGAGGACGAGAATCATAAATCCCAAGACGTAAAAATGATTCAATTCATGGTCACACATTCCTTTCTTCAAGGAATCGTCCGCTGTTACAGGATGTGCAACGGCGCATCATCCCCGTTGTGATGCGCGGAGGCGGAAGCAGCCCGGCAGGCGGCAAAAGCAGTGAAAGAATCATGCCGGACGAAACATCCGCAACATTCATGGCAAATCTCTGCTGTTTATTACCTGATACACACTTGGAAAGGAGATTTAGCGCATTTTCCTTAAACGGTAAAGGGCAGTGAAAGGTTGAGGCAGAGATTCCATCATTTTAACCACGCCGGCTGGCTGAAAATTGTTCCAAAGGGGAAAAACAGCGCAATACGCGGCAGCTGATCCCCTCGGCAGGACGATTATAAACTGGCTGACGGCAAAAACGCGGCTATTACAGTCGACCATATTCAGATCTGTGCCCAAGCCGGAACACACCGCCAACGATGCTTAGGGTCTGAGGCAGAATTCCTGGACGGGCGCAAGTGTTTCCTTGCATATCGTCTGCGCCGCTTACATAGCGAATGCGATTCATTAATGAAAACCAAATGTCGGTGGCCGTCTTAACGAATGCAATTTTTAAGACCGCGCACCGCGCCGGCTGCAACTTTATGTTGGGTTCTGCATGGCTGAACCGGTTCGCACTGATATTCATTGTGTTTTTATATCGGCGTACCGTTCGGTTGAGACCCGCATCAGCGTGTCAAAAACATGACGGCGATGGGAATGCCGTGGAAATTCTGGCACGTCAGATTCACGAGGTAGAACACTGAAATGGACCGGCTGAGACGACCTTCTTTTTTCTCTGATACATTATAATTCATTCTCTAGCAACCATCATTCAAAAAGGCTGCGAAAGTGTCCAAGGCGCTTTTCAGCGAGTTTTACGCGTACGCTCGGGGACAAACCCATTCAGGGGGCTGGTTCTTGGAATCCGGCGCACATCTTGAAATCTGATGTGCCGTCTGATTGCGCACTCTGAAAAAAGCGGACTGCGGAAAACAGAAAGATGAAATACGCGCTTCCCAAACAATTGCAATGGCGAAGAATCGCAAGGGACAAGGGCATCGTCGCGTCCAAAACGGTCATCCCAGCGGCATTGCGGTCATCGTGAATCAAGGTTCGCACTGATAAAAATGAAAAAAGTATTGGGAGGAGAATGTCTATGTATGCACTGATAGCGTGTATTCCTATCGTGGTAGTGATTATTCTCATGGTGGCAATGAACTGGCCCGCAAAGCGCGCGCTTCCTCTCGCGTGGATTCTGGCCTGCATCTTTGCCCTGGCCATCTGGAAGATGAGCTTTCAGGGTGTCGCCGCCTATACGGTTGCCGGCTTCCTGAGCGCTCTTGAAGTCCTGTTCATCATCTTCGGCGCCATTCTGATCATGAACACCCTGAAGCACTCCGGAGCCATGTCGGCCATCAACCGCATGTTCAACGGGCTGACTCCCGACGCCCGCGTTCAGGCCGTCATCATCGGCTTCGTCTTCGGCGCGTTCATCGAGGGCGCCGCCGGATTCGGCACCCCGGCCGCCCTGGCCGGCCCGCTGCTGATCAGCGTCGGCTTCCCCCCGCTGGCGGCCGCCATTACGGCCCTGATCTATAACAGCACGCCTGTCAGCTACGGCGCTGTTGGAACCCCGACAAACACTGCTTTCAGCTGTGTGAAAGACGTTGTCGCTTCAAGGGGCGGGGACCCGGAGGCCTGGAAGATGGCTCTTTCCAAATGGACCGCGATTCCTCACGCCATCGGCGGTATGTTCATCATCTTCATCGGCGTGTGTATTCTGGTAAAGCTGTTTGGCAAGAACAAATCCTTCAAGGAAGCTTTGCCGGTTCTCCCGTTCTGCCTCTTCACCGGGGCTGAGTTCTGTATCATCTATGTGATCATTGCCACCTTTATCGGCCCGGAGCTGACTTCCCTCGTGGCTGCTATCATCACCCTGTTTACAATTCTGGCCATCACCAGAAAGGGCTTCCTGCAGCCGAAAAAAGTCTGGAGGTTCGCCGACCAGAGCGAATGGGATAAGAGCTGGCTCTCCACCGTCGAGATTCCTGAGACGAAAGTCAGCGACATGCCGCTGCTCAAAGCCTGGACCCCTTACCTTATCATCGCCCTCTGGCTGGTGCTCACCCGCATCCCCGCAATCGGCCTGAAGGCCGTCCTGAACAACGCGCCATTTATTCTTTCCATCAAGAACATCCTCGGCGTCAAAGACCTCAACTGGGATTTCAAATATTTATACAACCCGGGCATCGCCCCCTTTATTATCGTGGCACTGCTCACCATTGCTCTCCACGGCATGAAGGGCGACGAGGTCAAGAAAGCCTGGTCTGAATCCTTCACCCAGTGCAAAGGCGCGGCGATCGCCCTCTTCTTCGGCGTAGCGATGGTCTATGTGTTCCGCTATTCCAACGTCAACGCAAGCGGTTTGGATTCCATGCTCTTCCTCATGGCGAAGGGTCTTGCGGACATCGCCGGCAAAGCGTTTGTGGTTGTTTCTCCTCTGATCGGCGTTCTCGGTGCGTTCATGTCCGGTTCCAATACCGTTTCCAACACCCTGTTTGCTGGTCTGCAGTTTGAGACGGCCTCCATTCTGCTGATGCCCGAAGTGCTGATTGTGGCCCTGCAGAACATGGGCGGCGCCATCGGCAACATGATCTGCGTGAATAACGTGGTCGCTGCCTGCGCCACCACCGGAACCAACGGCAACGAAGGAAGAATCATCCGCACCAATATCTGGCCCTGCCTGATTTACTGCGCCATCGTCGTTATCATTGTCGGTGCCATGATTGCCTCCGGATTCAATCCTTATCCGCTCGCTGCGGCAAAATAACCCCGCAGGACGGAAATGAATTTTCAGGGAGCCTGGCTTTCCGCTGAAGCGGAAAGCCAGGCTTTTCTCTTTTCTTCAGACAATGTGAAACAGGTAGACGCCGGCATAGCTGACTACGGAAAGGAAAAGCAAAAATATAATGCAATATACAATGGCCTTGCGGATAATGGTGGCATCCTCTCCGACACAGCCGGTAGCTGCGGCAGCCATGGCAATGGACTGAGGGGAAATAATCTTGCCCACGGTGGCACCTGCTCCGTTTGCCGCGATGAGCCAGCTTTGGCTGATGCCAAGGGCAGAGCCGGTCTGGGCCTGAAGGCTGCTGAACAGAACGCACGCGGAGGTAACACTGCCCGTAATAAAAGTGCCGATTCCCCCGATGATGGGTGCGAAGAACGGGTACATGGGGCCGGTGATGGCAACCAATCCCAGTGCGATCGCGCTGATCATACCGCTGTAGCCCATGACCTTGGCAATGGCGATAATCGATACGATGGTGATAACGGCTTTGTACATCTGTTTAATGGAAGCAACAAACACGCTCCCAATATCGGAAAGCTTTGCACCTTGGACAAATCCGCCGATGATGCCCGCGATAATGATGATGACTCCGGGGGTGCCGATCCAAGTAAAGGTGTATAAGCTGTCTGCCTGACCGGTGTAAATATGTACGGGCGTTTTGATGGCAGCAATTGCCTTATTAATGGGCGGAAACAGATTAGAAGTGACAATCAGAAGCAGGAAAATCAGCAGGAAAGGGAACCAGGCCCGAAATATCTTTTTCCTGGAAAGTTCCTTCATCTTGGCCCGGGCATCTGAAACTCCGTCAAGGAAATACTCTGGATTGGTATCCTTATACATAAACTTGGCCATCAGAACAGTGACGATCAAGGAGCAGACGGCACCAAACAATGTAGGCAGTTCCGGGCCCACGGAGGCACCGATGATGTAAGAAGGAATGGCAAAGGCGATGCCGGATACAAGCGTGATGAGAAGCACGCCCTTGATTTTGCCGGATACCCGCACCATAAAGAGGGGGCAGACAACGGTCAGCACCGCAAGCTGCAGAGCGATGTAAGCGGCAAGCTGGGTAGCGGGGGCGTTTGTGAGGGAGGCGGCAGTGAGCACCGGGATTCCAATACAGCCGAACACTGCCACGGGCGCGTTGGAGATCAGGCAGATCAGGCAGGATTCAATCGGATGGAAGCCCAATCCGACCAGAATGGCGGCTGGGATCGCTACGGAAGTACCGAAGCCGGCCACGCCCTCCAGAAAGCCGCCGAAGCCCCAGGCAACGATAAGGACCTGGATGCGCCGGTCGGCGGAAATAGAGGACAGAGTCGTTTTTATGACTTCCATGCCCCCTGTCCTGACAGACAGGTTATATACAAAGATAGCCGCAATGACAATAATGCCAATGGGCCAAACGGCCATAGCCACGCCTTCCAGCGCGGCGGTAAAGGTATTCAGCAGGGACGTATGCCAACAAGCCATTGCGAGGATTGCGGAAATTGCAAGACCGATGGGACAACAGATATGGCCGGGTAACTTCAGAACGATAAAGCCTATGATAAGCCAGACAAGGGTAATAAGCGCAATCAGAAAATCGAATGTCATACTCTCTCCCCTTTTTATTGATTTAAACAGTGCCGGACTGGGACAAAGTATGCTTTTGCGGCATACAGAGCGAAAGATTTTCCGGCCGCGGTCCGGAAAATCGGCGCTGCGCCTCACCCGGCACTGTTTAACCAGTAACAGTTAAACCAGATGGAAAGAAATAAATATGGATTCATCGCGGGAATGCCGGGCACGATCGGTACTCTTTCCTTTCGTGTGCCGGATATCTGCTTCCCTCCTCTCCCCCGCTGCTGAAGGAACGAATTGCCTTGATTTATTTTCATTACAAGTATATACTAATCCTAAGAATAATTAAAACGAATCTTTCTTATATTTGAATTAGAAATGCTTATTCGAGAGGGTGGGAAAACGATGGAACGATATCTGGCGCTGATGAAAATTGTGGAAACCGGAAGCTTTACCAGCGCCGCCAACGATCTGGGGTATACACAGTCCGCAGTCAGCCAAATGATTCAGTCCCTGGAATCGGAGCTTTCCCTCCAGCTGCTGCACCGCTCCCGATCCGGTGTCAAGCTGACCCCGGAGGGAAAGGAACTATACCCCTACATTCAAAGCGCGGTGAATCATTACTGTGCTATGATAGAAAAGACAAAAGAAATGAAAGGCCTGGAGAGCGGCCTTATTCGGATGGGTACGTTTTCCAGCTATTCCAGCCAGTGGCTGCCTGCCGTCATCAAACAATTTCTGACTCTCTATCCCAATGTGCGTTTTCTGCTCCATCAGGGCGACTATACAACGATTCCGCAGTGGGTGCATGCGGGGGAAATCGATTTCGGCTTTATCAATCCGGACGCCGTCAGCGACCTAGAGACCATTTCCATAACCACCGGCGGCCATAAAGCCATTGTTCACCCCAGTCACCCTCTGGCCGCTCAAAAGGAGGTTACGCTGGAGCAGCTTGCAAAGGAACCGTTTATTCTGCTGGAAATGGGCTGTCTGAGCGAGCCGCTGGAGGCTTTCCACAAACTGGGTCTGGAACCGCATGTGAAGCTGCGGATGCATGACAACTTTTCCGTTTGCTCCATGGTGGAAGCCAATGTGGGCGTCAGCATCCTGCCCGATCTGGCACTCAAGAAGATGAACTTCAACATCGTCAGCCTTCCCACCGTTCCGCCCATTACCAGAAAAGTCGGTTTTGTCATGAAGAACCGGAACATTCTTCCCATTGCCAGTAAATATTTCATCGATTTCTTTCTCAAACATGCGCATGATTCTCTTCATGGAGCCGGCTCTTCCACGGACTTGTAAAATTGTAACGATGCATGAGAATTTTTTAAAAACAAAGACGGCTTTCACCGGATCTTCGGGAAAGCCGTCTTTGTTTTGTCTGCCGGGCCAATGTTATACCAATCTAAAAGCGCTCGTTCCGGTCAAATTCCGAAACGGGCGTCCGCTATTCCAGAATTTCAAATCCATAGTCCCGTATCAGCTTTTTTAAATGGAAGATATAACTTTCCGCCGCACTGCTTAAAACCGCTTTTGAGTTTACAATCCAGCCGATTTTCATTTTTTCTTCAGAAGCTGTTACAAGCGGAACGGACACGATATTCTCCCCATTCAGATCGGAGCTGAGAACCCCCGTGCAGATCGTGTAGCCGTTGAGCCCGATCAACAGATTGAAAAGCGTCGCGCGGTCGCTGACGTGGATCCTTTTCTTATGATAAATCGTGCTTAAAATCTCCTCTGAAAAATAAAAGGAATTGTACTCCCCCTGTTCAAAAGAGAGGCAGGGCAGATCTTCCAGGTCCTCTAAAGTAACAAACTTTCTTGCCGACAAAGGATTTGACGCGCTGACAAACACATGGGGAGCCGCCTCGAACAGGAGGTGAAATTCAAGCCGATTTTCCTTCAGCAGTTTGGAGATCACCTTTTCATTGAAATCGCTGAGATACAAAATCCCGATCTCGCTCCGCATGTTGATAACATCCTGGATAATATCATAAGTTCGGGTCTCGCGGAGGATGAACTCATATTCATCCGCATTGCTCTCTTTAACAAGTTCCACAAAGGCATTCACTGAAAACGCGTAATGCTGCGTTGATACAGAACATAGCTGGCGGGAAGGTTTTTTCCCCATGTACCGCTGTTCAAGAAGCTCCGTTTGTTCCACAACCTGCCGGGCATAAGACAAAAATTCCGCGCCGTCAATCGTGAGAGCGATCCCTTTTGCCGAACGGCTGAATATTTCAAAGCCAAGCTCACTTTCAAGCTCTCTCACCGCATTCGAGAGGCTGGGCTGTGTAATATAAAGCTGTTTGGCCGCCTCCGTAATAGAACCGTACTCCACAGCTTTTATGACATATTTCAACTGTTGAAGAGTCATATCCATCCGCCTCCAAACCCATGCCATGATTATACAATGATTTCAAAAAAATAGCAAAGAGCCGGAGCCAGAGCTTCCAACGGCTGATTTCAGGTTTGCGGCGGATTGATCGGCGTCCGAGGGTCAGGAAAGGTTTCCCCCCGCAAGCGCGGTCCTATTCCCAACTCCTTGTCCAAAAATACGAATGCCATCGCACAGGCCGCTTCAAATGCTTCCTCTTCCGTCAAAGAAAGGCTCATCAGCGGGATACGGCTTTTTAGGAATTGCACCTTCCTGTAAAAGTTCCCGGCAATGAAAAGGCCGCTGTCCGTCAGATGAATTTTTCCATACAGTTCTTTTGTCACCAGTTTTTTTTGAATCAGGACACCGAGCATTCTGGCGACGGAGGGGCGGGTTACCTGCATCCGTTCGGCAACGCTGGCGGACCTGACATCTGAAGCCGCCAGTGAAATTTCATAAATGGTATACAGATACCGCAGATGTGTGCTCGACAGCTCCACTTCGGATTCTCCTTAAGTATTGGGCACAGACGGAGTCTGTGCCCAGCTTTTATTTTGAACGGCTTTCTGCTCCGCAGTGCGGACAGCCGCCGCACTCCCCGCCGCAGGAGTTCCCGCGGCAGCTTTTCGCGTCACTGCACGCAGAGCAGGCGCCGTTCCTCGCAAGATAACGAACTGCCAGCCCAAGCAGCACGGCGATGACTGCCGTTACTAAAATCGTACCGAGACTCATAAAATCCGCCTCCTTCTACAAATGACTGCTTCCAATCCGCTTATGCATGCACCTTGGTCTCCAGGTATTGCGTGCTGTCCTTGCGGGCCGGACGGGCGATCAGGTAAATCACCGCTGCCGCGACGAGAACGGCGACAATCTGGCCGAATCCAAACGATGCGCCGAAGAACAGGCTTCCAAGCTGGTAGCTGACGAAAGCGAGAAGATAGCCGACCAGCGCCTGATAGCCGATGGCGATCCAGCCCCATTTTTTACTGCCCATCTCACGCATGGTCGTCGACATCGCGACAATGCAGGGAGGATCGAAAATATTGAGGAGCATGAACGAGAACGCGCCCATCGTTGTGAACATGGAAGCGATCCCCTGCGAAACCAGCGCGTCGTTTTCCGCGTCCGCGACCCCGTTCAGGACCGCCAGCGTGCTGATCGCCTGTTCCTTCGCCATCTCCGCGCTGATCGTCGCCACCGCGCCTTTCCAGCTGCCGAAGCCGAGCGGCGCGAAGAACCACGCGATCGCGTTGCCGATGTTGGCCAGAATGCTCTGCTCAATATCGACCATCCGCATGCTCCAGCTGAAATTGGAAAGGAACCAAATGATCACACAGGCGGTGAAAATAATGGTGCCCGCCTTAATGATGAAGGCGCGGGAACGTTCCCACATGTGAATGAGCACGCCCTTGAACGACGGGATATGGTAGGCGGGAAGCTCCATGACGAACGGAGCCGGGTCCCCTCCGAAATAGCTCGTCTTTTTCAGCGCGATGCCCGAGAGCACAATGATGGCGATGCCGAGAAAATACATGGCCGGCGCGATCAGCACCGAGCGCGGGAAAAACGTCGAGACGATCATGCCGATGATGACGGTCTTCGCCGTGCACGGAATGAAGGTGGAAAGCATGATGGTCATGCGGCGGTCCTTTTCATTCTCGATCGTCCGGGCGGCCATGATCGCCGGCACGCCGCAGCCCGTTCCGATCAGCATCGGGATGAAGGATTTTCCCGAAAGCCCGAACCGGCGGAAAATACGGTCCATGATGAACGCGACCCGCGCCATGTACCCCGAATCCTCCAGAACGGAAAGAAAGAAGAAAATCAGCAGCATCTGCGGCACGAAGCCCAGCACGGTCCCCACGCCGCCGATGATGCCGTCGATGACCAGCCCCTGCAGCCAGTCCGCCGCGCCGATCGCCTGCAAGCCCGACGTCACCGCGTTCGGGATCCAGTCCCCGAACAGCGTGTCGTTGACCCAGTCGGTCGCCATGCCGCCGATCGTCGTGATCGAGATATAGTACATCAGGATCATGACGGCGGCGAAAATCGGGAGCGCCAGAAACCGGTTGGTCACGACCCGGTCGATCCGGTCGGAGGTCGAAAGGGCTCTCTGCTTTTTGTGCAGGCAGTTCGCCGTCAGCCTGGAGATGTATTCGTAACGCGCATTGGTGATGATCGTCTCGCTGTCGTCATCCAGCTCCTTTTCCGCCTCGCTTACGACTTTTTCCAGCCGCCCGCGTTTTTCCTTCGTCATGGAGAGCTCCGCGAGCACCTTTTCATCCCGCTCGAACAGCTTGACCTCATACCACCTCGCGCGCGGGGCCTCAAGAGTCCCCTCAAAAAGCTCGGAGAGCTTTTTCAGCGCGTCTTCGATCTTCGCGCTGAATTCGCACTGGAAATGAAATTCTTTCTTCTCCCGCGCAAGGCGGATCGCCTTTTCGGTGACCTCCCGCAAGCCGGTCCCTTTCAGAGCGGAGGTTTCGACAATTTCGCATCCCAGCGCCGCGCCAAGCTTCTCCGTGTCGATCCGGTCTTTGGATTTCTTGACCACGTCCATCATGTTCAGGGCAATCACAACGGGGATCCCAAGCTCAAGAATCTGCGTCGTCAGGTACAGGTTGCGTTCCAGATTCGTCGCGTCGACCAGATCGATGATGGCGTCCGGCCTTTCATTGATCAGATAGTTGCGGCTGACGACTTCCTCGAGCGTGTAGGGCGAAAGAGAATAGATCCCCGGCAGGTCGGTGATGACCACATCCTTATTCCCTTTCAGCTTTCCCTCCTTCTTTTCGACCGTGACCCCCGGCCAGTTCCCGACATATTGGCTGCTTCCCGTCAGGCCGTTGAACATGGTCGTTTTGCCGCAGTTCGGGTTGCCGGCAAGCGCTATTTTTATCCCCATCTGTGAAAAACCCTCCTTCAATTAATTAGCCTCTGCTAACTTCCCCGCAGAAAAATTTACGCTACTTCGATATGCTCTGCCTCATTCTTCCGGATGGACAGCTCATATCCGCGGACCGTGATTTCGATCGGGTCCCCCAGCGGCGCCACCTTGCGGACCGAGATCGCCGTCCCCTTCGTGATGCCCATATCCATGATACGCCGCCGCAGGGGGCCGGTCGCGGTAAGCGTCTTGACTGCAACGGTTTCTCCCGGTTTTACTTCTTTCAGTGTTTTCATAGCATTGATCGCTCTCCTCTTTCAAATCATGATCCGGTTCGCCATGCTTCTGTCCAGCGCGATGCGGCTTTCCTTCACCTGAAGGATGAGATTCCCCGCCAGCTCGCTGACCACCGTCACCAGGCCGCATTCCACAAAACCCATCGCGGCCAGATGCTGCCGTGTCTCGTCCTTTCCGTTGATCTTCCGGATCGTCACCGTATCCCCGGCTCTCGCCATCGTCAGAGGCATCATATCCTTTTCCTCCTTTAAGTTAGCATCGGTTAACTCTTGCCCTTTTTACAAGAGGTTAGGTCTCGCTAACCTCTTTCCTGATTTTAGTTTACCACCGCTAACCATGCCTGTCAAGCGTTTCTACAGACTTTCTTGCCAAAGTGGTCGATTTATGCTAACCTAAAGTAACACGGATGAAACATTTAAAAAATGAATGATCAAAATCTGCAAATTCATTTATTGTTTTCATAAACCCGAGCAAGACAGACATTCGCCATACCATTTTTTCACCGGGAGGAAGCCATGATTTTATCCGCAAGCAGAAGAACCGATCTTCCCGCTTTCTACTCCGACTGGCTCTTTCGCCGGCTGGTGGAAGGCTATGCTTTGGTCCGCAACCCAATCAACCTCAGGCAGGTGTCGCGCATCGCGCTCTCACCGGATACGGTCGACTGCATCGTGTTCTGGACCAAAAACCCCGCGCCTATGATGGACAAACTGGATGCAATCCGCAGAATGGGTTATGAATTCTACTTTCAGTTGACGCTGAATCCCTATAACGGAAAAATAGAGCGGTTCCTGCCCGAGAAAAACCTTTTGCTAAAAGCTTTTCGCAGGCTCAGCCGGGAAATCGGCCGGGAGCGCATCGTCTGGCGGTATGATCCCGTCATCCTGACCGGCGAGCTGACGCCTGAATGGCACCGCAGGGCATTTCGCCGACTCTGTGAACAAATCGGGGATTCGACGGAAGAATGCATTTTCAGTTTTGTGGACCGGTACAGAAAAAACGGCGGCCGTGCCTCCGAGCTGACACGTGAAATCACGCCTGAAAAAATGGAAGAGGTCGCTTCGGGATTTGCCGAGACGGCGCTCCGGCATGGTATTGCACTGAAAACCTGTTGTGAAGCAATTGATCTTTCCCGGTATGGAATCGGGCGCGCCCGCTGCATCGACCAAAACCGGATCGAACGTTTGGCCTGCTGCCCGATTCAAGGGGCAAAGGACCGGAATCAGCGCCCCGGGTGCGGCTGCATCCAGAGCATCGACATCGGCGCCTACGACACCTGCCGCCACGGCTGTCTTTACTGCTACGCCTGCGCCGGGGACGAAGCGGTGCGGAAACGCGTTGAAAATCACGACCCGCTCTCCCCTCTGCTGACGGGCCCTCTGCTTGAATCGGACCGGGTAACCAACCGAAAAACCGCCTCGCTGAAAAAAGAACAGCTCACTCTCCTATGATCTTCACCAGGGCGTGTTTATCTCTTTTGCCGTCAAATTCAAAATAGAAAATCTGTTCCCAGGTGCCAAAATCCAGTTTCCCGTCCGTGACCGCCACAACCGCTTCCCGACCCATAATCGTGCGCTTCAGATGCGCGTCCGCATTGTCCTCATAACCGTTGTGGCGGTAGCGGCTGTACGGCTTTTCCGGCGCAAGCTTTTCCAGCCAGTCCTCAAAATCCTGGTGGAGCCCGCTTTCGTCGTCATTGATAAATACGCTCGCGGTAATGTTCATCGCATTGACCAGCACAAGGCCTTCCCGAATACCGCTCTCCTTCAGGGCGTTTTCCACCTGCGGGGTGATGTTGACGATCCCCCTCCGGGTGGGGAGATGGAAAAAAAGTTCTTTCCGGAATGATTTCATTTTGAATTCTCCATTCTAAGCTCCATAACGATGGATGATTTCGGTTTCTATAAATTGTTCGAACTTTTTTAATTGTACTTCTCACCCTGCCCGTCCGCAAGAGGAAAAAACGGGGCGATCCGAAGGGAACCTTCCGCCAAAACAGGGCGGGAAGGGACACAGGGCCCGTAAGAGGTCCCTCACACCAACGAATCGAATCATTTCCTTGAAAATAAACGGTGTCGGTGCTATGATAATTGCATGGCTTTCTGCCCGGCAGAAATTGCCGCGGACGCCGCGTCCGTGTTGCGTGGGAGGCCTTTCAAACGGGAGGAGAATTTCATTATGCCGGACCTTTCGATCGCCGCGTCCGCTCTGATTGTCGCGGTGTTGTCCTATCTTCTTGGAAGCATCAGCTTTTCCATCATTTTCACGAGAAGGCTTTACAATAACACAGACATCCGAACGCTCGGCAGCGGAAACGCGGGCCTGACCAATGTGCTGCGCTCCGTCGGGGTCAAGGCCGGAATTCTGACGCTGATTTTCGACTTTGGCAAGGGTGCCGCTTCCGTCTGCGCCGGCCGGCTGATTTTTCTGCACATCGGAGCCCTTTCCGGGATGCCTCCTTATTTTGCCCAGTACGGAGCTTATCTCGCCGGCCTTTTCTGCATGATCGGCCATATTTATCCCGTTTACTTTGGTTTCCGGGGCGGAAAGGGCGTCCTTTCCTCCGCGGCAATGCTGCTGCTGCTGGACTGGCGGCTTTTCACCGTCGCCATCAGCATTTTCATCCTGGTATTCGCGATTTCTCAAATCGTATCCCTCGGTTCCATTCTGGCAGCCGTTTCCTTTCCGATTTCCAACTTCCTGTTTCTCTACTTTCAGGATTACATCGCTTGGGCGGCCGTGCCTCAGTCCTATGTCTGGATCACGACGATTTTTGCTTTTTTGATTTCTTCCCTGCTGATTTGGAAGCATCGGGAAAACATCAAAAGGCTGAGAAACGGAACGGAAAAGAAGCTTAAAATCCACAGATGAACGGCAAACCGCCTTTCTCCCGCCCTTTGTCCTTCGGGGTGGGATTTTTTGACCCCGTCGGTTCAGAATCGCAAAACTCCGTCATGCAGTTCCAGTAGCGTTTTGGCATGTGGCTCCTGCGGCAGACCGGATTGTGCCTCCCCTCGACCTCCACAGTCCGGTAATAGAGCCGCCACAGGGCCCGCGTTTCCCTCTCCCGCTCATCCGGGTCCGGCAGTTCCAGACCTTCGACCGGAAGGATCGCCGCCCGATGAGGCTGACAGACCAGCGCCGCTCCGTGCGCGCGGTCAAAAATCAGGAACCGTTCCTCCGGAAATCTTGCGCGGAAATGCGGCGCAAGCAGTGGAAGAACAAAATTTTTCGGCTCGATTTCGGCCGCGAGTGCGCCGTTAAACTCCGAAAACCGGATAAAGCCCTTCAGCAGATGCGATTCGCGGTCCAGAAATTCAACCGCACGGCTCAGCGTGTGGACCGTTTCATTTGTCAGCAGATTCATCACCTGCGGACCATACCGATATCCAAGGCGCAGAAAGAGCAGGATTTCACGTTCCTTCCCCGGCAGGCAGGTCAGAAAAGCGCGCCGGACAAAACCGGGAGCCCCCGCCCCGATTTTCCTCGGGATGGACGCGGCGACCCGCGCGGCTTTCGCGGCGTCGGCGACGATTTCCCGCTCCGGAATCAGCGTCGTCTGGACGTCGTCGGGAGAAAGAACGGCCGCCGGGATTTCCCTGCGGTCATAGCTCTCAAACACGCAGCACAGGAGTCCCTCAAAGCTGCCGTCGTAGCGGTAGATCACGTCGCGAGCCATTTCCTCACCTCCTCCCGCTCCGGTCCGGGCCCGCCGAAAAACGACAGCTGCTGCGGCGCGTCCTCCCAGGGCAGGTCGCGGCTGTAGAGATCCAGCTCGCGCGCGGACAGAAGCGCCCGAAGGATCGAATCCCGCGTCAGCCTCAGGCCGGGCACGGATCTTCCGTTACAGGTGATGAAATACTGCGCCCTTTTCAACACAACGCCCAGCTTTTTCAGGTCCTCCGGCCTCAGGGAAGCGGTCCGTCTGGCTGTCAAAATCCGTTTCGCGCCCGTCACGCCGATCCCGGGAACGCGGAGCAGCAGTTCCCTCGGCGCGCGGTTGACCTCCACCGGGAACGCCTCCATATGATTGAGGGCCCAATTGCATTTCGGGTCCACATAGGGGTTGAACGTCTGATGCTGCGGGTCGAGAAGCTCATCCGCGGAAAAGCCGTAATAGCGGAGGAGCCAGTCCGCCTGATACAGGCGGTGTTCCCGCAGAAGCGGGGGCTTTGTCCCAACGGCGGGCAACAGGCTGTTTTCCACAACCGGAAGATAGGCGGAGTAAAAAACGCGTTTCAGGCCGTAGTTCCTGTAAAGCCCCTGCGCCAGATTCAGAATGCGGTAATCGGTGTCGGGAGTCGCACCGACAATCATCTGCGTGCTCTGCCCCGCCGGCGCGAATTTCGGAGCGTGCCGGTACCGCACCAGTTCCGTCCTGTTCTGCCGGATGCCGTCCCGAATCCCGCCCATCGGCCCCAGAATGGAAACCTTGCTCTTGTCCGGCGCCAGCAGCGACAGGCTCTGATGCGACGGAAGCTCAATATTGACGCTCATCCGGTCCGCGAGCAGTCCGAGCCGCTCGATCAGCGACCGGTCCGCCCCGGGAATCGCTTTCGCATGGATATATCCGCAGAAGCGATAATCCTCTCTCAGGATCCGCAGTGTTTCAATCATCCGCTCACAGGTGTAATCCGGATTTCTCAGCACGCCGGAACTCAAAAACAACCCTTCGATATAATTGCGCCGGTAAAAGCCGATCGTCAGGTCGGCCAGCTCCCGGGGAGAAAACTCGGTTCGCGGCGTTTCATGGGAGCGCCGATTGACGCAGTACCGGCAGTCGTAGACGCACTTGTTGGTCATGAGGACCTTCAGCAAGGACACGCAGCGCCCGTCCGCCGCAAAGGTGTGGCAGATCCCGCAGGCTTCCGCGCTCCCGATCCCCCCGCGTCCGGCGGCCCGGTCCACACCGCTTGAAGTACAGGCCACGTCGTATTTCGCTGCGTCGGTCAGTATTTTCAGTTTATCGAACAGGTCCATGCCGTTTCCTCCCGCGTGCTCTTTTCCTCCATCATATCACAGAACATACGTTCTTGTAAAGGGGAAAATAAAAAATCGGTGCGGATTCACGTACCGATTTCAGAAAGAAATAAAGGCACTCCAGAAACAAATCTTCTGAAACGCCTTTGTTTTATGTGGTTGCCCATTTCATTCATAGCGCCATGCATCACAACTAAACTATGTTAGATAGTATAACATAATCTTCCAGTTTAGTCAAGACATTTTTTCCCGGTTCAGAAGAGATCGATCCTGTCCCCCACCGAGCTCAGAACGCAGCGGTCTCCTAAGACCTGCTTCAGACGCGCGGCCGCCGGAATCCCGGTGCAGTGCAGCGGAACGATTTTTTCCAGATCGGACCCGGCAAAGTACTCCGCGGTTTTCCGAATCCGGTCTTCTCCTTCGCCGCTTAAATGCATTCCCGCCACTAAAAACCGGATTTTCTTTCCGGGGAAACAGCTGCGAACGTGTTCCACGCAGTTGACGGCTCCCCGGTGGCTGCACCCCGAGAAAACCGCGAGTTCGTCTCCTTCCTTCGCCACAAGAATCTGTTCGTCGTCCATCCGGTCCGGGACCCTTTCCCCATCCTTCTCCGTAAAGAAACAGTCCTGCACCGGCTCGAAGGAATTATAGCTTCCGACATTTCCCAAGGTCCAGACTCCGGGAAGGATCTCCGTTTTGCCCTCCGTGCTGGCAATGCGGCCTTCCGATTCCGGCGTGTCTCCCGGCTTCCACTGCATTCCGACATCACGGTACGCGCCCCTCCCGTCGAGCGCCAGCTTTTTCTGAAACGCCTGAGGGGTGACATAAACCATCGCTTCGCTGTCTCGGAACGGAAAGAATTCAAGCCCTCCGCAGTGATCATAATGCCCATGGCTCAAAACGACCGCAGAGGCGGTTTCCGGTTGCAGACCGAGGATCCGGGCATTTTTCAGCCACACGTCCGTCTGTCCCGCATCGAACAGAATTCCCGTCCCGTTTCTCTCAATCCAGAGGGAAAGCCCGTGTTCCGCGAGCAGACGGGCCCGGCGCACATAATTATCGCAAAGAACGATCAGCCGCAGCATAGCCGAACCTCCGTTTCATTCCTTTTCCAGCGCCCCAGGCAGAGACAGATCCATCGGCGCATCACCGTGCCGGACCGCATCCCGGCATAAAGCGTTCCTTAGAACAGATGAACTCTTTTTCATTATACCTCGGAACTTCCGCAGATTCCACGCAATTTCACTCAAACGGACCGTTTTTTATCCCTTTTACCGGCAGCAAAGCCGCGAATTGCCTTTCCGGGACAGGAGGCGAAAAATAGTAGCCCTGTACCGCCATGCAGCGGATCTTTTTCAGAAATTCCATCTGTTCTCTTGTTTCCACGCCCTCCGCCACAACCGACATATGCAGTTGTTCCGCCAGACCGATGACAGAGGAAACAACCGCTTCCCCGCGCTCCCCGAAACCCAGTCCGTTTAAAAAATCCCGGTCCAGCTTGATCGTCTGCGCCGGAACATCGTACAGCATTTTCAGCGAGGAGTACTCGGAGCCAAAATCGTCAACGGAAAGTGAAAAGCCGGCGGCGCTCAGTCTTCTCATAGATTTTTCGAGGACCGCCGCATCCTGCGCGAACGCGCTCTCCGTCACTTCCAGCTCCAACAGACCCGACGGTACGTCCAATTTTGCCGCCTCCCCGCGGTATTCACCCGCAACGGAAGGATTCAGCAGGCTGACGCGGGACAGATTGACGGAAACCGGCACCGCCTCCTTTCCCTCGTCCAGCCACCTCCGAAGATCACGGCAAACCTGCCGGAACACGTAGCGGTCCAGCTCCGCGATTTTTCCGCTCCGCTCAAATACGGGAATAAACTCGCCCGGCGGCACGAGGGTATTCGGATCCGTGCGCCAGCGCACCAGAGCCTCGGCGCCGAACAGCGTCTCGCCAGCAGTGGAATATTTCGGCTGATAGTACACCACAAATTCGTGGTTTTCCAAGGCCGGCACCAGGCGGTCCGCCATATTTTTCAGCGTCATGCGGCCGATCCGCATCCGGTCCTCATAAAAGGCGCAGGGCGGGCAGTCCGGAAAATGATCGGCCTTCAGGGACATTACGGCGCGGCTGATCAGCTCCTGCACATCTTCCGCAGCACCGACCGGGCATTCGCAGACTCCGAACGCCGGAGACAGTTCATAGTGGATCCCGTAAAACTCAATGGTATTTTTCAGGTCCGCGCAAATCCGATTCAGTCTTTCCGTCAAACCGGCTCTGTCCCGGCATGCCAGCAAAAGCAAAAATCGGTCGGCATAAACATGTGCGCTCAGCTCGTCTTTTCCAAGATTCTTAACAAATACCCAATGGATTCCCTGAAGTACCCTCGTTCCGTTGCGATAGCCGAAAATCTCGTTAATTACTCCGAATCCCCTCACATGAAAGGCAATCAGCGCATATTTTTTCCTGTCCGCCGGCCTGAGAAGTCGCCGCGCCTCCTCCACGAATTTTTTTTCATTCGCTCCGCCGGTCAGCGGATCTTCATACGACAGCCTCTCCTGCCGGGAGAGCAGGAGCTTCCGGTTCTCCTGCATTTTGAGCAAAGCGAGAATCCACGCAGCCAGCAAAACCGGCCGCGCCGCGCTGCGGCGACGCTTCGGCTTCATTGTTCCTTCACCGTCCTTTCTTGTTAATTTCCGCCGGTATTCCGTTTTTTATACATTTATAACGTAAACGCGGTTACATCGAAGTTCGGGTCAGCCGGCTTCCCCAGCGCGCAATCCGGCGTCTTCCTTACGGACAGGAAATAATAGTAGCACTTTCAGTAAAGGAACCATATATTAGCCTAGTGAAACAAAATAAAAGGCCTCTATCGGGCCGCCGCATGGAATATCGACCATGTGGATGCGCCCAACTTTTTTGCAATGATATATTCCTAAACAGAACCATATTAGGAGGGAACCACATTGGGATTGACAGGAGAATCGACAGGCGCCGGGGTTTTATGCAGCTGCGGCGGCGTACTGCAAATCGAACGGGAAACCGCGGACGATAAAGTGGTGGCGCTGGCCGGGAACCCGAACGTCGGAAAAAGCACGGTGTTCAACAGCCTGACGGGAATGAATCAGCACACGGGAAACTGGCCGGGGAAAACCGTGGCCAACGCGCAGGGCAGATACAGGCATCAGGATACGAACTTTGTCCTTGTCGATATTCCGGGCACTTATTCCCTGATGGCAAATTCGGAAGAAGAGGAAATCGCGCGCGACTTTATCTGCTTCGGAGCCCCGGACGCCGTAGTGGTCGTCGCCGACGCCACCTGTCTGGAGCGCAACCTGAATCTTGTCCTTCAGACCATGGAGATTTCAAAACGGGTCATACTGTGCGTCAACCTGCTCGACGAGGCGAAAAAGAAAAAGATCAGGGTGAATCTGGAACGGCTGTCTCAAAAGCTGGGAATCCCCGTTGTGGGAACCAGCGCCCGGAGCGGAAAGGGGCTGAACCGCCTGACGGATGCCGTGGCGGACTTAACCCGGGACAGCAGTGAAATCCAACCGCTTACCATCGCATATGGGGATGAAATCGAACGGGCGATTTCCATGCTCCAGCCGGTTTTGGAAGATTCACTGGACGGAAAGCTGAACAGCCGCTGGGTGGCGCTCAAGCTGCTGGACGGCGATGAAAGCCTGCTGCGTTCCATGCGAAATTATCTGGGAAAAGACATTCTTGCGGAAAAATCTGTTTCAGAGCGGCTCCGGGAAGCAAAAGAGCAGCTGAGACAGGGAGGCATTACAGGCGATTCATTCCGTGACTGCGTCGTTACAAAGATCGTTGAACTCTGCGAAGCAATTGGGCGCGAAACCATTGTCTATGAAAAGAAAGAGTATGCGGAGCGAGATCGGAAAATCGATAAAATACTTACTTCCAAAGCCACCGGAATCCCGGTCATGATTTTACTGCTGCTCGGAATCTTCTGGATTACGATCACGGGGGCAAATGTGCCGTCTGAGCTGATCGCCGACGGACTGTTCTGGGTGGAAGACCGCCTGCTGGACTTTTTCCATTGGATTTCCGCCCCCGAATGGGTCACAGGGCCGCTGGTCGAAGGGATGTACCGGACCCTGGCCTGGGTTGTTTCCGTCATGCTTCCTCCCATGGCGATCTTCTTTCCTTTGTTTACTTTGCTGGAAGATTTGGGATACCTGCCGCGCGTCGCATTCAACCTGGATAACTTTTTCCGCAAGGCGTCCGCGCACGGAAAGCAATCCTTAACCATGTGCATGGGTTTCGGCTGCAACGCCTGCGGCGTAATCGGCTGCCGGATCATCGATTCCCCAAGAGAACGGCTGATTGCTATCCTGACCAACAACTTCGTTCCGTGCAACGGAAGGTTCCCCACGCTGATCACTGTCATCACCATGTTTTTCGCGGCCGCGGCGGCCGGGCCGTTCCAGTCGGCCGTCTCCGCGCTGACTTTGACCTCCGTTATTATTTTCGGGGTCTTCATGACCATGATGATCTCGAAATTTCTCTCCAAAACAATTCTGAAAGGGATGCCGTCCTCCTTCAATCTGGAGCTCCCCCCCTATCGCCGCCCGCAGATCGGACGGGTGATCGTCCGTTCCATTTTTGACCGGACGCTGTTCGTGCTGCGGCGCGCCGTTGTTGTCGCGGCTCCGGCCGGGCTCGTCATCTGGCTTCTCGCCAACATTCATGTCGGAGGCGCCAGCCTTCTAGCACAGTGCGCCGGGTTTCTGGACCCCTTCGCCAAGCTGTTGGGACTGGACGGTTATATCCTGATGGCGTTTATCCTCGGTTTCCCCGCGAACGAAATCGTCGTGCCGATTATTATCATGAGCTATATGGCGGCCGGGACCCTGACGGATTACCAAAGCCTCGCGCAGCTCCATACTCTTTTCGTCAGTCATGGCTGGACCTGGTTGACCGCCGTGTGCGTCATGCTCTTTTCCCTTCTGCACTGGCCTTGCGGCACGACCTGCCTGACCATCCGGAAAGAAACGCAGAGTGCAAAGTGGACCGCTCTCGGCTTCACCATTCCAACGGTTACGGGGATTGTCGTCTGCTTCCTGGTTGCCAATACAGCCCGGCTTTTAGGACTTGTATGAATCGCCCCGTCGATCCATGCCTCTGGCACTGCAAGGCGTGGACCGGCCGCCGTCCGAAAGGATCGGACCGCTCGCCGGATTTATCAATAAATTTTCGTATAAAAGGCAGAATAGGAAACAAAATATAACAAGAAATTCATACAGAAAGGATTGTTTTCATGTCTCAGTTAAATCAGACGGAATTGCAAAATTTGCGGCATATGCTGGGGGCTCACGATACTGCATATGAAAAAATGCAGACTTACGCTCAGCAGGCCACGGACCCGCAGGTCAAATCATTTTTTGAAAAATCTGCTCAGGATGCCAAGAGTACAAAACAGCAGCTCATGACTTTTTTACAGTAGGAGATGGTAACAATGCAAGAAAAAGCAATGGTGAATGATGCCCTTTCTATGGAGAAAAGCAGCCTGACTTTTTATGCCAACGCAATTTCGGAATGCGAAAACCAGAATCTGCGGTCCACGCTCCAGCAAATCCGCAATAAATGTGAAACGTCGCAGTATGAACTTTTTAAGCTTGCGGAATCGAAGGGTTATTATAAACCCGCCGCGCAGGCGAACGATCAGGAGATTCAGCAGATTAAAACTCAAATGCAAGGCTGACTCTTCAAGGACCCGGCCGTTGGTAATTCTATATCAGATGGAAGTACAATCCCTCGCTCCTTTATAAAAAGAGCGAGGGATTTTTTTTATATCTTCCGCTGCTTGAACCTATTATTAAGACCGTGATATTAACAAGCTTCAACGTCTGCGCCGTTTCCCTGTAGAAACCTCTGTGCGTACCGCTATGATTGCTGTTTACCGCACGCTTCTCCTTAACAAGCCAATTACTCTCTTGTTCAAGACTCAGTATGATTATCGCATCCCTATCGCTTGCTTTAACAGAACTTTTGGGGTTGACAAGATAACCAATCAACCGCTTCTTCCATTAAGAAACGGGATAACGATCCACGAGCATACAACACCAATCTCATAATTGGGATGGAAATTTTTCTCCTATGAAACGTACCTGTGTTTGAAGCTCGCCGGCATTCTGCGGGTGAAAATAGATTTACGGAAACAGGAAAATCAGCATAAATGAAAGTGCCAGAAGATCCGCACACCCGCCGGCACTGATATTCAGCGCAATAAATTCCTCGTCGATCCAGTTCGCGGCCTGAAGAAGTTCCTCAATGTCAGTCACACTGTCAAGCAGGTTTTTGACTTTTTGACGTACAGACTCCGATGTTCCTTTGTCCGTACGTGCTATGATATTCGTATCCTCTACGTTCGCAATCAAGTGTAAAAGAGTGACCACCCCAGCATCGTTAAAGGAAACACCTTGTTTTAGCAAGCTGCGCAGAATTGGGAGCGCGATGTTTCTCACGTTAGGGAACCCGTTTGCAGCCTCTCCCCTGACGCCCAGAAAACCATAACGGGAAAAAGCCGTTTCGCCGTGCGTCATCGGCGCGGAGTTTCTCCTCTCCTTCAATTCTTCCAGAGAAATCTGCGCCATCTCGGAACAAAGAGTTATCAGGTCCTCCGGCTTTACCTTTCCTTTTTTGCGGTGCAATCGGCCCGCCGCCACACAAATCAGTCCGAGGGAATAAATCAGCCCTTTATGTGTATTGGCACCACCTGTTGCGGCGAACATGGCACCCTCAGCTGCCTGGCCGATGTAGCGAACCGCCCGGAAAAGCTGTTCCGGCGTCCCTTCGAATGTCGCTCCTTTCATTACACAAGCATGGAAATACGGTATAAGGGCGGAGGCACTGTCGATGAAGCTGAAAAAATCCATGTCCTGATGCGCGCCGCTGTTGCTTCTGTCGACCAGGCCCGGCTTCGGGGTCGTTGCCACCTCATATAGAAGGGCACGAAGCGCCGAGCTTGCCACTTTATCCGCGAAGCGTCTGTCGAAATAATCCTGCAGAGCCCCCTCCGTCTTGCGTGCGAGCTCTTCCGCCGAATGTCTTCGGCTCCGTGCACAGACGTGTGCCGCCGAATTGCAAATCAGGCATTGCCGCATCGGGAGGCCCAGATCTTGCCGCGAAATCCCTCTGCCGTCCGCACGCAGTACATCAATATCGAACAGCCGCCCGATTTCGCAGCCTTCCTCGATGGAAACCGACAGCTTTTTGATCCACATGGGATCCGCATCCAGCGCCCAGATGCCGCAGAAGCCGGCGTCTCCGGACAAGTCCCGGTAATCGACGATTGGTATCCCCGCCCGCTCCATCTGTCGAATAATCTGAAACTTGCCTTCCAAAAAGGCCTGCCGCGCCAACGGGAACGTTTTAAAGGCCCCTGGTATATTAAGGGTAAAACTGATCAGCGGCCGCCCAAACTCGTCCAGCATCTCGCGCTGAAAATCTGCGCGCCTTTCCCTCGCATCCAGAATTCTATTCAGGGCTATATCAGCCACATGATCCGTTTCATGCTTCCGTACGTCCGCATCTCTCATACCAATCCGCCTTTTTCAGATAATCGTAGGTTGCCGGAGGGACAAGCTCCCGGATTTCTTCCCATTTTCCTTTCTTCAGCAATTCGCGGACACGGCCGGCGCTTACCGCCAAACCGCCTATTTCCAGGCGGGGCACAATTTCAACCTCAATCTTCTGCGACGGCAGATATTCCTTCATGACGCGATTGTAACAATCCGTCGTTGGGCTGAACGGTTCCGAACCGACAAACCGCGTCGTAATATGCAAAAGTCCTGCAAACTTTTGAGCAAAGATGGTCAGATCCAGCATGCAGTGAATGTTTTCCGCGCATGCCTTGTCTTGGATGAAATAATCGGGAAATGTCGCCGCGGAAATCAGATAATCACCCGTAGGATGAACGGCAACGTTACGCAAATGTCCCACCGATTGCCTCGCCAGCATCATGCGTACCTCTGCGGGAAACCGGCTGCAATCCTCCGATAAGATAAACAGATGAAGAAAGTCGCAGGAGCGGGCGGCGGTCTCGACCAAATAGAGATGGCCTTTTGTCATCGGATCGCAGTTCGCAACGATACAGCCGATTTTTCCCTTTTTGACAGGGCATTCCAGACTGTTTACGAATTTTTCAACACCGCTTTTTACGTTTTCCAGCAACAGAACATCGTCCGTGCCCGCCACCGGATAAAATCCGAGCGTTTCAAATATCCGGCCGTTTTCCGGCTTTGTATACAAAAACAGATGCGTAAAACCGGCCGATACGGCGTCCCTGACGAGTTCCGTTACGATCAGGGCCGAAAGTCCACGTCCGCGGGCATCTTTCGAAACGGCAAGGCATTTCAGAACTTTTCCCTGCCGGGAACCGGTCGCCAAAATCTCCCCGTTTTCCATCAGGTTGACGGTAAATTCGGAGCCTTCGTCAAAATCCAGCGAAGCCCCGTGCAGAAACCGTATTGTCTTTTCCTTCAGCTCCCCCATAACCGGTCTTGTATAAATAAATTCCATGGTATGAATCCTTCTCTGGATGCCCTGTTACAGCCGGTTGAAATTGATCAGGCAGCCCGCCTGAATGATCCGCCGTTCATCGGGAGTCAGCGGCGCGATCCGGAGCTTGATCTTCTTGACATCTTCCCCGATCACATACGCCTCGATCTGTGAATAGGAATCCCCCGCAATTTTCTCGCGGATCCGCGGGACGAACAGATAGCTGCCGTTGCCGAATTCCGGCTCCCCATCCAGCAGGAACGGAAGCATCCCCCAGTTGATCAGATTGCTGCGGTACCGTTTAGTGGCGTATTCCCTTGCGATGTTCGCGCTGCCACCCAGCACCCGCTGGCAGGAGGCCGCCTGCTCCCTTGCGCTTCCGTCTCCCGGTTTGACCGCATAGATTGTGGAACCGATCCCCATTTTCATTGGGCCGGCCGATTCGAAGCCTTTAATGGAACGGATCTTCGCGAAGATCTTGTGCAGTTCCGGAGAAGCTTTTTCGGGGTTCTCGCCGTTGAGGCGCACCTTTTCCAGCTTCTGCACCGCCTTGGCCCTGCCCACGTAGGCGGGGTCCTTGCGGGACAGTGTGAATTCCGCAAGCCCCAGCGGATTCGACCGGTAGGACGACGTCTCCCCCGACGGAATCAGCTCGTCGGTGGTAGTGACCGGGTCCGTGAGATAGGAGACGACCTTCAGAAGCAGATCGTCGGCAAGCGGGCCGATCTCCGGCCAGTCGACGATGTTCGGGCCGTAGCGGAGTTCCGTCTTCAGCTCGGCCTTCCCGAAACCGTCGTACACCCGATTCTCATACGGGTGTCTGTCGAAGAAATACTTCGGAATGGCAGAATCTGTGTCGCAATTTTCGGCGGAAGTCAGAAAGCCCTTGTTCTTTGCCGTTGCCGCAATGCTGCGGGCGTCCATCAGCGCGACATAGGCGATCTGCCCGGCACCGGGCCTGGATCCCTCTCGGTTCGGAAAGTTGCGGGTGGTGTGCCGGATGGAAAGCGCACCGTTGGCCGGAACGTCTCCCGCCCCGAAGCACGGACCGCAGAATGCGGTCCGGATGACCGCGCCCGCTGCCATCAGATCGGAGAGGGCCCCGTTGCGCGTCAGTTCCAGCAGGACCGGCTGGCTGGAAGGGTAGACCGAAAGCGAGAATTCCCCGTTCCCGATATTCTGTTCCTTTAAGATGGAATCCGCTGCCATCACATTGCTGAAAGTGCCGCCTGCGCAGCCTGCGATGACGCCCTGGTCCACTTTCAGACGGCCATTCACGATTTTGCCTGTCAGGCTTCCTTTTACGCTCGGATTGCCGAGCGTCTTCACCGCCCGCTCTTCCACCCCGTGCAGGATATCCTCCAGATTCTCGCAGAATGTACCGATCTCGTAACTGTTCGACGGATGGAACGGCAAAGCGATCATCGGTTTGACTGTGGAGAGATCCAGATAGATCATCCCGTCGTAATAAGCAACGTCAGCCGGCTCCAGCTTCTTGTAATCCTCCGTGCGACCGTGAATGTCAAAGAATTCCCTCGTGCCCTCGTCCGTTTCCCAGATGGAGGAAAGGCAGGCCGTCTCGGTCGTCATCACATCAATCCCGCAGCGGTAATCGGCGGACAGGTTTCCGATCCCATCCCCGATGAATTCCATGATGCTGTTTTTGACATAGCCGGATTGGAAGACTTCTCCGATGATCGTCAGCGCCACGTCCTGCGGTCCGACTCCGGGGCGGGGCTTCCCCGTCAGATAGACCCCGACCACGCGGGGATAATCAATATCATAGGTTTTGCAGAGCAACTGCTTTACAAGCTCTCCGCCGCCTTCTCCAATCGCCATGGTTCCAAGCGCACCGTAGCGGGTGTGGCTGTCGGAGCCCAGAATCATCTTTCCGCAGCCGGCCATCATTTCACGCATATACATATGGATGACCGCCAGGTGAGGCGGCACATAGATCCCTCCATACTTTTTCGCCGCCGAAAGGCCGAACATGTGGTCGTCCTCGTTGATGGTGCCTCCGACCGCACACAGCGAGTTGTGACAGTTTGTAAGCACATACGGGATGGGGAATTCCTTCATCCCGCTCGCCTTGGCGGTCTGGACGATCCCGACGAAAGTAATGTCGTGGGAGGCCAGCGCGTCGAACCTGATTTTCAGTTGGTCCATCCTGCCGGAATGGTTATGAGTCCTCAGAATGGAATAGGAAATCGTGCCTTCCCTCGCCTTTTTGAGGTCCGCCCCCTGTGCGGCTGCTTTCAGCCGCCCGGCATTTCCGGCGGTATCCTCGATGATTTCGCGGCCTTTGATCACATACACGCCGTTCGGATAGAGTTTCATTCCAAACTTCCTCCTAATCTTTCACCTGATGGATTAAATCGATCACCGAACCATCCCGATAGGTGACAACACCCACAACTTTATCCCTATATTCGATCGTTTTCGGCCTGCCGACAATGCTTTCGGCTTTCTCCTGCAATTCTTCAATCGTACACAGCGGAATCCCGGATTGCCGCAGGCGGTACTGAAGGTCTGTACGCCGGGGATTGACCGCGGTTCCCTGATCCGTCACCACGACGTCCACAGTTTTTCCAGGCGTTACGACTGTGTTGACTTCTTTTACCACGCATGGGATCCTGCCGCGGGTCAGCGGAACGACAATGATGGAAACGGAAGCGCCATAGGCCGTGTCCGGATGGCCGCCGATCGCGCCGCGAATTACGCCGTTGGAGCCGGTAAGTACATTGACGTTAAAATCGCAATCGATTTCGAGCGCCGAGAGAACAACGATGTCCAGCTGGTTGACCGCAGTCCCCTCGTTCCCCGGGCTGGCATAATAAGATGCCGAGATCTGCTGGTGAAAACGGTTTTTCTTGAGGGATTCCGCCGCTTTCAGATCGAAGCTCTGCACATCGAGGATCTTCTTAACGAGGCCCTCCTCAAAGAGATCGATCACCGAACCGGTGATGCCCCCGAGTGCAAAACTGGCCTTTATGTTCCGCTCGACCATTTTGTCGCGCAGGAACCTCGCCACTGCGAGCGACGCCCCGCCGCTTCCCATCTGGATCGAAAATCCATCCTCAAAATATCCGCTTGCCTCTATTATATTGGCTGCGGTCTCCGCAATCAATAGCTCTTTGGGATTTCGTGTGAAACGCGTCGCGCCGGTCATGATCCCTGCCGGATTCCCGATTTCGGGAACTTGTACAATGTAATCCACCTGAGACTCCGAAATGCCGAATGGCACGTTCGGATAAGGGACGATATTATTTGTAAGGATGATTGTCTTCTTTGCGTACTGGGCGTCACATTTTGCGTAGCCCATGGATCCGCACATTATGCCGTTGTCGTTTTCGCGGGAGTAGCCATTCGCGTTCCCGTAAGGATCGCAGGACGGAGCACCGAGAAACGCAACGTCGACGGGCAGTCCGCCCGTTTCGATCGCATAGGCGCGCCCGCCGTGGGAACGGAATACCACCGGTACGTCCATCAGCCCGCCGGAGATTGCTTCACCGAGTTCGCCCCGCAGGCCGGACGTCTCGATGCGGCGGATCACCCCGTTTTTGATATGTTTAATTAGAGGTGCATGGCAGTCGGTCAGCGACGATGCTGCAACTGCAAGCCCTCGGAAACCCATCTCTGCAAGTGTATCCATAACCATATTGATGATATAGTCGCCATTGCGGAAATGGTGATGAAAAGAAATCGTCATGCCGTCTTTCAGGCCGGACAAGCAGATGGCAGTTTCAAGGTCTTTTACGACTTTATTTTTCTGCTTCTGCCGCTCCGCCAGAGACTGTAAATCCTTTGTAATCCGGTCCGCTTCAAATACTGTATGGATCGATGGTATTTCATCGAGAGACTGTATGTTTTTCAAATCAGTGCCCATCTTTGTCCTCCTATTTCAAAACGCCAGCCGCGCGGGCAAGATCGAGCACTCTCTGGGCGCGGGCGACAATCGGCTTATCGATCATTTTGCCGTTGAGTGCAATGACGCCGGAACCTCTCTTCCGAGCCTCTTCAATTGCATCCACAATTGCGAGCGATTTATCGATCTCGTTCTTCGTCGGCGTATAGATTTCCTGTACCGGTTTGATCTGTCTCGGGTTGATGATGCTTTTACCGTCGAAACCAAGCTGTTTGATTAAGGCAACTTCGCTGCGAAACCCCTCTTCGTTGTTGACGTTGGAATAAACCGTATCGATGGCGTCGATCCCCGCCGCACGTGCCGCCTGCAGGATCATACAGCGTGCAAACAGCAGTTCTGTTCCTTCGGGAGAACGCGTCGTCTTCAGGTCGGTGACGTAGTCTTCCGCGCCAAGCGCAATTCCGATCAAGCGTTTTGTGGAAAATGCGATTTCCTTTGCGTTCAACACTCCCGCCGCGCTCTCTATGGCGGCCATCATCCGCGTGGAACCTTCCGGGATGCCGTATTGGCGTTCGATAGACGCGATCTTCTTTTCACAGTTTAGCACATCCGCCGCGCACTCCGTTTTCGGCAAACGAATGGCGACCTTTCGCGTCTTTACCATTGCCTTCAAATCCTCAACGCCCGTCGCGATGTCTGGGGAGTTGACGCGCACGATCAGTTCTTTGCCATGATAGTCGATGGCACCCAGCATCTCATAGACCAGAAACCGTGCAGCGTCCTTTTCGTCGATCGAAACAGAATCCTCCAGATCAAACATGATGCTGTCGACATCATAGATGCCCGCGTCCCGTATCATCCCCGGATTGTTTCCAGGTACAAACAACATCGTCCTTCTGAGCTGTTTCATATCATCATGCCACCCCAAACATCATAGTCAACATAGTTTTCACTGCCGCACGCGCGATAGGCAGCCGTTTCCACGCGCGCACGGACCACACAATCCAGCGCGCCCTTATCCACAGCGGTAACAGTTACGCTGTCGATGCCAAGCCGCGTCAGGGTATCCTGAATCACATTCCGGATCTCCTGCCCGAACTGCTTTTCCACCGTGCTGTTCAATTCGATTTGAATACCGCCATTGTTGGGAGCAACGGTGACCATGATATCGCTCGATTCCATCGTACCGGCCACTGCGCTTCGTTTTATCTTCATCTGAAACCCTTCTTTCCAAAAACAAGTTGCTCTTTCAAAAACGCAGTCTGAAAGAGCAACTTAAAAACTTGCGATCAACCTAACTTAGACAATGTCTCCAGCAGATAATCGGTGAATTCCCTGGCGGAGGCGTCCTCTTTCCGGGTGGTTACGACGATCCGGCGCTCGGTAACCGTGCAGATATCCATGGCGTCATCCAGCTTCTTTTTGAGGCCGGTGTAACCGATATGACCAAGCATCATACCGACCGCGCGGATCAGACTGCTCGGGTCAGCATATTCGCTCCTCCCCGAAGCGACCAGATCTGGAGCCGCGCCGTGGATGGCCTCGAACATCGCATACCGGCTGCCAAGATTGGAGGAGGATGCTGTTCCCAGCCCGCCCTGGTTCTCGGCGGCGATGTCGGTGATGATGTCCCCATAGAGGTTGGGCAGTACAAAGACTTCCAATCCTCTGCTAAATTCCGGGTTCATCATTTTGGCGGCCATCGCATCTACCAATCGTTCCTCTACTTCTATCCCCGGATATTCCTTTCCTACCTCCCGGACGGCTTTTACAAAATTACCGTCCGTCAGCTTAATAATATTTGCTTTGGTAATCACCGTCACGTTCTTTTTTCCGTTATTCTTGGCAAATTCAAAAGCCGCGCGGGCTATCCGTTCGCTACCCTGTTTCGTTTGAACCCTAAAATCCACCGCGAGATCCTCGTTTACCTGAATCCCTTTGTCGCTCCAGATATATTCCCCTTCGATATTCTCCCGAAAAAAAGTCCAGTCGATCCCTTTTGAGGGGATTCGAATCGGGCGGACCGAGGCAAAAAGATCGAGACCTCTGCGCAGAAGGCTGTTTGCACTTACAAGATTGGGCCACGGATCCGAGGCACGCGGCGTAACCATCGGCCCTTTTAGAATAACGTTACATTTTTTAATTTTTTCGAAGATGTCAGCAGGCAGAGATTCCCTTCTTTCTGCGCGCTTCTCGATCGTCATCCCCTCGATGATCCGTATTTCAATCCGTCCCCTGTCAAGTTCGTTTTGAATCAGGCTCCGCAGGACGCGCAGGGCCTGTTCCATGAGGACAGGCCCTATGCCGTCGCCCGGCAGGACACCGATCACAATTCTATCGAGTGCTTTAAAATCTGTAAATTCATCCGCTTCCTTCATTCGGGAAACCCGCTCCAGATCTTGTTCAATCAGCGTGCCAAATTTTTTTACAGCGCTATTGACAGCTTCCAATTTGTAACCCTCCTATACAGACTCCGTCATCGTTACCCAAATCCACCATTACTTAAAAATACACGACTTTAATATCGACTCCAGAATTTTGTAATTTTAAAAATTGGGCACAATTCACTGAAGTCATCTTAGCTGAAAAACGACTTTAAGTAAAATGCTTATTTTAATATGGACACTATAAACAAAAGTGCATAAGGCTTTTTCCCGTTTTTCAGCTTGTTGACAGAATGAAACGGATGTGGTAATTTGCTTAGGGAGGTATGTAAAATGGATATGCAGCAGTTGGTCTACATCTGCACTGTCGCAGAGTGTCAAAGCATCACGAAAGCCGCAAATTCGCTCTATATTTCGCAGCCCGCCTTGAGCCATTTTATCTCCAAAGTGGAGGATCAATTGGGAGTAAAACTCTTCGATCGCTCCACATCACCGCTCTCCCTTACATTTGCCGGCGAGCGATATATAGAGTATGCCCGGCAGATTTTGATGATGGAAAACAATATGTCCAAAGAGCTGGGTGACATTTCAAAAAACAGGAAAGGACGAATACGGGTTGGCTTTCCGTTCGAACGTTGTTCCTATATGTTACCTCTGATTCTGCCTCGCTACCGAAAGAAATTCCCCGGGATTGACGTGCAGATATTTTCATCCAAGGGAGATATTCTTATGGACCGTATTTTAAAAGGCCAGTTGGATTTTGCGATTCTTCCCTTTCAAAATAATGATAATGACGGAAAAGATAAAAATCTGGAAGCGAAGCTTATCTACAGCGAAGAGCTATTTCTTGTCACCGCCAAGAATGTGGTAGGCCCGGAATATTATGTGGATAATTGCCCTTATGCAGTTGATTTGAATAAAATGAAGGATCTTCCATTCATTTTTCTAAAGAAAGGACATGCACTCCGGACTTTTCTGGATTTGCTGTTTGGCTCCTATAAAATCAAGCCTAATATTTTTATGGAAATAGACAGCAATACCTGTGCTTGCCGCTTGGCATCTGCAAATATGGGCGTGACGATCGTGCCCGCCATGACTATTGAACTGGCGAAATGTGAAACTGAAGTAGATATTTATTCCCTCACTAAGCATCCCGTCAGATGGGAAATCCTAGCTCTTTATCGTAAGGACGCTTATCTCAGCGAAGCGGAAAAGTCATTCTTTGAAATTGCAGGGGAGGTATTCTCAAAGAGATCATTCATCCAGCATTACAGGGCGGACAACCGGCCGGACTCCGGAACGGGTCGCCCGGGATAGCCAATTAGGCGTCCTTCCGGAAAACGGATGGAGGAATGGGCGGGGCGGACTCCAAATTTGGAGCCCGCCCCGCCCATTCCTTTTGTGCATCTGTTTTGGCAGCAATAGAGACGCTTCCAACATGATTTTTTCATTATGGGCGTTATGAGTAACATTGCATATGAAACCCAAATGCTTGTGCATTTCGCATATATAAGCCTTTTTGATTTTACCCTTTCTGACGGATGTAAGTACCCTTCAGGCGCCATCATACAGTTTTGTCTATATTGACCATATACATATTGGCATTTTACAAGGGCCATGGGAATGTTTATGATAATTTCAGTCGTTCAAATCGCACAATCTTGGGCACTTTTCACGAATGATCCACTTATCGGCAAATCCGAGTTGTCTGTGAGATCCTGCAAAATTTTATTAACGGAGGGAACTGCTTTTTATGCCAGAAAATCTGATTCGAAAAATCATCCGCAACCATCTGACCTCGTCGGCAAAACTGATTCCAGGAGAAGAAATCTATATCAAAATAGATCAGACGCTGACACATGACATCACAGGCGTGATGTCATACCTTGCATTTGAAGCACTCAATCTTCCCCGCGTCCGAACGGAATGCTCCGTAAGCTACTTGGACCACAATCTCCTATATGTCGACAATAAAACACCGGACGATCATATTTTTCTGCAGTCCATCGCCAAAAAATACGGGCTGTACCTTTCGCGTCCCGGCAACGGCATCTGCCATTCGGTCCACTATTCCCGCTTTGGCATTCCCGGCAAAACATTGCTTGGTACCGACAGCCATACGCCGACAAGCGGCGCGATCGGCATGTTGGCAATCGGCGCGGGCGGAATGGATGTGGCGGTCGCCATGGCAGGCTTTCCCATGCGCCTCAAAATGCCGGCAGTCGTGCGGGTCAATCTGATCAACCGACTGAGGCCCGGCTGTTCTGCCAAGGACGTTGCGCTCGAAATGCTGCGGCGTTTCACGGTCAAAGGCGGGCTTGGCAAGGCCTTCGAATATACCGGCGAAGGGGTCAAAACGCTAGAAGTACCGGAACGCGGGACGATTGCTAACATGGGAGCGGAAATGGGGGCGACCACATCCATTTTCCCTGCGGATGAGGTGGTGCGCAGGTTCTTTGCGGCACAGGGCCGCGAGAAGGATTTCGTGCCGCTGAGCGCCGACGAAGGCTGTGGATATGACGAGGAAATCACGCTGGATCTTTCGAAAATCGAACCGTTGGTCGCCTGCCCCGACATGCCCGACAACGTCAAAACGATCCGGGAAGTTCACGATATTCCGGTACAGCAGGTCTATATCGGGAGTTGCACCAATGCGTCTTACGCCGATATTAAAAAGGCTGCCGTGATCCTAAAAGGCAGGACGGTAAATGAAAATGTCAGCTTAACGGTTTCGGTAGCTACGCGCCAGACCTTCCGGCAACTTTTGAAAGAGGGCATCATCACCGATCTGGTCGATTCGGGTGCCCGTATCACCGAGATTGCCTGCGGCGCATGCCCCGGCATCGGGCAGGCACCGCCGACAGGCGGTGTTTCAGTGCGCACCTCCAATCGGAATTTCAGGGGCAGAGGCGGGACGGCCGATGCGAAACTGTTTCTGGTGAGTCCGGAGGTCGCCGCAGCCACCGCCATCACAGGTTTCATCACCGATCCCGTGGATATCCTAGGTGATCTCTCCGGGCTTGGCGAGATCAGGGAACCGGCGAATTATCCGATTGACGACACGATGATCATCGCGCCCCCCGCCGACTCCAGCAGCGTTGAAATCATCCGCGGGCCGAACATCAAACCACTGCCGGTCAATACGCCGCCCGCGGAAACCATCAAGGCGAAAATCAGCCTGAAAGCAGGCGACAACATTTCCACGGACGATATCACCCCGGGCAGCGCGCAGTTTTCTTCCATGCGCTCGAACATTCCGCTGATTGCCCAGTATGCCTTCAACCGTTACGACCCGAGCTTCGTGGCCCGTGCCAAGGAATTTGGAACCAGCATCATTGTCGGCGGAGAGAACTACGGACAGGGTTCCAGTCGTGAGCATGCGGCGATCTGCCCGATGTTCTTGGGCGTAAAGGCAATCGTCGCCAAATCCATGGCTCGCATTCATAAAAACAACCTGATCAATCACGGCGTAATCCCACTTCTGTTCCAAAATCCTGCCGATTATGATGGGCTCTCCCTCGGGGATGAACTTGAAATTGACGACTCGGCCAATCAGATCAGGGGCAGAAAGGTCATCGTCCGCAACCTGACGAAAGGAACAGCCTTCGAGGCAAGGCTTGACCTCTCCGATGTTGAAATTGAAATCGTTCTCAGCGGCGGGCAGCTCTCTTACATAAAAAATCGAAAGGGGGCATAAAGTTGTCCCCGGTTTCTCTACAGAATCTGAATATCCGTCTTTTGTAACCAAAGCGGCACAGGACTCTACCATCGGAGAAAAACTTTACAGTTCATGGATTCGGGAGTAGTCAATAATATTTGGGAGGAGTAATCGAATGGGAGAAAGTTTAGGTCTTATATCCTTGATCGCACTTTTAGTGGCAATCGTAATCGGCTTTGTCTGGAAAGCTAACGTTGGTATCGTCTCTATCGCTCTTGCCCTAATCATCGGTCGAATTTACGGAATCGCCGAGAAAACAATCATAGCGGGGTTCAGCAGTTCCTTGTTTATTACGATGGTGGGTGTTACATATCTCCTGGGAATTCTGATGCAGAACAAGACACTGGATAATATTGCGAACCTTTTCGTTTCGTCGGTTAAGCGCCACGTCTGGCTCATCCCCATCGTCTTTTACTGCCTCGGTTTTATTCTATCCGCAATCGGGCCCGGTTCCATTCCTATTTTGGCAATTATCCCGGTGCTGGCCGTACCGATTGCGCTGTCCGCGGGCTACAATCCAATTATGCTGGCAATTATGGGCGAATGTGGATGCTTTGGCGGCAGGATGACCCCGATCACACCGGAAGGCGTTGTGGTTATGAACCTAATGGGCAAACAGGGAATCAACACCAATCTGTTTCCCATTTGGGCCAGCCTGTTTGTCGCTTCGCTGGTTCTTGCCGCCGTTGTCTACATCGTTTATAAAGGCTGGAAAGTCAAATACAGCGAGGCAAACCTGCCGGATGAAAAAATCCGGTTCAACAAAAACCAAGTGATTTCACTGGCCGGACTGCTCGTCATGATCGTCTGCACCCTCGCTTTCAAGGTGAATGTAGGCCTGATTTCATTCCTTGTGGGCACGGTTATTCTGCTCTTTGGTGTTGGGAATGAGGGTGCGAGCATTAAAAGCATCCCATGGAACGTACTGCTGATGGTCGTAGGCGTAGGTATGCTGATGAATATCGTTGTACAGTCCGATGGCATCACACTACTGTCAAATGCGCTGAGCTCCATCATGACACCATTTACCGGCACTGCGATCATGGGTGTTACCGGAGGTATCATGTCGTTCTTCAGTTCGGGCCTCGGCGTCGTTTTCCCGACATTGATTCCCACCGTCGGCGGTATCGCTTCTCATTTCAACGGTGCCGTTTCCCCGGTCGAACTGGCGGCCGCTGTCGTCATCGGCGGAACTATCACAGGCGTAAGCCCGATTTCCACCACCGGCGGATTAATTATGGCGGCGATTTCCTCCCAACCGGATGCAGAGAAAAAATACGACATCAATAAAATATTTCTGAAGCTCTGGGGATGGGCTTTTGTCGCTCTCGCCGTCACGTTCATTTTAGCAATCACCGGCGTATTCCATTTAATCTGCATGGGATAAATGGCCTGGAAGTTCCAAGTTACGATGATCCATTTCGGCCTGAAATCGTTGAAATTTTCGATCGTAACTACATGGTCTATAATGGTTTGGGCAAATAAGAGCAATTCTCGGCAGGATTGTTACGCTTGTCCATTCCATATAGGCCATCAATATTTCAGAGACAATTGTCTCCTTGGAGCAAGAGGAATTCCGCGGTGTGAAGTTGCGGGGCCGACCGTAATTCCTGATATGCTTCCCCGCAAAATAAACTTATAAAGGAAGGTTTGGAATGAGTTTCGCATATGTTGGCTGCAGGACCACAAGAGAAAGAAACGCGCGCGGCAAGGGATTGAAGGTATACCGGGTCGACCATAAAACGATCGAGTGGCAGGAAATCCAGCTTGTCGGAAATATTGAGAACCCGTCCTATCAGTGCTTTGACCGGAACGGCGATTTTCTGTATACGGTACATGGCGATAAGGATTTCGTCAGTGCCTATAAAATTGACAAGACGACCGGAAAACTGAAATTTCTAAATTCCGCCAAAGCAGGCGGAAAAAATCCTGTCTTCGTCTCGGTGGATGCGACGAACCGGTACTGTTTTGTCGCAACCCTGCAAGGAGGGAAAATTTCCACCCTTGCAAGAAGCGCCGACGGAAGTCTAACCGACCCCATTCACGAAGCTATCATTCCCGGACATGGAGAAGGCACCGTCTCCCTTCCTCACCAGTGTATTTTAGACCAGAGTAAATCCTACCTTTTTGCGCCTGCCCAAGGCCGTACAACCGGTTTCGGACAGACAAACGTCTTCCGGATTGAGAAGGACGGATCCCTCACATTGACATGCCGGGTCGCTTCCCGTAAGCTTGACGAACCGCGTCACATCGCATCCCATGCAAACAATCACTATGTTTACCAGGTCAACGAAAAGGGAAACAATATTACTTTCAGCTATTTTGACGAGAAGGCAGGGATCCTCGAGCCAAAACAGATTCTTCCCTCCCTTCCCGATACCTACACCGGAGAGGGGCAGGCGAGCGAGGTGATTGTACATCCCAGTAACCGGTTCGTTTATTGTTCCAACCGCATCCACGACAGTATTGCGACCTATTCCATCGACCCGTTCACAGGATACCTGCACTGTATGGGGTTCACCGAAACTCAAGGAGAAACGCCGCGATTTGTCACAACGGACCCCGCCGGGGAACTTCTCTATGTTGCGAATGAAGACAGCGATACGATTACCGTTTTCCGTATTGATCCCACAACGGGCATCCCGCACTACACAGGCCGGAAGATCGAGACGGAAAGTCCGGTTTGCATTATATTTTCAAAGTAAAAACCATATTTTTTCCTGTCAAGGAAGCAATCGGCAAGGAGAACTCTTTTTATGCTTCAGCAGAATGGCAATGATGAAAAATCCATTTCATCGCAATCTTTCAACACAGCGGAAATGCTGGTAAAATGCCTGGAACAAGAAGGAGTGGAATACATTTTCGGTATTCCGGGCGAAGAAAATCTCGCACTGATTGACGCCATACATAAATCTTCGATTCGTTTCATCACGGTGCGCCATGAACAGGGCGCGGCCTTTATGGCAGATGTCTACGGGAGGCTGACCGGGAAAGCCGGCGTTTGTCTTTCCACCCTCGGTCCCGGCGCCACCAACCTGGTCACCGGCGTCGCAGATGCCAACGAGGATGGTGCTCCGCTGATAGCCATCACCGGCCAAGTCGGCACCGAACGGATGCATTTGACTTCCCATCAGTATCTTGATCTGTGCAAGATGTTTGAGCCCATCACCAAACGGAGCAAACAGATTGTTCGGCCGGATACGGTAAGTGAAATCACCCGGATAGCCTTTAAATATGCTGAAAGTGAAAAGCCTGGTGCCTGCCATATCGACCTTCCCGTCAACATTTCAAAAATGCCAGTTGGTTTGGATGAGGAGCCGCTCGAGAGAAAGATTCCTCCAAAAGAGTATGCTGAAAGCAGTTTGATTGAAAGCGCCGCCGATGAGATTTCCGCGGCGAAATTTCCCGTCATCCTCGCTGGCAGCAGCGCGGTCCGTTCCAACGCAGCAGAAGCCCTGACGGTGTTCGCGGAAAAGCTGAAAATCCCCGTTGTTCATACGATGATGGCGAAAGGAATCATCCCGTTCGACAGCCGATATTCCCTCTGGACCATTGGAATCCCGGAAACGGATTACGAGAATAAGGTCCTGGAGAAGTCCGATCTCGTCATTGCAGTCGGATACGACATCGTGGAATACGCCCCATCCAAATGGAACAGCGACCGATGCCGCAAAATTATCCATATCGATCCAAGGCCCGCCCACATTAACAAACTGTTCCAGCCGATGATAGAGGTTATCGGGGATATCTCTGATTCGCTCTTCCGGATTCTTAATCAAGCTAGCCGAAATTCCGAGCCGGAATTTGCCTTGCAGATCAAGCAGAAAATGGAGGAGGAGGCAAACGCCTATGAAAATGATAGGAGTTTTCCGATGAAACCTCAGAAAATCCTTTCCGATATCCGGAAAGTTCTGGATCCAGACGATATCCTCGTTTCCGATGTGGGCGCACACAAAATCTGGATCGCGCGGCAATACCATTGCTACAAACCCAAGACCTGTATCATATCGAACGGCTTTGCCGCAATGGGAATCGCGCTGCCCGGGGCCGTTGCGGCAAAGCTGATAAATCCGGACAAAAAGGTTATCGCCGTGACCGGCGACGGGGGATTCCTGATGAACTGCCAGGAGCTTGAAACAGCCGTGCGGATCGGTACTCCGTTCGTCACTCTGATTTTCAATGACCGCCACTACGGCCTGATTCAATGGAAGCAAATGAATCAGTACGGGAAAAGCTACTACGTCGATTTCACCAACCCGGATTTCGTCAAATTTGCAGAAAGCTTTGGTATCAGAGGCTATCGGATAGAAAAAGCGGACGACCTGATTCCAACGTTGGAAAATGCCTTCCGCCAGCCCTTCCCAAGCATCATCGACTGCCCGGTTGATTACGGCGAAAATATGAAACTGACAAAGCATCTTCACGAAATTTAGCGGTCCGGTGGTGGCCGCTTTTAAGACAAGGCCAGCCTGCATTGAACTGCACCCCATTTGTTAGACAGTATGGTATACTGAAAAACAAATGGGGTGTTTTTATGCCAAAAGGAGTACCGAACCAAAGATATACAGGAGAATTCAAGCAACATGTGGTGGAGACCATGCGTCAAGAGGGGTTAAGCTGCCGAGAGACAGCCCAGCGATTTGGCATCGGCAATAAAAGTCATGTATCACGCTGGGAACGCATCTATCTGGAAGAGGGTCCAGAAGGATTGTACATCGAGCGGCGTGGGCGAGCCAACGCAGCCAGCGGTACTCAGAAAGGGTGCAAACCGAAGCTTGATAAAAAGGTCGAGAAAGATTTGGTAGCAGAAAATCAGCGGCTACGAGCGGAACTTGACTACTTAAAAAACTTGAATGCCTTAGTTTTAAAAAGGGAACAGCAAGAGAAAAAGCACAGGCAATCTCGAAGCTAAGGCATAAGCATAAGCTGTCCCTGCTATTAGATGTTTCCGTTTTGCCGCGTGCGACCTACTACTACCACGCCAAACGGCAGGCCGAATCGGAAATCCTCTCCAGCCAACATGAGAAGAACATCGAACCAAAGTCAAAGTACGAGATAGCAAAAGCGCATTTGCAGGATAAACAGAAAGAGCTTGACAATTACAAAAATGAGACTCTTAAAGTCATTCACAGTCAGAACAAAATGAGCATCGACCTACTCAATACGCTGGTCGCAGAAACCGGAGCACAAATTAAAGATGCCTAGTCCACCTTGGATGCGGCAGACCTGGAATTGAAAACCTTGCCTGAAACCTCGAAAAGCCAAAAGCGCAAGTATGACCGGCTGCTGAGTTGGGCGGACCTATACAACATAAGCTCCTTCATGGCAAAGGAAGTGATCGTGTCGCAGTTTATCAAAGCCGTCCGAGTCGGCAGGAATTATAACATCGGAGTAGACTTCAACGTCACCTTTGACGGGTTCAAAAGTTACCGTGGCGTAAAATCCAAGGAAAGCGTGAAGGCCGAAGATGCGGCGCTTGTACGCACGGCATGAGAGCAAAAAAATACGAGAAAATCCTTTTCAGACTTTCCCGTACAAATTGGTGGAGATGACGAGAGTCGAACTCGTGTCCGAAGATTGCTTGCCATGGCTTTCTACGAGTGTAGCCGATCATTTAAAATTCCCTCAGCACGCCGCCAATCGGCAGGCTTCGCGCCTTGGTAGCCTTTCGTCCGTGACCGGGGTAAAGGCGTTCCCCGGTTCACGTTCACCGCTAATCGACGCCTTTATCCGGGCCGCGGTACTCCCGGTAAAGACGGCAGTCTAATTAGGCTGCGTACGCCATCCCATAATTGTAGTTATAGTTAGCGTTTTCAGTTTTGTCATTTATTTTTCTTTGAAGAAATAAAGCGTTCTGCGGCGCTACTCGCTTACCATGGTTGACAGTCCCCGTCGAAGCCTTTACATCCCCATGTGTGATTTCACTGGTTGCGCTCCTTCATCGCGCGCTCCATGTCGCGCTTCGCGGCCCTTGCCGCCAGGTCGGCCCGCTTGTCGTACAGCTTTTTGCCCTTGCAAAGTCCCACCTGAACCTTGACGAGCGAACCTTTCAGATAAACCGAAAGCGGAATCAGCGCATAGCCGTCCTGCTTAACCAGCCCGAACAGTCTCAGGATCTCCTTTTTATGCATCAGAAGCCGGCGGACGCGCATCGGGTCCTGATTGAAAATGTTGCCGTGTTCATACGGGCTGACGTGCATTCCCCTGATCTGCAGTTCTCCGTTGTCGATTGCGCACCACGCATCTTTCAGGTTCACCTGACCGCTGCGGATGGATTTCACTTCCGTCCCGCAGAGCTCGATGCCGGCCTCCATGCTTTCTTCCACAAAATAGTCGTGATAGGCCTTTTTATTTTTCGCAATCGTTTTGAAAGAATCCTTCTGCATAAAAAGCCCCTTCTTTTCGGGAATTAAAGAGTACCATATTTCCCGCCGGTTGTCAAGAGTTATGTAAACCGGAGGAACTCAAATCTCGCTTCGGCCCTCCAGCGCGCGGGTCAGCGTGAATTCGTCGGCGTATTCGAGCTCTCCGCCGACGGGAATTCCGTAGGCCAGGCGCGTGACTTTTACGCCGAGCGGCTTTAAAAGGCGCGAAAGATACATGGCGGTCGCCTCGCCCTCGACCGTGGGATTCGTCGCCATGATGACCTCCGCGATCTTCTGATCCTTATTTCCGATCCGGGCGAGCAGTTCCTTGATGCAGAGCTGGTCCGGACCGATCCCGTTCAGCGGGGAAATGACCCCGTGAAGGACATGGTAGACCGCGTTGAACTCATGCGTGCGCTCCAGCGCGATGACGTCGCGCGGATCCTCGACCACGCAGATGACGGAATGGTCGCGCGCGGGATTGCGGCAGATCGGGCACAGCTCCTCGTCCGTCAGATTGCAACAGACCTTACAGTAATGAATTTTTTTATGAGCGTCCAGAATCGCGTCGGACAGCTCCTTCACCCCGTCCTCGGAAAGGCCGAGCACATAATAGGCCAGGCGCTGGGCGCTTTTGCCGCCGATTCCCGGCAGCCGTTCAAACTGGTCGATCAGGCGGGACAGAGGGGGAATATGATAGCCGGCCATCGCTTATAAAAACCCCGGCACGTTCAGCCCGCCCGAAATTTTCTCCATGCGTTCCGTCTTATCGTTCGCCGCCGCGCGCAGGGCCTCGTTGACCGCCGCGATGACCAGGTCGGACAGCATTTCCACATCTTCCGGATCGACGACCTCGGGCTTGATCTCCATCGATTTTAGTTCCATCTTCCCGGTTACTGTGGCGCGGACTGCATCCCCGCCGGAAGAGGCCGTATATTCCTTTTCCTCCAGTTCCTGCGTCGTCTGCGCCATCTGTTCCTGGAGCTTCTGAGCCTGCCGCGCGATCTGCTGCAGATTGGACGCGCCGCCTCCGCCGTATCCCTGGGGCAGTCTTGCTTTCATAAAAAATTCCTCCCGTTATTTTGTTTCCACCGGAATCCCCTGGTCTTCCGCCTTTCGCGCCAATTGGGCAAGCGGGTCGTCCTCAGGGCGGCTTTCTTTCGGTTTCCGATAAGGGCCGAGGCTGTAGGTCCGCCCTGTCACCTGCTGAATCGCCTTGCGCATGTTCTCACGCTGATCGGGTTTTCTCAGCAGCTTGAATGCAATTTCGTTCGGGGCGTCGATCAGGACGTAGTCGCCGCTGACATAGGCGGTCGAGCCGTTGAACGCCGCCGCGACCGTATGGGAATAATTTTTCAGCGTCTGGACAATTTCGGGCCATTCGGCCAGTTTCTCCGCATTGGTCTTCAGTTCTCCGATGATCTGCTCCGGCTCCGCCGGAACCGCACTTTCAGCAGGAACGTCTGATTCCTCTCCGCCCTCCGCCGTCTTCCCTTCCTGTTCCGGCAGATCGGGACGGTCCGGTACCTGAGCAGCGGCAGGCTTTCGGGACGGCTCCGCCGTCCCGGGCCTCGTGGCGCCCTGCTCCAGGGCCTCGACGCGCCTCAGGAGCGCCTGCGGAGAGGAATCCAGCTGCGGGGAGCAGAGCCGGAGCATTGCAAGTTCAAATTCGATCCGCCGGTCCCCGCCCCGGTACATCTTCTCCAGCGTGGCCTGAAGCGTATCGATCGCGTGCAGAACCGCCGCCATCGGAATTTCGCCGGCCTGCCGGGACAGCTCGCTGTATTCCGCGTCGGTCACCGACAAAAGGGGACGCGGATTTTTCATCGTCTTGATCAGCATCAGGCTGCGGAAGTGGGAGGAAAGCTCCCCGCACAGCCTCGCCATGTCCTTGGAAGCGGAGTGCAGGCGGTCTACGATTTCGAGTGCGGCGGCGCTGTCCTGCCGGCCGACCGCATCCGCCAGCTGGAACAGGTGTTCCCGCCCGGCCAGCCCGGCCGTCTCCACGACGACCTCTTCCGTCACGTTCCTGGAACGCCCGAAGCACTGGTCCAAAATGGAGAGCGCATCGCGGAGCGCGCCGTCCGCCAGCCGGGCGATCAGCAGCGCGGCCGCCTGGTCGATCGAGGCGCCTTCTTTCTCCGCGATATAGGCAAGGCGCCCGGCGATCTCCTCCGGGGGAATGCGGTGAAAGTCAAACCGCTGGCAGCGCGACAGAATCGTCGCGGGCAGCTTGTGCACCTCCGTAGTGGCGAGGATAAAGATCACATGCGCGGGCGGTTCCTCCAGCGTCTTGAGCAGCGCGTTGAACGCCCCGATGGAAAGCATGTGGACTTCATCGATGATATAGACCCGGTATTTCGCGGCAGCCGGCGTAAAGTTCGCCTCTTCCCGCAGAGTGCGGATGCTGTCCACCCCGTTGTTGGATGCCGCGTCGATTTCGACGATATCCATCACCGATCCGTCCTCGATCCCGCGGCAGATCTCACACTCTCCGCAGGGGTCCCCGTCCACCGGATTCAGGCAGTTTACCGCCTTTGCAAGGATTTTGGCACAGGTGGTCTTTCCCGTTCCGCGGGAACCTGTGAACAGATACGCGTGCGCCACGCGGCCGGATTCAAGTTCATTTTTCAACGTCCGGGTGACCTGCGGCTGCCCCACCACGTCGGAGAAAGTTTTCGGCCTCCATTTTCTGTAAAGTACCTGATACGTGCCAACTCACCCCCCAGAAAAGCGGAAAGCAAGACAGGCCGTGATGCCACGGCATTCATGCGATTGGATATGCGGACGAACAGACCGGCTGCGTCGCACGGAGCAACTCCGCTTAATGCTGCTCGGTTCCCCGCCTGACATGGTTCGCGGCGCTCCGCCGCACAGAGCCCGCCCGGCCGCATATCCCATCGCACGCATCTCTGCCTTGCTTGACCTTCGAGTATAAAAGTCATGGAAGTTATTATACCCTATTTCTTTGAAAAAGACAACCCGTATTTCGGTTTTCAAGCCGCCGGAATTCGATTAAACGGCGAAAAAAAGGAAATATTTTTCGATTGACAGCAGGGCTCGAATGCGCTATTCTTTTATTTAGATAGATATCTAAATAACGGATGTGAGAAAATGCCTCTGGCGTTCACTTTTAAAGCCCTTTCCGATCCGACGCGGCGGGAAATATTAAACCTTCTGCGGGAGCGTCCGCTCCCCGCGGGGGAGATTGCGGCACATTTTTCCATGACCGGGGCGACGGTTTCTCACCATCTTGCAATTTTAAGGGAAGCCGGCCTGATTTCGGACCGGCATGAAGGGAAATTCATTTATTACGAACTGGACCTTTCGGTCTTTGAAGACGTTCTCAATTGGTTCCAGCAATTTCTGAACAAAAAAGAGGAATCGGATCATGAAATTTAAAAAGGGTGACGTTCTCTACTGGTTTTTTGCTGTTTTGCCGTTTTTGATTTCCGCAGCGTTTTATTCCCGGGTACCGGACCGGATCGCAGTTCACTGGGACGGCGCGGGAACCGCGAACGGCTACGGCTCCAAGGCGTTCGGGCTGTTCGCCCTCCCGGCAATCATGCTCGCAGCCTCCGTTCTGGTCAGCGTCATGCTGAAGCTCGACCCGCGCAGCCAGAATATCAACCGCTCTCCGCAAATGAAGAGCATTTCTTTGTGGTTCATCGTCATCCTCGCGAACGCAATGGACGTTCTGATCATCCTGAACGCCTTAAACGTCCGGTTCAACATGAGCATGATCGTCATGGCCCTGGTCGGGGTCGGCATTGCCGTCATAGGGAACTACCTTCCGAAGTGCAAATTTAATTACACAATGGGAATCCGGGTGCCGTGGACGCTGGCGAGCGAGGAAAACTGGCGGAAAACGCACCGCATGGCCGGGCCTCTCTGGGTCGCCGGCGGAATCCTGATTGCGCTTTCCGGTTTGCTGAGCCTGATGTGGCTGCTGTACGCGGCTCTGATTCTTCTGACTGTCATCCCGATTGTCTACTCCTACGTCATTTCCGTCCGAGAAAATCAGTAGGAATTTTCAGCATGGTTTCCGTTCTCTTTTCTTCCGGCAGCCGCCGCTGTCAGCCCGTGATGAATCCACGGAAACATCTTGACAAGGGTCTTTCATGAGTTCTCTTCCTATGTTATAATAACAGAGAACATTGGGCCATGGCCGAAAGCTGACCGCGCGTTTTACGGTTTCGCGGTCCATGGTATCATGAGAACAGGATTCGACAGAAAAGGCGGCGATCTCTTGTATCAGACGTGGGAAGAACTGGAACATGCGTGCCTGAACTGCACCAACTGCGGATTATGCGAAGGGCGCACAAATGTCGTATTCGGCATGGGGAACCGGAAAGCGAAGGTTCTCTTTGTCGGCGAAGGACCCGGCGAACAGGAAGATCTGCAGGGCAAGCCGTTCGTCGGGCGCAGCGGGCAGCTTCTGGATAAGATGCTGGACGCGGTGGACCTCAACCGCGAGAAGAACATCTATATCGGCAACATCGTGAAATGCAGGCCGCCGAAAAACCGCGACCCCCAGCCGGAGGAACAGGAGCAGTGCATCGGATGGCTCCGCAACCAGGTCGCGCTGATGCACCCAAAAATCATCGTCTGCCTCGGGCGCATCGCAGCCGCGAAACTGATCCGCCCGGATTTCAAAATCATGAAGGAACACGGGATGTTTACCGAAAAAAGCGGCGTTTTCATGATGGGGACCCTCCACCCCGCGGCACTGCTGAGAAACCCGCATAACAAACCGGGGGCGTTTGAGGATTTTCTCAGGCTGCGGGACAAGATGAACGAACTGGGAATTGAATAGACCCGCCTTTATGTAACAAGCGTCGCTTGGAACCAAATCCAAACGGCGCTTTTGCTATTCCGCGTTTTTAATTTCTTCCCGAAGGTCCTCAATGTATGGTTCCAGCTTGTCCTTGCGTTCCTGGTCGTTTTCTTTTTCCGCCAATCGATAGTAAGCCAGGTAAACCATCAGCTTGCTCTGCAGCGCGGTTTTCGCGTTTGAATTCATTTTAGACCTCCTGTATCCTTATTTTGTTTACATAATACCATGAAAATATGAACTCATTGTGAACGCGCTCCTTGGGTTCAGCCTCCGAGCGTCACATCGCAGCCCTGATACCAGCGGAGCGCATCGAGAAAATGCGAGGGCCGAAAGTCCGGCCAGAAATCGTCGACAACGTAAAAATCGGCGTACACCGACTGCGCCGGCAGGAAGCCGCTCAAGCGCCTTCTCCCTCCCCATCGGATGATCAGGTCTATCCTGGATATCTTGGACGACCTCAGACGGCCGTTTTCCCTCAGCCCATCCAGATCCCATTCCCAGTCATAGTTTACCAGAAAATTCAAATTGATCCTGCCCTGCCCGAAGCAGACGCGTTGGTTCGCATACTTCTGCAATTCTCCCGGAAAAGCCGGCGACCCGGTATTTCCGACGACGAACAGATTGGCGTCTTTCCCGCTCAGGAGCTCGACGGCATCCACACACGCCTTCGTAAAAGCCTCGCGCTGCTTTTGAACCCTCTTGTTATTGTCTTTTGTAAAACCGTAAAAGGTCGCTTCCCGAATTCCATACTCTAACAGCATTTCATACAGCTGGAACCCGGGTTCGATCCCATGCCCGTATCCGTCTTCCTTTTGCAGTCCGTTTTGCTGGGCCCACCTTCTGTTGCCGTCCGGAATGATGCCGATATGCGCGGGGATTCTTTTAAACTGTTCCATAATCAATCCTCATGAGGGAAAGCGATTTATGTTCCATCGAAACACAGGCTTTATTATTTCCCGATAATTCCTTATCACTGAAAACGGTTTTTAGAAAATGATAGAATGAGATAAAAATGGGGAGATGATGTATTTGATCAAGCAGATGCAGGATGGGAAAATCGACCTAAAGGCACTTGAAATCACAGATATTGTGGACATGGGGCTGCTGCAGAAATTTCAGGACAATTTCGCCACAGGAATGAACTGCGCCAGCATCACGGTCGACCGCCGCGGAAATCCGATCACCGAACCCAGTTCATACACGAAGTTCTGTACCGAATGGATCCATAAAACAGAGGCGGGAGACGCCCGCTGCGCGGAGTCACACCATCGGATGGGGCTGGAGGCGGCCAGAACCGGACGGCCGTATATCGGGAACTGTCACGCCGGGCTGATCGATTTCGCGGCTCCCGTCGTCGTTGACGGCGAGCTTCTCGGCACCGTTCTTGGGGGCCAATGCCTTGCGGACAAACCCGAAGAAAATGCTTTCCGTAAAACCGCCGAGGAGATCGGGCTCAGTGAGACAGGGCTCCTGGCTGCCGCGCGAGAGATCGATATAACAAAAAAGGAAAATATCGCGGCGGCCGCCGAAGTGCTCTTCATCGTCGTAAACGCGTTCGCCCAAAGCGGTTACGCAAAACTGCATCTGGAAATCATCGCGAAAAAGCTCGCGGGCAAGTTTGTGGAGGTTTCCGCGACACTGGAAGAGCTTGCCTCTTCTTCCCAAAGTATTATGGGCGAACAGCAGAGTTTAAATCATGAAATTTCACAGATCGGAAAATTTAATGAAGAAATCGGCAATATTCTGGCCATGATCAACAAAATAGCTATGAATACGAAGATCCTCGGCCTGAATTCCTCCATTGAGGCGGCCCACGCGGGGGAATTCGGCGCCGGCTTTTCGGTTGTCGCCAAAGAGATCAAGGATCTTTCGGATCACTCAAAAGAGACGGTAAATGAAATCTCCCTCCTGACAGAAAAGATCAAGAAGTCCATCAGCGAAACGGTAACCCACTCTGAAGCTACTCTCAGCACCTCTCTGGAACAGACGAAAGCACTGGAAGACGTGGCAAACGCGGTCCAGCAGATCGTACACCTGGCGGATGAACTGGACAGCATGCTGAAAGGCAGAGAAGAATTCTGACCATGTCCTCAGTCAGCAGGACGCCGCGCGGCTCTCTGGCCGCGCGGCGTTTTATCCGAATCAGCTCCCCTGAACAATTTTCTCAAGACAATGAATCAGGTCCTGCAGATTGTGAATCTGAACATTCTGTTTCATAATTTCCGCTTTTAAATCCGGCGAAAGAGAATTAAACCGATCCTTCATTTTCGGATCAATTTCTGTCATGCAAGATCACCCCGCGGATTAGCATTTCCCTTTCTTCAGAAAAAAAACATTCTTCCGCGATGATTGAAAGAAGCTCAGATCCCGTGTTTGACCCTGTCCCGCTCCTCGGCACGTTTGGCATCGTTCCAGCGGTCCATCGTCCCGACCAGATATCCCGTGATCCTGCGGATCCGCTCAAACGGAACGGGTTCCAGCTCATAGGACAGATTCACGTACCCGCCATCCGGCTCGATCCGCAGGGAGCTGATCGCCCTGCCCGGATTTTTTTGATTGACATACTGAATATAATTTTTTACCTCGGATTCTGCAATTGTGTTCCCAACAACCGTCACATTCGTCTGCATCCTTTTCAGCCTCCTTTATTGCTGTTTGCATTATACAACATATGGAAACAATAGTCAACAGTCAAGCTATATATAGTTTAACTGTAAAAAGGGATGCCGCATAGGCTCCAGCGCATGCCGATCAATCAGGACGGAATTCGCATAAAATTTACGAAAACGTAACGCAGTGCGGTAAGATCTGTGGTATGATAACAATTAAATAAAAAAGGGATGCCTCAAATTATACAGCGGAGAGTATATCGTATGATTAGTCCAACTTATGGTAACTGCAACGACGATCAGATGATCGGCATCATAACAAATTACATCAAGTCAAATTATAAAACATCGGAAGGTTTCAACCTTGTCGTCGGGACGGACAGTCAGAACTATTCCGATACGAAAATGGTTGTGGTCATCGCGGTCCAGAACGTGGGCCACGGCGGTATTTTTTTCTACGATATTCTTCGGATCAAAAGAATCGACAATATGAGGCAGAAACTTTTTTACGAGACAAGTTTAAGCCTGAAATACGCTGACAAACTGATCGCCGAAATTGAAAATTATTGTAAAAAAATTAATTTCGATTTCAACAATGTCAGCTTTTGCATTCATGTGGATGTCGGGAAAAAGGGGAAAACCAGCAAGTTAATTCCGGAACTTGTCTCATGGGTCAAAGCCTGCGGCTATGACTGCAAAATAAAACCGGATTCCTTTGCGGCAAGCAGCATTGCGGATAAGATCAGCAAATAGTCCTTTCCGGTGTTGATAAACGAAGGCTTTTCCCGTCACTGCCTCACGATCATTCCTGTTCGATTGCTCTGACGGCTGAAGCAGCGGCCTCAAAGGAGGACCAAATGAACACAGATGAACTTCCCGGCGTCGTTATCGCGGGCGCCGGCACCATGGGAACCGCACTTGCACAGATCTTTGCTCAGCATGGATTGTCAGTTACATTATGGAACCGCAGCGAGAAGGGAATCGACCGGGCAAAAGCCGTCATTCAGAAAAACCAGATCTCAATGGTGGATTCAGGGCGAATCACCGGCGCGGAATCGGCAAAATTGACGGAGCGGATCGACGCAGTGACCGGCGAAGCCTGCTTCTCTTCCGCCCGCTTCGTTCTGGAAAGCATTGCCGAAGATTTAGAAATCAAACAGGATTTTTTCCGCCGTATCAGCGCGACGGTACCGAAGGACTGTATCATCGCAACCAATACCTCCGGTCTGTCCATCACTCTGCTGGGAACGGCGGTCCTGCATGCAGGGCGGTTCGTCGGAATGCACTGGATCAATCCGCCGTACCTGATTCCGCTGGTAGAAATAATCCGGGGCGGAAAAACCTCGGAAGATACCTTAAATTTTGTTTATGACCTGGCCGTGCGGCTTGGCAAAAAGCCGATCCGCGCGAAAGATGTGCCGGGTTTCGTTCTGAACCGGCTTCAGTTTGCCGTTCTGCGGGAAGCCCTTTCCCTGGCGGAAAGCGGCGCTGCAAGCCCCGAGGATATCGACAGAGCCATGAAGTATGGGCTTGGCCTCCGTTACGCTTGTCTCGGTCCGTTTGAGACCGCGGATCTCGCCGGCCTTGATGTTTTTACTCACATTGCCGATTATCTGTTTGCCGATCTCGACAACAGCGCCGAAGTGCCGAAGACGCTGAAAGCTCTTTACGACAGGGGTGACTGGGGCGTAAAAAGCGGACGCGGTTTTTACAACTACACCGGCGGTAAAGCAGCCAAGGCTGTAGAAAAGCGGGACCAAAATCTCATCAAAATTACCGGCGCTTTGGGCCGCGGCAAAATCTGACGAGGCCGGACGGAAACCGGAAAAACGCTTTGGCTTGTCGAAAAACATGCGGGCCGGATCCATTTTTACGGATCCGGCCCGCATGTTTTATCCTTGTGAAAAAATCAGTCTTTTGATTTAGAGGCAACCTCTTCGGAGGCCTTCTTAACAAATTCAGAGAGGCTCATGGTGCCGAGGTCCCCGTTTTTGCGGCTGCGCACGGAAATTTCCCCGCTCTGCGCTTCCATCTCCCCGATCACAATCATATAAGGGATTTTCTGAAGCTGCGCTTCACGGATCTTGTAGCCGATTTTTTCATTCCGCGAGTCAAGCTCCACGCGCAGGCCCGCGGCGGCGAGCTCATCCGCCACCTTGCCGGCATAGCCCTGCGTACTTTCGGAAATCGGAAGGACCTTGACCTGGACCGGAGCCAGCCACAGCGGGAAAGCGCCCGCGTAGTGCTCCGTCAGAATGCCGATGAACCGCTCGATACTTCCGAAAATCACGCGGTGGATCATGACCGGCCGGTGCTTCTCGCCGTCCGCGCCGGTATAGGTCAGGTCGAAGCGCTCCGGCATCTGAAAGTCGAGCTGAATCGTGCCGCACTGCCATGTCCGGCCGATCGAGTCGCGCAGGTGGAAGTCGATCTTCGGGCCGTAGAACGCACCGTCGCCCTCGTTGATCACATAGGGTTTGCCATTCGCTTTCAGCGCGTGAATCAGCGCGTTCGTCGCCGTCTTCCACTGCTCGTCGGTGCCCATGGAGTCTTTCGGACGGGTGGACAGCTCCAGGCTGTATTCAAAGCCGAACACCTTATAAAAGCTGTCGATCAGGTTCATTACGCCGAGGATCTCGCTTTCGATCTGATCCGGCGTCATGAAGATGTGGGCGTCGTCCTGGGTGAAGCAGCGCACGCGCATCAGGCCGTGCAGCGCGCCGGACAGCTCGTGCCGGTGCACCAGCCCCAGCTCCGCCACGCGCTCCGGGAGATCCCGGTAAGAGTGCAGCTTGCGTTTGTAGACCAGCATCCCTCCGGGGCAGTTCATCGGCTTAATGCAGTAGTCTTCGTCGTCGATCTTCGTCGTGTACATGTTGTCCTTGTAGTGGTCCCAGTGCCCCGAACGGAGCCAGAGGTCTTTGCTCAGGATGATCGGAGTACGGATTTCCTCATAGCCGTGCTTCGCGTGTTCCTCGCGCCAAAAATTTTCGAGCACGTTCCGCAGAACCATGCCCTTCGGGAGGAAGAACGGGAAACCGGGCCCTTCGTCGTAGATATCGAAGAGGTCGAGGTCGCGGCCGAGCTTGCGGTGGTCGCGTTTTTTCGCCTCTTCCATCATCGTCAGGTAAGCGTCGAGCTCCGAGGCTTTCGGGAACGAAATGCCGTAGACGCGCTGCAGCATTTTATTGTTCTTGTCCGCGCGCCAATAGGCGCCGGTGCAGTTGGTCAGCTTGACCGCCCTCACCTGCCCGGTGGTCATCAGATGCGGGCCGGCGCACAGGTCGACATAGTCTCCCTGCTTGTAAAAGCTGATCTTCTCCCCTTTGCCGGAGTGCTCTTTGATCAGCTCCACCTTGTAGATCTGATGCTCTTTTTCCATCAGGGCAACGGCGTCCTTCGGGTCGAGCTCAAAGCGCTCCAGCGGAAGGTCCTGCTTGATGATCTTCTTCATTTCGGCTTCGATGGCGGAAAGGTCCTCCGGCGTCAGCGTGCGGGGAAGATCGAAGTCGTAATAAAAACCGTTTTCTATCGCGGGGCCGATGGCGAATCCGGCATCCGGGAACAGGTGCTTGACAGCCTGCGCCATGATGTGGGAGGTCGTATGCCAGTAGGCGTGCTTTCCTTCCGCGTCGTCAAAAGTCAGGATCTGAAGCTCGCAGTCCTCGGTCAGCGCCGTGCGCAGGTCCACCGTTTTTCCGTTGATTTTTCCGGCGCATGCGGCTTTGTAAAGCCCTGCGCCGATCGATTTCGCAACCTCCGCGACGGTTGTGCCGCTTTCATAATCGCGGACATCGCCCTTTAAGCTGACATGAATCATCCTAAACTACACTCCTTTGAAAAATAAAAAACCCCGCCCCAAAACATGGGGCGGGGAATTGATCCCGCGGTTCCACCCAATTGCGGCAAAAGCGGTGCTTCTGCCCTCATTGCGGTCCGATAACGGAGACATCCCGGCGCGCCTTTCGCAGTTCCGCTTCGGCGCACACTCAGAGGCGGTAGCCGCCGTCCGTCCTGCTGCGCGCGCTTTCAGCTTACAGCGCGCGCTCTCTGAAGCGGAGCTCTGACGCGGCTTCCTCGTCAACATTTTAGAGAATAAATTTTCCATGAACATTAAAAAGCATGACCACTGCTGTATTTTATATATGATAGCACCGTCTCCCCCGATTGTCAAGATCCGCGTAACCTTCGCAGGCCTCTCTCTCCGGTCATGCCTGAAATAAGCAAAATCCCTTCCGGATTTCTATGTAAATTTCTTGACAGACCGGCACAAAAAGTAATACAATTATTTTTATAATGCAATATTTTGCATTGATGGGTTAACGCACCCATGATACCCATTTTTATAATTTTAATTTTTGAAATTTTTTCTAGTAAAAGGAAAAGGAGGTGCCAACATTTGACTGTCGATATCACCACCTGCATCATCATTACCGCTGTCTTTACAGTGGCTGCGGCGGTTATTGCGTTCCTTGCGGGAATTGTCCACCGCAAAAAGACCGCCGAATATACCATTGGTTCTGCCGAGCAGGAAGCAAAGCGGATTGTAAGCGACGCGATCAAGACGGCGGAAGCGAAAAAGAAGGAAGCCATTCTGGAGGGAAAAGACGAAATCCACCGCCAGAGAACGGAGTCCGAAAAGGAACTGAACGACCGCCGGAAAGAAATTCAGCGGCAGGAACGCCGCATTCAGCAAAAGGAAGAAACGCTCGACAAAAAGACGGAAAGCCTGGAAGCCAAAGACGAGATCCTGAACAATAAGATCAAGCACGCGGACGAACGGCTCGGCGAAGCGGAAGCTCTGAAAAAGAACCAGTTTGAAATGCTTGAGCGTATTTCCGGTTTTACAAAGGATCAGGCCAAGGACTACCTGCTGAATAATCTTGAAAACGAGCTGACCCATGAAAAGGCCGTCAAATTGATGGAGTTTGAACAGCAGACGCGGGAAGAAGCCGAAAAAAGCGCGCGCGAAATTATTTCCACCGCAATCCAGCGCTGTGCCGCCGACCACGTTGCGGAAGCCACGATCTCCGTTGTGCCGCTGCCCAACGACGAGATGAAGGGCAGAATTATCGGCCGCGAGGGAAGGAACATCCGGGCGATCGAGACTATGACCGGAGTCGACCTGATTATTGACGACACGCCGGAGGCAATCACTCTCTCCTGTTTCGAGCCGGTGCGCCGCGAGGTGGCGCGCATCGCTCTGGAGCATCTGATTGCCGATGGGAGAATTCATCCTGCGAGAATTGAGGAGACCATTGAAAAAGCCCGGCGGGAAGTGGACGCCACCATTAAACAGGAAGGAGAACACGCCGTGATCGAAGCCGGCGTGAACGGCGTCCATCCGGAACTGGTCAAGCTGCTGGGACGGCTGCGTTACCGCACCAGTTATGGCCAAAACGTGCTGAACCACTCTCTGGAAGTCGCCTACCTTGCCGGCATGATGGCAAGCGAGCTTGGACTGGACCCCACGATTGCGCGCAGGGCAGGCCTGCTGCATGACATCGGGAAAGCGCTGGACCACGAAATCGAAGGTTCCCATGTCGACATCGGAGTCGACATGGCCCGCAAATATAAAGAAAGTGACGCTGTGGTGCACGCGATTCAGGCTCACCACGGGGACGTGGAAGCAAAAACCATCGTCGCCTGCCTGGTTCAGGCAGCCGATGCGATCAGCGCGGCCCGCCCGGGAGCAAGGCGCGAGAATCTGGAAAATTACATCAAGCGCCTGGAAAAACTGGAAGCTGTTGCCTCGTCGTTTGACGGAGTGGACCGCAGTTATGCCATTCAGGCCGGCCGCGAAATCCGGATCATGGTGAAACCCGAGTCCGTCGGCGACGACAAAATGGCGCTTTTGGCTCGTGACATTTGCAAAAAAATTGAAAGCGATCTGGAATATCCGGGTCAAATCAAGGTTACCATAATCCGTGAGAGCAGAGCAATCGAATATGCAAAGTGAGGGAAGGCATCACGCCTGACATGGGGGGAACAGGGGCTGTTCCCCCCTCTTTGTTTGCATTTTCTGTCTGAAGGAGGATTCAATGATGAACATTCTGGCAATTGGTGATGTGGTCGGCAGTATCGGCTGTAATTTTCTTCGCAGACACCTGCCCTCCGTCAAAAAGCTGAAGGGAATCGACCTGGTCATTGCGAATGGAGAAAACTCCGCAGACGGGAACGGCCTGACCCCCGCGTCCGCCTGCCATCTGTTCGACAGCGGCGTAGATGTCATCACTTCCGGAAATCACAGCTTCCGGCGCAGGGAAAGTTATGATTTTTATGATTCCTGCCCCGCTTTGCTGCGCCCTGCCAACTTTCCTTCCGCGGCGCCCGGCAAAGGATTTGAGATCATCGACCTCGGCCGGGTCCAGGTCGGCGTTTTAAACCTGATCGGAGTCGTTTATATGGAGAGCATGGAATCCCCTTTTGACGCGGCGGACCGAATTCTTTCGGCGGGCACGCCGAAAATCACGCTCGTGGATTTTCACGCGGAGGCAACCGGGGAAAAACGCTCGCTCGCCTACTACCTGGACGGACGCGTCTCAGCCGTTTTCGGCACCCACACCCATGTTCAGACCGCGGATGAAACCATCCTTCCGAAAGGCACGGGGTATCTGTCCGACCTGGGCATGACGGGGCCCGTTCAGTCCGTTCTGGGGGTCAAGCCCGAACTGGTGATCCAGAAAATGAGGACCAAAATGCCGGTCCGTTTCGACCTGGCGGACGGCGACTGCCGGATGGACGGAGCCGTTTTATCCGTGGATGAAAAATCAGGCAGAACCGTTTCCATTGAAAGAATACAAATACTCTAATTTGCTTTGGCTATTCTGCTAATAATTTTTAGATATAGCAATTATTTTTTATTAAAATAACTTGCAAAAACTGTTTTTTCGATTTATGATGTATCTATAAATATAAGTTGGGGGATAGCTTATGGAAATCTTAAAAGTGTCGTCAAAATCGGCGCCTAATTCCGTTGCCGGCGCGGTTGCGGGTGTCATCCGGGAATCCGGCTCGGTCGAGATTCAGGCCGTCGGCGCCGGCGCTACCAATCAGGCTATCAAAGCCATAGCTATCGCGCGCGGTTATCTTGCCCCGTCGGGAATCGATGCCGTCTGCACGCCTGCATTTGCAAGCGTAACGATCGACGGAGAGGAGCGAACCGCAATCAAGCTCATTGTGGAACCCCGGTAGAGCAAACCGATATCCTCACCTTGAGTGAGGATATTTTCATTCTCGGCCTAAAGCCCCGGCTTATTTTTAACGATTGAATCCATTGGAAGTGTATGGTATAATAACCTCACGGTGTAAACGGAGGCAAAGCTTCCGACGCCTGAGAGTACACTGAACCATGAATCGTGGCTGACCGCGCGTTTCGCGGCTTCGCGGTTCATGGTATCATAGCCGGAACGGAGCTCGCAGGTCCGGCTTCCAACCGCTGTTTGAATTGAGGGAGTGCTGACAAAGTGATGAACGGGATCGATCTGAAAAATGCTATCATATCCGGTGCCAATAATATAGTCCGATATAAAACATCTGTTGATGAACTCAACATTTTTCCCGTTCCGGATGGAGACACGGGAACCAATATGTCCATGACCATGGGATCGGCCGCCGCAGAACTGGTGAAGACAAGTTCAAATTCCGCCGGAGAGGTCGCGAAGATCGCTTCGGGCGCCCTCCTCCGCGGGGCGAGAGGCAATTCAGGGGTCATCCTTTCCCTTTTGTTCCGAGGATTTGCGAAAGGCCTGGAGGGGATGGATGAGGTCGGGGGCTCCGACCTCGCCGCCGCGCTCGGCATCGGAGTGGAGGCCGCCTACAAAGCGGTCATGAAGCCGACCGAGGGAACCATTCTGACCGTGTCCCGCATCGCCTGTGAAGCAGGCAAGGCGGCCGCGCAGGACGACGACAATCCGGTCGTCGTCTGGGAAGCCATCTGCAAGGGAGCAGAGGAGGCCCTCGCCAGAACCCCGGAGCTTCTCCCCGTCCTCAAACGGGCCGGCGTTGTCGACGCCGGGGGCAAAGGGCTGTGCTATATTTTCGACGGGATGCTGAGCGTCTTCCGCGACCACACGATCCTCTCCGGCGAAACGGCGGAAGCCGGCGGCGGTTCCGGAAACGACAGAACGCTGAACAGCGACTTTTTCCGCAACGCGGCCGCGGAATTCGACGAAGTCATCAATTTTACCTACTGCACCGAATTCATCATCGGGCGGAATCCGGAGTGCGGGAAAGACCCGCAGGACCTTCGCACTTACCTTGAAAGCATGGGCGACTGCGTCCTGGTCGTGGACGACGATGAAATCATCAAAGTCCACGTGCATACGGAGGACCCCGGCAACGCGCTGGAGGCGGGCCTCGCCTATGGTCAGCTCCTGACCGTGAAGGTCGACAATATGAAGGAGCAGCACCGGAAAAACGCCGAGGAAAACGAAGCCGCCAAGGCGAAATCCGCCGCGCCGCCGGAACCGGCGGAACCGGTGGAGGAAATCGGTTTCGTCGCGGTCGCCGCGGGCGAAGGACTCAAAACGCTGTTTACGGATCTCGGCTGCGCACAGGTCGTCAGCGGCGGGCAGACCATGAATCCCAGCACCGAGGAGCTAATGGCCGCTGCCCTCGCAACGCCGGCGAAGACCGTCATCATTATGCCGAACAATAAAAATATCATTCTGGCGGCGGAACAGACCATCCCCCTGATCCAGGACCGCAAGGTGATCGTGCTGCCGACCCGCACCATTCCGCAGGGCCTTTCCGCCCTTCTGGCCTACAACCCGGACGCGAGCGTGGAAGTCAATACCGTCGGCATGATGGAAGCCGCTTCCGGCGTGCAGACCGGCACCGTCACATTTGCGGCAAGGGACTCCGAGTTCGGCGGAAAGCGGATCCGCGAGGGGGATACACTTGGACTGGTCAACGGGAAACTGAGTGTCATCGAAAAGAACAGGGACGCGGTCCATGTCTGCTCCAAGCTGACCCGGTCTATGGTCGGACGCGGCACCTCGTTCATCACCCTGATCTACGGTGCGGACGTGACCGAGGAAATGGCCAACGATGCGTGCAGCCGCATCAAATCCAAGGTCAGCAGCGATATTGAGATCACCCTTGTCAACGGCGGACAGCCGGTTTATTATTTTATCATTTCAGTGGAATAACGCCATGCCCGCCTGAAAAAACAAAACACAGTTTGCAGGTGGTAGAATGGCCAGCTTATTCAAACAGGATATCCAGACCCTGAAAGGCGTCGGCAGGCGGCGCGCGGAGCTGTTCCGAAAGCTCGGCGCGCCGTCGGTCGGCGCCTTGCTGCGTCTGTACCCCCGTGCTTACGAGGACCTGAGCCGCCCGTTTCCGGTCCGCACCGCCCCCCTGGGAACGGTCTGCGCCGTGCGGGCCGCCGTTGAAAAAGCGCCAACGGAGACCCGCATCCGCGGCGGAATGACGCTTTATAAGACCCGCGCCTTTGATGGCGAAAGCACCCTGGAACTGACTTTCTTCAACAACCGCTATGTGATGAACCTGCTGCATCCGGGCGAAGAATATCTGTTTTACGGCAAAGTCACCGCCAATTTCCTGAAACGGGAAATGATTTCTCCGGAATTTTATCCGGCGGCGTCCTGCCCCCCTGTTCTGCCGGTCTATCGCCAGACCAGCGGGCTTTCCAGCCGCTTGATCGGAAACGCGGTGCGCGAGGCGCTCCGGCTGCTGCCGGACCCGATGGCGGACCCACTTCCCCCGATGCTTCGAAAAGAGCAAACTCTCAGCAGCCTGGATTTCGCCTTGAAGAACATTCATTTCCCGGACGATATGGAATCGCTGAAATCGGCCCGCGAGCGGCTGATCTTTGAAGAATTTCTGGTGCTGCAGCTCGGCCTACTGAGAATTGGGGGCCGTACCCGAGCCAGGAGCCGGTTTCAGCTTCAAAGCGACCGGACCGGTGAATTTTACCGTCTGCTGCCGTTTCAGCCCACAGAGGCCCAGAAAAGGGCGGTGCGCGAATCGATGGCGGACATGCTCGGTGGTTTCCCGATGAACCGCCTGATTCAGGGGGATGTGGGGTCGGGAAAGACGGCAGTCTCGGCAGCCCTGTGCCATTCGGCGATCAAGAACGGAATGCAGGCCGCCCTGATGGCTCCGACGGAAATCCTGGCAAGGCAGCACGCGCGGACGCTTTCCGCCCTGCTGTCGCCGACGGGGATCCGGATCGGCCTTCTGACCGGTTCCCTGCCCGCCGCTGAAAAGCGGAAGCTGCGCGGCGCCCTGGCCGACGGGGAGATCGACCTGCTGGTCGGCACCCACGCGCTGATTTCGGACGGCGTGAGCTTCAAACGGCTCGGCCTGGTCGTCACGGACGAACAGCACCGGTTCGGCGTGGCCCAACGGGCGGCGCTCGCCGCAAAAGGGGACCGTCCCCATACGCTGGTCATGAGCGCGACGCCGATCCCGCGCACGCTCGCCCTGATAATCTACGGCGATTTGGATCTTTCCATTCTCGACGAACTGCCGCCCGGAAGAAAGGAAACAAAAACCTATGCCGTGACGCCGGACGTCCGGCCGCGCGTTTTCGCTTTTGTGCGCAGGTACGTGCGGGAAAGCCGGCAGTGCTATATCATCTGCCCGATGATCGACGAAAGCGGGAGCGATATGGAAAGCGTGAATTCCTACGCGCAGCGCCTGAAAAGCAAATGGCTGCCCGACTGCCGGATCGGCACCCTGCACGGAAAAATGAAGCCGAAGGAAAAAGAAGCGGTCATGAACCGCTTTTCAGCGGGGGAAATCGACGTTCTGGTCTCCACCACCGTCGTGGAGGTCGGCGTGGACGTGCCGAACGCGACCGTCATGCTGATCGAGAACGCGGAGCGGTACGGCCTTTCCCAACTGCACCAGCTCCGGGGCCGGATCGGGCGGGGAACCTGCGCCTCGACCTGTATCCTGATCTCAGCCGCGCGGAACGAGGAGGCGCTCGCCCGGCTGAAAATCCTGTGCTCCACCTCCGACGGCTTTCAAATCGCGGACGAGGACCTAAAGCTGCGGGGACCCGGCGATTTCTTCGGAGACCGGCAGCACGGCCTTCCGGACCTGAAAATCGCGGATATGACGACAAACATGGAATCTCTGCGGAAAGCGCAGGAAACCGCCCAAAAAATTTTCCGAGCGGACCCGGAGCTGTCCCTTCCGGAGCACCGGGGCCTGCGCGCCGAGGTCAGACAGCTCTTTCAAAACTGGACGGACTGATCTTTCAAAGGACCGCATTGAAAAAATGCGGTCCTTTTTGATAGATTTCCTTGCACGCCCGCGAATATTTAAGGTGAGCGCGCAAATATGCAGGGAACGGCAGAAAAGGAGAAAACATGTTTGATGCTAAAAAGATAGACGGCAATAATTTTATCGGGCGGCTGAAAGCGCGGGACGAACGGGCGCTGGATTATGTGATCGATTCCTACGGGGGAATGATCCGGTCCATCGTGCGCCGGCGCCTTTCCTCGCTTCCGGACCAATGGGAGGAATGCGAGGACGACATCCTTCTCGCTGTCTGGAACGAAATTGAGCATTTTGACAGTACGAAAAGCAGCTTTTCAGGCTGGCTGTCGGCGGTCTGCCGGTACAAGGCCATCGACCGTCTGCGCCGGTCTTCCCGGTTTCAAAGCGAGCTTCCGCTCCCCTCGGAGGGCGAGGAAGAAGCCCTCTGCACTGCGGAAAACGAATCCGCATGCGAAGCCAGGGAAGCGGTCCGGGATTTGCTTCGGGACCTGCCGGAAGAAGACCGCAAGCTGTTCTGGGACTGCTACGTCCGCGAAAAGCCGGCCGAACAGCTCGCGCGGGAACGGAATATCAGGGTATCGGCGCTGTACAACCGCCTTTCCCGCGGAAGAAAAAAACTGAGACAATGCAGGGAGGTTAAGCCATGAAAAACATCTACGACTTGCTAAACGATGTTCAGGAAAAATCTGAGGACACCGGGAATCCGGTCTTAAACCGTTCGGAACGCGCAAAAATGAAGCGCGAATTCCGGCGCGCCGCCGGCCTGAACAAAAAATCCACCGTCCGCTGGACGACCGCGGCGGCCTGCCTGGTCTGCCTGGTCGGCTTCTCCCAAACGGCGTTCGCAAAAACGGCGATCGACGGAATCCTTCAGACCATCAGTCTGGGGCACAACACCGTTCTGGTGGAGGACCCGAACGCAGCGCCCTCAAAGCCGGAGGTTTACGATAAGGACGGAAATCCGATCACCAGCATGCCGGGAGGCAAAGACATTGACATCTACGACAAGAATGGCAAGAAACTCGGCACCATCGCGAACGGAGACCATTCGGACAATCGCGTCACTGAAAAGGAATTGAGCAAGGCCGTTGCTCAGCTTACCTTCCAGCCCCTGCTTCCCGCATCGATGCCTTCCGGCTATGCGTTCGACTGCGCAAAGCTCTATCCGGACGACAATGGAAAAATAGACGGAGATTATGCCGACTTCTATTTTACCAACGGCGATAAGAAAATTTTTGTCCAGGAAAGACGGAACACATCGGAAGCCGCGACGGAAACCGGCGGTACCGATGTGAAAGTGCTGAATATCAATGGGCATAAAGCCGCGCTGATCGACGGCGACACGCTCGAGTGGGAAACAGACAAAGTAAGCGTTTATATCGCGGCCCAAAAGAACCTTTCCGAACAGGAGCTGATCTCGTTCGCGAAGTCCTTTCAGGTGTCAAAGTAATTCTCAATATTTGATGGACGCAGGATAAGCTGCTGATAAATGCTCCGGCTCTGCACACGCAGCAGCCGGAGCATTTGTTACTTTTTGAAGTGGTGTTTCGACGGAATCTCCCAGGCCGGGAGAACCCCCTCAAACACCGCGTAGTTTTTATAGGTGACCTTTCGGTCGATATGCAGGGAGCCGAAAAACCACTTTTCATAGCTGACCTGCTTCGTGATCTGCTCAAAGAACGCTTCCAGCTGATTTTTCCCATCCGTCCCAGGTTCGGACGGTCCGGGTCCCATTTTCGGCGGCGGCGTGTGGGTGACGATATAATCCACCTGTCTTCCCACGGCTTTCAAATTCTCGGCGCCCTCGCGCATCTCCTCCATGGTGGGCATTTCCCGTTCCCACCATTTCCCGGCCTCCATGCGCAGCTGCTTTTCGCTGCTTTCACCGCCGCCGAAGGCAAAAATTTTCTTTCCCTCGATTTCATAAACCTGACCGCGCATCAAATGATACAGATTGCCGCTGATCTGCCGCACCTTGCCGCCGTTCCACTGGGAGGCGGGGTATTTCTCCAACAGATCATAATTTTCATGCGCCCCGTCCAGAAACAGAATTCCGTATTTTTTTTTGCCCAGCTTTTTCAGGATCTTTTCCTCCGCCGGGCCTCCGTCCCAGATAAATCCGAAATCCCCGCAGACAATCAGCGTGTCCCCCGCTTTCAGCCTGCGCATCTGAGGAGAATCAAATCGGCGCAGCTCCCCATGCGTATCGGCAGTCAGATAGATCATACCGGTTTCCTCCAGTCAGCTCGATTCCGAAGCCGTTCCCAGTGATACAAATCAATCATATGAAACGTTTTTCCGGCATAGTCCTTTATCTTTTCGGAAATGGCTGTTATACTATGTATCAGATAGGTTGATTTTACATAAAACGCCTGCTTCGGCCGGCTTTACTATCATATCACATCGGAGGCAAAATTTCCATGAAAAAAAGGCTAGCGTTCCTGTTTTCCGTCCTGACGGCCTGCTGCATCCTGATCTCTTCCGTCCCCGCACGGGCCGCCAACTTCTCTATCGGTTTCGAGCCTTCCTGCGCGGCGGTCGAGCTGGTCAACCTGGACACCGGAACCGTTGTTTACCAGAAAAATCCGGACGAAAAAAGGGAACCGGCTTCCCTGACCAAAATCATGACCTACATCATCGTCAGCGAACAGGTCAAAGACCTGCAGGGAACCCAGGTGACGATCTCCAAGGATGTGGTCGACCGCCTTCTCGGGACGGGCAGTTCCATGTCGAACATCCGGACGGGCGACGTGTTGACGGTCTATCAGCTCCTGAACTGCATGATGGTTCCGTCCGGGAACGACGCGGCGATGGTTCTGGCCGACTACGTCGGGGGCGGAAGCGTGGACAAATTCGTCGAGATGATGAACGAAAAGGCGAAGGCGCTGGGCTGTACGGGAACGAACTTCACAAACCCGCACGGACTGCACGACGACAATCACTACACCACCGCCGCGGACCTGGTGAAAATCACGCGGTGCGCGATGAGCCTGCCCTATTTCATGCAGGTCTGCTCCCAGACGCGGTACTCCTACAAACCCGTCGGAGGGCCGAATGCGGGAAAACAGATGCCGACGCTCTCCACGACAAACCTGCTGATTGACAAAAATGCGCTCGGGGGAGAATATTATTACCTGTATGCCAAAGGCATTAAAACCGGCCACACGGACGAAGCGGGCTATTGCCTGATTTCCACCGCGTCCGCGGACGGGTACAGCTATCTGTGCGTGGCGCTCGGCGCCCCCTCGGTGGACGCAAACGGCAAAGCGGTCAAAACGCGCGGCGAAATGGTGGACAGCGCAAACCTTTACCGCTGGGCGCTAAAGAATCTGGAACTGAAAAAAGTAGTCGGCACCGACCAGACCCTGGGAGAGGTCAAACTGAACTACGCCTGGCAAAAGGACAGCCTGCTGCTCACCGCAGAGAAAAGCTATTCCGCGATTCTGCCAAAGGACGTCTCTCAGAGCAGCGTCATCATCAACAAGACCATTCCGGACCATGTGGACGCGCCGATTAAAAAGGGACAGGTGATCGGCAAAGCGACGCTGAAGTACGCCGACCAGACGCTGGCGACCATCAATCTCGTCGCCTCCGAGTCCGTCGAGCGCAGCGAGCTGCTGCATATGACCGACGTGATCAAGTCGATTTTCACTTCAGGCTGGTTTCTGGCAATCGCCGCGCTGATTATTCTTCTCGTTGTGATTTATATTGTCCTCACGCTGGTCTATAACCGAAAGAAAAAGAACATGCGCAAAGTGAAAAAATATAGAAAAATGTAAAATAACTTCTCTGAAAAAGGGAGCCGGAAGCCGTGGGCGCGTCATTTTCGCACCCCGGCCTCCGGCTCCTTTTCTTCTTTCCCCTCTGTTCTTTCCTCTTTCGCCGCAGGCAGCACAAGGGAAATTCTGCTCCCGATCGCCTCGCGGCTCAGCACCTCCATATGCCCCCCGTGGCGTTCGGCAATCCACCTTGCGATGGAAAGGCCAAGGCCCGCCCCGCCCGTCGCGCGGGCACGGGAAGCGTCGGTGCGGAAAAAGCGGTCGAAAACTCTGGGGAGCGCTTCGGCGGGAATGCCGATCCCGTCGTCCTGAACGGTCACCCGAACCTCTTCCCCGCTGCTGACCGCTGAGATCCGGATGGTCCCGCCCGCGGGCGTATATTTTACCGCGTTGTCCACCAGGATCCGCATGGCCTGCTTGATCAGCGCCTCGTCCGCGTCGATCAGGGCCGGTTCCGCCCTCAAAAAATAGCCGTGCCCCCCGTCGATCATTTTGGTCTCGCGGTAGACCTGCTGGGCAAGAGCCGAAACGTCGAACCGCTCTTTCTGCAGGATCATGGTGTTGTTGTCCCCACGGGCCAGAAACAGCAGCTGCTCCACCAGCTGCTTCATATTATCCGTTTCGCTCTTAATGGCCTCAATCGACTCCTGGAGAGCCTTTTCGTCATGTTTCCCCCAGCGGTCCAGCAGGCTGACATAGCCCTGGATGACGGCGATCGGGGTGCGCAGCTCATGGGAGGCATCCGACACAAAGCGGACCTGAGCGCGGTAGGACTCGTTGATCCGGTCGAGCATCGAATTGATCGCGGCGGCAAGATTCCTGAGTTCCTCCTGCGTGCCGCTGACCGCGATTCTCGTATCCAGACGGGACGCGTTGATCCCATTGATCTTTCCGGCAAGGGCCTCGATTTCCTCCGGCGTAAACGGCCTCGACTGGTTCAGCCTGCGCGCCGTCTCGGCAAGTTCCGCAATCGGCCTCAGTGTCTTCCGGATCCTGCGCGACCGTTTCCTCACGCCGAAAAGGAGCATCATCAGCTCCGCGGCCAGAAAAATGATCAGGATGGTCTCGCCGAGCCCGATTTCTTTGCTCAGGTCTACGGAAACGACGTCGCCCGTGCTTTGATACAACCGGTAAACCAATCCATCGAGTTTTCTGAAAAGAGGAGAAGTTCTGGGAACCGCAAAATACCTTTCCCCTGAGAGGGATTCATCAAAAAATAATCTGCCGGCCAGCGCAGGGACACGAAGGCCCTCCGGAGCAGCTCCGCTTTTCTCCAACGTCACCCCGCCTTCTGAAAAAATCACCGGTCCGTCCGAATCCCGAAGTCCCTCCTGTTCCACGGCGTAAACGGCAAGGCCGGCGGCACGCTCCGCATGACCGGCCGCAGCAATCAGCAGCGATGCGCCGAACAGAAGGTCCAAAACCAGAAAAATCCCGAGGAGCTCAAAGAAAAAGACGGTGTTCAGCCGGAAGACGATCGAGGGCTTTGTGTGATCCTCCGGCGCGGGGTTTCCGCGACCCTGCGTTTCACTCCTCATCTTTGATCACATAGCCGACGCCGCGGACCGTGGTGATCAGTTTGATTCCGTATACATCGTCGATTTTCGAACGAAGAAAACGGACAAAAACATCCACGGCGTTGGTCTCCCCTTCGAATTCATAACCCCAGACATTCTCAAGCAGAACTTCCCGCGACAGAACCATTCCCTTATTTTTCATCAGATAGCAAAGCAAATCGAATTCCCGTTTCGTCAGTGACACAGGGTGCCCATTCACGGACACCGTCCGCCGGGCCGGGTCCAACACAACGCCGAAGGCGGAAAGCTGTTCGCTTTCCGCCGGCGCGCTTTTTCTCAGGGCGTTTCGGATGCGGGCGAGGAGTTCCTCGGTCGCAAACGGCTTTGTCATATAGTCGTCCGCGCCTCCGTCGAGACCGGAGACCTTGTCCATCGTGCTGTCCCGCGCCGTCAGAACGATGACCGGAACATCGGAAGATCGTCGGATCCGCCTCAGGACTTCCATGCCGCTCATTCCGGGAAGCATCAGGTCCAGCAGGATCAGGTCGAATGCGCCCGTGCGGGCAAGTTCAAGCCCCGTTTGTCCGTCGGCCGCTTTCTCCGTCGCGTATCCCTCGTAGTTCAGCTCCATTTCAATAAAGCGCGCAATTTTCTGTTCATCCTCGACAATCAGAATCTTTCTGCCCAACCGTTGTCACCGCCCCGCGTCCTCAAATCATTTTTTGTCGTCACAAAAGGATTTCTTCACATCATCCGTGGCATCCGCCACCGTATCCATCGCTTTGTTCACCGAGTCCTTCCCGAGGTCCGGCCCCTGAAAGCGATAGCGCAGCCCAAAGAATAGGCCGACGATCATCAGCGGAAGAGTCACCCAGAAAGCGAAGAGCAGGAGAAGCACCAGCACCGTCACCGGAATGGAAGCCTTGCATTCGCTCCCCTTCAGCACCTCGAACGTATTTCTGTTTCCTTTCTGAAGCAGACGCAGGCAGAATTTTCCGAACCGTTTTAGAAGCCCAGAGAAGCTCTCTCCCCGCTGCGCCGCCTTTTCCTCCCTGTACGTATATTCTTTGCCATACTGCGGAGTCTCGCCCTTACTGCTGTAAAAGCCGTTGCCTTCCGGCGCTTTCGTTTTGCCCTGTTTTTCCAGATAGATCAGGGCTTCCAAAAGATCGCCGCCCGTCGCCTCCAGCGCCGCTTTCGCCTCATCGTAACTTACATTTGCGCGTTCCTTCAATTTTTCAACCTGTTCCAATGTAACCATTTTTTATCTGATCCTCCTTCGTTTCTGTTACCACCACTTTAGCAGAAGCGACTTTAAGAAAAATTTGCGGCAAATTAAAATAGCATTAAGAATATTGTATTCAAATTTTTATGTTTTACAAGAGAAGGCAAAAAGATCCGTCCCAAGCAACCCGACGGATTGTATGGGACGGACCTTTTTCCCGTTTTACGGGGCAGGAAAACAACAGAGGAACGAAAATTACTTGATTTCGACTTCCGCGCCCGCGGCCTTGAGTTTTTCCTCCATCGCTGCAGCGTCGTCCTTGGAAACGCCTTCCTTGACCGGCTTCGGAGCGCCGTCGACAAGGTCCTTCGCTTCCTTCAGGCCCAGGCCGGTGATCTCGCGGACCGCCTTGATGACCTGAATCTTCTGCTGGCCGATCGCTTTCAGGATGACGTCGAATTCCGTCTTCTCCTCTGCGGGAGCGGCGGCGGCAGCCGGAGCGGCGGCAACCGCGACCGGAGCGGCGGCGGATACGCCGAATTCCTCTTCAAGAGCTTTGACGAGCTCGGAGAGCTCAAGAACCGTAAGAGCTTTTACATCTTCAATGAGCTTTGCAACTTTATCAGACATAAGATTGAAACCTCCAAATTAATATTATTTTTATAAACTCAAGCGGATGCCTGCTGTTTTTCGGCAATTGCGTTCAGGGCAACCACCAATCCCTTGATCGTTCCGCTGAGAACGGTGACAAAACCGGTAATCGGCGCGTTCAGGCCGCTGAGAGCCTGTGCGACCAGCTGCTCCTTCGGGGGCAGGGACGCAAGAGTCTTGATCTCGTCCGCGGTTGCGGCTTTTCCGTCAATAAAGCCCGCCTTGATCTGAAAGGTTTCGCTTTTATCGGCACTGGCATATCCCGCAAGAATCTTGGCAGGAGCGACATAATCGTCCGGATCGACGGCCAGAGCGGTCGTCCCCTCCAGGACATCGTCGAGCCCCGCTATTCCCGCGTCCTTCAGCGCCAGACGCAAAAGGGTGTTTTTCACAACCTTGTACTGGCAGCCGGATTCGCGCAGTTCCTTGCGGAGCTTCGTATCGGCCTCCACCGTGATTCCTTTATAGCTGACGATCACGCCCGTCCGGGCCGCTTTCAGGCTGTCGGAAAGCTGAGCCACAGCCTTCTTCTTTTCTTCAAGAATCTTTTCACTTGGCAAACAAATTCACCTCCGTTTGGTTCAGTTTCCGCGCAGAACGTAAAAAGCCTTTTCCGCTGCCGCAGAAAAGGCTTTCAACACACAAATGCATATCGAACCTTATTCTCGGCAGGCTGGAAAATCCATTAAGCGTACAGCGCCTGCTGTCTTTGAATAAAGAAAAACTATTGTTTTGATTATTATAACAGAAAAAGCAGTAAATGTCAACTAAATTAAGCGCCGAATTTGTTCGGGTTAATCTTGACGCCGGGTCCCATCGTGGACGCGACAACGCAGGACCTGATATACTGCCCTTTTGCCGCGGCCGGCTTTGCCTTGACGATCGCGCCGAGCAGAGCATCGAAGTTTTCGCGCAGCTTATCCCCGCCGAACGAAACCTTGCCGATGACACAGTGAATAATATTGGATTTGTCGAGGCGGTACTCGATCTTGCCGGCTTTGGCCTCATTGATGGCCTTGCCGATTTCGCGCGTCACGGTGCCTGCCTTCGGGTTCGGCATCAGGCCGCGCGGGCCGAGAATTTTACCAAGGCGGCCGACCTGACCCATCATATCGGGCGTAGTGACCAGAACGTCGAAATCCATCCAGTTCTCACTCTGGATTTTCTGAACATATTCCTCCGCGCCGACGTAATCGGCCCCGGCCGCTTCGGCCTCCTTCGCCGCGTCGCCTTTGCACAGCGCGAGAACGCGGACGGTCTTGCCTGTTCCGTTCGGAAGGACGATGGCGCCGCGGACCTGCTGGTCCGCATGGCGGCTGTCCACGCCGAGCTTGACGTGGACTTCGACGCTTTCATCGAATTTCGCCGTGCCGGTCTTGACGCAAAGATCAAGAGCCTCGGCGGTTTCGTAAAGGCTGGAACGGTCAATCAGCTTTGCGCTGTTGTTGTATTTTTTTCCGTGTTTCATTGGTTATCCTCCCTGTGAAGTGGTAAAATCGGATTCCTGTTTCCTCCCACCCGGGCTTTCATTCAGTCCGCGACTTCCACGCCCATGCTGCGCGCGGTTCCGGCGACCATGCTCATGGCCGTTTCAATGGAAGCCGCGTTCAGGTCGGGCATTTTGGTTTCAGCGATCTTGCGGATCTGTTCACGGGTAATTTTCGCCACCTTGGTTTTGTTCGGCTGACCGGAAGCCTTTTCAATTCCGCATGCCTTTTTGATCAGGACCGCGGCCGGCGGCGTTTTAGTGATAAACGTAAACGAGCGGTCGGCGTACACCGTGATAATCACGGGAATAATCATTCCCGCCTCGCCTTTGGTACGCTCGTTGAATTCCTTCGTAAACGCCATGATGTTGACGCCGTGCTGACCGAGCGCGGGTCCCACCGGCGGCGCCGGCGTAGCTTTGCCGGCAGGTATCTGGAGCTTGATAAAGCCCGTAACCTTCTGAGCCATTTTACTGCACCTCCAAAATTCGTGGTCGATGGCGGAACGGCTCTGCCGTCCCTCCCACAGGGGCGCTGCCCCCTCATAACAGCGGATTCCTCCGCTTATTACCCAAATAAAATCATTCCATGGCCTGGGCCTGATTCAGCTCAAGCTCGACCGGCGTTTCGCGTCCGAACATTGAAACCGTGACGCGGACCCGGTTCTTTTCCTTGTCGACCTCTTCCACAACGCCGACAAACCCTTCGAGGGGCCCGTCGATAATCTGGACGGAATCGCCGACATCGTAAGAAACCTCAATCTCTTTCTTTTCAACGCCAAGCCTCGCCACTTCCTCGTCCGTCAGAGGAATCGGTTTGGAGGAGGGCCCCACGAATCCCGTGCAGCCGCGGATATTCCGCACCACATACCAGGATTCATCGGTTAAGATCATCTTCACAAGGACGTAGCCCGGGAAGATCTTCCGCTCCACATCGCGCTTTTTGTCATCCTTGATTTCGGTGACGGTTTCGGTCGGGACCAGAATCTGCTGGATCAGGTCGTGAAGCTGGCGGTTCTCCACCGTTTTTTCAAGATTGGAGGCTACCTTGTTTTCATAGCCGGAATAAGTATGAACCACATACCACTTAGCTTCCTCTGGCAAAGAAAACCCCTCCGCTTCTTTTCATTACTTTTACTTTGCGACGTCCTTCCATCAGCCCGCGACATTCATAATCAGCCCGAGCAGGTTGACCAGCAGCGTATCCAGCCCGAAAACAAACAGTCCAATGACGATAATGGTGGCCAGAACGACGCCGGTGTTCTTGAATACGGAGCGAGGAGTGGGCCAGACCATCTTCTTGGCTTCGCTTTTCGTTTCGCGAAAGAATTTGGAGACGCTTTTCCCTGTTCTGGCAAAAAAGTTTTCTTTCTTTTCACTTTTATCGGCCATAATTTCTTTTGTCCCTCCGTCCGGATTACTTCGTTTCTCTGTGAAGCGTATGTTTCCTGCAGAACCTGCAGTACTTGGTCATCTCAAGCCTGTCCGGATCATTTTTCTTGTTCTTCATGGTGTTGTAATTGCGCTGTTTGCATTCTGTGCAGGCTAACGTTACCTTGGTCCTCATGACGGCACCTCCCGCTGTACGGAAAAAATTTTTCAGCCCTATGAAAAGGGCTTCGGCCTCCCTCAAAATAAACGGGCACAAAAAAATAACCCCTTTATCGAGGTATAAACATCATAGCACACAGTCGTTTCCCTGTCAAGTTTTTTCGCAGGATTTTCTTGATTTAACGGAATTTTCCTGTCAGGGCCCGCAGGACGCCTGTAAAAAGCGCCCTGTGGAAACAAGTCAGCGGTTGAGCAGAGTATCCGCCATAAACTTTTTCTTTTTCTGCTTTTTCTCCGGTTTTACTTTTTTGCCCTTCATCTTCAGGCCCGCCTTATAGCTTTTCAGCAGGTCTTCTCCCAGTTGGGAACGGACGGTTTCGACGGCCGACCCGCCTTCGATTCCGTTCAGGATCACAATGGTAATGATGGAGCGGACGTCCATATCCCCGGCGAGATAAAGGTCGTTCAGCAGCTGGCAGCATCGTGCGGTCCGGTCCTTTTCAGCCGGGTTGTTCACAAGGGCATTGATTTTCGGCAGGAGCCGCTCCCTGGCAAACGTGACCGCGCGGACATCACCGTAAACCGATCGTTCCGCGTTCAGCTCCTCCTTCAGTTCCGGAAACAGGCCGACAAAACGGTTGAAAAAGAATACAGGGTCGGCGTTATTGTCGTCGTCCTTCTTGCGTTTCTTACGCGCCTTGGCCGCCGCCGTCTGTTTCGGCCCGGTCAGAGTCTCAGTAAAATCATCGGCAATGCTCTGCGCCTGAGCCGGAGTATCGGTATCCGGGTCATAAAGCCATGTGGAAAGGGATTTCCACTTGCCGTCCGGCTCTTCGCCGTCCATTTCGCAGGTCCGGAGAACAAAGCGTTTGGCGCTTTCCTGGTACAGGACGCTGTAGGCAACCGATTCCCCAAGAAGATAAACTTCCCGCCCGTCTTCCTGCGCCTTGTTTTCCGCCCGGCGGTATCCCTGCCCGTTCAGCGCGGCTTCCACGCCGCCCGCCACCATTTCAAATACTTTCTGATCCATCATGGTTCACTCCCGAATCTTAAAACGTTCCGTTCCATTTTCTGTCTAAAGACAGTAATTATACTAGATTATACTACATAAACATTTTTTTGTCACCATACAATTTTACGGGCCGAAGATTTCCCCAAATAGGCAATTGCGTGCGGAGCGGCGTTGTGCTATCATATGTATTTGTAGTATTCTGTTTTCAAAAAGCCCGCTTCCATTACGCTGCTCCGCACTTCCACAAGCGGACGCTGCAAGGAGGTTAACAATGAATCGAAAAAAAATCGCCGTCCTGTTCGGCGGCTGTTCCCCAGAACACGAGGTATCCCGCGTTTCCGCGTATTCCGTTATAAACAATCTTTCCGAGGACAGATATGAGATTTACCGCATCGGAATTACCAAAGACGGGCGGTGGTTCCTGTACGAAGGTCCGACGGATTCCATCCCGGACGGCAAATGGGAAAAAGACGAACGGAATCGTCCCGCTTTTCTGTCCCCGGACCGGAGCGTCGGCGGGATCGTCGTCGTCGGCAGGGATCAGACTGAAATTTTGCCGGTCGACTGCGTTTTCCCGGTGCTTCACGGCAAAAATGGAGAAGACGGCACCATACAGGGCCTTCTGCAGCTCTCCGGCCTGCCGTTCGTCGGCTGCGGGACCCTGAGTTCCGCCCTCTGCATGGATAAGGCGGTCACCCACACGCTTCTGGCCGGCGTCGGCATCAGGCAGGCACAGTATCTCTGGTTCTATTATCCGCGCTATCTGGAACATCCTGAAAAGGTCCGCATCAAAATCGGGGCGAGGCTCGGATATCCGGTCTTTGTCAAGCCGGCCGGCTCCGGGTCTTCCGTGGGCGTCAGCCGCGTCAGCAGCGAAGAGGAACTGGACGCCGCCATCCGGCTTGCAGCCACCGAAGGGGAAAAGATCCTGGTGGAGGAAGCCGTGATCGGCCAGGAGGTCGAATGCGCGGTCCTGGGCAACGACGCGGCCGAGGCCGCTCCCATGGTGGGAGAAATCGCCGCGTCAGCCGCGTTTTACGATTACGACGACAAATACAAGTCCGGCAAATCGAAGCTGTACATTCCGGCACACCTGTCCGAAGAGGTTTCGGAGGAAATGCGCTCCATCGCCGTCAGAGCTTACCGCACGCTGGGCTGCCGCGGATTCGCCCGCGTGGACTTTTTTGTGCGCAACCATACGGAGATCCTTCTCAATGAGCTGAACACCATTCCCGGCTTTACTCCGATCAGCATGTACCCAAAGCTCTGGGAGGCCTCCGGCCTTCCCTACGGCGGGCTGTTGGACCGACTGATCGACCTGGCTCTGGAAAAAGCTTAATTCCACTTGTTATCCGGCGCCGCCTCCCGGAATCCGCGCCGGAAGCATATCACAACATATTTATTAGGAGTGCTGGAATGCAGGAGAATTATCTGATCTCGATCAAAGGCCGCCAGAGAGTGGACGATGAAACGGGCGAAGTGGAGCTGACAACCTTCGGCACCTATGTCCGGAGGGGCGACAGCCGGTATATTGTCTACAAAGAATATACTTCGGAGGACAAAAACAGGACGCGCACCTCCATTCTGAAAATTGACGGGGGAAACAAAGTGACGCTGATGCGCGGCGGCGAGGACAGCACCCGCCTGATCCTGGAGCGCGGCAAGCGCCACCTGTGCCAGTACGACACTGAATTCGGCAACATGATGATCGGCGTCTTCACCAGCCGGGTTCAGTCCGAACTCAACGACCTGGGCGGGAAACTGGAGGTCAGCTACACGCTGGACATCAATTCCAGCCTTTCGAGTCAGAACGAGATTTTCATCACCATCAAGGAGGCAAACAACAAGGATGTCCAAATTAGCGCTGCAGGCAACTGAACAACTGAGAGACGCGATCCGGACCGCTATGGAGAAAGCGGTCAAAGACGGCTCCCTGCCGGAAGCTCCCCTGCCGGAATTTACCGTCGAGGTCCCGGCCGACCGCGCGCACGGCGACTGGGCGACCAACGCCGCCATGGCCGGCGCGAAAAGTTTTCACTTGCCCCCGCGGAAAATCGCCCAAACCATCGCGGAAAAGATCGATCTTTCCGGCACTTATTTCGGCCGCTCCGAAATTGCGGGGCCCGGTTTTCTGAATTTCTTTTTCCGGCCCGGCTTCTACACCGACGTGCTGAAGGACGTGATCGCCTGCGGAGACAGCTATGGCCGCAGTGATTTCGGGAAAAAAGAAAAGATCATGGTGGAGTTTGTTTCCGCCAATCCGACCGGGCCGATGCACATGGGCAACGCCCGCGGCGGCGCGCTGGGCGACTGCCTCGCCTCCGTCCTGGATGCGGCCGGATACGACGTCACGCGCGAATTTTACGTCAACGACGCGGGAAACCAGATCGACAAATTCGGCGCTTCGCTGGAAGCGCGTTATCTGCAGATTTATCTCGGCGAAGACGCCGTTGAATTTCCGGAGGACGGCTACCAGGGCGACGACATCCGCGACCGCGCGCAGCAGTTCGCCGAACAAAACGGGGACCGCTACGTGAAATCGGACTCCGCCGAGCGCCGCATGGCGCTGGTCGGCTTTGCCCTGCCGAAAAACATCGACAAGATGAAGACCGACCTGGAAAAATACCGCATCCTTTATGACGTCTGGTTCCGCGAAAGCACCATCCACGAGGACGGCGAGCTCACGGAAACCATCGACATCCTGAAAGAACGCGGCATGACCTACGAAAAGGACGGCGCGCTCTGGTACCGTGCGACCGCGCTCGGCGCGGAAAAGGATGAGGTCCTGGTCCGCCAGAACGGAAACCCGACCTATTTCGCCGCCGACATCGCCTACCACCGCAATAAGTTTGCGAAGCGCGGCTTTTCCCGCGTCATCGACGTGTGGGGCGCGGACCATCACGGCCACGTCGCCCGGATGAAGGGCGCGATGGACGCCATCGGGCTCGACGGGAGCAAGCTGGACGTCGTCCTGATCCAGTTGGTCCGGCTGGTCCGCGGCGGCGAGGTCGTGCGCATGAGCAAGCGCACCGGCAAGGCCATCGGACTCGCCGATCTTCTGGACGAAGTTCCCGTGGACGCGGCCCGGTTCTACTTCAATCTGCGCGAGGCCACCTCCCAGATGGAATTCGATTTGGACCTCGCCGTGCAGCAGGATTCCCAGAACCCGGTTTATTACGTTCAGTACGCACACGCGCGGATCTGCAGCATTCTGAAAAATCTTGCTGCGGAGGGCATTTTCCCCCGCGACTGCACGGAGGAGGAGCTGGCTCTGCTCAATTCCCCTGAGGAAATCGAGCTGATCCGCCATATCGCCTCCTTCACCTCGGAAATCATCGCCGCCGCACAGAACTACGATCCCGCTCGGATCACGAGATACGTGATCGAGCTTGCGACGCTGTTCCACAAATTTTATAACGCCCGCAGAGTCAAGGGCGAGGCGGAGAGCCTGACTGCGGCGCGGCTCCTTCTGTGCCGCGCGACCGCCACGGTTCTGCGCAACGTGCTCTCGATGTTTAAAATCACGGCTCCCGAAAGCATGTGAGCCGTTTGGAAATGCAGGTGTAAACAAACAAGAATGGACTACCTTGACCGGCTCCCGCTTCTTCTGGACCCGATTCCCGATTTTCACGCCGCCGGGCTGCCGTCCGGCGCGGAGCCCGAATTGTGGCTCGCCGAACACCCCGGTCCGGCCGGGAACCTGCTGCGCAGGTCCCTTTCCGCCGGGGTCCGGACTCTCTGCGCGCCGACGCTCTGTGCGAATCGCTTCTGTCTGCCGCACCGCGACATTCCAGGGCTGAACCGGCAGCTTGTCAAAATTGCGAAAGACGCCGCCGGAACCGTGGGAATTCCCGTCGGCGGAGCGGTAGGCCCCAGCGGCCTTTTCGTCCCGCCGCACGGCGAAGCCGACTTCGACGACATCTACGACGGCTACCGGGAACAGATCCGGTCTCTGGACGAAGCCGGCGCCGATTTTCTTCTTCTGGACGGTCTGCACTCCCTTTCGGACCTGCGGGCCGCCCTGCTCGCCGCACGCACAACCGGGCTTCCCGTCATCGTGCTGATCTCCGTCGACTCCGACGGTCGGACGATGACCGGCGGAAGCCTTCTGCCGGCGCTGATCACCCTGCAGGCCATGGGAGCGGACGCGGTGGGCCTCAGCTGCGCCGCGGAACCGGAGCTGGCGGAGGAGTTCCGGCGGGCACGGCAGCACGCCGCAGTCCCGTTCGCCGTCCGGCTGAGACCCGACGATCTGACCCCGGTGGAACTGGCCGGAGCCGCCGTTCCGTTTCTGGAGGCCGGCGTGAGAATTCTGGGCACGGGCATCGGCGCCGGACCGGAGCATGTGAAAGCCCTGGCGGAGGTCATGAAAAAGTTCGGCCCTCCGGTTCTGCCGGAAGAGCCGGACTGCGATGCCGCAGCCATTGAGCAGGAAGCTTTTTTCCTCGGCGACGATATTGTTCTCAGCGAACCGATCCGCTGCACAAGTTCTCTCGCCGACGACCTGATCGATCTGGACGACGAGCAGGTCACCGCCGCGCTGGTCGACGTGACCGGGATGGATGACGCGGCTCTGCTCGGCGAGGCCGGGGGCATGACCAGGCTGCCGATCGCGGTCCACGCCGACAGCCCGACCGTCCTGGACGCCGCCCTGCGGTATTTTCAAGGGCGGCTGATCATTGACTCCAACTGCCAAATCGAGCGGGAAACTCTCGAACCGCTGGCGGCAAAATACGGCGCAATTCTTTACTGATCGTCAGCAGCGTACCGCTGCACCTTCGTCCCGCCATCCGGCTCCGGAGCGAAACCGCAGACGCGAACCATGCTTAAAGCGAATGAGGAAAAGGATCATCCCGGCTGTCGGCCATGTCCGTTTCAGCCGCGTCCCGCCCGGAGGGTTGCAGGGATGTCCCGTCCGAATGCTCCGGACGCATCCAGTCGTCCCAGTTTAAAAAGCCGAGGCAAAGCGAAGCAATCCCAAAAAAGCAGGCGACGACCCCGGTGGTCAACGCCCAGTTTGTGATTCCAAACGGCCCGATGACCATGGAGATCATCGCGAGGACAAGCCCGATATCAAAAAACAGCATGGCGAGTCTTTCATTGCTCATTTTTCAGTTCCTCCAGTCTGTTGGACAATTCGGCAAACTGCCCGATGGAAAGCTGTTCCGCCCTCGCGCTCGGCGCAACGGCGGCGCGCTCAAGCGCTGTGAGTATTTCGCTTTTTTCGAGTCCAAGCCCGGATGAAATGGAGTTTAAAACCGTTTTGCGCCGTTTGCCGAACGCCGCGCGCACAAGCGCAAAAAATGCTTTTTCATTTTTGACCCTGACGGAAGGCTCCGGAAGCACGTCCAGCCGGATGACCGCCGAATCCACATTCGGCTGCGGATAGAACGAGGTCCGCGGCACCTCGAACAGGATCTTCGGCCTTGCGTAATAGCTGACCGCGACGCTCACCGCTCCGCAGTCCCTGCTGCCCGGCGGCGCGCACAGGCGCCGCGCCGCCTCCTTCTGCACCATGAGGGTCAAGGAAGCGACCGGCAGCCGCTCCTCCAGAAAGCGCATCAAAACAGGCGACGTGATGTAATACGGCAGATTTGCGCAAACCGCGGTTTCCATTCCGCCGAATTTCTCTTTCAGCAGCCCCGCAAGATCCAGCTTCAGGACATCTCCGGGGACGACTTCCACATTCCGGCAGGAGTCCAGCGTTTCCCCGAGGACGGGCAGCAGGCTTTCGTCCAGTTCCACCGCGACGACCCTGCCGGCCCGCTCGGAAAGCTCCTTGGTCAGCACGCCGAACCCAGGGCCGATTTCCAGCACTCCCTTTGACTCGTCCGCGCCGCATGCAAGCGCCATGCGCGGGCAGACGGAGGGGTCGGTCAGAAAATTCTGCCCCAGGGATTTAGAAAAGCGGAAGCCATGCCGTTTCAAGACGGCCCGGATGGTTGCAAGGTCCGTCAGTTCCATGATTGTCGATCCTCCAATTGCTTTTTTCAGGCGTTGCCGTTACCCGCCTGATTCGATAAAATGCATTCCCGTGACTGATTGGGAGGTTTATTTGATGAAACGCACCGACAAGGCAAATTACTATCTTGATATCGCGGAAACCGTTCTGGAACGGGGAACCTGCCTGAGGCGCAACTTTGGAGCAATTATCGTCAAGAACGACGAGATTGTTTCCACCGGATACACCGGCGCGCCGCGCGGACGGAAGAACTGCATCGACCTCGGCGTCTGCGTAAGGGAATCGCTGAAAGTCCCGCGCGGCGAACGCTATGAGCTCTGCCGTTCCGTCCACGCGGAAATGAACGCGATCATCAGCGCGCCGCGCAGGGACATGATCGGCGCCACGCTGTACCTGGTCGGCCGGGAGGCCGGTTCCGGTTCCTACGTGCCTGACCCGGCCCCCTGCTCGCTGTGCAAGCGGATGATCATCAATGCGGGTATCACCCGGATCGTCGCAAGAAACAATCCCACTGATTTTACCGTGACGGACGTCCAGGACTGGGTGGAAAAAGACGAATCTCTCTCAGGTAAATTCGGATACTGAAGCAAGACAAAACCGGGCCCGCGCCGCATTCAAAAGGCGCCGGGCTCTCTTTTTTGCCCTGCGGCGCCTGATCTTATTTTCTGAACGGGGGCATCTGTGCCAGCTCGGAATACATTCTGCTGTAAACGTCCGGCCTAAAGTCCGTCTCCCCCGCCCCGTTTTCCTGCACGAGGAACCGTGTCGCGAGGCTGAGATCGATCGTAGCGGTGTACATTGCCTCCTCGTCGCAGCCGTCTTCATAAAATGGGATTCCCGCATAGTAATGCGGCTCTCTTTTGTTTCTGGAAGGACCGACGATACTGCTTCCTCCCCAGAACCAGTTCGTCAGGTCCGGCCCGCCAAGATTCGATGAGGCGATGAAGATTCCATTCACCACGGAACCAACCTCCAGCGAAGCCTTTGCCAGATAACGTCCATGGCAGTGGGCGTGGGCCGTGCAGTTGACGACCAGTCTTGCTCCCTTTGCAACATAATAGCGCATCAGTTCCGGAAAGTAATAAGAATCGTAGCAGATGGAAACACCGACCGGACCCCAGGGCGTTTCCACCAGCACCGGCTTTTCGCCCCGCAGGGCCCAGTTCGGTTCCGGCGGCGGGAGATGCATTTTTCGATAGACGGCGCACAGCCCCTCCGGTGAAAAAACCGCCATGGAGTTGTAAAGTCCCTCCGGCGCGCATTCCGGCATTCCAAGGAATGCGTAGATTCCATATCGCTTTGTCAGCTCCGCGATTTCGTCCGTTGCCGGTCCCGGAATCGTTTCCGCCAGACGAGCCTGCATTTTTTGGTCGATCGGTGTCTCCGGCACGTCGTCATACCCCGTCAGCGCCATCTCCGGCAGAACGATCAGATCGGAGCCGCGCTTGCCTGCGCACTCGATATACCCCTTGATCCGATTCAAATTGCGAACTTTGTCTCCCCACGCCGCGTTCATCGTAACAACGGATACGGTCAGCACGTCACGGTTCATTTTGGTTCCCTCCCGTTCCCGGCTCCGCCTGTTTTCCTCTCCTTTTCGCCGAACGCGCGGTCTGCCGCCTCCCGTGCAAGGTCGATCAGAATTCTTTCGCCGCCTTCCCCGTCCTGTTTGGGACGGACCGGAATCTCCGAAAAGACTTCCCCGACTCTGGACCGCATCCAAAGGCCCGGAATGATCCTCATTGAATACCCGCATCCCGGCTCGGACATCCAGTCGTAGAATTTCGCCCGCGGCAGACCGTAGGCGGCGAGAATGGACATGACCACCCCGCCGTGCGTGACAATCACCGTGGAGGTTGTCCCGGAGCGCATCAGGTCCTCTACAATCTTCTCAAACGCCGCGCAGACCCGCTGCGCAAAAGCGGAGCCATCCTCCCCGTTCGGCGGCGTGACCGGCTCTCCGTCCCCGGCGATCCACCTGCGGAAACGGCCGTCCTCCCCGGCAATTTCTCCGGCTGTCTTTCCTTCCCAGTCGCCGAAGTCACACTCCCGCAGACCGGAAATCAGAGTCGGTTTGGCTTCCGGATATAAAATGCCCATGGTTTCCGTGCAGCGGCGCATCGGGCTGCAAAGATACACCTGAGCCGTCGGATAGGAATGCTTTTTCCCCAGCGCGTGCAAATGTTCCGCGCCCCCCGGGGAAAGCGCGAGGTCCGTCGAGCCGATATAACGGCCCTGTTCGTTGCCTTCTGTCGTCCCGTGACGGATGAAATGAACGGTGTAGGATTTCATAAAATACTCCTTTGGAACTTTCCAGCCGCGTTCGCCCAAGATACGGAACGGTTCGTCCGGCCTGGCACGATATCTAGCGGCTTTACAAAATGTTATATCTATTGTATACTTTACTTTGCGTTTATTAAACAGGATTCGACAGGGGATAATCAAATGAACAACAATTTTGCAAGAATTATCACCTTGCTTCGCAAGGAACGCGGCTACAGCCAGAAAAAGGCCGCCGGGGACCTCGGCGTTTCCCAGGCGCTGCTCTCCCATTATGAAAAGGGAATCCGGGAATGCGGCCTCGATTTTGTCGTTCGCGCGGCCGACTACTACAACGTATCCTGCGACTATCTGCTGGGCCGGACTCCGCACCGCAGCGGCGCTACGATCTCGGTGGAAGATATTCCCGAACCGGACGCGGCGGGCAAGGAGAACACCATGCGCGGAAGCCTGCTGCCCGTTTTGAATAAAAAGCTGATCGCCAATTCTCTGAACGTCATTTTCGGCATTCTTCAGAAATGTGGAAACAAGGCGCTGACAACGGAAATCTCCGCTTTTCTCAGCCTTTCCGTATACAAAATTTTCCGCATGCTTTATTCCGCCAATTCCAAGAATCCCCAGGGGCTTTTCTCCGTCCCTCTGAAACTCAGCTCCGGCCGCTCCGCCGCGGCGCAGCAGATCTCTCTTTCCAACGCGGAATGCCTGATTTCAGGAGACAGGGTCGAATCCATGGAGGGCGTCGACAAGAACGCGCTGCCCTCCCTTTCCCCCGAAAAACTGTCTATGGAATACCCGCTGTTCGCCTCTTCGCTCTTCAACCTGATCCAGAACTCAGAACTGCGGATGGGAGTAAAAAAGCAGTCTAAATAAGATTATAACACGGCAAGAGCCGTTTGCAAATGAAAAAAAGTCAGATTAGGAATCGAATCGGCCGGAGTGGGTTACACTCCGGCCGATTCGATTTCCGGCGCTTTTCTCAGGACAGCAGACCCATGCTGTACTTCCAGGCAAGAATGCGCCGCACGGATTCGTCCAGCCGCTCCGCGCTGACCGTTCCGTTCTCCACAGCCGCGTACAGAGCGTTGAAGCTGTCTTTGAAATCCGGTGTCAGCAGGAGGTCGTTTCCCGCCCCAAAAGCGGCCACAGCCGCATTCTTCCCGTTTAGGAAGTCGGCGACTCCTTTCATGGAGAGATCGTCCGTCATCACGACGCCGGAAAAGCCGAGCGTGTCTCTCAGAATCCGGTGGACCTGCGGCGAAAGCGACGCGGGATTCGTGGAATCCATGCACTCGACGATATTGTGGGAGACCATCACGCAGGGGGCGCCCGCCTGAATCCCGGCCTGGAACGGGAGGAAATCATACTGCTGGAAGGTCTGATAGCCGCGCTTGTCCCTCGCGACTCCGGTGTGGGTGTCCGCGTTGTTGCCATACCCCGGAAAGTGCTTGAGCGCACAGGAAAGGCTCTGCTCCCCGTAAGCCTTGACCGAAGCGGTGACAAATTCCGCCGTCTGTTCCGCGCTCCGGCCGAACGACCGCGCGTATATAAAGTCGGAAGGGTTGACGGAAACGTCACAGACCGGCGCCAGATTCATGTTCAGGCCCAAAGATTTCATCATCTGAGCCTTTTTAACGGTATCCTGCGCGATCCCATTCATGCCGCCCTGACGGAAGACATCCTGCGGAGAACGGAACTTCTGCGCGGAAAGAGCGGGATATTTGCTGATGCGCACGACCGTTCCGCCCTCTTCGTCACAGCACAGGATCATTTTGATTTTGCTGGAGTTCTGGTAGGAAGCGAGCGTTTTACGGACCTGACCGGCGGTTTTCCCCTCAAAGTCCCTGGCGGTCAGGCAATATCCGCACGGCTGGTAATCGTCGATTGTTTTGACCGCCGCGGTCGCGGGGCAGGTAAGCAGAAACACCTGCCCCACCTTTTCCCTCGTCGTCATCCTGTCAAGGCGTCGCTGCGCCGCTGCGCCGTAACCTTCAAACAGTCCCTCCACCGGCTTGTAGGCTTCCGGCCCGGACGAGGAAGACAGCACTGCGGAAATTTGCGGGGACTCCGGTGACAAATCGGCATAAGAACTGGACGCCGCGATCTCTCCGGCCGGGGGAAACATTTGGTCCAGGACTTTGTCGGCGATCCGGTAAAATCCGAACGCCGCGGCGCCCGCACAAAGAAAAAGCAGCAGAAAAAGAGCGGTTTTCTTCAGCATGCCGCGGTTATTTTTCGGTGGACCCCCCATTGCTTTCCCCTCCCGCCGCTGGATAAATCAGCCGTTTTTCAACAGACTGCGGTACAGCCGGATATATTCATTCGCGGAGTGGCCCCAGCTGTAATCGCATTCCATCCCTCGGCGCACCAGGATCTCCCAGCCTTCGCGGTTCCTGTACCCCTGAACCGCGCGGCCTAAGGCATGGAGCATGTCTTCCCCGTCGTAATTCTGAAAGGTAAAGCCGTTGCCCTCCCCGTCTCCGCTGTCGGTGACGGAATCCTTCAGGCCGCCGGTCTCCCTGACCACCGGAACCGACCCGTAACGCAGCGCGATCATCTGGGAAAGGCCGCAGGGCTCGCTCCTGGACGGCATCAGGAAAATGTCGCTCGCCGCGTAGATCTTGTGGGAAAGTTCCGGCACAAAGCCAAAGCAGGCGCACACACGGCCGGAGAAACGCCCCTGGAGCTCCCGGAAAAACGTTTCGTACTCCCAGTCGCCGGAGCCGAGAATGACAAACTGGCAGTCCGTTGAATTCAGCAGACTGTCCAACGAGTCGCGGACCAGGTCCAACCCCTTGTGGGAGACCATGCGGGTCACCATCCCAATCAGCGGCGTCTCCCCTGAAACCGCAAGATTCAGCCGCTTTTGCAGTTCCGTCTTGTTTTCCGCTTTGCCCGACGGATCGCCCGCCGAATAATTCGAATAGATGTCCGGGTCCGTCTCCGGATTGTAAACCGCGGTGTCGATCCCGTTCAGTATGCCGGAGAGCTTCCACTTGCGCTCCCTCAGGATACTGTCCAGCCCATGGGAATACCACGGGTCGAGGATTTCCGAGGCGTAGGTCGGGCTGACGGTCGTCACGCGGTTGGCGCATTCAATGGCGCCTTTGAGGAAATTGACGCATTCGCCGAACTGGAGAACCGGCAGACTGCTCTTCGGCAGGCCGAGGACATCCTCCAGCAGCTCTTCTCCGTATTTTCCCTGATACTGGATATTGTGGATGGTCAGAACCGTTTTGATCCCCCGGAACCAGTCGGCGTCCGCGTAAAACGTGCTGTAATAAACCGGAACCAGAGCCGTCTGCCAGTCGTTCACGTGAATGACATCCGGCTTAAAATCGAGATACGGCAGCATCTCCAGCACGGCGCGGGAAAAAAACGCGAAGCGCTCCGCGTCGTCAAAGTGCCCGTAAAGGCCGTGCCGCTTGAAATAATACTGGTTGTCGATCAGGTAAAAGATCACGCCTCCGACATGCGTTTCAAAAACGCCACAGTATTGTCTCCTCCAAGCGACCGGCACGGACAGGCTGGTGAGAAATTTCATACCGTCGCGAAGTTCTTTCGGAACGTCCTCATACAGAGGCATCACCACGCGGCAGCCGATCAGGCGGAGCCTCAGCGCCTGCGGCAGCGAACCGGCGACCTCCGCCAGCCCGCCCGTCGAAGCAAACGGGATTGCTTCGCTCGTACAGTACAGTACCTTCATTGAAATACCCCCTTGCGTGAAATCGTGACTCTGAAAGCGTCACACGACGCTGCCCTTGCTGATAAAAATCGGGTAGGACTCGAATCCGAGCAGAGAGCGGTCATTCTGAATCAGGACATCTTTGTCCGTAATGACATATTTCAGCCTGCATCCCGGACGAATCCGTGCATCCTGAAGGATCACGCAGTTCTCCACAACGGCGCCCTTGCCGACCCGCACGCCCCGGAAGAGAACGCTGTCGCGCACCTCGCCGTCGATGACGCAGCCGTCGGCAATCAGGGAATTGGAGACTTCGGACCCAAGGCCGTACCTCGCCGGCATGTCGTCGCGCACCTTGGTGTAAACCGGGCGGTCCGGGTTGAAAAGCTGCGCCCGGACATCCGGCTGCATCAGTTCCATATTGGCCGCAAAATAGGAGACGGGCGAGCAGATCATCTGCGCATATCCCCGGAATGCATAGGAATACATCCGCAGCGAGCCGAGATTCCTCTGAAGCAGGTCCCGTTTGAAGCTGTACAGATTCCGGCTGACGCAGTCGTCCACCAGGCGGATCAGGAGCTCGCGCCCGAGCAGGATCATTCCCATTCCGTAACAGCATTCCCCGTCCGTGCGCGGGCCGATCAGAAGGTCGACGACGCGGCCTTCCGGATCGGCCGTAAGGACGACGGGCTCGGCGGTCTTCTGAGGCAGTGGCCCAAAGCGGCAGACCATCGTGATGTCGGCGTCCTTCTGGAGATGGAGGGAAACCACGTCGGAATAGTCGATATTACAGATCACGTCGCAGTCGGAAATCAGGACCAGGTCCTCTTTGGAATTAGTCAGGAATCTCTTGATGGAAGCCAGCGATTCGATCCTGTTGTTGGCCATGCGCGTGTCTTCGAACGGCGGCAGGATATACAGGCCCTCCCTCTTCCGGGAAAGGTCCCACGCCTTTCCCGAACCGAGATGGTCCATCAGGGACTGGTAGTTGCTTTTGGTGATGACGCCGACCTTGTTGATCCCGGAATTAACCATGTTGGAGAGGGGAAAGTCGATCATGCGGTACCTCCCCCCAAACGGCACGGAGCCCATGGTGCGGAGCTCGGTCAGGTCGCGGAGCTGCTCTTCGTGAATGTTGGAAAAAATCAGGCCAAGCACATTATTTCCGCGCATTCTTTCCCGCCTCCTCCGTGAATGTCTCGGGGTCGACCATAGCCTTCGGCGCAATCACGGCGCCCGGCGGAATAGCGCACCCGTTGCCGACGACTGCAACGCCCCATTCGTCCTTATCGACGATATCTTCCGGTCGGACCCCGATCCTGGCCCCGCGGCCGATCACGCAGTCTTCTGCGACAATGGCATACTGAACGACGGCCCCCTCCTCCACGCGGGTGTTCGGCATGATGATCGAGTCGCGGACCACCGCGCCCGGAGCGATCGTAACACCGGAAAAAAGGACGGCGAAGTCGATCTCCCCATAGACGCTTCCGCCTTCCGCCACAAGCGAGTTCTGCACGCGGGCGCCCTTCGCGATATAGTGGGGCGGCATGACGGGGTTGCGGGTGTAGATCTTCCAGCTTTCCTCGTTCAGGTCCAGCGGGATGTTCGGGTCCAGCAGATCCATGTTGGACTCCCAAAGGCTTTCGATGGTCCCGACATCCTTCCAGTACCCTTCGAACCGGTAGGCAAAGATGCGTTCGCCCGCGCCGAGCATGGCGGGCAGCACGTCCTTTCCGAAATCATTCGAAGATTTCGGGTCCGCTTCGTCCGCTTCCAGGTAATTTCTGAGCTTGCCCCAGTTGAACACATAAATGCCCATGGAAGCCTGATTGCTCTTCGGATTCTTCGGCTTTTCGTCGAATTCATAGACGGAGCCGTCCGGGTTCGTATTGAGAATGCCGAACCGGGAAGCCTCCTCCATGGGAACTTCTATCGTGGCGATCGTGCAGTCCGCTTCTTTCTCTTTGTGGAAGGCGATCATCCGGGAATAATCCATTTTGTAGATGTGATCGCCGGAAAGGACCACCACATAATCGGGATGGTAGCGCTCGATAAACGGAATATTCTGATAGATCGCGTTTGCGGTCCCTTTATACCAGTCGGACCTGCGGCTGCGCTGGAACGGCGGAAGCACATGGACTCCCGCGTTCATGCTGTCCAGATCCCACGGCTGCCCGCTGCCTATGTATTCGTTCAGGATCATCGGCTGGTACTGCGTCAGAACGCCGACGGTCTCGATCCCGGAATTGACGCAGTTGGACAAGGGAAAATCGATGATCCGGTATTTCCCTCCGTATGGAACGGCGGGTTTCGCCAGATTCCTTGTCAGCACTCCAAGCCTGCTTCCCTGGCCGCCCGCCAGCAGCATGGCCACAACCTGTTGCTTCGGCAACATGTCAGTTCTCCTCCTTGATTCCGGCCGTAGACCCGCCGGTTTTCCGATTTCCCCCGCTCTCAAGCGGACCGGATGAGCCGCTTGAGGATTTCGCTCTGCGCCGCTTGCATTTCAGATAAATGACGGAAAGCGGCGGCAGCGTCAGGCTGATCGACTGCTCGCAGCCGTGCATCGGCGTTTTCACGCTCCTGATGGAGGAACCGTTGCTGATGCCGCTGCCTCCGTACTTGAGCGCGTCGGAGGAAAACACTTCCTCGTAAACGCCGGGAACCGGTGCGCCGATGCAGTAATCGTCCCGCCGGACCGGCTGAAAATTGCAGACCGCAATCAGTTCCTTTCCCGATTTGTCGATCCTGCGGAACGCGATCACGCTCTGCGTGTAGTCGTCATTGGAAATCCACGAAAAACCCTCCCAGGAAAAATCTATTTCCCAAAGGGCGGGCGTATTCAGATAAAAATGGTTCAGATCCCGAAAAAAATTCTGCTGCCTGCGGTGCTGCTCGTAATCCAGCAGCACCCAGTCCAACTGCTGCTTATAGTTCCACTCAATGAACTGGCTGAACTCGGTCCCCATGAAAATCAGCTTTTTGCCGGGGTGCGCCATCATGTAGCACAGGAACGCCCGCACTCCCGCGAATTTCTGTTCATAGGACCCGGGCATCTTCTCAATCAGAGACTTTTTCCCATGCACGACTTCGTCGTGGGAAACAGGGAGAATAAAGTTCTCCGAAAAAGCGTAGAAAAAAGAGAATGTGAGATTATCATGATTGAAAGGGCGGTAAACCGGATCCAGCGTGAGGTAGTGCAGCATGTCGTTCATCCAGCCCATGTTCCATTTGTAGTTGAAGCCGAGGCCTCCGGAGTAGGTCGGCCTGGATACCATCGGCCACGCGGTCGATTCCTCCGCAATCATCATCACGCTGGGAAACAGGGCGAATACGACTTCATTCAGCTTTTGCAGGAATGCGACGGCCTCCAGATTTTCCCTTCCTCCGTTTTGGTTCGGGATCCATTCCCCCTCTTTCCGGCTGTAGTCCAGATAAAGCATTGACGCGACCGCGTCCACCCGGATGCCGTCTACATGATATTTCTCCAGCCAGAAAACCGCGCTCGAAATCAGGAAACTGACGACCTCCCTGCGGCCATAGTCAAAGACAAGAGTCCCCCAATCCTTATGTTCTCCCTTTCGGGGATCCGCATATTCATAACAGGGCGTCCCGTCGAACCGCGCCAGCCCGAATTCATCCTTCGGGAAATGGCCGGGAACCCAGTCAAGGATCACCCCGATGCCGGCCTCGTGGCATTTTTCCACAAAGCTCATGAACTGCTTCGGCTCTCCGTACCGGCAGGTCGGAGCAAAATACCCGGTCACCTGATATCCCCACGAACCTTCAAAGGGATACTCGGTCACCGGCATAAGCTCCACATGCGTGTAGCCCATATTCTTCAGGTAAGGCACCAGCTTGTCCGCCAGCTCGTCATAGGAAAGGACCCCGCCCGCAGCGTTTCTCTTCCAGGAGCCCGGATGGATTTCATAGACATTGACGGGCTGTTCGTAATGCGGTTTTGCCGTTTTGTGCCGCATCCATGCGCCGTCTTTCCATGGAAATCCCTCGATATCGTAATATTTGGAAGCTTTGCCTTCCCCGGACTCGAAATGATACGCATAGGGATCGCTTTTGTAAAGCTTCCGGCCGTCCGATGTGACAATGCAGAACTTATAGGAATCGAACCGATTCCACACCCCGGTCAGGAAGCACTCCCACACTCCCCCGCCGACAGGCTCCATCGGATCGTGCCCGGACTGCCAGCGGTCGAAATCACCGACAATGGAGACTTCCATCGCATTCGGCGCCCAAACGCGGCACAGCATCCCTTTCCGGCCGCCGCGGCTGGACTGATGCACCCCCATGTAATCAAAAACTCTGAAGTTTGTCCCTTCCAGGAACCCAGTCAGAGACGGGTCCATGCCTTCCTGCATCTTTGTCTTCTGCATGGTGCTTGGCCCCCTTTACTTTTGTCTTTATCATAACACAATCCGGAAAAATATCAAGTTGCATTTGGTAATTATTAAAGTTATTTTTATATATTTTTTTATTTTTTTGTTTGTTTTGTTATAAAATTCCCTGATTATTTTTTGTAACAGCGAATCTGTTTTTATCTTAGCACAGTCCGCCTGTCGATTTCTGTTTGATCCCCGCTTTTCTCTCCGCCACATTTTACTTTTCATGCTCCAGCCGCCAAAGCATCGGCTTTTTCAGACTGCCCTCAAAGAACTATTTTTACGCTGTTTTTGATATAGACAAAAAGACTGCCTTAGACAGCCATCTTCTGCTGCCTAAGGCGATACTGCTCTGTATACGCTTCAAATATAAAATCGTATCCAAAATTGGAACCACCTATTTTCCGCATTCCATACTATTCGTCAACCGCCGGTCCGAGCCTGAAGAAACAGGAGCTCCGTGTCCGCAGACAGGGAATACGGCTCCTCCCCGCAGAGCGGTACGGCATCGCCGGCCCGCAGCCTCCGTTCCGTTTCACCGCATACCAATCTTCCGCTTCCTGAAAGAACCGTCCAGACTTCGCCCAGCCCTTCCCGGCATTTGGGTCCGAATTTCTGTCCTGCATGCACTCGAACCCGGCGAACCAGGTAACCGTTTTCTCCGGGTCGGTAGTCCAGCACCACAGCGGCTCCCCAGTAACTCTCTTCCAGTCCGGGCCGGGGCGGCAGGTTGGAAACAATCTGCTTGAGACGCGAACTGTGGTTTTTGTCCGTCACCAGAATCCCGTCATAGCTTGCGACCACCATCTGATCTTTCAGGCCGAGCGCCACCACGGGGATTTGCGTTTCGTTGACGACCCGCGCCCCGCTGCAGGAGGAATCGATGAAACACTCTCCCCGCGCAGGCTGTTCCATGATTTCAGCGAAGGCGCCCCATGTGCCGAGGTCCTTCCACATACCGTCGAACGGCACCGCCACAAGATCCTTTGATTTTTCCAAAATCTCATAATCGAAGCTGACGGCGGGCAGCTTTTCGTATACCCGGTACAACTCGTCGTAATCCCCGGGCAGACCCAATCCGGCGAGCTTTTTCAGGACCGTTCCTATCTTCAGGCAGAACACGCCGCAGTTCCAGAGCGCCCCCCGCGCAATCAGATCCCGGGCCTGTTCCTCCCCCGGTTTTTCCTGAAAACACCGTACACGGAAATACCCGTCCCCATACAGCAGCGGGACGATATAGCCGTATTTGCCGGAGGGGGAGGAGGGCCTTACGCCCATCAGCACAATGGAAGCGCCGCTGCTTTCCAGCACGGACGGCAGGAGTTTCAGGGACTCGAAAAACGCCTGCTCCGCATATGGGTCGACTGGCAAAATGCAGGCGATGTCGTCGTCTTTCGCGTGCAGCCTGCTTTTCAGGTACGCGCAGGAAAGAGCCACCGCAGGAAAGGTGTCGCGCCCCTCCGGCTCCTCCGAAATCCGGACGCCGCCAAGCTGTTTGCGGAGAAGCTCTTTCTGCGTTCTGTCCGCGCAAACGATACAGTTCCCTGCAAGATTTGCCTTTTCAAGCTGGGCCCATACGCGCTGGACCATCGAACAGGGTTCGCCGGTCCGGCTGTCTTTCAGAAACATCAAATATTGTTTGGACCGCATAGGACCGGAAATGGGCCACAGCCTTTTCCCGGAACCGCCGGAAAGCAGGACGGTATACATCATCTCTCCCCTATCTGTTCTCATATTCGGGTCTCATCATCTAAAATGGTTCGGGCCCTTTTTCCCCTTTTCCTGTTCCTCTGCCGGTGCATCCGGAAGGTCCGGCAAGCGGTCCGCAGGGGGAGCTGACACGTCCTCCGCGGACGAATCCTTCTCAATGCTCTTGCGCATTTTCTCCGCATTTTTCTGAAACCGCTTTTTATTTCTGGACAGCCGGATCAAAAGGATCAGGCAGATCACGACAAGCAGAAGGATAACGGCCATGGCCCAGAGTGGGATCCCGGTCCACTTTTCGACCAGATATTTCGCCCGCTCCCAGGAAAGCGGGACCCCTGAGGACACGCCCGTATCGGCACCAAGCGGGTAGCTCGTTACTTCGCCGTCCGCATTGACTACGCTGATCTCATCAGAAAGCTGACCGGAAAGCGTTTTGTCACTCAAAAATGCGATCAGGTTTTTCTGCATGGATTTGTCATATGTGACAACATAAATTTTCTTGTAAAAGTTCCAGGGGGAGCGGATTACCTGGATCAAAGTCTTGTTCTGAAGCGTTTCCGGGGTAATGGGCAGATCTTTGGAGATTCGGAACGTGTCTCCCCCTTCGGGCGCCACGCCCAGTGCCGAGGAGACCTCCTGAGGCAGTTTCAGCTGATCGTAGGAACCGACGAGAATCATATTTTTCTTCCGATCCTGGTCGGTCAGCTTGTCGAAAGAATCACTTACCGAAAAATTGAATACGTTTCCGCTGTTCTGTCCGGCTTTTCCGGAGAGCAGGCTCATGAGAGAAAGCATTTCCGTATTGGAATATCCCGGCGCAATCATCATGATTCCCGTTGCGTCATCCGTTGTAAACATGCTGAAGGTCGGGAAATTGGCAAGCGTCGGCGCAACACCGTTGTTGCCAGGTTCAAAATAGACCTCGCTGGCCTTGTCGATCACCGTCCAGGCCGTGTCGTACCAATCCTTTGAACAGTCGATCTTCCCGAGGTAGTTGTAGACGTCGATTTTCAAGCTGATTGCTTCCTGCTGCAGCACATCGTCCGGAATCTTGATCTTGATCGAGCCTCCGTCCGCATTTGAGCTGTTGAGTCTGGCGCTGCCGTAGGCCACGTCGTTCAGGTAGACCGTCAGCAACGACGCATCGGTGGAAAGAGCCTTTGAATGGCGGAATTTCACGTTGACATAAGAGGCCGTTCCGCTTTTCACCCCGCTTGGCTGCGTCAGCGTCAAAGTCGTACTCTGATGGAACGCCCCGGCCAGATTGATGTCGCTGTAGCCGAAATCTTTCAGCGTATAGTAGCCGGTGTCGTTCGGTTTGAGCTGCACGGAGGAATTCGGAATCTCCGATTTGACAACCAGGCTTTTTGCATCAATCCTGTTGAGATAAGCGGAACCCGAGAAAAAATCCGCTGCTTTCTGCAGTCCGGTCTCACTTCGCCCGGTAATCAGCGCGCTGTTTCCTTTGACCGAAAGAAAGCCCTCCTCCTCGGCAAGCGCGCCCGGCAGAGTCAGATTCCCGTTCCCCGTCCAATTCTGCACCAGGCCGAGATAGATTTTATTACGGATCGACGAGTCGGACGGAGATAATTCCGACACCTTGAAATTCAGAAGATTTTTCCACCGGCTGTTTGCACCGATCGCGGAAGAAACCTTGAGCATCTTTGAAATCACGGCAGCATCCGGGGACCGCGGAAGAATGAATTCGTTCTGAATGCCGTTGCTGTCGTCCAGATTGTCGTAGAAATAAGAGTAGAGATTCCCGAGGGACGGTTCCGCATAGCTCCCGACGGCAAGATGTAAGTAGGAGTCCGGGTCGAATCTTACCCAGTTCGAAGGATTGTCGATGTCCGCGCAGTCGCCCTCAATGGAGCGCTGCGTCGTGGTAATCGTCAGATCGTTGGCGCTGCCGTCCGTCTTCAGCAGGCTGACGGGCACATTTACCTTCCACCATGCGGTCTGGTTTTTCACGACGTCATAAATCCATTTTGTCTCAAGCGTTGTACCGTTGACCGCCAGAGAGATACTGGAACGGTTATCGATCAGCGTGGTGGAAATCGTGACGTCAAGATTCAGCGAACAGCCGTCTTTTAACGACGTCCCCTTCGGAATGCTAAACCAGAAGGAAGCCGTGTTTTTCGGCATGCTCAGGTGTACGGTTTGTGCAAAGAGTTGAACATCGACATAGTCGCTGTTCAGACGATTCAGTTTTCCCTCGGCAACAAGCTGATCCGCTTTCCGTTTTGCAGCGTCCGCAGCCGTAGTCAGGCGTTCCTGCTCCTGTTTCTGAGCCGCCGCCTGCCGGTCCGCCTCGGACATGGAAGAAGCCGATTTCAGTGGCTCCTGGGACGCCGCAAAAACATCCTGCGCGGGCCCGGCGGCCAGAACCGAAAACAACAGAAATAGAGCAACCAGGATTTTAACGTGAGACCTCTTCTTCACTATTTTGCGCACCTTTCAACTCCTCCAGACTTTCAGTAACTTGTTGTTCCGACCAGCGTTCCACCCTGAATCGGCCGCCTTTCCGCGCTCTTGTCAGGAGTGAAACCAGCTGCCCGATATATTCCAGCGTGACCTTCAGTGATATTTTCGACGTTCCGCTGTTCCGTTTCTGAAACACATACGGAATTTCTATGATTTTTTCACAGGGGCAAACTGCGGCGACTTCCGCCAGGATCTTCCAGCCAATCGGCTTCAACCCCGCCCCTTCCAGCAGCGGCCTTCTTACCATGAACAGCCCGCCGGTCGGGTCCGAAAGCGGGCGGAGCCTGGCGACCATGACCTTTCCCATCCATGCCGCCGTCGAGGAGACAAACTTTCGAGAGCCCTTAAGCCCAGGGTCCCCTCCGCCGGGTATCCGCCTGCTGGGCAGGCAGAGATCGGCGCCGTGAAGCATGGCACAGTACATGCTCCGCAGCATTGTGGGAGGGTGTTGCAGATCGGCGTCCATCACGGCGACAAAATCGCCCTCGGCCAGTTCGAATCCCCGCAGCACGGCGGAAGAAAGGCCGCTTTGTCCCTCCCTGTGTTCCATTCGCACGGGCGCCCGGCTCCGCATCGCCTCTTTTTGGATGATTTCGGGTGTACCGTCCGTGCTGTCATCTACAAAAATAACTTCAAAAGAAATACCCTCGAGCGCTTTGGAGATCTCACTCAGCAACGGAGCGATATTCTCCGCCTCATTGCGGACCGGCACAACAACGGAAATCCGCACGCTTTTTTCTCCCCTTTCCCCTCTTTTCAAAAATCCTCAAGCTGCCTCAGCCGGAATCCATCGTTTCTTCCTCGTCGTCCAGCCCGTGAACCGTCTTTTCCCAATAAAAGGGTTTCTTCAGCAGCTGGAACAGCGCCTTGTACGCCGCTACGCTCATCAGGACCCAGTAAGCCGGTGTCAAGAGGGCATATTTAATCAGCGCGTAGGAAAAGATCGGCTTGTTTTTCAGGTTGCAGTCCCGAATCACAGAATACATGCCGATCAGATTAATGTAGGTAAACATGAAATTGCCGAACAGGAGCTGAATCATGGCGATATAATAGAGAAATCCGGGAAACAGGTACTGAATCCACCAGGCTTTCGTTGCGAACCAGAGGATCATCATCAGCCAAAGGAGCGGATTGATGAGCGGAAGCGCGGGGGTGCCGAGAACCATCGCGTGATATCCGATGTAGCCCCTCAGCCCGAGGTCTCGGTACAGTTTGACCGGATGCCGCATATGCACAAGCCAGGTCTGCATATATCCCTTGATCCACCGGGAACGCTGCCGGATCCAGCCTCTGACGGTGGAATTCGCCTCCTCCCACGTGCGGGAGTCCAGAACCACCGTCTTGTACCGGAATTTGAACAGCCTTACCCCGAGGTCCGCGTCCTCCGTGACATTGAAAGGGTCCCAGCCCCCTACCTCACGCAGAAAGCTCATTTTGAAATGATTCGAGGTGCCGCCGAGCGGAACCGGAATGTCCATTGACATGACGCCGACCAGAAGGTTTTCAAACCACATGCTGTATTCCTGTGTAAAAAGCCTTGTCAGAAAGTTTTGCTCGCTGTTGTAATAGTTTAGTTTTGCCTGTACGCACACAAATTCCTGCGGCAGCGTCTGAAAGGACAGAAACACCTTTTTCAGCTGATCGGGTTCCGGCCGGTCCTCCGCATCGTAGATGACGACATACTCGCCGCGCGCCTGCAAAAGCCCGTAATTACAGGCCTTCGGCTTTGTCTGCGGCTGAGATTTCGGCACTATGATCGGAACAAAATCAATCGGCAGACGGCCGGATTTCAGAAGCGAGGAAACGGCTTCGATGGTCTCCTGGTCGTCCTCTTCCAGCAGAATCCGCACATCCAGCTTGTATTTCGGATAATCCATTCCCGCGATGTGCCTGAGCAGAGTCTCGATCACCGCAGCTTCGTGATAGACGGGAACCAGGATGGTGTAGACCGGCAGTTCCTTTTCATCGATCCCGGCAACCTCTTCGTCCGAAAACCGAAGCTGGTATTCTTCATCTTCCCCCTTCAGGACAAGATACAGTTTGAGAAACGTCATAACGGCATATACGATCTGGACTACCAGATTGACAATAAACAGAGTGGAAAGCCAATCCACAATAAAGCCCGTCAATATGAGGATGCCGACTGCAATCAGAACGATCAGCTGAGGCGTGCTGAACGTCACAATGGCGGAATTTTCCGGCTGTGTGTCATAAAGGTCGAAAATGCTTTTATGGCGCTGGACTTTTTGAAAATGCTGTTGCCACCAACGATTCATTTCCTCCGGCGTCGCCAGAACCTGTTCCACCGGCTTGCCCAGATATTCCTCGATCGCCCGGACCGCCTTGTCGTCCAGGCGGTTCCTCACGGCGAGAAGATCCCTGTCGTCCCGTTCGGAAACAACGATCGCCTGATATCGGTTCGCCATCGCATAGGGCAGGTTTTTCCCCTTTTCTACCTCCACCTCTTCCCCGACACGGCCAAGCTCGAACTGCTTGGCGAGCTCCCGGCAGAGAGTTTCCTGATCGATCGCATGCAGAAACAGCAGAATTTCGCCAAGCTGTCCGCCGCTCTTCTGCTGCATCTCGATCGCCCTGTCCAGTTGTTCCTGCGTCAGGACTCCGTCACGCAGCAGGATTTCGCCCAGCCTCCCCTTGCTGCGGCTGTGCCCCCGCAGCGTCTGCTCCAGCTCTTTCTCCGTCAGAAAGCCGAGATGCACACAGATGCTCCCGATCCTTCCGCCGTACTGTTTCTGGTATTCCAGCGCCTGCCTCAGCTGCTCCCGGTCGATCCTGCCGTCCTGAATCAGCAGCTCTCCCAACTTTGAAAACTGGTTCTGGTAAATAAAATCGGAAAGCTGATAAGGAGAAAGATATCCGTACCGGACCAGGCAGTCGCCAATCAGCCCACCGTCACGCTGCTGCATGGCGACGGCTTCCTCAAGCTGTTTTTCCGTAATGTAGCCGGCCTCAAGAAGTTTTTCCCCGAGCCGCTTTTCTGTTTTCTCCATCGTTTTCCTTTCCGCTATCCGGTGATGCGAAAGAGTTTAAAATCTCCAAAGTCCTTTTCTTCCGCACACCAGTCCGCACCGTTCACGTAAAGGCCCGGGTAAGCAAGATTGATCGCGTCATTGTTGCTGATCCCCATCGGATTGGGAATCAGCAGATAATTGATGCCGTTACCGACCGGGTCGGCGACACATTGTTTGAAATTGAGGCTGCTGCTGACAACAAGATTGTCAAAATGATCGACGTTCATGGCGACATTATAGGTAGTAAAGACATCGGTGAGTACAATTTTGTCCGGCAGGTGATTATTAATGTAATCCGCAACCTGAAGGTTTTCCTGAAACGCGCTCGCGCCGCCCTCTTGGTCCGCAATCACGTAGTCCGACATTACAATTTGCACCAGAAAGACGGAAACAATAAGGGAGACAGGTATTAGGACCTTAAAAAAATTCAGCATTACGTTTTTTGTCCGTATTACGGGCGAGGAAAGAGCCGGTGTCCGGAAATGAGCAGGCTCAGACTCTTGATACGTCGACAGTTCATAGGGCAGCCAGGCGATGCAGATGGGAAGGCTATAACAAAAGAAGCGCAGCCAACCGAACGAGGAGCCCCGCCAGTACAACAGGATATGAAAACCGAGAAGTGACAGCACAAGGGCAAGAAGGCAGAGAAAATCGGCCTTGAATAAGCTCTTGCGGACGATGCGCATAAGAACAATTGCAAAAAACGGCGGAAGAAACGGTATGGCGCGGCGGGAAATATAGCTCACCAGCACCGGAAGGGAACTTGCCCCGTCGGCGAAAGCGCTTTGCCCGGAATTCGAGTAATTGGAGTTCAGAAAATAGAAGGGATTCCCCGTTATGACCCAGCAGAGCAAAATCCAGACAATTCCTGCATAAACGGCCGGAGTATACAGCATGACCAGCGTTCCCTCAATATAACGATACCGCTCCCTTTTCCGGTTTCCGGCAGACCAGTATTTTTTCTCCTTCGGGTTATACAGGATGTTCAGAACCACGCAGAAACCAATTCCCATAGCAAACGGTATCGTCTCATAGCGGGTAAGGAAGCCCCCGACAAGGCCGAAAGCTATTTTTACAATGTAACTGGAACTCCCTTCCCGAAACCATAAGATCAAATTGCAGATACAGTAAATAATAAAGAAGAAAAACATGGCCTCGCTCATGCCATTCGCTCCGTAGCGAAAAATATAAGGATGCAAAGCAAAAAAAAGCGCGATAAGGAATGAATAAAATTTGGAAATACAAAATCTTGAAAAAGTTTTGAGAAGGACTCCCACAGAAAGGGCGGAAAACAGAGCGGTGATGATACTCCCGGAAATCCCGCGGGAAATCAGTGGCTTCCATAGCGGAGACAAGGCGACCAACGGAAGCTCCATCAGACTCGGGAGCGGATTCCAGATCAGCCCGATGGAGCTCAGCCGAACCGGTTTTACGGCAAGGACATAATAGGCGTTGGCCACCCGGCTGATTGCGTCTCCGGGCATCATTTCCTGCACGATTCCGATATAGAGCCCGTAAAGAACTTCTGCCGCAAACAGGGCAATGGCAACACACACGATCGTTTTCCGGCTCAGATGATCCGGCTTCATGTGTTTTGGCAAAGCCACTGACATTTTATATCCCTCCAGAAACGTACCTGCCGGATCAGAATTCACCGGAAGGGGCATCCGTTTTCAGCCGGTCACCTGAAACAGTTTATAGCCTGAAAAATCACGGACTTCGACGCACCAATCCGTTCCCTGATTGTACAGATTCGGATAAGCCAGATTAATGGCATCGCTCGGCGCATCCTTCGGGTCCGGTACGAGTACGTACTCCACCCCGTTCCCAACAGGATCCGCGATACATGCATTGAAATTTGTACTGCTGCTGACCACAAGTTTCTGAAAATGATCCACATTGAGAGCTATGTTATATGTCGTAAAAACATCGGTCAGGATCGTCCTGTCCGGCAGCTTATCATTGATATAATCCGCAATACGATATTCCTCGTCATGAGTGCTTCCCTCATAGTCCGGGATCTTCCTGCCCTGCATGACGTTGTTCAGCAGAATAACGGATACGACCAGAGCGGCCGACAGCAACACGGCGAAAAATTTCTGCGAAACGGGTACTTTGCTCCCAGGCCCAAGGCGCTTCTCCCGCCTTCCCGCATAGTGCTTTCCCGCCCGGCCGAGTTTGAAGTATCCGTCCCGGCAGGCGGCACTCTCATAGGGAAGAAAGGCAGCGCAAACCGGAAGACTGTAGCAGAAAAAACGCAGCCACCCGAAGGAGCTTCCATTCCAGTACATGAGGATATGGAACAAAAGGAGCGACAGGACCAGACAGACAAGGCAAAGAAAATCATACCGGAAAACCGCACGGCCGATAAAACGCATTGCGATGATTGCGAAAAACACCATTAAAAAGGGCATGGCGCGGAAAGAAACATACTGGATCAGTCCCGGAACCGTAGAAACCTGAACGGCGCTTTCGCTCTGCGCCATGTTGGAATAATTGGAATTGAAAAAATAGAGGGGATTCCCGGTTATCACCCAGCAGATCAGAACCCATACCAAAGCGGTATAAACAGCCGGCGTATAAAGCATCACCAGCGTACCTTCCATATAGCGAAACTATTCGAACCGTCGTCCACCCGCCGCCCAGTAGGAGCTTTCTCTAGTATTAAACAGAATATTGAGGATGATGCAAACACCGATTCCTACTGCAAAAGGTATGGTTTCATATCTTACCAGAAAACCACCCGCAAGGCCAAAAGCTATTCTGATCAAATAACTGCCGCTGCCGCATGCGAACCAAAGAGTTAAGTTGCAGATACAGTAGATAATGAAGAAAAAAAAGATCGATTCGCTCATTCCATTGGAGCCGTAATAGAAAATGTAGGGGTGCAGAATATAAAGGAATGTGAAAAACAATGCGTAAGTTTTCGATATCTGGAATTTTAAGAAAGCACTCAGTAATACGTACGCCGTCAAAGCAGAAAACGCCGCCGTGACCAAACAACTGACAAGTCCGCGGGAAACAAGCGGTTTCCAAAGTGGAGCAAGTGCCACAAAAGGAAGTTCCAGCAAACTTGGAAGTGGATTCCAGATCAGACCGATCGAGCTTAGCCGGGGAGGCTGCACTGCAACCACATAATAGGCATTTGCCACGCGGCTGATGGCATCGGCGGGAAGGACCTGCAGGATAAGTCCCTGATAGAACCCATAAGCGGATTCCGCCAAAAAAAGAAGCAGCGCAAATGAAATGATCCACCGTCTATCGGCCAAATATGTGAGCTTGGGTTTGATCGGAAGTTCGTCATCCATGTACGGGCCTCCCACTTTTAGATAAAAACTTTAGAATTCCAAGGGTCCCGGTTTCGTTAAAACGATTTCAGGAAAGCGTCTAGAACGGCTGACTGTTTCGATTAAATTTTCCAAAAGTGGTATGTCTCCTATTATATCTGATTTTGGACTAAAGCATGCATGAATCCGATTTCGATATTCACCGTACAATTAAATGCTTACTTTTTTCGACAATAAATTTTAGCTCCAACGTATTATAACATCAGCTATCATAGCAGATTCTTCCTTATTTGTCACTCAGTTTATTTTTAGAAATTTCCCGATTGTGAAACAGGACGCACAGGAACCTGCACCTCTCTTGAAGAGCAGATTCTTTTCCATCCCATCCGCCTCTGACGGCGCAATGTCAAATCGTGTCTGATTTCGTCGCACAGCAGGCAGATTCCCACCTGGAATCACAATAAAGTGCCAAAATGCCCGCTCAGAATTTTTGCAGAACCTTAGCACAGGAATACTCCATCAGCTTAGTTTCAGTCTCGTTCAAGGATCCCAGCGGAACCTTTATATACTTCTTTTATTCGTGAATAATTATAAATGAACTGCAACCACATGTAAAGAAAAAAATTTTCTGAAAACAAAAAATTATTTGCATATTTTAAAACAGTATCAGCGACATATGGAGAGCGCATTTATGATGGAAACAACGACTGAATTTAACAGAAGTAAGAACCATACAGTTTTTTTAGTATAACACATCATTTCGGAAGCGAAAAGAATTGATTTGTAAAATCTTTCTTTACCTGCCTCAAATGACAGCAACATAGAAAGGCCCTTTACCGGAGCACGAAGCATACTTCGGTAAAGGGCCTCAATCACAGTAGAAAATTATTCATGGTCGACTTTGAACATGTGCTTGATGAGCTCCAGAACCTTGTTGCTGTAGCCCCATTCATTATCGTACCAGGAAACCAGTTTGACAAAATGGTCATTCAGCATAATACCGGCCTTGGCATCAAAAATGGAGGTACGGGCATCGCCGAGGAAATCGGAAGAAACAACCATATCCTCCGTATACCCCAGAATTCCTTTCATATCGCCTTCGGAAGCTTCCTTCATTGCATCGCAGATGGCTTCATAGGTAGTGGGTTTCGCGAGGCTGACGGTCAGATCGACGACGGAAACATCCAGGGTCGGTACGCGCATGGACATGCCGGTCAGCTTGCCTTTCACGGATGGAATCACGAGCGCACAGGCTTTGGCGGCGCCGGTCGTGGACGGAATGATATTGCCCGCTGCCGCGCGGCCGCCGCGCCAGTCCTTCTTTGAAGGACCATCGACGGTTTTCTGGGTCGCCGTGGTGGAATGCACCGTGGTCATCAGACCTTCCACGATCCCAAATTTGTCATTGACAACCTTTACGATCGGAGCAAGGCAGTTTGTTGTGCAGGAAGCATTGGAAACAACCTTCATATCCTTTTTATACATGTCAAGATTCACACCGCAGACAAAAGTCGGCGTGTCGTCTTTCGCAGGCGCCGATATAACGACTTTTTTCGCGCCGGCAGCGATATGGGCAGAAGCCTTTTCAGTGCTGGGGAATACGCCCGTGGACTCCACCACATATTCGGCGCCTACTTTCCCCCACGGAATCTGGGAAGGATCCTTCTCCGCATAAACAGAAATGGCTTTGCCGTTCACAATCAGTTTTCCATCTTCCGATTTGACTTCACCCTGGAAATGACCGTGCATGGTATCGTATTTCACCATGTACACCATGTAATCCGGGTCGATAAAGGGATCATTAATACCGACGACCTCAAAAGTCTCGGGCTGTGCGGCCGCCGCACGGAACACGAGACGCCCGATACGGCCAAAACCATTGATACCAATCTTGATGGACATAAACTGCTACCTCCTAATCTTTTCGGTCCATTCTTTCCTATTTATTTTATTACATCAGGAATACTTTTACAAGCTTTTTGATAATATTTTAACTAGCTTTCTTCCGCTATGGATTCCTCCGGGGTGTAGAACGGACTGACGCCGGCTTCTATGAACTTTTCTCCGCTTCCACAAACCTTGGCCAGAAACCCGGCATACACGGCGATGGAATTTTCCTCGACTTCCGGCTTGTCCCCATCTTCAGCAGATTTTCCCGGCTGCCGGGACGGAGCGAAGGTCATATCCGTCTTGGCCGGACAAAGCGAAGGGCGCAGCGCGAGAAGAAAAGCGATAATATAAAACGCCAGCATGATGTTCGCCATATGCAGGCCAATGGAAATAAAGCCGGCGGTTTCCCCTGTCCCAAAGTACTGGATGCAGCTCGGCACGCCCGTCACCAGCGAAAGCAGCGCCGCGGGAAAGCCTGTCACATAAATCATTTTTCCGGTTTTCGCACTTTCTATACCCGTGAGCAGTTTTGCCTGTGTAAACAGGAATAAAAGCAGAAAAACAACCGTAAATGTATGATAGACATCCTCTACGAGATTGACGGCCGCCGAGTAAGTGATAAACAGAACAACCAGGAAAAAGCAGCCCCAGACGGAAGGGATCAGCGCGAGGATCGGACGGCTTCCAACCGTGCGCAGACCGGCCGCGAAACCATAGGCTGTCATCAGCAGCACGCCGCCGGCCAGAATTCCCAGATAGGAATAGATCTGGTAAAAGATTTGCCCCTCCCCCAAAAAGCCGGTGCCGATCCCGACAACGGACTGAACCACCACAAAAATTCCCGCAAACGCTCCTAAAACGGCAGCGGGGATATTCTTCAATGGTTCAGTTCCAAACTCTCCCACCGCGGCCCGTCCGGCAAAAAACACGGTCAGAAAAATGCCCGCAATCAGCAAGGCGGAAGCCGCGCCAACCACTCTGCCGCCATCCGAGTAAAATCCGGTCTGCGGATTCAGATACCGGAGCATTGCAAAAATTCTGATCGGAAGAACCAACCCCAGAGTCACCCAAAAGGAGATCCAAGCCCGTTTCATATCAACTTCCCCCATATATATCACATTCTTTGGTCAATTGGCAGATAAGGAACATTTTTGGAAAGCGAGCGGTACGCCGGGCGCATGATCCGTCCGCACGTTTCCATTTCCTCAATGCGATGGGCGCACCACCCGGCTATCCTTGAAACAGCAAAAAGCGGTGTGTACAAGTCGCTCGGAATGCCCAGCATCTCATAAATCAGGCCGGAATAAAAGTCGACGTTCGCGCACATCACTTTCGGATTTCCCGTCACTTTTGCAAACACTCCCGGCGCGAGCTGTTCCACCCGCTCAAACAGTTCCAGCTTTTCCAGCATTCCGCGTTCCTCCGCAAGTCTGCGTGCCTGTTTTTTCAGAATGACGGCACGCGGATCGGAGAGCGTGTAAACCGCATGGCCGATCCCATAGATCAGCCCGGAGTGGTCCGGCACTTTTTTACGCAGTATTTTTTCCAGGTAACCGGATATTTCATCGTCGTCTTTCCAGTCCTTCACGCTTTCCATCAGGCCGTTCATCATCGTCATAACCCGGTGATTCGCTCCGCCGTGCCTCGGTCCCTTCAGCGACCCGATCGCGGCGCTGATCGCCGAATAGATGTCAGTCCCCGTCGAAGAAAGCACCCGGGCGGTAAACGTAGAGTTATTTCCGCCTCCGTGCTCCGCATGGATCATCATGCAGATATCAAGCAGTTTCGCCTCCTCGTCCGTAAATGAGCGGTCCGGACGAATCGCATTCAGGATGGACTCCGCAGTGGACTGGCTGGGATCCAGGGGATGAAAATACATGCTCTTCTTATCGAAGCGCCGGCGTTTGACCTGATAGGCGTAAGTCATGATGGTGGGCAGACGGGCAATCAGCTGAATCGCCTGGCGCATGTTGTTCTCCAGGGACGGGTTGTCAGGGTCTTCGTCATAGGAATAAAGCGCCAGAACGGACCGGGCCAGCTTGTTCATTACATTTTTGGAAGGAGCTTTGATAATCATGTCTTCCGCGAAATACTCCGGCAGTTCCCGGAAACCGCTGAGCACCATTTTAAACTGCTCCAGTTGGCCGGCTGTAGGTTGCTTTCCGAATAAAAGAAGCCACGCGACCTCTTCAAATCCGAACCGGTTTTCCGATGTGCATCCATCCACGATATCATTCAGATCAATGCCGCGGTAAGTCAATTTCCCTACGTCCGGGATCAGTTCACCATCCGCAATCAGATACCCGTGAACATTGCAGATCAAAGTGAGCCCCGCCATGACACCCGTGCCATCCGGATTCCGCAATCCGCGCTTCACCTGATAAAGATCGAATTTTTCCGGGGCAATTCGATTATTGGCGCGGAACTCGCCGCAAAGGTTCTCCAGTTCCGGGCTGTGGTTTTCCAGATTGATTTCCGCCATCCTAGCACCTTTCCTTTCATGATAAAAAATAAAGCCGCTGCTCCGAGCGGAAAACAACGCGGCCCGACCCTAACTTTATTTTAAATGTATTTTATCCCACCAGGCAATTAAAGTCAAGTGACTCTCTGCCCACTTTGGCGTCTGTTTTTGCAATATAATTTGTTAAATATTTCATTTTATTGCGTGTTTATTCTTTATAGATACTATATAAGTGGTCGGCTGAATCATTTAAAATGAAAAATGTATGAATGGTAAAGGAGGAATATGGAATGCAGCATCGCAGGGGAGAAATCCTTCTGGGTCTTATCCTTTTTCTAGCCATGTTTTTCATCCCATTTGCCGCAATCGGCAGCTCCGCGGCAAGCAAAGACGGCTCTCAGGCAGGAAAAAATCCAAGCTCCGAACCGGCGATCACCGGCAGCTCTTTTCACATCATGGACTCAGGCACCAAGCAAATCCTGACGGTCGGTGACCGCGAATTTATGACCGGAGGCGTCGCGGCCGAAATGTCGCCCAGCGCGGAAACGGAAGCCCTGAAAGCGCAGGCGGTAGCCTGTTATACCTATTACAGCCGGCTGCGTGAAATTCAAAAAAAGACGCCTGACGCATCGCTGAACGGAGCGGATTTTTCCGCCGACCTCCAAAACGGACAGATCTACCTGACCGACGATCTGCGCAGAAAACGCTGGGGCAGCCACTATGACGAATACGCACAGGCGCTCAAGACGGCGATCGACCCTGTCTTCGGGCAGACCCTGCGCAGCAGCGGCGAATTGATCGAAGCCACCTACTATGCCATTTCATCGGGGAATACGGAATCTTCCGCGGACGTCTGGGGAGGGGAGCGCCCCTATCTGGTTTCCGTCGCAAGTCCAGGCGACCGCTTCGCGGGCGGATACCAAACCGCCGTCACCCTGCCCACGGATAAAATGAAAACGGACATTCTGGCTGCCGCGCCGGACGCAAATCTTTCAGGCGACCCTTCCGGCTGGGTCGGCGCCGCGGAACGCACCGCCGCCGGTTCGGTCAAAAGCATCCTGCTGGGCGGCAAAAGCATCACCGGAAACGCGGCCAGGACTGCCTTTGGGCTGCGTTCCGCAAACTTCACCGTAAATTATTCCAACGGTCAGTTCACCTTTCTCGTGCTCGGCTACGGCCACGACGTCGGCATGAGCCAAACCGGCGCGCAGTACATGGCAAAGGAAGGAGTAAATTACCGCCAAATCCTTTCCTGGTACTATCCAACCACCACGCTTGAGACATAAAGCCGGTCCATCCGGACCATTTTGGCCTACCGCCTTAGTTTATTCGCGATGGAAACATCGCAGAGCTGTTTGACGCTGTAAATGGCGGCGGCCTGCTTGATTCCATTCTGTGTAATATATTCGTAAATATCCTGATTGTAATATCTAAGATCGACCAAATGAATCTCCGAAAAACTCTGGGAAAGATAAGGTATCATGGAATTTGCAAAGGAATCCTTCAGCAAAAGAAGCTTTCCTCCCTTTGCGTCCGGATTTTTCACCACCGTCACCGACGGATTCCCGCCGAGATAAACGGAATATTTATCCTTTTCATTCAGATATTCTTCCCAGTAGATCCCCTGATGCGTTTTCCCCGCCGTCACCTGGATAACAGACGACTTCCCTCTCTCAAAGGGAAGCACCAACGTGTCCGGCTTCTGCCATGTGTTGACGGCTTTGGAATAAAGCGTGCCATAGAAAGGCTGCGGCACCGTTTTGTAATCAAACGAACTCTGCTTCACGCAGGGGAATCCCATCGCCTCGGAAAGCGCCGCGTAGCCGATGTAAGCCCCGTAGGTATTCCAATGATGATCGGTCTTGAAATAATAATCGCCGCCCGTTTTCAGGCTGAGTTTATCAAACAGATCGACCACCGCCGCCTTTTGTCCCACCGCTTGTTCCAGCTCTTGAAACTCCTGCCGCTGGTCGTGGTTCGGCGCGGAATCGGGAAGGTTCTCAGGCTGCTCCTGAGAACCGGAGGGCACCGGCAAAATGGTCAGCGAAACGCCGGACTTTTCCGCGAAATCCGCCAGAGCGGAGGCATTATCCTGAAAAGTACCGGTTCTGTCCGGCAGCAGGACTTCATAAATATGACCGTTTTTGCCGAAATAAACGCCGCCTTCCGCGGGCACAGTGCTGTAATCCGCCGCAAGATCTCTTTTTCCAAGCAAAATCTGTTCCGTGGTATTCAGTGAAACAAAAACATCCCGCAGCGGAAAATGATCGCCGACATAATTTTCCGCCGATTTCATAAAGTTCCCGCTCAAGATGGAATCAACCGATGGAACCGGCGCGGGTTCCAGAACCCTGTTCTCATTCTCGGAAAAAGTCTGTTTCGGCGCCGCCGCGAGCCAAATATCCCCCACCAAGACCGAAACCGCAAGCAGCAATGCCGCCGAAACCGAGAATGGCCGGCAACCAATCCATTTTTTTAATCGGAGCATCTTTATCCCCCTGTAAATCAACATTTTCCGTCAAAAACGAAAATACAAAAACGGATTGTAGGAATTATCAACCAGCGCGGCAATCGAAAGCAAAAAGAGGATTGTCATGCCGGTGCAGCGAACCACAAGCCCGCCTCTCCCCTTTTGGCCGAGCCACCGGACCAACCTCGCCGGATAAGGCGTGCAGAACAGCGCGGCAAGCAGCAGAACCGGCATACCGGTCATCAGCGTGTAGACTCCCAGGGCGTCGGAACCGCCGGAAAACCCGAACATCGCGGCCACAACGCCGCAGGCTTTCTGAATATCCGTATAGGAAAAAAACACCCAGCCGACAACCGCGGCCAAAAACGCGTACAGCCAGCGAAAGAATACCGGGATCCGGTCCAGCCACTTCTGCAAAAATAATTTCTCACAGATAATCAGGAAGCCCCAGTATGCGCCCCAAACCGCGAAATTCCAACTGGAGCCGTGCCAAAAGCCCGTCAGCACCCAGACAACCGCCAGGTTGCGGACAAGCCTGACAGTGGAGCACCGATTGCCGCCGAGCGGAATATACAAATAGTCGCGAAACCAGCGGCCCAGCGTCATATGCCAACGCCGCCAGAAATCGGAGGCGCTCTGCGCGCTGTAAGGCATGTTGAAATTTTCCGGCAGGACAAAACCGAACATCCGGCCAAGCCCGATCGCCATATCGGTATAGCCGGAAAAATCAAAGTAAATCTGAAAAGTGAAGGCAAGCGCGCCAAGCCATGCGCTCAGCGCCGTGGGATTGCCGAAATACTGCACTTTGTCCGCGATGAGCGCAAGATTGTTCGCAAGCAGCACTTTTTTGAACAGGCCGTGAAGAAAGCGCAGCGCGCCTTCCGTCACATGCTCCATCGATTCCGCCCTTCCCCGCAACTGGGCCCGCATCTCTTTATACTGGATGATCGGCCCGGAAATCAGATGGGGAAAAAATGAAATATAAGTGCCGAAGTCGACCAGGTTCCCCTGCGCGCGCGCCTCGCCGCGGTAAATGTCGACGGAATAAGAAATGGACTCAAAGGTATAGAACGAAATGCCGATCGGCAGCGCGGCGGCGGGAACCGGCAGCGACAGGGAAAAAATCGAGTTGGCCGTGGAAACAAACAGCGCCGCGTATTTAAACCAGGCCAGCATCCCCAGGTTCACGCAAATGCCGAAAACCAGCACGGCGCGGCGCAGGGCCGGCCGGCCGGAAAAGCGCTCCAGCAGCGCCCCGACCGCGTAATCGAAGACGGCGGTAAACAGCATCAGGAACACGTAAACCGGCTCGCCCCAGGCGTAGAAGACAAGGCTGAAAGCAAAAAGGCAGAGGTTTCTCCACTTGCGCGGCAGCAGATAATACGCCGCCAGCGAAACCGGAAGAAAGATAAAAATAAAAAAGAGGCTGCTGAATATCATTGTTTCCTGGTCCTTTCCCCCGATTATTCTTCCGATTCCTATTGTAAAAGAATGGACGAAAAAAAGCAAGAGAACGCAAAGATGTTTCTTTGCGTTCTCCCGCATCAGCCGCCCGGTGCATCCCTTTCAAAATGCGCTGCCGGGGACCCGGCGGCCCTTTTCAACTACTCTTCCCATATGATTCGCACAAAGCGGCGGCCTGAGTTCTCACCCAAACCGCCGCCACGCAAATACAACTTACTAATTTGTTGAGTCAGTAATTGTTTTGTCTAGGGGGTTTCGCTTAACCAACCTTAGCAATGTTAACCTTCTGGCCATTGACATAGACACCGGTGGAAGCACCGGCAGCGCCGACAGCCGTAACTTTGTAGAAGTAATTGTTGCCGCTGTGGCTTACCAGCTGAGAAGTAAACACGCCGGCAGTGCCAAAACCAAAGGTCGGAGCAGCGGAAGCTGTAACTTTGTACTGATAGGAAGCACCCTTCTTCACGGTGATATCTTTGGTGGTGTCGCAAACGACTCCGCCAACCGTAATTACCAGAAGCTTCGTGCCGTTCACATAGATGCCGGTCTTCGCGTTGGCCGCGCCCTTCGCAGTAACTTTGATGAAGTAGTCATTACCGGACTTGCCAACATTGGCAATGTCAACAATGCCAGCGGTGCCAGCGGTCATAACCGGTGCAGCGGCCGCATCCGTAATCTTGAACTGGTAGGAAGCGCCGGAAGCAAGGGTAAAGTCATTATTGGTATCGGAAGTGAAGGTCTTTTCCGGGGTCTTCAGAGCGGTCAGGCTGGTTTCAGCCATGCCGTAATCGTCGTCCTCGTCGCCGTCTTCGTCAACCACATAAGCCTCAAGGGTCGCTTTGTTTTCGTCGGAGAACACATCGTCGAAATCAACACATTTTACAGTCGCGGTGCCGTTGCCGTTATCGGTCAGCTCAAACACGCCGCTGTTGTCTTCAATGTCGAACTCGATGCTGTAGCCTTCCGGAATAGAAGTGCCCGGAGCATAAGCAGAAGCCGTGTAGGTCGCGCTCTCGTTCAGAACGATCTTGTCGGAAGTCTTGTTCATCGCAAGGCCAGCAAACTGGAGCTGGTCAACCACGAACGTATCCGTGGATTTACCTTCGTTGCACTTTACGGTAAAGCCGTAGAAGTCGAGGTCATCTTCATCAACCGCATCGGAAGCGGCGGTAAAGATCGTGCTGCCAGCCGTGATCGTATTGTCCGTAACCTTCACCAGAACACCCGTCGCATCTTCATCGACATAGAGTTTATTCGCGCCGATGTACATTGTGCCGGAACCGTCGATCGAGTCAACACTGAGCTTGCCTTCAAAGACAACCTTGCTGTCTTCTTCAATCGTCACAGCATTGATGTCGGCATCACCCGTTACAGTTACGTCATCGTCTTCATCAGTTGTTTCAAAAGTCGCATCATCAGAAGTAGCGTTTGCCGGAGCCGGAATGGTGCCCTGGAAATCTGTGGTCTTCAAATCTGTGCCAAAGCCCACAAAATCAATCGCTTTAACTGTTGTATTATCACCAATCAATTCGATCGAGCAGCCATTTTCATCCTCGTTTGTCGCATTGGAGACAACTTTCTCAACCGAAACAGCACCGTCATCACTGTCAAGCGTGATTTCACGCGCGGACAGAGTGCCAACCGAAATCGGTTCGTCATCTTCGCTGCCTTCCAGAGAAACAACGCCCTTACTTGTAATGCTCTTTGCAGAGCCAGAAGACATCGTAATCTCACTGTCGCCTGTATCATCTTTGATCTTGATGTCGCCTACGTTATTGTCGGAGTCAACCTTGATCTTTGCACTTTCTTTCGATGTGATACTATCTACCTTGACATCGGCATCGTCAATGTTGACATTACCTGCTTTCAGGTCAATTGCGCCAACCTTCTTCGCGTCGTCAACCGTCAGCGTGTTCACTTTGCCCTTTACACCGTCGACGCTCGCGTCGTCGGCAATCGTTGCATTCGGAAGATAGTTGCTTGTGCTTGGGTCGCTGGTCGTCGCAAATTTCACGGAGAATCCGCTATCAATTTCCTTTGAAGGATTTGCCCCGTTAGTATTGCCTGTAAGTTTAATCGTATATTTCTTGTCATCCTTGGCAATGGTGTAGGAAGCATCCGCATCCTTAATTACATCATTTGCAAGAACTTTCTTTTCAACCTTGACTTTAGACTTAATGTCGTCGTCATCGGCCACATCATCCTTGCCGTCATGGTTGTCGGTCACTTTCGCTTTGAACGAAATGTTCGCGGTCTTGGCATCGTCCTTCACCGTCGCGTAAACATAATCGCTGTAGCCGGTGCCGCCCGCCTGAGTTGCATCCTGATATGGTACAAAGTCATAAGTGGCTACCAAGTTAGCATCATCCGGATTCGCAGCAGTAGTATAGACATAAAGATGTTTGCCTGTTGGAATCGTCACTTCTACGTCTGCGGCGGACTGAGCAATGGTCTGGCCCATCACTTCTGTAGGCTTATCTGTACCAATTGAATACCAAATACTACCTGTAACGCCATTGTGGATCTTAACTGAACCATCAGTCGTCGTAGCCTCTTTGGGGTCAACTTCTACGTCTGTTGTCCAAGCAGTACCATGTGTAGCAGTAACCTTTGCATTTACAGCTTCAGTTTCCCCAGTCTGATCAATGGCTGATCTGTAATAGTAAGCAGCCTTCTCATTCTCAGCAGCAGTCGCATTGGCGTTGGTGCTGTAAAGAGCGATTCTCTGACCAGCTGTAACGGACACTTCACCGCTGTCGACATTCGCATTAACAGTCTGTACCGTGCCGCCATCAATTGTGTAGTAAATTGCTGCACTATTGGTGTTAGCAATGACAACTTTGTCGTTATTGCCCGTCGCTTTGACGGTCACGCCGTCCATCTCGTCATCGCTGACAAGGTTCAGGCCTGTGGAGGAAACGTCAAGGCTGTCGTCGTTGCCGCCTTCCAGCACATAGTAGATACCCTGATATTCTGCATTATCAGAATCGGTATTAGCGATAATAGCCTTTTCATTCTTGTCTTCGGCAACTGTCGGAAGAGCTTTCCACTGAGCTAAGCAATTATTCTCGTTAGCAGCCTTTTCCGCTCTGAACACGGCGATTTTCTTGGAATCGTTTGCCGCCGTCGCAACTTTTGCGAAGTTGTCGTCGTCATCGTCGTCGCCGTCAAGTTCCGGAGAATCGGTTCCTACTGGATCATCACCATAGTCATAATAATCAGTAGCGGTTAAATCAGAAGCATCACCGATCACCGTGGAGTTCTTATCCACCGCATGGATCGTGACCTGCGTGCTGGCAGTCACATCGATGTCGTTATCGTCGTCATCGGTGTAGGTGCCTTTGTACAGAATTGCGAGAACTTCGTCGCCCTCGGAATCGCTCTTGCGAAGCTTCAGGGTTACATCGCCCTCATCCTCGTCGTCGTTGTTGTCGTCACCGATGTCCCAGGAAACCAGCTTGTCGCCGGAAACATGAGAAATCGAGTAAACTTCCGCATCGTCGACATCCTGATGGTCGGCGGTCTCCAGCGGAGCGGTCCCGCTGTAAATCAAATCCTGGAAATTCGCTACGCTTCTCTCGTCTTTGTCTCCGCCGTTGACCAGCCAGAACTCGTCGTTATCCGGGTCGTCGGTCAGAACGCCGGTCGCATGCTTCGTGGAAGCGGATGCGAGGGTGACCGGAAAGCTGGAAGCAATCAGTGCTAATGAAAGCAGAGCTGCCAGAGCTTTTCCTCTGAATTTTTTCATCCTTTTTGTCCTCCTTAAAATAGTTCGTTGTGCATTTGCGTGTGCTATGAGAATTTTAACATACATCTTGGCCGAAGGGTGCAAGTCCTCCGGCTGAAAACGACGCCCGCGCCCCCGCGCCCCACAGCGCGCCTGAACGCAGCGGTTGCGGACACCGCTCATATGTTTAATTGGATTATAAGATATTTGGCACTTAATGTCAAGTACATTGTGGATATATTTTTGAATAAAATTTGCCCATGAACGATAATTTTTACAGATTTCAAGCCAAATTCTTCAATTTCTTCGGAAGAATTTGGAAAGGCCGCGGCGGGATCTTCCAGCTATGGGAAACAAGCGGTTCCAGCAAGTCCCGAAAGAGGAAATTTATTCCGTATTTCATATCAAAATTCAGCCGGAGCCATAAAATTTTTTGATCGGACGGCATCGCAGAGGCAGGAGGCGTTTTTCTTCCCGGAAAGGACGCGGACGCGGCAGGGAGCCGCCGCGCCGGGACGGGTCACCGCGGGGCACCGGACGGGCAGGAGCGCCCCGCCGGAGGGAAGCCCGCACAGGGCCAGCCGGTTGCAGCAGGAGCCGTACTCCCTGAAATAGGAACAGGCCGCGTTCCCCGTGCAGTGGCACACGGCGGGCAGCTCCGCGTAGCCGGAAGCGATTTCGCCGCCGCCCCCGTACGGGCCGTTGCTGATGAGAATATGGTCCGCCGCGACCTCAAGCGGAAAGAAATACCCCGCCGTGCCGTGATGCGGGGCTTTCAGCACGGCGTACCCGTCGTACATCCGGGCGGAGGCCGCGAGAAGGCTTTCCGGCGTCGCGTCCCCCGTCATCAGGATGTCGTCCTTCCCCGGCCCGCCCCGCCGCACATTCTGAAACACCGCGCACGCGGCGTTCAGCGCCCCGGAGTACGCCTCCCGCGTTTTTCCGTCGGCCAGCAGGTCCGCCGCCGCCCCCGCGCACGGCAGCAGCAGAAGCTCCGGGGTCAGCGCCCGAATCCGCTCGTACAGCTCCCGCGTCTCTTCGGCTTCCTCCTCCCGCACGGGAGCGGAGGAGACCATCAGCCGGTAGGCGGCGCAGAATCGCTCCCGCAGCCCCAGGAACTCCCGCGCGCACGGCGGAAGGAGCGGGGCGGAGAGCATCGCGTCGATCTCCTCCACGGCGGCGGAAAGCTCCCCCGGATAGGGAAAGCCGGTCTCCGGCGGCCAGATCACCTCGTACTCCGTCCCGTCGAAAAGGAATCCGTCCCCCTCCCGCACCGGGAAGACGGACCCGGCCCCCGCAAGCCGCGCGGCGCGCGTAAAAAGGGTCAGAACGGCCGCATTGACCTGCGCGTAACCGGTCAGGCGGCTCAAGAACACGGAGACGTCGAGGGCGAATTCCAACAGAAGAGGCCGCCCGTCTTCGCCGCACGGAGGGACCGGAAGATACAGCGAGCCGAAATAGCCCGGCGCTGTTTCCAGGATCCGCCACAGGCCGCACAGGTGGTCGCGGTGGCAGTGGGTCAGAAAAAAGGACCGGTTCTCCGCTTCAAAATACCGGGGGATGACCGAATCCGTCACATATTCGTAGAATCCCGGCCCGTTCTCGCCCAGCCGGAGGTTGCTGCTGCCGCAGTCCACCATCAGGATGCCGCCCCGGTCCCCGCCCAGAACGACGCATTCCCCCCAGCCGACGTCGTGCAGGTCAATCCACCGCACCCGATTCCTCCTCTCCGGGGGAATCCGGTTCCCTGCGGCACCATCCGGAATCGAACCGGCCGCCGCTCCACTGTCCGGAACGCACGACCTGCCCTCCCCGGTACTCGGTCCCTTTTCCGTGGGGTTTTCCGTCCTTCCACTCGCCGGTGTAGAGCAGGTTGCCCTCCATGTCGAACGCGGAGCCGCGCCCCGTGGGGATGCCGTCCTTCCAGCGGCCGATGAAGACGGAGCCGTCCGAGGAGCCGAACGCGACCCCCATGCCGTCGCGCAGATTCCGTTTCCAATTCCCGGCGTAGCACAGCTTTCCGGATTTGTAATAATACACGCCGAAGCCGTCGCGCTTGTCGCCGAGGTATCCGCCCTCGTAGGCGGTTTGGCCGTTTTCCATCTGCGTGCGGCCCCGCCCCTGCCTCAGGCCGCCGATCAGCGAACCGAAATACAGATAGCTCTCCTCTTCGCTGACGACGATGCGCTTCGCGGGGATGAGGCCCTCGCCGAACAGCGGCTCGATGCGGGCGGATTTGCGGTCAAGCTCCCTTGCGTGGATCACTTTTCCGCCGAGGCCCTTGGCGGCCACGCTGTATTTGACGGGCGCGGGACTTGGGGCCGGGGCCGGATTCGGGACGGGGCCGGGCTTCGGCGCGGGAACGGGATTCGGGATCGGCCGGGGAACGGGCGGCTCGACGGAAAAAATCTCCCGGTCGACCGCGTAGTCCGAGGAATCCAGGTCCTCCGAGGTCCGCACGGACGCGCCGAGGACCGCGCCCGCCGCAAAGGCGGGGACAGCCTCCGGTTCTTCCTTCCCGGCTTCCTGCCGCCGGGGTTCGGAGCCGTCGTTGCGTATGTAGGAAAATTCGAGCCGCGCGTCCCCGCCGGGGTCCGTCCAGTCCGGTTCCGGGACGCCGCCGCTTTCCTCCAGACGGCGGAAAAGGGCAAGGCGCTTCTCCCGCTCGGCGGGCGCGCAGTAGCAGAAAAGGCCCCCGCCGGTGCGCGCCAGCACCCGCGGCTCGCCCCCGGCGGCGCTGTTGACGTAGCTCTGCGCCGCCGTTCCGGGCCGCACCGGGCAGGAAAGCAGCTTTTCCCGTCGGTAGCGGCCCGTTCCGGCGTCGAATTCCAGCAGCTCAAGCCCGTCTCCGTCCGGGCGCAGAAGCACCTCCGGGCGGCCCGTGTCCGCCGTGAAATACGCGGAGCGCAGCCAGCCGAGGTCCCTGCCGTAAACCGCTTCGGACAGGATTTCGCCGGACAGGTTCCGGGTCACCAGCCGGAAGCCGTCCGGACGCCGGAAAGCTTCCTGAACCACGGTCCTGCCGGAAACCTTGCGCCAGCGGAATTCGCCGCCGCCGATTTTGTAACGGGCCCGGACGACGCGTCCGTTTTCGACCCCGCGGGCCAGGCCCTTCGCCAGACCGCCGGAAAGCGCCTTTTCCAGCGCGCCGGCCAGCAGGACATCCCCTTCCCCGCCGCCGTCGAACGGGCGGCAGGATACCGAGTGGAAAACCGTTTGCGAAGAATGTTCCGGCATGGGCAGAAAACTCCTTTCGCGAGGAAACTCTTCCCTTTTTCTTTCTCTTGTTCTATCCTACCCTAATTTTATTAAATTTTCAAGAATTCCACAGAATTCTTTCGCTGGTACAATTATGTAACAAAATTAACAATTTTTCGGCAGAAAAGAATCTGCTAACTATTATATATAGTATAGAGAGCTTGCGGAAGGATCCGCCGCATCCTGAAAACAGTTGCGAAAAGAAAGAGGGACGGGCTATAATAGTTCCGTCCCTCGGAGTTTTCACTCTCACTTAAACATATACTGCATGCTGTCCATCAATTCCCCGACGGTATGCAAAGTCTTGTTCGCGCGTTTGCGGAAGCTGCGGTTGTTCTTCATCATCTGGGTGCCAACCGTGGCAAGAGCCATCCCGGCAACAAGGCCGGTCCCGATCCCGCGCACAAAATTCATCGTCTGCTTGTACATTCTACAATACCTCCAAACGCAGAAAAAAATATGAATGAAATTTCCTTTCATTATTTTGCCTCTTTCCCTTCGGATTATTGAAGTGAAATGCTGGAAAACCGCCTTAAAAATTACATTTTTAAAATAGAAAAGGAGAATACTATGCCGGAACTCAACATTGTCATGGTGGAGCCGGAAATCCCGCAGAACACCGGGAACGTGGCGCGCACCTGCGCCGCGACGGGAGCGCGGCTTCACCTGGTCGGCCCGCTCGGATTTGAAATCGACGACAGGAGGCTCAAACGGGCGGGCCTGGATTACTGGCACCTTCTTGATATCACCTGTTACAAAAGTCTTTCCGAATTTTTCGACCAAAATACCGGGAATTTTTTCTATTTCTCCACGAAGGCGCGGCATGTTTACACCGAGCCGGCCTATCCGGACGGCAGTTACCTCGTTTTCGGAAAAGAGACGGCCGGTCTGCCGGAAAAACTTCTTTACGAAAATCCGGATTCGTGCGTCCGCATCCCGATGAGAAACGACCCTTCCGCGCGCAGCCTGAACCTTTCCAATTCGGTGGCCGTCGGCGTATTTGAGGTGCTGCGCCAGTGGAAGTTTCCCGGAATGCTTTGCAGCGGCCAGCTTCGGCAGTATCACTGGTAATCGGTCTCTTTTCCCGATAAAATTCGTATCAGCGGCGGGCCGCAGAACCTTGAAAATGCCATTCATTGGTTGTATAATAAAAAAAGTTTGTCAGAAAGGTAACAATATGGAAACGATCTCCCAAAATTCTTCCTATGGAAAAGGAGAGGTACTTGATGAACGCTTTGAACAAAAAGACCGTAGAGGATATCGACGTGAAGGGCAAGCGGGTCCTGGTCCGGTGCGATTTCAACGTCCCGTTTGATTCGGACGGAAACATCTCCGACCCGAAGCGGATCGACGAGGCCATGAAAACGATTTGCTATCTAAGGGATCACGGGGCAAAAGTGATTCTCTGTTCCCACCTGGGCCGCCCGAAGGGCGAATTCAACCCCAAATACTCTCTCGCGCCGGTGGGTGACTATCTGTCCAAAAAGCTGGGGACGGAAGTCAGAATGGCAAAGGATGTCATCGGCGAAAGCGCGAAAAGCATTGCCGCGAATCTGAAGGACGGCGAAGTGGAGCTGCTTGAGAACGTCCGCTTCCATAAGGAAGAGGAGAAAAACGACCCCGCTTTTGCGAAAGAGCTTGCTTCTCTCGCGGAGATTTACGTCAACGACGCATTCGGGACCGCGCACCGGGCGCACGCTTCCACCGCGGGCGTGGCGGATTACCTGCCCGCCGTATGCGGATACCTGATCCAGAAAGAGATCACTGTCATGGGCGGCGCTCTTGCCAATCCGAAGCGTCCGTTCGTCGCGATCCTCGGCGGCGCGAAGGTCTCGGACAAGATCGGCGTCATCACGAATCTTCTGGATAAGGTGGACACGCTGATTGTCGGGGGCGGCATGGCCTACACTTTTACGAAGGCGCTCGGCTACTCCATCGGCTCCTCCCTGTGTGAAGAAGACAAAGTCGGCCTTGCCGCGGACCTGATGGCCAAGGCAAAGGAAAAGGACGTGCGTTTCCTGCTCCCTTTGGACAATGTCGTGGCGGACGAGTACGACAAGGACGCGCAGTATAAAACCGTCGATTCCGACAAAATTCCGGACGGCTGGATGGGCCTGGATATCGGCGAAAAAACCCGCAAGCTGTTCGCCGAAGCGATCCGCGGGGCCGGCACCGTCGTGTGGAACGGCCCGATGGGCGTAAGCGAATGGGAAAACTTCGCGGGCGGCACCGTCGCCGTCGCCAGGGCGGTCGCGGAAAGCGGGGCTGTTTCGATCATCGGAGGCGGCGACTCGGCTGCAGCCATCGAGAAACTGGGTTTTGCGGATAAAATGACCCATATCTCCACCGGCGGCGGCGCTTCCCTCGAGTTCCTGGAGGGCAAGGAACTGCCCGGAATCGCCTGCCTGAACGATAAATAAATCGGAAGGGGCGGAATTCCGCCCCTTCCTTTTCCTTCCCATACCATATCATACAGGAGGTCACCGTTATGAATAAAAAGCTGAGAAAAGCCGTAATTGCGGGCAACTGGAAAATGAATCAGACGCCAGAGGAAGCAAAAGCGCTGGCAAGCGCGATCCTGCCAGCCGCGCAGGACGCCGGCTGCGAAGTCGTGGTCTGCGTTCCGTTTGTGGACCTTTTCCCTGTTCTGGAAACCGCAAAGGGATCCCGCGTCGGTGTCGGCGCGCAGAACTGCCACTGGGCGCCCTCCGGCGCGTTTACGGGCGAGATTTCCGCTCCGATGCTGTCTTCCATGGGCGTGCAGTACGTCATTATCGGACACAGCGAGCGCCGCACCTATTTCGGCGAGACGGACAAGACCGTGAATCAGCGCATCCGCGCGGCGCTTGACAGCGGGCTCAGCGTCATTCTCTGCGTCGGCGAATCTTTGGAACAGCGCGAACAGGGGATCACCTCTGAATTGGTCTCCATGCAGACGAAAATCGCGCTGCGCGGCGTTTCTGACGAGGAGTTAAAACGGATCATCATCGCCTATGAGCCGATTTGGGCGATCGGGACCGGCAAAACCGCGACCGCCGGACAGGCAAACGAGGTCTGCGCGACCATCCGGTCGACGGTCGCTTCTTTGTATGGTTCCGCGGCGGCCGACGCTCTGACCATTCAGTACGGAGGCTCCATGAACGCGAAAAATGCGGACGAGCTTCTGGCTCAGCCCGACGTGGACGGTGGCCTGATCGGCGGGGCCTCCCTAAAGCCGGACGACTTTGCCCGGATCATTCAGGCGGCAAGCAAATAATCCCGGAAGGAGTACAGGAATGAAAAAACCTCTGATCCTTATGATATTGGACGGATTCGGCATCGGGCCGCAGGAGGGAAACGCCGTCAAAGCGGCGTCGAAACCGAATCTTGACCGTCTTTTTTCTGAAAATCCCCTGACACAGATCGGGGCTTCCGGAATGGACGTCGGCCTTCCCGACGGGCAGATGGGAAATTCCGAAGTCGGACATACGAATATCGGCGCCGGCCGCATCGTTTACCAGGAACTGACGCGGATCACAAAATCGATCGAAGACGGTGACTTCTTTGAAAACCCGGCTCTGCTCGGCGCGGTCGATGCGGCGGCATCTTCAGGCCGTGCGCTGCATCTGATGGGCCTTCTTTCCAACGGGGGCGTGCACAGCCACAATCAGCATCTTTACGCGCTCCTGAAACTTGCAAAGCAGCGCGGCTGCGGCAGAGTCTTCGTACATGCGTTTCTGGACGGCCGCGACGTCCCCCCGGCCTCCGGGAGGGATTTTGTCCTCGACTGCCAAAAGCAGATGGCGGAAATCGGCGTCGGCAAAATCGCGACCGTAATGGGACGCTATTATGCGATGGACCGCGACCACAGATGGGAACGGGTCGAAAAGGCTTACGACGCGATGGTCCTCGGCAGAGGCATTCAGAACGGCGATCCCGCCGCCGCGGTGGAGGAATCCTACCGGAACGGCGTGACGGACGAATTCGTCCTCCCCGCAGTCTGCGACCCGGAAGGCCGCGTCGCTTCCGGCGACTCGGTGATCTTCTTTAATTTCCGTCCGGACCGCGCCCGCCAGATCACCCGCACCTTTGTCGATCCGGAATTCGACGGTTTCGAACGGGCCGGCGGTTTTTTCCCTCTCCGCTTTGTCTGCATGACGCAGTACGACGCGACGCTGCCGAACGTCGACATCGCCTTCCGCCCCCAGCAGCTGAAAAACACGCTGGCGGAAGTGATCTCCAAAAACGGAATGACACAACTGCGCATTGCCGAAACGGAAAAATACGCGCACGTTACTTTTTTCTTTAACGGCGGCGTGGAAACCGTCTACCCCGGCGAGGACCGCGCGCTGATCAACTCGCCGAAAGTCGCCACTTACGACCTCAAGCCGGAAATGAGCGCCTACGAGGTGACGGACGCGCTGGTGGAGCGGATCCGCAGCGGCAAATACGACGTAATTATTTTGAATTTCGCGAACTGCGATATGGTTGGCCACACCGGGATCTTCGACGCCGCAAAGGCCGCCGTGGAAGCTGTGGACGCCTGCGTCGGCCGTGTGACCGACGCGATCCGCGAAACAGGCGGAATTGCGCTGATTACGGCGGACCACGGGAACGCCGAGCAGATGACGGAGCCGGACGGCTCGCCGTTTACCGCGCACACGACAAATCCCGTTCCGTTCTGCGTGATCGGATATCCCTGCACTCTGCGCTCCGGCGGGAAGCTGGCGGATATCGCCCCCACAATGCTGAAAATCCTCGGCCTTCCCCAGCCTTCGGAAATGACCGGGAAAAGCATCATAAAATAAGATCAACAGTAAAAAGGGCTGTCTCCGGCTTTTCATTGCCGGAAGACAGCCCTTTTTAACGTCTCCTTAAAGTAACTTGTTCAGAGCATTTACAATTCGACGATGTGCCGCAATGCAGTCGCTGAAGACGGAAGGCGCATCCGCTCCGCTCTTTTCTTTGATAAAATCGGCCTCCTGTTCTTCCTGAGACAATACCTGTTGAAAATAATCCGCATAAGATTTCAGAGAGCCTGATCCTGACGGAAAGTGGGACGGCGGTGTTGAACTGCTGGTGACGATAACCATTCCCTCAGGTGGCGTTGGCCGTGCATACATCATCCCGCAGTCCTGAGACGACAAAACACCCATATCCACTAAATCAGAAAGTACAGATTGAAAATCGGAATTGGACAAATTAGTAAAATCATATTTTTTCTGAAGATCCTGTTCCCGCACATCGGTCAGCGCATTGTCTTCTTCGGGGCCCTGTGATCCCAAAGGAGATAACTGAATGGTATCAAGATTGTTTTTTAAACTCTGAGATGCTTCTTGTAATGTATCATCAAACGATGTGCTGCTTTTTACGTTTCCGCTCCATGAATGGTAGTTTAAGTTGCCGGTAAAATTTGACTGCAAGGAAGAAATTCTGTTACTCACCATTTTTAATCACCTTCATTATAGAGAATTCCTGTGCTGATCAATCTCTTATTATCGCTGGTATACTGTACGCAGCCTTTTAAAGAACTGTTATCGGATTCCGTGTAATAGGAAACTGTTTGATACTTATTTCTAACAAGAATCGGACTCATGGTCTTTCCATCGTGGCTCAAATACAGTGTGGCGGGAATTCCAGACGCCGTCTCCACCAAAAAAGTTATTTTAACTTCCCACCCCGTCGGATCTATACCTGTTAATTTTTTATATTTTGTTATTAAATCATCTTTCACAGCTTTCGTTAAATGATATGTAGTAGTCGAATTACTAACCGGATAGTATGCTTCTGCCGATATGCTCGTATAATATTTTTCCCCCGCAGGATAAATAGAAATGGAATAAACACGTGTCCCGTTTCTGCCGCTGGATAACATTTGCTTGGTGTTGCTGATTTTATCTGCATCGTTAACAGATTTAATTTGCGCTGCACTTGCCGCGATATTTCCAATTGAAAAGATCATGCCTAAAACGATTGCAAACATCACAAAAATATTTAGTTTACTTTTTCTCATTTTTCCGCTCCTTTCGAAAGTAGACTGCCAAACTCAAAAATTCTCATCCTCCTCTCATTTAATTTATTTTAAAATAACATATTTTCCATTTTTTGTCAAGTTTAATGCTCTTTTATGTATATACGCTTGCGATTTTTATGTATATAATAAAAATTTAATATTAATTACAGTTGATAATAACCTTATTAAAAAAATTCGAGTAGGTAATTTTTTCTTTTACAAATATAGTAAGATATAGAAAATCATTCTTTTTTTATCGGTGTCCGGCTAATTATTTTCGGATTCCTTTCCTTTGTATTGACTTAAAAGAATTGAAAGATATAATATAGATAAATAAAGTCAATCCAAAAAACAAAATGAAGATAAGGGGATGAGGTTACGAAAAAGATAGAAATGATTATTCGCCCGGAAAAACTGGAAGAGGTAAAGAGCGTCCTCAACAGCCTTTCCATCAACGGCCTGACGGTGACTCCGGTTTCCGGCTGCGGAAATCAGAAAGGCCTGAAAGAGGTTTACCATGGAACCGTATACAATCTGAATCTGCTTCCGAAAGTAAAGGTGGAAACGGTTGTACACGACGAGGTCGTAACCGATCTGATCTCAAAAGTCTGCGAAGCGGTCAAAACAGGTGAAATCGGGGACGGAAAAATTTTCGTTTATAATGTGGAGCAGGCAGTCCGCATTCGGACGGGAGAACAGGGGAAAGACGCGATCTAATAAGCCGTCTTCATCATAATCCATTCAAGTAAAAAACTTTTATGGTACGGGATCTTTTTCTTAAGATCCCGTACCATTTTTGTGTTCAGGAATATCGGGGGTGCAAAATTTTCCCTGCTGAAAATAGAAGATTTCATTCCGGGCCGCGATTGAATTTGTCTCTGAAAAATGATAAGATAAAATAAAATAACGGTATGCCAACCGCCGGGAGGGGTCTCCATTGCTATTCAGGAAAATGATTGCCGTTTTCCTTGTTTTTGCCGTTCTTCCGTTTGTCCTGACAGGATGTAAAAGCGGCAGGCCGTCAAACGCCGATAAAACCATCGCTTATGGGCTGACGGATGAGCCGAAGACCCTGGACCCTCAGATCGCCTCCGATTCCTCTTCCATAATCGCGATCCAGGCGCTCTTTGAAGGACTTGCCAGGCTGGATGCCAAAGGGAACGCGGTTCCCGGGGCAGCCGAGCGCTGGCAGGCAAATTCGGACAGCACGGAATTCACCTTTTCCCTTCGCAGCACAGCGAAATGGAGCGATCAAAAGCCCGTCACCGCGGATGATTTCGTCTACGCATTCCGCCGGGCCGTTTCTCCGCAGACCAATTCTCCCGTCTGTTCGCAGATGTTCTGCCTGAAAAATGCCAGGCAGATCAACGCCGGAAAACTGGCGCCGGAAAAACTGGGAGTTTCCGCAGCGGACAGCCATACATTGAAAGTGGACCTGGAATATTCCTACCCGGATTTTCCGAAGCTGACCGCAAATTCCGTTTTCATGCCCTGCAACCAGGCGTTTTTTGAATCCACTTCCGGGCGCTACGGCCTGGATTCCTCCTTTGTGCTCGGAAACGGCCCGTTCCGCATCGACGGAAAATACGGATGGGCCCACGACCAATATCTGAATCTGAAACGTTCCTCCTCCTATTCCGGCGGCCAGGCTCCGCTGCCGTCCAACGTGAACTTTCGCGTGAACGGTGAAGACACCGATCTGAGCGACCCTGTCGCCGCCCTGAAAAACGGGACCGTCGACGCCGTTTCCGTTTCCCACGCACAGGCCCTGGAGGCGCAAACCGACGGATGCACCATCGCCTCATTTCAGGACAGCACCTGGGGCCTCTGCTTTAACACCTCGTCGGATCTGATGAAAAACGTGAACGTCCGCAAAGCCTTTTTGCAGGCGCTGGACCGGAAGAAGGTCCTAGCCCATCTGCCGCGGGACGCCTCGGCGGCGGACGCCATCTTTCTTCCGGGCACCACCTTGCTGGGGGAAAATTACCGAAAACTCGCGGGCTCTCCATTCCTGCTTTCCCAGGACGCAAAAGCCGCGCAGACGCTCGCTTCAGGCCTTTCTGAGCTCGGAATTTCCGGAAGCGGCAAAATGGGATCCGTAAATGTCCTGTGTCCGGATGACGAAAATGTTAAGCTAATGCTCAACGAGATGATTATTTCCTGGAATACGCAGTTCCATAATTACTTTAATCTGGAGGCAATGGACGAAAGCTCCCTTCTTTCCAAAGTCGAGTCGGGAAACTATGTGGCCGCCCTCTACCCCGTCAGGCCGGACGGAGACGGCCCCGCCCAGGTTCTGTCCCTGTTCCGCAGCAAGGATAAGGGGAATTTCACCGGATACAGCAACGCCGCTTATGATTCCCTCCTGGCAAAAGCGGAAAACGGGACAGGAACGGAAGCCGCCACGGATTACGCCGCGGCGGAAGAATACCTGAACCGGCAGGCTGTTTTTTACCCGTTGTATTATGGGAAGCGATACTACGCCATGGCAAAAGGCGTATCCGGAATTTCGTTTCACCCGTATCAGGGTGGCGTGGACTTTATCAACGCGGGCAAGGAATAGCAGCAGCAGGAATCCGATCACTACCGCCATCCGGAAACTCCCCGGACGGCGGTTCCTTTTTTCTGTCCCTGCCGGAAGGAAACAAAATCCATTTTTTTGATAAAATGGATTAGACACAAAAACGATCGGCGAAAGAAGGAATCCGTATGTATACCGATCCCCGTTTAACCGCCGGAACGCTGGAGCAGATCCGGCGCGTCCGCGGTACCGGCGCCTGCCAGAGGCGCTTTCAGGAAATCATCCGGCAGCAGAAGGAAGGCGCGGCAAAGCTGCTGAACGGCGGAGGACTGCGCTTTGCAACCCTGTTCGCGCTCAAGCCCCAAATCGAAGAGGCCGGGCTGGAACCCAAACTCAGCGGAAAAATGCAAGCCGCGCTGCAGATTTGCAACAAAGTGCTGGAAGAAAAAAAATCTCTGCCAGGCGGCGGGATCCCCTATTCGGATGAAAATGTCCGCAACGCTTTTCAATGGATTTTCCAGACAGGGGCTCGCGACGACGGCCTGAGCAACGAGTACGATGAAATTCTGGATCTGTGTGCCGGCGTGCTGACGCGCAGATACCGCGAAAAAAATATTCTGTCCGGACTTACGGAACTGATCTTCCGCCGCAATCGGAAAAAAGGGTATCTCCACGATCTGATCTGGGCCTTTTTCCAGATTCACGACCCTGGTTCCCTTCGGTACATCGCCCCGTATCTGCGATCTTCCAATACGAGGGACAGGGAACTTGCCCATCTGCTGCTGCATCTTCCGGAAGGCGGCGACGTGCGCAAACGGGAGGAACAGTACCGGAATTTCATGAGCTGGCTTCAGGAAAACAGCGCCTACCTTTATTATACGGGAGAAAGCCTGCAAAGCTCCAACCAGCCGGAAATCTGCAGTCTTGACCGCGAAGCGAAATATCTCGGAAAACAGATTTCCCCGCGCAAACGAACGCCGGTCGATCCCCTGACCCAGGAGGAAGAGGAATCCCTGAGCTGCTTCGCGCAGGCGGAAGAAAATGAAAAAGCCGTCCTCTCCGATTATTCCGGAAAGCTTCACGCGCGCAATCCGGAACTCTGGAACCAGTGGATTCATTCTCCGGTTTCCGAACAGATTCGCGTCGCAAAAGGCGGGACGGGGAGGCGTTTGGTATGATTTTCATCGCGGGCGACAAGATTGAGCCGGAGTCAATTCCCGGCGTTGCACAGGGCAGTGTGGAAAGCTCAGTTCTCACGCAGCTTGCTTCCTCAAGCGAGAAGCTCGATTACGACTCCCGGGAGCAATTGTTGTTTGAACTGCACGTGCGCAGCCAGACCGTAGCCGCCGCCAGAGAATTGGACCGCAGCGGCATGGATTTCGCGATTTTCAGGAAATCCAGATGCAACCCGAACTTCTGGGACCGCACGGCGGAAGGCGGATTCCGGCTGAAAAGCGGCGCCAAGCCCAGCGAGGCGATTCAGGATATTTTTGAGCACGGGCGCAAGTACGCGACGGAATGCGCGACCGCCATGGTCATCGTCTACTACCGCGCACTTCTCGCCGTTTGGGGACCCGAAACGTTCGACCGGGTCTTTCCGAAGATCGAACTGATGAACTGGCACCACCTCGACTGGCTTCTCCGCGAAATCGGCCTGATGAAAAAATATCCATTCTATCTTCCCGGCGACCGCCGCTACTTTGCAAACCCGGACGTCGACCCGCTGACGCCGGAATGGCAGGGGGAAAACGTCATCGATCTGAACGGAAAGCTGTACTACGGACACGGCATCGGAATCCACGACGCGGATTTCATCATTCGGTCCCTGAACGGAAACAGAATTGAGGACGCGGATGAATCCGCCTATCTGATGGATTCCGCAGGCCGCCCGAACTACAAAAACCTGTTTAAGGTCTCTCAGAACCGCTGAGCGCGCTTCTCACCATACTCCACCCGGTTCCCTCCCCGCTTTTTTCCCTCATACATCCTGTCGTCCGCTTCATGAATCAGGGAATCCAGCGTGGAGTTCTCCTCCATCTGCGCGACGCCAAAGCTGCACGTGATTTTTATTTCCCGGGTGAAACACTTCTTTTCAACCGCGGAACGGACCGTTTCAAGAATCCGCACAGCCTCTTCCAGGCTCGTTGCGGGCAGCAGGACCACAAACTCGTCTCCTCCCCAACGGACCAATAAATTTGAATCGGGCAAGATCGCCCGGATCATGCCGGCCAGTTCGACAAGGACATGGTCGGCAACCGTATGCCCGAACCGATCGTTGACGGATTTGAACTGGTCGATGTCGAACAGGGAGAGGGAAAGCGGTTCCCGCTGCCTGCGGCAGATTTTTTGCCATCTCGCGAACTCCGAAAAAAGCCTGTTGCGGCTGGAGGCTTTAGTCAGCTGATCGGTATAGCTCATTTCGAGCAACCGGGTCTTTGTAAGGAATTCCCTGTATTGCTGCTTGTTGCGGCCGAGCGCAAAAATGGAGCAGATCAGAACGGTGGCCGAAAAATAGATGATGCTGGCCGTCATTTCGTTCGGGTCCAGCCGGCCAAGTTTCCTCCAGGAAAAAAACAGGAAGCCGGAGATCCCCAAGACCGATACCAAAAGCATGTTCCGGTATCGGTTTGGAAAAAGAAAAACCGCCAGTACGATAATGTACAGCCCCGACGCCTGAATCATAAAGTCCGGAGGATCGTATTGAACCATCACAAACAGAAAAAGCGCAACCGCGAGCAGTTCGGCGGCTGTCGTCATGCGGTAAAAGGACCGGAACCCCCTGTTGCCGGAATAATACATGGAAAACAGGATAAGAAGGGCGGTAAAAACAGTGCGGAATAAAACGATGAGCGTTCTGCCGGTTCCGCTGGCAATAAAAAGGAGATCGGGGATCAACAAAAGCTCATTGAATATTCCAACCGCAAGGCAGATCTTATTCATATACCGGCGGCAGGACAAAAGCTGATAATTAAAATACGCCTGACCGCGCTCCGATTTGCCGTTATGGTCCGCGGATAACAGCCTGACGTGTCCAAATGCGGTTTTTTTCATTTTTGACACATCCTGTCCCAAGTAAGGCACGATTCACGGTTTGCTGCGTGCTGTTACTGATAATTATAATATTGAACCAATCCGCCGTAAAGGCTTCGCACCCCCATCCCCGAAAAAAAGGTTGACAAAATCTATATCGAAGAATAGAATAAGGAAAGATTACAGCCGGTAAATGCGGAATTCGGCCTGCTGCGCAAAATTTAAAATATTATGGAAGCCGTACGCCAATGGTGGCATGGCAATCAACCATATAGTGATGATTCAGAAGTCATTTAACTCGCTGTTTAGGTTAAGTGGCTTCTTTCTTTTTTGAAGCGCACCGCTTTAGCGCATTAGCGGCCCAATCCGCAGCCGGAAATAACAGTTTGTGGAGGTACCTGCAGCATGATGAAAAACATTGGGTATTACAATGGAAAAACCGGCCCGATTGAGGAAATGACCATCCCCATGAACGACCGCGCGGTCTATTTCGGCGACGGAGTGTACGACGCAACTTATGCGGTAAATCATATTATTTATGCGCTGGAAGACCATATTGCACGTTTTTACCGCAGTTTTTCCAAACTGGAAATCCCATTTGCCATGTCGAAGGAAGAACTTGCGAAGACCCTGCAGGAGCTGGTGGAGCAGGTGGATAATTCCGAAAGCCTGATGGTCTACTGGCAGACCACCCGCGGAACCGGGATGCGCAACCATGCTTTTTCGGAGGGCCCGGCAAATCTTTTGGTTGCGATCCGGCCGATTCCGCTGACGCCGATCGACAGGACCCTGAAGCTGATTACAGTGGAAGACACGCGGTTCCTGCACTGCGATATCAAGACGCTGAACCTGATTCCGAGCGTGATGGCGGCTCAGCGCGCCAAGGAAGCCGGCTGCCAGGAAGCGGTGTTCCACCGCGGCGAAACAGTCACCGAATGCGCGCACAGCAATGTTTCCATTATCAAGGACGGCACTTTCCGCACCGCGCCGCTGAACAACCTGATCCTTCCCGGCACCGCCAGAAAGCATCTGGTCGCGCTCGCCGAAGAGGCCGGTCTGAAAGTCTGCGAAAAGCCGTTCACCGTAACGGAACTGATGGATGCCGACGAGGTCATTGTCCACAGCTCCGGCACCCTGTGCAACGCCGCTGTTGAGATCGACGGCAAAAAGGTGGGCGGCAAAGCTCCCGAACTGCTGAAAAAGCTGCAGAACGCCGCTGTGAAACGGTTTGAGGATTACACGAAATCGAAATTCGCGGACTATGCAAAATAACGGCGAAAGGATTGTCACGACTGAAATGGATCAGGAAGCATTGACCGAACTGAACGTCGGACAGAATCTCGACGACCTGATGAATCTGGACCCCCGCGGATACGGGGTCTGCCGGATTCTTTACGAAGGATCGCGGAAGCTGGCCGGCGAACCGCTTACGATCCACGCGGCAAAAAAGCTGATGGAAACCGTCAGGGAAGGCGACGAAGTTTTAATCCTGACCGGTTTTGTCCTGACTCCTTCTCTCTGCGCGGAAACGGACGGAATTATCGGCGCCATGCTGTTTGCAAGGGCGGTTCAAAAGGCGTTTCGCGCAGTGCCGGTCCTCGTCTGCCCGGAAGAAAACGTACCGGCGGTCAGGGGAATCGCTCCGCTGATCGGACTCCATCTGTACGAATCAGTGAAGGAAGCCAAGCGTTTTCCCTTCTCCATGGCATGTCTGACTTTTCCAAAGGACGCGGAAAAAGCTGCAGCGCGCGCGGAAGAAATTATCGCACAGGGTCTCCCCTCCGTTGCGGTCACCATTGAATTTCCGGGCGCAAACGCGAAAGGCGAATATCATAACGCCGTCGGCAAAAGCGTTACCGCTCTGGAAGCCAAAGCGGACATTCTGTTTGAAAGACTTCAGGAAAAGGGAGTCCCTACCATCTCTATCGGAGATTTGGGCAATGAAATGGGCCTCGGTACGCTCGGCGGCCATTTAAACCGCTATATCCCCTACGCCGCGCCGGGAGCTTGCTCCTGCGGCTGCGGCTGCGGAATCGCCGTTGCAACCAGAGCGGAAACCGTCCTGACCGCAACCGTTTCCAACTGGGGCAGCGACGGAATGATTGCGGCGCTCGCATTCCTGAAAAAGGACCCGGAAATTCTGCACGACGGAGAACTGCTTGCAGAAGTCATTAAAACCGCCTCCCGGTGCGGAATGGTCAACATGGACGGTTCCCTGACCCCGGCGGTGGACGGCTTCGGTCTGAAAATGAACGTGCTGATTCTGGAACTGATGCGCGAATGTGTCACATACGCTTTGGACTACGCAAATTACGAACCGGGCAGAACCTGGTTTCAAAAAGTATTGGAACTTGGATTTTTTCAGCATAAGGAGTGATGACGAAAGTGCCTCAGGCGAGAATCCTGACCGCGGGCGACAGCGCCCTGACGGTAGAATTCGGCAATGAAATCAGCGAGGAGATCAACGGCAAGGTCCTCGCGCTGGACAACGCCATTCAAAAGGAAGGCATTGTCGGCATTACCGAAACCATCCCGACTTACCGTTCTTTGCTGATCTGCTACGACCCGTGCGCCATCCGGTATGCGGCCTTGAAGCGCAGGGTGTCACGGCTGGCGGAGCGGCTCGGCGCCGCCTCCTCCGGCGCGGGCCGGATCGTCGAAATTCCCGTCTGCTACGGTGGGGAATTCGGGGAGGACCTGCCGGACGTGGCGGCTCACGCGGGGCTTTCGGAAGAAGAAGTCGTCCGGATCCACTCCTCAAAGGATTACCTGATTTACATGCTGGGCTTTCTGCCCGGTTTCGCGTATCTGGGCGGCATGGATTCGAGGATTGCGACTCCCCGCCTGAAAACGCCGCGCGTCAAGATCCCGGCCGGCTCGGTCGCCATCGGCGGCGAACAGACCGGAATCTACCCGATCGCCTCCCCCGGCGGCTGGCGGCTGATCGGCAGCACGCCGGTCAGGCCCTATGACCCGGACCGGGAAGACCCGATTCTGTACCGCGCGGGGGACCGAATCCGTTTCGTCCCCGTTTCGGCGGAGGAATACAGAAAAATTCAGGCTCTTGCGGATCAGGGAACCTATCCGTGTACCGTTCGGGAAGGGGGAACCGGCAATGGGATTTGAAGTTCTGAAGCCGGGTCTTTTGACAACGGTACAGGATTTTGGGCGCACCGGGTATCAAAAGCTCGGCATCTCTCCTTCCGGGGCGCTGGACCGCAGAGCAATGACTCTCGCAAATCTTCTGGTCTGCAATCCCGCCGCAGAAGCCCTCTTGGAGCTGACTTTCACGGGTCCGGAACTGCGGTTTACCGCGGATAACTTCATCGCGGTCACCGGCGGAGACCTCTCCCCCGCCCTGAACGGAAAACCGATTGCCCGCTATGCGGCCCACCCGGTCAAGGCCGGAGACATTCTTTCCTTCGGTCAGGCGAAAAGCGGCTGCCGCGCTTATCTGGCGTTTGCCGGGGGACTCGGCCTTCCGGCTGTTATGGGCAGCAAATCAACCAATTTGAAATGCGGCTTCGGCGGATATCAGGGCCGCAAACTGCTGGCGGGCGACACGATCGGCTTTGCGTCTCCCAAAAAGGAGCTTCCGTTTTTTCCTCTCCGCACGCTGGAATCTCCCACTTTCGGTGGAGAAGTCAGCCTTCGCGTGATTTTAGGCCCGCAGGAAGACGCGTTCACCGAGGGCGGAATCCGCACCTTTTTTGGGGAATCCTATGAGGTGACCCCCCGCTTTGACCGAATGGGCTGCGCCTTGGAAGGGCCGACGGTCGAATGCAGAGAGAAGGCCGATATTATTTCCGACGGAATCCCCGACGGGGCGGTCCAGATTCCGTCAAGCGGCAAGCCGATCATCATGCTGGCCGACCACCAGACAACGGGCGGATACACAAAAATCGGAACCGTGGCTTCTGTCGATCTTCCGCTGCTGGCTCAGTGCAAGCCAGGCGATTCCGTGCGGTTTGAACGGATTTCCGTCGCGGATGCCCAAAAGCTCCTGCGGAAAGAGGCTAAAAAGCTCCGGAAGCTGAACCGGTATCTCAACGAATAACATCTTATCAAAGCAGCTGCCGCGCCGCCCTTCGGACGGCGCGTCCGGCAGCGGAAACGGAGGTCGATTGAATGGATCTTACAACGATGGCACCTTCCGAGGTTCGGAAATTGATCCGCAAGGGGGAAATCACCGGCCCGACCGCCGGCCTGTGCGCCGGGTACGCGCAGGCGAACCTCGCCGTTCTTCCAAAAGAGCTGGCTTATGACTTTCTGCTGTTTTGCCAGAGGAACCCGAAATCCTGCCCGCTGCTGGAAGTCTCCGATGTGGGCAGCCGGGAACTGCACACCATTGCGAAAAATTCGGATATCGCCACGGACATTCCAAAATACCGCGTCTATGAAAACGGCACGATGGTGGAGGAATGTACCGACGTTTCCCATCTCTGGCGCGACGATTTCGTCAGCTTTTTGATCGGGTGCAGCTTCTCGTTTGAATCGGAACTGTTGGAGTCCGGCGTTACGGTAAGGCATATTGAGGAAAACCGCAACGTGCCGATGTACCTCACCAACATCGACTGCGAACCCGCGGGGATTTTCAGCGGGAAGATGGTTGTGTCCATGCGCCCCCTTCCCCACGGCCAGGTGGTCCGCGCCGTGCTGATCACAGGCGGAATGCCCCGCGTCCACGGCGCGCCGATTCACATCGGTTCCCCGGAAGCGATCGGAATCCGGGATATCCATCATCCGGATTTCGGCGACAGCGTCACCATCCGCGACGGCGAAGTGCCCGTGTTCTGGCCCTGCGGCGTCACGCCCCAGTCGGTCATCATGAATGTGAAACCCAAGATCGCCATTACGCACTCGCCGGGGCACATGCTGATTACAGACGTGAAAAACGTACAGCTGAAGTATTGAGGAAAGGGGAACAGGCATGAATCAAATAGACTTGAACTGCGATTTGGGGGAAAGCTTCGGCACCTACAAACTGGGAATGGATGAAGAGGTCATCCCGTTTGTCTCCTCCGCCAACGTCGCCTGCGGTTTTCACGCTTCCGATCCCGTGGTGATGCGCAAGACCGTGGAACTGGCCGGGAAAAACGGCGTCTGCATCGGCGCTCACCCGGGCTTTCCGGACCTGATGGGGTTTGGCCGCAGAAATATGAAGGTTTCCCCGCTGGAAGCTAAGGCATACGTTCAGTACCAGATCGGCGCGCTCGATGCTTTCTGCCGGGCCTTCGGCGTCAAGCTGGTGCATGTCAAGCCGCACGGCGCCCTGTACAACATGGCGGGCAAAGACTACGACCTTGCCAGAGCCATCTGCGAAGGAATCGCGGAAATCGACGGCAGCCTGATTCTGCTCGCCCTTTCCGGCAGCGAAATGATCCGCGCCGCAAAGGATACGGGCCTGCGCGCCGCCAGCGAGGTGTTTGCCGACCGCGCTTACGAAGAGGACGGTTCTCTGGTTGCCCGAACCAAGCCGAATTCCATGATTACGGATGAGAACGAGGCGATCCGCCGCGTGGTCCGCATGGCGAAAGAGGGAACCGTGACGGCGGTCACCGGAAAAGAGATCCCGATTCAGGCGGATTCCGTCTGCGTCCACGGAGACAACGCCAAGGCGCTGGATTTTGTACAGAAGATCCGCTCCGCGCTTACGGCGGAGGGAATCAAAATTACGCCGCTTCCAACAATCTGTCTTAAAGGGCCTCGTTAAAAATTTGCTCCGTTTCCTGTAAATTAACTGGAAAGCCTTGACTGTTTTCCGCTGGTCTTTTATAATGGAACATGTTTGAATCAGGGTTCGTTTCTTCCTGCATTTTACCGGCTTTCAAAGGGAAGGAAATGTTCGGTCCCTCAGAAACTGAATATTCGGTTGAAGATTCCGGGAGAGACCGCCCGCCGCGGCGGCGCCGAAGGGGAATGCAAAAACTCTCAGGCAAAAAAACCGGGATCCGACGAAACTCCGGAAAGCCCTTTGGGCACCGAAGAGGCAATTCCCTGTTTGGGGAAGAATCTTTCAGGTTATGAAACGGAGGCATACGGCAGAAGTATCTGCCGTATGCCTCCGTATTTTTTATGATTCCACTTTGGAAAGAAGAGAAGACTAATGGAACTCAAAACCCCTCTTTACAGCCGACATGTCTCCGCAGGCGGAAAGATCGTTCCGTTCGCGGGATATCTGCTTCCCGTTCAGTACCCCTCCGGCGTGATCGCCGAGCACATGGCGGTCCGCACCGCCGCCGGCCTGTTCGACATCTCCCACATGGGTGAGATCATCCTTGAGGGCAAAGATGCGCTTGCAAACCTGCACCACCTGCTGACGAACGATTTTACCAGCATGTACGACGGACGCGTGCGCTACACCCTGATGTGTTACGAGGACGGCGGAGTGGTGGACGATCTGGTCGTATGCCGGATCAGCGAGACAAAGTACCTGCTGGTCGTCAACGCCGCAAACCGCAGGAAAGACGCGGAGTGGATCAGAACCCACCTGACAGGAGAAGTCCGCTTTGAGGACGTCTCCGACCGCGTCGCCCAGATCGCCCTGCAAGGCCCGAAGGCACCTGAAATCCTGAAAAAGCTCGCGGAGGAATCCTCCATTCCGCAGAAATACTACACTTTTGTGGAAAAAGGGACCGTGGGCGGCGTTTCCTGTCTGGTCTCCCGCACCGGCTACACCGGCGAACTCGGCTATGAATTTTACTGCGCGCCGCAGGATGCGGAACGGCTTTGGGACCTTCTTCTGGAAGCCGGAAAGGAGTATGGCCTGATTCCCTGCGGGCTCGGCGCGCGCGACACGCTCCGGCTGGAGGCGGCCATGCCTCTCTACGGCCATGAAATGGATGAAACCGTCAATCCGTTTGAGGCGGGCCTTTCCTTCGGCGTCAAAATGGACTCCCATGATTTTATCGGAAAAGAAGTCCTTTCCAAAAAGATGAACCCTTCCCGTGTGCGGATCGGCCTGACGGTGACCGGGCGCGGCATCGCGCGCGGCGGCGAACCCGTGCTGACCAATGGATCTGAAATCGGAAAAACCACCTCCGGCACCTTCTGCCCTTATCTGAAAGAGGCGGTCGCCATGGCCCTGGTCGACAGTTCCCAAACGAAGGTTGGAGCCGAAGTGGAACTGGAAATCCGCGGCCGCTGTGTCGCCGCAAAGATCACGGCTCTTCCATTTTATAAAAGATCCTGAAAAGCAGTTTGCAAAATGATCCATTGAGCTTTCTTACATTATGTTTCTAAAGCCCAGAGACTTTAACGGTTGAATTTAAGGAGGAACAGTCATGAATCTGCCAGAGGAACTGAAATACACAAAATCCCACGAATGGGTCGCCCACCAGCCGGACGGCAGCGCCAGGATCGGCCTGACCGACTTCGCTCAAAAGGAACTCGGCGATATCGTTTTTATCAACCTTCCGCAGGAGGGTGACTCTGTGGATTCCGGAGCGGCGTTTGCGGACGTGGAATCCGTCAAAGCCGTTTCCGACGTTTACAGCCCCGTGACCGGAACCGTTCAGGCGGTCAACGAGGAACTTCTCGACGCACCCGAGCAGCTGAACAAAGCTCCCTACGATTCCTGGATGGTGCAGGTCGGCGAAATCTCCGCCACGGAAGAATTGCTATCCGCCTCCGAATATCTTACCTTCCTGTCCGGAAAAGAAGGAGACTGAGTCATGGGGTCTTATATTCCATCCACCGAGGAAGAACAGAACCAAATGCTTTCCTCCGCAGGGTTTGACTCGTTTGACGGTCTTTTCTCCCAAATTCCAGAATCGGTCCGTCTGAACCGTCTGCTCGATCTGCCCCAGGGCCTTTCCGAACTGGAGGTCCGCCGCAAAATGGGCGGGATCGCTGCGGAAAACAAGGTGTTCCCCACCGTCTTCCGGGGCGCGGGCGCGTATCGCCATTACATCCCCGCCGCCGTCACCCGCATTACGGCAAAAGAAAATTTTCTGACCGCCTACACCCCCTATCAAGCGGAAATCAGTCAGGGAATTCTGCAGTCGATCTTTGAATACCAGACCATGATCTGCGAACTGACCGGAATGGACGTTTCCAACGCCTCGGTTTATGACGGCGCAAACGCCGCGGCGGAAGCCGCCGCAATGTGCCGCGACCGCGGAAGAACGACGGTCTACCTTTCCGCCGCAACGCATCCAGACACCATCCGGACCGTTCGGACCTACGCATTCGGCGCAAACGCGGAAGTCCGCCTTGTTCCCATAAAAGACGGCGCGACCGATGCCGACGCCTTGAAAACTCTGTTGTCGGAGGACAAAACCGCTGCCTGCTTCTTTTTACAGCAGCCGAATTACTTCGGAACCATCGAGGACGCGCAGGCTCTGGGGGAAATCGCCCACGCGTCGGGCGCGAAATTCGTGATGGGCTGCAATCCCGTCTCCCTTGCCGTTTTGAAAACCCCGGCGGAGTGCGGCGCCGACATCGCGGTCGGCGAAGGGCAGCCGCTCGGCATGCCGCTCGGCTTCGGCGGACCGTACCTCGGCTTTATGGCCTGCAAAAAAGCGATGATGCGCCGCCTGCCCGGCCGGATCGTCGGCCAGACCTCCGACGCCGCCGGAAACCGTGCGTTCGTCCTGACGCTTCAGGCGCGTGAACAGCACATCCGCCGCGAAAAGGCGCTGAGCAATATCTGCTCCAACGAGGCGCTTTGCGCGCTCACCGCCTCCGTCTATCTGAGCGTGATGGGCCCGGACGGGTTCCAGTCCGCGGCGCGGCAGTGCTATTCCAAAGCGCATTACGCCGCCGAAAAGATCAGCGCGGTCAAGGGCTTCGAGTTGAAAAACAAATCCGAATTCTTCCACGAATTCGTCACCGGCTGCCCGAATCCGGAAAAAACGCTTAAAATGCTGGAACAGCAGGGCATTCTCGGCGGTCTGCCGCTGCCGGACGGCGGACTGCTCTGGTGCGTGACGGAGCTGAACACAAAAGAAGAGATCGACCGGCTGGCCGGTCTGCTGGAGGAGGATTCAAATGAAATTGATTTTTGAACAAAGCCGCGCGGGACACGGCTGTTCCATCCTCCCGGCGTGCGACGTGCCCGAAGCCTCCCTGCCGGAACAATTTGCCCGCAAAACGCCGCCGCGCCTGCCCCAGCTCTCGGAAAACGATCTGAGCCGGCATTACAGCGCGCTGGCAAAGCGCTCATTTGGGGTGAACGACGGATTCTATCCGCTCGGTTCCTGCACGATGAAATACAACCCGAAAATCAATGAGGAAATCGCTTCCCTGCCGGGCTTTACGGAAATCCATCCGCTGCAGCCCGCCCATACGGCGCAGGGGTGCCTGAAGGTCCTGTATCTTGCCGAACAAATGCTGACGGAAATCACCGGGATGGACGGCATGGTCTTCCAGCCCGCGGCGGGCGCCCACGGCGAATACACCGGACTGCTCCTGATTAAGGCATACCATCATTCCCGCGGCGACCGGAAACGCACCAAAATCATCGTTCCGGACTCCGCGCACGGCACGAATCCGGCCAGCGCCGCCATGGCGGGCTACACGATTGTAAATATCCCGTCCGGCCCGGACGGCTGCGTCGATCTGGAAGCGCTGAAAAGCGCCGTCGGGGATGATACGGCCGGTCTGATGCTGACGAATCCGAACACGCTCGGCCTGTTCGATAAAAACATCCTGGAAATTACGAAGATCGTCCACGAGGCCGGGGGTCTGTGCTTCTACGACGGCGCGAACCTCAACGCGGTCGTCGGCATCGCAAGGCCCGGGGACATGGGTTTCGACGTCATCCATCTGAACCTGCACAAAACCTTTTCCACCCCGCACGGCGGCGGAGGGCCCGGCGGCGCGGCGGTCGGATGCAAAGCTCCGCTCGTCCCGTTCCTGCCCGTCCCCCGCGCCGTGAAGCGGGACGGCGCCTTCGCCCTCGACTACGACCGCCCGCAGAGCATCGGAAGCGTAAAGTCGTTCTACGGCAACTTCCTCGTTATCGTCCGGGCTCTGACCTATCTTCTGACGCTCGGGAAAGAGGGGCTTCCGCAGGTGGCTCAAAACGCCGTGCTGAACGCCAACTACCTGATGGCGCTGCTGAAAAAACGCTATCACGTGGCTTACGACGTCCCCTGCATGCACGAATTCGTTCTTTCCCTGGAAGACCTCAAGAATTCCTGCGGCGTCACCGCGATGGATGTCGCAAAGTCGATGCAGGACCTTGAGATGCATCCGCCGACCATGTATTTCCCGCTCATCGTCCATGAGGCGCTGATGATCGAGCCGACTGAAACGGAGTCGAAAGAGACGCTGGACCAGGCCGCGGAAGTTCTGCTGGCCCTGTACGAGAAAGCGCTCGCCGACCCGGAAGCCATGCGCCGCGCGCCGGAGACCCGTGTGATCGGCCGCCCGGACGAGGTGGAGGCCGCAAGGCACCCCGTGGTGAAATACGAATATGATTGAGAAAGCGCTGATCTGCACGACCGAAAATCTGATTCCCTACCGGAACCTCGCTTTGGAAGAATACCTGATGGACACCGTTCCGGAGAAGACCTGCATCCTGTACCTTTGGCGAAATCAGAACACCGTGGTGATCGGGCGGAACCAGAACTGCTGGAAGGAATGCCGGGTCAAAGAGCTGGAAGCCGACGGCGGGCATCTGGTCCGCCGCCTCTCCGGCGGGGGCGCGGTCTTCCACGATCTGGGCAACCTGAATTTCACATTTCTGGTCCGCAAATCGGATTACGACGTATCCCGCCAGTTGGATGTTATTCTGCACGCCGTCTCCGCCTGCGGAATTCACGCCGAAAAATCGGGACGCAACGACGTCACGGTCGACGGACGCAAATTTTCCGGGAATGCGTTCTATTTCAGCGGGCAAAGCGCTTACCATCACGGCACCATCCTGATTGACGTGGATAAGGAAAAGGCGGGGAAATACCTGAGCGTCTCCGCCGAAAAAATCCGCTCAAAGGGAGTCGATTCCGTCCGGTCGCGCATTGCGAATCTGAACGAATTCAGCCCCGGCCTGACGGTGGATCGCATGGAGCGGGAACTGTGCGAAGCGTTTGGGAGGGTGTACGGGATAAAGCCGGAGCTGCTTCCAGCGGAGTCGGTTGACGCAAGCCGAGTGGAAGAGCTTCGCCGGAAATTTGCCGATCCGGCCTGGATCTACGGGCAAAATATCCCGTTCAACTGCGAATTTTCCAGCCGCTTCGATTGGGGCGGTGTTGAGATCGGGCTTCAGGTCCGCGGCGGCTTAATCGCCGCCTCACAGGTCGATTCCGACGCGATGGACGAGGAATTCATCCGCCGAGTCGCCCCCTGCCTGACCGGATGCCCGTTTTCCTCTGAAGTAGCGGCAAAACGTCTTCAGGCGGAATTTGCCGCAGACAGCGAAGAACGGCAGCAATATGCGCAAGATATTGAGCGGCTGCTTTATGAACAACAATTTTAAAACGGCCCGCAGGCACGTAAAAACCTGCGGGTTTTATCCTGAAAGAGGAGAAAGACATGGAGAAAGCATATGACCTGGCGGTCATCGGCGGCGGTCCCGCCGGTTATGAAGCCGCAATCCGCGCCTCGCAGCTCGGGCTTTCGACCGCACTGATCGAAAACAGGGAAGTGGGCGGAACCTGTCTGAACCGGGGCTGTATTCCAACCAAAAGCATCCTTCACTCTTCCGGTCTGTACCGCGAAGCGAAACGGTTTGGGGAAATCGGCCTTTCCGCAGACGGTCTCTCCTTCGATTTCAGCGCCGTCATGCAGCGAAAAAACGCGGTGGTCGCCGAATTGCGCGGCGGAATCGAACAGCTTCTGCACGCAAACGCCGTCGACCTTTACCGAGGCAAAGGGACGCTGCAAAAAGCCGGCGTCATCGCCGTGACAGATGAATCCGGATCGCAGGAAATTCACACCGCACGGATTTTGCTGGCAGTCGGCTGCGTCCCAGCCGTTCCCCCGATCCCCGGCGCGGACCTGCCCGGCGTCGTGACCAGCGACGGGCTGCTCGAACTGAATGCCTTCCCCCGCCGTCTCGTCATCGTCGGGGGCGGGGTCATCGGCGCCGAATTCGCCACCGCTTTTTCCGATCTCGGCTGCGAAGTGACGGTCATCGAGGCCATGCAGCGAATCCTGCCGACCATGGACCGCGAAATCTCGCAAAGCCTTTCCATGATTCTGAAAAAGCGCGGGGTTCAAATTCATACTTCTTCCCTCGTGGAAAAAATCACGGAAGGAGCGCCGCTTTCCTGCACTTTTACGGAAAAAGGGACGGAGCGTTCCGTGGAAGCCGACTGTATCCTGATTTCAGTCGGACGAAAGCCAAACATTACGGGACTGTTTGCCGAAGGTCTCGATATCAAAATGGAAAAAGGATTCCTTGCGACCAACGGGCACCATGAGACCAGCCTGCCCGGCGTCTTCGCCGTCGGGGACGTCGCCGGGGGAATCCAGCTGGCTCACGCGGCCTCCGCCCAGGGGATCGAGGCGGTGGAATTCATGGCGCAGGGCGAGGAGCCAGTCCGTTCGCGCGCGGTTCCCGCCTGCGTCTACACCAGCCCGGAAATCGCCTGCGCCGGACTGACGGCGGACGAGGCGAAGCAGCAGGGGCTGGAAGTGACCGTCGGCAAGGCGCTGACCGCCGCGCTTGGAAAATCTCTGATCGAGCGGGAGGAGCGCGGCTTCGTCAAGCTGGTGTTTGAAAAGCAGTCCGGCATGCTGCTCGGCGCGCAGCTGATGTGCGGGCGTGCAACGGATTTGATCGCCGGACTCACGCAGGCGATCGATCAGCGCCTGACGGCGCGGGAGCTTGTTTCCGTCATCCGCCCCCACCCCACCTTCTCGGAAGCCGTAACCGAAGCGGCCGAGGACGCGCTTGGCGGCGCGATCCATGCGGTGCCCCGCGCAAAAAGGTAACAGAATGGATCTTTTTCCCTCTTCCCCTTGCGCAGCCTTTGTTCCGCTGATAGAATAAGGTTATGTGCTACAAAATGTTAGGAGGACAGGATATGATGCGAAAATTGCTTGCGGCCTTGACCGCCGTAATGCTTGTCTTGCCGCCGGCAAACTGCTTCGCCGCAGCAAACGGAACAATGAATCTGAAAATAGGCCAGTCCACGGTATCGTCCGGCGCCTATGTCAACGACGGAGTTCTCTATCTGGAGCTGGAACCGGTCTGCCGGGCGCTGAGCTATCAGGTTTCCAACGCGGGCAGCGACAGCGACATTCGTCTGACGGGACCATCTGACGTGATCCAAATCGACCCGGCCGACAATCAGGTCGTTCAGAACGGACACACCATCGGCGTTGCAGGCCTCTCGCAGGAGGATCTGTTGGGCGGTGGCTGTCTCCGCCTAAGCGGCACGCTTTATATGCGCGCGGACCTGCTGTCCCAATTGCTTGGGCTGGATGTGCAGACCGACGAAACCGCCAAGACCGTGACGGTCCTGCGGATCATTCAAAACATTCTTTCGGTTCAGACCAGACGGAGCGACCTGTCCGATGGCCTGCTGAGCGCGACGATCCAATACCCGGTCCTGTCCGGCCCGTGGAGCGGGCAGAGCCTGAACGCCATCAACACCGCCCTGAAACAGGCGGCCGACGCCGCGCTTTCCCAAGGCCGTCAGAACGCGCAGGAAATGCAGCAGACGGCCAGCCTCCGCAAGGCTTCCGGTCTGGAAGACGACGGGTCGCTGCAGTGCGCCGCTTATTTCGATTACGAGGTAAAATACAATCAGAACGGCCTGTTCAGCATCGTCCTGAGCAATTACCAATACGAGGGCGGAGCGCACGGCGGAACCATTCAGACCGCGTATACATTCGACCTAAATACGGGAAAACAGCTTTCGCTGGGAAGCCTGATGAAAAACGGGAGCGGCTACCAACAGGAGTTTGATGCCAAAATCCGATCGGGGATCGACGAAAGAGAAAAATCCGGGGCTCTTGTCGAAATAGCAAACAGTCCGTTTAAGACACTGGGAAGCAATCCCGATTTTTACCTTTCCGACGCGGGAATCGCATTCTATTTTCAGCAATATCAATATTTCCCTTACGCCGCCGGAATCCAGGAATTCACGATCCCCTATGGCTCCATCTCTTCCATGCTGAATCCGTCCTATCATTTCCTTTATGAAAAGCTGAACCGGGCCGCATAAGGGCGCGGGCGTTTTGCCGTTGTTTTCTTCAATGCTTTCCCGTCGGTGCACCCTGAATCATTATGTATTTCAAAACTCCATGCCGGAAGTCCATCGATTCCGCCGCAGGGAGTTTTTGATTTATACTGTAAATTTTCCTCAAAGCTGTTGGGCCACAGGCGGCAGCCCATGGCGGAAAGCGGCAGACCGCGACAATCGTTTTGAGATCGGCACATTCCTTTCAGCAGTCCGAATATGGGGAAAAGCGCATAATTTCAGATTATGTCAACAAGCTCTCCGCTTTGAATTTCAACCGGGTCATTTCAACACATTTTCGTCCTCTGTTGAAAAGCGCCGGTTTCGGCATCCGCACAGACCTGTTTTGGTTGAAAACCGTGTGGAAAGTGTTGAATCGCCTCCGGTCGAATCCTCTATTGAAAACGCAGGCAGGGTTTATGTAAATCATAAGTAACCAACTGGCACTTGTTTCTGAAATTCTTTCCACATGTGTCTCATCCGGCCCCATAATTTCCTAATTGCAATTATTTGATTCAGAAAATAATGTAAAATACAGTGGTATTTATTACAATACAAGGAAGGAGATATCTTGAATGAACCAGACGGAGCAGATCGGAAAGAAATGGGTGATATTTACCATTATAACCTTGATCTGCACCATCGCCGTACTGATCGGCGCCTTTCTGGTGATTCATCATATCCGAGAAAATTATGCGCGTTACTCGCCGGATGAGATTACCCAGCATATCATGGAAAACCTGGAACCGAAGGATCTTGTTAAAGTGGAAGCAGGGCAGGTTTCAAAGCACTATGATATTCCGGAGGGAATTGTGGAAGCAAGCTCCCTTTATATGAGCAAATCCACTGAAAGCGCATCTGAGCTCGCCTGTTTCCTGCTAACCGACGCTTCAAAATACGATCAGCTGGAGCAGTCCATTAACGCTCACATCAACGCAAAGGCTACTGGGTTCAGAAACCTGAATCCGACCCAATACAATGCTTTAAAAAATGTTTTGATTTCTCATAAAGGCCGTTACGTGCTAGTATCGGTTGGAAGCGCAGCATCGGCCGAGGAAAAATTGTTTTTGGATATGCTGAATCAAAAAAGCACTTGAAAATAGAAGCTGAATATGTTAAAATTAAACGCATGCGGGAGTAGTTCAGTGGTAGAGCGTCAGCTTCCCAAGCTGAATGTCGCGGGTTCGAATCCCGTTTCCCGCTCCAAAGGGATCGTGGGGAAGATTTTTATCTTCCCCACGATCCCTTTAAAATTCAAAGTATATGGAGACTAATCACTTGGTTGATGGTTAGTCCTCTATGGATATTATTCCTTATTGTATACAAAAAGTATATACCGGATTTCGGAAAAGCAAATTTATCATGAATAATAATATACCCTATGCCAATAGCGCTCCCTATTATAATAATCTCCATGATAGAATGCGCAAGGCCCATAAGGAACTCCAAGTACATGAAATAGGGTAGGCAGTCAACAGATAGAAATGTGAAGTCGTTACCCAGAGCAATAGCTTTATAATTTGTATTAGAGTATTTTAGAAAAATCATTTAATTTAACTTGACTCTAAAAAGAGAATTGTGATATTATTTATTTAATCGAGTAGCTTTAACGCGTAAGTCCAGATGATGGGCTTGCGCGTTTTTTTGTTGCGCAAAAAGCAGGTGACCCACTATGGCTGTCCAAGTCACTCGCAAATTTTTAAGGGGGAAAAAGTAACAATGCCGAAAACTAAATTCCAGAGCCTTGTTTTTGGTGCCATGATGTCAATTATCATGGCCTACGGTATGGAATTGTACAATGTTGCCCGGAAAATGGGCGGGATGAGCAACTCTGTCTTTCTTCCCGCACTGATTGAGACATCTTATATGTGTCTGTTTGTATTTGTGATTTCAAGTTTGTTCGGAAATAAAGTCGGTCAAAAACTCGCTTTTAAACATGTCACACCCGGAAAGGATAATCCTTTTTTTATTACAATTATGATATCCAGCTGCACTGTCGGTTTTATGTGTCCTGCCATGAGTCTGATTGCAACAGTTATCTTTTCAGGTATCAGCAATCAGTTCGTTGCAAACTGGTTCGCAACGATTGTGAAGAATTTTCCTATGGCCATCTTTTGGCAGCTATTTTTCGCAGGGCCTATAGTCCGGTTTTTGTTTCGAACAATTTTCCGAAAACAGTTGGTTGACAATTGCAGCAGAGAAACTAATCAAGTTTTAATACAAGGAGCAGTAAAAAATAATGAATAGTAAGAATGCCAGCGTACATGGGCCTAAACTGTGGACCAGAAATTTTATGTTCATTATCATTATTAACTTTTTAGTTTTCGTAAGTCATATGATGATCTTATCGACTTTTCCATTTTATATCCAAAGTATGGGAGGCTCTGTGGCAACTGCCGGGTTGGCGGCTGCTCTATTTTCTTTAGTCGCGGTGATATGCAGGCCGTTTATTGGCTGGATGCTGAACAATGGGAAAAGGAAAACAATCCTTTTGATAGGGATTGCTGGAATGGCTTTGATGCCTTTAGGATATATGGCGATTTCCATTTTAGCCTTAGTTTTTGTAGCGCGGATGATACACGGTGCATCGCTGGCATGTTCCAATACTACAAGCAGTACGATTGCTACTGACATCATCCCGAAAGAAAGGTTTGCCGAAGGTATGGGCATGTTCGGTGTGAGTACTGCCTTAGCCACAGCCTGCGCTCCAGCTTTGGGCCTTTTATTAATGGGTTGCCTGGGGTATAATGTACTGTTTTTGTCTGCGACAGGCTGCATGATTATTGCATTCGTTCTTTTTCTGCTACTTAAAGCGCCCAAGATTTCAGTGAAGAAAACTCCTCTTAGTTTTAAGCAGTTGATTGAAAAAGATGCACTTCCGGCTTCTACTATCATGCTGGTATTTTTGTTTACCTTTGGAGCTCTGGAAAACTTTACTGCACTGTTTGCAAGTAAAAACGGACTTCCAAGCGGCGGCATATTTTTTACTATCATGGCCTGTATGCTTTTTGTGACAAGGGCCACCGTTGGCAAAGTAGCGGATAAAAAAGGAGAAGGCACTTTTGTTTATACTTGTAATGCATCGATGTTTCTTGCGTTTCTGCTCATGGCCTTCGTACCTAATACCGTAACTTTTTTTGTAGCTGCCGTCTTTGCCGGATACGGATTTGGCGGTCTGGAACCAGCTCTTCAGTCGATGGCTGTTCATATTGCACCGCCGGAAAGACGCGGTTCAGCTAATTCTACGTTTCTTTGCGCTTATGACATCGGTATCGGCCTCGGCGGCGGAATTGCAGGTTACTTAATTTCTGGTTTGGGATTTAAATGGATGTTTGCGATTCTTTCACTTGCGAATGTTGTTTCTGTTATCCTATATATCGTGTGGGGTCGAAAGCATCCGTCGTCTTTCTCCTATGCAAAAAATGTTCAAGTTGAAGCTATTATTTAGCGATGACTTGTAATAAAATTTCTGCATCCCAATGTTCAATATTTTTATATAAATAGTTTAGAAAACTATACTCAAAAGTAATAAATTATGCTTATGCACAAATTATTTGCGCAATTTCACTCAGAGTAGAACAATTTTAAAATTGGTTGACACTGAAAGCAAAAAGTTAAATAATAGAATCATGTAAAGATCTCAAAACAGAGAGGTAAAATATGAATGATTCAAATCAAGAGCATACTGCTACAAATCGATCTTTAGACAAAGCGTTTGAGATCCTTGAATTTTTGGCGCATTATGGAATTCCTCAGAGCCCCCCGGCGATCAGCTGGAAGCTTACGGACTTTTATTGCATTTCAGTTCCTGTTTTTGCTTCCAAACAAAAATTCATCGCGGCGATCAGTATTCGGGGGAGTGAATCTTTTGTGAGAGAAAATAAGGATATCCTATTAAAGGATATCCTTGACATGGGAAGACGTATGTCCACCGGTATGAATTATCTTCCCACTTTATGTGAGCAGTGCAGAAATATAGAAAGCAGATAATGCGAAATCCGACAGAGCTGCGGACTGAAATTTAAAAACAAGCATAGAGAGAAGAATTCTAAAACAATGACGATAGGAGTATTTGATTCGGGTTTAGGCGGACTGTCTGTATTGCACTGCGCTCAGAAGATGTTGCCGAATGAAAGCTTTATTTACTATGCTGATGAAAAGCACGTTCCATACGGAGAAAAAACGCCGGAAGAGATTCGGCTGTTGGTAAATGACATATTTAACTTTATGCTCCACAAAGACGTGGATGCTATTATCATTGCGTGTAATACGGTAACAAGCGTATTGACAACGGTATACCGAAAGCGGTTTCCCGTACCGATCATAGGGATGGAACCCGCTGTGAAAAAAGCAATTGATATATACGGTGCGGAAAAAAAGAAAATCCTTGTTGTGGCAACACCAGTAACAATCAAAGGAAAGAAACTGCATAATCTTATGGAGAGAGTCGATTCACGAAAAAAGGTCGATCTGGCAGAGCTTCCCCAACTTGTGCGCTTTGCGGAAAAAGGCATCTTTTCCTCTGCCCAGGTCGGTGAATATCTGCGGCAGGCGCTGCAATCCTATGATCTTCCATCGTACGGAACCGTTGTGCTTGGGTGTACTCATTTCAATTATTTCAAAAATGAGTTTCAGAAGCTGTTTCAGAGCGCCCCCCACTTTGTCGATGGAAACGAGGGAACGGTCCGCCAGATGATGAGAGTACTTTCACTATCGACGGAAGCTGGTGGCAACGGAATCACCGAGTACTACTTTTCCGGTAAACCAGTTGGCGGATCTGACTTGAAACTGATAAATTCCTGTATGATACAATTGGATCAGGTCTTTGACATCAATTAAATCAATTGACAAAATATTTCCGTGAGATTATGAGCATACTGAGCGATCAGGCAAAGAATCTGAGCCTCCCGCTCAAAAAAGTAAAATAGCTGCGGAATGTTGCGGCTTCTGTTTCTGCTCATTCTCTCCTTCCTTTCGTTATATTTTTCGTTCCAACGCGTCTTGACCCGCCGAAGGCGATGACCCTGAACTGGTTCTGGCGCGGGTGATGAAATAGCAGACAATTGCTATGAAATAAATTCCCAGTACGATAAAAATCAATTTCCCCTGTTTTAAAATAGAAATCAAAATCCCGCTCACTACGACCAAATCCATTAACAACGCAATGATGGGAACGATCGGATAAGCGACCCGATAAGGACGTTTCAGATCCGGCTGACGCAAGCGCAGGCGAAAAACCGAAAAGATGCACAGCAGCGTCATAACAGCTGAGCCAGAAGTGGAAATGCATACCAAAGCATTCACTTTCCCAATCAGTACGCACACTAAACCGATCGCACTGATCCATTTCAGTGCCCGGTCCGGGACGCTGCGCTGATTCAGGCGGGCAAGCGGCGCTGGAAGGAAACGATTGCGCGCCAGAGTGTAACCCTGCCTGGAATAGCCAATCATCACCCCCTGCAGACTTGCGATCAGAGCAAATAATCCTATGCCGCCGAGAATTCTGACAATCGGGCTGCCCAGTCCGAAAATGTTTGCGGCTACGGTTGGCAATGGAGAATCCGTGCTGGTGATCAGTGCCGTGCTTGCTGTGCCCGCCGTAATGACAAGCACTGAAACAGTTAGAACGGCAAGCGTAAGAACAGACGCGATAAACGCTTTGGGCATATCTGATTCCGGAGCCTTGCATTCCTCCGCATCCATCGCACCGCTTTCGACAGCCAAGTAAAACCACACAGCATACGGGACCGCCGCAAGAACGCCGGAAGCGCCGTTGGCAGGCTGAGAACTTGTCATTAGCCTGCCTGGGTCCACATGTACCATCTCGGCAAGGCAGTACAGCACGATACCCAAAACCGCAATCAGCGTCACGGCCAGTTCCACATTTGCCCCCAGCTCCGCACTTCGGCAGTTAATGAAAACGAAAAGAACATAAAAAAATACGGAGGCGGCTAAGGCCGGTATTGGCGGAAAAAACATGTGAATGTAGGCGCCAACCGAAATTGAAATCGCAGGCGCAGCAAAAAGATATTCCATCACGACGGAAAGGCCCGCCAGATATCCCCAGAACCGCCCGAACGCTTTTTCCGCGTAGGCCGCCGGTCCCGCGGAACTGGGAATCGCAGTCGCAAGTTCCGAATAACACAGAATAAACGTGATATAAAAAGCTGTTACAATTCCGTAGGCAATCAACATTCCCTTGAAATCCGTGTAACTAAATCCGTAGTTCCAACCATAGGTCATGCCGGAAACGACGGAACCGACGCAGATGCCCCATAGCTTGATTGGCGTGAGGGTCCGCTTCAACGACGAGTTTTCGTGAGTCAACGAGAAAACCTCCTTCTAAATGGGATACACTTGGGTTTTAGACTGTTTTGCGAAGTGAAATTAAAAGCAGGCTGTCAAAACTGCTGGCAGCCTGCTGAAAGCCGGAAATATGTAACACAGAGCGCCTTGACCTAACAACGTTCCCGATCAATCTTCATTGTATATCTTATTGATCAGGAACAGAAAATCCTTCGCCGAGACCTCGCGGGGATTACTTGGAGTCGAAACATTCTTCTCGGCCGCCTCCGCAATCGAGGGGAAGTCCTTGGGATTAACGCCCCTGATGTCCCTCAATTTAGGAATCCCGACGTCTTTGCAGAGTTTTCTTAGCTCTTCCACACCCGCCATCGCGGCGGCTTCAGACGACATTCCGCTGATATTCACACCCAGCGCCTTTGCCAATTCCGCGTGTTTTTCCGGATCTGCGGGAATGTTGAATTCCGTGACCGCAGGCAACCCGACCGCACAGGCGACGCCGTGAGGCGTATCGTACCGGCCCCCCAAGGCTTCCGCTATGCAATGAACCGCGCCTACGTCCGAATAGCCGAACGCAATGCCGGCAATCGTGCTGCCAAGCATCATGCCGGTGCAGGACTCCAGATCGGGATGGGCGACCGCCTTGCGGAGATTCTTGGAAATGAGATCGATGGCATACAGGGAATATGCCTCCGTATGCGGGTTGGCCAGTTTGCAGGTATACGATTCCACGGCGTGGGTCATTGCGTCGACGCCGGTGGCCGCCATGATGTGGGACGGCAGACGCAGCAGAACCGTTGGGTCAACAAGCGCCGTCTTGGCCGCCGCCTTAGGATCAAAAATGTTCAGCTTGACGTGAGTTTTTGTGTCCGTTACAACCGCGAAGGGCGTCACCTCGCTGCCCGTTCCGGCGGTGGTGGGAATGGCAATCAGCGGCGTAACCTCGCGCTCCAGCAATTGAAAACCGCACCAATCCTGAACCGCTTTGCCATGGGTCAGCAGCGTGCCGATCACCTTGGCCGTGTCCATGGAACTTCCGCCGCCGACCGCCACCAGGCAATCGACGCCTTCTTTTTTTGCCAGCCGGTATCCCTCTTCACAATGGTAGTCTCTCGGATTCGGCACAATCTGATCATAGACGGTGTAGGGGATCCCCTCTCGCTTCAGACTCTCCTCCACCGGCGCAGTCAGACCCGCGCCGATAACGCCCTTATCCGCGACCAGCAGTACCTTTGTGGCGCCTAATTCTCTGGCCTTCTTTCCGGTCTCTTTACTAATGCCCTCTCCAAAAAAGATCGATGTCGGCAGGGAAAACTCATAATTCTTCAAGCTCATAATGTCCTCCTATATGTTTTTCTGCGGGCAGTGTGTCGGGACCGTCGGAAATCCGGGTTTTCTTTGCCTCCAGAAGATAGGCTCCTTGGCCGATCGCCGCCTTGACCTTGCTCATGACTTCACCATCTTCTTTCCTTCATCCACCTCCGACGGAATCAACCGGCAAATATTCAAATCCAGCCCGAATACGGCCTCTGAGCTGTTGCATGGTGAAGCCAGTCGATCAGAGTGATGAAATCAAACACCGGCAACTGCGTTGCAGCCTGAATATCCGCCGCATAGGGCGGCATATCGCTGCACTCAAGCAAAATGGCCCCGATGCTGCCGTCCTTTTTTAAAAGCTCGGTTGCTAAGCTGACTATTTCATCGCGCGCTTTTCCATTGTCCATATATCCCGCCATATCGACAACGGCGTTCGCAAAGTGTTTTGTATGCCTGGTGTCCTGGACCACCAGATTGTCAGTCCTGGTCACACAACAATTCTCAAATAATTTTTTTGTCATGGAGGCCGCGTTTGCCGTAAGGATCCCGATCTTCTGATCCGGCTTCAGCATCGCCTGAATCATTGGGATCTGAACCAGGCTCGACATTGCCACGGGCACGTCGAGCGCCTCTGCAACCAGTTTATGGTAGTTCCCGAAAAATCCACAGGCAGAACAGATCGCCCTGACTCCCTCTTTTTCGACCATATGTCTGGCGGCAAGGATAATGTCGTCGGCGATCGCCGGGTCTCCCTCGAAAAGCCGGGTGTTTGTAAGATGAGGCACGGCCATCATCCTGACCGGGAAATGATAGGTACAGGCATTTACGACATTGCCCGGCATCATGGGATAGTTGACATGCTCTATGTACAGGATTCCCACGGAATAACCTGCAATCTGCTGATTTGGTATGTTGCGTATGAAACAATCGTCATTCCCAGGGTGAATGTAACCGTATTGTCTTCCTTCCAATTTTTCCATTGTAATCATCCCGCCTCCATCGTTTCAGTTGCAGAAATTGATTTGTTTTTCTCTAAGATGTCAGGCGAAGCCGCTTTCACGACAAACTTCTTTCTTTGTTTGACTGCCGTATGCTTTCGTTTTTCATATATTCGGCTATTTCCTCCTCTGTTTTTTCTTTCGCCGTCAAACATTTGGCCAGAAGGAATATAGTCCCGCCAAACAGTAAAACAACGATCAGAACTAATGTTACGATCGTCGTCGCCGACAAAGCGTTTTCCATTGGCCTCGCGGTAGAAGTCTCTCCCGTTATCAAGAACGGGAACAACGAATTTGCCATGATGATCAGCATAATAGGTGTCGCTACAAATTTAACAAAGCCCGTAAACCATTTTCCCAGCCTGATATCACCGGAAGGATTCAGGAAATTGGCCCTGATTTTTTCCACTCCATAGATATAGCCATAGACAATAGCGCCAATTCCGGCTGTCACGATGAAGCCATAGTTCCCTGAAAAGTTATTCCAGAAATCGTAAAACGACTCTCGGTAAGCGGCTATGACTGCGGCGACGATGTTGATTCCTCCGAAAATGAAGACGGCTTTTTTCCTTGACCAGCCAAAACCGTCGGCGAAGGAAGCAACAATAACCTCAAGCTGAGCGATCGCCGAAGAAATCCCGGCAAAGAAGATCGCTATAAACACCAGAGCGCCGATCAAAGCTCCTCCGGGGAGTTTTGAGAACAAAGTCGGCAGCACGATAAATATTAATTTGGACCCTGATTCCGGATTCAGTCCCATGGCTATACACGCCGGGATAATAGCCATTCCTGTAATGACGCCGACACAGCAGCAGAGTAAACAGACGGTAGTCATCGTCAAAGTGACGTCGCTCGTTTTGCTCAAGTGGCTCCCGTACACCAATACGCATCCCGGGCCGACACCCACTGAAAATAACGCCTGCCCCATTGCGGCGACCCATACGTCCGGTTTAGCCAGGACGGAGAGGTCCGGTTCTATGTACCAGTTATATCCTTTGCTGATTCCGTCTATACAGAAGATTCCGAAGAATATGGCAACGATGAAAAAAAGGAACATGAGAGGAATCATAATCTTGCTGACCTTTTCGATCCCTCCGCTTACTCCCTTGGCCAGTATGACCGCGGTGGCAATGACCAGCACGACCGAAATGACCGCCATAAGCGCGTGGTTCGCACTGAAATTGTCATAGATCAGCTCCGGGCGCACCGTGTTCCATTTGCTCGTCGCGCTTGCATACGCAAAATAGACGCTGGCGCTTACAACGATAAAATAGAAAAAGTTCATGGAATAATAAGAGAAGGCAAACACTCCGCCGAACACTTTTCCCGCCTTTTTGCTTTTCAAGGACACTTCAAAGGCCTGCATAAGTCCCTTCCCCAGACCTTTTCCGAGGCCGCACTCCACCAGTGCGAGGGGCATCACAACCACCACCAGACAAGCGATGTAGGCTATGATAAACGAGCCTCCGCCAAATTGCCCCACCATATAGGGAAAGCGCCAAACATTTCCCATGCCGATGCACATACCGGCCATCGACATGATCGCGCCAAACCGGCCCGCGTAGCTTTCAGTTTCCACGCCATTGCTCGTATCGCTCATATACAACTCTCCTTCCTAAAACAATTGCTTTCAGCGCAGGCGTCGATCCCGGCCCTCCTTTGACATCGTGAAGATCCCCGCCGCTCCGAAGAATGTCCCGATGATACCAAAAGAAAAGCCCGTTCCGGCCGTATGTTCCCCAAATCCAGCCGGCCAACAGCACACTGGCTGAAAGGGTCTTCAGTGTTTCATCATGTTTTTCTCCCCTGAAATCGCTCTCTTTTGTTCTGCTAAAAGCATAACCTCCAAGCAAACAATTGCTTCTTGTTCACTTAGAGGTTATCACCTTCTCCATATTGCTCTTTAATTATTTGACAGAGTACCCAAGGTTGATCAGCTCCTGCCTGATTTTCGCCTTTACCTCGTCCGTGGCATCCGTCAAAGGCTTCCGCAGTTTGCCGCCTTTGATCCCGATCATGTCCAGGCCGGCCTTCGTTGAGCCCGGATACGGATTGCCAGGCACTTCCATCAGATCGTAGATCCCCATCATTTTACGGTTCAGTTCGCGCGCCGCCTTGTAATCCTCCTTCTTCGCCAGCTCGTAGAGCTGGGAAACTTCTTTCGGAAGCAAGTTGACGAGGATCCCGAAAGCCCCGTCGCCGCCGATCGCAAGGGTGGGGAGGATAAAGTGCTCGTCGCCGGTAAATACGCTGAAGTTGTCGACATCCTTCGTCAAAGCAAGCGTTTTACACAGGTGACCGAACTCTCCGGATTCCTTGACGCACACGATATTGTCCACCTGGCTCAGTTCATAGATCAACTCAGGCGACAGGTCCACGGCCGTAGCGGAAGGATAGTAGTAAATCACGATTCCAACTCTCGATTTTGCGGCGATCTCCTTATAGAACTCCACAATCCCTCTTTCGCTTGTCTGATGATAATATGGAGGAGGAACCAATCCATACACGGCCCCCTGGTCTGCGGCATAATTGGCGAGTTCGATGGTATCCTTTGCCGTAAAGCATCCGACGCCCGCCATGACGGGCACTCTTCCGGCCGCATATTCACACCCGGCCTTAATTAAACTTTTGCGTTCCTCTTTCGTCATCACATGGTATTCGCCCGTAGTGCCTCCGACCAAAAGGCCGTGAACCCCGTTTGTAATGACATGGTCGATGATTTTCTTATAGGACGGAAAATCAATGCTTTCGTCGTCGTTAAACGTGGTGATCAGCGGAACAAAAATACCCTTTGGAGCTTTTTTCATTTTGATTCCCTGCTTTCTATAAATTAATAAATTATTCCTCTTCGAACCCGGTGAAAGTTTTGCCCTTAAACCTTGAGAACTTTAATTGGTCGCTGTCAAAGTCGGTTTTTTCGCCCGTCATAAGCTGCGCCACCATTTTGCCCGTAATTGGGGACAAACTGATTCCGTCGCCCTCATGTCCGGCCGCTATCCAAAATCCCGGTACCTCTTCAACCTCCGAGACGATCGGCAGATGCCCCACGCAATATGGCCTGACACCGGAATAGGCCCGAATCATGTTGACTTCTTTCAGGATCGGGAAGAACCGGATACTTCTTTCGGCGATGGCCCTCATCACTTCGATTTCCGGAGCGATGCTGAACCCTTTGTATTCCCGGTTTCCGCCGATCAGGAAATTATCTGCGTCGGTCGGCTCGATCGCGAAAGCGACATTGTTCTTTTCCACCAAATCGCTGACGTTCCTTTTGAAATTTATGTCCTCGAATTTCGACAACATGTAACCGAACTCATGCACTTTCTGGTGGCAGATCTTCGTGGTCTTTTCAGACACCAGGTTGGTTCCCTTTCTCGGGAAAATCGGGATGTCAATTCCCACCAGCTTTCCAAGCTCAGGCGCCCAGACGCCGGCGCAGTTAATAACCGTCTTCGTATTGATCTTGCCTTTGTCCGTTACGACGCTTTCGACCGCGCCTTTTTCGTCACGGCCAATCCCAACTACCTTCGTGTGGTCGAAGAGCTTCAGCCCAAGCTTCTTTGATTCTTCCACAAACGCAAAACAAAGTTTCAGAGGATTCATGGCGGAATCAGGGACCGTCCAGATGCCGCCCTGTAAATCCTTTGCCAGATACGGTTCCATCTGCTGCATCTCATAATTGCCTACCAGATGCATATCATAGCCGTCCGCCTGCTGCTGCTTGACGTATTCGCTGGCAACCTCCAACTCCTGCTCGGTCTCACAGACATACAGGCTGCCCGGCTGATGAAACTCAAAGTCATAGGAAAAATCATGCGCCAACTGCTTAAACACCTGAATGCTTTCATAGCCCATTTGGGTGTCGATTCCCGGCTTTTTATCGCAGATCAGCGCTACCGCATCACAATGGCCCGAGGTGCCGCCTGCCACGTCTCCTCTTTCAACCAGTGCAACGCCGAATCCCTTTTTCGTGAGATGGTAGGCAACGCTGGAGCCGATGGCTCCGGCCCCGACTACGACAACGTCAAAACTGCTCATTGATCGTCACCTCCTACCAGCGAGCCGAATGTAATGGGTCTTACCGGAGGGCGCGGCGTCGACGAACTGATTTCCTCAGCGGAATTTCCCAGTTCCTGCCTGATAATTGCCTGAACCAGCTTCTCGCAGGTACGCCCCTGGCACAGCCCCATACCGGCTCTCGTTCTTCGCTTAACGCCCGTGACATCGCGCGCTCCCTGCCGGATCGCTTCTTTAATCTCTCCGACGGTGATTTCTTCGCATCTGCATACAAGCATATCGTCATCAGTAAATTTGCTCATTGCTATTCCCCCTTTCCTGAAGTTAAGATCAAGAACGTTGTAAGCGTTTAATACTCCGCACTTCCTCGACTTTATCCAGATCCACGGCGACCGTAACGACAGGAGTCCTGTCAAAGCTCTGCGGATTCAGGACTCTGACGACCGTTCCCTTGCCCACCGCTTTGCCGCTCCGGTCGACAGCTTCGACTTCCTGCCCTTTTTGAGGCGTGGGATAGTATTCGTATGGAAAGGATACCGTTCCCTGCGTTGCCGAATAGGTTTTATCCACGACAAAAATTGCAAGGCCCGGGCATCTCGCAACGCACATACCGCAGCCCGTGCATTTATTTTCATCAAGGCACGGAAGATTCGTAATGGGTTCTCCGATATGGATCGCTCCGAAATTGCACGCCCCCTCGCAGGGGTTGCAGGGAATCTGACGCGTACACTCGATCACCGCTACGGGGCCTTTTTGAAAACGCTCTTCCGAGGGATACTTTGTTTGTGCCTTTAACTCCTCTAAAGTTAAAAAGCCTTCAGTCTCCAATGGCATGCTTCATCACCTCTTGTTCCTTTTTATTGTGACACGCCGGTCAGTTCTTGAAAGGTCTCTATCTGTCTTTCCTTCGCTTTCATGCGCGCCTCTCCATGGGGACCCGATCTGAGGCCGTTGAGCCTTTCCCAAGTTTCGCTCTTGAGCTTGGCAGCCTCTTCAGGAGCCAGCTTGCCGATGGATTCCGCCACCGCGACGCCGGCCAGCCTTCCTTCCTCCAGCGCGGTGTTCGCCTCTTCGACACCGGTTAAATCGCCAACAACATAAATGCCCCGGCAGGTGGATTCCATATTCCGGTCGTGTATGGGAGCCCAGCCTCCCAAAATAGGATCGAACTTTGTTTTGCAGCCGCCCATCGCAGCCAATTCCACCAAGGGCTTTAATCCTGCCGCTATTGCGATCGCATCCACCTCAAATGTTTTTTCCGATCCAGGAACCGGCTGCCATTTATTGTCAACTTCGCAGATCGTGGCTTCTTTCACCCGGCCTTCTCCTCTTGCCTCCAAGACCGTATGCCTTGTATAAATCGGAACTCCCGCCCTCGCGATCTTTGCGGCGTGAACGGCATATCCGCCGATTTTCGGGGCCGCCTCCACCAATGCGACCACATCCGCGCCGGCCTGCATGAGCTGATAAGAAACGATAAGCCCCACGTTTCCCGATCCGATCATCAGGATCCTTTTGCCCGGCAGCACGCGGTTGACATTGACCATCGTCTGCGCCGCGCCCGCTCCCATCACGCCGGGCAAAGTCCAGCCTTTAAAACGGACCACATTCTCCGAAGCACCGCAGGCGATCACGATCTTCTCCGCCTCTACAATCCGGACTGTTTTGTTCTTTTCGTCCGTGCCCGTCTCAACGGCGATCTGCTTATTATCGAACAGTCCGATCGCCACGCTGTTCAGCCAAACCTCCACGTGCAGATCTTCCGCTTCCTTCAGGAGCTTTTTCCCGATGTCGATCCCTCGTACCCCGGCACCATGAGCTCTGGAACCGAAGAATTTATGTATTTGCTTAAACAACTGGCCGCCTGCTTTTTCATTCGCGTCGACCACCAAAACTTTTACTCCTCTTTTTGCAGCCTCGATGGCGGCCGACATTCCCGACGGCCCTCCGCCGATCACGACGAGTTCCTTTTTAATCACCGACATCGCCAGCGCCCCTCTTTCCTAAACCGTACTGGGTCTCAATGACCATTCCTTCCCTGACGGGGGTAACGCAGGTCCGAACGTTGGGCTTGCCATCCACAATCATGGCGCAGTCGGTACATTGACCGATTCCGCAGAACAGTCCCCGCGGTTCTTTTCGCTTCACTGTGTATCTGTTGATAATGATTCCGTTTGCGAGCAGTACCGCTAAAATCTTTTCGCCCTCCTTTGCTTTCATCTTTTTTCCGTCGACAGTAATTTCTACAATTTTCCCGGGGTCATTTGCTCCCAAAACGACATGATCAGCAACCCTTAAGTCCATTATGACAACCTCCTCTGTCACGATTTCACCATTTATATAAAAGCATAGGCCATACCAATCTCCGCTTCCACGAAAAATAAGATGCCATGGCAAGGTCCCGACCATTGATTTTGCTGGAAATTTTAATAAATAAAAAACACAGGCCCGCCGTTCTTCTTTAAACGGCGGGCCTGTGTTTTTTTATAAATTTGTGCGGGACTGCACACAGCTTTCATTTCATCAGTCACAAAGCGGCAAGCCATCCGCTTTTTCAAGCTTGTGCGATTTTGCACAAACTGTTCTGAATTGCATCAGCCGGGTTAATATCTCCGGCCTATGCCGAAGGGCCGCAAAGAGAAAAGATGCCCGGAACAAGGGCATCTCTTTTCCATTCGAGCACGCTGTTTTCCGGCGTCCTCCGGATTTTATTCCAAATCACGGCTTAATTTCCCCAATGACAGTCGGGAAAGCGGCGGCATTGCAATTGGACTATTCAAAATGCACCTCGATTTTATACTTCTGAAGCTTTCTGGAAACCGTACTTCGGTCTATCTTTAACAGATCGGCCATTTCCTCCATACTTTTCGATTTCTTCATCGCTTCAGCCAATAAATCCTTTTCCACGAGATCGACCGCCTCTTTCAGAGAAGAAACATGATCAATGGACAACATTCCGAGATTCGAATTATGTCTGCACTTTAATAACTTTTCAGGAAGATTTTCACAGGTAATGATATCTGAATTAGATGTCACGATCAGATATTCGATTACATTTTCCAATTCCCTTACATTTCCCGGCCAGCCATAGTCCAATAAATATCTTAACGCCGCCGGTTCAATCTGCGTATTCAAATGATATTTTTCGCTGAATCTTTTTAAAGTGTCTTCGATTAACGGTTGAATGTCTTCTCTTCGGTCTTTTAAGGGAGGGATTGTAATCGGCACAACATTCAGCCGGAAATATAAATCTTCCCTGAATTTTTTCTGTTCGACCATTTCTTCTAGATTTCTATTTGTTGCGGCAATAATTCTGATATCCACCGGTATGGGTTCTTTTCCGCCTATTCTGGATATTTCCTTATCCTGAAGCACGCGCAGCAGTTTCATCTGCAGATTCATCGGCAGTTCCCCTATCTCGTCCAGGAAAAGCGTCCCTTTGTTGGCTAATTCAATTAACCCGATCTTGCCTCCCTTTTCGGCTCCGGTAAAAGAACCGCTTTCATACCCGAAAAGCTCCGATTCCATTAAATTTTCCGGAATGGATCCACAATCTATTTTAATAAACGGGCCCTTTTTCCGATTGCTGCTGTTATGGATGATTTTGCTCAGCACTCCTTTGCCGACACCGGACTGACCCTGAATCAGGACAGTCGAATCAACTTTGGCCACCCTGACGGCAAGATTAATTATTTTCTTCATTTCAGGGCTTTTCGCCACTACTTCTTTGGGCTTCGATTGCTCCCAACGCAGGAATTCCAATTCGTTCTGATATTTCTTCGCAAGCTCCTGTGTTTTCTTCAATTCATCTTCTATTTTATTGAGATTCCTCGTGTCGTTGATCACCCTGATAATTACGCCGTCAGAAACAATGTCATTAAATACGCTGACTTCATTCCTTTTTTGAATGTTCTGAATGACATGCACCTTTTCACTTTTTACCGCGTAATTGGAAGCATCGATATTGCTTTTATTCGATATGATTTTATCCGTGAGACCCTTTACATACTGACTGTTTGTATTGACGCTTAAAGTGCTTCCCTTATTGACAGTAATATAAATTCCATCGTTATTGGACTCGAATATTGCATCAAAGCTGCTTCCCAGCCTATCGTAATTTATATCGCCGTCATGACCCACCATCCCCGCGATGTCATCGAGGCTTTTCCCAATCACCTGCATATACTCTTTGCTCGGCAAATAGCACTTCTGGAAGAGTTTGTTCACAAAGCCCGAAAAATCGCCGTTTTCATTAACAAAAGGCAGAATTTCCTGTTTGGAATCTTTAAAAGTAAATACATTCCGGTTTTCGCCTGCAACGATGATATCTGTTTCCATAAGCTCTGAAATATTGATATTCCTGTTTCTGCTGTTCAAAAACACAAACAGGTCCAAAATGCCCACTACCTTTTTCCGATCGACCACCGGCAGTTGGATCGCTCTGGCCAATTCAAAAACCTCAAGAATTTTTTTGCGGCTCTTTTCCTGAATATCAATATACAGTTCATTTTCTAAAGCTTCCAATACCCGACGCCCCCCGCCAATCGATTTCTATGTAATCACAATGATTCAGCTTCACGACTTCGCCGCATAAATCAGGTCCGTATCTGCGAGAAAATCTAAATTACACATTGCTGAAACAGCGTTCGCTCTTGTTTCCATGTGGGTGTTGACTTATTGAATTCATGTTCACAAAGAAATTATAACCCGTCACATAGGAATTGTAAATTGGTATAATACTTGCATTTACTTTTAAATTATTATGTGTTATAGATAAAATATTAATTTGCTGTTTGTAATTTCTATCTTTGATGTATAGCCGGAAAAGCAGAACAACAATGGTAAAATAAATGGAATTCATCTTTTGAAATTGGCCAAGCGTTACTAAATCTGAATACGAGCGAAACAGGGCTTCGTAATACTTCCTGTTTTTTGTTGGCACAAGTCATCGGCTCCTAACTTTCCCCCTTCACTGAAATCCTGGCGACAACGCGATCGGTTATTTCGGCATAAAGAAAAGCGGGGGTACTTACCTCCGCCTTGGATCGGGCAACCGTTTTTCTCTGCTCTTCCTCTGTTGGAAAAAGGCCGGGTTGCAGGGTTCGGATTCCCCAAAATTCCCATTGATATATTAGAATGCATGTTCTGCGCTTGTGCGCCTCCGCAGGCTGCCTGTACCGGCCGGAGATCCGCGGGAAACCGGTCGCAGAAATTACCCGATGGACAAAGCCGGCCCGGGACATCGGAATCGGCCCACGGATTTGATTCCGGATATGGTCTCGTCTCAGGCGAACCGTATTGAGGCGAGACGGAGCGGGAACATCGGGCATTGATGGGACATCCGTATCGAGAATTTAGCCAGCTTACGCTCCGATTCACGAATTGCCCGAACCGGAAAGTGTCCTTACGGAAGCGCGCTGATAGAGAACCACTGGAACAATGATTTTAAAGGGAGGAACTCCCTTTTCAGCAGGTGAGTTCTGTTCGGAAGCTACGGCATACTGGGCAAGCAAGGCCGCAAGCTGAGGAATACTTGGGCCCACAGTCGTAAGAGTGGGAGAAGAGTACTGGGACTGCTTGATATTGTCGCCACCGATGATCGAAACATCTTCGGGAACAGACAAGCCCAGGTCGGTCGCCGCTTTCAATGCACCTAAACCCATCATGTCGTTCGCGGCAAACACTGCGGTGGGCGGCGCAGACAAAGCCAAAAGCCTTCTCATGCAGCTATATCCGCTTTCAAATCCCCAGTCGCCGTTCACGACATAGTCCTGGACAATGGGCTGTTTGTTTCTTAACATGGCGGTATAGTAGCCGTCCAGCCTCATCCTGGCTGTGTAGTAATTGGGAATTCCGTTAATCAAAGCAATTTTTTGATGTCCGTTTTCAATGAGATGGCGGAGTGCGATCTGGCTGCCTCCGAAATAGTCGACGGCAATCGAGGGAAAATGTTTATACTCATTTCCGAAAACAATGGAATTGATCTTGTTTTTGTAAGCAAGGTCCAGAATGCTTCTTTCAACGTCACTCACCCAAATCACCGTTTTAACGCCATGTTCGCGAATCAGCGCAGGAAGGTTTTCGTAACTGGTGGCATTGGTGTAAAAAAGAGAATACCCCAGTTTACGGCATTCAGTCTCCAAGTCGTTAAAGAGAAGAGCCATAAACGGTTCGCTGATTTTTGTCACGCTGTTGCCCGGCAGCACAAAGGAAATCCAGTCTGTATCTATCGTTTTCGGTAAAGAGCTGTTTGGGGAAGGGAAAAGGATCTTGCTCCCGGTCCCCGGGATCTTCCGAATCAGATTTTCGTCGGACAGCAACTTCAGGGAGCGGCGTACCGTAGCGCGCTCCACCTGGAATTCTTCGCTTAACTCCCGCTCTGATGGCAGGAATGCCCCTTCCCCATAATTTTCATCGAAAATCCTTTTTTTCAGAATGGTGTATATTTGCAGGTATAACGGCTGGCTGGTTGAAACTGGCTCGCCCTTTTCCATACGGAACAAATCCCTTTCTTTATCATTCTCTATTTTGAATGTACTACATGTTTAGAATATGTATAGTATACTATATCTTCCGGCCGGTTCGCAACAAACAGAAAGGAAATCTTCTCATCCGAATTGATAAATGTTCAATTTCAACAGAATTATTCGTATAGTTTCATAATAATGTCCTAATTGACAAACTTAAGCCAAGATGTCTATAATGATTATACCGGTCTAGAACCTGTCTAAATAGTTTGTAATGATCAATAAAATATGTCTATTTTTTTATCCTGGAATTTAATCAGTTTTTCAACAGGACTATAACCGGTTCTATTTTGTCGCAGCAGTACACCGGGGCCGTGACCGGCCCAACCCACATCTCAATAATTATGGGCATTTCGCTCTTAATTAAATTTTATTATCAGATTCGGAGGATGTTTATGAAAAGATTTTTGACCGTTCTTTTGGCAGCCGGCATGGTTGCGCTTTCTGCATGCAGTTCCGCTGGAGGGTCCTCAACTTCGGCCGGCAATGCTTCTTCCAACGCACCGGCATCCAAAGGAAATTACCCATCCAAGCAGATCAATCTGATCATTCAGGCGGCGGCCGGAGGCGAATCCGATTCGACCGGAAGGCTGATTGCACAGACAATGGAACAAAAACTTGGCGTTCCTGTCGTCTGCTCCAACAAAACCGGCGCGTCCGGCGCCGTGGCTTTCCAGTATGTACGAACCCAAAAGGCCGACGGATACACCATCGGAATCTGCCCGGCTGAAATTTCCATGGTACACGCACTGGGGCTGTCCGACGTTCAGCCTTCCGACATGGATTTCCTGGGCGGGGCCTGCGAGACGCCGTCGGCAATTATTGTTTCCGGAAAAGCACCCTACAAAACACTGAAAGAATTTGTCGAATACTGCAAAGCAAATCCCGGAAAGGTTGTCGATGCGACTTCCGGCGCCGGCTCCACCATGCATGTCGGCTCCGAGGTCTTTGCTCAAAAAGCGGGCATCCAGTTTTCCTACACTCCCTATGACGGCTCGGGCCCGGCGCTGACAGCGGTCATGGGCAGACATGCGGATGTGGCGGTGATTGGCGTCATGGCGGCGTCCGCCGGTGTTACCTCCGGAGATCTGAAGGTTCTCGCAATTCTGGGCGATGAACGCAGCACGGCATATCCTGACATCCCGACCGCGAAGGAACAAGGCTTTGACGTTACATACACCACCTGGGTTGGCTTTTACGCGCCCAAAGGACTGCCGGCGGATATAAAATCAGCGCTGGAAACCGCAGTGAAGGCCGGCGTGGAAGCTCAGCCTTACACAAAATTCGCCAAGGAGAGAGGGCTGACCGTAAAATACCGCAGTGCCGATGAATTCACGGAATTCGTTGATGGAAACTTCAAGACATATGAAGAGATGATTCCAAAACTCGGGATTAAGTAAGGTCGTTCCGTTTCAGGAAGGGGCAAACATATGAAATCGCTCAAAAAGGTTTTTAGCGCAGACATCCTGTTCGGGACCTTCATCCTCGGGATCTGCGTCTGGTTTTTCATCATGGGAACGCAATTGGAAACGGCCGCCGTCGCCGGCCGTATGGACGCCGGATTTTTCCCCAGAATGCTCGCTGTGATTATCGGCTGCATGGCGGCCGCCCTGATCGTAATATCGGCCGTACATCCCAAAAATTATTTTGCCGTCAATTCGGATCGGGAAAACCTGAAAAAGTTCTGGGGAACGGTGCTGATGTTCGGCGTTTACGTCATGCTGTGGAAATATGTTCATTTCATTATCATCACCGAGATTTTCCTCCTCGGAATGTGCTGGCTGCTGAAAATCGGTAAAAAGTTCGCAGTAATTTATTCCACGATTCTTTCTGTCGGGCTGTTCTACCTGTTTGCAAGTGTATTTAAAATCATCCTGAACTGACGAAAGGACAGAGACTATGGATTGGATTAACGCGATTATCTCCTGCTTTCAGCCTATGGTCCTTTTATACCTGATCATCGGAACCGTCGCGGGGTACATCATAGGCGTTTTGCCCGGACTTTCCGCAACAATGGGGGTGGCGCTGCTTACCCCTCTGACCTTCTGGCTGCCCGCGGACCAGGGCTTTGCCATGCTGATCGGCGTGTTTAACTCCGGCATCTTTTCCGGCGGCATTTCCGCGGTCTTGATCAATACTCCGGGAACGCCGGCCTCCATCGCGACTACTTTTGACGGCTACTCCATGACGCAGCAGGGCAAGCCGGGGTTAGCCCTGGGCCTGAATACGATTTTCTCCTGCATCGGCGGCTGGCTTGGAACTCTGATTTTGATTTTCGTCGCCTTTCCGCTGGCGCACTTTGCCCTTCAGTTCGGTCCGGCGGAATTCTTCGCGCTGGCCTTGTTCGGCCTGACCATGATGGTCAGCGTTTCACAGCAGTCGATTTTGAAGGGCGTAATGACGGGGCTGCTCGGCATGCTGATCGGCACGATCGGCTCCGACCCCATGTTCGCCACTCCAAGGTTCACCATGGGACTCGTCGACCTGATGGACGGCATTTCCTTTATTCCGGTCATGATCGGCCTGTTCGGCCTCGGCGAGGTGCTGTCGCAGATCTATAACGGCGAGCACCGTGAAAAGGTGGAGAAGCTGAAATCCATGGGGCGGGTAGTGCCCACCTGGCAGGAGTTTAAGCGCTGCATTCCCGGTGCCGTCATCATCACGACAGTGATTTCCGTGATTGTCGGGGCCATTCCCGGGACGGGCGGCGACATCGCGGGCATCATCGGCTGGGATCAGTCGAGAAAAATCTCGAAGCATCCGGAAGAGTTCGGGCACGGTTCCATTGAGGGCGTAGCCGCTTCGTGTCTTGCAAACAACGCCTGCATGGGCGGCGCTCTGGTCACCATGATGACGCTCGGCGTCCCCGGTGAATCCATTACCGCGGTCCTGCTCGGCTCTCTGATGATGTACGGCATGAACCCCGGCCCCACCCTGTTTACCGACAACAGGCAGTTCGTTCTGACCTTTATGGCGCTGATGATGCTGGCCTATGTCGTCATCCTGGTCGTCGGTCTTGTCACCGCGAAATACAGCACCGCGCTGCTGAACATCCCGAACGAGATTATTTGGATCACGGTGATTATACTCTGCGCGATCGGCGCGTACGCCATGAATTCTTCCTATACCGATCTGTTCATCATGGCTGTCAGCGGACTGGCCGGATTTCTGTTCCGGAAAATGGACGTGCCGCTCGGCCCCATCATTCTGGGACTGCTGTTGGGCGAGATGGCGGAGTCGAACTTCCGCCGCGCGATCCCGCTGGGAGGCTACGGCATCTTTTTCACCAAACCAATTTCTCTCATTCTGATTCTGCTTGCCGTCTTTACTCTGGTCAGTGCAATCACCAAGCAAATAAAGGAAAAGAACAAGAAACCGGCCGAAGCAAACACATGATTTCTGAAAGGAGCTGCTTATGGATTGTTTTTATTGTGAAAGGGGCCAAAAGCTGAACGACCTGATGATGCCGGTCTGTAACCTGAAGGTTTCGACCGTTTACCTGGTCCGGAACCAGAATTTTCCCGGCAGGTGCGCAGTCGTCTATCAGGACCACAAGACGGAGCTGTTTCAGCTGACGCCGGAACAGCGGCACGATTTTACGGACGACGTTGCCGTCGTTTCCCAGGCCGTCTGCGAACTGTTCCATGCGGATAAGATCAACTACGGCATTTTCGGAGACGGCGTCCCCCATCTGCATTGCCACGTCGTCCCCAAAAGGAAAGGGGAATTCTGCTGGGGCGGGATGTTCGATATGAATGGCAATCCGGACAATTTCGACGACACGGAACTGAGGGCACGCGCCGAACTGATTCGGAAGCAGATCGAAAAGCTGTCATCAAAATGACGGAACAGGCTGACATACAGTCCGCCGCCCGGGGTCTTGTCCGGGCGGCCGGGGACGGGTATGCCCTTCCGCCCTTTGAAACGGGCTTTCCCGGCTGCACGGCGGAGGGCGCTTATCCGATTCAGCGGGAAACGGCGGAGCTGAGGATGAAAAGAGGCGGAGAAGAAATCTCCGCCGGGCTTGCCGGAATCGGAAAAGTTTCCACTGGGACTTTGGAGTGAACGGGATAATGGGATTATGGAGAGCAAAGTAATCAAAGGAGAAAATTTTATGCTTGATTTTGTAACGAATCGCAGGATTTTAGTCGGCGAAGGTGCATTGCAGGAACTTCCAGACGTGCTGAGCTGGTATCGGAAATCCAAGGTTTTTCTTTCTGTTTTTGACCGGAACGCCGCATGTGTCAAAAAGGTGACGGAACTGCTCGGCAAGGCCGGCTTTGAATTTGTACTTTACGACAAGATCGTTTCCGAACCCGATCTGGACGTAGTCGACCAGGGTGCTTCCCTCTGTAAAGGATCCGGTTGTGACGCAGTGGTGGCAATCGGCGGCGGAAGCGTGATCGACACCTCCAAAACCATTTCGATGCTGGCGACAAACGGCGGCTGCACGGAGGACTACCAACTGAACGGCAAAGCGGTCACGCAGATTCCGCTGCTGTTCGTCGCAGTTCCCACAACGGCCGGGACCGGTGCGGAGGCGACAAAAGTCAGTGTCATCTACAACGCGAAAAAAGGCTTTAAAAAGGCGCTTTACCACAATTCCATGATCGCGGAGGTCGCGATTCTGGACCCGGAGACAACAGTCGGGCTGCCGGGCCGCGTGACGGCCGCCACCGGCATGGACGCGATCACGCACGCGGTCGAGTCCTACGTTTCCAATAATGCCAACGTCATTTCCCGCATGTATTCGCTCAAGGCGCTGAAGCTCTTGGCCGATAACATCAGGACCGCCTACCGCGAGCCCGGAAATCTGGAGGCCCGCGCCAACATGCTGCTGGGCAGCTATTTTGCGGGCTGCGCGATTTCCGCGGGCACGACGCTCGCCCATATCGTCGGCCAGCCGCTCGGTGCCGTGTACCATATCCCGCACGGGGATTCCTGCACGATTTTTCTGATCCCGTCGATGAAGCTGAATCTCAAATACTGCACGCAGGGTTACTGCGACGTCGCGAAGGTTCTGGGTGTTAACCCCTCCGGCAAAACCGACGAGGAGCTCGCGCTCGCCGGGATCGACGTCCTGGACCGTATCCGCCGCGATATCGGCGCGCCTGTCAGCCTGACTCCCTACGTGAGCCGCGGCAAATTCGACATGGAAATGATGCTTGACAATATTCAGACTTCCATGGGGCACATCAAAACCAACCCGCGCCCCGTAAACAGGGAACTGTTCCGTGAATTGATTGAACAGTGCTTCTGAAACGGGTGGCACATTGATGAAAAAGGAGGACGGGGCAATGAATCTATTGGAAGAAGTCCGCCGTTTCCGAATCGTGGTGGCTCTGCGCGGGATTCCGGCAGAACAGATGGCCGCGGCCGCCGCGGCACTGTTCGACGGAGGGATCCGGATGCTGGAGGTCACATTCCGGCAGAGCTCCGAAACGGCGGAAGAAGACGCCGTGCGCGGAATCCGGAGCATCCGCGCGGCGATGGGAAACAAAATGAAAATCGGTGCCGGGACCGTGATGACGCGTTCGCAGGTACGGGCCGCCGCGGAAGCCGGCGCGGAATACATTCTCGCGCCGAACGTGGATCCGGAGGTGCTTTCGGAATGCGGGAAGCTCGGCCTGCCCGCCGTCCCCGGCGCGTTCACTCCCAGCGAGATCGCCGCGGCCTGGAAAGCCGGCGCCGCGCTGGTCAAACTGTTCCCCTGCGGCGTTTTGGGCACGGAATACGTCAGGGCAGTCACTTCGCCGTTAGACCATATCCCGCTTCTGGGGATGGGCGGAATCAACGAAAACAATTTGACCCGATTTCTCAGTCTTCCCCACATGGAATGTGTGGGGATCGGTTCCGCCATCGTAAAGCCTCTGCTCATTCAGGAAAGAAAATATCAGGAGCTGACTGCCCTGGCAAAGCGATATACCTCGCAGCTGGTTCCGGATGAAGCGGGCGGGGAAATATGAAAATCACGGATCTGACCCTTTACCGCGTGCCGCCGCGCTGGCTTTTTCTGAAAATAGGCACGGACGAAGGGATTGCCGGCTGGGGAGAGCCGATTGTGGAAGGCCGCGCCGATACCGTCCGGGCCGCCGTAGAGGAATACCGCCCGATGCTGGCCGGAAAGAACCCGTTCGCAATTGAAGACCTCTGGCAGACCATGTACCGCGCCTGCTTTTACCGGGGCGGCCCGGAGGTGATGAGCGCGATCTCCGGGATCGACCAGGCCCTGTGGGACATCAAGGGAAAGGCGCTCGGCGTCCCTGTTTACGAACTGCTCGGCGGCATATGCCGGCAGTCGCTGAAAGTGTACCGGTGGATCGGCGGAGACCGCCCGTCCGACGTCAGGGAAGCAGCCTTGCAGGCTTACGGTCAAGGGTATACCGCCGTGAAAATGAACGGCACCGAAGAGATGCATTACATAGACAGCTTTGCAAAAATACAGGCGGTCTGCGACCGCGTGGCGAGCATCCGCGACGCTCTGGGGATGAAGCTTGACATCGCCGTCGATTTTCACGGGCGTGTTCACAAAAGCATGGCAAAAGCCCTGGCAAAAGAAATAGACCAGTTTCATCTGATGTTTCTGGAGGAACCCGTCCTTCCGCAGAACAACGAAGCGCTCAGGGAAATCGCGCGCGTCACCGCCACGCCGATCGCGACGGGAGAACGGATGTTCAGCCGCTGGGAGTTTAAATCCCTGCTGCAGGACGGATACGCCGACATCATTCAGCCCGATTTGTCCCACGCGGGAGGAATCAGCGAATGTAAAAAAATCGCTTCGATGGCGGAAGCGTACGATGTCGCCGTAGCTCCCCACTGCCCGCTCGGCCCCATCGCGCTCGGCGCGTGCGTTCAGCTGGACGCCTGCACGCCAAATGTGTTTATCCAGGAGCAAAGCCTCGGCATTCATTACAATCAGGGCAGCGATCTGCTGGATTATCTGAATGATCCGACGGTCTATCAGTACCAGAAAGGCTTTCTGAAACTTCCGGACGGACCGGGACTCGGTATCTCCGTCAACGAAGAGGCGGTGAAGGAGGCTTCCCGGAACAGCTCCGCATGGAAAAATCCGGTTTGGCGGAACTATGACGGAACCATCGCCGAGTGGTGACAAATAGGGGGAAAATGATGAAATATTTTTTTACAATCGATACGGGCACGACCAACACCCGCGTTGTTCTGTTTACCAGTGAATATCAGACGGTCGGAAGCAAAAAGGTGGAGGCCGGCGTTCGGGACACGGCGATCGACGGCAACAATCTGAAGATCAAGGCCGCGGTCAAGGACTGCCTGGAAAATCTTCTGAGAGAGAACGGTCTGACCTACGACGACATCGAACGCGTGATCGCCAGCGGAATGATCACCTCCAACGTAGGTTTGCTGGAAATTCCTCATCTGGTTGTCCCCGTGGGCCTTCAGGACCTGGCGGAGAAAACCAAGGCGGTCCTTCTCGACGACGTATGCCCTCTGCCGATCTACTTTATCCCGGGAGTGAAAAACTCCGCCGGGCCGATCGATCTCCGGAATTTTGAGGCCATGGATATCATGCGCGGCGAGGAAGTGGAGAGCATTGCGGTTCTCAGCCGCTTTCCCGCGCAGAAGGACTACCTGCTGGTTCTCCCCGGCTCTCACACAAAATTCGTCTCCATTAACTCCGATGGAAAAATAACCGGATGCCTGACCAGCATCAACGGTGAAATCCTGGACGCGATCACACGGCATACGATCATTGCGGATGCGGTCGGGCGCGAATTTGTACGGCCCGGCCAATACGACCGCGGCATGGTTTTGCTCGGCTTTGCCACCGCACAGAAATCCGGAATCGGAAGGGCCTGTTTCTCCGGGCGCATTTTGAACCAATTCGTCCTGTCCGACAAGCAGAAAGTCGCAAACTACATTCTGGGAGTGGCGCTGCAGAGCGACATAACTGCCGTAAAAAATTCGGACGCTCTGAAAGTCAGTCATGAAACGGACGTCATTGTCGCCGGCAGCGGCGTGCTAGAAACGGCGATGGCCGACATCCTGAATAAAGACGGGTATTTCGCTCAGGTGCAATCATTCCGGCCGGAAGGGGATTTGCCGCTTTCCGCCATGGGCTGCCACATTGTGGCGCAGAAATGCAATTTACTATGAAGGATGAGGAAAATGAAAGCGGTCATTACCGATTATCAATATGAAAATGTGGAGACGGAAAGAAAGCTCATTACGGAAACCGGCGCCGAACTGGTCGACTGCCATTGCAGGACGGAAGATGAAGTGATCGACGCGACCCACGACGCCGACGCGGTGGTCGTTCAGTACTGCAACGCGACGGAAAACGTGATCCGTCATCTGGAGCACTGCAAACTGATCATCAAATACGGCATCGGCGTGGACAACATCGACGTCCGGGCGGCAACGAAAAAAAAGATTTTTGTCGCGAACGTGCCGGACTACGGAGTGGAAGAAGTTTCAAACCACACGATGGCGTTTTTGCTTGCCCTTGCAAGAAAGCTGCCGCAGATGACGCAGGGATTAAAAGACGGCGTGTGGGGGTATTCCGGGGCTGTACCTGCCAACCGCCTCAGTCTCTGCACCTTAGGCCTGATCGGCTTCGGCCGCATCCCGCAGCAGGTCTGCAACAAAGCACAGGCATTCGGCATGCGTGTGCTGGCCTATGACCCCTATCAGAAGGAGGAAGCCGTCCATGGCGCCGGTGCGGAGCAGGTCGATTTCGACACGCTGCTGAAAGAAAGCGACTATATTTCGTGCCACTGCCCGCTGACAGCCCAAACCCGACACTGCGTCGACGCGGCCGCTATAGAGAAAATGAAACCCACGGCATGTCTGATCAACACCGCGCGCGGCGGCATCATCTGCGAGAGCGACCTGATCGACGCGCTGAAGCGGAAGCAAATTGCGGGGGCTGCGCTGGACGTGTACGAAAAGGAACCTCTGCCGGCAGACAGCGAGCTGCTAAACCTGCCCAATGTAATTGCCACCGCGCATTCCGCGTGGTATACGGAGGAAGCCATTCAAACGCTGCAGAGAAAAGTCGCCGAGGAAGTCGTCCGCGTTTTGCAGGGACTTCCGCCGCTGAATCCGATCAACCGTGAACTTCTCACAGGAAGCCATTCATAACGGCAATCTGAAAAGACTTCGACCGCTGATGCCTGCCGGATTCAAGGGCGTGAAAAGGACCTTTGGCCGGAAGAGAGCCGTTGGTTCGTCAAAGCGCTGTTTCCCAAACAGCATTTTATTCGATGAACTTGAAAAGCTACTGTATGACCATAAAAACGGTTCCCCGCTTTCGTGAGGAACCGTTTCTGAATTCCATATCATTTCTTCTGTCTGCTTCATGGAGTGCACCTCTCGCCCGGGAGGCGCCTCCTTTTCTTTATCGCCTCGGGGTGTAAAATTGTGAGAATTGAATTGCCGCTGCTCTGTCAGTCCCTGACCACCATCTCCCCATATTGTTTTTTCTCGTCGGTAATGAACCGGCGCACTTCTTCCTCCGTGGGCATGGACGCCGCGCAGCTGTGCTTGGACACAAGCATGGACGCGGACGCGCTGCCAAACTCAAGGCAGTCAATCATTTCCCAGCCGTTAAAAAGACCGAACAGGAACGAGGAGGCATATCCGTCCCCGCCGCCGAATCCTTTCATGGCCTGCACGGGAAAGGGCTTTACGGAATAGCTTTGCCCGTCAATGGTGTAAGCAGTCGAACCCTGTTTGCCGTGCTTGATAATCACAATCTTATTATTGAAGCCGAGCCAGCACTCTGCCCGGGCCTCATCGTTTTCACAAACGCCCATGATCTTTTCCGTCAGCTCGAATTCCTCCTGGGAACCGATGACGATATCGCTTTTTTCCGCCACGCACGAATAATAAATGGCGATTTCATCCTTGTTTTTCCAGTTATAAGGCCTATAATCGATATCGAATATAATTTTTGTATTTGTTTTCTTTGCCAGCCCAACCGCTTTCAAGGCAGCCTCCCTGGAAGGGCTTTCGCAAAGTGAGGTTCCTGAAATCAGAAGCGCCTTGGCGGAAGCAATATAGCCCTCATCAATATCATCGACATTGAGCTGCAGGTCCGCCACATGATCCCGGTACATGAGAAGGCTGCTTTGCATCGGGCTGAGGATTTCCGTAAAAGTAAGGCCTATTTTTTCCCCGTTGGTGCAGCGGACCACATGGGAAGTATCAATGCCTTCGTTCTTAAAAATTCCTTCTACAAAATCGCCCATCTGGTCATCGGAGATTCGCCCCAGAAAACCGACTTTCTTTTTCAGACGCGCCAGGCCGACGGAAATATTTGCGGGGGATCCGCCCAGATATTTTTTAAAAGTCAGGCTTTCCGAAAGCGGCCGGTTCATGTCAACAGGGTTGAAATCAACGGCAATTCTGCCGAGTGCGATCAGATCCAGCGGCCTGTCGGCGTCAAAATTAATGTATGACATCAGAATCCTCCTCGTTTTGTGGTTGATAAGATTTTTATGTGCACGCATTTTGGCCGGTTAAGCGATTGGAGCCTTTCCCCCGCTTCCGAATACCTCGATGTGTCTTTTCACGTTTTCGTAAGCACCCTGAATTTCACTTTCATGCAGGTCGTAATAACTGGCGATTTCTTCGCTTAGTATGCCGTGTTTCACGGCTTCATAGACCTTCTGAAACGTTGCGGTCGCGATGTTGAGCTTGACCATTCCCTTGCTGATGCAGGCACGGTAATCTTCATCGGTCAGCCCCGATCCGCCGTGAAGGACAAGCGGGACGGGAGTCGCGTTATGGATCCTCTCCAGAATATCGAACCTCAGATTTGGCTTTCCAACATAAAAACCATGCGCGTTCCCGATGGCGATTGCCAAAGCGTCCACGCCGGTCTCCTCGTAGAAGCGTTTGGCCGTCTCCGGGTCACTGTACACGATGCCGGAGGATCCGGTCCCGCCTTCGCTTCCCCCTACGCTGCCGATTTCCGCTTCGACCGCGGCGCCGTATTGTTCGGCCAGTTTTTTAACCTGCAGTGTTTTCTTAACATTTTCTTCAAACGGCAGGCTGGAGCCGTCAAACATCACGGAAGTAAAACCGTAGTCAAGAGCTCTATGTATGACGCTTTCCGTCTTGCCATGGTCAAAGTGGACGGCCACAGGCACTTCCGCCTTGTGCGCGGCCTCCACCATCGGCGGACCGATCACCTCGAGAGGAGAATGGACGAGCCGTGATTCCGCAATCTGCATCATCATTGGGGAATGGAGCGCCTCGGCGGCCCGAACGGTTCCCAGAATCATTTCCAAATTTGCCACGTTAAAGCAGCCGAGTCCATAACGGCCGCGTTTCGCGTCGGTCAGCAGGGTCCTCATATTTACAATAGCCAAACAAAATACCTCCTCGGTTCTTGCCAAAATTCTCAATGGAATTACAGAAAATGATACGCTTGGAAGGAGATTAGAATGCTTTTAAAATGGTCTTGATTAATATTTGATTTGATTTTGATAAAGTATTGTATATTGTCAGCGTTCCCTTTATAATGAAGTCAACAAGATTCAGTTAAGGGAGATTGAACATGAAAGCATCCAGAATAGAAGCCGTAGAAGCGTATGTCATGGGGAAAACCGTGGTCTCCATTGAGGAACTTTGCGAACATTTTAATGTATCAAAAAGCACAATTCGTAGAGATATAGATGAAGTCCTGCGGCGCGGTACCATTAAAAAGGTGTATGGAGGGGTATCCGCCAGCAAAAAACGCAGCCTGATTTCGTTTACGGAGCGCCACGTCGTGAACCCGGAGGAAAAGGACTGCATCGCCCGGCTGGCCTCCAAGCAGATCTGCAACGGAGATATCGTTTTTATTGATTCGGGCACCACAACATCACGCATCGTGGACTATCTGACGGACCGCAAAAATGTTACGATCATCACTCACAACCTGGACATTGCAATCCGCTCGATCCCGAATGAAAACATCAACCTGATCATACTGCCAGGGGTTCTGAACCGAAAGACTCTCTCGCTGGTCGGCTCCGAGGCGGCGGATATTCTAAGTACCTACAATATCTCAAAAGCTTTTATGGCAACCGCAGGGATTTCCTTGGAAGCCGGTGTCACAAACTCATCGGAACTGGAGTGCGGCATCAAAAAGATGGCTATGAAGAAAAGCTCGATGAGATTTCTGCTGATTGACGACAGTAAGTTCGATGCGGTTTCCCTAATGACCTATGCTCAAGCCGGCGATTTCACTGCGGTTGTCACCAACAAACAGCCTTCCGAAAAATTCAGAACCCTTTTTCAGAGGCTTGAAGTGAAATTAATCTGTCCGGATTAACTCCGTGAATCAATCCATGACGCCGACGACCTTTATAAATTCTCCGGGATGTTCGTCAAGATCGCGGACTGCCTGGGGAATTTCATCGAACGGGACGACCTTGCTTAAAACCTTGCGGACGTCGACTTTCCCTGAGTGGATCAGCCTGATCGCTTCCGGGAATTCTCCGACGCTGGTGCGGGAGCCTCTGATCTGCAGCTCGTTTCGGGTAATCGTGGCCGTGTCCAGCTCCACTTTCCCTTTGGGCCATCCGGTCAAAGCGATTCTGCCCGTTCGCGCCGCGTAGGTCAGGGAAGCGGCGACGGCCGGGATGGAGCCGGAGGCTTCCATGACGCACTCGGCCATTCTTCCTCCCGTGATCTTTTTCAGCTCTGCGGCCGCGTTCTGGCTGGCAACGTTGACGACGCGCTCCACCCCGCAGTTCTTTGCGGTTTCCAAACGCCCGTCGTCGACATCCAGCACGACGGGGATCCCGCCGTATTCCCTGCAGGCCATTGCCGCGAGCAAACCGATCGGGCCGGAACCGATAATGGCGAAATGTTCGCCCGCCTGAAGCTCGACGGTATGGATGGCGTGCAGAGCGATGGTAAGCGGCTCCGCAATCGCGGCGTGCTCCCAGGTCATGCCTTCCGGAATCCGGCAGAGCTGGCTGACCGGATGGGAAAAATATTCGCACATGGAACCGTCGGTCTGGACTCCAAGGCATTTCAGGGTTTCACAGCAGTTTGTCCTGCCCTTGGAGCAGGGGTAGCAATGGCCGCAGAACATATAAGGATCCAGAACGACCCTGTCGCCCGCTTTGAACCCCTGCGGATTGTCCTCCGCGATCCGGTATACGGTCCCGGCGGTTTCATGCCCGATGATCAGCGGATAAGTCACGTTGGGGCTTGTTCCGCGGTAAGCTGCCACATCGGAGCCGCAGATCCCCATGGACCTTACCCGGATGATTGCCTGTCCCGGTCTCAGCTCCGGAGCTTCCATCTGTATGACGCCGATTTTGTGCGGCTCCCGAATCTGGATTGCTTTCATATTTTATGTCACTCTTTTCACAGTTACTTAGACTCCGCTGTAAGCGGCGAACCCCCCGTCGATGGGAACCACAACCCCTGTGACGAATCCGGACGCCTTGGAATTCAACAGCCATAAAAGCGTTCCGTCCAGATCTTCCGGAGTGCCCAGCCGTCCCATCGGGGTATGGGCCAGTATTTTCTGGTATCTTGCAGTCGGCGTCCCGTCCGGGTTGTAAAACAGAACATGCGTCTGGCCGGTCGCAAAGAAACCGGGGGCCAGCGCGTTGACACGAATCCCCATTCTGGAAAAATGGACCGCCAGCCACTGCGTGAAGTTGCTGATCCCCGCCTTCGCACCGCTGTAGGCGGGAATTTTAGTAAGCGGGCGGAATGCGTTCATGGAGGAAATGTTGACGATGGTATTGTCCCCGCCGTCAAGCATATCCCTGGCGAATTCCTGAGTCGGCAGGAGCGTCCCCATAAAATTAAGATTAAAGACGAACTGGAAACCTTCCGGCGTCAGGTCAAAAAAAGTCAGGTCGCTTTCCGGCAGATTTTTTTCAAAGTATTCGCTTGTCGTCGTCGCACGGGGATTGTTTCCGCCCGCGCCGTTCAGAAGGATGCTGCATTTTCCGAACTCCTTCAGCACGGTTTCATGCGCCGAATGAATGGAGGCTTTGTCCAGCACGTCGCACTGCACGGCGACTGCCCGGCCGCCGTCCCTGCGGATTTCATCTGCGGTTTTTCTGGCGGCGTCGAGATTAATATCCAGAAGCGCGACTTTTGCGTGCGTGGCCGCGATGACCCGGGAAAACTCGCCGCATAAAACGCCGCCCGCGCCCGTCACGACAGCGGTTTTTCCCTCCAGATCAAGGGAAAAGGGATTTTGTTTCATCATGAATCAGCTTCCTTTAAAATGAAATGTTGAGCTGTTGAAAATTTGGGCCCGGCGTTGCTATTTTGAGAAAATCAGTCCAGGCAGCGCGGTCGAGATCTGGGGAATGAAGATGCACAGCAGGACAACCGCCAGCACCGCTCCCAGATACGGAAGCAGATAGGGAAGGGTATCCTTCAGCTTGCATTTGGAAATGCCCATCGTGATGAACAGGACACCGCCGACCGGAGGGGTCACGCCCGCGTAAACCAGAACGACGATCATGACCAGCGCAAACTGGATCGGGTTGATCCCGTACTGGGCGATGACCGGAAACAGAATCGGGGCGACGATAATCGTGGCGGACAGCGTCTCGATGAACATGCCGACAAACAGAAGGAACAGAACCAGCAGAATCATGATCATCTGTGGATTCCTTGTAATGGAGGTCAGGAAGGAGATGACCATTTGCGGAAGTTTCGCGTAAGCGACCAGCCAGCTGAAGATGGAGGCCGCCGCCACGATCAGCAGGGACATGCCGGTCATCGACGCCGCGTTCAGGACGATTCTGGGGATATCTTTCAGCTTGAAGCCCTTGTAGACAAGCCAGCCTACAATGAACGCGTACACGCAGGCGACCGCTCCCGCTTCCGTCGCCGTAAATACGCCGCCCACAATGCCGCCGATGATAATAAGCGGCATGATCAGCGCGAGGGAAGCCTTTTTTAACGCATGCAGGATCTCTTTAAAGGACGCCCTTCTTTCTGAGCGGATCCTGTATTTCTTGGCGTACAGATAGGTGATGAACATCAGGCTCAGCCCGATCAGAATGCCGGGGATCACACCGGCCATGAACACTTCACCGATCGAGGTGTTCGTCAGGGAACAGTAAATGATCATGGTGAGGCTCGGCGGGATGATCGGTCCCAGAGAACCCGCCGACGCCTGAATGACCGCAGCCAGGCCGGCCGGGTAACCCCTTTTTTTCATCGGTCCGATCATCATGCTGCCGACCGCCGCCGTATCGGCGGCCGCGGAACCGGAGATGCCGGCAAAGATCGTGCTGGTCAGAACATCCACCAAGCCGAGGCCGCCTGTGATATGGCCAACCAGGGACTGTGCGAAATCCACGATTCTTTTGGAGATTCCTCCGCTTTCCATCAGCTCCCCCGACAGCATGAAAAACGGAATCGCCATCATGCTGAAGGAATCCACGCCGGAAAACAGTTTGTGGCCGACCAGAACGGGATTGATCGTGCCGGTATTAAAAATGGCAATAACCGAGCCCAATCCCATCGAAAAGGCGATCGGCACGCCTAAAACGAGCAATATGAAAAAGATAATGAATGCAATCGCAAGCATAGTTTTTCCTCTCCATCACGGTATGGGCGGAACAGAAACCGCGGCCCTTGGACCGCGCCGCCCGATCGTTTAATTTTCAATCTCACTTTACTCATCCGTCTCGGAAACAGCCGGGTTTTTTCCTTCTTTCAATTTATTGATGCAGTAAAAGACCTGCTCAATCAGCATCAGGACGGAACCGAGAGGAATCGCGAGCATCACCAGGCCCATGTTCAAATGCAGAATGGAAGAAGACTGGACCAAGTTTGTCTGGCACAGAATGATTCCAAGGTAAATTACCACCGCCAGAAAGGCTATGCAGCACAGGTTCACGACCGAAAAAGTGATTTTCCATATTTTTTCCGGAAGGGAATCCAGCAGGATGTCGAAGGTGATATTCATACCCTTCCGAACCGTAATGCTGCCGCCGACATAGATCAGCCAGATAAAGCAGTAGCGGGAAGCTTCGTCCGCCCAGGGCAAAGCATTTTGAAAAACGTACCGGAACAATACCTGAATGAAAACAATGATAACCAGCACAATAAACAAAACGGTCACAAACGCGTCCACCGTTTTGCGGATGCCGTTGAAAAATCTAGTGTTCATCTATGGCTCTCTCCCCTTTACAGAAATTGTTCCGCCGGGCCGGCCCGGAAAAAGTACGGACCGGCGGAAACATGCCGCTCTCAGGCGGTTTTCTGAATCGTGTTGTAAAGATCCTCCCAATTGTTCTGCTTGACGAAATCGTCGACGTAGGGCTTCACCGCCGCTTTGAAGGGCGCTTTGTCCACTTTCGTGATTTTCACTCCGTCCTTCTCCAGCTCGGCGTATTTCTCGTCAAAAAGCTTGTCCGTGTACTTGTAAAAGTAAGTAAGCGCTTCCTTGCTGGCTTCTTCGAAAGCCGTTTTCTGGGAATCGGTCAGCGATTCATAGACTTTTTCGCTCATGTTCAGCGCGGTGAAGGTCATCACATGCTCCGTCTGCACATAGTTTTTCGCAACCTCATAGAACTTTTGAAGGACCATGTATTCCGCGTGGCCCTCCAACCCGTCGGCGACGCCGGTCTGCACTGCCGTGTAGGCTTCTCCGGAAGAAATGACGCTGGGATTTGCGCCGATCAGCTCAAAGAATTTGATGATCGTCGGGGCTTCGGGAGTCCTCATCTTCAGATTTTTAAAACCGTCGATGGAATTGACGTTCATTTTTTTGACCAGGCAGTTACGGAAGTTCAGGCATTCTATGGTAATGGGACGGATGCCGGAAGCCTTTACCAGCCGGTCTTTCAGCGGCTGAATAATGTCGGAGGAACTGACGTCGATCGCCTGCTTCCTGGTGTCAAAAACGTAAGGAAGGTCCAGCAGGCCGCAGGAGGCGTCATAATTCGCCCACAGGGAAGTGTCGGACATCGCCAGGTCGAGCGTGCCGAGCTTCAGCGCTTCCAGGGCATCCTTCTGTCCATAGAGCTGCCCGTTCGGGTAAATGGTGATCTTGATCTCGTTGTTGGTTTTCTGATTCACCAGTTCTGCAAATTTTTTAAACAGGACCATGTTGCTGTCGTCCTCGGTAACGTGGCAGGAGAGGGTCAGTTCCCGCGTCTTGCCGCCTGCGGAGGAGGATGTGCCCGATGCTGAGCCGGCTGTGGGAGAGGCGGTACCGCTTCCTCCGCACGCCGTCAGGGCAATGCAGATTGCGGCGGTCAGGATTGCTGCCAAAAACCTTTTCATCTTCATTTTCAATACACTCCTTTTATTTCTAATACTTATGGGGCCCTCTTTGACGGTTCGGAACAAAGATCGTTTCTCTGCGGATTCGTCTGCCACAGAAGCAGAATTCCTGAGGAATTCAAGTTAAAGTTCCCAAATAGGTTCCCGCGGATATAAGAAAAGCGGAGAATAGAAATAAACAGCGAAATAAAAGGGCAGCGTTTTGACTATGTAATTGCACGCTGCAAAAAGGAGAATAAGGAGATCAGAAATGTTTCGCCGCTGCCCTTCTATGAGGAATGATCGGAGCAATTAAATGGTGCCGTCCCAGGTGGAAACGTTCGTCGATTTTCCTTCCTCCTCGTCAAACCAGCGGGTCGTGACCGTTTTGGTATCCGTATAGAAGCGAAAACCGTCCTTGCCCAGCACGTGCAGGTCACCAAAGAAGGACTGTTTGTGTCCGGAGAAAGTGAAATATCCGACGGGGACGGGAATCCCGACGTTGACGCCGACCATTCCGCCGTCCGTGCGGGCTGCAAACTCACGCGCGTAATGCCCGCTCTGGGTGAAAATAACGGAGCCGTTTGCAAATGGGTTCGCGTTCATAACGGCCAGTCCCTCTTCAAAGTCCCGGACGCGTTTGAAGCAGAGAACGGGGCCGAAAACCTCGTGGTCGCCGATCGTCATACCCGGCTCAACGCGGTCGAAAATAGTAGGCCCAAGGTAAAAACCGTTCTCATAGCCCTCTACTTTGACATTGCGCCCGTCCAAAACCAGCTCGGCGCCTTCGTCGATGCCCTTTTGGATCCAGTCCAGAATAAATTTGCGGTGGCCTTCGTTGACAACGGGTCCGAGCTTCGTCGCTTTCTCATAGGCCGGCCCGACCTTAATGCCTTTTGCCTGCCTGACAACCTCGGCAATCAGAGCATCCGCGACGTTTTCCTGTACAGCGACGACAGGCAGCGCCATGCAGCGCTCTCCCGCGCAGCCGAAGGATGCGTTGATAATTCCGGCAGCCGTCCTCTGAATGGGTGCGTCGCCTAAAACCAAGGCATGGTTTTTCGCTTCGCACAGGGCCTGCACGCGTTTCCCGTTTGCCGCCGCGGTGGAGTAAATATGCAGCCCGACTTCGGTGGAACCGACAAACGTAACGGCTTTAATGTCCGGATGTCTCAAAAGGATTTCGGATTCATTGCGCGAGCAGGTCACCACGTTGATGACTCCGTCGGGCAGGCCGGCTTCTTTATATAATTCGGCAAAGCGAAGCGCGGATTGCGGGGTAAAGGTGGCCGCTTTTAAAACCATCGTATTGCCGCAGGCAATGCAAATTGGCGTCATCCATCCCATGGGGATCATGGAGGGAAAATTCCAGGGAATAATACCGGCGCAAACGCCGAGCGGGATGCGGTAATTCACCGTGTCATACCCGCTGGAGGCATTCATCAGGCTGTCTCCCATCATGAGCGACGGAGCCGACAGAGCTTGCTCCGTTCCTTCCTTAGCTTTTAGAACGTCCCCTTCCGCTTCTTTCCAATTCTTACCGTTTTCTTTCGCGACAAGATAGGTAAGTTCATCCATATGTTCTACGATCAGCTCCCGCATGCGGTACAGAATCTGAACGCGTTTTGGAACCGGAGTCGAGGACCACGCGGGAAAAGCCGCTTTCGCGCTTGCGATGGCCCGCTCCACTTCTTCCTTTGTGCAGCGCGGGACCTTTGCGATCACTTCTCCGGTACTCGGATCATAAGCATCGCTGTAAACGTCCGTTTTTGATTCGATGAATTCCCCGTTAATAAAGCACTGCAGAGTTTTTGCTTCGGACATAATGATTTCCTCCCATGATGAATATATGAATTAATTTTGATAAACTATTGATTAATTTCAGATTCAATTATATATATTTATTGCTTTTTTTAGATTCGTATCAGAAATTATAGGCATAATTTTTAAATATTTTTTAAACATCGCCTTAATATGTTCATAATATTGCCTACATGTGCGATTTTTGATTGCTCTTAAACATTTTCTTATCGTCAAACAGCTGATGTGCAGTGCGCGAGGTATGAATAACGGCCCCGTTGGGGCCATCATACCAGCCGGGCTTAAACGGTTGCATAAGATCACTGCTATTGCTATACCCGGGCTCAACACAAAGCGTGTAGTCAAACTATTAAAAAGAGGGTACTCCCGCCGCCGGCACAGGAGTACCCTTTCTCTTTTGCGAAAGCAAAACAGAGCCCTCTATTTATACTTTTGTGTATTTCCCGCCGGACTCACCTGCTTTTCAAATTATAGAACATTTCGTTTTTATAGGCTTCCACACCCGGCTGATCGAAAGGATTTATGCCGATGAACGTTCCTGAGAGATAGCAGGCAAACTGGAAGAAATAAAACAGCTGTCCAAAATAATAAGGCGTCAGCTTGGGCAGTGTAATCACACTGCACGGGATTCCTCCATCGATGTGAGCTTTCACTGTGGCACGGAAAGCAATATCGTTGATTTCTTTGACTGTTTTTCCGTCGAGATAATCAAAACCGTCTTTGAATCTATCATCCGGCTTTACCACATAATCCTGCTCTACTGCTTCAACCTGAAGGAAAAGCTCCGAAAGGTCCCTTTTCCCATTCTGAATATATTGCCCGACGGAATGAAGGTCTTCCGAAAAAGAACACGCGACCGGATACAGACCTTCGTGATCTTTTCCCTCGCTTTCCGCGAAAAGCTGAACCCACCACTTTGCAAAGCATTCCAGATCCGGTTCAAAGAAGGACAGAAACTCCATCGCAAAGCCCTGTTTTTCCAGACAGCTGCGCACTGCCGCATAAGTCACGGCAGGGTTGTTGTGAAAGGGAGCCTTCTTGATCTCCAGTTCCATTTCCCTAGCGCCAAGGATCATCTGGTCAATATCGATCCCTGCAGCGGCGACAGGAAGCAGACCGACCGGTGACAGCACGGAATACCGCCCTCCGATGTCTGCGGGGAACGGCAAAAACAGACATCCGTTTTCATCTGCAAGACGGTTCAGGCTGCTGCCCTGCGTTCCGGTCGCAACAATTCTTTCTGAAAAATTTTCTCCGTGCTGCTCCCGTAGAAACCTGCGAAGGATTCGGAAAGAGAGACCCGGCTCCAGCGTTTCAAAATTTTTGGCGATCACATCAATATAAACGGATTTCCCTTTAAGCTTTTCCAAAAGCTCGTGAACGCGAATGCTGGAAAGGTTGTTCCCAGCATAGACCACTTCCACTTTGGAGTTTTTTGCAAGGGCCTCGACCACCGCACGCGCCCCGTTGTTGGAGCCTCCAACACCTACAAGCACAAACGCGTCCGCTTTTTCTTGAATCTCCCCGGCTTTGCGTTTTATCTGGTTTACAAGGTCCGGCGCGGTCCACTTTTCAACATCAAACCAGCCAAATACCCGTTCCGGATCTTCTTCTTTTTCTTTGAACAGTTGCTGAAGCAAATTTTTATTGCTTTCTATATAGGAATCCACCTTCGCTTTTCCAATAAAATCAACTGCGTTTTCAAAATTGAATCTTAACATGATTTCCTCCTGTAATGAAGATCGGGGATCACTGTAAACACACAAACATAAATGACAGGAAAGCAGGGCCGGCGTCTATCTGCCGCCGAGTGACCGGCAGAAGGCAATGACCTCCATAAAACGGCGCCTTCCTTAATTTTTTCCTTAACCGCTTGCTCATGCTGCGGAGGGCAGATATTCTTGACGCGATGCCATATCATTTCATCGCTGAATCTTTTGTCATAATTTCTTGGAACAAGATCACAGGTGCTCTGATACCACAGCAGCATTGCCGAACGCATTTTCTCCGCAATTGGTCTGTATTCCAGCCGGTCGATCTGATTTCTCTCTTCTTTCGGGTCTTCCTTCAAATTGTAAAATTCATCCCTGCCGCCGGTTCTCAGAACGTATTTATAATGCCCGTCGCAGATCATTGTTCCCTTTTCGTGAGCATCAGAGTCAAGCTGGGCCTGCTGCCTGGGCCAGTATTCACGTGTTCTGTCCGACGGATCGCCGCCATAGGCATGGTACTCGTCGCACTGCCGCTCGTACGGCATGCGCCCACCCTCGCAGAAGGCATATTGCTTTATTTGAATGCTTCTGTCCGCCAAAATCGTCCGCAGGCTTTTTCCGAAAGAATCGTGAGAGGAACTCACCTGTGCGAAATCCATCGCCGTGGCGTAAAAGTCCACCAGTTCCGCTACGCTCTCTGTGACGCCTGGGTCGACGGGTACTCCCTTTGGCGGCTTAATCAGAAGCGGTACGTTGGTCAGACAGTTTTCAAACGTATTCTGCGCTTTTTCCGGCAGATCGAAATCACCCGTGTAATCTCCATGGTCACTGAAGAAAAAGATCGCGGCATTATCATAGCGGCCCGCAGCTTTTAAGGCATCGCAGATTTTCTGAAACTGTTCGTCGACTTTTATGCACATGCCAAGGTAACAGGCCCGAAGTTCCGTCCAGTCCCGTTCCGTATAGCGACCTAAGGCCATGTACTCGCGCAGCCGCTCTTCCATTGGCGGTTTGCCCGCCTCTGGCAGCACCCGCGCTCTTGGCGGGAGCTTTGTCCTGTCGACTGCCGAAAAATAGGGGTCTTCTACCGCATAGGGCGGATGCGGTGCCATCAGGCCGAGAAACAGGCAGAGGGGGCGGTCCGAATGGAAGGACAGAATTCGTTTTGCCGCACCGTCGACCGCCTCGTCATCCGAAGAATAATTTCTGCCGTCCCGATCCTTTTTTAATTTGCCTCGGTAGAACGAGTAATAATTTTTGTCACCCGGTTTTCCTCGCGGGTCTGGCTGTTCCGGTCCCGGAGCCGCGGGCGCGTCTCCGCCGTAAAAAATTTCACTTGCGTGTTGTTCCAAAAGTCCCGGAATCTGACCGGCGACCAGATCGTTTCTGGCATTCATCCAGACATAATAGCCGGCGTCCTTCAGTTCGCTGAAAAGCGATGGCTCTCCTTCCCGGAGCAGATACTGCATAGTCCTGTGGCCCCTCACATGCGGGTAAAGGCCGGTCGCAAAACTGCAGCGGCTTGGAACACAGACCGGATTCTGGCAAAAGGCATTGCGAAAAGAAACCGCGTCCCTTTGAGCGAATCGATCCAGATTCGGAGTAATCGCCGCGGGATTTCCCAAATGTCCAAGGGCGTCGGCCCTCATTTGGTCCGGATTGAATATAATGATGTCCGGTCGCCGATCCATACATACAGTCCCCCTTCATTGAAAAAAATCCCGTACTGCCGAATGCACAAACGAATTTGCACTCGGCAGACCTTGGGAATGGAAATACCAATCAATTATTCGGACGTTTCAACCTCCTTCTCCTTTAAACGCAGTGCCTTGATTTCCTGTTCCATTTTCAATTCTCCCGCCCGGTCCATGGGGTAGTATTTCATGGCAATCAGAGAACAGATGTAACCCGCAATAGGGAGGAGCGTCGTCAAATACAGAATCGCCTGCAGTGTCCCGCTTCCCTGCTGCGTCAGCTTGGCATTGTATCCGGTGGAACTCAGGATCGCACCGGCAAAAAACATGCTGAACGCCTGACAGCATTTGTTGACAAAAGTAAAGGTGGAATTGACAAGCGCGGAACCGTCGCGGCCTGTCTTTAACTGAGCATAGTTGGCTGAATCGAGGACGGCGGAACGGCTCACCAGGTTATTGAAATTGAACGTAATGGTAATGGCGATATAAGTAAACATGACTGCGGCGACATTCGGGCTTCCGAACAGCAGAGGAAGCGTAAAAAGAATCGCAAGGGACTCAACTCCGATAATCAGCTTCCGTTTGCCGGCTTTGGCTACCATCGGTTTGATGACCGGAACCAGAACAAAGGAAACGACAAGCCCGACATAGCCGAGCCAGTTGATCAGATCTGTCCGTCCGCCCATGTTGTACTTGAAAAAATACATACGGAGGGCCGTGGAAATCTGATAGGCAAACATATCGGTGCCATAGGCAATCAGCACGCAGATCAGGGCGCGGTTTTGGGTGATGACGGAAAATGTTTCTTTTAGCGTGTGCTTCTTCTCTTTCTCTTTTTGAACCGCCACATACGGCCTGTAAACGTCCAGCCTCTTCGCGGACTGAGCGGAAACAATGAACAGAACGGTAGAAATCACGGCGATAATGATACTCACGACGAACCATGACCGCGAATTGTCCTGACCTCCGAATAGGTCGAGAAGCGGAAGGACAAAAGAAGTGATGACAAGGTTGCCGATAGAGCCGAACGCCTGGAAAATCGCCTGAATTCTCGTGCGTTTCGCAACATCATTAGAAAGAATAATCGGCAGCGCAAGCTGCGGGATCTGCACGACCGTCCATGCCAAGCTGTACATGATGTAGCAGATGTAAGCGTAAATCACTTTACCTGTGACGCTGAGGTTGGGTGTCGTAAACATCAGCACAAAGATTATGCCGAGAAAAGGCGAGCCAAAAATGATAAATCCACGGTATTTTCCAAATCTTTTTGTATTGGTCCGGTCAACGATCATGCCCATCAGCGGATCGGTGACGGCGTCAATTAAACGGGCCACCATAAAAATAGTGCCCGCCACGAGCGCGGAGACCCCCAGGATGTTGGTGTAAAAATACATTACATAGGTGCCGACGAAAAGAAAAATAAGGTTATTGGCAAGGTTCCCGACACTGTACTCCCAAATATTTTTTTCGGGTGCTTCCATCATTTCAGCCTTTGAGCTAGAATCCATTTTACACTCTCCTCCAAATGTCGTTTATTGGACTGTGACCTTGCAGGTGTAGCTGCGCCTTCCCAAAACGTCAGCGGGTTTTCCCGTCAGTGCGACCTGCCCCCTGAGCGGCAGATCATGCGCATTCGTGCCAACCATAAGGTCCAGTACGCCCGGCTCCACGACAAAAGCCATGTCCTCGTTGTAATAACCAAGCTGCGCGGTATCGAGCGTGAACCTTACCGTTTTTCTCTCACCTTCTTTCAGGGAAACCCTCACAAAACCGGCAAGCTGTTTATTTGGACGGACAATATGCGCACCGTTAAAATGAGTATAGAGCTGTACAACCTCGTCCCCTGGGCACCCGCCCGTATTGGAGACGCTGCAGCTGATATGAATTTCCCCATCCGTTGGCATCTGCTTTTCTTCCACAGAAAAATCCGACAGATGAAAATCGGTATAACTGAGGCCGTAACCGAAGGGATAAAGGGGAGTATTGTCTTCATCAACATAGCCCCCGGAAAAAATATCTGAACAAAACTGTTCGTCACCGGTGTCGGCATAGCCGCTGCCCGTCCTGTGGTTGTAATATACGGGCACCTGTCCCACGCTTCGCGGTATGGTAACGGGCAATTTCCCTCCCGGATTGGCCGTACCGTCCAGAACATCGGCAACCGCTCTCGCTCCATAAGGGCCGGGAAGCCATGCCTGCACAATGGCCTGCACATGTTTCTGCGCCCATCCGACCGAGAAGCACCCGGGCCCATACAGAACCAATACGACAGGTTTGCCGACGGCAGTGACCGTCTCCAGTAATTCCTCCTGGACGCCCGGGAGGTCAAGGTGACAACGGTCCTTTCCTTCCCCGCCGGTCACATTGACCCATCCGCAGTTTCCGCCGAGCGCCATGATGACAACGTCGCTCTGACGGGCAGCTTCGACCGCTTCCGGGAACCCGTCCTTAGAAAGATCGATGATCCCGCAGCCCTGTGCGTAGCGGACTTCAAAGCGGCTGTTCAAAACCTCCCGAAGGGAACGACTTCCCTCTTCACGGAGAACGGCATTCATATCGCTTATCCGAGCGACGTCTTTGCTGTCGAACATCGCGAAAACGGCATCGAACGGGCCTGCGGCTTTTTCTTTGTTTTCCAGTTTGGATTTTTTCCTTTCGTCCATGATCCCGTTAAAAGAGATCTGCTCTGCCCGCTCGGTGTTTTTACTGTTTTCAATCATCTCGACATAAGCCGGGTATGTATATCCGCTAACCGGATAGCGCAGGCTGTCGGCATGCGGTCCAATCACCGCCAGTCTTGCACCCTTTTTCAGCGGCAAAGTTCTAGTTTCGTTCTTTAGCAGAATCATTGACTTTTCGGCAATTATTTCGCTTATGTTTTGCTTTTCCGGTGCCGTCATGGAAACGGCGGCTTTCTCTTCCTCTACATAAGGATGTTCAAACAGGCCGCAGTTGAACTTGATCGTCAGGATCCGCCGCACGGATTCATCCAGCAAAGATTCCTCCAGCTGCCCATCCCGCACATAGTCCGGCAAGCTGCGGAACGCCTCCCCTACAGGAATCTCGGTGTCAAGCCCCGCCCTTTTCGCAAGGAGCCCGGCTTCCTGATAGGTGGCGGAAAGATGGAAGCAGTCAAACATCTTCCAGATCGCCCCTCCGTCCGAAGTCAGCATCCCCTGAAAGCCCATGGTGTCGCGGAGCAGCTTATGAGCGATTTCCCTGTTGGCTCCGACACAAAGCCCGTCAATTTCAGAATAAGACGCCATCATTCCGCCCACACCGGCCTCCTTGGCAACAGCCTCAAAGGGGGTCGCAAAAACCTCGTACAGCTCACGGGGATTTATCCGGGTCACCGCGGTGTTCAACCCGGCCTGCGTCTCTGCGTAACCGAGGAAATGTTTGGCAATGCAGCTGACTCCGGTATTCTGCATTCCGCGCACATAATGAATTCCCATCTGGCTGATCAGATAGGGGTCTTCCCCGAACGTCTCATAAGTTCTGCCCCACCTGGGGTCTCTTGAAACATCCACAACGGGGCTCATTGCTGAGTTGATTCCAACCGCGTGCGATTCTTTCCCAATCACGGCGCTCATCTTCTCCGCAAGGTCCGGCATCCATGTGGAGGCGACATTGAGCATCGCCGGAAAAATCGTTCCGCCTTTAGCCGGATATCCGCAGAGGTTTTCCGACTGCAGCGCGACCGGAATCCCCAGGCGGGTCTCCTCCATAAAAAAGTGCTGAATATCGTTGGTTGCGCGGGCAATCATCGCCGGGTCAATCAGCCCAACCAGAGAATACTGGGTGAAGCGGCCCAATCCGTCCGGAAACTTTTCCCTCAGCCTTGCGCGGTCCACCACGCCGTTAGCAATAAAGGAACCCGGCAAATCCCCGCACAGCTGCGCCGCTTTTTCTTCCAGCGTCATACGGGAAAGCAAATCTTCCACGCGTTTTTCCACCGGCTGCAAGCTGTCTTTGTAAATCTCCATCTGATAACCCCCTAAATATTTTATTTACAGAAGGAAAGCGGCCAATTAATTAAAGCTTTTAATTAATTGCGTGCTATTTCCTTTCCATAGGGTACAAACAGAAAAACGTATATTACTCCTCCAATAAAAATTTCCGCAGTACCTTCGCCGCACTGCCCTTCGCGCCGCGGTACAGGTCGAAAGAAAGAAACTCAATGCCGACTTCCTTCTCATTCAGCCCGTACAAATGCTTGGCGATTACATCCCGAAGCTTCTTTCGGTTGCACTCCTGTTTCATCAGATACCCATCCACCACCACTAATCCCGGGCTAATTAAATTGATCAGGTTCGCCAGTGAGATTCCAAGATATTCCACGGCGTGTTCCACAATTTCACAGACAGAAAGATCCCCCATCTGTTGTGCGCGCAAAACTGTTTTTATATCTAGGGCATCTGCCTTTTCTTCGGAAAGCAAGCTCCTTAAAACAGGAGCCTTCCCCTCTTTGCAGGCTTCTCTGCAAAAATTTAAAATCGCAGTTTCGCTCGCCACCGCATCCAGGCACCCGGCATGGCCGCAGGTTGGGCAGATCGGTCCGTCTGGCTGCGCAAGCGTATGTCCTATTTCTCCGGCGCCCGCCGTATAACCGGCAATTACATTCTCCTGAATCATCAAAGGGCAAGCAATTCCCTTCGATATATAGTAATAGGCAAAAATGTCAGGGCGCAATTTTCTCACAAGCAGTTCTTCCCCAATCGCCCTCATACGCACATTATTGTCTATCGTGACTCCCAGTCCTAATTCCCTTCTCAAATCTTCCATAAGGTTTTTCCCGTTCCAGGATTGTCTGGAGTTGCTCCGAATGACGCCCTTTTCGCTTTCAATAAAACCGGGAAGCCCGACACCGGCCCCCAACAATTTGTGTTGCGGCAAATGTGAGGCAATGTCTCTGATTTCTCCCGCCAATTCGGGAAGCATCCTGTCATATTCCTGGGGAGCAATTGGATATTCTCTCTGAAAGACAATCTTGCCAAGAAGGTCTGTTGCGCAGACCGTGGTACAATATGGTCCAAGTTCTGCACCCACCGCATAGGCCGCATCCGCTTTGAAGCTCAGCACAGACGGCTTACGCCCGCTCTGGGGATTGACCGGCGTTTCATCCGACAGGGGGGCTTCTTTCAGCAAGCCATCCGAAAGCATGGAAGCGACATTTGTTGTAATGGTCGGCAACGTCAATCCCAAAGCCTCCGCGATCTGGATTCTGGTGATCGGAGCGTATTTGTAGATCACTTTTTTAATGCGGACCCGGTTCAGCCTTTTGATTTCCAGCAGGCCATACCCTTTTTCTTCCATAGAGTTTTCAACTTTCTCTCTCAATTAATTAAAAGTTTTAAGTTTTAATAAAGAATAACACGTTTTCAAATTTTAGTCTACTCACAAATTTAATAATATATAGGATATTATTTTATATACATTTCAAATCAAAATTATGTTATCAGTTTCCAAACAGAGTGTTGCCGCCCCGGAAGCCGTCGCCTGGTCTTTCCGCATCGGTACAGCAAAGGCGCTATCATCTTTACATTAGGAAAACGGGTAACAGCGGCTGAAAATATTCCTTTTCGGCTTCGGCCTGTAGGAGCGATGGAATATATTGGAATCGAATATATTCTTTTTTTTACAAATGAAGACCCAAAAATTCTCTATCATTGATACTAAGAATTTCCATGTAACAGAGGGGTATTTCGAATGAAAAAAACGATTTGTCTTGCCGGACTTTTTCTAATTTTTTTCGCTTTCTTCCTCATCGGTGGAAAATCGGCTCTTGCAGATTCGATTTCCACCGGCGGGGATGTATCGGTCGACTTATCGGGTAATATCGCCGTCTATCCGGGCAAAGGCCTTGAGTTTACAATTACCGGGGACGCCACCTTCGTGGCGGGGACTTCCAATGTTGTCAGTTCCTGCCTAAGCAGCTGGACGGGAAGCAAGCATACTTACAGCCTCAGCGCGATCGGGGATCCCGGCTCCACTACGGGGCTTTATCTGTTAGTTCCGGGGAAACCTGCGCAAGAGTTCTGTATCCTCACCGTAGCCGAGGACCCCAACAGCGCAAAAGTCAAAGTACAGTCTGACACCACAGGCGATTTCACTCTGGCGAAAGGTCTTACATACCAGTTTAAAATCACGTCCCCGTATAATCCGTCGAGTAATACGCTGATGTTTGAAACGGACTCTCCCAATGTTGTCAGCACTCAGAGAATTGCAAAAGTCACCGATGGCGACGACTACTATTTCCGTATCGCCGCCACAGGGGAAGCGGGCCAAAGCGCAGGGATTTACGCTTATCTGACCGGGCAGGGCAGGAAGAAAATCTGCACGGTGACCGTAGGACCAAGGCTGCCCGACCCGCTCCTCCGGTCAGACACGACCCGCGACTTGGCGATCCTCCAGGGTTCCAGCTATCAGTTCAGGATCACATCACTGACCGGCGCGCCTGTTCGGTTCACCGCAGGTACTTCCGGCGTTTTCAGCACACTGCTGACGAAGCGTTCCGGCAACGATTACTATTACAAAATAGCGGCGTTGGGGAACCCGGGCTCCGTTACAGGGCTATACATGTCGGTTGCGGGAGAGCCCGCACAGAAAATATGTACCGCCTCCGTTTGCCAGCGGGGCTATTTCATTTCGGATACGAATCAGGATTTCAACCTGTTGGCGGGCTGTTCCTACACTTTTAAAATCACCGCGCCGGGTGCAAAAACAGTAGATCTCACGGCGGGCGCAGGAAATCGTGTTAAAGTGGCCGGCACCGGACGGTCGGGCGATGACTTTTATTTCACCGTTGGCGGCTGGGGGGCGGATCCCATGCAGGGCAGGATTTCTCCGGCTGTGAGAAGCGGCATTTATGTCTCGGTAGACGGTTTTCCGCCCCAAAAGGTATGTTCCGTCTACTTCGAAAGCTAGCCGGCACAGGGAGAAACCCGACAGGCTGTGGCAGCACGACCGGCCTGTGCGAAGGCCCCACCGGCTGAACTCCGGCCTGTAAGCAGACCAGTTTACAGGACGGCAGCGGCAATGGGGTAACCTACAAAGGCCAGCATCGCAATGCTGATCAGGGCTATCAGACCGCCGTACTTGAACATGACTTTCATATCCACCCAGCCGCTGCTGGCCACAACGGCCATCGGCATGGTCGAGGGCGGAGTAGCGAATGCATAAGAAGCCGCTGCGCCAATTAAGGAGGCCAGAGCAACCATGTTGATGTTGCCCATAGCGAGAGCAATTGGGGCGGAAATGGTGTAGAAAACAGTGGCGCATACAGTATTGGAGGCAAAGTTGGTCATGACGATACACAGGGTAGCAATGGCCAGGATGAATACGGTTTGGTTCATGCCGGAAACCAGAGGAGTCACATTTTTAATCAGGAATTTGGAGATGCCCACATTGTCCAGGACCAATGCACCGCTAAGGACCAGCACGGCGGAGTTGAAGATCAGGGCGCTCCAAGGCACACCGTGGGTAGCGGCGTCCTTATAGTTCATAATGGGCTTGCCATCCACTTCTATCACACACATGATGATGATTGCGATCATGACGGGCACTGCGTTGCCCAAACCAGCCAGGTAGCCCCCCGCCGCAGGTATAATGTTCTTCAGGAAGCCCTGCAGGATCCAGACGGCGATAACGCCGGCAAACAGGCCGGCCGCTATTTTTTCCTGCTTGCTCATGGGCGGCAAATCATTGCGCAGCTTGGTTGCATCATAGTTGGCCAGCTTGTTCAGATCGGGATGGTACAGAAAGCGGTAAACCAAAATCAGTGCCGTAAAAATCAGAAGGCCGGTTGCTATGCCGAAGGCGCTGTAGGCAATGATGTTTACACTCAAACCGGTTTGTTCCTGCAACAGCTGGATGGGAATCAGGATGATGGCGTGGCCCAAAGGGGTATTGGCGGAGCCAATACCCACGGAAATCCCCAGGCCCAGTACCAACATCTGGGGGAAACGGTCGCCCTTTTCATACTCAAGCTCTTTAAAAATCTGTTCTGCAATCGGGAGGAAAATCAACAGAGCAGCTGTTTGAGACATGAAAGAAGCCATAACCATCGCGCCGAAAAGGAACATGGTCACAAACATCCACGGGCTCTTCTGCGCCAGTTTATTGGTGAAAAACCACACGGCCAGCCGGCGGGAGAGTCCTACCTGAGACAGCGTGTAGCTCATCATGAAGAATACCATCAGGAATGCAATGGTGGCGTTGCCAAATCCGCTTTTGAAAATTTCGGCAGGTTTCATAATCTGAAACGCCGCCAGAATCGCCATACATAGAAAACTGGGCCAGTCAATGCCAATAAAGTTCCACATCAACATGATACCGATAAAAATACCGATTACCTGCATGCTGGTGGAAGTCAGGCCGGCCGGTGCCGGAACAAATTGAAACAGCAGGATAAACGCCAAAGACAGGATCATCATGATCAGTTTGCTTTGATTCTTTTTCATTGCAACTCCTCTTCCCTATTGATTGCCTTATTCGCCGTATTCTTCTTTCAGGCAGTCCCTGAGAGCATCCACAGCGAGCTCATCCAGGTTTTTGCCCTCCCGTATGGCCAGAGCCGCCGCGTAGCCGGCTGACTCGCCCACATTCATCATGATAGGCATTACGCGTATCGCCCCAAACGCCTTGGTGTCCGCGCTGAGGCACCTGCCCGCAACGATAGTCCGGTGAAGTCCCCTGGGCAGCAAACAGCGGTAGGGGATGTAATACACGCCCGGCAGCATTTTCCATACGACCGAATTGGTCGCCGGATCGTGGATGTCCATGGGATAGCAGCCGCAGGCCACCCGGTCGTCAAAACGGGTCATCTGCTCCAGATCCCGGATGGACAAAGTGTATACGCCGCAGATTTTGCGGGCATCCCGCACCCCCACACTGGAGGCAATACCGGAAATGTACGCTTGTTGCATGCCGGAAACCTTTTGCTGGACGAAGTGAAAAATGGGTTCGATCTGAGCGCGGGCTTCAATGATACCCCGTGTGGAGTCTGCCGTGTCCTCGTAGTCGAATTTGGTCCGCGTGACATTCAAGCTCACATCCTTCGTTCCCGGGATAGGAGTGAACGCCAGGATGCTGCCCTTCAGAATTCCTTCTTCACGGCCCCGCCGGATAGTCTCATCCAGCCGATCGCTGTGTACAAAGGCATCCACCGCCTCCAGGTCCACGTTTGAAATACGAAACATCAGTGTGGCTATCATTCTGTTCTCCGCCCGGACCGCCACCGTTTCACCCCCCAGGGCACGGATCAGCGCAGCATTTCCGCTTGCATCGATCAGATAGCGGCTCGTTAGTTCCAGGGTTTGATAAGCGCCCCTGGCGGCGATAGTACATGTTTCCTGTTTCTCCCGCGCGCCGGTCAGTTCTGTTTCATAAAACAGGGTGATACCGGCTTCCACTGCCATTTGCTCCAAAAGCAGTTTGAGCATTTCGGGATTATAGCGCAGGCGGTCGACCTTCACGTCCTTATTGGACGACATGGGGACGGCGAAATAGTATGCCGCATATCCGCTCCGGATCATCCGTTCGAAGATTTCCCGCTCAATCCCCCGATAGAGCGGCGCGCCATGGAAACCGGCTGCATTCATTTCTGTAAGGCCCGAACTCGTTGCCATTCCGCCCAAGCAGGTGCCCTTTTCAACCACCGCCACGCTCAGCCCCTCCCGGGCCGCCGCGATGGCGCTGAGGGTTCCTGCGGTCCCGCCGCCTACCACAATCACGTCAAATGTATTTTTGATTTCCACTTAATCCCTCCTAGGATTATGATTTGATGACTGGCACGGCATCCGCCGTGTTTTTCCCATTTCCTGGCGTATTCCTCCGGGAGGCGCCCCTGATTTTTTGCTCGCGGGCTTCAAGGCCGCCTATGATTATCAGTTTAGCCAAGAAACCTGGCCAACGCAATTTCAATTTGGAATCCTGTGTTTTGAAAATTGAATAAGTACATAGATTCTCGCAATATGGATTCCATTTTGGAATCGGATATCAAATTGGAAAATAACATTTCCAATTTGATATCCAATTCCGGAAGGTTTGTTTTGGACTTCCGTTGTCTTTCTTTTTTTGACGTGCTATTATTAAATCGTTACAGCATAACGTACAAGGAGGGCGTGGCTTGATGGATTTGTTTCAGATAAAATGCTTTATTCATATCGTAGATCAAAAGAGCTTTACCAAGGCAGCTTTTGAAGTATCGATCTCCCAGTCCGCGCTGTCCAAAAATATAAGTAAACTTGAAAAGGAACTGGGCATCCAGCTTTTCGACCGCAGCAAACGGTTAGCCACCCTGACTCCGGCAGGTCATGAATTTGAATCTTACGCCCGAAAAATTCAGACCGATTACGACGCTTTGCTTTCGGCAGTCAAGCGGTTCTCCACGAGCGGCCACCTGCATATAGGCAGCGTAGAACACATGGGCCGCGTGGGCCTTACTGCACCGATTTCCTCGTTTCTAAAACAGTATCCTGACAAAAGCGTCTCCATCGACATTGAAAAAGGAGATACCGTGGGACTGATGAATCAGCTGATGGCCGGAAAAATCGACATGGCCTTTATAGCCCACATCATTTCTCCCATTTCCAAAACCTCAAACATCGATGCATATCAGTTAGGGCAGTACCGTCTCTACACTCTTTTGTTAGATGAATATCATGTGATTATTGGTCCCCAGCACAAATTTGCGAAGCGCGAGACGATCTCCTGGCAGGAGCTTGCCGCCGAACGGCTGGTGATTCTGAACGAAAGCTACAGCTTGAATACCATAATCCGGGAAACCTTCCGCCAGTGCGGACTGCGGCCCGACATCGTCTTTGAATGCGACCAGGTGGATACCATTTTGGGTTTGGTAGAAGAAAATTTCGGCGTATCCCTTCTCTCGAAACGGATCGCAACCACGAAATACAACGTGGTTGCGATCCGGATGGATTCCCCGATTACCCGCAACACTGTTCTGGTTATTCCAAAAGAGGTCGAATCCCATCAGCGCCTCGCGGGGCAATTTGCGCACCATATCATAAATTATTACGAAGACATGACCGGCGGGTCCTCCATCCGCGTAGTTTCCGGGCAGTCTTAACCTGGGAATAAGCCCGGCTTCCTGTTCTTCCGGCGCATTCGCAAGTTTACTATTCCAGCTTTGCAGTCCGAATCAGAAATTCCGCCGCCTGTTCCAGCGGAACCTGAAATTTATTTCTCACGGCGATATAGCTTAAAGAAACAGCGGCCGCCCCACAAAGGGGCGGCCGCTGTCAATAGAACCAATACGGTTTAACTTGCTGTAAATCGAAATTGACGTAAATTGGCATTGCATCATATTATATAACAATTCTGTATTTCGGAGGGATAAAATGAGCAGTTATAGTTGCTCTCGCACCTATTATTTAAGATGTTTGCAAGAAAACGCTGATCATATTGAAGTTCAGTCCATTTCTGAAAATGCACAAAACGGCGACGTTGAGAGCGAACGTCAACTTGATCCGAATTCCTCTCAGGACAGCGACGAAGACAGAGAATTCCGGTTTCACGAACGCTTGAGCGACGAACGCCGGCCTTTCGGGAAAAATCCGAAAAGAACGGGCGCTGACGGCGAAGCTCAGTCCTATTCTCAGATTTTAAGAGATTTTGCCGATCAGATGGGAGATCAGCCCGGCTCAAACATTCTACGTGACGTGGCCGATAAAAAAGAACACCGTTCCGAGATATCGCCGTAAATGAACAGAGCGGCCCTTACGGACTGGTCTTTTATTTTCACTTTCAGAATGGCCGTCCCTTTGCGGGGCGGCCATTGTTTACCAGCCGCCGTGTAATCACGCCCGTATCCATGCGGCAGGTTGCCGTGGAGCCGGCGGGAGAACCGGGTCGGAACTGTTATCGAAATCAGGATAAAAAGGTGTAATTTTTCGTATCGTTCCACATCCGGTCAAATTCTTTCTCATATTCGCCCGCAATTGTTTCGTTGGCGACAACAACCAGATTCTCATCGTTTTTTTTCTGCGCGGAAGCGGTATAATTATAGCTTCCGGTTGTAACGGACGAATCGTCGATGATGGATACTTTCAGATGCATGATACCGGAATGGGAATTGACTTTCACGGGGATGCCCGCGTTTTTTACGATCTTCAAACATGCTTTCTGGCTGGATGCGCCGGAGCACTCTTTATCTGAAATCAAGCGGACCGCCACGCCGCGCTTTTTGTCTCCCGCGATCGCGTCCGCAACTTTTTTGTCTGTGAAGCTGTAGATGGCAACATCCAGCCTCTTCTCCGCCGAGCCGATTTCCTCTATTAATTTCCCCTCCGCATCCTGTCCCGCTCTCGGGAAATACACCGAGACGGACGATCCGGATACCGCAGCTGACACCGGAGCCGCAGGAACGTTTTCCATTTGGCTGAACAACTGACTGGCGGTGTCATGAAAGGCAGAGCATCCTGAAATTCCCAAAGCCAACGTCACAGTCAAAATCAACGTAAACAATCTTTTCTTCATGAAGTCGCTCCTTATACGCATTTTTAAGGGTCTTTCCCGTACAATATCCCATCAGGGCGGATTGGACCGGATCGTTCCCCATGGTAACCCACGGGTCATTCGGAAGCCTTCCTTTTCGTGCCGTTTCGGTTTAAGAATTGCGAAAGAAAACCGCCAGCTTAGGCCGGCGGTTTTCTTTCTATCGCAACAATCCGTCAGATAAAGATTACAAAAGACCGCGCTGAACCCCGGCGCGGCAAACAAAAAGAAACGCGGAACTCCATTGTCCCTTTAACGCGGAGACCCATGAGATTCCACATTGCCGATTTTTCTCAGACAATAGATGAGAGTATCCCGCTCCTGCTGGGTAAAGGGGCTCAGAGCAACATCATTCAAATCATCGATGACCCGAAGCACATCGTCCTTCATGGCCTTTCCCTCTTCGGTCAGCACAACCTGGATACTTCTCCGGTCGTTGGGGTCCAATTCCCGGTCGATCACTCCCCTCTTCTGCATACGGTCCAGAACGCCGGAGATCGTGGAATTTTCCAGGCGAAGTTCCTTGGCGATCTCCTTCGGGGTGCAGGGCCCATAGGTCCACAGACAGTTAAGTACGCCATACTGACCGGGAGTAATGCCATAAGGTGCCAGGCCGGCGGCAAAGTTCATAAAAATTTCGTGCTGAGCGACTGTCAAAAGATAATTGATGCAAAAAGAAAAATCCATAATATACCAATCCCGTTTTGAAATTAAACACGCCATCCTGCCATACGAGCAGCAAAGATCGGGGCCTTGCTTCAGAACGCTCTGTTTTCCGGCATATTTTACGCCCGGCAAAGCAAGTTTTCGCAGCCATTTCCGAAGACAAGATACCCTGTGCAGAACGCCGTTTCAAAAAATTAAGCTGTAAGCGGTCCTTCCGCTGACCGGAAAGACCGTTTGCAGCATTATAACATAATTATTGGTGAAATTCTATACTGAATACGAAATATTTCACTTTTTTATCACGCAGAAACAAATCCGCCGCATCTCAGAAGAAAAATTGGAATGGAGTTTCTGCGGCTTATGAGACGCGGCTGAACGGCACGGCAATGGAAGCAAAGTTTCTCAGCGGAACAAAGAGCCGCTGATGACCAGCTTCTGGATTTCGTTTGTTCCCTCGTAGATCTGGGTGATCTTGGCGTCGCGCATCATGCGTTCCACATCGTAGCCCTTCATGTAGCCGTTGCCGCCCAGGAGCTGGACCGCCTCGGTGGTGACTTTCATCGCGGTGTCGGTGCAGGTCAGTTTCGCCATGGCGGCGGGGACGCTGTAGGCTTTCTCCTCCTCCTTGAACATGGCGGCCCTGTAGAGGATCAGCTCAGCCTTCTGGATGTCGGTCTGGAGTTCCGCCATCTTGAAAGCCAGATACTGCTGCTTGAAGAGTGGCCTGCCGAACTGTTCACGCTCCTTCATATACTGACGGGCGATTTCAAAGGCGCCTTTGGCAATGCCCAGCGCCTGGGCTCCCACGCCGATGCGGCCGCCGTCCAGCGTCTTCATGGCCAGCTTGAAACCCTCGCCGGGTTTGGCGATCATGTTTTCCGCCGGGACACGGACGTTGTCCAGATGCAGGTCGGAAACCTGGGCGCTGCGGATGCCCATTTTGTCCTCGATATGGCCGACGGTGAAGCCGGGGGTCCCCTTCTCCACGACGAAAGCCGCCATCCCTTTTGTGCCAAGCTCGGGGTCGGTAAGGCTGTAGATCACCGAGTAGTCGGCGAGCGGGCCGTTCGTATTAAAGCACTTGCCGCCATTCAGAATGTAGGAATCCCCGTCTTTTGTGGCCACGGTCTTCTGGCCGGCGGCGTCGGAGCCGGCGGTGTGCTCGGTGAGGCCGAAGGATCCGATGCAGCGGCCGCTGGCAATGGGTTCCAGAAATTTCTTTTTAATATTGTCCGGAGCGGAAGAATTCATGATGCTGCCGCCATAAAGGGAAGTGTCCACGGAGAAGGAGATGCCGAATGCGGCGTCCACTTTGGAAACCTCCTCAACGGCAAGGATATAGGCCAGATAGCTGCCTCCCTGGCCGCCGAACTTCTCGGGATAAGGCAGGCCGTAGAGGCCGGTCTTGCCCAGTTCCTTAAATGCCTCCAGGGGAAATTCACTGTTGGCGTCCCGCTCCCGCACTCCCGGGAGCAGCTTTTTTTCAGTAAATTCGCGCACCATCTTCTGAATCTGTTCTTGCTCTTGCGTCAGCTCAAAATTCATGAAAACTCATCCTTTCTGTCGATACCCTGACGGGTAAAATTATGAAATAGGTGTATGTTCTAATGCAAATAATTTTATATACAAACTACGCATTGCCATTGGCCGCTTTCTTTGTCAACGATCCGGCCTTGCTCAGATCGGAGGGAAGCGGAAGCGTCCTTCCAGAGGGTCTGATGAAGGGCGCTCCGCAGCAAGAGGGAGCAGACAGCCGGGTCTCAGAGTCCCAAGACAGCCAAACCAATGAAGAGGAAGCAGGCGATGAAGGGAACCACGATCTGGGTGATGAAAATATCGAAATAGGCTTCCTTGTGGGTAAGCTTGCAGATGCCCAGCAGGGTAATCTGAGCGCCTTGGTGGGGCAGGCTGTCCAGAGTGCCGGCAGCGATGGCGGCAATCCGGTGGACATAGGGCAGCGGGGCACCCAGCGCTATGTATGTTTTTTTCAACGCGTCAAAGGCCACGCCCATACCGCCGGAGGCCGAACCGCAGACACCGGCGCACACGGCCACAGTGATCATGACGAAGAACAGGGGGTGCATGTGCAGATTCTTCAGCGAGGCCACCAAATCCGTAAAGCCCTGCGTGTTCTTCACCACGCCGCCGAACCCCACCACGATGGCAGTGTTCAGGATGGCCACGCCGGAGTCGGCGGCACCTTTGTTGAAAATCTTGACCCAGGCGCTGATGCCGCCCCGGATGCGGGAAAACATCAGGATCATCGCCACGATGATGCCGATCATGACGGAAGTCTCAACCGGCAGGCCCTTTCCGTTAAAGAGAGGAGCATTGAAAAAAAACAGGATCAGGATAATGGGAATGACGGCCACGATGACGTTGGGCAGGGCCTCGTCCTCCTCGCCCTGGAGCTCCTCAGGGGAAAGCTGGGTCTGCAGGCGGTCGTCGGCAAACAGGAAACCCCTTTTGGTGAAGGAGCGGGAACGCCACTCCAGCCACACGAAGATCATCACATAAGAGGCGATGGTGATGATGAGGGAAGGCAGAAAAGCCGCGGTGGCCGGGGTGCCCAGAGAGGTCATCGGGATGACGTTCTGGATGGAGGGGGAGCCGGGGCCGTACATGGACCAGGTCCAGCAGCCGGCTGAGATGGCGGCCGGGATAAGCCGGCGGGTCAGGTTTGCCTCGCGGAACAGTTGAAGCGCGATGGGATAGACAACGAAGAACACCACAAAACCGGAGATTCCTCCGTAGGTCAGGATGCCGGTAATGGTCATGATGATGGGGGCAACCAGCTTCCCCTTGCACAGGCCGGTGATGCTTCTGGCTATGGACTTGGCGGCGCCGGTGAACTGATAAACGGCACCGAACAGCGCGCCCACGAAAAACACCAGGAAGTACTGGGTGATGTAGCTGGTAGCTGCCGGCATGAACTGCTCCTTCAGGCCCGTCAGGATGGCAACCGGATGTCCGACAAGGAGCGCCGAGACGACGATCACAAAAATGGTGACCAGGGGTGCCAGGATGAGTGCGCTGAACTGTTTGAATGCCAAAACGCCGAAGAGGATGATGGCAATCACCAGGATAAGAATGCTCATATTCAAAGGCTACCACTCCTTCATTGTTTGTTTCCAGCTTTTAACGATCGCGGGGGGTAAGGCGACTCAGTCCTTTCTGAGTCCCATCAGGCCGTCTGAGAAGATGCGCTGGTCCATGAGCTTGGGCTTGCCGTCCGTCTTCGGGACAAAGCCCATCAGGTCGATCACTTGGGTTTGGACATCGATGCCGGGAGCCACCTCGGTGAGATAGACGCCGTCGGACCGGAGTTCAAACACCGCGCGCTCCGTAATGTACATGACGGGCTGGCCGATCTTGGAAGCGTAAGAACCGGAGAAGGTGATCTGCTGCACGGTGTCGATCAGCTTTTGCTCCCTGCCCTCCTGGGTAATGACCAGCCTGCCGTCCTCCACCTTGGTCTTGAGCCCGCCCGCGGTAAAGGTGCCGCAGAAAAAGACCCGTTTGGCGTTCTGGGTGATGTCGACGAAACCGCCGCAGCCGGCGATCCGGGAACCGAACTTGGAGACGTTGATATTGCCGTCCTTGTCGGCCTGAGCCAGCCCCAGAAAAGCGAGATCCACACCGCCGCCGTCATAAAAGTCGAACTGGTAGGGCTCATCCACGATGGCTTCCACATTGACGGAGCCGCCGAACTTCGGCCCGCCCTGAGGAACGCCGCCCACCGGGCCGGCCTCCACCGTGAGCGTCATATAGTCGCCGATGCCCTCTTCGCTGGCAACCATGGATATGTATTCGGGAATGCCGATGCCCAGATTGACTACCTTGTCGGGCTCCAGTTCCAGAGCCGCCCGGCGTCCGATGATCTTTTTGGCGCTCATGGGAGGAAACTCCAGGCTGGCGAGAGGCACCCTGAACTCGCCGGACATGGCCCCATCGTACTCGCAGCCAACGCACTGCGTGTGGTCGGCCTTATCCTCGCAGACGACGATGGCGTCCACATAGATGCCCGGGATCTTGACTAGCCGGGGGTCAAGGACGCCGCTCTGCACGACCTTTTCCACCTGCACAACGACCTTCCCGCCGCTGTTTTTCACCGCCTGGGCCATGGAGGTTGCCTCCGTGGAGGCAACCTCATGCTCCAGGGTAACATTTCCGTTTTCGTCGGCATAGGTGCCGCGGATAAAGCCGATGTCGAGGGACGGGGTCTTATAAAGAAGCTGTTCCTTACCGAAGATGCTTACCACTTGCACAAGGTCCTCCGTGGCGATCTGGTTGAGTTTCCCGCCCTCTATCCGGGGATCCGCAAAGGTGTTCAGGCCGACATGGGTCAAGGTGCCAGCCCTGTGGCCCGCGATGTCCCGAAACATCTGGGACAGAGTTCCCTGGGGAAAATTGTAACCTTCGATCTTATTTTGCAGGACCAACTCGCCCAGCTTGGGAGCCATATTCCAGTGGCCGCCGACGACCCGTTTGGTCATTCCCTCATGGGCAAAGTGGTCGGCGCCGCTCCCGTCCCGGTTGCCCTGGGCCGCGGAGTAAAAAAGAGTCAGATTTTTAGGTGATCCAGTCTCCAGGAAACGCCGCTCCAGAGCCTTGGTGAGGGCCTCCGGCATGCAGGTGGCCACAAAGCCGCTGTTCGTGATGGTCGCGTTATCCTTTACCAATGCCGCAGCCTCGTCGGCCGTGATAATCGGTTTTTTTGCCATTGTCTTACCTCCGTCTCATATGGGGCGGCTGATGGAACCGCCCCTTTTTCCAGGCTTCCTTTCAGGAAGCCCCTACAAAAAAATCCGCCAAATAAACCCGTTCTACAGAAAGCAATTCAAACAGGCGAACACCGGAAAGCACCCCGGACGGGCACTTTGGGGGAGCGTATCAATTATGTAAAGCATCCATCAGAGCGGATTTTATGCGCTGCCGGAATGGAATCATTTCCCGATAAAGTGCTTTTCCTTCCGCTTCTCCAGGAAGGCGGTCATGCCCTCTTTTTTATCCTCGGTGGAGAAGGACAGGCCGAAGAGATTGGCCTCCAGCTTCAAGCCGCTGTCCAAGTCGGTGTTGAGGCCGGTGTTGATGGCCTGCTTTGCCAGAGAGACGGCGAAGGGACCGTTCTTCATGATGCGCCCGACCATCTTCCTGCAGTAGTCGATCAGCTCAGCCTGGGGCACCACATGGTTGGCCAGGCCGATGCGGAAAGCCTCCTGGGCATCGATCATGTCGCAGGTGAAAATAAGTTCCTTGGCGCGGCCCTTGCCCACCAGGCGGGCCAGACGCTGGGTCCCGCCAAAGCCGGGGAGAATGCCGAGGCCGCATTCGGGCTGGCCGAATTTGGCGTTTTCAGAAGCAACGCGGATATCGCAGGCCATGGAGATTTCGCAGCCGCCGCCCAGAGCGTAGCCGTTGACTGCCGCAACGGTGACCTGAGGCATATTCTCCAGCCGCCCAAAAGCCTCGCGGGCCAGAAGACCCATCCTGCGGCCTTCCTTCGGGGTGGCGTTCACCATCTCGGAGATGTCCGCACCGGCTACAAAGGACTTTTCACCGGAGCCCGTCAGGATAACCGCATTTACATCCTCACGCCCTTCAAGCTCAGACAGACATTGGTTCAGTTCCGCCAGAGTTTCGCTGTTGAGGGCGTTCAACGCTTTGGGCCGGTTGATGGTAAGCAGGGCAACGCCGTTTTCCACTTCCAGAAGTAGATTGTTCATACAGAATCCTCCTTAAATAATAATCTGTTCTTCCTACCCAAAATCCAGGGAGTATTTCCAACTTCCTGTTCTGAAGAGAACTATAGCACCAAATTGTTCGTATGTCAAATTATTTTCGTTATTTTTTATATAGATTTTTTATAATGTTTTTGTATTTTATGCATCTTTTCTTGCATATGCAAGTATTTTTGTATGGAAAATATTCTTGATTAATAATGTTTTTGATGATACAATAGGAATATTTTTTCATGCAGCCTGAGATTAAAATTATTGTTAAAAAAATTTCAGAATGATGCATTCAACCTCTCGCGGCAAAGGGCAGGACCGTGTGGGCACGGCCAATATCGTCCCCCCTGAAGGACTCGGCGCAAAAAAACAACGCCCCAGGCTGAAGCCTGGAGCGCAAATAAAAAATGCCAATCGTATTTTAGACGGGCCGATTTCCGAGCTGCGAAGCGCAAAAAGATTTCCGCCAGAAATCGGCCGCAAAAAGGAACGTGCTTTTACAGCAGTATCATTCCGTTGCCGGCACCGATCCGGTCCGCGCCGGCCTCAATCAGTTCTTTTGCAAATTCCGGCGTTCTGATCCCGCCGCTGGCTTTGATCCGCAGCCGGTTTCCAACGGTCTTCCTCATCAGCCTGATATCTTCCAGGGTCGCGCCCCCCGCGGAAAACCCGGTGGAGGTTTTTACAAAATCCGCTCCGCCGGCCTCGGCCAGCTCGCAGGCTTTCACCTTTTCCTCCTCCGTCAGCAGGCAGGTTTCAATGATCACCTTCACGATCGCCGGCTTCGAGGCTTTGACAACGGCCGCAATATCGGCTTGGACGAAATCCCAGTTCCGATCTTTGATTCCACCGATGTTAATCACCATATCCACCTCGGCGGCACCGTTTTTAACGGCCTCGGCGGCTTCAAAAGCCTTGGCGGAAGTCAGCATGGCGCCCAGAGGAAAGCCCACCACGCAGCATGTGTTGATCTTTGAGCCTTTCAGCTCCGAGGCAACCAGCGGAACATGACAGCTGTTGACACAGACGGAGGCAAATCCGTATTTTCTGGCTTCCGCGCAATACCGTTTAACGGTCTCCGTCGTCGCGTCCGCTTTTAACATCGTATGATCGATTTTACCTGCAATTCCCATTTCGCTTGCTCCCTTTCTGTTAATACGAAAACCACTCTCCCGATTACATGCAGATTATAGCATGACAGCGCACATTTTTCAAGTAAAACCGCTTCCAAAAGAATAAAAAAATAAAAAAATTTATCTGTAATATTAAACAAAATAGTACAAGCCAGATAAAAAATTTTAATTTTTTTAACGGTAAAAATCAATTTTTTAATTGACATTCGTATTTTTCTGTGCTATTTTATAGGCATAGAAGTAATGAAAGTGGTTTCAAAAAATACAAGTTAAGCGGTAATGTGTAATATGAATATTTACGATGTTGCAAAAGAATCCGGCGTATCCCCGGCAACGGTTTCCAGGGTATTGAACGGCAATAAGAATGTCAAAAGGTCGACGCGGGAAAAGGTCCTTAAGGTCATTGAGGGTACGAATTACGTTCCCAACGCGCTTGCAAGGAACCTCAGCGTCGGAGGGTCGCAGAATATCGCGTTTTTGGTCCCGGATATTGAAAACCCTTTTTTCAGCAAAATCCTGCACGGGCTTACAGACAAAGCCTTGGACTTTGATTACAACGTGTTCATGTTTGGCACGGATGAAAACTCCAAAAGGGAGCACAAGATTCTGGATTCCATTAAGACCGAAATGGTTAAGGGTCTAATTATCATTCCCGTTTCGGAACACGACGAAGAGACCAAAAAGAGGCTGGACCGATTCGAGGAACAGGGCATCCCCGTTGTTCTGATCGACCGCGATATCACCGGTTCCAGCTTTGACGGCGTCTTCTCAGAGGACGCCAACGGGGTTTTTCTGGCCGTTGAGAGTCTGATCCAGGAAGGCCACCGCGAGATCGGAATCATCACGGGTCCGGATACCTCCAGACCGGGGCACGAGCGCCTGAAGGGATACAAAAAAGCACTGGAAGCCTATGATATCAAGCTGAACCCCGAATATATCGTGAACGGCTTTTTTCGCGAAGAAGAGTCCTACCAGGCGATGAAAACCCTGATGGAGCTGGACCATCCGCCGACGGCGGTCTTCGCCTCGAACAATATGACGACCCTGGGCTGTCTGCGATACATGAAGGAAAAGGGCCTGGAACTGACAAAGGACGTGTCCCTGGTCGGCTTCGACGACATCAAGGAACTGGAATATACGGACGTGCGCCTGACGGTTGTAACAAGGCCCGTTTATGAAATGGGCTGCGAGGCCATGGGGCTTCTGGAAAGCAGATTTCAGCAAAAAGACCCGGCGGCAGACAGGCACATGGTCATCCACAGAAATCTTGTTAAAACATGGCTGATCAAACGGGGGTCCGAAAAAAAACAATCAGTTTTGGGGGAAGAACAATGAGCAAGGTGGCTGTATTCGGCAGTTTCGTGGTCGATCTGATGGCGAGAAGCCCGCATCTTCCCGTCGCGGGAGAAACAGTGAAAGGTTCCATGTTCCGGATGGGTCCGGGCGGAAAGGGATTCAACCAATGCGTTGCCGCTCATAAGGCCGGGGCGGATGTCGCAATGATCACGAAGCTCGGGAAAGATGTGTTCGCGGACGTGGCGTTGAACACGATGTCACGGCTTGGCATGCCGAAGAACCATCTCTTTTATTCCGCAGAGAATGAAACCGGTATCGCTCTGATTCTGGTCGATGAAAAAACAAGCCAGAATGAAATCATCATTGTCCCGGGCGCCTGCAGCACGATCACTCCGGAGGAAGTGAAAGCGATCGAGCCCGTGCTCCTGGAGTCGGATTACGTTCTTCTTCAGCTGGAAGTGAACCAGGAAGCGAACGAGATGGCCGCCGATCTGGCCGTTCGGCACGGCTGCCGGGTAATCGTCAACACCGCGCCCTACGCTCCGCTGACGGACGAATTTCTTTCCAGAGCATACATAGTGACCCCCAATGAGGTCGAGGCCGAGGAATTGACCGGCGTTCCGGTCACGGACCTTGCATCCGCCAAACGGGCGGCGGACTTTTTCTACAAAAAAGGAGTCGGAAAGGTCATTATCACGCTCGGATCGAAAGGCGTGTTTGTTTCTTCCGACGGCAGGGAGGAAATCATCCCGGCATTTCCGGTGAACGCCATAGACACCACAGGGGCGGGAGACGCGTTCAGCGGCGGTCTGCTGGCGGCTCTGGCCGAAGGAAAAGACATCTGGGAGGCGGTGCGCTTTTCGAGCGCGCTGGCGGCAATCTCGGTTCAGCGGCTTGGAACGACGCCGTCCATGCCGAGCAGGGAAGAAATTGACGCTTTTTTAAAAGCGCATGAATAAAGGGGTGTAGCAAAATGTTGAAAGGGATTCCGACAAGAATTGGTTCCGATTTGTTAAAGGCACTGGCGGACATGGGCCACGGGGATATCCTGATCGTGGCGGATGATTTTTACCCGCCGCTCTCCAAGACGCCGGGCGGCGTCAGTATCCAGGCCAAGGGAAACAGCGCCGCTGAAATGATCGACGCGATTCTTCAGCTCATGCCGCTCGATACCGAATACTGCGCCCATCCGGTGGAATATATGGTTCCGGACAAGGACGCCGGCGTGAGCATGGACCGCCCGGAAGTCTGGGACGAGGCGATTGACGCGGTTGTTAAAAACGGATATGACGCAAAATTCGTCGGAGAGATCGAGCGGAGCAAATTCTATGAGAAGGCGGGCAGGGCCTGTGTGACGGTCTGCACAAGCGAGCGGCGGCCGTACGGCTGTTTTATTCTGCAAAAGGGTGTTTTGTAAGAAATAGATTTGCCGAAAGGGCAAATTTATTAAATAGAAATGGAGGAGCTATCAAAGATGAAAAGACTGACGGCAATATTCCTGGCGTTTGTCATGGTGTGTTCACTCACAGCCTGCGGAAGCAGCGGTTCCGCGTCCTCGGGCAGCGCGGCGTCCGCCTCGTCACAGGCGGGAAGCGGCACGTCGGCCGGAGCGTCCGGCAAAACCTACAGCATCGTTTACCTGACCCCGTCCACCGCCTCCCAGTTCTGGACTTACGTGGGCATCGGAATTGAAAACGCCATGAAGGACATGGAACAAAAGGAAGGCATCAAAATCAACTTTTCCACGGTCGGCCCCGCCGAGGAAAGTCAGACGGAAGACTATGTGACCGCCTTTGAAGAATCCATCGCAAAGAAACCGGATGCGATCGTCACGGCGACCCTGGCGATCGACGCCACCGTTCCAAAGGCGGCGGAGGCGACGCAAAACGGCATTATTCTGAACTTTGTGAACTGCGGTCTGGGGGTTGGAGACGACGGAGCGCATCAGGACTCCTACAATGAATTCTACTTCTGCTCCAACGATACCATAGGCGAAATGGCCGGCCAGGCCTTCCTCGACGCCATGAAGGCAAAGGGAATGGATATCGCCCAGGGGACGGTCGGCATCAACATGAACGTCGAAAACGAGGCCCTGAACCACAGAATCCAGAGCTTCCGCGACTACATAGCAAAGAACGCGCCCAAGCTGACGCTGACGGATACCTATTACAACGGCAATGTGGTTGAAAAATCTCAGTCCAATGCTGAAAACATCATCTCCACCTTCGGCTCCAAGCTGGTCGGCATGTACTCCGGCAACAACATCACCGGCGACGGCGTCTGCCTTGCCGTGAAAGCGGCCGGCATCGGCAGCAAGATCGTGTCGGTAGCAGTCGATTCCGACGACACCGAGATTTCTTCCCTGAAAGACGGGTCTCTCGACGCGATCATTGTTCAGGACGCTTATGCGCAGGGATACAAATGCATGGAAAACGCGATCCAGACTCTGGTCACCGGTTCGAACCCAGAGAAAAAGAAGCAGGTAAACTGCCCGCCCGTCATCATCACCGGCAAAAACATGAACAACTCCGATATGCAGGATCTGCTGGACCCAACCAGGCTGAAAAAATAAGAGACGAACGGGAACTCAGCCGAACGTAAACATGAAAAGGGAGGCCGTTGTGCCGCGTGCGTCAAGCTGCACAGCCCCTCCCCTTCCTAATTAGGTGGGGGAAACAATGCAGGATGCTATTTTAAAAATCGAACACATCAGCAAGTTCTATCCCGGCGTCACGGCGCTGGACGATGTGAGCTTTGAAATCGAAAAAGGTGAAATCAGGGCGCTTGTCGGGGAAAACGGAGCGGGAAAGTCCACCCTGATCAAATGCATCATGGGCGTTGAAAAGCCTGACCGCGGCAGGATCTCCATGAATTACAACGGCCAGTGGGTCAGCAATTCCAATGCATTGGAAGCCCAGAGCCACGGCGTATATGCGAATTATCAAAGCGTAACGATTGCCCCGGACCTCAGCGTGGCCGAAAATTACTTCCTGGGAAGACAGCCGAGGACAAAATTCGGTGCTGTCGACTGGAGGAAAATGTCTGAGGAAAGCAGGAAGATCATCGATCAATTTGAAATGAACATCAATCCCGGAGACCAGATCCGGAAGCTGCCGATCGCCATGCAGGCGATGGTTACCATCAGCAAGATTTCAACAAATGAGGACATCCGGCTTGTTATTTTTGATGAACCGACCGCGCTGCTCGAAAACGAAAAAGTGGAAATTCTATTCCGGTTTATCAAAGAATTGAAAAGCCGCGGGGTAAGCATCATTTATATCTCCCACCGGCTGGAAGAGATTATGGGAATCTGCGACAGCGTTACAATCCTGAAAGACGGCTCGTACGTCGACACAAAGCCTGTCGGCGAAGTGACAAAGGATTCCCTGATTACCATGATGGTGGGCAGAAAGATGTCCGATATTTACGATATAAAGCATCAGGAAATCGGTGAAGAAGTGCTTCGGGTCGAAAATTTCAGCGACAGCGACCACTTTAAGGAGGTCTCCTTTTCGCTCCACAGGGGAGAGATTCTCGGGTTTATGGGGCTCGTCGGCGCCGGACGCAGCGAAACCATGCGGGCTTTGTTCGGGGTGGAGAAAAGACTGACCGGAGACGTGTATCTCCACGGCGAAAAGGCCACGATCCGAAATTCCAGCGACGCCATGAAACACGGGATCTGCTTTCTGACGGAGGACCGCCGGGCGGACGGTCTGGCACTTCAGCTGCCGATCAAAACCAACATCAATATGAATTCCTATGAGATGATCAGCAGCCATGGCGTGATTTCTCTCAAAAAAGAGACCGAACGGGCGGAAAGCTATTCAAAGCGCGTCAATGTCAAAACTCCCAGCGTCCTGCAGCTGGCAGGTAATCTTTCCGGCGGGAACCAGCAGAAGGTCGTCATCGCAAAGCTGCTCTGCAGGGACCCGGAAATCCTGATTTTTGACGAACCGACCGTCGGCATCGACGTTGGAGCGAAAGAGGAAGTTTATAAAATCATGGAATCGCTGACGGCACAGGGGCGAAGCATTATTCTGATTTCCTCCTATCTGCCGGAAGTGATGGGACTGTCCGACCGGCTGATCGTCATGGCGCAGGGCAGAATCACCGCCCAGTTCAGCAACGAGGAACTGAAAACTCTGAAAGAAGAAGACGTACTCCGTAAAGCATCCATAGAAAGCTAGGTGGAGGAGGATTACCATGCGCAATGAAATTTCCAAAAGATCCGGCGCAATCAGCAAAACCTTTCAAAAAACGGAATTCACACTGGGCATCATCATTATCGCTCTGTTCGTCATTACGTCTTTTTGCACGGATAACTTCTTTACGCTTTACAATATCACAAATCTGATGAAGCAATGCGCAATCATCGGCGTGCTCGCCGTCGCACAGACCATGATTATCATTACCGGGGGCATCGACATCAGCGGAGGCGCCATCACCGGCCTCTCCTGCATGGTACTCGCTCTGCTGCAAAGGGACACGCACGTCAGCTTTTATCTCACGCTGGCCGTGGCTCTGGTCGTTTCTCTTGCGGCGGGATTATTAAACGGCGTCATTATTTTCGATTTCAAGGTGCCGCCCATGATTGCCACGCTCGGCACTTCGACCATTATCCGCGGAATCGTTCTCATCATCAGCAACGCCCTCACGGTCAGCGGGCTGGATCAGCGGATTCTGAGTATGGGGAACAACAGCATCGGCGGTTTTCTCCCCTTTTTGGCCATTATCTGGCTCGTGGTCTCCGTGATCGTGTTTTTGATTCTTCGATACCGGGTGTTCGGCAGAAATCTGTATGTGATCGGCAGCGGCATGGAAGTCGCCAGGCTGAGCGGCATCAAGGTGAGAAAAATGACTTATTTTGTCTACGCCTTTGCCGGCCTGCTGTACGGCATCGCGGGAATCATGCTGGCGGCCCGCGTACAGAGCGCGCTCCCGACCGGCGGCGACGGTTACGATATGAATGCCATCGCGGCGGCCGTGATCGGCGGCGCGTCCCTGGCGGGAGGCCGCGGGGCGATCAGCGGGACCCTGCTCGGAACCATTCTCATGGTTCTGATCAACAACGCCGGGGTCCAGTTCGGACTGAATACTCATGTGCTTGAAATCACCAGCGGCGTGCTCATCATCTTCGCGGTCACCATGGATATGCTGAAGAACAGGAAAAAGGCGTAGCAAACCAACCCGATTACATCAATGGTTCATCCCATCCTGCCGAAAAGTCCGGCCTTGCCGGGCTTTTCGGCATTTTTGCGCCCTTTTCAGGCGAGTTCCTCCGCGAAACGATATCCGCATTGATTAAAAACCGCTCTGTCCAACCGCAACACAAGTTGGGACTGTTTCCTTTTGACAAGACACAATCTGTGATTCATCCGCTCAAATACCGCCTGATTTACGCACGGAATTTTGAAATACACAGGGATTAATATGGGGCTTGTGAAATATTGTCCTGTTTTAGACGGGTTTCGACTAAAATTAACGCTGCGCGCAGGCAGAACGAAAAATTGGCACAGCAATTGCTTCATTATATCGAATGGGTAATTCCATCTGGATATTGGAACCGGTGTGATAAGTTTCCAAAAACCAGCCTATTTTATTGGAGGGGTATCATGCTTGTTACAGAGATATTAAGGCAAAACGCTGTGCTTTACGGACAGGAAGCCGCTTTGACCTCCGTCGAATCAAAGGGTCTTGTCCCCTTCGACGACGCTTCCTATTCGGAACGCCGCCGCGAGATCACGTGGCGTGTGTTCGACGAGTATGCAAACCGGGTTGCAAATTTTTATAACGGCAGGGGGATCGGCAGGGGAAATAAAGTCGGCATGATCATGATGAACAGAATCGAATGGCTTCCCGTCTATTTCGGCATCATGCGCTCCGGAGCCATGGTCGTGCCCCTGAATTTCCGCTATACAACGCAGGAAATCGTCCGCAGCGCGGAATTTGCCGATCTAGACGCAATGGTACTGGACCAAAGATGCGTTCAGCAGGTCCAAAAGGGACTGGGCAGCATGCGCAGAATCCGCTCCTTCATTTTTGTTGGGCGGAAAACCGAATGCCCGGCCTTTGCGGAACATTACAATGACACGTTTGGAATCAGCAGCACAGATGACCCGGGAAATACCATCGCCACCGGCGACGATGCCGCAATCTATTTTTCTTCCGGAACGACCGGCTCCCCGAAGGCGGTCGTCTATACCCACCACACTCTGGAATTGACATGTGAACAGGAAAGCAGGAATCACGGACAGACTCACGGCGACTGTTTCGTTCTCATCCCGCCGCTGTACCATGTCGGAGCGAAAATGCACTGGATGGGCAATCTGCTGACGGGCGGCAGAGGAGTACTGATGCTGGGTTTCAGCGTACCCGCCTTCTTCGAAATCGTTTCGAGGGAGAAGGTAACAATCGCATTCCTGCTGCTGCCTTGGGCACAGGATATCCTCTGCTCGCTGGAACTGGGCGGGATGAACCTCGGCGACTATTTTTTGGACGACCTGCGTATGATCCACATGGGCGCACAGCCCATACCTCCCATTGTACTGAAAAAAATGGAGGCTTACTTTCCAAAACTGGATTTTGACATCAGCTACGGACTCACGGAATCCGGCGGCCCGGGCTGCATCAATCTTGGCAGGGAGAATCTACAGAAGGCGGGCTCGATCGGCCGTCCGGTCGAAGGTTGGAAAGCAAAGATCATTGATAAGGACGGAAAGCCTGCTGAATTTGGGGAACCCGGGGAACTTCTGCTGCGCGGCGGCGGAATGATGAGCCGGTACTATAAGGAGGAACGAGAAACCGCCCTGGCTCTGAAGGGCGGGTGGCTTCATACGGGAGATATCGCAACAAAGGATCAGGACGGTTTCTATTATATCGTGGACCGAAAAAAAGACGTCATTATCAGCGGAGGAGAAAACATTTACCCCGTACAGATTGAAGATTTTATCCGGCAGCAACGGCTCGTAAAGGATGTGGCCGTATTCGGCCTTCCCCATTGCAGGCTGGGAGAAGCTGCGGTCGCCGTGGTTGAACTGCTTCCCGGAGCAGCCTGCTCCGAGGACGAACTGATGGATTTCTGCGAAGCACTGCCGAAGTTCAAAAGACCGAAAAGGATTTTTTTCAGAACGATTCCCCGGAACGCCACCGGCAAGATAGACAAAGTCCTGCTGCGAAAGATCTACGCCGACACAGAACTGCAGCCACCCCCGCTCCCGGTCGGGTAATCTGTTGCATATACTTGTAACCCCGCAACATTGAGACACAATCTGTCACATTTGCTGCAAATTGATCTTCACGAAACAAGGCTTGAATTATGCAACATTAACATGTTTTCGTCGATCAGTTTATGTTATGTGCCGGTTGTTCTCTTTCTTTATCCTGATTTAGAAAGTGGCATGCAACTTGCTCTTATATCAGTTGCTGATGCTACTGTAAACCAAAAAAGGAGATGAGGCCAAAGCCTGTTATCCCGATTTTTCCGGCGGCCTCGGGCCCTGAGCCCAAGGCGAACCCAATAAAAACGATCTGAGGTGTTCAAATGGTTGATAGAATTATGAACGAGGAACAGCGGGACATTGTTGACCTCGCAAAGGGAATTCTGGAGAAGGAGCTTGTCCCGCAGCTTGAAGAATGCGATAAAACCAGCAGATTCCCGACGGATGTCTTTCAGAGTCTGTTCAAGGCCGGATTATATGCCGTAGAGGTTCCGGAGGAATACGGCGGTCTGGGAATGAATTTTGAAACTCAGTTTCTTCTGAACGAAACGCTGGGCTACTACGACACCGGATTTGCGTTCAGCTTTCACGCGGGCAGCATGTCCGCCGACTCGATCTTCATCGGCGGCACGGAAGAGCAAAAGCGATGGGCGTCCGAGCAGCTCCTAGCCGGAAAAGTTTTCGCCTTCTGTCTGACGGAGCCGGCGGCCGGGTCCGACGCGGGGGCAATCACCACGACGGCCAAACGCGACGGCGACGAATACATCATTAACGGCAACAAAACATTTATCAGCTGCGGGGAAATCGCGGATTACTTCATTGTGGCCGCAACGATCGACAAAAGCCTGAAGCACAAAGGAATTACGCTTTTTCTTGTCGAAAAGGAGCGCGGTGTCCAGATCGGGAAACACGAGGACAAAATGGGGCTCAGGCTCTCCCCCACCAACGAAGTGATCTTCGACGAAATCAGGGTTCCCGCCGACCACATTATCGGCCGGGAGGGAAAGGGCTTTTCCATCGTAATGAAAAACATGGAGGCGGTCCGTCCCCAGACGATGACCTTTGCGGCCGGACTCATGATGAGGGCCGTCGACGAGGCGACCAGATTCGCAAAGGAACGCACCTCCTTCAACATGCCCATCATCAAATTTCAGGGACTTTCCTTTCTGCTTGCCGACATGCTCAAGCTCACGCAGGTTTCACACGGCACGCTGATGTACATCGCCAGGCTATTGGATGAAAAACAGCCCCTGAACGGAATGGGAGCCTCGGCAAAAATATTCATTTCGGAAAGCGCGTCCCAGGTGGCTTCCCATGCCGTGCAGGTCCTCGGAGGCTACGGATACATGAAGGACTATCCCGTTGAAAAGCTGATGCGCGACGCAAAGATCTTTGAAATATTCGAAGGCACCAATCAGATTCAGCAGGTTGTTCTCGCGGGCCTGCTTTCAAAATCGGATAAGTAAGGAGGTCTTTCCGTGAAGGAACTCAGCAGAAACATTATCGGCACCACGACCGGAAAAGAAACTTTCGAGTATGCCTGGCGCGACATCGCGCTCTACGCCGCCGGGGTCGGCGCAAAGGACAACGAGACGCAATACCAGTACGAAGTCGGGCTGAAAGCCCTGCCTACCTATGGGGTCGTCCCCTACTGGGGCACCTTCGGCATCACCCCGCACAGGGACCTGCCCCGCAATGTCACCTTCTCCCTGAATCTCGACCAGGAGGGCAGCTTTCACATGGCGCATAAGCTGATCCTTCATCAGCCCATCGCCCCCATGGGCGCAAGACTGACGATCGAGGACATCATCACGGAAGTTTATGACAGAAACGGCAAGGGCGCGGTTGTAAGAAGCGAGCTCACGGCTTACGATGAGTCCGGCGCAAAGGTTTTCACCAACGTCGGTGACACCATCTTCGGCGCCTATTCCGTGCCCAGCGCTCCTCCCTACCCGAAGAGCACCGTCGTCTTCCCTGAAAGGGAGCCAGATTTCACTGAAAAGGATTTTGTCGCCCCAAACCAGCATCTTCTTTACAGGCTGTCGGGAGACACGAACCGCCTGCACGTGGATCTCGAGGAAGCCCGTCAGCGCGGCTTTGACAGGCCGATCATGCAGGGACTCTGCTCTTTCGGCTTTGCCTGCCGGCTTGCGGTCAGGGACCTCGTTCCTGGCCAGCCGGAGCGCATCAAATCAATTGAAGCACAGATGCGCAATCCCCTGTTCCCGGGAACAGAAATAGAGCTTAGCCTTTGGAAAGCCGGCGACGGCAGGGCTTATTTCAGATTGATGGACCTTCAGAACTCAAGGCCGGTACTCGAGAAAGGTGAAATCGACTGGGAGTAGCCCGGATTTCAAAGAACGAAAAAAAATGAGAAAAGAGCGCTTTGGTTCCGCCTTTATAGGGCAAACCGATGCGCTCTTTCTGTTTTTTTCCCGCATAAAAGCGTCCGCTGTCTTTCGTCACAGCGGACGCTTTTCAAAAGGCTGAAAATAAATAAGGGTTACGGCAGGTATGGAAACAAAGTGAACCCCAGGACCGTCACCGCCGTCGAGATTAAAGGAATCACGACGGTCAGCCAAAATACCGGCATATACGCGTCTTTATGCGTTTCATTCGCAACACCGTTAATCACGGTTACGACAAAGCCGTTATGAGGCAGCGTGTCAAGTCCGGAGGAGGCAACCAGCATCGTCCTGTGCAGCTCCGCCAGCGTCACGCCTCTCGCGGTGTAAATCGGCGCCAGAATAGGCGCGGCGATTCCCAGGCCTCCCGAACCGGACCCGCAGACACCGGCGATCACCGTTGTCGCCAGAGCCACGGCGATCAGATCGGGTCCGGGCATTGAGGTCATCGCGCTTATGACGGCGGGAAATCCGACCGCCGCTTTTACAACGGAGCCGAATCCCACAACGCTGGACGTATTGCAGACCGCGGTGATTGAATTCTTGACCCCGTCCCCGACGTGCTGCATGATGGGCAGCGAGTCGGTCCTGTACTTCCGCATCACGAGAAAAGCCAGAGCGGCGCCGAGCGCGACGCCGTATTCAACCGGGACAAGCGAACTGCCGTTGATTTTAATATTGATGGCAACCAAAGTCAGGATCAGCGGAAACAGTGCAAGCCATGCATTGGGCAAAACGGCGTCGTCCTGAAAATTGTCCATCGGCTTTGCCATAAAGTGTTCGCCGTTCGCCTTCGCTTTTTTCACCATCGCGTTCAGCCATAGAATCCCGATGAGAAGAGTCACGCCGGTTGCGACAAACCCGATGACCGCCCCGGACATCAGCGTGGTCCCGAGGGCGTTGACCAGCACCACCTGGCCCACCTGCGGATTGCCCGGAGCAATCGCGGAAAAGGTGCAGCAGCCATAGATGATTGTGCCCGGGGTAAATCTCCTCGGAATATCCGCCGCGCGATAGATCTCGAGCGCGATCGGGAATACCGAGAAGCAGACGACGAACCCGGAAATGCCGCCGTAGGTCAGGATTCCCGTCGCCAGAACGACGGCCAGCGGAGCATTCTGGGTGCCGAACAGCCTCACCATGGCTCTGGCAACCGCTTTTGCGCCCCCCGTGATTTCATAGACTTTTCCCATCAGGGCGCCCGCCAGGAAAATAAGGAAATTGCTTTTCACAAATCCAACGAAACCGGTCATGTAATTTTCTTTCAACGCGCTGTACAGGCCGATCCCGCCCGTGATTGCGACCAATAACGACATGCTGATTGCAATGACGTAGATATTGTAGCCCTTCATAACCAGAAGGGCCAGACAGATCAAAGCAATCAACATCCCGATCACGCTAATTACTACACTCATATTTTTCCCCTCTCTGTTCTATAAAACAAAGATGTCAATTACACAATTCCGCAGCAGCTTTTTGACCCAGGCGATTCGGACCGCTGCTGCAGAATTTGTTTTAATTGAAAACGGATCAACCCAATCAGGCCAGACCGGGGAACAGGGTAAACAGAATTACGGACAGGACCGTTGAGACAAGGATCGTGCAAGTGACGGTTATGAACATGGGGCCGTAAGAGCTTTTATAGGATTCTTTCGCGATTCCAAGAATGTTCAGATTGACCGTGCCGTTATTCGGCAGAGTCCCGCCGGCGTGAGCGGCGGTAAGTATTGTTCTGTGCAGCGCGCCCAAGGCAACGCCGTGCGCCGTATAGATAGGCGCGAACACCGGTCCGATGAGAGCCGCGCCGCCGGAAGCGGAAGCGCAGAGCGCGCCGATCAGGACGGAGCCGATCGCCGCAGAGATGAGGGGCGGCCCCGGAATGTTTGTGAGACCATTGATGATGGTATTCCATCCGGCGACCCCTTTTGCGACCGAGCCGACGGCGACAACGGAAGAAGTCGCGACCGCCGCGGTAACGGCATTCTGGATCGCCTCGGTCACCTGCTTCATCTCACCGTTCTTTTCGGTTCTGAACTTAAACATAAGCAGATAGGCAAGCACGGCGCCGAGGAACACTCCGAACTCGACCGGCATGACCGCCTTTCCGCCGCTTTTGATATTGATGATGACAAGAATGAAAATCAGGGGAAGCACCGCGGCCCAGCCGTTCGGAAGCCGGGCATCGTCCTCAAACTTGTCAAAATCTTTCGCGACAAAATGTTCTCCGGCGCCTTTTGCCTTTTTGACCAGGTAGTTCAGTACAAGAAAACTGATGAAAATTTCAAACACAACCACGACCATGCCGATCACGGCGCCCGCAGACAGCTGCGTGCCGATCGCGTTCGCGAGCGCGACGTTTGGCACCTGAGGGTTGTAGGGGCCGAAGCTGGACCATGTGCAGGTCCCCATGACGATTGCCGCGGGGATAAATCTTCTCGGGATATCCGCCGCTCTGTAAACCTCAAGCGCAATCGGGAAAATCGCAAAGCAAAGCACAAATCCCTGAATGCCGCCGTATGTCATAAGGCCGACCGCAAGCGGGATCGAAACCGCGGCAAACTTGGGCCCGGCTCCTTTAACGATCATCCTCGCAATGGACTTTGCTCCGTTTGTCGACTCATAAACCTTGCCGAGAAGGGCCCCCGACACAAAGACGAGGAAGTTGCTTTTCACAAAACCCACAAAGCCTTCCATATAATTTGTTCTTAAGGCGGTGCTGAGTCCGACGCCGCCGGTCAGCGCCATGATGACTGCTGCTATGATTGCCGAAACAAATATGTTTGTGCCCTTATAGATGAGAAAGCACATTAATATCAAGGCGGCAATGATACCGATAATACTTAACGCTTCCATCAGATTCCTCCATGATTCAGGACTTCGGTTGCACCGGCATCGACAAGTTCCTCAATCTGATCCTTCCCGTAACCTAATTCCGTCAGAATCTCCACCGTATGTTCGCCCAGGAGCGGAGCGTTTTTATGGGGAGCGGGTTCGCAGGCGCCGAACTTGACGGGCGTTCCGACCACGAGGTCTTCCTTCCCTTCGCGCGTGGTATATTTGTAAATAAAGCCGTTGTCCCAGGCCTGCGGATCGTTTGCCGTATCCTTAATATGATTAACCCTGTCGTGAGCGATGTCATTTTCCGTCAGAAGTTTGTCCCATTCGTCAAAATTCCTGGCGGCAAAAGCCGCGTCTAGAATATCGACGAACGCCTCCGCATTTTCCTTTCCCGCCGTTTCCGTGTTGAAACGCGGATCGTCGATCAGGTCTTCCCGTCCGATCATCCTGCACATGACAGGGAAATAGCGGTCGTAGATAACGGTCCCGAGCATGACCCAGGTGCCGTCTTTGCACTGATAGGTGTTGCGCAGGGGGCTGTCGGGTCTTTTGCGGGATTTCGGCCACGGATTGCCGTGGCAGACCGCCTGAAGAATTGCGGAATTGACCCACATTCCCTGTCCGTAAAGAGAGGTTATCACCTTCTCCCCCTTTCCGGTTACAGCCTGTTGGTAACAGGCCGCCGCGACACCAGCCGCGAGCGAACAGGCGGTTGTGAAGTCACCGAGAGCAAACGGAGGCGTCAGCGGCATTTCACCGTTTTCCGTCAGGTCGATCATGGCCCCGGAGCGAGCCCAGAATGCCACCGTGTCGAACCCGGCGTTATTCGCCGCGGCCCCGTTCAGGCCAAACCCAGTCAGCACCGCCCAGATGATCTTCGGATATTTCGCCGACATTTCCTCATAGCCCAGGCCGAGCTTATACAATGCTTTGATGCGGTAATTTGAGACAAAGACATTCGCCGTTGCCAGAAGCCGATCCATCGCCTCCCTGCCGCCCTCCGTTTTAAGGTTCAGGGGCAGCGAGCGCTTATTCGCGTTGATAAGCTCACAGTGCGGATTGTCGCCCTCATCGGCGCGCATTCCCAGGACTTTGCTGGTGTAGCGTCCGGCCTCGCCTTCGAGGGGCTCGATCTTGACGACGTCCGCCCCCCAGTCGGCAAGCATCTTGCAGGCAGCCGGACCGGCTCCATGCGTGCAGAAATCCACTACTCTGATTCCTTTCAATGGCTGATCAAACATATAAAAATCCTCCTCGTTTCTTTTTTAAAAGAAAGACAGATGCATCGGAATATTATCTGTTTTTAAATACGGGGGCCCTTTTCTCAAAGAACGATCGAACCCCCTCTTTGGCGTCCTGCGTTTCGGCCAGCTTTCCGTTTAATTCCGCTTCATAGACAAGACCGTCGGCAAGACTCATCGTCATGCCTTTGTTAACAAGCTCTTTGCAGGTTCTTACCGCGATCGGCGCATTGCTCAAAATAGAGCGCATCATCCTCTCCGCTTCATTCATCAGTTCTTCGGGTTCGACGACTTTATTGACAAGTCCGATGGCCTTTGCTTCGTCCGCTTTTACCTTTCTTCCGGTAAACAGCACTTCTTTCGCCATGCCCGTTCCGATCAGTCTTGGGAGTCTCTGGGTTCCGCCGTAACATGGGGCTACTCCCAAATGAACCTCGGGGAGAGCAAAGACAGCCTTCGAACTCGCGATCCTGATGTCGCAGGCAAGAGCCAGCTCGGTTCCCCCTCCCATTGCGAAACCGTTGACAGCCGCGATAATCGGTTTGCCGGCGGCTTCAAATTTGTCGAAGAGCCGGTGCGCCTGTGTAGACATGGCGACCGTTTCTTCCCCTTTTACGTCCACCCTGATCTCGGAGATATCGTTTCCGGAGATGAAAGACCTGCCTGTTCCCGTAATGATGACCCCGAGAATATCGCTGTCCGCCGCAATTTTGTCGATCGCGTCCTCGAGCTCCAGTTTTGTTTTCATTCTGAGAGCATTGAGCACCGCCGGCCTGTTAACCGTGATATACGCAACGCGGTCCTTTGCCTCAAAAAGAATGTCTTCGTATTCCACTGTTCTCACCCTTTCTCTGATAAGGATTATTGCTGATGCTGCTAACCACTTCAGTTTACAGCAATCTGTATGCCAAACAAGGTTTGAAAGAAAAAATCGTCCTTTCACAAGTATTCCTCTTTGCGCTTAGTGGATATTGTACAATCCACAGCCCGTCTCTTTGTTAAGTAATCTGCATCAAGTCAGAGCCGTCATTGTAGCATGGTTTGGGATGATACAAACTGTATCTCATGAGATGTTACATCGATACATGGAGATCTGTTTGAAATTAAAGGTTTGCCGTGCTATACTGAACCCAAGCTTCGATTGGGGGTGTTTTGTATTGGAAAAGAAACAGGAAAGATGGGAAAACCTTCATCATGATTTCAATTTAGTCAACCGCCTTCCCGAGCCATTGCTTTTCTTCTGGAAAAGATGTCTGGAAAAAGGAATCGACCCGGAAACCGATACTTTCAAAATCTATTCCGATGAGGATTTTAAAAAAATCAAAGACGAATCCATCAAAATTTATGCCTATTCGAACCGCTTCCTTCTGCAGATCACCCAATACCTTGTCAGTTCGGAAATCGGATTCGCCCTTTTCGACAGCAAGGGCTGCCTTCTGAAACTCTACGGAGGAAGCCATTTTCTGGACTGGTGTTCCAACCAGAAGATCAGGGTGAAAAGCAGCTGGAACGAGGATTCGATCGGCGCGAACGCGGTATCGATCGGCATTGAAACGAGAAAAGCGGTGTCCGTCGCCGGCAGTGAAAATTACTGCCGCGCCCTTTGCGGCACCGCGGTCTATTTCGCCCCTTTCATCCTGGACGACGACAAAACGCACGAAGCCATCCTGATGGGAGGCATCGCGCTCATCGCCCCCCGTGAAAAAAGCAACCCGGATTACCTGATGATGCCCGTCGCGGCGGCAAACGACGTCGCTCTGCATTTATATATGGGAAACAGCTTTTACGAGCTTCATTATACCGAATCAAAAGGACTCATATCCATCGATATAGATACTTTAAACGGAAAGCCCCACATTCTCTATCACAATTCACAGATTTTCAGCGTCCTCGACACTGCGTACTCAAACCTGTATTTCAGGGACGTTGACACGCTTTTTGATCCGCCGCCGAAAAACAAAGAATTCTGGGAGATTATAGCGCAGAATAAAAAAATAAGCTCCGAGGACATGGTCCTGAGCATCCGGGGCAGGGAGAGCAACTACACCGTCTCAACGGAGACATACTGGCAGGAGCATCTGAGATTCCGCGGGATCCGATTTTTCATCTCCACCTCAAAGAAAATTTCCTCCGGCATATCAAAACCTGTCGGCGACAACGCCTTTATTTCTTTCGACAACATTTTCGGCAACGACGGAAAATTCAAGAACTCTATCCGGATGGCAAAGATGATCGCGAAGAGTGACAGCAACGTTCTGATTTTGGGCGAAAGCGGCGTCGGAAAAGACATGTTCGCTCAGGCCATCCATAACGCCAGCGAAAGAAGGAATAAGCCCTTCATCGTTGTCAACTGCGCCGCGTTTCCGCACGACCTCATCACCAGCGAACTTTTCGGTTACGAAGAAGGCGCTTTTACCGGCGCGAAAAAATCCGGAAACATCGGCAAATTCGAGCTTGCCAACAACGGCACTATTTTTCTGGATGAAATCGGCGACATGCCGCTTGAGCTGCAGGCCACTCTCCTTCGGGTCATCGAGCAGAAAAGCTTTATGCGCATCGGCAGCAATGTGGTGACAAATGTCGATGTCAGAATTATCGCAGCGACAAATGCAAATCTGCAGCAATTGATCGACCAGAAAAAATTCCGGGCCGATCTGTATTACAGGCTGAGCACACTGCGTTTAAATATTCCTCCTCTTCGCGAAAGAGGAAATGATATTATTCTGCTGGCGGAACATTTTATCCATGCCGTGTCAAGGCGAACGCAAAAGCCGAACATCATGACGTTATCCGACGAAGCCAAAGCCCTTCTCTGCAGGCTTCCTTTGAAAGGAAATGTAAGGGAGCTGCAAAATCTGATAGAAGGGATTGTGCAACTGTATCCGATCGACGTCATCGAACCGATGCATATCAAAGAGTATCTCGGCCTCTCGGACGATTTCAGCTTTGACTCCAGTCCTACGGCAAGCAATAAAACCCAGGCGGAGGCTGAGGAAGCCCGGATTGTTTCCGCCGATGATCCCCCCGAAACGCCGGCGGCTTCAAAGGAAAAGATCAGTGAGGCACTCCGTCAGAATCTGTACAACAAAACCAATACGGCCAAATATTTGGGGATATCAAGAAAAACGCTTTACCGCTGGCTCAAGAATTACGGTCTGCTCAGTAAATAGCAACCCTCAAGCCCGGATTTCAATCGTAAACAAAAATCGCAGAAAATACACATACGGCCAAGGCGGGAGAATGCATTAAATGGAATTGCTGGACATCGTGGATGAGAACGGAACGCCTACGGGAAAAACGGTGACGCGCGAAGCCGCACACCGGTGCGGGATTCGTCACCGGACCTCCCATGTGTGGATTCTCAGAAAACACAACGGACAGACACAGGTATTGCTGCAGAAAAGGAGTCTGGACAAAGATTCCTATCCGGGCTGCTACGATATCTCGAGCGCCGGACATATCCCCTCCGGACAAGGCTTTCTGGAGTCGGCGCTGAGAGAATTGAAGGAAGAACTCGGAGTCGATGCGGCCGAAGAGGAACTCATCTATTGCGGGCGCCGTCAGTTCGAGTACCGTAAGATGTTTCACGGACAGGAATTTTGGGACAATCAGGTCAGCAATGTTTACGCGCTCTGGAGAGATCAGGAAGCCGGAGAGTTTACGGTGCAGAAATCGGAAGTGGATGACGTCCTGTGGATGGATTGGGACAGGTGCATCGACATGGTGAAAAACGGGAAAGCCCCGAACTGCATTCGGATTACGGAACTGGAGATGATCTCTTCCGCCGCGGTTGCGGGGACAGCGGCGGATTGACGTCAATGCCGGCTGAACGCTCTCGCCTTATTTAAAAAAAGCGGCTTTCTTTCAAACGCCGGTCTTTCGACCCTTTTGTTTGAGAGAAAACCGCTTTTTCCTGTTTTGGGATACAAACCGCCCGGGACTCAGAGTCTTTCTTCCCCATTCGCCCGGATGTGGTGAAGAATGCTGAAATCATCCAAAAGATCAAGATAAATCTTTCGATAGAGCCGATAGTAGGGAGCGTATGCCGCGTGCCGCAGCGGATCAGGTTCCTGAACCGCTTTCTGATGAATAATCCGGCCGCAGCCCTCTTCCACGGAAGAAAATACCCCGCAGCCCGTTCCGGCAAGAATGGCCGCTCCCAGCGCCGGGCCCTCGTCGGTTTGCAGTGTGTTCACGGGGCAGGAATACAGATCGGCAAGCATCTGCCTCCACAGACGGCTCCTTGCTCCGCCGCCGCACACCGTCATGCTGTCAATTTCGCAGTTCAGTTCGCGGAAAACATCCACGCACTCCAACTGGGAATAGGCAACCCCCTCCATGACGGCGCGGATCAGATGGGCGCGGGTATGAATCGCGGACAGGCCGAAAAAAACACCCCTGCAATCCGCGTTCGGATGCGGAGAACGCTCCCCCATCAGATACGGCAGATACAGAAGTCCGTCCGAACCGCAGGGAACGGCCTCCGCCTCCCGATCCATGAGAACATACGGATCAATCCGTTCCCCTTTCGCATCTGAAATTTCCTGTGCGCAGAACTGGTCCCGGAACCATTTGAGCGAAAGCCCCGCCGCCTGAGTGCAGCTCATCAGCGTCCACTTGCCGGGAATCGGAGCACAGAATGTGTGGATGCGTCCTTTGGGGTCGATGGAGGCCCGGTCGGCTATCGTATAAACCACACCCGAAGTCCCCAGAGTCGTAAACGCTTTTCCGGGCCCCACCACACCGGTCCCGACCGCGGCCGCAGAATTGTCCCCCGCCCCGCCGACCACAGGAGTCCCCTCCGGCAGACCGGTCAGTTCCGCCGCCGTCCGATGAACTCTGCCCGTTATTTCCGGCGATTCGTAAATCGTCGCCATCAGCGACCGGTCGATGTCAAGTTTTGAAAGGATTTCCTCCGACCAGCACCGGTTCGGGACGTCCATAAGCTGCATTCCGGCCGCGTCCGACACATCGGTGGCGAACTCCCCCGTCAGCCGGTACCGGATATAGTCTTTCGGCAGAAGAATGTGCGCGCACTTTTCGTAAATTTCCGGCTGGTTGTCTTTGACCCACAGAATTTTAGCCGCTGTGAAACCGGTCATGGCGGGGTTTGCGGTGATCTCCACCATCTTCCGCGGACCGATCAGGGTGTTCATCTTCTCACATTCCCGGTCCGTGCGCTGGTCGCACCAGATAATCGCCTTTCTCAGCGGATTCCCGTCCCGGTCCAGCATGACCAGGCCGTGCATCTGCCCGGAAAGCCCGATGCCGCGGATGTTCCCCGCCGGAACGCCGCTTTCGGAAAGGACCGAGCGGATCCCGTCGCGGACCGCGTTCCACCAGTCTTCCGGGTCCTGCTCCGCCCATCCGTTCTGCGGCTGGTAAAGCGCATATTCCAGCGTCTTTGACGCAACAGCCGTCCCTGAAGAATCAAACAGTACGGTCTTCGCCCCTGAAGTGCCCAGATCGGAACCAATTAAATACTCCATTTTATGCTCCTGAAAATCACTAGTCGATTTTAATAACCGCTTTTACAACATCCTGCTTATGGCTAATGACAAAATCAAACGCTTTTGCTGTTTCTTCAAACTCAAATTCGTGCGTAACAATCTGAGAAATATCTATGATCCCCGTTTCAACCGCCTGAATCGCCCGGGGATAGATGTTCCGATAGCGAAAAACGGAATGAATCTCCGCCTCCTTCGCCATGATTTTCGCGAAGTTATAGGGAATCACATCCTCCTGCGCCATGCCGACCAGGACGATTCTTCCTCCACGGCTGACCAGATACGGCGTCTGGGCAACGGTTTTGGCCGACCCCGCGGTTTCGATCACAATTTCCGTCCCCGCGCCTTCAGTGATTTTCTCCATCACTTCGCGCGCGTCTTCTTCGGCTGCGTTGATTACGCGGGTCGCACCCAGTTTTTGCGCAAATTCAAGCCGCTTCGGAATGACATCCACGACCGTAATATCCGCCGCTCCATGCGCTTTGCAGGCAAGCAGCGTCACCAGCCCGATGCATCCGGCCCCAAGGATCACGACCGACGATCCCAGACTGACATTTCCCTGCCTCGCCGCGTGAATTCCGACGGAAAGCGGTTCAATCAGCGCTCCCTCTTTCGTGCTGAAATTTTCGGGCAGACGAAAGCACATGTCTGCCGGATAAGCAATGTAGTTCATAAGGCAGCCCTGATAGGGAGGCGTCGCCAAAAATCTGACGCCGGGACAGAGATTATATCGGCCGGTTTTGCAGAAAATACACTTCCCGCAGGTGCGGCCCGGTTCCAGCGCGACCCTGTCGCCGGCTTTCAGGTGATTGACCTGACTGCCGGTCCCAATCACCGTGCCCGCGCACTCGTGCCCCAGGATAAAGTCCCCCTCCACAACAAAATCGCCGATTCTGCCATTTTCGTAGTAATGCACGTCGGACCCGCAAATCCCGGCATATTCCAGCTTGATCAAAACTTCGTCATCAGCCGGATCCGGAACGGGAATCTCCCGCATTTCCATCTTTTTCAATCCGGTCATGTAAAACGCTTTGTTTTCCATTTCTCCAGTGTATCCTCCAAATCAATAATAAGATCTTTTCAGGGGCCGTGATTGGTGTCGGATTCCACGCCGGCCCAGCGAATTTTTGCCCGGCAGGTTTCACTTTTCCAAACCTGCCGGACAAGAGCCGCCCCGGTTTGTGCGTGCTGTGATTCAATCGGCATTTCCTGAAGACGCCTGCTGAAAAACGGCTTAAACGGTTTACTTGATATCTCCCGTCTTCTTGTACATATCGATATACTGCTGGACATTGTCCTTTGTAATGAGCGGGCAGTCGATTCTTGTCTCGACCTTCTTTTCCTTGCCGGTCAGCAGGTCATGAGCGGTCGACATTATTTTTTCCGCCAGAGTGTAAGCGTTCTGCAGGCAGGTCGAGGTCATTTTGCCGTCCTGGATCAGCAGGCAGGCCTCTGCCGTGCCGTCGACGCCGTAGGCAAGGATCTTGGAGAAATTGGAGTTGCCCTTGACGGCTTCCAGCGCGCCCGCGCACATGTTGTCGTTCATGGAAATGATCGCGTCGATCTTGCTGTTGGACTGGATCCAGTCCTCCATGTAGTTCATGGCTTCATCCTTGTTCCAGTTGGCGATCTGCTCCCCGACGATCTTGACGTCCGGGCGCTTGTCAAAGAAAACTTCCTTCCACGCGACGCGCCTCTGATCGGCGTGAAAATTGCCGGAGGGTCCTTTTAAGACCACGACGTTTGCGTTTTTGGGGACTTCCTTGACGGCCCTCTCGGCGCTGACGGAAGCCTGCTTGTATGGGTCGGCGTCCACGAAAGACGCACCTTCGATTCCGGTGATCGCCGCATTTGTCGTGATGGCCTGGATTCCCGCCGCCACAACTTTTTCCACATAAGGTCTTTGGGCCTCTCCGTTGTTCGGTTGGACGACGATGCAGTCGAATTTGTTTGTGATGGCATTTTCGATCATGGTGTTTTCCTTGTCGTCGTTTGCTTCGCCGTCAAAAATTTCAAGCTGGACGTCGGAATATTTCTCCGCTTCGCTCTTCATGGCATTGGCCAGCCAGGCCGCGAAGGAATCGGATTGGGCCCTCGCCACAAAGGCGATCCGGTATTTGGCGGATGCCGCGGCGCTCGAGGCCGAAGCGGCGCCGGATGCGGCGGACTGCGCGTTCTGAGGCGCGCTGCCGGCGGTGGATGCGCTGGAACAGCCGCCCAGCGTAGCTGCAACCAGCAGCAGTGACAGGATCAGGGAAACTTGCCTTTTCATAAAAACTCCTCCTAATATGTAATAAATTGGATCAGCTTTCAGATTTTTCGGAAATATTCCCAAGGTGGCTTTTTACCCTGCGGTTTTTCGCCTGGATATCGTAGATCACGGCGACCGCAATGATCGCGCCGCGGACAATCTGCTGAATGTAGGAATCCACGCCGGAAAGGTTCATGATGTTGTCCAGGAAACCGACGATGAACGCGCCGGCGATGGTGCCTGAAGCCGTTCCGATGCCGCCCGTGAAGCTCGTTCCGCCGATGATCGTGGCGGTGATGGCCTGTGTTTCGTAATTCACGGCGCCGTTCGGAAGGCCGGCGTTCACGCGGGACATGAACAGGATGCCCGCAAGGCCGACCATCAGGCCGTTGACCATGAACGCGATGTATTTCTGCTTTTTCGTGTTGATCCCGGAGGCGATGGACGCCTCCTCATTGCCGCCGATGGCGAACATGGACCGTCCGAACGCCGTCTGGTTCAAAAGGTACCAGGTGATCGCCAGGGTAATCACGAGAAAGATCACCGGAATGGGGATTCCCATCACGGAACCCTGTCCGAAAACAGTGAAACGGTCAATCTTCAGAATATTCTGGCCCTTCGTGTAAAACAGCGCCAGCCCCCTGGCCATCGCCTGCATCGCCAGAGTCGCGATGAACGCGGGCGCCCTGAAAGACGCCACCATCACCGCGTTGACAAGGTTGCAGGCCACGCCGGTCAGCAGGCCGACCACAAAAGCCAGCAGCAGGGAGTGCGACGCCTTATAGGCGGAAACGGCGAACACGCCCGAAAGGGCGAGCACCGCCGAGTCGGAGAGGTCCAGCATTCCGCAGATGATCAGAATCGTCTGCCCGAAGGCCAGAATCGTGGTGACCGATATCTGCCGCGAAATATTGAGCAGGTTCCCGGAGGAAAGGAAATTTTCATTGGCAAAGGAACAAATCAGAAACAAGACCGCCAGAACCAGAAAAATGCTGTATTGTTTGGTCGCTTTCGACCAGGCGGACCGAAAATTACGCGCTTTGGTGATCACTGATGTTCACATCCTCTTTCAATATTCCGGTGGCATACTTCATGATAAGCTCCTGCGAAAAAGTATCCCGTCGGATTTCTCCCGTGATATTTCCCTGGTTCATGACATAGATCCTGTCGCACATGCCGATCAGCTCCGGCAGCTCGGAGGAAATCATAATGATAGCCCGGTTCTGTTTTACAAGCTGCGTCATCAGCTTGTAAATCTCGTACTTCGCGCCGACGTCGATCCCTCTGGTGGGTTCGTCGAGGATCAAAATCTTCGGGTCGCAGATGATCCATTTCGCAAGGATGACCTTTTGCTGGTTTCCCCCGCTCAGGGATTCGAGAGGGGTATCGAGCGTCGGGGTCTTCACCTGCATTTTTTCAAACATTTCGGACACGATTTTTGTTTCAAGGCGGGAATGCAGATGGGCATTTTTAAAAATGGAATCCAGCCTTGCCAGCGTGGTGTTTTCCTTGACGCTCCGCATCGGGATAATGCCGTATCTTCTGCGGTCCTCCGACAGCATCACGATTCCCTTCCGGATGCTGTCCTTCACGCTCCGGATCCGGATTTCCCTTCCGTCCACCTTCACCGTCCCGGAAAAAAGCGGGTCCAGGCCGTACAGCGCGCGCATCACTTCCGTCCGCCCGGCTCCCATCAGTCCGGCGAAGCCGACGATCTCTCCCGCGTTCACGTGAAAGGAAATATTCCGGAAAATGCCGCCGCTGAGGTTTTGCGCTTCCAGAACGCGCGGACCCTGAGCGATCTCCTCTTTGGGGTAGTTGCTGTCCAGTTTTCTTCCGACCATCATGGTGATGATCCTGTCGATATCCCATTCTTCGCTCGGGGCCGACCGGACCACCGCGCCGTCGCGCATCACCGTGATGTCATCCGCAATCTGGAAAATTTCGTCCAGTTTGTGAGATATGTAGATAATCGATACGCCCTGACGTTTCAGATTTCTGATCTTGTCGAATAAAACGGCGACTTCCTTGTTGGTGATGGCGGAGGTGGGCTCATCCATGATGATGATCTGAGCGTTATTGGAAACCGCCTTCAGGATCTCAAGCATCTGCACGTTTGAAACCGAAAGGTCCCTCAGCCTGGTCGCCGGAGAAAACGGAAGTTTCTCCTGTTCCAAAAGCGCCTTCGTCTGCTGCCGGATTTTCCCCCAGTCTATGCTCCCCATCCTGTTCTTCGGCCATTTGCCAAGAAACATGTTTTCCTCGACCGTCATCTCCGGAACATAGGCCAGCTCCTGGGGGATCATCGAAATGCCGTAACTGCCCGCCTGAATGGGGCTGTGGATTTTGACCGGCTGTTCATCAATGTAGATCTGTCCGGAGTCCGGCTGATAAATGCCGTTGATGATCTTCATCAGCGTAGATTTTCCGGCGCCGTTCTCCCCGCACAATACGTGGACCGTTCCCTTTCGCACGGTGAAATTGATCTGATCGAGCGCTTTTACCCCGGGAAAAGACTTATTGATATTGGAGACTCTCAATTTGACCGGCTGTTCCAATACAATCCCCCTCACTTGCGGATTTCGTACCGCGCTGCGCCGAATCAAGTCGAATGGCGCAATCTTTTTTAAAATATTTTGCAAAACTAATTTAACAAGTTTCAGTATAACTCCCGCGCTGTATAATGTCAATACATTCACAAAAATATATCGGAAAGTTTTTAGCAATTATTTAACATTTCATTTTGGGAATTTTGTAAAATTGTTAAAATATTTACAAATGGGCGGATTTTTTCGAACTGCCTATTGAAAGTGACTCAAAATAAGATTAGACTATAGATAGTTTTAAATGATATTTTTATAAAAGATGTGAATAAATGAAATGAAAAAGAGCAGCGGCGTGACTGAGCTGTCAAACAATATCGACCTGAAAAAGCACAATAAGAATCGGATTTTCCGATTCTTATATCATAATGAGCCGCTTTCCAAGCAGGATATCGCCTATTCCCTGCAAATGAGCCTGCCCACCGTTTCGCAAAACCTGAAAGAACTGAGCGAACAAAATTTGATTGTGGAGCACGGCCTGTTCGATTCCACCGGCGGAAGGAAGGCAAAGGCCATTTCGTTCAATCGGGATGCTACCTTCTCCATCGGACTGGATATCACCAGAAACCATATCGGGATCGTCGTGGTGAATCTGGGCGGCGAAGTGATTCTGCACGAAAGGCTTCGGAAAAAATTCAGCAACTCGGAGGAATATTTCAGGGAGCTGGGGGCTTTGATTGACAACCGGGTCTCTTCTTTAAAAATCGACCCTGAAAAAATCTACGGCGTTGGCATCGCCGTGCCGGGGATCATCTCAAAAGACATGAGGAAGGTTGTGTACTCCCCCGTGCTCGGATTTACCGGCGGTACGCTGGATTGCTTTTCCCAATATATCTCTTACCGCTGTACCCTGTGCAACGACGCAAACGCGGCCGGATTTGCAGAATTATGGAAATCGAACAACGCTTCCAACGTCGTCTATCTGTCCCTCAGCGACAGCGTGGGCGGCTCCATTCTGATCGACAACAAAATTTATTCCGGGGAGAACGAACGCAGCGGTGAATTCGGGCACATGACCATCGTCCCGAACGGAAGGCTCTGCTACTGCGGGGAAAAAGGCTGCGTGGACGCCTACTGCTCCGCCCACATCCTGTCGGACAGCGCCGACGGGAACCTCTCCAAATTTTTCGACCTGGTCCGGGCGGGCAGTGAACCGCACAAGGCCATCTGGCAGGAATATCTCTATTACCTCTCCATCGCCATCAACAATCTCAGGATGCTGTTCGACTGCAAAGTCATTGTCGGCGGTTATGTCGGCAGCTACATGGATCAATACATCGATTTGCTGAAAAATATTGTCGAACAGCGCAACACTTTCGAAAAAGACAGCAGCTATGTGGAAGTCTGTCAGTATAAACTCGAATCAATCGCCGTGGGCGCGGCGCTGATGCACATCGATCAGTTCATCAACGGCATTTGACGTTTCCGAACAAATCGATCTTCTCCGCAAAAAGAACAGCCCGGCGGTCATTTCAACCGCCGGGCTGTCCAGCTTTAAAAAAGATTGCCTTCCGCATTCAGGCAAAGCTCATGAGGCTGCTCTAAAATCTGAATGCGGGGATTGCTTTGCGCTTCTTCAAGCATCGCTTCCGAAAGATCAATGCACTGAATGTGGGAAGTATTCGGAATCCGCACAATGCGGGGACCTTTTTCTCCGATCCCGGTGCAGGTAAAGATCGCGCTTTTGATCGCCGTTTGATCGTTCTTTAAAATGATTGGTATCTTCCCTCCGGCCGTCGTTCTGGAGGTAAGCGAATTGGGATATCCCGCATCGAAGTCAATTTTGTCAAATACGCGTTTTGTTGAAAAATCAGCCAATCCCAAACCGGTCGCATTTCCGTGAGTTCCGTTGCTGAGGTCCAGCACGAGACGGAGATCGACTTTGGGATCACCGCCAACTTTCGGATTTCCGGATACCCCGGTTATATTGGGGTCCATCCCGCTGCCGCTGAAATTCTTGCCGATCTGGTCCACGATGAGAATGTCAAACTCCGGGAAAAGAATCCTCGGCATCTTTTCTTTTGCCATCTTCAGAAGCTCCGGTTCCCTTTGAGGAATTTCTTCCGGTGTAAGGCCTGTAATCATACAGGTCTGATCAAAAGCATTCTCAATCGTTGCAATGCCGAACAGGATATTCGCGTATTTCAGCACGCCCGTTCCAAACGCCTCGACATTATGCGTCATATTGTCCCAGCCCATACTGTGGCAAACGGAGGCTCCGGTATTCTTGCCCAGGCCGATGGTCATCATCTTCATCAGCCCGCTTTCGTAGGAACCGTGAAAATTCGTATGGGGTTTGACGCGGTTGACAACAATGACGCCGTCTGCTTCCGCCGCATACCTGTCAATATAGACCGGGTTTCCGTCTTCGTTGCGCCCGATCAGCTTCACTTCCATGGTTGACCGGATCGGCACGCCCATCGCCGCCTCCGTGACCCCCATACCGGCCAGAAATTCCTTCTGGCCCTTCGCCGTCCCCCCGCCATGACTTCCCATCGTGGGAACCAGATAAGGGCTTCCTCCCAGTGCTTTGACCTCATCAACAATTGCTTTCAGCAGCTCCTGAATCCGGTCAAGGCCCCTGCTGCCCGCCGTGATCGCAATTCGCATCCCCGGCCGGATCGTGCCGCGGATTTTTTCCTTTTGAAATTCCTTGTGGACAGCTTCGGCAATATTTTTAATGCTATGATCGTCGAATTCCTGCTTTACCCTGAACATCCTTGGCAATGCAATCTCTTTCAACAGGTTGTCAATGACACGATTGCCATCCCACTGACTGTCTCTGTATTTTTCGCTCATCCAATCCCTCCAGATTCAGAAAGCTGCATGCGATGATGGACATCATTGCATGCAGCTTTCTCGCGCGGATTTTTAATGCAGTTGTGTCCATCGGCGTCCCGTGAATCTTTTCACAAAAAACTTATCTTTCGCAACTTCAGCGAAAGGATTGATTTCAGCATCCATGCAGCAGGACTTCTTCAAACGCTTTTACCTTTTCCAGCTCCGAAGCATTTTCAATCGGCATTTTCATTTGAAGATATTGATATAATTCCTCCATGCCGGAAGAGTCGGAGGCAAATCCAAGATCATCGAGGCACGCAGGTAAATTCATCTTTTTTAGAAACGCAGACAGCTCCGCCGCCTGTTTTTCACCGTTCCCGTCAACTAAGAGCTGATAAGGGAGTGAAGCCCCAACGAGTTCGCCGTGCAGAAAGCTTCGTGCCAATTCCGGCCGGCAGTCGCAGAAAAAGCTGTAAAGGCAGTGCGAGATCGCGGCCTGTTTTCCGCCGCTCGCCAGGCAGGAAATCAATCCGGTGGCGGAAAGAGCCGCACACACGGCATTTTCGACCTGCTGGTCGCAGGTTTTCGACCGCATTTTATCCAGCACCTGCGGCCCGTTTTCTAATAAGAAACGGTAGGTCTCACCCGCTCCCGCACAGGCGAGCCTGGAGTACAGATTTCCGCTCCAAAATTTGGTATAGCGCATATTGTAGGTAATTTCAGGAAATTTCGCCATCGCGTCGACAATACCCGCGGCATTGTAGCGCACGGGGCAGTCCGACACAATAATGTCCAGATCCGCGATCGTGGTTGATGGAACATAAGCGGGCCAGTAATTTCCGAGGAAGTGCCCGTCGTCGGTATAGTGAACCGCCAGCAGCGCGGTAGAGGCGCAGGTCGCAGCCGAAGTAGGGATCGTGATGGACCGGACCTGGCACAGATCGGACGCAATTTTCGCGGTATCCATGATACGGCCTCCGCCGATTCCGGCAACCACCGCCGCTTTCATCTGCCTTGCCGCCTGCGCGGCCGCTTCATAATTGCCGGCGGAGCAAAAACCCTCGAACCAGAAAATCTCAAACCGGATTCCCGCCTTCCGGAGCGCGGGTTCCACACGGTCCCGCACTTTCGGGTATACCGTATGATCTGTCACGATCAGGACGGAATTGCCGTGCGCCCGCACTTCTTCAGGAAACACGGCGAGCGCTCCACTGCTTTGGTAATAACGCCCGCTGCTGATTTGTATCGCCTTGTTTTTTGTCATGCCGCCGCGCCTTTCTTTTTCTCCATTTGCTTTTTGATCAAAGGGAAGAACAGCATAAAGACCGCGAGAAGGATGAAGAAGCAGCTGATCGGTTTCTGGAAGAAGATCAGAGCGCTTCCCTGCGAAATAATCAGCGCGCGCCGCATATTCGACTCCGCGAGAGGCCCCAGAACAATCGCGATGACCATCGGAGTCAGCGGAAAATCCAGCTTCTTCATGTAATATCCGAACAGCCCGATCAAAATCATCAGCAATGCGTCGAACGTCGTGTTGTTTACCGCGTAGGAACCAATGATGCACAGGGTGATCAGAATCGGGACAAGTACCTGTGTGGGCACCTTTGTTACATTTACAAAGAACTTAATGAAAAATCTGCCCTGAATGTACATGAAAATATTGACGATAATCAGTGCGAACATGATGCTGTAAACCCACTGTCTCTGCTGCACGAAAAGCTGCGGGCCGGGGATAATCCCCTGCATGGTCAGCGCGCCGAGCAGAACCGCGGTGTTGGTGTCACCGGGAAGCCCCAAAGTCAGCAGCGGAACCAGCGCGCCGCCGGTAACGGCATTGTTTGCCGCTTCAGAAGCGACGACCCCTTCTCCATAGCCCGTTCCGAACAGTTCCGGGTGCTTGCTGGCACGCTTGGCTTCATTGTAGCTGAGGAACGAGGCGATTGCCGCGCCGGTGCCGGGAACGACGCCGATGAACGTGCCGATAATCGATGATTTCAAGAGAGTGGCTTTATATTGTAGAACGTCCTTGAAGGAAACCTTTTCTTTCCCCTTGATCTCGATGACGTCGCCGACAGGCTTGTAAATGTCTCTCGCCTTGTACATGATCTCAGTGATCGCGAACAAACCGATCAAAGCCGGAATAATGTCGATCCCGCTGGACAGTTCTGTGATATTGAATGTGAAACGGTTTGTTCCTCCGACCGGGTCCATCCCGATGGTGGCGACAAACAAACCGGCAAGGCCCATGATCAGTCCCTTGATTAAGGAACCTCCGACACTGGCGATAATGGTAAGTCCAAACAGCGCAAGCGCGAAATATTCTGCGGGCCCAAAGTCCAGCGCGACTCTCGCGATCTGCGGAGCAGCTACGATTAAAACGGCCACGCTGAACAGGCCGCCGACTTCCGAAGCGGAAAGCGCCAGGTTTAGTGCGCGGCCCGCCTGGCCTTTTTTCGCCATCGGATAACCGTCCAGCACCGTTGCCGCGGACGCCGGCGTTCCCGGGGTATTGATCAGAATCGCTGTAATGGAACCGCCGTAAATGCCTCCGCAGTAAACACCCAGAAGCAGAATCATTCCGGTAATGGAATTGAGCCCGTAGGTCATCGGCAGTAAAAGCGCGATGCACATTGTCCCGGTAAGTCCGGGCAGAGCCCCCACAATAATACCGGCGGCAAGGCCGATATTCATAAAAAGAAAATTTTCCCAAGTAAACAAGCTGGACAGTACAGTTAAAATCATAATAATCTCACTTATTCCTCCCTCTGCACCCAGCTAGGGTAACGTGACGAACAGCAGTTTGGTGAACGCAAAATAAATCCCCGCGCCCACGGCGTAAACGACCAGATAATACCAGATCTTTTTCACCCGGAACAGCAGCAGGACCAGCGTCGAGCTCAGCAGGGTGGAAAGAAAGTATCCGATTTTATCAAACAGGAAAATGTACAGAAGGGTGATTCCGATCAGAGCCAGAGCCCGCAATTCATTCTGCCGGTACTGCGGTTCTTTCTCTTCGGGTTTTTCCCCCTGCAGACCCTGTTTTCCGCGCTGGAGCAAAGTGGAGATCAAAAGCACCGCGCTCAGCAAAATCATCGCGGCCGCAATGAAATACGGAAACGCCCGGGGGCCTACCTCAGTGGCCTCGCTCAGAGGAATCGTAATCGGGATAAAAATCATCAGGGTGATCCCCAGAACCAAAAAAATCAGAGAAGAAACCAAATTCTTTTTATAATCGCTCATTGGGACTGTGTATGGCCCGCGGCAAAGCCGCACCGGCCATTACTCCTTTCATCATGATCCGTTTCGCCGTCAGGACGAACCGTTCCGCCGTTTTCCATCCGGCTCACCCGGGCAATTGGAACCGAGTCCCGCCGTGGGGGAAACGGTTCCGCCCGACCGGCTTACTTTTTCAGCAGTTCCTTGTTGACGGCCGCCTCATCCTTAATCTTTGTCACGATCTCATCCGGCTTGTACCCGGAAATGGCAAGGGTATTGTTCTCGCAGTACTTTGTAAACTCGGGATCCTTTTCCATCTGAGCCAGGGTATCGGTCAGATAATTTGCAATGTCGTCGGGCGTGTCTTTCGGAACCATCAGGAATTTCCAGACGCTCATGTCGATATCGTAACCCTGTTCCTTAAACGTCGGGATATTCTTCAGAGCTTCTCTGGAGTCGCGCTCCGGAGAGAAAATGCCGAGCGGGACAACGTCGCCGGACGCGAGGTACTGAGCGATTTCGCCCGGATGTGCCGCTGCGACGTCGATATGCGCGCCAAGCAGAGCCGTGATGGTCGGAGCGCCTCCGTCAAAGGGAACCGCGCTTGACTTGAGGCCGGCCATTTCAAAGAACCTCTGCTGGGAAAGCTGGGGCAGGCTGCCCGCGCCGGAGAAACCGTAGCTGATGGTGCCCCCCTTTTTCTTCAGGTCGTCAAGGGATTTGATCCCGGAGGATTTGCTGGCCACCATGATGATAGGTTCGACGGTTGTGCCGATCACGGGTTTGAAGTCGTCCATGCTGTACTTGATATCGTCCTTGATAAACGGCTGGGTGGTGAATACGCCGCAGGCTTCCAGGCAGAGGGTGTAGCCGTCGGCCTTTGTGTTGACAAACTCGGTCGTGGCAATCGTCCCGCCCGCCCCGTCACGGTTTACAACCGTGCAGGCAACGCCGAAATACTTCTGTCCCAGGCTGGAAAGCGCGCGGATCTGTCCGTCGGAAGTTCCGCCCGCCGACCACGGAACGATAAAGGTAATCGGCTTTTTGGGGAAATTCGCGGGTTTCTGGGCCGATGCCGCCCCGGCTGCGGAAGATCCCGCCGACGGCGCTGATGAACCGGACGAGGCTGAATTGGAACATGCGGCTGTTGTGAGCAACAGTCCTGCACACAAAAGCAGTGATAACAGTTTTTTCATAGATAACTCTTCCTCCTAAAGTTGTTTATGTTATGCCATTCCAACGGCATAAAAACGGTTGATTGGAGATGCTTCCCAAAGACCTCCGAATAAGCGCTCTGCAGTAAAGCCCGTAACCCGCCTGCCCTGCTCATTCCAAGCCATCCCGGATCTGGCGGTTCAGGCTCCCTGCAGCGATCCGGCCTTAAAGCAGGCCCAGGTCGCGTATCGTCATCTCGACCTTCTTGTTCTCCTCCTCGGTCAGATCCCGGAACGGAAAACGGGCGGGGCCCATTTGGAAGCCCTGAAGCTCCAGCGCCCTTTTATGGGACATGACCGGCATGACGGCGCGGAAAAGTTCCCTCAGTTTCAGGACCTTTGTCTGCGCCTCGCGCGAACCCTCCAGATCCCCTTTCCGGAACTTGTCCCAGATCTCGGCGCACAGCGCAGGGAACACGCTTGCCGCGGCAATCACGCCGCCGGCCGCGCCCGCCTGCAGGGCGGTCAGCACCTGCGCATCGTTCCCGGTGATGATCTCAAAGGAATCGTCCTCGATCACGCATTGATAATTGAGCAGAACCATAAAATCCATGCTGCTGTCCTTGATTCCTCTGACATTGGGGCAGTTTTCCACAACCGCCTTCAGCACCGCCGGGGTGATCGCGTTGTGCGTCATGCCGACCATATTATATAAGTAAACGGTCTGCTCCCCCGCCAGCTGCGCGGTCTTCTGGAAATAGGAGATCAGCGCTTTCTGGTCATATTTATGGTAATAGGGAGCTGTGAAGGAAACCGCGTCCGCCCCGCATTTTTTCGACCAGTCCAGAAGTTCCTTCGTATCCTCCAGATTCATCGCCGTCGTGTTGAACAGGACATTGGTCCCCGGCTTCACACTTTCCATCGCGGCGGACAGCAGGAGCTTGCGCTCCTGAATCGTGAGATTGACGAATTCCCCCGTCGTGCCGCAGACAAAGACGCCGCCGACCCCGTTTTCCGTGATATAGCGGTTCAGCCTTTTGTACTCCTCGTAGTTGACGGTGCCGTCCTGATGAAACGGCGTCAGAACCGGCGCGGTGATTCCCCTCATGGTAACGGATTTTGCCAATGTATTTCCTCCTTCAATTGATCCGGCAGATTATTTTAGGACCGCTCCCTCGTTGGCGGAGGAAACTTCGCGGGAATAGCGCGCAAGATATCCCTCGGTGACCTTTGGCGTATACGGCGGAAGCTGTGCCAGCCTCTGCGCGATTTCTTCCTTGCTCAGCTTCACGTGAATGGTCCGGGCATCGATATCGATCTCGACGATGTCTCCGTCCCGCACGGCCGCGATCGGCCCCCTGCGGGAAGCTTCGGGCGAAACATGACCGATGCACGGCCCGCGCGTCGCCCCGGAAAAACGCCCGTCCGTCACGAGGGCGACCGACTCGGAATAGCCCATGCCGACCAGAGCGGCCGTAGCGGTCAGCATCTCGCGCATTCCAGGTCCTCCCTGAGGCCCTTCGTTGCGGAGAACGATGACGTCCCCGTGACTGATCTTTTGCCCATAGATCGCTTTCACCGCGGCCTCCTCCGATTCAAAGCAGCGCGCCGGCCCGGTGTGCCTGCGCATCTTGGGGCTGACGGCCGTCTGCTTGACGACGCAGCCGTCCGGAGCGAGATTTCCGTGGAGAACGGCAAGAGAGCTCTGTTTGCTGTAAGCGTTTTCGATGGTATGAATGACGCCGTTATCCCGTTCCATCACCTGCGAGACGTTTTCGCGGTGCGTCTTTCCGTTCACCGTCATCTGGTCCAGATCCAAAAGCGGTTCCAGCTCGCGCATCACGCCGCCGGCTCCGCCCGCGCGGTCCAGGTCCAGCAATGTATGGCTGCCGGACGGTTTGATTTTGGCAAGGTACGGGGTCGACGAGGAGATCCGTTCAATGTCCTCCAGCGTCATATGCAGATGCGCTTCCCGCGCGATTGCCGGCATATGAAGGCTCAGGTTCGTGGAGCCGCCGACGCTCATCGCAACCGTCACGGCAAGGTCCAGCATCTTCTGCGTGACGATGTCGCGCGGGCAGATATTGTTTTCAACCAGCCGGACGATCTCATAACCGCTCTGCTTCGCGATCCGGTTCTTTTTTCCCGTCACGGCGTGAGCGCAGGCACAACCCGGCATGGTGAGACCCATGGCCTCCGCGACGATCGACATGCTGTTCGCGGTCCCCATCATCGCACAGGAACCGGGAACCGGCGACATCAGGCCCTCCATGTACTCGTACTCTTCCTTGGAGATCTCGCCGCGCATCAGCTGCCCGGTCATTTCCTTCAGCTCGTAGGTGGCGTAACTTTTCCCTTTGTATTCGGCAGGGAGCATCGGCCCGCCCGTTACGATAATCGCTGGAATATTGATTCGAAGGGCCGCCATCAGCATGGCGGGAACGATTTTGTCGCATCCGCCGATCAGCACCAGGCCGTCCAGCTGATGGGCGTTCGCATAAACCTCAATCGAATCGGCAATGACTTCCCTGCTGGGAAGAACGCTGCACATGCCAACATGCCCCTGCGCGAATCCGTCGCAGATGGAGATCGTGTTGACTTCAAACGGGACCCCTCCGGCGGAACGCACGCCCGCCTTTACGAACTCGCCGATGCGGTTGAGGTGGACATGCCCCGGATGCATCTCATTGTAAGTGTTAATGACGCCGATAAACGGTTTGGAAAGCTCCTCGTTGAGAAGCCCCATCCCCCGCAGATGCGCCCGCGGGCCGGCCATGCTGATGCCGTTGACCACATGCGAACTGCGGTATTTAGGGTCTTTGTAATCCAGATTCATATTCGTTCCTTTCCTCCAATTATTCAAATTCAGTTTATAACAAAACAGATAGGCGGCCTGTCATGGACGCGGCACATTATCTTACAAGCAGCTCGGTCACCGCTTTTCCCGCTGCAATGATCTCATCCTTATAGGAGATGGCTTTTTGCAGGGAAAAGCGGTAGTTCGGGGCCGCAACGCCAATTGTGGCGGTAATTTCATGATTTCTGGAAAAAATCGGCGCGGCAACGCAGATAACGTCCGAATTATGTTCCTGATTATCCACCGAGAAGTTTTCCTGCCGGACCTTTTTGAGTTCCCTCTTCAGGGCTTCCCGGTCAGTGATCGTGTATTCGGTATGTTTCTGCAGAGGCGTGGCATCCAAATAATCCTCCAGCCATGCTTCGCTCTGATAAGCAAGGAGAAGTTTTCCCCCGCTTGTGCAGTAAAGGGGGATTTTCCACCCGACTTTGGAACGCATCGCGATTTGGTTTCTAGCTTCCAGCTTCCCGATATAAATTCCCTGAAAACCGTCCAGCGCAATTAGATTGATCGTCTCCTGAGTCAGTTCGTTCAGGCGCCGCATCTCCTCCTTGGATGCCTCCAACAGGTAATTGGCGGCCTCCATGTGCTCCGCCAGAACCATCGCTTCAAAACCGATGCGATATTTTTTCTGCTGTTCGTCCTTGGCCACGAAGCCGCACTCCAAAAGCTCCTGGAGTATTCTGTGCATCGTGCTTGCACTGAGACCGGTGATCTCAGTCAGCTCGCTGATCCCCATATAATTATTTGAACTGGAAAGCGCGAGCAGGGTCTGCAGAACCTTGAGAGAACTGTAAGAAGAGAGCTTTTTTTGAAATTCTTGCTGCTGCTCAGTCAGCATTGTTTTTCGCCTCGTTCCATATATGGAATATAAAAACTAAATATAAAATTTATATCGGATTTACTATAACACACGTCTCAATGTCTGTCAATTGATCTGATTCACCTAAAATTCTTGCAGAAATTTGTGGAATAGCTTGAATTTCGTCACAATAAAGCAGACCGGCGTCGCCAAGAAGCACTTATTGGATCCCGGCCGCCGGGGGAAAAGAGAAATTCCGTCAAAGCGGGAAATCGGTTTTTCTCTTCTGTTTCAGATCGCAGAGTCCTATAAAACACTGCGAACCAATCCGGCTTTTTCTTTTACAGCGACGCAGCCGGCCGGCGCTGGATCTTTAACCGGCCGGCAAAACAATTACAGAAAAAATCAAGGCCGGACCGCCGCGAAACGGTCCAGCCTTGATTTTTTCTGTCAATAAACTCCGTACTGCCTTGCGGGATTGCCCCCGGGCCTGACTCCCGGTTTTACGTCGATCCGAACCGACGCATGAGTCAGCAGATTGTTTTTTCCGTCGTATACATCGAACATGATGTACGCGGCGCCGTTTCCTTTTCCGTCCACCTGATAATTTCCGTTAGCCAGCTTCGATACGGAGGCGATCCGGTCATCGGTGGAATGGAATTTCACAGACGCAGCTTTGGACCCGGTCAGCCTCACGCCGATCTGATACCGTCCGCCGACCGCCATCTGGTAGCTTGTTGTATCCAGCGTGACCGAGTCGCCGACACCCGCAATCGCGTAACTGCTGAAATGGTCGGTTTCAAAGACAAGGAACCCGTTTTCGACGGCTGTATTCATGTCGGTGAACGTTCCGGTGCTTTCCTCATAACGGTAAACATGCGGCGTGCCGCGAAGTCCCTCCGGGAGCGGGATTCTGACGGTGACTTTGCCGCTGAATCCCGAAATCGGGACGCCGTTCTGGTCGAGGAGCTTTAAATTGTAAATCACCGGGTCTCCGATTACATCCAGATTCGAATCCGACTCAACAATCTTAAAGAGGTTTTCGCCCTGCGAATCGGAGCCTTGGCCCGTACCTCCGTCGACCGGCTCCCGTTCCGCTGAAAATGTAACCCGCGACACGCCGGCAGGCATCGTGGCTCCGGTCAGATCCGCGGCGGCGTTTGTACCCGCGTCCGTCAAATCGGACGGGGCAGCGGGTGCGGGTGCGGGATTGGAGGATGACGTGGAGGAAGAATGTGATCCTGAAGAAGAATGACCGGAATCATCGGAGTGATCCAGGCTTTTTTCCACGGTTACCTGACAGGTATCCGCATAGCCGCCGTCCTCCGTCGTGACGGTAATCACCGCGGACCCGGCGCTTTTCGGCGTCACGGTTCCGTCTTTCACGCTCGCAATGTTCGGGTGATCCGACGACCAGATTACGTTTTGATTGGCCGCATCGGAAGGCGATACCGCCGCGGTCAGCCTTGCGGCCGCGCCTCCCGCCGTCAGGGTCAGAAGGGAGGGGCTCAGCTTGACCCCGGTAACCCAGGTGCCGTCCCGCACCGTCACATCACAGGTATCCGTCAGGCTGCCGTCGTCCGTCGTGACGGTGATTTTGGCCTTGCCTGCGGCAACGGGCGTCACCACGCCGTCGTCATCCACATCCGCGACACCGGGATCGTCGGACGACCAGTTTACATCCGGATTGGCCGCATTAAACGGGGAGACCGTTGCGGTCAAGGTTTCCGTATCACCCCCGGCTTTCAGCGTCATGACAGAGCGGTCCAGCTTGACTCCGGTTACAGGAATGTCGCCGTCCTGAACAGTCACGCTGCAGGCATCCGTAAAGCCGCCGTCCTCCGTCGTAACGGTGATTTCGGCCTTGCCTGCGGCAACGGGAGTCACCAATCCATTATCGTCCACATCCGCGATGTCGGGAGCATCGGAGGACCAGCTTACATTCTGATCGGTCGCATCGGACGGGGAAATCGCCGCCGTCAGGGCCGCCGGAGCTCCTCCGGCTTTCAAAGTCAGGGAAGAACGGTTCAGCCTGACTCCGGTTGCCGCCACGTCTTCCTCCTGCACGGTCACGCTGCAGATATCCGTAAAGCCGCCGTCTTCCGTTGTGACGGTAATTTTGGCCTTGCCCACAGCGACAGGTGTCACAACCCCGTCGTCATCCACATCGGCAATCCCGGGATCATTGGACGACCAGCTTACCGTCTGGTCAGAGCCGGGAGGAGACACCTCAGCGGTCAGAGCCGCGGCCGCGCCTCCGGCCTTCAGGGTCAGGGCGGAGCGATTCAGTTTGACTCCGTCCGCCGGTATCTCCACCGTAGCTGTTGTTTTTGAGCCGTCGGTTTCCTCAAAGGAGTAATTATCCTGGTCGGAGGGAAGATATACGGCTGACAGATCATAGCTGCCGTTCGGCACATCATCCCACTGATAACTGGCGGTACCGTCTTTCAAGGGTATATTTTCGGCGATGACCGTATCGCCCCGCTGGAAGGCGACCGTGCCTTTCGGGGCGTCCACCGCATTGGCGGCTTTTGCCTTTAACAGAAGGTTCTTGCCTCCGTCGGAGTTGCCGCGGATGTCCGCCGACAAATCCAGCCGGAGTTCAATCGGGACAATAGCAAACTCCGTGCTGCCGCTGCTGCCCTCGTAATTGCCCACGCCGGTCACGGTGATCTTCACGGTTCCGGCATCCGTACAGTCGTCGCTGTAGGAAAGGATATAATCCGTGTCTTTTTTCAGCGGCTTTGTGGTGCTGGCCGCATCGTCATAAACGCCGAAATCGTCCGGTTTGACCTCTTTGCCCGTGTACTGATAATTCTGGGGCTGCTGAACCGTAAAGTCGGTCACCTTCGGACCGACCGCGACGCTTTCGAGACTGCCGGAGCACTCCTCCAAATGACTGTCCCCGCCATAAGACGCGGTAATATGATAGCTGCCCGCCGAATCGGGCTTCCAGTTCAGGCTCGCCGTCCAATCGGCTTCCAGGTCCTTCCTGCCGATTGTTTCGCTGTCACCGGTCAAATCATTTACAGCGGTAAAGGTGACCGTGCCGGAAGGAGTGATTTCGTCCGCGCCGCTGAATTCTTCGGTTACCGCCGCTTTCAGCGTGACGTCGTCAAACACGGTCGCCGCGTCCACCGGATCCAGATCCAGCCCGGTCGCGCCTTTACCCACCCGGATGGATGCGGATTGGGAAACAATGGAGAAAAACTGGTTATTCACCATCTGGGTGACACAGCATCGGTAGCTGTCTCCATCCTGTGTGTCGGATGCAACGGGGACGGAGTAACTGGAATCCTCCGCGCCGGAAATATCTTTCCAGCCGCTGCCGGAGCAGGACTGCCACTGGTAGCTGACATCCTGCCCGTCGCCCGGCTTGACGGAAACGGCAAAGACCGCGGTCGCGCCGCTGCGCACGTCGGCGTTTTCCGGCTGCTCCGTAAACACAGGGGAGCCGCTGTCAGCGTCGGGATTGGTGTAACCGTTGAGCTCGTCGCTGTAAGAGCTGTACTGCAAAACATTGTCGACCGGCTTGCAGCAGCGGATTTTATAGGTATATTCGGTGTTCGGGTCGCAGGAGGTGTCGGTATAGGACGTTTCGGAGCCGTCCAGCTTTTTCAGCAGAAAATACCGGTCCCCCTGTTTGCGGTAGATTTCAAAGCCGCTCGGATTCTCATCGTAGTCCCACGCGAGGGTGATGCTGTGTTCGGTGCTGTCGGTCACCCTGAAATGATTCGGCGCTCTCGGCGGGCACTTCACATTCTGGACCAAATAACCTAAGATCAGGCAGGGTGCCTTGTTCAGCGTTCCCGCCCAGGCGCCGAACTCCCACATGAAATCATAATTCGCCGCGGCTTCGTCCGGCAGAACGGCGACCGTACCCTGGTAAGTGTGTCCGGAAAAATTCTCGGTGGTGTAGCCGCCCTGATAACTCGCGCTTGCGGTGACGCCGGCAACGATGCCGCCGATAATCAGCTGCTCGTCGTGGCTCAGCTCAGACCCCCAGGTTACTGAGCTGCTTGCGGACTTGTCGGCCTCCAGTTCCTCGCTGATGGCGCCCGTTCCGCTCCCCACGCCGACAAAGCCGCTGCTTGTCGTTCCGTCGTCCCGAACGACGGAACCGCTGCTCCATTTGTCAAGACCGCCGGATGTCGCGGCATAAGTGGAGGGATCGCCGGGCGTGTCGCCGATCAGATTCCCGCGAATCAGGTCCCACTTGTTATCCCCGGCGGCGGTCTTGTTGACGTCTTCCGCAACTCTGTCGTAGGTATCCACGCTGATTTCCGTCGTGCGGGGCTGCTCCGGGATATCGACGGTCGTCGGATGCCATCCGCCGGCGCCGTCGTTGCTTTTGGGATCCCAGACCTGGTAATGATAACGGACGTACGGCGTCATCGTGAGCGCAACTTCATCCTGCCCCGAAATAGAGGAAAAGGTCACGCTTTTTGAAACCGACGTGGAATTTTCAAATTCCGCGCCGAGGCTCGCGGTTAAGGTGCTGATTGAAGAGTACTCCGCCTCTTTGATGAAAACCGCGAGCTCTGCGTCAACGCCGAATACAATACCGGCCGTCACGTTGACGCTCTGCGAAGTCGAGCTGCCGGAACCGCTGGTATACGTGATGCTGGTAGAGCCGCTGCTGGAATAGTTGCCGTTGTACTCATCCAGTCCGCTGAAATAAGGCGCCGACTGCAAAACCGCAATCACATGCGGATCCGTAAAATAGAATTCGTTTTCCTGCGCGGGGTCATATTTGATCAGAGTGGAATCGTCGTCCGTGTCACAGGCGTAAAAACTGAAGGCCGGGCGCGCGCTTACCTGATCTACAGCGAGAGTGGCAAGGCACAGATGGGTATCGCTGTCCGCCTGCGAGCGGTCAAATTTCCGGCTGGCAAAATCGGGGGTAACGTCCCCTTCTCCTTTCTGCTTTACGCCGACGACCGCGTAGGATATTTCCGCGTCATCCGTATCCGTGTCGTCGGAGCAGGCGTATGTAAACATCAGTTCCTGCTTTCCCTGCAGATTCTTGTCGAAATTTCCCGCCGTTGCGTCGGCGATCCACCGGCATCCGTCCGCCGCGCCGGTATAACCGTCCAGCGAGTCGTGATTGTCGGGGGCGATGATCTGGTTGACTGGCACCGCGTATTTTACATAGAAATAACCGTCGTGCCCCATTGCGGATACCGCCGTATTCACGCTCATCCCGCTGCGGCCGCTCGGCAGACTGCTGTCCGGAATTTCGCCCGGCAAGATCTGGTCGCCCCAACGGACCACAAAGCCGTTGATGAAAACGGAGTCCGCGTATCCCGATCCCTCCTCCGCAAATCCCACGATGTCGGGCGGATCTTTGACAATTTCAGGCCGTTCCGTTCCGCTGCTGCCGTTCGTAATGGCCTCGTTCATATTGATGTTCTGGTGGTAATCGTCGTCATCGATATCAAGATACTGCGGCCCGGAGCCAACCATGCTGTAGCTTTTCGCCGCGCTGTCATAGGTGAAGCGAACCGCCATGTACCAGTTCTGATCGAGGCTCCAGTCCAACGGTTTATAATCGTTATCGTAATTCGCGACGTGCTGCCGGTAACCCGCAACTACAACATCGTCGTATCCGTCGCCGTCCACGTCGGCCGCTCCGGCTCCGCCGAACATCATGGTCTCAAACTCGTTTGCTCCGTCGGAGATGCCGTATACGCTCTGCCAGTTGAACTGCATGCTGACCGGAGCGGAAAGCTTGGAATCCGAACTCAGCGGATCGGTCCAGAAAAGGACGCGCGTGCAGGTATTCACGCGGTGCATCCCCTCCTTTGGGGAACTTACGCTCATCACCAGGTCGTCGCATCTGTCGCCCTTTTGCGTGACCGCGCACAGGTTTGCCACCGGCCAGTAGTAGACGTTTTTCCACTGTTCCTCCGTGCCGGAAAACGGGTCGAACTTATCATCCTTCCCCGTGGCGTCGTCATATACGCCGATGAACCCAAGGTTCTGCAAGGAATAATCTTTCTTAATCGATATACTCTTTTGGTCCGGATCGTATTTCAGGATGGAAACATACTGCTGCCCCGTGGAGCCGCTCATGGCCGTCCGGTAAACCGCGATTTCATCCTTGCCGTCGCCGTCGAAATCACCCACGGCGATCGGAAGAAATGCGTTCTCCTGGTATGTTTCCAACTGAAAATAAAGAACGCCGAGGCTGTAGTCCTTCACTTCGCCCGCGTTGTCGGCAATGCGGGCCACTTTCAGTTTCAGGCCGGTGTTGCCGCCCGCCGACTGGGCATACACGGTTGCGGCGTAATCGTCTTTTCCATCGCCCGTCGGGTCAAACGCTTTCGACTGCTGCGCTTCACAGTCGATATCGTTCGTACTCAGCGCTGTTTTCTGCTCTGAATCCAACGAATTGACGCTTTTTCCGAAATGAAGCCCGTCGCTGCCGGAATCTCCGCTTTTGTCCGCGTCATATAAGCCGGCTGTATTTCCCAAACCGAAAAGGCTGATATTTTCCGAATATGCCAGTTCATTGAAGGTCAGAAGGCCTGTCGTTTCCTTCCCGTACGGAGAAGGCGCGGAGCCGCTCAATTTATCCGAAAAACCGTTTGTGCTGGTGCTAAGCCCCAGTTTCTGAAGATCCGATATTTTTGTCGTACCGATGAATCCGGTGTCGCTCGCCTTCGCCGGCATGGAAAACGCCGGCAGCATGGAAGAAAGAAGCATGGAGGCCGTAAGCAGAAAAGCCGGCGCTTTTTTCATCCGTTTTTGTTCCATGGTATTGCCCTCCTTCAGCCGTTACCCATAAGTTCACAGACGCAGTATAGCACTACGCTCTGACAAAATACTGACAAACCGGCTTGCCAAAATAAAAAAGGCGCCCAAACCGGCGTCTTTTTCCATGCATGATGAAATTTAAAGAAGGAGTTTCGTAATCTTTTCCGTAAGTGCCGCGTCATAGTCCCGCTGCAGGGTTTCCTTCAGCCACGTGCCGTGGCGGACGGCCTCATCCGACTTTCCCAGTTTCTGCAAAACACGCAGATAGGCGATCTGATCATCGTCCTCCAGGGGGGAAATCCGGGCAAGCATGCCAAGCGCGCGGCACTGTTCCTCCGAACCGGCCGGCCGGCGGCGCGCCGTTTTCCGCAGCGCGCCGGCAAGCCGCCGCCGGATTCCCTCGGCGACAGCCTCACTCCACAAGTACCCATGATACGGGAAAAGCCCTTCCTGAAACACTTCACAGGCCGCCTCGATTGTTCCGTACGTTTCCGGCCTGTCTTCCCGGAACTCCCGGACGGCTTTTTCAACGTCGAGATAATCGCAGGAAACCGCCGTCAAAAAAAGGCCGTAACGATTGTCCGCGTAAGCCAGTTTTACCCTTTCGCCGCAGGGAGACAAAACGTTTCGTATTTTACATGCGGACGTCTGCAGGATCGGAAGAGACTTTTGGCAGTCACAGCCCTGCCACAATGTCTCCAAAATCTCCTCTTTATGGACAAAGGAGTCATGGTTGGTGAGAAGATACGCAAACAGCTCCTCGGATTTGCTCCGTTTCCATACGACGGGCCTGCCGTCCATAAAGGTTTCGAATCTTCCAAAACACCGGATGGAAAGCGGAGGCGGATCGGATTTTACGGACTGCCGCACGCCAAGCTCCTGCTTCAGCCTTTGTGCCATTTTGGCAAAGCGCGCTTTATTGACCGGCTTCATAATGTAATCGAGAGCATTAAGGTCGAAAGCGGCGACCGCGTATTGGTTCCAGCCCGTGATAAAGACAATCTTCATCTCCGGATCCTGCTCAAGCAGCTTTTCCGCCAGCGTGAGGCCGTCCATTTCCGGCATCTCAATGTCGATGAACGCCGTCTGCGGCATTACGCGGGCGGCTCCCTCCAAAGCGTCCGCCCCATTCTGATAACGGCCCTCCACGCTCATAAAGCCGGTCTGTTCAACCAGATCGCAAATTTCTTCCAGGTTATACCATTCGTCGTCCACCACAATGGTTTTAATCATCAAGAGCGCTCTCCCTTCACCGGGATACGGAACGATACGGATGTTCCGCCCTCGCACTGAATGCTCAGACCTTCGCCGTAGTATCGAAGCAGTCTTTTATGGATGTTGATAATGCCCACCCCCTGCCGGTCGTCGTCGCCGGAAAGCAGGGTGGAGATCCGCTCCGGCTCGATCCCCACACCGTCGTCCCTGATCTCAAAACACACATAGGACGGAGTCCGCCGGATGCTGAGGCAGACTGTCCCGCCGTCTTTTCGGGGCTGGACTCCATGGCGCACGGCATTTTCCACCAAGGGCTGCAAGACCAGCCGGGGCAATTCCATTTCCGGCGGGGCGTCGATCTCCGCCCTGTATCGGATCCGGTTTCCAAAACGCGCCCGGACAATCTTTATGTAAGTGTCCACGGCCTCCAGCTCACGTTCCAGCGGCGCCGTCGGCGAAGAGCCACCGGCCCTGTAACAGTTGATCAGATATTCGCTGAGGTCGACCACCAGCTCCCCGGCTCTTTCCTGGTCTCTCGGGATCAGGGAACCGATGGCGCTCAGCGTGTTGTTCAGAAAATGCGGGCTGATCTGTGCCTGCAGGAAAGACAGCTCATTCGTCTCCGCTTTGATGGCGGCATTTTCAGCGAGTATCTTTAACTGATTTTCGTACTCGGCATAGACCGTGATGTCCTTCATCAGAAAAATCCCTCCAATCTGAACGCCGTTCTCCGAAAAGATCGGAGTCAGTCCGGCGGAAAAATATCGTTCCGTACCGCTGTCACACTGATGAAAATTCACGGGTCCGCCTGAAAATGAAAGACCCGCGAACTCTTTGTGCCGTTCCAGGAATCCATCGAGCGTATCCCTTTTCCCCAACCGTTTGAGTTCCGGATAAAAACGCAGAAACGAATCATTCGCGTCGGTGATGCGTCCGCCGATATCCGTCAGCGCGATGGCATCTTCCGAAAGGCGGAACACGGTTTCCGTGGCGATGGGAACGGTGCTGAAAAGATGATAGTGAAACAGCCCGAACAGGTAAAACGCCCCGGTCACGATCATGGCGAATGAATAATAATCGACGCCCAGATAGGTATTCTGCCTGACATTAAAATAGGTGCAAAGCCAGGGTATGGCCGAAGCCGTCATCATCAGCAGATATCCGCGGCGATGCAGCCTTGAGGATTTCAGAAAACCGCGGATATAAATCACGGTGCAGGCGACGCCTATTCCCGTGATCATGAGAAGGACCGCGATGAAACCCCAGCCTTTTTCGGAAATCAGGACCGGAAAATATCCGTTGCTCACAAAACGGTAGGACACAATATAGAGATGAAGAAAATTGTCGGTGTAAAAAACGAAATAGTAGAAAAGCAGATAGACGAGTAAGAGAAGACGGACCAGCCGCCGATGGCCTTGGACCCGCGAGTAATCCAGACACATCATAAGCCACAGGCAGGGGGTCAGCGGCAGCACCAGATGGTCAAGATAAGACCAGAAAAGCGCCGCGGACATGCTGTTGGAATTCAGTTCGCCGATATAGGTGCCGTTTACAAAAACAATGGACGCCGAAAGAAGGATAAAACAGACCGCTCCGGGAAGGGAACGCCTCTTCCAGGCATACAGAATAAAAAGCATCCCCAAAAGCATGGACAGAACCAGCAGCGCCGTTACCCCGATTCTCATCCGTCCTCACGACTCCTTTTGGCATGATCTCCATTTGAATTTTTCCGTGCGGGCCAGCTCGCCTGCGGGAAAAAGCGAAAGCGCCGTTCCATGATCATTCGTTTTTATAATAGTACGAAACCGCCGCATCATGCAAGAACTGTTTTTATAAATTAGGCCGGGTTAAAAAAGATACCGCCCGTTCTGAAAAACGGGCGGTATCTTGCGGCGGGAGATCTGCACAAGCCAATCGTCAGAAACTCTGAGCGAATATCTCCCGTACTTTTTGAGCAGCAGCTTCGCCAAACAGCCGATGTCCCTCTCTGTTAAAATGAATCGCATCAACCTCGTTGGGTTTCGTAATTTCGCCCGCATTTAAGAAATAGCAGAAAAGCCGCTCAGAGGTTTTGAACAGGGTTTCCTCTAATTCCGCAGACAAAGGGATTGATTTCTTGCCGTTAAACTCATTGCAAAACATGGATCTTTCAATCGAAGTTCCAATGGCCGTCGGCGCGGCCAACAAAATTTTCGGTTCATAACCCTGACGGGCATCAAGCTCTTTTCTTGACAATTCGATCAGGCGTTCCATATTCCGCGCGATATCGTCCACCGTGGTAAAGAGGTCCGCTTTTAAATCGTTCGTGCCCAACATAAAAATCATTAAATCAATTGGATAGTGAGAGCGGATGCACGGATTGAGGTATTTTAACCCGTTCCTCGCTTCGGGGCAATCGTCGTTCGGGTCATCCAGCGCCGTTGTCCTGCCGTTTAATCCCTCTTCTATCACTCTGAAATTATCTCCCAATATTTTTTGCATGACGTTCGGCCAACGCACCCCATAAGGAAATCTTTCCAGTGTTTCATAATTAAATCCCCACGTGTTTGAATCGCCGTAGCACAAAATTGTTTTCATGATGTCAGGCACCTCACTTTGTCTACTTTGCATTATAGCACCGGGGCCATTGTCTGTAAAATATCTTTTTGCCCGAAACGGCCGGCTGTGTGATGAGCCAAGAAAGCCATGCCTCCGGAAAAGCGCTTCGGATTTTGGCCATTGCTTTAAAGGGCCCAATCCTGGCTTTCACTCTGCAGCTGCACCATGCGGCGGAACAGGCCTTCCTCCCGGAGCAGTTCGGCGGGCCTTCCGGTTTGGACCGCCTTTCCGTCGGACAGCACGACGACCTTGTCGGCCCCCATCACCGTGCGCATCCGATGGGCGATGATCAGCACGGTCTTGTTCCGAATCAGGCCGGACAGCGCCTTCTGCACGGCCGTTTCATTTTCAACGTCCAGGCTGGCCGTCGCCTCGTCGAGCAGGATGACCGGAGCGTCTTTCAGAAGAGCGCGGGCAATGGAGATCCGCTGACGTTCTCCTCCCGAAAGGGTGGAACCGTTTTCCCCGATCACCGTTCGGTATCCGTCCGGCATCTTCTGAACGAACTCATCGCACTGCGCGGCTTTTGCCGCCGCGAGGACCTCGGCGTCCGTAGCGTTTCGGCGTCCGAGGCGTATATTCTCCAGGACCGTATCGTGAAAAAGGACCACGTCCTGAAAAACGATGGAATAGTTTTTCAAAAGGGCTTCCGGTTCCACAGTGGAAACGTCGACGCCGCCCAGCGTGATCCTGCCCCCGTTCACATCCCAAAAACGCGCCGCAAGTTTGGCCGCCGTGCTCTTGCCGCCGCCGGACGGTCCCACCAGCGCAGTCACCTCACCCTGTTTCGCAGTGAAGGAGACGTCTTCCAAAACGCCCTCGTTTTCGTTGTAGGCAAACCGTACATGATCGAAAGCGATGCCGTAGCCGTCCGGGGAATAGCGGTCGGAACCGGTCTGCACCGGCTGCTCCTCGATTGCCCTCATTCGTTCGATCTGAAGCTTCGCGTTGAACGTTGCCGCGAGATTCATAAAGCAAATGTTCAACGGATCATACAGCTGCGCCGCAGTGATCAGAAAAATCAGAAAGACTGTGAGGCTTAACTGTCCGGCGACCAGCAGATTCACTCCCACCAATACGGTCGTTGCGACGCCAAGCCTTAAAAACGCCTGAGCGGAAGAAACGGACACCCCGGACGCCAGTTCGGAACGGATCGCGGCTTTTTCGACACCTGCGAACTTTGTTTCCAGGCTGTCCATATATGTTTGCTTCCGGTTGCAGGCCTTGATATCCTTGACGGTTTCCAGAAGCTCCTGCAGGCCGTCGGTGGCGGCGCGCTTGGCAAGGATGCTGCGCGTTCCATATTTGTCCTGAAGCCACCGGGAACCGAAGACAAGCAGTGCCGAGAACGGAATGACCCAAACGACGGAGAGTCCCATCCGCCAGTCAACAAACAGCAGGCCGACGGCGACCAGCACGGTGGAAATCACGGTTCCGAACAGTTGTGGGATGTAATGGGAAAAAGCCTGTTCCAGCGCGCTGCAGTCGGACATGATGGTCGCCGTCAGGTCGGAAAGGTCCCTCTGCCCGAAGAAAGAGAGAGGCAATTCCCGCAGCTTTTCCCCAAGGGTCACGCGCCGGTTGGCACTTTCGATGTAGGTGGCAACATACAGGCTTTTGTATTGAAACCAGTGAACGATGTAGACAACTGCGACCAGAATGGCGGCAGCCGCCGTATATTTCCATACGCCGGCAGACGGGTCGGACCCTCTTTGAAAAGCCTCAATGATGCGTCCCAGTGCCGTGACCAGCAGCCCCACGGGAAGTATCAGGCTCAGATTGGCGGCGACGGTCAGCAGGGTTGCCAAGACCAGATCCTTTGCGCCTTTTTCCGTCAGGGCGAAAACTCTTTGCAGCCTGCGGATCATGCGCCCACCTCCCTTCCGACTTTCCACATGACCGAGGTCCGGTAATCCTTCCACATCCGGGCATAGAGGCCGTCTTTCTCAAGCAATTCCCGGTGTGTGCCCTGCTCTGAGATTTTTCCGTCTTCCATCGCCAGGATCAGGTCGGCGTTTCGCACGGTGGAAAGCCGGTGCGCGATCATCAAAACGGTCTTGCCCTTTGTCAGCGTCTCAAACGCCTTCTGTATCAGCGCCTCATTTTCCGGGTCGGTGAACGCGGTCGCCTCATCCAGCACCACAATGGGGGCATCCTTCAGGATCGCCCTCGCCAGCGCGATGCGCTGCTGCTCGCCTCCCGACAAATAGACCCCCCTGGTCCCAACCACCGTATCCAGCCCTTCGGGAAATTTGGACACAATATCGCCGCATTGGGCCGCACGGGCGGCGAGCTCCACCTGTTCCATCGTCGCGCCCGGACGCGCGGCCCGAATGTTTTCAAGCAGACTGGCCTTGAACAGCCGCGAATCCTGAAACACAAAGGCTACGTGTCTCATCAGTTCTTCGGAAGAAAGCCTTCGCACGTCAATGCCGCCGACAAGGACCTCCCCTTCCTGCACGTCCCAAAAGCGCGGGATCAGGGCGGCGGCGGTCGTCTTGCCCCCTCCTGACGGGCCCACCAGCGCCACCGTCGCACCCTCCTGCACCCGGAAGCTCACGTGCGACAGCGCCGGGACCGCGGCTCCAGGGTAAGTAAACGTCACATCCCTCAGTTCCACGGAGAAGCCCTTCGCTTTTTCCGGATTTTCCGGTTCCTTCAGAGGTTCGGCGCGCATGATCTCACCCAGCTTGCGAACCGCCTCGTCCGCCTGCATCGCCGCCTCACTCGCATACATGATCCGCATCATCATCAGTGAGCAGAACGGAGTAAACAGCATGTAAAACAGCAGATTGGCGAGCGCCGTCCATCCCTCGGACGCGTACGCGCACAGAAACATTCCGACGGGAATCAGCAGCAGGAACGTCCCGTTCAGCACAGTGGTGAAACCCGTCATCGGATTCCGGCAGGACAGGGAATAATCCGCCGCGAGATCCCGGTAGCGGATAATGGAAGAATAAAAGGATTTAAAGGAATATACCGTTTGCTGAAACACCTTGACCACCGGGATGCCCCGGACATATTCCGTAGCCTCCGAGCTCAAATCTTCGATCGCTTTCTGATAACGGCTGAAAAATCCGGCGTTCTTCCCTCCCATCATCTGCTTCATGAGCAGCACCGCGACAAACAGGGGTGCCAGACAAATCAGACCCATCCGCCAGTCGAACACAAACAGCAGCACAATGGCGGCAACGGGGGTTACGATTGCGCCGACCAGGTCGGGAAGCTCATGCGCCAGAAGCGTTTCCGTCATTCCGGCGTTGTCGTCGATCAACTTTCGCAGGCGGCCGGACTGGTTGGCGGCGAAATAGCCGAGCGGCAGGTCCATCAGATGCCTTGCACCCTCAGCGCGCATATTTCTCGCCGTGCGGAAAGCGGCCAGGTGAGTGCACATCAGGGCCGCCAGATAGATCAGCGTGCTCACGGCGGCGAACACCAGCGCCATCCATCCGAATTTTGTGAGTCCTCCCGCCGAGGTAAAGTCCGGCATTGCCTGGAAGACCCCGCGCGCAACGAACCAGATGCAGACATAGACCGCCATGGAAAGGACGGCGGACACGCCTGAGAGGACACAGCCCAGTATCGTCAGCTTTTTACGGCCGCCCGCATAAGCCATCAGCTGCGACAGACTGCTCTTTTTTTTCGATTGTTTCTTCATTGGATCTCTCCTCTGCTGTTATCTTTTAGTTAGCATATGCTAACCATTGGTTAAAAATTATAGGGCTTAAAACCCCATAATCTGCTTCCAACCCGCGGAATAAAACGCCTGAAGGTCTTTGACATATCCCGCTGCCTGTTGTTTCGGCATATCGTGAACGACCATTTCGAAGATTGCGGAAAACTCGCCGCTGATCAGAATATGCTCCAGCGCGCCATCCACCGATTTGATCCGACTGCCAAGGCCGCGCTGGACTTCAACGAAGCGGTGCGTCGCTTCCGTTTCGATGCCAACCATCGTGTTGATGTAATTCTCATATTCCGTGCCCTCCGACCTGCACAGAATCAGTTTGAACGCATCGAAATGCTCATAGACATATTCAACCATCCAGCTCATGCAGTCGCCGGAGATTTTACTCATCTGGCCCAGCTGTTCTTCCCGCGGAAGGGCGGCAAATCGATCCTGTGCTTCCCGGTATTTGTCAAGCAGCGCTTCTGCGGGCTCGTTCACAAGCGCGCGGAACAGCTTCTCCTTGCTGCCAAAGTATCCGTAAAAAGCGCCGGTGGTAACTCCCGCCGCTTTTACAATGCTTCTCAGCGAAGCGGCCCGGAATCCCTTACCGAGAAATTCCATTTTTCCCGCGTTCAGAATCGCTTTTCGTGTGCCTGTTTCTTCCCCGCTCAATGAAACGCCTCCGCATGCCTTCGGCATATAACACTGTTATATTATCAGTCATTCATCCATTTGTCAAGAGATTAATGTAAATCCGCGGATATTCACTCTGCTTCAACGTCCCGCTCAAAACACGGAACAGAATAGATAAAATAAGGACGGGACCGCGGCATCGAATGCCGCAGCCCTGTCCTTAAGCCTTTCAAAGAAAGTGCGGAAAACGACGGAACGCTATAAGTCTTAAAGGGGTTTAAAACTGTTGAGGCCGGCAGTCTGTCAGAATTAAAATGTACGATTGCCGCTAAACGAATCAGTTGGAGATGTTTGTCATCGGTTTTCCCTGAATATAATTTTTAATGTCTTCAAAGCAAATATCTACGGAGTTGCGCATCGTGTCACAGGAAGTTCCCGCCAGGTGAGGCGTAAGCGTCACGTTATCAAGTTTTAAAAACGGATTATCCTGCGAAAGAGGCTCTTTGTCGAAAACGTCAATTGCCGCGCCGCCAATGGACTTTGTCTGCAGCGCCTTTAAAAGTGCGGACGTGTCGACAAGCCCCGCACGCGCCGTGTTGATGAAGTACGCCGTCGGCTTCATGAGGGAAAATTCTTTCTCTCCGAGGTATTCCCTCGTCTGATCGGACAGACGCATATGAATCGTGACATAATCGGACTGTTTCAGCAGTTCCTCCAAAGACAAGGCCGCACAACCCGCTCTTTCGATGGCCTCCGGCTTCTGGAACGGGTCGAAGACGACAATTTTGGAGCCGAATGCTTTTGCCCTGTCCGCAACGCGGCGGCCGATGTAGCCAAAGCCGATGATCCCTACGGTGGAACGGTTCATGTTATGGATGTAGGACTGATTGGTATAGTTTTTGCACCACTTGCCCTCAAACAGAAGTTTGTGGGCCCGCGCAATGTTCTTGTTTTCGGCGATCATCATCCCCACAGTAAAATCTGCAACCGCATCCGCGCTGCGCCATGGAGCGTTGATCAGCTTGATCCCCCTTTCCTTCAGCGCCGGAGCATCCGCGTTTTCAATTCCGCCTCTCAGCACGGCGGCGACCTTCAGGTTCGGGCTTGCCGCAATCACCTCCCGGTTGATCGAAGCCACATGAACGACAATGATTTCCTTGTCCGCGCAGTTTTCAAGCAACGGCTCACAGCTTGGGGCAGCGTTTATACCCTCTCTCTCCAAGAGTCCCATCCGGTCGGTAATATACCCCATTGAAGGCATATCCGTATCTTCCACCAATGTGATTTCCGCACCATAAGGCTCTAACTCGTACATTTTCTGCATCAGTGCTTTTGTGACGCCCCCGTCGGACACCAATAAGATCTTTGTTTTCTTCATTCTAAAACTGCGCCTCCTGAGCAATATAATTATTTTTCATCCCAATAAGACATCAAGGCATTCATCAGCCGTTCCCATTCCTTGTAGCGTTCGGCGAAGCCTTCCGCGTGTTCCGCCGACGGCTCGAACCGCTCCTTGATCCTTACGGCATGTTGGAAACCGTCCTGATAGTCCTCGTATACCTTCGCCCCAATGCCCGCCGTGATAGCGGAACCAAGAGCGCCCACTTCGTCGCTTTCGACGACTTCAACCGGAATCTGCAGGATATCCGCAAAAAGCTGAGCCCATTCGCCGCTGTGCGCAATCCCTCCTGTGAGCCGGGCCAAATTGATCATGCATCCCTCCTTTCGCAGAAAATCGATATGCCATTTATGTAGGAAAACGATCCCCTCCGCAACGGCATAGACCATTTCTCCGTATGAAGTATTCTGGTCGATGTTGAAAAAATTTGCCTTCGCATTCGGGTGAACGCTTGGCTGCGCGACAAAGGGATGGAACAGTACCTCCGTCCTTTCCGGAGACATTCTCCCGATGATCTCGTCCAAAACCTGATACTGGGAAACACCGCGCTTTTGCGCTTCCATTATCGCCGTTCCACCCAGCGCCTTGATGAACCAGTCGTAGTTGACCGCCGAAGCGCCCGTGTAGGAACAGTTCAGATACAGCCCTTTTCCGAGCGAAGGCTGATTGGCGGAGGCGCCCGGAATGATTTTGGCGGACTGCGTTTCATTGATGCACCAGGTCCCGGCGACAATCGTGACGATCCCTTCGGCAGAGGCGCCCGCCCCGACCAAGCAGGCCAGAATGTCCATCATTCCGGCCACCACCGGGGTGCCGACGGCGAGGCCCGTGGCCTTTGCGGCCTCCCCGCTCACCGTTCCCGCAATTTCGGAGCTTTCGTGCAGTTTCGGCAGCTTATCATACATCTCCGGCACCCCGTAAAGATCCATCAGCTCCCGGGAGTACCCGAACGTGCTGAGATCCAGAAGAGAAGAGCCCCCGAAGCAGTTGATATCCGCCGAAAGTTGGCCCGTCAGCTTCAAAATCAGAAAATCCTTGCACATCAAAACGCCGTTAATCCGGTTGTAGACGGCTGGCTGGTTTTCTTTGTACCAGCGCAGGATCGGACCCGGTTCCCCCGCAAAGAGCGTTCCCGCGATGATCTGATTGATCCGGTCCAGCTTGCCCTCTTTTTTGTAGCCTTCAACGATTTTGCTCGCCCTGTAGTCCTGCGAAAGAGCCGCCCTTGCCGCGGCGTTTCCCGCCCTGTCGACAACCACGACGCCATTGCCGAAAGAGCAGATCCCGACTGCCGCGATTTGCGCGGCGTCAATCCCAGACTTTTGAATCACGTGGCTGACACACACTTTGGTGGATTCCCAGATATTGCCGGCATCGATTTCCTCAATTCCCAGTTCCCTGGTTCTTTCGGTGGCCTCTTCGCGCCTGTTGCGTTTGGAATCCGAGGCAATCATATGCCCTTCCCGATCAAACAGAACGGATTTAACTGAGGAAGAACCGGCATCAATTCCAAGTAAATATCTTTTCAACACAATAACCTCCCTAATGTTCTGAAATTTCATCACACGCATGCCGCGGCAAACCAAAGTGACCGAAACTGTTTTCTCTTTCCGGAGAAAGCTTAATTCCGCATAAAAAAATAGAATTCGGCTGAAGATTCTCGATCTTCAGCCGAATTCACAATGCAACCATTCGGTTTTTTATTTTGTTTTAATTGCAATCTGTAATCGCCGACTACATGTGCCTATGATAGAGCAGAGATTTCTTGTTGTCAATGAATATGTATCACAAATAATTCTATTAAATTTTGTGTATTTTATCATTGACAAGCACTCATTTGTTGTTATAGGATAAACGACAGAATTTCTTGACCGGAAGGAGGAGGTAATATCGCAGAATTTGAGGACGGCTTTTATCTGATCCCATCGGTGCGAGAAATCAAAAATCTTTCCAGCGCTCTCTTGTCCAATTCGCCTTACATCCATCTCAGCAACACCCACATCGGCAATTTGAAAAGTTTGATTGACCGCGTTCATCAGGCCGGCAAAAGGGCTTCCGTGAACGTCGAGCTGATCGGCGGTTTTAATCTGGACAGAAACGGCGCACAGTTTCTCAAGCAGATGTTTCATGCGGATGTTGTCATGGTATCGAACCCCCTGTTGGTAAAGTCCTTAAAAAAGCTGGGCCTGTACACAATTCTCCGCGTGATTTTGATCGATTCGCTTTCTCTTGAAAATTCTGCGCGGATCATTTCGGAAACCTCATGTGACGCGGTGGAGCTGCGGCCCGCCATTTACGGGATGGAATATATCAATAAGCTGCGGCAGGCAAGGCCGGATCTCGACTTCTTCCTTGCCGGTTTCATCCACTCGGACAAAATTATTGAGCAGGCGCGCGGTTTGCGCTTCAAAGGCGTAACGCTGAGCGATAAATTTTTGTGGGGACCATCGAAAACAAAATAGATTGTTGAATAGTAGCGTAAGAATTCGACTAAAAGCTGTTTTGGCAGCTTTTAGTCGTTTTTTATTTTATAAATTTATCCCTTTTGGCGGCCCCGGAAAAGCAGAGAACTTGAAATTAAAGGAGGACGTTGTATGGAATGGTTTAACCAAATTATCAAACTTGGCGCCCCGGGAATGATGCCGATCATATTCTTCATTCTGGCCTTGATTTTCGGGGTGAAGCCCGGCAAAGCCTTCAAAAGCGCCATGCTGGTCGGCATCGGCTTTGAAGGAATCAACCTGATTGTCAATCTGCTGCTCAACAGTGTGGGACCCGCCGCGCAGGACATGGTGACAAGGTTCCACCTGAAGCTTACCGTACTGGATGTCGGCTGGCCGACCGCCTCCCAGATCGCGTGGTCGTCGTCGCTTGTCCCCTTCGTGGTCATCGGCGCAATCGCCATCGATATCCTGATGCTGGTCCTGAACCTGACAAAGATCGTCAATCTGGATATCTTCAATTTCTGGCTGCTGCTGATGCCCGGCTGCATGATTTACGCCACGACCGGCAATATGGTCGTCTCGATTGCAACCAGTCTGATCCTTTTCGTCCTTGCATTGAAAGTCGGCGACTGGACTGCGCCGAAGATTCAGGAATGCTACGACATGAAAGGCGTCGCGTTTCCGCACGCCACCTGTTCCGCTTATGTTCCCGTGGGGATCATTGTAAATTTTCTAATTGAAAAAACTCCCGGATTGAACAAAATCGACCTTAACCCGGAAAAGATCAGCAACAAACTCGGCATCCTGGGGGACTCTCTTGTCCTCTCGTCAGTTCTAGGCGCCCTTCTCGGCATTTTGGCCGGCTGGGACGCCGGCCATGTGATCCTGCTTGCAGTTGAAATGGCTGCGGTCATGAAGCTTCTTCCATATATGGTCGGCGTCGTGATAGAGGGCGTCAATATCGTCCGGGAGGCCGCCGAAGCAAAGCTGAAGAAGCACTTCCCGAATCGTGAATTTTACATCGGCATGGATACGGCTCTGCTGATCGGCGAGCCGACCATTCTGGCTACCGGACTCCTTTTGATTCCCTGCACGCTTCTGCTTGCCATGATTCTTCCCGGCAACAAAATGCTGCCCTTTACGGATCTCGGCTCCATCGTTTTCCTCATCTCCATGGTCGCACCGTTCTGCAAAAAGAATATGTTCCGCATTTTCGTCACCGGCCTCTTCGTCGTTACCATCGCTTTGTACGGCGGCACCGTGCTTGCCCCGATGTTTACGAAAGCGGCGACGCTATCCGGAGTCACTCTGCCCGCAAGCGCCAACGGAACTGAAATCGGCAACTTGGTCTCCCCGTACGATGCTCCGTTCGGCTGGATCCTGATTGAAATCGCCAAATTGTTCCATTGATAGAAGAGCATCCATGCTTTTTATACATACTAAAGTCTTAATTTTGAAAGGAAGTCTGAACTTTGAATCTAGTCGGTATCGGAGATTTGCTGATCCCGGAGACATTTATCCGCCAGGGTTTTTCCAACTTTGAAAAAGCGGGGGTCACACTCAAAACAATCGAATGGAAAATGAAAGACTTCGAAGAACTGCAGAATATCAATCTCCTGATTGAGACAAAAGGAAGCGAGGCCTACCAGGTCCCTGACTATATTCTCGACGCAGTCAAAGACGCCGATATCATGATTACGCAATTCTGCCCGATCAACCGCCAAGTGCTCGACGCCTGCAAACGCCTGAAAGCAGTCGGCGTCCTTAGGGGCGGTACGGAGAACGTCAACTTGGACTATGCCAGCAAAAGGGGAGTCGCCGTTTTCCATACTCCGGGGCGCAACGCAAATGCCGTCGCAGATTTTACCGTCGGTATGCTGATTGCCGAGTGCCGCAACATCGCAAAGAGCCACATGAACCTGAAAAAAGGGAAATGGGTCCGCGATTATGTCAACAAAGACAGCGTCCCCGATCTTGCCGACAAGGTCGCGGGGATTGTCGGCCTGGGTGAAATCGGAAGGAGGGTGGCCAAAAGGCTTTCTGCGTTCGATATGAAGATCGTGGCGTATGATCCGTTTGTGAAAACGGGACCGGGAAATGTCGAGATGGTCTCTCTGGAAAAGCTGATGCAGGTCTCCGATTTCATCACGCTTCACGCCCGCCTCACAACAGAAACGGAACACCTGATCAGCGCCCATATGCTAAGCCTGATGAAGCCGGGCGCTTATCTCATCAACACGGCCCGCTCGGGCCTCGTCGACGAAAATGCCCTCTACGAAGCCTTGAGCTCAAAAAAAATTATGGGAGCCGCCATCGACGTCTTCCGTGAGGAACCTCCGCGCAAAAATGATCCGCTCGTCATGCTCGGCAACGTCACCGTTACACCGCATCTTGCCGGAGGAACACGCGACGCCTTTATCAGTTCTCCCCGCCTGCTGGCAGCAGAAATGATCAAGCTGCTGGAGGGGACCGATTCCCGCTTCGTGCTGAACCCGGAGGTTTATCAAGAGCAGTTTGGCAGCGGTAAATAAACAGGACCCCGGGATACGGAGGGACGGATTTGGACTTGAACTTAAAAAACAAATGTGCGCTGGTCACAGGCGGAAGCGGCGGGCTGGGAAGAGCCATTACGGAAGCTCTTGCCTCCGAAGGAGTCCATGTGGCGGCAGGTTACCGTTCAAAGGAACAGGAAACGAAGGAATGGATTGAAGGCATTAACCGCCGCTTTGGTCTAAAATGCGTTGCCATAAAAGCGGACGTCTCAAAGAAAGACGACGTGAAGTCCCTTTTCGACTTGTCCTGCGAAGCTCTTGGAAAAATTGATATTCTGATAAACAACGCCGGGATATGGCTTTCTTCCTATATCAAAGATATGCCGAAAGAAGATTTTGAAAAAACAATGGCTGTCGATTTGGAAGCTCCGTTCCTGCTTTGCAAAAAAATGGTGAATCATCTGCTCGGCAGGAAAAGCAGGGGCAAAATCGTCAACATCGTTTCGCAGGCCGCCTTTCACGGATCGACCACCGGTCATTCGCATTATGCCGCAGCCAAAGGCGGGCTGGTTATTTTTACGGTCTCTCTCGCGAGAGAAGTCGCCCCATATGGGATCAACTGCAACTGTGTGGCCCCCGGGATCGTGAGGACTCCCATGATGACGGACGCCCTCTTCACCGGCAACGGCGAAGAATATTACAAAGGCAGAATTCCGCTGGGACGGATTGCAGAGCCTCGCGAGGTTGCCTACCCAGTGGTGTTTCTCGCTTCCAATAAGGCCGACTACATCACTGGCGCCACAATCGACGTTTCCGGCGGCATGTTGATGCGATAATAAATATTTTAGGAGGTATTTCAATTATGTCTCTTGTCAATCTGAACGGCATTCTGGACGATGCCAGAAAAAACAAATACGGAGTCGGGGCCTTTGACGTGAGTAACCATGACATGGCACTTGCCGTGCTCGACGTCGCACAGGAACTGAAATCGCCCGTTATCCTGATGGGTCTGACTGTGGATCTGGGGGGCGATAAACTCGGCTGCTGGATCGAGGGCCTGAAAGCCATGGCCAAAAAGGCAGCCGTTCCGGTCTGCATTCATCTGGATCACGCCACCGATCTGAACTTCATTAAAAAGTGCGTGGACAGCGGATTTTCTTCCGTAATGTTCGACGGGTCCACACTCCCGATAGCGGACAATATCAAAATAACAAAACAGGTTGTGGAATACGCGCACAAATTCAACGTTTCCGTGGAAGCGGAACTCGGCCATGTCGGAAACGGGATCGTCGGCGATTCCGAGGAAAACGTGAAAAAGAGCAAATCCTCTTCATTCGACAACCCTGAGGATTTTCTGACCGATCCCGCCGACATGATCCACTTTATTCAGGAGACGGAAGTCGATGCTTTGGCAGTCGCCGTCGGAACGTCGCACGGCGTTTATGTTCATCCGCCAAAGCTGCATTTTGAACGCCTGGAAAAGCTGAACAGCCTTTCTCCGATCCCGATGGTGATGCACGGCGGTTCCGGAACCCCTGACGATCAGATCCGCCGTGCCGTTTCTCTCGGAATCTGCAAACTGAATATCTATTCGGAACTCCTGGCCGCTTTCTACTCGGCCATGAAACAGGAACTGAACGAGACCGAAAACATGACCATCTGGGTAAGCACGGCAAACAAACGCCCCATCGCGGCCATGAAAGAGGTCGTAAAAAAGAAGATTTTACTGCTTGGCTCCAACAACCGGATTTAATCGCTGTGGATCCCGTTCCGCCTTTTTTTGCCTTATGTGAGACTGTTGTAAAATACGGTTTCACCTAACGGCCTGCGGCTGGGACGACCTGAAAATCGCGCAGGAGCGGCACGACATCCCAGTGCGGTTTGAAAACTTCCCCTCGTCGGGGAAACCCGATGAGAACAAAATTTCCCCAAAGCCGCTCCGACAGGCACGTTTTGCGTGCCTGTTTCGGCATCTTTGAGGAAAAGAAATCTCGGAGGCGGCCCCCGTCCTTTGATTGATGCGGCAGGCTCCACCCCTACAGGCGGATTACTCCGGATCGTCCAAAGCGCGGATTGCTTTCAGCATCTTGATGATTCTGTGGGCTCTTTTGTTCATGAATTCACGAGCGTCGACGCCGGCATAATCATAGCAGCCCTTTTTCGTTTTCAGACCGAAGCGGCCCTCTTTGACCAGCCGTTCTCCCAGCCGGTCTCCGCCGGTATCGTTGCACAGGGTCTTAAAAACGTCCCGGGAAACGCTGGTGGTCAGATCCCAGCCCACAACGTCGTGCAGCGACAGCGGGCCCTCGAAGCAGTACCGGACCCCGCTCGTATAGCGGATCGCGCGCTCCACGTCCTCAGCGGTCGTCCATCCCTCCGTGATCATGTAGGCGATTTCTCTGGAAAGCACGTTATCGAGTCGGTTCACGATAAAGCCCGGTATGTATTTTTTGATCACGGCGGGCTCTTTGCCCACGTAACTCAACACATTGCGGACCTCCTCAACGGTCTGGGAAGATGTTTTCGGTCCCATGACGACTTCCACCAACGGCATGACATACGGCGGATTGAAGAAATGTGTGATCAGCAGACGCTCCGGATGGCTGATCTTCGCGATTTCAAAGATATTGGAAGCTGAGGTATTGCTGCAAAAGATGCAGTCCGGTGTGCATAAGCTGTTCAGTTTGTCGAAAATATCCCTCTTGACATCGGCTTTTTCAAATACGCCTTCGATCACCAGGTTGACTTTCGGAGCTATTTCTTCCAGGTGTTCCTCATAGGAAATGAATTTATCGGTATTCAGGATCTCATCGGGCGAAACGATCCCCTCCTGCGCGTAATAAGCCATATCCGACCGGATCGTTTCCCTCGCTTTGGGCAACTGCTCCGGGAAAGCATCGTAAAGAGTGATGCCGATCCCCTTCGCGGCAAAGACCTCGGCGATCCCGCGCCCCATCGTTCCCGCGCCGACCATCAGGACATTCCACTTATTCAAAGCAAATCCCCACTTTCAAAAAATATTGACGGTCAAAGCCAGGATTTCAGTACTTCTGGTTCATCAGGATGCGCCCAACCGTGCCGCCCGTCACTTCCAGAACGGCGCCGCTCACATAGGAGGACAGGTCCGTCGTGAGGAATTCCACCGCGTTCGCGCAGTCCTTGGTTGTTCCGAAACGGCCCATGGCGATATTGCGGGTGAACTTATCCTCCCCAACGCTCTTGTAACCCGCGACCAGCCTCGCGGTCGAGATAAAACCGGGTGCAACGACGTTGCAGGTGATGTTGTAGGGGCCGAGCTCCTGGGCAAGCATCTTGGTGTACTGGATGATGGCGGCCTTCGAGGAAGCGTAGTGCGCATAGCTGCCGTCGCTGGCGGCGGTCAGGCCTCCCACGGAAGCCACGGTGACGATCTTGCCGTATTTGTTCTTTTTCATCATTGGCGCCACGGCGTTGCAGGTGTACACGGTCCCGAAGAAATTTCTCTCCACGACGGCGTGGAACTGGTCCCAATTCAGTTGCGAGGCCTTGTTCCCGTCCATCGGACCCATGCCGCCGCCGGCGTTGCAGACGCAGATGGAGATGTCTCCCAGCTTTCCGGCGATCTCTTCGACCGCCGCGAAGACCTCTTCCCTTTTGCGGATGTCCGCTGTGGCTCCCACCGATTTGACCCCCAGCGCCTGGATTTCGTCCATGACCGTTGAGGCTGTCAGAAGGGCTTTTTCCGCCTCGTATTCCTCAAAGGATTTCAGGTTGATGTCGATCACGCCCACGTTCGCGCCCAGAGAAGCGAGCCTCAGCGCATATTCTCTGCCGAGCCCTCTCGCCGCGCCTGTCACGATCGCATTTTTCCCCGTTAAAACACCCATTTCACACACTCCTTCCGTTTCATGTCAATATAGATTGATCCTGTCTGAAAATTCGGAACAATCTTTGCCCGCCTGGAGCCCGCGCCGGATTTCCCTCCCGGGAACTCATTTTGCCGGACGTTCGCTTCACCCGGCACAAAGTCCGTAGGACTCTCCCCTGTCCCGGTTTTAGACAGAGACTAATCGATCACGCCCTTGCCCCTGAGCGCCCCGATCTCCTCGGGGCTGTAATCCAGCAGCTTGGAGAGCACCTTTTCCGTATCCTCGCCCAGTGTCGGAGCGCCGCGCCAGACCATGCCGGGAGTCGCCGACATTTTGGGGGCGAAGCCGAAAGCCTCGATATCTTTTTGCAGGGTTTCGTCCCTGTAAGTGACCCAGTCGCCCCGCTTCTTCCAGTGGGTCTGCTCGCAGACGTCTCCGGCATCCCTGACCACGGCAGCGCCGATCTTGTTCTCTATGCAGATTTCCAGCGCTTCGTCGGCGGTATGCTCCAGGAAAAACTTCTGAAAGGTGGCGTCCAGTTCCCTTCCCAGAGGGCTGGCCACGGCCTCGGCGCTGCCTCCGGCTTTTTCATAGCTGAATTTTTCGGCGTCGATCCCAAATCCCTTGAGAACCTTCAGATACGCGGTTTTTCCATAGGAGCCCAGATTGATGTATTTGCCGTCTTTCGTCGGAAAGATTCCGCCGGGCTGATACTCCGTCTGCTTGATGCCCTGCCTTTTTTTGAGCTTTTTCATCTGGGTCCAGAGCGTAAAGTTGTCGTCCATGACCCTCATCCAGCCTTCGGTCAGGCTGACATCGATGCTCTGCCCCTTTCCGGTCTTCTGCGCGCTCATATAGGCCATTAAAATGCCGTTGACGGCGAACAATCCGTTGAGATAGTCCCCGATGTACTGCTGCGCATAGTACGGCTCGCGGTCCGGCCAGCCCTGCAGCAGGCCCCATCCGGATTCGGCCTGCCCGAGCGGGTCGTATCCCGGCCGGTTGATGTGCTTCTGCTCGCCGCCGAAGGCCGGCGTTCCGTAGCCGCTGATATGGCAGATCACCAGCTTGGGGTTCACCTGCAACAGCAGCTCGTCGCTGATGCCGAGCTTGTCGATCCATACGATGTTTTCGATCCAGACATCCGAATTCTTGATCAGGGATAAGAAGATATCCCTCGACTCGGGGATGTTCAGATTGGTTTCCAGCGAAAAGCTAAGTTTGTTTCTCGCATTCTGCATCCACGAACCGCTGATGGATTTCCCGCCGTATGCGATCTGCGGTTTCTGGTGCCTGGCCGGATCTCCCCCGATTTTCGGGCGCTCCAGCGCGATAACCTCAGCGCCGAAGTCGCTCATCATCGTCGCGGCGAAAGGCGCCGCCACAACCGTCCCGTTCAGCAAAACCCGGATGCCGCTGAGCGGCCCAAAACGCGGAATCAGGCAGGGGGCCGGCTTCCGTTCGATTTTTTCCCATCGATCCACGATTCAATTCCTCCTTCAGATATTGTTGTCTCACGCAAATTTGCGGGCCGCGCATCAGCCGCAGGTGGTGCCCATATCGGCCACGAGATACGACCCCGTCATGATCCCGGAAAAATCCGAGGCCAGGAACAGCACAATGGCTGCGACCTCTGGAATTGTGCCCCATCTCTTCAGAGGAATCTTGTGGAACATTTTTTCCTGATATTTGGGATTATCCAGCACCTCGGCGTTCAGCGCCGTTTTTACATAGCCGGGGCAGACCGAGTTGACCGTAATGTTGTATTTTCCGAATTCGATCGCCATTCCTTTGGTCAGGTTCAGCACGGCGGCCTTTGAAGCCCCGTACGTCGATATATTCTTGGTTCCGATCAATCCGCCGATCGAAGCCATGTTGATAATCCGCCCGCCGTGGCCCTGTTTGATCATTTCCTTGGCAGCGGCGGCAGAACCGAAATACACGCTCCTCAAATTGGAATCCAACACGGTGTTGTACTCTTCCTCGCTCATTTCGAGCATCGGTTTGGTAATAGCCACTCCGGCGTTGTTCACCATGATGTCCAGCTTCCCGTATTTCTCCACGGTTCCGGCCACCAGATTGTCGATTTCCGCCTTGGAGCGGACATCCGTTTTGATTCCGACCGCGTTCCCCCCCAATGCGGTGACCTCTTTCGCCACGTTGTCGCAGTCATCCTGATGTCTGCTGGTGACGACCACCTTCGCACCGTAATACGCCAGCGTCATCACCACGCCGTAGCCGATGCCTTTGGTTCCCCCGGTCACGATCGCGACCTTGCCCGTAAGATCATAATTCGGCATTGCAAACGGCAGCTTTGTGTTCGGGTCCATATTGCGCTTCCTCCTTTATAAAAAATAATTCGGAACGGACGGGATTCCCGTGCTTAACGGTCCGGAAAGCCGGCGGCTGCTTCCCAAAGCATGGCTGCGGCAGAAAAGACGGCAAACTCGAAACCGCGGGCACGGAACTTTCCCGGATGTTCTTTAACGATTACTTGGCCTCCGGCTTCTTGGCGGCGGCCGCGGCGTCGAACTTCGCCAGCATGGCGCGCGGCGTGGCCGTATGGGCACTGCGCTCATAGCGCGGGCACTCCTCGTAGCCCTCCAGCCCCGCCAGATATTTCGCGATCTTCTTCAGATCCTCAAGAGGATACCGGCTCATCAGCGTGATCGTCTCCATCAGAGGCGAACCGCCGCCGTGCACGCCGGCGACCGCCTGCGCGGCCTCGAAAGAGTCGCACAGCTTATTCTCCATCATGCGCATGACGCGGTGCGTGTCCTCCGCGCTGTATGCCGGGTTCCTGCGGATATACTTGTTGCACAGGTCCGCAGTCTCCGGGTCGTAAAAGCTCTCTTCCGTCGGGAGCGACGCGCACACGCCGCCCGTCAGATCCGCCAGGATCTCGACCTCGCGGTACATGTTGTGGCCGGCCAAACGGCGGCCGGCATTTGTCAGGACCTCGTCGGGCACCCACTGGCCGGACGGGAATTCCACCGCGTGATGTGCAGACGCTTCTCCGGCGGCAAAAACCAACTCGGCGGTCTGGATGATGTCGCAGATCTTTTCGCGGACATGGGATTCCTTGGCGATGTCGTTGACATCCGCGACCAGAGCGGCCTGGGAGGCAATCACTTCGGAGACCGCGGTTTTGCAGCCCGTATAGGAATGGCGGTGATAATGCGCGAACATCAGGGCCAGATAGCCGGCATAGCGGGCCACGCCCTCGTTGTCGCGCCCGCACATGAACACGCGGTCGTATGGGACAAAGCAGTCGTCGAAGATTGTCAGGCTCTCAACATCGCCGATCTGGGCGTAGGGCGCGTCGAGGCGGGTCCGCTTATGATGCAGGCCCGGAAGTGCCATCAGCTTGATGCCGTCCCAGTCGCCGGGCAGCGCGAAAGCCACCGCGTAGTCGCTGTCCTCCTGGTTCATGAACTTGGTGGGGTTGACGATGATCTCATCCGCGTATGGTGCGATCGAATTACAGATCTTGGCGCCTCGGACAATGATGCCCTTGCAGGGCTTGCCGTCCACGCCGACGCCGTCCACGTCCGTCTCGACCACATGGACGAAGGAATCCGGATCCGGCTGCATATGCGCGCGTTTGTATTTCGAGTTGCGGGAACCCTTCACATCCGTCTGGGCGCAGTTGCAGATCAGATCGTATTTCTGGCAATATTCAATATACTTGAGCAGGCGCTTGTGATACTCGGTCCCGCACGCCTCGTCGCAGTCGTAGGTGGCGGAAAACAGCGCGTTCAAAGCGTCCGATCCCATGCAGCGCTGCATGCATCCGCCCACATGATGGCAGATCAGGCGGGTCATCAGCTGCTTTTTGAGGAGGTCCTCCTTGCTGTGGTGGATGTGGGTGGCACGGTTGATGGTTTCGCCCGTGAGGTGCGATTTCGTCACGCACACGTCCGCGTAGCGCGGGTCGTTCGCGACATCGTAGCACTGTTTTATCACGTATGTACCGCCTTTGATCCAGTCCGCCACATCGCGCTCCGCCCCCTGCTTCCCGTTGGAACGGTCCACACGTTTCCCGTTCAGGTATACGTTTGGCTTCATTTTCAGAAGCCGCTCTTTGTATTGCTCATAAGTACCGACTGCCATAATTCTCAATCCTTTCCTCATTAAAACTTGAATCTGATCCGTACGTTTCTTCTCCTCTTCGCAAGGGGAGGACAGATGGCCAGCCGCCCCGGCATGTGCAGAATCCCGTTCAAATCCGCCTGTCAAATTTCTTTTTCCGTGATTTTGCGCCGCAAGCCCGACTGGTTCTAATTCCATATTAAGGCCTGCACAACCATTCGTCAACAGGTAAAATCATTTTTGGTCATTTGCAATAAATTTAAATATGAACGACTGTATATAACGGAGATTTTAAAAACGATGTATTGACTTCTCTTGATAAAACGGCGGAAATGTTATATATTTAAATCAATAAATAGTTCTATTATCGTAATCTTTTAGGCAATATCAATATTATTTGAATTTTTCAATTTAACAGTTCAATTGATATAATTAATTGAATGATATATATTTTAGATCTTAAAAAAGCACGCTTTGTCCGCGCGCTTCCGGCGGTCGCGCCGGACCGTTTTGGCGGGGGAAGAGGTTCAGCTGCCACAAGAGGAGGAACATGGGGATGGATGAAGAACTGCGCAAAGATATTGAGGCGGTGCTGAATTTACTGGTGCGGCCCCGACTCCGACCGCACGGCGGAGACGTGGAGGCTCTGGATCTGGACGAAGAGGGGATCCTGTGGGTCGAAATGCAGGGCGAGTGCTCCGGATGCCCCTCCGCCGAGGATACCTTGAAAGAGCTTCTCGAAAAGGAGGTGATGAGCCATATCCCTCAGATCAAGGGGGTCGAAATTGATTCCGGCATAAGCGACGAAATACTGGCCGAAGCGATGAAACTGATGGAGCACCGCGAGAGGCCGGGCACGGAAGGGACTGAGCCATAGATGAGGGAAGGAAACTTCCGGCCGGCAGTGGCATTAAAAAACAGGCCAATGCCACCGGAAAAATGGCATTGGCCTGCTTTCGTATAAACAAGACACACGCGGCGCCCCGCCGCCCTCATTCCACGGGAGGCCGCAGGGAACGTATCATCTGCAGGCAGAAATCCAGCAGATATTGCTGGCCCTCTCTCGAGGCGAGCCGGATGTCCCCCTCATCCTCCGGGGACCCTCCGTTCATTTTAATCAGTTCGGGCTGAACATCGGGGCCCGCAAACGGGTAACAGATGATGCAGTTGCTCAGAGTCTGGCTGAATACAATCGCTTTCGGCATTGAAATATCCGTGTATGCGGTGAGAAGCCGGGCCATCGGATAGGTGACGTTCTTCAGGACGCTTGCGTCCAACGGATCGGCAAGCCCGTCGGGCAGAGCCTGCCCGTTGACGGAAAAGCTGATCGCACAGCGGTTCCGCGGATCGAACGCGATTTCCATCTGCGTATGCAGATATTCCTGAAGGTATCCGAACGCATGTTCTGGTGTCAGGTTGCCCTGTGCGACACATTCTTCCACCGATTTGGCGATCGGTGTGTAATAAAGTTCATGGTACTTCAGAATATCCTGAATCACGGCGGTGCAGAGATTTTCTTTTGTCACAAAGTAAAAGGAAATGGCAGACTGACTACAGTGCGCCTCCTGGGCGATCATCCTGGTGGTGACATAGTCGTACGTTTTTGTGCCGAAGAGTTTTTTCGCAGCGCCTAAGATTCGGATGCGGGTCTTTTCTCCTTTTGTGTTTTTTGTCCGGATGCGGTTTTGTTCTTCCTTTGCGCTTTTCATTTTTTCAATCCCATCACAAATAAAGATATTCGGCTCCACAGGAGCTTTCGACGCAGACAAAGAAGCGGATGCCGCGCACTGGAAAAGGTGGCGGCACGGTTTTCTGCGCGGAAACAGGGATGCTTCCGCATGCACTTTCTGACTGCATTCACATTTATAAGGATATACGAAAAAATGCACGATTGCAAGGGAAAAACAAAATTTTTCATTTGCCCGAACTAATATATCGATTCCAAAATACATGTCATTCAGGGATGTTTTTCTTCAGGAATTCAAAATTTTTAAGTAAATAAAATAAATAACATATTTAGACAATTTTTGTGCCAAGATCCAATTATTCGTGACTTCTTCTCCGAAATCAAAGAATCTTTCGGAAACCGGGGGAGAAAAAAACCGGAATTTCCACCTTCAGCCTTTGATAAAACACAATCGAACATGCGAACCAGAATCTAATATTGGTTTAAATGTACTAAATGAATACCTGGAGTGCGAATTCGTCCTGCGGCACGGGATTTCCGGTGCAGACAAAAACAACCCCCGGCCAAGCCGGTGGTTGTTATGCGGGCAAAGCCCTATGGCACTGGCCGCGTCTCAAGGCATCTTAAGCTCCTGTCACGTGCAACGGTACTTCTCACCCCTGCCCCTCCCCCCTCCCGTTTTACGAAAGCTGCCTATTTCGCTCATGAGAGAACGGGAAGAGTCGGGGATAAACCGGGCCGCTGAATCCTTACTCATCGCTAAAAGCTCCATGGAACCCCGCGTTTAACGTGGGGTTTTCGCATATAAAAAACTGGGACTGTAAGTCCCCCTCTTTGCAGGAATCAGCCGGGCTGCTTTCAGCGCGATTCGCCGCCACGCTCCACGCGAGGCGCCGTCCCCGCCGGCGCCCACTCTTTCGTTCCGGAATCGCCGCAGGCCAGCTGGAGCATTCTGTCAAGGGCGTCCCCATATTCCCGCATGATGCCGTCGATCATATCTTTTACGGACGGGATATCGTGAATCAGTCCGACCGCGCTGCCGACGGGGAACAAAATTCCGTCGACATCGCCGTCTTCGTATGCGGCGGAAGCGCGCCCCCCGGAAAGGGCCGACATCAGTTTTCCGGGCGCGGCGTCCGGCTCCCGTTCCAGCCGCAGGCACCTTCTGGCGCATTCGTTGTTCGCCACGCGCATCAGGTTGTGAACCGATTTCTGGCATAACAGCGTATCGTTTTCAGACGCCTGCACAATCCACGCTTTGAAATTGGCATGGGCCGTGCATTCCTTTGTAGCGAGAAAACGGGTTCCCATGACGACGCCCTCCGCTCCCAGTGCCAGCGCCGCCGCAAGCCCGCGTCCATCCGCATAACCGCCTGCGGCAACGACCGGGATCCGGCAGATTCGAACCGCCCGGTTGGTCAGAACCAGCGAGCCGATTTCATCCCCGCCGGGATGCCCGGCGCATTCAAAACCCGCCACCGTAACGGCGTCACAGCCAGCCTTCTCGGCGCTCAGCGCATATCTCGCCCCCGGGACTTTATGGATGTGGAGGATGCCAGCGCCGTGGATATAAGGGACCAGCTCCTTTGGATTTGTTCCCGCCGTTTCAATGGCCCTGACGCCCTCTTCCCCGCAGATCCGGATCGTTTCCCCAACATTTTCCCCGACGGAAACGTCCGGCAGCAGCGATAGGTTTACAAGAAACGGTTTGTCCGTCAAAGACTTCATCTCCCGGACCGCGTTCCTGAATTCTTTGCTTCCGGCATAGACGGACCGGTTGATCGTGCCGCACCCGCCCGCATTGCTCACTGCGGCGGCCAGCGCCGGTACGCCGAAATGATGCATTCCGCCCTGAATAATCGGGTACTGGATTCCCATCAGTTCGGTCAGTCTCGTTTTCATGTTCCATCCTCTTTCGTAACATCCGTTCCCTCCGCCGCTTCTCTTCCTCAGGCGACGGCTGAGCCCCGCGGTTCCGGCATGGAATCTCGGCCCGTTTTTACCCGCGCCATATGTTGGCAATGCCCCGGCGGCGATTCCGGGGCATTGCTGATTTTACGCACGAAAGCGCACCTCAGGGGATATTTGCCGCTTCTTTGCCGCCCTCTGAATCCTCAGACGTATCCTCCGGCTTCGGCTTCGAGTAATGGGCGAATATGAAACTCTCACCCAAACTGCACACGCCGGCAAGCAGCAGACCCCCCATCAGCGTGCAGGCGAGCCCCAACTCATTCCCACCGTTTTGAGAAAACGTCAGGGCGACGGCCGCGAAGATAAAAGGCAGTCTGTTGAAAAGGGTCTTCCCAAGCACAGTGAGATGCAGTCCCATCGTGATGGTGGTCATGACGGTTATACCGATGAACATCGTGGCCGCGGAAGGAATCCCGATCGAGGACTCAAACCGGATGAAAAGGAAATTCAGCTGTCCCCATATCAGGCCCGCGGCGATGCTGCAAAAACACGCGGGAACGTCCTTGAGCTTTGATCCCATCCCGAAGTATACCGCCAGAACGACAAAGCTCATCCAACCGATTGAAAGGCCGGTATACCCGTAAAGGAAGAAAAAGATCGCGCACATGACGGAAACCCAGAGGCTGTATAACCATGTGGCCTTGTTCATAAAATCACGCCCCTTTCATGATGGATCCATTTTTCCTTCTACTCCACGACGGTAGCGACATGAAGCCCGTCGTCGTATTTTACAGACTTGTATGTTTCGTAATTCCGCACTTCATGGTTGAAAATCAGGTTCTTGATTTCGTGCCCCGCAAGCGCGTACGCCTTGTCGATCTGCTCGATGACGGTGAGAGGGGAACCGACCGCGGTAAACGGGACGTAGACTCCGTCGCGGTTGACGCCGAGCACGTTTTCATAGACATAGGCCACGTCGCCGCTTAAAACCTTTTCGACCGCCTTCCCGTTTTCTTCCGTCTGGACCAGGATAATTTCCCCGCAGTAGGAATGTCCCATGGGGAGTGAGACGACCCGGATTCCGTCGAAGAGCTCCCGGTCCCCGTCGACGAGCGTCATCCTGCCGTCGCAAATGAAGTCGCACGCGGTCTTTAAATCGCAGGGGATAAAGGCATTTTTGGCGCGGTTGAATTTTGCGGGCAGCGACAGCGCGGCCAGCGATTTCAGGATTTCATCTTTCTGAATATAGAAATGCGCGTTCGGGAACAGCTTCAGCCCGCCCATGTGGTCGAAATGGCCATGCGTGAGGATGACCGTATCGATGTCCTCGGGCGCCAGGCCCACTTTCGCCAAAACATCCTTCGGCATCCGGACGTTCTGGAAACCGTAGAGTTCGCAGATCGCCTTTGACGCCGGTTCGTCATAGTTGACGCCGCAGTCAACCAGGATCCTGTGGCCGCTGCCCTGCACGAGACAATACGACATCGTCAGATTCATGAACCCCGCGTTGTGGGCGCTTGCAATCTGAGCGGACGCCGGCGCTTTGTCCGTGTTTGCGTATTCCAGGATGCGGATTGAATATTTTTCCATAGTAAAATCCTCCTACCTATAATATTAATTTTCGAATCAGACGCCGCCCGACAATTGCCATTCGGAATTATGTCGCAGAAACTACTTTTTCGTTATTTCTCTTTTGAAAGAGGACACGCCCCAAAACGGTATAAATCACAGCCAGAACGATCATGCCAATTGCAGAAATCAGATATTTGGAAGCGATTACCTGGACCTGGTCCCCGCCCATGGCTGCGGCTATGTTGTTGATCAAGAACGGGCTGACAAACATCCCCAAATTGAGAAGGCCCATAGTAAGGGAGATTCCCGTCGCTCTGACAGACGGAGGCGCATATTGGGATACAATCAGTACCGCGCTCGGAATAATAAGAGCCTGTGCGATTCCGGTGCAAAAGCTTGCGAAAAACACAGCCGGAAGCGTTCCCACAAACTTAATCCCCAGGAAACCCAGCGCCAGCATTATCATTCCGGTCTGCATAATCTTGTCACCCAGCCTTTGCTTGATTTTTCCATATACAAAAGCTGTCAGCATCCCCGCCAGCGGAAATACGGTGTTAACGTATCCGACGGTAACAGAAGTTCCCAGTTTGCTCGTCTGAATGTACAGGGACACGTTGAGCTGATATGAGTAGAGAAACAAAAAACAGAAGAATGATGTTATTGCCACAAAGGCGCACACTCCGTTCAGTTTGCCTCCTTCCCCCGCTTTAGAGCCTTTCTCCGCGGAATCCGGAGCAATAGGAGTCAGATTCTTCTGGACCAAAAAGATCATCGGGATAAACAGGATCATGATAAAGTAAGACCATTGCCAAGAGATGCCTGAAAGCAGACCTGCGCACAGGGTCAGGATAATTGTCCCACCGGTGGCCGCCGCCTGCTGCCAGCCCATCATGTCGTCCCTTTCCTGGGCGGAAAAGAGGTCGGAAACCACCGCCTTGGTCACCGAACCGTTCATTCCCTGGTTCACCCCGATGAATGCGCTTGAGATAAACAGGACGATCAGGCTTTTGGGACCAAAGAAAAAGCCGAGCGCTCCGCCCACAAGCCCCAAAAACAATCCCGCAAGGATCAGATGCTTTTTCGCAATTTTCACGGACATCGGGCCCGCGATAAAAGCAAAAAGCATTCCCACCAAACTTGGAATCGTCAGGACCATCTGAACGGTGCCCACGCTTTCCTGCGGGAAAACCGCCTTGATATTTGCCAGAACTGCAGATATCACCATGGAAGACATATTCATAAAAGACCCTGCAATTATGGCGATCCGGTTCGCATTCTTTTCTTTCGCGGTCACTGAAATAACTCCCTTTCCGATTTGTAATTTCAGATTCGCCGGCCGACGCTGTGCCGATTGCGCCGATCCTGATCCTTTGGCGCCGAAGGACGGCGGCTTTGGGAAGCGGACCTCAGCCGGACTTTTCTTTGATGTAGCGATCCATTGCCGCCGCGGCTTTTTTACCCGCCCCCATTGCGAGAATCACGGTGGCCGCGCCGGTAACCGTGTCGCCGCCGGCAAAGACGCCCCGGCTGCTGGTCTCTCCGGTCTCCTCGGAGACGATGATGCAGCCGCGCCCGTTGACCTTGATCCCCCTGGTGGTTTTGCGGATAAGAGGATTCGGAGAAGTGCCCACCGCGATGACCGCAGTGTCAATATCCAGTACAAACTCACTCCCTTTCTGTGCGATCGGACGGCGGCGCCCCGAGGCGTCGGGTTCGCCCAATTCCATTTTGACGCACTCGGCGCCTTTGAGCCAGCCTTTGTCGTTCCCGAGGAAGCGCACCGGATTTGTCAGCATCCGGAACTTTACGCCTTCCTCCGAAGCGTGCTCAACCTCTTCGCGCCGGGCCGGCATTTCCTCTCTGCTGCGGCGATACAGTACGGACACCTCTTCCGCCCCGATTCTCAGCGCGCTCCTCGCCGCATCCATTGCGACGTTTCCGCCGCCGACCACGGCCACCCTCCTCCCTTTCAGAACGGGGGTTCCGTACTCCTCCCGATAGGCTTTCATGAGGTTGATTCTGGTGAGATACTCGTTCGCCGAATAAATTCCGTTGAGGTTCTCGCCCTCAACCTTCAAAAAGGCGGGAAATCCGGCGCCGGAACCGATGAACACCGCCTGGAATCCCTGCTCGAACAGTTCATCCACCGTAAGCGTTTTCCCAATCACGATATCGGTCTCTATTCTGACGCCCATCCGTCTCAGGCCGTCTATTTCCTCGGAGACTATTTTTTTGGGAAGCCGGAATTCCGGGATCCCGTAGACCAGCACGCCGCCCGGCTTGTGGAGAGCTTCAAAGACCGTCACCGCGTATCCCAGCCTGGCCAGTTCCCCCGCGCACGTCAGCCCGGACGGCCCCGCCCCCACGACGGCCGCCTTGGGGCCGTTCGCTTCGGCACGCCGGCCGATTTCCGCAGCGGCATCGGCGGTATGTTCCATATGATAGTCCGCCGCAAAACGCTCGAGCCGTCCGATCCCGACCGGCTCCCCTTTCACGCCCCTGACGCATTGGCCCTCGCACTGTGACTCCTGCGGGCATACCCTGCCGCACACTGCGGGAAGCGTGTTGGTTTCCCGGATCGTCCGGTAAGCCTCCTTAAACCTGCCCTCTGTGATCAGAGCGATGAAATCGGGGATTTTCACGCCGACGGGGCAGCCGCTCACGCAGGGCCGGTTTTTGCAGTTCAGACATCTTTTTGCCTCTTCGACCGCCATTTCAGCGGTATAGCCCGTGGCGACCTCATCGAAGTTGTTTTTTCTCACCTGCGCGTCCTGCACGGGCATTTTCAGTTTTTTCATGCCTGCGGTCATTTTACCGAGCTCCTTTCATGAGCCTGCAATTCATTTCCGCAAGCTTTTCCTTTTCCCGCTCCGCGTACATTTTGCCGCGGCGCATCGCCTCGTCGAAATCGACGAGATGCCCGTCGAATTCGGGCCCATCCACACAGGCGAATTTTGTCTCACCGCCCACCGTGACGCGGCAGCCTCCGCACATGCCGGTTCCGTCAATCATGATGGGATTCATGCTGACAACCGTCTTGATCTGATAGGGCCTTGTGACCTCGCTGACCACTTTCATCATGATCAGAGGACCTATGGCGACTACGGCATCGTACTTGCCGCCGCCTTCAATCAGCGATTTCAGCACGTCGGAGACGAATCCCTTTACACCGTTGGAGCCGTCGTCCGTCGTGCAAAAATAACGGGTGCTGGCTTTTTTGAATTCATCCTCCAGGATAATGAGGTCCTTGCTGCGGAAGCCGACGATCACGTCGACCTGTGCGCCCTTATGAAAAAGGGCCTTGGCCGTCGGATATGCAATCGCGCAGCCGACGCCCCCGCCGACCACCGCCACTTTTTCGAGCCCTTCCAGATGGGACGCCGACCCAAGCGGCCCTACAAAATCCGCCAGAAAGTCCCCTTCCTTCTTTTGGGAAAGGAGCTTTGTCGTTGCCCCCACAATCTGAAAAATAATTGTTACCGTGCCGGACCCGCAGTCATAGTCCGCTATGGTCAGCGGAATCCGCTCTCCTGTTTCGTCCGCTCTCAGAATGATAAACTGGCCGGGCTGCGCCTTAGCCGCAACCAGCGGAGCCTTTACCGACATGAGCGTAACGGATGGATTGAGGTTTCTCTTTTTCACAATCCGATACATTCTTCCTTCGACCTCCAATTTCCATAAAATCAATCGAAGGGCGGGTCCCCGGACCAATCTCCTCCCGGCGTTGCCGGAAAAGCCCGTGGGACAGCCGTCGTCGTCCGAAAATCGTGACAATCGCTTGAAATCGGGATTTATTTGCAGCCGGCCGCCGGTTCGCGGACTGAAATTCTCCGGGCTTTTTTCCGAACGCCAGTCGTATGTAAGATGGAACGCCCCGGGATCCGGCCCGACGGCCGCAGGGGAAAGGAGCCGCGCCGAACCGCCCTGCGCTCTCAGCGCTGCATCTGAGAACCTATGACGATGCGTTGAATCTGATTGGTTCCCTCGAAGATCTGGAATATCTTAGCGTCGCGCATCAGCTTTTCAATCGGATACTCGCGGCTGTATCCATAACCGCCGAATATTTGCACCGCGTCCGTCGTGACCTTCATGCACATGTCGCTGACAAACGTCTTGGTGATGGAGCCGAGCTGCGGGTCATACCGGCCGGTCTTATCGATCATTTCCGCGCAGCGATACAAAAGCGAGCGCGCCGCCGTGCACTGGATCTGCATATCGGCCAGCATCCACTGAAGGCCCTGGTTTTTGATGATCGGATGTCCGAACGTCACGCGCTGCTTCGCGTAGGCTACCGCTTCCTCAATCGCGCGCTCCGCAATTCCCAGGCATCCGTACGAATTGACGCCCCGGCTGCGGTCCAGGCTCTTCATAGCGATTTTAAAGCCCTCGCCCTCCGCGCCGATTCTGTTCGACACGGGAATATGGACATCATCGAAAATAACGTCCGCGGTGTTCGACAGGCGAAGTCCCATTTTGTCTTCGTCCTCCCCAACGCTGACGCCCGCGCGTTCGCGCTCAACCAGGAAACAGGTAATGCCCTTCGCGCCCAAAGAACGGTCCACCGTCGCAAAAACGGTATACATATCCGCAAGGCCGCCGCTCGTGATAAAGCACTTGCGCCCGTTGAGGATATATTCGTCGCCTTCGCGGACGGCGGTCGTGCGGGTGGCAGCGGCGTCGGAACCAGCATCGGGTTCCGTCAGGCAGAAAGCCCCCAGCTGCCCCTCCATCACGCGCCCCATATAGTAGGCGATCTGCTCTTCGGTTCCCGCAATGCGTACCGGCGTGGAGCCGAATTCCGCGGTCGTCGCGCTCACGATGAAACCGGCGTCGACCTTGGCGAACTGTTCGTTGATCAGGACCAGATCCATAGAGCTGGCGCCGAGTCCCCCGTATTTTTCAGGCACAAACATGGTGGGGAATCCGGCCTCAAAGAATTTCCTGTATACGTCCATCGGAAATTCGCCCTTTCGGTCGCATTCGGCTACGACGGGTTTCACTTCCTTTTCCGCAAAATCCTTTGCAAGCGCCACAAGATCCTGTTGCTCCTCCGTCAGAATGAAATCTTGCATCATGATCTCTCCCTTTCGATTATTTTTTGCGTCTCGCACAGGCATAGCCCCAAAAGGCCATCCTGTCACCCCGCCGGCCGGGTGGCCGGCGGGATTCGATCGCGTTATTCAATTGAACCAAAATCTGAATCCAGCAAAATTTCTCTATGGTTTTGCATGTGGTTCCTTATATCAGGTTGCCAAGGCGGCCGTCAATACGGTTTTAGTTCGTTCGATTGATTATATTTTAAATGTATCACATCGTATCCATGTTGGCAATATGTTTTTCAACAGTTCTTTCTCTAAATTGATTTTTCAGCGTATTGTTGCGAAAATATCTTGTTATTTAGTCAATCTGTCCTATTACTTTCTCATTTTCCACATTGATTCATAACTTTTGCCTTTTTTAAAGCCGTTTTTCATGCTCCCCACAAAATTGAAATCTATTTTAAGTTCCGGGAGATGGCTGTTTTATCTCTATGATTTCAGATGCACATTTTTTATACTTTGAACTAAATTTTTTAAAATTCTAAGAAACAGTTGAAACGCACTGTTCTTCATAGTATAATTACATTATAAAATATATCTATTTTTATTTGTTTATACTATGTTTTTTAGCTAATTATGCTCAATATCGATTTTCTGCAATTATTTAGTTCCTTTGATATATTCCAGAACTTCTAAGATGAGATTCGAAGAATTTCTTGCAGCAACGGCAACTTTGGACCAGGCGCATTCCTCCGATAGGTCCCCGTTCGAGAATGGAAGCTCCGAGGAGTTTGCGGCGAAAAACGGTTTGATGCGGTATTTTAGATTCCTGCAAATATACGAAGGAGACGAGACGCTAAAATGCAGAAGCTATTATCGGATTACCTCTCCGCTCATAAGGAAGATTTCGTTACTCACACGATCGTCGGGCTATTTCGGCAGGCCGCCAGGTGGTACCCGGACAAAGACGCCATCCGCCTAGGGGACGCAAAGATGACGTTTTCCATGCTGGACCGCCGTTCCGATCAGCTGGCCCATTACCTGACCGACCATGACCGCATTGGACCCGGCGACATTGTGGCCGTCGCGACGGGGCGAAGCGTGGCCACCCCAGCCGTTGTGCTCGGCATATGGAAAACAGGCGCCGCTTACATCACCATTGATTCCTGCTGCCCGGAAAGCCACAATCGGAGCTGCATGCAATCCGTTCACTCCCGCGTCTGCATCGACCGCAGGTATTACGATGCCGCCGTCGCCGTCTGCGACCGGCCTCCCGCCTTTCAGGACCGGTCCCGCCTCGATCAGCTGGCCCTTGTCCTGTTCACGTCCGGCTCGACGGGCGACCCAAAGGGCGTGCGGATCCTGCACTCGAATATCGCTGCCAGCGTCAGCAATTTCGACTGTCTGCCGTTGCGCTCCGACGATACGTTCGCGTCTTTTGCCAGCCTGCTCTTCATCGCCTCGGTGTACGATTTCTGTTCCTCCCTGTCTCTGGGATGCACCGTTCAGATCGTGCCGGCGTCCATCCGCAAGAACATTCGGGAGCTTGCGGCGTTTTATATTCAGAACCGGATCACCGCGACATTCCTTCCGCCCCATATGGCGGCCAAATACATAGAAGTCGACGGCGGCACCACGCTTCGCCTCCTGCTGGTCGGCAGCGAAATGACGCGCCACCTGGAGAAACGCCCCTACCGGATCGTCAATATCTACGCTTCCACCGAGGCGTGTGCCGTGATCAGCCATTATCAGATTCAGGACTCGCGCCCGGTTTATCCTATTGGAAAGCTGGTCCCCGCTCTGAAAGGCTATATTGTAACCGACGACGGCAAACCTGCTCCGACCGGGCAGAGCGGGGAACTGTGGATTTCCGGCGCACAGGTCTGCAACGGGTATCTGAATCTGCCGGAAGCCAACCGGACCCATTTCGCACCGAATCCGTTTGAGGCAAAGCCTCCGTTTCAGCGTGTTTTTAAGACCTCCGACATCGTGCGCATGCTTCCGGACGGGAATATGGAATACGTCTGCCGCAAAGACGATATGTTTAAAATTCGCGGCTTCCGCGTCGAACCCGGCGGCGTCGAAAACTATATGCTGGAATTTTCCCATATCACCGAAGCCTGCGTGACCTGTTTTACGGACGCGGGCGGCACGAATATCCTTTTCGGGTACTTCATCGCGGACACAAAAATCGACCACCAGGCTTTGCGCGCGTTTTTGCTGGAGCGTATCCCCGGGTACGCCATCCCCACCGGTTTCATCCAGGCGGACGAATTTCCGCGCAAGCAGAACGGCAAGGTCGACCGGCACGGTTTTTGTCCTCCCCCGGAATTGAACGACCATAAAAAACTGGCGACTCTGTATTATTGATGGGATCGGAATCGTCGACTGCCGAATTTTCGCTCGAATCCAGGATACGCTGAGAAAATTTGCATCACACCGGAATTCCAAGTCATCCCCCCGGCGTAGTGTAACCGCTGGAGAGACGAAAAAAACGCACTCTCCAACCAGATAGGTTGGACAGTGCGTTGGCTTACGCGAACACTTACGAACTATTTAAAACTATCATCCAAAACGAACCGGCGCGGAGCATCCAGTGCCATTCCCCGGTTTAGCAGGTCAGCGAGTAATGAAAAAAAGAAATGTAACACAAAGACTGAGCCCCGCATTCCAGTCAAGCGTCCGATCTGGAATAGGCGTTCTTCATCTGGCTGCTCAGCTCGATGAGGACCTTGTCCAATGTTTCGGCGGTTTCTTTTTTCAGCATGTCCGCGATTTCCTGGTTGGCCTGTTCCCGAAGGGCGGCCCGTTTTGCAAGATCCGCTTCCCGACGGAGCTTCTCATCATATTGGTTGATCAGCGCATGGCCTTTGGACTGTACGGCAAGCTGATACCGCTCGATATGAAATACGGATTTCCCGTAAGACGCGTCCGCCATAGCGGCGATCATGCGGCTGGACCAGTAGAAATTGTCGGTTGAAACTTCCTTTGCCGTATTGGCAAGATAGTCCGGTGTCACGGACACATTGGCATAAAAAGGTACCTGCACATTGAAAGCGTTGGATGCAAAGGCGATCCACTCCACCGCACGGAACTCCTCCGGGACGTCCGGGCGCATCTGGATCAAAGCCATACAGTCGTTCCGGTTGATGCCGATCGGGCGAAAGATGCCCTTCATAGCCGGATCGCCATGGCCTTCATAGGGATCATACGGCGTTCCCTGATAATGAGAGGACAGCGCGTATTTTACATCCTCCGGGGTGATCTTCTTCTCCGGCACCATGCACCAGGGCAGATCATCGGAACGCGGCGTGAAATCCGCATCCGGGCCGTCCCATACTTTGGTGCGTGGATTAAAATACCGCAGCATGAACCAGGCGCGCGGCGTATTGTAAACATGATCCGCATCATCGTGACTTCCAAAAGCATCTCTCGGATTCAGGTCTCCGTTCAGCGACAGATCCAAATGGTTCTCCTCAATGAACTCCCGCAGATCCGCTGAACACATATGGCTTTTCTTTTCGGCAAGCGCATCTTCCAGATCAAACCGGTCAAGTCCCAGCTGATTCGGCATCACGACATAAACATCATCCGGCACCTTTCTGGCGATCCAGTGATGGCCGCCGACGGTCTCCAGCCACCAGATTTCATTCACATCCTGAAAGGCAATGCCGTTGCTCTCATAGGTGCCGTACTTTTCCAGCAGGCCGCCCAGCCTCTGAACACCCTCACGGGCACTGTGGACGTAAGGCAGTACAAGAGAAACGATATCCTCCTCGCCGATGCCGCCGGCAGTTTCAGGCTGCCCCTCCTGCGCCGGACAATACTCGACCAGCGGGTCCGCCCCCAAGACTCTCGCGTTGGAAGTAATGGTTTCCGTGGCCGTCATGCCGACATTTGCCTCGTTCACGCCGCTGGCGGCCCAGATGCCCTCGCCATCCACGGCATTCGGTACGGCCGTAAACCGCATGGGATTTTGGGGCAGTTCGATTGTCACATGGGAAAGCACGGATTTGTAAGTTGCGGGCTGTTCCCCGGGACGGAGCGTTACGAACTTTTTGGCGGTAAAATAACCGGAGGCGGAGTCATCGTTTCGCGCGATCATGGTAGAACCGTCATAGGATGCTTTTTTTCCAACCAGAATCGTTGTACAAGCCATAAGGTAGTCCTCGCAATTATAATAAAGTAGTAGTGTTTAGAGCCCCTCTCCAAGGGCTATATGTTTCATACTCTTTTAGAATCCCGATGCTCTGTTCCTCGCTAAACAACACAGAATGAAATGGTTTGTTTCAAGGGAGGCACCGCATCACTAAGTACTTCCCGAATTACGGTAGCTCCTAAAGCACGTTGATTTTTTGCTGCATTGAAATCTTGAATCAGGTTATAGTTCCATGAACAGATTATACAATCATCCACCGTGTATTGCAATGTACGTATAAAGTCAACAGCCCGTCTGCCGGAAGTTTTCCCGCGGACGGGCTGCTTTTATCATAAGCTGTTGAGAACGCGCTGGTTGTCGTCAAAAATCACATGGAAAAGTTAATTCCCTAAGTTTGCTCGATTTCTGCATTAAAGTGGTTAAAAAATACCTTAAATCTACAGATTTAAGGTATTAAGTGGTTTCAGATGTAGGATTTGGACCTACGGCCTTCAGGTTATGAGCCTCCCTTTAGTTTGCCATGATGGAAAAAGGAATCACGTTATCAAAACAGCGACAAACTTATTCTTAAAAATATAATAGGGGATCAATACGTACTCATAGACCCTGCACCTTGGGGCCATACTAATTTCTGGTACGACAGGCTAATATCAAATACAGCTTTAGGAGATTCCCCCCCCCTATGAAACGGCTGTCAATAATACCTGCGCTTATTACAATAATATTAACATTTAGGACCAAAGAATTGATTCCTGCACTTGTCGTAGCTATCGTTGTAGGTTCTTTTTTCAAGCCAAATCGCTGATAGGTGGTTTTATCTATGTCGGCGAACAGACCGTTGGCGTCCCGTCTGATAAATAAGCCTTGCTGAAATTCAGGCTCATTTTATAAAAGGCGGCGAAAAGATCCCGCTATTGGTCATTGTTCTTACATTGAGCTGGGCACTGACAAAAATAACGCAGGAATTGGGATTTAACCAACTGATTAGCGGGAATCTGATTCAAAGCATTCCTAGATTTTTGCTTCCGGCAGCGCTTTTCCTTCTGTCCGGCCTAATATCCTATACCATAGGTTCGTCCTGGGCAACATGGGCGTTAATGATGCCTTTGGCTGCAACTGTCAGCTCAACTGCCGGAATCGGGATGGCTGTTATGGCAGGAACCATTTGGGCTGGCGGAGCCGTTTCAGACGTTGTGTCGCCATTATCGGCTGAGACGGCCGATATTTCATATGGAAACCATCTAGTTACCCCATTGCCGTTCGTTCTTTTTGGCGTCGTCCTTTCGACAACCGGATATGCAATTTCCGGTTGTTTTATATAAAGTCATTCTCGGAGGAATTTAAATGGCATCTGGTTTAATCTCGGTTTTGATCCCGGTATTAGTCATTCTCCTTGCCGTTTTCACAAAACGGATCATTCCGTCTTTGATGATAGGTATCCTTGCCGGCGGTATCGCTCTTGCAAAAGGCAATATCATACAAGGGGTGCTGTCCGCTTCGGATCATCTGATAAAAGCTACGGCAAATACAGAAAGCGTATATATCATCTTTTTTCTTTTCATCTTTGGTGCATTCGGTGAGATTATGAAGGTTTCCGGAGGAATAAAGGGTTTCACCAAGCTATCGGAGAAATTTGTGAAAACAGAGCGGGGAGCATTATGGGCTGTCTGGGCAGTTACCCCGTTTACCTTTATTGACTGTTGCTTTCATGTGATCTCCGCAGGCACGGTAGGGAAAGCACTGATCGAAAAGGTAAACGGAAACAAGAGGAAACTTTCTTTTGTATTAAATATAACGTCCTGCCTTCTGATCATTCTCATCCCGTTTGGCACCACTTATGTAGGCTACATCATGGGTGTAGTTTCTTCCGCATTAAACAGGGCAAATGTGAGTGGTTCGGCTTATGAGATATATCTGAAAAGCATCCCGTTCAACTTTTACTCTATCATTATGATTTTGATCAGCATAGGGATTATATTGTTCAACTTCGGATTCAGGAAAGAGTATCAGTCAAATCAGGAAGACGACGCTTTTGAAAAAGAGCATGGACATGATGAAGCACATGAGCAGTGTACTTTTGAAGAAAAAGCCCCGCCGAGACCATTGAATTTGATTTTGCCTTTATGCACCCTAATCCTCACAACTTTTTTCTTCTTATGGTTAACTGGACGTGAAAAAGGGAGCGGTTTCTGGGATGCCCTGTTAAATGCAAATTTTGAGGAATCAATTTTCGTGTCCGGATTGATATCCATTGTGCTGACATCTGTATTTTATTTAATACAGAAGATGCCTCTGAGAGAAATCGAAAGTCACTTCCTCTCGGGCGGAAATGAGATGATCCCCCCAATTACTGTTCTGATATTGAGCTGGGGTTTATCCGGCATTATAGGTGATCTCGGTTTTGTCAAATTCGTCACCAACTTTGTTTCCACCAGAATTCCCGTTTATCTCATTCCAGCGGCCATCTATCTGATAGGGTGCTTCGCTTCCTATTTTATGGGTTCAGCCTGGGGGACCTGGGCGCTGATCATGCCAATGGCTGTACCCCTCGCGGTTTCGTCAGGGTTAGATCTGCCCCTTGTCATCGGAGCTGTCTTAGCAGGGGGCGCATTGGGAGACAATGCTTCGCCGCTTGGCGAGACCGCCATTCTGTCCGCCACGATTTGCGATATACCGGTAGTGGAACATGTCAAGTCGGAATTACCTTATTGCCTGACGGCAGTTGGGTTATCATCCGTTCTATTTATTGTGTTTTCCTTTATATAGATCCCTTCACATGTTCGCAGAGAAATTCTTTCCCTAACTAGGAAATGTAAATTTTATCAAAATTTGCTGCAGGAATAACTACAGTGTAAAATGATCGGATGAAATCAGGGTAAAAGCAGGGCGTTTTTGTACGAAAGCGCCCTGCTTTTTTATGCTCTCAGGAAGGTACTCAGATTTTCGAACCAGTCCTGACGCTCCGATGGACCTGCCCTGTCCAAAACGTAAAGCTCCACAGTGTAAGCTCATGAAGTTTTTTGCTATGTCTGCCTTCAGAAACATCTGAAATATTTATTAAAAAGCCTTGACAATTGAACGTCTGCTCAACTATAATGTATTTGACAGTTGAAAGATTACTCAACTGAATCATGACAGGAGGCAATGACAATGAAGAAAACATTTAGGCTTGAAGGGTTGGATTGCGCAAATTGCGCCGCGAAAATTGAAAACGCGGTGAAAGGGCTGGACGGCGTCACCGCCGCATCCGTCAACTTTATGACCACAAAAATGGTTATCGAAGGTGACGATGAAAAAATCGATGAAATTGTCAAATCCGCACATGACATTGTCAAAAAATTGGAGCCGGATGTAGTCATCAAAAAGGCTTGAATTTAAGGAATTCCAACTTTTATTGGCGGCTTTACATGATTCCTACCCATAAAACAAGCACAAAATGACAATCGCTTTCACTGCCGTTTTGTGCTTGCAGCTCAATAAAAGGAGTAACTCTATTATGAAAAAGCTGAATTCAAACCAGAAGCGGCTGCTGAGAATTTTGATCGGCGCGGTCGTGTATGCTTTTGGTATTTTATATAAAGCAAATGACAATATTGTATCGCTCGTTATATTTCTGATCGCCTTCATCATTATCGGCGGAAATATTGTATTGAAAGCAATAAAAAATATTTTTCACGGACAGGTGTTTGATGAAAACTTTCTGATGAGCATCGCGACAATCGGCGCGTTTTCCATTGGAGACTACGCGGAGGGCGCCGCCGTCATGCTGTTCTATCAGGTCGGCGAGTTGTTCCAAAGCTACGCCGTGGACAGTTCCAGAAAGTCCATTGCAAGCCTTATGGATATACGCCCCGACTACGCCAATGTGCAGCGCGGCGAGACATTGGAAAAAGTTGATCCCGACGAGGTGAAGATCGGGGATGTCATCGTTGTTAAAGCAGGAGAGAAGATTCCTCTTGACGCGGAGGTTATTGACGGGAGCTCCATGGTGGATACATCCGCGCTGACCGGTGAATCGGTACCCCGCGAAATCGCCCCCGGCGACAATCTCTTAAGCGGGTGCGTTAATTTAAACGGCCTTATCACCGCGCGCGTGACAAAGGAGTTTGGCGAATCCACGGTCAGCAAAATCCTTGATCTTGTTGAAAACGCCAGCAGCAAAAAATCCAACTCTGAGAACTTCATTACAAAGTTCGCCCGTTATTATACCCCGGCTGTCGTAATCTTGGCAGCATTGCTTGCGATTATACCCCCTCTTGCGGTACCGGGCGCAGTGTTCAGCGACTGGCTTTACAGGGCGCTTGTCTTCCTCGTGATCTCCTGTCCGTGCGCCCTTGTGATTTCCATTCCCTTAAGTTTTTTTGGAGGAATCGGCGGCGCGTCCAAAAGAGGTATCCTTGTTAAGGGAAGCAATTATCTCGAGGCGCTGGCTGAAACCGAGATCGTCGTGTTCGACAAAACGGGCACATTGACGAAAGGCGTGTTTAAGGTACAGGAGATTGTGCCGAATGATATTTCCAAGGAAGAGCTTCTGGAAATGACGGCGTATGCGGAAAGCTACTCCAATCATCCCATCTCTCTTTCGCTGAAGCAGGCCTACGGCAAGGAAATCGACAACGCCCGTATCACAAATGTGGACGAAATATCCGGCCACGGCGTCGTGGCGAATATTGACGGCAAAGCCGTGGCAGCAGGGAACGCCAAACTGATGCGGAAACTGGATATCTCTTTTCAGGAGCCTGATGACGTTGCTGGGACGGTCGTTCATGTCGCAATCGGCAATATCTACAGGGGATATATCGTGATTGCGGATGAAGTGAAGGAAGACTCACCGGAGGCCATCCGTGATCTGAAAACGGCCGGGATCAAACAGACGGTCATGCTGACCGGAGATGCAAAGCGGATCGGAGAAAAAGTAGCCGCCCAGTTGGGTTTGGATAAGGTTTATACCGAATTGCTTCCGGCGGATAAGGTCCAGAAGATGGAAGAACTCTTTGCCGGGAAATCGCCGAAAGGAAAACTCGCGTTTGTTGGAGACGGCATCAACGATGCGCCGGTCCTGGCGAGAGCCGACATTGGTATCGCTATGGGAGGGCTCGGCTCGGACGCCGCGATTGAGGCGGCGGATGTGGTCATCATGACCGACGAACCCTCCAAAATCGCCACCGCAATGAAAGTGTCGAGGAAAACCCTGCGTATCGTAAAACAGAACATTGCCCTGGCTTTGACGGTAAAGGCCATAGTTCTGATCCTTGGAGCCATTGGTGTTGCAACCATGTGGGCCGCTGTGTTTGCCGATGTCGGGGTCGCGGTGCTTGCGATCCTGAACGCGATCCGCGTGTTGAATGGGAAGGGATTCCGGTAACATCGGAGCCAGGAGCATGGAGAAGCTCATGGTTCTAGAAGTGAAAACCTCCCGCATCCAACTGAGTAGATGCGGGAGTTTTTTGTTGGCAATCATCGGTTCGCTCGAAGCAAAACTTCTATCTTCGTCTGCGGAAGCATAAGATAAAAGATGATCTGTTGCGACTGCTCCTTTCGGTTTTGCCTCTCAAGGTGATCAAACCGATCAGATAATGTCAGGTTCTTATCTCAAGTAAATTACGGCTAATGAGGTGTCATTATGGGAAGAAAAGAGAAAACGATTTTAATCTCCATGATTGCAAATATCGTTTTGATTATTTTACGTTTTTTCCTGGCAAATATTTCAGGGAGCATCGGACTAAGGGCAAATGCATGGCACTCGTTTACCGATGTATTTGTTTCCTCCGTCGTTTTTGCGGGGCTCCTATACACCGGACACGGCGCAAAAAAGCGGAAGTCAACAGGGAAAACGGAGAATATTCTCGCCATTTTTGTTTCCCTGTTTATTTTCTTAATGGGTATTGAGATACTTTTGGATGCGTTAAGCGGTGAAACGACGGAGCTTCGATACGTCCCGTTCGCGGCGGCCGGGGCCTTAGTTGGAATCATCATTAATTATTTTATAGCGAGGTACAAAATTCGCGTCGGTGAGCAGACCGGTTCACAAAGCCTGATTGCAGACGGATACCATTCAGAGATGGATATGTGCTGTTCCGTCGCCGTTCTTGTGGGTTTGCTGGGCACTCTTGTGGGAATGCCTAATCTTGACAAAATCTCGGCCGTGTTCGCAATGGTACTTTTAATGGCTGCCGGATCTGAAATTTTTACTTCCAATTTAAGAATGCTGCGCCATCCTCAAGAGAATGCTTCCACAGCGGACCACGGGCATCGTCACTTGTCCCATGAAAACAAAAAAATGTACATTGGAATCGGTCTAATGCTATTCTCCGCTTATGTATTTTAGACCCTTTTTAATGTGGGATATAGCTTATTGTCGAGAATCCAACATTCTGCGATAAATAGCCAAGGCTCCCGAGACGGGAGCCTTGGCTATTTATTATTTATAAAGTTGCTTGGTAAAACGATCGTCCATTGCCGAACCATAAAAAAATTTCACGTATGCTTATCCTTTGCTGAGATATTCTTCTAAACATAATCCTTCGGACATTATAGCCTTAGCGTTTTCTATCCCAACATACCGATAATGCCAAGGTTCAAATTTGGTTTTTGTAATATTTTGTTTATCTTCCGGATACCTAAGGATAAAACCGTAGTCTTGTGCATGCTGACTCAACCATTTAAAAGTTGTTGTTTGATCAAAATCTTCCTTTACTCCATTCAAGTCCAAAGTCAGACCGGTAGCGTGCTCACTGTAGCCGGGCCTGGCTACGGATTTCCCTGCTTCCGCTTCTGCCTGCTTGTATGCAAGTCCCTTTTTCAGGTACATTTCTACTTCGTCAGAAAAAAGAGATTGCTGCTTCTTATCATTCCTGTATCCGGAAGAAATCCATAACGTTATTCCGTCTTCAGAGGCGGCCCTCCACATGTCGGTATAAGCTGCGGAAGTGATATGATCCATTTGAATGCCAAACGCAGTGGTTAAATCCAATTTATAATTATCCGGAATTTTATTCGCTCCGTTTACGAGAACCAATTCCTTTTGATCTGTTGTTTCCTCGGAATTGGTTTCTGGCTCTGAAGAAATAAATGATGGGCTTTTCTTTTCCCTCGGAGAAATAAGCCGGGAAGATAATTCCGAACTGGACTGCTGTTTCGTCTGGCTAGGGACGGCGCCATTTTGGAATGCATATCCAGCAATTAGAAGGAGGGATACAGCCGCCATTAAAATGAATATGAAGGCGGAATGTTTCAAAAAAGTCACTGAATTATTCTCCCGATTTATTTTTATCCTGTTTCCCAACAGTTCGAATTCCAAAATAAGCATGATCAAGGGAACGGCTTTAGGACTGATTTTATAAAAAACTATTCGGATACATGCGCCAAACCCTGATCGAAAATATTTTTAACATGGTCATCATCCAGGGAATAATAGACGACTTTACCGTCCCTTCTGTTTTTAATGAGTTTAGACTCCTTTAAGAGACGAAGCTGGTGCGAAATTGCGGATTTAGTCATCCCGAAGAGTGCCGCGATGTCGCAAACGCACATCTCGGACTCAAACAAGGCGCAAAGGATCTTGACTCTGGTCGAATCTCCGAAAACCTTAAACAAATCTGCAAGATCTAAAAGATTTTCTTCATCCGGCAGCCGACTTTTAACTTTTCTGACAACGTCCTCATGTATAATCGTACAATCGCATTTATCAATATCAGGAGTATAGGGATTCATGGTTTAAACCCTCCTTAGTTTCCAATTAGTTGTTTGTTTGTTCAACCGTATTATATCTCTCTTTCGCTGAAATTGTCAATATGAAATGCTTTTCCCATAATTTAGTGTATTTTCATTAACGGATACATTGCTCATTCAGTTGAGATATAAACCTCTGCACTCACTTTCATAACAGCTTCAATATCTAACCCCCATCCGGCAGGCAACCGTCTTTTAAGGCCGCTTGAGTCAAAACTCCTTCCGCCCAAGAACCAGTAATCGCTTTAGGATAGCCAACTCTTTGAATTGCCAATCAATTAGTGTATACTGAAAAAAGACGTACCGCTGGTTTGCGGACCGCCGGTTATACAATACCGGCTGTGAACAGGGACAGGCTATTTATGTCTTGGATTCAAAAAGGAGGGGGAGCAAATATGCAGCGGATTCTTTTGGTTGAAGACGATAAAACCATTGCGCTGGGGCTTTCCTACTCTTTGGAAAAGGAAGGCTATGAGGTAATGCTCTGCCACGACGCCGCCTCCGCACTGCGGGAAGCCCGAAGCCGCCGTTTCGATCTGGCTATTCTGGACGTGTCGCTGCCCGACGGAAGCGGCTACGATATCTGCCGCGCCATCAAAGCCGGTTCGGACACGCCGGTCATTTTTCTGACGGTATATAACGAAGAGTCGGACGTGGTGACGGGCCTCGACATGGGCGCGGACGATTACGTGGCGAAACCCTTCCGCCTGCGGGAACTGCTGTCCCGCGTGCGCACGGTGCTGCGCCGCGGAGGCGGCGGAGAAAAGGACGAGATCAGCATCGGCGGGCTCACCGTCAACACCAGGCAGGCGAAGGTCACAAAGAACGGTGCGGAGGTCCCGCTGACCGCGCTGGAATACCGGCTCCTGCTCACGTTTGCAATGAACCGCGGGCAGCTGCTGACCCGCGGCCAGCTTCTTGAAGACACCTGGGACATCGGCGGAGATTTCGTCAACGACAATACTCTCACCGTGTATATCAAGCGCCTGAGAGAAAAAATAGAAGACGATCCGCAGAACCCCGTCTATATCCGGACGGTGCGCGGGCTCGGCTACAGAATGGGTGAGTGAAATGGGACTGATGCGCAACCAAGAGGTTAGACGAACGCTTTCCGCAATGCTGCTGATCACGCTGGCCGGCACGGCCGCGGCCTATGCATTTTCCCCGGCCGCGGCGGCCGTGACCGGCGTTTCGTGTCTGTTGCTCGCCGCCGTCTTTCTGCTGTCCACCGGACATCGCTACAAGCGTCTGACCCGGTTGAGCGATTACCTAAAGCGGGTGAACGGCGGGGATTACGCGTTGGAGCTCCCGGACAACGACGAGGGCGAGCTCTCCATCCTGAAAAGCGAGATCTACAAGGTCACGGTGTCGCTCAATGAGCAGAACGAACGGCTCAAAAAAGAAAAAATCCAGCTAGCGGACTCTCTGTCGGACATTTCCCACCAGTTCAAAACGCCGCTCACCTCCCTGTCGGTGATGACCGACCTGCTTTCGGACGGCAAGCTCGACGAGGGACGCCGCGCCGAGTTCAACAGGCAGCTCCGCATGCAGCTTGGACGCCTCACATGGCTGACGGAAGCCCTGCTTAAGCTCTCGAAGCTCGACGCGGACGCGGTTTCGTTCAGGCGGCAAAGCGTTTCAACGCGCGGGCTGATCGACAAAGCCTGCGCGCCGCTGCTGATCCCCGCCGAGCTCAAGGAACAGACGCTTTCGGTTCAGTCGGACGGCGGTTCCGTATGCTGCGACCCGAACTGGACGGCCGAGGCGCTTTCCAACATTCTGAAAAACTGCATGGAGCATACGCCGGCCGGCGGAGAAATCCGCATATCGGCTTCCACCAACGCGCTTTTTACGGAAATCCGGGTGCTCGACAGCGGTCCCGGCCTGGACAAGGCCGACCTGCCTCATATTTTCGAGCGCTTTTACCGGGGCAAAAATGCGGCGAAGGACAGCGTGGGCATCGGGCTCGCCATGGCCAAAGCGATTCTGGAAGCGCAGGGCGGCGGCCTCGATGCAAGAAACTCGTCCGAAGGCGGGGCGGAATTTATCCTTCGTTTCCCGGCGCCGCAGGCAAACTAACAAAATATCCGTCCGGAAAGTCACCGTACAGTCACCCGCAGGGGTTATGATGAGAAAAAATGCAAGGAGGCATGTCCTTTGGAAATCCTGCGGGTTGAAAATCTCACCAAAACATACGGCAGCGGAGAAGCTGAAGTCCGGGCGCTGGACAACGTCAGCTTTGCCGTGGAAAAGGGCGAGTTTGTCGCCATCATCGGCCCGTCCGGCTCAGGCAAATCCACGCTGCTGCATATCCTGGGCGGCGTGGACCGCCCGACGTCGGGCCGGGTCCTGATCGAAGATACGGATCTCTATGCCCTGGACGAAACCAAGCTCGCCGTTTTTCGGAGGCGGCAGATCGGGCTCATCTATCAGTTTTACAATCTCATTCCGGTGCTGGACGTGGAGGAAAACATCACGCTGCCCCTGCTCCTGGACGGGCGGAAACCGGACGGGCGGCAGTTGGATGAGATGCTCGCCACCCTGAACCTGAGCGATCGGAAAAAGCACCTGCCCAACCAGCTCTCGGGCGGGCAGCAGCAGCGCGTGTCCATCGGTCGGGCGCTCATCAACAGCCCCGCGCTGATGCTGGCCGACGAACCGACCGGAAACCTGGACAGCGCCAACAGCGCGGACATCGTCCGCCTGCTCCGCATGTCCAACGAAAAATACAACCAGACGCTTATCCTCATCACCCACGACCAGAATATCGCGCTCCAGGCCGACCGCATCCTCTCCATCGAGGACGGGCGCATCGCGAAGGACGAGGTGATCCGGAAATGAACGTGATGAGCCGTTTTACCCTGCGCAGCATGAGGGCAAACCGCAAGTGGACGGTGGTTACGCTGATCGGCATTATCCTTTCCACTGCCATGCTCTCCGCCGTTTCCACCTTCTGCGCCTCCTTCACGGAGCTCATGCGCAACGAGGCCATCGCCGACAACGGCAACTGGCACGCCATGGTTTCGGGCGTGCGCATGCGGAACGTATCCGCCTTCGAGGGCGCGGGATTCGTGGATAAAACCTCGCTCAGCCGCGATGTGGGTTACGCGCGGCTGGCCGGCCCGAAAAACGAAGACAAACCCTACCTGTTTATCCGGCAGTTCGACAAAAACAGCAGTCAGAGCTTTCCCGTCAAGCTCATCGAGGGCCGCATGCCGCAAAATGAGAGCGAGCTTGTGCTCTCCGAGCATCTGGAGACGAACGGCGGCGTGAAGTACAAGGTGGGCGACAAGCTCACGCTGGAAACCGGAAAACGCGTGAGCCCGGACGGGGTTTCCCTCGGTCAGTCGGTCCCCTATCAGGGGGAACCGGGCGCCGATTCGGAGGGCGAAACCTTCGTACCCGGACAGAGCCGGGCCTATACGGTCGTGGGGATCATGGCGCGCCCCAATTTTGAGCCCACCTGGGCGCCGGGGTACACCGCGCTAAGCTTTCTGGACAAGCGGACGCTGGCGCCGGACGACACCGTGACCGTCACGCTCCTTGCCGGAAAGCTGGGCCATGGATTCTTCGGCGACGTTTCGGCGCTGGCGCAAAGCGCGGGGCTGGACGATTCCCATGTCAGCTACAATACGGAGCTTCTGCGCTACAGCGGCATATTTGCAAACGACAGCGCGCAGAACATGATCTACGGCTTTGCCGCGGTCTTCATCGCAATCATCATCGTCGCCTCCGTTTCGCTCATCTACAATGCCTTTGCGATTTCCGTCTCCGAGCGTGTGAGCCAGCTCGGCATGCTGGCCAGCGTCGGCGCGACGAAGCGGCAGAAGCGCCGCAGCATCTATCTTGAGGGCTTTCTGCTTGGAATCACCGGCATTCCCGCTGGAGTCCTCGTTGGGATTGCCGGCATCGGCGTCACGCTTTCGGTCATCCGTCCGCTGATGGAAAGCTTTACGAACCTCTCCGCCGCCGAGGGCCTTGCGCTGCACGTTTCGCTCCTGTCCATCGTCGCGGCGGTTTTGCTCGCCGCACTGACCATTTTCATTTCGGTCTGGATTCCCGCGCGGCGCGCTTCTAAGATCATGCCGATCGACGCGATCCGGCAGTCGAAGGAGATCAGGCTCACCCGGAAAGCGGTGAAAACCTCCCGCCTCACCCGCACGCTGTTCGGCTTCGAAGGGGAGATCGCCCTCAAAAATCTCAAGCGCAACCGAAAAAAGTACCGCGCCACCGTGCTCTCGCTCATCATCAGCCTGGTGCTGTTCCTCACCGTCTCCTATGCCGCCAAGGAAATGAACCGGGCCTCCGGCGCAGTGGAAACCGGCTATAACTTCGACCTGGCGGTGTCGTATACCAACGTGCCGACAGCGGAAGCGGGGGCGGCAAACGCAAAAATCGCCGCGCTGGAGGGCGTGACGGAGGCAGCGGCGATCGAAAAGACGGATGGTTTCCTGCCGCTTCAGAGCACGCAGCTTTCCGATCTGGTCAGGCGGCTTTACACCGAAGGGAAAACCTATTCAATGGGAACGACGCTCTACTGCCTGGACGACGCCTCCTTCGACCGTTATGTTCACAGCCTGGGCGCCGATCCGAAGGAATACAGGGACACTGAAAACCCGAAGATGATCCTCATCAACTACGGGCAGGCCTATTTTAACGGAAAGCGCGCGGCGGGGGAACTGTTCTCCGGGAAACCCGGCGGCCGACTGCTCTTTTCCCACGATTCTTCCGGAAAGACCGGCGTGGAACTGGAGGTTGGCCTTCTGACCGACCGGCGGCCCATCGGCGTTCTGGTTTCTTCCCTCGACAGCGCCTCGGCCGTGGTGAGCCATGAGGTATTCGACAGCCTCCCGGATGAAATGAAAAGCATTGATTCGCGCGGCAATCCGAGCTTTCAGCAACTGTTTCTGAGCTGCGACGACGCCGATGCGCTTGAAACGAAGATCCAGGAGCTGCTGAAGGGCGTTTCGGGCAGGACATACGTCTTCAACGTTGCCTCCCAGGCCCGGAGCGAGCGCAATGTGATGCTGGTGCTCGGCATCTTTCTTTACGGATTCATCATCCTCATCAGCCTGATCTGCATCGCCAACATCTTCAACACGGTCACCACGAACGTCGCGCTGCGGCGCCGGGAATTCGCCATGCTGCGCTCGGTCGGCATGACGCCAAAGAGCTTCAACCGGATGATCCGCTTCGAAAGCGTGTTTTACGGCCTCAAGGCTCTGCTCTGGGGACTTCCGATCAGCCTGGCCGTCACGCTGCTGCTGCATAACCTGCAGGCGGACGTGTTCGATGTCGGGTTTTCCCTTCCGTGGGCGAGCTACGGCGTCGCCGTTATCCTGATCTTCGTGATCGTAGGCGTCACGATGCTTTATTCGAGCGCAAAAATCAAAAAAGAGAACATCATCGACGCGCTGAAGACAGATGCCATGTGACAAAGCAAAGCCGGGTTCAGCATTTTTCAGTCTTAGATTAAGCGTGTTTTATTCGAAAGTAGCTTCGGCATAAGCAACAGTAAGGGCTATGTTTTCCAATTGGAGGACATAGTTCATTTTTTATATTCAAACACGAAATCTCAAAATAGGTCCTGCTAAAGAAAGTCCGCAAATTTCCGAGGTTTAAAGAGAGTAGCAAAGCAAACCGCTGAGCACCCGCAAAACGGACGGCAGCCATCCAAAGATGTTATAGATGCGTCAGTCTCCGCGTCAAGGCGGAATTCCTCTTGAAATCACGACAAAAGCCGATGGTTTTTACAATCCGGCCAATTTAAAAAGGCTGAACCATTCGACTGCACAGATGGAACAAGGGAACACCGTAGCCAAATCAATGGATGACTGGGAAGAATGGCCGATAAATGATCTGATTTTTATAATCGACTTTTTATAATCGACGCCTGGGAGGATTATCTCTATTGGCAATCACAGGACAAACGAACTTTAAAACGAATTAACCAGTTGATCCGAGACATTGAACGGAATGGATATGAGGGAATCGGAAAACTGGAACCCCCTGAAAGGCAATCTTTCCTCATATTGGAGCCGAAGGATCGATGAAGCCAACCGTTTGGGTGTATCGATTGAATGACAGCAAAATTGAAATTTATTCTTTGAGGACGCACTATGGAGATAAATAACCAGCGTAGAGATGATTTTTCCGAACATATCCTTGCCGACTTGGTGCCACAGGGATTCTCAGAAGAGGAACTGTTGGAGAAATTTAAGAAACAAAGCAAAAAGGTCCGTCCTGTGGTCAAGAAGCTCAATGCGGAGGCGGATTCTCTGACCGAAAACGATCTTGCATCCGGAGCGCAACCCAGGAATCGCCGATGCCAACAACCAGCTTCTCAACAATGTGACGTATTCGGCAAACTTAGATCTTGCTGGCAGTTTTTGCACCTATAAATCTATATGTTTCTTTTGAAATGTAGAAACGACAAGATCCCGATGGGGATAAAATATATACACCAAACCATCAACACGGCGGTCCCGACCCACACCGCACCATTCATGCTTTTACTGAATAGGCCGAGTATGGGTATAACAAAACAACCAATAAAGAAGATGCCGTGCATCAGCAACAGCCATTTCAACCATTTATCAGCTTTGCTCCTTGGTTCTATGGTGAATCCAGCAAATAAGGTAGCTAATGCCATCAGACCATATCCAAGCAAGTCATAGCTAAAAAATAATCCAAATCGTTGATAATTCAGTATCTGTGAAGCCTGTTCATTAAGATTATCGAGTCGTACTGCCGTTACTTGACCAAAGTAAACCATCAGTACGAACACCGCATACGCTCCGGAAAAAATCATGGCAGTATATCCCGCGGCCTTCTTTTCCATGGGGCTGTAAATCGCAAAAGTGCAAATCATCGGTACAAAACTAAACGCAATAAACATGCATATCAGATAGCTTCCAAAACTTGTTCCAATAAGCATACACAACGCAAACCCAATTACCGCAAATAAATTAATAATTGAGCTAATCATTCCTATTTTTTTATTCAAACTTATTCACTCCATCAGACATCAAATATGGTAATCCATTGACAATCCCAATTTTGATTATCTGCCCATTGTAAATTATCAGTCCTGGTCCCCAGAGTGTAAACAAACTGGGAAGTTCGGGAGGTAATCCAAACTGCTCAGTTTTCCGCTTATCTGCATGAGCAAATGAGAAGATGGTATATTTATTTCCTAATAATAAATAAATTGCATTGATCGCAATAATATGCATATACCTTATTTAGTTTTAAGATACTTGTTTTATTAAGGGGTATTCCAGTATTTTTCGACAATATTGTCAGCCTTTATTTTTTACCTTCTGGGATCCATTCGAGTTGATAACGAACACCGCCCAAATAGCCCAATTTCATAACGTTTCCACAATAGGGGCAGATATTATTGTCAATCATTCTTTCCTCCATAGTAGTTGACATTAAACATTATGCAAAGTCCGCTTTTCGATTCAAGCTGCTCAGGTTGCTCATTTGGTGTAATTATAATGTACGGCTATAGCAGGCTATTTCCCTATTAGAACATTATTGTTTTCAGAGCATCTGTTTTCTTGTGTACGGTTTCGCATTGAGAGATATGATTTCAAAATCTATTTCCTGCGGAAGATGTTGACGACGGGCAGCTGCAAGCCGCCGTTAATGCTAATCCTTTAGGGCATTTTTTATTTATAGGCTTACTTTTTATATTTGCTCTCTTGGTCTTATTTTTGTGAGTTTATAAATTTGCGTACTATTAGCTTTTTTCAAACTTATTTTTCCTTTTCTTGATTTTATATAGATACACATAGTATAATAGCCTTATCAGCAACCGAGGTTAATAAATTTTACGGTTTTCACCTCTGCTTAAGCACAAATTTTCATTTTAATTATAATTGTTTTCTGAAAAATATGCAAACGCTTAGTTGGGACTTAGACCGCGAATCAAAGGGGGTAACAATAAATGCATACTAATTTTATGGTAAGAATCAAATCGTTTTCGCTTCTGCTTGCGATTGCCGTATTGCTGTCTGCAACATCTCTCAGCACAATCGGCGCATATGCGGCAGGAGATACATTTACAGCCAAAAATGACGACGGGGTCGAAATTGAGTATCAAATTTCGGAAAGCGGTAACGTTGCAGTGATTGCAAATAAAGGTTCAGAGTATAGCGGCAACGTAACAATCCCTGCAAAAGTTACAAATAGCGGAACCACATACAACGTTACCGCAATCGGCGATAAAGCGTTTTTTAATTGTTCCGGGCTGACGGACGTCAAGCTGCCGAACAGCGTGACGTCAATCGGCGATGGGGCGTTTATGGACTGCGGCAGTTTAACGAGCATTACCCTGCCGAACAGCGTGACGTCAATCGGCGAGGAAGCGTTTGAGGGCTGCAGTTTAACGAACATCACCCTGCCGTCCAAAGTGAACTCAATCGGCGATTGGGCGTTTTCGAATTGCAGCAGTTTATCGAGCATCACCCTGCCGGACAGCATGACTTCAATCGGCGATTATGCGTTTTACTACTGTACCGACTTAACAAGCATCACCCTGCCGGACAGTATGACTTCAATCGGCTATAAGGCATTTGAGGGTTGCGGTTTAACGAGCATCACCTTGCCGGACAGCATGACCTCAATCGGCAATGGAGCGCTTTCTGGTTGCAGCAGTTTAACGAGCATCACCTTGCCGGACAGCGTGACGTTAATCGGCGATGGAGCGTTTATGGGTTGCAGCAGTTTAACGGGCATCACCTTGCCAGACGGCGTGAAGTCAATCGGCAATTCAGCATTTTTATTGTGTACCGATTTAAAGAGCATCACCCTGCCGGACAGCGTGACGTCAATCAGCGATGAAGCGTTTTACCAGTGCAGCAGTTTAACGAGCATTACTCTGCCAGCCGGCATAACATCAATCGGCAAGGTAATGTTTACTGATTGCAGCAGTTTAAAGAGCATTACCCTGCCGGACAATGTGACTTCAATCGGCGATGAGGCGTTTAAGAATTGCGGCAGTTTAACGAGCATCACCCTGCCGGCCGGCGTTACTTCAATCTGCAGGGAAGCGTTTTTGGGTTGCAGCAGTTTAACGAGCATCACCTTGCCGGACAGCGTGACGTCAATCGGCGATGGAGCGTTTATGGGTTGCAGCAGTTTGGGGAATGTCTACTTTGACGGTGACGAGCCTACTATTGGCCTTTCCGCGTTTTCAGGCTGTTCCGGAACTTTGAATTTTCATTGTGCGGGCGACGGCGATTTTTCGAAACTTTCATCTTATGGCGCGGTCCATAACAAAGAAAAAACATATTCTATCAAGGTTAATTCTTTATCACACGGAAGCATTGCGCCGAGTACCCAAAAGGGCATGCCGGGCGAAACGATCAGCCTTACGGTCAAACCGGACAGCGGTTATGCGCTGGCGGCCGATTCCCTCTCTTACACGGATAGCGGCAATCGGCATAGTGTTGCAGGAAACAGCTTTACCATGCCCGCGGCGAGCGTGACCGTAACCGCAACATTTAAGAGGACGTCAGGTGGCGGCAGCGGTTCCCATCATCATTCTTCGCACAAATCTTCCGAAGTCCCGGTTTCAGTTCCTTCGCTTCCCTCTGCCGTAAAAGACTCCTCGTCCGGCATGGAAGTTGACCTTTCCGGCGCGACGTTCTCATCCAGCGTAACAGGCGTCACGTTTTCCGTTATCCCGGAAACAGCGAACGGAGATCCGAAAGGGGAATCGGGCGGCATAACCGACCCGGATGGCAAGGCTGCCTACAATCTCGCTGTTTCCGACGCGGATTTGGACGTCATCGGAACGCCGTCCCTTTACAAACTGAAACTTCTTGACCAAAACGGCAATAATATTTCCTCTTTCAGTGGCAGCGTGACCATTAAAATTCCTCTTCCGCTTGGACTTCGCGGCACGCCGCGTGTTTTCCGCTATGAATCGGATGGGACGCTGACCGACATGAAGGTGACAGTAGAGAACGGATTTCTCGTATTTCAGACCGATCATTTCGGCGATTACATTGTCGCGGACACCGGGAATTCGATTACGCTGGACACGGCCAGTTATCAAATGCCGGTTGGCGGCAAGTACCAGATCGGTATAAAGCTGACCGGCGATAAGGCTGCAACGGCGAAAGTTTATTCGACCAATGATAAAATTGCCACAGCCACAAAACTGGAAAACGGAAACGTTCAGGTAAACGGCAAAGGAACCGGTACGGCTTACGTTATGTTCGACGTGTACGACAACAAAAACAATCTGCTCTCCCATGCTTCCGTCCGCGTGGAGATTAACGGCATCTCGAGGCCACACGGAGATTCAACAAGACAAATTGGAGTTTATTGAATCATCCAACCTAAAACCAATTAATGCAAAAATTGAAAGCAGCATACCTGCTAAAATCAGGAGGTCTTTTCCAGGGATTCCATTTCCAGCATTGAAACAGGCGGGAAGTGATAAGCCCCGTCCTGTTCCGACGTCTGAGAGACGGCTGCAGCTTTGGAATGAGCAGATTTACATGTGGCAAGTATTGAGTCCTCTCTTCCGGCTCGATTGTCAAATGGCGATTATTCCATTTGCCTTTTATTCTCTCAAACATAGATTCCTCCTATGATAAGTGAATACGTCTTGCAATAGAGGAATTTCTAAACATACCTCTCATCCCGGGGTTCAGCCGGGATGAGAGGGCTTTTTATAGTTGGATTGCGCCCTCTAAGAATGTCATAAACACTATGCGGCGTCTGACATTTCTTTTTTGCTGTTCATTCATAATTTACTCTCCTCTGACTGTCTGATTAAATAAAAAGAGACTTCCTCCTAATATGGAATAAGGAAGAAGCCTTGTCAGATGATAACCGATGCATATCAGTATAGGTGAAACCATAAAAAAAGTAAAATTGTTTTATTTTATGAAGATATTAGTCAAACACTAAGATTCATGTCAAACAGGTCCTTTTCCCATTATTCGTACCTCAATGGGCAACGTTGTCCATCCTGCTTAAAAGGAGCTGATTCAGTCTTCTGATTTCCGCGATTAGGCGATTCCTTTGCCTTACAAAATCCGTTCTGAGGAACACATATTCAGCAGGGCTTTCTTCTTCGCGTTTTGTCTTTAAAAAGGCCATCAGTTTCGTGAAAACTGGAGAACCGGAGAACGCAAGGTCCTGGTCGTAGGGGGAACCGCAGCTTTTATACCGATCAAAAAGAGCGATCAGACCGTTGAAATATTCTTCTGGAGCAAACGGAAGTCGGGTGTCTGTCAACAGTTTATAGACGTTTAAGAAGAAAAGCTCCGTGTCTTTTCGATAGACTTCCGGATCGACCCGGTCGTAGGTATCATCTTCCGTATGCCACCAGTAAACGCCCGGACCCGGGCTGTCGGAGTCCTTCTGGCCTTTAGCCCTTTCATAGCGGGTATAAAACTGAATGGGAATGTCGGACCCCAAAAAAGACTGGTCGGCGCCTCTTCCAACCGGGAAAAACAAAGTTTCAACGCCGGGGTCGACCGCATCCGCATTCTCCCTGAGAAATAGCGGGAGGTTTTGGGGTACATCAAAGATCGTATTTTGCCGAACAGATAATCTAAAATAACATGTACCGGCATAGTTGCTTTTCTCAGTTCCAAGGCGGGCGGCCTTCTGCGCCTTGGAACTGAGAAAGCTAATACAAAATGTCCCCTTCGCCCGGACAAAAACAAGCGGCCGGGTGGAGAAGCCTTTTATCAGATGCGGTTATCTGCCCTGCACATATAGATCCATTGCCTAACAACAACCTTCACTTTATCCATGCCATAGCGTATAACATCCAATGTAAACTGATTCTCCCCGCCTCCAATCAGCTGCCTTCTTATGCCATTCATATAAGCGCAATTAATCGCGGTGTCAACGTTTATCTTGCAGATACCGCCTTTGATCGCCTTTAGAATATCCTCTCCCGAAATACCTGTACCACCGTGCAGTACGAGCGGAATTTGAATTGCTTCCTTGGCTTCCGCTAGCCTTTGAAAGTTGAGCTCCGTTTTTCCAATATAAAATCCATGTACATTACCGATTCCGATTGCTAGGGAATCCGGCGAACCTTCCTCTACTAGTCTTACTGCTTCCTGCAAGTCGAAAAGATAATTATCTCCTACATAAGAGGCCTCATAAGTGGATCCGGTAAGGGTGGGACCAATCTCAGCTTCGACGAAACAGCCCCTTTCATGTGCATAATCAGCGATCTCCTTGACAAAGGCGACATTTTGTTCAATCGGCTTATCCGAGGCATCCATCATAATCGACTTAAAGCCCAGATCAATGGCATGTTTGCAAGCAATACAATTAACAGAGTGATCTATATGATGAATAACTGGTACCGATGCCTGACTGGCCAAAACATCCACCATATGTACGCACATCTCCGGTCCTATCGTTTCATATACCTGTGGATCGGACATAAGCAGTACCGGAGCATGCATTTCTTCTGCTGCTTCCACGATGGCCATCATATCCCATAAGCCATAGTAATTGAACGATGGTATTGCAAATTTCTCTGCTTTAGCCTGTTCATATAACTGCAGCAATTTGTTTCTATCATACCTCACCATACTATTGCCTTGCTTCTTTCTCACAACTGTCAAAGTGAAAGTCTGGCAACCAAATTCCAATTTCACGCTTTACCGCCATTTCGCTATCTGACGCATGGATGAGATTAGCCACTAGGCGATGTTCTAAATCTGCTTTCTCATAATTGTCACCCTTCCCCAAGTCCCCTCTGATTGTCCCATGTTCCGCTTTCGACGGCTCAGTAGCACCCACAATGTTTCTGACACTCTGGATAATATCATTAGATCCCGCGAGTACTATTGGGATAACAGCTTTTCCTTCAAACATGATTCTTGATTCCAGTTCAAATTCAATTCCAAATTTTTTAATATGCTCTGCATAATGAGCTGTAATCTTCTCGGCCGTTGCAGTTTGCAAATCGAAAAGCTTGGGAAAGATATTGTAGTCCGCAAAATACGAAATGATTTCTCGTACCAGCTTTCGCTCAATAGCATCAGGCTTTAAAAGTACAAACGTTATTTCAGACATATCCTTCCTCCCATATTGGTCCAGCCATTGATTTAAACTGCGCTAACCATTACTTTAGACAGCTTTTCCAAAAGCTCGGCTTCCCGACCTTCACAGCTGACACAGCCAGGTGTAAGATTTGGTTTCGTCTGCCCATGAAAATCACTTCCAACGGTTTCAAGTAACTGTAACCTCTCCGTCAGTTCGTGAAATATCGCTGTTGATTTCAAATCGTGATAGCTGCTGTACACTTCGACACCATCGAAATCAGATTGCCCTAGCAAAGCCTCCATCGGCCCCGTATTTTCCCCAAAGTAGCATCCTGGATGTGCAAGTACTGCAACGCCTCCAGTATCGTGAATCAGGCCTGTCACAAACGAAATGGAATTATGGCGGGTGGGGATATAAGCCGGCCCGCCCAACTCACAAAAGTCCCACGCGAAATTAAGCGCCGGATTATCCGACCTATCACCACCGGGAAGAAAGGGCTGCAACAATGGATGGTCACGATTTGCTGGTTCCGCTAAAGCAAGCATTGCAATCCGCTCCGGCGCATAAACGCCGTTAACGGCTGTTTTCCAAACCGCAGCCTCATCAAAAACGATTCCCAGGTTTTTTATCGTCACAATGCGCTTTTTTGCAACCTCACGCTCACATTCCTCCAGTTCGCATTTCAGTTCTTCAAAGCGGGGATCGGAATAGTCAATCCCATAACCCAGGACATGCAACTCATATTCCTGCCAGTCACACGTGAATTCCCCCGCAGGAATGACTTCCAAGCCGATCTCTCTAGCGCACTGTATTGTTTCTTTTACATTCCTGACCGTATCATGGTCACTTAAAGCCATGATTTTAACACCGTGCCTCCGAACAACCTGGACAAGCTCTTCTGGAGAGTACTGCCCGTCCGTGCTGGCATTTGAGTGCATATGTAAATCTAGGGAACTAGCCTGAATACCTTTTAAATTCATTGTGACTACTTTCATTGTGCACCCCCACCAACAGCCCCAAATAAGCAAACCACAATCATCAAAACAGGAAGCACCATATAACCGAAGCCTCCCAGACAGTCCGGGAAAGCCAGGCTGAAACGCTGTGTCCTCACATTTCGGGTAAGGCTACACCGTCATAAATTGTTTTAAGCTAAAACAGTTCTTCCTGTGACAACATTTAATTCTTATTCCTCTCCATCGTAAGGCTCAATCAGAAAAACGACCGGGCGGAATCCGTCCGTGCAGGACGTCACCTGGCACTTCTTATCGGGACCGGCAGTACACTCTGCGTTACGTTGCACCATTATAATATCTTTGAAGATGTCAGAAAAAGCCCAGACGCAGAAGTTCTCAGGCACTTTTTTCCCATCGGTGATAAATACATCGCCTTCTTTTAAATGTGAGCAGCGTACAATCGCTTTCGGGGCATACTTCTGGACTACATCCGAGACCAGGAAGACGCTTAAGTACCGTAATTTTGACATACTTTGACATAATCCACCTCCTAATTTACGCCACCCAGCTCGTTTGACCGGAACTGTTATACCGAAGATCCGATTCAACGGTTTTCACCCGGGTGCGGGTTAACCTTCCGCTTTCTCCAGACGTCTGTCCGAAACGGAAGCCTCTTTAGTAAAGCAAGCAATAACAACACACACTACCATAATTGCGACCATAAATATTATAGTGTAGCTGTGACGGCCTTGGAACAACAGATTGATGAACAAGAGGATTACAGCACTGCCGACATTGCCTGCCCACTGCAGAATAGACTCCGAAGTGCCTTCCGAAGCGGGATATGCGGCTTCAACAGCAAGTACTAGCGATACTGGCTGTGCGCCGAGTAAAGCGAATCCGAAAATAATTGCTGTAAGGAAAATCAGGGCCAACTGATGGACAAACACGAACGTACCAAGCCCCAGAATACCAAACACAAGGCTGAGTTTCAGGGAAGGCAGTCTCCTGTGCAATCTATCCCTATCGGAAACAATCGGGAGAAGCAACGTTCCCACCATTCCAGCAATTGTGAGGACTAGGTTTATCGTACCAATGTTCATAGAGTCGAGAGAGACTGTGAAATACTTTAGAATAGGTTCAATCAGCGTTGTAAACGAACCATAAATTCCATTCAGGCAGAAATAGATCAATATTCCAGCTACAACATGAGGCCTCTTGAAGCATAATTTCATACCTTCCACGAAATTGACCCGTTCAGTCAACTCCTGAGCACAGGGAGGGGTTGAGGGCTGCTCACGGGCAATCAGCAGAAAGAGAACTGCTATGGCGGCGGTCAGATAACCATAAACATTCAGAAGGCCCTTGATGCCCAAGCCAATCTGCATCATATACGGAGTCCCGAGGCTGGCTCCCACAACGCCTATGTAGATAGACAGCATACCGATTCCGTTTACCGTAGCGCGTTCCTTAGGCGGAAACCATTTGGTAGCCAGGATGCCAAAGGAATTCAGAATAAACGGCTGAGCTATCGAAATGCCTATTGTACAAATAAATACCGCGCTGTAACTTTCGCCATAGAAGCCCCTGAACAAGGCAGAAATCGCCATAATAATCGCAGCGGCTCCCACTGTTTTGTACCACCCGAATTTGTCGTATGCCCAGATTGAGAAAAATGACAGAAACACCATACCCAGCATAACGATCATCGAGAGATTGCTCATGGCCGTTTCACCCGACGCCTGATCTTTAAAGCCATAAAAATGCCAGGCTTCTGTCGTTATTGAAAAGAACGTCGCCCAAAGGAGCTGCATGATCGCGTCAACGAGTACATACACTGAGAGAACAAGCCACCGACGCTTATAAACTCTGTATTGCGCATCGACTGTGTTTTCCATAATACAACCTCCATACAAATTTTACCTGCAGGCTTCAACGACAGGTAACTGCCTGCTTAACACTTCTCAGCTAAGTCAGGACCAGTTCGGTTTTGATGAAGTAAACCCTTAAACAAACCGGGATGCTACCTACTTTAGATCTCAAGAAATCTCTCCTTAGCAGAACCCTCCTTTACAATAAACATGGGGACAGCGGACAGAAGCAAAAGAGCAACCATTAATATCATTCCACACTGTTGATTGTTTTGTACCAGTTGTATGAAAACAAGAATAACAATGCTTCCGGCATTTCCCAACATCTGCAGAATACCCTCTGATGTACCTTCCGACGCAGGGTAAGATGCTTCTACACCAAACACCAGTCTACAGTTTGTACCCCTATGACAAAGAATCCAAAAAGCACCATCGCTACGAAGGCGAATATTACTTGATGCAAAGGTAAGTGAAACCGCGGTGCCAACGGGAAGATATCAGACAGAAGATATGCGATTTTTATGTGTTGTCATTGGATACCTGTCCGACCGCCACAACTCTCGAGCTAAGGACACCAAAAACGAAAGACGCAAGGCGCGGACCATTGATATTATTCAGGAACTGCATGCAGACCTACTCGCACATAAAAAACAACAGGACCGGATAGCCGACGAATTTCCGGGCTACAATCCGCAAGGTTATGTATTCATAACCGCCGAAGGAAATCGGTTCGATCCTCGAACGTTCGAGGATTTATTCTACCGGGAAATCAAAGCGGCCGGGATCAAAGATGCGAATTTTCACTGCCTGCGCCATACCTTCGCAACGCGGTCTATCGAAAACGGTATGGATATCCTGGTCCTTTCTAAAATTCTCGGCCATGCCAAACCATCCACCACGCCGAACCTTTACGGCCATGTACTGACCGAGCATAAAAAGGATAGCATACAGAAGATCAGCAGCCTGTACTCCACGCCGATCTCAACCGTAAAGCAGCAGCAGGAGCAGGATAAAGGGTTCATTCTCAGTTATAATTATTCAAAACGGAAAAAAACGTTTGACTGTCAAATGGCTGTCAATTAAGCTGTCAAAATTAACACGTTGACAGCTTAAGAAAAAAAGAAAAAGCCCAGAAGCCGCATGGCTACTGGGTTTTGTTTGGTTGCGGAGGCCCGCAAGTTGCCGTGTTTGAATTATTAATACCCAGGTCATTGCTGAGAATCGCTGCATAAAAACAAAATGAGCCCCCTGCGAGCCGGTTGAGTTTGCAGGGGACTTCTTATGGTCGGAGTGAAATTATAGGACTTGGAGAAATCCAGTAATATCAATGGTTTGCGGGCAATCAGCAAGCAGTACAAAAACGATATTTATAATGAAATCATTTTAAACGCCATAATGATAGGCTAGAATTGCACTTAAAAAGATTAAGGCCATAAAAATATAGAGGATTATCATAAGTTTGTCTTTTAGAATCATTTTCAGTAATAACTTGGTGGAGTCTTTTTTATAATTCTCAAACTCCTTTTGAATGGATTCACTTTTTGCTTCTAACTCATGTATTGAAGTAAAAGAACATTCTTTCAACTTAGCTACATCTCTAACGTAATCCGATAGGTGATTTGTAATTTTGCGTAACCCATCTTCTGTAATTTGGTTATTCATCAGTTCTTTATCAGTAGTGTTTGCCATTTTCTGAATTTCACTAAGCAAGTTTTTCAATAAGTCCTCTTTGGAAATCCATCGACATTCTTTGTGAGCTGCGTAGTATTCATCCTCGGTCTTATAACCACAGCGTTTCATTTCCTGTTCCATTTTTGTATCGGCATCATAAGAAAATTCCAAAACCGTTTTAATGCCAAAGAACATGCCGTCTATGTAACCGAGTTTTCGCAGTAACTTTTCAAATTGTGTTACCTGACTTTTATAATTACTCTGAATTAAGAAGACTCTGGAAACAACTACACTTGAAACGATACCACCGACAATTCCGAGAGAGAGATTCCAAAATAAATTAAATAATGACATAATCTATTCCCTCTCTCACCGATAGTAGTTTTTTATAAGTTTCACTTTTATAAAATTATAGCAAATTATAAAAATTTTGCAAGGAAAATCCTGTCATCCTATTTTACTCGCGAGTGTCCTTATAGGACTTGCTTCTCGCAAACTCGCATGGCTACAGGCAAAACAAAAGACCGACGATTCAAAATCGTCGGTCTTTTGTTGGTCCGAGTGGCAAGACTTGAACTTGCGGCCTCTAGACCCCCAGTCTGTTTTTATGTCTAATTTAGCGGACTAAACTTAAGCAAAAGCCCGTATAGCATAGCCATTTATCAGTGTTTTATAATTTCTCGATACCGATTGATTTTGTAAGAGTGTGTAGTCAAAAAGTAGTCAGATTCGACCTTGAAAATAAAGCACTTCCGGTCCTGGTTCCGACTCAGAGTTGCGGCCGTTGCGGGGGCTGGACGTACGTCCGATTTAGGCTTCCACGTTTCCTAAAATAAATCACTATGGCTGCCTGTTCTAATCAGCCGCAAAATAAGGACCTTCTTGCTGATCTGATAGACAAGCAGCCAGTCAGGTTGAATATGACACTCTCTCATGCCCTTGTAGTTCCGGGAGTTCGTCAGGTTGTGGTCTTTGTACTTCGGAGGAAGGGGCTGTTCGTTCGCCAGTATGGAAACCACTTCGGCCAGCAGCTCCGGGTTGTATCCCCTCTTTATTGCCTCTTTGTAGTCTTTTTTGAATTGCCCTTGATATTCGATCTTAAGCATTCAAGTCCTCCATCAGCGCCGACACACTGTCAAAGGGACCATGAACATCTCTGCCCTTCTCCGAGTCATCCATAGCGGCCAGCGTAACCTCGTTTGGGGTGTCCAGCGTCACATCGAACGGAAACCCGTGATAACGGATAGCTTGACGCAGAAACACATTGACGGCGGTAGTCATATCCAAACCCAGCTCTGAAAAAATCTGTTGGGCCTGCTGTTTTACATCCTTGTTCATTCTGATCGTCATGCTGGTATCGGATTTTACAGACATGATGCAAGCTCCTTTCCTTGTTTTTGTTCACTTATAGTATATGCTAATTCATGTCTATTGTAAATACATTAGGCATGAATTATTCTCAAATTTTCTAAAAATTCCGGCCATATTCCATCCTTGCATGCAGACATTTAGAGGGCAAAGGGCAAAAAACCTTACAGAAGCTGTTTGTTTGAAGCTGGCCGAACTATACGTCCGGTTTTGATCTGTGTCGCGTCCGCAGGAGATGACGATAGTCCGTATACCCTAGTGACACAATTCAACTTTATACTCGACAAATAATTAAGCGTGTATTATAAGAAGATAAACAAAAACTTGAAAGGGGACGTTTTAATGTGTAAATCACATGACAATGATTTTTGGGATCAATATGATGCCGATCATCCACAAGAAACTTATACTGACGAAGATTTTTTTGACCAAAATCCTCAAAATGAAAGTCCTAATCCTGATGATCCTATGTCATTAAATGGAAGTTTGTATAAGCGTAGCGATGAGGATAATCTTTGGCATAGAGTTCATAAAAATGACGATGAATTGGTTCGCATTAATCGTTCAAAGGCCGCATAACAAGCGGTAAAAGCACAATGCTCCTTACAGGCTTTTGATGGCCTGCAGGGGACATTGTGTTATGTTGGTAGATTTTCAGCCTATGCAGTTGCGGTAGGCGTAGAAACTGCTATGGTGGCCCCAATTTAGCCCGAAACTCCACAAAATCGGAAGTGCTTCCGCTTCCGGTTTCAACCTGAAAATAGCCAACTGGAAATCAATCTGATGGGCCCAAGACATCAGTTAGTAATAAGCTTTAAATGTGGGACGTCCCTTTGAAGAACTAAATTTGATTTAATGAACCCTTCCGGAAATGAGCATATTGATTCAAGCTCGTTTAATGGAATAGCAATAGTGCTAATAAAATCTTGGAGATTAATTATATGATTTTCCAACATTGTTTTTATAGAATTATATATTAATGTCGGACCTTCAAATCTGATTTCTCCGTCATAAGGCTCATGTTTTCTATATCCCCGCGATGATAATTGCCTAAATAGGTAGGATTTTTGTTGTTCATCTATTATGCCAAGAATATTTGCACGCATAATCATCGCAGAAAGAGAAACCTTCCATTTTCTTTTTAGCGCGATAAATGAGTCCAGACTACTGGTTATATATTCATTTCCAAAGGATTCCGCCGGCATCAAGAACGCCCCGGCAAAAATATTTGCCTGTTTTTCAAGTGACTTTAAGAGGATGGCATTAATAGCCTCTTTTTCTGTCAAATCTTGATGCAAGATTAAGTGCCCTAATTCATGGCAAATACTAAAAGAATAACTTACTGCCGTATCGCGGTTTCCTTCGTAAAAAATACGAGGGACTTTTTCATACCAAAGAGAAAAAGCCTCAACCTCTTTGGCTTTATGTGGTATTTTAGAAATAATAAATCCATTGTTCTCTAAAATGCCCACAATGTCATTGATTGGACCTTTTCCTAAAGACCAAGAGTTTCGTATATCTTCTGCTATTCTTTCAATTTTACTTATTACCATTTCATCAATTTCACAAGTATAATCGAAATTAACGTTGTCGGGCAAATTAACGTTATTCAATATAAAGTATTTGCTTAGAAAGGATATAATATCATTAGACCAATCTACCGCAATTTGATAAGACCTTTTTAGACTTTTTGTTTTTGAAACAGATCCTCTATATAGAGGGATTTCAGATGATGCTGCACTTTTGGGATGTATTTCCTTGAAAAAATACTGTATTGGAAACCCCGTAACATTTGCAATAAGTGACAAAATTTCTGGAGTCGGTTTTGTAGTACCTTTTTCGTATTGAGAAACAGCTTGTTTGGTCTTTCCAATTTTATCAGCTAGATCTGTTACGCTTAAAAATCTATATTCTCTTGCTTCTTTCATACGTTGCGGGATTAACCTAGGCTCATCCATTACCCTGCTCATGCTCTTTTTCCACCTCGGAGATTAGTTTTGGCATAATTCTTTCTTGATATGTAGTCTCATCTTCTGACACGAATTCTGAAAAAATGGGCCTACTGTCCAATATCTCCGTAAAATTATTATTTGGCATTACTAGTTTAGGAATCGTATTATTCCCGTCAAAATAAGTTGACAACACAAAATATACGTTTGTAAATGTTTTTGAAACTGGAGGCGTGAATAGGCTCAATTGATATAATTCATTGCCTGGATTACCTGTTGCCGCATTTTTCTTATATTTTGCTGGACAAGGTAAAACATCAAGTTGAGATACATGGCAAGGAGTAATCAAATAATCTTTTCCCGAAATAAACAAAACTCGGTTACCAAAGCCCACATCTTTTTTGTCTATTTGAATAAAAGCATTATCAGCTAATCTTTCATCCAAATAAAACTGGATGGCTTTATCATGAATTCTAGATCGCAGTCCATAAGAATAAGCGCTGTCAAAAAAGCGAGGTTCGCTTTGATGTATTTGACTAAATGCCTTGTCTCCAAAAACACATCCATTTCCAATCCCTCTAATCAATACATCTGGGATTCTATCAAAAAGCGAATTCAAATTTTGCACCCCCATGTTTCAATCATTGTAAAGTATTTTACAGTATTAATCTAATTTTGTCAAGTAAGCAAGCACTGTAAACCGTCGATAATTTTAGTGTTGCTAAAATGATGAGCAAAAAGCTCCCGGATCTCTGAGGGCTTTTGTTTAACAATCAGACGCGTATCCGAAATTGGCTGGAGTTGCGCCCACAACGTTGACTAATACACGTCCGCTTCAAAAAAGTGGAAGTGCTTCCGCTCCCGTTTAATCCCAACACTCAAAATTTCAGAAACTTGGCTTGGCCTTGCAATATCTCCGATGAGCCTGATGGCGCAGGTATGCTTTGGGGATATGACCACACATTAGATCAACGGCGAAATAAGACTCGGTTCTTGTTAATCGTCAATCCGTTATTGAACAAAGGAAAGCAACTTGAAATTTAGCTTACAAGCCGCTTTCTGCGGTTGCAGAGGTCGTTGGAATCACTAATAGAAATTAATGTTGAAATTTGTAAAAATACGTTTTACAATATAATTAGCGTGTGGCAAGATTTTGTGCTTGTGTCTCGCAAGCGTTGATAAAAATGGTAGGCACGTTTGCTTATCACTCTATTTCTACATGTTGTACGCTGATAGTATCGCTGTACATCATGCATCATCCCGCATAATGAGTTGCCACACGCTTTTTATATGGAGAATAAGTATGGAGAAATTTTGTGATATTCAAACGAGAAATGAATTAGCAGACTTTTTAAAAATTCCAAGAAGCAAGCTGACTCATTTGTTATATATTGAAAAACCAGAGAATGATTATAAAACATTTGAAATACCGAAAAAGAGCGGAGGCACAAGAGAAATATGTGCTCCTTCCGGTAGTCTGAAAAGTATTCAAAGCAAGTTAGCAGAAGCGTTATGGGAATATCAAAAAAGTATTTGGGCGGATAGAAAAATCCACCCAAACATATCGCATGCGTTTGAAAAAGGTAAAAGTATCATAACAAATGCAAGAATACATAGAAACAAACGATTTATTTTAAATCTTGATTTAGAGAACTTTTTCAATACGTTTCATTTTGGGCGAGTACAAGGATTCTTTGAAAAAAACTACAATTTTATGTTACCACACAAAGCAGCGGTTGCCATTGCGCAGATAGCATGTTATAAGGGGGTTCTGCCGCAGGGAGCCCCAAGTTCTCCAATAATTACAAATCTTATTTGTCAAATTCTCGATACTCGGCTTTTAAAGATTGCCAAAAAATACAAGCTAGACTATACTCGATACGCAGATGATTTAACGTTTTCAACCAATAATCGCTTTTTTATGGACAATCATGAAAAATTCCTTACCGAGGTAGCCTTGGAGATAAGAAAAGCAGGTTTTACCATTAACCATAAGAAAACAAGATTGATATTCAGAGATTCTAAGCAAGAAGTAACAGGCCTAATTGTAAACAAAAAAATAAGCGTTGATAGGAACTACTATAAGGAAACCAAGGCCATGGCACATCGGCTCTATACGCAAGGAGAATTTGAAATAAACAAGCAATCAGCCACAATGCAACAACTTGAGGGAAGATTTTCATTTATTGATCAGTTAGTTCATTATAATAACAAGCTCGATGGAGGGACACACAACCCTCATACTTTAAATGGGAGAGAAAAAGAGTATCAGGCTTTTCTTTATTATAAATATTTCTTTGCAAACGATCGACCACTTATTGTAACAGAGGGGAAAACTGATATTTGCTATCTGAAGTCTGCATTAAAGAATCTTCATGCCAAATATCCAAACTTAATTGAAAAAGATTCTAAAGGAAAATATGTATTCAAAATATCATTCTTTAAAAGATCCGAAAGGTGGAGATACTTTTTCGGTATTGGTTTGGATGGAGCAGACACAATGAAGAATCTGTATCACTTTTTCACGTCGAAAAATGATGCGCCTGATTATTTGACGCGTTTTCGAAAGCTTTGCAAATGTAGTCCACGAAAACCAGTTATACTGCTATTTGACAATGAAACAGAAAGTTCGCGACCGCTCAAGAAGTTTCTTTGCGAGAATAAGATAAATGATGAAGATAAGAAACAGCTTGAGCAGAATTTACATATAAGACTCATTCCGGAGAGCAAACTATTTCTAGCGACTACTCCTTTAGTCTCGGATAAGCTAGAATGCGAAATTGAAGACTTATTTCCTGATGAAGTGCTGAAGCACAAAGTGGACGGGAGAACTTTTACCAGGAAAGATAACTATGATAAAAAGAAATATTATGGCAAAGAGATCTTTTCGACATATATTGCTGCTAATTATGAAAAAATTGATTTTAGCAGATTTGAAGAGCTATTGAATACTTTAAGTATGATAGTAAAGTCGGAAGAAGCACCTCAGGATTAAAATTTAGGTGATATTTCCGAAAACAAAAAGCAGCGTTAATTTATGTAACGCTGCTTTTTACTACTATTTTTAGAAAGTATTATAATACTTTCTAGATTTTAGCATGCGGGATTCGAACCCGCGACTTTCCGCTTATAAGGCGGCTGCTCTACCAACTGAGCTAATACCCCATTGAGAAATATCCCTAATGGATATTTTTATTATAAACGTTTTAACAATAAATGCAATATAATTTTTTGCATTTCTCAAAATAATTGAGTTCAAGGTGATGTTTTGCTGTTACGGATATTTTGGAGCAAAGGCTCAAAAATAAAGATACCCCATGCAAGCCGTTTTCATGTTTGCATGGGGCATTTTATTATGTCTGCGCTTCCGTCTGCGGCATTTTATCTGTTGGAGTGTAACTTCACTGGTTGTCCATAAATTTGACGTTACGGGTTTTGTAGACATCTATGGGCAAACCTCAGATTTCAAATTCGCAAGCGTTTGCGAATTTGATTAATAGTTGCTGAATATTATTCTGGAGTGCTGTCTAATTCATTTTCACTCATGGATCTCATAATATCGACGGTTCCATTCGTGCGCTTTACTTCGTCGATGGATTTCTTGCGGAGCTTACTGTATTGATCGCCGGTGAGATGAAGAACTGACGCAACCATTTTTGATAAAATATCCATCTCGACGGCATACCGGAAGTTGCCGCGCGCAACTCGCGTTCCCAAACCGCCGACAAGCCCTTCCATCTTCTGGCCGAACACAGAGCAAAGATAATCCTGACTGAGCTGCGACGTGATATGGCCGAAATAAAAATCAACGGCTTTTTCTATGACGTCGTTGCGGGAAATGCTGTTCGTCAGTTCTATCAGAGTGTCGGCTTTGATTATTGCTTCTTTCTCTATGTAAAGAGAGAGTTTTAATTTTTCATTTTCGCTGACCGTCTTATCCTTGAGAAGTGTCTTGTTGGCTGACTTTTTCACGGAACATCATCCTTTTCATTAAATTAGCGTACCTGTACATATGCATGTACTGTATTTTACGATCACAACGGGGTTATTTTGAGATATTGGTTCATTTTGATTGAAGAAGTACATGCAAAGGTCAAAATTTGCATGTACGATATTATTAGGGTAAAGCCCCGCACTGCGGGGCTTTGTGGACCGGAGTACACGCCTCGTGCGTGTACTCCTTTATCCTGCAAAAAGAAAACCGGGCATTTTGAACGGATTATGATTCTGAATTAGAACGCTGCTTTATCTAAATAAAGGCGCTCCCAACGCCTTGGAATCGGTTCAGGATCATGCTGTCCTCCGCATCTGGAACATCACCCGTTTCCCTTTTCTGACACCGCGGGGGCTTCATGATCTGCTGCACGACTGCATACTTTTCCGGATTGAATTCCAGTTTCACGACGATTATTTTCATATCATTTCACCTCGTGTTTTAATCCTGGCTGGAAGCGCGTAAAGCAGAGAAAAAACAACACGGTCCCTGTCACCCGTTCTTTTTCACCTCCCTTAGGAGATACTGAAACATTTTTTCTGAATCAGGATTCATTGTGTCGCGTATTGCTTTCTCAAGAAATTCGACTTTCTCCTGTTTGGTCATGAGGGCGAAGATCATTGTAAGCTCCGGTTCATCTTCAAAAATCATCAAGTGATCATCTCCTACGCGAACATTTCTTCGGGATCAAAACAAGCTCTGCATTTTCTTCTTGCTTTTGCCGTCCTATCCCTTACTGCAAATGTTGAAACTCCTATTGTTTTTGCAATTTCATCACTGCTCATTCCATGTAACCAAAGTCTAAATGACTCCTTTTCCTTAGTTGATAAAACGGGTTCAACTTTTTGACAAACGGATTCAACTAAGACTTTATATTCGAGTGGATCCCATTCATCAGGTGCCGGGATTCGTGAGCCAAGTTCCGCATCATTCCCGTCCTCATCTCCACAAACTATTTTATTTAAGCTTATGGTACGGTTTGAATCTGCCGTTGCCTTTCTGCAAGAATTTAATATGGCACTCTCGACGAAATTAAAAGCAAACGAAAAAAACGAGGATGAGTGGTCACCGTTTGCACCGTAAATTTTTGCAGCCCTGCACAGGCCAATCGCGGCATCGCCATAGATGTCATCGTATTTCAGATGTGATTTATATGTATAAAATGTGTGAGCAACAAATTTGAACGCAGCGCCAATTACCTTTTCATTTTCAATTACGAGTTGCTGCTGTTCATTGGTAAGACTACCGTATTGCGGACTTTCAGCTAAATTTTTCATGCTGAAATGATCGTCATTCCCCATTAACCAGTCTTCCGATACTTCCAAAGCTTTTGCTATCTTCTGAATCATGGATGCAGTAGGGTCTCGTCTTCCCTTTTCCCAACTGCATAATCTGGTACTTCTCACACCGATTAATTTCGCAAGCTGTTTCTGGTTTAGTCCTTTTTTATTTCTGGCATAAACTACGCGTTCCCCGAAAGTCATCAAATCGCCCGTTTTCTCTACCATTATTTTTCTCTCCTTCCTGTTCAATCCACCATCTGCGGACCAATATGCCAGTCCTGATAAACGTTTCCTTTGATCTTTACATAGTCCGTGAGGTTCTCGGAAAGCATTCCTGCCGGGGTCCATGCGTCTTCCAGATACGTGTATACGGTGTACGTCCCATCAGGGAACCAGAGCGGTGTAAACTGTACCCGATCTTCATAGGTCGAGTATTTATTTTTAGCAAATTCCAATGCCGCCGATGTACCGGAAGCTGTGCAGTCCAGATGGCGCCAGTACGTCTTATAATCAAATTCTGGGAAGTAGGTCAGGCCGGTTTGCGGCGCGGTGACATGGGACAGGGGCGCGTTGGAACCGTTGACACCGTTGACGCTGACGGTTATTCCATACCCGGATTTCATTTCTTTCCCTTTGGCGCTCCAATCGTGTGAGCTGGGCATCAGCGACATGTTGGCCGAGAGCTTTGCGTGATAAGACGTAAAGTCATAATGCCAGGAACCCTCATCCACCCATTTGCCCTTGTCTTTCCAGTGGCCTCCGGTCGGTGAACTGGAATCGGATACCCAATGCCAATCTTCATGCCATACCCAATTGGGAACCCAGTAACCGGACCACACGCCCCAGCTGTTGGACGTCGTAACCGTGGGGGAAGGAACGGTCGGTGTGGTAAAGCTGTCGTTGCGGTCACTGGCGGTCGGATCGGGCGGCTCGTGGCCGTCAACAGAGACAATGTTGGCCTTAATGCTGTTAACGTCGAGAGAACCTTTCGAGGCCGACACGGAAATGTTGATCGTCTGCGGTGTGGACGGCGTTTTCCACTTGCACCACACCAGTTGACTTTCTCCCTCCGGAATGACAATGCTGGACATGGTAAAACTGCCGCCGCTGATATGGAATGTAACCTTAGCCGTATGATCCGGATCAATTTCATCGTCCGTGCTGAGCGTAACGGCGGTAATCACGTCCGTGTTGGCTCGGTAGGTTGCCGTGGAACTGGACGGGGGCGTTGGTTCAGAGCCGCCGTCATCCTTAAATTTGACGATGCCGAGGCCCAGCTTATTAATGATGGTGGTGTCAGACTGCGGCTTGCTAGTTGATTCACCCTTGCCGGGGAAAGCAGGATATCCCATATCCGCCGTTTGCAGGAACATGGAAAGCGGCAGATTTTGATGCGAGAGGGAAACCATCTTGCTCCGAAGTCCTCCGCTCAACATTTGGTCGTACTTTGCGGCTTCCGTGGCTGTCATGGCCATTTTGAAGCCCTCAAACGTGAAATAGGCGAGAGGTTCCAAAAGGAGCTTGTAGGTGCCGTCAGTCAGCTTGTCGTAAGCAATCCCCGTCAATGTTGCAATATATTGGACAATCAACTTGTCAGTGAAATAGCTTTTAATCGCTGCAATATTGTTGCTGCTGTTGCCTGTAATGATCGTTGGGAGGGACTGTGCTGGATTTTTATACGTGTATTTAGACTGCGAAGAGGTCAGGGAAGCCCCGTTCTTATATTGCAGTTTACATACTTTACCAAAATGTGCAACGATATCATTTTCCTTTTTGTTTGTCAAATCAATCGGTGTCGTTACCGGCTTATTGTCGCTGGTCCGGATCACCGTAACGCGGACGCCATCATCGCCATTGTGCCAAACATTCTCGGCGGTTCCGCCGCCCATTCCGCCCCCGCCGCCGCTCATGTTTCCTTCGCCGTCGCCGGCATAAGCGGTAATATTCGCGCTAAATGCAAGTATGAAAACAAAAAGAGTGATTGCAAGAAATCGTTTCATATCTGTCCTCCTGACACAAAAAAACACAGTTTGCCAAAAAGCAAACTGTGTTATAAATATTCTGTTATCTCAATCAAATCAATCCATAGTGCCGACTTTATCTCCAGTTAATTGATCCCCAGGATTTCCTACGGTTGTTCCTTGTCCGCCTGTCGGCTTCTGCCATCCAAAACCGGGAACGTAGATCTCTCCAGCCTTTCCTCCGGATCTTGAAGCGCTGCTTTTTGAGACGGTCGGCTTGCTGGAATAGGTTGGCTTTTTGCTTTTATCCGTCAACGCCGAGCTTGCGGGCGGCGTCGGTTTCAGCGGTGCGGACGTCGGCTTAGAAACAGTGGTCAGCGGTTCGCTGGCCGAGGCCCCAGAAGAAGGGACAAGTCCGTATTATCCGCCTATAAATCGCAGCCTGAACAAGTTAAGAAGGCAGTGGATAGGCTTTTGTGCGTCCCTGAATGTCGCCCCATTCAAGATGATATGGCTATATCTGATGATCTTTTAAGCCTTTCTGAAAACGACTCTTGCGATATAGTAAAAAGTAAGCCTAAAGTATAAGCAATGGTTTGATGAAAAGTACCTTTATACTCTTTGGCTTACCTCTGTCAAGATAAACCATGAAGAATAAAAAATCCCGCCCTGCGTGGTAAACGCAAAGCGGGCAGCGGATAGAAGGTATATATTATGAATGCTGCGGCATACGCCAGATATTCAACAGATCGGCAATGTAGCATAGAGGTCCAGTTTGCAATGATTCGGCAATACTGTGAGGCACAGAAGCTTGACCTGTCACCCTACCAAATGTACGAGGACGAGGCAATGACCGGGATTCGTACCCGGCGAAGGAAAGGCTTTCATGACCTTCTACATGCCGCCGAAAATCACGAATTCGATTGTGTCGTCCTGTACGATCTGACGCGTGGCAGCCGCGATGTCGTGGACTGGTTTAAATTTCGCAAGGATATGAAGATTCTCGGCATTGAGGTTCATTCCGTAATGGACCGGCTTGGCGACCTAGACAACCCGACCGACTTTCTGACCGAGCTTGTCACCGTTGGCATGGGGCAGACTCATGTTCTTACGTCGAGGTTGAAATCTATGGATAAAATAGATTTTCTGGCAAAACAGGGAAAGTTCCTCGGCGGTTATGCCCCTCTAGGATATCATATCGAAGACGGCCAATCCCTGATTGACCCGCAGGAGTCCGAGTATGTGCGGAAAATCTTTACCATGTATGCTTCTGGCCGCAGCTATGCCGAGATAATTGCCGCTCTGCCCGTAGGACTATGCGGGAAGCGGGGAAGCCCCTCGGCAAAAACTCGCTGCATGAAATCTTGAAAAATGAACGGTACACCGGGAAATACACTTGGTGCAAGCGCAAAGTCAAATACATGTCTGAATGGGCGGGCGGCGGCCCCAGCGAGCGCGCCGTCACCATCGAAAACGCAATTCCGCCACTCATTGACGCGGTAACATGGGAAAGGGTGCAAAAGCGTATGGAGGCAAACAAGCATAACATGCTCAATAAAAGCCGTAGACATCGGGACTATCTTCTAAGTGGACTGCTACGCTGCGGGTACTGCGGCGCGGCCTTTGTCGGTGTCACCACGCAAAACAAAAAAGGGTATGAATATAAATTTTACGCCTGCGGGGACAAATATCGGAAAAGAACCTGCAAGGCTAAAAACCTTGCGGCCAACGAAATCGAGCCGCTCGTCGTCGCTCTGCTACGTCGCTCCGTCCTCGACGGTTCCATGATTGAGGCAACAGCCGATGCGATACTTGCAGCCGGCAGCGGAAAGAATAGCCGTTCCGAGCTTTCCAACCTAAAAAAGGAACTCTCGACGCTCGATGCGCAAATAAACAATCTGATTGATGCCTTGGCAGGTGGCCTGAATAGTCCCGCTGTGCAATCTCGGCTCACCGACCTTGAGGGGAACAAGATAGTGCTTAAGCAAAAAATAAAAGAGCTTCAGCCGAAACCGACGCTCTCGCGCGAATACCTAATTAATGAGCTTTCCCACGACGTGACCGCTCTGCAACATAATCCGTCCTGTATCCGCGAATTGATACGAAAATACATTGTTTCAATCGACGTTTTCGACGATGCAATTAAAATCCACTCCACGGCGGACCTGTCCGGGGCGCTTCCCTCTCTTGTAGGAAAGTTCACGGAAAAGGAAAAAACCACCGGAACAAATTCCGATGGTTTAATCACAGTTGGTGCGAGTGTTCTTACGGCATTTATTCAAAAAAGTCAGTAATATCAAGGGTTTACGGACAGTTAAGAAGCAGTATTTACCCCTAAAAATTGAATAACTTCATCATATTTTAAGGGCGTTCCGTGAAAGGGAGCGTCCTTTTTCTGTTCCAGGAGGTGAAAAATCACATGACCAATGTAATTGCTGTCGCCAACCAGAAAGGCGGCGTCGGCAAGACCACGACCTGCGCCAATCTCGGAATCGGGCTGGCGCAGGAAGGAAAAAAGGTGCTTCTGGTGGACAGCGACCCGCAGGGTTCCCTCACCATCAGTTTGGGGAACCCCCAGCCCGATCAACTGCCCGTGACGCTGGCGACGGTAATGGGTAAGGTGCTGAATGAGGAAACCATCGCCTCCGGCGAGGGCCTTTTGCATCACAAAGAGGGTGTCGATCTTATGCCAGCCAACATCGAACTTTCCGGTATGGAGGTTTCGCTTGTCAACGCCATGAGCCGTGAAAAAATCCTGAAGCAGTATCTGGACGGCGTGAAACGCCAATACGACTATGTGCTTCTGGACTGTATGCCCTCGCTGGGGATGCTCACCGTCAATGCGCTGGCCGCAGCCGACAGCGTGCTTATTCCCGTTCAAGCGCAGTACCTTCCGGCCAAGGGTCTCGAACAGCTTTTGCAGACAATCAACAAGGTGCGACGGCAGATCAATCCGAAGCTCAAAATTGACGGCATTCTGCTGACGATGGTGGACAGCCGCACTAACTACGCCAAAGAAATCAGCGCCCTACTACGGGACACCTACGGCTCAAAGCTGAAAGTGTTCGATGTGGAGATTCCCCATTCCGTCCGAGCCGCCGAAATCAGCGCGGAGGGCAGGAGCATTTTTGCGCACGATCCGAAGGGTAAGGTTGCCGAAGCGTACCGAGAGCTGACGAAGGAGGTGTTAAAGATTGAAAAGCAGCGCCAAAAACATAAGTCTGAACAGTTACGATGATATTTTCTCCACGGAGGAAACCCGCGAGGACGCCAAGCGGGAAAAGGTCACGGATATGCCGCTTTCGGAGCTGCACCCGTTCCCCGACCATCCGTTTCAGGTGCGGGACGATGATTCCATGAAAGAAACCGTGGAAAGTATCAAGGAATACGGCGTATTGGTTCCCGCCATCGTCCGTTCCCGCGCGGACGGCGGCTATGAGCTTATTTCCGGCCACCGGCGCAAACATGCCTGTGAGCTGGCGGGGCTTCCCACCATGCCGGTGATTGTCCGCGATCTGGATGATGACGCCGCGACCATTATCATGGTTGACAGCAACATCCAGCGTGAAAATATCCTGCCGAGCGAACGGGCCAAGGCATACAAAATGAAGCTGGATGCCATACGGCGTCAGGCTGGACGACCGTCCAAAGAAAATTCCCGACAAGTTGTCGGGAATTTAGAAAGTGCTGCGATTGTAGGAAAAGAAGCTGGTGAAAGTGGCAGACAGGTGCAGCGGTTTATCCGGCTGAATGAGCTGACGCCGCAGCTTCAGCAAATGGTGGACGATAAAAAGATCGCCATGACACCCGCCGTGGAGCTGTCGTACCTGAAACCGGAGGAACAGACGCTTTTGCTCGACACCATCGAAAGCGAACAGGCCACCCCCTCGCTCTCACAGGCCCAACGGCTAAAAAATTTTAGTCAGGAGGGGCATCTGAACGAGGACAGTATGCTGGCGATCATGTCGGAGGAAAAGAAGCCGGAGAAAAATGACCTGACCATCAAAGCGGATAAGCTCCAAAAATATTTCCCAAAATCGTATACCCCGCAGCAGATGGAGCAGGTCATCATCCGGCTGCTGGACGGATGGCAGAAAAAGCGGCAGCGGGATCAGGAAAGGTAATAACCGTCGTTTCAGGCGTTCCGAAAGGGACGCCTTTTTTCATGTCTGAATGAAGGAGGCAACCGCATGACAACTGAAAAAATCAACCAAAGCAGGCGCGGGAAGGAGGATGAAAAGCGAAAACACAAATGGCCGTACATTCTTGCGATTCTTTTGCTGTTGCTGCTTCTCCTGCTGCTCTTGCTGCGAAGCTGCGGAAATCAGCGCCCATGTCCGAACCCGCCGCCTTCCAGTTCCGTCCCCTCGTCGTCCGTTCCGTCTCTGGACGATACCGGGAGCGCGGAGCCGGGGAGCAGCAGTACCCCGTCACGGCAGGAAATCCTGTCCCGGCTTCAAAAGCAGGAAGTCACCGTCACCGACAGGGTAAGCGCGCAGGCGTCCTTTCCCAACGGGGCCAAAGGCAGTACCGGAACATGGGAAGTGGAGAATCCGGCTTCCAACACTGTCATTATGCAGTGTGAAATCGTGTTGAACGGCGAAACCGTGGCGAAATCCGCGCCGATCTATCCGGGGCAGCACATCGACGGCCTCACGCTTTCCCGTCAGGTTTCATCCGGGAATTACAGCGTCACGGCGACCATCCGGTATTACAACAAGGACACCAAGGCTTACCTCGGGATGGCCGACTACAAAATTCATCTCTCCGTTTCGTAATCAGCCGGATGGTCCGGTTGATATAAAAATTCATAAGGGGGTTTCTCAATGAAAAGCAAACTCAGAAAGGTTCTCGCGGGCATTATCACTTTTGCCGTGCTCGGCGTGACGGCGGCAGTCCCGGCGTTCGCCGCCGACAAAACCGACACCGGCACGGGCAGCGTCACGGGAAACGTGACGATCAACGGCTCCATCTCGCCGCTGACCATTTCCGTCACCCACCCGATCAATGTAGCCTACGCCATCAGCCCGGACGCTGAAACCTTTACCGCGCCCGACATCACGGTGACCAACAACACCAAGGTTGCGGTAATCGCCACAGTGGAATCCCTGAAAGCCGCTTCGGACGGGACGCTTACCTTCACCGACGTCGACCCGTCCGCGAAAGCGTGGCGTTCGCTCAACCTCGCGGATTCCAAAAAGTATATCGCGCTCGGCATTACGGCGAAGGGCGATTCCGGCTGGAACAGCGGCTATAGCACTTCCACCCACTGGGCGGTGAACGATTCGCCGTTGCAGGTCGGGATGCTGAATCCGAACACTTCCGGCGCGCTATCCCTGACGGCTGACTACGGTCTCGCGTTTGATGGGGCGTACACGGCCAATCATCAGCTTGTTTTCCAGTTCCAGCTCGCGTAAAGGCATAAGTGGGAATTGGCCGGGATTTTCCCGGCCAATCTTCCACGCCGAAAGGAGGGTTTCTATTTGAGGCAATCATTCAGGCGGCTTTTTCTTGTACCCCTGCTTGCCGCCAGTTTTCTATTGTCCGGTTTTTCTCCCAGCGCCACGGCCTCCGCCGCGTCGGTTTTGACACTGACCGCGACGCCGAACCCGTCCGGGAACTATGTTGCGCTGAACTGGACAAATAGCGATAAAAGCCAACCGTACAGCTATATGCTCTATTCCAAGTCCGCGCATGAATCGAATTTTCAGAGCATTCCCGCCAAAGACAGCGCGAAGGTTTTGAACATCTATCCCGTTGTCGATCCGACCGTTTCCTTTACGACGTGGCAAGGCAAGAGTTACACCCTGCCGAAATCGGCGTCGCTCAAAATGTGGATGGAAACGCCGAACGAATACGATCCCAAGGGGTACGGCAAAGGCCTCATATCCGTGGACACCGTGTCGATTGCCGATTTCAACGCCAACCCGGACGCTTACCTGAAAAACACGAATGGCAGTTACAAATACGACGTGCTGTATTTCGGCGCGTGGGATGCTTTCGCAAGTCAGGATTTATCCGTTGCGGCAGAAAGCAAGACCGACGCCTTTATCAAGACCGGGCGCGGCGTCCTGTTTGGGCATGACACCATGGTAGACAATGATACGATCTCTATGCCGAATTTTTTCAATTTGGCCCATTACTGCGATATCCAGACCATTCCGCACTATACGGTGCTCGGCAGCTCACAGATTAAGGTGTCCAAGAAGGGCCTGCTCACCAATTACCCGTGGAAAATCGGGGACGTAGGTACGGTTCTGAACGTCCCAATGTCCCATTCCAATCAGCTTGCTTTCGGGGACGTGTGGATGACCTATCAGCAGCCCTACACATACCCTAACAGCACGGCGGCAACCGGCTCCGGCGGGCAAGGCACAAACACGTTTTATCTCACCAGTTGGTCAAACTGCGCTATGATTCAGACCGGCCATTCCAACGGGGAAGCCACGCCGGACGAGCAGCGCGTTACGGCCAACACTCTGTTTTACCTTGCACAGATTACGACTGACACAAGCTGGAACGACCACAAGGGACAGGATTTGGATGCCCCGGATGCTCCGGCAATTTCCGGCGTTACACACAATTCCGACCGGACGCAGTATACCGTCAACTATTCTTCTCAGGACAACGCCACCGGCTATCAATACTATGTAGAGGCCACCGGCCAGAACGACGGCGCGAAATACGATTCTCCGGTTGTTTCCACTTCTTTGAAAACCGGAATGAAGGGCTATTCCATCGTAGTGGACAACAATCCCGATACCGTCCCGGAAGGGAGCATTACGACCACAGCGAACAATTATACTTTCTCCCGCCCGTCCGGCAGCAGCTTTTACATCCATATCGCCGCCGTGGACAACGCCGGAAATATCTCGGCTGTCACCCACTACCATACGGACGAACTCGTCTCCGTGACGCATCCGGTCAGCATCAATTACGCGATTGATCCGAACAGCAATACGCCGTTCACCGCACCGAATATTCTAATTACAAACCATTCCACTTTTCCCGTCCAAGTTTCCGTCGCGGAACTGAAAGCAACATCCGGCATCGGCGACGCCGCCCCCACGTCCTATTCGGACTGGAACAGCCTGACGGCCTCGCAAACCGGAAGCGGAATGGCACTCGGCGTGGGAATCAGCCAAACAGCCGATTCAGGTTGGACTGCGGTTGACAGACAAGCACCAGTTTATGCAAGTGATGTTGCGTCTGAAGTTCCATTGGGGACGCTCGGCGCGAACGGAGCGTCCGGGAATCTGGCGCTTACCGCTAAATTCGGTTTGGCCTGGGCGAAGACAACGAATGTGTCGCATGAGCTGGCGCTGGATTTCACGATTACCGACTAAGCCAATCGTTTGAGGAAGGGAGTAATACAAATGGCGGTTTTTCGTGTGAAACGGACGCGGAATTACACGGTCATGAGCAACCATCACCTGAAGAATAGGGCATTGTCCCTGAAAGCGAAAGGGCTGCTGTCCGTGATGCTCTCCCTTCCGGACGATTGGGATTACACCACGCGGGGCCTTGCCTCCATCTGCCGCGAGGGAGTAGACGCCATCGGAAAGGCACTCAAGGAGCTGGAGATCGCGGGCTATATGGAGCGCCGCCAGCTTCGCGGCAAAGATGGGCGCATCACAGACACGGAATACACCATCTATGAGCAGCCGCGCAGACCGCCGGGTACGCCTTTTCCGGATACGGATTCACCAGATACGGAAAAGCCGTATCTGGATAACCCGGATATGGAAAAACCGGATACGGAAAATCCCGCGCAATTAAATACTAAGGGAACTAATATCCCTAAAAAATCAAATACGTATGGAGCAAATCCTTATCAATCCAATCCGGCAGACCGAAAGCCGGAAGCCGACGCCCCGGCTGATGCGATGGATGCGACGGACGCCTACCGCGAAATCATCAAAGAGAATATTTCCTACGACGTCCTGCGGCAGAGATGCGACCCGGAGCGTCTGGATGAAATCGTGGGCATTATGCTCGACACCGTGTGCAGCCGGAAAAAGGAGATCCGGATCGCCGGTGAGAATATGCCCGCCGAAACGGTAAAAAGCAGGCTTTTGAAGCTCGACGACAGCCACATTGAATACGTGCTGGACTGTTTAGACAAGAACACCACCGATATCCGCAATATCCGAAACTACATTCTGACCGCGCTGTATCAGGCTCCGACCACCATCAGCAGCTACTACTCCGCGCTGGTCAATCACGACATGTACGGAAACGGCCCACCCGGACGGTAAACGTCCCGCGCAGGCTGTTTTTGTACCCAACAAAAACCGGAAAGGAGTAATTTCACCATGAAACGACCCCTCGCATACATCACCGCCCCGTGGGGCGCGGATGAAATGGAAAACACCGAGGACGCGGCGCGGTACTGCCGCAAGGTCTATGACGCGGGCTTTTCGCCCGTCTGCCCGGTCCTGTTCCTGCCGCTTTTCCTCAACGACGCCATTCCGCAGGAGCACAAGGACGGCGTTGACATCGCCTGCAACTTTCTGCGCCGTGCCCATGTGTTGGTGGTCTGCGGCAGGAACGTGGACGAAACCGTGAAAAACGACATCGCCACGGCGGAACGGCTGCACATCACCGCCACTACGCTGGACGGCATCCTCACCGTCAAGGGACAGGGCCGGGAAAAAGGCGCAGAAAAGGAGCGGAGATAACGTGCCGGACTATCAGAAAATGTACCACTCGCTGTTCAACGACGTGACCGATGCCATCTCAAAGCTCCAGCAGGCGCAGCAGAAAACCGAGGAAATGTACATGGACAGCAAAGAAACCGTCCTCACACCGTTCCTGAAAAAGGGTGAGAAAAAAAGGCCGGACAGCCGGTCCGACAGGAACCTGGCCCCGGCAAAGAAAAAGCCGCCTTCCCATGATGAACGGTGACGGATGGCGAGTTTTCTCATGGCAGGAGGTGTTTTGATTGCAGGAAGAAATAGAAAATCGCTCCGTGACGCTCATCATCAGTGGCACGAAGCTCACGGGCCGGGTGCTCAAAATGGCGATTACCAAGTATCTGGCTCACCGGAAAGAAAAGAAAAACGCCAAGGCCCGCGCCGGTCCTGTGGTCCCCCACGGCAGGCAGACGGTGAAGCAGCTTGTCGGGCAGAACGCGGGCGTGTCGAACATCGAGATTACCGACAGCAACATTCGTTCCTTTGACCGCGTGGCGCGGAAGTATGGCGTGGACTACGCCGTCAAAAAGGACCGCAGCGTTTCGCCGCCGAAATATCTTGTCTTTTTCAAGGCGCGGGACGCGGACGCGCTCACTGCCGCTTTCACCGAGTTCACGGCCAAAACGGTGAACCGGGCGAAAAGGCCATCAGTCCTTTCGCGGCTCCGGCAGTTCAAGGATCTGGTCAAGGCGAATACCGTTGACCGGATAAAACACAAGGAACAGGAGCGGGCGCGATGAGTAAGAAAACGAAAAAACTGCTCCTGATGAATCTTTCGTACCTGTTTGCCGCGCTGTTCGCCACCAAGTTCGGGCAGGCGTGGCGGCTGGCCGCAGGCGCGGACGCTTCGGGGAAGCTCCTGCACCTGATGGACGGCCTCACCGCCGCGTTTGCCTCTCCGCTGCCGAGCTTTTATCCGGCCGACCTCGGCGTGGGCGTTCTTCTCGCCGCCGCGCTCCGGCTGGCGGTTTACGTCAAAGGCCGGAACGCCAAAAAGTTCCGCAAAAACGTGGAATACGGCTCGGCCCGCTGGGGCAAGGCCGAGGATATTAAGCCGTACATCGATCCTGTTTTTAAAAACAACGTCCTTCTCACGCAGACGGAACGGCTCACCATGAACAGCCGACCCAAGGACCCCAAGACGTCGCGGAACAAAAATGTGCTGGTCGTCGGCGGCTCCGGTTCCGGCAAGACGCGATTTTTCATCAAGCCGAACCTGATGCAGTGCGATTCCAAGGATTATCCGACGAGCTTCGTGGTCACGGACCCGAAGGGCAGTATTGTCGTGGAGTGCGGAAATCTCCTGCGGCGCAGGGGCTACCGAATCAAAATCCTCAACACCATCAACTTCAAAAAGTCCATGAGATACAATCCCTTCGCATACATCCATTCGGAAAAAGACATCTTGAAGCTGGTCACGGCGCTCATCACCAATACCAAGGGCGAGGGCAAGGAAGGAGATGATTTTTGGGTGAAAGCCGAGACACTTTTGTATACGGCGCTCATCGGCTACATCCACTATGAGGCCCCGGTGGAGGAACAGAATTTCGCCACGCTCATCGAATTTATCAACGCTTCGGAAGTTCGAGAAGACGACGAAGAATTCAAAAATCCCGTGGATCTCATGTTCGAGGCGCTGGAAAAGGAAAATCCAAACCACTTCGCCGTCCGGCAATATAAGAAATACAAGCTGGCGGCGGGTGTTATATGCTCTAAGAGGCTTATTTATCATGATTTTTGTCATGGTTGATGAGTATACTTAGAGCATTTTACATACAGGAGGTCGTAAGCATGGGAAACGGAAAAATCACCCCGCTATACGAACGGTTATCCCGTGATGACGAGTTACAAGGCGAAAGCAACAGCATATCCCACCAGAAGCAGATGCTGGAGGAATATGCCCGGCGAAACGGCTTTCCGCGCCCGACCCACTTCACCGACGACGGCATAAGCGGAACTCGGTTTGACCGCCCGGGCTTTACTGCCATGATGGAGGAAGTCGAGACGGGACATGTAGAGGCTGTCATCGTGAAGGACATGAGCCGCTTGGGGCGCGATTATCTCAAAGTCGGCCAGATCATGGAGATTCTGCGGCAGAAGAATGTTCGTCTGATTGCTGTCAACGACGGCGTGGACAGCGCCAGAGACGATGACGATTTCACTCCCTTTCGGAACATCATGAACGAATTTTTTGTTCGGGATACCAGCCGGAAAATCAAGTCCGTTTTCAAGGCCAAGGGCATGACCGGCAAGCACCTGACCGGCACTGTTATTTACGGGTACTTATGGGCGGATGAGAAACGGGAGCAATGGATTGTGGACGAGGAAGCTGCCGCTGTGGTGCGCCGCATTTTTGCCATGACGATGGACGGGCACGGCCCGTATCAGATCAGCCAGCAGCTAACCGCCGACAAAGTGGAAATCCCCGCCGTTCATTTGGCGCGGCATGGCGAGGGCGTGAACAAAAACAAGGCTTTCAAGGATATTTACGGCTGGGGTTCTTCCACTATCGTAAACATCCTCAAAAAGCGGGAGTATCTCGGACATACGGTCAATTTCAAGACCCGCAAGCACTTCAAGGACAAGAAAAGCCATTATGTCGATGAAAGCGAATGGACGATTTTTGAGAACACCCATGAGGCCATTATTGACCAAGCGACCTTTGACAATGTTCAGCGCATCCGGGGCAACGTGCGGCGCTACCCGGACGGCTGGGGCGAAGCGCATCCTTTGACCGGCCTCATGTACTGCGCCGACTGTGGTGGCAAGATGTACGTCCACCGCACCAACAATGGGAAACGCATTTCTCAGTATACCTGTTCCCAATACAGCAAGGTTCCTGTCGGAACGCTTTGCCCCACCCAGCACCGCATTAACGCCGATGTGGTCATGACCCTGATTGCCGATACGCTCCGCGCCATCGCGGCGTATTCCAAAAATGACCGGGCCGAATTCATCCGGACGGTAAGTGAAGCACAGGTTTCCCAGCAGTCCGGCGGCATTGTGCAGAAAAAGAAGCGGCTGGTAGAAGCAAAAAGACGCTCGGAAGAATTGGAAAAGCTGTTGTGCCAGATTTATGAGGATAAAATTCTTGGCAAGCTGCCGGAATCGCGCTTCACTACGCTTGATGCGCGGTACGCCGACGAGCAGGACGAGCTTTCCGGCGAAATCGAAGAATTGGAACAGGTCGTTTCCGGATACGAACACAAACAGCAGTCCACGGAGAAATTTATCGCTCTGATTGACAAGTACGAAAATTTCAATACCCTGACTACCACCATGCTCAATGAGTTTGTGGAAAAAATCGTTGTCCATGAGCGTGACCGGAAAGGTTGTCAGGACACCACGCAGGAAGTCGAGATTTACTTCAACTTTGTAGGAAAATACATGCCGCCCCACTTCAGGGAAGTCAATTTAGCTCCGGAGGAACAGGAAGCAATGCGCCAAAAAGAAGAACGACGGGATAGGCTGCACCGAAACTATCTGCGGCGTAAGGCCAACGGTAAGCAAAAACAGTATGAGGATAAAATGAAGGCGGCGAAAAAGGCCGAGATTGAGACCAGAAAAGCGGACCTGCGTACTGAGGACATGGAAAAGGGCGTGTTTGTTCCCGCCAATAGTTAGCCAGTCATAAAAACTTGCTCCTGCAACTATGGAATTAACTACTAAGAACCAGGAAAAATGTATCATACTTATTAGTTAAGAATTCGGTTGCCGCTAAAATTTACTGAAGGAGACATGAGCATTATTTTGAAATGTGCTATTGACCGATTCGGTTATTTGTGCTATTGTTATGTTATTGACCGAATCGGTTATTTAAGCTGTTTGGCTTATTGCCCGATTTGATTACTCATATTGACGAGGTGATTGTTTTGGAGAAATTTTCTAGTCTATCAACCGAAAAGCAAAATATGATTATTGATGCTGCCCTTGCCTGCTTTGGCGCCAACGGTTATAAAAAGGCATCTATAGGTGATATTGCAGCTGCTGCCGGGATTGCAAAAGCATCCGTATTTCATTATTTTGGCACAAAAAAGTCTCTATATTTCTACTTACTTGATTTCTGTATGCAAGCATTAATGAATGAAATCAATGAAAAATTTGATAGCAGCGTTACGGATTTCTTTGACAGGATTAAGCTTTCGACGAGTATTGAACTTTCTATTATGAAACAGCATCCGCCGATGCTTTCTTTTTTAGACAGCATGTATTTTGAAAATGATAGTGAAGTAAAGGATGATATAAAAACCATTCTCACAAGTGACCGATGTGTTGAAATGAGAAGCAGAATTACTTTTGACGGAATGGATGCCTCAAAGTTCAAAGACGGTATTGATCCGAAGCTGGTTCTGAAAATACTTTCCTGCTTTGTCGACGGATATTTAGTGAAAGCGCAAAATAATGCGGAGGTTGATCTTGACGTCTTGTGTAAAGAAGTCGACGAATGTTTGAATCTATTTAAAAGAAATTTTTACAAAGAGAAATACATCTGATGGGAATGGAGGGGGATTTTATGAGTTCCTATGTTCTTGATTTTAAGAATATTGATAAAACAAAGCTTGCGATAGTCGGAGGGAAAGGCGCCAACCTAGGGGAACTGTCAAGAATTGAAGGGATACGAGTACCAGAAGGCTTTTGCATTACTACCGAGGCATATAAAAGAATTATCGGGCAATCGGCTGAACTGAAAGTATTGATGGATCAGTTATCTTCTGTAAAAGTGGAAGACAGAGAAAAAATTGCAGAGATCAGCGGGGAAATCCGAAAGGTTATCGAGGGGATTACAATTCCAAAGGATATCGATGAAGAGATTGCCCACCATCTCGTAAAACTTGGAGAAAACAATGCCTATGCTGTGCGTTCCAGCGCCACCGCGGAAGACCTGCCGACAGCTTCCTTTGCGGGGCAGCAGGATACCTATTTGAACATTAAAGGAAAAGATTCCATTCTTAAATATGTAAGCAAGTGCTGGGCGTCCTTGTTTACCGACCGTGCTGTAACCTATCGAATTCAAAACGGATTTGACCATAGCAAGGTGTATCTTTCAGTTGTCATACAGCGTATGGTCTTCCCGCAGGCTGCCGGAATCATGTTTACAGCTGATCCGATTTCATCCAATCGAAAAGTTGTATCGATTGACGCGAGCTTCGGTCTTGGCGAGGCACTGGTTTCCGGTTTGGTGAACGCAGATATTTATAAAGTTCGGCAGGGCAGTATCGTTGACAAGAAGATATCCACCAAGAAACTGGCTGTTTACGCTCTGGAAAAAGGCGGTACGGAAGAACGCGGGATCGAACCTAGCCAGCAGAATATCCAGACTCTTAACGATCAGCAGATCTTACAACTTGAAAAAATGGGCAGAAAAATCGAGGGCTATTTTGGCCGTCCGCAGGACATTGAATGGTGCCTGTATGAAAACACATTCTATATCGTTCAAAGCCGCCCCATAACCACCTTATATCCGGTACCGGATGAGGATGACGGAAAAAATCATGTATATATATCCTTCGGGCATCATCAGGTGATGACAGAAGCAATCAAGCCTTTGGGTATGTCATTCGTCCGGTTTTTATCGGATACCATTCCGTTAAAAAAGGCAGGAGGAAGGCTATTTTACGATGTTACCCATGATTTTGCCTCAGCAACGGGTAGAAAAATCGTAATGACTTCTTTTGGCCAGGTCGACCCATTAATGAAAAAAGCCATGTTTAATTTAGCAAAGCGAAAAGAATTTATAAAGACCCTGCCCCACGGAAAGAAAGCCATAGGAACGGAGGGAATGTCGATACAGCTTTTGTCTCAGGCCTTAAGGTTTTATCGGGGAAAAGATGCAGCAGTCATTAAAGAGATCATTTCCAAGAATGAGGCCTCTGTGAGGAATTTACAGAAAAGAATAGCAAAAGTATCCGGAGACGAGCTGTTCGATGTTATTTTACAGGATCGCAAACAACTGAAAGAAATTATGGCCGACCCGAAGAGCGTGGGAGCAACCTTGGTGGGAATTATGGCCGAAAATTGGATCAACAAGGAAATAGGAAAGTGGTTGGGCGAAAAAGGTGCGGTCGACGTGCTCTCTCAATCGGTAGACAACAACGTTACATCCGAAATGGGGCTTGAGCTTCTGGATGTTGCGGACGTAGTCCGGCAATATCCGGCGGTGGTTGAATACTTTGCTCATGCCAGGGACGAGAGCTTTTTTGACGATCTGGCAAGCTTGGAGGGCGGTGACGCCGTAATCAAAGCCATACGGGAATACCTTGAAAAATACGGCATGCGTTGTTCCGGAGAAGTCGATATCACCAGGCCTCGTTGGAATGAACAACCGACCGCACTTATTCCAATGATCCTCAGTAACATTAACAATTTTGGGCCCAATGCCCACAGGATAAAATTTGAACAAGGGCTGTTGGGTGCAAAACAGAAGGAACAGGAACTCTTAAGGCGTCTTGAGCAATTGCCCGGCGGTAAAGGAAAAGCGAAAAAGGCCAAGAAAATGATCCGGGTTATGCGGAATTTAATCGGCTACCGGGAATATCCCAAGTATGGCTTTATAAAGCGTTACGCCGTTTATAAAACGGCTCTGCTGAAAGAGGCCGGCAAGCTGGTGCAAAATAAAGTAATTCGTGAAAAAGATGACATCTTTTATTTATCCCTGGAGGAACTCCGGGAAGTCGTTAAGACCAACCGCTTAGATTACAGCATTATCGAAAGGCGCAAAGCAGATTATGAAGTTTATGAGAAACTGACGCCGCCCAGGGTGATGACGTCCGAGGGAGAGATCATTACAAGCGAATACGACACCGGCAGCATTCCGAAAGGTGCGTTGGCAGGGGTGCCTGTGTCGTCGGGTGTAATCGAAGGACGGGCGCGGGTTGTTTTAAGGCTGGAGGACGCGAAAATAGAGGAAGGTGATATTTTGGTAACCTCTTTTACCGACCCGAGCTGGACTCCGCTATTTGTATCCATTAAGGGTTTGGTAGCGGAAGTAGGCGGGATGATGAGCCATGGCGCGGTTATTACAAGAGAATACGGTCTCCCCGCGGTAGTAGGCGTAGAAAACGCTACCAAGTTGATAAAAGACGGACAGCGAATCCGTGTAAATGGAACGGAAGGTTATGTAGAAATACTGTAATGGGAGAGGTTATCCTTTCAATGCTGGAAGCCATGAAAGCCGCCGATAGGCAGCAAGGAGCATATCGGCGGTGTACATACTGTTACAGCCCAGCTGCTATATAATCCTGCCTCAGTGTTTGCACTCATGAAAGAATAATTTGACAAATGGTAATGAATCTGCTATTATACATACCAAAAGTATGTATAGAAAGTAGCTGGATCTATGTCTCGAAATAAATATCCCGAAGTAACAGTAAACCGTATACTCGACACCTCAATGAAATTATTTATGTCAAAAGGTTATGAGCATACCACAATACAGGATATTATCGACGAACTCGGGGATTTGAGCAAGGGAGCGATATATCACCATTTCAAATCCAAAGAAGAGATTATTGAAGCTGTCAACAAAAGGATGACGAGCCGTGGTATTGGCGATATAAAGACAATAGCGAATGATAGCAACCTAAAAGGGATCGATAAACTGCAGAAAATGATTTTATTTTCCATTACCTCGGCCCAGCAGGAGGCAATTGACCAAACGACACCATCTTTTCTAAAAAATCCGCAGCTTTTAGCGCTTCATATGCGGGATACAATGGGCTCGGCGTCAGACCTATTGACTGCTGTAATCGAAGAAGGTATGAATGACGGCTCCATAAAGACGTCACAGCCTCATGAACTGGCACAGATGATATTGTTATTTTTTAATGTTTGGATAAATCCTTGGATGTATTCTTGGACACCTAATGAGCTAAAAGACAAAATAACATTCATAAAAAATCTTTTAGACAAAATAGGGGTTCCGCTTTTTGACAAGGAAATCCTAAAGGCATTAGATAATTTGTATTTGATTCCAATCGATAAGTAATAGCTATTCTAAAATTGGATAGCTATTATTTTAAAACAATTTACATACCAACCGTTGGTATTATAAAGAGGGATTATAATGCACAACATAGAAATGGGTGATAAATGGGAAAAGAAGTTTCTCATTATTGTGATGGGTGAAGCCGTCTCCGAAATCGGTAGTTATGCGGTCCAGTTTTCATTAGTCTGGTGGGTTGCAAGCAAAACATCGTCGCCAATGCTGATGGCGTTTGCTAATTTGCTGGCATTTTTACCGCAATTGCTTTTAGGACCGTTCGTAGGAGTTTGGATCGACCGTTTAAAGCGGAAGAATGTTGTCATCTTTGCGGATTTATTCATCGGAATCGTATCTACAATTTATGCGATCTTTTTTCTATTGGGCACTCCACCGTTCTGGTCAGCATGTATCGTCCTCGGTATTCGTGCAATAGCGAATGTATTTTATACTCCGGCCATTCAGTCTATCATACCGATTCTTGTACCAAGGCAGGATCTTATTCGGGCAAATGGATGGATTCAATTCATGCAGTCCGGTACATTGATGTTAGGGCCGATTTTAGGTGCGGCAATGTATGCATTGATACCATTGCCAATCATTTTGCTATCTGATTTAATCGGCGCTGTTGTTGCGAGCGTATCGATAGGAATTATTAAAATTCCTGAGTTAAATCAAGCCAAACATCAAGCCCCGAACTTCTCACAAGAAATGAAAGAAGGATTTACTGTATTTCTCCGGGACAAAAAGCTCCTGATTGTTACCCTTTCCGCCGTAGTGGGGATGGTCTTTTATATGCCCCTCTCTTCATTTTTCCCACTGATGACCAGCAGTTATTTTCATAAATCTGCATTGCAAGCAGGTATTGTCCAGTTTTGTTATGCCGGTGGCATGTTGATATGCTCTGCTTTGACAGGTATTGTTGGAAAAATAAAAGATAAAATGTCCGTTATAAACATGGGACTCTTTGGGATAGGATTAGCTTCTTTTTTATGTGGCATTCTACCGCAGAATAACACAGGATTTTTGATATATGTCGTTCTGTGCTTCCTTTTAGGAGCCAGCGGAAATCTATACAATATTCCGTACATTTCATATATGCAGGAAAGCATTCCTAAAAAAGCACATGGGCGGGCCTTCTCTGTCATGAATAGCCTCATGTCGGCAACAATGCCTCTGGGGCTTATCATTGCCGGGCCGACAGCACAAAAAAGTGGTGTTAGTTTCTGGTTTTTAATAACTGGTATCGCTTTTTTTGCAATCACCGGTACATGTATTTTGCTTATACGGTTATGTGTCAAATCAAAATAGAAATATTTTAGTTAGAATTGAGGTAATCCCACCAAATAAAAAAAACACGGGTTTGGTGGGACACTTCGCATACTCTTTTTAAGTACAAATCCTCCGAGCCTGTGGGTTTGGAGGATGTTTTATGTTGATCCGAATTACCCAGAATCTTTACTGGCCGCTTCCATGCGGCCGAGCGTGACCGGCGGACAGCAGATTTTATCCAACAGGCGTTGATGCTTCAAAAAAAGCTTAAAACTTTCAAAGGATAATTCTGACCTTTTTTCAATCTGTGAAAAATATCAGTTATCGCTTGCCTTTTGGGATACTTTCCCATCGGGCATTTTTTTGTTTTCATTTGCTCCTTTACCTCGTTGCCGTTCACCCCCGCCGTCCCTTCTGGATTTCCAAATCATTCAGAAAGGACAGAAAAATCATGGAGGTACATATCAAAATCCATGGGCAAAGCGTAGCCGTGGAAGTGACTGTTGAAGTCCATGAATATCTTGATCGAGCAGATCACAAAACCGAGAATCTTTTCCATGAACAGCGCCGCCATTGGGATGGACGCGAGTTTGACGAATACATTGTCGCCCATGAGTGCAGCAGGAGCTATTATGAAACGCCGGAAGAGTGGCTCTGCCGCAAGGAAACCCTGTGTGAAATTATGACAGCGTTGGAAAGCTGCACGGAGCTTCAACGCCAAAGATTCTTCCTTTACGCGCTGGATGGATTCAGTTGTGCACAAATTGGTAACATCTGCGGCTGTTCAAAATACGCCGTCTGGAATTCCATTGAGGCGGTCCGAAAAAAGTGTAAAAAGATTTTGAAATTGATCCACGAAGTTTAGTTTTCAGGCTAACCGTGTGAAGGGTTTTCTGCCCTATCACACACGCAAAAGGGACAGGCAGCTTTAAGCTGTCTGTCCCCTCGTGCTGTTTGGAGGTTAGCCGTATGCCCACCATCAACTTGCGCAAGTATTACCCGTTTCTCAATGAAGACTGTTTTGTCGAGGTCAGCGACGAAATCGCCGGAGCCTTTCTTTTAGCTACTCGTCAGGAAAACAATTACCACCAGAGGACATATAGGCACAAAGCCTACTATTCTCTGGATTGCAACGACGGCATCGAAAACAGCATTCTACACACGGAGCCGTCGCCCGAAGAAATTCTCATGCAAATGGTTTCGCTACAACAGCTTTATGAAGCTCTTAACCATTTGCCGTCCATTCAGGCGCGGCGCGTGTATGCGCATTACATTCTCGGTATGAAGAAAGTGGAGATTGCCCGCGCCGAGGGCGTTAACAGCAGCGGCGTTTGCGATTCCGTAAGGAAAGGCGTAAAAAATCTCAGACGGTATTTTGAGAAGAAAAAATGGATGGAGTGATTGAGACCGATATGTCAACACAAAAGCCGGAGCCGGAAGTTGTGCGGAAAAAAATCCGCCAGCTTGAAAACCGGCAGAAAATTCTACTGAACCGGAAAGCAGACACGGAGCGTAAAGCGCGGACACACCGACTCATTGAACGCGGGGCCATTCTGGAAAGCATCTTTCCTGAGATTGTCCCCATGACGGGCGAACAGGTCAAGGAATTTTTGGAGAAAAGGCGCTAAGCTGCCGTCATATTCCCTTGGTGTAATTATACCAAGGGCGCACTTATACACCCTTCGGGTGCCGTGCGCTCTGCGAGGCCGTTGCGTCCTTCGGACGCGATGGGGAGCTGCGCTCCCCAAACTCTTTGCGTAACCTCATGTCGCATCGAATTCTCTGCGGACAATCCGACCCGGCGTGAGGTTTTGTTATATCTGTGATGAAAGGATTCTTGCCTATGGCAATTTATCATTGCAGCATCAAAATCATCAAACGCAGCGAAGGCCGGAGCGCCGTTGCCGCCGCCGCTTACCGCAGCGGACAAAAGTTCACAAACGAGTGGGATGACATCACCCATGATTATACGAAAAAAGGCGGCGTAGTCTATTCCGAAATCCTTCTTCCAGCCCATGCCCTACGGGAGTTCTTTGACCGCGCCACCCTCTGGAACAGCGTGGAGAAAATAGAGAAAAGCCGCAACGCCCAGCTTGCCCGTGAAATCGAGATTGCCCTGCCAGCAGAGCTTGACCGAAAAGCTCAAATTACGCTTGTCCGCGCCTATGTCCGGGACACTTTTGTAACTACCGGCATGTGCGCGGATTTTTCGATTCATGACAAGAGCGACGGAAACCCGCACGCGCATATTATGCTTACCCTGCGCCCGTTGAACGAACGTGGCGAGTGGGGCGCGAAGTGCCGGAAGGAGTATGACCTTGACGAGCGCGGTCAGCGTATTCCACTCCCCAGCGGCAGTTTCAAAAGTCACAGGGTCAACACCACCGACTGGAACGATCCGGGCAAAGCCGAAGTGTGGCGGGCGGCGTGGGCGGATACCTGTAACCGCGCATTGGAGCAGATTGGCCGGTCAGAGCGAATCGACTACCGCAGCTATATCCGGCAGGGCGTACAGAAAATTCCAACCGTTCATATGGGCGTCGCGGCCACGCAGATGGAACGCCGGGGCATCTCCACCGAGAAAGGCATCGTCAATCGGGAAATTGCCGCGCAGAACAGGCTATTGAAAGAAATCAAGGCCCGCATTACCCACCTCTATAACTGGTCGAAACAACAGGCGGCCCAACCGGAACAAAAACCAAGCATTTGGGAACAGCTTCAACAGGTTCAGGCCGCAGCACAGCCCGCCACTCGATACGGCAAGGTTAAGGCCCTCACAGAGAGCGCCGCTCTGTTCAACTTTTTACAGGAAAACGGCATTTCCTCCATGCAGGAACTTTACGCAAAAGTGACCGCCATGCAGACGGAATATTACGGCCTACGCGGCGAGATTGCCACCACTGCCCGCCAGATTGATGGATTGAAGAAACGTCTTTCCATGTGGAAACAGTACGCCGACAATAAGGCTTTCCGTCAGCAATTCGCTGCCCTTAAACCGAAAGCACAACAAAAGTTTCAGAATGCGCACAGCGTGGAACTTGCATTGTATGATGCCGCCGTGCGGTATCTGGACGAACTGAAAGCGTCCAGTGAAAAAATTACGCCAAAACATTGGCAGGGCGAAGTGAAACGCCTCACTATTCAAAATGGCACTTTATATCAAAAGATGAAAGCCATGCGCACGGATATTCAGGCCGTGGAGAAAATCCGCAAAACAGCCGACGAGCTTGCCCGACCAAAGGAACGCATTGACCGAGAACGGGAGTCGGAACGATAAAAAACGCCGTACAGGTTTCCCCATACGGCGTTTCTTGCAGTTTGGTGAATTCAGTTATCTGATGTCTGAAGCGGCTGTTCCCCGAACAACAGTTTCAGATAATTGCGTTTACCGTATAGAATGCGGACGATAAACACGGTTTGCTTCTCCACCCTGTAAAAGATCAGATAATTCCCACAAACCTGAAAGCGATAGTCGGTTTCAATATTCAGTACGGATGACAGGTTTGGGCCACTTTCAGGAAAATCCGCCAACCTACGCATGGATTGTAGAATTCGGGAAACCAGCTTTTGGGCAGCGACCGGCGCGTCCAACTGAGCAGCGATATACTGCCGAATTTCCCGCAGGTCATTTACTGCCTCCGGGGAAACGCGCAGCTCAACCATTTTCCTGCTCCAAAAGTGCCTCCACCTGCTCCATGTTCATCCAGCCTTTTTCCTTGCCGGACTGTTCGCCTTTTGCAAGCTGTGATAGGAGTTTCAGCGAGGCTTTCAGCTTTTCATATTCTTCAATGTCAACAATTGCATAACGTCCCCGGCCATTTTTTGTCAGGTAGACCGGCTCACCAAACGCAATCCCCCGCAAAACTTCGTTGTAGTTTCGCAGATCGGACACGGGCTTGATATTTGGCATTTAAAGCACCTCCCAAACTATAAATATACTCTTATTATTCGTAAAATTCAACGTAATATTTGACGTCATCTTAAAGAAAGTTCTATGAATGCTACTGAACTTACCTATTCGAATAGACCCCGAGATTGAGGACGCGATGATGAGCAGTAAAAAACGTCCTAAAACGATACCAAAATACAGCATTTTATATTTGCATGTCTTACCCTATCCCCATTACATTTCGGTTAACAAATGGGGCTTACGTGGGCGATTTTGCTCGAAAATGGCACCGAGAAGCTACAGAAAATCCGTTTATTCGCCGCAACACTGAAAGAAGGGACTTTTATGCCAAGAATGACCAAAAAATGCAAGCTGGAATGGCAGTTTTTCTTAAATCACCGAAACCGAATGACATACAATTCGCTTTGCCGGAAATGTGTCCACGGCTGTAAGCAGAGTTTCCGGTCTGTTGTGATGTGCTGCCCACATTATCTGTCCAAACGGGCCAAAAGAAAAACTCATGATCCGCTGTAGCCTTTTGTCCTATGGATTGAGGGCTTTGAGACGAAAGGAAGTTATATGAGCGAAGAAAATGAAGTTAACATCAGCGCTGCGAACAGCACGCCTTCTATACCAGAGCAGGAAAAGGAATGCCCCACGTTTTTAAAGAAAATAGGCAAGACCACTTACCAGGTGACGATCCATTTCAGTACCACCAATCTGGAAACCATGAGCGACAAAATTAAGCGGATGCTCCGCAATGAGATGCAACAGCTATAAAGCCCACAAGCATCTTTAGGCCGGAAATCGAGGAAAGGGGGTTCTCGGCTTTTTTATTCATTTATCGGGATATCCACTCAGTTGGAATTAGTTTTTTATCGCCACGCCATCTTTCAACGAGCGTGATATTATCAAGTCCGCCCCAAATATCCTCGTCAGCATGTTCTAATATAATAATCTGAATTTCAGACTTCGCATTGCTGACGTAAGTAGATAAAGCAGTAAATAATTTCTTTACTGCGGTTTTATCTTCGTCCTGTATCAACTTGGCATCTTCTGCTGCTGTACTCCCCTCTTGAATACCTCTTCGGGGAAAATACACTTGGCTGGGCTGGTCAAAAACAAGAATATTGGGAACTGCGATACTTCCCCTTTCTTGGAAGAACTTTTGGAACGACAAGCTAATTGAAATATGATAAGAGAGCCAGTTGGAAGCGCTGCCCATTTCCCATAGATAGTTATCGCGCCCATCTGCAGTTTTAACCTTAATAGTTAAATTAGTTTTATCAAATTCAATAGGGTCATCAGGATGCTCAACATCCAGTTGCTTAATGAGTGCATTTGCCTCCTGTTGAATAAATGATAAAGCGGCTTTTTCCTTTGCGGCACGTGCGCCATCATTTAACTGTTTGTTCAACTCATCAATTCTGTCATTTAGCTGAGAAAGTCGTTCTTCCAAATCACCATCTGTACCAATGCGCTCATAAGTCTGGATAGCAAATTCCATTCTTCCAAGAAAACGAGAAACGTTTGCTAAAGTATATTTCATATTGGCGCTGTGTTGGGATTTAGCGCTTTCTTCGCTTATGCGCCTGCGAATGGCAGAAAGTTTTTCGGTAAGATCATCAATCTGAGTTTTGACTGTATTGAATTCGCGATCAAATGAAATAGATATCCCTTGAACTATTCCAGCTTGTTTTTCGATTTCTGATATAGCATCACAAAGTTCATCCAGTGTCTTATTGGACTCATTGTGAGTTTCACCACAAATCGGGCAAGTCATATTGCTCGATAATGCGCGTAGCCAACCTGATACATCCAATCTATTTCTCTGAATTCGTAGCGATTCATCATAACGCTTTTTTGAGTCATCAAGCTCCTTCATCGCCTCGTGTCGTTTTAGTGCTTCAGACAATTTCATTGATAAGGCCTGTTCTTCATTTCGAAGTTTTAAAAGCTCTTCTGAGGTATCTGTGACGTTAGCTGCAATAATAGATGAATCATTTTCGTTTTTACTGGTTATTCTCTTCAGTTCCTCAATTTGTAGGCCAAAATCAGTAGTCTCATCTGCATTAAAATCGGTCAATCCTAACTCCTTGGAAAGAGAAAGCCATGTAAGTACCTCTTGCTTCCAGCCCTCTGACACATTCTTTATATTGTCCAAATCCCGAGTTAATTTATCTCGCTCCTTAGTTAGCCTATCACGCTCTTGCATAGCCGCTAATGTGTCAGAATTGACTGCGCCCAAAACGTATGGAAAGATATTTATGAGTTTTTTCTTATGTTCCATTTTTTCGATATTATAAAATAGCACTCTATTATTCGCAATTACATTTTGCGGTTGAAAAATAAATGCCATTAAGTCGCGGTATGATGGTCGCGATGTAAAGTTATCAGGTGCCGTAGGGTCTATATCGATAAAAGATAATGCAAAGAGTTCGTTTAAAATGTTTTTAACTTGAATAACTGTAACGTTTGGCTCTTCGATTTCACTTGGTATCTCTAAATCTTTACCTCTTACCAGAAACATTTCTCCTGTGCTTTTTTGTTGACCTGGTTCTTTGCGGCATATTAGCATTTGTTCGTCTTTCAAGTCGAAAAGAACACCAAACCAAGAACAAGAATCCCGAATTATACCTACGGGTATAGTACATTCATTTGCCCCAAGGCAGTAGTCTATAATAGGTATTACCGCAGATTTTCCTGTTCGTGAAGCCCCTGTTATAATGCTCACACCGCTAGCAGCAAACTTAACAGACCTATATCCAAACTCTTTATTGCGCGCCCAAAGGATTAAAGAGTTGATTGAAAATTTCATATTAAAACCTCACTTTCAGGAGTATGCTAATTTCATGCAAGCTAAGCGCTGAACACCACATTCCTAATTTTTGGGATTGTTTTAGCAATTTTTCAGACGACTTCGGCATTTTCTTTGTTTCTGTCTGAATTGGCATCACTAACGCTGTCTTGCTAGAAATACTGATTAAATTTGCAGACAAGGCAATATTTATTGAAGACAAGGTTAGCTCTTTATACTGCTCGGCTGAATTTTGAATACTCCAAAGTAGATCTGCCTGCTTATTTGCAAACAGTTTTTCGGAAACCTTCTGCAAGCCCGACGTTTTGTTAGTTGAGCTAATTACATCCCTCAAATCCCCCCTAAATATGATAGGAAGAACAATAAACAGTAGCGGAAAAGGAACTTGTTGGCTTTCTCTATCGTAATAACCGCGAACAAAACTCCAAAGTATCGCCGCTCCAATAGCAGGATTTTGCACAAGATATACCTCTCTATTTAGCTCGTTCACTCTGCACACCACCTTTGAGAATGTCTAGATATTTTGGATGCCAACCAATTTCAGGTTTCGTGCTCGGCTCATTTGCCAAAGCCTGTAATGTTCCGCTCCCGAAGAAACTTGGAGTATCACTACCTTCAAGAGTGTATCTACTTACTGCTTCGCTCGTCTGTGCATAAAGCTGTTGTCCTTTAGCAACATCAGAATATGCAGGCAACAGCAGAACTTGTTGGCGTTTAGACTTCCAAAGCCGACAGATTTTGTTATTATACTCGTCCAAGCTTTGAGGGGTAAATAACCCTTTTTCTGCTCTTATTGTAGCTTCTGCCTTTGTACGCAAATAGTCGCTTGCAGCCTCTAACTTATCATCAAAATCCATTTCAATCCAATCGAGCTGCTGAATATAAACATCTTGGTTTTCGACCTCTGTACGAGCTTCATCGGAATTAATCTCCCTCGAAAGCGCAGGGATCGAGTTCCGTTGGTTATACATACGACATTGTGCAATCAAGGTATTGCGATATTCCTCACTTGTGATAATTGCAGGTGAACCTTGTTTTAAATATTCGTTCACTTTATTATTCACCCAACCGAGCATATGCACAAATAGGTTGTCAGCAAATTCGGCTGGGATAGTCTGACCGCTAAACTTTTTTATTAGTTTTTCATCGTAATCATTATTGTGAATATCAAGTGACATTTTCACAATTATTTGAGCCACCAAATCCTCATTCTCATCTGCAAATAAAGCATCAAGATATTGTCTGTAAGAAGAAGGAACAGCATTTTTTAATGTGTTATCTTTTCCCCATATGCTCAATTTCGCCGCGGTTAATGCCTTCTTTGCATCTTCTATAGACGAGGCTTTATGGAATTGAACTACAGCGTCACCAACTTCAAGCTCGTGAGAAGACACAACGATCATACGGAATATTGTTTTATCCAGCACGAGGCTACCATTGCGGATATAGTTAAACCAATTGTACAGTGTCTTCCACATAACAACTGAACGGTCAGTTACTGGATTATTTCCTGATGTCACGCTTTTGATTTGCTCCGCTGTAACAGCACCATCAATCCTTTGGACAGCAACATCGTCCAACGCTTCAACGCTAACAACAATATCATCAAGTGAAATCAACTCAAAGAGCATATGCCTTACCTGAAGCATGTAGCCCTGTAATTGCCCCACAGCATGCGTGTTATTAGCCATCAATTGTTCCTCCTGTCAAAATTGTTTTTTGTTTGTTGCTGCTTTGCAACCCACTGTCCATTTATTTGTGCTCATGTATCACTTGTCCTATGGGCAGCAATGTCCTATTCATCGCTTTGCTAAGGTTGATTATGTAATCGGTTTTCTTCATCCAACCCGGCACCAAATAAGTAGCTATAGGCAGCAGTGTGATGAGATATTGAGATTATCACCATCAATCATCAAAGAGGATTAACCGAAAACTAAACCTCCACAATATAACAATCACTTCAAGATAATTTAATGACATTATATCATATTCGCCATTTATATCCAATATAAATGTCTTAATATGTAGATTTTATCATACTTATATTGGAAAATGTCAATATACTAGCCAAGCAGATGGTGATACCATCACTCTCCTCACCATAGTATCAGGTAAATCTCTTCTCATAACAAGTTTTTGATGAAAAAGTTCTTGACAATTCGTCTCTGGCAAGACAGCAAAGTCGATCCTTATTTCCTGCGGCGCAAGAATGGCACCCTTCGACATTCAGGAGCTGCGTGACCTGACGGCCTATGACGAGCTGGAGCTGGACACGCTGGGCGACCGCAAAACCGCCCTGTTCATCATTATCTCAGATACGGACGACACCTTTAATTTTTTAGTGTCGATGGCCTATACGCAGCTTTTCAACCTGTTATGCGAAAAGGCTGACGACGTGTACGGCGGGCGCTTGCCCGTCCATGTCCGGTGCCTGCTTGACGAATTCGCCAACATCGGGCAGATTCCCAAGTTTGAAAAGCTGATCGCCACCATCCGCAGCCGTGAAATCTCGGCCTGCCTTGTTTTGCAGGCGCAGAGCCAGCTCAAAGCTCTCTACAAGGACAACGCCGACACGATCATCGGAAACTGCGACAGCGCCATCTTCCTCGGCGGCAAAGAACGCACGACCTTAAAAGAACTGACCGAATCTCTTGGGAAAGAGACGATAGACACCTATAACACCGGCGAAAGCCGTGGCCGCGAGGTTTCTCACAGCCTCAATTATCAAAAATTGGGGAAGGATTTGGCTTCGGTCGATGAGCTATCCGTCCTCGACGGCGGCAAGTGCATCCTCCAGCTTCGCGGCGTCCGGCCTTTCCTTTCGGACAAGTACGACATCACAAAGCATCCGAACTACAAGTACCTGTCCGACTATGATCCACGCAACGCTTTTCCTATTGAAAAGTTTCTTTCCACCAAATTAAAACCGAAACCGGACGATGTGTTCAACACATATTCCGTTGACCTCTCCGGGGAACCGAAAGCCGCAGAATAGCGGCTTTTTTATATTCAAAACCAGAATTAGGAGGTACATTATGAGTTTCTTTCATTCCGCAATCGGCGTTCTCCAGACTCTCGTGATCGCCCTCGGCGCGGGCCTTGCCATTTGGGGCGCGATCAACCTTCTGGAAGGGTACGGCAACGACAATCCGGGAGCGAAATCGCAAGGCATTAAACAGCTCATGGCGGGCGGCGGCGTAGCTCTAATCGGCATTACGCTGGTTCCTCTGCTCTCGGGCCTGTTCGGCTGATGCCGACGCCAAAACACTCCGCGCCCCCATTTCCGGAGGCGCGGGAAAGGAGGTGATGCCGCTTGGATTTTATCAAGCAGCAGATTACCGAATGGCTAAAAGAAATACTCGTCGGCGGCATCATAAACAACCTGTCGGGCATGTTCGACAACGTGAACAGTCAGGTCGGACAGATCGCCTCTCAGGTGGGAACGACGCCGCAGGCGTGGAACACCGGCATTTACAACATGATCCGTACCCTGTCCGAAAACGTCATGATGCCCATCGCGGGCCTGATCCTCGCGTTCGTCATGACGCTGGAGCTGATTCAGATTATCACCGACAAAAACAATTTTCACGACATCGAAAGCGCCGTTTTCTTCCGTTGGATTTTCAAAACGGCCTGCGCCACCCTCATCGTGACCAACACATGGAACATCGTTATGGGTATATTTGACGTGGCGCAGAGCGTGGTCAACAGCGCGGCGGGAATCATCGTTTCCGACACGTCCATCGACATCAGCTCCGTCACGGCGAACCTTCAGACACGGCTCATGGCAATGGACCTCGGCCCCCTGTTCGGCTTGTGGTTCCAGAGCATTTTCGTGGGCTTTACCATGTGGGCGCTCACGATCTGCATTTTCATCATCGTGTATGGGAGGATGATCGAGATTTATTTAGCCACTTCCATCGCGCCGATTCCGATGGCGACGATGCTGAACCGGGAATCGGGCGGCATGGGCCAAAACTACCTGCGCTCCCTGTTCGCACTGGGATTTCAGGGTTTTCTCATCATCGTCTGCGTGGCGATTTACGCCGTTCTGGTAAAAAGCATCAGCGTGAGCACGGACATCAGCAAAGCAATTTGGACTTGCATGGGCTACACGGTGCTGCTGTGCTTCACGCTTTTTAAGACCGGAAGCCTTGCAAAATCAATTTTTAACGCGCATTGACGGAGGTGATATTTCAATGCAGGATAAATTACAGGAGCTTTTTGACCGGCTGGACGCCAATCTTGAGGATTTTCGGAAAACGTGGGAGGCAAAGAACAAAGCGGAACTGATAGATGCCTCCCGCGAGATCACCGCGATCAAAGATGCCCATTATTATCTGACCGAAAGCCACGGCTTTGAGTCGGAGGAAATCGACTATCTTCTCCTATTTGAAAACCCTTTACAGGTCGTTGCGGACAAGTGGCTGGAACGCACGGAAGATCTGAGCGATTTCAGCTTCGCGCTCGACGAGGTATTCGATAAGCAGGATGCGCTCCGGGACTACGAACGGAAGGAAAAGCCGTCCGTTCTGGAACAGCTTCATCATACCGCCGAGACTGCCGGGAAAACCGCGCGCCCGACAAAAAAACAGGAGGCGCGATAAATGGCTTACGTTCCCGTCCCCAAGGACCTGACCGCCGTGAAAACGAAGGTTCTGTTCAATTTAACAAAACGGCAGCTTATCTGTTTCAGCGGCGGCGCGCTTGTGGGCGTACCGCTTTTCTTTTTGCTCAAGGGACTTGCTGGGTTCAGCGCAGGAGCCGCTTCCCTCTGCATGGTTCTCGTCATGCTGCCGTTTTTCTTGACGGCCGTGTATGAAAAAAACGGTCTGCCCATGGAAAAAATCGTCCGCAACATTACCCGTGTGCTGTTTCTCCGGCCAAAGCAGAGGCCCTATCGGACCAACAATTTTTACGCCGTGCTCGCACGGCAAAGCAAGTTAGACAAGGAGGTGCGTCAGATTGTCGGTAAAAAAGCAAAGACCGGCCATGAATCGGTCCCTGTCCCGCGCCGAGAGGCGTCAGATCGAAGCCGCCGTCGAAAGAGCGCGGCAGGCCGATAAGAAAAAGCAGTCGGCACAGGACAGCATTCCGTTCGAGCGTATGTTTCCGGACGGCGTCTGTCGTGTAACCGACAGTTATTACACCAAAACAATTCAATTCCAGGACATTAACTATCAGCTCAACCAAAATGAGGACAAGACCTCCATTTTCGAGGGTTGGTGCGATTTTCTCAACTATTTCGACAGCTCCATCCAGTTTCAGCTCTCGTTTCTGAACCTTTCCGCGACACGGGACAGCTTTGCGAAAAGCGTCACCATCCCGCCTCAGAGCGACGATTTCGACAGCCTGCGTTCGGAATATACGGAAATGCTCCGGAATCAGCTTGCCAAAGGCAACAACGGCCTCATCAAAACCAAGTACCTGACCTTCGGCATTGAAGCGGACAGTCTGAAAGCGGCCAAGCCCCGGCTGGAGCGTATCGAGATCGACATTCTGAACAATTTCAAACATCTCGGCGTGACAGCCTCTTCGCTGAACGGCGCGGACCGTCTGCGGCTGCTGCACGACATCTTCCGCATGGACACACCGGAGCCATTCCGCTTTTCGTGGGACTGGCTGGCACCTTCCGGCCTCTCCGTCAAAGACTTCATCGCACCGTCTTCCTTCGAGTTCAAAAGCGGAAATATGTTCGGTATGGGGCGTCAGGTTGGGGCGGTGTCATTCCTGCAAATTCTCGCGCCGGAGTTGAACGACCGGATGCTGGCCGATTTTCTCGACATGGAATCCAGCCTCATCGTCACCATGCACATCCAGTCCATCGACCAGGTGAGCGCCATCAAGACGGTGAAGCGAAAAATCACGGACCTTGATTCCATGAAGATTCAGGAACAGAAAAAGGCCATCCGTTCCGGGTATGACATGGACATCATCCCCTCCGACCTTGCCACCTACGGCGAGGAAGCGAAGAAGCTGTTGCAGGATTTACAGAGCCGCAACGAGCGCATGTTCCTTGTGACCTTCCTTGTCCTCAACGTGGCCGAAAACCGGCAGCGGCTCGACAACAACATATTTCAGGCAAGCTCCCTCGCGCAGAAATACAACTGCGCGCTGACCCGCCTCGACTTCCGGCAGGAGGAAGGGCTGATGTCCTCACTTCCGTTGGGGTACAACCAAATTGAGATACAGCGGGGCCTGACCACGTCGAGCACCGCCATTTTTATCCCTTTTACCACGCAGGAGCTGTTCCAGACCGGGCGCGAGGCGCTGTACTGCGGGCTGAACGCTCTTTCCAACAACCTCATCATGGTGGACCGGAAGCTGCTGAAAAACCCGAACGGCCTGATTCTCGGCACACCGGGCGCTGGCAAGTCCTTCGCGGCGAAACGCGAAATCGCCAACGTGTTCCTCGTCACAAACGACGACATCATCGTCTGCGACCCGGAGGCCGAATACGGCCCGCTGATCGAGCGCCTGCACGGGCAGATCATCAAAATATCGCCCGCGTCCGCCGATTACATCAACCCGATGGACATCAACCTCAACTATTCCGAGGAAGAAAACCCGTTATCTTTGAAATCGGACTTCATCCTGTCGCTCTGCGAACTGATCGTCGGCGGCAATGGGGGCTTGCAGCCGGTGGAAAAGACGGTCATCGACCGCTGCGTTAGGCTGGTGTACCGGAATTACCTGAGCGACCCGCGCCCGGAGAACATGCCGGTTCTGGAGGATTTGTATAACGAATTGCGGCGGCAGGACGAAAAGGAAGCGCAGTACGTCGCCACGGCGCTTGAAATCTACGTCACCGGCTCCCTCAACGTGTTCAACCACCGCACGACCGTGAACGTGAGAAACCGCGTCGTCAGCTATGACATCCGGGAGCTGGGCAAGCAACTCAAAAAGATCGGGATGCTCATCGTGCAGGATCAGGTCTGGAACCGCGTCACCGTCAACCGGGCCGTTGGAAAATCCACGCGCTACTATATCGACGAATTTCATCTGCTCTTAAAAGAGGAACAGACCGCCGCCTATTCCGTGGAAATTTGGAAGCGGTTCCGCAAGTGGGGCGGCATTCCGACCGGGATCACGCAGAACATCAAGGACCTGCTTTCCTCACGGGAAATCGAGAACATCTTTGAAAACTCGGATTACATCTATATGCTCAATCAGGCGTCCGGCGACCGTCAGATTCTCGCCAAGCAGCTCGGCATTTCGCCGCACCAGCTTTCCTATGTTACCCATTCCGGCGAGGGCGAGGGGCTGCTGTTCTACGGCAACGTCATTCTGCCGTTTATCGATCATTTTCCGAAAGACACGGAGCTGTACCGTATTATGACCACTAAGCCGCAGGAAGTGGCGGCAACATGAGCGTCCGCGCTCGGCGGGACAGGAGGTGACTGTGATGGAAAAACGAGCGCCCCGCCTGCAATTCACGAAGGAGGAACAAACCGACCCTGTATTGAAAAAATCTGTCCGCAGAGAGCAGAAAGCGGCGGTAAAAGCTGACCGCGCACAGGCCAAAGTCCCGAAAAAGACCGCTTTAAGACGGCAGCCCGCCGTTGACCCGGCCACCGGCAAGGTCACGACGCGCCTGAAATTTGAGGAAGTGGACAAGAAAAAGCCGTCCAAACTCACACATGCCGTCCGGGACGCGCCCGGAAACGCCGTTTTGATGCAGTTTCATCGGGAAATTCGGCAGTCCGAGGATGAAAACGTCGGCGTGGAGGCCGCACATAAAAGTGAGGAAGCCGCCGAAACAGGCGGGCGTCTGGCGCGCAGCGCCCATCGTTCCCACAAGCTGACACCCTACCGAAAATCGGCCAAAGCGGAAAAGCGGCTCGACCGTGCCAACCTCGGTTATTTGCAGAAAAAGGCCGCGCGGGACAATCCGCAGCCCTCCGGCAATCCTTTGGCCCACTGGCGGCAAAAGCGGGCCGTCAAAAAGCAATACGCCGCCGCGAAACGGGCCGGGCAGTTTACAGGTTCCGCCGGGAAAGCCGCCCAAAACACTTCTAAAGCGGCAAAGACGGCGGCGCGGGAGAGCAAGCGGGCGGCGGCTTTTGTCGCGCGGCACCGGAACGGTTTTCTGATCGCCGCAGGTGTTTTTCTGGTACTGGTCCTGCTTCTGAATGTCCTGTCCTCCAGCTCGATTCTGCTGGAAGGCGCGCTGTCCGGCGTTACCGCGTCCACCTATCCTTCCACGGACGACGCCATGCTCGGCGCGGAGGCCGCTTATGCCCAAAAGGAAGCGGACCTTCAGAACGAAATCGACCATTATGAGCAGCGGCACGGCGGGTACGACGAATATCACTATACGCTCGACAAAATCGGCCACGACCCCTATGTGCTGATCTCGATTCTGACGGCGTGGCACGGCGGTGAATGGACGCTGGATGAAGTCCGGGACATGCTTTCCACCCTGTTCTCAAGAGAATACCAACTGACGCAGACTGTGGAGACGGAAACCCGCTACCGAACGGAAACGGGTACAGTGACGGACCCGGACGGCACGACCCACACCGAGACCCGTCAGGTTCCCTATACCTACACCGTCTGCAACGTAAAGCTGCACAACGAAGATTTGTCCCATTTACCTATTTCCATTATGAACGAGGATCAGATCGGCGTGTACTCGATGTACATGTCTACGCTCGGCAACCGGCCCGACCTGTTCCCCACGTCGGCCTATCCGAACGCATCCACCGTCAAAAAGCCCACGGAGTACGACATCCCCCCGGAGGAAATGACGGACGCGCGGTTTGCCGCCATGATGACGGAAGCCAAAAAATATATCGGCTTTCCCTATGTTTGGGGCGGCAGCAGCCCGAAAACCTCGTTCGACTGTTCCGGCTACGTGTCGTGGGTCATCAATCACAGTGGATGGAACGTGGGACGGCTTGGGGCGCAGGGCCTCTGCGACATCTGCACTCCGGTTTCTCCCGCCGACGCTAAACCCGGTGACCTTGTTTTCTTTGAACACACCTACGATACCGACGGCGTGTCCCACGTGGGCATCTACGTCGGAAACGGCATGATGCTCGCGGCCGGTGACCCCATCGGCTACTCGAACCTCAACACAAACTACTGGCAAAGCCATTTTTACACGTTCGGGTGTTTACCGAACCCATAAACAGATTGGAGGAATCAACCGTGAATTCGAAATTCAAGAAAATCGACGCCGAGTATGCAAAAAACACAGAGAAAATCTCCGCGCTGCAAAACCGGCAGAAGGAACTGGAAAAGCAGCGCCGGGAGCTGGAAAATCTCGATATTGTCGGCCTTGTGCGGGGCATGGGCATGACGGCGGAGGAACTGTCGGCGCTCATGAAAGCATCCCGCGAAAACCGGCCCGTATTCGATCAAAACAAACAGGAGAAAAATATTCATGAAGAGATCTAAAATTCGCATTCTGGTCTGTCTGATAGCCGCCGTGTCCTGCACGGCGACTTTTTCCGTCAACGCTCTCGCCGCCAGCACAGGGACGAACTCTCCGGCTTTGGGCAGTTCCAGTGCCGCACAGAGCAGCACCATGTCGTCGACATCATCATCCACAACGTCGTCCGGAACAGTTCTCAAGCCGCTGACGCCGGACGGCACCGGAACGGTGATCGACAACGTGACCAACGAGGACGGTAAGGAATTTTTCACCGTTACCACGCCGAGTAAGCACGTCTTTTACCTGATTATCGACCGTCAAAAAGACGCCGAAAACGTCTATTTCCTCGACGCCGTGACGGACAAGGATCTGCTTGCGCTTGCAAAAAGCGACGGCGAGGATGTTTCCGGTTCTTCCTCGTCCAAGACCGGTTCTACACCGGAAACATCCCCCGTACAGACCGCATCGACGCCCACAACTTCATCTGCTTCCCAGCCGGAAAAGCAGAACAGCAGTGCCGGAATTGCGGCAATTGCCGTGCTCTCAGCCGTTCTCATCGGTGCGGCGGTGTGGTTTTTCAAATTCCGCAAGCCGGGTAAAAAGGACAAGAATAGGCCCGACCCGGACGATTACGATTACGCCGGGGACGAAGATGAAGATAACGAAACCGGGCCGGAAGTCGAACCGGAAGCACCTGACGGAGAAGCAGAGCAAAAAGATGAGCCGGAAACTTCCGATGATGAAACGGAGCGTGAGGACGAGTGACCTTTTTCACCGACAGCCCTTTCGAGCGAATGATGGTTCAAAAGCCGCAGTACAGGCGGGAGGAACGACCTCCCGCCCCGCCGAAAGGCCATCCTGAACATTTTCATGATTGTTACCGAGGTATTCTCATCGCATCAAAAGCCGACAAGCCGGACCAATGATGTTCCGGCTTGTTTCAGATGAGCGCGTGTGTTAAAATATCTTGAGCATGAATTCCCGACTGAATCTGGAGAACTATAACAGAATTATCGGTTTGTGAATAAGCAAGAATAGAGGGTTATTATTATGGAAGAGATGACATTTGAGGAACTTTTGAAAATCAACTGTTTTTCTGCCGATCCGGCAGAAAAGGCAAAAGCCGCAAATTTATTGGAACAACGTTATTGCTGCGAAATTCGTTGTCCTGATATGGATAAGAGTGCTCTTTTCGCACATCATGCACGCGGTTGTACAATTGTAGCCGCCAAAATTTGCAGGAACGTTGTGATTTATCAGAACGTTACAATCGGCTCAAATATGCGATACAATAAAATCCACAAACAGTGGGAAAACGTAGGAAGTCCGATTCTTTCAGAGAATGTAATAGTTGCGGACGGGGCCAAGATTTTAGGGCCGGTCATCATTGGCAAGGATACTGTCATTGGGGCGGGTGCGATTATTACCAAGAGCATTCCGGCAAACAGCGTTGCATTCGGAGTTAATCAATATAAACCCAAAGATCCGGACTACGACCTTGTATTCAATCCAGATATGCTTCCCGGCGAAGAAATCATGAAAGTCGATCAAAAACGTGTAGATGAATTCAATAAGGCACGGGAGCTTACAGTCGGACGGTAAGCCTTCACACTTTCCATAATGAGCATTACAGGAGCTGGAATGTCAGCGTCTCAAAGTAAATAATTGCTGTCATGCAAGGGTAATCGAGAAATCGGTTGCCCTTTTTTGTATGCCAATGCAGAAAGGAGACAAAAGTGAAACTTGTAATCAGTGAAAAGCCCTCGGTTGCTCAAAGTATCGCCGCCGTGATCGGCGCGAAACAGCGCGGTGACGGGTATCTGGAGGGCGGCGGCCGGAGTCCGGCTGACGGCTATCTTGTTTCGTGGTGCCTGGGTCATCTCGCAGAGTTGGCCGAAGCGGATACTTATGATAAAAAATACGCAAAATGGCGGTGCGAAGATTTACCTATCCTCCCGGAAAACTGGCGATTTACCGTAAGTCATGATAAACAAAAGCAGTTTGCTATTCTCCGCGCCCTAATGCGCCGCGACGATGTGGAAGAAGTTATCAACGCCTGCGATGCCGGACGCGAGGGCGAACTGATCTTCCGCACCTTGTACGACATGGCAGGCTGTTCCAAGCCGATGAAACGGCTCTGGATTTCTTCTATGGAGGATGAAGCCATCCGGCAGGGGTTCACCGATCTGAAACCGGGACGGGACTATGATGGTCTGCATCAGTCCGCACTCTGCCGATCCAAGGCCGACTGGCTGGTGGGTATCAACGCAACGAGATTGTTTTCTGTTTTATACCACCGAACCCTGAACGTCGGGCGCGTCATGTCACCGACGTTGGCGCTCCTTGTGCAGCGGGAAGCGGAAATTTCCGCGTTTCAGCCGGAGCCGTTTTATACGGTCAGTCTCGACTGCGGCGGCTTCACTGCCACCGGCGACAAACTGAAAGCGAAGCCGGAGGCCGAAGCGGTTGCCGACGCCTGCAAAGGCAAAGCGGCTACCGTCAGGGCCGTGGAGCGGAAAGAAAAATCCGAAAAGCCGCCCGCACTCTACGACCTGACCACCCTCCAGCGTGACGCCAACCGTCTGCTCAGCTACACGGCCCAGCAGACACTGGACTATCTGCAATCGCTCTATGAAAAGAAACTTTGTACCTATCCCCGCACCGACAGCCGATTCCTGACAAACGATATGGAAGGGACCGTCCCGGCGCTTGTCTCCGTTGCCGCCGCGATCTGCGGTATGAACGTTCCCGAGGAGCTCAACGCCGGTCAGGTCTGTGACAGCGCGAAGGTCAGCGACCATCACGCTGTTGTTCCCACCTCCGTCGCGGGTAAAATGGATGTTTCCGCGCTGCCTGCCGGGGAGCGTGAAATCCTGCGGCTTGTCTCCCGGCAGCTTCTCTGCTCGGTCGGCAGTCCGCACCAATACGCTGAAACCGCCGTCACGCTGGACTGTGCCGGGTATGACTTTGCTTCCAAGGGCAAGACGATCCTTGTTCCCGGCTGGAAGGCCTATCTACAGGAACAGTCCGACAAGCCCCTGCCCGCTCTGGCAGAGAGTCAAAATATTCCGGTTGCTACTGTTTCCGTCAAAGAGGGCAAAACCTCGCCACCCAAGCACTATACGGAGGATACCCTGCTTTCCGCGATGGAGACGGCGGGCGCAAAGGAAATGCCCGACGACGCGGGACTCAAGGGCCTCGGCACTCCTGCCACCCGCGCGGCCATTCTGGAAAAGCTCGTCACTACAGGCTTTGTGGAACGGAAAAAGGCCAAGAAAACGGTCAATCTCATTCCGTCTCAGGTCGGCGTGTCGCTTGTTACCGTTCTGCCGGAACAGCTTCAATCCCCGCTGCTGACCGCCGAGTGGGAAAACCGGCTCAAACAGGTGGAACGCGGCGAACTGGAACCGGACGCTTTTATGAACGGGATTTCATCCATGCTCCGGGAGCTGATACAAACCTATACGCCGGTCAGGGGCGCGGAGGTGCTGTTCCCCTCCGGGCGCGAGGCAATCGGCAAATGCCCCCGCTGTGGCGGCAGCGTGACCGAGAGCAAAAAGGGCTTTTTCTGCGAAAACAATAGCTGCCGGTTCGGACTTTGGAAGGATAACCGGTTTTTCGCCGCCAAGAAAAAGGTTCTGACGAAAGCTGTCGCCGCAGCGCTCCTGAAGGGCGGGCGCGTAAGGCTCACCGGCTGTTACTCTGAAAAAACCGGCAAGACCTATGACGCCACGGTAACTTTGGAGGATACCGGGGAGCGGGTGAATTTCAAGCTGGAATTTGATTCGGAAACGAAAAAGCGTGGTGAACCATGAAACTTACCAAATATGAACGGGAGACGATCATCTGCTATAACGAGGAAGAAGCGACGGCCAGCGTTTACACGCACAATAAGAAGCTTATCCAAAAGCTCAAACGGCTCTCGGCAAAATACCCCGACAAAGTGAAGCCGGAGCGTCCGGAGCATCACGGGGCCGTCAGCTATCTTGTCCCAAAACGCTGTATTTCCGTTCGGGAACCGTACAGCGACCGGCGGCGCGAAGCCGACAGTTTGCGGGCCAAAGCAGCGCAAATACGCCCTCCCGACAGGAGCATGCGCTCCGAAAATGAATAGCGAGCGAGCTCCTGCATGGGTTTATTCCGGCCTGTGCTGGAGCGCGCTTTTTTCAATTCTATGAGCTGCGAAAGGAGCACATTATGGCTGAAAATAATAAGGACCGACTGAAAGAAATTACCGACAGTATCGAACAGGGCATCAAAGACCTGTTCCAAAGCACCCAATATGCGCAGTATCTCCGTACTATGTCCCGGTTTCACCGCTATTCCGTCAACAACACCATGCTCATCTACATGCAGAAGCCGGATGCCACCCTTGTGGCCGGGTTCAACAAATGGCGCGATCAGTTCAGCCGTAATGTCATGAGGGGCGAAAAAGGAATCAAAATCATCGCGCCCACACCGTTCAAGAAGAAAATTGAGGAAGAAAAGCTCGATCCGGACACCAAGGCTCCCGTGCTGGACGCAGACGGCAAGATCATTATGGAGGAAAAGGAAATCAAAATTCCTATGTACAAGGTGGTATCGGTCTTTGACGTGTCGCAGACCGAGGGAAAGCCGCTGCCGACGTTGGCTAATGATCTCACGGGAAATGTAAAACAGTATGAGATTTTCATGGAGGCACTGCGGCGTTCATCTCCCGTTCCGCTTGCTTTTGAAGCCTTGGAGCCGAACACGGACGGCTATTTCAGCGAAAAAGACCAGCGTATCGCCATCCGGTCCGGTATGAGCGAAGTACAGACCGTCTCCGCTGCCGTCCACGAAATCACCCACGCCATACTGCACAACTACGAGCAGGCTCGGCTTGCCACCGCTAAAGAGAATGAAACCGCCGAGCCACCCAAACCGAAGGACCGGCGCACCGAGGAAGTAGAGGCCGAAAGCGTTTCCTATGCCGTTTGCCAGTATTACGGCATCCAGACCGGAGAAAACAGCTTCGGCTATATCGCCTCTTGGAGCAAGGACAAGGAACTGCCGGAACTGCGGGCTTCTTTGGAAACGATCAACAAGACCGCTTCCGGACTGATCTCCGACACTGACCAGAATTTCCGCGAGGTTCAGAAAGAGTATGACAGCGTTCTGGAACAATTCGCTGCGGACGCATACCGGTATACAGCGTCCGTCATGGAACCGCCGCTTCCTCTCAACACGATTGAAGAAGAAGTCCCGGCCACCGTGGAAGATTTGAAAAGCGGCTACGGAAAAGACACGCGCGACGCCATCCTCAATGCCGCGAAGGTGGATGGCGCGGCCTCCCCGGATGAGCTTCTTCGGCGTCTGGAGCAAATTGAGAAAATTTATCCCCCGAGGGAAACCGAGGCGATGTATCTGCTGGATGACGTTGCTTATCTTTATTTGAAGGAAAATGAGGACGGATACGGCTACACCCTTTACGATAAGGAGAGCCTGCGGGAAACGGCAAACGGGTTTGCTGATGAGGGTGTCAGTTCCATTCCAACCGCTTACGAACAGGCGCTTGCCCTTGAACACCTGACCCCCGCAACCTCAGAAAAGGTGCCGCTTGACATTCTAAACGAAATTGCCGTCGTGCGTGAACAGGACATACAGGAATATATCCGTAAAAATAATCTAAGCATGGGTGATCATCAGATTGTCACGCCAGAGCCACAAGATGCCCCCACATCCTCGAAAGAAGCCGGTATGCTGCCGGATGCGCCGGAACTGGCACTCGACGAATATCCCAGGCCGGATTCAGAACTGACCGTGGCAAATCTGGAAGCCTGCGGGTATCTGGACGGCGACCTGCTGCCTCTTTCCAAAGATCGGGCACTGGAGCTTTTTGAGCAGGACCTGACCGTTTACATGATTGAGGACGGCGGCACAAGTATGGCGTTCGACCCGGATGAAATTCAGGCCCACAGCGGCCTGTTCGCCGTCAGTCGCGAGGAATGGGAAGAAAGTCGAGAGTTCTCCGCAGCCATAGAGGACCGGATGAAGCATCAGGAGCATCGGGAAGCCGCTTTTCTGAAAACATCTCAGGACGCTTTCGCCATTTATCAGGTGAAGGACGGCGACGAAATGAGGGACATCCGCTTTGAGCCGCTCAGTTGGCTGGAATCCAAGGGTATCGCCGTAGACCACGGCAATTATGATCTCGCTTACACCGTGCCGCTTACGGATCAGGGCAGCACGGATGACAGGCTGGGGGCATTGTGGGATCGGTTTAACAACGATCATCCCGCCGATTATCACAGACCGAGCCTGTCCGTCAGCGACATCGTTGCGCTCAAACAGAACGGTGTTGTATCCTGTCATTACGTGGACAGCTTTGGTTTCAAGGAGATCCCGGCCTTCCTGGAACCGGAAAACTACCTGAAAAACGCGGAAATGTCGATGGAGGACGATTACGATATGATCGACGGCATCATCGACAACGGAAAAAATCCAACCGTTGCGGAGCTGGAGCAGCAAGCCAGGTCCGGCCAGCCTATTTCCCTTTTGGAACTTGCCGAGGCGTCACAGAGGGAAAACGACGAAAAGAAGAAATCCGTTGTGGAGCAGCTCAGAAATCAGCCAGTTAGCCGGGAACATAAAAAAGCAGCGCCCGACAGAGGCGCGGAAATGGAGAGATAATATGTTTACCAATGATGAAATCAACCTGATGTGCATTTACAATACCGGAACGCGGGAGGGTCTGATCGCGGAACTGACACAGATGCGCGGCTATCTTGGCGCGGAAGAAACAGAGCTTTTAGCCCTGACGGATTCTGCGCTGGGAAAACTCCGGGGCATGAGTGATAAGAAATACACCGCGCTTGATCTGTTCCCGGACTTTGACGAAGAGGCTGAATAGAGGACTAAAACTAAAATCAGGACATTCTATTCTCAATTCTATATTTATATGGGGTCATTTTGTAAAAGAACTTGAAATATTTGATGTAGGAACTTGTGGAATGAAAGCCTACATTGAATGCAATGTCCGTTACTGACATTTCCGTAGCGATTAGCAATGATGTGCTCATATGCAGGCGATATTTCATCAGATATTGATAAGGAGTATCATGTATATATTTTTGAAAGCAGCGTAAACATTCTGTTTTGCTGATGTGGGCGGTATCGGCAATATCTTGTATGGAAATTGACTGATTATAATTGGTGTGTATTGTAGAAATTAAGGTTCGTATTCGTTCGTAATTTTTTGAAGGCGCAATCTCTTTCATTTCGGGAAGAAGAGATAGAAATTCTAGCCATATCTTAGATAGCTGAATGGAAAGCCGGTATTCATGATGCTTGTATTTGACATTTTGAAAGTATAGCTTATCGAGTGCACTTATCTGATGAAGTATCGAATGATTGGCTGGCACATTGGCGTACAGTAAATAATGCGTAAAGGTGGGATTATTGGTGATAGGTTCCACATCATTTTGTTCCATTATGCTGCCGGAAAAGAAATTCAGCATTTTTGCCGAAATAATATAGCTGTGGTAATGGCAATCTTCTTTCCCTGTTATCTGATGAAGTGCAGTGCGGTTAATAAAGATACAATCCTGTTCCTGTAAATCAAACTCTTCATCATATATTTTTACATGGACGCTTCCTTTTAGAATATAAACAAACTGTACTTCATCATGCCAATGTAAGACTTGAAATCCCTCGTTGTAGGGAATACAGTGGCGGTTTAGTACATCTAAAACTAACAATGGGAATTTCGTTGTATGATAAGGGTTATGGGAATAGACAGGTACTTGTCCAGGCATTCCGTGGTTCTCCTTAAAATGGCTCTATTTTTATATATTGTAGGCCAAATAATAGTATTTATCAAGTAGAGTTGAATCTATAATTATATTCTAGAGTGACAAAGGAGGTACCTGAAATGATAATTGACGGAAATGAAACTGAAAAACGCGCGATGGTAGAGTTTCACAAAGGAAATAGAAAAGAAGGCCTACGCATTCAGGAAGAATTCGCTTCTGCGTTTCGGGAAGAGTATAAAGACAAAGATCACTGTCCATGCAAAAAAGCATGCCGTTATCACGGAAACTGTAAAGAATGTGTAGCCCTTCACAGGGCACACCAGGAACATGTCCCTAATTGTATGCGGCCAATGATTAATAGAAAAATCAAACAATTGTCGGAGCTTACTGAGCACACCATTTTTTATGAGATTGAGCCGCCTAAAGAAATAGCGAGGGATGTGGATAGCGGAAAATAGGCTTCAATGGACTATCCAGCCAATAAAAATATCGGGGGCCTTGGTCATCAAGTCCTCCGATATACAATGCTTATCGATCCAATTGTTATGCTGCTTTCCGTTTATAAATCAGCATTGCGAAAACATACGCGACAATCAATATACCGAGACACCATGCAAGCGAAATCCAAATGTCATTGCCGACAGGTTCGGAGTTGAGCAGCGAGCGCACCGTTTCGATGATGGGTGATGTAGGCTGGTTCTCGGCAAACGCGCGAACGGCAGAGGGCATTGTTGCGGTCGAGGAAAAAGCGGAGCTGATAAAGGGTAGGAAAATGATCGGGTAAGCGAATGCGGTCGCGCCGTCTGCCGATTTTGCAGTCAGTCCTGGAATCACCGCAACCCATGTCAGGGCCAGCGTAAACAACGCTAGTATCCCGGCCACGGCAAGCCATGACAACCCCCCCGCCGACGGGCGAAAGCCAATCAGAAACGCGACGAGAATGATGACGACAACTGAAATCGCATTGGAAACAAGCGAGGTCAGTACATGCCCCCACAGCATGGAAGAACGCGTAATCGGCATTGAGTGGAACCGCTCGAATATACCACCCTGCACATCGTAAAACAGACGCACGGCCGTATAGGTTATACCGCTTGCAATGGACATCAGCAGTACACCCGGCAACATATAATTCACATAATTCACATTTGTGCCCAAACTCGTTTTTATCGCGCCGCCGTATACGTAGACAAACAACAGCATCATCATGATCGGTACGATGGTGACTGTGATAATGGTGTCCATACTGCGGAAAATATGGCGCATGGAACGTCCAAGCATAACGCCTAAGTCACTGAAAAAGTGTTTGCTCATTGTCAATTTTCCTCCTTTTTACCGACGATTGCGAGGAAAATTTCCTCCAAACTTGGCTGCTTTTCCACATACTCCACCTTCGCGGGCGGGAACAGCTTTTTCAGTTCTTCAAGCGTACCGCTCACGATAATCCTGCCCTCATGCAAAATAGCGATACGGTCGGCAAGCTGCTCGGCTTCCTCCAAATATTGCGTGGTCAGGAACACCGTTGTGCCATTATCAGCAAGCTCTTTGACCGTCTTCCAAACCTCGATACGCGCCTCCGGGTCAAGACCGGTAGTCGGCTCGTCGAGAAAAATAACCTGCGGTTTCCCAATCAGGCTCATGGCAATGTCGAGCCTGCGGCGCATACCGCCCGAATAAGTGGAAACCCTGCGGTCAGCTGCGTCGCTCAGGCCGAACCTACTCAGTAAATCGGCCGCAACCTGACGCGAATTGGTGAGGTGCCGCAGTTTGGCGATCATGATCAGATTTTCCCGTCCGGTCAGGATTTCGTCCACGGCGGCAAACTGCCCGGTCAGACTGATCGACTGCCGCACACAGTCAGGCTTTGCCATAACTTCAAAGCCGTTGACTACGGCGGTTCCTCCGTCCGATTTCAGCAGTGTGGTGAGGATTTTGACAATCGTCGTCTTGCCCGCGCCGTTAGAACCGAGCAGAGCGAATATTTCACCCTGATTCACTTCAAAATCGACGCCTTTTAGAACTTCTGTGCTTTTGAAAGACTTTCGCAGGCTTTTCACTTCAATCGCTTTTCCCATCCCGATCACCCCGCTTACTTTGTTTTTCCGCAACCTTTTTCATGGCCTTGCTCACTTCCCGGTCAACAGATTCTTGATAGATGTCAGCGTAAGTTTTTGAACCTTTGATTAAATCATCGCAGAAAGCCGCTACGTCACTGCCCGTCACTTCAAGCACGCCTTTCCCCAACGCCGCGCCCTCTTCAAAAAGATCGACAATTTCTGAGAGGAGACCCGTACCTTCGGTCAACTCAACAGGGCCGACCTTAAATAGATATTTCTGAATCTCTTTATAAACAATCTGATAATCCTGCGGGAGCGCTTTGACACGCGCCATGTGTGCCCGCCACTCTTTTTTGCCTTCGATGATATCCTGTATGTTCATGGTGTCCTCCTATTTCCCTAATTTCTTAGCGATATTTTTGTTGAGTTGCTCACGCCACTTGTCTCGATAAGACCTTGCCCCTTCTTCACCGGCCAGCGCTGAGCAGAAGCCTTTGATATCGTCGCCCAAAGCCTCCCCGACACTCTGACCGTCTGCCGCTGCTTCTTCGAGCAGGCCGAGCACACCGTCAAGAATAGGCATAAGATTGCGGCCGGTAAAATCCGAGTGCGGCCAAAGATTAGTCTTTATTTTTACCCATGCCGCCTGATAATCTGGAGGAAGCTTTTTGGCCCGCAATTCAAAAGCTTTCAGTTCTTTCGTCATGTCACTGCCTGTGAGCGTTTCCCAAAAATTCATTATTTTCTCTCCTCTAACTCGTTGATTTTCGACGCAATGAATTTCCACTTTTTCCAGAACTTCCGCAGCTCTTCATGCCCTGCGTCGTTGAGCGCGAAGAATTTTCGCGGCGGCCCCATGTCTGAGGGCTTTTTTTCTATGTCTACAAGTCCGTTCTTCTCAAGTCTCACCAGAATGGTGTACACAGTTCCTTCCACAACATCTGTAAAACCGAGGTCGTTCAGCCGCCGCGTAATCTCGTAACCATAGGTTTCACCACGGCTTATAATTTCAAGTACACAGCCCTCAAGCACACCTTTGAGCATTTCCGTCAGATTTTCCAGCACAATCACCCCTTGCTATTCTGTATAGCTTATATTCTGCATTACTTATTACTGCTATATAGTAACACATAATAGTTGGCTTGTCAATAGAGTTTTGCTCTGATAATGTAATCCATCTAAAACGTAAAGGAGGACTTTGAATATGCCAAGAAAGGCACAAGCTCTGACACAAATGGCCGACCACGCGGCGACGCAGATCACCGCCAGTCATGAAAGCTGGACGGATTTTCTGAAAACCGCCGCCCGACTTTACAAATACCCGCATCATGAGCAGCTCATGATCTATGCCCAGCGCCCCGACGCGACGGCCTGCGCCGGATATGAGCTTTGGAACGAAAAAATGCGCCGGTATGTCCGGCGCGGCAGCAAGGGAATCGCCCTCATCGACGCTTCCGGCGACAGGCCGAGAATCCGGTATGTCTTTGATATTTCCGACACGGGCGGCAGGGAAAATTCCCGCCGCCCGTTCCTTTGGGAGTACCGTCCGGAGCATAAAGATGCGGTTACGGCGGCGCTGGAGCAGGAGTATGAGATTTCCGGCGAAAAAGGTCTTGCCGACCAGTTGGAACAGATTGCCGGACAGTTGGCAAACGAATATTGGCAGGAACACCAATACGACATCCTCCACACCGTTGACGGCAGTTTTTTGGAGGAATATGATGAGTTTAACATCGGAGCGCAGTTCCGAAGCGCCGCAGCCGTCAGCATCACCTACGCGGTTTTGTCCCGCTGCGGCCTCGACCCCGACGAATGCTTTGAGCATGAGGACTTTCTGAGTATCTTCGATTTCAACACGCCCAATACCGTCGCCGCCCTCAGCTCGGCGGTCAGTGAAGCAAGCGAACGGGTGCTGCGGCAGATCGAAGTCACCGTCAAAAATTACGAGCGCGAACATCTCGCGGAAAGGAGCACCACACATGGAGAACAATCTGACTTACAGTCGGAACGGGGATTACCTGATTCCCGACCTGACGATCACGGAACAGACGGAGAGCATCGGGAAATACGGGAGGATGCGGAAGAATTACCTGAAGGAGCACCGTCCGGTCCTGTACAGCAGCCTGTTGCTGTCGGAGAAGCTGTACCCGCACCTGTTGGAGATCGAGCGGACGGCGACGGCGCGACTGGAGCGCACGATGCCGGAACTGATGAAATCGGCGGGCGTGACGGAAAGCCTGAAAGCCTCCGACCCGATGCGCTGGGTGGGACTCATGAACGACCTGAAAGCGCAGGCCGAGGAAACGATTCTGACGGAGCTTATCTACAGCTAAGTTTCTTCCCGTCGGAGCAGGAACAAATACAGAAAATTGACGAAGCGGAGAGCGAAAAGCCCTCCGCTTTTTCTGTGCCCGCGCTGCAAAAGCCGGAAAAGCGCAGTACGGCCCAAGCCGACATTGACGCCGCCCTTCAGGAGTGGAACGGCAGTATTGAAAGTAAACGCGCCGTTGTCCGTTACATGCGGGAACATGCCCGAGACAAGGACACGGCGACGTTTCTGCGCACCGAGTACGGCGACGATCTTCCGGCCTTTCCCGTAACCGTGGGCCACACATCGACGGACTTGCCGTGGCCGAAGGTGCAGCGGCGTATTGCCCAGCTCATCCGGGAGAAACGGTTTTACACACAGGAAGAACAGGCCACGCCGCCCGATCTGAGTGGACAGCCGATCACCCGCACCGGCGACACCATCACCATCGGAAACGGCGATGCTTCCCATGAAGTGGATATAACGCTTTCCGACGAGCAGTGGGCGGCAGTCCAGCAAGCGATTCCCGACAGCGCCACAATCCAGCTCCCCTACAAGGTGGGCGACACGGTATATCTGGACAATAAGCCCTTTGAGGTCACCGCATTTGGCAGTTCGGACGTCCAGCTCCGCGACCCGGCGCTTGCCTATCCTATTTTTCGCGCCGAGGGCCGTGAAAACTTTGAACGCCTACTGCGACAGGATTCCCGAAACGGCCCCATTACGGAATTTCTGGCTGCGGATTTGGCAAAGACGGACACCGATCTGCGCGAAGCCCTGACCTCCGGCCTGCTGGAACAGCGGGACAAGGAGCATATCGCGGGATATTTCCGCGAAAGCGAGGGCAATACCCGCGTGGCCCAGCGCCTTTCCGAAACTTACGCCGGGACTTCCGATACAATGGAACTGACCACCGGCGATACGGCGGATTTCTTCGCCACCACCACGGGATTTGAAATCAACATCCACGACAAATACAACAGCCACCGGAGCGCCCGTTGGGAAGAAATCACCCCTATCCTCCGCGCCCTGTATCAACAGGAGCAGGACGGCTTTTCCCATGAGCCGGTCCTGCGGGAGCCTACGAATCTGGACGGTAAGCCGTCCTATGAAGTTGGCGACCACGCGGTACTGGATTACGGCGGGCAGGAGCTGTCCGGCACCGTGGGATATGTCGGGGAAAAGGACGTGCGTATCGACACCGGCCCCTATTCGTGGAGCCATGAAGTTGTTAACCGCGACGCCTTTGAAAACGGCATCCGGCAGGATGAACGCAACGCCGCCCTGTTTACGCCGGAGCAGCCCGCCGCCGAAAACTTCCGCATCACCGACGATCATTTGGGCGAGGGCGGCGCGAAAACCAAGTACGGGTACAATATCGCGGCCATCCGCACTCTGAAAACCATCGAAGCCGAGGGTCGCATGGCGATGCCGGAGGAACAGGAAACCCTCTCCCGCTATGTCGGCTGGGGCGGCATTCCGCAGGCATTCGACCCGGACAATGCCTCATGGTCAAAGGAATACGCGGAACTGGTCGACGCGCTGACTGCCGAGGAATACGAAATGGCGCGGGCCTCCACCCTGAACGCCCACTACACCAGCCCGACCGTCATCAAGGCCATCTATGAAGCTGTCGGAAACATGGGTTTTCAGATCGGTAACATCTTGGAACCGGCCTGCGGCGTCGGCAATTTTTTCGGCCTGCTGCCGGAGAGCATGGCGGCGTCCCGGCTCTACGGCGTGGAGCTGGACAGCATCACGGGCCGAATCGCCAAGCAGCTCTATCCGAACGCCAACATCACCGTGGCAGGCTTTGAAACCACCGACCGGCACGACTTCTTCGATCTCGCCGTTGGCAACGTGCCGTTCGGCAGCTACAAGGTTTCCGACCGGGCTTACGACAAGCTCGGTTTCCCGATTCACGATTACTTTTTCGCCAAAACGCTCGATCAGGTGCGTCCGGGCGGCGTGATCGCGTTCGTGACCAGCCGCTACACGATGGATAAACAGTCGCCGGAAGTACGGCGGTACATCGCCCAGCGCGCGGAATTACTCGGAGCAATCCGCCTGCCCAGCAACGCTTTCAAGGCCAACGCCGGAACGGAAGTCACCACCGACATTCTCTTCCTCCAGAAGCGCGACCGCCCCATCGTCATCGAGCCGGATTGGGTGCATCTCGGACAGACTGAGGACGGCATCCCCGTCAACAGCTACTTTGCCGATCATCCCGAAATGGTGCTGGGGACCATCAAATGGGACGATAAAATGCACGGCGACAAAAAGGAAACGACGTGCGAACCATTCCCCGACGCCGATCTTTCCGTACAGCTCCATGAGGCGGTTTCCCACCTTCAGGGGCAGATTGAAGAAGCGGAGCTGCCGGATCTCGGTGAGAACGAGGAAATCGACGATTCCATTCCGGCAGACCCCAACGTGAAAAACTATTCCTACACGGTCGTGGACGGCAAGGTGTACTACCGGGAAAATTCCCGTATGGTGCGGCCGGAGCTGAACGAAACGGCCAAAGCCCGCGTTATGGGTATGGTGGAACTGCGGGACTGTGTGCAGAAGCTCATCGCCCAGCAGCTTGACGAATATGCCTCCGATACGGAAATCCATAAAACTCAAGCAGAATTGAACCGGCTCTACGACGCTTTTTCCGCGAAATACGGCCTCATCAACTCGCGCGGCAACAGCCTCGCGTTTGCGGAAGATTCTTCGTATTATCTGCTCTGCTCGCTGGAAGTCATCGACGAGGACGGCAATCTGGAACGTAAGGCCGACATGTTTAACAAACGCACCATCCGTCAGCGGAAAATCGTCACGTCCGTGGACACCGCGTCGGAAGCTCTCTCGCTTTCCATCGCGGAAAAGGCGCGGGTGGACATGGACTACATGGCCTCCCTCACCGGCAAGACGCCTGAGGCGCTGGCCGACGAATTGCAGGGCGTCATCTTCCGCGATTTGGGCGAACAGGACCCGGCAAGCGTTCCGAAAGCCTTTTACAAACTGGACAACATCCCGTTTGTCACCGCCGACGAATACCTTTCCGGCAACGTGCGCCGCAAGCTGCGGCTGGCCAAGGCCCTCGCGGAAATGCGGCCCGATCTCGCGGAGAAAATCGCCCCCAACATCGAGGCGCTGGAAGTCGCCCAGCCGAAGGACCTCGACGCCTCGGAAATCGAGGGGCGTCTCGGCGCGACGTGGATCGACAAAGGGTATATTCAGCAGTTCATGGAAGAACTGCTCAACCCGCCGTCCGGTGTGCGCGACGGCATCCGGGTAAACTATTCCTCGTTTACGGCGGAATGGTCTGTTTCCAATAAAAGCAGCGTTGGGTACAACAACGTGGCGGCGTATGTTACCTACGGCACCGACCGCGCCAACGCCTACCGGATTCTGGAGGATTCACTGAACCTTCGGGACACGCGGATCTACGACACTGTGACCGATCCGGACGGCAAGGAACGCCGCGTCCTCAATTCCAAGGAAACCACCCTCGCCCAGCAAAAACAGCAGGCAATCAAGGACGCTTTCCACGACTGGATTTGGAAAGACCCGGAGCGGCGTCAGACGCTGACAAAAAAATACAACGAACTGTTCAATTCCAGCCGCCCGCGTGAATACGACGGGCGGCATCTTGTATTTCCAGGCATGAACCCTGAAATCAAGCTGCGGGAGCATCAGCTCAACGCCGTGGCGCACCAGCTTTACGGCGGCAACACCCTGCTGGCGCACGTCGTGGGCGCGGGCAAAACCTATGAGATGATCGCCGCCGCAATGGAGGGCAAACGGCTGGGGCTGTGTCAAAAATCCCTGTTTGCCGTGCCGAATCATCTGACGGAGCAGTGGGCTTCCGAGTTTCTGCGGCTGTACCCTTCGGCCAACATCCTCGTCACCACACGAAAGGATTTTGAAAAACGCAACCGCAAAAAGTTCTGCGCGCGGATCGCCACCGGCGACTACGACGCGATCATCATGGGACACTCGCAGTTTGAAAAAATTCCCGTCTCTCTGGAACGGCAGAAACGGCTCATTCAGGAGCAGATTTGGGAGATCGAAAACGGACTGGAGGAACTCAAAGACAGCGGCACGGATCAGTTTACCATCAAGCAGTTGGAGCGCACGAAAAAGGGGCTGGAGGCCCGGTTGAAGCGGCTCAACGACAACTCCCGCAAAGATGATGTCGTGACCTTTGAACAGCTTGGCGTGGACCGTCTGTTCGTGGACGAGGCACACAACTACAAAAACCTGTTTCTCTACACGAAAATGCGCAACGTGGCGGGTCTTTCCACCACTGACGCGCAGAAATCCAGCGACATGTTCCTGAAATGCCGGTATCTCGACGAGATCACGCACAGCCGGGGCGTCGTGTTCGCCACCGGGACGCCGGTTTCCAACAGTATGACGGAATTGTATACGATGATGCGCTACCTCCAATATGAAACCCTGAAAGAGCGGAACCTCGTTCATTTCGACTGCTGGGCCTCGACGTTCGGGGAAACCGTGACGGCCATCGAGCTGGCACCGGAGGGAACCGGCTACCGGGCACGGACGCGTTTTGCCCGCTTCTACAATCTGCCGGAGCTGATGCTGCTGTTCAAGGAAGCGGCGGACATCAAGACCGCCGACCAGCTCAATCTTCCCACGCCGAAAGCCGTGTACCACAACGAAGTCGCGCAGCCCTCGGAGCTTCAGAAGGAGATGGTGAAAGAACTCTCGAAGCGCGCCGCCGCCGTCCATTCCGGCGCTGTTGATCCCCATCTGGACAACATGCTCAAAATCACGTCGGACGGGCGCAAGCTCGGCCTCGATCAGCGCGTCATCAATCCGATGCTTCCTGACAATCCCGACAGCAAGGTCAACATGTGCGTCAATAACGTTTTCCGCTTCTGGCACGACGGACTGGATAAAAAGCTGACGCAGCTTGTTTTCTGCGATATTTCCACGCCCAAAGGCCGTGCCGCCGCCAAGGAAAACCGGGCGGTCCGGGCCGGTGGGAAGCTCGCGGGCGGCACGGAGCTTCACGCCCTTCAGGATGCCACGCCGGAGGCCGACGCGCCGGAGGCGTTCAGCGTTTACTCGGACATCCGCGACAAGCTCATTGCGCGGGGTGTCCCGGCCAATGAGATCGCGTTTATCCACGACGCCGATACCGAAGTGAAGAAAAAGGAGCTGTTCGCCAAGGTGCGCGCCGGACAGGTGCGCGTCCTCATGGGCAGCACCGCCAAAATGGGAGCCGGGATGAACGTGCAGGACCTCTTGATCGCCTCTCACGATTTGGACTGCCCGTGGAGGCCGGGTGACCTGGAACAGCGGTCCGGGCGTATCATCCGGCAGTACAACACCAACCCCGAAGGGCATATTTTCCGTTACGTCACGGAAGGGACATTCGATAGCTATTTGTGGCAGACCGTGGAGAACAAGCAGAAATTCATTTCGCAGATTATGACCAGCAAAAGTCCCGTCCGTTCCTGTGAGGACATCGACGAAACGGCGCTCTCCTATGCGGAGATCAAGGCACTGTGCGCCGGGGACGAGCGGATCAAGGAAAAGATGGACCTCGACATGGATGTGGCCAAGCTGAAGCTCATGAAAGCGAATCATCAGAGTCAGCAATTCCGGCTGGAAGATAACCTTCTCAAATATTTCCCGGAGGAAATTGAGCGCAACAAAGGTTTCATCAAAGGTCTGGAAACGGATATGGCGACACTGGAAGCGCACCCGCATCCGAAGGACGGGTTTGCCGGAATGGTGGTGCGGGGCGATTCCCTCACCGACAAGGACAACGCAGGTGCCGCCATTCTGGAAGCCTGCAAGGAGGTCAAGGGGCTGGAACCGATGGAGATCGGCAGTTACCGGAGTTTTACCATGTCGCTGTCTGTGGAGGGATTCGGACAGGACTTTATCCTCACCCTCAAAGGGCAGATGACCCACCGCGTCACGCTGGGCAAGGACGCACGCGGCAATCTCATCCGTATCGACAACGCACTTGCCGATATGCCGAAGCGGTTGCAGAATGTTCACGCGCAGCTTGATAATCTCCATTCTCAGATGGATGCGGCGAAAGCCGAAATCGGCAAGCCGTTCCCGCAGGAAGCGGAGCTTGCGCAAAAGAGCACCCGCCTCGCGGAGCTGAACGCGCTGCTGGACATCGACAGCCGCGCCCCCGCCCAACAGCAGGCGTCGGAAGTCATGGCGAAAAGCGAAAGGCCCTCTGTGCTGAAAAACCTGAAAGAGCCGTGTGTTCACGGTTTGGCTGAGAAATGCCACAAAAAGGAAATGGAGGCAAGATAATATGACAAGCGAAGAACTGAATACCGCGCTGTACGAAAAAATATTTGCGGAGCAGGATACCTTTCGGAAAAAGCTGCTTACGCAGGCACCGGAGGAAATTCTGAAACAAGCCTATGAATACACCGTGCGGGAGGACATCCTGATGTCCTTTGAAAACAACGATCTGACCGATGAACAGGCGTCCGCGCTGCTGAAATCTCCCAGCCCCTTGGGAGATATTTTTTCGGAGTTTGAAAGCCGGGAAACCGGATATATGGAGGCGGTTTTGGACTGCATCACGGATAAAGCCAATGCCGTGATCCAGATGGATGCGGCAGAGCGTCAGGCTCTTTTGAACACTCCCGTCTACAAATATCCGGCGACCTATGCCCATGAGCATGATGAACTGAAGATTTACCGTGCGTCCCACAAGGCGAACATTGCCTGCCGGGATGCCATCGACGATGCCATCCGGGATAACTACCGCAATAATTGTCTCGGCAGCGACACCGCAAAACAGGTCGTTGCCGAGTTTGGATTTGACCGCACTCTCTATGTGCTTGCGAACACCGTCCGCGAGAAAGATTGGGATGGGCGCATTGACCGCAAAAATAAGGATTGGGCGCGGACGATTCCTGTCTTTGACGATAAGGACGGCTTTGGGGATAATCGAAACCTGGAATTTATTGTAGATAGAGCGCATCCCGGTCTGGTAGACCTTTTCATCAATCAGGCGCGGCGCGAATATCTGCTGACCCAGCCTCTGTCCAAAGAGGACATTCAGTCGGAGGCCGCGCGGCTGCTCCGGCGTCTGCAATCCGAACGTGAGCCGAACAGTCCCAGCGGGACGCATTTCATGGCACAGATTTCGCCGGATTTTCTGATCCGCGCTTCCACCAAAGATCAAGACCGTCTGTTTGCCATGCTGCCGTTCAAGTCTCTGTCATTCTCTACGCTCAAGAATCGGAAAGGGATTTTCGCGTTCATCCAGAAGGATGAAAACCGCGACCAGCCGCTCCGCCAGCGCAAACCGTCCGTGCGCAAAAAGCTGCAAAAAACACAGGTCGAGCCAAAGTCGCCCGCCTCATCCAAGGGCAAAGAAATGGAGCTGTGACATGGCGAATCGCAACCGGCAAATCCAGCTCAAATTTTGCGTTACCCCGCAGGAGCGTGAAATGATCGAACAGAAGATGGCGCAGCTCGGCACAAAGAATATGGCGGCGTATCTCCGCAAAATCGCTATCGACGGGTATGTGGTGAAGCTCGAACTGCCGGAGCTGAAGGAGATGGTTTCCCTCCTGCGCCGGTCCAGCAACAATCTGAACCAGCTTACCAAGCGGGTGCATGAAACAGGGCGCGTTTACGACGCGGATTTGGAGGATATCGTCCAGAATCAGGAACGGTTATGGCGGGCGGCTACTGATATCCTCGCTGTGCTTGCAAAATTAAAATAGGGGCGTATGTCCCGAAATGTGGGGCGGTTTACGGCGTGTAAGCCGCTCCGCTATTTTTTTGCCGCATCCTTGCAAAAAACAGCATAGGCGTTATAGTTATATTAGAAATTGTAAAGGGGGCCGATACTATGAGGCTGATACTGAAAATACTCGTCGCGCCGGTCATTGTTGTTCTGACCGTTTTCGTCTGGATCTGCTCCGGTCTGCTGTACTGCTCGGCGTGGGTGTTCGGCCTTGCTGGAACGGTCCTCGGCATCTTCGGTGTGCTGGCGTTGATTACCCATCAGGTCACAAACGGAATCATTCTGCTGGTGATGGCGTTTCTCGTCAGCCCGTTCGGAATTCCGATGGCGGCGGCGTGGCTGATCGGCAAGATACAGGATTTGCGGTATACGATTCAGGACCGGGTTTACGGCTAAAAAGATCACTTAAGTATCTAAGTATAAACAAACTGTGAGACTCATTATAGTAGTTGCATATGTATTATTTAATAACAAAGCAAACTGTAATGCACAGTATAGGAATTATAGCAACAAAAGCATCTATAAAAAACAATGACAGTATTTTTATTTCATTCGCAAATCGATTTGCTTCACTTAAATAACTTATCAAGTTTACTTTGATTTCGCTGTCAGGACTTATATCTTTGATCTTTGAATACCATGATATATTATTCTGTCGACATAATTGCTTTACTGTATTAAAAAAGTCTGTATCACTCCTAAACTCAGTATTATCTGTAATTTCATAATACTTTTTCTTAAAATCCTCAAGGTCATTTGAAATAGTCCTTTTTAATGTTTTTAGTTGATTTACCGAGTGAGTCACCTTGTCAATTCTTTGACCATAATTTGCATTGGCAACAATTAATGAATAGGTCAGTATTATCACAGAAAGAACAATGTTAAAATATTCTGATAAATTGCTGCAATAACTTGAAAAGAATTTTGGCGTTAAAGACGAAACGATAAGGGAAATACTATAGTAGGGTACGATTATATTTGAATATTTTTTTCTGTAGTTTAATCTTTTTTCCATGTTAATATAGTTTTGCAATGTTGTATTGCAAATAATCGACCATGATTGCTGCTTTGAATAATCGGTAAGATCCATTTTACATTCTTCCTTTCTCCATTATAAAAACAATAAATTTAACATTACATGCAACATCTTTATTGCCAGCGGCCCATACCGTAGCTCACCAAATCTGGTTTTGCTGCAACAAAGTTCATATTTGTTTGAGTGATCGAAATTATTATTGAGTTTTCTATAATAACTATGACGCGAAACGAACCTCGCATGGTTGCTATTATCTATAACATGGCCTCAGACTCAATGTTGACTCAATTTTATTCGGAAAATTATTATATATATTATAGCAAATCAAAAAGTGATTCGTAAGACATCCACATATTTTTGCTTGAAAAATAGTTTGGGAAGCTTCATAGCTTCCTTTTTATTTTATAAGGAGGAGTGTTTATGGCAACAACCCGGTTGATGCCACTGCATACCGGCAAGGGACGGGATATCGGCACGGCGATTAGCGATATTATTGATTACGCGGAAAACCCGGAAAAAACGGATTACGGCAGGCTTATCACTGGCTATGAATGCGACAGTCGGACAGCCGACGCCGAATTTCTTTTTTCCAAGCGACAGTATGCCGCGCTCACTGATAGAACGCGCGGCGCGGACGATGTAATCGCCTACCATCTTCGACAGTCCTTTGTCCCCGGCGAAATTACGCCGGAGGAAGCAAACCGCATCGGCTGTGAGCTTGCCAAACGGTTTACGAACGGAAACCACGCTTTCATCGTCTGCACCCACATCGACAAACACCACATTCATAATCATATCATCTGGAATTCCACGTCCCTTGACTGCACACGGAAATTCCGAAACTTTTGGGGCAGTACCAGGGCGGTGCGGCGTCTCAACGATACGCTGTGCATCGAGAACGGTTTGTCCATCGTGGAAGATCCGAAGCGTCACGGCAAAAGCTATAACAAGTGGCTTGGCGATCAGGCAAAGCCCTCCAACCGGGAACACTTGCGTGTAGCATTAGATGCAGCCCTCGCCCAAAAGCCTGCCAATTTTGAGGCGCTTCTGAAACTCTTGCGGGACGCCGGATATGAAATCAAGCCGGGGAAAATTCCCGCCCTGCGCGGAAAGAATCAAAAGCGGTTTATCCGGCTGGATACGCTGGGCAGCGGTTACAGTGAAGCGGAACTTCGGGCCGTCCTCTCCGGCGAAAAAACGCACAAAACGCGCAACAAAATCATCCGGCCCATGCCGGAAAAACAAGTCAATCTGCTGGTGGATATTCAGGCCAAGCTTCGCGCAGGAAAAGGCGTCAGTTACGAACGCTGGGCCAAAGTGTTCAATCTCAAACAGATGGCGCAGACGGTGAATTATCTCACCGAACACAGACTGTTGGAGTACGATACGCTTGCCGCTAAAACGGCGTCGGCTACCGCCCGGTACACCGAACTTTCCACACAAATCAAAGCGGCTGAAAAACGGATGGCCGAGATCTCCGTTTTGAAAATGCAGATCATCAATTACGCCAAGACCCGCGACACCTATGTTACCTATCGCAAGGCGGGGTATTCAAAAAAGTTTCTTTTGGAGCATGAGAGCGATATTCTGTTGCACAAGGCGGCGAAGAAATCATTCGACGAGCTGGGCGTGAAAAAACTTCCCACTGACAAGAGCTTACAGGCTGAATACGCGGCGCTTCTGTTAGAGAAAAAGGCGGCTTACGCCGACTATCACAAGGCCCGCGACGAGATGAAAGAGCTGTTGACCGTCAAGGCCAATGTGGATCATCTGCTTGTCGCCGACAGGCGCGAAGCGAAGAAAGGGAAAGAGCATGAGCAGCGTTGAATTGTCCATGTCCCTGGAAGCGTCCGCAGGACGCACAGTATATTGTAAGCCTCAATAATAAAATCATATCGAACGATACATTAATAGTTGTATAGTTCATAAATTAATGTTAGAATATTCTCATTGTGATTTCTTCAAGACAGAGAGGTGTCAAAATGAAAGCAAGCTACAAAAAGCTATGGAAACTTCTGATAGATAAAGATATGAAAAAAAAAGACTTGATGGAACAGGCCGATATTAGTTCGTTTTCGATCCATAAGCTCAATCGTGGCGAAAATGTCACCACAGATGTTCTTGGAAAAATATGCAAGGCACTAAACTGTACGCTGGATGATATTTGTGAGTTTAAGGATACTGACGAGTGACATACATAAAAAGTAATATTTAATAGTTATTAAAATTTGGAAGGGAGAATGGCGCATAACGGAGAATAAAACTACTGGAAGGTCAAAAAAGCAGTCTCAATGGGATCTGTATGAAGCTGTCATTCTCCTTGATGGTTATCTTGAGATGCTCGACAAAGAACTTCCTAAACAGCGTATTATAAAGCGCGTATCTGTCGATCTGCGCCAAATGGCTGTCAATAGAGGTGCTATTATCGATGATGTTTTCAGAAATAGAAACGGAATTTCATATCAGATTAGGAGTATGGAATCTGCTTTTACTGGTCACAGGATTCATGTCCCGGCAACTAAATTGTTTATAGAAACAGTTAATATGTATCGCAACGACAGACAACAATACGAAAAAGTATTGAAGGAGGCAAAGAGCATGATTATGCCAGTGCCATGCAATAAGAAAATGTTTATGGCATGGTCAACAGAAGTTGCCTCTAAACCAAGTAATAAATGGGTAGAAGATAATCTTAAAAAAATAGAAACATATGGCAATAAAACCGGTATCATCTCTGGCTCAATATTTGATATCACGGATGAGGATGTCCTTGAGCGTCTTTTCCGTAGTGTTTCGAAAAGTAAAGTCTTTCAGATAACCAATAGAAAGATTTATAAGCACCTTCTACAGGATTTACAAACATACCGCTACTTTTGCAAAAACAAGACTTCTATTTTATCAGAGATGCAGGAAAAAATAGATGAAAAAGTGACAGATACTGCTGTTACGGTGCCGATTTTTTTATCTGCTGTACCTGCGAAGCAAGAGAGTGTTGCAGCTACGTCTGAACTTTTTCATGTCGATTTTGACGAAATAGGTGACTTATCGTTTACCCAGCCTAATTTACTGGTGTTCAACGGCAAAAGCCACACTTATAAGAAATGGAAACAGCTATACGTTAGTTTACTGAAAGAGCTTTATCGGTTGCATAGGGATAAGTTCAATGCTGAAAAAGACAATGCAACGCTCCATTCAAACGCATTAATGATGTGCAATACTCAAAAGGTTGATACTTTTCGCAAAGGCGAAGAAATTGCTGACGGCTTGTATGTTGAAACGAATTATTCCGCTACGACCATCGTAAACAACATAAGAAGTTTCCTTGACCTCTGCAATGTTTCCTATAATGATGTGGCTATTACATATACGAAACGGAATAAATCACCCTGTCACAGCATACCCCAAGAAAACATTCAGCTTGAAAAGTCTATGGCCAAATACAGTCAAGGACTTCTTGATGCGGCCGAAACAATAATAGCGACAAGCTTTGTGAACGGCATGCGTAAGAATGCTATAATTGCCAAGAAAAAGTTCAGAAATGCTTATCTGAAATTAACTGGAGACGAGTTGCCGGAAGACATTGATATTGATGACTTGGTATCCTACGTTGGTGTTGAGTATTCTGATAAAATATATGCTATTTCCGAAGAGGACAAGCTGCACATAAAAGAATTTGTGCATGCTGCGATGGATGCTGGAAATCGTGTGATGTTCTACGAGGAGATCTACCGGCTGAATATGGCCTTCATGACAAGCGCGGGTATTTTCTCTTCGGATTTGCTCAAAATTGTTCTTAAACAGATTATGCCGGAAATGCGTTACAAGCGAACCTCGTTTTCTCTCTGTGATTCTGATAGCTTGGAGCAGGACATCATTGCTTGCTACGAGGACAAGCTGATGTTGACCTACGGCGAAATCAAAAACAGGTTACCATACGCGGATATGTGTCAAATCCGTTTTGTGTGCAGCCGTAGCAATAAATTAGTCTGGGCAAAAGAGGAAACCTACGCTCTTTCTGAGAAGCTGCAGTTGTCCCCAGCCGATATAAAAGAATCCAAAAGGATTATTTCGTATGATATTAAAGAACAGGGCTTCTCTGTGTTTCAGCGAATAACCGCGTTGGAAAGCACAGAGTTAAATCCATCTGTACCAGAAGTAGCTTTAAAAGAGGCAATCTATGCATTACATCTTTCGGCTGACTATGAGCGCAATCGTTCCATTATAACGTTGCCTGAAGCGTCGTTTACTCCCTCATCAGTGATGGTGGAGTATTGTAAGGGCCTTAAGGAAGCAACACTATCTCAACTTCAGTCCTATGAAGAGGATTTAACAAACAAGACTTCTTATTCTCTGGGAGTGGCATATTCGTATATGATTCGCGTGGAGAAAGAGCGCTTCGTCAGCTTAGATTCCCTCTCGTTTGATGTTCAGGCAATTGATAACGCTCTGTCGCTGTTTGTGAGAGATGAAATAATCCCCTTGAAGAGTGTCAATAGTTTTACTTCATTCCCAGAAATAATAGGATATACATGGAATCTGTTCATGCTTGATAGTTACTGCCAACATTTCAGCATAAGATTTCGTTCTATGGGAGGCCCCGCCAAGAGCAAACCGGTGGGTGCTATATTCCCGTCGCAAATGCAATTTGGCAGCTATGACGACCTGCTTGCTCAAGTAGCAGCAAAAAGTGACCTGAAGCTTAATGCGGATGATGTGAGTAAATTCTTCAAGAACAACGCCTACACACTTCGAAGAATCGATACGAACGGGATTATCGCCAAAGCGCAGGAAATGAGAATTCAGGAGGACTGAGTCGATGTACAATTATACATACGACATCGAAACTGGGGGGCTCCTGCTGAACGATAAGACCATATTGATGTCCAAGGAGCCGAGACCCGTTTATGCGCAAGAGCTTGACTCTCTCGGGATTGATGCAATTTGGAATTATGAAAAGCAGCAAGATTCACCTTATATGTGGGCGGAATCCAATCATTACATATATAAAGGAAAAAATATTTTCAACACTAACGGTGGATCACTGTATGTCAAACCTTCCGTTGAAATAACTTTTCTGAAAGACAAAAATGGTAAATTGACGCAGGTACAGACGCTAGAGGCTGGATCAACCCTGCAGACGGTGAACATAGATTTGATGATTCAGAAGAATCGCGAGATGCTTGATATTATCGAGCAGGTCACAGTCAAGAAAATTTATAATGTTTATAAGCGTTACCAGAAAAAATTGGATTGTTTTCATGTTGCCTTTTCCGGTGGCAAGGACAGTATCGTACTTCTGGAACTTGTTAAAAAAGCTCTGCCACGCAGCAGTTTTATGGTTGTGTTTGGAGATACCAAGATGGAATTTCCTGATACATACGCTTTAATTGATAAAGTGGAAGCCCAATGCAAAAAGGAAGGCATTGCTTTCTATCGCGCATCCACGAGCTTTGAGCCGGAAGAAAGCTGGAAACTATTCGGACCCCCTTCTCGCGTCTTGCGGTGGTGTTGTTCAGTTCACAAAGCTGCACCGCAGACACTGAAAATTCGAGAGGTTCTGGGTAAAAGTAATTTTGTCGGCATGGACTTCGTCGGTGTCCGTGCACAGGAAAGTGTAGCTCGTTCCAAGTACGATGAGGAAAACTACGGTAAAAAGCAAAAGGGACAGCATTCTCATAACTCGATTTTAGATTGGACATCTGCAGAAATTTGGCTATATATTTTTGCACATGGTCTGCCAATTAACGAGGCCTATAAAAAAGGAAATTCTCGCGTCGGATGCCTTTTCTGTCCAATGGGCGGCGGTAAATCGGACAGCTTCCGTAATCTTTGCTATCCTGAGGGAATAGCAAAATATTCGAATTTGATAAGAGAAACCATAGATGACAGAAATATCAACTCGTATATAACCAATGGCGGTTGGATTGAACGAAAAAACGGTAGAGATTTAATAGGCAATAAAGAAAAATATAGTGAAGAAGTTAAGGATGGTTACCTGAATATAACAGTAAACAATCCAAATACGGATTGGCACGAGTGGATTAAAACTCTCGGCGAACTTAGTTTCAAATATGAAGTTGATAATACAACTAGCGGTTATATTGTAAAAATACCTGGATCTATGGATAAGACAGCAGAAGGAAAGCTTTTTAAGCAAGTATTTCACAAAGCGGCTTATTGTGTGGGATGCAGAGTTTGCGAGGCGAATTGTAGAAATGGATGTATATCCTTTAAAGAAGGCTTACATATAGACAATTGCCAGCACTGTAAGCAGTGCCATAACATTGATGACGGATGTCTGATGTTTCATTCGGTGCAACTGCCAAAAAACGGAGGAAGAGTAATGCGGAGTATTAATACATTTGCAGATCATGCACCCAAGATTGATTGGGTTAAGAATTTCTATGCTGATGGTAACGGCTTCCTTGAAGATAATACGCTAGGGCCGATGCAGATTCAAATGTTTAAGCGATTCCTCTCTGACTCCAAACTCATTAAAGCAAATAAGACTACCCAATTTTATGAACTCACCTCCCAACTTGGCTGGGAGACTGAATCCACATGGGGATTGTTGCTTGTACAATTGGCATATGGAAATCCACAGATTAAATGGTACATAGACAATATGCCAATCAGCGAGTATTTTCCGAGAGCTTACCTTGAAGACAAAATAATGGCAGAGGGTGTTAGTGCCAAAGATGCAGCTTCTATCACAAAATCATTTAAACGCCTTGTGGAAATTCCCCTCGGCACGGTCCTTAATTTCGGAGAGGTTACTATGAAAGGAAGGCAAATTGAAGCACTCTGCAGGTGCAAGTCAAACTTGTCGGATTCACGAGTTCTTCTCTATTCCCTCTACCGTTACGCTGAAGCCTGTGAAGGGTACTATCAATTTACTCTTCACACCCTAATGGATGCCACAATTGAGTCTGCTGGAATCAGCCCTGTAAAACTATTTGGCTTCTCTGAAGATGAGATGGAAGCAATGCTTCGTGGCCTTGCAGCGAAATATCACGACTATATTGACGTAACCTTCACTCACGATCTCGATAAAATAACGCTGAGAGATTATCATACGTCCACAGACGTATTGAAGTTGTTTTAAGGGGGGATCGATATGAAATACAGTGAATATTTTGAAATAAACCAAAATTACTATCCTGAAATCAATCCAGATTCCATCAAAGACCCAGAAAATAAGTGGCAGTTCACCTATCCACATAAGACATTTATAGAACTGTTAGAAGCTGCAGAACGTATGTTGGCAAGAGAAACCGGCAAGGATAAGCATGGCATTTGGGTAGAGGGTTCCTATGGTACTGGTAAATCCAGAGTTGTATGGACTCTGGAGAACCTGCTGACCTGTCCTGCCGAAGAAGTACGTCAGTATTTTAACAACTTTGATGCTCTCCGCAAAAAGCCGGATTTACGGGACAAGCTGCTTGCCCATAAAGAAGGTAAGATTATCACTGCCTCCCGTTATGGCAGCGGCGAGATCGAATCAATCAAGCAGTTTATTATGGCAATCTACGACAGCGTCACCAAGGCGCTAAAGGCTGCCAAAATCGACTATAAAGGTCAACACACTCTTCGCGGCAGAATTGCCACTTGGATTGAAGACGAAACACATAAGCAGATTTTTGAACTACTTATTAAAAAGCCGGAGTACAGAGGCCTTGGCAGCTTTAACGGAAAATCTGCTGACGATATCATTGCACAGCTAAAAAACGTCAATACAAGTGTGGATACTTTGCTGGATGATATTCTCAGTCTTGCTGATAAAGAAGGCATCACCATGTTTGAAATTGACATGGATGATCTTAAGCAATGGCTGACAGATATCGTTGATGAAAACAATTTGGAAGCGATAGTATTTTTTTGGGATGAGTTTTCATCATTTTTCAAAAAGAACAAGACATCACTGGATATTTTTCAAAAGCTTGCGGAACTTTCAGAAAGCAAGCCGTTTTATATGGTTATCGTTACCCACATGAGCGGCTCGCTGGTTGGTCCTACCGAACAGGGCCCTTTTAAAATTGTGTACGACCGTTTTGTCCACAATACCATTGAAATGCCCGATGGTATTGCGTTTGATTTGATTCACGACGCAATGCGTATTAAGGAGGTGGCAAAAGACGAGTATGCAGAACTAACAGATGAACTGAACGGATACATGACATCTTCACGTAAAGCGGTCTGCGAATATGCGCAGATTGACGAAAATGTCATGAGGGGTATTTTCCCCATTCATCCGATGGCTGCTCTGTTGCTAAAACACATCTCCACGTCATTTGCTTCCAACCAGCGAAGCATGTTCAATTTCATAAAAAACAAGGACAGTGATAATCTCCAGGCGTTTCAGTGGTTTATTAATAATCACAGCCCTGGGGATTCACAGATCCTTACAATCGACTATCTGTGGAACTTCTTCTACGAAAAAGGTACAGACGAGAACAGTTCCGGTACCGGGCGCAGTAATCTGGATGTTGCTATCGCTACGATCCTTGATACCTATCCGAGAAACGAGTCAAAGCTTGGCAGCATAGATGAAAAACGTGTTCTCAAAACCGTTCTCATGATGCAGGCTATCAGTAAGAAACTGAATAACGGTGTAGAGCTTTTTCGTCCGACGGATAAGAATATCCAGCTTGCTTTTGAGGGCGATGACACCATGGAAAACAATCGTGCCATCAACATTATTCGCAATTTGCTGGTACCCAAGAAAATACTGTACATTGACTCCAATGGCAGCGTTGATGAGTATGCCGCCGCAGCTGTCGCCGGAGATCAGGTGCAAATTGACGCTATTAAAGAGCGCCTTAGGAAGGAAACTAAAACTGCAACCCTTCTTGCTGCCGGCGAGATTGATACAGCTTTCAATTTTCCTGCATCCATAAAAGCACGGTATGTTTTCATCAATGTTACGGTGGACAACTTCACAGTTACAATTAATAGAATCTCCAACGAACATAAGACATATCAGTTCCGTTCAGTTATTTGTTATGCTCGAAACGAAGACGAGCAAAAGAAGATGCATACGCTGATTGAAGAAGCAGTTAAAAAAGAACTCTATCAGGATATTGTCTTTATCGATGCATCGTCCAATATTATGGGTGTTGACCGGTTCGACAGATATATTGATGTTGCAGCGCAGGAAGAATACTGGCGTTCGAAAGACAGTAAGCTTGCGGATGACAAGTTAAAAAACAAGAAAGCTCTTCTGGGTGAATGGAAAACATACATCAGCAGTGGAAGCTTTATTGTTTATAAAACTGTGAATTATAAGACTCCCTGCGGTAGTATGCAGTTGCTTAATGATGCACTTGCAACTCTGGTTCTTAAAGTGTATCCGTTGTCTTTTGATAATGCAAATGTTTCCGAAAGCTTCTTTATTCGCGATTATTATAGTGATGGCGCAAAAAAGGGTATTGCTTCTGCATTCGGCGGTATTTATCAAGAGAAATCCATCCGTGCCATGTTGGGTGATGTATTTGGCATTTCTAATTATTGGGATGTGAACAGCACACACAGCATATCCAAACTAAAGAAGAAAGTCGATGAACTGATTGCCGAAAAGTTTGATAATGATGTCCGTATTTCAATAGGAGATATCTTCGATTTTCTGATGGGACAGGGCTTTATGCCTTGCAATCTCTATGCGTATCTTACCGGTTTTCTACTTAAGGAATATTCAGTTGAACCGTATCGCTACGGTATAGGCACAGCAGGTGATGACGGTGGAAAAATGACGCCAGAAAAGCTGGGCGACTTTATAGGCGAGTATATCAAGAACATGGTTAGCCCCATTAAAAACTATAGGGAAAAGTTTATTGAGATTATGACGCAAGACCAGAAAGCCTTCGTCGATTTCGCACATAATGCTTTTGACGTAGCTGATAATCTTTCGGTGGAGCAAACAGCATCCCGCGTTCGTGTAAAATTGAAGGATATCGGTTACCCCGTATGGTGCTTCAAATATATTGATACAAACAGTTTGGACGCCTTCATCGACAAACTTGCAGGCATTTCAAATGCGAAATCGGGCGAAAATGTCCCTGTGTTAGCTGGCCAACTTGGAAAGATGCTCGTTCAGGTACCTACTGCTTCGAATAATCTGGCGGAACTCATCACAGAAGAGAATGGTCCCAAAGCAATGATGGAATTTCTTCAGGGCTTTGAGAATGGAGAACTGTTGTCCGTAGCGGCGGCTATCGGCATTCCAGATGTTATGAGTGATGTGAAACGTCAGATAGGTTCCGGAGAAGCTACGTGGCTTTGGGATAAAGATACGGGTGTGGAAGAACTAAAGAAACTCCTCATCGACTACAAGATTATTCTGAAGAGTAATGGGCTTCCTTCTGTTTCCAATAGTACATCCTTTTTCTCTTGTATGCAGTCATGGAAAGAATATACGAGTTTCATAAAGACCCCGTATTCTGTTTGCAAATTCAAAATTCCGGAGCTTTCTTTCTTTTTTGAGTGTCTAAAAGATATTGCAGATGAATGTGACCTGGCTCATGATAGGCATGAGAAATTTCTATATGAGCTAGAAACAAAGACAGCTGTTATCTCCGCACTAAAAGAGCGTAAGATGGATGTGTTTCGCGAGGAGTACTCCCTTTATATTACTGGTTTCAGCGAAAAGGAAGTTGCTAAACTTTATAGCAAACTGCCTAGTTCTTCATTTACAGATGATAAGGCTACGTTTGAGAAAAATATCAGTGCAGAGTCGGATGCAATTAAAAGCGAGCAGGAGCGTTTTAAGCTTGCTGCCATGTGGGAAGAATTGACTGGGACTACTACTCCGTTTGATTGGTGCGACAAGAATCGCACTCCGATTCGCATCATGGTGCCTTCTGCCGAACAACAGAGCGCAATTAAGCTGTTCAATGCGGTCAATTATGCTAATGCTGACAAGAAGGATGTTACCTTTGCCCTTGATTATCTTTCTGAAAAACCTGCTTATCTTGCGCATCTCAATGACAGAGCTGCGATTGAGACAGCGTTTATTCGTAATATAGTCGGCAGATATGCTGCTGTGCTTACGGATAATGACGAAGTGCGGAAGCATCTGGAAAAGTATGTGCCGGAATCATATTACCAGTGGTATGGCAGTCCAACGGTAAGCTCAGAGATCAAAAAACTTGCGAGGTCAAAATATTTAAATGGCGGCAACAGCTCAGTCATGAAGAAAATTGACGATATGAGTGCTGATGAGGCAAAGCAACTGCTGAAATCTCTGGTAACAGATGATGTGGAGGTCGGCATTTCAATTATATCCAAGGAAGGAGAATAGACTTTGAGTGCGATATCAGCTAACGAAGCAATCAAAAAAATAAACGCATACTTGAGCAGTGAATCTGCCTATCCCTTCTTCGTAATAGTTGATGGTAGCGCAGACTACACTGTTGTTTTAAATCACTTTGCGTCTCTTGGTCACATTCGGGTAAGTGATTATTGTAATGATAATTCATTTGCGGATTATGATAAACTTTACGATGCAATCGGCAGTAATTCTCATAAGAGTGTTCTTCTCGGATTGGGCGATATTATTACTTTAAGCGGATATACAAAAGCGTTAGGAAAGATTAGCAATTTGATATTATGCGGAAAACTTGTAGTTTTGTGCAGAGGTATTCATGCGCAGATTCTTAAGATGAATGAGACTGACAAAAAATTTAATTCTCGTAGATATTGTGAAATTCAATCCACACTTGATTATACCGTTATACGCATAAAACCCGAGGTGTCATTTCCTTCTGAGATAAATTTTAAGAAACTATTGCGTTCTTTGGAGGATGGAAAAGGGGGTATAATCTATGCTAAAACGAATTTACCAATTAGCGCAAGTCATAGTATTACTTCGCCCTATGAAGCGATAAAAGAAACTCAACTGTCATTTCCAGTGCGAGAGTCAGCTCTTCCATCAGAGCTTTGGGCGCAATTTAATGAAGATGATAGCCTTGATGGTTATGAATTACTTGATTGGCGCACATATTTACGGCTTTCCATTAAGCCGGTTACAAATGCATACTTGAAAAAGGTTATGGGAGCTTCGCCGACCTATGATGAGTATAAGAAGCAGATCTTTAACGTAATTCTTGATATTCCGAGAAAAAATAAAGATTTCAATTCTCTTTATATGAAGAGAAAAGTATTGCTAAAGGATATGACTGACAATGATGTTGCAAATTATGTTGCAATGTCACTGCAAAAAGATGCTGATCGTATATTCTATCTTACAGACAATACATCAGTTGAGCGTTTTGCAATTATTGAGGAATTGTCAAAACTTGGTACAATTCCAGCAGAGCTTCCGGTTATATACCCTGCGCTAAGTAAGTATCTTGTGGACTATACGTTTTCATGTAAAAATTCGCATTTATTTACACAATATTTTTCTCAATATAAGCGACAGAAGCTTTCAAATGTCATTTCCGAAAGTTTTCTCGACAAAGTTATCAACTTGGCCACGGATGGGAAGCGTGTTTATACCGGACTTGATACAAGAGGTTCGATTGTAGAAAAGCTGAACGATGGAAAAAATGAATTATACTGGATTGATGCACTAGGCGTCGAGTACTTAGGATATATTCAAACGATGGCTAAAGAACTTGGGCTGTTGTTAACTATCCAAATTGGGCGGGCTGTTTTGCCAACTCTTACATGTCTAAATAGGGATTTCTATGATGAATGGAAAGGTGGAAAAACTCAAACAAAAAAACTGGATGACATAAAGCATAAGGGCGAGCAGGACTTCAACTATGAAAAACAGAAGCTTCCAATCCATTTGGCAGAAGAGCTCAAAGTGATTGATAAGGCTTTAGAATGGGCAAAAGACGAATTGCTTCAAAATCGTACTAGCAAGGTTGTCATAGCTTCCGACCATGGTGCAAGCCGTTTGGCTGTAATAAATAATATTGAAAACAAATGGGAAATGGCAACGACAGGGCTTCATTCGGGACGTTGCTGTCCAACAAACGAAATAAATGAAAAACCAGTAACGGCTACAGACGAACATGGTTTCTGGGTACTTGCGAATTACGACCGCTTTAGAGGCGGTCGTAAGGCGAGTGTTGAGGTACATGGTGGTGCCTCTCTTGAAGAAGTTCTTGTGCCAATTATTGAGATAAGCCTTGCTAATGGTATTATCGAATTGAAGAATATGACCGAAACGGCATGGTCTAGTTGGGATGAGGCTCCGTTTATTGAAATATTCAGTCCGGCAAAAATCAATAAACTTTCCTTGCGGTTTAATGGACATATTTACAAATCAATTCCCATTGGGGAAAAGAAGCATAGAATTGTATTTGACGATTTTAAACGTTCGGGGATATACACCGCAGACGTGCTTGACGGTGATAACTTGATTGGAGTTGTCACATTTAAAATTGAAAAACGCAGTGGTAAAACTCAAGCCGCTGAAGAAGACGAATTTTTCAAATAAAAAGGGGGAATTCGCATGGCAAACAATACGATTGAAAAACTAAGAGACTATTTTGATGAGATGGTCGTATATAAAGATTTAAAGAATAATAATTTCTTTTCGTCTTTAAGCCTCCCATCTTTCACTCGCGATTGGCTATTACGCAAGTTTGAAGACGAAGAGGGCCATTTTGACCACGAGGAACTTGCAGAATTTGTTAGGCGCTTTATCCCAAAGAAGGATGAATGGACTTCAATAAAAAGTCGGATTGTCAAAGACAATGAACGTGTGCGGATGCTCGCAAAAATTGCGATAGAAATAGACATCCGTACGGGTGAAGTATCATTTACTTTACCTGATTTTGGACTATCATCAAGAGAAACAATTATTGAGGATGATGTCTGGGAATCATGTAAAGATGAATTGGTGAGCGGTCGAGAAGTCTGGGGAATGATTGAATTGGCTTATCGCCTTCCTGATGACTCAGTCACACCGAAAATACCCGGCAAAATTCGACTGATTAGCTTTAAGAATTTCTGCCCATATAGCATTGAACTTGACTACTATAAAAATGCCAGATCAAAGTTTAACACATCTGAATGGATCGATGTTCTTCTTGGAGCAGTCGATTACAATGCGGATGGATATAAGAGTGAAGAAGAAAAGCTAACCATGCTTACACGGCTTCTTCCATTTGTCGAAAAAAGGCTGAACCTTATTGAACTTGCTCCAAAGGGTACCGGCAAGTCGTATCTATTTGGACGAGTAAGCAGGTATGGGTGGCTATCAAGCGGTGGTGTAATGAGCCGTGCAAAGATGTTTTATGATATTTCTAAGCGCACTGAAGGCTTAGTTTCGGGCCACGATTTTATTACGCTGGATGAAGTGCAAACCATTTCATTTACCGATGTAGACGAAATGCGGGCAGCATTGAAGGGTTATCTTGAGTCTGGTGTATTTACCGTGGGAAACTATGAGGGAACGGCTTCTTCTGGCGTTATCCTCTGTGGTAACATTTCTAAAGAAACAATGGATAACGATGGTACTACAGATATGTTCTGCGAGCTCCCAAAAGTGTTCCATGAATCTGCTCTAATTGAGCGATTTCATGGCTTTATTAAAGGATGGAATATACCTCGTATGAATGATGACTTGAAAATATCTGGATGGGCATTGAATTCAGAATATTTCTGTTCTATTCTTCACGAGCTTAGAGAAGATACTACTTACCGCGCAATTGTTGACAAACTTGTTGTTGTGCCTGAAAGCGCGGATACAAGAGACACCGAAGCTGTAAAACGTATAGCTACTGCATATCTAAAGCTTCTGTTTCCACATGTTCGAAAGCCAGAAGACATTAAAGCGCGTGATTTCAACAGATATTGCCTTCGCAGAGCCTGTAATATGCGAGCAACAATCAGAATGCAACTTGGTATTATGGACGTTGAATACTTTGGCAAAGATATTCCTCCATTTACTGTCAACGACTTAACAAAATCATGAAAAAACAAGAATGTAGAATGTGCTTTAAATCTCCACTAAGCAAAGATGAGATCGGAATCAATAAAAAACTTCTAGGCACGGACACGAAATCTTTTTTTTGTCTTGATTGTTTGGCTGATTATCTTGAATGCACAAAAAATGAACTTCTCGATAAAATTGAGGAATTCAAAGAAGAAGGTTGCACTCTTTTTAAGTGAGGATCACTATGAAGCAATTAATTTATGCCGACAATGCGGCGACAACGCAACTAGACAAGGATGCTTTTGAAGCAATGATACCATGGCTGCTTGATGAGTATGGCAATGCCTCGCAACCATACACACTTGCAAGGAAGCCAAAGAGCGCCCTATTTCAAGCCAGGAGAACTATTGCAGAATGCATCAACGCTCTTCCAGAAGAAATTTACTTTACTTCTGGCGGAACAGAAAGCGATAACTGGGCAATAAAGGGATCTGCTTTTGTTGATACCGTAAAGCGGACAACAATAACATCTGCTTTTGAGCACCATGCGATCCTGAATTCCTGCAAAGCAATAGAAAGGCTTGGCTTTCCAGTGACATATATTTGGCCAACATCAGAAGGAATAATCGCACCTGATACATTGGCACAGATAATAACCAATCAAACAAGACTTGTATCGACAATGCTTGCCAATAATGAGATAGGCACAATTCAGCCAATTAAAGAACTTTGCGACATAGCGCACGCACATGGAGCACTGTTTCATACGGATGCGGTTCAAGCTGTTGGACATGTAAAAATCGATGTGCAGGGACTTGGAATAGATATGCTTTCTGCTTCAGCACATAAATTTAATGGTCCCAAAGGAATAGGTTTTCTCTATATTCGCAAGGGAACACAAATCATTCCCTATGCTGACGGCGGCGCTCAAGAAAATGGTTATCGTGCTGGGACTGAGAATATCGCTTCTATAGTTGGCATGGCGGTAGCACTGCGAAATAACTGCACTCATCTTGAAGAAAATGTGGCTTACGTGCAATCGCTGGAGAGACTACTTCTGAAAGAACTACAAGAAGCACAGATCCTGTTTATTCGAAACGGTGGTAAAAATACACTACCGGGCCTACTCAGCCTGTCCTTTTCCGGAGCAGGAGGAGAAGCTATTCTCCATCGCTTGGATTTAATGGGCATTAGCATTTCAACCGGTTCCGCCTGTAATAGCGAAAATACAGAAATTTCTCACGTTCTTAAGGCAATACAGCTTGAGGAAAAACAGGCAAAAGGAACAGTTAGAATCTCACTCGGTAGGAATAATACTGAAGAAGATGTTGAAGGCATCGTAGGGGCTCTGACGAAGATACTAAGGTAAAGGGATACCATTTCCTCCCTAAAGCCGCTGTGCGTACTACAATGCCCCTGAATCAACACCATGCGAAAATTGATTTTCGCTATCGTTCTACCGTTTGACGCTGGTGAATGTTTATCTATGAAGCGTCCGCAGGACGCGTAGCCGCACAATTTATTGTGCGATCAAAGGGGGTTGGGGGCGCTGCCACCAACAAGCAAAAGGCCGGTTTCCGTTGAAGCGGAAATCGGCCTTTGAGCATCGTGGGTACCACGATGCATTGCTTGCCACTATTATCAACAATTAGTGATAACTACCATGAGTTTGACCCCATACAGCGTAAAAGTCGCGCTGTACGGTTGGCGGCAGACAGTTTAAACGCTGCCTATGATACCCTAAATACTATCGCGCGGAGATGATACGGTTAGCTTCCTTGCTGCCTGAACCTGATATTGTAATGTCAATGCAAGGTGCAGAAGAAACACGAGGCCAAAACTCATGACTGAAATCGGCGACGTGCGGCGCTTTACCAGCAATGTCAACGCCGGGATTTTTTTGACCCAAAACGCCGGCCGGAAATGACCCGCATCGCCGGTTATACGAGCGCCGGTCACCCTACCGCCGGAATATCCGCCGGCGGAACTGTCTGAACGCCGGTCTTGAGCCGATCTTTCAGCCGGTAGGTCTGCCCGCGAATATTAATCACATGAGCGTGATGCAGCAGCCTGTCGAGCAGGGCCGTGGCAATCACGGTATCGCTGAGCAGCTCGCCCCAGTCGCTGAAATACTTGTTGCTGGTCAGGATAATGCTGCCGTGCTCGTAACGTTCGGACACCAACCGGAAGAAAAGCTCCGCCTCCTGCCGGTTCAGCTGCATGTATCCGACCTCGTCGATCACGAGGATGGCCGGGCGCAGATAGACACGCCAGCGCCTCTCCAGCCGGTTCTGCTCCAATGCCCGTTTGAGATCTTCTATCAGGCGTGCCAGACTGGTGTAGTAAACTGTCAGACCGGCTTTCAGGGCTTTCATGGAGATACCGACCGCCAAATGGGTTTTGCCGACGCCGGGCGGTCCCAACAGGATGATGTTTTCTGCGCGGGCGGCAAAGGCCAGAGTGGCCAGTTCGTCGATCTGCCGTTTGTCGATGGAAGGCTGAAAGTTGAAGTCGAACTCCTCCAGACTTTTTCGGTGTGGGAGACGAGCCAGCTTCGTGCGCATTTCCTCGCCCTTCCGACCACGTTCCTGCTGCTCCGAGGTCAAAAGCTCGTCCAGAAACTGCGCATAGGTGTGTTCCGCGTGCAGCGACCGTTCCATCTGCGCGTCCAGCAGCGTGGCGGCGGTTTCAAGGCCCATATTGCCGAGCAGCTCCCGGGCGTGTTCCAGTTCAACCATGGGAGACACCTCCCAGCAACTGATCATAAACGCTCAGTTCGCGGACCTCCACGGCGCCATCTTTTTTACTGGCGCATGGAAATGGCACGGGGACGCCGTTTCTCTCTGTGAGACCGCTGTACTGCCCCTGCAGGAAAACAACATTGCCGGAACGGTACTGCGCCTTGTGTTTTGCCAGCAGAACCTCGCCATAGTAGATTTCCAAATAGCCGGCGCACAGCCGGACGCGCACTTCCTTGCCGCTGTACTGCCATGGTACGCCGTAACGGACGCCATCGAAACTGACCATCCCGTCGCGCGTCACGATCCGCGTCTCCCAGCGGTATTTGTCCAGCGTTTCCTGCGGTGGAAGTTTCCGCAAGCCTTCCTTTTCCAGTTCCTGCAGCGGGATTTTACCGGTGGTGTGATGGACTTTTTCATCGGCCTGCCGGCACCAACTCAGTACCTGTCGGTTCAGATCCTCCAGATTTTCGAACTGCCTGCCGGGTAGAAAGTTGTCTTTCACATACCGCACCAGCCGTTCTACCTTACCCTTGGTCTGCGGAGAGCGAATGCGGCATACTTTCGGCACGAATCCCAGCTCGGCGGCGAAATCCGCAAAACGCGTATTCCAAATGGGTTTCCCAGCTTCACGACCTGTCACAACCGTTTTCATGTTGTCGGTGAGCACATTCTCCGGCATGCCGCCGAAATAGGAGAATGCGTTGACGATGCACCGTTCCAGACTGCTCAGATCGCACCGGCTGGTAAATTCCGTGTACTTTACGCGGGATTTTCCGAGAATCATCACAAACGCCGGCACCTTGTGAAGCATTCCGCTGCTATCCGTGTAATGGCAGATTCCCCAATCCATCTGCGCCTGTTTGCCGGCTTGCGTTTCATAGCGCCGCACGGCGGGCAGCGCTTTCGCCGGACGGTATGGATGCACATACTCCTTGAGTATCGAAATTCCACCGCTGTAACCGGTGGCCTGTAACCGTTCCAGCAGAACCACGCAGTTGAAGATCCCCTGGTTCATGAGCTCGTGAAGCTGCGGTTTGTACGTGTCCAGCTTGGAGAAACGATCTGCTTCCGGCGGCAAATCCTTGCCATGCTCTATGTATTTGCGGGCGGTGTTCTTAGATATTCCGAGTTCCTTGCCGATGGCGTAGGCGCTTTTCCCGTCCTGTGCTTTTTCCCGTATCATGAGTATTGTTCCACTCCTTAGCATCCGGCCTACCTCCATGGCGTTTCTTTACGCCATGGTAGCCGTTATTCTTGAGTGGGTCAATTCCTCCGGCGTTTTGGGTCAATTATACTCCGGCGATAACAGCAAGGCGGCACTGGTGGCGTTTGACGGTGTTGATGCCTCTCCGTTTCAGTCAAGAATATTCGGCTCCAAATCGAGACATGTATCCAAGCGCGCTTACTCGCAGCTTCAAAGAACGCTATTTTAAGTTATAGTCAGCATGGTTAGAGAGGATAAACAATGCAGGCTTATCCTGACCGCTGATCAGAATATATCTATAATCTGAGCCACTACTGGCTTAAAGCCGGTAGGCGATTGGCGGCTGGAAGCCGCCTAAGACATAGAGAACGGATGCCTTTTATATCAATCTTACGCAGGGCTATGGCAAGCTTTCTAATCTTTCTCGATTTCTGCGGAGTGGGTTGATTTAAAGGTTTCGCCCGAAGGCAAGGGTCCTAACAACATGTTGGCAGACAATAAATTGTATATCAAAACGCTTAACAAGTTCATCAATGCGTTTTCAACTGAATTTGTAATTAATTTGAGATAACATCAATCTCAAACACATTAATAACGTCTGCATCGGGGCAGCAGAAAGCAATTTTCCCATAGTCCTCGCTGTTTGGAACATTCCCACCATAACGCAAGATATCTACGTATGGAAATGCAGTATGCATGGCCATTGGGCATAGTTTCCCTCTATCAGCGTCAAAATCAAATTCATCACCAATACTATGACCATGATGGCATTTATGATTGCCTCTTTGATCAATCAGTTTCAAAATAATTCTTGGATGTCCTGACATTGTATACTCCTTACGTTGCGATTGCAACATGACTTTGTATATGCTATGATCATAAATGGGGGTGAGTATATACCAAACGAAATTGTAAAATTAAAGATTCATGCTTGTTTGAAAACATTCAGGAAAGCAAAAATAAAATAAGTGTAAAGGAAGCAAAATTATGGTTCGATATGAGAGATATGTTTACGATCACGACATTATCACTGCAATTCTTGATTTATGTGAGATTGTTCATGTTGGGTTCATGGACAAAAATAACGCTTACGTTGTTCCCATGAATTACGGATATGGTGTTACAAAAGATAAGCTTTTGATTTTTGTTCATACAGGTAAAGAAGGTTATAAGTTAAAATTGATTAAAAATAATCCAAATGTCTGTTTGTCATTTGCAGCATGGAGAAATTATCCTGATCATCCTTATAAAGGACATGTCCATGATTTTCGGTCTGTTATGGCTTTTGGAAAAATTCACATGATAGAATTGGATAAGGAACCTGAATACTGTAAAACTGCACTTCAGGCTCTATTTAAAAAGACACACCGTAGCGGATGTAAAAATCCTAAAGGTATCAAGGCTATCAATATGTATGTTATTGAGTGTAATTGGGAGGATGTGTCGGGAAAGACCGAAATTCCCGTTCGCAGACCTGAAGATGTTCCGTTTGTAGATGTCTACAATGTGCCAGAAGATAACGAACCCTATGATGATACTGATTTATATCTCACAAGGGAAGATAATATTAAAAACAAAAATTTTCTGGGATTTATTGACTAAAACAAAGATTAAGAAGCTATGTAAAAGCGAAATGGATGGTTGATTTCCTGTCGCCTGTGCATAAGAATCAGTTTCAAAATAATCCTTGGATATTTTAACATAGTATACTCCTTACGTTGCGATTGCAACATGACTTTGTGTATGCTATGATCGTAAATGGGGTGAGAGTGTATGCCAAACGAAATTATAAAAATTAAAGGCTCGCGCTTGTTCGAAAATATTCAGGAAACCGAGCTGACCGCCATGTTAAATTGTCTGGGGGCAGTAACCAGAAGTTTCCAAAAATCAGAGTTTATTTTTATAGAAGGTTCGGAACTCAAACAAATCGGTGTGGTGATTGAGGGAACCGTTCATATGGTCAAAGAAGATATATGGGGTGAAAAGACAATTTTTGCCACCATGACATCTGGGGAAATCTTTGGAGAAAGTTTCGTATGCGGAGATTACAGTAGCAGCGCCGTATCCTTTCAGGCGGCAACTGATTGCAAAATACTATGTCTGTCATTCCATCGCGTACTTTGTTCATGCAATAAATCCTGCGTTTATCATCATAAGCTTATTGAAAATATGGTGACTTTAATCGCACGAAAAAACGTGAAGCTGATGGAAAAGATGGATATTCTGTCTAAAAAGTCCATACGGGAACGTGTTTTAACATGGCTTTCTCAGCAGGTACAGATAAACCAAAGTGATAAATTCGAGTCGCCGTTGGGACGTATTGAGCTGGCTGATTATTTATGTGTAGACCGCAGCGCCTTAACTAGGGAACTATCCCGAATGAAAACTGACGGGTTGCTGGATTACGATAAAAATACATTTTCCATGGAAAGGCTAACATAATAGAATCTTTCTTTAAAATGGTTCCCGCTATTGCCGGGAACCATTTTTTTTGCAAATCATTCGTCAGAGTCCATCTGGAAAGAGAGTTTGTATTGCCATTCTCCAAGCTCATTAATAAACAAGATTAGGTCTTTTTCATCACAATCGTAACCGATGAAGAAAAAAGCCCTATAAAAAAATCCCATTATTTTGTGATCCTTCAAGAGCTTTACATCAGAAATTGACGAAGAAGCCATAAAAAGCAAACCTGAGAGAAGCACGTATCTCAATTGCGCATTTTTCATTCCATTTAACCCTGCAATATCACAATCATTATTACGTCCGCAAGGCGAGGCACATTCCAGACACCGGGGCACCAGTTTCCACTTTTCTTCATGAATCACCTCAATTTGATCGTGAATCTGCTGGCAGGATTCCTCCCAATGTGGGAAGCACATCTGCATTCCTTTGAGAAAAGCCCTATCTGTTTCTTCCGTTGGTCTGTTTACGTTTCCATCTGTTGCGCGTGCAAGTCCAATTAGAGCTCCTATCAATTGCCCTTTCGCAATTTGAGGATTTTCTTCTTTATACATTTGATTGCCCCCTATAGCAGTCGAAGGAAGTAATATTCATTATAAATTTGAAATTCACTTCTGTATGTTGCGATTGCAACGTCATTGTGGAAACTGAACATTATAATAAAAAGTTGAGATATTAAAAAGATTGCGGACAAGTGCTTTATTAAGGAGGAAAAATAGATGGGCTTTTATCTCAACGAGAATGGCCTGAATGCTATCTTGGAATGCTTAGGAAAAGAATATAAGATTTATGGGCCAATCCGAATCACCGGTGGCAATACTTTTTCTGACGTGGATTGTATTCGGTACGGAGTTATTAAAAAAGCCAGGGATATTGTGTTTGACCAAAAATCAAATTATTCATTCAAAGAAGTGCTGTTTCCTGTCTCTCAGACACTTCTGTCTTTTACGGACGAGCGGATATGTGAAGCGGAACCGGAGGAAAAAGGTAGTATCGTTTTCCTTCGCAGTTGCGACCTGCATGCAGTCAAGCGGCTGGATGGAATCTTCCTTCAAAATGGCCGCAATGAAGATTATTATTACAAAAGGCTACGGGAAAGAACAAAATTTATTTTAATGGGTTGCAGGAAAGCATTTGACAGCTGCTTTTGCGTCGATATGGGAACTAACCAAACGAACGAATATGATATGAGCCTTGAGCCAACAGACGGAGGTTTCCTCGTAGACAATCGTTGTGACGAATGGAGCAGGCTTTTGAAAGAGCATTGTATGGATCAGAGGGTAGTGATCCCTTCTCATGTTTCGGAGACGAAAAATCATGTTTTGATACCAAATGAGCTTTCCCCCGAAGTAGGCAAATCGAAAATATGGGATGAGTATGACAGTCGGTGCATTAACTGCGGCCGCTGCAATTTTGTTTGTCCGACCTGTACGTGTTTCACGATGCAGGATATTTCGGAAAGTCGAGTTGTTGGAGAGCGTCGGCGTGTACACGCATCCTGCATGGTCAATGGTTTTACCGACATTGCGGGCGGCGGGAGCTTCCGAAAGAAAAACGGTGAGCGGATGCGATATAAGGTTTTGCATAAGGTCTATGATTTCAAGGAACGTTTCGGCTATCAAATGTGTGTCGGCTGCGGCCGTTGTGACGATATCTGTCCGGAATATATCTCTTTTTCCCATTGTGTCAACCGCTTGCAGGATGCAGTTGAGGAGGTAAAAGACTATGCCGCAAAATGAATATGTTTCGTTCCCATCTGAGATTAAGGAAGTTATTCAGCATACACAGATCGAATATACTTTCAGAATGGCATATGAAGGCAAAATAAAACCTGGACAGTTTTTTGAGGTATCCATGCCAAAATACGGAGAAGCTCCTATTTCAGTCAGTGGCATGGGAGATGGTACGATAGACCTTACCATACGAAAGGTTGGCCTTGTCACGGACGAAGTCTTTGAACGCTACGTAGGGGAACGGCTCTTTTTGCGCGGGCCCTATGGCAACGGTTTTGACCTGAATGATTTTAAAGAGAAGGAGATTGTCATTATATCCGGCGGTACAGGCCTTTCTCCGGTTAAAGGATTAGTGGATTATTTTGCACGCCATCCGGATGAAATGCTGGGTATGACGTTGATTGCAGGCTTTAAATCTCCGAATGATATTTTATTTAAAGAAGACCTGAAACGCTGGGAGAAGATAATTCACATCATTTTGACCGTGGACGACGCGCATGGAGACGATTCCTATCGGGAAGGGCTGGTCACACAATATATTCCTCAGTTGAAGCTGAAAAGCTGTCCCGATGCAGTCGCGGCGGTAGTCGGTCCGCCGGTGATGATGAAGTTTGCCGTGCAGGGTCTGCTAAAAGAAGATTTTAAGGAAAAGAATATCTGGATTTCACAGGAACGGAAAATGTGTTGTGGCGTCGGTAAATGCGGACACTGTAAAATTGGCAGCAGCTACGTGTGCCTTGACGGTCCGGTGTTCAATTATGCTGCTGGCAAATGTCTGGCAGACTGAGAAGGGATGTGTTTTGATTGGATATTGATACGAAAGTGTTGAAAAAGAACGCCTTTCGCGTTACCAAGGAACGCGGACTAACGGCTTCACGAATTCGTGTGCCCGGCGGGCATATGGATGCGAAATATTTATCCATGATTCAAACCATTGCGGAAACCTACGGAAACGGAACCGTCCATATCACCAGCCGTCAGGGCTTTGAATTGCCTGGCATCCGTTTTGAGGACATGCCGCAAGTAAACGAAATGCTCCAGCCGGTGATCGAAGGACTTGGTATCAACCAGACACAAGCGGGAAAAGGATATCCGGCGTCCGGAACCCGTAATGTCACCGCCTGCGTCGGAAGTAGGGTTTGTCCCTATGCCTGCTATGATACAACGGCATTTGCACAGCAAATTGAAAAGGCAATATACCCAAACGATCTGCATTTCAAGATTGCCCTCACGGGTTGCCCAAATGATTGCGCAAAGGTTCGGATGCATGATTTTGGAATTATGGGCATGACCGAACCGCATCTGGAACCGGAACGGTGTGTAAGTTGCGGTGCCTGCGTCAAATTTTGCAAAAAAAAATCGGCTGGTGCGCTCACCGTTGAGAAATATCGTCCACACCGGAATGCGGAAAAGTGCATTGGGTGCGGAGAATGTGTGCTCAACTGCCCAACTCGTGCTTGGACGCGAAGCAGTCAAAAATATTACCGCCTGACATTGTTAGGCCGCTCAGGAAAGAAAAATCCCCGGCTAGGGGAAGACTTCATCAAATGGGCGGATGAAGACAGCATTGTAAAAATTATTCTGAATACATACGATTATGTAGAGCACTACATCGACCCCAACGCCGTAGGCGGCAAGGAGCACATTGGCTATATTGTCGATCGCACAGGATTTGAAGAATTCAAAAATTGGGCGCTCCATGACATTTCTCTTCCTGAAATTGCAGAAGTCGTTTCACCGGTTTATTGGCAGGGAATCAGGTACTGAGTTAAATGCACAAATTGCATTAAAATTGTTTATCAGCATCGACCATCTGGTGAGCTATTCAACACGGCTTCCCAGATGGTCATTTTACGCTTTCCTCTGCCTTTTTAAATCATCCAGAATCACTGGATATTCTTGATCCAGTTTATAGTGTGAAAGAACCGCGATCTGAAATACAATGACTACCAGCGGCAAAGCAAGAGAAAGCCATTGGATTGCATTGACCGCGGATGCCGAGGGCGATTCAGTATGTGCTGAGTATCCGCATAAAGAAAGCGTCAGTGGAAGGGCGGAACTTCCAATCGCAGCGCCGATCTTCTTACCAAAGCTCGTCATGCTGAATAGAATTCCCTCGCTATGTACACCGCTTTTTAGGTAGCCGTATTCGGCAGTATCGGCAAGCATCGCCATAGAGACGCCGGTAATCGGTGCATTCCCCACTCCTCGCAGCAGGTTGTCCGTCACCGCCAGAGGGATACTGTGCGGATTTAACGTTTGTATTAGAATCCCAGCGGCAGAAATGCTAAGTCCCAGAATGACCGAATTGCGTTTTCCGAATTGCTTGACAAGGGGTGACAGTAAGAAAAGGCCCGCAACCTTAGCCAAGGTATTCACGGTTGTCAGCAGCCCAATCAGCGTGCTGTTCCCCAAAACATATTGCGTGTAATAAATTTTGATTCCGCCCGAAACAGGAGCCGAGATGTAGGATGCGATCGCTGTGAGGAACAGCATGAACCAGTATTTGTTCTGTTTTAAAAATCCGAAATCTTCCCGGACCGGGATTCGGATTTTTTTAACCGGAATTGCTTGCCCAACCCGTTCTTTTGTAAAACAGTAAGTAACAAGATATAAAAGCACCGACAGTGTGCCATAAAGGGCAGAAACAAGTTGCCAGCCGACCCTGCCGCCGCCCAAAAGTTTTATAAGCGGCAGCATGCAATTATTGACAGCAAGTGTTCCAATCAGCGACATTACCATGCGGAAAATATTCAGCGATGCCCGTTCGTATGGATTCTGTGTCATCAGGGAATTCAGAACCCCGTAAGGAATATTCAACGAAGATAAAAAGAAGTTGGATGTGGTATAGGTAATAAAGATATAAACGTATTTTCCGATATCAGGCAGATTTGGCAATGAAAATAGCAGAGCGCCGGAAGCCGCAAATGGCAGGCACATGCGTAGAATCCATGGACGGGCTTTCCCTTGCTTCGATTTTCCTGCATCCACCAAAAGACCGATCAGTATATCGGTGAAAGCGCTGAGCAGCCGCGAAACGAGGAAAATTGTTCCTACTGCGGCAGCGTTTACTTTTATGACATCCGTATAGTAAAACAGAAGATATGTGCTCATGGCTACTGCAATACCAACGTCCGCGAGACCGCCACAACCGTAGGCCAGTTTTTCGGGAAATGCGATTTTTTCGTCTCCTTGATATGCTTTTATTGGAGTAGTTTCAAATTTCATGGTATCTCTCCCAGAAAAGGTTTTTCTCAGTATATATAAATAAAAATTATGATGATGTTGCATTTGCAACATCATCATACCCCAAAATCCTGTACAATCGAGAACAGAAACGGGGGTGAGAGAGATAAGCAGCATATTTGAAATCAGTGCTTATCAGACATCGGCATCCGAATTTTTTGATAAAATTCTGCAAAATCACGCGGATCTTGTGCTGGATGTACGGTTGAAAAACGATTCACAGCTTTGCGGGTTTACAAAGAAAAAAGATTTAACTTTCTTTGTCCCCAAAATCTGTCATGCTGCTTATGTCCACGACCGCTTTTTCACGCCGGAACCGCAGCTTCTAGACCGTTATCTTCATCATTGGATTCAGTGGGATCAATATTCTGCAGAGTATCGGTCTGCTATGGAAGCCCGAAACGCCATCAGTTACTTTCAGGAGCATTACGGGAACTACTCCTGTGTATGCCTGATCGGTACAGCCACTAAAAGACGTCGTTCCCACAGCGAGGTCCTTCGGGGGCTTCTTGCAGACTCAAAAAGACTGGCAGGTGAGTGATTATGAATTTGTATCATAAAATCAAAAAATATTTTTTGAATGAAGAACAGGAGGAACAAGAAATGGGAAACAAAATGTTTTGCTATCAATGTCAGGAAACAGCCGGATGCTCCGGCTGCACGCAAACGGGTGTTTGTGGAAAGACACCCGAAACGGCTAATTTGCAGGATCTGCTTATCTATGTAACAAAAGGTCTGTCCGAAGTAACTACACAGCTTCGCACAGAGAAAAAAACGATTTCTACGGACATTAATCATCTTATTACGGAAAATCTTTTTGTGACCATCACCAACGCGAACTTTGACCCTGATTTTATTACTGACCGCATTCAGACTACGCTAAACCATAAAAGAGAGTTGCTGGGCCAGTTAAATAACCGCGAGAGTCTCTCTGAAGCAGCATTATGGGATGCGCAGAAAGTGGAATACGCGGCGAAAGCTTCTTTGGTCGGCGTTCTTGCCACTGAAGACGAGGATATCCGCAGCCTGCGTGAACTGATCCTCTACGGTCTCAAGGGCATGGCGGCTTATTTAAAGCATGCGAACGCGCTTGGCAAGGAAAATGAAGCAGTTGACGCATTCCTGCAGAGTGCGCTTGCCAAAACAATGGACAGTTCTCTTGGTGTCAATGAGCTGGTGGCTCTAACGCTGGAAACCGGAAAATATGGTGTTGATGCGCTGGCACTGTTGGATGACGCAAATACATCCGCTTACGGAAAACCGGAAATCACAAAGGTAAAGCTTGGCGTCGGTAAAAATCCTGCCATTCTGATTTCAGGCCATGATCTGCGCGATCTTGAAATGCTTCTTAAGCAGACAGAGGGCACCGGCGTCGATGTCTACACCCATTCCGAAATGCTGCCTGCACATTATTACCCTGCATTCAAAAAATACTCCCATTTTGTCGGCAATTACGGCAACGCATGGTGGAAGCAGAAGGAAGAGTTTGAAGCCTTTAACGGCCCAATTCTTATGACAACGAACTGCCTTGTTCCGCCAAAGGACAGCTACAAAGACCGGGTTTACACAACAGGCACTGTAAGCTACCCCGGATGCCCTCACATTTCAGGCGGACCCGGTGAAGAAAAGGATTTTTCTGCACTGATTGCCCATGCTAAACGCTGCGCTCCGCCGACTGAACTTGAAACCGGTGAAATTGTCGGAGGCTTCGCACACGACCAGGTCCTCGCACTCGCGGATCAGATTGTGGCTGCGGTAAAATCCGGCGCTATCAAGAAATTCGTTGTCATGGCCGGATGCGACGGGCGGGCGAAATCCAGAAATTACTATACCGATTTTGCGAAGGCACTTCCGAAAGACGCGGTTATTTTGACGGCTGGTTGCGCCAAATACAAGTACAATAAGCTGAACCTAGGCGATATCGGCGGTATTCCGCGCGTGCTTGATGCCGGTCAGTGTAATGACAGCTATTCTCTGGCGGTGATTGCCCTCAAGCTCAAGGAAGTGTTCGGGCTTGACGACATTAACGACCTGCCGATTGTCTACAACATTGCATGGTATGAGCAGAAAGCGGTCATCGTACTGCTGGCGCTTCTGGCCCTCGGTGTAAAAAACATTCATCTTGGCCCGACGCTGCCCGCATTTCTGTCTCCTAATGTTGCGAAAGTCCTGGTGGAAAACTTCGGAATTGCAGGGGTCTCGACCGTGGATGATGATATTCAGAACTTCTTTGGTCCGCAGGAAAAGGAGCCGGAAGCAAAGGTGACAGGCGATACGCTCATTGGCGATATTCTTAGTTTCAATCCGGAAGCGGAGCGAATTTTAACAGGCTGCGGGATGCATTGCCTCGGTTGCCCCGCCTCTCAGATGGAATCTCTGAATGACGCATGCGCGGTTCACGGAATCAACGTAGACGAAGTTTTGCACAGATTGAATCAATTTTTGAAATAATGAACGGCAGAACCGGTGCGACTTTGCCGCACCGGTTCCTTTTAGGAGGATAATTTCATGAGTGCATTTTTAGGTCCTGTTCATGAGTGGATGTATCAAAAAATAAAAGGACAGGAATTTCTCGTTCAGGCCATTCTCTCACTTTCAGAGTCAGAGGGTTGGAGTAGCGGTCTTCGGCAGGAAATCAATCAAAAGTACGGAGAGCTTGAGCAAGGTCCGCTGGAAGGAATTATTGACGGGAACAATATCCACGGTTGGCTCTATGAGCGTGTTGCATGTGTTGAAAACCGTTTGGCATATGCCGTCACTCAGCTGTTGAGCGGCCATGAAGAAAGACTTAAGAGCATTTTATCTGTATTTTATCAGGATGGGCAGGAAAAAGGAACATCGTCCTCCTCCAATTTTGACTGTATGCAAATTTACACCGAAATCACCGATTTTCTTTTAGACGGAATGCCCTGCGACAGCGCAGTAGAGGTTCAGACCGAAAGTCAGGATGAAGTTATCTGGAGTTATGTCGGGGGTATCCACGAAGAATATTGGAAAGCACTCGGCGCAGATGCAGCCGTTTTTTATCGTTTACGTGCTGAATGGATCAAAGGATTCTTATTTCAAAAGTCATTTGCATTTGAGCAACTGAACGGCCTCACCTTCCGAATTTCAAGAGGGTAATATGAATACAACAATTTTTGAAACATTAAAAGAAGAACATGACCGCATCTTGACATTCTGCGGTTATGTTCGGAATACGTGCGCAAATTGCATTGAGAGCCAAAGCGTTCATGTTGCAGAGTTCCGTAGTATGGTTCAATTTATCCGCGATTACGCGGACGGACATCACCACCGAAAAGAAGAGAAAATTCTGTTTCAAGAAATGCTTGACCGTTTGGGCAGCGTTGCGGTCAATCTGGTCCAGCATGGCATGTTGGTGGAACACGATTGGGCAAGACTTCTGGTGTCTGATTTGGAGAAAGCACTGGATGCATATGAAAAAAACAGATCCACCAAGAACATGCTTGATATCATAGCCAACGCCGTCGGTTACTGCAATTTGCTGGAGCGCCATATGGAAAAAGAGAACACAGTCGTATATCCCTATGCGCAAAGGAATCTTGATCCCGGTGTGGTTCAGAGGATGACCGAGTTGGCGGAAAAAATGAATCGGGAAGATTTCTTTATGGAACGGTATTCGGACACTGTTCGAAAATAGCTTTCCGGAAAAATGGTTCATGGAAGCGATGAAGTGTTTTTGCATCCGTTTAGAAAGAAGGAGAACCATGAAATATCAACTATCCGAACAATGTTATGCTATCGGAAAGACGATCATAAAGCCGGATAAGGAATTTTCTTTTCTGGCTTACCTCATCACTGGGAAAGCAAACATCTTGATTGACACTCTCCCCGACAGAACTGCTTCCATGCTAACGGATGAAATCGTTTCTGTCATTGGAGAAAAGCCGCTGGATGCCATCATCCTGAACCATTCCGAAGAAGACCACAGCGGTGCTCTTCCAATGGTGCTGCAGCAATACCCGGACGTTCCCGTCTTGTGCACGGAAGCCTGTAAGAAACGTCTTATGAGCGCACTCCCGAAAGCCAATTTTCATGCGGTTAAAACCGGTGATGCTGTTGAATATGGGGAATACAAGTTCACGTTTTATGAGACTCCGGGATTGCACTGGGATGATAACATGGTAACTTTCTGGAACAGGAACAATATCCTTTTCTCTAACGATTTGTTTGGACAATATGCGGCGGCGGAACCTCCGATAGACCTTGATTACCCAGTAGACACGCTTTTAAAAGCGGCAGAGCGTTACTACGAAAAAGTATTCGGGTCCGCGTCACAATCAGAAAAAGAAGTGGTTTTAAAACTGGCGGACCTGCCAATCCGGCTAATTGCTCCGGGGCATGGGCTGATTATTGAAAATGAATTCTCCGCTGTAATGGAGCTTTATAGAAACAAAATAGAATAATAGAATTGGCAAAACGACAGCCATTGCTGAGAAAGGATTCATCCCTCTTGCGGCAATGGCTGTCTCCTTATAGTTCTGGGCAGGAGCGTTCTCCACGGAAATGTCCAAAGCATTTGTTTTGGGTTCACTCTTTTTCCTGCTCGCTAATCTTCTGCCAACGGATACAAGATTCCGTCCTCGCGGCGAATTCTTTCTTCAATCAGACTGAACATTTTTTTGCTGTCTGTAAGGAAAGGATCCTTGCTTTGAAGAATTTTAAAGGGCGTATTATACTGTTGGACAAACGCTCCAAACTGTTCCGCAAGGCTACCCATCTCATGATTGAATTCTTTCGCTTTATCCTTTACTTCCTGACGGTTGCTATGCATAAGTGAGGGGTACAGAAATTTGTCTTCCGACATCAGATGCATTTTTAGTTTTCCAGACAGGGCATTGATCTGAAAAGCAATATCATTTATGTTTGACTCAAGGTTAGCGGAAACCAAAGCGTTTATATTTTTGATGAGTTCATAAATCTCCCCGTGCTGCTTCTTTAACATCTCCAGATTGTTCATGATTTTGTTCTCCTTTTTACTTGTGGTGATATTAACAGTATACTGTGTCGTTCATGAAAACTATGTTGCATATGCAACGAAAAGCATATTTTTACTTTGGTATGGCCAATATTAGCCGATACAGAAGAGATGAGCGACGCTCCTTTACATGAAGGCTATCGCTCATTTTTTCATTCAGCAAAGAAAGGTTATTCAACCGTAATTACAGAAACGGGGCATCCATCCCGTGCTTCCACGGCTTTGTCTTCGGCTTCTGTAGGAACGTTTTCCTGATGAACTTCAGCCACTCCATCGTCAGCTATCCGGAAAACATCTGGGCAGGTTTCCGCGCAGAGTCCGCAGGAGATGCATCCGCTTCTGTCAAGTTTTGCTTTCATAAAGTTCTCATCCTTTCAAACTATAACAAATAATTGATATAAGAACATGCTTGTTACTGTGGGAATACAACCGTAAGGAGCATCTTGAATTTTCCGTCTGCCGCCACAGCATGAGGAATCCCCGCTGGCATCACAATGGTTTTCCCTTCTGCCAGTGAAAATTCCTGATCCCCAACGGTAATATGCGCCGTTCCTTCAAGAATAGTTAACATTGCGTCACCATCTGATGAGTGCGAGCTAATTTCTTCGTTTTCATCAAATGCAAACAGGGTGATACTCACTGCCTTGTTCTGCGCAAGCGTCCGGCTCACAACCTGTCCCTGCTGGTATTCGACCAGTGAGGGCAACTCCAATGCAGTTTTGAATTCAATGTTCTTTAAATAATGCGTTTCCATACTTTAAATCACCTTTCTTTAATTATCTCAATATTATTCTGAAACCAGACGCTTTTCACCTTTGATTTTCTGAATAGGTTTAATATTTTGGGTCACTTCCAGTACGCCGAGATACTCACCTTTTTCACTGTGTACAGCAAAATACCGAATAAGAATGTATCTTTCACCCATATCAATCCAAAAATCTTCACTCTCTTTGTGTCCGGCTTTGAAATCCTCTACAAGTTTTTCCACGATATGCACGCTTGCCGGTGGATGACAATTGGAAACCTTCCGACCTATAATGGCCTTTGTACGGGGAAAGACGCGCTCTGCACCCTGCGAAAAATACTTTACTGTGTCGTCCTTGTCCACAAAGGTAATGTCAATGGGAAGAGTATCGAGCATCCTCACAAGCTCTTCGGTTTTCAGTACCCCGGTCGGCAGAGTAACGACACCTGGAGCGGCCTCTTCCTGCCGTACGATTTCCTTTTCTTTTCGGACGATCGGCGACCACTCCGGTACGTGATCAATGAAACAATAGCCAAGTTCGCCGCTTTCTTCGGCAATACGCTTCCATTCATCCTGTGTCAGGTTTTCAAGCAGCATCGGAAGCATAATGCTTTCTTCTTTAAAAATCATCTCACTGATTTTCGCAAGGAGTTCTTCAATTTGTCCCTTCAAATGGAATAGATCTGTTGTTTTAAGCTGCATATTGATTTCTTTGAGCTGTGCGCGAATTTCGTCGTCCACACCCCACATTACCTTTGGGGGAACCGTAATACCATACTGTTCCATGTAAGGAAATAGCAGGTTCTCTTTTTTAAGATAATGGCGGTCGATCTCGGCGAGTCGATTGAGAGCGGTTTCCACATCTTTTTTTCCGGATGATTGATCTATTACTTTTCGGATTTCTGCAATCAATTTTTCAATAGCTCTATTTTCACGCTTCATGGTATTAGCTGGATGCCCGGCAATCTCAGACGGGTCTGACGGCTGATGAATTTCTTCAATGGAACCTTTAAACACGGCTGCGTGCACATCACAAAGGCGCTGAATTTCGGATACTGGCAAACCGTTCTTGATAAGAGCCTGTTCGGCCTGCGCAATTTCCTCTGCAGACACTCCTCCGAACACGGCAGCAAATCGTCCCTTGACCTCTTCAACACTTTTGCCGTTATGAAGTTGTGTGATTAATTCCTTCAGAATTTTCTGGCGATATTCCCGGTTATTGATTTCCTCACTCATGTAGATTCCTCCTTTTTGTACTCGTGTTCCACAAAAGCCTGATTTAAGGGACGTAATTTTCTGCTTTTGTACCTTTTGAAATGGTCATAAACTTACCTTCTGATGCGGGCATTCTGGACTTTATAATTTTTAGCACCCAACTGTTTCCAACAATTTAGTGATTCCCGAATCATTGTTGCATCATTCATATTCTCTCTTACTTAAATTCAGAATTTTGTCCTTGAATAGAATATCTCCCGCAGTCTGCTCCTGATTTCATCATCATTGTAACAGGCTGTGGGAGGTATTTCTGTGATCGCACTCAAATTTTTATGCCATGTTGGTAAATTAAAGATCAACGGATTTTCCGGCTGATGACTCAAGCATATTGCGATCCAGCAGCAAAATACTTTTGTTTCCGTGCGAGCGGATAATCCCTTCGTTTTCCAATTGGCCAAGCTTTCGGCTTACCGTTTCACGTGCGACTCCCAGATAGTTTGCCATACCCTCACGACTCAGTGGTAGATGAATCAGTGTTCCATCAGGAACAGACGTTCCATATTTTTCGGCAAAATCGAGGATGAGTGTACTGACACGCTCATCAACACTGCGCACCCCCATGCTTTGCAGGGTACATTCCAAGTGAGAAATTCGTTTTTCCAATTCCTCAATGATCTTTATAGCAATCTCCGGATATGAGTGAAGTAAATCATAAAAACTTTCCTTTGTAAAAGAGCATGTCCTGACCGGTTCCAGGGCTTCCACAGAGTAGGTAGATATCTGTCTGCCAAAAAGATTGCGTTCTCCGAAAAAATCCCCTTCGGAAAACACATACAGGATCTGTTCTCTGCCGTCTGGTGTAAGTTTAAAGGCTTTGGCACTTCCCTCATTGATAATCACAAGGGTGTTCGCTTTACTTCCCTCGGAAAGAAGTGTTTCTTCCTTTCGGTATTCTTTGTGGCGAATAATAGAAGCAATATGGGTCATTTCATCCTGACTTAAGGATGAAAAAATCGGTACTTTGCGCATACAGAGCTTATGTAGGCAGTGCTCGTTGCATATGTTACATTTCTCCATGAAGCGTACCACTCCTTTTTAGCAGTCTGTTCCTCATTTATCAGTCGGTGTGAAGCCTTTTAAGTGCTTTCATATCCCTGATAGTTATACTTTTGGCATCAAAGGTAATCAGGTTTTCATTGCGCATTTTCATCAATTCTCGGGATAGTGATGGCCTTTGGATCCCGAATTTTTCTGCAAGCTCCTTTTTTGATACTTCCAATCGTATCGTTGCATTATGCTGAATTCGGTATTCATAAAGTAGAAATTCGATCATGCACTGGCGAATCGTTTTCATGGAAAGAGTATTAATTTTTCCTGCCAGAATCAGTGTTTTGTCGGAGATTGACTGAAGAAAATTTTCCAGAAATCCACTGCTATTTTGGCACAGTGATAGAATTAACGTTCTGTCAGCGTGGAGAATATCCGTATCAGATTTTGCGGTCATTGTCATAGGATACGGATTATTCCGCGAGAAAAGAAGGTTTTCGCCTATAGAATCACCGGCCATAAAACTGCAAAGGGTAAGCATATCCCCGTTTGAATCAATTTTTTGAACCAAAACCGTCCCATGTAAAACAATGTCAAGACTGACACACTTCTCGTTTTGAAGGTGTATCACAGCGCCTTTGGCATATCGCTTGACATGGTAATGCTCTTTTTTTAAAAGGACTGACAATTCTTCCGTTGAAAAGCACCGAAATAAGTTGGTCAATGCAAGTGTTGGGATCAGGTTTTCCATAATTTTATCATCTTCTTTATAAAGAGTAACCTGTGTTACTCTTATTTTTGTTGCTTTAGATTATAATACAAATGAAATGAAAATGAAAGGAGAATTTATAGTTGGAAAATCTGTTTTTTAAGCAGGCATCAAAGCCAATACCGATATTAAGTGAAAAAAAATCAAGTTTTCAAATGGCCTATTTCTCTATAAGGGGGATCTGGAATGAGTTTTATTCAATTTGAAGAAGTGGAGCGGGAATACATCGTAGGAGATAGTATCATAAAAGCTGTGAAAGGAATCAGTTTTTCTCTGGAAGGAGGGTCATTTAACGTTGTGCTTGGGCAAAGCGGGGCGGGAAAAACAACGGTGTTGAATATGCTGGGCGGCATGGATTCACCGACGAAAGGAACTATCACAGTAAACGGCGAAGATATATCAAATTTTGGGGCCAAAGAACTGACTACATACCGCAGGGACAAAATTGGATTTGTATTTCAGTTTTATAACCTTGTTCCCAACCTAACAGCGCTAGAAAACGTACAGCTTGCAGAAGAAATTTGCAAAGAGCCACTGAATGCTGTGGAGATGTTGGAGCGGGTAGGTCTGGGAGAACGAAAAAGCAATTTCCCGGGCCAGATGTCCGGCGGTGAACAACAGCGGGTATCTATCGCCCGGGCACTGGCAAAAAATCCGCAGATTTTGCTTTGTGACGAACCCACCGGTGCTTTGGACTCCGGTACCGGTCGAATCGTGCTTAAGCTGATTCGCGATATAGCACGTGATATGAAAAAAACAGTAATCGTGGTCACACATAATGCACCGATCGCCGAAATGGCGGATACTGTAATCCACATGCGCGATGGGCAGATCACTGAAACCCGGCATACTGAGCATCCGCGACCTGTGGAGGAAATTGTATGGTAAAGGGTGCACTCTTTAAAAAATCGATTCAGGATATGAAGAAAAACCGATCTCAATTTCTGTCTATTTTCATTATGGCTGTACTTGCTATCGGTATGTCGGTCGGGCTGGATACCATATGGACCACAGTATATGAACATTCTCAAAGTTTTTACAAAGCCACCGACCTTTCAGATTTTTGGATATCCGCTTCGAATCCCTCCGAATTGAATCTGTGGAGGGTCCGGAATATTGAAGGTGTGCAGAAGGCGGAAAAACGGTTTTCGATCAACAATGCCACCGCCGAGATAGACGGAAAACCATCTTTGCAGATTTATGCCGTTCCCTCGGAAAACACGCTTGATATGGCGGAGGTGATGACGGGAAAAAGGGTGAGCAAACGAGGCGCAATCCTTGACCGTTCGTTCGCAGAGGCCAATCGTCTTTCTGTTGGAGACTCCCTGACCGTAAAGGTAAACGATCACAAAATTGTGGTTATAATTGAAGCACTCGCTCTTAGCAGTGAAAATATCTATGCGATTAAAGATACCGCTTCCATGATGCCGGACCCAAAGGGCTATGGGTTTATTGTGATGGATGAAGACCGGATTGCTTCCGCCTACGGCGGCGTGAAACCCTATAACCAAATCGAAGTTCAGCTTACTCCGGGAGCGGATACTGCGGCAGTCCAAAGCCAAATGGATTCCATATTCGGAAAAAAGCTCAACTTTGTGATAACACAAACCGATAATCGAGGCGTCAATTTTGCGAACGCTAAGGTTATCCAATTCCAGTCCCTTGCCACAATTTTTCCTTTTATGTTTTTTTTGGTTACCGCTCTTATCACTTTCAGCACTATGATGAGGCTGACGGAAGACCAGCGCAACCAAATAGGGATATTAAAAGCGTTAGGCTATAGCAGGAAAAGCATCTTGTGGCATTACACCTCCTATGGTGTCTACATTGGTGTAGTGGGTATCCTCGTTGGAGTCCTGTTCGGTCCAAATGTGATTGGAAGGTTGCTGCTTTCCAAATTGGAACACCTTATGACTTTTCCCATTGAGGATATGGTTGTCAACATTCCTAAGTTTCTGATCGGCGCTTCCATTATTCTGCTCTTTACCGGAGGAATCTCCTGCTACTCGTGCCTGAAGCTCCAGAATGAAACACCGTCTGAATTGCTCCGGACCAAAGCACCAAAGAGAGGTAGCCATATCTTACTGGAGCATCTGCCCTACATCTGGAACCGCCTGAAATTCAGCCAGAAACTGATTATGCGAAATGCAATGCGCAATAAATTCAGAATCATCGTAAGCATTCTCGGCGTATCGGGCTGCGCGGGGTTGATTATAGGCGCCTTGGCCCTGTTTGATCTTGTATCTGGAATTCCAAAAACACTTTATGATCAAACATACTCCTATGACCAGAAAATCATTCTCACCAGCGGTACTACAGACAAAGTTTTAAAGAATTTGCATCTTGATGGGACTGTACAGAATTTAGAGGAAACTTCCGTTCAACTTACCACTCAGAGCGGACTGCGAAAAATGTCCGTCATCTCTGTTTTTTCAAAGGAAAGTCCGCTGATCCATCTAAAGGATTTGCACGGCAATAGTGTTACCCTGCCAGATACCGGAATCGCAATGACAAGGAAACTGGCCGAACTCATGCACGTGAAAGCCGGCGATACGGTGAACTTGAAGCGAAGCGGCAATTCGTACTATCCCGTTAAAATCATTAAGATTGTTTATATGCCAAGTTCACAAGGCATTTACATGACAGACAGTTATTGGCAGGAAATCGGCGAAAAATATAGTCCCACGTCAGTGCTTGTAAAATGGACGCATAAGGATAACGATTTTTTAAACAGCGATTATGTTGCCAGCTATACAGACAGGAAAACCCAGAAATCAGATTTTGAGAGTAATCTCAGCGCTATCTTCGGGACCTCTTTCCTCCTGATTTTATCGGGTGCGATTCTGGCTTTTGTAGTACTTTATAACATGGGGATGTTGAATTTTGCCGAACGGGTAAGAGACCTCGCCACATTGGAAGTCCTTGGTTTCCATCAAAAAGAAATTCGGCCGCTTGTTCTTATGGAAAATTTATTTTCTACAATAATTGGTATCTTTTTAGGAATTCCGATCGGAAAAATTCTTGCTAATACAATAGCTGGAGGGTTTGGCGATGACTTTGATTTAATCAGCCATGTGACGGTAGACAGAATATTGATTGCAGCACTGATAACGTTGATCTTCGCAGCCATTGTAAACCATGTCGTCCGCAAAAAAATTAAATCCATTGATATGCTTCAGGCGCTGAAAAGCGTTGAATGATTGATAAAGGAAGGTTCTGCCACATATGAAAAAGTATTATGCAATTTTGCTAACCGCATTGCTTTTGCTGCTCACAGGCTGCCAAAAGACTGATAATATACCACAAACAAGCGTGTCTTCTGGGAGTTCGGCAACTAATACGGATATTGTTGCTTGGGGGGAAGTCTTATACAGCAGCGAGTCCCAAATCAGCATTGATTTTCCCGCGCAAGTGGAAAACATCAACGTGAGTGTAGGTGATAATGTAAAACAAGGAACCAAGCTGATCACACTTTCTACCGATGCATATGAAAACAATATAAAAGAGTTACAAGCAAAAGTTGACTCGGCAAAAGCTTCCGCCGACAACGTTGATCAAGCCTCTCTGCAAGAGCAGATTTCAGTTCTGAAGAATCAAATTGCTTACAAGATAAAAGAGCTCAATAACGGGAGTAGTCCGGATTTGCAATTATACAAAAATGCCCTAAATCTTGCCCAAAAGGAAGAACAACAGGCGCGTGAAGATTTGGATAAATACAAAACGTTGCTTAAAAGTGGGGCAATATCTCAATCTGATTTTAATACATATTCCGATGCGCTGAATCAAAAGAGTAAAGCTGTTAATGATGCGAAAGCTAACATTGCAAAGACAAAGCGCGCTTTGCAAGAGGCGATCGATTCGTTAAACATCTCATTGAAAACTGCGCAGGTTCAGCTAAATCAACAGAAAGCTAATGTTACAGCGGCACAGGCAAATCTTGACATAATGAGTTCAAAAGCTGACGAGCCCTACATTTCCGGGGCAAATATTGTTTCTAACCTGGCATCCGGCATTGTGAAAGAAATCAATGTAAAAAGGGGAACCATCATCAGTGGCCAAACAGCCCAAAATGTAATCAGCCTAATTGATGCGAACAGCATCTATGTCAGCGCGGAAGTACCGGAGGAATTCATTGGAGAAATCTCAGCAACCAGCAAGGTCTATATTGTGCCAACGTCTAACAAAAACTTAAAGATCACAGGACACATTACCAAAATTCCAAGTTTGGCGGTGGATCACGACGGTGACCGTGTTGTTAAAGTACAAGTGAAGCCGGATGAAAACAGCGAATATATAAAACCCGGTTTGACATCGGACGTCCATTTTTCTATTAAAAACAATGTGTCGGGAATGAAAAATAAAAGCAGCAATGATTAACAACGGACTTTACCTATCGGAAGTGAATTTTGCTATGCAAATTACTTAATAGGATATAAGGAGGAGTAAATCTCATGAAAGTGAGAAAACAAGCCGTTTTATTTACAATGGTGGTACTGTTTGCCCTGAATACGACGGTACCCGCGTTTGCAGAGGATACTGCTGAAAAAAAGACGCCCTATACAATTGAATATTCAAAGGTGGAACAAACTGTTTTGGGAAATAATTTGCAGGTAAACAGTAACATGCTAAGCCTTGACAGCCTTGATAATAAAAATGAGCTGAAGAAAAAATATGAAAATATTCTGGATACGGTTTCAAAAACCTCTCAAAGTCTTACAGCAATTCTAAATGATCCGGATGCTTCGGAAGAATTGAAAACTGTTGCAAAGGGTACCAGCGTAACGCTTTCTACCTTGTCTAAAATATTAGATATGCAGGAAGATACTTCGGAGGATGATTTTGAATTGACGGATTTACAAACTGATTTGGCAAATTATCAGATTGTGAGAACCGCTCAAAGTTTGTTTTCTACTCACTATCAGCTCCAATACAATATAGAGGACCTGACAGATTCCCGCGCACTGCTAGAAAACACTCTTTCGACTGCCCAAACGAAATACAACCTGAAGCAGGGTACCAGCCTTGATGTCGCGCAAGCCCAAGATGCCTTAAACACTTTGGATTGCAGCATAACCAATCTACAAAATCAGTCGAAAGCTATCGACACTGAAATGAATATTTTACTTGGACATTCTTATAACGATACGATTGTATTTGGAAATGTTCCAAATCCGGACACCGATTATACAAATAAAATTGATCTGAACAGTGATCTCACTGCAGCACAGGATGCAAGCTATAATATAAAAATTAAACGCAAGCAGCGCGCAGTTCTAAGTGACGAGACATATAAAGAAAAAGATAAAAAAAATGCTCTCAATGATGACATGGAACTTGAGTTACAGAACATAGGCTCATCGCTGGATAAGCAGTATAAAACCATACAAGAAAAAAAGGTTGTACTGACTGCTAAACAGCAAAAACTAGCAACCGCGGAATTTAGTCAAGAACAGGCTTTGAAAAAACATGAAGCAGGAATTCTCTCCACCATGGATTACGCTAAAATTAGATATAATACGCTTTCACAACAATATTCTGTAAAAGCTGCGATGTTGGGACTTTCCCAAGAGATAGAAAGTTATAAATGGATTATGCGTGGGCTTCCTGCATCAAATTAAATGCGTAACAGTATACAATTAAAAACTTTTTCTCTGATTTAATCAATATTTTAGCGTGTCATTAGATTTTTGACACACGTCAATTACTTCCCTGACAGGATCTGCTACGATTCAGACAGTTAGGAGGTAGATACACATGAGTAAATGGAATCGAAAACTGAATCAATTCCTTAAAAAGTATACGACACCTTTTACATTTGCAGCAGGCATACTGACAGTCTTAGGGTATCTGGCAGAACGAGTGACAAATATGAGAACAGCCACAATCATTTGTTATCTCGTTGCCACAGTGCTAGCAGGATTGCCAATCTTCTTCCGGGCAATCACAGGACTGAGGATGAAAGCCATTGGCATTGAAGTTTTAGTGAGCATTGCAGTATTTGGCGCACTGTTTATCGGAGAGTACAGCGAAGCAGCTATCGTGACATTTCTTTTCCAATTCGGAACATACCTGGAACAGCGTACGTTGCAGAAGACCCGCAGTGCCATCCGGATGCTTACAGAGATGGTACCCGCCACTGCATGGAGATTAGAGAGCCAGACAGCTGAACCAGAGGAGATTGATGCAGATGAGGTGAAAGAGGATACCCTGCTGCTGGTCAAGACTGGTGGAAAGGTAGCCGTTGATGGTATCATCGAATTCGGAGAAGGGTATCTGAATGAGGCAAGCATCAACGGCGAATCCGTTCCAATTCATAAGGTGGTTGGAGATCAGGTCTATGCCGGAACCATCCTTGACAGTGGAATCTTACAGATGCGTGCAACCCGTGTGGGAGAGGATACCACCTTTTCCAAGATTATTGCACTGGTGGAGGAGGCACAGGATGCGAAATCTCCGGTGGAACGATTTATTGACAGGTTTGCCAAATGGTATACACCCGCAGTCGTTGTAATTGCAGCACTTGTTCTGCTCATTACCCGTAACCTGGATACGGCGATCACCGTTCTTGTCCTTGCATGTCCGGGAGCCCTGGTCATTGGGGCACCGGTAGCCAACGTGGCTGGTATCGGCCGCGGTGCGAAAGACAGTGTGTTGTTAAAAGGCGGTGACAGCGTGACAACCTTCGCCAAGGTGGATACCTTCCTGTTTGATAAGACAGGAACACTTACTACAGGTCATCCTGATGTGACAAATGTTTACAGCTACACAGAAGATATTCCAGGTGCTATGAAGTTGGCGGCAGCCTTAGAAAGTACAAGCGATCATCCGCTGGCAAAGGCAATTGTGAATTATGTAAAGAAGCGGGATGTTACAGTGGAAAAAGCGGTTGCCAGTGAGACATTGAAAGGATTTGGAGTTCGTGCTGACATAGATGGAAATGTCGTAATAGCAGGCAGCAAACGGATGATGACGGAACAGGGAATCACCCTGACAAAGGAACAGCAGCGAGATTTACAAGAGGCACAAAGGAATGGCGCATCCACAGTTCTGATTTCTGAGAATGAAAAGATTTTATTATTGTTTGCTATTTCTGACAAGATTAAGGATGGCGCAGCAGAAACGATTGCAAATCTAAAGCGTCTGGGCATCAAAAAGACAGTGATGCTCACGGGAGATAATCGTAAGACAGCAGAAGCAGTTGCAGCAGAGATTGGAATAGATGAAGTGCAGGCAGAACTTCTGCCGGAGAACAAGCTTTCCGTAATACAGAAGATGCAAAGAGAAGGCAGAATCGTTGCATTCGTAGGGGATGGCGTTAATGACAGCCCGGCACTTGCTGCAGCAGACACAGGAATTGCCATGGGAGGCGGAACAGATGTGGCTGTGGAAACCTCGGATGTGGTTCTGATGCGCTCCAACCTTGAGAGCATCCCGGTGGCGATAAAGCTGGCAAAAAGAACAGTCAGTGTCCTGCAACAGAATATCGTGATTGCCGTCAGTACGGTGCTGTTGCTTTTAGCGGGACTTTTTGCCGGATATATCCGCATGGCAAGCGGCATGTTCATACATGAAGCAAGTATCCTGGTGGTCATCCTGAATGCTATGCGGCTTCTTCATAGAACAAAGAAATCATGAAGGGTTATGAGTCCATGGAAAAAGCGCAGTTTAAATTATAGATTGTAAAAAGTTGATCTGCATCAAGTATTTGATAAGCAACCCATGTTAAAATCATGATATCAATGAAAAAGGAGCGAATTTAATATGAAAAAATGTACCATGCAGTTGGGCGAACTGGTCTGTCCTATGTGTGCACAGAAAATCGAGACCGTACTGAAGAATGCTCCGGGAGTGGATTCCGTGTCCATCTTGTTCAACTCCAGTAAAGCCAAGGTGCAGTACGATGAACAGACAACGGAACCTGAAAAGCTCGCCGAGGTTGTCAGAAGTATCGGCTATGAAGTATTGAAACTTTCATAAGAATAAAAGAGAAGAGAGAGTTAACATGACATATCAGGAAATTGTAAATAGCAGCGATGTAAAGGAATTAAACAAGATCTTACCAGTCGTACAGCGCGTTCACGGCGGAAACCATCCGGAACTTTCCAGAGTGGGAGAAATTTATTCAGACATTCTTAAAGGCGCAAAATCCGGTAAAAGCAGTGAAGAAATGGCTAAGCTGTTAGATGAACTGAAATCCATAACTGGAAGTTTTATGGTTCCTGCAGATGCATGTGCTACTTTTTGTAGAACCTATGAGCTTTTGGCAAAGCTTACAGAAAATATAAGCAAAGCTGCTTAAAAGGACCTCGCCAAAACGCTTTCGGAATGGAGGGAAAAAATGTCCGGACACGTATGTGCAGAGAATGTGCCGATTTTCAATCACTTAAGTCACGAAAACCTGGAGAAAATCAGCGGAATCATGCAACACCGCTGTTATGCAAAAGGAGAAATTATCTATTCTCCCAATAAATCATGTGGATTATTTATCCTTGCAAAAGGCAGGATCAAAGTTTATCAGCTTTCGGGTTTTGGAAAGGAACAGTTGCTTCGTGTACTGGAGTCTGGAAGTGTTATAGGAGAAGACACCTTATTTGGTTCCATCAATCCGAACAGTTTTGGGGAAGCACTGACAGATATTGAGGCGTGTGTCATAGGGCGTGAGGAATTCATGGAGCTGCTCATACAATATCCTGCTATCAGTGTCAAGCTGCTGGAAGAATACAGCCGCAAGCTGGCAGAGGCGGACCAGTTGACTACCCGCACAGCGACGGAAAGTGTCGCGTTAAGACTAGCTTCCTACCTAATTGACCTGTCAAAGGTCGCTGGGGCGGATACATTTATACTTCCACTGTCTATGAAGGAGTTAGCAGCATTTTTAGCTACCACACCCGAGACCCTTTCAAGACGAATGCGACAGTTTGAAGATGATGGATTTCTGGGACGGTCGGGGAAAAACATACGCCTCTTACAGAAAGATGCATTGGAAAACGTCTTATAATAGGCGGATTATACCTATCTGGCAAACAGGAGCAACAGGGTTTCGAGGCAGAAGCCACGAATGTTTATGGCTTCTGCCTCTTCTTTTAAAAATTACAAAAATTAAATAAACTTGATATAAATCAAGGTAAGCGGAGAAAGTCTCCAGTATAATGAGAAAAAATGAAAAGAAGGACAATAGATGTTCGGAAGATCAAATCATTTAAAGAACTGCTCGAAATCTGTACAGAAATCGTTTAAGACACTGAATATATTTCTGCCGAAAGTGCTGAAAATACATGGAGCGAAACATCCGGAGTTGATGGAAGTTAAACAGGTAACAGACGAACTGCAGGCCGTATTTGAAGATGGTATGGATACTGGCAGAGCAACGGCCTTATTGGAAAAACTCAGAAGCCTCACAAGAAACTATGCAATTCCATCAGATGCTTGCCCAGCATATAAGAACGTCTATAAGGCTCTGTCGCAGATTGATGCAATATTGTCAGCGGTGTAATGGCCTAAAGCCTTTGCTATTACGATTTTATAAAGTTAAAAAGCAACATCAAATGTACACAATGTCGGTAATATATAAAAATCTCATTAACGTAATCAAAATATAAGTGCTTTTGGTCTTGACAAGCTTTCGGAAATGTTACCTATGGTCTTTTTAGATCTTACCTGACTATGGAAATTTACACCACATTTTAGATATAACCGATATCAGATTTACCATCGTGTAATATTGCAAAAATGTACTCTTATGGCAGCATTTTTCTGTTTAGTAAGATTCTGTCACACAAAAAGCGCGAGTTTGGTGGGTGTATCATCATGTCTGAATAGCAATATCGATTCCCCTTCAGACTTGCAGGTTGGAGGGCTTTCCATGTGCATTCGATATGTTCTAAACATTAGGCGACCGCTGCACAGCAGCGGCCGGGCGTGATGAAGCGGACATCTATTCGCTATACGTTGCTCTAATAGGTAGTCTGTTAAAAAAAGCCTGTGCTGTTCAACGGGTAACTGTGGCCACGAACAGGAACCTATAGGATTCAAAAACTGGATATATAAGTTCATTTTTTTGCAAAAGGCTCATTTGGGTTATGCCCAAGTGGGTCTTTTTGGCCTTGCAAAGGGACATTCAGCCCGCTGTCGCTCCCCACCTACCTCTGTTTCGATTTGCCACAACTCAAAAATCGGAATGGAGGAAAATTTAATGACACAGATTAATTTGCGGGAATATTATCCCGATTTCTATACCACCGACTGCACTATCGAAGTGCCGAATGAAGTCGCGGCGCTCATGGTTTCCTATGAACGGGCCGACGCTGCCTACTACTTACGAAGATACCGGCACAAGGCGTATTACTCTCTGGATTGTGACGACGGCATCGAGAATGACATCCTGTTTGTCTCTTTGTCCCCCTGTGAAATATATGAGCGTAAAGTAACGGTCGCACAGCTCCACGCAGCGATTGCCTCTTTGCCGGACAAGCAGGCCAAACGCGTTTATGCCCATTACATACTCGGTATCAGTCAAGCCGATATTGCACGGGTAGAAGGTGTGGATGCCCGAAATGTACGCAAGTCAATCAGGAAGGGGCTTCGAAACATGGAAATCTTTCTAAAAAATGACCATTAGGTGTATCCTAACAGGCCCCAAAAATGAAAGGGTTTATGAGGGAGATATTATTCCCCTGTTGTAGCTTGAAAATTTAATAAAGGACAAGCCGGATACATACCGCAAGCAACGGCATACAGGAAGCCGGACGGCGGGTGCGCCATGATCTTTCCTTACGCGGGAGAGGGTGATCGGATTTTAGCGTAACGGAAAAGGAGCGAAAAACACCAGCACCGTAAGCAGAGCAGCATCCAATAGATGCAAGGCGGCTCTGCGGCAATCATCTGTATGTAATGAAACTTCCGTTCAGTCACAGTCCGAGCGTGATAAAACCGTCGCAGGCAATGAGAACGGCCCGCCATCATCATGGAGGGAGGTGCAATTCCTATGGTAACAGGTACGCCGCCTGTTCGTCCGGAATGTCTGTAAACATAAAAACAAATCGAGACAAGGGACAGCCGTGCCGTAATTGTTTCGCATTGCCCATGAGGGCAGTGCAAATATGGAAATAGACGGCGCGGCTGTTTTTATTTATACGGAGGCTATAACGATGAAAAACATGAAGTCTGCTGCCTGCAACAGCAATATACCGCCCGGCGTTTCCGGGCGCAATCGTTTAGATAAAACATCTACCTATGAGGTGGACGGCAAGACTTTCGTTGTCGAGCCTGTTTTTCAAACAGAAGGGCATGACACGCTGGGAACTATTTTAATACGACTAATGAGGGCCGACGCAGATCGGCTTTGATGATAAGTGCCAATGCGGCAAGCGTGACAATCGGCGGTCAATATGGTATACCTTACCCTGTAAATACTGCTTATTTGACTGCCGGAAAGGGGGATTTATGAAACGGTCAAATAGGAGAAAAAACCGGGAAGACACAGCCTTTCTTTATGAGCGGCTGTCACGCGATGACAATCTTGAGGGTGAAAGCTATAGCATAAGCAATCAGAAAAAACTTTTAATCAAGGTTGCCAAAGAAAAAGGATATACCAACCTTGTCCACTTCTCGGACGATGGCATTTCCGGTGTCACAATGGAGCGGCCCGGTTTTGTTGCGATGATTCAAGAGCTTGAGGAAGGCCACGCGGCGGCTGTTTTCGTAAAGGATATGTCGCGCTTGGGTAGAAACTACATAGAGGTTGGAAAACTCACGGAGGAATTCCTCCCCGATCACGACATCAGGCTTGTCGCGGTTTCCGACAATGTGGATACCGCCGAGGGAGAAAATGAGCTAACACCGATCCGCAATCTGTTCAACGAGTGGTATGCCCGTGATATCAGCAAAAAACGACGTATCAGCAATAAGATCAAAGGAAATGCCGGGGAACCGATGGGACAGCCTCCTTACGGTTACATCAAGGACCCGGACAATTCAAAACGCTGGATTGTGGATGAGGAAGCCGCTATCGTTGTTCGCCGGATTTATCAGATGACGCTGGACGGCTCTGGGCCGGAGCAGATCGCCGCCGCACTGGAAAAGGATAGCATCCTGACTCCAATATCTTATTGGCAAACACGAGGTGTCAACCGCCCTGGCAAGCATAAAGACGCACCGCCCACGAAATGGAACAGTTCAACTATCACGAAGATTCTTTCCTTACAGGAGTATTGCGGGGACGTTCTCAATTTCAAGACGTACAGCAAATCCTACAAGAATAAGAAGCGAATTGAGAACGACCGTGACAATTGGGTTATCTTTAAGGATGTGCATGATCCGGTCATTGACCGCGCTTCATGGGAAAAAGTACAGCAGAAGCGCGGCAAAATCCGTAAGCGGAAAACCAATGAGGGAGAAACCAATATGTTTTCCGGCTTGCTTGTCTGTGCCGACTGCGGTCACAATCTGCATTACCACTTCAATCAGGGCAACCCGGACATCAAGTATTTCAACTGTTCCAATTACAAAGGTAATCGGGGTACTTGTGCTTCTACCCATTATATCCGTGTCGACTTTCTGGAACAGGTCGTACTGGGAGAAATCCACAGGCTCACAAAATTTGCGAGCAAGTATGAAGATGAATTTGTCAAAGCGGTTATGGGACATTCTCAGCAAACGGTGGAACTTGAGCGGCAGAAAAAGCAAAAAGGATACAATGCTCTGTTGGCCCGCGATAAAGAGATTGACCGACTGTTTGATCGAATGTATGAGGACAATGTGGCCGGGAAAATTTCCGACGAGCGGTTTTCAAAAATGACCAAGCAGTATGAAGATGAGCAGAGCGGATTAGCAGGGCGGATAAAAACGCTGAGGGCCGAGCTTGATAAAGAAAGCCGTCAATCTGTGGGCACGGATATGTTCATTGCCACTGTGCGTAAATATACCAGAGCCAGAAAGCTCACACCGCGTATGCTGAACGAACTGATCGATCACATTGAAGTCCATCAGGCTGAGAAGGTAAACGGCGTATACGTCCAGAAGCTGACTATTCATTATAATTGTATCGGCTCCATTGAAATACCGGATGTTTCATCTCTACAGGAACCGGATGTTCTGATACAGACAAGAAAAGGAGTAGCCGTAAGCTACTCCCAAGCGCAAATGGCAGGATAAGCATATAAAAAGCCGAGTGTTCTTACAGCACTTTCAAATACTATAAGAACACTCGGCATGGTTGCGGAGGCAGGATTTGAACCTACGACCTTCGGGTTATGAGAATCTGATCTTGTGTCTTACAGTATCCATTGCTGTTTAACATCATCCGACGGAGTCCCTATTTTCAAGGGTTTTAATGATTTTCATTTCTCACGCCAGCTTATATAATAACATGGAATATCACAGCGGTTGGTGTCAAAGGTTGGTGTCAAAGACAGGAATCTTTCAAGAGCAATAAATAATTTCGCTGTGATAGTAAAAGATTTATTCCTTCGGGTTTTTAATAGCCCGATAAAAACATCTTCAGGTTTCAAGCTCCACAAAAAACACATCTTTGGGCAAAAGCATTGTTTCTGCGTTATCTCCTTTCATAGTTTTTTACGGCATGAAATTGGGAAAATATTTCATTGAGGTAATATGCCTTACGAAGAACTCCCTGATTTTCATGCCGTGTTTTTTTGAACAGGAGGATTCTTATGTCAGAGTATCGACTTGAACTCAAACATATCGTGGATTACCCACGATGCCGGATATACCGGCAATTTATACAAACCCTTATAGATGACCGGAGCATTCGCGCAAGCGGCTGCTCCGGTCTTTTTTTTTACAGTGCTTTGCTTCTAAGAAATGAGCGCGGCTGATTACATTATCAGATGGGCTTCTTTTTTTCTTTCTCAGATTCTCACAATTGAAAGGAGAACTCAATGTCTAACTATCAATTAGAATTAAAGCAAATCGTGGATTATCCACGATGCCGGATCTACCGACAATTTATTCAAACCCTGATTGCAGACCGGAGCATTCGCGCAAGCGGCTGCTCCGGTCTTTTTTATTTTGTGGTCCTTTGCTCTTACGCAAACTTCAGGACCTCATACCGGAAAATAGACGGGCTAAGCTATACGGTCTACCCGGGAGAATGGGTCTGCCGATTATCTGAGCTGGCTGGCTGGTTCCGAACACGACACCAATATCGAGTGTTTGAGATTTTGGACTTGCTGCAGGAACAACACCATATTGACTATTCAACAATCGGTCGCGGACAAGTGATCAAATTTAAGATACTGGGATGGAGAAAGCAAAATACTGTCCTCGACTACAATGCCCCATGTCAGAAAGATGTGGGGTTTTTCTTCTTCCCAATTTCAAAGGTGACCGAGCTGATCAGCATCGGAAAGTGTTCACAGATGGATATCTTGCTGGATTTGTGGATGCACGCCATCTATAACGACGAACAAGTGCAGGGCTCTGACGCAGGGCCGGTTGCCTATTTTCGCAACGGCACAGGTTCACCACTCATCGGCTATGCCGAGCTTGCCCGGCGCTGGGGAATGTCCAAGGCCACGACAGGCCGGATGCTCAAAAAGCTTGTTCGGCAGGGCTATCTCTCTCTGCTGTCCTTTCCCGGCCGGCATGGCAGCGTTATCTACTTAAATAACTACCTGTCTACCATGTTTCAGATTTCCGATGTAATGATCGATAAGGAGGAGGTCGCCATGTCGCTCAACATCAAGATTTCTGTTCCGGATGATGCTGAATCAGAACCGGAAACTGCCATCACGGAGGAACAGTTTTGCGTTTCAGTAAAAGATATTAGCGTTTCAAAAACGCACCTTCGCCAAATCATTGGAAAAGTGGCGCAAATCCTTTCAGCAGGCGGACTTGCCTGCTGCGATTGTCCCAAATCTAAATACAAGTTATATCCCTTATCTCCCGACTGCAGGGAAGGTTTAAGAGACTACATTTTAACCATTGTCTGTGGGGAAACCGAACTGTATCGTTTTGATCTTCGGCTTTACCCTGTAACAAAAGTATAAAGCTTTAAGGAGAATTTCATCATGAAAGATAACAAGAACGCAAAAATGCAGAATGATATACCGGATGTGACAGAGAATCCGTTATTTCATGATACATGGAAATTACTTAAAAAATATCGGGATGTGGTATGGAGCCTGGAGCTTTCCGTCCAGCAGGTACGCAATAATTTTGAAATTGAGTATGGCAACAGCATTGAGGACTTCCTGGATTCCATTTATCTTGCCGGCGCCGATCTGTCCGGCAGCAGCCTTGAGTACCATGCTAAATGTATCGAGCGCAGTCATAAGATGCTGAAGCTTATGGAAAACGCAGTCGAATTGCTCCGCAGCAAGCACAAGCATGGTGAAAGCTATTACTGGATCCTCTATTATACTTTTCTTTCCCCTCAACAGCTCCGCAATGTGGAGGAAATCATCGAAAAACTCCAGCCACACATCCGGAACATCTCATTCAGGACATACTACCGTAAGCGGCAGGAGGCTATTGAGGCTTTGAGTTCGGTGCTCTGGGGTTATACTTCGAAAGACTGCGTGGAGGTTTTGGAGAAGTTTTTCCCCGACAATCCGGACGGCAGTAAAATGGCGTGAAAAGAAATGAAAGTGGCAGAGTTTTGCGATTTACATGTAAATCCCCACATGCTATACTGAACATGCTCAAAGATTTATCCAAAACCGAATACGGGAGTAAAGACACCTTTTGATGGAGGTGTTTTTTTATTGCCCAGCGGTATTTTTACCGCTTCAAAAGCAGCACTCAGCAAGAATTTGCGGGTGCTGCTTTTGTGTTTTCGGATAAGACAAAAAATCATGGGAGGTATGAAACCTTGAAAAAAACAATTCGTTCCCCGCAGCCTGTGTCAAAACGGACTGTAAATTACGGCAGGCTTCTTTACACAGTCTTTTTGACGCTGAGTATGTCCGCCATGCTGTATCAGCCAGCCTTTGCGGCGACAGACGTCTGGACAAAAGCTACTGAAATCATGAAGGACGTATACAACCAGATTCTCCTCATTTCCACCATTGCGGCTATCGTCACCGCATCCGTGGCACTTTTGCTGATGAACTTTTCCAGAAGCGGCAAGACGGTGGATGAAAGCCGGGCATGGCTCAAACGAATCTGTATCACATGGGCCATTTTAAACGGTCTGGGCTTCATTATGTCCTACGTCACCCCATTTTTTGCGGACGGCAAGTGGAATGGCTGACACCGCAGCGGATTTAACAGTCATCTATCATGCCGCACAACGAAAGGAGTGATGAAATGGGCATTTTAGACGGAATTGTATCCTGGATTGCTGAGCAGGTAATGTACGGACTCGATCTGATTACAACTTCGGTCCTGGGAGCTTTGGGATGCAATATGGATACATTTCTACGCTATTTTCCCGCTGCCGAAACGATGTATAAGGTTTTTGTAGCCTTGGGAATCGGTATTATCCTGCTGAACTGGATCTGGCAACTTTTCAAAAACTTTGGCCTTGGTGCAGGTATTGAGGCAGAGGATCCGGTGAAGTTAAGCTTTCGATCAGTTCTGTTCATTTTGTTGGCGTACTTTTCCGACCAGATTGTAAATACAGTACTGACCATCGGCGGTACACCCTACAAGTGGATCTTGACCGCCGACCTTCCGCCGCTGAGCTTTTCAGATTTTAACTCCGTAATGCTCGTCATTATAGGAGTATGTGCAAATGGTGGGGTCGCCCTCATAGCACTGATACTGGTTCTGATTCTTGCGTGGAATTACGTCAAGCTGCTTTTCGAGGCGGCGGAACGGTATATATTGCTTGGCGTTTTGGTCTACACGGCCCCGGTTGCCTTTTCCATGGGGGCATCACAGACCACAAGCAACATCTTCAAGAGCTGGTGTCGAATGTTCGGCGGACAGGTGTTTTTACTCATCATGAACGCCTGGTGCCTACGCCTGTTTACCAGTATGGTCGGCAATTTTATTGCCAATCCGTTATCGCTTTAAGGAGGGCGCTCTTATGAGGAAATATAAAAGAATAATTATGCTGCTGGTTGTCATGACCGCCCTGTTCTGCTGCTTTTCCACTACTGCATTTGCATTTTCCGAAAGTGACGCACAGTCAGCGGTGGACAGCGCAGGTAAGGAAGCGGTGGCCGGCAATGTTTTTATCTGGTTTTTGTGTGCGGTAGCTTTTCTGAAGGTCAGCCAGAAAATCGACAGCTTTATGTCAAGTCTCGGCATCAACGTCGGGCATACGGGCGGCTCCATGATCGCTGAAGCCATGATAGCCGCCAGAGGATTCACCGCCGTGAAGAATTTTGGAAGCGCTTTTACCGGACGGGGAGTCCGCGGAGCTCCAGGTACGGCAGGCTCCGCCGGAGCAAAAGGTGCGGCCGGAATGGCGGGTATGGCCGGAGCAATGGGCGCCATGAGCGGAGGCCTTGCCGGTGTCGTCAGCAGGCAGTTTGGCAGCAGTGCAGTGAAACAGGCTACGGGTCAAAGCAGCGGCGGGCTGGGCGGCAGGATGTTCAACTCATCTATGGAAAAGGGTGGCGATTTTGCAAATAACGTTATTGGCTCTATAGCCAGAGGCAACGTGAACACCACCGGAACAATGACCGGTGAAACCGCGGTAAAGGCGTTCCATTCTTACATGGGGCATACCGGGCAGGCCGACGCTCCTTCTTTTTCTGCGGTCGAGATCGGCGGCGGCCGCATTTCCGGGGTAGAAACCACCGTCGAGAATCCAAATGGGATTGAGTTTGGAATGTATAACGCCGACCAGTACATGGCTCCGGAGGGAGACTACAGCACCGTAAAGGCGGTGGACGGTTCCAAGTGGTACAAACAATACGCCGCTGATACTGTTGAAAAAACACCGTACATGGCTCCGGACGGCAAAATCGCCTATAACGAAAGCATCGTGCAGAAGCTCCCCCGTATGCCCCACAGAAAGGATAAAGTCTGATGGCAGATGAAAACAGAAACAGCGCGTCCGAGGTTTTGGAAAAAGGCGCAAACGCGGCCCAGACCATCCGGGGCGCTGCAAAAACCGGTAAGGCTATCGCCGGCATTGCGAAGGGTGCGGCTGCCGGCGGACCTTATGGAGCAGTTGCCGGAGCGTTGTGGTCCAACCGGAAAACTGTGATAAAGATTGTACTGGCAGCGGCGTTTCTCTTGCTGTTGCCGGTTCTTTTTATATTGATGCTTCCCGGACTGATTTTCGGAGGGTTTGGTTCCGACGGTTCTGCGGACCCCAGCCAGCCGCCAATTCTCAATAATGACGCCGCTATCACTGAGAACGTCAACACTATTTCCTTTGCCATAAACGGCATTTTGGGAGAAGGGCTGGACGATGTGCTGGCCCGTATTAATGCGGATTTCTCGGCTTCCGGGGGTGATCAAAAGGAAGTCGTCAACCCTTACGCCTCTTCCCCGGTTTATAACGCCAACCTTTTCATTGCACAGTATTGTGCCGCCAAGGGCCGAGATTACCAGAGCCTTACTGTCTCTGACATGGAACAGATTCTGCGAAGCGGCAAGCAGCATTTATACAGCTTCACCCGGGCGGAGGAGGAACGGAAATCCTCTTCTGTCGATCCGGATACCGGTGAGAAAACCACCACAACCGAGTTGTGGATGATCTATACCATTGTCTACAATGGCGAGGCTTACTTTGCTGATAACATTTTCCACCTTTCGGATGAACAGAAGGCTCTTTCCAATGATTACGCACACAACCTGAGTGTGTTTCTGGGAGATGGACTGTTTCAGGGACTGGATGACGATGAATATATCCCGGGTCCTTCCTATGAGGGCGTGACCTTCGCCGATGGCTCCACGCCTGTCGTTTACTTTAATCAACTAGACGAACGGTTTGCGGATAAGCCATATGGGACCGACAACATCGGCGGTTATGCCTGCGGCCCAACATCCATGGCCATTGTCGTTTCAACCCTCACCGGCAAAACGGTGGATCCCATCCAAATGGCGGAATGGGCGTACAAAAACGGCTATTGGTGCAAAAACAGTGGTTCCTATCATTCGCTGATTCCGGGAGCAGCAAAAGCATGGCATCTTTCGGTGGAAGGATGCACCGCTTCAGAACCGCAACGGATTGTGGATGCGCTCAGCTCCGGAAAGCTGGTGGTGGCGATCATGTCAAAAGGCCATTTCACCAGTTCCGGTCACTTTATGGTTCTCCGCGGCGTAACATCGGGAGGCAAGATTTTGATCGCCGACCCTGCCAGCTATACGCGCAGTCAGAAGGAATGGGATCTGTCCATCATTCTTGATGAAGCAAGTAAACGGGCGGGGGCAGGAGGTCCTTTCTGGATTATTGGCTGATCCCAACATGGAAACGAGGTCGAACATGAGCGATAAACAAGATGAACGAGATACTTATATCATCCCGCCAAACTTTATCGAGAATGGTACTCTTTTCGGTGGGATGTTCAAAGTGAGGAACGCAATCGAAGCCGCTGTGCTTGCCATTGTGGTGGGCATTCCGGTTTTCCATCTAGGGCTGCCTCTGACAACCCGGATTATTATTCTCTGTCTTACCTCACTGCCACTGGCCCTGTTGGCCTTGATCGGCATATCAGGTGAAAGCCTTTCCTCTTTTGCTTTCATCCTTCTGAAATATCTGAAAAACCGGCGTGTCGTGGGGGTTAAAGAAGAAACGGTGCAGGAAGAACAGGCCGCACCGAAAAAAAAGCGAAGGCCGGCCAAAGAAAGAAGAGCAAAGAAAGAGGATTTTCCCGCTGAATTTGATGAGGTCAAGGAAAAATCACCCCGTCGGGAAAAGTCACCAGGGAAGTGTAAAGCGGGCGAAAAAAAGGAAATTCCCAACCGTTATTTGAATCCGGTGGCTGAGTATATTCCGGTCAATAAAATTGAAAATGGGGTCATCTACACAAAAGATCACCGGTACGTGAAAATTGTAGAGGTGTTGCCCATCAACTTCCTGCTCCGCAGTACCAGAGAGCAGCGCAGTATCATTTACTCCTTTATTTCTTTCCTTAAAATCAGTCCGGTCAAAATGCAGTTCAAAGTGATTACCAAGCGTGCCGATATTAACCGCCATCTGCAAACAGTTGAGCGGGAAATGGAGCAGGAAACGGATGAAAAGTGCAGACTGCTGCAGCGGGACTATACAAAGCTGATTCGGAAAATCGGCTCCAGAGAAGCGATTACCCGTCGCTTTTTTATTGTTTTTGAATACGAACCATGGAACGGGCGACGCGGTGAGGATGAGAACGAGGCAGTCTCTTTTCTCCAAACTGCAGCGCGTACTGCCACGAATTATCTGCGTCAGTGTGGGAACGAGGTCCTGGCTTGGGAGGACGAGAACGAAGCGACCACCGATGTGCTGTACAGCCTTCTGAATCGCCGCAGCAGCACTGAAAAATCTCTGCAGGAACACGTCCGTGAGGTTATCGGAAAATATGTGGCGGTTAGAGGGCCGGAAGCCGTGGATGATATTCCGGTCACGGAATTTTTTGCTCCGGAAAAAATCAATTTCATGCATGGCCGGTATGTTCAGGTGGATGATGTGTACCAAGCCTATCTGCTGGTACCTTCAGCGGGATACAAGCCTGAGGTGTGTGCCGGCTGGCTGTCGCTTCTGGTCAACGCCGGAGAAGGCATCGATCTGGATTTGTTCTTGCAGCGCCAGCCGAAAGAACGTATCGTACAAAAACTTGGCCAGCAGCTTCGTATCAACCGTTCCAAAATCAAGGAAACCTCCGATACAAACTCCGACTTTGACGATCTGGACGGTGCCATACGAAGCGGTTATTTTCTTAAGGAAGGGCTTAGCAATAACGAAGATTTTTACTATGCAAATATACTTATAACCATCACGGCAGATACGCTGCAAGAGTTGGAATGGCGGGAAGCTGAAATGAAAAAGCTGCTGATATCGCAGGATATGGATGTAGTGACCTGCTCCTTTCGCGAGGAGCAGGCTTTTTTATCGGCATTGCCCCTGATTTCGCTGGAAAAGAAGCTGTATGAACGAAGTAAGCGTAACGTGCTGACAATGGGAGCGGCGAGCTGTTATCCATTTACTAGTTTCGAGTTATGTGATGACAATGGTATTCTGCTGGGGGTAAATAAGCATAACAATTCCCTCATCATTGTGGATATTTTCAACAGCCGAACCTATAAAAACGCCAATATGGCGATCCTGGGTACCAGCGGCGCGGGCAAGACCTTTACCTTGCAGTTGATGGCGCTGCGTATGCGGCGAAAAAACATTCAGACCTTTATTATCGCACCGTTAAAAGGGCACGAGTTTCATCGGGCCTGTGTCAACATTGGCGGCGAATTCATCCAGATTTCACCTGCTTCTAAAAACTGTATCAATATCATGGAGATCCGCCGCGTGGACCGGAGCACAAGTGAACTATTGGACGGCCCTGTGCTGGATAAATCGGAGCTGGCGGCCAAAATACAGCGTCTGCACATCTTTTTCTCCCTGTTGATTCCAGATATGTCTCATGAGGAAAAGCAATTATTGGATGATTCTATGATCAGGACCTATGCCCTCAAAGGAATTACCCACAACAACGAAAGTCTGGGAGACCCTGAGCGCCCGGGATATTACCGTGAGATGCCAGTGCTCGGCGACCTGCATGAAATCCTGAAGAAAAATCCGGATACCAAGCGCCTCGCCAACATCCTAAACCGGCTGGTCAACGGCTCCGCCAGTACGTTTAACCAGCAGACCAATGTCAATCTGGAAAATAAGTATACGGTACTGGATATTTCCGAACTGACCGGTGACCTTTTGACGGTGGGCATGTTTGTGGCGCTTGACTATGTCTGGGATAAAGCAAAAGAAGACCGCACGGTTGAAAAAGCCATTTTTCTTGATGAATTGTGGCAGTTAATCGGAGCGTCATCCAACCGACTCGCCGCTGAATATGTATTGGAAATTTTTAAAATCATTCGCGGATACGGTGGCAGCGCTATTTGCGCCACCCAGGACTTAAATGACTTTTTCTCCCTCGATGACGGCAAGTACGGCAAAGGGATCATCAATAATTCTAAGACCAAAATCATACTTAATCTTGAAGATGAGGAGGCCCAGCGTGTCCAGGAAATTCTGCATCTCTCCGAGGCAGAGGTCATGGAGGTGACCCATTTTGAGCGCGGCAACGGTCTGATTTCCACCAACAATAACAATATTACTGTAGAGTTTAAGGCAAGCGACTTGGAGAAGGAATTAATCACTACTGACCGCCGGGAATTGCAGGAACTGGTTGAACGCAAGAAAGCTCAGCAAGCAGTCTAATGCGGATATAACACGCAGTTAATACGCATAACCGAAAGAATTACGTTTTTTATACGGAGTTAATACGCATTAAAAGGAGGGACCGCCATTGTGAAAACCAGAGGGGACCTGTATGCCAAGGAGGCACAGGAACTTGTCAGAGTCATCACGCTCTATAAAACGTTGGCCTGCGAACAGATCTATCGCCTCTTCCCAGGCAAAGAAAGCAGTATTAAAAACCTGCTGTCCGTGCTTATTAAACAGAGGCGGATTTTTTATAATCCTGATGCTAGCCGGCTTTCGGCAAGTCCGGAGTGTGACGCGGCTCCTGATATGGGCATGATCGCTGCCTTTTGGGTGCTGCTGGACTTCATTGATCGGGTGGAATACCATACGGCCAGCGATTTCCCGGTCAAAATCAGCTTCTTCTGCGATGGAGAAATGTATGAAATCGTTCGTATTGCCTTTGGGCAGGAAGTGCTCATAACCCACGCCCTTCCCAAGGAAGATGATGCCCGACGGATTATACTGGTCGACTGCCCGAAGCAAATTGAAGTAATCCATATTTCAGGTATCGCCGGCTTCTGTACAGTCGATCCGGATGGCGCCACCCACTATTACAAACTTGAGTAGAAAAGAGGAAACCATGGAAAGACAAATCATTTTCAAGAGGATCAACGGGATTTTAGATGATCTTTCCCGTCTGCAAAGCGCGCTGTATGCCATGAATATGACGGACATCCAGCGGTATTTGGAGAACTATGAGACCCTTGCAATGGATGCCGTTTTACGCGGTGAACGAATCACCTGCCGTCTGCGGCATCTCCTTTACGCAACCACCAGCATCAAAAAAGCGGAGTATATGCAATCCGCCGCGCAGATACACGGTACCAGCATTGAGGAAAACGATGGGATCGTGGAAATCACTTTTCCAAGCCTGATGCCCAAACGCAAACAGTGGCAGAGTTCGGAGTTTCTCATTGACCCCCTGTACTTTGCCCTGAGCGACTATGCTGACCGGCACACTCCAGAGAAATTCAGGGAGTGTGTCGTTTGTTTTGTTAATATCTACTGCAAGGATCTCCCCTCGCGCCGGGTCAGGGATTACGACAATATGGAGTTAAAGCAGGCGCTGGACGTGATTGCCACATTTTTCATGACGGATGACGGCGGCCGATACTGTGATACCTATAATACCACTGGGTTCGATGAAACCGACAGTACCCGTATTTTCATCATGGAGAAAAAGCGTTTTCCGGAATGGTTGCTGAGCCGCCAGCAAAGGGCTTTTGAGATATCGGATTTTTGAGGATTTTGAGCGAAAATTTTCCGATAAGCAAAAAGCAGTTGAAACTCCCATGATCCAAGGCTTTTTCCGGTTTTCACCGAGGTTTTTTTACCGTGGTTTCCAGCCTGTATGGTAATTTTCAAGGAGGTGATGACTATCGCTGAGATAGAAAAGGACACCCAGGCTTACCTGCTTCTCAGCCTTGTAGCGGTATCAGGCGAGCTTCCTGCCAGTCAGGTTCACAGGCTCATTGGGAGTGAAAGTTATGGCGAGAAGCTTCTGACATCTTTGCGTGACAGGCGGTTGCTCCGCACCTGCTATAAGGATAAGCTGCGGGGGCACAGGCTGACCGCAAAGGCTAAGGCATTGCTGCTGGCGGATAATCACAGCCGATTCTCGTTTTTCCTGACCGGCAACATCAACACAAACCTGATTAAAAGTGAGGTGCCCCGAAGGCTCCGTCTCCACCGCATCTCCGAAGCCACTGTAACAATGCAGAATGCCGGTGTATCGATCTTCCGAGATGAAAAGCCGGATGTTTTTTATCCGGAGGGTGCCAATCCTGTTCAGCTGCCTGCAATCAAACAGGCGGCTTATTACAACTCCCGTGAAATTAAGGAATTTGGAGAGGAATCCGAAAAAGTCCGGGGAGCCCGGACGGTAGGTGTTCTGCTGACGCCCCGGGATGTGTATGTGATTTACAATACCGCAGATACCCTGATGAAATGGGAGTATAAAGTTGAGATGCGCATTAAGGCTTTGATGAAACATGTACTCTGCTATCAACGGCTCCCGCACCAATATCGCTCTGAGAGCATCAAAGGACTGGTTTTAGGCGAGAGTATGGAAACCGCTTATCAACTTCTTACGAGCACGGGCGGTGTCAAGCACAGCTATTTTGTGCTGGACGGAAACTATGACAGCGTCTTGTTTCTCACCAACGACCATGCCGGCGAGGTACTGCTACGCCTGCTTTGCGACCCCGAAAAAACAAATGAGCTTAACCGGATGCTCATGGGCGGGCTGTATCCACCGAATCCGGCTATGCTCTTTGAAAATGACGCCATAGACGAACATGGAAATCCGGTACTGTTTGCTTACTTTTGTGACATGCCCCGTATTACCCGTTTCTCCACGGCATTGAATCTGCGAGAAAAAACAGGTTCCCTCATCTGCTTCGATTATCAGAAAGAGGCCCTGCAGCGGTTCTGCGGGGACCGGGTTAATATCCAAACAATCGACCTGAAAAAGTTTAAAAGGAGGTTTTATCATGAAGACTAAAAAAAAAGATTTTGGCTGATTTTGCTTCTGTTGCCAATCCTGCTGGCCATGAGCTATGGCGGGGGTTACCTCTCCCAACTTGCCGGCAATTACAGCCGGTGGCAGCAAGGAGGCGGGTATCCCGGTGACGGCACAGCGCCGGTTTCTCCTTCTGCTTCTCCAATAGAGTGCCTTAAGGCAGTTTTTGATTTCCCATACAATCTGTATGGGATTTTTCTTTGCGCGCTGCTCTTTGGCCTGCTCTTTGCACTGGTGATGAAGTTGGGATTCGGCGACAAGGGAGAATACGACCGGGAACGCAACCTGATCTATTCCCGGAAGGGCACCTATGGTACCGCGGGCTTCATGTCCCAAGATGAGATGAAGGGAGTCCTGGACCTTATACCCGACATCCGCAAACATCATGGTACCATTCTGGGCCAGATCGACGGAAAAGTTGTCTGCGTGCCTGAAAATAGCATGATGAATCGAAATATCGCCGTTTTGGGCAGCAGCGGGTCAAAAAAGACGCGTGCATTTGCCGTCAACATGGTGCTGCAGTGCGCCATGCGCGGAGAATCGCTTCTGATTTTGGATCCCAAGGGCGAGATCTACGAAAAGACAAGCGGGTATCTGCGCGACGAGAAAAATTTTACCGTCAAGGTATTCAATTTGATCAGCCCTGAAAACTCCGACTCATGGAACTGTGTGGCTGAAATCGAAGGTCAGGAACTTATGGCGCAGTTATTTTGCGATGTAATTATAAAAAACACCGGTTCGGAGAGAGGTGACCATTTCTGGGACAATTCTGAAATGAACCTTCTGAAGGCATTGGTATTGTATGTTGAGCAGGGCTACCCGGCAGAATCCAAAAACATCGGATCTGTCTACCAGCTTCTGACCCTAAGCTCGGAGCACGAACTGAACAGCCTTTTTGACGCGCTGCCGATTACCCATCCGGCCAAAGCACCTTACAGTATTTTCAAACAGGCTTCGGATACGGTGCGAAGCGGAATCATCATCGGCTTGGGGTCGCGTTTGCAGGTGTTCCAGAATAAAATGATCCGGATGATCACCAGCCGTGACGAGATCGACCTGGAATTACTCGGCAAGCAAAAATGCGCGTACTATCTCATCAGTTCCGACCAGGATTCCACCTTCGACTTTCTTTCTTCTCTTTTTGTATCCTTTTGCTTTATCAAGCTCGTTCGGTTTGCTGATAAGCATTGTCCGGACGGCAAACTTCCCATACCGGTCCATGTCTTAGGCGAAGAACTGGTTGCCTGCGGCGTGATTCCGGATCTGAGCAGAAAAATTTCTGTCATCCGTTCCAGAAATATTAGTATGTCGTGCATCTTCCAGAACCTGGCGGGCCTCCAAAACAGATATCCCTTAAATCAATGGCAGGAGATACTGGGCAACTGCGATGTGCAGCTTTTTCTTGGATGCACGGATGCTTTGAGTGCTGACTGGGTGAGTGAGCGGACGGGCGAAGCGTCTGTACACGTTTCCAGCAAGGCCAAACAGCTCGGGACTTGGCGCATCTCCGATTATACTCCCGAATACCGGGAAACCTCGGGTGTTGGACGGCGTAAGCTGATGACCATGGATGAAGTACTGCGTCTGCCGGTCAACAAAGCACTGGTTATCATGCGCGGACAGAAAGTTCTGCAGGTAGACAAATACGACTACTCCCTTCACCCCGAATCCCAAAAGTTATTCTCCAGTAAGGCATCTTCCCATATTCCCGATTGGTTTGACAAAGCGGACGAGCCGGAATTCAGCGCCCCGAAACGAGCAGAAAAAAGACCGACTTCGAGACGCACCAAGGCTCCGCCGGTTTCGGAAGCCAATACCGATGATGAGAAATCGCCATCCCATGTATCCGACAGGAAACCGGCAATTATTCAAACCGACAAGGACTCAATCATGTCTTAAATTAAATATTTTAATAGGAGGAATTATGCTATGGCAAAAACAAAAAAATCTGAAAAGTTGGAACCGAATCTTACTGCTACTGAGGAGGTATCCTCGGAGATGAAAAACACTGCTGAAGATGTGGCCGACGTGTTGGTACCGCAAGGTGAACCCCCCGTACAACTGGATGATTCCGTTGCAGGATTACTGCTATCGAATGCGGATGAACCTTCACGACAGCCGGAAAATGAAGTTCTGCCAGGGATGGATGCAGGCAATCATCTTCCGCCCGATGATGAGCAATCTTCTGGTTTTGCTGAACAGTCCCAGGAGAACCCCGCCGAGGAGACAGGAATTCCTGATAAAACGCCGGGATCTTCTGCTGAAGGTCAGTCTGAACCGGAACCCCCAAAAACCAGGCGAACTACCCGGAGAAAAAAGGCGGATGCCATTTCGGTGGCAGAGAATTCTGAGGCTGTGCCTGGGAAGGATAGTGCCGAAACTTCCACGAACAATTCTTCGATACGGAAATCCAGTAAACGGGTTGCTAATTCTTCGGTCCTCACCATCGAGTCCCACGCTGAGGTGGAAACACCCGACGACCGTGAGGAAATGATCTGGCATGAAATCCATAATGCCTACCGCACCAGAAAAATACTGACCGGCACGCTGGGCGGAATTGAGCAGTTGGAAACCGGTAAGACCATGGCCATTGTTTATTACAAGGAAATGCGCATTGTCATTCCGATGAAGGAGATGATGATCAATTTATCCCAGGAAAATTCTGCGAGCTATGGCGAAATGATGCTTCGGCAGAACAAGATCCTTGGTGCTATGCTTGGCGCCGAAATTGATTTTGTGGTGAAAGGCATTGACGCTAAGACACGCAGTGTGGTTGCCAGCCGCAGGGACGCCATGCTGAAAAAGCGTCAGATTTTTTTCATGGGGACTGACACTGCCGGCATGTACCGTATTTACGAAAACCGCATTGTACAGGCCCGCGTTATCGCCGTAGCTGACAAGGTGATCCGGGTTGAGATTTTTGGGGTCGAGTGCTCCATTATGGCCCGGGATCTGTCCTGGGACTGGCTGGGCGATGCCCATGAACGGTTCAGCGTGGGCGATGAGATTCTTGTCCGCATCCTGAATGTGAAAAGGGATTCGCTGGAGGATCTCTCCGTCAAGGCGGATGTAAAAAGCGTGACCAGCAATACCGGCCGGGAAAACCTCAGCAAGTGCAAAGTGCAGGGTAAGTATGCGGGCAAGGTTACGGACATCCATAAAGGAACCGTCTTTGTCCGGCTATCCATCGGCGTCAATGCCATTGCACACAGCTGCTATGATAACCGGATGCCTGGAAAAAAAGACGACATCAGCTTTGTGGTTACCCACATAGATGAGGAACACGGCGTAGCTGTAGGTATCATCACTCGGATCATCAAACAAAATCTGTAATGGCACAACATTGGCGCTAAAAGAAATGAAAACGGCAGAGTTTTGCGATTTACACGAAAATCCTGATCTGCTATACTGAGTACAGTTGAAAATATGGAAACCAAGAGCCGCTGATCATCTCTGATCGGCGGCTTTTGCGTTCCCGGAAAGGCAGGAGTTGTTTTTGTGCCGTATCAAACGAATTTTGAAGTCAGATAAAGGCGAAGCCAATTACATTAGCACAGTAGTCTACATTTTTATTGCAGTCATCTTTTTAGCTTTTATCCTCAATCTGTTCAGTATTATCTCCGCCAAGCAGCAACTCGACCAATGTGCGGACCAGATGGTCAAACAGATCCAGCTTGCCGGGGGGGTCAACTCGGATACCGAGGATTTATTTGAATATCTCAGCGGAGAGATCAAAGGAGCCACCAATATCACCTACAATATCGATTCCAGTTACCATTCTCCGCGGCCATCCGGTATGGATAAGGCCATCCAACTTGGCACGCCCTTCTATATCACCATCACCGGCAAAGCGAAACTCGGCGGATTCTGGAACTTTCACTTGGTAAATATCACAGTCGTCGCTAATGGTGCCGGGGTAAGCGAGCGGTATTGGAAATGAGGCGGTACAGTATGATGAAACATTTACGAAATGACCGCGGTGACATGACTTTTACCACCTGCTTTATTATGCTGGCGCTGGTCATGCTTGTCTCCTTCCTGCTCTTGTTTTTCTCGGTACAGATCAACTGCATCAATATCCGAAACGGAATCAAGATGGAGCTCAATAATTTGACTGCCAGCATTTATGCTGATACTTATCGCTCGCAGCGGGAAACCGACTTGGACGAATATGTCAGCACTCTCTATTCCAGCAGTTCCTATACCCACCAGCTTGAGCAGAAGGTTGAGGACGGTCTCGCAAAAAAAATTCCTCTTGAAACAGAGGATTATCGCATTAAAAACATTCGGCTGGAATTTACGCAGGATGGTAATGACCAAATAGAATATATTTTTACTTGCGATACCGAATTTTATGTTATAATGTTTGGTAACAGGTATCCCATTATCACCCGTGAGATACGCTTGACCGGCCACCATAATACGAAATTCTGACGCGGTGTTGAAAAAACGCTCTAAATTGTGTATAGAGTATATAAAAGGAGGATTATTCTATGAAGCTAAAAAAGATAGTAACATCGAAGCCATTCATAGCAGGCACTCTCACCGTTTTGTGCTTGGGAATTGTTGTGGCTTGCTTAACTCTTCAGGGGAATGAAAAAAGTGAATTTGTCCCTGAATCTTCTTCAAAACCGACGCCGGCGGAAAGCTGGAGTGAGAACCCGTCCACGTCCGAACCGGAAAATGGAAGCGGGATGAACGGCGGTACAGGCACCTCTTCCAAAGAGGAATATCCCAAGGTGGTGGAGAACGATGAAAGTCGGACCGTGGTGGATTTCACCAACCCCACCCCGGAAAAGCCGGAAGCGCCACCCGCGCCGGAAGGAAAAACAGAGATTGTGACCAGCTCCTCCCATCCGGTCCAGAAGGATCCGTCAGTGACGCCACCCAAGCAGGAATCCAAAACAGAGTCTCAAAAATCCGGTACTCCTGCTCCCGGCAGCAAGAATGACAAGGGTCAGGTATATGATCCTGTCTTCGGGTGGATCACTGTACCAGATGGAAAAAGTGTTCCTGCAGACAACGATGGAGACATCAACAAGCAAGTCGGGACGATGGGAGATTAAAAAGTTAATATGATGATCAAAAGACACAGCTTTCGGGCTGTGTCTTTTTGTTTGGAGGTGCAAGATGAAAAAAATATGGGCAGTATTGCTATGCTTGATTTTGATCCTCTCCATAGGCAGCCAGCCGGCCTTTGCAGATGGCGGCGACGGCAATATGGATGGAGGAGGCGGAGACATGGGCGGCGGTACTTCCGGCAGCTACTGGAATAACGGGGATGACGGGGTCCGCGTTACTGTTATTCGGGTCAGCAGCAACACCGCTGCTACTACACCTGTTGATTTCAGCAATAAATCACATACTGCGGCGCATTTTGGGAAAATAAGCAAACTTCAGTATCGAAGCGGAAAAGCCCTCTCCCCATCAGGTGCCCAATATGTCAGTATTGCTCCTGCGCACACCCTGCCCGAAATCATCAGTGGAGACGGGAACAGTAATATTGAAGCGATCAAAAAGTATTTTTGCTCGGAATATGCTGCAATGCTGGTGGCGGACGCTACGGGTATCAGCTATCAAACATTGGTTAATGGCGAGTATAAGTTACTCATTGAACCAATTGCCTATTTTCACTTTAATGGGACAATGTATGCCATGACCGCCACGGAGGCTGCGTTATATGACCAGCTTGCCAACGGCGGCCTTAGATCAAAAATGGTGAGTCTGACCCATAAAAACCTCCCGCTGTCCATTTTTCTGGAATATCCTGATTTGGGATTTCCGGCATGGGATGGTTCTACATCCTCAAAAGTTTCAAATTCAGAGATCATCAATAAACTTGGCCTTGGAATTGTTAAATATAAGGAAGAGACTCCTGTCCAGGGCGATATCAATGCGCCGGATGTGGAATACCGTGTAAATACGGACGTCATTACCAGCGTTACGCTGCGTACCAACAGGGATTTGACACCGGACAATCCAGCTTCAGTTACGTTCCATATCGATGGGCGAACATACACGGTCAATAATGTCGTCATTCCAGCGGGAGATTCCCAGGTCGTGTGGGTGAAATGGCACACACCTTCCACGCCGACCACCATCACCATTGACGTTTCGGTCAGCGGAGCCTATACAGCCGAGGATACCCTGAAGGCAAAAATCGAGGATCTGAACGGCAAAATCCCGCCAGATCCGCTGGCATCGGATACGAACTCGGGTTATACAGTTCCCATACTCCCGTCCAATAACCAAAAAACGACTGCTAACTGGGGCGTCTGGGATTGCTATTGGGAGCCGGATTGGGTGTGGTGCTCCGACGGAACAGATGAAAACGGCAATGAAATTGGTCATTGGGTGGATGAAGGTCAATGGGAATTTGAGTACACCGGCTATTCCGCCAGCCTTTCCGGAACAATGAATCTGATGCCGGATGACGTCGTGCCTACCGCCAATGGTAAAACGATGAAGAGCGGGTATGGCGTCAAAACAGAGGTATCCACGATTCTGTCCACTTCCGCGCCAAGCAGCCATTATACCTATACGCAGACTGCTTTTTCCACCTTCCCGGAATTTCAATACCAGACATACCTCCGGGTACTTGAGCAGACTACCGGCGGGCGTAACGCGAAATTCCGGTTTCAGCCGAATGAATATTCTATCACCAACCGCAGCGTACATTTTCTTCCGGTCTGGTTTCCGGACGGAAAGCGGTTTACGGTCTACACACAGGTATGGGATACATGGACGCCCAACGGAATGCTGTCGGTTAATCTGAGTGACTATGTATCCATTCAGGGTAGTTTGTTCGATGATTGGTATACGAGCCGTGAATAGATGGGAACTGATCTATTATCTATTGCTGATTCTATTCCTTGTGACGTTTGCCGTATATGATATGCAGCATAAGCGAGTGCCTGATTTGGCACTCGCTTATTTTTTGCCTTTCGCGCTGTTATCCCTTCCTGTAAACCTTATGGCGGAAGGTGAATCGAGCCTGCCTCCCTGGCTTATGCCAGCTTTAGGAATTCTGTTCGGCGGCGGGACGCTTCTGTTTGAGGCAATCGTAACAAACGGAAGAATCGGAGGCGGAGATATCAAGTTGACTGCCATGCTGGGAATTGTGTACGGTCCCTATAACATCCTGCTTGCATTGTTTTTTGCAGCTCTGCTGGCTATACTGTTTGACCCGCTTGAAAAGCGCCGCACCGGGAACCGCGTTTTCAGCTCACCCTTTGTTCCGTTTTTGGCCATTGGCTGCTGCGTGGTTACCATTTTAAAATTTATAACAATAGAAGGAGAGAAACTGATATGAAGCTCAATAACCGATTTGTATTCGGCATCATCAGCCTTGTACTGGCAGCTACTATTGCGTTTATCGCAATTCCAACGACAGTCTCTAAAACCAATGGGAAGACGGAGATTGTCCGCATCTCACAGCCGGTACTCAAGGGTGCCCAACTCACCGATAAGGACGTGGAACTGGTGGAAGTGGGCGGCTACAACCTGCCGGCAAACATTGCCCGTGCGAAAGAAGATGTCGTCGGCAAATATGCCACAGCCGACCTGGCGACGGGTGATTATATTCTGGCCTCCAAAGTCAGCTTTACCCCCATCACTTCCGACATCCAGTTAAGTAACATTCCATCCGGCAAAGTGGCGATTTCGCTTACTGTCAAGACCCTCGCCAGCGGGCTTTCGGATAAGCTGCAGCCGAACGATATCATTCGTATTTATCATTTTCTTGATGTGGCAGAGGATGTTCCCGAGCTGCAGTTTGTAAAAGTTCTCTCGGTTACCGATTCCAAGGGGGCCAATGTGGATAACACACAGAAACCCACCGAAGATGAGGAAAAGCAACAGTCCGCTACTATCACTGTACTGGCGAGCCCCGAGCAAGCGAAGGTTATCACCGGCCTTGAAAACGACGGCACCTGCCATGTGGCGCTCATCACCAGGAACAACGACAAGCTGGCGGAAGAGCTGCTTAAAAAACAGGATGAGTCGCTGTTGGCGCTCTATCCTCCGGCGGCCGGGACCACCGCTGAGACTCCTGATTCGGCACAGCCCAAACCTGAACAATAAAAGTGGAGGAAAAGAATATGAGTAAAAAGTCGAAGAGGACGATAATAATTTTGCTTGCTGTCGCCCTTCTCATTTTAGTTGTCGGTATGGTGAGTTGTTCCATCCGGCTGAAGGAGTTGGAGCCCCCGCCTCCGGTTACATCGGAAACACAAAATTCATCGTCTGATTCCAACAGCCAAAATCCAGCATCTAATTCAGATACGTGGGGCATTCATACCGGAGAAGATGTGTCGGGACCTGAGACCAGCGGAGATACCACTTCTGCTGGTGATGTCGATACAACCCCGGGGAAACCAGTTGAGGATAAACCTACATCAAATCCAACAACGCCACCTTCCAAACCTTCGAAACCGGTAAAACCCGTTGGACCAGTGAAACCCACTGAGCCGGTGAAGCCCACTGAACCGGCGAAACCTGCGGAACCCCCAGCGTCCACGCCTCCGGTACAGCCAACCCCACCCGCGAAACCGAATGATCCAGACAATTCCGATAACGGTGGGTCAGGCAGCCATCACAGCTATCCTGCTGCCGTGGTGGAGATTATCATCCCGGAATACAGTTATGCCGACAGTGAATTTCAAGTAAAAACGACTTTGCAAAATGTGAAATCATTGGAATGGGCAGTTTCCGAGGATGGGAGCGACGCGAAGCAAAGTGATTTTCTAAAAGGCACCCTTGACAAAGACGGCGGTAAAATCACGATCACCAAGCAGGGCAGCTACACGCTGACCGTCACCGCAAAGAATTATGGAGGCAGTACCTACACCTTCACGAAGAAAATTACGATCTATCCCGTGTTTGGCATCACCGTAACTACGGAGCCATATGCCCACACGGACCAGATATTCACCGTCAGCACCACCCTTTCCTATAATGTCACACAGCAGTTGAACTGGCACGTTTACAAGGATGGGAACGAGATGAAGTGGTCGGATGCCGTGACGGGGACGCTAACCAACGCGGGTGGCTCCATCCAAATCAAGGACAAGGGCAAATACACATTGAAAGCCACAGCTTACGACGAAACCAGCCGGCAATTTGCAGGAAAGGCGGAAGTTGAGGTGCTTCCGGTTGTTGAAATCAGCCTGCAAGCGCCCGAAACCGCCCACACAGATACCCCCGCGCTCCTTTCCGCAGAAACCAAAGAGCTGGGCGATCTGCAAATCGCTTGGAGCGCGGCAAAGGATGGAACGAAAACTGTTTTGTCCGACTGCACCGAGGGCAAGCTGGATAACCTGGGCGGCAGCATCCGCTTTAAGGAGCCGGGCGATTACACCATTACTGCCGCGGCGACGGACAAATCTGGCAGGACATTTACCGCGCAAACGGAATCGAAGGTCTATCCCGTTGCCGGTTTTTCCTTTACGCTTCCCGTAACTGCGCATACCGACGAGACGGTTCCGGTTTCCGTGCAATCCTCCGATTTACAGGATATGAAAGCCGAGTGGACAGTCCTTCATGACGGAGAGAGCGTACCGCTTTCCGACGTGCTGGAAGGAACGCTGACCAACGAAGGCGGTTCTATCCGATTCAGGGAGAAAGGCAGTTATGTCCTGAAAGCCACGCTTGTGGACGAAACCGGCCGTGAATACGGCTATGAGGCCGGTACGGTAATCTATCCCGTGGCCGAGACAGGCTTCTATCTACCGTCTATGACCCACACCGATACGGAGGTTGAGGTAAAAACCTCATTCAAGGATACGGACGGGCTGACCGCGATATGGGGCCTGACAAAAGACGGAACGGCGCTTTCGCTGGCTGACGGCTTTGACGGCACACTGAGCGACAGCGGCGGCGTGATCCGCTTCAAATCAGTCGGGGATTATGAACTGACCGCCACAGTAACCGACAGCACCGGCCGCAGCTTTACCTACACCGCGCCGGTCACGGTCTATCCGGTGATCACCGTTTCCATGGAACTGACGAAAGAGACGCATACCGACCAGACGGCGACGGCTTCCGTGAAACTCGACAATGCCGGTTCTTTGCCCGTTGTTTGGAGCATGAGCAAAAACGGCATCCCAGCGACTCCCGACAATACCCTGACCAATTTGGGCGGCGCGATCAGCTTCACCGAAATGGGAGAATATACTGTCACCGCCGCCGTAACGGACAAGGCGGGCCGCACCTTCTCGGACAGCAAAACGATCAAGGTATATCCGGTTCCAAAGATTGCATTTGACCTTTCGGGAGCTGTCCATACGGACGATGTGCTATCGGTCAATACTACCCTGACCGATATGGACGGACTGACGGCGGTGTGGTATGTGGACAATACTTACGGTTTTCAGGATTGGGATACCTACATCGACGGCAAGCTGGATAACAACGGCGGCTCTATTCGGTTTATACGTGCCGGTGTTTATGATTTGCAGGCACGTGCGACCGACGCAACCGGGCGAGTATTCCTATTTAACAGCGGAAAGGTAGAAGTGCTGCCGGTCCTCTCCCTGACCTTTGAACTTCCTGCTATCGGCTATACCGATACGCAGATCGACGTGCGAACCAGAGGGAACAACGGTGTCCTGCCGATTGAATGGACTCTGATGAAGAACGGCGAGATTATACCCTTGGATCAGGCGGTAAGCGGCTCCCTTAACGCACAGGGCGGCAAGATCCGTTTCACATCTGCAGGCGAGTACCGCCTAACCGCCAATATGTTTGACGCACTGGGCAGAGTGTTCAGCGCCAGCGAAATGATCAGCGTTTATCCGCTCTACAACTGCGATTTCACTATACCCAGTACCATTCACGCCGGGCGAAACTTTGAAGTTGCACCTGGCAGCGGTGCCAGTCTCGGCGGAAAGGCCATTACTTGGACTGCTGTCAAGGACGGACAAAGCGTTTCCGTATCCGACTATTTTAAGGGTACGCTGACCAACACCGGCGGTACAGTTCATGTGGACGTCCCCGGCAGCTACCAGCTTACCGCCACAATCACAGATGAGCTTGGCAGGTCGTTTTCTCATACGCAGACAATCATCCTGACCAATACCGCTCCATCCAAACCGACCGCTACGGCCAATGTGAACCGTGCTCAGCAGAGCAATGGGAAATACCTGGTCACACTTATGATGAACTGCACTGACCCGGACAGCGATCCCATCACCTATGAATATCAAGACAAAGCGGGCGATGATTACTACGCCCTTGGTACGCACACGGTTCAGGTTCGGGCAAAGGACGCTTACGGCGGTGTTTCGGATTGGACGTCCGTAACCTTTACCGTAGCCAATTCCACACCAACAACTCCGGTCATTACGCGAACGCCAAGCGGCAACAGTGTAGCGCCGGGTACTGCGGTCACCATTACCGCTTCCAGCACCGATCCGGACGGCGATGCGATCCATTATGTCTGGGAAGGAAGGCCGGCGGAGACCAGCACCGCCTATCCACTCGGAAAAAACACGGTTAGGGTTAAGGCTGTGGACAGCACGGGAGCAGAATCCCCGTGGGCAGCTATCGTGTTCTTCGTGGCCGACGCTTCGCATGGAGGTGGTATGATGCTGACCGGTCCTGAATCGGTTATTACTGAGAATGGCATAGAGGGTGCGACAATCACGTCATGGACATTCAACGTCCCGGCTGTTTCCGGGCACACCGCAAATTACGATTATGGTGAAGTCAGGGGTTACAACCAGTTGACCGGGCAATGGGAACGCCTAACGAATGTGTCGTTCAACGCTTCCATCGGTTCGTCATATGCCGCTACGGATGGTAACACTGGCCGCGTCTACAGTCACAATGGCGTGTACATGTACGGCTCGCTGAATCCTGGGATTTATACTAAGCTCCAATTTTATTATTACACCCCGCACGACTGCATGTATAACAAATCAAACATCACCTATTCCGTGGAGTTTTTCTTCGAATAAACCCTTTGTTACAGGGAGGATGCCCATTCCGGGTATCCTCCCTGATTTTTTATACAAACACAAGGAGGTATGACCTTATGTCCAAAATTATCGCAGTATGGGGCAATTCCGGCAGTGGCAAATCGGTATTCTGCTGCATTCTGGCGAAAGCTCTTACACGTTCCAAACAAAAAGCAATCATCATAAACGCCGACTCCAGTGTTCCCATGCTGCCGGTCTGGCTTCCCGAAGAGATCATTGAAACCAGCTCTTCGGTGGGCCAGGTGCTTTCTTCTCTTGATATTGACACCGCACTGGTGGCAAGCCATGTGACAGTACTGAAAGCCTATCCCTTTATCGGGCTTATGGGCTACGCCACCGGTGAAAACCCATTAACCTACCCGGAGCTACAGTACGAAAAGGCCAAGCAACTAATCTATGCTGCGGCAAAGCTGGTGGATTTTGTCATACTGGACTGCAGTTCCAGTATGACAAACCTGTTTACCCCGGCGGCGATCGAGGTGGCCGACCATGTTATCCGCATCCTGACACCGGATCTGCGCGGCGTTCATTATCTGAAAGCGCACCAGCCGCTTTTACAGGACGCCCGGTTCCGGTTTGACAGTCATATGACCTTTGCCGGCGTTGCACGGCCGTTTCATGCCATAGAAGAAATGGATCATCTGATCGGTGGCTTCGACGGTCTGCTTCCTTACAGTAAGGAAATTGATCGCTGCGCTACCTGCGGGGGAATGTTCAAAGCCATTGACTATTGCAGTTCCAAGTATTTGACGTCGCTCAGTAAGGTCATGGAGGTAGTGTGTGATGAACAAACTGAGTGATATCTTCTTCACCGCTGCCAGCGACGAGGGGGTTACCTACGAGCAGATTCTGGAGGATGTGCAGCAATACTGTACGGCCAACCATGCTTCCGAGTTGGCAGGTGATGACAATTCCGGCCAGGCGGTGGCCTTGCTGAAGGAATTTATTGAGCAGTATCTGACCAAACGCCGGTATGCCCTGGAGGGGCTGACCACCACCGAGCTTTGTGACAAGCTGTTTGAAGACATGGCCGGCTACTCCTTCCTCAAAAAATGGATTTATAAGCCCGATGTGGAAGAGGTAAACATCAACGCTTACAACGACATCGAGGTCATTTTCAGCGGCGGCCGCAGTATGAAGATCCCGGACAAATTCACTTCACCCCAGCAGGCTATCGATGTGACTCGCCGTATGCTTTCTGCCTGCGGGATGGTCATCGACGATACCATGCCCTCCATCATCGGATTCCTTGATAAAAACATCCGCATCTCAGTGGATAAAACACCTATTGTGGACCCGGAAGTAGGCATCGATGCCAGCATCCGTATCGTAAATCAACAGACCGTCAGTCGGGAAAAGCTGCTGAATTCCGGCAGCGCCACCGATGAGATGCTGGATTTTCTGACCGCCTGTATTCGGTATGGCGTGTCGATATGTATCGCAGGGTCCACCGGGTCTGGAAAAACCACTATCATGGCGTGGTTGTTGTCCAAAGTGCCAAACAATCGCAGGCTTATTACGGTTGAAGAGGGCAGCCGGGAGTTTAACCTGGTCAAACGGAACAAGGACGGCGAGATCATCAACAGCGTTGTCCATCTGCTGACCCGTCCCCATGAAAACCCAAGTATGGACATCGACCAGAGTTTTCTTCTGGAACGTATCCTGCGCAAGCATCCGGATGTCATCGGTGTGGGCGAAATGCGTTCCGCCAAGGAGGCGTTGGCTGCCGCAGAAGCAAGCAGAACCGGACATACGGTGGTTACCACCATTCACAGTAACAGTGCCTCGGCTACTTATCGCCGTATGATGACTCTGGCGAAAATACGCAACGCCATCGATGATGAAACTCTGATGCAAATCATGGTAGAAGCCTATCCAGTCATCGTATTTACCAGACAGATGGAGGATTGCTCCAGAAAAATCACTGAGATCATCGAAGGGGAGGATTTCGCAGGTGGCCAGCTGAAGTATCGCACCCTCTATCGCTACAACGTGGAGGATAATCGAATTAAGACCACTGTACATACCCGTTCGATACCCTCCTATCGTTTAGAAGAGGCAGCCTCGTTTGGAATCACAGAACTGCAGGACTCTTTTGAAGAGCGGGAGGTCGTAGAGGTAGTCGGGAGACACCAGAAAGTGCGGAATATCTCCGACACGCTAAAAAAGCGATTATTGGATAACGGCATCTCCGCAAAGGAACTGGCTGCGTTCATAAAGGAAGGTGATTGATATGCAATGGGTCTATCTGATTTGCTTTGCATTGATTTCCTTGGGGCTTTTTGCCCTGTTTGGTATCCGTTTAAACGATGTCCTTGCGGCGTTGTCGAGACGCAAATCCGTTACGCTGAGCGATGAACTGAAAGTCCTGACCGGTGCGCCGGCCAAAGGATTTTTTAACCGGGAATCCTATGAGGTCAAGCAGCTCCTAAAGTCGACAGGCCGGGAAAGCAAGTTTGATCTGATCAAAAAATCCTCGCTGATTCTGTTTGCAGCAGGCGCCGTGCTGGCCCTCCTTCTGGACAATGTCTACATGGTTCCCGTCATGGGAATTGGGTTTGCTTTGGTGCCTGTTTGGTATATTCGATCCACTGCAAACGTCTACAAAAAGCACCTCAACGAGGAGTTGGAAACAGCCATCTCCATTGTCACGACCTCTTATCTTCGGACGGATGATCTTGTACGCTCAATCAAAGAAAACCTGCCGTTTATTAACCCGCCAGTCAAAGCGAGTTTTGAAAGCTTCGTCTATGAAGCTGAAATGATTAACGCAAGCCTTATTTCAGCAATCAATTCTCTGAAAATGAAGGTGCCCAACCAGGTTTTCCACGAATGGTGTAACACACTTATCCAGTGCCAGTCCGACCGCACCATGAAAAATACGCTGCCTGTAACCATTCAGAAATTTTCCGACATTCGGGTGGTGCAGTCAGAGCTGGAGGCCATGATGGATGGCCCGCGCCGGGAAGCCATTACCATGATGTTCCTGGTGGTGGCCAATATACCGCTATTGTATTTTTTGAACAAAGATTGGTTTCACGCGCTCATGTTCTCCACGCCGGGTAAGATTGCCCTGGCACTTTGTGCTGGCATTATCCTCTTCGCCATCACAAGGATCATGAAGCTTTCGAAGCCAATTGAGTATAGGGGGTGACGAAAAATGATCATGCTTGTTATTCTGGCCTGCACCTTCTTTGGCGTGGCGGCTTATAACCTGAGCTGCGCCTTTGTGGACGTTCCCACCGGAAAGACCTCCAAGGCGATGCTTATGACCCGCAAGCAACACGGGGTGAAAAACGAGAAGTTGCTGGAGGTCTATATCACCCGCATTGCGTCTTACTTCGAGCCGTTTATAAAGCTGGACCGCCTCAAAAGGGCCAAGCTGCAATCGGTCCTAAATATTGCCGGTGTGAATCTGAGCCCTGAGGTTTATGTTCTCAAAGCCTATGTGACCGCTGTACTGACCGCCCTTTGTTCCGTACCACTGTTTTTCATCCAGCCCCTCTTTGCCATGGTTGTAATCGGGCTGGCGGTGACGCTGTGGTTCTCCACTTATTACGCGGCTTTTGATTATGTGAAAAAACGCAAAAAGATACTGGAGGCGGAGATTCCACGGCTTGCGCTGACCATTGCGCAGAACCTGGAGAATGACCGCGACGTACTGAAGATTCTGACATCTTACCGCCGCATCGCTGGAAAGGAACTGGGCTATGAGCTGGATCAGACCATCGCCGACATGCGAACCGGAAATTACGAAAATGCGCTGCTCCATCTGGAGGCCAGAGTGGGCAGCACACTGCTTTCTGATGTGGTAAGAGGATTGATCGGCACCCTGCGCGGTGACGACCAGCATATGTACTTCAAAATGGTTTGCTTCGACATGCGGCAAATCCAACAATCCAACCTGAAAAAAGAAGCCGCCAAACGCCCAAAGCAGATCCAGAAGTACTCCATGATGATGCTTTTTTGCATCATCATCATTTACGCCGTGGTTTTGAGTACCGAGGTCATCGGCTCCATGGGTGCTTTTTTTGGATAACGCCGGACCGGCGTTTTTATATAAGCTTTTGAAAAAGGATGGTGACTACCTTGTATCCGACCGGATTTTCTTAGTTCAGCCCCGATCTGGAACGTCGTGAAATGGCTCTTGCCGGTATCGCCAGGCGGGGCCATTCTTTTTGTCTAACCCCAACGATAAGGAGAGCCCTATGAAAAAGCCGAAACATAGGCGCAGGCAGGGGCGGCGCAGATTTCGCCGCCTTCCCTTCGTGACCTTTGAATACCAACAGAGTAAGCCGGCCGCATATCCGGAATGTCCTCTGAGCAATAAAAATAAGTTTCTGCGACCGATCCATCGAGCGTAACCCCTTTTATCACTATCCGCTTCAAGCAGGCATTTAAAATATCGATTAGGAGGATAATTTCATGAAACAGATGATCAAAAACCTTTCCAGTAAGGCCAAACTGGCGCTTTGCAATCAGCGCGGAGATTTTTACATCTCAGACGGAGTCAAGGTTATTATTGCAGTTGTTTTGGGTGCGCTGCTTCTGGGTGCTATGACGATGCTCTTTAACGACACCATTATTCCCAAGATCACCAAGGCAATTACGGATTTGTTTGGCAATTAAACCTTTGGGGCGGCTGATACGAAAAAATCAGTCGCCCCTCTGTTTCTGTTTTTAGGTTTTTAAATGTGCGGTAATGGAGGTGAGATCCTTGTGTCAAAGCAAATGTAAATGGTATCCCTTTCTGCAGGCGGTTCGAGGCAATTGGAGAAACGCTTTGTTCATCAATTGCTCCAACTGTCCTTATCGGCAGCAGCCCTGTCCTGGCTTTTTCCTGGCCGCCGATGCGGAGGGAAAGCCTCTCATCGTGCCTGTAGGTGCATTTCAGGAAATAACCGGGCAGAAGATTGAACCGGAGGAGTGTCACGGTTCCTTGAGCCGGCAGGTTTTTGAAGATGCCTTTTCCCTATACCTGGAATGGTATACGGCAAGCACAGAAAAATGTCCGCTTTGGCAACTCTGCAATGAAAGCATGCAGTGCTGTATCGCTGCAAACGATCGTGACGATTGCTGCTAATACGCAAACGAACTGTAATCGGCTTGTATTGGAGGTGATAATTTTGAAACGAATTCAAATAAAATGTCCTTATTGCGGAGCTCAGGCGGTGCTTCGCCCGGCCAGTGTGGTATATGGCAAGGAGACAAAGTCAAAGGAATCTTATTTATATGTCTGCTCCCGATGGCCTCAATGTGACGCTTATGTCGGCACTCACAGGAAGGACCTCAGTCCGATGGGAACGCTGGCAAATGGTGATCTTCGCCATAAAAGAATTTTGGCGCACAAAGCGCTTGAATCTCTGTGGAAAAGCAGCCGAATGGAAAAGCGGCAGGCGTATGTCTGGCTGCAAGCAAAGCTGGGGCTGAACAGCCAACAGACCCATATTGCAAAATTTTCAGAGTTTATGTGCGATCAGGTGATTGCCGTATGTTCAGAGGCAGCGCGGTCACAGCGGCCGGCCGCCTGAACGAATCCAATCAGAAGGGTTGAATCATGAGTTCACACTTTGCTTATTACAAAACGAGGTATCCACCATGAAAAAAGACGTTCCGCTTACTCCCTCCCAGCGGATTCTGGTTGAAGACCATCTATCCGTTGTTGGCTGGGTTATCTTCCATTATATTAAGGTAAACGAAACCATCTATGGCTTTTCATACGATGATCTGTATCAGGAGGGCTGTATCTGGCTTTGCCGGGCTGCAGTCTCTTATGACGCATCCGTCGCCAAGTTTAAGACTTACGCCAAAACTGTTATCCGAAACGGTCTGATCTCCTATTGTCGTACTATGTGCAAAAAGCAAAAGCGGATGCTCTTTCTTACCTGCGAACAGGGCTGGCTTCTGTTGGATGGACAAAAGCTGGCTACCCAAGAAAATGATTTCGATGCAACGTTCTCCTATCTTGAGGTCATTTCCCTATTGGAGCCTTTGAAAAGAGTATACAAGGGTGTTGCCCGATTGGGCATCGAAGCACTGCAATTGAAAGTCCAAGGTTTGAGCGTTTCAGAGATTGCCTGTCATTATGGTGTAAAGCCTTCCCATGTCGGCGCATGGATTTCGCGCGCCGCCCAGAAGTTGCGCGACAATCCGTCCTTTCTCACGGCACTGGATCGGGAATTTTGGAAAAGAAGTCAGTAACGACCATAAAGGATAGAAAAGGAGGTTTTTCCATGGACACAATGCTTTATACTGCCGTCGGTCGTTTTGAGAAACGTTCCGATGGCCATAAACTTTCCCACCCGGTTATTATCATCCATAAAAAAGAATATTCCGTGGACATTCAGGAGATGGTCATATGGGCTTCGCTAAACTGGCGGATTCTGAAACGAGAGGAAATTGAACGGTTTTATGAAAAATCCCTTTTAAAAACCGGATTTTCTGAAAATCGCTCCTGCCCGGAGTGTATAGATCGTCTGTTGGTTCGTGGCTTGATTGTCTCCGGTTCGGGCAATACTGGATTTGAAGCCCTGTATGATCTCCTGAACAATCTTTACATTGTCCCCGCCACCGGACGCTTTGGGCTCCGACTGTTATTTTTTCTGAAGCTGACGTTTTGGGATGGGATTTCGTTTTCCTCCACAAGGCAGCTACTGCAAAAGGACAGCAGAAACGCCGAAGAGGAACGGATCATGCGCCTTTCAAAACAGGCAATGCTCTCTACCGCAGAGCTCATTAAGTGTGTAGAGCAAGGCGTACAGGACCTGTCCACTGAAAAAAAGATACTCGCCGCGCTTTATGATGACGATGACACCACCAGCGACAATATTGGGAGCCTGATGCAGGTCAGCCGCAGCAAAGAACCGGTAACGCTGGCGGTTGCCAATCTGTATCTTCGCAAGCAGATTATCTTTTTTGAAAGGATTTGACTCTATGAAAAACTTTCCTCCGGTCTTGGTTCACAAGTGGCTATACACTTTAGCTGTGGGAATGGGCTGCCTTGGCGTTGGTGTTGCTTATTATCTTGTTACCGACGACGGTGTTTTGCTAATGCTAAGCAGTCTGGTCTTTGGACTTAGTTTGGTGCGAAGCATTCTCCTTTACCGGACGATTTTCCGTCAGGACTATGAAACGGTGGTGGGAACCTGTGTTGCCATTACTACACTGCCCTTGCGGAAATGCCGCCGAATCAAAGTCATGGATGACCAAGGGATCGTGAATACTTTATTGCTGGCAAAGCAAGCCAAAATCAAAATCGGGTATCAGTATCGCTTTTTCTTCAAAAAAAATGTTCCATCCTATCTGGGAAGCGAATATTTTGACACGGTTCTGTCCACAGATTCCTTCCTTGGATATGAGGAAATAGGGAGATATCCGGAAAAGGATTCTGACGACTTTTCTGTGGCAAAAGAAAAAGCTGAGAAATAAGTTTTATGTTTTGCAGAATAAAAGGCCACCATCCCCTGTTTACGTAGCAGAGGACACAGGAAGGAGGAATTTTATGTATAAGCCGCATACCGTCGAACAATACAAAATTGTCCAATACCTCAAGGAAGATCAGCACTTTGTCATGGATCATTTTATACTTTCCCCCTTATCCCGCTCGTCGCTGCTGTTGGAAGACCGCACAAGGGCACAGCTTGCCTTCTCATATTTTCAGGGCAGCGTAACGGAAATCCCCGTACCGGTGCCGCCTGATCCAAACGAGGTGCTGGCCTTCATCCGGAAATTCCGGGCCGACCCTGCCCGACCCCGTCTTCGGAACCTGGAAGAGATCACCCAATGGTGGCACAAAACGCCCAATCCGCTGCGCTATCAGCAAGCCCTGAGTTTGCCGGACGACCTGTATCGTCATTTTCTGACACACCCGCTTTATTCCGAAGAAACGGTGCGCCAAATCATAGCAAAGAAATATGTGACAGAAGAAGAATACCTCGGCATCCGCCTCTGGTACCGCAATGAAAATTCACCGCATTGCTGGCTCGGCCCTCTGGGTGTTGACGGAACAGGCAATCTCTACGGCCTGACCTTTCGGTACAAGCTGCCCAACGCGGAAGAATTTGTTTTTTATGTGACGGACGACTATTTCCGTTTTATGAATAGAGGGAAATCGTTGCATTGTTCAAGGACCTGATACTATATATTGTTATTTAACGGCTTGACAATCGCAATATATAGTTGTATACTATATTTGTAATTGATTCTTGTGCGTTTCCCTTTTGGGATTGCAAACCTTATGGTTTGTATGGCGACAGAAGTTCGCATTGCACACGCTGTTAAGTTTGTATGAGTGCCAGTAGTATAACCGCGCCCTTTGGCGTCCGGTTGATTGCTGGTACTTTTTTATATAGATATCAAGGCCGATCTGGCAGAAAGGAGCGTTATGTCTCAGCTATTTGTAATCGGTCGTGTGACGGCGGACCTGGAGCTTCAGGAAAGCACAAACAAGACCGCCTATGTCCGGTTTGATCTGGCCGAAAATATCGGCTATGGTGAAACAAGGCACCCGCAATATTATCAGGTGTGGGCATGGGCCGGGGATGCCATGCATCTCCTCAGGCAAAGAGTGAAAAAAGGCAGCCTGATTTGGGCTTCCGGCTCTCTAATACTGGAAACCTACGTCAAAAAGGACGGTACCACCAAGGACAAGCGCCTGAAACTCACTTTGGACAACTGGGGTTATGTGCCGGTTGGCAAACCCGTTTCAACGGCACAAAATTTCGAAGATGACCCCGTGGCTTCACCCTCTCCCACCGATAGCCTACCGCACGTTGGCAAAATTGACGGGGACAGGGAAGCCCTGCCGGATTGATTCTGCGATCCGGCTCTCCCGAAGAGGAACTGTATCATGTTTTTCAGAAAGAACACTGAAGACATGGTGCAGTTCCTCTTTTTTTGTTTTCAGGCAAAACTTCAAAGAAAGGACGGTAAAACAAATGAAGCAATACAAAGCCCTTTGGGGCAGTATTTCCATTCTTCTGGGCGCGGTCATTGCGATTCTGGCTTTGGTTCGCGGTTTGTGGCAGGTCTGGCTTCTTCTTGGGGTCATTTCCTTATGGGGACTCTGGGTAGTGGGTATTTTGCTCCTGCCCTATCTGAAGAAGGCAAAACGCTACAAGCTCCGCCGAAAGCAAAAGCAGAAGAGACTGGAACAAGGAATTATAGGAAACACTTATCAGATCCCTGAGATCAACGATCCGATAAACCTGATTCTTCTGCGACATGTCAATCACCGCATTTCCGCTTATCTGCGGGCGGCTTATCCTGACGCAAAATGGGAATGGTGTGAAAAAGATCCTGAAAAGCTGGCAACGCATGGCGGTACCGGTAGAATCCGTGTCTTTGGGATTCCAGACTTCAACTACGCGGAAGTCAAGCTCGACCAGCAGGCGCATATCAGTTGCACCATGGTGAAAATCGTACCGCTTTCAGAACTACAGAGCGGTACGGTGGACGGGGCTGAACTGCCTCCCAACCAGCAACCGGTTGATCCGCAGATCTGGTATGAAGTCCAGGGACGCCAGGTTCTGGAGGACCTGATCGCAGACCTGCACTCCCGGGGACACAGCAGCCTGACGCTGAAAGAAGACGGCGAAATCTGCGTCCGGGAGGACGATCAGGAAGTCTCGCAGGAATCTTTCAAAAGTTTTCCGGCCAAAGTCTATTGGCCCCGGCTGGTACAGGTTTTTGAAAAAGAAGGGCTGGCAGCTTCCGTCACTGCATCCGGAATCGAGGTGTCATGGTAAGGAAGTGTCAAATGTACGAAAGAAAGGAGTAGAAAACCCGAATGAAAAGTGGCCTGAACATTGAACAGATGGCAGCAGAGATTATGCGCCAGAGCAAAGCGAAGGAAGATTACATTGTGAATACCAAAAATCTTTCCTTCGAGCCCTGCGGCGACCAGCTTCTGATGCGGGTCGTCGGCGATGATGGCATTGACCGAATTGAACCGCTGGATATCAAGCAGACTGCCCATCGGCAGATAGGAACGCATTTGAGCATTCCAGCCAAATATTATGACAGGATGCTGGAATCCTACCCGGAGTTGTTGTCCCAGAATGTCAACGCCTGGTTCCAACGCGAACCCTCCACTCGGATGCTTCGAACACTGGACGGATCCGCCCGGGCATTTCTCAGCAATCGCTATCGCCGGCTTGACAATCTGGAAATAGCGGAGGCGATCCTGCCCATCATCGGAGAAATGCAGGACGCTCGGTTTGAGTCCTGCCAGATTACAGAGAGCAGGATGTACATTAAAGTGGTCAACACACGGCTGGAAGCGGAGGTCACCCCAGGCGACATTGTGCAAGCCGGGATGATTATCAGTAACAGCGAGACTGGTCTCGGCGCGGTCTGCATACAGCCTCTGGTGTTTCGTCTGATCTGCAGCAATGGAATGGTAATAAACGACGCTCAGACCCGCCGCAACCATGTGGGAAGGGTCAACTCCAACGATGAAAATTTCCTGCTCTACTCGGATAAGACGCTGGAGGCCGACGACCGGGCTTTTTTCCTGAAAATTCAGGATACGGTAAAGGCCGTTGTTGAGGAAGCAAAGTTTGCTACCGTTGTGAATCAGATGCGGGAAGCGACAGGTGCGCGGCTCAATACTGCGGATGTGCCCGGTGTGGTAAAGCTTGCAAGCCGTGAATTCGGCATCTCCGATCATGAGAGCGAAGGCGTGTTGCAGTACCTCATCGAAGGGAATGACCTAACCCTTTATGGCCTTTCCAATGCGGTAACACGACACAGCCAAGATATCGATGATTATGACCGAGCAACCGATCTGGAAGGAATCGGGTACAACATTCTGACCATGCCCCATCAGCAGTGGAACAGAATCAATCAAGTGGCCGCCTGATAGATCGGCCATTTTACTAAATTATTAGGAGGAATTGCTATGAGTAACCAGAATGAAAACGCCATGATGGAAACGGACCGTTTCGTCCTTCCCGCGATGATCAAGGGGGAATTCTCGAACGAGGAGTTGGCCGAGGATATGGATGGTCTCCAGCTCAGCTTTCAGCGTGTAAAAATTCCGGCCGGCGGTGCCCTGCAGTTTGAAATTCCGGGAGACGATCCGGAGAATCCGGACTACACGAAGGCCCTGGAAGGAGTTATCCTCTACAATCATGCCTCCTGCGCTTATTGGCCGGAAGGCAGCGAATTTGATGAGAATACCGCCCCTCTGTGCTCTTCCGTAGATGGCAAGCTGGGAATTGGTGAGCCTGGCGGCACCTGCGTATCCTGTTCCCTCAATCGCTTTGGCACTGCTCCGGACGGTAAGGGTGGAAAAGCCTGCAAGAACATGCGGATATTGTATTTTCTCCGTGACGGTGAGTATATGCCGCTGCAGGTAACGCTCCCGCCCACTAGTATCAAGCCGTTTCGTGAATTTTTCAATGCTGCTTTTGTGTCGCGCCACCGCGGGACCTGCGGGAGTGTGATTCAGATCGGTCTCAAACGGGCAAACAACGGCAGCAACGATTACAGCGTCGCCACTTTCCGCAAGCTTTACGATTTCACCGGCGAGCAACTGGCGCAAATCAAAGCTTATGCGGACAGCTTCAGGGAACAGGTCAAGCTGGCTTTGCAGCAGCGTGCTGCCGCCACCGAAGACCAGTTTGACGATGGTTGTGACTACAGCGGCTATGACCAGCCAGCCCAGGAAACGGACGATCATTTCAGCATTGCACAGCAGATTGACGGCGACCGGGAAGATCTTCCGGCCTAACTGTTTTTGATACGGCCCTTTCGCCGTATACCATGTTCATCAGGACACTCCGGTTCAGGCCGGGGTGTCCTATTTTTTTAGGAGGAATCAAAATGTTAAAAGAAGTGCCATTAACTTCGGAACAAAGGAAGTTTGCAACGAAACATCACAACCTGATCTATTCTTTTCTCAATGAAAACCATCTTCCAGAAGATGAGTATTACGACGTGGTCGTTTTTGGGTATCTACGGGCTGTAAGAAGATATTTTGCCGAGGACAATCTTAAGTCATTTTCCTTTACAACCATTGCTTGGAGTTGCATGAGATGTGATCTGATGAACTACTACAAAACGCAGAACTGCCAAAAGCGCAATGCGGAGATCGTGAGCATTCATGTCAGCCTGTACGGTGGCGATCTGCCGCTGGAACAGACAATCTCTGCCCCGGATACGCTGATGCAGCAATTTGAAACCGAACTGCTTCTGCACGACCTTGCCAAACGTGTTTCCCTTCAACAGATGGATGCTGTGCGAATGAAGTCCAATGGCTACGGCGTGCGGGACATTGCGCGCAGCCAAAAGACTACCATCAAGCAGGTGCGTGAGCTGCTGGAAAATGCTCATAGTGCCTTACTGGAGCTATGCTGTGAATAAACTGGAGATGGTGTTAAAGATACTGTCTATTTAGGCACGAAGACGCACAATTTGAAATGAAAAGCAAGATAGAGATCCTTGACATTGAGGTGGATGCCTTAAAACAACAATTGAATTGGAGGCTGTAACGAATGAAGGAAGAAAAAAAGAATGTCCATCTGACCGGAACGCTGTTGTATCCGATCACAGTAGGCAGAGGGGCCGTCGTGTTCTCGGGTGGTCAGGTGATCCATACGTCCAGGGTAGTAGCTGTCCATGAACAAACGATAAAGCAAATCAGCTTTGAGACGCTGCATACCCACTACACTCTGACGCTGGGCCCTTTTCCGTTGGCGGGTATGAATCCGCTCGCTTTGGAAACGGCCGCGTAGAGACCTTAAAGTGAGTCGGTAAAACAGGTGCCGAAAGGACCTGGAGCTCTACGAGTTGGAAGGCCATGGCAGGAGATATGCTTGTCATGGCCTTTTATCGCAAAACTTAAAAGGGAGTGAATGTCATGATAATTTTTAGTACGGGTGATAGGGTTCGCCTCACGGAAAAAGTGCTTCACCCCGGGTTTCGCAATGTGTGTGGGACTGTGATAAAGACCGTAAAATCCCGTGGCGTTGTGGTAATCTGCTGTGATAACGGAAAGCGTTATGAAGCTTTGCTGAAAAATGTAGAAAGAAAGCCTGACTCGGAATCGGAAGCAAAAGAGGGATTAAGATGAATTTTGAAGGATATCAGGTCCGACCCGTCCGCACAAAGGACTGGGTTACGTTCCACTGCCAAAGATGCGGCGCGTGCTGCCGCCACTTGGAACAAAAGGTCATGCTGGAAAGCCTGGATGCTTTCCGGCTGGCAAAATTTTTGAAAAAGCGCGGGGATGATGTCACTGGCATGGACGACGTGCTCGACCGATATGCAACGCCTGTTCCGCTGGCGGAGGGATATCCGATCTTCGTGCTGCAGGTCGCCGGTTCGGAAGACGCCTGCATTTTTCTAAAGGATGGCGGGTGTAGCGTGTATGAAGCCCGGCCGCGCGTGTGCAGGCTTTATCCGTTTACTGTGAGCCCCGGAACAAAAGGCAGGGATTTTGAATATCTGCTCTGCACCGAGGCGCCGCACCATTTTGCCGATGGCCGGGTCCTGGTCAACGACTGGATGTATCAGAACTTTAAGCGGGAAGATAAAGAATTTGTAAAGCAGGAGTACGATTTTGCCCGGGATATCGGACGTTGCCTGCGTCAGCTCAGCAGCAGCCGGCTGAGTCAGGCTCTATTCCCGATTTTGTACTACCTCTATTCAAATTACGATTTAGAAAAACCATTTCTGCCCCAGTACGACCGCAACCTTGACAGTTTGATAAAGGAGCTGCGGGAGTTGATAAACGGGCGGTGATTTTGGTGGAAAGGAGTTGCCATGTATGCTTTGGAACGGTTGGTTTTTCAGGGCACGGAATGCTGCCCGCAGTACCGCTGGAAACAGCTTGCGGTATGCGCCAATGAGAAGCTGTTGAACAAAATCAAAGATAAGCAGCGGCATCCGGAAGAGTGGCGTATCAGTCCTCTTGCCGATGCCGTAGAAGAAAGGCGGGATAAAAGTGCCTAAACCCAGAGAGATTTACACCGTAGTTACAACCAGCGCCGATGCCGATCAGGGATGTTTTCAGGAGCCTACTCCTGCCGGAAGCTATTTTTCATTTCAAGGGGCCCAAGCGGAACTGGCCCGACTGATTGAGGAGGAAAAAGAAACGCTGGATACGGCGCGATACGATACGGAAGAATGGAACGATACCGTCTGGTACGCTTATCAGGAAGGATATGCTGCGGCATGCTTTGTCCGCATCGAAGTCATAACCTCCCTGCTCATGGATGAGGAGGGTACCGATGGCTGAAATTAGAATCAGAGAACCGAGCTGTTCTTCCTGCGAGGCCAATTATCGCCACTCCGGCCTTCCGCAAAAAAAATACGGCGTTATGCTCCATGAATTTGAACGGTACTGCATCGGCAGCAAACGGGCTCGGATGTTCAAAAAAAGGGATCCTGTGATAAAGGCCCCCGACTGGTGTCCAAAACGGATCTTTCCGCATAAGGTCCGTGTTTTTGATTTCAAAAGTGGCGATGACTGGTTCATGTTTGAAGATCTTTGCCTAACGCTGAAAAAGGAACTGCCCCCTGAAGCGCATCGATACGAAGTTATCGCCCAAACAACAACTGAATTGTCCGCAAAGGAGTTTTGGGCACAGTGTGGCCTTGACGCAGGGCCAAAACTTTTAGGGGTTAATGTACCAAGGCACGGGATCGTTGAAATTGACGATGGCCTGCTTCCAAATTATTTTTTCCTTTGCGAGAGCGGCTATCGGTACGAACCCTATTTCACCCCGCCCGCATCAACATCTAAATGAACAAGGCGGACACATCACCTATCTGCAAATCTGATTGATTTGAAGGGAAACGCCTATGAACAACATCAGTATGAAAATCGAGAATCAGATCGCAAGTCTGGAGAAGAAAATCACAAGATTAAGCGGAGACTACAAAACTAACACATGGAAACGGCAGCAGGAACAGCTCTACCGGGACCGCATCATCGAAAGGTATAGGGCTCAGAAGCAGATGTTGGAATATCTCGGAGAAGAGGCCGCCTGCCGTGAATTAACGCAGTTGGAGAAGGCTCTGATCACCGGTGCATTTTATGAGAATATGCGCTCGTACTCTGCATCTGCCGTATATGCCAAAGAACATCCCCACAGCCACTCCCGGCTCCAATTCCCGGCAAAGGACAGTACGGCGGCGGTACGTCTGCTGAAAGCCGGCATCAAGGATACAGAGGCCATGGTTCAGGCCATCGATTATTATGACGGCCTGATGTACAAAGCGACCATTCCGCCCGACTTGAACGCCAAACGTATCCGGGATCTGTCCTTTCGAGCCCGACTTCATCAGAAAGGCGATATCCAGTTTACACCGGTCCCATTGGTGTCTCAGCTTCTGCAGTTGGCGTCGGTGAATGAAACCAGTCATGTGCTGGAGCCTGAAGCTGCCATCGGCAGCATTGCGGATGAAGCTAAGAAAATTACGCCCCATGTGGACTGCATTGAAATTGCCCCTGACTTCCGGGAAGTGCTGGGGTTAAAAGGGTATCGGATCATAGGACCCGATCTGTTTGATCTGGAACCACAGCCCGTATATGATGCGGTACTGATGAATCCACCATTCAGCGAGGAATGCCATCATATCCAGCATGCGTTCCAGTTCCTGAATCCCGGTGGGACACTGGCCGCCGTATGCAGTGTGCGGGTCAGGCAGTCTGATAAAAAGGAGTATGTTGAATTCCGTGACTGGCTCCAACAGTACCGGCATCATTTCATTGCTCCGGCAAAAGGTGATTTTGAGATGACCGATATGCAGGTATTACTGCTGCAGATTCATAGAGCGGCATAAGCTCCGAAAAGGCTAAGATTGCTGCCAAACGCAGCCAACTGCGGGTTCTATACACACTATCCAAGACTACCCGAAAGAATATTATTTCAGGGGCTGCGGAGCGATGATTTTTCCTCTACAGCCCTATTTTATAAAAGTAGGAGGCAAAGAGAATGAATTTTTATGAGACCAGAGCCGGTCACACTTTTTATGAGTACCAACTTCCACAGCTGATCTCGACCTTGAAAGAGCTGACCACCGCCATAACACAGGCTAAGGCAAAGTTTTCGGTCCGCCTTCCTGCCGATGTTCCGCCAGATTTCCTCAAAGAGCTGTATTACGGCAATTTTGAGCCGGACATGCAACAGGATGCCGCCCAGCTGCGGGAATACAATAAGCCGGTGATGGAGAGCCAGAAGCGCCTCAAAAAACTGCTCGCTCCGGAAGTCTGGGAACAGGTGGAGGAATACCGACGCTCAATAGATATTCGAACCAGTTTTGAGCTTGAGCAGGCTTTTGAAACAGGTTTTCGCACCGCTGCCAAGATGATTGCCGCGGGGCTTTCTGCGCCGCCCTGCAATGAAAAGGGGTAGGATCAGCATGAATAGAAAAAGCATACAGAACGCTGAAAAACAAGCCCTTCCGTATCAAAAACATCTGCACAGCGACAGGCATAAAGGGCGGTCGAAAGTCTATTCTACCTGCCCAAACAAAATTCGCTCGTTTAAAGGCTTTCGGGTGGCTCATATCGGAGTCTGCGAAAAATGCCGCTGCTTTCGGCGCGGTTAGCAGAGTATTCTGAATTTGCATGGAGGTGTTACTGGATGGGTCGAAAATATCTAAGGCCGGACACAGAAGGCTATCTGTTGGAAGCTGAGGCCTGCAAAGAGGCAATTCGGGAATTAGAACGCCTGGCCGCAAAACTGGAGCGTAAGGTCGCACGGGAAAAGGCCAAACGGCAGACAGAGTTCGCGCAGGTCATGGCGTATCGAAGTGAAATCGAAATACAAGATGATTACGGCTACGGCTTTCTGACGGAACGCCAGTATGACCATTACCTTGAACTTTTTCGTGCAGGGAGTGAGGCCATGGAAAATCATCCTCCCACTGTAGTCGAAATTGCAGAAAAAGTTGTCCGGCGTGTGATCAGAGATATCTTTGAGGATCAACAAGAGTGGCAGTTTTCCGCACTTTCTCCGGAACAGCAGGAAGCGGAACGGAAACGTGCGGAGCAGGCTCAACTTGAATGGAAGCGAAAAATAGCAGAAATCAAAAAGCGGCGTGGCATTTTTGATAATGATGAAAACACATCTGCAGGAAGTTAAGACTATATTCATAGAAAGGAGCTTTATATGAAATTGTACGATTTAAAGAAATACGGCTCCGTTCATCCGCTGCAACTGGAAGTCTGTACATATCCCGAAGGCAACCTTGCCATTACGATGACCACATGGGAAGATGGTGCTCCTGAACCCTGGGATACGCTGACGGTAAATCTTGATGGTGTTCGGAAGCGGGAGTGTGCCTTTATTGATACAAATAATAATGGGCAGGAGATACTGAAATGGATTGCAGATCACAAATTAGGTGTCCCAACAGGGCTGCTGGGGTTCAGCGGTTACTGCGTATATCCTGAGTATCATTTTTTCCCTGATGCTTTAAAAGAAATGGACCCCGAAGGATATACGGAATATCAGAGTCAACAGAAATGAGGAGAAGATTGCATGAAAACAGGAACATGGACGGCGGCCTTTACTATTTACGTAGAAGGAACAATGGTCGATTTTACTGAACTCTCTGAAGACAGCCAACTGCACATTTTGAGGCTGCTCAGTCAAGGCTTCACCAGCGGTGAAGTAATTGAACATGATGGCGAGGCGAGAGAAGTATCCTGACAAGGACGGCCGAATAACATAAGTTACGAAAAAGCCACTGACGGTATACATTTGACTTATCAGAAGGCAACAGTACGCATATAAAAAGAGAGTCCAAAGTTAAAACTGGCTGACTAAGCAAAACGGCAGCTCCACATTTGGGAGTTGCCGTTTTTTGCTTATCACGCTGTTTCATTCGGAAAATTCAATGGTTGCAGTGCCTCGGTCAATACTGCTGTTTCTGCGACAATCGGATTTCTTTCTAAAGCAGGATCTGCATTGTAATCTGCAACGTAGACAGGAAAGTTTCTGCAGAGGAACGTGTGCAACGCAGGTTCGGAAACAATCAGCTTATGTAGCTCTTCATGATAATCTGCCAGTTCAAAAACCGGAATCGCACTGGTATGGGAATCGTAAAACCAATAATCTTTCATCTCGGTGCCAAATTGCTGTGCAACGATAGAAAGCTCACTAATCTCAATCGGATCACTGATTCCCAGCAGCCATTTTCCATCCGACTTAGCGAAATATACTCCGTTGCAGACTTTAATAAAGCCCTCCACAATCCCCACCGGCGTTTCATTTGGAGGCGGGTAAGCACCAAAATATCCGCTTATATCGATTTGTCCCATCTGCCGGAATTCTAACAGCTTTTCCTGAAATGCCTCCTTTTCCTTATTATTGCAACTATGTACTAAACGGTATTTAAGGAGCTCGTAATCAACAATGTTCATGGCTGCCCCGGCAAGGAAAAAAAGTAAGTCGCCATACTCAACGCCAAAAGCTAATGCCTTTTGCGACAGGACTTTACCATTATAGTCTTTCGGTACAACATAACCTTCATTTCTCTTACCGCTCATAAAATATACATCTGGAAACGGCATCTCGTAATATTGAATTTCTCCCAAAACCGTTTCATCAACTTTAATCGATTTTGTCAACATGAAAACTCTCCTTTCTCCTGCTGATTTTCTCAATACAGGCACTACACAACGACTTTCCATTTTCTGTCCATATGGTTTTGTTTGAACCACATAGAATACAATGACAGGTGGATTCTCGCAAAATCACATTACCATCGTCATCCAAAAGAACATCCATCGGCGTGCCTTCGATAAGGCCAAGGATACTCCGCAGTTCCTTTGGCAGAACGATGCGTCCCAAGCCATCCAGTTTTCTAATCCCAACCGCTCTCATCTTAAACTTCCTTTCTTTAAGCCAAATATGTATTATACTAATACTATAAGTATCAGTATACAAAATTCAGATGTCGAATGTGCAAGAATAATAATATCAAAAACAAAAAAGTCTGCGGAAAAATTCGCAGACTTTTTGTTCCGTATTTTGTTATAGAATTTTTATTTTGCAATTGCTACCATCGCTTCAATTACTTTAAAAACCCGTTCCCTGTCTTCAGCAGTCATGGTGTCTATCTCCTCGGATAATTTGGATGCCTTTATTTTATAGCCATTCCGTAGAACGTCAACCAATAAAAGATCAGCCGAGACATTCAGCGCGTTTACGATATCCACAAAAACTTCTAAACTCGGAGTCCTAACACCTCGCTCAATTGTGGAAATATAGATTGTGCTTAATCCAAGCTTTTCAGCAAGCTCCTCCTGACTCATTCCGGCAGTTTCTCTATATGCCTGTATACGACGTCCAATGCTTTTCCTGTCCATTTAGCTCCCTCCCTCCATTGTATTATTATATTACTATTAGTATCAGTATAAAGGAGAGGAAATATTTGAACAGAAACCAAATGTGTTTCTATAATACCAATAGTATTACAATCGCTATTTTTAGTGAAGAAAAGAGATGTACAGCTCCAGATGTTTTGATATCCCATTCCAAATTAATCAGGCAGACCGTCGCAGGACTTTCAGAATATCTTGTGTTACAACTCAATAGAATATATGAGGAAACGCCTGACCCAGTTTGCTTTACTTTAAGCAAACCGGGCGCTTCTTTGGCATTCCGAGGCCCCGAAAATCATGGCTCCCTTCCTCTTACTTTAGATCCTAATTACTTCAATACAATGCATAAAAACCATGCATAGCTCTTGATACAAATCCTCATCAAAAACACCGTCCACGGTAGATTCTTTGAGAAGTAAGGGCTTGTACATCTCTATCAGTTTTTTTATAGCAAAGTCTTCATTATCCTTTGCCAGAAGCAGCAACTCTTTGAAATTCATTCCTTTTTACCTCCTAATTCGTCGCGTAGTTTTCTAATCAGTCTGTAGTAAATAGAAGTTACAGTTTTATAGCCGATTCCAATTTCGTCAGCAATCTCCTCAAAGGAACGCTCATCTGATATCTTCATGATCAAGATTCGGAAGTCCCGCTTCTTGAGTTGTTCAAGCGCCTGATGAAGTTCTTTGTTTTCAAGTTGCTCCAAGAGTGGCAATTGAGATGTTATATCCTGCTCGGGCTGAAGTTCTTCTCGAATTTCCTGGTTATCCAAAGGCATTTCATTACTCAATCGCCTGAATTTAGCCCGTAAATACTGTATTTTTTTTCTATGTACTGCTGTTACGAGATAGGCTGTAAATTGATTTTGCAAGACATTGGATTCCCCAATGCCATTATTATATCGTTTCATGTTTTTCCTCCAAATTCTGAATTTTTTAGGGAATCCAAAATTTGGAGGGGGGGATCGACAATGTGCCGGTTTCGACGATTTTTTACAGCAATGGGAAAGGCATAGCTCGATATGTGTCTTTAACGATCGGAGTAACAACTTTCTTGTCGGCAATAAAAAAACAGCACTTTGCCCAAGTAGGCAAAGTGCTGTTTTTTTATATTGAATTGGTGGAGAATCTTCGTATGTACGAAGTGCCTCTTCCTTATTTCAACCTCCCAAAAAGCTGGAAACAGGTAATCATATAGGGGACTCCTTTTTCCTTTAGAGCATGGCAAAAACCAAGTATCTGATACCCCAGAATTATCCGTCAAAAGTCACATATATTGCAAAAGCCTGCCCTCATAAAAAGGGCAGGCCTTACGCGTAACTTCCGGCAGCCAGGCTATCGTCATGTTGTAAAACCAACATTTTAGATCCTGCGGCTTTGCGTCGCCGCCTTTCAGCGGTTTTGCCCTTGTGACTCTCTTTTCTTTTATAATTCTGCGTTTTATCTGGCTTACCAAAACGACACCTCTCTTTCCAGCCTTTTTTGGCAGTACAACCTCCAACAGTACAGTTCTTGTGCGCTTACAGCACTTCCGCAGAGGGTCCAGCAGGCTCTGGCAGAACAGCTCCGACAGAACATTAAATACCAATGCCGACACCTCGTTGGCCAACATAATTGTTTTTCACTTTTAACATATCGTAGCAGATATCCCTCCACTATAATAACAACTAAAGCCTTTGTTTTCTTACAGTTTTTAAGTTAATAATTTCATGGAAAGAAAACATCTAATCTCTTACTATTTTCTGTTGATCTGATTTGCCTTAACTTTTTCATATATTTTGTTCAGTGTAGCAGTTGTTTCTTCGCTGTATGCTCCAGAAGACGTTCGGTGCGTAATTCTGTTCATAAGCATTATGCAAGTGTTGATGATATCGCAGTCTATTTCATTATCTGTTCTGTATATTTCATTGTGGATGATGCGGTCCAGCTCTCTGCAAAGCCATTCCCGAGGAATCTTGGGGTTCCGTGGGTCATTAAGACAGAGCTCCAAGATTGATTTTATTTCCTTATCCGTTAACAATAAAAACACCTCCCTCGTGATTTTATATTTTTCATGATTACCAATACTCCCTAAACAAAGTCAGAAGCCAGGAAGCAACAGCTCCTGGCTTCACAATATAAGTTTGAATCCGGTGTTACTGTCTGCCTTTAGACCGCAGCTTTGCGCCCTCACTTTTTATGGGTATTAAGGTAAGCAAATCCGATTTACAACAGTAATAATCTATTAAAATCAAAGGTATTGAGAAGATAAGAAATTGGCCGAGTCTACCGCTTTTCAAGGGGGCTTTGCATTTTTTTAATAATTTTAAGTATGAGAATTTATCTAAGATAAAAAAGGAAGGTCCTGAACGAATCTATGATGATGTTAGCGGTATTCCAAGCTCCCCCAATACACCACTTTTTAGCTGATAATAAATATCTAACTGCTTTTTATCCTCAACAGGTATATCGTATCCCGCAAGCGAATTCATTGATTCCGGATTTTTGGCCCAACTGAATACTTTGGTTTGTTCTTGGTTGGAAAGGCGATATGCACCCGCTGCTGTCTGTGTAATTGGATAATACTGACTGTTTTCAAAATCAGTCAGTTTTCGCTCGGGATCAAATTGTACCTTTTTTAGTAAAAGAACATATTCACTGTTTTTCTGTAGAGGCAGGTATGCTTTGCTAATGGTGTTCACATAACGTGTATATGTGTACGTATCAACAGCTTCCAGAATATAAAGCTGTTTTCCGTTGAATTCAGAATCACCTTTATAAACCTCTTCAACTGTAACCGGTGAATAAAACCCTTCCCCAGTAACAAAACGATTTCCACTGTATTTTGCCCTTATAATAATGTCAGAGTTCTCTATTAGCTTATCAGGCATTTGATTCACATCTGTTACAGAAAATTCTTGAAAAACCACATCAAATGTATTCCCTGTTTCAAACCCGTAATTGTAAATGCTTTCTCCTGCATTTTGATAAGAAACACGGACAACTCCCGCCAGAACCAGACAGACTAAAGCTAAGACGGCAGGGATGCAATACCAGCGTTTTTTCATTTAGGCGCCTCTCCTTCCTTCAGACGACCATCTGACATTTTATAAAAGCGGCTGCATAGAAGCGTCAGATCCTCCTTGTTATGACTTGCCAGAATGATTGTCGCGCCACGCTCATTTTCTTCACGAACAATTTGCCGTACCAGATCGATCCCGTCGTCATCCAGCGCATTAGTCGGTTCATCTAAAAGAATAAGATCAGGTTTTTCCATAACTGCCTGTGCGATACCCAATCGTCGTTTCATACCCAGTGAGTATTTGTGGTAGGTACGCTTGTCATTGGGATTCAGTCCAACACGCTTAATATTTTCTCGGATATCGTCATCTGTGATTTTGTTTTGAATTGAAGCAAGTGTCTTTAAATTTTCAAATCCGGTATAATAAGGCCAGAATCCTACGTTCTCGATTACTAACCCCATCTTCTGAGGAAAGGAGATATCCTTGCCGAGTTGCTTCCCTAATACGGTTACCGTTCCCTTAGTAGGATAAATCAAGCCAGCAATTGAACGAAGCAGCATGGATTTCCCTGACCCATTCTGTCCGTATAAGCCATAAACTCCACCCTGCTCCAATATTAAATTGATGTCTATTAAAACTTTCTGTTGCTTGAGCACTTTCGTCAGATCATGGATTTCAATAGCATTCATTCAATTCTCCTCCTTTATTAAGTCCATTAGGTCGGCTTTTTCGATTTTGAGATACAGATAGCCGTATAACAGGATCCAGTAAATCAGCAAAACCACAAAGCTTTTCCAAAGCGCGAATCCCGGAACAGGGGCATATGAAGCGAGTGTTTGCCTCACCGCCTGCGGAATCGCCGCATCCGGATGCCAATGCAGTATTTGCCCGACCGGAGGCAATAGGGCAAACAACCATCCATTCCATAAAGCTGTTTGATAAGTGAACATGCCCACAAATAGGGAACCAACAAAAATGCATGCTGTAATAATAAACGCCTGAGAACTGCCCGTATGCAGAGATAAAAGATTCTGCAGGAATGATAGGAGGAACGAGGAAAGCATTGTGCACAGGTATTGCTCCACATAAAACAGAGCACTGCCTTGCGCCTCTAGGCCAGCCGCTCCGGCAAAACAAAACGCAAGCAGAAATATTACTATCCAAAAGAAAGCGATCCACAACAGCAGGCCGAATGTTTGCTGCCTCAACCATGTGCGCTTTGTTCCAATGCGCGGGAAGATATACACATAGCTAACTTTCATATCTTCCAAAAATAAATTCCCGGTTGAAAAGAAAATAAGCAGATTCGAAACAGTGAAAAGTAAGACGGACATTATGTTCACTTGCTCCCAAGGGCCAATAACATCGAATGTCCAGAGAAAGAAGCCTTCCACACTAATGAGAGCCTTCCCATATTGACTGGCCAGCAGCATTAGGAGAATAAAAAGAATAGTAGTGATTAACAGGCGCCATGGAGAACGAAAAAAATGTTTCAGCCTCACAATTTTCCCTCCCTGTTCTTCAAATAATCCCGACTCGAAAAACAAGAAGGAACTAATACCAAAAGTCCCACAGCAATTCCAGACATTATATAAAAAGTGGCCAATCCCATGGACGGGTCCCAGTCCATACCTGCCAAGAAGAAAACTGTATTCCAAGTTGGATGTATTCCCTGAACAATTTTTTCCGACCAAAGTGTTAAGTAACCGGCCAGAAATCCAAAAAGCGAATTTCGCATTGCAGTGGAAACTGTCATAAGAAATAATTCAAAAGTATAAACTGTCAGACACTGCAATAAAAACGATTGTAAAAAAAATACTTTGTTATCAAAATAAAAAAAGAATTCCCACTTCAAGGTATAGCATATCAAAGCAGAAATGTGAAAAGCAGTGACAAATATAATACTATCAAGTAACAAAACAATAGCACATTTTTTCCAAGATTCTCGGAAACTGCCGAAACGCAATATGACTAATTCTTTCTGAAAAAATTGTAAACTTGAAAGTGAATACATCCCAAGTAAGGGGAAAAAGAGAAGTAAGACATATGTGCTGAATGTAAGAATGCGGTAGATTTCCATTCCCCGAAAACCATCCTTAGCCACAATATACGAAGTAAAGAAAAGAATACAAACTGGCCCCCATGTAAAAAAAGAATGAAGTTTTATTCTATAAAACTGCTTTAACATCCCAGTTCATCCTTTGCATAATGAATTTTCCATTCAATGCAGAAAATATCAATTAAAAGAATGCAAGAGGTTTCAACCAGCCACCAAATATAATCGCCACCAATACCAATCCACGCATAACTTGCAATATTATCCTGAAAAGCGCGCGCTAAGCAAATAGGCAGAACCAGCCACAGCAAAATAGGAAGAAGCAGAACTGCAATAAATCTATTTCTTTGAAAGTATAGAGAGAATGAATATGAACACAATGCAGTGATCCCTGCGGTTACGGACATGCAAAACGAAGTTAGAATGTTGAATAGGTAAGGATGGCCGATTTGCAGGAATTTAATCAGTCCCGAAATATGCAGCAATTGAGTTGCATAGTCATCTACTACTAACGTTGATCCCATGTTGCGCATAACAGAGTACGGCATCGCAATGATCAAGGCAACCTGTTGCAGTAAAAGAGGAGCAGCAACAACTAAAAAGCCGGAGAGAAATACGCTAAGACCATTTGCTCGATAGTAGGCTGCCCGTCCCTCACGTGGCAGTAAAATTTTATGGACATCTAAACGATAGTTGTCAAAATGAGCATAGGAATATGCCAACGCAGCCAATAATGGGAGCAGAAAGTAAACATAAATATAGGTGGATATGGCCGCAATTCCCATGCTTCCTTTTTGATCGGACCATCGGAACCAAGTAGCCTGATATCCCCAGTATGACCAAGCTGGACGAACATATATCCAATCCACATGATAGAAGGTCAACAGGCTCAAAAAAAAGGAGCCCAGTAGAACCAGCATTGAAGTCAAAAGAGCAAAATAGAATTCCCTATGCAGGAACATATCCCGCATACTGCGCTTCCATTCTTTTAAGAACACATTATTTCTCCTTACGATTATTTTAAAGATGGTTCATAGTGTGTCCCATTACGCTACAAAAAGCAAATGTGATCACTATGAACCAAATGCCAGAACTACAGATTAAATTTGGTTTAAGCTCTTTTGGGCGAGATAATTTCAACAATCAGCTTCGGATTTATCAGTGAAAATCCACATACCCGTTTGCACCTGCAGAAAATGCGGGATTATCATTTCCTCCAAAGAGTTCAAGGACAGCACCTTTATTATAATGTTGATTAAGTGAGATGTTATGGGTATCCCCTTGTGTCATATAAACTGTATCTGATATCGTGTTATGGTTATCCCAGCGGCGTATTAGGAAGTAGGCTTGGTAGCTGCCAGGCTCAGGTCCAAGATAGTCCAACTGCACAAATGTTGAATCTGTTCCGCTTGTGGAGTCAACGGGCCCATGAGCACAAGTGATACCAGTTCTGAACGCAGGAAAGTTAACAAACCATTGCGTAATTGAATTGGTAGCTGCAAATGCTGGAATTGCACTGGAAACTATTAAAGCTATTGCGCAGCAAATTGCCACCAATTTCTTCGATTTAAACTTTAACATTTTTAAACCTCCTTGATTTTAAGTTATGGCTTACAAGTGAATGGACGGAGAACATGGGATTTTTCACCATATTATAAGATCACCGGATTCACACCTTTCTCAAAATTATTTCAAAGCACGCATGCGTTCACGCTTAGAAACCTACTTGTCTTTTTTCCTTCTACTATATAAACAACTGAGGTATCCATTTTCTTACACTTTTTTAAAACAATTTTCATTTTTTTAATTATTGCATTCTATACCATCTTAATCAGTTCATCCCCGCTGAACGTCGAGTAAACACAAAACTTGTGGTTATCTCTTTATTAATCGCAATCACTTACCGAAAGCTCAGGTCATGCAGGATATACTGTTTTTCAGGTCCGGTAGAATCGTATTTATTCAAGTTCCGTAATTGAATCACGATTTTTCTTCCATCAAAACCTATCTGTGCGTTTATCTTTCATGACTTCAACACAATCCATTTCATGAAATGTATAGTAAAAGATGTCAATATCTTTCTTTCCATCACAGTCATAACTTCAAGAGCTCACCGCGACCGCTTGCTGTCCCAACGTTTGAAACCGGTCCTCTACTATTCCTTTTTTAAAGGCAATCAGACCGTTTGATTCATAAGGATCATTGAAATAGTAACTGTCCTGATCATATCCGACCAGCACGAGGCAGTGCTCGCCTAAAATCCACTGAAAGGTCTCTCCGGTGTTCTCTATGGTCCAGCTTTTCCCCGACTTGGGCTGCTTCATATTGCTTGTCGCCCATATGAGAACCGGAATATCATGATCAATATCGTTATGTATCAGAGATTCCAGATCCGTACCTGTCACATCAACGGCTTTCTTCGTTCCATCGCCTTCAAAAAAAGAATTCATAACTAAGGTTATCACCGGCGCATAGCAACCAAATCCATTGGGTGAATGTGGATCCCCAATAAACGCATCAGAGGGATGAGCTCCGGTCAGCCCATTCTTTGACTGGGTAAGATCAGACCGAGGGGTCCGTGCTACGATTTCGTCCGCTGTTACGTCATAGCCGTAGTACTTTAAAACCATCATGGAACTGACTAATTCGCACCCTGTCGCCAAAGTACCCTGCTGACTGATATATGGTACGTCAATGATCTTCTTTTGAATGCTCTGTTCACTACGTGGTATCGTGATAAGATTTTTTTGAATGGCGTTTATAAATCCGAACGCCGCCGTCAACACCAATCCACAGCCAAGCAATATAAAAAGCCGATTTCTCCTTACTCTTTTTCTGTATCTGCGTCTTCTGTACTCTGCCAAAATACGCCTTTCTTTATTGAAAAATCATCTAACCGTTTGCATCACACCGGCATCCATCTCATGAACGGTATCGCACAGAACGTCAATATCTTCGGCGCTGTGGCTGGCAATCAGAATAGTTTTTCCCTCATCCCGCAGATTCAACAGCAACTTACGAACATCCTCCACGCCGTGGTTGTCAAGCCCGTTCATTGGCTCATCCAAAATAAGAATACTCGGATCTTCCATGATCGCCTGCGCGATGCCGAGACGCTGCCTCATTCCCAAAGAATACTTGCCGACACGTTTTTTGCTGACAGGATCTAATCCAACACGCCTGATAGCCTCCTGAATCTTCTTTTTGCTAATCTGATTTTTAATCATAGCCAGTAAATGCAAATTGTCGTATGCGTTGTAATTAGGTAGAAAGCCCGGCGCTTCAATAATGATCCCCATACTTTCCGGGACATCGATATCTTTCCCAACGACTTTATGATCTATGGAGATTAGTCCAGAGGATGGTCTTACAAAGCCGCAAATACATTTTAGCAACATGGTTTTTCCTGACCCATTACGGCCGATCAGGCCATGAATTTTACCCCGGCTAAAAGATACCGATATGTTTTTCAGAACCTTCGCCTCTTGAAAGGATTTGCTTACGTTATTAATTTCGATGAAATTGTCTTCCATTATTACACCTTCTCTTAAATAGGCGGCATAACTTCAATTGCCTGTTTCTTGCTTTTAACAATCACAGTTATGCCAAGGAATAGAATTAAAACAGTGTACATTGTAAGGACATATTGAATATTCGGCGTCGCTACTTTTTCGCCGATGTTGATATTATCCAGCATTGCCCAGGATATAGGGGAAAACCAAACCAGCTTTGCCTGGCTCCTTACTGCCGTATCAAAAAATACAAAAAAGGCCCCGCATAGAATCCCTAAAAATTTATTTTCGAATATAATGTTGAAAGTGTAGATCAGCAATCCCAAGAATATTCCTGCCAGCCAGGATAATAAAAAGGAAAACCACATGGCCTGCAGGGGAGTGAAAAAGGTAACGATTTTGCTGCTAACCGCGATTTTATAGCTTACCATATCACCTACATTCACAGTCCCCAAAGTGCCTAAGACCTTTCCCCAATCCGTGTTCCATTCAATGTGATTGATATTCAACAGAATGCTGATTGCAATTATGAATATGTAATAAAATGCGGAGGAAGTGATAATGTAGAATATCTGTCCAAGACTCCAGGAAAGGCGGCCACTCCGCATGATAACGTAGGGCTGTTCTTCATCAAGAAACGGTGCGTCGCAAAATAAAAGGAGTATTCCAAGAAATAAAATGTATTTCATATATTTTTGTCCATACAAAAAAGGGAATAACCAAGGGGAGACATTGTACTGTACTGATTCTGCAAAATAGATGATCTCTTTGGTATAACTATTGACAAAAATCGCTAATAAAATCAGCAGAACCCAAACGCGGTAATTGGTTGCCCATTTTCGGTAATTTTGTGTGCATACACAAAACACTTTTCTAAAGCATTTCACTTGAAACCCTCCTTTGCACATTTTTTGTAAATAATCGCCCCGCCAGCGCAGATAAAACGCCAAAGAACAAGATTGTATACACAACTGTTATTACTACGCCCTGACCCAACACATCATAACTGTAGGCAAGCATCCTGAAATTCATAAAATTGGGTAAATATTCACCAAACTCACCTAAGAGATAATAAGCGATAAATGGCGAAGCAACCGCAACAAAATGATTAGGAATATAGGAAGTAACACACAATCCGACAATTCCCCAAAAAGCACATGCAATGCTTAAAATAAAAATTTTAACTATAAAATACAGGATTGGGAAATCACCATTGATCAGGTAATCATACGGCTTATTCAGTACCAAGCTGCTGCTGAAAGAACCTTCCTGATGAAGCGGGATTCTCAGACTCAATAGAAAGACAAAAAGCAGTAATCCGATAAATACCGTGAGGAAAGTACTGATCAGGCAGGAAAAAATTTTAGAATGCGAATACTTCCGGGCTCCGCAGCGAATAACAACGGGACGGATAAACTGATGATTCCAATCGCTGCAAAAATTCCCTACACAGGCTAAAGCCGCTGCGATTAAAATCATATTTTTAAATTCGCCAAGCCCCATTAAAATAGTGAAGATATAGGTCACATCAATATTATGATTTCCCTGAGAGAAAACCTGACTAATATCCGTCCAGTTACAGGAGAAGCAAAGCACAGTGACCAAAACAATTGAAAAATAGAACCATGCGGAGGTTACAACCCTATAAAGATCCATCCGTAAAACGTTACTTTTTATATTCATATGGACGCTCCTTACTGGACTTCCTGCCCTGTAGTCGCGTTCACGATTACCGTTTTTGTTTGCAGAGATTCTTGTTTCCCCTTTGCATCGGAGGTCTGCTTCGTACTTTGGACGGAAATCGCCCATACAGGGGAAAGTGCAAAGGAATGGTTCTCGCTGCTTTCGTCACAGGGATAGTAACACAGAGAAATATTTGTTATTTTTACATCATTTGCTAAAATCGTGTTTCTATATTTTTTCTGAACTGCATCCAGTGCCTGATTGGGAGAAACGATAGATGCATTCTCCTGAGTGACCGATTTTACGTCTAAAATACCATATGCCTGTAGCATGACTAAACCATTTTTATTCACTAACGCATGGACCCGTGCGCCCTTTAGTGGAACACCATTTCGACTCGATGTTATATTGTCATTAAAATAAAGGGGGATTCCGTTGTTCTGACAATGGTAAACAAATAAATAAGCATCATCGGAAGCATCAAAGTCATGTTTTAATTTTGTTTTTTGGGTCTTGTCCATACTCTTATATTCTTCATTTGTCATGAATTTTGCTGCTTGTTCATTGAGAGACTCCGCATCTAAAGTATAAATCTGCAAAGAATCTGTTTCTACAGGGAGGGCCAATGCATCAATTGCTGTCTTTACTTTCTCTGTTGCAGCTGCTTCGTCAAGAGAGGGAAGCTTTTTATGGGGATAAACATCGCTCATATTCTCCAAAAAATAATCGTTGGCCCCAGTAATGAAGGTAGAATAGCCATCATATTCTGGCTTTTGAAAATAAAAAAAATCTTTGGAAAGGTAAAGCTTTGATTGCTTCTGAGAAATAAACAAAGTATCATCTTCCCCATAGATATCATTTAAGAATGTCTTTTGATCTGCAATTTGTTCATCAGACGGCAATAATGTTTGAATGAGCAAATCCTTATCAAATTTCTTATACTCAGCGTGATAAACCGAGTATGTCTTACCCGCAACATAATTCACATCGGCATCAACGGTTAAATTGGTATCCAGCTCTTTTGTAATGTGGGAGGGAATCGACTGGTCCCCTGAAATGCTGGACGTTTGACCGGTAGAAGAAACCTCCTTGTCGGAATTTATGGATGGAAAGCATCCCGACAGAGATAAAAGGCACAGAGATAGTAATAAGACAGTCATAAAAATCTTTCTTTTCATTTAATTTCTCCTCATTTCAAAAAAATTTGCTATTAGAAAGTTGCTCTTTAAGTTCGAAGCCGCAAAATAGGTTCAATTCACCGGCGACCTAAATACTCTTCAAGACAAATTCCCTCTTCCATAATTTTTTTTGCCGCTTCTTTTCCTACATAACGATAATGCCATGGTTCAAAGATAACACCGGTAATGTCTGACTTCTCCGGCGGATATCGTAAAATAAAACCATACTTGCTGCAATTCTCTTTTAGCCATTTTGCCTCTGGTGTTTCCGCCTGACCATCATCAAGCATTTGATAGTCCCTTGAAACGATGTCTGCTGCCAGTCCTAAATTGTGCTCGCTGGTTCCTGGATAGGCCACCTCTGTCTTTGCCTTCACACTGGCCTCTTCCACGTCGAAGCCCTGTCCTTTCCATTTCTCCACTTCATCATTGTATAAATTCGTCTGTTTTGCTATGGTTCGATACGCTGAGCATATAATAGGTGATAAACCTTCGGCCTTTGCAGCATCCAACATATCCTCCAAGGATTGAGCCGCTCTTGCATCAAACTGATAACCATCTCCGACTTCCTGTAAAGGCGGCTGATATTCTTGAGCTAGAGGATGAGTTCCGTTCACTAAGGTCAGTTCCCATTGTTCTTCGCTTTTTTGTTGTTCCTCCTGAGGCGGTTCCTGTATTCTATTTCCAACAGAGACATCACTTACAGACGTTTTCTTGTCTATTCCAAATACATCAATGCCATTGATTCTGGTGAACAGAAACCCCGCCAATAACAACAAAAGACCTAAGCATACAAGTGGAAGGGCATTTCTCTTTTTTCTTCTCATAAACAGTACCTTTAATGTTCCTTTTTTGACATTATATTTCATCTAACTAAAGATTTTAGAAGAAGTATATCAGGCATTTGCATCAAAACTGCATAATTTTAGAGGATAGACACATAATTTAGAAAAAAATTAGGGCTGCCGAAATTCATAATCGGCAGCCCTATTTATACAGATTCAAAATGGAAGTTTCATTACCAATTTAAATTCTTCAGTTTATAAGATTGGAGGGTCCAAAATTACATCCACTTGTTTCCATATGGATTGGATACTCAACCGTGGAATTATCTAACTGATATAATGCACTGATATCAAGGGTCATGTCCTGTCCCCCAATTTTTGCATCATATTTTGATTCTTTTTCCGATTGCAGGGTGAGCCCCAAATACGAACCCCATGCTGAAGCAATATCATGCGCACTTTCTTTTATTTGCATCTGATCCTTCGCCTTAAAAGTAAACATCAGTATTTTACCTGTGTCATCGTCTAAAGCTAAAATTCCGCTGCCCTGGTTGCTCGTATAGAGTACAGACCAGATGGTCATGCTCTGAGAGGGGTTGTTCCGGTTCTGATATAAGGATACGTCCGGCTTGTAAAATTGGGTATCCTTATCGAACACGATCGAGGGGGGCAGGTTTCGTTCCTGCAACTGCTTGATCTCTTTCATACAGGCAGGAATTACAGTTTCCTCACTGAATTTTTCTCCACCGGCACCTTCCAATCGGACGACGCTGTCCGAGTTGCCTTTTAATAATAGAAGCTTTTCAAGAATCGATATCTGACGCTTATATCCTGTTTCATTTTTTTCCAGTTCCTCAAATTTGGATTGCCCGATAATCTGATTATCCATAAAATTTGAAAGCATCTGTGGAAGAAAAACGCTTGCCCCCACAATTATTATAGTTGCAAGGCCAACAAACATGTAATTTGCTTTTATTTTCATTATTGGCCTCCCTTTAAGAATACATATACTGTTGTTCCGACATTTGGAGTGCTCTCGAAAGCCATACGCCCATTATGAAGCTTGACAATCCTGGCACAAATCGCGAGCCCCAGCCCGGCGCCACCATTCGCTCTGGCCCTTGACTTGTCCACCATATAAAATTCCTCTGTGATCTTGGGCAATTCCGCTTTAGGAATTCCCTTTCCCGTATCCTTAACCGTAATCACATAGCCGTCTTTCAGCCGGTTCCCCGACAATGTGATTGTCCCTTTTCCAGTGATCGCCTTTTTGGCATTATCCAGCAAATTTATGATCATTGTTTTTATCAGATCGGGTTCAACCATGATTTCAGCCTCGTCCGCTGCTATTTCAAATGTAATTGGAGTCCCTTCTAAGATCGGAAACATGACGCCTCTTATCTCATTAAATAGACGGGAAGTCCTGATCTTTTTTAGAGTGAATTCCTGATTTTGTATCACGATCAGATCCATTAGTTTTAATGAAAGGGTTTCCAGGCGTTTCCCTTCCTGAAAAATATAATTGGCCGCGGTCAAATTATCCTCCTGAGACATTTTTCTGGAACGCAGCATATCTGCGTAGCCGATAATGGAAGTCAACGGCGTTTTAAGTTCATGGGCAAAACTTCCGATAAAATCCTCCTGTTTTCTTGCAGCATCTTCAAGAGCATAAATCTTCTTTTCCAGATTTTCTGCCATGCTATTAAAATCTGACGCCAGTTTACCGATTTCATCTTTACTGTTGATGTTGACACGGTTATCATATTTTCCATTCGCTATTTTACGAGTTGCGTTCGATAGCATCTTAATGGGATGGGCAATCCACATGGATATGGAATAAAGGAAAATTCCATCCATAAGCATCAGCAGAAGCATTAATCTTTGATATACGCCATATTGTTCCTGCTGCTCATCAAACAAAGAAGTGATATCCCGAAAGCTCTCCAGATAAACAATCCCTGAGCCAACTTTGGCTGTGCAAGCAGTCTGGATGAAAGCCCGGCCGGACTCTCTTAGAATGGCGTACCCCCTGTTTTTCTCGGTAACCCCATTCAAAAGGTTTTTATCGTTTGGCAGTGTGCCACTCTCATAAATCGAACGATGGTCCGAACTACTGACCCTGATGTACTGACTACCGGCATCTGTATTGTCGTCAATGGATTCCGCAATGCTCGCTATCAAGTCATTTTGTATATCCGCTCCATTTCCGCCCGGGATCGTAGTTGCAGCCGTTTCAAAGGAATATCGGAGCATCTTATTTTCATCTCTGGCAATAGTTATTTCCCGCTCCAAGGAGGAATGAAACATAGAGGATATTAAAACATACCCTCCAATGCTGAAAGTAATCGAAAATATAATTATAGTACTAAAAAACACCTTCCAGGAAATTTTCATTCTATACCTCCAGTCGATACCCAACCTTATAAACAGCGATAATTTTATCTTCCCATCCGATCTTCTTGCGTAGCCGCTGAACATGAAGGTCCACGGTCCTGCTGTCGCCCATCGAATCATTTTCCCATATTTTTTCGTAAATGGTTTCCCGAAACAATGCGATGTTCTTATTCTGAACGAACAAAAGCAAAAGTTCATATTCCTTTTTTGTCAGATTAACGGCAATTCCATCCTTCAAAACTGTGCGAGACATTATGTCTATTGTGAGCCCATCAATATTGATTACATGCTGATTCTGATGGTACCTTCTTAACACAGACTCCACTCTTGCTAATAATTCGATAATTTCAAAAGGTTTTGTAAGATAATCATCAGCTCCAAGCTTCAGGCCTTTCACCCGGTCCGAAACCGACGACTTTGCAGTAAGAAAAATGACCGGAATACTAAGCGGCCGGATATAGTCCATCAATTCATAACCGTCAACTTCAGGCAGCATAATATCGAGAAGGATTAAATCAAAGCTTTCCCGCTCAATCCTATCGGCTGCATTCATGCCATTATATTCGCACACACATAAATATCCGGCCTGGGTAAGGCTCATATTGATTAAGTCCGAAATTGGTTTTTCGTCTTCAACAATTAAAATTTTGGCCATCGCAGCGTCACCTCTTTTTTCAAAATACACCATAGTTGCATCATTTTTGCATCACTTTATTGAGTTCTTCACGAACTAGCGAAAGAAAAACGTTGCTTCGAACGGATAAGCAGGAAAGAGCAATTGGAGTGGATGCAGCGCCTGATCCCTCATAATTAAAAAAATTAAATATATTGTATCAACACATCTCGGATATATTGTTGAATATATTCATTAAATTGGGTGGAATAAGTTTCCATTTTATATTATGGATTTTACATTCGTGCTTATCAATTCAAAAATTAATTGTTTTAACACAATATTCTTACAATATAATACAACATTATCTTGTTACTTACAACATTCGATCCTTTTTTGAAATACAACCGGTGCTTGTTAAAATAAATATAATAGAGGTGATTAAATGGATAAATTGAAAAAAATTCGAGAGGAAGCTGGATTGAGTCAGCAAAAACTGGCAGAGGCTCTCGGCCTGTCACAGCAAAGCATACATAGTTATGAAAATGGTGCTTATGAGCCGGATATCTCTACTTTAAAAATGATTGCGGATTTTTTTGATACTTCGGTCGATTATTTGATTGGGCATACTGAGATTCGCCATAAGATTGAAAAATTAGATAAATATGACTTAAATGCACAAGAATCAGAGCTTATTACAAAATACAGATTACTCCCTAAAAAACTTCGTAGGAGCTTACAACTCATAGTAGATAGCTATTTGTAGGAGTTTTGCGAAGGAATTTGACTTTCAGTATGAATAAGATTTCAAATTACACGGTTTCAGACCACTGGCTTTGATTCTTTCATTAAAAATCTAAAACTGTTCCAACAATTTGCATTCTCTGAACGTTATATTGATAGGGGTAAAAGGGATCCCATAGCCCCTGAAATAAACAAAGGAGAATTACTATGAATGAAATTGAGATTTTAAATCAAATTAAATCTGCAGCTGAGGCTGAAACTCCGGAGATACTCGAAAATATTCTGCTTGCGATTAAGAATTGTAAAAAGGAATCAAATACAAAAAGAGAGCACCTTTCTCACATTCGGAAAATTGATTACAAAAATTTCCACACTTGAAACCGCTACTTGGTAGGGGCAAATTCATTATTTCTATGTTTCTACTGGGACGGGTCATCTTCTTCGCTATATACAAAAAAACTATTATAATGAACTCTTCTAAGGACGCATTAAGTGTGGGGGCCATTGTGGGGTCCCCACACTTTTTATATTAATAAGTAAAAATTTATAAGGAGGTAATTACAACAATCTTCAAGAACGGGGATGAAGAACTATAAAAAGGTCCAAGCGAATTAGACGTTTGGAAAACCAAAAGACACATATTTCATGATATTAATGAATGAAACACTGTCAGTCCAGAAAGCGAGGGAGAGCATATGTTATTCTTTGTGCAATCAATCCGAGATGAATCGGACTTTAGCCTTGTAGAAGAAATTTACAAAAATTACAACAATACTGTCAACGCCGGGATTTTTTTGACCCAAAACGCCGGCCGGAAATGACCCGCATCGCCGGTTATACGAGCGCCGGTCACCCTACCGCCGGAATATCCGCCGGCGGAACTGTCTGAACGCCGGTCTTGAGCCGATCTTTCAGCCGGTAGGTCTGCCCGCGAATATTAATCACATGAGCGTGATGCAGCAGCCTGTCGAGCAGGGCCGTGGCAATCACGGTATCGCTGAGCAGCTCGCCCCAGTCGCTGAAATACTTGTTGCTGGTCAGGATAATGCTGCCGTGCTCGTAACGTTCGGACACCAACCGGAAGAAAAGCTCCGCCTCCTGCCGGTTCAGCTGCATGTATCCGACCTCGTCGATCACGAGGATGGCCGGGCGCAGATAGACACGCCAGCGCCTCTCCAGCCGGTTCTGCTCCAATGCCCGTTTGAGATCTTCTATCAGGCGTGCCAGACTGGTGTAGTAAACTGTCAGACCGGCTTTCAGGGCTTTCATGGAGATACCGACCGCCAAATGGGTTTTGCCGACGCCGGGCGGTCCCAACAGGATGATGTTTTCTGCGCGGGCGGCAAAGGCCAGAGTGGCCAGTTCGTCGATCTGCCGTTTGTCGATGGAAGGCTGAAAGTTGAAGTCGAACTCCTCCAGACTTTTTCGGTGTGGGAGACGAGCCAGCTTCGTGCGCATTTCCTCGCCCTTCCGACCACGTTCCTGCTGCTCCGAGGTCAAAAGCTCGTCCAGAAACTGCGCATAGGTGTGTTCCGCGTGCAGCGACCGTTCCATCTGCGCGTCCAGCAGCGTGGCGGCGGTTTCAAGGCCCATATTGCCGAGCAGCTCCCGGGCGTGTTCCAGTTCAACCATGGGAGACACCTCCCAGCAACTGATCATAAACGCTCAGTTCGCGGACCTCCACGGCGCCATCTTTTTTACTGGCGCATGGAAATGGCACGGGGACGCCGTTTCTCTCTGTGAGACCGCTGTACTGCCCCTGCAGGAAAACAACATTGCCGGAACGGTACTGCGCCTTGTGTTTTGCCAGCAGAACCTCGCCATAGTAGATTTCCAAATAGCCGGCGCACAGCCGGACGCGCACTTCCTTGCCGCTGTACTGCCATGGTACGCCGTAACGGACGCCATCGAAACTGACCATCCCGTCGCGCGTCACGATCCGCGTCTCCCAGCGGTATTTGTCCAGCGTTTCCTGCGGTGGAAGTTTCCGCAAGCCTTCCTTTTCCAGTTCCTGCAGCGGGATTTTACCGGTGGTGTGATGGACTTTTTCATCGGCCTGCCGGCACCAACTCAGTACCTGTCGGTTCAGATCCTCCAGATTTTCGAACTGCCTGCCGGGTAGAAAGTTGTCTTTCACATACCGCACCAGCCGTTCTACCTTACCCTTGGTCTGCGGAGAGCGAATGCGGCATACTTTCGGCACGAATCCCAGCTCGGCGGCGAAATCCGCAAAACGCGTATTCCAAATGGGTTTCCCAGCTTCACGACCTGTCACAACCGTTTTCATGTTGTCGGTGAGCACATTCTCCGGCATGCCGCCGAAATAGGAGAATGCGTTGACGATGCACCGTTCCAGACTGCTCAGATCGCACCGGCTGGTAAATTCCGTGTACTTTACGCGGGATTTTCCGAGAATCATCACAAACGCCGGCACCTTGTGAAGCATTCCGCTGCTATCCGTGTAATGGCAGATTCCCCAATCCATCTGCGCCTGTTTGCCGGCTTGCGTTTCATAGCGCCGCACGGCGGGCAGCGCTTTCGCCGGACGGTATGGATGCACATACTCCTTGAGTATCGAAATTCCACCGCTGTAACCGGTGGCCTGTAACCGTTCCAGCAGAACCACGCAGTTGAAGATCCCCTGGTTCATGAGCTCGTGAAGCTGCGGTTTGTACGTGTCCAGCTTGGAGAAACGATCTGCTTCCGGCGGCAAATCCTTGCCATGCTCTATGTATTTGCGGGCGGTGTTCTTAGATATTCCGAGTTCCTTGCCGATGGCGTAGGCGCTTTTCCCGTCCTGTGCTTTTTCCCGTATCATGAGTATTGTTCCACTCCTTAGCATCCGGCCTACCTCCATGGCGTTTCTTTACGCCATGGTAGCCGTTATTCTTGAGTGGGTCAATTCCTCCGGCGTTTTGGGTCAATTATACTCCGGCGATAACAATACTATGATGTACACAGCGAAAAGCATCCTAAAGGATCAATACCGAGCAGAAGATGCGGTAACCCAAGCATATATAAAGATTATTGAAGATCTACAAAATTTTTCTTTCGAAAACTGTAAGAAAACAAAGGCTTTAGTTGTTATAATAGTGAAGAATATTTGCTACAACATGATCAAGGGCGAGAAGAGGGAGAATACCGTACCTCTTGAAGACTTTGAGGATATTACTGCTGAAGCGGAGGATGGTCCACTTGATTTTGCAATTACGGAAGAAAATTATAATTTTCTACTCTCGTGTCTTTCCAAATTGGAAAGCAGCTATCAGGACATCTTATCTCTAAAGTTGTTTTATGAATATACAGATAATGAAATAGCAAAAATGCTTGATATTACTCCAAATAATGTTTATGTTAGGTTTCATAGGGCAAAGAAAGCCCTTATAGAAGAAATTCAGAAAAGGGGAAGCGGCTATGACAAGATCTAAGCTCCACTGTAAACTGTTTAATGATATGCTCAAAGCGGCGGTCGAAGAAAATCTAATGGAGTCATTGGATGCAATCCCCTCCGAAGAAGAATTGAAGAAAGAATATTCATTATCAGAGGAGTTTCATCAAAAGATACTGAAAATTGCGAAAAAACAATCTCGTAAATCTCTTTTTCTACGGAGCTCACGAATTACAAAAAAAGTAGCAGTCTTTGTTGCTATGGGTATCCTTATTTCTTTTGGAAGCCTGTTTAGTGTGGAGGCATCCAGAAATTTCATCTTCAATTCCATTTTGGATTGGAAAGCGGATCATGTGGATATCTATTTTCAGGAAAAGAACAGTAGCAGTTCCGAGGGGCAAGTCTCGAATCTTGGAGGGCATCTTTTCAATCTACAATATTTGCCGGCCGGTTTTACAGAAACCAAGGAAACGGAAATTGGTCCCCGGTACAGAATAACATATCAGAACGAAAAAAATGAATCCATTTTTTTTGATCAGGCTCCATTATCTGAGGAAGGAAAAATGATGGTAGATACTGAACATACTGTCTACAAAGAAATCTCAATCAATGGGCAAAAGGCTTCCCTTTTCACTGCAAGAGCAGCCGGTGATAAGACTTTCGTTCTTTGGCAGAATGATGAAACAAGTCTTATGATCAGTTCAACAATCAGCCAAGATGAACTGATTAAGATGGCAGAAAATGCAGCAATTAAAAAAAATTGAAAATTATTTTAAAAAAAGTGTAAGAAAATGGATACCTCAGTTGTTTATATAGTAGAAGGAAAAAAACAGCTTGAAAGAAGGATGATGTTATGAAAAAGAAAGCAATCTCTCTAATTATGATGCTTGTACTCCTGATTACTTCCGGCGTCCCAGCTTTCGCTTATGAAACCAAGACTAAAAACAGCGCTGATTCGGGTTTTAATATTCTGTTGCTAAATGTCGACGACGCGATAGCTTATTTAAATTTCTCAGGTACTCGTGCAGATTGTGCCGCAATTGTAGACGGGAAAAGCGGCACATCGAAAATCACAGCTACGGCCTATTTGAAAAGAGTAGAAGGCAATACAAAGACTGTTGTTAAATCATGGACAGGCCTCAGCACGACCGATGAATCGTTTTATTTTGACCAGCCGTATTATGTAGCCAGCGGATACACTTATGAGTTCGAACTTGATGCTGCTGTTACCAGAAATGGTGTCACAGAATACATAAGTATTTCAGATACAGATTACTGCGGATAAAAAGTGCAGAGGTTTTCACTAAAATTATGTATGTTTCAAATATGCAGCGCGCGGCGTGTTTTGAAATAAAAAAATTGAGGGAAAGTGAATCCAATGGGTTTGTAATGAGGTGTAAAATTCATCAGTTGAGTTAACGTTCGAATATATGCATCTATTTGACCGAAAGGAGAATAGCCATGAAAAAGAAGATCATTAGCGCATTGGTTTGTGCTATGTTCTTAGTGTCTGCTGCCGTTCCCGCATTTGCGACGACTGGGCAGTTCAGTTTCAGCCTTGATCCGAATGAAAATAGCGGAGTTGCATACTCCTCCAATCAGACCAAGGATGATAACGAAAATCAGGCATATGTAACTCCCACCAGCGGCAATGTTATCAGCAGCGACTTGCTGTACTTTGCGGTTGCAACCTCGGGGCATTCAAGAGTAACGGGTTATGCGGGCGGTTCAGGTGTTCAGTACAATGTAACATATCATCCGCAGTATAATTCTGGCGAAAACGTTCCTGGTCGTATTCTGTGCCTTTTAGGAGATACAGACCGCTATACAGTCAGCGTTGCTGGACGCTGGACACCGTGATCGTAAATCTGTAGCAGCCTAAGTCAAAACAAACGGAAACAAGCCGGTTTGGCCAACCATGGCCAACTGGTTTGTTTCCGTTTGTTAATAAAGAAGGTATTTAACGATAAATACTCTGTTAGCTCCTGTACGGGCTTAATCAATCCACATTCTCTTTCATGCTCCCGTAAGATCAAGTTCATTTCTTAAAGAGGACAAAGTATCGAAAGAAGGTACTTGTCTTCAAGTTGAGGCCGGAAGATTTATCCGGTCTTTTTTTTGTTATTCGTGAGCCTTTTTTCCGTTTTGATTGTCTTATAGAGTGAAGGCCTTTAAACAGCAAGGAGGAAGTGAAAATTTTGGAGGACATTCAGATTATTCTGCTCCTGAGAAGCAAACCCGCCGACGGGCTGTATGAAATTATAAAAAAATACCGCGGTTTTGTTGCCACAGTCACGGGAAGAATCTTGTGCGGCGATGAGCAGGACATCGAAGAATGTATCAATGATACGTTTTTGTCGGTTTGGAAGGCATTCGGCAACGGAAACCACCAGATTGTGAACCTGAAGGGCTATCTTGCCTGCACCGCACGGAATACAGCGATCAACCGTTACCGACAGCTTTCCAAACGAAATGTCATCAATATTTATGACATTGATCTTGCGGATGAAAGTGATATGCTGCTTGAATTTGAAAATAAAAACAATGCCATTGTATTGCAGAAATTGATTGCCGCCATGGATGAACCGGACCGCGAAATCTTTATCCGTAAATATTTTCTTTTTGAAAAGATCAGGAATATTGCGGCAAGGACGGGGCTGGACGAAATCCAGGTGAAAAACCGCCTTTACCGCGGCAGACAAAGGCTGCGCAAACAGCTTGAAGAAAGGAACGATCTCTATGAAACAGTATGACGAGGACTTTTTAAACTACCTTGAAGGGCTGGATACGGAAATGGCCCCGCCTTTGAAAAAAGAAATTGACGATACCTTTCGGGCGGTAATCAAAAGGACGGGACTGAAAAGGAAAATGTCCGGGACGAAGAAGGTCGGGCGGATCCTTCTGATCGCGGCTGCCGTCGCGGTCTGCGGCGCTGTGACTGTTGCTGCCAGTGGATTCAATCTGGGCAACCTGTTCCGGGGATATTTTGAGCGGAGCGACCCGAATGGAGCCAATGGTGCAAAACCGGCGGTCAGCCTGACCGATAGCCAGGTGGAAACACTTAATAAATCCGGTGCGGTTCTGAACCAAAGCGTGACGGACAAGGGCACGACCGTTACCGTGAAGGCGGCGGTAGGAGACAAAAGCGGCGCCTATATCCTGCTGGACGTTGCCGCACCGGAGGGAACGGTGTTGGGCGAAGACAAGTACGAATTTGAAGATATGCCAATTGACTTCAACAATATCGCAGATAACAAAAGCGGTTCCGCCGGCTGGGATATTTCCACACAAAAGGACGACAATCCAAATGATAATAAGAAATCGTTTATCATCCGCATTAGCTGTGCAGGAATTGATTTGCAAAACAGAGAAATTGGGCTCACGTTGAAAAATCTGTCCGTGCCGACCGGAAAGCTAACCCTCCGCTCGATTGCAGAGGGGGAATGGAAGTTTCATTTAAAACTGAATTATAATACGTTTACGAAAAAAGTCGAGATGGATAAAGTGACACATTTTAAAGATAATTATTGCACCATACAAACGGTTGAAATTTCGTCTCTTTCTGTAAATATCATTTATACCAATCCCAAACCATATACCGGTCCGATTCCCGAGTCTCCCGATTTGATAATCCTGTTCAAGGATGGTACGCAAAAAAAGATTCTCCCAGGGCCCGGAACCGGAAGCAAAGAAAACTCTACTATGACTTATCAATTTAGTACGCCGCTGGATTTTGATAAGATCGAAAAAATCACGGTGGGTGATGTGGAAATTCCCGTAAAATAATACAAGTACATTTTGTAATATAACCGAAAGGGAGGGCTTCCGTTTGCTAATCAGACGGAAGCCCCTTTACCATCAACGATTTCCGATAGTTCCGACATTTAATACAAACGGTGGAAGATTTTAACTGCATGCCTTTCCAGGTGAAGCTTATGCCATCCCGGTAAATGAGCGTGAAGTCCAACCGCCGTAAGGTTCCCTCAATTCGTCACAGAAAAAGGCTGTTGCATGGCAATCGCCCTGCAGCAGTCTTTTATTCTTAATATTGTGAAATCTCCCTACAGACAAGAGCATTATTTAATACAGGATATGCACCAAGTCAGTAAAATCTACCTCGAACTGATATGTATGATTTCTCCATCAATAGTTAATTCATAATTTTGCCCGATACCTTCAACATATGAACAATAAGTTGTACTTGGATCTATAGATGACTTATTTTTTTGAAATATTGAATTTCTATTGTCTGAAATATTAATGAGATCTTTTGAAGAAATATCAGATACTAAAACATAATAATCATCCGTATGTTTACACCGATAGACGCTTATCATACAAATTTTTTCGTTATCTCCCTGCCAAGTCTTAGAGAATACTTCTTCAGAGATTAAGGAAGTACCTATTCCCCAGCCATTCTTAACTTTTGGGATAACCGTGTACACTTCCGCTTCTTGATAAGTATATAGGATCAAAGCTGAATTTTTCCCTTCAATAACAGTATTCATATCGCCCATAACCGAATAGTTAAAAACATGTTGCGGAGACGAAAAAGTTATGAAACGATTTTCAACAGGTATAAAGTATGATCCGGTGCACAAAACCATTGCAACCAAAAAGGAAATAACGATTAGCTTTTTTTTTAGGATTTTCTTATGCTTTTTGTAGATGACCAGGAATCCTAGAAAGAGTAATATGAAAACAAATATTCTAACAATACCATACCACAATTTTGATTTTCTCCCCTAATCTGTTGGTTGTGGAGAGGTGTACACCTGCCCCGTTTTAGAAAATATCACTGCTGTTGCGATAAGCCAACCGCTGGCACTTACATTTAAGTAATCAGTTTGATTGCTTTTATCGCTCAATCTGGCCGTAGTTGCGTTTTCATATCCTAATTTCAATTCTGTCAACGAAGCCCGTAATCCATAGCTATTGGATGCAGTTCCATTTTTCACTATTCCAGATACACCTATGTTAGTCAGTCCCAAACTTATATTCAGAGTAAAATTAGGTGCATTAATTTTTAATCCTGCTGATGATGACTCAGAATGACCGCTCACCCCTATTGCATAAACAGAAATTGGTTTTGATGAGTTTCCTTGTTCGGATACTGTCGTAGTGGATTTCGTTCCCGTTTTGGCCGTAATAGGAAGTGGGTTAGGAAGCGTGTAATGGCTTTCTTTCTCGTATTCACTTACGACTGTGTAACTTGCGCCGAATGCAGCGTTGGCAAAATTTACGATTGCTGTTCCAACGCTTTTAAACCAATCACCGATCTCTTTCCAAAACAGACCGCCAAGATCAGAATGGTTTACAGGATTGTTGCCGCAGTATGCAAACAAATTATAGTCCCTTACGTCTCGGTTTGCTCCGATCTGCGCGTCCGCATTCAGAAATCTTCCGGTCGGCGGGTAGTAGTAACGACTGTTGAGGCAATACAGCCCTGTTTCAGAAACGTAGTAGTAGCCCCTGTAACGGATTCTTTTGACCAATCTGGTCGGTCGTAGTATCACTGGTACAGAGCAGCTTGCCCCAGGCGTCATAGGTGTATTCGACTACCAAATTGACATTGCTGTCGACGATACCGGTCACGTCGCCCCGCACATTTCTCGTGTAATAATAAGCTGTGCCGTTATAAGTAAATCCGACCAAAGTGTTGTCGCTTTCATACAGGAACCATAATACGTCGCTGCCGGCCCGCTGGGCAACGATGGTGCTGCCGTCGAGGAAGTAATTGGTCGTTACTCCGTTAACAGTTCTACTGGTGCGGATTTCATTACTGTCATATGTATATTCCACAGTATATTCTACATCTTGGTTATTTACAATGGAAGATTTTAACTGTCGACCTGCCCAGGTGAAGCTCATGCCGTCCCGGTAAGTGAGCGGGTTACCGATTGCGTCGTAAGAAATATTGTAAATAACGTTCTGATGTTTATAGCTGGTCAGCAAGTCCTTCCAGTTCGTATTGCCATAGTAATAAATATGCTGTCGGTCGCTGTTCCCAGTGTGCCTGTCGTGTAAGCGTAATTTGTGATTATAGTAATATTCCCGCAATTTTATCACAAAAAGGCTGTCGCGTGACGATTTTAAAATCGCTTTGCGGCAGCCTTTTGTTCTACATATGAATTTTCTAAAAGCCATTATGGCATCAAGTCAGCCGCAATCTGAAACGGATTCATCCTATTATTTCAGCAATACACCCAATTTTCATATGCGGCAAGTAATGAACAATAAAATTTTTTCCCTTTTGATATCCTTTAGGAAACATAGATAAATCCAACTTACCTCCATTTGTAGTGATGAAACTAGCTTCTTGTGTAATAATGAGGAGTCCTTTTCTGCTGGCATCATCATCCGTTGCCTTACAATAAGCTGTCACGTACTCGCCTTTTAAAACCATAGGTAAGTCTAATATTCCGGGGATAACAATCGACCAAATTACAACTATACATAAAAAGGTACCGACCAACCTCGCAAATAAATTTAATTTTTTCACATTTCGAACCATAAATTCTCGTTTGGATGGAAAGGCTTTTTCAGGTTTTAAAACCACCTTAGAAACCATTGCCCTTATGACCCAAAAAATAACGATTAGACCAATTGCCCAAACAACATAAGAATATATTAAAATATCTAAATCCACTTATCTTACCGCCCTATCCATGAGTCCAGTACATTGGTCCAGATGGTACGCTACTTTGCGCCTCCTGCTCATAGCTTTCATATGCATCCTTCAGATAATTTATTAAAGCGGAAAAAGTAGTTGCACCAGAATCTGAAATAATACTTGCAGTAATGCCTTTTCCAACAACTTTAGCAGACATTCTGCTGGCAACACCATTCCTTATCTTCGTTATGCCAGAGGAAAACACTGCCGCCATACTATTCCTGCCCGTGGTTATACCTGGTACTTTGGCAGACAAGAATTTTCCTGCGGCTGCTCCTATCACAGTATCGGTTCCGGCATTTAGTAGTATTGTTCCGGCTGAGCGTTTTGTCCCGCCTGATGTAACATTCTCTAATGTCTGACCAATTAGAGTAGATGCACCAGCGGCAGTTGCCGCCCCTACTATAGGTCCAGCATACAATGCAACTACTCCTCCAATTGCACCGCCAACTGCGGCTCCGGCATATGTCTGCCAATCGGAAAATTTCCACTCACCACTAGCAACGCTTACCAATGCATCACTGACAAATTGGGCAGCCACTCCTGCCACTGCACCCACCGCACCCGCTATTAAATCATCTAAGCCAAACCACTGACCAGAGGAATCCGATCTGCTAATTGGATTATTATCACAATAAGCAAACATATTATATGAACTTACACGAGTTCCCACTCCGACCATACTATTTGCGTTTAACATTCGGCATGTCATCGGATCATAATATCTGTCGTTTAGGTAGTACAGCCCCGTTTCGGAGTCATAGTAGTAGCCTCTATAACGGAACGGATTCTTTTGACCGACCTGATCGGCCGAGTTATCCGTAATGCTGAGTAACTTACCCCAAGCGTCATACGTGTATTCGACTACCAAATTAACACTACTGTCAACGATACCGGTCACGTCGCCCTGCATGTTTTTCATATAATAATAGGCAGTGTCGTTATAGGTAAACCCGACTAAAGTTTTATCACTGTCATACAGGAACCATAACACGTCGCTTCCGGTCTGCTGAGCGATAATGGTACTACCGTCAAGGAAGTAATTTGTCGTTATTCCGTTAACGGTTTTGACAGTTCGGATTCCATTACTGTTATATGTATATTCCACAGTATATTCTACATCCTGACTGTTTGCAATGGAAGATTTTAACTGTCGGCCTTCCCAGGTGAAGTTCATACCGTCCCGGTACGTAAGAGGGTTTCCGATCGCGTCATAGGTCATGTTCTGCCCATCATAACCGGTCAGCAGGTCCTTCCAGTTGGTATTGCCGTAGTCGTAAGCAATGCTGCCGGTTTCCGTTCCCAGCGTGCCTGTGGTGTAGGCATAAGTTGTGACCGTCGTGATGTTCCCTCCGACATCGTAGCCATAGACTGTGCTGACCCCAGCCTTCTGATCATCCGCTCGCACGAGCTGGTTGAGCTGATCATAGGCATAGGTGGTTACATTACCATTGATATCGGTTGTAGAGCTAATATTGCTGTTGTCGTCATAGATATAGTGATACTGGGAAAGCGTGCTGTTGATGCCGCCTATTCTTCTATGGTTGTAATAAGTGTCCACCAGGGTCGTGGTTTTTGCATTCAAAACATTTACAAAACTTCGCTCTGCCCGGAACGTGGGGTCTTGCAGGGGAATCGGGTTAATATCCGTTTGGAACTCACGGTTCAAGGTAGTGTCATACGCATGGGTGATTTCTCCGCCGGACAGCATATACGTATTATGCTTCCGGTAGTCCACGCTGTAGTCGGCGGTTGCGGATTTGGATTGATTGGCAAAGGTACAGACATACCTTGTCGGACGGTCCATATTGTCGTAGACGTATTGAATTTCACTGCCGTCGGAAAGGAGTTGCCTGATCAGCCGGTCGCCAATGTCGTAGTAGAAATTGATTGATTTTACCGAGCCTTGATCATATTCTGTGATCTTTGCAAGGTTTCCGCGCGCATCGTAAAGATACTCGTAGGTTAAACTGTCATTTTTCAATACCATGTTCACACGATCGTAGGAATCATACAAATAGCCCAGCTTAAATCCATTCCCAAAGTTGGAAGACTGCAGGTTTCCGTTGCCGGGAGCAAAGGTATTAGCAATCAGATTTTGCGTGCCAACATTGATCGCCGTTGTGTTCCCATAGCCGTCCCGCTGGAAGGTATATGCAAATCCATTGTGCGTAATTTGACTCAGACGGTCGGCCGCATCGTATTCGTAGGCGGTTTCAACCATCCCCGCGCTGCTCAGCGCACTGGCCCCCGTCAGCAGGTTGTTTAGTGTATTATAGGTATAATACGTTGTGTTCCCCTTCGGGTCCGTCACCGAGTTGGTAAGACCCGTTGTGGTATCCACGCTATATGTTGTCGTTTTTTCTCGCTGATCTGACGTGGAAGTAAGATAGTTCCCATCCGGGCTATAGTTTTGTAATGTTTCCAGGTAGGGGAAATCAAAATAGACATAGCCTTCTTCACCGATGCTCCCCATAGACGTAGTCCCGACATTCCCATAGTCATCACAAAGATAATGGAACCCGATTCCTGTTTGGGCAGAGCGTGCGGAAACCAATCTATGTGGCTTTTTAGTCGAGCTGTTACTGTCATCGGAATCGTAGAAGTAGATATAACCTTGATTGAAGTTCGTGGCATTATTTTTGATGTTCGCGTTTCTGAGTTCCTGCGCATCCGTATAGGTGTATATCCTTGTGTTCTTTGCGTTCTGTGCCGATGTAACCAGTTTCCCGTTATTGTCGTAGGCAAAAGTGGTTCCGGTTTCATCCATATTCATCTGCAGAAACTTAAAGGTTGCTTCATTTGCATTCTTATAGTAAATAATGTGATAGATCACTTTGGAAATGGTCTTACCCACAATGATCTGTCTATCCTGGGACGCGGCTACTGGGCCGCTTGTATACTGTTCCCCATTGGTATCAGGATTAAAGGGAACAACAACAAACTCTGAATCCCCATCCGTATAATACAACCCTACATCTATTGCATAGTAGCGGCCATCCCTGCCAGTGGGTACGGAGCTTCCCGTCGATTTTGCCGAAACAACGAAAGCAATGCTGCTGGCCGGTTTGTTAATGTAGATTTGCTGATAGAAATTCTTATTCAAGGTCGGGTTGCCACCGATTCTCACATTTCCGTTGGACATACCGTCGCCGGAAGTGAAATTCGTAAATTCCCAATTCGTAGGAAGATAGTTTGCACTGAGACGAAAATCTCCGTTTTCAAGCAGATTATAAATATTTGCAATGCTTCCGGTTTCAAGTTGCAGACAGTCGAACCAAGCTGTGCCGTTCGCATAGCTCAAGCCGCCGTAGACCTCTACACGGGTCGTATTCTCAGGGACAGTGAACGTAAGAGAAGTCCTCTGCCAGTCATGAGTCCCAAATATTCCGTTCCCGTTGTAAACGGCGAGGCTGGTGGTATTGTTGAAACAGGCGACATAAAGGTTGGCTCCTAAACTCCCGCTGTCGGTTCTTACGACGGAGTCTGTTTTCACGTAACCCGACAGCGTATAAACCGTACCTGGAGTCAAATTAGTCAGCTTTTGAACTGCACCGCTGCGCTGCGGATGGGTTTGATTTTGTGTTATTTTCAACGATTTCATTCCAAGATAGGCCACCGTATTGTCCACACTGAACACGCCGCCCGGCGTTCCCCAATTAGAGCCGGTCCACGTTCCATCCTCGCGCTCCGCATTGTGATCGAGTAGCAGATTGTTGACCGGAATGCTTGTCGCCGCCTGTGCTGTGATTTTATTTGCCGTTGCATTCTTTATGGATTCGTCCGTATAAGCATAGGTTGCTGCCGAACCGTCCATTTTTACGATACTTGTTGTTCTCCCGACGATATCAAACGTATAGATTTCCTGCTGTGCCTGGGCGTCAGTCTGCCCGGATTTATAATATTTGAATGTCGTGGTGTTATCCGCATTATATGCAAAGGTGACTTTATTCCCGGTGTCTCCCGCGGCAGAATATTCCGCCACCTCCTTTACCCGGTTTTGGACGGACGGATCGCTGCTGTCGTAATAACCGTATTGCACGTAAGTGCCGTCAACATTGGTCACTTTCTGAAGTTGATTGCTGGAGTTGTACATAAACTGTACGGTCTTACTGTCCGGATAATCGATGGAAGTCAAATTTCCTCCGATGTAATGCAGCAGAGTTTGTCTGCCGTCCGGCGCGGTAACGGCCGTGACCGCCCCTGAACCCGAATATTCGACATGGGTTACTCTTCCTGCTCCGTCAGTAATCTGATTCATGAATGACCCATAGTACGCAAGCGTAAGATGGTTTCCTTCACTGTCATAAATTCTGTATAAATAGCCGCTGCCAGTAAATGTCTTTTTCGAGCCGTCCGAATATTGAATGGTATAATACTCGTTTCCTGCTCCGCCAGAAGTAATTACAAGATTGAGTCCATCCTCATCAATAATTCGCGCGGAGTTATTGGGGTCTACCTTAAAATAATGCTCGGTTCCGTCCTCATCCAAATAGACAAATCTATATCCGTTTTGAGCAAGAAGTTTAAATTTTGCTTTCTCAATAGCATTCGTCCCTGATGCTTCGCTGACCGGATCGACACGCTGACTGAGATTGCTTTGCCATCCCCAGCCGTAAATGTCGCCCTTTAAAGAATCTTTAAAATGCGTACCGGAACGGAAATTGTTGTAGGTAATGAAGAAATCCAACGGTACTCGTTCGCCGGTTGTGCTCATGATCGGAGTGGTAAAAACCAGATTGCCGGAATAATCGTTGACATATCCCGTACCCGCACGACCTACCGATTGCCTATGATAGCTCCAATATTCTTCCAGTCCGGCGTTATTGGTAAAATAGATAGCGATTGTCGGATAGATATTCGTTGCATCCGGATAATTTGAAGTATAGTAAACATTCCTCACAGCGGCACTTTCATTAGCAGCTTTCAATACGATCCCGTTATTCGCCGTCCCGTTATACCATTTTTTCACCAGCTTCGTAATATCCCAAGTATTGAAGGTGTTTGCTGTAGACTGAGAGACATTGAAATAATCCAGAATAGGCCCATTGATTGCACTGTTTACAGCAGTCAGGGAATTATCCCATGTAACAGTACTCTCAGACCATGCCGAATTCATTGCGTATGCATTGATCTGCATGCTTGCGCTGGATGGATTCAATCCATCCGAACGTTGAGCCAGATTGAGTATTGCACCTGCTATCATATCCCCTTTGGAAAATGTCGGAAGGGTAAACTTGACCAAAATTCGGCAAACCTTATAATTGGTCGTCTCATTTCCTATGTACATGGTCCCCATTGTATTGTTGACGCCAGCCTGGTTATGATACCCGGCTCCAGAGCAGATAAAGGTATCCTGAATGGCAGAGGAGCTCTGAGTTGTAAATACCGTAGGATCAACCGTAATGGGGTATGAACGATTTGTCTCGTTCAGCCAGGTTTCATCAATATGTATCGCAGTTTTTAAAATTCCTTGATCCTGTGACAGTATGGTAAAGGAAAAAGAATTTCCGATTTCTCCGTTTGCATCAGATATTTGCGGCAAGTTGATCGAATAAATCGATGTCTCCTGCTTTGAATCGGATTCTTCAAACAGTTCGATAGTTTTGTCATCTTTTTGCTTCGCAGATAAGGCCCCGATTCGATAAGTTTCAGTAAACTGACTTTGCGCATCCTTTGTTTTTATAATGATGTTTTCCTTTACAGAACTCGAACTTATAAAATATTGCAAATCAACGCCGGGCAGTGCTTCTTTATAAAGAATTCTACTTTTGAGCTTTTTTAATCTTAGAAACTGGTCATTTTGACTTTCGCTACTGCCGATATTTTCTTTCTCTATGACTTCCGATTCCGCTCCGTCCGCACCATCCAGTCCCCAGCTGATTGAATAATCACCGGCCTTCAGGGTTACGGCTTTACTATCCTTTAAACGCTTTTCAAGCCTGACTTTCATCTTCCCGGCACTATTTTCAAGCTGTCGGGCATCTTCCGGCGCTTTGTCATCAACAACGCTCAAGGTATTATCAATGTCCTGCCATGTCCCGGTGCTGTCCTTATAATGAATTGCTTCACCATAAGCAGCCTTCATAAATGTGCCGTTACTCATCAGAAACGTTTTTGTGCTTTCTGTGCGCTTCTCACCGAATTCGGCCAAAACTTCTAATGCTTTCTCCATTTTTCTCCTTTCGTCGTTAAATACGACCACGGCAATTTGAAATAACTATATGATTGACAGTAGAACTTAGAACTGTCTCCACTTCAGCAAATTAAAAACAATTAGCCTTAATGGAAATTATTTACAATACCTTTGTTTACATAATATTACAATTTTTTTATTATGTCAACCTCCAATTCCCACGAATGGAAAGGTTTGGACTAAAGGCTGGATCCCGATATTCGTAAAATTTACAATTTCTTTCAGTAAAATAAGATAAATCGCTTTATCATCTGAATCAGCTATTTACATATTTAAAAGAAAAATATACTTGTTACATCTCAGCGCTATATAAAAAAGCGCAAACCAGGATCTCGCGTCCGGTTGCCGGCTTATGAAGGTGATCATCTTAAGCCTTTTGACAACTATCGTAATCATTTTTCGCTTGAAATCGAGATATATAGTAACCATTTTAAACTAAATAATTATTATAACATGTTGAAGCTTCCCCTCTGTTAGAGTATTCTTTTGGAGAATATGAAACGAAGGAGGGGAGGGAATCTGTGGGCAAACTAAAAATTGCAGTTGGTGAAAGAATCAGCAAATTGCGGAATATCCGAGGCTGGAGCCAGGAGGAACTGGCCAATAAAGCGGACATGAACAGATCCTATATCGGGCAAATAGAACGGGGTGAAAGGAGCGTCACAGTCGATGTTCTGGAACGGATCGCAGGGGCATTTGATATCACAGTTGAGGAACTATTCAGGCATCTGCAGCTTCCGAAAGAGCAGCGCGATAACACCGTTCTGTCTTCTATCCTTGAGCTATTGAATGGGACAAGCATTGAAAATCAGAAGGTTATCCTGGATGTCATCCATTGTCTCGAAAAGTGGAATCCGCTGACTTGATATCCGTTTTGAATAGGAAAAGGCGCCCTTACACGCATTACGTGTAAGGCGCCTTTTATATTTGAGTTTTATGACCCGTTTGCGGGCTTTCGTGGCTTGCAAACAGAAATCAAAAGGATAAGCAAAGGGAAGGCTACGAAAAGCCCCAGGTACAAAGCTGGAACAATTTTTGATGCAACAAACATCTTCTCCATGGCGCTTTTTTGCAGAAGACAGGAAAGCACGGCGGCCGCCACGGCCGCGGGTATAATCAGCCTTCTGTATTCTTTCAGTCCGAATACTTCGGCGATGCTCCTGCAAGCACCATAAAGGCAGAGGCTGATTTTGATAACGATGGTCAAAGCCACATTGACGTCAAACAGGGCCTCCACGGAGAACGGCAGCGGAGTTAGCTTGAAAACCACAAAAGAAGGATAAACTTCACGCGATGCCATATCCGCACCTAAAACCATCAGGTTGCGGCAAACCACCAGGAATAAGGTAAGCCCTACGACAAAGACGGCGATAGAAGATGATTTCACAAGCTTTTTCTGATTGTTAAGGCTTGGGAAAACCGTCAGGAAGAGAAAAATTTTGCTGAACGGAACCATTGCGGTTCCGAAACCGAATTTGAGTACCGGAGCAAAGCCTTTACTCAAAAAAGGTTCAAGGATGTGAGACCATCCGTAAACAATATGGCATCACCCGAGAGGATGAAGACGACCACTTCTCCGAAATCGTTGATTTCCTTTGTCGAACAGGTGCTGATCAGCTTGTCCTTTAGGTAATCGCTGAATTGTCTTCGGGCATTTGGATCATATCGGTAGGACATGATGTGCGCGACGATGTCGCGGTCCATCAGGTCTTTATCGGACAGCCCTTCCATGCAGGCGATTAAAACGGACGGGCCTTTATCGACCGGAAGCTTTTTCACGATGAAATCCGAGCTCTTGCCGATTGTGTCGAAAAGCTGTTTTTCAGTCACATTGATATCGCTCGGAATCGGCGTGGAAGCCTTCCTTTGTTCCGTGTCCCCATTTTTCTGAAAGCTACCTTTTGAGCGGATGCTCTTGTAAAATTTCTTAAATCGTCCTAAAATAGTAATCAAACCTCCTAATATAGTAATCTTATTTTCCCCTATATCGAAGAAAAAGTGAGATGTAATATATTCCAGAAGGAGGCTTTTTTAATTTGAAATGTCGAAATCTGTCATATGAACGAGGCTTGCCAATACGGCGAGGTGAGTTGCTTGTCGGCTGTAAAAGAAGGTGCTCCCGATTTCAAAGATTTATACGAATAAGGATGTCCTGACCGCGGCCAGAGAGAGGTTCAATATCATTTTCTCCAGCTTCTCTCGATTTTATCTCTGCATCTCCGGAGGAAAGGACTCGTCCGTGATGTTACAGCTCTGTGCGGAGATTGCGCGGCAAAGAAAACGAAAATTCAGTGTCATGATCATCGACCTCGAAAGTCAATACAAGGCAACCATTGAACATGTTGAAAAACTGCGGGAGATCACGGCTGATGTGGTGGACCGTTTTTATTGGTGCTGCATGCCTCTTTCTCTGCGCAACGCGGTTTCCGTCATCCAGCCCACCTGGATCTGCTGGGACGAAAACGAGCGGGACAAATGGGTTCGGCCCATGCCAACCTATGACTGTGTTGTCAACGAACACAATTACCCGCGGGAGTGGACATGGTTTCGCAAGGGCATGGAGTTTGAGGAATTCGACTACGAATTTTGTCAGTGGTTCCAGAAGCAGGCGGGCGTTCCGGTGGCGGTCGGCATCGCCATCCGAAGCGACGAAAGCCTGAATCGGTTCAACACCATTATCAATCAGACAAAGCAGACGTTCCGGGACTACGCTTGGACGACGAAAGTACATACTCCTGAACCGGATTGCGATGTCTATAATTTTTATCCTCTGTACGATTGGAGGACCGAGGATATATGGGGAGCCGTGAGCAGACTCGACTTGGAATTTAACGAAATTTACGAGTTGATGTATAAGAACGGCCTGAAAATTTCCCAGCAGCGGCTGTGTCAGCCCTATGGGGATGATCAGCGCAACGGCCTCGATCAGTTCCGTGCGCTGGAGCCGGAGACCTGGGAAAAGGTTGTCAATCGCGTTCACGGCGTGAATTTCGGAAATATTTATGCCAGAACTTCCCTACTCGGGAACATGAGATCGGAAAAGCCTGCGGGGATGACCTGGCAGCAATATGCCGTATTCCTGCTGGAGAGCTTGGGGCTTTATGCCCCTGAGCTCCGGGATCATTACTACCTGAAAATCAAGACCTTTTTTCGATGGTGGGAACGGCATCATGGCATCCGGATCGAAGACGTTCCGGACGAAGCGAACAAATCGCTGGAGAGCCACGGGAAGGTTCCGAGCTGGCGGCGAGTGGCTCGTGCCGTCGAAAAAAACGATTTCTGGATGCGGCGTCTTGGCTTCGGTCAAACAAAAACGGATGTCCAGCTTCTGAAGCGACTGCGACGGAAATACCGAAGCCTGATCCGGCTGGAGGATATTAAGGACGGGAAATTGCGGGATGCGATTCGGGAGGATGAATATGGACAACATTCAGTGCTACGAAGGTAATTACGACCGGTCTATTTTCTACTCCAAGATGGGGCGCTTTTTCGCGGAGGAACGCTATATCCGGCAGATGCCCTATCTGCGGAATAAGCCGGAGAAGGTCTGGTTTACCGTTGAGTTGGATGGCCGGGTTGTCGCTTTTTCTTCTCTGGAGTTTCCGGGCGAGTACATCCTGTTTACGACGGAATGGGTGGAGCCGCGCTATCGCCGGAAGGGATTATTCAAGGCATTGACCGATGCCCGGTTTGCGTATTGCCGCGATCTTGACCTGCCGATCAAGACTTCAACGAACCTCGAATTCATCAGAGACTATTATCTGAAACAAGGATTCAGGGTTTATAGGACGACCAAGAATTATTGGTTTTTGTGCTGGAATAAGGAGGTGCCGTATGAAAGCAAATTGCAATTCTTTCACCGAGTTCAATCCGGAGCTTGAAAGCTGTATCGCGCAGCTCAGGCGGATTCTTGCCCCGATGGGACTGAGGGAAAAGATTCGGTCCCTGAATAGGGTTCGGAGGGCGTTGAGCCAAATATCCCCATTTTCAGATCCTGTTGATCTGGTGCAGTGGATTCCATCTGAAAACGTCCATGCGAACGACTACAACCCGAATAAGGTTGCGCCGGCGGAAATGAAGCTGCTCTATACCTCAATCCTTCTCGACGGTTTTACTCAACCCATCGTTTCCTACCACCTTGGCGGGGGCCAGTACGAGGTGACGGATGGCTTTCACCGCGACCGGATCGGAACGAATTACCCGGATATCTCAAAAAGAATGTATGGCTATCTCCCGCTTTCCGTGATCGATAAGCCGCTGGATGAACGCATCGGCTCGACCATCCGGCACAATCGGGCGCGCGGTACGCATCAGATTCGGTCGATGAGCGAGATTGTGCTTTCCCTTGCGAGAATGGGATGGAGCGATGAAAAAATCAGCCTGAATTTGGGCATGGAGCTGGACGAGATTATCAGGCTTAAACAGATCAGCGGGTTGAAGGAAGCATTCCAGAACCATGAGTTTTCAAAATCGTGGGAAGAGTTTGAGCATAAATATTATAGATGAAATGCGATGGTCCTCTTGCTTTTCCGCATTGTAAAACAAAACGTTGAAAGAGCGAGCGGGATCATTTATACTGGTATTGTAACTGAGGAGTGTGGGAGGGGATGCGATGAAAAAGGCTCAACAAGTCACTTTCCTTGTGGATATGAATGCCTTTTTCATTGGTTGCGAGGCCCTTCAGGACCCTTCCCTGAAAGACCGGCCGGCCGCCGTAGCAGGCGACCCGAAAAAGCGGAGTGGAATCATTTTAACCGCCAATTATGAAGCGAGAAAGTATGGAGTCAGGACTACCATGACGATCTATCAGGCTAAAAAATTATGTCCTGGGATCCTACTGGTTCCACCCCATCGAAAGCTATATGAAGAGAAATCTCAGGCGGTGATGGAACTCCTTGGCCGGTATACCCCAGTGATGGAACAAAACAGTATCGACGAAGCTTGGCTCGACATGACCGGATGCGAGGGTATTTGGGGAGAGCCCTTGGAGACCGCTCGTTCCATCATGGCGCAAATTAATACCGAACTTGGTTTGCAATGCTCCATTGGCATTTCGGAGAATAAATTCCTTGCTAAGATGGCTGCGGAACTAAAAAAACCGCAGGGGATTTCCACGTTATGGCAAGAGGAGGTACAAGAGAAGCTGTGGCCTCTGCCAGTTGGAGATTTATACGGAATCGGAAAACAGACTGCCGCCAAGCTGCAGGCTATGGGACTTCATACGATTGGCGAATTGGCGGCTTTCGGAAAGGACATTTTGCGTTCCAGGTTTGGCAAATATGGCGAAGAGATCTTTCTGCTGGCCAATGGGATCGATGATTCTCCGGTCGTTCCGCATGAAGAAGGAGAAAGAAAGTCGATAGGGCGATCCACGACAATGCCCCAGGACATCACTGATCTGAAATCTGCTAAGGACAAGATAGCAGACTTGGCCGAAGAAGTGGGGATTGATTTGAGACGGCTTGGCAAAAAGTGTTCAACGGTTCATATCACCGTGAAATATGCTGATTTTCAAACGGTCACCCGGCAGCAGACAATCCCAGCAACGGATCTCACCAGACAGATCGTTGCTACAGCGCAGGAATTATTGCATAAGAATTGGACAAACCAGGCGGTTCGACTATTGGGTATCAGTGTCAGCGGATTTGAAAGAACGGTGGAGGATGCCCAATTGTCTTTTTTCGCCTCACAAAACGACGTCAATAAGTTAGAGAAGGAAGAAAAGCTCGAACGGACAGTCGACAGCATTCGGGATAGGTACGGACTCGAAAGCGTGAAAAAAGCCGCATTTCTGGATCGAAAGGAAACCTCATGAGTCGTCGATCTGTCCTTGGTTGAATTCCTTCCCACCATGAGTCTGATATTGAAAAATGCCTATTGAGAGCGTTTATTCCAATCACGAAAGAGCAGTTCCACTTTAATTGATCGTTTTAGCTGGAGATGGCAGGGATGCATGACATTAAGGAATATCTGGATGAATACGCGCATTGGTATCCGGGGGCTTGGGAGAAATATGAAAGCTTTCGAAGCGCCCGCGGTCGGACTATCCATGATTGGCCAGAATGGTGTTATTGTCCTTTAGCGGCGTCATACATATAATTTTTAGGATTCAGAGTTCATCATAAATTAAGCTTTTACTATACAAAAGGAGTAACCAAAATCGGTTACTCCTTTTGATTTTTATCAATTTGCTTCCGGTTCAACCGGTTTCTGCAGATCCTTTATAAGTTGCAGCACTTCTTCCATGGACTTTCCACTATTTTTTACCGTGGAATACAATATTTCCAGATCCTGTTTCTTTTTTTGTTCCACTAATTCTTTCTTTTGGTCCTTCGCCTCACGGATTTTCTGCTGATAGGATTCAATCTCCACATCCAGATTATTGATTTGCTGTTCAAGAGTTTCAGAAGTTGCTTTTTTTCTACCTCTCGGCATGATAATCACTCCCCACAATAAATATCTTACGATAACGATTATACCACCGAATCCAGTCTTATATCATAAATCTTTCCTATTTTAGAATTTGTATCGGGTCTCAACCACTCTTTTCTTTAATGACAGGCTCTTTTTTGCCTGTTATACCTTGTGCATGCTCAAATATCATGCTTATCTCCCTCTTTCTCAAATTTTTTCCATGACATTTTTGCTATTTTTCTGTGATACAAGATCTGAAAGGTTTCCAGACTGCATTGATGTTTCAAAAGATCGTCAAGAGATATCGAAAATAAATTGCTAAGTGCAACTACAGTTTCCAGCGGCGGTTCTGTTTTGCCCAGTTCGTAATAAGTGTAGGTCGAGCGGTCGATATGTAAAATAGCTGCAACATCCTTTTGCGATAGTTCCAACATCCGGCGCATTATGCGAAGTTTTTCCCCCAATTGCTTCATCGCCTGACCCCTCTACCTTACGCTGGAATTATAATAGAAGTAGCAAAAGTAATCCAGATTACAAATCACTTCCGGAAATTGCATACAAGTCCCTCATTTCTTTAGTTTCTGATCTATTTGTATATAGTTCCATAAAAATATTCTATTACCTGCCATTTTTCATAAATGACAGGTAATAGTTGCAACGTGGATACTACGCACAAAGGAACTGGGAGATACAGCGCACAGCTTAACAGCTAACGCTATCACTCAGGCCATCGCCTGTCCCAAAATGTTGCCCGGGGGCTTGTACGCTATCCATAGGATTGCTTTGTGGATAATCGAAAAAGTTTTTAATAATTTTTTGATTATAGGAGATACAATTTCTTCCATTTCCTTTAGCGTGATAAAGTGCTTCATCTGCACATTTATAAAAATCTATAAATGAATCGTTACTCTGAGGTATACCCATAGCAATGCCAATGCTTACGGTCAGAAAGCTGCAAGTAAGGCCAGTGGTCACTTTAATTCCCAAACTGGTAACGGCTGATAATAGGTCACGTGCCATTTCCACAACATCGTCGTCTCTTATATCCGGCAATAATATAACAAACTCTTCGCCACCGATTCGGCTGATAATATCGGTTTTTCTCTTAAAGCATTCCCGCATTTTATCTGCGACTTGCTTCAAAATTTTATCGCCTTCCACATGGCCCAGTATGTCATTAAACCGTTTGAAGAAATCAATATCCACCAAAAGGACGCCGATGCTCTTTTGATCCCGTTGATAGAGTGCCCAGGCCGTATTTATTGCCTGTTCCAAGCCATTCCGATTCAAAAGGCGTGTAAGGTTGTCCGTATTGGCTTTTACTTTCAGAGCGTGGACTGTTTCAATTTCCTGAGTAACTGATTGAATAAACCTGAGAGAAGTCAGCCTTGCGGCAAAGAACGTTCCGATATTAACCACCATAAGTATAAGAAGCAACTCAAGATCTTTTTGAGTAAGGATAAACTGACTGGCCACTATGATTATAGTTACAATGAACAATCCTTTTGAAGCCCTTCCAGAAAGCACGAAAGACAAAGAACATATCATGAAAATAGCAGTACAAAGGATAGAAAAGCAGACGGTAAATATTTCGCCAATAGCTACCGCAGGCAACATAAGCAAAATCGCCATAGATATCCCAATAAAGATCGTCATACCAGCCCTTTGCCGATTATAGATTCTTATTCTGTTTTTCATTTGGAGTTCAAACCAATTTCCGTATTCCTCCATAACGTACTCCAATCTATTTCTTTAAATTGATTATATTTTGTTTTCCCCTCCGGCTATAGCCATGATATATTTTTGAGGATAAGGAATTACAATTAAACAATTTGTTAATTACCTGTGGGATCCAAATAACTTTTGATATCACTTCATATGCTTCTATTATATACACTATGGCATATATTTTGCAACCATAGCCGCTTATTTTTCCATGCTATAGAAGATAAAATATTGCTATGGCATGGAGGATGAAAATGGATATTTTATTAACACAAATCGGGAAAAGAATATTAGAACGCAGAAAACAAATGCGCTTTACACAGGAGGAATTGTCCGAGAAAGCCGGCATAACTCCACAGACAATTTCGTATGCCGAACTTGGCAAAAAGGCATTACGTCCGGAAAATATCATAAAAGTTTGTTCCGCATTGGAAATCAGCACAGATTATCTGTTGCTGGGAGAAGTTTCAGATAGGGATGTCTCCATTCTCGAACAAAAGATTTCGAGATTAACACCCGAGCAGTATAGATATCTTGAGGATATTATCAACAGCTACATATCCGCTGTTTCTAAGGTTTCCACTGAGAAGGCATAGAAGTCTAAAAACTCCTATGCCTCGTTTTTACTCGTTCCGAAACGCAGCTAAAGTATCGGCAATGGTGGAAAAGCCGTTTTTTCCCAGGAGAGCTTCCATACCCCCAGTATGGAGGCTCTCTGATTTCTGTGGCAATTTTCTCCCTTCCGAGGTTTCGTCTGATTCCGGGACAGAAGATATTTCTCGCCTGAGAATTCGGAGTACGATTTCTTCAATGACACGGCTATCCATAGGCGACGGCTGAGGAATTTCCGGTGTTTCCGGGCAGTTGAGATAGTGCAGAACGGCATTGACAATGAATTGGGCTTTGCGCCGTCCCTGTTGATTCAGGATGTCGATTACCTGCCGATGCGACGGGTCCATCGTGTTCAGCCCTATCGTGAATTTTCCAGGATTTCTTTTCTTCGCCATAGGGATCACCTGCCTGCTTGTTCAATCTGATACAGCAGCTCGTAGCCTTTTGCATTTGCATTGATTTCTTCAACGAACAGAGCGGTTCCCACTTTACCGGATTTCTCGATCTGCCGCCGCAGCAGGATGGCACCGCCTCCGACAAAAACAGTTTTGCCGGAGTGGAGATCGAGCATCCGCTCGCGTAAAGTACTGAACAGGTCGTTGATGAAAATCTGCGCCTGCTGCTCAACAAGCTTTACCACAACGGGACCATAAACACCTGGAGCACCTTTTAATATAGCATCAATGTCCGATTCTTCCAGCAGCATATCAATCTCGGCGTTGACTTTGGATTTGATTTTGTTGTACAGATGGATGACGCCGTTTTCCAGAGAATCGCAGGAGGAAAGGTCGGCTCCGCCATTCTTCATCAACAGATAATCCGTCGTAAAGCCTCCGATGTCCAGAATCATTGCCTTGGGGCAGTTGCTCAGGGATTGATACACTGTCACAGCGGCGGCATAGGCCTGCGGAAAACAGGCTACTCTTTCTATATGAATGGTATAAGGACGTTTGCGGAATTCAAACTTGACGACCCCGCGGTCAGAAAAATACTGTATAAAGGTTTTGTACAGGGAACCGTAATGCGCCGGGGGCAGGCCAATTGCCATCTGAATACGCATTACTTCATTGGTGTAGCAGCCTCGCGCTTCGATTTCATAGGCAATGGCAAACAGTGTCAGCATGAAAAAACGTTCGTCCTCGGTCTTGTCGCACCGGTAGGGAATTCTCTGATCACTCAGAGCGTAATACTTGTCCTGATAACGCAGAATATCCTCTCCAAACAGCGGGGTATCACTCTCCTTTAAGCCGGATGTGAAGGGTTTGCTATGTACGGTCTTGATTTGCTTATTTCCGTGATCGACTGAAATTAACATGAAGTAACATCTCCTTTTTTTGCTTTATACTAGTCCTTTACGATCCCAATGCGTATTATTTCAACAAAACGAGAAAAAGCGCGCTGATTTTTTTGGTCAGCGCGCTTTTCCATATTGCCGTGCCACGTCTGGCAGGTATCAGACCACCTGCAACAGTTCCATTGCTTCCTCCAAAGAGATCACACGGATTCGTTCCGTCCCGCCGGCCGTAAATGCCAGCGGTTCTCCCGACATCTCAAACGCCGTAGCGTGCTCCGTGAGCACTGCGGCATCAAGCTCCGGCAGATAATCATATATGTTCCCCTTATGGTCAATGTAGTAGCGGGCGCAGTTTTTCATACGCTGTCCATTGATGATCAGATAAGCCGTATCCGGCAGACGCATCAAAGGCTCACGCGGAGAAATTAGTTTTTCGCTGGGGGCGCCATAATCAAAGCCCCACATGGGTACGGTCTCATAGTCATAGTCTCCAAACAGGTTCCTCTGGCGTTGGGGGATATACTCAAACCACTGGATCGGCGTTTGCACCATCTGGCGAATACGGGCGACGTTATTCTCCACCTGTTCCAGATCAATGTGCTCATGCGTCCGGTGCTCATTGTAATAACCCGCGCTGATATTGACCGCGGCGATCCCCAGATGCGGCGCTACCACTGAAATATCGGAGAAAGTGCCATATGCTTCCTGAAATCCGAAGCCGCAGACAAATTCCGTAAAGTCAGGATTATTGCAGCCGTAGAAAACGGCGTCGTTGGCTCCGCGCCGATCCAGTTCCACTATATAGTTGATATCAGGAGAAATTCGGCTGTGGGTAAATTTTTGCGCGCCCCGGCCACCGGTTTCCTCATCTTCACAGAACAGCACATGGCAGTTCGCCTGCTCGATGATTTTCAGAATCATGTAGACGCCGGCCCTGTCATCTCCGCCAATCCCCTCCGGAGACATGACAATTCTGCCGTCTTTGGAATAGCAGATGTGTTTCACCGGATAGCGGTGGACTGTGTCCAGATGGGCAATCAGCAGCACCGGCAGATCACCCGGCGCATATAAAAATCCGTTTTTTACTTTGACTTCATAGCTTTGTTCCTGTAGCTCTTCCGCCAGAGCCGCTTTCAACTCCTTTTGCGGCAACCTAAGTATCCGCTCAAAATCCAACCGGCACGCCGCTTGGGATGTTGCTGCTAATTCCTCAAATTCGTTCATATACCACACCTCTTTTCCTAATCTTTAAGCAGCCTGAAACAGTTCCGTATGGGGGCAAAAAGGATTGCAATGAAAGGCCGTGCAAGCCGTATGGACGCTGCATCGGCTGCAGGTCTCCATCATCGCTGTGTAGCAATCCTGGCAGATTTCTACCCTTTGACCAGAGCGGTCAAAGGCCGGATACATATCGTCTCGAATCAGCCTGCCGCAGGCGGCACAGGTATGGACACAGTTATTGCAGTAAAAGGCACCGTCCAGATAATTGGACTGAGGCTCCGGCACCGTTTCACCACAACTCTTGCAGACGACGACCGGATCACAGCCGCACTTTAACCTGTTATTATTTGTATGGATTTGCCCGCAGCATAAGCAGTGGGAGGGACTCCCGATCAGAAGGTGGCCGTATTCCCCCCAGCCTTTTAAAAAGGAAAGAGTCGCATAGCCATTATCGTAATCCGGGTAGTGCAGGGAGTTTTCGGCCGTTTCCCAATAACCCTGAATCTCGCCGAGTTCTTTTTTCGTAATCCAAAGATTTGGCGCATCCAGGCATTTGGCGATTGCTCCCTGAATCAGGCTCCGATACAGGTCTCTTGTATCGGCATCGTTGGCCGGATACAGGCGGGATTGCAACAAAAGGCCGTCGTTATAACAGAAGATCTCGCGGGTGATACGCGGCGCCTTATGAAAATCAGAATGCACATCCTCGTCCACGGTGAAAAAGATCATGCTGACACCGTCGCCCATATAGGACTGGCAGCCGCCTTTCCAGCCTCCGTCCGCAAGGCAGTGGCAGGAATGCCAACTATCGTCCCTATTCGACATTTCTAGAAAATCGCAGGGATGAATGGAGAGGATGCCTGTCTTGGGGATCACAACCGGATTCAGCGAATCCGCCAGACGTGCAAATACCGCGTTATAAGGCTTGACCATCTTAACCGTGGGAGCCGCTGCACCATCTCCCACAGACTGTACTTTTTCGATTTCATACCGGTCAAAGCCCAACGCAAGGCATAACTTGTTGATGATGCGACTGGCCTTTTGCCCGGGTGCGCATTTGATTCTTCCCCGCTGCCGGATGGTTTCCAGCTTGTCCTCATGAGGAACGCAGGCGTAATCCGCTGTAGCCGCGTCCAGAGCTGCATGGAAATCTTCTCTCTGCTCCTGCGTCATGTCAATCTGTTCCGAAAGCAGAAGCAGTTCAAACTTGTTTTCATCCACAGAATCCCGGTTGATTTCTCGGCGCTCGGACAAATCAAAAACGATCGCCAGCTCCTCTTCATTCCATCCCGGGTGTTGGCGCAGAAGACGCAGAAGCGGTTCTTTATTCTGCCGCCACACCGAAAGATTGGTTTCCACACCAGCGGCTGAAAAGCACAGACGGTATTTATACATGACCTCATAAAAAGCATTTGTCAAAGCATTCATTATTCGAGCCTTCCTTTCTAAAATAACGGGAGAGGGTTAGTAAAAGCCCTCTCCCTCAACTGATTGACTACGCGCAGGATGAATCTTACTCACCCGCCATGCGGAAAAACTCAGCGGGTGATAGAACAGGGATATTCAATTCCCGTGCCCGGCTCAACTTGCTGCCCGCGTTTTCACCGCAGATCAGATAGTCGGTATTCTTGGATACCGAACTGCCCGCATGAGCGCCCAATGATTCGATCGTCGCATTGATGCCGTCACGGGTGTACGGTTCTACTTTGCCGGTCACCACAATGGTCAAACCCACAAAGGAATTCTCCTGATTTTCCGTGGAAACGGCCATGTTCGTTTTTTCAATGTTCATCATTTTCTGGAGCTCCTCCCATAAATATCGGTTTTCTTCTTCCTCAAACCAGCGATAGATGTTGTTATGCAGCGTCTCTCCGAAGTCGGGAAGCTGCGTAAAATCATACCGGTGATTGACCGCATCCTCAAAAGCATCCAGACTGCCACCGAATTGACGGCACAGCGTTTTGCTGGCGTTGTTTCCAATCATCGGAATATCTATCGCGATCAAGAACCGTTCAAAAGTCGTGCTGCGGCTTTCTTGAATGGCGTTCCACAAATTCTGCCAGGATTTCTCGCCAAAGCCAACCATCTGCACGATCTCGGCCCGATGTGTATCCAGACGATAAATATCCGTAAAATCGTGAAGCCATCCCCGGCCGATCAGCTTCTCAAGCGTCCCCTCGGAGAGCCCTTCAATGTCCATTGCCTTATTGCTGACGAAATGGACAAACTGCCGAAGTCTCTGCATTTCACAGGTGGGATTATCACAGAACAACGTTTTCGTGATGCGTTTCTTACCCGCAGTTGTCACTTCTGTTGTATGTATGCGGGTAGGATGTCCGCAGCAGGGACAACCGGCCGGATAAACGTTCTCCTGAAGCAGTCCCATGCTCCGCGCCTTTTTCTTGACGCAGAAAGCGCAGGGTTTTGCGTCGTGCTCATTTTTGTGCTGGTCGTCTCCGTTGCAGTTTCCATTCGTACAATGTGTGGCGCAAACCCGCATATGGTCCAGCCATTGTTCCTGAAATTCGGGCGGCACACTGCCAAAATCACAGATAAAGGGAAACAGGCCCCGATCCATATTTTCTTCAACATGGGGGATGATCTGGTTGCGCTTGCTGATCAGGATCCGGCAGTCGGGCACAAGTCCCAATTCCTCAATGAAAGTCAGATTATGCAGGCTGGCCCTGGTCACCTCGCAGCCGTCGATTTCCACCGGATCAAATACGGCGACCGGGGCGATCTCGCCGGAGCGGGTCGGAGTCCATTCAATATACCGGAGCCTGGTTTCAAAAAGGTCGTCCTCAAACTTAAATGCCAGACCGTCTTTGTAGTGGTGTCCGGTTCGTCCGCAGGATTGGGAATACGCGATGTCGTCGTAGGTCATGACCACGCCGTCGATGGGAATGTCATTGTCTTTTGCAAACTCTTTCAGCGTCTGAATCCCATCTTCAAGTTCTTTCTGTGTCAGCCTGCGGTTGCTGACCATAAATTTGCAGATCTGAAAGCCAAGCCCCCGGAGCTGGTACAGCTTTTGGGATTTGGTATTATCCGCAAACCCCTCCAGTACGCCAAACGGCATAAACGTAACCCGTCGATCCTTGCAGGTCGCAGCATCCAGCAGCCGGACCGAGCCGGCTGCCAGATTCCGGCCGTTCTTATAAGGCTTTCCGCTGCTGTCTACCAGAGAATCGCGTAGCGTTTCAAAGTCGCTGCAGCGGATATGCGCCTCACCGGTCACCACCAGCCTGTTTTGATAGGGTATCTGAGACGGAATGCCGCTGATCCCCCGGACATTGTGAGTGATGATTTCACCTTCCTCGCCATTGCCGCGAGTAGACGCCTCCGCCAGAAGTCTGTTTTCATAGGTCAGCTTGACCGTAAGGCCGTCCAGTTTCAGCATCAGCATGATCCGACGGTCTCCCATAAACGCGCATAAATCCTCAACATTTTTTGTCTTCTCTAAGGAAAGCAGGGGGATTTTGTGGACAGTCTTCTCCAGCTTGCTGACCGCAGGATATCCAACAGTCTGGGTAGGGGAATTTGTCATGCGGATGCCGAGATCCCGCTCCGTTTCCGCCAGTCTGTCAAAGAGCCTGTCATAGGCTTCATCCGAAACGGTCGGTGCGTTCTTGTTGTAATACTCATCCCGATAGCGGTTCAGCTGATCCGTCAGTTCCCGAAGGTTTTCATGGATTGTCTGTGCCATCATGCTGCCTCCTTGTCCAGGACACGGAAGGCCACAATTAAATATTTTCCCGTTCTCTGCGTGTCGCTGTTGTAAAGCCCGCAGATGCCATCCTTGAACTGCCAGAACGGCGCCTTGCTCCACCAGAGGACGGAGCCGCGGCCATTGTTGGCCAGAGAGACCTTGTGTTCTGGCTCTCCCGGCACAATGCTGTAAAAGCCCTGCGTATTGGAGAGCGTCACCTGCCGGCGCTGCCCGATATATTCGGAGAGGCAGTGATCGGTGATGACAAATTCGGTGCCTTTTCGAAGCTGCTTTTTCAGCTGGCTGAGATTTCTAATCATGATGCTTCTACTCCTTTTTTTGCAGCGTATTTGCCAAAATTCAATTCATGGATAAGCTGCGTAACGGCTGCGTCATCCTCCCAACAGATATTCAGTGTTTTTCGCTGAGGGTCTTCGCCTACAAGTACGGAAACCTCACCGCTGTGTATTTGCAGCAGTATTTCCGGACGCTGGGCGCACACGATAGCCAGATTGCCAAGCTGTTTCATAAAGATATTCTCCTTTACACCACGGTGAGATAAATCATAACCGGGCGGCTGTAATCCGCCGTGAGGCAATTTTTTTGTTGTTCGTGGCACGGTACTGTCCGTCAAGCAGGCATTTCGCGGATTGCTCCACTCTGCCGCCGATGCTCTCCAGATATTCCTTGAACTCTCTGAGTGTAGCCATGCGCCAATAAAGAGGGGCGTCCGTGCGGCAGCGAATGTCCTTGCAGAACAGATAAGTACCGGGATCTTCCCGTGTTAAAAAGCCGTAGGTCATGTAAAGCCTGCTCTTATGCTCCCGTTCCCGCTCGACGCGCTTGATAAAGGCGATTGCGGGCTCAGCGCCCTGCGTCAAATAAAGATAACCCAGGGTGCCCCTCTGTTCGTCGGAAAGCGGAATTTTATGCTGTTTGCTTTTTGTAACGCCTTTGTAAGCGTGAAAGCTCTCCGGTGCATACCGGTAGCCGCTGATCGAGTAGACGATTTTCTTCTGTACCATAAGCATCCTCCTTTTCCGGGCGCGTCAAATCGGCGCGCCCGGACCCGTTGATTTTTACGCGGCCGCTGCTCTTTCGGCAGTAGCTGGTTTCACTTCGTCTGTTTCCATGAGATCGGCCAGCAGAACGTCGACCAACAGATTTCCCGCCAGTGCCCCGGTATGGATGATCACATGGTCGCTTCTGAGCTGCGCATACTCCTGATTGCGCAGGATGCGGCTCTTTTCGGCCAGTTTACGGTCACTTACCGTGATCCGCTTGGTAACTACCTTCTGCCATTCAGCCAGAAATTTTTTCGCATCGTCAATGTCCGCTTCCTGACGGTCAAATTTGGTCCGTTTTTGCCGAACTGTACCGTCAGGCTCAACTTCCAGCGTATAATAGGGCTTATCGATCGCGGAGGCTCTACGAAGAAACAGCACATAGGTCTCCTGCCGCTCGATACGATCCCAATAGCGGTCACTTTCTGCGACGCAATGGGATAAATTACGGCCTTCCAGCATGATGTCCTCTATACAGCTAGGTGCTACAACAGCGTAATCTTTGCCTGAATATTCATATTTTTCTTTCAACGATTGGCAGATGTCATCTACATGAGGGTATTTTTCGATAATCTCACATGCTAGGATGGCAAATTCCTTTTGACAACGGCTTACCAGTTCGTCATGGCGCTGACGCAGCTTCCGTACACGAAAAATGATTTCATCATCAGTGTCCATCTTCAGGCGCTTTGCCATGGAAAGATAGTCCGACCAGGTGATCAAAACCTCTTTGCTGCTCATCTTGTTTTCCGACATCTGCCTGCGTACATAGTTACGGACCTGTACCACACTCATTCTGTCTCTGATGAATTTCAGATCCTCCGCTTTGATTTTCTCAGCACAGAACCAGGAAATCACCTCATCGGGAATCAGCCTGCCGGTCGCCTTTTCATGCTTGAGCCAATCAAGGAAAAGACTGCCGCCGTTACTATTGCGCAGCCGCTTCAACTCCTGTGTGTCAATGCCAAGCATTCCGGTCAGGCTGTTTGCTTTTGGTGCATGCAGCTGATCGAGGAAGGAATAGTATCCGGCGAGACATTCGTCCACCAGACGGGACAGGCCGGCTTTGGCTATTTGCTCCAGCTGAGGCACCTCACGGAGCACAACAAGGTATCCTTCGGGATCGATAGCACCCTTGTCTCGCAGTCTTTCAATCAGACCGGTATGGCCCAGCTTTTCTCTTTTTGCAAGGCTGGGCAGGGTTTTGCCATACACCTTGCCGGATTGGTCCTCCCACCACGACGGGCCGCACAAACTTCCACGAATCCAACGGATTCCGCTCTGCTTATAATCACCCCAGTAGTAGGCCCGTGGTTTTTCGCCATTTCTTGGATAAATCACCCGGCGGATTTCCCAGCTTGAACAAGTGGGTGACCGGTACTCACATTTGTGATATTTACGGTCGCCTTGAAACTCGCGGATAACGAACCCGTCTCTGCATCGCTGCAGGAGGTACATAAATTGGCGCCCCGTCTGCACTGTGCCGGCTTTGCCGACCGATTTGAAAGTGATCAGGTGACGGCAGCAAGGGCATCGTCCCTCCGCATTATGACGCGGCCGTTTGATGGGCACCTCCTTTTCGCAGTAGGTGCAGTACCCTGTTTCGGCGCCGTGCCTCTTATACTGATAGAAAATATAGTTTTGTGTGATGCCGACCTTGGATACCCATCGTTTCCAATCTTTAGGGAGCTTAGGAATCTGTTCAAGATCGGCGTCCCAGGGGTCCGTTTCCCGCTTGTGGCGCTGTTTTAATTCCTCTTCCCGAATCTGCCGCTGGTATTTGAGCAGCCCGGAGTAGCCGCCTTCGTCAGTGGCTAAATATTTCTGAATGACGGCGTAATCCGTCTTGCTGATCCATTTCTTTTCTGAGTTGACGCTGTAACGCGGCCACTGCAGCATATCCAGCTTAGCGGTCAGCCATTTCTCGTGCAGATGGTCATAGGTAATGAATTGTCTGCTCGCGTGTGAAACGAGCAGCTCATAAGCGGCGTTTCGACCACCGGAGCGCATATGCTCCGGCAAAAAGAAGGCCACCTTGAGAATGTCGTCTATAACCCAGGCACGCATATATAACCCGTATTCGTAGACTTCTTGCTCGTCGTAATAGCGTTTTACAAGGCGTGGGGTATCTGCCAAAGCCACCCGCATCATCTTCGGCGTTGCCGTCAGTACACGCAGCTTTTGTAATTTCCGCTTATTCAAATCACGCCACCTGCCTTTCGGTCAGATCGGCGCCATACCAGACGCCGGGCAGGATTTTGGTCCCATTCACACACGCCATGGCTACCTGCAGGACGCTGCCGCTTTTCGGATTCTCCTTGGCAAAAGCGAGAATGTCACCCAATTCACCGCAGGCAAGCGGGTCCATTCCTCGCACGACGGCATAACCGTTTGCAGCTTTCGCACGGTCTTGCCGCACATGGGAGCTCCACTTTTGAAATGGATGATCGACCATATACGCCAGACCATGCAGGAAGATTTCCTCCCGGCTCAGCTTTTTAATGATGTCGAGCTCGGTGCAGGCGATCTTCGTATCCGTACCGTCCTCGTCGATATCACCCCGGGCATCTACAAGGTAAAACTCCGTCTTATCTAAATTGGAGTAATAGGTTAGGCAATCCAGAGGATTTTCAGCAGAGTGAAAACCGTTTGCCCGGCAGTTCGCTTTTTCGGTCACATTCACGCCCATGGAAAACTGATAGCCGCGGCAAACCAACCCAGGCTCAAATGCCTTATATGCAATCATGCGTATTGAACCTCCTTTTTCGTGATGCCGCCATTATGCCGACGCTTTCTGAGCAACATCCAAGAACGACATCTGCGCGGAAAACAATGACTGTTGTTCACCGTCTGTCTCTGCCGACTTTGCGGTCGGAGTGGATTTCTTCGGTTCCGGTTTTTTCTTTTCCGGCCTTTTCTTTCTTTGGGAAGAAGTCTTACTGATATAAGGCTTTGGCACGAATTCTTCGTCCTTCTCCTTATCCTCCTCTGCATCCGGGTCCATGAAGTAATCTTCGGCCCACTGATAACAGAGGTCGTCCGGCACATCGCCGCCATAAACGCCGTTTTCCGGCTTGACGTCGTTGTCCTTCATTTCCTGTTCGATATGCTCTCGCGCCTTGCGGTTGATGTAATAGAAGCAGTGGATCATGTTTTTGTGAGGGTGCATAGTCTGCCGCGCAAAAGCGGCATCGTCCAGGCACCGTGTCTGGATATGCTCCGTGATGCAGACCTTCATGTTGCGGCGTGTCAGGCGCTCGGAATCGTCGCCCACATGCTTCATGGAGGCCATCATGACCTCATCATCGCTCATGCCGGCAAGTTTCTGGAGTGCAGCCTTCTCCGCTTCTTTTTTGGCCTGCTGCTTAGCCTCCCACTCGGCTTTCCGCTTGGCTTCGGCGGCTTCATACTCCGCGCGCTTTTGATTATCTTCGTCAGACTCCTGTTCTGCGCGCTTTTGGATTTCCTCGGCGGATTCCTGTTTTATTTGTTCTTTTTCTTCTTCCGCGGGCGTATCGTTTGAACCGTCCGGCGTTGATCGCCCCATCAATTTGGCAAGAGCAGCGGGTGCATTATCCGCCTCCGCCTGCTGCGTTTCCTCGTCCTCAAAGATTTCCAGCCCACCTGTTGGCGCCGTTGTGTCCTCGGAGGGTTCGTCCAGACTGAACGGCTGTATCTCCCTGTCGATTGGCGGTGCTTCAAGGTCCCATTGATTTTCAGCATCCATTTCCATGCTCATTTCTGAAAAAACGCCCATCATTGTTCTCCTTTCTAAAATGAGAAGGCACGATACGAAACAACTTCGCATCGTGCCATTCTTTTAACATTATTCAGAACAGGTCCCGAGGGTCCTCAGCCTTCTTAATAGACACAGAATCGCCCGGAACGGTTCTTTATTCGTCACTTTCAGCGATCTTGCTATCCTCATCCGATGTGCTTTTCGGCATTGGAAGCGCCAGAAAGGGAGAAAAACGCACCGGGACGAAGGAGTCCGTATCACGGTAAAAGTAACTGCGTTTTTTCTCGTCGTACAGCTCCACAACATCGGAAGGTGCGATACTGCGTCCCGGATATTCTTTAGGGAGAGTATCATTGTATCGATTAAAAATCCGGCGCAATATTTCTTCATCCGTCTGCTCTTTCGGGCAGATCATTTTCGAATTACACATCAGCCGGTATTCCGCAGCTGGCGGCTGTAGATAGCCGGCCTTGCGCAAAGCCCTGATCCCGAGGAATGCAAAGGACTTTGGTTCCATGCCATTCGTAAATTCCAGCTGATAGATGCGGAAATGCTGATGCCGGCGCTGTGCTTCCAGAAGCTGCTGTAGTGTTTTGCCGCTTCCGTCCTGGAGCCAGCTTTCGTATTCCTGTTCTGTCAGGCCCAGAAATTCCACCAGGCCGGTTCCATTTTCGGGTGCCTTGTGCCATGTCTCCACACAATCGTCTATATAAGCAAAGTCACACTGCCCGGAAAGGTACTGCTGCTTGAAATTCATCTGTCTATCCTCCTTTAATAAATTTTTACGGTGGAGTGCAAGCTGCCAATCGTCGATTCCCTTATAGTTGGGGTTCCACGTTAAGCGCCTGCACTCCATGCCATACTGTCGTGCCATCAGGTAAATCTGTGATGCACCCCTAGTCACCTTGTCATTTCTGAATTTATCCATATCTTCCGCTTCCACGATCACTTCCGTGCCGTTTTGCGACAGAAATGCAAAAAGCGGCCCGAGCTGACTGACGTTGTTTGCTCCCGCTGTCGCGGCAAAGGAACGGTGAATCAGATAATGGCTGACATCGGCTTTCAGATAGCCTTCCGTCACATAAACCACTCGGGAAAAAGGGTTGCCTACAAAGTGGATTGGGCTGCCGGAGGTGACCCCCATTTTTTTATTAGAAGATGATAGCCAGATGTATTTTGTCCCTTCCTTGTCCGGCGGGTCGTCCTTATTCTTAATGGGAACATCCAGACGGATCTGAGCGCCGCGGATCAGACTGTCAATTCCGTGTACGGGGATAATGATCCCCGCTGTGCGCTTATAGAACTTTACCGTCCATTTGCCGTCCTCATTTAAGTAAAAGCCCGGAACGCCCTGTACGGTGCAGCCCTGCTTCAACAGCCGCTCCGTGTAAGAACGGCGCAGGCAGGGGGGAGGGGTGCTCTTATAGCCCAATTCGTCGATCTGCGCGTCGGTAAGACCACGCTTCAAACGAAGATGTTTTCGGTGGGCGTCTGAAAGAGAAAGCATACCAAACAACAGGGAAAGTGTCTGATGAATTTCCTGAGTACCGGCACGCTCGGACTGGGGAACCTCCTGTGTTTCCTCCTTGGAAACCGGCTGCTTCACTTCGTAAGACGGCGCCGGGCCTCCTGCCTGCAGTGCCTCGCAGATTTCCCGATAGGCGTCCGAGGTGCTGATTTCATACACTTTCGCGTACAGAGCCAGCATCCCTCCGCCTTCATCACAGTAGTTGCAGTGCCAGACATTTTTTGAGAAGTTCACATTCATCTTGCCCCGTTTATCTCCGCAGATCGGGCAGTCCACATAGATGCTGTTTGCCTGTCGACGCCTGATTTTCAGGTGCAGCAGTTCCACGACATCCAGAATGCCGAACGGAAAATTCTGCGGGCATGAGGCCATAGGCAGCACCCCCTCTCTTTACGCCGCGCCTTTCCCTTGCGGGAAAGCTCAGCCGGCTTTCTGCGCTGTGGAAAATTCGAGCATCATCTGTGCGGCCGCCCTCAAAATATTGTTGTCACCTTTGTAGCCATAGACATACCATTTCAGGCTTGCGGCCCTGCGGTCGGCAACCTGAGCCATTGTCCAGCCGCTACAGGTGCCCACGTCTACAATCAGGTTCTGCGCTTCTTCCAGCGTCATCATCGAAAGGATTTCCTCCACCGGCATATCCGGAGTGTAGCTGGGAGCGCCAGCCTGCTCAGCCGCTGTCTCTTCCGCAGGTGCGTCCCCACGAACAGGTACAGCGGGAAATTCCGTTACGACAGCTCGCTGGCTTTCGCTTGCGGGAACATTCTCTACTGGATTCCGTGTCTGGGGCATTTCGGCAGAGACGCGCTCCGTAGCGGACACGGTGGAAACAGCCGTATTTTCAACGGATGCGGCTGCTCCGACAGGCACAGAGGCAGGCGATTGATCAGCCTGCTTTCGAATCTGTGGGTCCGGAGCTTCGGCTTCCGTCGTCCGCAACGGCTCCGCAGCAGCCTGTTCCGGAAACTCCGACTCCGGCATTTCCACCCATCCATCCTGTTCGGGGGCAGGGGAGTCTTCTGCAACGGGGGAAACATTCTGTTTGTCAGGAGTTGTGGCTTCAGGCGCTGTTTTCTGCGCTTCACGCATCGGGATTTCCGTTCCAAAGCGTTCCTCCCCAGGTGCCTGGTTGACGTCGCAGAACTGCAGGCCGAAGCCTGCATCGGTAAGCGCCACGTCCTGTGCTTCATACTGTGCTGCCTGAACGTACAGGCCACCGGGGGTGTTCTTAATGGAGCGGCTGGAAGTGAAGCTTGCCACCGGCTCCGGATCTCTCTTGTCCAAATAGACCCGTGCCTCGATGATAGCGAGTTGGTCGGTAATGCGCAGGGCGCTCATTTTGATGCGTCCGGTGGGATGTGCCAGCCGAAACCAGAGCTTCTTGTACTTGAGGTCCAGCTTCTGTACTTCCTCTTTTGAGGTTTCCGAAATGGTCCTGCGCAGAAATTTGCGCGGATCAAAACCGGGAACCTTGTTGAGTTCCGCCACGGATGGAATTGCGTCGTACATCAGATCGCCGTTTTTGTTTGCATTCATCTTAAAAATCCCCTTTCTTATAAAACACGAGATGCCGGTGCCTTTTTCTGCACGTGCATCTCATTCTTAACAATAAATTTTTCACTGTTTCCAACTCAGGCGACTTGTCCGTTACCGCGTTTTTTTGATAACGCTTTATAGTAAAGGGTAATCCGCTGACCCAGCAACGTATTCCGCTTATCAATTTTCGTGCGGTGAATCGCCATGAACAGCACATCCTTCTGCCCTACGAGAAACACCCTGCGCTTGGCGCGAGTGATAGCGGTATAGACCAGATTTCGGTATAGCAGGATGGTGTGTGCCGACAAAATCGGGATAATCACCGTGTCGTATTCAGAGCCCATGGCCTTATGAACCGTCATGGCATAGGCCAGTTCAATGGTGCCCATGTCCTCGGCCCCGTACTCTACGGAACGGTCGTCGGTAAATTCGATCAGGATGCGGTCGGCTCCGGAAGAATCTTTCTGAATCTTCCGGATAAATCCCACATCCCCGTTTGAGATTTCTCCTTTGTTCTTGGTTTGCATTACCCGGTCGTTGACTCTGAAAATGCGGAGCCCAACTTTCAGTTCATCCACACCCTCTGCGGCTGGGTTGACCCGCTCGCGGATGACTTCATTTAGCTTTTCTGCGGAAGCCTCTCCATCAGAGCGGAACGGGGAAAGAATCTGCACCTGCTCAATACTGCTTTTCGCAATTTCATCGAAATAAATCCTCTGAATCGCGGCGGCGGCTTCCGGCTGTGTCTTGCATTTTACAAATACAAAATCATTGCCGTAATACAGGCTTGTCTTTGCCTCGTTGATAAATTTGGCGTTGTGGGCAATCAGGCTATCCTTGGCCTGACGGAAAATCTCGTCCAGCACGGTCACGGGTATCAACCCGCAGCCAATCAGCTCCCGAAATACGTTTCCAGCGCCGACGCTGGGCAATTGGTCGGCATCGCCTACCAGCAGAATTTTAGTCCCAGGCTTGATTCTGGAGAATAGCTGCTTTGCAAGCCACATGTCAGTCATGGAAAATTCGTCCACGATAACCAGGTCTGCATCCAGAGCTTCTGTCCGTTTCCAAAATTTGTTTTCAGCGTCCTCGCCCAGCAACCCCAATGCGCTGTGCAATGTCTGGGCCTGAGAAAATCCCGTGCTTTCGGCCATACGTCGACTGGCGCGGCCGGTCGGGGCGGCCAACACAATTTTCCCCGTTTCATATAGCTTCTGATAGACCTTAAGCACCGTCTTCAACACTGTAGTTTTACCGGTACCGGGTGAGCCGGTGATGATGCTCAAGTTGTGCTGAAACACCATCTCAACGGCTTCCTCCTGCTTCTTGGACAGGGAGATCCCCAGTTGCTCCTTGATTTCTTCCAGCGGGTGGGCGATGCGGTCCTTCGGTGGAACTTCCAGCAGAATCTGGCTGATACGTCTTGCCGTTTCATCTTCCAATTCAAAGGTTTTCGGCAGATAGATGTTTTCTCGGTTGGATACCACGTCGCCATTCAAAATCATAGTCTGCAGTTCATCCTTAACCTCCTGCCGGCGCACACGCATCTGGGGAAGCGGGATTTTCTCGTTCAGCAATGTGAACGCGCTTTTTACCAGCACCTCATGCTCCAAATAAAGATGCCCTTCCTTGTTTTTGCTGTCGTCCAGCGCGTAGAAGATGGCCCCGCTGATTCGCATAGGATCGTTTAGCGGACAGTCTGTCTTGCGTACAATCGCGTCAATCCTCTTAAACCCAAATCCGGGAATCTGGCACAAAGCGTAAGGGCTCTTTTTCAGGACGTCCAGACTGGCAGGGCCGAAATACTCATAGATTTTAAGCGCAGCCTTTGGCGTCAATTGAAAGGGAGAAAGAAGCGTCATAATATCGCGCAGCATCCTGCTTTCGGAATAGGACGTTTTGATGTCCTTCAGACGTTCCTCCGTAATGCCCTTGATTTCCAGCAGACGTTCCGGCTGGTTTTCCAGAATATTCAGCGCTTCGACCCCGAAACGGTCTATGATGGCGGCAGCGGTCTTTTCCCCGATGCCTTTCAGAAGGCCGGAGGATAGATAGCCCTGTACACCGTTTTTGGTATGTGGGATGATCTCTTTCCACTGCTCCACCTGAAGCTGGCAGCCATGTTTTTCATCCGTTTTCCATTCTCCGTCCAGTTCCAGCTTCACCGCGTCGGTACGGGGTAAATCGTAGCCCACGGCTGTAAAGCGAATCAGGTGGTCCGCGCGCCGATATGTGCTGCGTGCATGGGGAGGAATATTTTTATCGTCTGTTTTGATGCAGATGATGCAGTATTTATTGACCGGATTATAAAAGACGGTCTTATCATATGTGCCGGTATAGCTCATCGTCCGCGCTCCCTCCAGTCGTTCCACTTGATCCACAAAAGAACCAGCAGGAGAATGACTACATCAATTGCGCAGCCCAGCAACAGCGGGACAATTACCATCAGCCAACTGCAATGCGCAAGCCCGGCCAGCTTTAATGCCGCGAGAACCGCGCTGATAACGCTCAAAATGCCGATACTGTGTACCTGTACCTTCATTTTTTTCATATATGCTCCTTTCCGCAGCGGCATCAGGCCGCTTCCGGCTTGCTCATCTTTACATGAAATCGACGGCTTTCAGAAATCGTTACGAACCGCTCATAGACTTCCGGCAGCTGCAGACGCAGGCGGGTCAGATCGTCCTTTTTGATTTCCGCTTTCCGCACTGGATTATAGGTCACCATATAGTTGGCTCCGTTGTTTTCGCAGACTGCGGTGCAGCTCTTTCCCATTTGCTCAATGATAAAGGCGCGCAGCCGCTTCATCTGGCTGTCAAGTTTCCGGGACTGGGCATCCGCTTCCTGCTTTTCCTTCTGCAGTTCCAGATAGCGCATCAAATTAGCAGTCAACCCCATATTGAGGACGACTGCCGGCGCACCCTCATCGGCCGGTCCGAGATGTCGCCGCAGGCTCTGTTCGATCAGGTCGCCATCTTCGGTGTAGGATGGTGGTGCCTGTGCCAGCACATGATTCATCCAGAAGTTCTCTTCCAGCGCAATTAGCTCCGACTCATACATTGGGTCGCGGGCGATGTGCCGAATGATGACTTCATCCTCGTTATTCCCGTACAGGCAGCAGAAGTACACCTGGTCGATGTTCATGACGCACATATAATGGCGCCCTTGTACTTCGTAGTAGAGGGGGACAATTTCCTCGCCGTTGTGCCACCATTTCTCCTTTGCGTTGTAGTTGGTGGTTTTGATTTCGAGGATTGCTGTAGTGCCGTCCGGAAGCTCGATGAAAAAGTCGATATCCGCCAGCATAAAGCGGTGTTCCGGGTGCTGGAACATCTTCTTGATCTGGTAAACCCGGAACCCGGTTTTGACGTGGAAAATCTCCGCGACCAGATCCTCCAGCAAATGCCCCATTTTTTTAGCGACCCAGTTATCCTCATCGTCTTCCGGTGATACTACGTTCAGCTTGTCGTAATAGAGGTCCCGCGCGGTTCTGAACGGTGATATGCCGAGGACCGCCGAGGCGTCGCTTCCACCGATCCCTTGTCGGCGATATTCCAACCATACTTTCTCCGGCAAATTGGCCGTGTCCACCAGGACAAGGGGCCGATATGATGGGGAACGTACTATAGGCATGTTACTCCTCCTTCCGGCTTTTGCGGGGAACAAGGGCCGGACCAACAATAAGCTGCTCACGCTGCCCACCGCTTAAATCCTTCTTTCTTTCTTCCAGCCATTTTTCAGAAGAGGATCGTTGCCGCCGTCGGCCGCCAGGTTTCCACCTTTTTCTGACATTCATTTGCATGACCGCCTTTCTGTTTGACATATCCTCAAAGCCGTTAACCGGCATTTGGGCAACAAAAAAGCGAGAATGACAAAACAGCAAAAAGCTGGCGTTTACAGAAAATCTGCAAACCATTGTCATTCTCGCTTATTGGGGAGAAATCTCCCGAAAAAATAAAAAAGCCAGCAAACTACCGGCCTTTAAGGCGCAAGTACTCTGCTGACAACATACAAGCTTAACAGCGTGTGCAATTCGGGAGAACCCGATAAACCCAAGAGGGAAACGCACAAAAATCAATTACGGATTAAGTTTATCACAATATATTGATTTAGTCAATAGTGTAAATCTATATATTGTAATCAGGAGAGCAACATTTCAAAGCAAGCCCATTGAGATAGGCCGGCGGAGAGTCAGGAATTCGTACTCTGTGTACAGGGTAGGTGCACTCGATTAACGAGTTCGATGTTACAAGCATCTTCCCGCTAATAAGCTTGAGAAAATGACCTTTGAAGAGGTAATGGAAATAAGACCAAACTCTCCAGAACGAAGAATCAGAATTATAAAAAAAGAAGCCACAGGGCAATCCAAATCCCGCGGCTTTTTCCTGCTTTGCTTGCAACTAGGGCCTACTTATTGCAGAAGTGGCTGCCTTGCTTTGATATACAGATCAATATCCTCCACAATATACTGCTGGCCGGTTGAATGCAGCACATCATAAAAGGAATTGATATAGTCAAAAACACCGTATTTATTAAAAGCATCCAGTGCAGCAGCGCCGTTTATTTGGTGCGCGTTTTTGTATGCTTCCAAACAAAACACTTTAAATTCAACTGTCCTGCTCATCGTTATCACCTCAATACTCAGGCAGTTCCAGACTGCCGTTTTCTTTTTCTTTTCTGTACAGATCATACAGCTTCTCCGTGCTGTACTGCCAGACCTTGGTCTGTTCATTTTCAAGAGCGGAATAGAGCTGTGAAGTATAAAATTCCGCAATCGCTTTTTCGTCTGATATTTGGTTTTCAGCTGTGATTCTGTTCGTCAGTGCTGCCACTATGATTGGAAATACCGCGTCAAATTTTTCCTTATCCATTTTCTTCTCCCTCCAAAACAATAGAATTCTGAAAGGTGCAGTATGAAAGCGCTTTTTCCGTATGGAATAGCACCTGATTAAAGAGTTTTTCAACCTTCAACCGTTTTACCGCTTCTTCTTTATCCAGGACTCCTGTTTCAAACAGCTTAACGGTAATATAGACATTGTCATCCGCCACAGGGCCGATCACCATATCATAATCTGTAACGGTTTGTCTGCCGGAGCGGCAGGCGCAGATAAAGTCCAGCCATTGCGCGTCTGGGACGGGAAATCGCAGAATAATTAAATCTGTCTTAGCAGCATCCATATCCAGTTCATAAACAGATATATATCCGACACTACTTTTGCGTCTCATGCAAACCTTCTTTGCCCATCTGGCCGCCTGCTCCTGATTCGTTGTAGTGTAAAATCCAACTCCAAAATCAAGGAGCCTTTGATTTTGCAGTATTTTAGGCTCACTTACAATTATATCACTGCCGTGATAGATAATCATTTTTCATCCTCCAGCATTTTTATGATCATATCGCGCTCTTTATTCAGCTCGGACAGCATTTCTTCATCATGCTTTCGCTTTTGAAGCTGCTGTCTGGTTTGTTCAATTTTCTCTGGATTCTTTCCTAAATAGTCGGTAACTGTCTTATTGCCGCTGCGGTATTTGATATAGTAATAATCATGGTTTCCCACTTTCTTTTTCACAATGGTACCCCGTGGAAGGGCGGCTATTTCCTGCTTGTAATGTTCTCTCATAAAAGCATTGCGTAACTTTTCTTTTTTTACTAATGCAACGACCAAGCTCATGGTATCACCCATTCATATTATGCCCCACATTTCCGAAATTGTCAATTGGATGTGGGGTAAATATGCCCTTGTGAGATAGGTTTATCTTTCAGTGAATCTCCTTTCTGCCTCTCGGCTTAAAAAATGATATAAAAAAGTGCCAGTTGGCGCTGTAGCCTAAAAGGCTCAGCCATCCTACTGACACTTTGATTACAAACTTAAACAACGTGTGCAAAGTGAGTTTTTTCACCATCCCAGAAGGGAACGCACAAAAATCAATTACAAATGTAGTATATCGCAATATATAGTATATGTCAATAATATTTATACCCACATATGGCATCACATAATGATGTCAAAAACTTAAGTCCTTCCATTGTTACCTATTGCTTTTCATTTTTTCTTCGAAATCTGTCTGCTAATATATTAATCACTTCTTTAATTGTTTCTTGATCATATTCTTTTAGTTCAGAAAATTCAGAAAGATTGATGAAGTCAGAACTGTGTGACGATTCTCCATATATGATTTCATTCATGTCACTGCCAAGAATGAGACAAATTTTTGTAAAAGCAGGTATCGAAAGGGAACCGTCCCCCTCCTCTATTTTTTCATAATGTTTTAATGTGATATCAATTTTGTTGGCAACATCTTTCTGTGTAAGGCCTTTTGAAATCCTTATAGCCTTTATTCTGGCCCCCATTTGCTTAAAATGTTCCTTTGTCCCAATAAATCCATTATTCATACTCTGCCTCCTAATTATTTTATTGTAGCGAAGATTTTAACTGATTGCAACACTTCCGAGCGCTGCCGTTAAATTCCTCGGATGAAGACCACCGTTGTAAGTGATTCCAGCTTATCTGTAAAGCTTAGGCTGGGGTATTCCGAAGGTATAGCGGTCAATCAACGTGGTGGTAATCAGTGTGCTACCAACCGGAGACAAACGAAAAACGCTCTCAGGCTAAAAATCTATTGTGGATGGCGTTTTTGATGGGGGCTTGTATTAGAAGCTTCAAATGATTTCATAAAAATTTTTTATGAATTTGCAGAAATAGAACCTGCTACCTTATGTTTATCAGGTGTAAGAGCAAAGCAACAAGCTTTCCCTTGCGCCTGATTTTTGTACCTCGACAAATTCATGTCTCCCCGCCGGAAGTTATACAGGTTTTGCGGACGGTGTGCTAGAACACCAAATGGGCCGAGCGCGCCCACGGGAAAAAAGAAGTCACGGGACATATCTTAAATTTCTGCTGCATGGCCTGAATGGAATGAGGGATCGGCCCCTTGCATTCAAAAATCGCCCAAGTGCAGGCGGGAACCTCCGTCATCCCCAGGTTAGCCCGAAGTGATCTATCTACCGGCCCCCCTCGACATTTCTTTTTCCTACAGTCGCAATAATACGTTTTGTCAGCCTGTTATATAAGTCTGCCTCATCTTCCCACACAATAGTATTCTTTTGAGCCACATCAAAATGCCGATTTTCGAAATCACTTTTCCTGCATAAAAGTATAACTTCTTTGCCTAACGCTTGTGCATAGCCCGCTTCATAGTAAACTCCATTTCTATGTCCGGTTAAATCCGCAACAAGAAATGTGCTTTGTCCTATTTCAAAAAATATCTCCGGTACAATTTGGTTATTGTGTTCTTTTACATCAATGATAATCGGAGTGTAGCCACAGTCGAGGATAGCCCTCTGAATTTGGGCTCTTGCAAAAACCATGCTTTCGTCAAACCACATTGCAATAAAGCCTTGGGGAACCACCATTTGCGTTGATTGAAGCTCCTGTATACGAATCCAGCCTTTGGCGCTTATTCGATACTCGTTTTCTGCGGTACATGTGACATATCCTAGTTCATCGAGCATTGAAAACACATATTTTACTTCATCTTCTATTTTCACTGTATCAATGAACAAAATTAGTTTTAATCTCATATACAACCGGGTTATATTATATGTGTTGCCATACTTAAATACAATAGGCAGGTTCATAAGTATTCGGTCAATTCTGTCTGAAAAATTCTTTGGATATATCGCTTGTAAGTCTTTATAGTAGACATAAAAAAATTGATTTGATTCAGGACGCTCAAATTCATCGAGAATAAAACATGGAATACGTCCTGCAAAATCTTTATGCTTATAATAATAGTACATTGTTGCCATTGCTTTATATGCGTCAATGTCTTTTAACCATTCTGCAACATCAAGGTACTTTCCCATATTGGAGGAAAGACCATATTTCCCACATTTTTCACAGGTGTATATCTGTATTTTTAAAGAATCAACTTGTTCCACATTACAAAAACCATCACAAAAAAGGCAACGCAAGTTCTCCGATAATTCCATTAGCTATACCTCCTTTACAATATTTTAATTATATAGCATTTTCCTCAACTTCACAATTGCAATTCACTTCGGGCCAAGTTCGAGGTGTTTTATTGTAGCGAAGATTTTAACTAATTGCAACACTTCCGAGCGCCGCCATTCAGTTACAATTCTTCGGATGCAGACCACCTTTGAAAGTGATTTCATCATATCTGTAAAGCTTAGGCCGGGGCATCCCGAAGGTATAGCGGTCCAATCACCGAGGCGGTAATCAGCGTGCTACTAACTTGAGATAAGCGAGAAACGCTCTCAGGGCAATAATCTATTGTGGATGGCGTTATTGATGGGGGCTTGTATTAGAAGCTTTAATAATTTTAAAAAAATTTTTTGTGAATTTGCAGAAATGTCACCTATTATCCTATGTTTATCAGGTGTAAGGGCAAAGCAACAAGCTTTCCCTTGCGCCTGATTTTTTTGTATCTTGACAAGTTCATAACACCCCGACGGAAGTTATACAGGATTCGCGGACAGTGTGCCAGGACACCGAAATGGTTGAGCACACCCTCGGATGAGACAGCGCATAGTGCGACCTGAAAATACGCGGTCAAAGTGAGCGCAGGAAATGGGCCGGCGTGGGTGCAAACAACCAGAAAGCTTAGTACATAGGCTTAATATGAAAATCGATGAATGGAGGAGAAAAAATGATAAATAGGCAAGCAGACGTTGGAAGTAGGCCGATGGTTGGTATAAACAGTTCATTAATGAGGAGGCAGAAGTTAATGAGTAAATATAAAAATCTTGACGATATTCCTTTGACTTTTGGCCCAGTTCAGCTGGCTGAGATACTTGGAATATCTAAGAACAAAGCTTATAGCATAGCAAACAGACCTGATTTCCCCAAAATCCACGTTGGCAAAAAAATCGTTATTAGCAAAAAGCACTTTATTTCATGGATGGATGCTAACTTTTTTGATACAGCCAAATTTTGATAATGTTAGCAAAATACATTGTTCTTGTTGATTTTTACCTACCTGAATCGTAAAATATAGATGTTGGAAAAACCTGAAGGTGCATTTAAAAGTAAAGACGATGCAGAACAATGTTTTTGCTCATACAGCAAATAAGGAGGATTAAAATTAGTATGAGCAAAAAGAAAGCAAATGGTGAAGGTTCAATTTCCGAGAGAGCTGATGGCCGTTTCATGGGGCGCTACACCATCAGCGGAAAGAGATATGCGGTTTATAGCGATTCTTATGATGAGGCACGTAAGAAACTTAACGAAAAGCTTTCTGAAATTTCCAAGGGTGAGTTCATCGAACCCAACAAAGAAACGGTTGCTAAATGGATGCGAGATTGGTTGGAAGTTTATGCGTTACCAACGGTAAAGCAATCTACCTATGTATCCTACGAAGGGTATGTTCGCTTACATATTAATCCGGCTCTGGGCGACATCAAGCTTTCAGCTCTGACAATTGAGCAAATACAGCGCTTCTTCAATCAGCAAGGTGCTGACAGTAAAAAGAAAGCTAAATTGACGCCAAAAACTCTGAGAAACATTTACAATATGTTCCATGCTGCTCTCGATCAAGCCACTGTTAATCGTAAGATCGCCCGCAATCCAATTTTGGGAGTGAAGCTTCCGAAAATTCCAAAGAAAGAAATGCGAGTCTTAACTTTGGAAGAGCAAATCAAATTACATTCAGCCGTTTTAGATTCGGAAGAATTACATACATACGGTATCATTTTCGCAATGAACACCGGTATACGTCTAGGCGAATTGTTAGGCCTGCAATGGAAGGATGTGAATACTCAAAAACATACTATCAAGATACGCCGAACTCTTGGGCGTTTACAGAAAATTGACGAAAAGGGTTACCTTATTAAAAAGGCTAAAGGTATCCAGACAACAGAAATTGTTATTCAATCACCGAAGTCGACCTTTTCTCAAAGGGAAATTCCGTTATTTTCCGAATTGTGGGAAGGTCTCATGGCATATAAAAGAAAGCAGAATATTCTGAAAGATGCCTTTAGCGATGACTATGATGACCAGGACTTCATCTTCTGCACACCCTTAGGGCGCTACAATGACCCAAAAGCGTATGAAAGTCTTTTCAAAAGAAGAGTCAAGGCGGCAGGAATTGAAAAATCAAACTTTCATGCGTTGAGACATACGTTTGCGACTAGGGCCCTTGAGGCCGGGATGGATATCAAGGTGCTCTCGACTATATTGGGGCATTCCAGTGTTTCCATAACACTCGATCTTTATGGTCATGTGCTCGCTGATCATAAAAGAGTAAGCATGGAAAAAATGAGCAGTTTTTACGTTGGGTTCTCGACGACTGATGACACCAACAAAAAGGACGCCAAGAAGATGGACGAAGCGGTCTGACACCAACGAAATGATAGTTAAGGTCAAAATATCTTACACAAATATTGGTGTCAAGGCAGAAAACAGTGCCTATAAGACAATCCCGACTTATTAGCAGTGGATGGTTCTCCAAAACGGTTGGTGTCAATAATTGGTGTCAAAAGAAAAGCCAGTCAATATTGCAACAGGAGTTAAAGCAAAAGAAAAGCCGCAAACCCCTGATGTGATAAGGGTTTGCGACTTCTTAAATTGGTTGCGGAGGCAGGATTTGAACCTACGACCTTCGGGTTATGAGCCCGACGAGCTACCGGACTGCTCCACTCCGCGATATTTACCTTTTAAAGCTAACATACACGCCTCATTTAGAGTGCCTAAATATAATACCATCCCCCAAAAGAAATGTCAAGTCTTTTTTTCTTGAATTGTCGCTCTTTGTACACTAAAAAATATTATCTGTATATTAATTGAAATATTTGCACACATGAACTATAATCAAAGTAAAATAATGGATATTTCATTGATCGTCAAAAGAAACCAGCATCATGGTTATTATCAATCTGCAGCGGCTATCGATTCAATATTCTCTTGATTTCGTTGATTTTGCAGGAGGGAAAATGGCTAAATTACTTTATCAGGGACACGGTAGTTACAAAATTACCACAAACCAAAATTCTGTGATCTATATTGACCCCTTTGCGGGGAAAGGCTACGATGCTCCGGCCGATCTGGTATTGGTTTCACATGAGCATTCTGATCACAACCATGTCGAATTGGTAAAGCTGAAAAAGGATGGGAGAATTTATAGAAGCTCTGACCTGTTGAAAGGAGGCAAATATCAATCGGTCATTTATAAAGATGTAAAGATTGAAGCCACGCCTGCTTTTAACAAAAATCATTCAAAGAACGAATGTGTCGGATTTCTGATTACTGTGGATCACATCAAGATTTACGCGGCCGGCGATACCTCAAAAACGGACTACATGACAGACCGTCTGGCGGGTGAAATAATAGATTATGCCCTCTTACCAATAGACGGCGTATACAACATGGGTCCTGAGGGAGCCTCCTTGTGCGCAAAAATAATCGGCGCGAAACACAGCATTCCCATCCATATGAAGCCCGGCGCTTTGTTTGACGAAGAAAAAGCTAAGGCTTTCCACGCGGATGGAGAAATTGTTTTAAGGCCAAATGGGGAGATCAGCTTATGATCGTCCACACGACGCTTCCCTGTATTCTCCGAAAAAATCCGAACGGGCGTCGCACCCGGTCTTTTAGGACAGAGTGCATGCCCGTTTCCTTTACCATCCGGACGTTATAAGTCCAAGCGCCTCCGGCCCCGCGCGATTCCGAGAAAATTACTCCTCTGCCGCCATCGCGTCCGCTTTCGTTTTTTGAACCGTTCCCCGGGGGTGCTGCGGCGGAGCGTAAACCGAATACAATTTCAACGGCGCCGTGCCGACGTTGGTCACATCGTGCCACGTCCCGGCCGGAATGACAATCGCATCGCTTGGCCCGACTTTTTTTTGAAAGCTTAAATCATCTTTGCGGTCTCCGATTCTTACCAGCCCTTCGCCTTGCTCAATCCTGATGAACTGATCTGTGTTCGGATGCATCTCCACGCCGATATCATCATTGGCATTGATGCTCATCAATGTGAGCTGGAGATGGCTTCCCGTCCACAGCGCGGTACGAAAGGTATCATTCCCTCTGGTGGCTTGCTCAATGTTAACTACGATGGGAACCGGTCCATAATCTTTATATTCTTCAGGCATCCTTTCTGCTCCCTTCCCGATTTGATTTCAGCTTATTATATGAGTGAACTTGTAAGAAAGTTCTTTTTTAAAACAAATCAGGAAGGAGACAAAACGTCGTCTGGGTATTCGGACCCGCAGTAAAGGTTATCTCCGATTGACAAACTAATTGTGTTAGTTTATAATGACATTGTTATAGTTTAGAAGGAGGACCGGCATGGGCACAAGAAGAGGACTAAGCACGCAAGCAATCCTGAATGCCGCGGCGGAGCTGGCGGAGGAAAAAGGGATCGAAAACGTCTCTTTGCTCCAGGTAGCGGAAAAGCTGGGAATAAAATCGCCTTCTCTCTACAACCATTTTAGAGGGCTGAAAGAACTTTCGCTGGAAATGGCAAAACTTGCAATCGGCAGACTTGAAAATGCCATCCGCGACGCGGCGGTCGGCCGGTCAAAGGACGACGCATTGATGGCAATCGCTCTGGCTTACCGCAAATTTGCAAAAGAAAATCCGGAGCTGTACAAGTCAATTTTGAGATTCCCGGACTTCAAAGACAGCGGCATTCGAGAGACCGGCCACGCCGTCGTCCGCATCCTGTATCAGGTGATGGAGCCGTATTGCTGCGGCAAAGAGGAAACCATCCATTTTGCCCGGGGGTTCCGAAGCGCGCTTCACGGATTTGTCTCTCTGGAAGAGGCAGGTTTTTTCATGGGGACCGAAGCCGATGTGGACGAAAGCTTTGAACGGCTTGTTTCGCGTTTCATAAATACGGGAGAAGATGTCAGGCATGCTTGAATTTTTCGCCTTGCCCATCGTAGGATTTCTGGTGGGTATGCTGATTGTTTCCTTCGGGGGCGGCGGCGGAGCCGTCTATGTGGGAATTCTGACCGCCATCTTTCATGTTCCGCCCGCTGTGGCGGCGTCAACTTCCCTTGCGACCACAATCCCCACCACTGCGGCGGGGACATTCAGCCACTGGAAAGCTGGAAATATCAATCTGCGCTTTGGACTCACGATGCTGTGCGGCGGTGTTGCCGGCTCCGTCGCAGGTTCCCTGTGCTCCGGAATGCTGCCGCAGAATCTGTACAATAAACTGACCGGAACCATCCTGGTATTGCTGGCCTTACAGATGCTTCTTTCCAACGGAAAAAGGAAAACGAACGAAAGCACCGGCCACACGGATGGCAATCGACCTGGGCGGAACGGCTTCATTCAGGCGGTGTGCTTCGGACTGCTCGGGGGAATCATGTCCGGGCTGGTCGGCTTAAGCGGCGGCGGCCCGATCGTCGCGGGACTCATGATTTTGGGATGCGGAGCGCTCGAAACGGTGGGGACTTCGGTTCTTGTACTGCTGGGCATGGCAGTTACCGGTTTTGCCATGCACCTCGGCCTAGGCGATATCGATTGGAAACTTGTCGGGCTCCTGGCTTCCGGCACCACGTGCGGGGCCTTGATCGGTCCACTCCTCCTCAGACGGATGGACCAAAAACAGCTGGAGAAGATCCTTCAGCCGGTGCTTTTCCTGATGACTGCTGCGATGGGCGGGATATTGTTTTTTAAATAATCGCAGCCACGGCAGACAACCTCATGAGATGGCAGATGCTGTTCTTTCAAATGCAATCGGAACGGTATTCCCAGACCGTTTACCCGATAAAACGCAAAATCAGCTCATATGCAGCCGGAACCAAAAGGGCCGGCAGCATATTTCCCACTTTGAATTTTTTCCCAAACGCGATGTTCGCACCTACACAAAAAATAAGCGACGAGCCCACATAAGACAGATTATCGATCAGCGTCTGCCCCAAAAAGGGGCCGATAAAAACCGTGAGAAGCGTAATGCCGCCCTCATACACAAGAATCGGAACAGCCGAGAACATGACTCCCAATCCGTAACTGGAGGCAAAGGCCAAAACGATGACAAAATCCAGAATGGATTTGGCCGCCAACATGGAGTAGTCTCCTTTTAAACCATCCTGGATCGAACCGATGATCGCCATAGCGCCCACGCAAATAATCAACGACGAATTCACGAAGCCTTCCACAAACCGATTGTCCTCTTCCACCTTTGCCAAAGTTTTGAGCTTTTCTCCTAAGGCGTCAAGGGAGTGTTCAATATCTGCCGCCTGCCCGATCAGGCCCCCGATCACCAGCGAGAAGATCAACAGCATGACGCCTTGGGTTTGTATCCTTCCGTCGACGACCGTAATCATCCCCTGAAGGGTCCCCGCCGCGCCGATAAAAATTACCGCAACCCCACAGGTCTGCATCAGCATATCCTGTGTTTTCTGTTTCATTCCGTTCCTCAGGAACAGCCCGATGCCGCTTCCGGCAATGACGGCAATCGTATTGAAAATCGTCCCAAGCCCTTTCACGCAATCTCCTCTTACTTCTCCGCCATGTCAATAACCTTCTCCGAATCGCGCAGTGTCATTGCCATCGGTTTATTGTAACTCTCTGTAACTGGATTTTATGGTGCTTTTGCTTGTAAATTATAGCATAAACTCGAAAGCTGACGCAAGGAAAACGGCCTTTCCCCAATCAAAGACCCACACGGTCCACCGGACCGTGTGGGTCTTCTCTTACATTCAGGGATGCGGCGGAAGTGCCGCGGACTATTCCACTGTGACGGATTTCGCCAGATTTCTCGGCTTATCCACATCGCAGCCCTTCTGCACGGCGGTGTAATAGGCCAAAAGCTGAAGCGGAATGACGGCGAGCACCGGAGCCAGAACATCCTGAACGGCGGGGATATACAGGGCAGCTTCGGCTACCTTCTCGATGCCTGTGTTCCCTTCCATCGCCAGGCCGAGAACATTCGCGCCCCTGGTGGTGACCTCCCGGATATTGCTGATCATTTTGTCATACAGCCCGCTTTGCGTCGCGAGCGCGATGACGACCGTCCCGTCTTCGATCAGGGCGATGGTTCCGTGTTTTAATTCCCCTCCGGCATAAGCCTCGGAATGGATATAGGAAATTTCTTTCAGCTTCAGCGCTCCCTCCATGGCGACGGCATAGTCGATGCCCCTGCCGAGAAAGAACATATTCCGATGCATATAGTTATTGGAGGCAAATTTCTGAAGCGTTTCCCTGTGATCGAGCATCTGTTCCGCCTTCTGCGGCAGGGTCAGCATATCGCTTTTCATGGTTTCCATTTCCTCGTTTGTCATGGTGCCCCGGTGCTGGGCAAAATACAGCGCCAGAATATACATGGCGATCAGCTGGGTGGTGTAAGCTTTGGTCGAAGCGACCGCGATCTCGGGCCCCGCCCAGGTGTAAAGGACGTCGTCCGCCTCGCGCGCAACGGAGCTGCCCACGACGTTTGTGACGGCCAGCACTTTGACTCCCCGGCTCTTCGCCTCGCGCAGCGCGGCGAGCGTATCCGCCGTCTCTCCGGACTGGCTGACGACGATCAGAAGCATTTTATCCGTCAGGAGCGGATCGCGATAGCGGAATTCCGACGCGATATCGACCTCCACCGGAATCCGCGCCAGCTTTTCAATGACGTATTTTCCGACAATTCCCGCGTGGTAAGCGGTCCCGCAGGCCACAATATAGATTTTTTCGATGTCCTTGATCTCCCGCTCCGTAAACGAGATGTCGTCCAGCCTGACGGGCTGGCCGGGCAGGATGCGGGAGGTCATGGTCGCCTTGATGGCGCCCGGCTGCTCGCAGATCTCTTTCAGCATAAAGTGCTCATACCCGCCCTTTTCCGCGGCGTCCGCGTTCCAGGTGACGTGTTTGACCGGTTTCTCGGCTCTCTCGCCCTCCGGAGTGTATACCTCCACCGAGTCCTTCCGGATGACGGCGAATTCCTTGTCTCCCAGGTAGATGAAATCCCTCGTATAATTCAGCACGGCGGGGACATCCGACGCGATGAAGTTTTCTCCCCTGCCGACGCCGATGACCAGCGGGCTGTCTTTTCTCACCGCAATGAGCCGGTCCGGCTCATAGACGGACAAAATGCCCAGAGCATAACTGCCCTCCAGCTTGGAGACAGTTTTCATTACCGCTTCCAGCAAATCTCCGCTGTAATAATAATCGATCAGATTCGGGATGACCTCCGTGTCCGTTTCGGAATAAAAATGATATCCCTTTCCGATCAGAAATTCCCGCAGATGCTGATAGTTCTCGATAATCCCGTTGTGAATGACGCTGACGGTTCTTTTCCCGTTCGTGTGAGGGTGGCAGTTCGTTTCCGAAGGCTCCCCGTGCGTCGCCCAGCGGGTGTGGCCGATGCCGACGGTGCCCGGCAGCGCCGCCGCCTTCAGTTTCTTCTCAAGGCTCGCCAGCCTCCCCTTGCTCTTCGCAAGGCTCATTTCTCCCTTTTGATTCAACACCGCGATTCCGGCGGAGTCATACCCGCGGTATTCCAGTCTGCACAGTCCGCTCAGAAGAATCGGCTGAGCCTCCCGGTCTCCGATGTAACCGACGATTCCACACATGTTTTTAGCCTGCCTTTCAAAAAAGTATTCAGGCTTTCAGGTACCCTGCTGAATTTGTTCGGGGATCACTCCCTGTTTTTTTCAGCATTTCCGGTAGTACCATACCGCAAGGCATCCGCCGAAGTTTCGATTTTCCTTGTCCTCGTCAACTCGCGCTGGAAGGGCCGCGCGAGTTCTGGCGCTTCTGATTCCGTTTGAAAGCCTTGACCTATCATACAATACCAGTTTAAGTTTTTCAAGTGAAATTGTTCCCTAAAAAAGCCGGGGGAGGGCGCAATCTTTTTCATAACTCCCAGCCGCATCTTGCCAAACGCCGGCGGGCGGGCAGCAAAAATGGCCGTCCGGCTGGAAAACATAAAACCGAAGAGCGCTATTCCTGTTTGATCGCGGTCAGCGCGCTGATCTTCATCGCCCGGTTTGCGGGCAGAATTCCCGACGTCACCCCGACCAGGGTGGAGAAGGCGAGGGAGGCGAACACCAGCCAGACCGGGATGATCGAAATAGCTCCGCCCATCCCTAGGACGCCGTCCCCGCCGCCGGAGGACGCCATGCGGGCGGCCAGCGAATTGAGGAAGGCCGATATTCCATAGCTGATCCCGATTCCGGCCGCGCCGCCGAGAAAACCGATCGCTCCGGCCTCCATCAGGAACATGGCCCGGATGTTCCATACGACGCATCCTAGGACCTTCATGATTCCGATCTCCCGGGTGCGCTCATAAATCGACATCACCATGGTGTTGGTAATGCCGAGCGCCGCCACAAGCAGAGAGATCGCGCCCAGCCCGCCCAGGATCATCTGCACGGTGCGGAGCTGTTTTTCCATCGCGTCGCGCTGGCTCTCCATGCTGTACGACTGGTAGCCGAGGCCGGTGATCTGCTCCACCGCGTCCGGCACCGCGTCGATCGAGTCCATTTTGAGGACGATCTGACCGTAGGAATCCTGCGCATCGCCCTTTTTGACATTGTTCAGCTTGTCGTACTTTTCCCGCAGCTCCTTCGCGTAGGAAAGATCCATGAAGATGCAGTCGCTGGGACTCGGATTTTTGCTGTAATCCTCCGCCAGCGTGCCGAGCACATGGAGTTTTACTTCCTTCTGCTTCGCCGTGGAATCCTCCGGAGGATTGACGTTCAGCGTGAATTTATCCTTTGTCAGGTCCACAAAGGGCTCCGGCAGATTTCCGTTTTTGTCGGGCGTCCGGTCGACATAGTTATCGTCTTTTTTGTTGCCGTCTACAAAATCATAGGCAGACTGGCTGCCGAACAGAATATCCGTCTTCTGGAAATCGGACCCGGGAAGGCTTCCGGTCTCCGCCTGAAAACCGAAGGTTTCCAGCGTGTCCATCGCAACCCCGTAGATCATGCCCTGAAACTGGTATTTCCGGCATTTTACGGTGACACAGGAGGAATCCAGAAAATAGACCGGCGTTACGGCGGCGAGATGCGGCAGCTTCTGGATTTCTTTGAGCGCTTTCTCATCCAGCCCTCCGGAGGAACCTTTGGAACCTCCTCCCCCGCCGTATACGGTGACGACGGTCAGGTCGCCCATGCTTTCCATCGTGTCCTCCATGCTCTGCCGCATCCCGAACCCAAGGGAAAGCATGACGATGATCGCGCAGGTGCCGATCACGACGCCCATCACGGTCAGCGCCGTGCGGACGCGCCGGTGAAACAGGTTGGAAAGGGCCATTGCAATCATGTCGCGGAACTTCATCTCAGGCTCCTCCGCCGGGCTCGTCGTAGTCGTCCGACTCCTCCAGCAGACGCAGCTTTTTCGCCTTCCGTTTTTTTAAAAATACGGCGGTCCCGGCCGCAATGGCAATAACCCCCGCGGCGACGCCGGCCCACAGCTTCCAGCCCGACCCGCCCTTCTGCGGCCCGGTTCCCGGCGTCCCGTCCGGATTCACGCCGTCCGGCCCTCCCGCTGCCGGGACTTCCGCGGCCTGAACCTCCGTGGAAAACTTCTTAACAACCGTCGTAACCTTCCCGGAGGCGTCCTCATAATTGAACGTCGCCGTCCCGGAGAGAGTCCCCTCCTTCTGCGGCGTCAGCGCCGCCTGCAGCGTGTCGCTCGCCCCGGAATCCACGTTGCCGATGTACTGAGCGCCCTCTTCGGTGCCGAAGTTTCCCGCCAGTTCGACGGAGACGTTATAGACCTTGCTTTTTCCCTTGTTGACATAGTCGACGCTGACCTGCCCGGCCTCCCCCGCAAAAAAAGGGCTGCTCAGCGCCGGCTCGCCGATCTCGAACCGGATGGGCTGCGAAAGCGGGATGGTGATCGTCTCCTGGGAGGTCAGGGTCTGGCGCTTGCCGTCCACGACCGCGTCGTAGCTGAAGTTGACGATCACGCCGTAGGAATTCGGAGCGGCGTCCGCTTTCGGCAGCAGCGCGATTGTCTTTTTCACGGTTGCTCCCGCGCTGAGCTTCGGGATAAAAAACGTGTTCGAGGACTGGGAAGGCGTGAAAACGCTGCCCGTGGTGGGCGCCTTGTCGGAGTCCGAATCCCCCGTGTCGGAGCCGACCGTCATTTTGCAGTTGTCAATGGCGGCCGAGCCGGTGTTCCGCACGTTCATCACCAGATTGAACTCCTGCCCGCCGGTCACGGCCTTGCCGCCGAAATCGTAGCTTTCAATAATAAGCTGAGGCTTGCTGTCTCCAACCTCGCCGGTGTCGTCCTTCCCGGTTTTTGTCCCGGTGATCGGAAGGTAGATCTTCGACGCGGACTTGTCGGTATCGTCAGCGGAGAGCGAGATGCCCACCGGGTAGCTGCCCGTCTCCATTTTGGAAAGACACGCGAGAGGGTAGTTGACGGTTGCCGACGCTCCGGGACTCAGGTTTCCCAGCGTTTTGGTATCCGTCTCCCCCCGGATGCTCACGCCCTCCGCGCCGGAAAGGTCCAGGACGGAGAGGACGTTGGCGCAGGCGGCGGAACCCGTGTTCTTCACGGTCAGGGTCAGCCCGAAGGTCTCCCCTTCCCTCACCGGCGAATGGTCCAGCTTGTAGGAACTGACCGTCAGCTGTCCCTGATCCTCCGTGTCGGAACTGGAATCCAGCTTGCTGAACACCAGATATTCGACGGTGTAGGATGGCACTTTGTTATTATCATAAGTTACGACGTCGTTTCCTTTCGCGTCTTCACAATAGGTGATTTTAAACTTTAAAACGCCGTAGCCGCTTCCCATGCGTTTCAGATACCGCTGCGGGAGGTAAAGATGATACGTCACAATTCCGGTATCCTCCGGGTAGGAATCATCGTCATCACTGTTGGACGTTTCGATTTTCGCCGAAAAATCGGATTTGCTGACGGAAACGGAGCCGGTTTCCGCTCCGATATCAAAAACCGCGTATCTTGCCTCGCTGATATTAAGCGCGTTAAAAATTTGCGATGAGTCGGAACCCTTCGTATCAAACGTCTGCGTAAAGGTCAGGTCCACGTCAAACGGGCTGCCCACTCCCGGCGCGGCGGGGGTGACCGTCGCGGAGGTCACGCGCGGGTCCTGAATTTCCTTTACGTTGGCCCGCGCCGGAGCCGCGGCCCCGAAAGCGGCCGAAAACGCCAGCGAAGCCGCAAGAAACAATGCGGCTGTCCGGCTCTTTTTATGTCTCATTCTTTTTGCTCCTCCTCTTTTTCCACCGCGGCGGGACTGTTTTCATCCGAAACCTTGCACCCGTCGTGGATCGTAATAACGCGCCCGGCGTACCTTGCAATCTCCGGATCGTGTGTTACAATAATGAGGGTTTCCCCGTATTTTCCGGCCATCGAGACCATCAGCTCCATGACCTCCCGGCCGGTCCTGCTGTCCAGGTTTCCGGTCGGCTCGTCGGCAAAAATCAGCTTCGGCCTCGCGACAAAAGCGCGCGCAATGCCGACGCGCTGCTGCTGTCCCCCGCTCATCTGCGTCGGTTTGTGCATCAGCCGGTCGCCGAGCTGGACCGCCCGGAGCATTTTGACCGCCTTCCGGGTCCGGATCTCCTTCCCGACTCCGCGGAACGCAAGCGGCAGCGCCACATTTTCGACCGCGGTCATGGTCGGCATAAGATTGTAGGACTGAAAGATAAACCCGATGTTTTTCTGCCGGAACAGCGCCCATTGCTTTTCGCTGTAGTCTGTCACATCGGTCCCGCCGATCACGACGCTGCCCCGCGAAGGACGCTCCAGCCCGGCCATGATATTGAGCAAAGTGGATTTTCCGGAGCCGGAGGTCCCCAGAACGCAGCAGATTTCCCCCTGTGCGACGCTTAGGCTGATGCGTCCCAGCGCGACGATTTTTTCAGTGCCGATATGATACACTTTCCGAATGTCGCGGATGCTGATCATGTCCATGAAATCCCCCTTTAGCTGCCGGAAATTTGCTAAAATATTACAATTTTCATTTTATTCTCATTTTTCTTCAAAATCAATGAACAAATTTGTAACATCCGTATTCATACAGATGTTTCCTCCTGCCGATGGATTCCCATCCGGCCGTATAGGGAATCCTCCGCCAGCGTAAAATAACGAAACACAGACCCCCAAGGCGAACGGCGAAGAAAGAGGCGACTTTCATGACGACATTTGAAGAACTTTACGGCAGGCTCGTCAAGGCCTCCGTGCAGAACAGGCTGCCGGAAGAACTGGAACAGGTCAGAAAAGAAAAGTATGACCCGCACCAGCTGGACTGCCTGCTGAATCCGGAAAAACATCCGCCGGTGATCCGGATCGGAGACTGTGCCTGTTCGGAAGACGAACGGGCGGCCTGCGCGGGAAAATGCCTGTTCGACGCCTTGTACCGGGATGAAAAGGGCAACCTGGTCGTCGATCCGGAGCTTTGCGTCGGGTGTGAGGACTGCGTTGAAAACTGCAAGGCGCACAAGCTGACGGAAAGCCGCGACATCCTGCCGGCGCTCGAAGCGATCCATCATGCCGATGCCCCGGTCTACGCGATGATCGCCCCGGCGTTCATCAACCAGTTCAGCAGCGAAGTCACGCCGGGCAAGCTGCGCTCCGCGTTTAAGCGCATCGGCTTTGCCGGCATGGTGGAGGTTGCCCTCTTCGCGGACATCCTGACCCTTAAAGAAGCGCTGGAATTCGACCGCAATATTTTAAAGGAAGAAGATTATCAGCTGACCAGCTGCTGCTGCCCGATGTGGATTTCGATGATCCGACGGGTCTATCATGAGCTGATTCCCCACGTTCCGGGCGCCGTTTCACCGATGGTCGCCTGCGGCCGATCGATCAAGACTCTTTACCCGAAAGCCGTGACCGTCTTTATCGGGCCGTGCCTCGCCAAAAAGGCGGAGGCGCGCGAAAAGGACGTGGCGGATTCGACCGACCACGTCCTCACCTTTCGGGAAATGCGGGATATTTTTGATTTTGCCGGAATCGACCCGGCAAAGATGCCGGAGGATGAGCGGGACCATTCCTCCAGGGCGGGCAGAATCTACGCCAGCACCGGCGGAGTGAGCGAGGCGGTACAGAAAACCGTCGAACGGCTGAACCCGGACCGAAAGATCACCGTAAAAGCCGCGCACGCGGACGGCGTGCCCGGCTGCAAAAAAATGCTGAGCGACGTGCTGGCGGGTCATGTCACCGCGAATTTTATCGAAGGCATGGGGTGTGTCGGCGGCTGCGTCGGCGGTCCCAGGGCCCTGATTCCCGCGGAGGAAGGCCGGAAGAATGTCCGCCGCTACGGGGACGAAGCGGCTTATCCCACGCCGATCGACAATCCTTTCGTCATTGAGCTGCTGCATCGTCTTGGATTCGACACGGTCGAAAGTCTGCTGGAACACAGCGACATTTTCACCCGGGACTTTTAATAAACCGCAGAAATCCCGTCACGCGACGGGATTTCTGTATAAACGAATCAGAATATTACATACCGTATTGATTCATTGCCCGTTTTCGGGGACAATTCGCCTGTTCAGACGATGGTCAGTTCTTTGGTGTAATGGTTCAGCACCTCGCAGCCGGATTCCGTCACCAGTACCAGGTCCTCGATCCGCACGCCGAATTCCCCCCGCAGATAGGACCCCGGTTCAACGGAGAACACCATGCCGGGCTGCGCGACAGTCAGACTTGCCGGACCGTTCTCCGGCGCTTCGTGACAGTCGAGCCCGCAGCCGTGACCGAGGCGGTGTGTAAAATACCTGCCGTATCCCGCCTGCTCCAGCACGCTTCTTGCAGCGCGGTCGATCTCGCACATCTGTACGCCCGGGCGGATCATCGCCTCCGCCGCAAGATTTGCTCGTTTCACGGCGTCGTACACTTCCCTCTGCCGGTCACCGGCGCGGCGGAAAAACACCGTGCGCGTCATATCGCACCAGTAGCGGCGGATCGGATTGAACAGGTCGAGGACGACGCAGTCCCCTTCCCGGATCACCGCGTCCGAGGGTTCGTGATGCGGGTCGGCGGCGTTGGCTCCGAACGAAGCGATCTCGATCTCAGGCGAATGGTCCCCGCCGTTTTGGGCATACAGGTTCTGTACGGCGAGCGCGATTTCATTTTCACGCGCTCCTTCCTTCACCATGCCGACGGCAAACGCCATAACTTTGTCGTTGACCTGCGACGCTTGCCGCATCGACGCGATTTCCTCTTCGTCCTTCCGCATGCGGGCAAGATCGACCGGGGCGGAACCTTCCACAGGCACAAGGTCGCTCCTGCTCTGCAGAAGGCCGACCAGAAACCCGGACCTCCACGTTTTGTCAATACCGATTTTGCCCGGCAGCAGGGCGTCGGCAAGAGCCTGCACGGGGTTCTCTCCATCTTTGTGCAAAATCAGTTCCACCCCCGCCTGCGGCTTCAGGCAGAACAACTCGTTGCCGAACAGCTTGACGGTTCCGTCGCTCCGAAGATAGAGAACGAGCATGCGCTCGAAAGGTTCCACCCAGACCCCGGTCAGATAATAGACGGACGGAGTGGCCGTCACCAGAATCTGGTTCAGGTCTTCCTTTCGCATATATGTAATCACTTTTTCCAATCGTTCCCGATTCATTGCCACATTCTTCCTTCCAATCAAATGTGATTTTATTTTACCGTTTTCCGCACCGCTTTTCAAGGCGAATTCTTCCGTGAAACAAAAAACGGCCGCGCGGCCCGAAAAAAGCCGCGCGGCCTGTTTTTACATTCTATGCTCCTGCCAGTGCTCGGCTTCGACGGCGCACCCGCACTCGTCCAGCTTGCCGCGGAGCTGATCCGGCCCGGTTCCCGTTGTATCGTAGTCGACGGCCACCCTGTCGCGGTCCCTGCTGATGCTGACGGAGAGAACGCCCGGAATCGAGTCGAGGCGGCGCTTGATTTCTTCGCAGTCTCGCTGGTCTTCCTGATGCTTCAGGCTGAAATAGACGCTGGCCTTAGACAAAAAAATCACCTCCCCGCTTAGTATGTGCGGCGGGGAGGTTTCTATCAGATCATGATTCCTTCGTCTTTCCCTGATCGGCAACGCTTTGGATTTTGGCCCGGATCAATTCCGGATCGCCAAGGTATTCTTTGCCGGTGACGTTCCACTTTTCATCAAGCGTATAGACCAGAGGCACGCCGGTCGGGAGATTGACCCCCGTGATTTCCTCCTTCGAGAGCTTTTCAAACCAGTAAATCAGCGCGCGCAGGGAATTTCCGTGAGCCGCGATGAGAACACGCTTTCCGCTTTCCATCTCTTTTCGGATGTTCCGCTCAAAATAAGGAACGACCCTTGCGATGGTATCCGCCAGACTTTCACCCCGCGGCAGCTCCCGCGCCGGCACATCCCGGTACTGGACCTGAAGGCGGGGATTCCGTCCGTCGCCGTCGTCCAGCAGGGGCGGACGGACGTCAAAGGAGCGCCGCCACACCTGTACCTGCTCTTCGCCGTATTTTTGCGAGGTTTCCGCCTTGTTCAGCCCCTGCAGCGCGCCGTAGTGGCGTTCGTTCAGCTTCCAGCTTTTCACGACCGGAAGCCATTCCCGGTCCATCTGCTCTAAAGCTAGATTCAGCGTATGGATGGCTCGCTTCAGGCAGGAGGTGTAACACAGGTCGAAGTCAAAGCCGTTTTGCCGAAGCAGAGCCCCCGCGTTTCGCGCCTCTTCCCTGCCGTTGTCGGACAGGTCCACGTCCGTCCAGCCGGTAAACAGGTTCTTTTTGTTCCATTCGCTCTCCCCGTGCCGAAGCAATACCAGTTTCATGGAGCTCCCCCGTTTCTACCGGAACGCCTTGACCCGTTCGTCAACGTTCCCCGTATCCTTGCTCTCCGGTTTGCCCTCCACGCTGCCGAACGGCATCTGAGCCAGCAGCTTCCAGCTCTTGGGGGCGCCCCAGTTCTCCCTCACCTTTTCGTCGATCAGCGGATTGTAGTGTTGCAGGCTTGCCCCCAAGCCCGCTTCCTCCAGCGCCGCCCATACGGCAAGCTGCAGCATGCCGGAGGACTGAAGCGACCAGAGCGGGAAATTGTCTTTGTAGGGCGGGAATTGATTCTGCAGACCAGTGACGACGTCCTGATCTTCAAAATAAAGAACGGTCCCGTACCCGCTGCGAAACGAGTCGATCTTTTCCTCCGTCTTGGCGAAGCGGTCCGTCGGGATCATGCCCTTCAGGATTCCCTTAAGATCGTCCCATAAGCGGTCATGATTTTTCCCAAACAGGACAATGACACGGGAACTTTGAGAATTAAACGCACTTGGAGACGCGCTGACCGCACGGCGGACAATCGAAAGGATTTCATCTTCCGTCACGGCGGAGTTCCTCCCGATGGAATAGATCGAGCGGCGGCTTTCGAGCGCCTTTAAAAAGTTTTCCTTCATATCGAATCCTCCCTTTTACCGATTCTTTTTCTATTTTTATCATAACCGATTTGATTGGTAAAATCCACCGCAAAAACAGAGAAACGCAAGGGCAGGCAGAGCAAATTTTTGTTTAAAAAATAATAATTATTATCATTTATCTCTCTTTACAAAGATGACTCTTTTCGCTATAATGCAGAAAAACGGAAGGGAGAACAGCACATGGAATTTGAATTCTGCAAAATGGAAATCTTCGTTCCAAAATCGCACCTGGAAGCCATTCGCAGGGCGCTGCAAAGCGCGGACGCGGGGCATATCGGAAATTACGACAGCTGTCTTTCCTACAGTGAAGTCACGGGCTGCTGGCGCCCGCTGGAGGGAAGCCACCCTTACCGCGGCGAACAAAACCGGATATGTGCCGAAAAAGAATGCAAGGTGGAAGTCATCTGCAAAAAAGACAGCGTGGAGGAAACCATCCGGGCGGTAAAAGCGGCGCACCCCTATGAAGTGCCGGTCATCAACGTCATCCCACTGTACCGCACGGGACTTTAATACAAATCATGGCATAAAAGGGAGGCTTGAAGCATGGACCGGAATTTATCTTACCGATACCCGTCCACCCGCAAAGTGGTATTCGGAACAAAGGGAATGGTCGCGACGTCGCAGCCGCTCGCCGCGCAGGCCGGGCTGGATATTTTAAAACAGGGAGGCAATGCCGTCGACGCTGCCGTCGCGGCGGCGGCCATGCTGGCCGTGACGGAGCCGATGTCCAACGGCGTGGGCGGGGACGCGTTCGCGCTGGTCTGGAGCGGCGGCCGGCTGCACGGCCTGAATTCCAGCGGACGGTCGCCGGCTCTGCTGAGCGCCGAGGCCGTGCGGAACCGCGGTTTTTCGGAGGTGCCGCGCTTCGGCTGGCTGACCGTCACCGTTCCGGGGATTCCGGCCGCCTGGGCAGAGCTTTCCAAAACCTTCGGCCGGCTTCCTCTGACGCGGACACTGGAGCCCGCCGTCGCCTGCGCCGAGGACGGCTGGCCGGTCGCGCCGGTGACCGCGGCCAGCTGGAAACGGTTTGAGAAGGAGTTCCTCAGCGGGCTGGCCGGGCCGGAATACGCGCCGCTCCGGGACACCTTCTTCCCGTCGGGGCGCTCGCCCCTCGCGGGGGAATTGTTTCGTCTGCCGGAGCTTGCCGAAACGCTGAAAGAGCTGGCCGCGACCGGCTGCGAGAGCTTTTACCGCGGCGGGCTGGCGGAAAAAATCGACCGGTTCTCCCGCGCAACGGGCGGCCTGCTCCGAAAAAGCGACCTGGAGCGGCACTCATCGGACTGGGTCCGTCCTCTTCACGTCCTCTACCGCGGATACGAAGTTTCGGAGCTTCCGCCGAACGGGCATGGAATCGTGGCGCTGATGGCGCTGAATCTTCTAAAGGGATTCCCGATGGAAAGCAGGGACAGCGCGCTCTGCATTCACCGCATGATCGAATCCATGAAACTGGCCTACGAAGACGGCAAAGCCTACGTGGGCGATCCCGCGGCGATGAAAGTTTCCGCCGAAAACCTCTTGAGCGAATCCTACGCTGAAGAACGGCGCAGCCTGATCGGCGGCCGGGCAATCCTCCCAAGGGCGGGACAGCCCGAAAAAGGCGGTACGGTCTACCTCTGCACGGCGGACGCCGAGGGGAATATGGTTTCCTACATCCAGAGCAGTTACTGCAGCTTCGGTTCCGGACTGGTGGTGCCTGAAACCGGCATTTCCCTTCAGAACCGGGGAATGAATTTTTCCATGGACCCGGAATCCGGAAACTTCATCGGACCCGGCAAGCGGTCCTACCATACGATCATTCCCGCGTTTCTCTCCAAAGACGGCGTCCCGGTCGGGCCGTTCGGGGTAATGGGCGGCTTTATGCAGCCCCAAGGGCACCTGCAGGTCGTGACGAACACGGTGGACTTCGGCCTGAACGCCCAGCAGAGTCTGGACGCGCCGCGCTGGCGCTGGACCGGCGGAAACCGGATCGAGGTGGAACCGGAATTCCCCCCCTACCTGGTGAGGGAACTTGCGGACCGCGGCCACGAAATCAGCATCTCCACCGTTACGGACGATTTCGGCAGAGGGCAGATCATCTGGAGGAATTCGCAGGGGGTCTTCACGGGGGGCAGCGAATCGCGGGCGGACGGACAGGTGGCCGCCTGGTAGCAAACAGCGGCGCGGAGCAAGAGCCCCGCGCCGCTGTTTTACTTTGGCTATTCCAGATTCGCCCCGGTGAACTGGCTGTTGTAAAGATCGGCGTAAAATCCGTTTTTCGCCATCAGCTCCCGGTGGTTCCCGGCTTCGACGATCGTCCCGTGATTCATCACGAGAATCAGATGGGCGTCGCGGATCGTGGAAAGCCGGTGCGCGATGACGAAGTTGGTCCTCCCCTGCATCAGCACGCTCATCGCTTTCTGAATCAGGACTTCGGTGCGGGTATCCACGCTGCTCGTCGCTTCATCCAGAATCAGCACGGCCGGATCGGCAAGGATCGCGCGCGCGATGGTCAGAAGCTGCTTCTGCCCCTGCGAGATATTGGAAGCCTCCTCGTTCAAAACCGTCTGGTAACCGTCGGGCAGGGAACGGATAAAGCGGTCCGCGTGAGCGGCCTTCGCCGCGGCCACGATCTGCTCGTGCGGGGCGTTTTCCTTTCCGTAGGCAATGTTTTCCTCAATCGTCCCGTTGAAAAGCCAGGTGTCCTGGAGCACCATGCCGAACAGGGTGCGCAGATTTCCCCGGACGATATTCCGGATATCCACCCCGTCAAAGGTAATGGCGCCGCCGTTGATCTCATAAAACCGCATCAGAAGATTGACCAGGGTGGTTTTTCCCGCTCCGGTCGGCCCCACGATGGCGACGGTTTCGCCCTGCTTGAAATCGAGGTTCATGTCCTCCATCAGCGGCGCGGACTCCGAGTAGCCGAATTTCACGTGGTCAAAGCGAATATTTCCCTTCGGATTTTCGAGTCTCACGGCGTCAGCCGCATCCGGAATCTCCTCCTCCTCGTCAAGGACTTCAAAAACGCGCTCGGCGCAGGCGAGGGTGGACTGAATGATGTTCGCAATGTTGGCGGTCTGGATGATCGGCATGGAGAACGACCTGGAGTATTGGATGAACGCCGTGATATCCCCGATGTTCAGCATGTTTTTCGTCACGAAAATTCCGCCGACCACCGAAATCAGCACATAGCCGATATTGCTCACGAAATTCATCAGCGGATACATGACCCCGCTCATAAACTGAGCCTTCCAGCCGGCGTCGTAAAGGTCGTCGTTGATCTGCTCAAAGGTCTCGATTGATTCCTTTTCCCGGCCGAACGCCTTCACAATGACGTGGCCCGTGAACATCTCTTCGGTGTGCCCGCTGAGATTGCCGAGATGCTCCTGCTGCGCTTTGTAGTATTTCTGGGAGTGGGAGGCGATCAGCATGGTGACGCCGATGTAAAGCGGCAGGGTGCACAGCACGATCAGCGTCAGGATCGGGCTGTAGAGCAGCATCATAATGACGTAGCCGAAAATCTGGCACACGGACTGGATCAGCTGCGTCAGGCTCTGCTGCAGCGTACCGGAAATGGTGTCGATGTCGTTGGTCATCCGGCTGAGGATATCGCCGCTTGTATGCCCGTCATAGTATTTGAGCGGCAGCCGGGAGAGCTTGTCGTTCAGATCCTTCCGCAGGCTGTAAACCGTCAGCTGGGCAACGCCCGACATCATGTACTGTGTCAGGAAGGAAAACAGGGAGCTGAGCAGATAGATCCCCAGCAGGAACAAAAGAGTTTCGGCGATGGCGCCGAACGGAATCGCTCCGTCCGTCTCCCGGATGTCATTCAGATATTTTTGAAGGTCTTCGTCGCTGATTTGAAACGACTGGCCGCTTTTGCCGGACTGGGGCATCTTTTTCGCCAGAGCGGCGATTTGCCCGACCGCCGCCGCTTTTTTGTCCGCGCCGGAAAGATCGGCGACGCGGGGGAGCCTGACAAACGCCCGCATAGCGGCGAGCTGTTCCCCCGAAATGGACTGGGAAAGTTTTTCGGAATACGCCTTGTCCGCGGCTGCCGCCGCCTGCTGCTCCGCCGCGGCGATCTGTTCCCCGGAGGCTCCCTGCTTTTCCAGAGCGGCGCGGGCGGCCGATTTGGCCTCTTCCTCCGCCTGAGCGCGCCCGGAATCAATCTGCTTCAGCTGGACGGTCAGGGCTGGGCCGAGGGAATCCTGCGCCTTGGTTGCCTCGGAAACAATGCGCTTCGCAATAAAGCCGTCGGTGAGCTGGTTGATCGCATTGCCGCTGATTCTCGGCGCCAAAACGGTAAAAGCGGTCGAAAAAAGCGTGAAAATCAGGACGAAAAGGAGCTTCCAGCTCTGCGGTCTCAAATACCCGGTCAGGCGCCGGAGGGTTCCCTTGAAATCTTTAGCCTTTTCCACGGGCCTGCCGATGGCTCCTCCCGGCCCCCCGCCGTGCTTCATGCCGCCCGGCCTTCCGGCGGAGCCGGTCCTGCGCTGATTTTCGCTCATGCCAATTCCTCCTCGGAAAGCTGCGACTCCACAATCTCGCGGTACACTTCGCATTCTTTCAGCAGTTCCCTGTGGGTCCCGATTCCGGCGACCGCACCCTCGTCCAGAACAATGATCCGGTCGGCGTCCATCACGGTCCCGACGCGCTGCGCGACAATGATGACGGTGGCGTCCGCCGTGTTCTTTTTCAGGGCCGCGCGAAGCCTCGCGTCCGTTTTAAAATCGAGCGCGGAAAAGCTGTCGTCAAACACGTAGATCTCCGGCCTCCTGACCAAAGCCCTCGCGATGGAAAGGCGCTGCTTCTGCCCGCCGGAAAGGTTCCGGCCGCTCTCGGCAAGCAGGGAATCGTACCCGTCCGGCATCCCGGTGATAAATTCGGAGGCCTGCGCCACCTGCGCGGCGTGGCGGATCTCCTCCTCCGTGGCGTCCTCCCTGCCGTACAGCAGGTTCTCTTTGACGGTGCCCGTGAAAAGGCTGGCCTTCTGGGGGACAAAGCCGATCCGTTTTCTCAGGTCCTCCTGCGTCATCGCCTTCACATTCGTGCCGTCGACCAGGATCTCCCCCTCATCCACATCGTAAAAGCGGGGAATCAGATTGATCAGCGTGCTCTTGCCGCTGCCGGTCCCCCCGATGATGGCCGTGGTCTCCCCCGGCCTGACGGAAAAAGAGACATTGCGGATCGCGGGCTGTTCCGCCCCGTGGTAACGGAAGGTGACGTTCCGGAATTCGACATAGCCCCTTTCCTCTTCCGCAGCTTCCGGCTGATCCGGATCGACGATTTCGGGGGTTGTCTCCAGAACCGCGCTGATGCGGTCGGCGGCGGCCTGCGCGCGGGGAATCATGACAAACATCATGACAAACATCAAAAGCGAAAACATGATCTGCATCGCGTACTGGGTAAACGCCATCAGCGCGCCGATATTCATTTCCCCGGTGTCGATCCTCTTGCTCCCGAACCAGAGGATGCTTGTCGAGACCAGATTCATAATCATCATCATCATCGGCATCAGAAACGCCATAATGCGGTTGACACGGATATAAGTGTCGGTCAGATCCCGGTTGGCGTCTTCAAACCTAGCCTTTTCATGGCCGATCTTGTCAAAGGCCCGGATGACCCGGATCCCGGTCAGATTCTCCCGAAGGATCAGATTGATCCGGTCCAGCTTTTTCTGCACCTGGCGGAACAATGGAATGACCCTCGAGGTCACGAGCCAGATGACCAGAATCAAAATGGGAAGCGCCACGGCAAGGACAATCGTCAGCGTCCGGTCCTGATGATAGGCCTGCATGATCCCTCCGATACAGGTCAGCGGCGCACGAACCATCATATTGATGATCATGATCGTGACCGTCTGTATCTGGATAATATCGTTGGTCGTCCGCGTAATCAGGGTCGACGACCCGAATTTATCAAACTCGTGCAAAGAAAAGTTTTCCACACGGCGGAAAACCTGGTTTCTCAGGTTTCTGCCCAATCCGAGGGCAACTCTTGAACCGAGATAGCCCGCCGCCACAGCACAGATCACGCCGCCCGCGGCAATCAGGAGCATGATTTCGCCGGTTTTCCAGATATAGCCGATGTCTCCAGCCATGATACCGCTGTTGACGATATCCGACATCAGGGTCGGCAGATAAAGGTCGGACATCACCTGAAGAAACAGAAGAAGCAGGATCGTGATGATCGAAGCTGCAAACGGCTTCAGGTTCCGATAAATTTTCAGCATTCATAGACCTCCCGGGTGATGAGCCTCAAGATTGTTTTTTTGCTGGATCTGGCCAAATTCGTAGCGGAACGCTTCATCGAGAAGCTCCGCCAGCATTAAACTCTTTTCCGCTCCGAGGTAGAGGACCAGTCCATGGATATGGGCGGCCAGCCGTCTCCTGTGGGCTAGGAGAAGCCGGCGGCCTCCCTCGGTCAGCCGGATGCGGTTAATCCGCCTGTCCCTGTCGTCGGTGCTGCGCTCCACCAGATCCATTTTTTCCAGATGATAAGCGGCGGGAGTCACAGTCGGAGATTTCAGGTTCAAACAGCGGCTCAGTTCCTTGATGCTGACGCCCTCTGGGAAATCGGGTTCCAACTGTTTCAGGGCAAACAGGATCATCATGTCGCTGTGCCTGCATTCATGGCTTTGCGGGTGCTTCCCGCGGTATGGGATGTCGCGCAGCCGGCGGAACTGGACCATGGCGTCCAACAATCTTTTTGTTGCCTCTCCGGTGCGTCCTTCTTCTGGCATCCGGCAACCTTCTTTCAAAATTAATTAGGATTTCTATCTATTTGGTTTCCTAATTATACGCCTGCTTCGCCGGAGGGTCAACATTTTAATTTTATAGGTTTTCCAATCAAATTAAAAAAACAATTGTGTACTATACCCAAAAACATGGAATCAATCCGGACTCGCCCGACGCGAAAGAGGGCTGTCCAAAAATTGGAAAGCTGTTTGCGGCACAGCGCCGCTGAGAAGTCACAAAAAAGAGGGACAGCAAAAGTCCCCTGTTCAGCTTTTATCTGAACAGGGGACTTTTGCTGTTTCACCGCCCGCCGTCGGGATGCTTTCAAGGGGTATCCTCCCAGTCCACAACTTCCTTCGCCGACGGAACCCGAGCCTCTTCCATCAATTTCAGCATTTCAAGCGCGCTGCGGAAACTCTGTGTCTTTTCCTGCTCCACCCAAGTGATGCTTCCCTGCCAGGTCGCATTCTGACGGAATTTGATGTGCACCAGAAAAGTAGCGCGGTCCTGCTTTAAAGCTGTTTCAATGTCCGGTTCCATGAAGTTTTCCACCTTCCTGACGATCGTTTTTGTATACTTGGATTCAAAACTTCGGCTTTGGGACGATGCCTGGGGAAATTGCATACTGTCACACAGCTGGTCTATCGCAAACAGAAGTTCCGTTTCGCTTTTAAAAGCAAAAGCCCTGCGGTAGTATCCGCTGAAAAGGCATCCGGCCATCCCAGCGTCCGGCTTTGCATCCAGAGAAATCAAAATCTGAGCGGGTGAAAGTTTTCCTTTGTAATTCGTATTCAGCATTACCTTTCACTTTCCATAATTTAGGATTTTTATTATTATATACGATTTCAGTCGACCCGTGGGCACTGAAACAAGTTAAAAATCCCTTCCTGGATGATATTAGGAGACAGAATTGTCCAATTGGCGTCAATTGCGGGAATTCATCGTCCGGAAAACAGATTTGATTTTGCCTATGCGCCTGTCTGAATGGTAGTCCTTCTCACTGAACAGTAGAGGAAAATGCTTGCGGCAAGCGATACGCTCTCCGCGGCCGGAAACGCGAACCAGACCGCGTCCAGCCCGATTTTAGACAGCAGGTACGCGCACGGAAGCAATATGACAAGCTGTCGCAGGAGCGAAATAATCAGGCTTTTCACCCCGTCGCCGACCGCCTGAAAGGTTGTGGAAAAAACGATGCCGAACGCGGCGGGCAAAAAGCAGAGCGAGATGGTGCGAAGCGCCGGGACCCCGATCTGGAGCATACGGCCGGATGCGTTGAAAATCAGCAGAAGCTTGTCCGGTATCAGCCAGAACCCCGCCATGCCGATTCCCATGATGACCGCCGCAATCGCGCAGCCGATTTTGACCGCGCTGAGCAGACGGCTGATCTTTCTCGCTCCGTAATTGTATCCCATTACGGGCATCAGCCCCTGATTCAGCCCAAAGACCGGCATAAAAACAAAAGACTGAAGTTTGAAATAGACGCCGAAGACGGCGACTGCCGTACCGGTGAAACCGATTAAAATCGCGTTCATGCCGACCACCATGACGGAACCGGTCGACTGCATGACAATGGCGGGCAGCCCCACGGCATAAATATTCTGTACCGTGCGCCAGTTGACGCGGAAAAAGTGAAAATCCACTTTCACTTCATGTTCTCTGAAAAGCAAAACCAACAAGGCAACCACCATAGACAGAATCTGAGCGATCACCGTGGCGATCGCGGCGCCCCTGACCCCCATGGCAGGCACCCCAAAAAGCCCAAAAATAAAAACCGGGTCAAGCAGCATGTTGCCCACGGCGCCAATCAGCTGAAAGATCATGGGAAAGACCATATTCCCGGTGGCCTGCAATATTTTCTCAATGTTGATTTCAACGCATGCTCCGAAGGAAAACATACAAACGGTGCTCATGTAGGCGGAACCCATCGAAACAATCTCGGGGTCCGAGGTAAAGGCTCTCAGAAACGGGCCCGAACAAAACAGGCCGATAACAAAAAACAGCAAACCGTTTGCAAGCCCAAGAAGAAGCCCATGGGTTGCCGCCTGGTCGGCCTCTTCCCTGCGGTTTTCTCCCAGTCGGCGTGCGATCAGCGAGTTCAGGCCGACCCCGGTCCCGACCGCCACCGCAATCAGCAGGGTCTGAACCGGAAACACCAGCGACACGGAGGTCAGCGCGTTTTCACTGATCTGTGCAACAAAATAGCTGTCCACGATATTGTACAGCGCCTGGACCATCATGGACAGGACGGCCGGAATAGACATCGTGACAATCAAACGAAAAATGGGCATGGTGCCCATCTTATTTTGCCGATTTTCTTCCAAATGGGTTACCCTCCTTTAAATTCTCTCTTATTTTATCTGATTCCGGCGAAACTTACAACCATGCAAACGAAAATATACGGGGCGGCACTGGGCGGCCAATCCTTTCCCGGCGGCGGAAACCCCGTCGGACTTGCAACAAGCCGGGGATGTCCCGCATATACTGAAGATACATGATTCCAAGGGGGCGAACATCTTGTTCGAAGCACTTTTGAGCCTGGCTCTTTCCGGCTTCCTCTTTTTTGTGCTTCACGTCGCGGGCTCCGGGTCTTTTCCCCGGCCGTTAACCGCGCAGGAGGAGAAGGAATGCCTGGAAAAAATGAAGAACGGGGATCCGAAAGCAAAAGCAGCACTGATCGAACATAACCTCAGACTGGTCGCACACATCATCAAAAAGTATTACTCCAGTTCCAGCGAACAGGACGACCTGATTTCCATTGGCACCATCGGGCTGATTAAAGCGGTGAATACCTTTGACAGTTCCAAGGGAATCCGGCTTTCCAGCTACGCGGCAAGATGTATTGAAAATGCTATTCTATCATTTCGGACACCGGTGACGCGGCAAAAAGAGGGGCGGCTGCTACGCCGTCCCCTCTTTTTGCCGCTCCCGAAGAATCCGGGTTGCGATCTCTTTCTTTTGTTCCACCGGACAGTGAATCCGCTCTATGTACTTCGCAATCGCGCTGCTGTGGACCGCGGCGACCCTTCTTTGCAGTTCCTTCTGTTTTTCCCCTTCGGCCGGATAGTAAACAAGGATATTCAACCGCTCCCCTCCATTGCATAAATTCCAGAGCATTTATATTCTTCTCCGAAATATTTTATGTAACGGAAAGGCTCTTTGCAGATTCCAGGGTCCATTTGATACCGAAATCAGGGAACAGAAACCTCCCTTGATCGTCCGCAGGAGTTCGGCCCGCGCAGACAATCAAGGGAGGCAGACAGGCAACCGGCCGGTTGCAAATTTTCAGCCCTGCACGCCGTAAATCAGGTTTGGCAGGACCAGGCTCAGGAATGGGACAAAGGTGATAATGATCAGCACAACAAGCAGCGCAAACATGAAGATCCAGCACTCGCGCACGAAATCGCTGATCTTGCATCCCGTAATGCCGCAGGTGGTGAACATCATGGAACCAAACGGAGGCGTCAGGCCCCCGAGCATGATGTTCACGATGCAGATCATGCCGAAATGGACCGGGTCGACCCCCATCGCCGTGACCACGGGCACCAGCAGGGGCGCGATGATCATCAGCGCGGCTCCGCCTTCGAGGAACATGCCCATGATCAGCAGGATCAGATTGCACAGGAGCAGCATGACGTACTTGTTCTGGGTCAGCGTGGTCATCCCGACGGCCACCATCTGGGGAATGCCCACCCAGGTCAGGTAATAGCCGAACACGCTGGCCGATACCATGATCATGACGACCGCCGCGCTGCCCGCGATCGATTCCTTCATGATGGGGATGAAGTCCCTTCTGAAGTTGAGTTTCTTGTACACGAATTTGCCGATGATCACGGCGTACAGAACCGCGATCGCGCCGCCTTCGGACGGCGTGAACATGCCGGCCCGCATGCCGAGGATGATGCCGAACGGAAAAAACAGTCCCCAGAAGGAAACCAGCGCCTGGCGGCCAATTTCCCCCAAAGTCGCGCGCTTTCCACGGCTCGGCTGATAATTGCGCTTTTTGGAGATATAAGCCACCGCCACCATCAGGGACAGGCCCATCAGGATCCCCGGAATATACCCGGCGGCAAACATGCGGCCCAGCGAGCAGCTTGCAAGCACGGCGTAGACGATCAGGTTGACTCCGGGCGGGATCACCGGCGTTGCAGCGGACGAGGCGGCGGTGATTGCAGTCGAAAACGCCTTGGAATACCCGCGTTCCTCCATCTGCGGCTCAAGCATCTTTGCTTCCATCGCGGCGTCCGCGTTCGCGGAGCCGGAGCAGCCGCCCATCAGCATGCTCAGCAGAACGTTGACCTGCGCGAGCCCTCCGCGCATATGCCCGGTCAGCACCTCCGCGAAATCCATCATCTTCTCGCTGATGCCCGAATAGTTCATGATCGACCCGGCCATGACGAAGAACGGAATCGCCAGCAGGTTAAAAGACTGCGAGCTTGTCAGCACCTTCTGCAGGATCAGATCCATCGGGGATGTCGTATCGATAAACGCGAAGTAGAAAAAAGTGGAGCCGAGCAGGGCGTACACAATCGGGATGCCGGCAAAATACAGGACAAACACCAGCAAAATCGGCAGGAATGCCAAAGAACTCACAGCTGCTCAGCCTCCTTTCCAAAAGATGTCATCGTTCTTAAATCCCGGATAAAAAACAGGATGGCCCACACCAGCGAAACCACAAAGCTGACGGCTACCGGCACGGTGTTCCACAGGACGGTTACCTGCATGACCTTGGAAAGATTCATGCGGGAATTCCACATATAGGTCAGACTAACCACGGCAAGAGTCCCGATGATCAGAATGACGACGGCGTTGATCACGCAGGCGAAAGCGGAGCGAATCCGATCCGGCAGAAGCCTCACCAGAAAGTCCACGCCCAGGTGCGTTCCCTGGCGAAAACAGACCTCGCCGCCCGCAAAAATGCTCCAGACAAAGAGCGTCGTCGCAACTTCTTCGCCCCAAACCAGCGGTTTGTTTGCAAAATAGCGGCAGAACACGTTGAGCAAAACAACCAGCGTCATTCCGATCATCGCCGCGCCGGTGATAACGGAGTCCAGATTGTACAAAAACAGTTTCAGTTTAGCTTTCATAAGTTTCCTTCTCAGTTGTTATGTATCGGGTTGCGTACGGAACTTTTCATGAAAATCAGCCGCGCATTTTCTTGAGTTCGGCCAGCAGCCTTTCATGGATGTCCGGCGAACATTTCTTGTCGGAAACCAGCCAGTCATAAACCTTGTCGCAGGATTTTGTGAAGGCGTCCATATCGACATCGTTGAACGTGACGCCAAGGCTCTTCAGCTTTTCGACGGTCCCCGCCTCGTCCTTCTCCGACGCGGCGCGGCAGTCCTTGGCGCCCTGAGCAAACTCTTCGTCAAGAATCTTGCGGTATTTTTCAGGAATGCTGTCGTAAACCTTGGTATTGATAAACGCGCCGCGGGTCGCGATAAAATGGCGGGTCAAAGCGACTTTCTTGACGACCTCGTAAGCGCCGGTGCCAAGCAGGGTGGATTCGGAACCTTCAAATCCGTTGACCGTGCCGGTCTGAATCGCCGATATGCACTCGGTAAACGCCATCGGAGTGGCGGCGGCACCCATGGCCTCGATCGTCTTGACAAACAGCGGGCTCTCCGTGCTGCGCAGTTTCATGCCCTTTAAATCGTCCGGAGTCTTGACGTCCTTGTTTGTGCAGAGGCTGCGGAATCCGAATTCATAATTCATCGAAAGGAAATGGAATCCAAGATCCTCGGCCTTTTTCTGCATCTCCTTGTAGAGGTCCGTGTCCTGCATTTTCTCCCACTCGTCGTTGTTCTGATAAAGCATCGGGCCGACCAGCGCGGCGAAATCGGGAACATAATCGCCCAGGTAGGAGGGCTCTTCGACGGCGATCCAGTTCGCCCCGCGCTTCACCTGCTCCATGCTGTCGTTATAAACGGAAAGCTGTCCCTGGCCGAAAACCTGGATTGTTATGTGCCCCTGCGTTTTTTCCGTTACGCTTTTTCCGATCGCCTCCATGGTTTTATAAACCTGCTCCTGCGGCTGGAACACATGGCTCAGCTTGATCGTAATGTGAAAATTATCATCATCCGACTTGCCGGCCGCCGCGGAACTGCCGGCCGAGGCGGCTCCGCCTCCTGTGCTGGTCGAAGATCCGCCGCATCCGCTCATTGTACCCAGAATCAGCGCCATGCCCAGAACACCGCTCACAGCCGTTTTCAGCAGGCTGCGAAAAGAGATTCTTGCCTTTTTCATAACGAAATCATTCCTTTCCTAAATCTTGTTGCGCTTATAACCTGCACGGTTCAAGAAGCTGACACCGCAAAAAGCCCTTATGAGCATTAAAAAAAAGCATCCTGCGAATGAGGACATACCCTGCCCCCGTCGCATTCTGCTTTTTACTCATAGCTCTTAAAGCATTCTGCATATTCAGTTTCCAAAACTACCAAATTTAGAATACCATAATCTTCCTGCGATAGCAAGGCACAAGATTACACATAATTTATATAATTTTTTATAAAAAATAACGAAATATGTTTATGTTGCCAAAAATCTTAGAGCTTCAGAAGAATTTGCCCCATCTCTCCCAATGAAGCATATACACCGTCCGGAATAACTTTTGATTTTGTCAGGTCCTCGGGCCGGGTTTCGCCGGTCATCACCAGGATCCCTTTCGCCCCGTTCTGAACGCCCGTCGCCACGTCGGTATAAAGCCGGTCGCCGACAAAAGCGATTTGTGGAGGAGCATAACCCGTTTGATCCAGAATCATTTCGACGGTCTCCGCGAACGGTTTGCCCAGATATTTCGGCTTCTTCCCGGTGGAAAGGCTGACGGCCGCGCAGAAGCTGCCGCAGTCAGGGATAAATCCCGTCTCCGTGGGACAGTTGATGTCCAGATGCGTTGCAAGGAACAAAGCTCCGTTGCGGATATAAGTGCAGGCGTTGGAAAGTTTCTCATAGGTCAGTGTGGTGTCAAACGCCATAACGACAAGATCCGGCTGCTCCTGCGTGAGCGGGATCCCCGCTTCGCGGAAGCTCTCGATCAGAGGCGGCGTGCCCACCAGATAAACCGTCCTGCCGGGATAATGCGTCCTCAGGTAACGGATCGTCACGTCGCCGCTGGTCATAATCTGTTCTCTTGTGATGGGACAGCCCATCCCGGCGAGTTTGCGGATATAGTCCCCGGGAGAACGCGACGAATTATTGGTAAAGAACAAATAATCCCTTCCCGTCCGTTTCACCGCCCGCAGAAAATCCGCCGCGCCGGGAAGGATCCGGCCGCCAAGATAAAATGTGCCGTCCAGATCAAGCACGAACAGCCGCGTGCTCCGCAGCAGCTCCATCCTGTTCTCCAAACATGTTCCTCCTTCCCTGTTTTGCGGCATGCAGGAATAGTCCGAAGCCGGAACCGGCGCGACCGCCTTTTCCGGCGGGGAAAAGGGTAAACAAAAAGCAGAGGTTGACAGAATTTGAGGGATTTCTCCCTGATCCTGTCGCCCCTGCTCTTTTCTCTTAAGGCGCATTCTGTTGCCCGATATTTACGGCGCTGTCAGTACTTTAACACCTCCATGGTGTATTTGTCAAATAAAAATTTGTTTTCATGAAAAATTTTGTTAAATTTTACAAACTATTTTCCGTTTCATTGTGCTATTTGATGATTTTATTTTTATCGGTTGATTTTCCCAAAGGAAAGTGTTAGGATAAATGACAGAAATCAATTAAAATATGCAGTACATAATTCGTGCCAGCACAGCCTCAGAGATCAGAGCAGGGGTAAAGCAAACGGAATGTAAATTCGGTTCGTTTGCGTTACTCTTTTTTGTTTTCTGGTTCTTCGCTGCGGCTGGTTCCAGGGGAGGAGTTCTGAACGGATTGGATACCGCCGCCTTTGTGAACGCTGTCGTTGCCAACCCGATCATCGCGGCAATTAAAGATGACGACGGCCTGAAAAAATGCCTTGTCTGCGATAATATCCGAATTGTCTTTGTCCTTTACGGGGATATCTGCAATATTCCCGGGATCGTCCGCCGCTTAAAAGCCGCCGGCAAAATTGCGGTTGTGCATGTCGACCTGATCATCGGGCTTTCCAATAAGGAAGTGGCCGTCGATTTCATTCACCACAGCACGCAGGCGGACGGAATCATTTCCACACGGCAGACCTTTATTCACCGCGCGAAAGAGCTTGATATGAATTCCATCCTGCGCGTATTCGTATTGGACTCCATCGCTCTTTCCAGCCTGGAAAAGCTGGAATCCGCCCATCCGGATTTTATCGACGTATTGCCGGGAACCATGCCGAAAACGATCCGCAAAGTCTGTTCCATTGTTTCCGTGCCGGTTCTGACCGGCGGGCTGATCGCCGACAAGGAGGACGTCATTGCCGCATTGGAAGCCGGCGCCGTAGCCATTTCAACAACCAATCAGGCAATCTGGGAAATGTAAGTATTTTCGGGATTTCAATTCGATACCGGTCTCACGACGAGCTGGAGAAATGCGTGAACCGAATGGATTCCGCTGCGCTTCATACGGGGCGGCGGAATCTGTTCGGTTCTTTTATTATCCGCCATCCATGGCCTTGTAATTTGCAGGAAAAGGAGCTGTCATTTTGTGTACGATATTGTAATTATCGGAGCCGGCGTATCCGGCTGCTCCATAGCGAGGGAACTTTCACGCTATCGCGCCGAAATTTGTGTCGTTGAAAAATGCGAGGATGTCTGCTGCGGCACATCCAAGGCAAACAGCGCGATCGTTCACGCCGGCTTTGACGCAGCGGCAGGCAGCCTGATGGCAAAGCTGAATGTGCGCGGAAACGAAATGATGGAGCCGCTTTCCAGGGAACTGGATTTTCTCTTCCGCCGCAACGGTTCCCTTGTCACCGCGCTGCGCGGGGAAGACCGGCCCAGCCTGACCGAGCTGTACCGGAACGGCCTTGCAAACGGCGTTAAGGGAATGAGGATCCTGGACCGGGAAGAACTGCGCGCCATGGAGCCCAATGTCGCGCCGGAAGCGGTCGCCGCTCTTTACGCTCCGACCGGCGGCATCGTGTGTCCCTTCGGACTGACGATCGCTCTGGCGGAAAACGCCTGCACGAACGGCGTGGAATTCCGGTTCAATACGGAAGTGAAAAATCTGCGGCCCGTCAAGGGAGGTTGGGAACTGAGCACCTCCAAGGGGCCGCTGGCGGCGAAATATATCGTAAACGCCGCCGGCGTTTATGCCGATATTTTCAACAATCTGGTCAGCGGGGTCAAAATCCATATTACGCCGCGGCGCGGCGACTACTGCCTGCTTGACAAATCAACCGGCGGCTTTGTTAGGCACACGGTTTTTCAGCTTCCGGGAAAATACGGCAAGGGCGTTCTGGTCAGCCCCACCGTGCACGGGAATACGATTATCGGCCCGACCGCCTTCGATATTTCCGACCGCGAAGGGAACAACACGACCGCCGAGGGTTTGCAGGAACTGATCGGGAAAGCCGGTAGAATGGTCAAAAATCTGCCGATCCGCCAGGTCATCACCAGCTTTGCGGGCCTGCGGGCGCACGAGGACCGCCATGAATTCATCATCGGCGAGGCCCCGGACGCGCCGGGCTTCATCAACTGCGCGGGCATCGAGTCCCCGGGGCTGACCTCTTCGCCCGCGATCGGCGAAATGGTGGCGAACCTGCTGCGCGGCAAGCTGGAGCTACAGCCGAATCCTGATTTTAACGGCGTGCGCAAGGGCGTTCTGGACCCCGGCAGGCTCAGCCGTGAGGAATATGAGCAGCTCATCCGGGAAAAGCCGGAGTACGGCAATCTAATCTGCCGATGCGAAATGATCACCGAGGGGGAGATTCTGGACGCGATCCACCGCCCGCTGGGCGCCAGAAGCCTGGACGGGGTCAAGCGCCGCACCCGGGCCGGGATGGGCCGGTGCCAGGCGGGGTTCTGCACCCCGCGCACCATGGAAATTCTCGCCCGCGAGCTGGGAATCCCCCAGCCCGAAATTACAAAATGCGGCGGCGCGTCCAACCTGATCGTAGGCGCCAACAAGGATGTACTGTGAGGAGGAATGCCAAATGAAACAATACGATATCGTCATCATCGGCGGCGGCCCCGCCGGCCTCGCCGCGGCAGTTTCCGCCCGCGACGCCGGCGCGCGCGGCATTCTGATCCTGGAGCGCGACTCCCGGCTGGGGGGCATTCTGAACCAGTGCATTCACAACGGTTTCGGCCTGCACACCTTCCATGAAGAGCTGACCGGCCCGGAATACGCCCAACGGTTCGCCGACGAGGTCCGCAAAAGGAAGATCGAATATAAGCTCGGCACGATGGTGGTCGGCATCACCCGCGAAAAGGTGGTGACCGCTGTGAACCCCTCCGACGGCCTGATCGACATTCAGGCAAAAGCCGTTATCCTGGCCATGGGCTGCCGGGAGCGCAGCCGCGGCGCGCTGAACATCCCGGGCTACCGCCCCGCGGGCATCTACAGCGCCGGCACGGCGCAGCGCCTGGTCAACGTCGAGGGCTACCTGCCCGGCCGCCGCGCGATCATCCTCGGCAGCGGCGACATCGGCCTGATCATGGCGCGGCGCATGACGCTGGAGGGTGCGAAAGTTCTGGCCGTGGCGGAACTAATGCCGTATTCCGGCGGTTTGAAGCGCAACATCGTCCAATGCCTGGACGACTTTCATATCCCGCTGAAGCTGAGCACCACCGTCGTGGATATCGAAGGGAAGGAGCGCGTCAGCGGAATCACGCTGGCCAAGGTGGACGAAAACCACAGACCCATCCCGGGCACGGAAGAGCATTACGACTGCGACACGCTGCTGCTGAGCTGCGGCCTGATTCCCGAAAACGAGCTGAGCCGGGGAATGGGCGTGCAAATCAATTCCGTCACAAACGGCCCGTGCGTCAACGAGAGCCTGGAGACCAGCATCCCCGGCGTGTTCGCCGCCGGAAACGTACTGCACGTTCACGACCTGGTGGACTATGTCAGTGAAGAGGCCGCAGCCGCGGGCAAGGCCGCGGCCGGATACGCGGCTGCGGGCGGAGCGGAGGCTGTTCGCCGGGAAATCCCGATCGAAACCTCAGGAGGCCCCCGCTATACCGTGCCCTGCACCATCGACCCCTCCCGCATGCCGGAAAAACTCACGGTCCGCTTCCGGGTCGGCGGCGTCATCAAAGACAAGGCCGTCAGCGTCTACTTCGGAGAGGACCGCATCATTCACCGCAGGCGCCCCGTAATGGCCCCCGGCGAGATGGAGGAAATTGTACTGACCAGAAAAAATTTCGAAGACCACCCCGGTCTTTCCAAGATCAGGATCTGCGTGGAAAGTGTGTGATTTTATCATGGAAAAGCGCAATTTGATCTGCATTGGCTGTCCGCTGGGCTGCCCGGTCACGGTGGAGCTGGACGGCCGGAACATCGTTTCCGTCACAGGAAACACCTGCCCGCGCGGCGATGCCTACGCCCGCAAGGAAGTGACAAACCCGACCCGCATCGTGACCAGCACGGTCCGGGTTTCCGGAAGCATCACCGGCGCGGCGACCGTCTCCTGCAAGACCCGGACGGACGTCCCGAAACAGAAAATTTTCGAGGTGATCCGCGGCATAAAGGACATCACGATACCCGCGCCTGTCCATATCGGCGATGTCATACGGCCGGACGTCGCCGGAACCGGCGTGGATCTGGTCGCGACAAAGGACGTCGAATGACGGCCCTCCGGCCATCCGCTCCACCCCCCGGATGGGATTCTTCTGCAGGCGGGACTGTCAGATGAAATATTTTTAGGAGGCGATTATCATTGTATTTTTTTATAGCGCCGTATTCCTGATTTTTCTCTATATCTTCATCACCGGCTTTCACGACGAGGGAAATCTGATCGCCACCATCATCGCCTCGCGTTCGCTGAACGTCCCGTTTATTTTCGCGCTCGCTTTTCTTTCCCAGTTTTTCGGCACCGCCCTGCTGGGAACGAAGGTCGCGGAAAGCACGGTGTTCGGCCTGTTCCATGTCGACCCGATTCTGAAAAACCCGGGCGGGACCGCGGAAATGATCTCCGCGGCAATGCTAGGGGCAATCGTCTGGAATATCGTCACATGGATCATAAGAATCCCCTCCAGCTCGTCCCATGCGATCGTCGGCGGGATGCTGGGGCCGTTTGTGATGAAGTTCGGGTTTTCCGTGATCAATGTCAGGGGGCTTCTGCTCAGCGTGCTTCTCCCCCTGTTCACATCGCCGATCATCGGATTTATTTTCGGATATTTTATTTTCAAGCTGAATAAAGTGATTTTTGAAGGCCGCGGCGTACAAATCAAAAAGATGTTTCAAGGAATGCAGGCCAGCACCTGCATTCTGAGCAACGCCTTTCAGGGTTCAAACGACGCCCAGAAGGGGATTGGAGTTCTTGCCCTGCTTTTGATGGCCTTTTCCGGCTCCTCCGAATTCAGGGCGTCACAGAACGTCATGCTGCTCTCGGCTTTGACCATCTCTCTCGGCCTGGTGCTTGGCGGGATGAAAATGATCAACAGCGTTGGAACGAAAATCTACAACGTCAAGTCGCTGCACTCCCTGAGCGCCCAGATTTCATCCCTGTTCGTCATCACCGGGGCGTCGGTCATGGGTTTTCCCGTAAGCGGAACGCAAATCGTGAATTCCTCCATTTTCGGCGTCGGCGCGGCCGACCGGCCCAACGCGGTCGGCTGGCTCTACGCGAAAGACATGCTGACCGCGTGGCTGATCACGATTCCAGCTTCCTTTTTCATTTCTTCCGTGTTTTACTGGATCATTCACAGAATAGGAGGGTAAACGCACATGAAATTATTGAAGATCTTCGGCTGCAACGTCGATTTTTTCCAACTGCTCCGGGAGCAGTCGGAGTATATCCTGAAAGCCGTGCGTGCGCTTGACTCCTATGTGCAGAGCCTCAACCCCGACGATGCGGATGAGGTCAAATCCCTGGAGGAGCAGGCGGACCGGAAACGATTCGAGCTGGTGCAGGGCCTGGACAGCACCTTTATCACCCCCTACGACCGGGAGGACATCTACATGCTCTCCAAATCGCTGGACGACATTCTCGACTATTACAAGACGACCGTAAAGGAAATGGAAATCTATCAGATCGGCCAAAGTCCTGAACTGGCCGAATTCATCGCCGTTTTAAAGGATGCGAGCGTGAACATTCACAACGCGGTGTGCTGCATGGAAAAAAAGCCGAAAGCGGCGGTTCAGTGCGCCGTCAAAGCGAAAAAGTGTGAAAACAAGGTGGAATCCATCTACCGCCACTCCGTGGCCGCTCTGCTGATGGGGGACGATATCAAATATATCCTGAAAATGCGCGAGCTGTACCGGCACCTGAGCAATTGTGCGGACCGGATCGACGAAGCGTCCGACATGATCTGCCACATCCTCATGAAGGAAATTTCCTGATCCAACCGGCAACGAAGCCGGTTGGGGCGGCGCCCTCCCCCCTTCTCCGTGCGGATTTCCGCCCGTCAGCCGTCCCCGTTTCTCGACCGGCTGTGACTTCAGGCCGTGATATACTGGAATAAAGTACGGAACGGGCGAGGTTGGGGAGAGATGGAAAAGCAGGTTCAAACGCGGATCGCGATCTATTCGCGCAAGTCGAGGTTTACAGGAAAAGGCGAGAGCATTGAAAACCAGATCGAGCTCTGCCGGCAGTATATCGCGCAGAATTACGGCACGGCGGAAGACAGCCTCCTCGTCTATGAGGACGAGGGTTTCTCCGGCGGCAGCACGGACCGTCCGCAGTTTAAAAAAATGATGGCGGATGCCAGGGGGAAAAAATTCTCCATCCTTGTCTGCTACCGTCTTGACCGGATCAGCCGCAATATCGGAGATTTCGCCGGACTGATCGAAGAACTGGGTTCCCTGTCGATCTCCTTTGTTTCCATCCGGGAGCAATTTGACACCGCTTCGCCCATGGGGCGCGCCATGATGTATATCGCTTCCGTGTTTTCACAGCTGGAGCGGGAAACAACGGCGGAGCGGATCCGGGACAACATGCGGGAACTTGCCAAGACCGGCCGCTGGCTGGGAGGAACAACGCCGACGGGATACCGGTCCCAGCCAATCGAGAAGGCCGCCTCAGATGGAAAGACCCGCAGGGCCTTTCGGCTGGTCTTTCAGCCCGACGAAATCAAAACGGTCCGGCTGATCTTTCAGAAATTCCTGGAAACGGATTCCCTGACCCAGGTGGAAACGTTCCTGATCCAAAACAGCATTCCGTCAAAAACCGGGAAGCGATATACCCGGTTCGCAATCAAAAACATTCTGGAGAACCCCGTTTACATGGCCGCCGATCCGGACGCCTATCGCTATTTTGCAGGTTCCGGCGCCGAGCTCTGCGCGGCGGAGAAAGACTTTGACGGCAGTCACGGCATCATGGCCTACAATAAGACGCTTCAGCAGCACGGCAAAGCGAACCGGGCGCGGGAAATGTCCAACTGGATCGTCGCCATCGGCAGGCACCAGGGGATCCTGTCCGGGGAGGACTGGATCCGCGTGCAGAAGATGCTGGAACGGAATAAGTCGAAATCCTACCGCAAACCAAAGAACAACACCGCTCTGCTTTCCGGGCTGCTTCGATGCGGGAGATGCGGCTCCTACCTGCGTCCCAAGCTGACCCGGCGGAAAAATCGGGATGGAGAGCCGGTCTACACCTACCTGTGCGAGCTCAAGGAAAAAAGCCGGGGCCGGAAATGTTCCGTTCCGAATATCAACGGCAATTCTCTCGATCAGGCCGTCTGCTCCGAAATCATCAGCCTTCCGGAGGACGGCTCCGCTTTTCTTCAGCATTTGAAAGCCTGCTGTCAGGCCCTGAAGGAGGACAGGGATGATCTGGACACAGAGCTGGAACGGCTGAACCAGTCCATCCAAAACGCGGAAAAAGCAATTTCAAACCTCGTCTCCGCTCTCGCGGAAGGCCGAAGCAGCGCCGCAAGCCGGTACATCATCAGGCAGATCGACGAATGGAAGGAAAAAGAAGATTCCCTTGAAGCGGGAATTCAGCAGTTGAAAGACCGGGCGGAAATCCGCTTTCTGCCGGACGAACAAATTGAAATGGCAGCGGACGCGCTTCGTTCCTTTTCGTCAGCTTTCGGCTCCATGACCGTCGATGAAAAGCGCTGCGCGCTGCGCTCCCTGATCGACCGCGTTGTCTGGGACGGGGAAACGGTCAGCATCTGTCTGTTCGGCGCCGGCCCCGAGGCCACTGCCGACGGCGGAGATTCCACAGCGGGAGAATAGCAAATGAAGTCCTGATGTATTTTCGTTCCTCCAAAAAAAGCGCGCAGGATATTTCCATCAACGAACCGATCGACACCGACAAAGACGGCAACACCCTTACTCTGATCGACATTATGGCGACGGAAGACAATATCCTTGACAATCTGGATTACAAGATGAAGTCCGAACAGCTGAAAAAATACATAGACAATGTGCTGTCCCCCCGCGAGAGGACCATTATCCGCCTCCGGTACGGCCTGGACGGCATTGAGCCGCTGACCCAGCGGGAGGTGGCTCAGAAGCTCGGCATTTCCCGCTCCTATGTATCCGAGCGCGCCTAATGTAAGCGATGAGGCTGACAAAAATAAAAGCGGCCATTCATCCCAGCTGTTGAAGGGAATAAGCCTGATACTGAGGAAGCCGTTCCGGAATGGAACGGCTTCCTGTTCAGATAAATCCTTATTCGGAGTACTATGTTTTGCTTTGTGCTAATATTGCGCTTGTTATTAGTACAAAACATAATTGGGGGATGATGGTGGAAGTATTGGGACTATTAAGTTTCAATTTTTTACAACTTTTCAGTTTCACCGGGTTATCTCTCCTGTGGCCAAGTAGCTCATCCCAGGTCGGTGCTTTATCAAAACAGGGTGCTATCGCTTAATCGTTTTCGCCCAGTAAAAGGCCTGTCTTGTCACCGTAGATAGGCTTTCTGTTCGTTGCTGATCCGGTAACAAGCTCGCTTGTTCCTCCCTTGCGGTTACTTACCTCTCCGACGCGCCCATTTGGTTATTTTGATAGTTTGCTATACTCTCTAGTGCTTTTTGTATACAAAAATAATTATACGACAAAATTGAAGAATAAGTGATGAATAGTTATGCGGACCCCGTCTGACTTTCTCATATGTATGCTTCTATATTGTGGTTCCGTTGCCGACATTGTTCTAGTAATGTTCGTAGTGGGATTTTCTTTTAATAACTCTTTTTTCAACTGTTCTACAATATCAGGTATATTGCCAGAAAGCACGTATCCAATCATAGAAGCTTGAGAGGACTGTGAACCATAACGTCCAGAAGTAAAGTTGCATATGCCTGTTTCAATATAGCGCTTAATTTTGGGAAGGTTAAGAGTATATAGGTTTTTGCATTCTGCCCCAAAATAGCTATTAGCCGTATCCCAATCTCTAAAGCAAAAATCAATAGTTGGGGATTTCCTTCCTTTAGCTTTTTTAAATGTACTGTCTGCATACTGGTGATGCGGTACTAATTGGTTAAGACAGATACACGTGGCACGATTTCGTGCATCCCATATACGTTGTATCTTCACAAACCAATCTTGCGTAATATCGTCTTCCTCGGTGGATACTGAAATCACAGTAGATGGATCTTTTCTTAGCTCCTCATATCCCATCCATAAGACTGCAAGTATTTCATTCACGCCATCTATACCAATTTTATTTACTAAGTCAATAGGAACTGGGTTTGAGGCAGTGATGGACCTTATACTACTCATTATCACACCTCCAAGCTTTCATTATATCTGAGAAAATTTCATCAGCATCCCTGCATGCTGCAGAATAGTTCCAATACTTTTTTTGGGTAGGTTTAATAATATAGATCGAGTCTTTCCCATAAACACGAACATTTCTGCGAATAAATACATTCTGCCTTTTATCAAGTAACATTTCATCTAATCTGTGTAGTAAACTCTGGATTGCAACATTATCTCTATTCCATTTAGGAGTATCACCAGGGGGGCCATCAAGCGATAATAGTAAAACTGATAACGGAGACTGCCCTACAAAAAACTGGCTGGTTTGTATTACCCTCTTACCAAAAGTGTTTTGAAGTATCATATTAATGGTACTATTATACTGAATGTAGTCACCTTCATTTGGCCGAGAGAAAACAAAAGATTTATTTTTTGCAGTAAAGTAATCATACAAGTAATTAATTGCATCGTTTACAATCAAAATTTCATATGGTTCAAGATTATAAAGATTATATACGTATTCGTCGCGGATTTCTTCTGGTTCACCAGAAGAAATGCTATCATAAATCGCCATGGCTTGTTCCAACTGATGTGTGGTGGGCTTAGGAATTGGGGTTGTTCTTATGTCTCCTGCCTCCAATTCATCCCGTTCCACGAGCCAACGCCTATTTGTCATTAAATGATAGTACGAAAAAACTTTTGAACCAATAATCAGGCTAAGATACTTGAGTAGAGCAGCATCTCCATGTATACCCAAAAAGCTATGGTTAAAAAGCGCGTCATAATCCAGCACGACGGATAAAAAGTGTGTTTTTTTATGACTTTGCTTAATGATCAAATGAGGAGCCTTGTAAACCTCACGATTTTTATCAGTTGAAACCTGAAATCTATTAAAGTCAACTTGAGGTAAATCTTCTTTAGAGATATAGTATTCTCCAAAATTATCCACCGTAATGTGTGGCATCCCAATAAAATCATTGCATGTCTTGGCTCCATTACCAATATTGTATCCTTCGGCGCTTTTCATGCCAAAATCACCTAAAAATTTTTTAAGTGTGCAAAAACTGCTTTGTATTTTATCTATTAGCTCAAGATCTCTAGGCCCACCCCACATTGCAATTTTCCAGATGCGATCATCGCTAACAATATCCCTTGGTATCCTACAGATGTCGTTAGGCTCTATTGTAAACTTCCGTATATCTTCTATTGTATAGAGAGGCTTTGGAGTGCAATAAAAGATTGGGACGTTGTCAACATTTTTATGCGGTCTATAAATAACCCCTACGGCTGGCCCGCTAGCATGATCAAAAAGAAATTTTCTATATATGGAAAAATTAATAATTACTATAACGTCATTAGCATTAAAAAAATCAGTGCGATATTTTTTGCTTTTATTTGACCTATTGAAAAGAAAACCTTTGCTTGGCAGTAATAAACACACTATCCCATTGTCTTTACAAATATCGGAGCATTTCAACGAAAACGCTTGGGCTATTTGTTTATCCCCAACCGTTTTCTTATGTTCATTAATGTACTGATCCGCCAATTCAGTCATTTGACTTTGCCAAGGCGGATTGCCAATAACTATATCATAATTATGCGTATTGAATACAGCATCCTTGTCAAAGAAATCGCTTATAAATAAGTTCTTTTGAGTCAGATTTGGAAATGAAAGGGAATCCCATATGCTTTTAGGGTCAAGGAAATCACATATAGCGAGACTCAAACTGAACGATGCAACTCTAACCGCTTCTTCATTAAGATCAACACCAAATATGCAATTCTCCAACAGCGCTGTTAATTCATTATTTGAAATTGATGTTTTGCTATTGCTATGCATCCACCGACAAACTAATCTACGATATGCTTCAACTAAAAAAATCCCAGAGCCGCAGGAAGGATCCAAAAAAGTTACTGGTGAAAATGCACCTTCCCATGGGTACACTTCGTCCATTAACATATCTACTAAATGAAGCGGTGTGTAGTAGGTTCCCTTATCATCATCATTATCTGACAAATGAAAAAACAGTTCATAAATACTGCTAATTAGTTGTATTGGAATTACATCAAAGCTATAAAGAGGCCATAATGCTAGTTGTTGACTTTCAAGTTCTGTATCACCCAACAGAAACAAGCGAAGCATTTTTAGATCATCTTCGTTAACAATGTCTAATTCATCAGCAACTAACGGTAACATATCACCATTAAATTTATCTTTTAGGCAATCAAATAATCTATAGGTCGCTTCTTTGCTAGTCAATACATCTGTATAGCAGTTAGCTTGATCAAGAAATTGAGAATAAAAACCGATTGGAAAAACTGAATCACTATTTGAATCTTTCCTTTCTTCTAGATATTTTATTAAAATGGAACGACTAAGCAAAGCGTGGACAATAGAAATAACATTAATGTTTTTTTGCTGTTCTTTATTTAATCTCTTGTTAATTTTTTGAATTAGGGTTCTCCGCATTATTTTTAAGTTGTTCATTAGTGTAACATCAACACGTGCTTTGCTGTCAAATCGTATATTGCTTGTGCGCCAGAAATCGCCACTTTCAAGTTGGATACGGTTGTAATGTATTAACTGCTGACGTTGAGATTCTAAATCCGTAGCCAATTTTATTGTTCTAATCAGACCAGCTTTGGGGTCTAAACTTCCATCTTTTTTTCGAGGCGTTTTGTAATTGTTGAATATCTTTAGTTCATCAGGTGTTACTACAAATAGAAGAGGGGCCTCACCTAAGTTCCATGCTAAACGATGCAAAGTCGCTACTTTATCAGCATCATATTTATCCATAGCAGAAAAATAAATCAGTGGAATCTTGGGAATTCCATCCGGATCGCGTAAAAAATATACTGCATCAATACCAATTTTGTCCTGAACTTGTTTAAAAAATAATTTTTGATATATTGTCATATCAGATAATGAATCCTTAATTGCCAATCCATTTTCGGGACTAATGTCTAAAGCAGTGAATATGCTGCCAAGATTATTGTTCATCTGAAATGCCTCCTCCTTAAGCTGGAAAACAACGGAACCATATAGGAGAAATGAATGGTATAGTGCTTATGATTAAATTAATGCTTGTTACGGCGAAATAGGCTAAAAATCTAGCCAAATGCGTCTGCAAATCAGTGGATACTCGCCATTTGATTGCTATTATGAAGAGCACTACTATTACAGTATTGATTGAATCAAGGACCGTTCTTTAATTAAATCGTTTCAATCGCCCAAAGCGGCAGATTCAACAGCCAGTCTTCTTTCTTGTAATCCGCCATGGACGTGCGAATTGACAGTTTGGGTTGGAACTTTTCTCGGTAGACCTTCAGGCTTTTGGCCTGCAGATTGGCCTCGGCCTTGACTTCAATGGGAATGATGTCGCTGCCGTTGTCAATGATGAAATCCACTTCGGCCATACCGCGCTCAGCGGTCCAATAATAAGTCTGGACATCTTTCAATGTCTTAAGCTGCTGAAGAACATACTGCTCTGTCAACGCGCCCTTGAATTCTTTGAACAAATCGCTCCCGTCCAAGAGCGTTTGCTGGCGTAACCCCGTCATACAGGATAGAAGACCTATATCTACTAGAAACAGCTTAAAGGCTTTCAAGTCCTCATAAGCTTTCAACGGAAAATTTGGTGTCATGACCCGCTGCACCTTGTGGACAAGCCCGCAATCGGTCAGCCAGAGCATGGCAAGTTCATACTCCTTGGCTCTGGCACCCTCTTTGATCAGGCCGTAAATGAACTTTTTATTTTCTTTGGCAAGTTGGGCAGGAATGCTGTTCCACAGCATCCGGATACGCGGAACCACTTCATTGGGAGCATGTTTTGAAAAATCTTGTTCATAGGCGGATAGAATGCGTTGCTGAATTTCACGGGCCTCATTAAAATCTTTGTTCTCCGAAAAGTTCAGTACGACCTCCGGCATACCGCCGACATAATAGTAATGCTTCAGCAGATCCACATACTCCTGTTTAAATGTCGTAGCCATTTCAAAATCACTATTTTGCAGGAGCTTCACATACTGTTCTTTGCCCATAGCCTGCATGAACTCGAAAAAGGACAAGGGGTAAAGATCGAGAAATTCCACCTTTCCTACGGGAAACGATGTTCCTTGATGCAGCGCCACGCCAAGCATGGAGCCGGCACAAACGATCTGATACTGCGGGGCGTTTTCATTAAAATATTTCAGGGAGGTCAGTGCCTTGGGTACCTCCTGGATTTCATCAAAGATAAGCAGGGTATTTTCAGCGTCAATCTTATGAGCGGCATAGAGCTCAAGCCCGGTAATGATCCGCTCAACGTTGAGGTCACCGTCAAAAAGCGTCTGCATCCGGCTGTTATTGTCAAAGCTGATATAGACCGTCTCTTTGTAGGCGGTCTTTCCGAATTCCTTCATCAGCCAGGTCTTGCCGACTTGGCGCGCCCCTCGGATAATGAGGGGCTTTTTATTTTTCTTGCGCTTCCAGATCAGAAGGTTTTCCATGGCAACACGGTACATACAGTATCACCTCATATCATTCCATAACTTAGTATAGCACATGATTACAAAGAATCAAACGACTTTTTGAAAAATATCTGCATTTATACAAGCGATAAGATGGGGTGACCGTTCTTGCTACAATACCATATATTTAAAAGAGCCATTCACGCTCTCAATTCCGCTAAAAGGAGGTGGCGATGATGAAAACCTGGGAAGAGATAACCAAAGATGGATATGTCATTCAGGGCAAGCAGAAGAATGTAGCTGTAAAGCAGATGAAGCCGACATCCGACAATCTGGGTGAACTGATCAAATCGATCCTTACAAATTCGTATGTTGACAGCGTACTCCAAGAAAGAGAGAAGGTGTAAATATGCAGACACGAGTTTACTGCCTGTATCGTGTATCCACAGTAAAACAAGTAGATTTCAACGATGCGAACGAACCGGATCTTCCCATGCAGCGAAATGCCTGCCATGCGTTCGCGGATAGAATGGGGTGGTCCATTATCCATGAAGAGCAGGAGACCGGAGTCTCCGGTTTCAAAGTCAGCGCCGACCGGCGCGATAAACTGCAGCTAATCAAGAAGCGTGCTGCGCAGGGTGAATTTGATGTGCTTCTGGTTTTCATGTTTGATCGTATCGGGAGAAAAGCCGATGAAACACCATTTGTCGTAGAATGGTTTGCTCGAAACGGAATTCGGGTCTGGAGTGTACAGGAAGGAGAGCAGCGGTTTGACAGCCATGTCGACACTCTGCTGAACTACATCCGCTTTTGGCAGGCAGACGGTGAAAGCCAAAAAACCTCTGTTCGTACGAAGGAAGGAATGCGTCAGCTGATCCTTAGCGGCGGATACCGGGGTGGAACGGTGCCGTATGGCTACCGCCTTGAGCCTACCGGAAAATTCAACAAACGAAAACGGGAAATATCCAAGCTGATCATTGACGAGAATGAGGCTGCCGTAGTCCGTAAAATATTTGAACTTTGCGTTTCTCATGGATTTGGTCGTCTTCGAACCGCTATTGAACTCAATCGGCTTGGCTTCCGAAATCGAAAGGGTGAAACCTGGAAGGAAGCGGCCATAGCGCATATTCTTCATAATCAGACTTATATTGGAATGTTGCACAGTGGAGAAACGATATCGGCACCTTTTGGAGAGCTGGCTATTGTTGATCGCGATATCTTTAATCATGCTCAACAAATTCTTCTTGACCGTCAATGCGAACAGCACTCGGTGCCCATGAATACAAAGGGTCGAGCGCTGTTGTCAGGAAACGTATTCTGTGGACATTGCGGCGGCCGTCTGGTGCTGACGACGAATGGGAAAACAGTATATCTGGCCAGCGGAGAAAAAAAGGGAGTCAAAAGAATCCGATATATCTGCTATAACAAATCCCGAAAAAATTGCGAATGTGAGGGACAGACCGGATATACCTCACATATTTTGGATGAACTGGTAGATTCGGTTGTCAGAGAACTGTTGGATCAACTCGGATTTGTGGATGAAAAGCGTCTGTTAAGCGATATTCATCTGAGGTCCGAACGTCAGCTGAATGAAAAAATACGGCTTGCATCCCAGAGGCTCAGAGAAGCTGAAGAGGAATACGAAATCTTAAAGCCGGAGATTTTAAAGACGCTGAAAGGAGCGGGGGAATTCCCTGTAGAACTTTTATCCGATATGGTCCGGGATGCTCAGGAAAAAGTTCAGCGTGCCGAAATGCAGCTGAACCTTCTGAAATCAGAGCGAAAGCTCTCCAAAGATCGGGCTAATACAGATTTGAAACATTTTAAAAAGGTCAAATGGGGGGATTTATATGAAACAAGCAGGCCAGAGGTTAAGAAGATGATCGTCAACTATCTGATTCGGCGTATTTATGTTTTCCGCGGCTATTCGATTTGCATGGAAGTCAACAGCCTAATAGCCGTCATTTGAAGCAGGCTCGTTTCATAAGGGGGTATTGCTTGTCCGGGAGCGCGGTATGCTGGCATGCGGGAAAACAAATAAATGGTTGTATCGTCAAAATTCTGTTTTTACTTTCATTGTATAAATTTCATAAATTATATCTCAGGCTGCTAAAATAGCGGCCTGAGATTTTTTATATATAATATCATAGCGGCAGAACATGCTTTGCAGATAAAAAGGCGTTTAGCAGTAAAATGTCGACAGAACAATGTAAAATTGAAAGGATGATTAAAATGCCAAAATCACGTAAGAAAAATGTTTGCTGCCTGTATAGAACGAAAGCATTTTCGAAGGTATTCACACCGGAGATGGAGATGCAGCGCATGGCCTGCCATAACTTTGTCGAGAAACAAGGCTGGTTGCTCCTCCGAGAATTCTGGCAAGAAGAGGCGCCAAACGATACTGCTGCTCTTCAGACTGACGATGCACTTCTGGAGCTTCGGGCAGGCGCCATTAAAAAAAGTTTCGATGTTCTGTTGATATATGAATTGAATCGGCTGGGAAGAACGCCATATGAATCCCCGTTTGCAGCAGAATTTTTTGATAGATGTGGGATAGAGGTTTGGACAGTAAGAGTTGGCAAGCAAGATTTCGTCGAATTCCGAGAATGGATAGCAAGAGTGAAAAATAGCCGGACAGGAGAACAGTCCGGCATTTTTTATTCCTGTGAAACATAATATTTAGAGAAGTCTTTAAAAGTAAAACAATTTGGTTATAATTCGTAAAATATCAAGATTTAAGTAGCCGCCGAATACAGTGAGGGAGAGGAGCCGTTATCATGACTCGAATTTGCAAAAAGCGTGCTTGGTTGTATTGCCGTGACGAGGGCAAAGAAAGAGCAGCAGCCAAACGCATAGTCTCTGAACAAGTTTCTGTGATAGGCGTTTCTCACTGCCAGAAAGAAAACAGCATATTCCCGCATAGTGGCTTAATACCGGCTTTGCATGCGGCTATCCGGGGAGATATCGATATTCTAATAGCGGAGAATTCAGAGCGTTTAGGGCAAGATATCATTCAGACGCAAGAATTTAAGGATATTTTTGAAAGTTACGGCGTCTCCATCAGATCTTTTAACATTGCAGGCAGCAATAATTCTTGATAGCCGGCATAACCCTTTTTTAAAATAGCTACCGCCGTTTCGTTTAGCGCTTTATGGGACAAGCCATGCAGGTTTCGTATGCTGATTTCACCCAACTCTTTTTCAGAGCATGCAGCAGCGTAGTCTTTGGAGGACATGTGCCACAGTTCTAACAAACCCGGATAGCGGGCAGTTAAGCGATCCGCTATAGACAGCCCCCCACCGTCAAAGTCGCCAGAATAGTGAAATGTTGTGCCTGACACTGCCAGCATATCCAATAACCGAAGCACAGCCACCTGAAGCTGTCCTGAAGTACAGATTAATGGAGAATGGAATTCACTTGCATGGTCACAGAGCTGAGAGAAAACCATCTGGTTTTCGACCAGGTAAACATGGCCTGACGGACTGGATGCCGCGGACAAATTCGCCAAATTTGTAAGTGTCAGCGTACAAACCTCGTAGGACTGCCGAAAGTACTGATAGGCGGGATGCTCTTCTTCCCCTGCACTGAGAATCAGCCCTGATTGGGTCACGGAACTGGAAATGCTATCACACAGGATGCCAGCTTTGTAATAAAGCATATCTCTCTGTTCCGCATCTGAAGGGAAATGCACCGCCTGAGAAAATGCCAGCAAATGCAGCAATAGTTTCCCCGCCAAGGTATTGCTGTCTAAAGCATGCGGGTCGGAAGTGACCCGGGCACTAAGCACGGCCAAGCGAATGAATTCTCCCGCATGTTCTTCAAGCCACGCTGCGCTTTTGCAAGCATGTGTCAAGGCAGACGCGGCCTCGCCGGACTCCAAACTCCTCCGTACCAGCGCATACCCGCCTGACCGGGCCTCCAGCAACGAACGGAGCCACCGGCGGCAGGTTTGATTCTCCACCTCATCGCTGACCCTGCTTATAAGCTCAGCCAGAGAGTGCGCTTTTTCCCTATGTTCCTCCCGACGGGTCAAAATTTGAGTCCCAAAGTATGCTTCCAGCAGTTCTGGCAGGGATATTCCCTGGTAGGGTGTGGCTTGGAGGGCCGCTTCAAACTCTTGGAGCTTGAATTTTAAAGGATTGGAAAACGGACGGCCAAATATGGCACGGGCTGCCTGGCACTCATCATCAGTGGCATCTTTTAGGCATATCTGGCCACCTACGCGCCCAAGTCCCCGATATTTCCGGAGCATCTCATCCATAATCCGTTGATAGGCCGGACGTTCTGCAAAATAAGCTGCACAGGCTTCGGCATCCAATTTTCTCACCTATCCTTCCAAGAGCGTTCTTTCTGTTCCATTCCATCGGTAACGTAATATGGTAACGACCTGAGCGTTACCGGGTCGATGGAATTCGGCGATATCAAGGCTATGAACACATGAATAGCATCCCCACAGAGATTGTGAGTTCATAATGTAATCGAAGTCCAGGCTGTGTACCAGATCAAACATCGCCCCTATGTTTTTATCGTCAACCCCCGCAAAAGCTTCGTCCAAGGCCAGAAGCATCGGACAGCAGGAGCCCGCTTTTTGATACTGCGCCGATACGGCCGCAAATTGGGGCAAATAGATGGCCATAGCCTTTTCTCCGCCGCTGAACGTGTTGAAGCTGCGGTCAGTCAGCTCACGTTTCGTTTCACCTTTTCTCTGATAGTAAAGCTGAAATTCATACCAGGTACGATAATCCAATACATCTCGAATTAGATCTGCGTAGTTTACCGCTTCTTCACGCGTCTCTGCATCCTGGCGCGCTTTTTTTATTTTTGCTCGAAAATGAGAGGAAACTCGCTGGCTATCCTCGCGCGTCAAAAGCGCCCGATCCTTATTGAGAAGCATGACCAGCTGGGCAGTGTCAAGCTCCTCTGTGCCTTCGGCTTTCTTTGCTTTCCAATCCAGACTGAAGGTCAGTCCCATTGAGGTATCCAGCAGCTTCATCAAAGCACTCATGTCCAGACTCCACTGCTGGCTTTCTTCAATACGGGCACGGAGCTTATAGCTAATGGTATCTGTAAGGATATCTTCAAACAGTTCCCTGTCCTTCTGCTCAAGTACTACTTCAGTCAGCTCAATATCTTTTTTTAATTCCTCAATAAAATTGTATAGGGATAGCTCCTTACCATCTTTCTGCAATGTAATCACAAGACGCTGACGCAATACTCCGACCTGAGATGGCGCATCGAAAATGGTCTCGATTCTAGGCATATATTTTAACAAGGAATTATTGTGCTGCTGATAGTTGTTCTGTAATGATTCTCCCATTTTTTCAGGAGTCCGCTCACGATCCGCGGCCGGAATACCGCTTTGCGCCTGGCGGGCATATTGGGATAACGGAAGATCATCGCGCATAATGGAAAAGCCGAGTGACAAATCTTCGGAAAAATATTTCTCCAGGTCCTGCTCCGAAAACACGGAGGAAAGCAGGTCTTTATTCTGCCGCCCGACCTCCAGACCTGCGTTTTCAACCTTTACATTCAGGGCGGAAATATTAATTTCCGAATTGTTTTTGATGCCGCTCTGCTCGGCAATCTCACTTTCCAATTCTGAAATCATCCGGGCCCGCTCCTGATTTTCCGGCAGATTCAGAAACTCCTGAATCTGCCGGATTTTTGCGTCGGAAGCTGCCAGCATCCTTTTCTCCACAATCCCCTTTTTCTGCATCCCATCCGCAATATCCCGCTGTCCGTCAATGGTATCGGTCAGATCTGCAACGGATTGAATGAGATACCGCAGCTTATTCCAGTTCCCGTAGAGTTCAGATAAAAGATTACCATAATCGCCCGCGGTATCAGAGGCCTCCTCATAGGCATCTGCCGTCCTGGCATAAGGTAATTCCCGGCTCTTCTCCCGGCTCTCCTGTTCAAAGCGGGTAAGCTGACGTTTGGCCTCCTGTTCCGCGTCGGCTTTTTTCATTTGCTCTTCTTCCGCCCGCACGTTTTTTTGGCGGGCCTGTGCCAAAAGATCCAGCGCCTGATCCAGATCGATCGTCGTCGGCATAGCCGAACGCTCTTCGGCAAGTAGTTTTAAGCGGGAGCTGAGTGCATCGACCTCATTTTGTTTGGAATCCCGTTCCCGCTCCGCCGTGCGAAGCTGTTCTTCCAATGCGTGGATCTGCCGCTCTCTGTTGGCCCGTCTTGCGGCTGCACCCACAAAACCGGCAGAGGCTTCGGCATGACTATATCCCTGAATTACGCCGTTTCGAAATGAACCGTCCGGCAGCAACGCAGTGTCCGCGGTCAAATCCGAACAGGAAATCCCCAGCAAACACTGAGCGGCCACACTGCCGAAAGGAGACGACGCGTCCGCAACCAAAGATGTCACCGGATTTTCCACAGGGGTGCCCGGCATCAAAAAACGATCCGGATATTCCGCCAGCAGTTCTGTGAGCGACTGCCTATGCTCCTCTGATACAACCAGCGCATCCAGCAATCCGGCGTCATTCAGCTGAGCCTCCAGAAGGTCGCGCTCCTTCCCGGACAACTCCGGTCGGAAATCCACTGTCTCATAAAAAGGAACGCATGGGATTCCCTGCATAGCCAGGAAGATGCGAGTGGCTTCCGTCTGCGGGCTGCGCGGCGGCACGGGTTCCGGTTGACCGCGAACCCTGTCCAGGTCACGGCTTATTCTGTCCGCTTCCGACTGTGCTTCCCGCAGCGACTGCTCGGAAGATAGTTTTTCCTCCATCAGCTGCCCCTGCCGCCGGGAGTGGCAGTCATCGATCAGCTGCCTTACGGAACTCCAGTCTCCGGGGGACCGATATTGAGTCACAGCTTTCCGGAGAGTCAATAAATCGGGCTGAGAAAAGACCAGTTCCTGATTTGTGCTCTGCCGCGATAGTATGGCTTCGATGAGTCGATCTCTCTCCTCCTGATCCTGCTGTTCCGCATCGCGCAGCTCTCGCTTTGCCGCTTCTGTTGCGGCAAGAGCCTGGTCAAGAGCCTGGCATGCGATATCATAGCCAGCTTGTGCCTGCTGGACTTTCTGCAAACTTGCCAAAGCCTCGGAAATTAGCTTTTTCCTGTCATTCAGTGCTTTTTGAAGTGTTCGCTGGTCTGCATCGGTTGGGTGTCCGGCCTTCAGGCCGTCAGTATAATTCCGATGAGCATCCCCTAAGTCCAATATGCTGTTGTATTCATCCAGTCTGCGAACGTCCCCGCGCAGGCCGGCGCGCGCATCCTCTCGGATTTGCGTCTGTTCTCTGAGCTTAAGTTCATTTTTATCGATGTTGCATTGAATCGCTTCAAGCTGCCGCTCAGTATCGGAGTATTGCTGCTCCAATTGCTTCCGGCGCCCTTCCTCCGCTTCCATCTGACGGCGTTTTTCGGTGATATCGTCATTACCCATCGCCTCACGCCGGGCTTTCGCCTGTTCAAGACGTACATCCGCCTCTTCGCAGCGCGCAGTCTGCTCCAGTAATTCCGCCTTGCGGGTTTCCAACGTCTCCTGAGCATCTTTTAATGAGTTCCGCAGATGCTCCGTCCTGCTAAGCGCATTCAGATATGCCTGTCCCTTTCTGCCCAGAATAAATTGGTTGTAACGGGTATACTCGTTGCGGATCGTCATGGCGTCGCGCATTGCGGCGCGGTAGTCCTGTAATGTGTCTTCCAGATCGTCCATTCGTTCCATTGTGCTGACCATAGCCGACAGATCTTCGTCGGTCAGCACCTGCAGGGAATCATTAAGAACCTTTTTTACCTCAGAAGGGCGGAACGCCTCTTTGGAAAGTTTCGGGGCACGTACTTTGATCAGCAGCTGAATGAGCTGATCATATTGACGAATATCCCGGAATTGAAATACGCGGTCATTGACCAGCTGTTTATAGGCGCCCGGACTTTCCGCCCAGTTATCACTGTCACCCAGCAGATTCTTTAATTTTTGCTTGCTCAAAGGAATCCGCTGATTGCCGACAGTTTGATAAAGCTGAACTTGCGACGGAAGGATCCTTCTCCCATCGCACAGGCAAAAACCCCAGAAATCAATATTCTTTCCTTTTTGTGCCCGCATTCCAACGCCGATGGTAAGATATTCTTCCAGCCCTTTTTTCTTGAATTCCAAGTATAGATAGCCGGTGGATTCCTCCCGCTCGCCGTCTCCCAGCAGGTAAAAATCCATTCGCCTGTCTCGTGACCCAAACGGATCCAAGCGTTCGGGACTTTTGTTACCGTCCAGCAGAAAGGGAATAAAACTCTGTGTTGTGATGGACTTGCCGGAAGCATTGGCGCCGCGCAGTAAAATATGCCCGTCTTCAAGGTCAAATTCTTCCACGTCATAGAGCCAGAAATTCACGAATCCAAGCCTATGCATTTTCCATCGATCCATCCTCCTGCGCCCCTTTCCGGTTTCCGCTGAAACCTTTTATAAAGTTGCCGGTCCACTTACCGGCCGCGGGACAAATCAACAGATCATCACCATGGTCTTCAGCAATCATCCAGCCTTCCATATATGCAAGCAGCTCCTGATAAAGCTTGTCTGGAGAAAGCTCGCGAAGCTGCTTGCCCCAGCCGCTTCCGCCGCTTTCTCTGCATGTATTCACCATGTGCCGGAATTCGCGATGCGTCAGGACAATCATGTCATCCTCACGCCGGTCAATCTCCCCGCGCGTTACCCGTTCACGGATGAGCGAGCATAAAAGAAGGACCACATCTGAGAGTGCTAAATTTCTGGGATGGCAAACGCCAAAAGGGGAATCTTCATTGAACACAAAAAAGGCCCCGTTTTTGTGGATATGCAATTCTCCGCCCAGAGCATCGTCCAGGTTTTTCTCAAGCCACTGCCGCTGATTTTTGACATACTCGTAATCAGCCCGATCCCCCTCCGACCAGTAAAGCGCGGGAGCCAAGGCCAGCTGGCGATAGACGCGGTTAATCCGCTGCCGCCCCCGTTCGCCGTCCTCACCCCAGGAAAAAGCCTCGAAATCCTGGGCGGTCAGGCAATCCGAGATGTCCCGGCCAAAGTGAACGGGAAAATGCCGGGACAGCCCGGTGTTTTCATAGAGCACTTCCTGGTCCTGCTTGTTCCCAAAGCCTTCGCTGTTTCCATCATAGACCACAAGCAGTCCCATGTTCTGCACATACAAAAGAACCCGGACCAGAGACTTCCGATGGATATATTTCGTCCAGTCCACAGGGCAGAACTCGGCCATATAGGTTTCAATGGCTTCGGTCAGAGACGAAAGCAAAAACTGCTCTCCGTCATCCAGATCCTCCAAATAGAGAAGCAATGCGCAAAGCAAACAATAATCCATGGTGTCGGTAAAGCTCTCTATCCCCATCCATGGCATCGACCGGGGCGGCACCTTTTCCAATTTAATGACGGATTCATTGACAATGAGATTCCAGCCCAAAAGCTCATTAACGAAACGGCGGTACTGCGGCAGAGCACGTTTCACATCAAAATAAAGCTGTTTGTCCTGACTCTTGATAATCCAAAACCGATCCAGAAGAGAACGCAGTTCATCCATACGCTTTACCCTCAAAAACCAGGACATAGTCCGGCATCGTCAATATCCCATCCGTACAGGGAAGCCGGCAGTTCCCGTCCCCTCTTTGCTTCAATGAGAAAGTCTGCCCATACTCCGTTCGTCTCCGATGATCCTGACTGAGATTGGCCGCGGCTACCCAGGACAGAAAAATATTTCTGATATCCGGTGTGAGGGGAGTTTTCATCGCGCTGAAATCCAAAATCCCGTCTTTGATATAACCTTCCACAAGCCGGCGCAGCCTGTGCTGTTCTTCAAGAATCAACTGGCGCTGTATTTTTTTATCCTCCGATTTGTCGGAAAAACTGCTTTTGTCTATCCTGGGCTTGTAAGTACGCACGCGAGGCTGAACAGCATATTCCATCGGAGGTTCATCATAGGTGCTGATGTCAATCCGCTCGGTATCGCGCGGTGCGTTGACGCAAAAATGTCTGACTTCCTGGGCTCCAAACACCTGAGAAGAAAGCCGGTGTGCTTCTTTTAGATTCTCGCATCCGGCAAAGAGAGAAAGCAGCCGACGAATTTCCGCTTTTTTGCTGACGCCCATATTTTGCATCTGTACCAAAAGAGCCGCGTTTTGCACAATCCTGCGGATGATTTCGTTCGTAACCTCCATAACTTGATTGGAAGTGGAATTTTCTCCGACAAACCAATGAACCAAAGACTGCCACACGCCCTTGTCCTGTTTTAGAAGATCTGTTTTCCAGTCGGGGCTTTGTTCTGACTGCGGCCGTGGCAGATCCAATTGGCTTTGATGCACAAGCCCCACAATATGCTCTGCCTGTTCTGGCGGAATAGCTTCCAGCTGGGCCGCTATCTGGGCAGAGCTGCTCTGCAAATCCTGAATAAACTCTTCCAAATAGCGAATCAAGCGTTGCTTGTGAGTGATAAAAGCGGTGGACTTCATGCTTTTTTCAGCAGTGGGTCCATAAAATTCCCGCAAATAATCCTGATGGTTCTGGCTCAGGCGGCTAAAATCTTCCTGAAGATCCTGCCACCATGCGACGATTTCTTTTTGAGACAATTCATCCAAACGGGTTGCCGTACTTAGCGCATCATGGATTCGCCGGAATGCGCTGAAAGACAGGCCTGCTGTCCGGGTATGGAGGTTTTCCAGGGTAATGGTCATCCGCTCGATTTCCAGCGCTATCTGGGACATCATATACTGAAATTGCCTGTTCTTAAAATCAGCTACCGTATAGACTTTATGCGGATCCTGAATCGGGGTCAGGTTTTTCCAATTGACCAGCTGATCCAGATCCACCGTCAACTGTTCCGGTGAATATTGGGCGAAAATGGTGTCTTCATGAAGCTGAACCAAGATCGATTCCTTGTCCAGCTGATAATGCATTTTCTGATATTCCAAATAGAATATGCGCATGATGGCCCTGTATTGGATATAGTGATCGGCAGACAAGTACTTTGTCTGAGAAATGCTGTCCAAAAGTGCGGCCTGAAACGCCACTTTGAATCCCACCTTTCTGATTGACCATTGGAATGGGGCAGAATGAGGTATGCTTTTCTCTAAACCTATAGTAAAAACTCTGCAATCAAGCAGAGTCTTTTACACTCCCTGACATTTCGACATTTTTCTTCTTAAATTGTACAGCAGGAAGAAAAAACTGTCAATTCAAACGGCAGGCAAAACAAAAAGCTTATTTCCATATGCCAGCCACCTCAAATTTTTATTCATATTTGTGTAAGCTTGGCCCTATGCGCAACAGGACATAGCACTGAAAGAAACAGCCTCCGGTGCTTTTTCTTTTATGGACACGCAGAAAAATTTCCGCCTGCGCATATCTATAAAACATAGTTCTGGAGGAGGTGTTTGACATGAGCGCCCATAACATATCTGTGGATTGCCGTTATGCGCAGGACGGGGACGACTTTCGGATTTTGCTGTTCCAATCGTTCCGCTTTTTTCTCGAAAGAGAGCTTAAAAATAACAATTTCAGACTTGCTTTCTCAAAAGCGGCCCGCCTATCATGTCCATGATGAATGGTCGCTTATTTCCGGAGGTATGACATGTACCTGGAAATAAGCAACCCGATGGACTATCATGTGGGACTGTACATCAGACTTTCAAGGGAGGATGAAAGCGAAGGACAATCCGAAAGCGTAACCAATCAGCTGTCCCTGCTTACCGCTTTCGCGAAAGAGCACAAGCTGTGCGTGTTTGATACCTATATTGATGACGGATGGAGCGGAACAAACTTCGACCGTCCTGCCTTCCAGCGCATGATTGCGGATATTGAAGCAAAAAAGGTCAATATGGTGATTACCAAGGACCTGTCCCGTCTCGGCCGCGATTATATCATGACCGGCCATTACATGGAGCGGTATTTTCCGGAAAACCGGGTCCGCTACATCTCCCTGCTTGATGGAATCGACACCGGAATTGAGAGTACGGCAAACGACATTACACCTTTTCGCGCCATCATGAACGACATGTACGCCAAGGACATCTCCAAAAAGATCAAGAGCGTCAAGCATGACAAACAGCGCAAGGGGCTCTTTATCGGAGGGAAACCGCTTTACGGTTACAAAATGGCGGAGGAAAAAAATAAAATTGTGATTGATGAAGAGGCGGCCCCCGTGGTGCGGCGCATCTTCGGCATGGCGCTGGAGGGGCTGTCCTGCCGCCAAATTGCAGCCCGGCTCAATGTGGAAAAAGTGCCGACGCCGGCAACTTATGCCGGACTGAATCAAGGACGTACCGGACCATACGCCGGAATGTGGAGCAGCGAGCGAATTTCCGACATGCTCCAAAATGAGACGTATATTGGTAACATGGTGCAGGGGCGCTCCAAGAAGATCAACTACAAGTCGAAGAAATGCGTCCGTCAGCCGCGGAAGAACTGGATTGTGGTAGAGGGCACTCACGAGCCTTTGATCGACCGGGAACCCTTTGATAAGGTGCAGCAGCTATTGGGAAGCCGTAAGACCACCCGTTCACGGACCTACGATTTTTTGCTCAAGGGACTCATCTACTGCCACGAATGCGGTTATCCGCTGGCCGTCATCAACCGTCCAAACGCAAGAGGCGAAGACTGCCTTTACTTTGTTTGCCGCACCTACCAGCGCTTCACAAAGGCCGGTGTTTGCACCTGCCATTCCATCAAGGAACAGACCGTCACACAAGCTGTGATCAAAAAGGTACGGGAAGTCTGCGAGAACTATGTGCGGACTGAAGAGCTCCTTCCTACGGCGGAAAAGGCAGTAGAGGAAGCCAATCAGGCGAACCGCCAAGAGCAGGAGGCCGCAGCGCTCAAGGTGAAAATTAAGAGCCTGACGGTGCACCTTGACCGGATGTATATGGATCGTCTGTCCGGAATTCTGGAGGAGCAGGACTTTGAACGCATTTATCAGAGAGCCAAACAGGAGCGGGCAGCGTTGGAACAGAAACTGTCCGGTCTGGAGGCACCCACGTATGAGCCGGAAAAGCAGAAGAAACTGGCCCGCGAACTGGTGAACCGTTTTGTCGACGGCGCGTGGTCAAACCGGGAGGTGCTCGTCAGCCTGATTGAGCGGGTCGAACTGACCGAGGACAAACATATTATCATTCATTTTCGCTTCCGTCAGCTGGAAGCCTTTTCTTAGAGCCAATCGCTTACAATAGGCGATACGAACAGTATCGCGTATCGAAAAGAAATCGCTCGCAGCGCTAAATAAGCGCTTCAGTAAATGACACTGCGGCGCCCGGCAAAAAACCGGGGCAGTCCCCCAAATGAGAAAGCCGCCGGCCCGAATTCGGGCCGGCGGCTTTCTGAGTTTCTCTCAGGGAATATTTTGAATCGCATTGGTTAAAAGCGGAACCACCTGTTTTTTTCGGGAGACCACGCCGTCAAGATACACTTCGCTGTCCTTCGGCTCCGCCCCGAAGGCATCCCGGATCAGTTCCTCCTCTTTCCCGGAATACAGCAGGTGGGAGCTTTCCCTGACGATATCCGTCATCATCAGCAGCAACAGGCTGTAGCCCTTTTGTTGCTGCACTTCTTCCATGCGTTTTAAAAGACTGTTTTTCAGATCCTTCGCGTTTCCGGGGTCCCCGGCGTTGATCTGTCCGATCCCGATTTTATACCGGCCCAGGTTGTAATCCTTGAAGTCGCTGTAAAGGATCTGATTCGGGCTCATATCCGCGAGGGAAGAACCTGCCTGAAACATTTCGGCCGCAAAGGAATCCGCGTCCAATCCGGCGATTTCGGCCAGCTGAGAGACCGTTTCGCGGTCCAGATAAGTGGTCGTGGGCGATTTCAGGTTCAGGGTATCGGAAAGAATCGCCGAGCAGAGGATTCCCGCGATTTCCTTCATCGGCCGGATTCCGTTTTCCACATACATGTTCGCAATCAGTGTCGCCGTGCTTCCCACCGTATCGTTGCGGAAATAGACGGGCGACCCCGTCTGGATGTCTCCGATGCGGTGATGATCGATGATTTCCATGATTTCAGCCTGGTCGATCCCGTCCACCGTTTGGGACTTCTCATTGTGGTCCAGGAGAATGACCTTCTTTTTCCGCGGGGAGATCAAATGGTAACGGTACACAAATCCCTTGACCATTCCGTCGTCGTCGACGATCGGATAACTGCGGAACCGCGTCTGAAGCATCTTGTCCCGGATGGAATCAATAAAATCATGAAGGTTAAAGCAGATCAGGTTGTTCCTGGTCATTACGTAACCTACGGGAATGCTCTGGTTGATCAGCCGCGCGGCGGTGAACGTATCGTGGTTTGTCTCCATCACGATGCATTTTTCCTGCTCCGCGAGCTCCAGAACGTCTTTGTCCACCCGCCCGCCGCAGGTGGCGATCATACAGCCGACTCCGGCTTTCAGCACCTTCATCTGGCTGTCTTTCCGGTTGCCGACCAATACGATATCGTTCTTCTCCACAAACGGCTCCAGGCTGTCGGGAGCCATGGTCGCAATCACTACCTTACCCGCAGACCGGAACACATCATCTATATTTCCATAAACCAGTTTCGCGTTCAGGGTCTCTGTCACATTGCGCAGCGGCGTGTGGCTTTTGGACAGCACGTTGTTCCCCTGGGAAGCCATATAGCTGTTGGTGATGTCGGAGAGCGAGATGATTCCGAGCAATTTTCCCCCGTCGTCGGTAACCGGCAGGACCTGCTTATTGTTCTTCTGCATGATGTTCCAAGCCGTTTTGATGGAGATGTCCTCCGATACAGGAGGAATGACATCCAGATCCAGATCGGAGACCTGAGTTTTGACAGTTTCCAGATATTCCGGTTCCTTGACTCCAAAGTAGTCCAACACAAACGCCGTTTCCTTATTGATGCTGCCGATCCGGACCGGCACCGCCTTGACCCCCAGCCTCTTTTTCAGTTCGGCATAAGCGATGGAAGAACAGATGGAGTCTGTATCAGGATTTTTATGTCCGGTGATATAGACGGTCTCGTTCATGAAAGATACCTCTTTAAAAAAAAATAACGCTTACAAGCGTACTACCTTTTTCAGACAAGGAGACAACCCTGCTGAACTAACATACAGAATAAATCATTTCTCCTTTTCAGTCAAGCAGAAAAATCCCAGAATGCAGTACTTTTTTAAATTTTCTGCATATTTTTTGTGTATTCATTCAAAAAATGTCTGCTCCAAAAGGCATGAGTGCGAGTTTCGCAATCTTAAAACACTGGATTCCAAAGGGGATTCCGATCACCGTAACGCAGAACAGCACTCCGATGACAGCCGCCTCCGCTGCAAGCGCGAGGCCCCCGAAAATCAGCCAGAGCAGATTCAGCAGCACGGACCCCGCGCCGCCGCCGAACCGGACTTCCTTCCCGAATGGGAAGAACGCCAGCTCCGAAAATTTAAAGCACTGAACGCCGACCGGAATCCCGGCGACCGTCAAGCACCAAAGAACGCCGAGCACCAGCCAGCTCAGACCCATCACACATCCGCCCAAAAGAAACCAGATCACATTTCCAAGGCATCCCATATCCTAAATTCCCCTGCTGTTTCCCTTTCATGATTTTTTACCGCCGGATATAAACCGCGCACCCGAATCGGCATCTTATCTGTATTATATTCCACGGCTCCTTCGTCCGCAATGGGAATCATTCACACTTCAAAAAAGACAAGGGGCGAAATCAGACGCCCCGAAGAGGCACCATCCTCGTCCCCGTATAACAAAAGCACCAAATGAAGCGGATTTCAGCCCCAGACATCCTCCGCGATTTTTTGCAACAGCCGGATTTTGTCCCATTGCTGCTGCTCCGTCATGATATTTCCTTCCTCCGTGGAAGAAAAACCGCACTGCGGACTCAGGCAAAGCTGTTCCAGCGGCACATACCCGGCTGCTTCTTCGATTCTCTTCCTGACAAATTCTTCTTTTTCAAGCTGCGGAAATTTTGAAGTAATCAGACCGAGCACGACCTGCTGGTTACGAATATGGCGGAGCGGTTCAAAACCTCCCGCCCTGTCGGAATCGTATTCAAGAAAGAATCCGTCAACATGGCAGTTTCCAAACAGGATCTCCGCCACCGCTTCATACCCCCCGGAAGAGAACCATGTAGAACGGAAATTCCCCCTGCAGATATGCATGGTGATCACCATGTCCTTCGGTTTGGCTTCCAAAGCCAGATTAATCATAGCGACGTACTCTTTTTCGATTTCATCCAGATTCAGGCCCCGTTCCGCGTAAGCCCGGCGCTTCTGAAGATCGCAGAATTCGCCCCAGGATGTGTCGTCAAACTGCAGGTAGCGGCATCCGGCGTCATAAAACGCGCGGATCGCCTTTTGATAAGCCCCTGCAATATCACGGTACAGCTTCCGAGGGTCTTCATATTCCGGGATCGGCCGGTAGTTTTCGGCTCTGACGCAGCAGATCAGATGCAGCATCGAGGGGGAGGGGATGGTCATTTTGCACAGCGTACCGCCGGCCACGGAGCGGAGGTATTCAAAATGCCCGACGAAGGGATGGTCCCCGAAATCCACCTTCCCGACGATTTCCAAGGTGGCGGCTTTAGGCTGGCGTTCTTTGAATGCGACCGACCAGTGCTCGGCTTTGACCTCGTTGACCCCTTTCAAAGCCGCCAGAAAATCCAGATGCCAGTATCGGCGCCGGAATTCCCCGTCGGTTACCGCCTGCAGGCCGGCCTTCTTCTCCTGTTCCACCAGTGCCCGGATCGCGCCGTCCTCCGCCTCTTTGAGCTGCTCCGGGCCGATTTCACCGCGCCCGTAAGCCTCCCGGACTCTTTTCAGTTCCGCAGGGCGCAGAAAGCTCCCCACAATGTCCGCGCGAAAAGGCGCCGTGTTCCGTTTCGCCATAGTAATCACGTTCCTTCCTGAATCTCGGTATTTCATTTGAACCGTTTCATCTTCAGTATAAACGTTCACAGGAGACTTAAAAAATACTTTCTTTCTATTCATTGTAATAGTTTTTAACTATGCTTACTATGCAAAAGGATATTCTCCCCACGCCAACCGCTTCGGCACATCAGTTTTTGAGAATCCGCTTCAGAAATTCATCAGACTGGCCTGGCTTTTTCAGAACCACCGTCTTTTCCCGATAGCGCGAAGCGATCTCCCGGTAATGGCCGCGCCTTTGCCCGGTCCTTCCCTCCCGCAGGATCCACCATAGGAATTCCAAGTCGAATTTCTCGGCGCAGCCGGCCGCCATGCTTTCCCGGCATTTTCCCCGAAACCTCAGATATCTTTTAACCGCTCTGTAAAGGCAGACCCTTCGGGGAAAGCAGAGAAGGATGATCCGGTCCGCCTGTTCCAGGCGTTCTTTTTGAAGAAAGCATTCGTAATTTCCGTCGATCACCCAGGAATCGTTCTTTTTCAAAAAATCGGATACGATAGAGCGCCCCTCCTCCCGGCCGCGCTCCGCCCAGCCGGGCAGAAACTGGACGGTGTCGAGGAACAGGATAGGGATCCGGTAATATCCCGCCAGTTTCCCGGCCAAAGTTGATTTTCCGCTCCCGCTGTATCCCAAAACGGCAATTTTCATATCCACCTCGAAAAAGGCAGGGGGAACCGCCCGACGCGGACCCCTTCAGACAGATTCCGGCGCGGGTGATCCCCGCGCCGGTCCAGCCCGCTGTCATCAGATTTCATAGTCCGCGCTCGTTCTTCCGCAGATCACCGCATGAACCAACGATTTGACGGCAAGGTGAGCGGGGTGAGTCTGATAGGCCTGCGCCGCCTCCCTTGTGGAAAACGCGCAGTTCAGGACGAGATCATAGTCGCCGCCGGCGTAATTCCGGCCGAGCTCAACGCTTTCCAGCCCATCCACCACGCCGAGCAGCGCCTGAAATCTTTGTCTGAGCTCCGCCGCGATGCGGTCCGCACGGGCTTTTTCCTCCGGTTTCAGGGTCCATAGGACAAGATGCCTGATCATTGCTCTGTCTCCTTTAAAGGTCAAATAGGTTCAGGCCGGTCACTTCATCGCGGCGGCGGCCCACGCTGCCATCCAGAATGTGAATGAAGATTTCACCGGTTCCGCTGATGACGGCTTCATTCAGATGCCCGCCGATCACCTGACCGTCGGCTTTTGCAAGGTTCGCATGCAGATGAAGATAAACCTTGCCGTTCATTTCGGTTACGTTTCCCATCAGTGAGGTCAGTTCCATTTCCCCATCGAAGGTGTTGGAATAATATTTCTGTTCCGCAACACGGTAAAGCCCGACCACGGCGTGATCGACGGCGCCCAGGCCCGTAACGAAGCCAAGTTTCACGTTTTCCTGCTCACAGGCGCTTTGAATCGCCTTCAGGAGTTCTTCTCCCCGGTCGGCGCGAAGAACCAGTGTATTCCCGATTTTTTTACATTTCATTCGAATCAACCTCTTTGCAGTTTTATTTTCGATGGAGGCCGTCAAGGCCGATATCTTCTTTCAGCAGCCCGCCGAATGTGACCGCTCCGCTGCCGAAGCGGCCGCGGATGGAATCCATCGCGGTCTCCAGCCGCTCTTCCCTCTCCTCGTCCGCCCCGCTCTCCCCGCCGAAAAAGCAGAGCTGGCCTCCCGGCGCGTCGTTGGGCACCAGGCCGGAGCCGGAAAGCGAAAGCATCCGGATCGGCGCTCCGGGGTTCCAGCAGGCTTTGATCAGCTCTTCCCCCGCCGCGGCCAGTAATCTCGATCGATGGGTGGGAGCGGCAAGCGTCTTCTGACGGGTGATGTAGCGGAACGAAGGGTCCTTGATTCCGACCTGCACCACCCAGCATTTCAGCTTCTGCCCGCGCATGCGGGAGGATACGCTGTCCGCAAGGGCCTGCACGGCCTTGTGGACGTCCTCCGGGCCGCTCAGGTCTCGGCGGAACGTCACGCTGTTGCCGACGCTTTTGACCCCCCGCATGGTCCGGCCGTCCGAGACCGGGGAATCGTCCCGGCCGTTCGCGTATTCATATAGCTGCAAACCCATTTTCCCCAGCCTGGAGGACAGAAATTCCGGGCCGCTGCCCGCCATGTCGCCGATGGTGTGGATCCCAAGCCCCGCCAGGGTCTGCGCCGCTTTCTTCCCGCAGAACATCAGAGTATCGGTCGGCAGCGGCCAGACGATGTCCCGGTAATTTTCACGGCTGATGACCGTCGTCGCATCCGGTTTCTTATAATCGCTCCCAAGCTTTGCGAAGATCTTGTTGAACGAAACCCCCACGGAAATCGTGATGCCGATTTCACTGCGGACCGTTTCGCGCAGGGTGTTCGCGATCTCTTCGCCGCTGCCGAACAGCGCCCGGCTGCCCGTAACGTCCAGCCAGCTTTCATCGATGCTGAACGGCTCCACCAGATCGGTAAACCGGCGGTAAATCTCGTTGATCCGTCGGGAAACAAGCTGATACTCCCGAAACCGCGGCGCGGCCAGAATCAGCTGCGGGCATTTCCGCTTCGCCTGCCAGATGGTTTCGGCGGTATGGATTCCATAGGCCTTGGCTGGCTCGTTTTTCGCCAGGATGATTCCGTGCCGGCTGTCGGGGTCGCCGCAGACTGCCATTGGGACCTCCCGCAGCTCGGGGTGAAGCATACATTCCACGGATGCGAAAAATCCGTTGCAGTCACAGTGCAGAATCGTCCGTTCCATACAGTTTCCCCTGGATGATTATCCTCGATTCGTTCTTTGCCTGAAAGCGGGGCGAACAAAAAAGAAGTCCCGGCAATTGCCCCGCCCTACAGCCATTTTTGTTCCAGTTCCGACATCATCGTTTCGTAGATCCATTCACATTTTTCCGGTCTGCGGCATTTCAGCGCCGCAAGGCAGGGAGAGAGGTAGTCCCGATAAACCCGGTTCCATTCCGCTTCCGCCTTACCGGAAGATTCCACGGAGCTCACGATCAGCGGGGCAAACAGATAGTACTCGCCGATCTTTTTCCGCCCCAGGGGGGTCCTGGACAGGTATCCGTCCCGGAACGCCCGGAGCGCCTGCAGTTCCCCACAGTCGTCGCCTTTTCCGAGCTCGGCGCAAACAGCCGTCGTGATAAAGCAGAGCTTTTTCCGGAATCCTTTCTGAATTTCGGAGTAGGTTGCCCTGCCAAGCGGCTCCTTGTGAACGGCGTTCCACTTTTGCAGAAAAAGATCCGCCAAGCGGTCCGCGGCCGCCGTGTTCAGGTCAAGGATTGCGGGAATCGCCAGAGTCGTGATGGAAATCCGCAGGTCGAACTCCCGCACCGATTTTTTCCGGGCGGACTTTTCCTCCCCTGCAAAGCCGTCAAACAGGGCGCCGGAAAAAAGCTCCGCGGCCTTGTCCCCGTAAGCGGCTTCTTCCCGCAGATAAGCCTGAAGGGCCGGAAGAACCGCCCGGCGGTAAGACTCAAAACTTTCGGCGTAATGGCTCGCGTTCAGCCGGTCAAATTGGATCACGGCGGAGAACGCCTCCGGCGGAAGCAGGTGCGCCGCCCCGCCCAAAGGCACGGAGGAAACCGCGGGCACACCCGGCTCCTGCGGCTGCGCGCAGTACGGGCAGAAGACCTTTTCTCCCGCATCCTCGGAAATCTGGAACTCTTTGCCGCAATGCGGGCAGCGCAGGGCACGTCCGCTCATTTTAAAAATCCCCCCGTCCTTCAAGGCTCACGAGTCTTCGCAATGGCTTCCGACATACTCCTTCATCCGCTGAAAACTTTTTTCACTGATAATATGTTCCATCCTGCAGGAGTCTCCCACCGCCGTTTCGTGGTCGACACCCAGCGTCTGCTCCAGAAACTCCGCGATCAGGGTGTGGCGTTCGTAAACGGCGTCGGCCCGCTGCAGGCCCGAATCGGTCAGAACAAGGTTTCCGTTCTGTTCCATGACAAGAAGGCCGGCTTCCTTCAGGATGCTCATGGCGCGGCTGACGCTCGCCTTGGAAAATCCCAGCTCGTTCGCGACGTCGATTGAGCGGACATATCCGTTCCGGTGTTTCAAAATCAGAATGGTCTCAAGATAATTTTCTCCGGATTCCTGTATTCTCAATCCAGACCCTCCCGTCCATGGAATTGCAGTTTTCATTATATCATTCAAAACATTAAATAACAAGCGTCAACGCCGCATTCCTTGACATCCGGCTGCACAGAGCCTATACTTTTTTTAATCTTGAGAAACGGGGAGCGATCGGACAAATGCAGAAAGTAACAGAAAGGATTTCAGCGCTGCGGGCGGAAATGGAGCGGAACGGCCTCTCGGCTTATCTCATTCCCTCCTCCGACCCGCATATGGGAGAATACGTTCCGGATTTCTGGCAGGCACGAAGCTATTTCTCCGGATTCACGGGGTCCGCGGGGACGCTGGCGGTCCTGCGGGACCGATGCGGCCTTTGGACGGACGGCCGGTATTTCATCCAGGCGGAGCATCAGCTCGCGGGAAGCGGGATCGAACTGTTCCGCATGGGGGTCCGCGGCGTGCCCGCCTGCTCCGAATTTCTGGCGGAATCCCTCCGGAAAGGCGACACGGCCGGCTTTGACGGCCGCATGCTCTCGGCCGCGGACGTGGAATCCATGAAAGAGAAATTTGAAGAGAAGGGGATCGGCGTCCGCTCCGCCGACCTGATCACTCCGCTGTGGAAAAACCGCCCTCTCCCCCCGGCGACGGCGGTCTATCTCCACGGGGACGAATACGCCGGCCTCTCCTGCGCGCAGAAGCTGGGACAGGTCCGTGCGGGACTGAAAAAGGACGGGGCGGACTGCCAGATCTATTCCCGGCTCGAATGCGTCGCCTGGCTGTGCAACATCCGCGCGTCCGACATCGAATACACCCCAGTGGCGGTTTCCTACGCCGCGGTTTTCATGGACCGCGCCGTCCTGTTTCTCGACGCCCCGCGCCTCCGGCCCGGCGTGCGGGAGTATCTGGAAAAGAACGGCGTGACCCTCCGGGAATATGGGGAAATCGAACCCTTTCTGAAAAATCTGACCGGAGAAAAGACCGTCCTGGTCGACCCGGAAGGCACGAATTATGAACTTTACCGCATTTTAAAAGAAAACCCATCCTGCAAGGTGAAAAAAGGCGCCGATCTTGTCATCGGCCTGAAAGCGGTAAAAAACAGGACGGAAATTGAGAACTTCCGGAAAGCCCACGTCCGCGACGGGTGCGCGATGGCCGAGTTCTGCGCCGACCTGGAAAAGAGGCTGAAACAGGGAGAGACGGTGACGGAATGCACGGTCTGCGATCTGCTGCGGGAAGCGAGGGCCCGTCAGGAAAACAACCGGGGGGAGAGCTTCGCGACCATCGCGGCCTACCGTGAAAACGCGGCGATGATGCACTACTCCCCGAAACCGGACACCTGCAAAACGCTGGAACAAAGCGGCCTGCTTCTGATCGACAGCGGCGGACAGTACCCGGAAGGAACCACCGACATCACGCGCACGTTTGCGCTGGGGCCGGTCACACAGGAAGAAAAAAAGCACTACACCTGGGTTTTGAAGGCCCATATCGCGCTGGCCACGGCCGTCTTTCTTGAGGGAACGACCGGAGGAAACCTCGACATGGTCTGCCGGGGGCAGATTCAGAAGCACGGCATCGATTACCGCTGCGGGACCGGCCATGGCGTGGGGATGTTCGGAGGCGTGCATGAGGGCCCGCAGAGCATCCGCACGAAAAACGATGTGATTCTGCGCAGCGGCATGAACGTCACCAACGAACCCGGCATTTACGAAGAGGGAAAGCATGGGATCCGCACCGAAAACCTGATGCTGGTCACCGACGCGATGGAGAACGAATACGGGCGTTTTCTCCGGTTTGAGATTCTGACCTGCTTTCCGATCGACAAGGAGCCCATTCTGCCCGAACTGCTGACAAAGGAAGAAATCGCCTGGCTGAACGAGTATCACAGCCGCGTATACCGGACGCTGTCTCCCCTGCTGTCCAGCGAAACGCTGGAATGGCTGAGAAAAAAGACTCTTCCGCTCATCACAAAGTAATTTCTGCCGCAAAACCCGAAAAACCGCAAACTGAAACCCCCTTCCGCGTCGTCCAGCGGAAGGGGGTTTCAGCAGTTTGGAGCACCGGCCCCCGGTTCCGTGTCATAAAAACATTTTCCCCGTAATACTGTTGAATAAACCTGATGGGAAACGGGGGCGGGACCGGTTGCAAAAGTACTGGCATCGGCGGGCGATTTCCTTAGCTCTGCTGTCCATTTTTTTCTTTCTCCTGCTTTTCGCCTCTGGATGCCGGCAAAACGCGCTGACGGAAGAGGCGGTAACGGCCGGCGCGCCATGGAAAGGGGAAAAAATTCTGCCGGTCGGAAACATTCAGCAGCTGCCGGAGCAGCCGTCCGGCTGTGAAATCACGTCGACGGCGATGGTCCTGAATTATTTCGGCTGCGGAATCAGCAAGACGGAACTGGCGGGCTATTTTCCGGTCGGCGGGATGCCCCGCCGATCGGGCGGAAAAATGGTCGGGCCGGACCCGTGGAAGGTCTTCGCCGGAAGTCCCACCGCCAGCGGCTACGGCTGCTTTGCGCCCGTTGTGACGCTGGCGGTGAACCGATACGCTTCCTCCGCGGGCTGGTGGCTGAAAGCGATCAATCTGAGCGGAACCAAAGCATCCGGCCTGATTCCTTTCATCGACGCGGGAATTCCGGTGATCGTCTGGGCCACCATCTCCATGAAAGAGCCTTATGCGGGCGACGGATGGTTTTTAGAGGACACCGGCGAATATTTTCGGTGGCCCGCGCAGGAACACTGCCTCGTTCTGATCGGATATTCCGGAAGCGACGTGGTGCTGAGCGACCCGCTTGATCCGCAGGGCACGGTCCGCTGCGACTTCAAGCTGTTCGAAAGGCGGTACCGCCAGCTTTCCTGTCAGGCGGTCGCTGTGGAGTGAATGTCAGAGCAGCCGGGTCTCATTGATAATCAATTCAAACTGCAGACCGAGGTACTGCGCCGCCTGGCGGCACAGCACCATACGCGTCATGAAAATTTCAAAATACTCCATCACGGGGCAGATGCTGGTGTCGATGGTGATGTCCAGCGTCGCGGTTTTCCGTTCAAGGTTGATTACCGTCGCGGCGTGCTCCACAGCGTAGTTGACGCGGTCGTGGATGTCCGCGGTGACGGTTTCCCGGTCGCGGACGCGGGTGCGCCGGACATCCCCCTTGTCGGACAGAATCAGAGCGGCCGCGATCGGGCTGACCGCGGCAGCCGTCTCTTCGTCATGATTCCCGATCGCGGCTGAAATCAGGGCGACTTCCTCCGGAGGCATGTTCAGCCGGTTCAGAATATTGAACGCCATCAGCGCGCCGCTGTGCGCATGATTGTAGCGGTTTACCACGTTTCCGATATCGTGCATATATCCGGCGATTCGCGCCAGTTCGCAGGTGCGGTCGTCAAATCCAAGCTGCTGCAGGATGTTCCCTGCATAATTTGCCGAGCGTTTCGCGTGAGGAAAGCCGTGTTCGGTAAATCCGATCTCGCCGAGATTGCGGTTCCCTGTTTCGATATAGGCCTTGATCTCCTCGTTTTTCAGAATGTCCTCAAATGTGATGTGGTTGTAATTCGGCATTTATTTCCTCCGTCAGGCCGTAAAAATGCGGTACATTGCTTCCAGGCAGATCTGTGCGTGAACCATAAACCGTTCGATGTCGATGCTTTCATTGGTATTGTGCAGCCTGCGGTCGGGCTCATCCGGGAAAAACGGTCCGAACGCGACCGCATTTCCCTTCATGGCCCGCGCGTAAGTCCCCCCGCCCGTGGCGTACAGTTCCGCGGGTTTGCCCATTATCTCGGAATAAGAGTCCCGAAGGATTGAAATCAGGCAGCTGTCCCCCGGAAGATAAAGCGGCTTGGAGTCCTCGAGAAGCTCTGCGGAAAAACCGGCTTCTTCCGCGCGGCGCCTGATTTCACCGAAGATTTTATCCCCGTCGGAGGTAACAGGGTAACGGATGTCGATTCCCGCCCTGACGCTCCCGTCTTTCACGCGGAGGATCCCGAGATTCAGCGTGAGTGGACCGGATTCCTCGTCGCTCTGCCGGACACCGATCCCCGATCCGTCGTAGCGGAAGCCGACGCTTTGGTCAAGGAAGGAAAAGAAGCCGCCGAGTTCCTCGCGGGAAAACACTGCGGAAAGCAGGCGGATCAGAGCGGCGGCCGCATTGAATCCTTCCTGCGGCTGCATCGCGTGAGAGGCTTTTCCTTTCGAGGTCACCCGGATTCCTTCCGGAACCGGTTCAAAGGCAAAGCCGCCCTCCGCCGTCCGGGCCGCCTTTCGCAGCGCGTCCGCGGTCTTCGCGGAACAGCTCAGAACGGCTTCCGCATGGTCCGGCACGGCATTATAAACGGCCCCGGCCTGAAATTCCTTAACGACGCTTTCATTTTTTTCACCTGAAAGAAGATCCAGACGGAGGATACCCTTTTCCCGGTTGCAGATTCCGTAGTCTGAGTCCGGGGTGAAACCCATGGACGGCATCTCTTCCTTCCGGAAGTAATAGTCCAGGTCCTCCATGCCGGTCTCCTCCCCCGCGCCGAAAATCACGCGCAGACGCCGGTTTCCCCTGATCCCCGCGTCTTTTATCGCCTTCAGGCAGTAAAGGGCGACCACGGCCGCTCCCTTGTCGTCCGCCGCTCCACGCCCGAAATAAAGATTTCCTTTCCGCGTCAGCGTGAACGGGTCCGTGTCCCAGCCCTCCCCGGCCGGAACGACGTCAACGTGGGCGGCCACGGCCGCCAGATCGTCACCGGAGCCAAACTCCGCATGGCCCGCGTAATTTTCCACATTTCTCACGGCGAACCCCATTTTCTCCGCTTTGTCAAGGATCAGGCACAGCGCCCTGGCCGGTTCCGGCCCAAAAGGCATGCCTTCCCGCGCCGCTCCCCGCACGGAGGGAACCGCGACCAGGTCGGCTAAATCTTTCAGAATTGCTTCCCGGTATTTTAGAATTTCGGTTCCAAATATCATAAAATCAAACCTCCTTGTTTATTCTGTCATTTTTTTCATTATATCACAGGGGGCGCATCAAAAAAACACGTTTTGGTTAAGGATTGAAAACTTATATTCTACTGCGGCAAAGGCGAAATCCGGTGAATGTTCGGCCCTTTTTTCGGGGTGCCTTTCCCCCCGCCGGCAGTGTCGTCCTCCTGTTTTTCCATTTGGGCAAAAAGCAGAGGAACTTCTTCCCGCGGAACGGGGCGGCTGATGAAATATCCCTGCACCAAATGGCCCCCCGCTCCCAAAACACAGCGGATCTGGTCTTCGGTCTCAACCCCCTCCGCAATGACTTCCAGGTTCAGTCTGTAGGCAAGCTTGATGATCATGCGCACAATGTCTTTCTCGACATCTTTCGTCACGATTTCATCAATGAAGCTTTTGTCGATTTTCACCGCGTTGATTGGGAGGTCCTTCAGGTAGGTCAGGGAGGAAAATCCCGTTCCGAAATCATCCAGATAAACTAAAATGCCATGCCGCTTCAACATCTGCAGCTTTTTTGTAACCTTCTCAAAGGATTCGATCAGGCTGGATTCGGTAACCTCGACCGCAACGCTGTTCGGAGCCAGTCCATAATATTGGAATCTGCTGATAATGTAGTCGGCGTAATTTGCCTCCAGCAGTTCCATGGGCGAAGCGTTGAAGGAAACCGTCACCTTGCGGCCTTCCATGCTTTTCGCAAAAGAGAACGCCTCTTCGACGACATGGCGGCCGATCTCTTTGATAAATCCGGATTTCTCCGCCATCGGAATGAACTGGACAGGAGAAATCGTTCCGAATTCCGAGCTTTTCCACCGCGCCAGGGTCTCAAATCCTGTAATGGTTTTGGTGAGGCAGTTAAATTGGGGTTGAAAATAACATGCCAGCTCGTTATTCTCAATGGAAAATTTTAAAGCACGCTCCAGGCGAAGCTGCCGGTCGATCAGGTTCCCGTAGTCTTCATTAAAAAGGATGTAGCTCCCCTTGCGGGTCTGTTTTGCTTTGTTCAAAATAAATTCCCCTCTGCCGAGGATATCTTCAAACTGCTGGGCCATCTGACTTTCTTTCCGTTGGGGAAGCAAAAGCGCTCCGACGCTGCAGGAAAGCTGTATAACCATGCCATTCACCAAATACGGCTCGCGAAAGATCCTGACAATCTTTTTCGCGAAAAACTCAAGGCTGTCTTCCGTATTCAGCCCATGGACCAGAACGACGAATTCGTCGCTGCCCGTACGCCCCACCAGATCCTGACTTCCCACGGTTTTCTTCAGCCGCGCCGCCGACTCACAGAGCAGCTTGTCTCCGGCATCATGTCCGAAAGTGTTGTTCATGGAGCGAAGGTTATCGACGTCTAAAAACAGCACGCCGCCGTTCCGGCTGTCTTTCCGGCATTTCTCAACCCAATCGTCAAACTCCCTGATAATGCCCTTTCGATTCGGCAGATTGGTGAGGGGATCAAAAAAAGTAAAATATTTTTTTTGCTCTTCATTGCGGATGTTCGTTTCGTTATTTAATTTCTTCAATTTGAAAAGATAAAAGAAAGCCAAAAAAAGCGCCGCGGTCAGGAGCAAAAAGAGAACTGCGCTTGGCAAAAGGATGCTGTTTGCCCGCGAAAAAATGCGGCCGTAATCGTCCGCTGTGAGGAAGATCCAGCCATCCGTGCCCTGAATCTCGGAATACGCTGCAAAGATAGATGAATTTTCTATCCGCAGTTCGCTGATTCCGGAGGTGCCATCCTTGAAATCCGCCCTGAGGCTGTTCAGATTCTCTTCCTGTCCGTCAGGCTGCAAAAGGCTAAAAAGGTTATCCTCTCCAGAAAGGTTTCCGGACAGGATTGCTCCGTCTTTTTTCAAAACACAGAAATAATCCGTTTCTCCGGTTAGGATGCCGCCGGTCAGCCGCAGTTGATCAATCCCGTTTAAAAAGGCAATCAGCACGCCCTTTATGGAATCCCCGCGTAAAATCGGTGCGGCCAAAACAATTTTCCCGGCCGGCCCGGATGTCTCCTGGCTGCCTGAGATATTGGGAATTCCCTTCATGGCCTGTATGAAATAAGGTTCGTCCGCGGCGGACAGACGCCTTCCTGTATCCGATATTCCGGAACCTGATGGATCGGAGTATATCACAGAATGAAAATGTTGTTTTTTCGCTTCCTGAGAGAGGACGCTGACGACATCGGCGGAATTTGCCCCGCCGGAAAAAACCTTCTGGTCTGACAGCGCGTTCAGAGAGTCCAGGCCGGCTGAAATTTCAATAGAAATTGCCGATGCTCCTTGCTCTGTCACTTTTTTCAAAGAATCAGTGCTTTCCCTCGACAAGACTCCGTAAAGATGAAACATAAAAAAAATACCAAAGCCTAAAAAAAGCATTACAACGGCTGCTATGGAAAAGAGAGTTTTATTTTTTTGAAAAAACATATCATCACCCTTACCAACCGGTATTTCTTTTTATTATACATGATTTAGAAATATATAATGATCCTATAAAAATATAAATACATTTTTTGTCATAATAATTGGAAAAATAAAACAAAATGTAATTTCGAATAAAATCTGTCCTGCTGCAAACAATTTTTGCGGGAGGCGGAATTATGAAGAAAAAGATATCACTATTTATCACAGGAGGAGTGATTTATCCTTTTCTGGAAATTATTTGCCGCGGCCACAGTGACTTCTCAATGGCGGTCGCAGGAGGCGTCTGTTTATGCATGATCGATAAATTCTGTAACTGCCGCCTTAAATTCCGGCCTTTGGCGGTTAAATGCGCGGCCGGCTCGATGATCATTACAACCGTAGAGTTTATAACCGGCATCTTGGTCAACCTTGTACTGAAGTTGAACGTCTGGGACTATTCTCAGCTTCCGATGAATTTCATGGGACAGATATGCGTGCCGTTTTCACTCTTATGGAGCATCATCACCATACCGGCCATGCAGCTTTGCGGTTTATATGACCAGCTTACTGCAAAAGTTTCAGAAAGAATAAAGAATTAGCGAAACCGCGTCGGGAAATTCCTTTCCAGCGACGCGGTTTCCTGTATTTTTTCAGTTTTTCTTGACATCCCGCACCATGTTATGTTATGATTAGGTTCGCACTTAACGGGCATAGATTCCTATTATGGAGAGGTGTCCGAGTGGTTTATGGAGCTAGTCTTGAAAACTAGTGATCCCGCAAGGGACCAAGAGTTCGAATCTCTTCCTCTCCGCCAATCAATTACAATTAATTTCACCATATGAGGAGAAATACCCAAGTGGTGAAGGGGCTCCCCTGCTAAGGGAGTAGGTCGGGTAACCGGCGCGAGGGTTCAAATCCCTCTTTCTCCGCCAAACTAGACAAACCTATTTTTAACGATAGTTAAAAGTGGGTTTGTCTTTTTTATGCCAGATTTTAAGATACGCCGTATATAACACCGCGCACCAGACCAGGTCCAGACGCTTCCGAACTCAGGTGCCTTAAGCGAGCAGAATATTTTCGCGATTCCATTGACAAAAAAGTTAGAAAGCGTATAATTAAACATGTTTAATACGCGTTTAATAAAGGATGAAAATCTGTGGAAGAAAACAAAAAAGAGGCTCTGCTGAATGCGACCGTGGAGCTTCTGAAAAAGTCCGATCGGCCGGAGGCAATCACGTCACGTCAAATAGCTGCCTGTGCCGGCGTGAACACCGCCATGATTAATTACTACTTTAGGTCCAAGAAAGACTTGGAATCCCAGGCCGTTGAAAAAATTCTTGACGAGGCGGCAAAAATCTTTCAAATGCCTCCCAATCCATCCGACCCACCCAAAGAACGGCTGCGGCAAATCCTCAAACAAATCTGCCGGGTCGTTTTGAAATACCAGCGATACACCAAAATCTACGTGCCCCACCTTCTGCTAGAGGATGAGATCAGCCTGCCCCTGTATGTGTTTCCCGAAATCCGGGAGCATTTCGGGAATCGCCGTAGTGACATGGAATGCCGCGTCATCGCCTACGAAATGATCTCCTTTTTGCAACTGGCATTTTACCGCTCTGATGCATTCCTGCGCTACGTAGGCATGAACCTGTCGGACGAAAACGCATCCAATTGGCTGATTGACTGGGAACTGGAACTCTTTTTGCCGGAGGTAAAGAAATCGTGAATCTGACGGAATATCTCAACATCTCTATCGACAGGATTTTTCGGCAGGCCCTGCGTTGTTCCCTTACCAATGCAAGGGAAAGCAGTTTTCTGATTCGGGCCATGATATTACAAGGAAAAGCCGCCGAAAGACGCCTTCAGTCGGAACGGGAGGGCGACCCGATTCCCCCTTTTTTGATTGCAAGCATTGCGACCCGATGCAATTTACATTGCGCGGGGTGTTACGCCCGGGCGAACCACGTCTGTGCAGATGCGGCGGCAGCCGAGGAGCTGAGTGCGGCGCGGTGGGGGGAGCTCTTCGCGGAGGCCGAAACGCTTGGCGTATCTTTCATTCTGCTGGCGGGCGGGGAACCTCTGGAAAGGCCCGAGGTTCTCGACAAGGCGGCGAAGACGCGCGGATTGATTTTTCCCGTTTTCACGAACGGGACGCTGTTCACCGAGAAAGCGCTCGGGCAATTTGACCGCAATCGGAATCTGTATCCGATTGTCAGTATCGAGGGCGATCGCCTTCAGACAGACAGCAGGCGCGGGGAAGGGACCTTCCGGCTGATCGCGCGGGCGATGGATGAGATGAAACGCCGCGGCATCTTTTACGGTGTCTCCATCACGGTAACCAAAGAGAACCTGCCTGCCGTGACAAACGAAGGGTTTATTGCGGGACTTCGGGAAAAAGGATGCAATGTGGTTGTGTTTGTGGAATATGTGCCTGTCGATGGCAACAGGGGGCTGGAACCCGGGGAAGAAGAACACAGGGTCCTGGCCGAACGCCAGGAGACGCTTCGCATGCGCTTTACGGATATCATGTTTATTTCCTTCCCCGGCGACGAAAAACAAATGGGAGGATGTCTGGCCGCCGGGCGGGGTTTCTTCCATATCAACCCTTTCGGCGGGGCGGAGCCATGCCCGTTCTCGCCGTATACCGATACAAATCTCAAAGTCGGAAGCATCAGGCAGGCGCTCGACTCCGCACTGTTCCAGAGAATCCGACAAAGCGGCATCCAAACGGAAGGACACACCGGCGGCTGTGTCCTGTTTGACAAGCGGACAGCGGTTGAAAGTATGCTGCCCCTATGATATGAAAAACCGCAATCCCAAAGCAGTTAAGGGGCACATTCCTTTTGCCTGCATCTTTTATAACCGAACTTCCCAAAAAGCCGCATGAGCACTAAGCTTTGCGGTTTTTCTCGTCAGTGTCATAGATGTTATATAATTTCTAAAAATTGCACGTTGATGCGTTGTACTGCTTCTTCTATCGCTACTCATCCATTTAACAAAGATCATGCCTGAGATTGCTCCGGCAATACCCGTGGCAAGCCTTTTGTCGAGGCTTTCAAGCTGTTTGTCCTGCCGCCCGATCCATTGCATCCAGACGGACCGTGGTCTTTGTTTATTGCTATTCAGATTGATTTGCGACATGGAATCCATAATGATTGCGTTAAAGTGCGTCAGACAGCCGCATGAATGCTGAAAGTTCGGTATTCATGCGGCTTTTTTATGCTTTTCAATTAAATCATTTTGACAATAACTAAATAACACATGAAAAATATAATATTTTAGGAACTCCTAATTCTGCCGAAAGACGGAAGGGCTCATCCCGAAGCTTTTTTTAAAACTTGTGGCGAAATATTTGGAATTTCCATATCCGCACAACCTGCTGATCTCACCGATCGGGATTTCCGTATTCTTCAGCATGGTCTTTGCCATCTCCATTTTGGTCTTTGTTACAAATTCATTAAAACCGACGCCGATCCGTTTTTTGAACAGAAAACTGATATAGGCCGGAGTATAGGAAAAATGATTTGCTACAGAATTAAGACTGATGTCGTCGAAAGCGCTGTCCCTGATATATTGGATCATACATTGAATCAGTTTGCTATTGGGCCCGTCGGAATTCGATTGATTCATGAACGCCCTGACCTGAGTCAGATAACTTTCCATTCCATGTTTCATCTGAACGAAGCTCCAATAATGACAGAAAGGCGTTGGCTCAGGCAGGTCCCGGTCTGCGCCGGTATAATATTTTTCAAGTTGTTGCCTTACGGTTTCGATTAAATTCCGGTAGCTTTTTTCAACGGCAGCCACCGCCTGAACAGAGGGCCTTCTACAAATGATGGGCTCGAACAGACGAATCAGTTCTTCAGGGTCCAGATCTTCCGGATTGCGCAGAGCTGTTTCAAAATGGAGATAATCGTCTTCCGCAGGACTTTCCTTTGCATATCTCTGTATGCTGTTTCCAAGCTGATAAAGTTTGTAATTAGCCGCCTCACAGGCATGGCAAAACGATTTGTACAATCGATTGGAACCAAACTGAATATCGCCGATCCCGGCAAAAACATCAATCTTCAGATAAATTTTTATCAGATGAAACGCTTTTGAAATGGCAGAAACGACGGAATTCAGCATCGCTGCCTGACTGCACTCCTCAAAAACAAGAACGATTTGACCGTTGGAATAGGTTTCGATCGCCGCGTTTCGCAAAAGGTTTTCCTGACCCAGAATTTCTTCAACAATATTAATGATTGCAAGATCGATGTAATCGACATTGCTTTTGTCGATCTTGTATTGAATTACGCAGCATAACGAAAATCCGTCATCCAATGAAAAGTCGCAGGTTTCAATATTATTAATCTCACGAATCTTTTTTTCATCGCTGCAATTCAGCAAATCAATTAAAAGTTTTTTCCTGATCGCTTTGATCGTTTTGACGTTGGTCCGGGTGTTTACATGCTCGTCATGCAGTGCGATTTTTTTCTTCATGATTTCATCAATGCAGGATTTTATTAAATGAATGAACTGTTTTTTTTGAATCGGCTTCAGAACATATTCCTTTACCCCGCATTTTATCGCCTGTTTCGCATATTCGAATTCACTGTAGCCCGAGATGATGATGAAAGTAGGCGAATAGCCGAATCCCTTTACCTTTTCAATAAATTTCAAGCCGCTGCAGAACGGCATACGGATATCGCTGACAATAATCTGTGGGTACTGTTCCCTGCAGATCTTCAGGGCCTCCAGACCGTTTTCCGCTTCCAGATAGGTGACATCGGTTTTGATCGTCTTCGATAGAATCGAAATAAGCCCTTTTCGGATGAGTTCCTCATCATCCGCTATTAAAATCGTAACCATCATCAATCAGCCTTTTCTTCAAGAACAATTATGATTGTAATCTGCGTGCCGCGGCCCAATTCCGAGCTGATGCTGAGTCCGCTCCCTTTCTTGCATAAAAGCTCGATCCGCTGCCTGACGTTTGCGATGCCGATAGAATGCTGGGATTTCCGGTTCCCGATATTCGGTTGATCGCCGTTCAGGAATTCGTTGATCTGCGCAAGCCTGCAGGGCTCGATTCCTATTCCGTTGTCGATGATTTTAATCGTCAGCCGATTTTCATTCCCCACAGCCTTCACCAAAATGTTCCAGGGAGGATTCATGTCCAAGAAAGCGTGGCTGAAACAATTTTCCACAAGCGGCTGAAGGATGAATTTGGGGACCAGATTTTCAAGGCATCCCGGCTCGAATTCCAATTCATATTGAAATTTATTTCGAAACCTCATTCTCATAATCTGAATGTAATTGCGGACGTTTTGCATCTCTTCCTTAAGCGGGACGCTTTTTGATTCCCAGTTCAGGCTGTAGTGCAGCAGGCTTCCCAAGATCTGAATGCTGTTCGCCATCTGGTAATTGGAATCAATCTCGCACTTCATTCTCATACTGTCCAGAGTGTTATATAAAAAATGAGGATTAATCTGTACCTGCAGCGCGTAAAGTTCAGCTTCCTTCTGTGCTTTTTCCCTTTCGATCATGGATTGAATCGTTGTCTGCAAAGTTTTCGCCATATGGTTAAAGCTTTCCGCAATCGAGGAAATCTCTTTAAAGCCGCAGGTTTCAACCCGCACGTCAAATTTTCCGGATTCGATTTGTGAAATCATATTGGTCATATCCTTCAGCCTTCGAAACATGATATGCGCGGTCAGGCTCGTCAGCAAGATGATGCAGATCAGGCAGATAACAGCGATCAGTACAAGCGCGAATTTTATGCCGTTTGAGGTTGCGTAGACCTCTTTTTCGTTTATGACAACCACGCGCATCAGGCCGGTTTCGGCATCTCTGTCATAAGCGACCATGTAGTTCGTATGATTTAAAATCTCATTGCTGAGGCCGGAGTTCCCCGGAAATGACAGGGAGCCGCAGTCTTTAGGGTCAATTTTGTTGTTGGAATATAAGAGATTATTTTTATTGTCGAACAGCATATAGGTGATCGACGGATTTTCCGTAGCAAGTGATTCGATATCAATCAGCCTCTTGAGAGAAATATCCAGTTCTATCATTCCTATGAATTCGCCGGTGCTGATATTGTAAATTTTGTTGTAAACGGGAAGCACCTGTTCTTTCTCATTTTCCAAATTTGGGTACTTTGCCAGGTTCCCGTATGCATTGTCGTAAATCCGGATGTTTCCGTAAATAATTTCGCCGTCATTGTCCGTAATCTCATGGTAATAATCCGTTTTGTACAGGGATTCCAAGGGATAGGACCACCCGCCGATCTGCGAAATCTGTCTGTTTTTCGAATAAATGAGGACGCTGCTGAATTTATTCGGATACATGTTATGAATATTCAATAATTCGACCTGAATGCTGTTTATGTAATGGTTCTTTTCACGGTCGCTCAGAAGATTTCCCGGATCGAGAAAATAGGTGAATTCCTGGCTGAAGTTCAGATCCTTGAACGTGTAATTCGCGATGTTGATGTTTGCAGTCATATTGGAGCCCATTTTTTTCAGGTACTGCTTCAGGTTCTTCTGGGATTCCTCCAGAATGGAATTCTGAATAATGTGAAAATAGGAAATTGTGATGGCGATGGAGGGGATCAGAGTAATCACGGAGAAGACGACCGTCACCTGCCACACAATACTTTTTTTCCGGAAATTTTCCCAAAAATGTTTCAACATGATTTCCATACTCTTTCGCAGTTCGTATTTTCTTTATCTTAATACTAAATACGCAATAATTGTTTCGGATAGACAATTATGGAAGAAGTACATAAAAAATCATACCGTTTTTAAAAAAATTGAACCTATTTTTACAAAACGCTTCAAGTATAATAAAAACTGAAAGAGGCGCATCGGTTGCGAAAATAAGCCGCGTGAAAACAACAGAAGGAGAGGTGCCGCTTCGTGAGCCTGCTGGAGATGAAAAATATTAAAAAAAGTTTTAACGGCGTCGGCGTCCTGGAGGGCGTTAACCTGGTCCTGGAAAAAGGTTCCGTACATGCACTGATGGGAGAAAACGGCGCCGGAAAATCAACACTCATGAACATTTTGTGCGGCATACATAAATGCGATGCAGGAGAAATCACGGTGCACGGCAGCCGGGTGGAGATCAGCTCTCCCTTTGAAGCACAGAACTGCGGAATTGCCATGATCCATCAGGAACTGTCGCCGATCCCGGAACTGACGGTGGCGGAAAATATTTTTTTCGGCCGTGAATATTGCAGGAATCACTTTTTGGACTATGACAGAATGTTTTCAGAAACAGAAGAGATATTGAACGGTCTTCATATCCACATTGACCCAAAAGCAAAGATGAAGAAACTGAAAGTCGCCGATCAGCAGTTGATCGAAATTGCAAAGGTCGTTTCCCGGAATGCAGAAATCATCGTGATGGACGAACCCACTTCCGCCATTACGGATAAAGATGTGGAAAACCTGTTTGAGATCATAGAGAACCTGAAAAAAAATGGAAAAGGTATTATCTACATCTCACATAAAATCGACGAGGTCATTAAAATTTCAGACACCGTCACAGTGCTGAGAGACGGCGTCTTTGTGAACACATGGAAAACCGCAGATATCACGGCGGATACTTTGATTACCAGCATGGTCGGCAGAAAGCTGGACGATTACTACCCCAAAATGACGGTGCCTATCGGCGACAAGATTCTGGAAGTCAGAAGCCTCTCGCTGAAAAATCAGTTTTCTGATATCAGCTTCGAGGTGAGAGCGGGAGAAATCCTGGGAATCGCGGGGCTGGTCGGCGCCGGAAGAACTGAAGTCATGAAGGCGCTGTTCGGTATTACGCCTGCGGATCAGGGTGAAATCATTCTGAACGGCAAACGCATCCATCCGCACAAACCGGTTGACGCGATCAAGTGCGGGCTGGCATATGTGACGGAAGACCGAAAGGGCGAAGGAATCATTCCTCAGATGAGCGTTCTGCATAACATTTCGCTTGCTTCCATGAAAATGTTCGCCGGCCGCGGGTTCGTCAACCGGAAACGCGAGGCGGAAACCATCGGCAGACAAATTGAGTCGTTAAGGATCAAAACGTCCTCTCCAAAGCAAAAAGTGCTCTCCCTTTCCGGCGGCAATCAGCAGAAAGTCGTGCTGGCAAAATGGCTGATCAAGGCGCCGAAGCTTCTGATTCTGGATGAACCCACGAGGGGAATCGACGTAGGAGCAAAAACGGAAATCTACAAACTGATGGGAGATTTCGTCTCGAAGGGCAATGCAATCATCATGGTGTCTTCCGAAATGCCGGAGGTTATGGGGATGTCGGACCGGATTATGGTGTTCAGTAACCGCACGCTCGCAGGCGAATTGGTCCGCAGTGAGTTCAATCAGGAATCAATCATGCGTCTTGCCGTATCCAAGCTGTAATATTTTTCGAAACGGGGTATGAATGAAATGGAAAGGTTGCAAAAAAGGCGCAGTATGGCTGTGCAGTATTACCTGATGAATTTTGCGACATTGATCGGCCTGCTGTTGCTGATTCTGATTTTCGGCGTCATCAAGCCAAAGTTCTTGGATATTGACAATGTCTTCAACATCATGCGTCAGGCTTCCATCAACGGACTGCTTGCCCTGGGAATGACCTTCGTTGTCTTAACGGCGGGCATTGACCTTTCGGTTGGTTCCATTCTGGGCGCGTCCGGCATTTTCGCCGCTTTGGTCGCACAGAACCATGCGCTTCCGTGGTTTGTTCCCATGCTGGTGGGGCTCGGGGTCGGGCTTCTCCTCGGCAGTATCAACGGCATTGTCATTTCATTCCTGAGCGTCCCCGCGTTTGTTGCAACGCTCGGCATGCTGAGTGTTGCAAGAGGCATTACCTATCTGGCCAGCGACGCACAGCCGGTTCCGGGCCTGGGAGACGATTTTTTGCAGATCGGCGGCGGAAACGTCGGCATCGTTCCGATTCCGGTTTTTATCGTGGCGGCGGCGTTTCTCATCTGTTACCTCCTTCTGTACCGGATAAAGTACGGCAGGTACGTATTCGGCGTGGGCGGCAATATCAGTGCGGCGAAAGTCTCCGGCATTAACGTGAGGTATATTATCTGGTCCGTATATATGCTCTCAGGGGTTTTGGCCGGGCTTGCCGGTGTGGTCCTGACATCGCGCGTATCGTCCGGACTCGCACAGGCCGGCCAGAACTATGAAACGGACGCCATTGCGGCGGTCGTAATGGGCGGCACAAGCCTTTCGGGCGGCAAGGGCAGGCTTTGGGGGACCATTGTCGGCGTGATGGTCATCGCGGTCCTGAATAACGGGCTGGATATGCTGGCGGTCTCCTCCTACTGGCAGCTGATTATCAAAGGTATTATCATCGTTGCCGCCGTTATCGTGGACAGCGTCAACAGTTCTAAAGAATAAAGCCGATTACCGGCTTTACGCATTACAAATTTATAAGGAGTGAGTTATTTGAAAAGGGTAAACAAACTACTGGCGCTCATCCTGACGGGGACAATGGCCCTGACAACGGCGGCCTGTTCTTCCGGCACTTCATCCAGCGCACCCGCGGCCTCAGGCGCATCCGCCGCCAATTCGGCAGCGGAAACTTCCAACGCCACAGGCAATAAAAAGATTGTCGTCGGTATGACACTGTACAGCCTCAAGAACGAATTCACGGTCCGTCTTTCAAATGCAGCCAAAAAGGAAGCGGAAAAACTGGGCGTCGAACTGAAAATCTACGACGGCAACTACGACCCGAACACGCAGATCAACCAGGTGGAGACCATGATTTCCGACGGAGTGGACGCGATCATCCTCAATCCGCAGGACGCAAAGGCCTGTGCGGTCTGCGTCGATAAGGCGGTGGCGAAAAACATACCGGTCATCGGCGTCAATACCCGTGTCGACAGCGACAAGCTCACCAGCTACGTCGGCTCAAAAGACGAATACGCCGGCCAGCTTGAGATGCAGGCAATTGCGGACAAGATCGGCGGAAAAGGCAATATCGTCGTCCTTGACGGACCTCTCGGGCAGTCCGCTCAGCTCGAGCGCAGCAAAGGGATTAAAGACATTCTGGAAAAATACCCGGATATCAAAATTCTCGCGGAAAAAACCGCGAACTGGTCCCGTTCGGAAGCGATGACGGTTATGGAGAACTGGCTGCAGTCCTTCGATAAGATCGACGCGATTGTCGGTGAAAACGACGAGATGGCCCTAGGCGCGATGCAAGCAGTTAAATCCAAGGACAAGACGATCCCCTGCATCGGCGTCGACGGGATTACGGACGGATTGAAAGCGGTACAAAGCGGAACCCTGATCGCAACGATCTTCCAGGACGGCGCCGGACAGGGTACCAAGGCATTGGATGTGGCCGTTCAGAAAGTGAAGGGCGAAACCGTTGAGAAGGAATACTGGATCGACTTTGAAAAAGTAACCCAGGACAATGTCGCCGATTACTTTAAGAGAACACAGTGAGATATCTTTCTGAACAAGAGCGGGAATTCGAAATCATATCCAATTATCGCAGCAGCCGTAACTGCAGGCTGTTCGTCTGCAGCTACCCGCGCTGCGGTGCAATCTGATCAATGGAGGTATTACCATGCTGAAATACAGCGGAGCGGATGTCAATTATTCTCTGGAGGGCCAGACGGCCGTCATTACCGGCGGAGCGGCAGGAATCGGAAACGCGACCGCACAGTTTCTGGCAAAAAAAGGCGTGAACTGCGTTCTGGCGGACCTGAATCCGGATGTGAATGAAATTGCCGAAAAAACAGGCAGAAACTGCATCGGCATTGCCGGAGACATTACGGACGCGAAGTACCGGGCGGCCGTTGTTGCAAAGGCAGTCACGGAATTCGGCGCAATCGATATTCTGGTCAACTGTGCCGGAATCGTCGCGCTGGAAAAGGCGGAAGCCCTCAGTGATGATTACTGGGAAAAGACCATCAGCATCAACCTTTCGGCATCCTTCAAAATGGCACAGGCCGTCGGAAAATACCTGATTGATGCGAAACGGCCCGGCTCGATCGTGAACATGGCCTCACAGGCCGGCGTCATCGCCCTTGACAAACACGTTGCCTATGCCGCAAGCAAGGGCGGCATCATTGCCATGACAAAAGTACTGGCATACGAATGGGGCAAATACGGTATCCGCGTCAACGCCGTCTCTCCCACGGTCGTCATGACGGCCCTCGGCAAAAAGGCCTGGGAAGGTCCGGTCGGCGATGCGCTGAAAAAAGAAATGCCCTCCGGCCGTTTCGCCGAAACAGATGAGATTGCGGGGGTCATCGCGTTTCTTTGCAGCGGCGCGGCCGGAATGATAACCGGCCACAACCTGTTGGTTGACGGCGGCTACACGATTAAGTAACAAAGAGGGATCACTATGCAGCGAATTTTAAACAATCCCGACGATATTGTAAACGAAGAACTGGAAGGGTTTCTGAAAGCGCATGCGGATCTGATCGCGGGGACGGAGAATCGGAGGGCGATCCGGTATGCGGGATTTACGGGCGGCCGGGTCGGCGTCGTGACGGGCGGAGGCTCCGGGCACGATCCCGCGTTCATCGGCTACTGCGGAAAAAACATGGTCGACGCGGTGGCGGTCGGGGAAATCTGCTCTTCGCCGACGGCGGTCGCGTTTCTGGACGCCTTCCGCGCGGCGGATGGAAAGAAAGGCGTCGCCTGCCTGTACGGCAATTATTCGGGAGACAACATGAATGTCAAAATGGCCGTCAGAATGGCGAAGATGGAGGGCCTTGAGGTCAAAACGGTCGTGGCGAACGACGACGTGGCCTCGGCTCCAAAGGATCAGAGGGAAAAACGGCGCGGCGTTGCGGGCGAGATTTTCATGTGGAAGGCCGGGGGAGCGAAAGCGGCGGCCGGGGCTTCTCTGGAGGAAGTCATAGCGGCCGCGCAGAAGGCGATCGACAACACCAGAAGCGTTGGGATCGGGCTGACCCCCTGCACGCTTCCCGCCGTCGGGCACCCCAATTTCACGATTGAAGACGGGACCATGGAAGTCGGCATCGGCCACCACGGCGAGCCCGGAATCGCAGTCTGCAAGCTGGAGACGGCCGCGCAGATGGCGAAACGCATGACGGGGGTCGTTCTGCCGGATTATCCGTTCACCGCCGGTGACGAAGTGACGGTTCTGGTCTCCGGCCTCGGCGCCACCCCGGTCATGGAGCTTTACGTCCTGTACGGCGAGATTGAAAAAATTCTGAACGCCGAGGGGCTGAAGGTCCACCGCGCGTACGTCGGCAACTATTTTACCTCCATGGAGATGATGGGCGCGACGCTGTCGGTGATGAAGCTGGACGACGAATTGAAAACGCTGATGGATCTGCCAGTCAATACCGTGGGACTGAAGCAGTTTTAACCCAAAAACTTTTGGCGCGCACGATTCCCTCCGGCCGCGGGCGGAAAAAGGCGGGCGGCAGGGAATCCATCGGCTGGCGTTAAGGGAGGAAAAACATGTCAACCTTTCAAAATGCGGAGGGGAAAAGCATTCTTCTCGGGATGGTCAAGGCGATTCAGGAAAATAAAAAATATCTCGGCGACATCGACGGTCTGATCGGGGACGGCGATCACGGCATGAATATGAATAAAGGCTTTACCCTGTTCGGCGAGCGGATCGCGGACCGTGACATCTCTTTTACGGAAGGTCTGGATGAGCTGAGTACGGTTCTGATGACGGAGATCGGCGGGTCCATGGGGCCGATTTACGGCACGATTTTTGCGGGCATGGCGGAAAAGGGCCGGGATCTGACGGAGATTTCCCTCCGTGATTTTTCCGGAATGGTCGAAGAGGGTCTTTCCGGGCTGCGGGAAATCGTGCAGGCGCAGGTCGGGGACAAGACGCTGGTGGATACCCTCGGCCCCGCGAGCGGTTCCCTGAAAAAATCCGTGCAGGAGGGCGGAGAGTTCCAAGCGGCCCTTGAAAAAATGAAAGCAGCCGCGGAGGATGGGATGAATTCCACCAAAAATCTGGTCGCCCGGTTCGGCCGTTCCAGCCGATTGGGCGAACGTTCCCGGGGCGTTCTGGACGCGGGCTCCGTTTCCTGCTTTATTCTTTTGAAAGCAATGGCGGACGGAATCGAGGCGCTGCTATGAAGCTGATCGTTGGAAGCGACGAAGCCGCGTATGACTTCAAGGAAAAGATCAAGGAGTATCTGATTTCGGAAGGCTATGAAATCGTGGATAAAGGGACTTACGACGGCCGGCCGGTCCTGTACCCGGATATTGCCGTAAAAGTCGCCCAGGCCGTCGCGGACGGCGAAGCGGACCGGGGCATCCTGATGTGCGGCACGGGGATCGGGATGTCGATTTCCGCCAACAAGGTGCCGGGGATCCGGGCGGCGGTGTGCCACGACTGCTATTCGGCGGAGCGGGCAAGAAAGAGCAACAACACGCAGATCCTATGCATGGGCGCGCGCGTCATCGGCCTGGAGCTTGCCAAGCAGCTTGCCGACATCTGGCTGACCTGCGATTTCTCCGGAGGCCGTTCTCAGCCGAAGGTCGACCGCATCAGCTACTATGACGACCTGTACAAAAAGCAAAACTGAAAATTCTTATTCCGACCATTTTCCGGGAAACCGGATTGGAATACGACAAGTATCGTGCAAAATCAATTCCCCGGCCAGCCGGGTTCCTCCGGCAATGCCGGGGAGATTCCTTTTGCCCTTTGTTCTCTTTTTACTGGTCGAAAGCTGCCATTCGAGCCATATCACCTTTCAGGTCTTCGTAGACCGAACGATAAACAGCATAGTATTTGTTGTAAATTTCATGACGCTCTTTGTTGCAGGGAATCTCCTTCCCCATTGTCTGCCATTTTTTTACCTCGTCGGAAGTCAGGCAGCCGGTGCCTAGGCCTGCGAGAATGACATCGCCAAGATTCGCTTCGACATCATTGGCAGGACATACAATCGTATGCCCCGTCACATCGGCAATGATCTGTCTCCAGATTCGGGATCTCGTCACACCGCCCGCCACAATGATCTGATCGCCAAGGTCTGTGTTCGTACTCTCCATCGAATGGCGCAGAGAATAGGCGATTGCTTCCAAAAAGGCACGGTAAACATGGGCTCTTGTATGATTGAGAGACAGGCCCAGAACAAGACCGCGCGCATTTGTATCCCACACGGGGCTGCGCTCGCCCATAAAATAGGGAAGAACAATCAGCCCGCCGCTCCCCGGGTTAAGCTTTTCCGCTTCAAGGTCGAGAACCTTATAGGCGCTTTCGCCGCCCTGTTCTTCCGCTTGTTTTTCCGTTTGAGCGAAATTGTCGCGGAACCATTTCACAAGCGCGCCGGCGGTCGCCGCTCCGCCAAAGGAGTAGGACAGGTGCTTTGAATCAAAGGTATAGGGCATTTCAATCAGCCCTTTTGCGTGAAGAGGCTGGTCATGCACCAGCGCGGCGCACATGCTGGTTCCGATTGCCGCAACATAACGGCCCGGTTCAAATACCCCGAGTCCGAGCGTTGCGACGACGCAGTCGACCCCTCCCGCGCAGACGGGCGTCCCTGAGCAAAGCCCCAGCTTAGAGGCGGCCGATTCCGTCAAACCGCCCACCACCGCACTTGATTCCACGATTTGCTCCGGCATCATGCTGCGTGGAATCCCCATGGCATCCAGCATCTCTGTGGACCAGCATCTCTTTTCCTCATCGAAAATTCCGCCGATGTTTCCCGCGGAGGAGTAATCAACGGCCACCTTTCCGGTAAGCTTGTAAATAACATAAGCATTGGGCGGTAAGAATAATTTCGTTTTTGCCCAGTTTTCCGGTTCGTTATCTTTTATCCACAGGATTTTCGTATACCCGTAATAGGGGTCCGTCCCGTTATGGGAAACCTCATGGATCTTTTGCGCTCCAATATGCTCCAGCACCCACTGCTGCTGCTTTCCCGCGCGGCGGTCCATCCAGATGAGGCACGGGCGCACGGGTTCCATATTCCGGTCCAGAGGAATCCCGCTTCCCCCGTAAAGCCCGCTGATGCAGATGCCCTTTACCTCTCCGGCCCTGATTGCCGCCTTCTCGAAGGCGCGGCGGATGGAACGCTCCGTTGCGCTCACCCATACATCCGGCCACTGTTCCGCCCATAAAGCATGCGGAGTCAACACATCATATTCCTCAAGGTCGGATGCGATCAGGTTTCCCTGCGTATCCATCACGATTGTTTTTGTGCCGGAAGTTCCAATGTCCGTTCCGATCAGATAGTTCATCCTTATTCCCCCGCCCATCATGTTCGAATTACTTTTGAAATTTTGTCTGCGACAGCACCGCATTGAGTAAAGCAGCGGCCCCATCCTCTGCTCTATCTAGACGGCCTCTATCTCCCGGTCTGATAGATATTGCGGATCGAGTCAATCACAACGGCAACAAAGATCATCACGCCGCCCGCCAGCGTTATCATTGTCGAAGGAATTCCCAGAATCGCAAGGCCGACTTGAATCACCGTCAGCAGTAAAGTGCCCCCCAGGACGCCCACGATGGAGCCTTTGCCGCCGGTCAGACTGACACCGCCGATAACCGCCGCCGCGATGCACAGATTTTCATAAGAGCTTCCGAACGAAGACGTTACTGCGCCCATATATCCGGACAGCAAGTATCCCGCAAGCCCGGACAGAAACCCGGAAAGCACATACGCTCCGACTTTGACGGTGCGCACGTTGATCCCGGCGATGTAGGCGCTCAGCGAATTTCCGCCGACCGCAAACACGCTTCTTCCAAAGGAAGTCTTATTCCAGAGAAAATAAAAGAGGATGAAGATGCCGAACAGGACCAGCGGAAGGGCGGGGAAGATTCCGATCTTACCCTGACTTATGTATTTATAGGAATCCGGCAGCTGCGAAATGGTGGTTCCGTTTGTAATGGCGAGCAGCGCACCTTCCAGGACCAGATTCATCGCAAGGGTTTCAATGAAAGCATTCGCCTTCAGCCTGGTCACGATCAGTCCGTTGATAAAACCGACCGCGCCGCCTACAAGGAGAATGACAAGGACGGAAAGAGGAATCGGGAACCCCCTTTTCATTGCCATTACACCGATCAGCGCTGAAAATCCCGCTGTTCCCACCGTACACAGATTGATGTCCCCCAGCAGCACTACCATCGCCACGGCAAGCGCCAGCATGCCTAAAACCGTGCCCTGAACCAGAATGTTCGATAAGATTCCGAATGAGTAAAACGAAGACTGGAACATTCCCATAATCAGTATGGATACAACCAGCAGGATCCATACGATATTATTCATGCAAATATCCAATACAGTGCTTCTTTTTTGAAGGCCATTTGCTTTCACTTAAATTTCCCCTTTCGCATGATCCCTTATCTCCGTAACGCGAACGACGCCCAGGTCTTTATTGTCCATCTGCGCCACAATCTTCGAATCTTTGAAGAATATCAGTCTGTCCGCCACCCGAAGCAACTCTTCATAGTCGTTTGTCAGGTACAGAACGCTTACGCCGGACTGCGTCATTTTGTCGATGGTGGCGATGATTTCTTCCCTGCTCTTAATGTCGATTCCAATCGTGGGCTCATCCAATACCAGCAGCTTCGGTTCCGCGGCCAAAGCACGGCCTACTACCACTTTTTGTTGATTTCCGCCGGACAGGCTGCTGATCGGGTCATCGATCCCATTGCACTTCAGGTTGAGTACGTCTTTATAATGATCCGATATCTCGCGCTCCTTTTTCATATTGATAAACCCAAACGGTTTCTTCAGTTTGCTGTGAAGCACGCTCATGCCGATATTATAATTTACCGTAAACTGAGGGATCAGGCCTTCCCTTTGCCTGTCATAGGAAACATAGGCTAAGCCGTTTCGGATCGCCTCTTTGGGGCTTTTAATGGACAATTTCTTTCCCAGATACAATATTTCGCCCTTTGAGAGCTTGTTGGCGCCAAACAGAGTGCGGCACATCTCACGCGCGCCGGACCCTGGAAAACCTATGATCCCCAGAATCTCTCCCCTATAAATATCAACCGACACATCGTCAAGCCCTTTGGCGGTCAGATGCCTGCATTCGAACAGTTTATTCTCATCGTCAAAATCCGTTTTGTTCTGTCTCTGCGTCAGCTGTACTTTTTCGCCTGCAACCAGTCTCGAAAGATACTCCTCCGTAACTTCCTTTGGATTTTCCACGGGATACATACATCCGTCTCTCAGTACCGTAATCTCGTCCGAAAGTTCTTTTACCTCGCCCAGATAATGCGAAATGAAGATGAAAGCGATTCCTCCCTCTTTCAGCTTCCTGATAAACGCAAACAGCTCATCCCGTTCCCTGTTGGTCAGCGCCGTAGTGGGTTCATCCAGGATAATCAGCTTTGCGCCCTTGTGCATCGCGCGAATGATGTTCAGTTTTCTTACATCGATCGACCTGAGATTGCGGACCATTTCCGCCGGCGAAATGTCCAGGCCATACCCTGCCAGTTCTTCTCCGGCGGCCTTGTTCATCGCCTTCCAATCCACCATTCCCCGCTTGGACTTCGGCAGCAAGCCGACAAATATGTTTTCCGCCACGGTAAGGTCCGGAAAAGAATTCTCATGCTGCGGCACAAGCCGGATACCAAGCTCCTGCCTTTTAAAAATGTTCAGATTTTTTACATTTTCGCCCTCAAAAAACACTTCGCCGGAGGTTTGGGGATATACCCCCGCGATAATGTTTACCAATGTGGATTTTCCGGCACCGTTCCGTCCTAAAAACGAATGGATCATTCCACTTTTTATTTGAATGGAGATGTCCTTGAGAACTTGGGTGGTCCCGAAAAACTTCGATATCTTTTTTATGTCAAGAAGAATATCATCATCCAAACTTATTTCACCTTCTCATTTTCCATATAAAAACCGTTTCCCAACGTGTATCAACTCATCCAATAACAAAACAGCCAACTCAAAAAGGCATTTTCAAGAACAAATCATCACCTAAATGAGCTGGCCGTTATGTAAAACCTCAAACCAATGGCCCGCAGCTGACCTTCCTCACCGGGCTTCCTTTAAAAGCGCCGTTTCGGCCAGCCGGGTACCGGATTTATCCACCGCTCGCCATACACTTGCACTGCTCTGGAAAACTGTTCAGTCTTGCCAGGGACCATCAAGGGAAACGCAGGGCTTTTCTATTTGACGACATTTCCCCAGATGAGCGGATCGTCCGCATTCGTCTTCGTTACTTTCAGAGGAGCCAGCACGATCGTCGGGCCGCAGTTCCCCTTTGAGAACTCAACTTTTTTGTTAAGGTATTTCCCCCGGGGTTCAAATGTTCCGGATGTGGGAATTTCTTTTCCCTTCACCGTATACTCGTTCAATACTTCCGCGGCAATGCCGCCGACGCCCAGGACATCGATAACGATTTCAGAATCCACATAATTGTCGCGGATATCGTCAAGAATTTGCGACGCGCCGTCGTGGGAGATAACAAAAACATGCTTGTCGTTTCCGATCGGATACCACATGTCGTTGGTTTTCAGCGCTTCGACCGCGCCGAGAGTTGCGGTGTCGGTCGGCGTATTGATCAGGTCGATCGTCTCATTGCGGGACTTTGAATCCGCTATAATGTTGTTCAAAGCGCTTGTGGCCACATCCGCCTGAGGCGCGCCGAGCACGGAAATCAGCTTGATGTCGGAATATTTCTTGATTTCGTCTTCAAATCCTTTTGCCCTGTCTTTAAACACCTGAGAAACGACTTCGCCGTACAGATCCACTACAACACCCTTGGGCTTGCCATACTTTTGGGTAAGCAAACGGATCGCTTCCTCCGCCGCAGCCTTGCCGGAAGCAATGCTGTCAAACAAAACGGAGACTGCGACATTCGCATTGTTCGCCTGGTTGTCGATTACGGCGAGCGGAATCTTTGCGTTGTTGCATTTTGTAATGACGTCCGAGACACTGTCGCTGTCGTAAGGATTCAGGATGATCGCCTTCGGCTTGACATTGTCGATCAGATTGTTCATCTGGTCGTTTTGCTTGGCCGCATCCGATTCCGCTACCGTGACTTTTCCGTCATAGCCGAGCATCTTGGCGGCGTCGGTAACGCCCTTCGCCATTGCGACATGCACCGTTTCCGTGGAGTTTTTTGTGGAATACCAAATCTCGTTGCTGCCGCCGTTCGCCGCAGCGGCGCCGCCGGATGTCTCCGCAGTGGAAGCCGTATTGGCTGCCGCGCCGGACGTTGTGGAAGATGAATTCTGAGAACTGCACGCCGCAAGCGGTACCACCATGCTTACTGCCAGTAAAATCGCTAAGCACCTTTTCTTCATCTTTTTTCCTCCCAAACTCTCATTTTCAAAATGTTTAGACTGCTGCCTGCATTCTTTCTGCCTGAAGTCCAACCAATATAAACCTCAGACAAAACAAATTTTTAAATCACCCCTTTTTCTCGAATATTAAGGATATGATCGGCCGCATCCTGGCAAGATTTTGATTCAGCAGGCCGGATGCAGCATTAATCCAGCAATCCCAAAAACTTTGCGCTCATACAGACAATCTTAAACAACCGTGAAGCATCCGTCAATCAGCATATCGCAGCCGGAAGTGTAAGTGGATGCATCGGACAGGAAGTAGATAACCGCTCCAGCCAGCTCTTCCGGTCTGCCCATCCGTTTAAACGGAATCGAGTTTACCCAGAGCTCCTGCCAATCCTTTCTGACGTTTCCGGTCATTTCCGTCATGATATACCCCGGGCTGATCGAGTTGACGCGTATCCCTTTCCCGGCCCATTCGACGGCCAGGGATTTTGTCAAATGCGCGACGCCGGCCTTCGACGAGTTATAAGACGCCTGGCCCTGCGGAATATTAACAATGGTGGCGGACATCGAAGCCGTATTCACGATGTTTCCTTTTTTGCCGTTGCGGACAAGATATTTTCCGAAGGCCTGCGCAACAAAAAAGATCCCATTCAAATTGACGTCAACGACCTTCAGCCAGTCCTGAGGGGTGCAGTCCAGCGCATCTTTATGTAAACAGATCCCCGCATTGTTAAACAGCAAGTCCAGCGTTCCCATTTTACGGGCTGCTTCCTCTATCGCTTTTTCAACTTCCTGAGGCTTTGTAACATCACAGGCGACCGCCGCCGTCCGCACTCCATATTCTTCGGCGATATCCCTCGCAACTTTCGTGGCATCGTTTAAGTCAATGATAACGACGTCGGCCCCGGCATCTGCGATAAACCCGGCAACGACTTTCCCAATCCCCTGATTGCCGCCGGTTACCACCGCGACTTTTCCACCGAGTGAAAAAAGATCGTTCTTCATTGTTTTTTCTCCTTTTGTTGCATAATATTGTGGTGATGTGCTATAATACATTTTATAAAAACTATTTACAAAATGTATTTATATTATACGCTATCCTTTTCCTTTGTCAAGATTTTTATTACATATAAACAAAGATTTTCACACCACCCATGAATCAGTCTCCACATCGCACATCATTTTTCTTCTATGCTAATAAACGAGTACGACGCGCAAAAGTATCACACCAACACGGAAAGCTGAAAGGATGAACAGCTAACTTCGCTGCGTAGGTCTAGCCATGAAAATAAAATTCGCCCAAGTGTTGGCTTTTTTCTTAGAAGGAGTAAAATTGATATGAATCAATCATTTGAGTTTTAGGCAATCATTACGCAGGTTTGAAGCACACCCCCGAAAACGCCGGCGGCTTTATGAAAGAAATAAAAACGGGAGAAAAAAAGACGTATGAATATCGTTGATATCAAACAAAACAACAGGAAAAAAATCTATTTTTACATACGCGAGAACAATTTTGCAACAAAGCAGGATATTGCTTACGACCTGCAGCTGAGCCTGCCGACAGTCACACAGAATTTGGAGTATTTATGCAAAGCCAAGCTGATCGGCTCCAACCAGAAACTGTCGACAAAATCAGGCGGCAGAAATCCGATCGCCTATTCCTACATTGCCGATGCAAAGGTCGCCATCGGGTTGGATATAACCAAGCACAGCATTAACGGTGTGGTCATGGACCTGATGGGCAATGTCATCAACCGTATTTTCCTGAAGCGGGATTTCCGAAACAACGGCGAATATTTCATCTTATTGGGAAATCTTGTAGAGAACATGATTGACAACATCCATCTGGACCGGCAGAAATTATTGGGAATAGGGATCGCCATGCCGGGCCTGATCAATGAAGAGCAGGGCCTTGTCGTCGACGGCAGGGTCATTTCCAATACGGGCATAAGCAATAAAGACTTTGTAAAGTACATTCCTTATCCCACCAAACTGGTCCATGACTCCAACGCTTCCGGCTTTTCCGAAATATGGATGTCGCCCGAGATCCACAACGCATTTTATATCAGCCTGTGCAACAGCATCGGCGGTTCCGTGCTTGTGAACGATAAAGTATATATGGGAGACGGACTGTACAGCGGAGAAGTCGGGCATATGAATCTGGTTCCAAACGGCAAGCCATGCTATTGCGGGCAGCGGGGGTGTTTTGACGCGTACTGCAACGCGGAAAGGCTGGCGAATTACTCCAACGACGACCTGGGCCTGTTTTTCCTCCGTCTCAAGCAGGGGGATGAACTGCTTCAGAAGGTGTGGAATGAATATTTGGATTATCTCGCCATCGCAGTGCATGATATCCGGATGCTGTTCGGCTGTAAGATCATCCTGGGCGGTTACGTAGGCGCCTACATGAAGGACTATATGGATTTATTATGTGAGCGAGTCAATGCAAAAAATCCGTTTGGAGAAAATGCCCATGAATTTTTACTGCCCTGCAAAAACAAAGTTGAATCCGTAGCTACGGGCGCTTCGCTTTACTTTATTGATGAATTTTTCAAGAATTTCGGCAAAAATCCAATGGAGGATTGAAAGCGCAGCCGTTTCCGGTTTTGCCTCCGACTAAAAGCGACACGCCAATAGGTTGGGCCGAGAGACTCTTCCCGCTCTTTCCGCGAATGCATAATCGATAAATTAAGGCAGATACTTTTCATGAGGTGATCTCCATGCAAAACGAACAGAATCCATTTACGGATCCGGATCTGAAACAGTATTTTTCTTCTCTGCCTTCGATTGTTCAGGAATCCATCGAACAAAGCGGAGTCAAATTCGAGTCTCTTTCACAGCTTAAATCATTCGCCGAAGGTATGATCCATAAAACTTAACGCAGCCGCTTCTTTCCCACACCTAAACCGGTAGATCCTATGGATTTGGCTAAATGCTACCCCGCCCTATCTCCCTCCTTAAAGCGGCCATCATAAAAAACAGGCCCGCCGGGAATAAATCCCGGCGGGCCTGTTTTTTTCGATGACGGCAAAAACGAATCCAATTAAAGCTGAAACTATGTATTCCAAAAATCAAATGAGCCGTTAAGGATAGAACTGCTTTTCAGATTTAAATTTATTATTAAACAATCGACCGCGACTAATGAAAATAGATCTGTTTATTGCCCTGGACATTGAGCAGACCAGACAGCGAAAAGTTCCATCCTCATCTTCTAATTCATGTCTAAATCAATCAGAATTTTATCATCAATCTGGGTTGTGTCCGTTTCTCTGATTTTTTTACGAAGCCTCAAAATCATCGAGGGCGATACAGACAGCTCATCCACACCGAGTGCCAGAAATATTTCTGTCAGGTCCAAATCGGCGCCAAGTTCCCCGCAGATTCCCGCCCGGATCCCATTCTTGTGGGCATTGTCAATCGCCATTTTTATAAAGCGCAAGACCGCCAAATGATGTGGATTAAAAAATTCACCCAGATTTTCATTCTGACGGTCCATCGCTAAGGAGTATTGCGTCAGATCATTCGTGCCGATGCTGAAAAAATCCACTTCCTTTGCAAGCTTATCGCTGATCATGGCGGCAGCAGGAGTTTCAATCATAATGCCAAGCTGTACGTCACCGTCATAAGCATAATTTCCTTCATTCAATTCTTTTTTGACTTCATCCACAATTCTTTTGATCTTTACGATCTCCTCCACTGAAGTGATCATAGGGAACATGATGGCTATTTTGCCGAATGCGGAAGCTCTATATAAAGCCCTCAGCTGCGTTTTAAAAATGTCAACCTGCGTCAGGCAGATGCGGATGGCCCGCAGCCCCATTGCAGGATTTTCTTCTTTGGGTAAATTAAAATAACTCACCTGCTTATCCGCGCCGATGTCCAAGGTCCGGATAACAACCTGCTTTCCACCCATACTTTCTGCCGCCGCTTTGTAGGCTGAAAACTGCTCATCTTCGGTGGGGTACGTTTGACTTTTCAGAAACAGAAATTCGCTTCGGAATAAACCAATTCCTCCGGCGTCATTTAACAATACTTTGCCAAGGTCATCCGGGCTTCCGATATTGGCGTAGATATCAATATGCCGTCCATCCAGAGTTATATTGTCCTTTCCCTTAAGCTGCTCGACCAGTTTCTTTTTTTCATTCTCCTGACTGAGCTTTTTCTCGAAAGCTTCTGAAGTCTCTTTGTCCGGCTCAATGTAGACTTTTCCGGTAAATCCGTCAACAATCGCATCCATGCCGTCATATTCCGGCTGCAGCTCTTCGCCGACTCCTACGATTGCGGGAATATTCATGGTCCGCGCGAGAATAGCCGTATGGGAATTGACTGAGCCGTTTTTCATAACAAATGCCAGTATTTTGGTTTTGTCCAACTGCACCGTTTCGCTGGGTGCCAAATCATCTGCGGCAAGGATAACGGGCGAGTCAGACGAAATGGATCTCTGCGCTATACCGGATAAAGCAGCAACCAACCGCTCCGAAATATCCTTTACATCCATGGCTCTGCTTTTCATGTAATCGTCGTCCATGCTGGAAAACAATTTTGCAAAGCTCTCGCTTGTTACCCGAACGGCATACTCGGCGTTTACCTTCTGTGTCCTGATGATCGCTTCAACGGAATCGCGGTAATCGTCATCTTCCAGCATCATTTGATGGATCTGAAAAATTTGCGCAGCTGCCTCTCCGGTTTCATGCAGTGCTTGTTCATATAGTTCTTCAAGTTCGCTGATAGCTCTTTCAGACGCCTGTTTATACCGCGCAATTTCATTTCCGGTATTTGTAATCTGATACTTGCGGATTTCAATCGAATCATTCCTATAAAAAAGGATTTTACCGGATACGATTCCGCCGCAGACATTTTTCCCACTTAAAACAAACATCCTTATTTCCTCGGTATTCAAAGATTATTTTTGAAAAAGTCTTCCAAGACCTGTATGGCTTCTGTCTCGTCCGGCCCATTGGCCTTGACTTTAACTTTATCTCCTCCTTTTATGCATAAGCCCATCAAAGGAAACAATTTTTTCGCATCGGCATTTTTTGAACCTCTCATAACCGTCACCTGTGACTGAAACCGCTGTGCCTGTTTGACAAGAAGGCCTGCGGGTCTTGCGTGGATTCCACTTTCATTTTTGATGACATATTCAAATTCTTTCATCATCACTCGCCTCCTTTATTATATTAAAGTGAACTCCTGTAACATTTCGGAACGCACAGCATTTTACTGTGCGTTCCGATAAACGGGTAGGCCTGGACTGTCGCAACGTGTGAAGACGGCATTATACGCATTTTTCGTAAGTGGCAAGCACGCTTTTCCCCGCTTGAACGGTTCCTTCCGCGGAATATCGGAATTGAAAATCCCGCGCATCTGTCACTACTACCATAGTAATGAGATTGAATCCTTTGTTCTCCAGGAAGTCTTTATCGACCCTGATGACCGGATCACCTTGTTTCACCTGCGACTTTTCAGCCGCCAGAACTTTGAATCCTTTCCCCCCCATGGAAACGGTATCCACCCCAATGTGCACCATGACTTCAATCTTATTCGGCAATACCAACCCGAAGGCATGAGGTGCCAGGGTATCGATCATCCCGTTGGCAGGGGAACAAATCGTCTGGCTGGAAATTTGAATCGCGACTCCGTCGCCCAAAATCTTCTGGGAAAAGACTTCGTCCGGGACTTTTTCCATTGGAACCAAATAACCATCTGCAACCGCCAAAAGTGCATTGCAAGGTAAGAAATCTTTATATCTCCTTTTTTCTCTTGAAAACAAATTAAACAAAATAAAATCCTTTCCCGCCATATTGGGTGTATGAGTTTTTGCGTATCTAAGCTGTTATTACGACTTAAATGCACTTTGGCAACCGGTGAATCGCTTTATCCCAAAGGCTGCTATTTTTTGATGTCCTCAAATCCAAGAATATATGTAACCACGCCGGAAACTACAATCGCAGTCGCGATTCCAAGGAGAATTGCGGTAATGGTGTTCTCAAATATAGGCACCGCAAGAATGGTCGAATATCCCATAACAAAAGCCTTTGCACCCAAAGCACCTGCGACCAGACCTCCTGCAGCGCCGCCGGCCGACACTCCGAAAAGAGGCTTTTTCAGCCGGAGAGTGATACCATATATCGCAGGTTCGGTAACACCGGCAAAAATACAGCCTATTCCACAGCTCACAGCTTCAGAGCGTAGGTCTTTACTCTTTGTTTTCAACGCAACGGCAAAGCAAGCTCCGCCCTCGGACATATTATGAAGGATTAACGCAGGCCGGAAAAGGGAGTCGTACCCGGTTGATGAAAGGAGCTGAACCATAACCGGGCTGAAAAGGTTATGCATGCCAGTCATAATCATATAAGGCAAGATTGCCGCAACCAACGCCAAGGCGACCGGCCCAATTACCGTTTGGAGCCAAAGGAGAAACGCGACCACATAATTGCCGACAAAAGTGCCGAGAGGCCCTAGTACGACTAAAGTCAATACCATACCTACGGTTATGGTAAGCATTCCAACAAATATGGCTTTGAAAATCCCCGGAATAATTTTATTGAAGAGCTTCTCCAGCTTTGCAACGGCATAGGTAGAAAGCAACGCCGGCAACAACGAGCTGGAATATTTCACCAGCATGACAGGCATCCCAAAAAGAGTAATCGGCTTGCCCGCCGTGACCAAAGCTACAAAATCAGGATATATAAGCCCCGCGGCAACAATCATGGCGTAAACAGGCGTGGAGCCCATTTTTTTCGACCCGCCGAAAGCGACGAAAATCGGCATGAAATAAAACGGAACCGTCGAAAGAAAATTGATCAGTTGGTAACTTTGAGTTTTCGTAATAAACGGCCAGATCAGGGAAAAAATCAGCAGGAAAACCTTCAGCATGCCGCCCGCGATCAAGCCCGGAATCATTGGAGTAATGGAAGAAACGATATAATTCAATATTCCGGAACAGAATTTTTTCAATAGATCCTTCAGCTTTTTCTCTTCGTTTCCTTTGCCCGGATCAATATTGTCCAGATTTTCGTCTACCGTTTCACCGACTTCAAAGCGATTGTTCTTCACAATCTCTTCAAATGTTGGAAGCAGGTTCTTGCCCAGAATAATTTGCATCTGCCCGGCACTAAAGGTATTGCCAAGGACGCCTTCTATTTTTTTGATTGCCTCCACATTTGCAAGGTTCTTATCCTTCAGCGTAAAGCGAAGACGCGTCATGCAATGCGTTACAGAGAGGACATTCCCGCTTCCGCCTACCGCCTCTACAATTTCGTTGGCAATTTTAATATAATCCATAATACACCCTCTCGATTTCCTTCTTTACATTTTTCACACAACTCACCCAAAAAGATTGTTTCATGCGATTTGAAGCCTGTGGCATCGGTGTCAGCATATCGCTATTCGTCCAGGTTGCCGCCGTTTTCTTCGATTACTTTTTTGTACCAGTAAAAAGAATCCTTTTTGTAACGCTTTAATGAACCCTGTCCGTCATCATCCATATCCACATAAACGAACCCATAGCGCTTTTTCATCTCGCCTGTGCTTAAAGACACTACATCCGTACATCCCCACATGGTATAGCCAAAACAAGGAATGTGATCAATGTTGATGGCATCTCTGATCTGGGCTAAATGATCCCTGAGATACCTGATGCGGTAAGAATCATGAACCGTTCCGTCTTTCTCCAGCGTGTCAACCGCCCCAAGGCCATTTTCGATGACAAAGAGCGGCTTTTGATAGCGGTCGTACAGTTCGTTGAGACAATAGCGAAGCCCTAATGGATCAATCGGCCATCCCCATGGGGTTTTCTCAAGATATGGATTTGGGTCACCCCCCATGATGTCGAATTCCGAAGATACATCCGCAATTGCGGAGCGATAATAGCTGAACGAAATGTAGTCCAACGTATCGTTTTTGAGCAGCTCGTCATCACCAGGTTCTTTGTGAATCACCACCTTCTTGCGCTGGAAGATCTCATGTGAATACCCTGGATAATACCCTCTCGACATCACATCTGCAAAAAATAGCGATTCTCTCCTTTTTTGATATGCGGCAAAAATGTCTTCGGGTTTGCAGGTCGCCGGATAGATCTCGCTCAGGGCAAACATCGTTCCAAATTTTGCTTCCGGAATGATTTTCCTCGCCAACTGAATTGCCCTTGCGCTGGCCACAAACATATGATGAACCGCTTGATAATGTGTCTGATGGTCCTGCTTGTGCGTACCGATCTGGGCATAGCCGCCGACCGCATTGATCTCGTTAAAAGTCAGCCAGTATTTTACTTTCCCTCGGAATCTCTCAAACAAGGCTCCGGCATACTTTACATAGCAATCAATCGTATGTCTGCTGCTCCAGCCATCATATGTTTCGCAAAGATAATAGGGAAGCTCATCATGGCAGATTGTGACAAGCGGCTCAATCCCGCGGCTAATCAAATCATCAATAACATTCTCATAAAACTTCAGACCTTCTTCATTGGGTGCCGATTCGTCACCTGTGGGAAAAATTCTTGACCAGCAAATAGAAAAACGATAGGTTTTGAAACCCATTTCAGCCATCAGGGATATGTCTTCTTTCCAGTGGTGATAAAAATCCGTGGCCTTATGGCTCGGATAATAGACATCACCGTAAAGGCACGCTTCCGCTCCATCCGGAAGCGAAGCCCGGCAGCCGACGCTTCCGCGGCCTCCGTCGCGGAGTTTCAGCGTGATCTGACGGGTCTGCGTCACGCTGCCTTTTGTCTCAAAATCATGGCTGAGAAGCCCTCTTCCACCTTCTCCGTATCCCCCCTCATACTGAAAATCCGCCGTGGCCCCTCCCCACAAAAAATCCTTGGGAAATTGTTCCAATTCAGAATTCCTCCTTCCATTTCAAAAAAGCATAAAAATAAGGCAAAACCACACAATACTTACCAGTACTTCGTGGTTTTGCCTGTTTCCAGTCACAATCCATACGCGTATTAGATTGGCTCTTATTTTATCTCTATCCGGTTTTATTGTCAACACGCCAAGATTTACAAATATGAAACGATTTTTTCGTACAATACCTATATTTGCAGAAAGACGGGCCTTTGCGAAGGACCAGGCTGCTGTTGATGAAATTATAATGGCAGCCCGCGTCATGCCAGCTTTTTGTGAATATTGCTTTTGCGATTTTTTACAGCCGGGAGGATGTCCAGCGTGGAATTAAGTAAATTATACAATATTTTAGTTTCGTTATCGTAAGGTTTGGCTATAGACTCCACGTGAATTTTTTGCTATCATTTACTAAATAAAACTAAATCAATGGATTGTGACTGGTCATGCAGGCAAAACCAAGCCGTTTGAGGCTGTGGTTTTGCCTTTTTGTTTTGATGAGGTGATTGCCGTGAAAATTACAAAAATCCTGAATAACAATGTGGCGATTACTACAAACGAAAGGGGAAAGGAAACCATCGTCATGGGACGAGGGCTTGCTTTTCAGCGCCGAATCGGCGATGAGTTGGACGCTTCTAAAATCGACAAGACGTTTACCCTGTCGGATAAAGGAGCTTTCTCGCGCTTTCAGGAGCTTCTGGAAAGCATCCCGATGGAGCATATCCTTTTATCCGAACGCATTATCAACTATGCGAAAATCAAGCTGGGGAAAAAACTCAACGACAGCATCTACGTCACACTTCCCGACCATATTTCAGGGGCCATTCAGCGCTATCAAGACAACTGCGCGATTAAAAATCCTTTATTCTGGGATGTTAAGCGGTTCTACAAAGACGAGTACGAAGTCGGCCTCAAAGCAAACCAGATGATAGGGGAAGAAACCGGGCTCCATTTTCTAGATGATGAAGCCGCATTTATCGCCTTACATTTCGTTAACGCTGAATTAAACGGAGATATCTCCAACATGTATGACATTACGCGCATCATGCAGGAGATCAGCGAGATTGTCCGACAGTATTTTATGATTGAATTTGATGAGAACTCTCTGAACTATTACCGGTTTATTACGCATCTCAAATTTTTCGCACAACGGCTTTTAAATAATACCCACTACGATGACGACAGCACGGACTTGCTGGAGGTTATAAAACACAAGCATAAAAGCGCATACCAGTGTGTTGAAAAGATCAAACAGTTCGTATCAGAAAAGTACAAATTTGAGTTAAGCAGCGAAGAAATGCTCTATTTGACAGCCCATATTGCACGAATCATTAAATAATCCGCGGTGAAAAGGCTGCAAGCCGCACCGGGGGGCGATAAAGCTTAACTCTAGACAAATGTACGTTCACACAAGCCATGAAATCGTCTCAAAAACGGTTGACGATAAATCTTTCCGGATATATACTGGTATTCGGAATCCAAACCGATGGGAGACTGCCAATGTCTACAATCCGTTAATCAAAGAAATTCGCTTTGTAAAACTTGCTGCGTGTTGCGCGGCCTGTTTTGTGTCAGGCGATTTTAAGGGTTAATGGATATCGCCGGATTTTTGGTTTGGATTCAACGCCGTTATGGCTGTAATTTTGAAAAACCGGAAAGCCGCGCCAGGGTATCTATGCCTTGACGCGGCTTTTTCTGTGTGCAGGGGGAAAACTTATGAGAAATCTTCATGTTTACAGTCCGCCTTTTTGTTCCTTCCTGATTAAAACGCTCATTACAGGAAGGAAAATCATATTTGAAAAAAGCAACATGGACGGCGCATTATCTCAGTGCGCCGACAGCGGTTAGGTACTGCAAGCATTGCGGCGCCAAGACCGCCTTTGCCTCCAGCGGTCTTTTTCGGGTGAACGCTCAACAGAAAGCTCTGGACGTCTGGCTGATTTTCAAGTGTTGGAACTGCGATACGACATGGAATTGTACAATTATGTCCCGCGTTAATCCGCGCTCGCTGCCGCCGGATTTGCTTCAAGGATTTCACGCAAATGACGGGGAACTGGCAATGCGCTATGCGACAGATGCGGCGCTGCTCAAAAGGAATGGCGCTGAACCGGGAATCCCGGAAATTGAAATTCTGGGCGATACTGTTGATTTCACAGAACCAGTCTGCATCGAGCTGACTGCCGAATGGCCCTCCGAATACAAGACGGCAACAGCCGTCCGAAATAAGCTCGGCATTTCCCGCAGCCGATTTGACCGGTTATGTGAAAGAGGAAGAATCGTTTGCACGTCGAGGCAAAACCTGAAAAAATGCAAGCTCGCCGGTACAATCATCATTGAAATCCGATAGGCATTAGAAAGACGCGGGGTGTAATCCACATCCCGCGTCTTTCTGCGCTCGGCGCTGTGAGTCATGCTCAATCTGAGCTGCCGAAAGAACTGCTCCTGTCGAGTCTCCGAATGGAGACAAGCGGAAATCAGAAATACGCATTTTCCTCGCTGCGAAGCCTCCGAAAAGCCGATTGTCTCCAAATGGAGGCAGATATATAAAAATGGAGACAAAAACGTGGTGGGAATGAAAAGGGCGATGGGATTCTGAAAGGAATTTTATCCATTACGGATAAAAATCCATGCCTGACATTGACAGGTATGCACAAAAATGTCCGCGCGTACAAAATTGGTATCGTGATTGCTCATGGGTAAACAGAAAGTAAGTGACTTGACCGGCCGGCGGGTCACTGCCGTAAAAAACCATCACACGGTGGTACAGATCGTAAGGAGGAATCAACATGGGCGAAACCTTAGAAAAATTAAAAGCCGGATTCGAAAATATAACCGTCGAAGCGGAAGACGGAATTGCGCTGGTCACCATGAACCGGCCCCAGGCGCTCAACGCGCTGAACAACCGGACTCTGGGGGAACTGGACGCGCTGTTCGGCTGCCTCGGACGGGAAAACGACATTTTCGGAGTGATTCTGACAGGCGCGGGAAAAGCGTTTGCCGCCGGAGCGGACATTGTGCAGATGCATTACTACAAATCGGAAGAGGGCAGAAATTACTCCGCCTATGCCCAGGGCGTTTTCAATCACATCGAGGCGCTTGAAAAGCCGGTCATCGCCGCGGTGAACGGCTTTGCGCTCGGCGGGGGCAACGAGCTGGCCATGAGCTGCGACTTCCGCATTGCCTCGGAAAACGCCGTTTTCGGCCAGCCCGAGGTAAAACTTGGGGTGATCCCCTGCTTTGGCGGCACCCAGCGCCTGCCCAGAATCATCGGCACAGGCCGGGCCAAAGAGCTTATTTACACGGGAAGGCAGGTAAAGGCCCAGGAGGCCTGCGCCCTTGGTCTGGTCAACAAGGTGGTCCCCAGAGATGCCCTGCTGGAGGAAGCCAAAGCCGTGATGAAACAGATTCTGGCGATGGCCCCCATCGCCGTCCGCTATGCGAAAGTGGCCATCAACCGCGGGATGGAAGTGGACCTGAAAACCGGGCTGGAGCTGGAAAAGGACGTCTGCGCCATCACCTTCGGAAGCGAAGATAAGCAGGAGGGCATGGACGCCTTTCTGGAAAAGCGCCCGCCGGTGTTTAAAAATAAATAAGATCCATTCAGGTTTTTCGCGTCCCCGCTTTTTTGAGCGCAGGGCAGAATTCACGAATTCTCCGATTTCCATTCCCCGTCTGCCTGAAAAGGATGAAAAGGATCAAATGAGGAGGAGTATCAATGACCGCTTTCGGCATTATTGGCATCATCCTCGCGTTTGCGCTGCTCATGTATATGATCATGAAAGGGTTCAACATCTATCTGACGGTTTTCTGCTGCACGCTTGTGGTGGCCCTGACCAGCCGGATGAATGTGTACGATGCGTACAAGGATTATTTCATGACCGGCTTCACCACGTTTTTTAAAAACTATTACCTGATTTTCCTGACGGGGACTCTGATGGCCAAGGCCATGGAGATCACCGGCGGCGCGAAGTCCATCGCAAAGTTCATCATCAAGATCATGGGCACCGAGTGGGCGTTTGTGTCCGTGCCTCTGGCCTGCGGCGTGCTGTGCTACGGCGGCGTGTCCGCTTTCGTGTGCTCCTTCTGCGTGTTCCCCATCGCGCTGCAGGTTTTTCACGCCGCGGACCTGCCCCGCAACTATATCCCCGGCGCGCTGTGCTTCGGATGTTCCACCTTTGCGATGATCGCGCCGGGCGCCGTGCAGATCCATAACGCGGTGCCGTCCACCATTCTGGGCACCTCGTTTATGGCGGGCGCCGTCAACGGTTTCATCTCCTGCGGATTCATGCTGGTGGCGGGTATCGCCCTGCTGCGCATCTGGCTGCAGAAGGCAAAAACCCGCGGGGAGCACTTCCTCGCTAAAGAAGGCGACGAAATCAATGAGGACCCCAACGAGAACCTGCCGAATCCTGTTGTGGCCCTGATCCCGCTTGTCATCACCATTTTCCTGGTCAATTTCAAGATCAACGGCGTCAATATCGCCAAAGTCGAGACCGGCGTCCTGGGCGGTGCCGTCTCGGCCGTTCTTCTGATGTGGAAGTTCATCAATGCCAAGGAGCTGCCCAAACATTTTGCGGACGGCGCCGCGATGGCCCTTTTCGCCATTACGAACACCTGCGCCGTCAACGGCTTCGGCGGCGTCGCCACCAACAGCCCCGTGTTCACCATTATCACCAACGCGATGGTGAACATCCCTGGCCCGAAGCTTCTGGGCCTGGTCGTCGGGACCACGGTCATTGCCGGCATCTGCGGCAGCGCTTCCGGCGGCCTGGGCATCGCGGTGCCGATTCTGGGCCCGGTCTATGTGGCGCAGGGCATCTCGGCCGCCACGGTGCACCGCATCATGGCGCTGGCCTCTTCCGCCCTGGATTCCCTGCCCCACAACGGCTATATCGTCACCGTCACCAACGGCCTGTGCCACGAGACGCACCGCGACTCCTATCCGCTGACTTTCTGGCTGACCGTGGTGATCCCCTTGCTGGGCTCTCTGGTGGGGGTCGTACTGTTCACGCTGTTCCCCAATCTGCCGTAGGCGGGCCGTAACCGAAGAGATGCCGATCCACGAATTGCCGCCGCCGCGCAGCAACGGGCCGCAGGCGGCGGCCAACCGATGAAAATGAAAGAAGGAATCGTTATGTTTTTACCGCTGGAAGGCGTTAAGGTCCTGGACCTGACCTATTTTGTCGCCGGCCCCGGCACGGCGAAGATCCTGGCCGACTGGGGCGCGGATGTCGTTAAAGTGGAGCCCAGCTTCGGCGATCCGGGCCGGGGCACCGGCGGCACCATGTCGGCGCCCATCGAACGGGGGTGCAACCCCTGGTACACCGCTTACAACGCAAACAAACGGGACCTTTCGCTGAATCTGAAAAGCGAAAAGGGCCTCAAAATTCTGGACCGGCTGCTGGAAAAGTCCGACATTTTTCTGTCCAGCTACCGGACGGGCGCCCTGAGGAAAATGGGGCTGGATTACGAGACCCTCCATCGGAAGCATCCCCACATCATCTGGGCGCAGATCAACGGCTTCGGCGATTTCGGCCCCGCCCGGGACAACGCCGGCTTTGATACCGTCGCGTTCTGGGCGAGGTCGGGCTGCATGATCGACGTGGCCGAGCGCGGCACTACGATCAATCCCCCCATCGGCTTCGGCGACGCCGCCACCAGCTGCTCCCTCAGCGGCGGCATCTGCGCCGCGCTGTATCAGAAGGCCAAAACCGGCAAGGGCTGCAAGGTCATGGTTTCCCTGTTCGCTCAGGCGATCTGGAACACCAGCGCCGAGGTGGTGTCCACCCAGTACGGCGACGAGTATCCCAAAACGAGGAAAAACGCCGTGTCCCCCGTCATCAACTCCTACCAGTGTTCGGACGGCCAGTGGATCTTCCTGAGCATTCTGGAGCATGACAGATATTACAATACGCTGATGAAGGTTTTGGGAAGAGACGACCTGGTGGACGACCCCAGATTCTGCACTGCGGCGGCCGGCAAACAGAACGGCCCCGCGCTCATCGAGGTGATCGGCGGCGAATTCATCAAGCATACCCAGGACGAGATGGTCAAGCTGCTCACCTCCGCCGATATCGCCCACGAGCGGATCCAGCATGTGAAGGATGTCCTGGACGACCCGCAGGCGCTGGAAAACAAATACATCGTCCCGGTGGCCAACCTGGACGGGAGCGTGACCAAGCAGGCGATGACCCCTGTCCGCTTTGCCGCCGAGGAACCGGCTTCCGCGGACGATATTGAACCCACCGTGAGGTGCCATGCGCCCCTGGTCGGCGAACACTCCGTGGAAATCCTGAAAGAGTGCGGCTATTCCGACTCCGAGGTCGCCGGACTGTTGAAGGAGAACGTCATCACGGTGGACCGGTATTAAATTATTCAATGAAAAAGAGGAAGGGCGGGAAATCATGAACTTTCAATTCACCGACGAACAGCAGATGATTCAGCAGATGGCCCGGGACTTCGCCGGGGCCAAGCTGGCTCCCATCGCGGCCGAGCTGGATCGGACCGGCCGTTTTCCCAAAGAGATCATTGCGGAGATGGCGGACAGCGGCTTTATGGGAATCAATGTCCCGGAGGCCTACGGCGGCGCGGATATGGACGCGGTCTGCAAGGTGCTCGTCGTCTCCGAGCTGGCCCGGAAATGCGCCAGCACCGCCGAGGTTCTGGCCGTGCATACGATGGTTTCCGACATCCTGCGGAAATTCGGAAACGAAGCCCAGAAGAAAAAATATCTGACCGCCGCGGCCTCCGGCAAGATCGGGGCCTTTGCCCTTACGGAGCCGGGCGCCGGCTCCGACGCCGCCTCCGCCAAGACCAAGGCGGTTTCCGACGGGGACGACTACGTCATCAACGGCACCAAATGCTTCATCAGCAACATGGGGCCCGAGGAGGGCGATTTCGTCGTGCTCGTCGCGCTGACGGATCCGGGCAAGGGCGTGAAGGGCATGTCCGCCATCCTGGTGGACCGGGGGACCCCGGGCTTTTCCCTGGGAAAGACGGAGGATAAAATGGGCATCCGGGCCGCGTCGGTTTCCGAGCTGATCTTCGAGGACTGCCGCGTTCCCAAGGCAAACCGGCTGGGCGCGGAAGGCGAGGGCTTCAAGATCGCTATGATCGGGCTGGACGGCGGACGCATCGGCATGGCGGCTCAGGCGCTGGGAATCTGCGACGAGGCCATCGCGGCCTCCGCTTCCTATATGAAGCAGCGGGTCCAGTTCGGCAGACCCATCGCCGCGCTCCAGGGCCTGCAGTGGTATATCGCGGACATGGCTACCCGCACCGAGGCGGCCAGGGCCCTGATCATGGAGGCGGCCGACCTGTACGACCGCGGGCTGCCGGTCAGCAAGCTGGCCTCCATGGCGAAATACTTCGCCTCGGAAAATGCCGTCTGGGTTACCAACAAAGCCCTCCAGATTCACGGCGGCTACGGCTATATGAAGGATTATCCCATTGAGCGCATGTACCGGGACGCGCGCATCATCCCCCTGTATGAGGGAACCTCCGAGATCCAGAAGCTGGTGATCGCCAGGGAAGCCATGAAGTAACCGGTCCAGGCTGCTCGCGATCGTTCAGGGCGCGGCGTCTGCCGCGCCCTGTTCCCCGTTCCGCGCGCGGGCGGAAACGGGGAACGCGGGGACCGGAAGCCCCTCGATTCTCTTTTATTTCCTGCTCCGCCATAGTATAATTAACACATGGAAACCGCGTAACCAAGAGGAAAACAAGGCAGACTGCACAGGAAGGGGTGGATATGCAATGGCGGGTGATTCGGCCGAAAGCGAAAGATATAAGTATATTTTCAACGAGGTCCTCAAAATCACGGACGACGGGTTTATCGTGGTGGACAAAAACGGCGTGGTTACCGACATCAACGATCAGTACTGCGATTTTCTGGGAAAGCCCAAATCGGAGATCGTGGGCTACCCGATCAAGAAAACCATTAAAAACTCAAAAATGCCGGATATCGTGACGAACCGGTACAGCGAAGAGCTGGCGCTTCATAAATATGTGAGCGGAGACACCAAGGAAAACGACAACACCTTCGTCCTGGTCAGCCGCTCCTGTGTATATAACGACCAGGGCGAGGTGGTGGCCGGCGTGGCGCAGGTGAAGTTCCGCCTTCAGGCCCTGGCCTCGGCAAAGAGAATGATGAACGAATACGCCGAATTGGAGTTCTATCGGGAAGAGTATCGCAAAAGCACGGAAAATGCCTACACGTTTGATTCCATCGTGGGCGGCAGCGAATGCTTCGTGGAAAAAAAGAGGGCCGGCATCAAGGCGGCCCAGACCGATTTCGCCGTGCTTTTGACCGGAGAAACCGGGACCGGGAAAGAGGTCTTCGCCAGGGCGATCCACAACGCGAGCAGCCGGAAGGACAAACCGATGGTGAGCATCAACTGCGCGGCCATCCCCGCGGAATTGCTGGAGAGCGAGCTTTTCGGCTATGACGAGGGGGCCTTCACCGGCGCCAAAAAAGGCGGGAAAAAGGGAAAATTCCAATTGGCGAACAGCGGTACGATCTTTCTGGATGAGATCGGCGATATGCCCCTTTGCATGCAGGCAAAAATCCTGCGGGTCCTTCAGGAGGAGGAGGTGGAGCCTCTGGGCGGGTCCGGGCCCGAAAAAGTGGATGTACGGGTAATTGCGGCCACCCGGAAAGATCTAAACAAGATGATCGAAACCGGGGAATTCCGCGAGGACCTCTATTACCGCCTCAACGTGGTCAACATCGAGCTGCCGCCTCTCCGTCAGCGCCGGGAAGATATTTTGGATCTGGCGAAATATTTTCTTGCCAAGCTCAACCGGCAGTACAATCAGTCCATCGTTCTGTCCGGTGATGTGAAGCGCTGCTTTTACAATTATCCCTGGCCGGGCAATGTCCGGGAGCTGAACAATGTGATTATGGGGGCCTACGCGATCTGCGACCGGCTCTCGATCGACCTGACCGACCTGCCGGCAAAGATGGCCGCCAGGCAAAGGTCCGGCCAGGCGGTGCACGGCGGCAAGAAGCTGTCCGATCTGGTGGACGACTATGAACGGCAGCTCATCCGGCAGATTTTGCGGGAAAAGAACAACAACTGCAGGCTGGCGGCCGAGGAGATGGGGATCCACCGGAGCGCTCTTTATAAAAAAATAGCGAAATTAAAAATTAAAAATTGCGTGTAGGGCTTCGCCTTGTTATAACATACCCGCCACCCTTTTCCGGAACCCCCGACTGGCTTGACCTCCCGACCGGAGTTCAGTCGGGCTTTTCGGATTTCGCAGGTTCAGACCAACCGCCGACATTGTCTTTTCAGAATGGCTGTATTTGAAACCGCCTCACCCGATGTCTTTTGGAAAATGGGTTCAAACTCGCTCATTACACCGGGTCCGCTATTCATTGTAATAAATGAATAGGACTGATCTCCTCCATTGCCGCTTTGTCTGACCGAAATTCCGATTTCTCCGTCCAACAGCGCAATCAGAAAGACCAGAATCAAGGCGATCAGCAAGACCAGTATAGAGAGTACAACCCTCTCTGTACTCAATTTTTTCATACAGTAATTCCTCCAGCCATTCCATCAGCGTCGTTGATCTTAAACTAAATATGAACGGCCCTAAACATAAAAATATCTATGTATGTTGGCATAGCCGTTCTCATATCTGCTGCTCAACCGCGCATGCTTCGTTCGCCTTGCCGCCGATCCATCCTGCGCCGTTGGGACGCGGCCGCTGTCATTTCCATATATAGCGGTCCCCCCCGCGGCTTTGATTTGGTTACGGGAGGTCGCTGAAGGTTACAACTATCCAGCCGCTTTTATTGGCGCCCAGTCCAATCGCCCGCGCCGCCGCGGTGGAAAGATCAATACCCGCAGGGTTTAATACCGTATCTCCGAATTCGTCCTTCCCATTGTTAAAGTTATCATAAAATGCGGCATATGCTTCCGGCGTCCCCAGAGTGAGCCGACCATTCCAGGTCCTTCTCGCTGTGTCCCAATAGTTATCATTCTCGTTCCATGGACCCGCTTCCTCCACCCTCACGTTTGAAAGGGTCGCCGCGGATGAGCGTACCGTTACGGTATATGGCGGATTCTTATAGGGGCTTGACGAGCCAAGGTTGGCGGATTTAATATATTTGTCCGGCAAAGCGACTTCTGTTGCCCCTGATGTATCCGGCACATATTGTGTTGCGTATATCGTATGCGTAGTAATCCCGGCGTCCGGCTTCATGGCGCTTTCAACGGCGTTGTTCCTGTAATCCCTTTCGCCCTGCCACCATGCCTTAATCCAATTTCTGAAACCCGGATAGCTGTCTTTCAAAGCCGATTGAATCTCTTGATTCGTTTTGGCGGCCTGCGCCTCGACAGAAGCGTTGAACGCTTTGACATCGCCGCTTTTCGCAGAATTGCCCGGGCTTCTTGTCGCTTGAAATTGACTTAGCCCGACTGCTTCCAGTTCGGCCATCTGTTTGGACGACAGATCCAGGCTCTTTTGAAGATTTGCGAGATCGCTCTCCAATTTAGCGTCTTTCGTCCAAAACAGGTAATAAAGAATATTTTTTCCCGTGTCGAGGGGATTGGCCTTCGCGCTTTCTCCCGGCGCGGCAGCCGGGGAGGCCGGGGAATTAATCTGTTCTGCAAATGCCGGCGGAGAAACAACTGCGGAGAGCGCCAAGACCAGAACGATACTGACGAATTTTTTATAATTACGAACCACTGCCATTTCCTCCTTTGGTCCAATTTTCCGGACCCGGTCACAGATTTACGTGCGGAAAAACGGGAGAGAGGAGTCTGTCCCTCTCTCATGCGGTCATTTGACTCACCCCCCGTTTCCCCCTGAGTCTGTTTCAAGACGCGCAGTTGAAATTAGATCAGGGGATCTCTTCCGATCAATGAAACACAGTGACCGGAATATGTTAGGCAATTGCCTATATTTATATTATACGCCTGCCTAAAAAGAAGTCAATCGTTTTGAAAATATTCATCTATTTTTCAATCTTATAAGAGTTTATTTTCCATTCGTTATGGATTTTCCCCATATTTAAATAGAGTTTCTGAAAACCGCCGGTTTCGGCCAAAGCAATTTCATATTCTGCGGATACCGTGTTTTCTCCAATCTCTTTTGAATCAAGTTTTAAGGTCAGCGACTTCCAATTCACGGTTTTGCCGTCCATACTGAAATCGTTCTGATTGCTTCCCGGATCGGAGAGATTCCTTTTCATTTCCCTGACATCCCCGATCAGATAGGCCTTTACAAATCTGTTTGCGGTTTGCTGGAAACTGCTTCCGTCTGCGCTGTCCAAAAACGCTTTTCCTTTCGGATCGGACGCGGCGTTTGATCCAGCCTGAGGGACTTCCTCCGGATCGGAGAAACCGTCGATGCAGAGCTTACCGTTTTGATTTACAAAGGACAGGGCCTGTTCGTAAGCGCCTGCAAAGCCGGTCGAGGTGGCATATTGATACGTAACCGTGGCGCCGTTTTGATACGCTGAAACCTCATAGCTTTCCACCCACGGGCTGGATGTGCCGGTGGTCCAGCCGTTTGAATCGTATGCGTTATAAACGGCGGACTGGCACTTCGGACTCAGCAGGTCGTATTGTGCTTTTCCGTCGCGCTTTTTAACCGCCTCCGCCCATTTCCCGGCAATCGTCTGGATCGAGCTCACGGAGCCCTGCCGGGATGAACCGGGTTCGCTCTCTCTCGGATTACCTGCGGCAAGCGCCGCCCCGGTTCCCAAAGTTCCTATGAGGATCAAGCAAAGAACAACAACTCCGACTTTTTTCTTTTTTGTATCCATAATGGAGAAAATCCTTTTCCTCATTCCTGCCTTGCCGCTGTAAAAGTTGGTTGAGAACACCGTCTGCAGGTTTGACTGCCTTTTGATTGCGCCCAGTATGGTTTCACTGTATCGCCGCCTGCCGTCCAAACCAATTCCGCTCACGACTTCCGCATCGCATGAGATTTCGCACTGCAACGCGACGGCCCTCGCCACTAAGTAAACCACAGGGTTAAACCAGTGAAGTGCGGTTGCAAGAATCACCAGGCTCTTGAACCATAGGTCTTTCCGCTTGAAATGCACCATCTCATGCCTGAGAATATACGGCAGCTCGTCCATAGAAAAGCGGGACCGGGGCAGCAAAAGGACGGGATCCCGGAATCCCGTCATCATCGGGGTGGAAACGCAGGGGCATAGCTGCAATCTCACCCGCCCTGCAATCCCCATATCCCTTTTAATGCTCTCCAGCGCTTCGAGCATCTGCGGATCGTCAGCCGGTTCACTCCATCGTTTTACCATCATGAGAAAACGCGCATGCCTCAATCCGTGGTACAGGAGGAAAGCGGCGGCACCCGCCAGCCACAGGGCAAGAACGGCCGGAACCCAGGGGACCGCCGGAAAACCCTGGTTTGCCGTCACAACTTGGGCGGCAGCGGCGTTTCCGGCAGTCCGGGGAAGAACCTGCCGGAGCGGGGACGGAATGGCATCCGCCCGGATGAATACTGTGTGAAAACGGACCCGGAACGGAACGATCAGCCCAATCACGATGACCAGCCATGCGTAATAAATCCATTTTGCGGCATACCGTTTTGACAGCGTCGGGATCAGGGCCATAAAGACAAGCGCAAGCGCCGACATGGAAACGGAGCATTCAATCAGCGCCGTTAAAAATTCGCGCATATCAGTTCCTCCGTTCTTTCACCCACTTCAGCAGCTCCTCAACATCGCTGTTGCTGAGCCTCTTCCCTTCATACAGGGTATTGACCAGGTTGAGAAACGAATTTTCATGATATAGCTTCATGAAATTGCCCGTTTCAAATTCCAGATAGTCCTCTTTCGCCACCATCGGAAAATAGGTCCGTTCCTTGCCGTTTTTTTCCGTCCTCAGAAAGCTTTTTTTGACCAGCCGGTTCATCAGCGAGATAACGGTCGGAACTTTCCACCCCCGCTCGTTGCCCAGCCGCTCCATAACCATATTGGTCGTGATGGGCGGCTCGTTCGCCCAAACCACCTTCATGATCTCGAACTCTGTGTCCGGCAGCCTTTTCAGCTGATTCATGGCATTGATCTCCTTTTTAGACAATTGTCTATATCTGTATTCTATGCTTGTCCAACGCGGAAGTCAAGGATTCCGGGAATATTTTCGCAATAATAGGAGCGGATCTTTTCCCAGCCTTCACGAAAGGCGGAAATCGTTCCCATTCAGTTTTTAATCCGGCGCCCTATTGAAAGTCATGTAATGTCATGATATAATATATTACAATTATATAACATTACAGGAGGGGCAATATGATCAATTTCGATGAGGCAAAAGTGTTGCAGGACCATAAAAATGGAATCGAACTGATTCCACAGACCGAGGAGATTGTGGACCGGATCTGTAAAAGAGGATATTCCAACATCTTCTATATCGGGATCGGCGGGACCGTGCTGTATGCCGGACAGATGATGCATATCGTAAAAGAGCTTGGGGCCACGGTTCCGTTTTACCTGGAGAACGCCGCTGACTTCTGCCTGGAAGGAAACCCTTTTCTGAACAAAGATTCCGTGGTGGTGATCGAATCTGTCTCCGGGGATACAAAAGAAATTGTAGAGGCCATGGAAAAAGTCCACAAAATCGGGGCGGAAATTATCGGATATATTGAGAAAAAAGATTCTATCCTATTTAAAATGTGTGATAATGTTATTAATACAACCGGGGCCGCTTATTACTTCTGGTACACCGTGACGCTCCGTTTTCTCAAGAATGCCGGACAGTTTGACGCATATGACAATTTTTTCTCCGAGATTGTGAATATGCCTGAGAACGCCGTTCAGATCTACAAGGATGCGGATGAGGACGCAAAGGCATACGCCGAGAAATATTGCGATGAACCGCTTACATACCTGATCGGTTCCGGAAACCTTGAGGATTGGGCCACCTGCCACGGAATGTGTATTATGGAGGAAATGCAGTGGATGCGCACAAGGCCGGTATCGGCGGCTAATTTCTTTCATGGAACGCTGGAAGTGATTGAAAGAGATATTCCGGTCATTCTGATCAAGGGTGAAGACAAGACCCGTCCCGAGATGGACCGCGTCGAGAGCTTTGTGAACCAAATCAGCGCGAAAGTGATTGTATTTGACACGAAGAAATTCAAATTAAACGGAATCCGCGACGAGTTTCGGTGGATTCTGGCGCCGATCGTGATGCGCTCCGCATTCCAGAGAGTAAACGTGCATCTGGAACACTGCAGAAGACATCCGCTCGGAATCAGAAGATACTACCGGAGACTGGATTACTGATTCCCGAAAAGAAAAAAGGAGAAAGTATGGGGGAACTGATAAGAGAGAACGGCACACCGCTTTATCTGCAGCTGGCAGACGAACTGAGAGGGCAGATTGAAGAAGGAATCCTGAAGGAGAATGAGAAGATCCTTACGGAAAAGGAGCTGAGCGCGAAGTACGACGTCAGCAGGATCACCGTGAGGAAAGCGCTGGAAATTCTTTCGGATGAAGATCTGCTCACCAGAAAGCAGGGAATGGGCACGTTCGTGACCGGCAAGAAACTGGTCAGGAGCCTGAATACGCTTATGAGTTTTTCCCAAAACTGCATTCAAAACGGAGAGAAGCCGGGAACAAAATTTCTGTCCGCGGATATCGTCAATGCGATGCCCAACGATGTGAAATTCCTGAGCCTCCAAAAAGGCGAAAAAGTCATACGGATCCGCCGGCTGCGCTACTGCAACGACGTGCCGGTCATGCTGGAGGAAAACCATTTCCCGAGAAAGTTTGCCTTCCTCCTTTCGGAGGACCTGAACCAGCCGCTGTTCAGCACGCTTGCGGCGCATCATGTTATCATGAAAACCGGAACCAAAAAAATAGGGATCTGTTACGCGAGGAAGGAAGAGGCACAGGAATTGGGCGTAAAGGAAAACGAGGCCCTTCTTTATATGAGGGATACCTGCTCCGATACCGAGGGAAGCCCCGTCTATTACGGCAAGAATATCATTAACGCCGACCGCTACACCTATATCCTGCAACTGAATGTGGACGAGGATGAAAAATAATGAACAAAATCAGGCGAGAACAGATTTCCGCCATGAATATCCAGTATAAGTATTATCCGCTGACACGTTTTTTGGATGACACGGTCCGTTCCGGCCTGTCCTGCATCGAGCTGTGGGGCGCGGCTCCGCATTTCCATCCGGAGGACATGACCTACCGCGATGTCAAAAACGTCAGAAAAGAAATCGAAAGCCGCGCGTTAAAGCTGGTCTGTTATACCCCGGAACAGTGTGTATATCCCATCAACCTGGCGGCGCCGTATGAAGCGGAGCGCCGGCGGAGCCTTAAATTCTTTGAAGACGCGATCCGCGTCGCGGCGGAGCTGGGAAGCGACAAGGTGCTCGTCACTTCCGGGACCGGCTATTTTGACGGAAGCGACCTGGAAAACGCCTGGAAATACGCCGAAGAAAATCTCTCCATGCTGGGAGAAATGGCGAAAGACTACGGCCTCAGGCTGGCGCTTGAGGTGCTCCGGCACGACGAGAGCAATCTGGTCTACGACCTTAAAACACTCAGCAAAATGCTTTCCGAAATCAATATGGATTCCGTGTGCGGGATGGTCGACACCATTCCGATGGCCCTGGCGGGAGAAACGCCCGCCATGTACCTTCAGGCGCTTGGCAAAAAACTTTTACATATCCATTTTATTGACGGCGCGCCCAGAGGGCATCTGGCCTGGGGCGACGGAATTCTGGATGGGAAGAAGTATCTGTCCGAACTGGAGGAATACGGCTACGAAGGATATCTCTCCCTCGAAATTACCGACGGGAGGTATTATATGGAGCCCTGGAAGTCCATAGAACAAAGTGTGCGGCAGCTTTTTCCTTTAATTTCAAAGTAGCCCTCAGGCAATATCCAACAAAAATTCCATGTACAAGCTTAACAAATTAACAATTTTTCTTCCGGCGGTTGAATAGCTATTGTCAATTTATTATATATATGATATAACAATATAAAATGAATTAGCAATACATTATAATATGTCATAAGGAAGTTTCTACTATGATCAGAACTTTGGGGATCGGTGATAACGTCTGCGATAAATATCTTCATATCTCAACCATCTATCCGGGCGGCAACGCCCTGAACGTGGCGGTATTCAGCAGAATGTTCGGCGCACAGGCAGCATACCTCGGGACCTTCGGGGACGACATGGTCGGAAAGCATGTCTACGAGACCGCGGCGGAAATCGGCCTTGATCTTTCGCACTGCCGCTTCGAGCATGGAAACAACGGCTGTGCCCGCGTCCAGCTGGTTAACGGGGACCGCGTATTCCTGACGGGCAATCATGGCGGAATCTCCAGAGAGAAGCCTCCGGCGCTGACGGAGATGGACGAGGAGTACATCAGCGGATTCGATCTGGTCCATACGAGCGTGTACAGCTATCTGGAGCCTCAGCTGCCGGCGATCCGGAGGGCGGCGAAGTTCGTATCCATGGATTTTTCCAATCGGACGGACGACAACTACCTGCGCGGCTGCTGTCCCTATATCGACTGCGCGGAGATTTCCTGCGGCGATCAGGATGAAGCCGGGATCCGGGCTGCAATGAAAAAAATCATGGATTTCGGATGCGGACATATCGTCATCGCAACACGGGGTTCGAAAGGCGCGTTTGTTCAGGTCGACGGCAATTTCTATGAGCAGTCCCCCCTCCTGGTCAAGGCCAGGGATACCATGGGGGCCGGAGATGCCTTTATCGCATGTTTCCTGACAAATTATATCGATGGAATCAAAGATGCTGTTGATTTCGGCCCGGATTCCGGAAACCGGGGAATCACGACCGCCGCAGAATATAAGGATTGTCTGATACGCTTAAGCCTTTACAGGGCTTCGGTTTTTTCTTCCGCTCAATGTCAGAGAGACGGTTCCTTCGGATTCGGAAAACAGATCGATTTGACGGAAGAAGATAGAAAGGTCATGAAAAAGGAGAGCGTGTGAGAATAAAGGGATATTCAAAGTAAGGACCCGAAAGGAGAGGTAAGTATGAAAAAAGGGATACTGAAAAAAGCAGTCGGATTAACCATGGCCTGTATTATGGCAATTTCCTTTGCCGCATGCGGCGGAAGCTCTGGCTCCGGAACCGCATCGGCCGGCGGAAGCTCGGCGGCAAGCACGGCTTCCACGGGCGGAAAAAAAGTGATCAAGTTCTTCCATCGTTTCCCGGACGAGCCCTACAACAGTTTCATTGAAGGCAAGCTTCACGAGTATGAAGCGTCTCATCCCGACATCAAGTTCGAGATCTCAAGCGCGCAGAACCAGGATTACAAGGAAAAGATCAAAGTCGTCGTGGGTGGCGATGACACGCCGGATATCTTCTTCAGCTGGGCGGGTGATTTCACGGAGAGATTTATTCGTGAAAAACTGATCCTGGATCTGACGCCTTATCTGGATAAAGACGCGGAGTGGAAGAATTCACTGCTTGCGAACCAAATGAGTATCTATACGAATAAAGACGGTATGGTGTACGGCATTCCGTTCCGTCTTGACTGCAAGCTCTTCTTCTACAATACGGAGCTCTTTTCGAAGAACGGGGTCGAAGCTCCGAAGACTTTCGACGATCTGCTCGCTGCCTGCGCGAAGCTGAAGACGGCCGGCGTAACGCCGATCGCATACGGCAATTCCGAGCCATGGGCGGGTCTCCACTACATTGGAACCTTGAACCAGATTTTCGTTCCGGACGAGATCAGAGCGAAGGACTATGAGCCTGCATCCGGTAAATTCACGGACCCCGGCTATGTCCAGGCCATGCAGTATTACCAGAAGCTCCTTCCATACATGACGGAGAATCCGGACGGCGTAAAGCCGGATATGGCAAGATCCATGTTCGCTATGGGTCAGGCGGCCATCTATTACGGAGAGCTGATTGAAATTCCGTATATCAAGACCGACGGCCCGGATCTGAAATTCGGCATGTTCAAATTCCCGCAGATCGCCGGCGCAAAGGGCAACCAGGATATTCTGACGGGCGCCCCCGAAGGATTCGTCATCTCTTCAAAAACCAAGTACCCGGACGAGTGCGTGGAATTCTTAAAGTGGTTCCTCGGGAAAGACGTAGGCACCGAGCAATGCCAGAAGATCGGCTGGTTCAACGCTGCGAAGGACACGACGAACGGACTGAAGGATCAGTCTTTGATCGATGGCTATCAGGTCGTAAGCGAAGCGAAAGACATGAGCGAGTGGCTCGACAATGCGCTGTACTCCACCGTATCCGAAGAGTACCAGGAGGAAGTATCCAACCTTTCAAACGGTTCCGTCACACCGGAAAACGCGTTGAAAAAGATCCAGGATAAGGCGAAAGAAGCGCAGAAACTGGTTCAGACCGGAAGCTCAAGCCAGTAAACACAAGTTTCCGGCGTATGTCTCTGGAATGCCCGGTATTCCCGGCGTGAAGTATGTGTCATTAAAATAAAACGAAAAACAGCTGTAACCCCCTGATATAAAGCAACTGCGGGCAGGCTTCCTCAAGGAGACCTGCCCGTATTTCAAAAAAGCAGGTGAAGAATTTGAAAACAAGGAAATATGTCCCATATCTCTACATGTTTCCCGGACTCATCATGGTTCTGTTCTTTGTCTATATCCCGGTTCTCATGAATATAGGATACAGCTTTTTCCGGCTTTCCTCCTATTCCGCCGGGGCGACCTTTGTCGGTCTGGACAATTACCGGAGATTTTTTACAGACGATACCTTTCCCGTCATGCTTAAAAACAACGGGCTGTACTGCATCATTTCCCTGATCGTTCAGGTCGGGTTCGGAACGGTCATGGCGCTGATCCTGGAAGGCTCCGCGATCGGGAAAAAAATGAGAGGCATTTTCCGCAATATTTATTTTATGCCGTCGCTTATCTCGCTGGTGGCGGTAGGCCTGATGTTTACGTTTATCTACGAGCCCAACGTCGGCTTCATAAATTCTCTGCTGAAAGCAATGCACTTGCCCGGGAAAGCATGGCTGGGTGATTCCAAGCTTGCGATTTACTGCATCATCGCCATGAGCCAGTGGCAGTTTACAGGATATATCACCCTGCTGATGGCCGTCGCTTTTCAAAACGTCCCGGAGGATTACGCCGAAGCGGCCGCGATCGACGGGGCGGGTCCGGTGAGAAGAGCGGTCAGCATCCTGATCCCCCAGGCCAAGGAACAGCTTTTGGTATGCTCCATCATTACGGTTATCGGCGCGTTTAAGCTGTACACGGAAGTTTACTCCACAACGAGCGGCGGGCCCGGAAACAGTTCCCAGGTTCTCGGACTGTTCCTGTATCAGCAGGCTTTCCTGCATGACGACCTCGGAATGGCCGCCGTGACCGGCGTATTCATCTTTGTGATCACAGTCGTGCTTTCCGTGCTGCAGTTAAAAGTAACGAGATCGGGAAAGGACTGAAGGTGGCAAAAGAGATATGAAAACTATGAATCATCATTTCACATCCAAAGTTCTTCTCAATCTGCTTTGCATCCTCCTGTGCGTCGTGATCTTTGCTCCTCTTTTCTGGATCATTCTGAACTCCTTGAAAACCAATCAGGAACTATTCAAGAACTCCCTTTCCCTGCCGCAGGTATGGAGATTCGACAATTATGCCAAAGCGTGGAAGCTGGGCCTGTACAAATATTTCGGCAACTCGGTCCTGGTAAGCTCGATCTCGCTCTGCGCAATCCTCATTTTCTCTTCACTTCTCGCTTACGGACTCACAAGGTTCAAAGCCAAAGGAGTCGGAATCATCTTCATCATCGTGCTCGGCGGAATGGCGCTTTCCGAGCAGGTGGCGCTGGTTCCGCTGTATAAAATGCTGAAAGCGCTGCAAATCTACGATACCTATTTTGCGGTCATTTTGCCGTATATCGCATTCCGGATTCCATTCACCGTGTTCCTGATGCGCGCTTATTTCATATCGATCCCGGCCGAATTGGAAGAGGCGGCGATTGTGGACGGGTACAACAGCTTCCAGATATTCACAAAGATCATCGTTCCGATCAGCAAGCCGATCTTTGCCTCCTGCGCCATCGTAAACCTGAATTTCGTATGGAATGAATTCCTCTTTGCGAATGTATTCCTGAACAATAAGGCAATACAGACGATCCCAATCGGCCTGATGACATTTAGAGGAGACCTGAAAATCGACTACACGACGACGCTGGCCGGCCTGATTATCGCATCGCTGCCGTTAATCATCCTGTTCTTTTGCATGTCGAAGCAATTCGTACGCGGGCTTACCGCCGGAGCGGTGAAAGGCTGATGAGGATGAAGGCGGTAATTTTCGATATGGACGGCGTGATTGTGGATACGGAGCCTGTGAATCAGCAGCGCATTCTTCAATATGTCCGGAAATTCAATTCTTCGGCAAAAGAGGAGGATTTGAACGATATCGTAGGGAGAGGGACGAAAGAGGTCTGGGATATCGTTGCGAAGGTATCCGGATCCGGGAAAAGCGCGGAAGAAATGAAAGAAGAGTACCGCCTCCAGTGGATCCCCCGCCACTGTGAAAACATCGACTATCTGAAGCTCTTCAGGCCGGCTGTCAGGGACGTGCTTTCCTATGCCCGGACAAACGGCATCAGAACGGCGGTGGCCTCTTCAACGGAATATAAAAAAGTGAAAGCGATCCTTACGGAAGTGGGGATCTTTGACAGCCTGGATGTGGTCGTCAGCGGCGAGGACTGCATCAGGCCGAAGCCGTATCCGGACGTCTATCTTGAGACGGCCAAAAGGCTGAGGGTAGCTCCGGAAGAATGCCTGGTCATTGAGGATTCCACCGTCGGAATAGAAGCCGCAAACCAGGCGGGGACAAGGGTAGCGGCGCTGATCGACCACCGGTTTCCGTTCGACCGCAGAAAAGCGGACGTTGAGATCGCCTCTGTCGCGGACGCGATTCCGCTGATGAGCAAAGAGCGGAAAGAAAAAAGCGCGCAGTAATGTTTGACATGTGCCATCAATTGTATTATAATAGTTATAACAAAATAATACCATTGTTGCGTCTGCCGGGCGGGTAGACCACAAAATACTGAGAGGGATAAAAATGGAAGCAAAAAAAATTATTTCGGAAATTAAAAAAGAGGCCCCGGACATCAAGTCCGTGTATTATGTGGGTTGCGGCGCATCGAAAGCGGAGCTCTATCCCGGGAAATACTTTCTTGAGGAAAACTCAAAAGCGCTTCGCATCGGTCATTTTACGGCCAATGAATTTGTACACGCAACACCGGCCGCCGTGGACAGTACCGCTATTGTAATCACCTGTTCCCTCGGCGGAAACACGCCGGAGACCGTAGCCGCGTCCAGGCTGGCGATGGAAAAGGGCGCTAAAGTCATAGCGGTTACCCACAAGGCGGATTCACCCCTCGCGAAGAACGCGGATTATGTGATCGTGCATGGTTTTGAAAAGAGCTACGCGGCAAAACTGGAAAAGATGGTAAATGTGCTCGATCTCTCCGTGGAAATCTTAAATCAGTATGAGGGATATGAACATTACGAGGATATGCAGACGGCTTTCGGCAAGATCTATGGCATGATCGAAAACGCCGTTTCCTTTGTTGTCCCCGCCGCAAAGAAGTTCGCGGAAGATTACAAGGACGCCCCGGTCGTATATGTGATGAGCTCGGGCGCGACACAGTGCGTGGCATATACGTTCTCTCTGTGCCTGATGATGGAAATGCAGTGGATCAACTCCGGCTGTTTCCACGACGGAGAATTTTTCCACGGCCCGTTCGAAATCGTGGATAAGGACGTTCCTTTCATCCTGCTGATGAACGAAGGCCGCACGCGCGCCCTGGACGCACGCGCCATGGAATTTCTTCTCCGCTTTCAGGCCAAGGCGACTATCGTGGACGGGAAGGATTTCGGAGTGGGATCTCTTCCGCCGTCCGTAGCGGAGTATTTTAACCCCATGGTGCTGAGCGCCGTGATGAGAGTATATGCGGAACAGATCGCGATTGCCCGCAGCCATCCGCTGACCATGAGAAGATACATGTGGAAACTGGAATACTAATCCTTGTTTTTTCTATACAAGCAGAGAATTTAAAGGCCTAAAATCTTGCCGTGAGGAAGACGGATATCTCTAAATAAATATTTGGAAAAGGCTGACATAAAAAACATGAAAAAAGCAGCGCAAAACAAGGAATGGTTACATATGCTGTATGTCTTAGCCGGCGTAGCCTTGTTTTCCGCGGCTTACAGGTTCTTTTTAGTTCCCGCAGGACTCTACAGCGGGGGCTTTACCGGAATCGCGCAGATAATCAAGTGGGTGATCTCCGATATGTGCGGGATTCCCGTGCCCGCAAATATCGATATCGTGGGCATTATCGTCTGGCTGATGAATATTCCGCTGGTATTCATGGGCCTGAGCGTGGTGGGACGCAAATTCATTATTCGCACGATCATCGCCGTGTGCGTTCAGTCCTTCCTGATGACGGTGCTTCCGTCTCCGCCGGCGCCTCTGTTTTCAGACGCCCTGCTAAACAGCGTGATCGGCGGGGCCATCTCCGGCTATGGCGTGGGCCTGTCGCTCAGGGAAGGTGGTTCCGGAGGCGGGACGGATGTGGTGGGAATGGTCTGCTCCAAGAAGTATCCTGGTTTCAGCGTTGGAAAGATCGGTCTCATCATAAACATCTGTGTCTATCTCTTCGCGGCTGTGAAGCTCAATCTGGAGACAGCCGCTTATTCGCTTGTATTCTCATTCATCGCGGCTGTCGTCATGGATAAAGTGCACGACCAAAACATCAAGCTTACGGTGTTCATCATATCCAAAAGTCCGGAGCTCGGCAAAAAGCTGATAGATTTTACGGGCAGAGGAATGACCAGCTGGAGCGGCTGGGGAGAATTTACCCGGCAGGGACAGCTGGTTCATATGATGGTCATCAACAAATACGAATGGCAGTTTCTGAAAAGATTCCTTCTTCAGGAAGATCCGAAGGTTTTCGCTTTTGTTGTTTCTCCGAACATGATCCTTGGAAAGTTTGAAAGGCGTCTCGAAGTACGGTAGAAAAGGATCAGATCATACACCTTCACATCACATGCCGGTAAACTGAGTCAAGTAAAAAAGGCCCTTTCCCAAAACGCTGGTTAAGCCAGTCATTTGGGAAAGGGTCTTTTTTATCGGTCCAAAATATCCGCAATCCGTTTGCTGGCTTGTCCATCCCCATATGGATTGGGTATAATTTGCTTTCGACTGTTGTTTTTGATGCATCAGCTGCCGTGTTTCCCGTTACCAGTGTTCCATGCACCGTTATGACAAAAGGACTTCGTCCGTCTCTTCCTGCACACCGGCAATCTCCGCAAATTTTTGGAGCAGATCGGCCTTTTTCAGCTTCTTTTTCTCCTCTCCGGAAATATCAAGGATAATTTTTCCCGCATTCATCATCAGCAGCCGATTTCCGTGACGGATGGCATCCGTCATATTGTGGGTGATCATCATAGCCGTTAAATTGTTTTCCGCGACAAACTGATCGGAAAGCTCCAGTACTTTCGCGGCAGTCGCGGGATCCAGCGCCGCAGTGTGCTCATCGAGGAGCAAAAGCCTCGGCTTTTGCAGCGTAGCCATCAGCAGCGTGAGAGCCTGTCGCTGGCCGCCGGAAAGCAGTCCTACTTTGGCGGTCATGTGTTCCTCCAGCCCAAGCCCGAGTTTTTTCAGCGCTTCGTGATATTGTTCGCGCTGGGATCTGGTGACTCCCCACCGCAATGCGCGCCTGCTGCCGCGGCGAAAAGCCAAAGCCAGATTTTCCTCGATTTCCATATTGGCGGCCGTCCCCATCATCGGGTCCTGAAAAACCCGGCCAATGTACGGCGCGCGCTTATATTCCGGCAGGCCGGTCACGTCCGCGCCGCCAATGGAAATGGTCCCTTCGTCCACGGGCCAGACCCCTGCGATGGCGTTCAGCAAAGTGGATTTCCCCGCGCCGTTGCCCCCGATCACGGTGACAAAATCCCCTTCGTCCAGATGGAGATCAACTCCGCAGAGAGCTGTTTTTTCATTGACCGTGCCAATGTTGAATGTTTTGCAGACCTTACATAACTCAAGCATTTTTCCGCGCTCCCCTCCTGCCGGCAAGGGCAAAAGAATTTTTCGACTTTGCCCTGAGATACGGGACAGCCAAAAAAATCGCCACAATCACGGCCGTAAGCAGTTTGAGCAGGTCCGTCGGCATTTTCAGCCACATGACAAGGCCGATGACCAGATAGTAAACGACTCCGCCGAACACGACAAAAATCAGGCGGTAAGCGAAATTCATGTGTTTGCCGAGAAGCGCGTCCCCCAGGACCTCCCCGATAATGACGGCGGCCAGCCCGATGACGATGGACCCCTGCCCCATTTTGATGTCAGCGAATCCCTGATACTGTGCCAGGAGTCCGCCGGAAAGCCCGACCAGCCCGTTGGATAAGCTGATTGCAAGCACTTTCATAAAATCAATATTGATTCCCTGCGCCTTTGCCATCTGAGGGTTGCTGCCGGTGGCCCGGATGGCGCTTCCCTGCTCTGTGCCGAAATACCAGTACAGGACGCAGATCAAAACCGCCGCGAAAACAAGCGCTGTGACAATGGAGCTTTCAACATTCCGCAGTGTCACGATCAACGGATATTTATCCACGTTTACCGCCTTGTTTGCGCCGCTCAGGACAACCAGGTTCACCGACCAGAGCGAAATCTGAGTCAGAATCCCCGCGAGGATGTCCGGAATTCCCAGAACGGTGTTGAGCAGGCCGGTGACAAGCCCCGCGGCAAACCCCGCGGCCACAGCGGCGGCGAGAGCCAGCGGAACCGGCAGGTCCGCAAGAATCAGAACGACCGCCACGGCGCCGCCTGTTGCAAAGGTGCCGTCCACCGTCAGATCCGCGAAATTCAGCAGCCGGAACGTGATGAATACCCCCAGAGCCATGATCCCCCAAATAATGCCCTGCGCGACATTGCCCGGAACGGCTGTGAGAAAATTCATGGGGTCGAGAGAGGAGAGATAGGCCATTGGTTCCATAGCGTTTTCCTTTCTTTGTGCCGAGAAATCAAAAGGGCAAAGCGGTGCCTCCGTTCGGAGACACCGCAGACTTCAATTCGCGTAAACTCGTCAGGACGCTTTCTGGATCGCCTGGTAGCCGCTGGGGGGAGTAATCCCCATCTCCTTGCAGATATCGGGGTTATACTCTTTTGTGAATTTGGGAGCGTACTTTACTTTCATCGTGGAAGGATCCGCACCGTTGACAAGAATGTCATAGGCCATCTCACCCGTCGTGTACCCCAAATCATAATAGCTGATGGAAAGCGTCGCGATACCGCAGCCGGAGCAGATGCCCTCCTCTCCGGCAATCACCGGGATTTTCGCAGGAAGGCAGACGTTTTTGATGATTCCGGTATTTGAAGCGACGGTGTTGTCCGTGGGAAGATACAGCACGTCGCTTTCGGAAGCCGCCGTCTTGGTGACGGACTGCACATCGTTAGAGTCGGAGAAGGTATATTCTTTGCAGGTATACCCCATCTTTGAAAGCTCTTCCGTAATCACCTTGGCCTGATACTTGGAGTTCGGCTCCGCGGAGCAGTAAAGGATGCCGACTTTTTTAGCCTTTGGAAAAAGCTCATTCAACATTTTCGCCTGCTGGTCGAGAGGAGCCAGATCGGAGGTACCGGAGACATTCTTTCCGCTCGCGCCGGTCCAGTTGTCAATGCCGAGGGCAGTGCCGTAATCGGTGACAGAAGTGCCGAGGATCGGAATTTTGCTTGTCGCCGTCTGGGCAGCCTGAAGGGCCGGCGTGGCATTTGCCATAATAAGGTCTACATTGGAAGAAACGAACTGATTGCTGATAACGGCACAGGTAGCCGTGTCCCCGGACGCATTCTGCACATCGAAGGTGACTTTGCTTCCCAGCTTGTCGGTCAGTGCCTGCTGAAAGCCCTTTGTTGCCGCGTCAAGGGCAGGATGCTGCACCAGCTGGCAGATTCCAACGGTATAGCTTTTTGCTTCCGACTGCTTGGATGCGGCCGGCGCGGATCCATCGGAAGCCGCCGGCGACGAGTCCGCTTTGGAAGAATTTGGAGCGCCTCCGCACGCCGTCAGCGACAGCGCCATCACTGCGGCCAACAGGAATGCCGGAATTCTCTTTCTCATGTTATCCCTCTTTCTTGTCAATCCATTTAAATATAAAAACAGTGGCCTGCCTTTTTAAGACAAGCCACTGTTTCTCTGAAAATATAGAAGAGACTATCGTCCCGTAATGGCATGCCTATTATGTTTTGCAAAAGTAAAAAAGTAATAATAGGCATAATAAAATCGGCCCGCCTTTGTGCGAACATCGTCAGCGATAACTTTGGAGGAAAAATTGCCGCGCATTTTCGGGGGCCTCCTTTTTAGTTTTAGATTACATATAATATAGCACTTTAAATTGTTAAATTCAATTGTTGAAACATCCAATTATCCTCAGTCAATTGCGTCTTATTTTTAAGAAACCGACAAATTCCACCCGCCGCGGGCCACAACAGGTCCTTAAGAAGGATTGCAGCCGCAATTTCGGAATGCAGCGACAAGATTTTGAAATTAAAAGGCTATAAAACCGGACTCATAGGGAAAAATTATAGCTATTTTTACAATGCGCAAAAACTCCGATCATTTGCCGCTTGCTTTATTCCCGTGTTTTATTATAGAATAATTTATAAATCCACGCTTCTAATCAACAGCGAATTGCCAAATGCAGAAAAGGATGACTGATGATGGCTTTTGACAGAACAAACGGCGGCAAACCCTGGACGAAAGAATCCTGGGACCGGTATCTTCATCAAAAATTCAACACGGAAGAAAACTACCCCCTTCTCTCCGATATCAACCTGACCCGCCTCGGCGACGGCATGGCAGAGGGCGAGATCCTCCTCTCCCATAAGAACCGGAACCTGCACGGGTTCTGCCATGGCGGAGCGCTCAGCACTCTCGTCGATGTGATTTCGGCGTTCTCCTGCTTCAGCCGCGGGCTCGACGTGACCACGGCAACCATGAATCTTCAGTTTTTCCGGCCGGCCGGCGGCGACAGGCTCATTTGCACCGCAACGCCTGAAAAGGTTGGAAAAACTCTGTGCAACGTGCGGGCGGTCATCCGGGACGAGTCCGACACAGTCGTCACTGTGGCCAGCGTTCTGCTGTATGTTCTGGACCGGATCGAAATCACCCCGGCTTGAAATGAGGCGTCATCGCGCCGGGTCCGGAAGGTTAAGAGAGAGTACTGCACAATCATGCAGTGCTCTTCTTCTATATATAGTATACGGCATCATCTTCCCCAAGTTCCGGATAACCGGAAGCAAATCGATCTACCGCAGAAATGATAGTTTTTCCCTATGCTTGCTTCGATATAAATAGCACAAAACGATACATTATTTTCACCATGATCATTGTGTATTTTGTACATCTTATTGTATAATGATAACAGTTTAAAATGCCCAGAGAGGAGCGGCGGAAATAGATGACAGACAAGGGAAAGGTCAACGGCCGTCAGAAAGAACTCTACTACAAAAAGGGGTACTGGACCGCGCGGACGCTGCTGGACTGTTGGAACGACGCCGTTGTTCGATTCGGGGATCGTGAATACATTGCAGACGACCGCGGGTTTCGGTACACATACCGAGCGTTGGATGAGAAAAGCGGCAGACTGGCGGCATACCTTCTCTCCGCCGGCATCTGCCCCGGGGATGCCGTTTCCTTCCAGATTCCCGTTTGGAGCGAATTCGTCATCATCACGGTCGCCTGCCTGAAGATCGGCGCAATTGCAAACCCTCTGTCCCCTTCGTTTCAGGCGGAAGAGCTATCTGAGATCTTTGACCGCGTTGGAACCAGGGCATACTTCTGCCCCACGGCCTATAAAGGCGTGGATTACACGGTACTTGCGCGGCAGATGTACTCCCGGCATCCGGGCATCCGCGCCGTGATCCAGGTGGAGGAAACTCAGGGGACGGCCGCTGCCGGTTACCCAACCCTTCGAAAAATTGTCGATGTTCCCCAGAACATGGACACGCTGCGCGGCGCCGGTCCCGTTGGAAGCGAATCGGTCGCTGCGGTGATCTGCACGTCCGGTACGGCCGGCGCCAAAAAATGCGCCATGCTGACCCACAATAACCTGATCTTCTGCGAACAGGGGTTCAACCGGGCGGTCGGGGTCACTCCGGAGGATATTATGTTTATGCCGGCTCCATTGTACCACGCCACCGGTTTTGCGCACGGCGTGCTGGCAACCATGCTTGCAGGCGCAGGGCTTGTGCTCGAAAAGAAGTTTTCCGCCGATGATGCCGTCGGGCTGATCAACCGCGAGCGCTGTACCTATTCCATGGGAACCACCACGTTCGTATACGATATCCTCAAGTATCTCCAGTCAACCAGGAAGCAAATGCCGACTCTTCGGCTATTTATGTGCGGAGGCGCCCCCGTGCCGTCCTATCTTGTCAGGGAAGCATCTAAACATGGGATCCGCCTGTGTGAATGCTACGGCTCCACGGAGAGTATTCCACACACATTGATCCGGCCGGCCGAATGGTCCGCAGAGATCAAGCCCTCCGCCGGCCGACCGATCGACGGAATTGAAGTCCGCATCATCGGCCGGGACGGAAGGGACGCCGCGGACGGCACCGAAGGGGAGGAATGGTCCCGCGGTCCCAACGTTTTTGTCGGCTACATGAACGATCCCGCCGCCACAGAAAAGGTTCTGGACGACGAGGGTTGGTTTCACAGCGGAGACATCTGCACGCGCGATCCGGAAGGGAATATCCGGGTCGTGGGCAGAATGAAAGACGTCATCATCCGCGGAGGAGTGAACCTGAACGCAAATTCCCTAAACGAAAACGTGCTCCGCTGTCCGGCCGTCCGGGACTCCGCCGTGATCGGTATGCCGGACCCCCGGCTCGGAGAAAGGATCTGCGCATTTGTGGTGCCGTCCGATCCGGCCAAGCCGGTCACACTGCAAATGCTGACGGATTTCCTGCGCAAATCCAACGTCTCCAAGTATGCCTGGCCAGAACGGGTGGAAAATATAGACGCGATTCCAATGACGGAATCGGGAAAGATAAAAAAGTATCTGCTCGCGCAGGAACTGGCCCGCCGAACGGGGCGGGATTCCCACGGGCAGATGCAGGCAAGGAGTTCAAACGATGCCGGATAAGAGATTTGGGCCGAGGCGTGCTCGGGAAACCAGAAAGCCGGAACCGATCTGCGGCGATCCGCAATTTTTTCTCTGCGAGTCATGCGGCAGCGTCTTTCAACTGATCGGAACCGCGGACGCGGAGGTGCGGTGCTGTTCCGCGCCGATGAAAAAACTGCAGCCGGTCCCATTGGAAGCCGGCTGCGGTCTGATGATCGATTATGAGATTGTCGGCGGGTTCAATGAAAACGCCGTCAAAGTGACCTGGTCCTCCAGCACGGACGCGCTCGCGCCCGAATGGATCTGCCTGAAGACTTTTACCGGCGGGCAGCTGAAATACATCCCGCCGTCCAAGCATTCCATTGTGTTCGCCCTTGCCGACACCGACGCCTATTGCTACTGCGACGAGGACCCCTGTCTGGAATGCACGTTTCGCTGCAAGCGCGGCTTCGCTCTCTTCGCCTGGAACAGAGAACTCGGGCTGTTGCAGGTTCCCATGGATAAGATGAAAGCGCCGGCTCCCCAGGGCAGCAGAAAGTCGCCGTAACCTCAGCCGTTCTCAAGCCTGTATTCCTCCGACACCAGCGTATCAAGGTGGGACAGCACAAAGTCCATAAAGCGCTCCGTCGGCCGGTTGATAAAGTGCTTTGAATTATACGCCATGCAGACTTTCCGGAACCCCCTTGGAACATCGGAGAAATGGATCCTCACCAGATTCGGATACTGGCTGAGCCAGACGGTGTTGGCAACGATGCCAACGATCGGATTCATTTGCACGCTGGCTCCTATGGAGCCTTCCTCCATAAAAGGCTGTTCCGCCTTCAGGCCGTTTTCAGCCAGGAGTGTGCCCACATCCCTGCCGATCTGAATATCCGGGCGATAAGTGATCAGATTATAGCCCGCCAGATCCCTGAGCGTGATCGTTTCGCATTTTGCCAGCGGATGCTGTTGATTCACCAGCGCCAGGATCTCCTGCTCCAGAATCGGAGTAAACCGCAGATCGGGATCTTCCACCTTCGAGCAGAAAGCGATATCGTAGATTTCCGACTTCAGGCCTTCAATCGCCACCGCGGTGGGGGTTTCAAAAACGTGGAAAACCGTCTTTTCGCTCACAGACTCGCGATAGGAATACATCGCGCGCGCCATGAATCCAACCAGCAGCGTGGCGATACAGCCGATTTCAATCGTCCCTCCGATATCCTTAACCTGTTCCTGGATTACATTGACGCCCTTGTCAAGTTCGTTGAGCGACGCTGAAACGTATTGATAAAACTCCTGTCCGTATTGGGTCAGCCTGATATTGCGCCCGTTCTTCAAAAACAGCCGGACGCCAAGCTCCGATTCCAGGGAAGAGATTGCCTCGCTCAGGCTGGGCTGCGTGATATAGAGTTCCTTTGCAGCCTTTGTATAGTGCTGAACCTCTGCAAGCTTCTTAAAATAATACAGTTGAGACAAATTCATAAAAGTCCCTCTTCCCGTCACCACGCTAAACACCCGAAAAATAGAAATAATCTCTACATGATAAAAATCATCTCTATTTATTATAACAAATAGAGGTGATTTTTACAATGAGCCGATCTTAACTTAGATAATATTTGGATAGGGGCATTGGTCAGTTGTCGAAGAATTTTTTCTGAATTTCCTCGACGGGCATAGCTTTTCCGGTGAAGATCCGGTACGCCGCTTCACCCTGGCGGACAAGCATGCCGATCCCGCCGATTCCAAGACAGCCGGCGGCTTTTGCTTCCCGGATCAGCCGGGTCTCACGCGGATTGTATACCGTATCCGCAACTGTAAGGCCCTTGTGGAATACGCCGGCATCCGGGATCGGCGTGGACTGTTCCTGCGGGGCCATGCCGACGCGGGTAGCGTTTGTCAGGATCTGGCTGCTTGCGATCTCCGCGCTCAGTTTATCCTTATCCGCCAGATCAAGGACGCGGACGGTGCAGCCGGGAACTTCGCGGTTGACCAGCTCCGCGTGCTTCTCCAGATTTCCCATGAAAGAATCCCTGATGTTGAAGACGGAGATTTCCTTTGCGCCGGAGAGCGCGCACTGGACCAGGATTGCCATGCCGACCCCGCCGCCGCCGATCAGCGTGATTTTCTTTTCCGCGACATCGACGCCGTGCGCCTTCAGATTGTTCACATAACCGATCCCATCGGTATTGTGTGCGATCCATTTTCCATCTTCGCATACCATGCAGTTGGTTGCGCCGATCAGCTGAACGGCTTTGGTGCACTCGTCCGCATATTTCAACGCGGCGCTCTTGCACGGCATCGTGACGTTGATTCCTTTGAAATGAAGGGCCTTGACCGCGCTCATTCCGGCGTCCAGCGTATTGAGGTCGATATCGAACGCGAGATAAACGCAGTTTAACCCGTCTTTCTCAAAACAATAATTATACATGGCCGGCGAACCCGAGTGTCCCACCGGCGAGCCGAGCAGCCCGAATGGCACTGTATGGCCGTCAATCCAGTCTCCCATGATGGAAAATCTCCTTTATGCGTAATTTTTTATATTCCCGCATTTGCCCTGACGCTGGTAAAATAGACGCAAAGCCGCAGACTATCCCACCAGCACCCAGGATAAAAGACGAAACGGGCTCCTCCGTAAAAGCGATACTCTAGCTCTCAGGAAATGAACCCCCGTCATCGGGGCCCTTACAGGCTGTTGTGCAGGAGGTGCAGTGCTCCGTAAAGATCCTCTGCGCCGATCTGACCTGGCGCCGAGGCTGTTTTGGTTGCGCCGAAAGTCAGCGCGGAGCCAAAAAGTTCCCCTGACAGGCGTGAAATCACACCAGGGCCGGACATGGACATCGTGATAATTGGCCTGTCGGCATATTTCTCCGACATAACGGCAGTGGCCTCAAGCAGTTCCAGAACGTCCAGTTTGGATTTGGGCATAACCGCTATCTTTGGGATATCGGCCCCCAGATCCTGCATTTTTCTTAACCGGTAGAGGATTTCATCTTTCGGCGGAGTTTTTTCAAAATCATGGCTGGAAGCCACGACTTTCACGCCTGAGCGGTGAGCGCTTTCGACAAGTTTTTTCATCACTTCATCACCCTTGAACAACTCGACGTCGATCAGATCTACAACTCCGCTCGCCGCTGCTTCCTGATTGATCCTGACATAGGACTCCGGGTCGACCGGCCGGTTTCCGCCTTCCTCCGCGGTACGGAATGTAAACAGAAGGGGAAGCTCTTGAACAACAGGAGCAAGCTCTCGCAGTACTTCTTTGATCTTTTCGATATCGTCGGCGTCTTCAAACCAGTCCACGCGCCATTCGACAAGATCCGCATGGTACTGCTTGAGACCTTTGATTTCCTCGACAATATCCTTTTTGGTCCTTGCGACGATCGGGATACAGATTTTCGGGATTCCATCACCGAGAACAACGTTTTTTACAGTAACTGTTTTCATATGGCTTACTCATCCTTTCACCATTTTGGCTAGGATTGACAGCAATCAGCCGCAGCTTAATAATGGATATTGAGGACTTCTTTTATATAATCGATCGGCATTTCTTTCCCGGTCCAAAGCTTGAACGCGGCGGCACCCTGATATAACATCATTCCCAGGCCGTTCATTGTTTTGCATCCGACCTCTTTCGCCATTTTCAAAAGCGCGGTTTCTGTCGGAGCGTAAACAACATCGGTAACGATCAGGTCAGGGCGCAGGAAAGACTGATCCGGGATATAAGTCCGGCCTTCCAGCGGCTTCATACCTACGCCTGTCGCATTGGCAAACAGGGGGCTCGACGCAATTTCGGCTTTTAGATCGTCAAGGTCCTCCAGCCTGTGCAGTGTTGCCTTACATTTCGTTTTCTCATTGATTGTTTGAACATTATGCTCGGCTCTCGGCCAGAATTTATCGTTTGCATTGAAAATGGACATCTCAGACACGCCGTCGAGCGCAGCCTGCACCTCGACCGCAGTTGCCGCGCCGCCGGCTCCGACAATCGTCATCTTCTTTCCTATGATATCGATGCCGGCGTCTTTGAGCGCGGTCATATAACCGATACCGTCTGTGATTGTTCCCGTCAATACGCCATTGTCGTTGATGACGGTATTAACCGCTCCGCACATTTCGGCGGCAGGAGTCAGTTTGTCGAGATATTTGGAAATAACCGTCTTGTTTGGCATCGATACGTTAAAGCCGCGTACTTTCATCGCGCGAAGGCCCTTCACAGTATCCTCCAGAGTATCGTTGTCCACCTCAAACGCCAGGTAGGCATAATCTAGACCTAATTTTGCAAATGCTTCGTTGTGCATTTTCGGAGAACTGGAATGGCGGATCGGATAAGCGATCAGACCAATCAGTTCCGTATGTCCGGTAATTCTTTCTGCCATGATATATCTTCTCCTCTCTTTAATAAAACAGATTTTGAAGTATTTAAGCTATGTCTTGTTTTTGCTGAGAACAACTTACAGATTCCGGCCTTTTTGCGGCAAAAGTCGAGGAAAATCTTTCTTAGCACGTTCTGTAATGACGGCATAAAATCCCAGGGAAGCTTCCCCTGAGATTTTATGCCTTTCGTTGGAATTCTTCAAATTTTAACGAGAAACGTCAATTTCCGACCAGACCCAAACCGCTATCGCGAAAAGAAAGCTGATCGAAATTAATCGTCTCCGCCGGCTTTTGACATGACGCTGACGCCGAACCACTTCTTATAGTTAACACTCAGATAGATCATGAAGAAGAGTCCGACAACAGCCATGCCGAGATTGAGCAGTAAGCAGGATACCGTAGCAGAGGCCTCGGAGCTTGAACCAATCAGCCAAGATTGAATATAGGGAATAGCGTAGGATGCAGCCCCCATAAATGTGTAGTAAATACCGAGGTTTCTGCCCTTGTTGCCGGGATGGAATTCCTGCATGAGGGAAACGCCGCACTGCAGGGCGCCGCCGGCAGCAAACAGGCCGATCATGAAGGTGGCAAGGTAAACCATGGCGGGAACGCGGACGATACAGACCAGGCCATAACCCAACACAGAACCGGCAAGATCAATCAGCAAAACTTTCAAAGTGCGCCAACGTAATTTTGCCATAAAGAAGCCCCAGACAATGACAGCAATCAGTGAACCGGCGGTATAGACACTGGTCAGCCCGGCGGCGCTCATGTCGCTCATTCCGACAACAACCTTGCCGAACGCCTTGATGTATTGCTGTGCAGAGTACATGGTAGCCATAGCGATAAATCCATAAACAGCGCAGCCGACAACGACGAATTTGGGCGGGGTGGATTTGAAGCGGGCAGCGGCCTTCTTGGCATCCGCATCGAGAACGTGCTTCTTTTCGGCAAGCTCCTTTTCATAAGCAGCTTTGGCTGCCGGATCCGTTTTGCGACGTTTCATTTCCTCATCATAAGAGAACGGGGTAATAATTGCGATAAGGAAAGTAAGAACAGACAAAATAAGTGGAATAATGATTCCCATCTTCCAATTACCGGCCTGCGTCAGGGAAACGACCAGAAGCGGGTACATCAGGCCCGACACGGAGATAAACCCTTTGATCAGGATCAGCGCGGTGCCGGGGGCCTTTACCCAGCTTTCCTGCACGGCGGGATAGCTGGCTCCGTCAAAGCAGGAAGTTGCGGCACCCAAACCGAAGGCACAGACGTTAGCAACCACAACGTTGGAAGTAACCAGCAGGCCTAAGAAACTGAGCACATAGGCCAGGGCGCCGACAAATACCATCGGTTTGCGGCCGATCCTGTCTGAAATTTCACCGCAAACCCATACGGATACGAACTTGCCGAGACCGGTGAAAGCGATGGCTGCGCTGACTGCCGCCGCACCGGCATCGGCGTTTGTGAATCCCCATTGAGTATAAAATGAAACCTTGTTTTGACTAAGAACCAAAGCCTGGATGCCTTGGGTAAAGTAAGCCAAATAAACGGTAGCTAAAACCCACAAGTACTTTTTTGCTTTCACGTTCTCATACTCCTCTTCAAAATTAAAAATCGTCGGTAATTCCAGCGGTTATTTCAGCGCCTTCTTGCCTTGAACGGCGCCTTCGGTCAGGTATTCCCTGATTTCGCTTTCGCTGTACCCGATTCCTTTCATCACTTCCACGGTATCGGTCCCCTGCGCGGAAGAAACTTTGTAGCTCGGTTCGGCGTAAGAGCCGAATTTAACCGGGTTGGTCGCAATGCAGCGCTCGCCGGACGGGCAGTCCAGCTTCGTCATAACCCCGTTCGCCCAGACCTGCTCATCTTCGTACATATCGAGAGGCTCGTAGCATGCTTCGCAGGGAACGTCATTCTCCTTAAAGATTTTCAGGATCTCGGCGCGGTTAAACTGACCGATCGCCTCATCAAAAATCTTTACGACCTCTGCGTTCTTATGTAAAGCATTCATGTGGTCGCAATTCGAATAATCCGGATGGCCGACAAGATCCCCGCGGCCGATGAGCTTCATAACCTTGTTGTAGTCCCGGTCGTACTCGGGGGCGCACATCGCGATCAGCTTGTCATCTTTGGTGCGGTAGACATTGTTTGTGGGGCAAATGACCTCAAAACGGCTTTTGGGGTATTTGTTGCCATACTGGGCGGAAACGACGGCGGTGCTCAGCATGAAGACGGCCGCGTGATGCAGGCTGACCGTAACCTTTTCGCCCCGGCCGGTGCGGGTCCGGTTGAACAGCGCCGCACTGATGCCGGAGGCAACGCACATGGAAACCTGAAAATCGCCGTAGCCGTTGGTGGGAATCATGGGGGCGTCGCCCTTGTTCACAGTTGTTCCGAAAACGCCGCCGCGGGCCATATAGCAGGTCACGTCGAATCCGGCGGAATCCTTTTCAGGACCCTTCTCACCGTAACCGAGGCACTGTGCCCAAACGAGTTTCGGATATTTTGCGCTCAGCGTCTCATAGTTCAGACCCAGCTTGGCCAGAGACTTGCTTCGGATATTTGTGATGAACACATCGGCGTCCGCAAGGAGCCTGTGCATGACTTCAAGGCCCTTTTCGGTCTTAAGATTCAGGGTGATGAAGCGCTTGTTCATATTGGACATGTCAAAGCCGAGGTTCTCATCGTCCTCATACGGCATTCCGAACACCGCGCCCTGCGTGCGTCCGGGGTCGCCCTTGGGCGACTCCACCTTGACCACGTCCGCTCCCCACTCGCCAAGCACGCGGGCAGTGGTCGGCGCAGCCAGAAACGTCGTCAGATCAACAACCCTGACTCCTTCCAAAGGCTTCAATGGAATCACTTTCTTTCTTTGTTGTTTGCCCAGATGCGGGACGCCGCCCAGGGCGGCGTCCCCGAAGCTCAGACGGTCCGGTATCCGTTGTCCTTGTAGGAAATAACGCCGCCGTTCTTCTCCAGGCCGCGGAATGCAGTCAGGCGCTGGACCGTGCGCGGGCCTTCCTCCAGCCACATGGCGCGGCAGTCGCGGTACAGGCGCTCGGTAGGGCCGTACTCGCAGTCCTCGAAGTAGCCGATGCCGCCGAAGATTTCCAGCATGGCGTCGGAAACCGTCTTCACGGTGTTGATGCTGTGCAGTTTGCACATTGCGGCCTTCATTTCAATGTCGCGGCCGGCCTCGTAGTCCTCGGCGAAATCATAAATCATCAGGCGGAGGGCATGAATTTCGGTTCCCATGTCGGCAATGGTCTGCTGGATCGCCTGGCGCTTGATCAGGGGCTTGCCGAACGTGACGCGGTCTTTTGCGCGTTTGATCGTCATTTCCAGCATTCTCTGCGCCATGCCAAGGTTGCTGACGGCGATATGCGCGCGGGAAACAGCGAGCGAGTGCATCGCAATCTCAAGGCCCATACCCTCTTTGCCCAGCAGAAATTTCTTGTGGACGCGCATGTTGGTGAAGCGCAGCCCGGCATGGCCGGCGCCGCGGCAGCCCATCATATGGGGCATCGGGACGATCTCGTAGCCGGGGGTATGAACATCCACAAAGAACGCGGACAGACGGCTGTCTTTGTCGGAGGTGGGGTCCGTGCTCACAATGAGATAGGTAAAATCGGAGCAGTCCGTATGGGAAATCAGGGTCTTTTCCCCGTTGATGACGTAGTAGTCGCCGTCTTTGATCGCGGTGGTATGAACGTCGGCGCCGGTTCCGCCGGTTTTTTCCGTCAGGGCGAAGTTGGAGTAAACGGTCTTATCCTGAAATTTGTCCATATACTGGGCTTTCAGTTCATCGCTGCCAAAGTCGTCCAGAATGCGCCAGTCGAGGTCGGCCGCATGATGAAGATGCATGCGCATGCCGCCGGGGCCGCGGGAAAACTCTTCCTGTACCATCAGGATCTGCTTCTCGGTCAGGCCGAACCCGCCGTATTTTTCGGGCAGTGCAAAACGGTACAGATCATTTTTGATTGCAAGATCGTAAAATTCCTGAGGGAACTTGTTCGTGACCTCGATTTCTTTCTGCATCTCGTCGAACGGGCCCTCGGCCAATTCACGAATCTGCTTTAGGTACGCCTGAAATTGCTCATCGCTCAATTTGCTCATTTTTTACCTCCTAAAATGAATGTGAAAATTTTAACCCAAAGGTGTGTGCGTATGGACTGCGCTCACCGCAACCCATGCTTTGATCAAAAAAGCAGACATACAGTGTTGTTAAAATGCTGATTCTGTAAGCTGTAGCGCCTGATTTTTTGTTTATTGTAGCATCAATTCTTCTAAAATACTAATCGGAAAATCCTGCGCTTTAGTAGGAACCTATAGGACTTATCTATCGCTACCCGTTTTCAATTGTTGAAACCAATGAAACGTGTTATATTATAAACAAAGTCCAGCAGGTCCAAAAAAAACCGGTTTTACTGCGCCCGCTTTGTACGAATTGTCTATTTCCCATCGCTTTAGTTTTTTTAGGAAAGGATGTTATCAAAATGGCTCTGCTTTATACTGATGAGCAAACTGAACTGATTGAAATGGTCCGCGACCTGGCGGAAAAGGCGGTCAAACCTCATGTCGCGGAATGTGACGAAAAGGGCGAATGCCCCGTCGAACTGTTTCAGCCTGCTCTCGATATGGGTCTGCATATGGCGGAAATCCCAGAGGAGTACGGCGGAATGGGCCTCGACTTTGAAACGACCGCAATGCTTTTCGAGGAGCTGGCCAAAGTCGACGCCGGTTATGCCGACACTCTTGTAACGAATTTCGTAGCATTCCGAAACGTTATGCTCTATGGAACCAAAGAGCAGGCGCAGTATTTCGCCGATGTGCTTTCCTCTGGAAAGTTCGCCTGCTTCGCCATCACGGAGCCCGGCGCCGGTTCGGACGCGGGCGCCCTGCGCGCAACCGCGGCCAAAGAGGGAAACGACTACATCCTGAACGGCACCAAGACCTTTGCCACCAACGGCGCCTGCGCTTCCCTGTATGTCAGCTTTTTCCGGACGGAAGAGGGCATTACGGCTTTCCTGATCGACCGTGACACCCCGGGTTTTTCCGTCGGCGCCCACGAGAAAAAGATGGGGTTCCGCCTTTCCAACACCACCGAACTGATCTTCGACAACGTCCGCGTTCCCGCAACGAACATTGTCGGTGAAAAAGGCAAAGGCCTTAAAGTCGCCCTCGGCGCCCTGAACATCTCGCGCGCTTTCGTCGCTACGCTGGCCGTGGGCATCATGCAACGCGCTCTGGACGAATCCGTGGCCTACGCCAAGGAGCGCAAACAGTTCGGGCAGCCTATCATCAAATTCCAAATGGTGCAGTCCATGCTGGCGGATATGGCCATCAAGACCGAAGCCTCCCGTGTCCTGGTCAACAATACCATGCGTCTGCTGGACAAGGACGAACACCGCGACCTGCGCATGGAAGGTTCCATTACCAAGACATTTGTAACCGACGCGGCGCAGGAGGTTACCTCCAATGCGGTTCAGATTTTTGGGGGCTACGGCTACAGCCGCGAATATCCGGTGGAAAAACTGATGCGCGACGCTAAGATCTTCCAGATCTTCGAGGGCACCAATCAGATCCAGCGGATGACCATCGCCAAAATCCTTGAAAAGAAATAATCAGGCCTATCAGCACACCATCCCGTACTATTTCCAGGTTTCATGATTTTTAAAATTAGGAGATGCCGTTGTCATGGAAGGTTGTTCCTTTCCGGTCCTTTTCTCACCTCTTAAGATAAAAAACTTGACGATTCAGAACCGCACTGTTATGATGCCTATGGGAACAAATTTTGCCTGTGCGGATGGCTCTATCAGCCGGGAACACATGCGTTACTATATTCAAAGAGCCAGGGGAGGCACCGGACTGATCATTGTCGAGAACGCCAATGTCTCCTTCCCCGCCGGCTCCAACGGAACAACCCAGCTCCGTTTGGACGAGGATCGTTTCATTCCCGGCTTCTTTGAACTGTGCGAAGCCCTTCACGCCCAGGGCTGCGCCGTTTCCATTCAGCTCAATCATGCGGGCGCTTCCGCCCGCTCTTCCCGGATCGGAATGCAGCCTGTTTCCGCATCCAGCCGCCCCAGCAAGCGGGGGAATGAAATCCCCCGTCCCCTGACTGTGGAAGAGATTCAGAAAATCGTGAAGGATTTCGGCGCGGCTGCGAAACGGGCGCAGATTGCGGGATTCGACAGCGTGGAGATTCACGGCGGGCATTCCTATCTGCTCAGCCAATTTCTCTCTCCCACCACCAACGGCCGCACGGATCAATACGGAGGCACTCCCGAAAACCGGGCCCGATTCCTCCGCGAGGCCGCCGAAGAGATCCGCAGCCAGGTCGGCCCGAATTTCCCGGTCATGCTCCGGCTGTCTGCGGACGAATTTGTCCCGGGCGGAAACACTCTGGACGACACTTTGGAATACCTAAAGTATGTCGCCGGCCTGGTGGATGTATTCAATGTATCCTGCGGCCTGAACGACTCTTTGGAATATCAGATCGATTCCTGCTTCCGGCCCGACGGCTGGCGCTCCTACATGGCGCGCGCGGTCCGGGACCGCTTTGGAAAACCCACAATCACCATGGGCAACATCCGTGATCCCCAGGTGGCGGAGGATATTCTGGAGCGGGGCGACGCAGACCTGATCGGACTGGGCCGCTGCCTGATCGCAGACCCCGATTGGGCCTGGAAAGCGAAAAACGGGAAAAAGGATGAGATCCGCAAATGCATTTCCTGCAATATCGGCTGCGCGGGAAACCGGATCGGAAAGAACCGCCCTCTGCGCTGCACGGTCAATCCGGCGGTCGTGGAGGGGGACGCCTACCGCAGCCGGAAGGTCTCACGCCCATGCAACGTTGTCGTGGCCGGCGGCGGCACGGCCGGGTTGGAAGCCGCCTGCACTGCCGCCGAAGTCGGCTGCACCGTTTCTCTTCTGGAGCAGTCCGATCATCTCGGAGGCCACACGACGGACCTTGTCCGGCTGCCGGATAAGGCGAGGATCGGCGACTTTACAGCCTATCTGATCCGCCGGGCTTCCAATCTCAAAAATTTGACCGTGCTCCTGAACACTCCGGCAAGCACCGGAAAGATCCGTGATCTGCGGCCGGACGTCATTGTCAACGCCACCGGCTCCGTTCCGGTCCTGCCGAATATCCCGGGCCTGCGTGAAACGACCGATCAGGAGGGCAGTCCGATCCATACGGTTTTCTCCATGATCGATCATGTGGACAGCTATCCGGCGGATATGACCGGGAAAAAGGTCGTGATTGCCGGCGGCGGAGCGGTCGGATTGGATATGATGGAATTCTTTGCGCAGCGCGGCGCCGAGGTGACGGTTGTGGAACTGCTGCCCGCCCTTGGCAGCGACCTTGATCCGATCACCAAGGTATGCGACAGTAACATGATGGAAAAATATAAAGTGCGGCAGCTGACCGGCACCAGACTTTTGGAGGTCCGGAAAACGCAGTTTCTTGTGGAAACGGATGGGAAGCAGTCTGCGCTTCCGCTGGATTATGGATTCATCTGTCTGGGAATGCGCCCTTATGCGCCGGTACTGGACGGGCTTCGCTCTGATTTTTCCGGCTCCGTGGAAATTCTCAATATTGGCGACAGTCTGAAGGCCGGCCAGATCATCAGCGGCGTTCAGGCGGGGCGCAACGTCCTGCTGACATTGGAACGGCTCGGATTTCTGGCCCCGGACCACACCTGATCCGGCATGTTTGAATCGGTACGCGCTTTCTTGGAAACAATATAGCGCGGAAGCATACATAGAACTTTCAAGCTGCCGGGGAAGGTTTTAAAAGAAGGGAGGAGTATCATGGAAAACAAGGAAATAGAAGCGGAGGCCGCGGAGCGGGAAAAGGACAGCGCCGCAGTCAAGCCGGGTGACGAGGGCACCCCAAAGCATGCTCCGGGTGAAATTTGGCTTCTGGGACTGATGTTTCTCATCACTTTGGCGCTGTTTGTCGATTCGCTGAAGCTGGAGGGCATTTTTACCGGTCTGACGAACCCCAATTCCCTGCCTCAGCTCTTCATTTTGGCGATATTCTTCCTGATTATCCTGGTGACGTGCGGAATCCTGTTCCGGGATAAATTCAGGGAGCGGGGATTGAAAGAGGCCGTCAGGCATGTGGTTTCCAGAGACGTGATCGTCCTGCTGGCTATGGTTCTGGCCTATGGGGTGCTGCTGCCGTTTGCGCATTTTACCGTGACCTCTTTGGTCTTTCTTTTCGGCACGATGTACCTGCTCGACCGCAGAAAACCGCTTCATAAGGTTTTTATTTCCGTGGGCGTGGTAGCGGCCATCCTGGTGATCTTCCACTATCTCATGCAGGTCGTTCTGCCTTAATTTTGGAAAGGAGCGATGCGTCCATGGCATCTCTGGCATCTTTATTCTCCGGTTATTTCAACGGCTTTGGTGGATTTTTTACAGCTTACACTTCCATCACGATGATTCTCTGGATTGCAGTGGGCGTTTTCCTTGGAATTTACATCGGCGCGATTCCCGGACTCTCCGTGACGATGGCGGTCTCACTGCTGATCTCCTTTACCTTTTCCTGGGATACCAATCCGGCCCTGGCGCTGATGATCGGCGTCTTCACCGGCGGCGTATACGGCGGGAGCCGCTCCGCGATCCTGCTGAACATCCCCGGGGCCCCCGCGGCTGTGGCGACGGGCTTCGACGGATATCCGCTGGCCCAGAAGGGAGAGGCGGGGACCGCGATGGGACTGAGCACCACCGAATCGGTGCTGGGCGGATTCGTCGGACTGCTGTGCCTGACGCTGCTCTCTCCCCTGATCGGCCGCCTCGCCATCAATTTCGCCGCCCGCGATTATTTGCTGCTGGCGATCATGGCGCTGTTCCTGGTTGGCTCCCTGAGCAAGGGATCCCTGCCGAAGGCGCTGATCACCGCCTTTTTCGGCGTGGTGGTCGGAATGATCGGAATGGACTCCGTCACGGCCCAGCCCCGGCTGACGTTCGGCATCCCCAGCCTCCTGGCCGGCATCAATTTTGTCGTGGTCATGATCGGCCTGTTCGGCATGTCCGAGGCCCTGTACCAGCTGCATTTTAACCTGAAGCCGGTGAAGCAGCAGATTCAGAGAATTCTGCCGGACTGGAAAATCATGAAACATTATATGCCCCTTGCGATGCGCTGCTCCGCGCTCGGAACGCTCGTGGGGGCGCTGCCCGGCACCGGCGGGGACATTGCGGCCCTGATCGCCTACGATCACGCCAAGCGCTCGGTAAAGAATCCCAACCGCCCCTTCGGCGAAGGGGCCTATGCCGGTGTGATCGCTCCGGAAAGCGCCAATAATGCCGCCATCGGCGGCGCGTTTATCCCCATGATGACGCTCGGGATCCCCGGCGACTCGGTCACGGCGATCCTGATCGGCGCCCTGACCATCCACGGCATCCGCCCGGGTCCGCTCCTGATGCAGGATCAGCCGGAGTTCTTCTGGACGATCGTCGGCGCTCTGATTCTCGCGAACTGTTTCCTGCTTGTTCTCGGCCTGACGGGCATCCATCTTTTCTGCAAAGTGGTCGAGGTGCCGAAGCATGTCATTATTCCCGTCATTGTAATTCTGTCGGTGATCGGCAGCTACTCCATCAACAACAGCGTCACGGACATCTACTGGATGTTTTTCTTCGGAATCCTCGGATATCTCTTTAAAATGCACGATTTTCCCGTCGCAACGATGGTGCTCGGCATTATCCTGTCCAACATTCTCGACACCAACTGGCGCAGGGCCATGAATATCGCACACGGCCAGTTGGGAGAATTCGTCGCCGGTTTCTTTACTCATCCGATTTCCCTGATTCTTCTTCTGTTCGTTATTTTTATAGCGATTCCCAAAAGCACTAAGCAGCGGTTTTTGGCCCTATTCCGCAAAAAAAGCGCCACAGAAAGCTGAAAGGCGGAAGAGGGCGGCGGGACCGGCCCGCAATCCTTTACTGAACCGGTGAAACTTTAGGAGGGGTAAAATATGAAAAGAATCTTGTCCATCATTCTGGCATCCATGACAATCCTTATTCTTGCGACGGGCTGCAGCGGCACAACGGGCGGGGGCAACGCAGCGGGCGGAAACAGCACCTATCCCGATAAAGGCAAAAGCATCAACGGGTTCATCGCCTGGGCAGCCGGCGGCGGTACCGACAACGTCATGCGCACCATTTGCCCGCTGGCGGCGAAGAACCTCGGCACGACCATTGTTCTTACCAACAAGACCGGCGGCACCGGCTATATCGCGACAAAATATGTCCACGACCAGCCTGCCGACGGATACAACCTTCTGCTGAACGCGGAGAATCCGCCCCTCTATAAATTGCTCAATCTGGGTGACATCGACTACAGCAATTATATTCCCGTTATCGTTTTGGCAAAAAACGTGGGGATTTTAGTCGTTCCGGCCGACTCGAAGTTTAACTCCTACCAGGACCTGATCGACTACGCCAAGGCCAATCCGGGCAAACTGAACGTCGGAACGACCGGTGTGGGCGGCCTGCCTTTTAACTGCTTTGCGCTGACCTGCATGGTCGAGGGGATTAAATACAACTCCATTACCTATGATGGAGACGGCACGCTGCAGCCCGCTCTGATCAGCGGCGAAGTGGACGCTTCTGTGATCGCGCAGTCCGCCGCCATCCAGTACATCGCTACCGGGAAGATGAAAGCCCTCGGAGTCTATACCAACAAACGCTGTGCAAACAAAGAGCTTACCGACGTTCCGACCCTGGAGGAATGCAACAGCAAGTATAAAGGAATGCTGGACAACTGGGGGCCATTCTATGGAGCGTTCGTCAAGGAGGGGACTCCGGACACCGTAGTGAAAGCACTTCAGGACGCTTTCTACAAGGCTTATCAAACCGATACCTTCCAGAAATTCTGTCAGAACCTCTCCCTGCAGCCTCTGGGTTATACCGGCGACGAGGCGGACACGTTCATCGAAAAATGGCAGTCCATGACCTGCTGGACCCTGTACCGCGCGGGAGCCACCACCAAATCACCCAAGGATTTCAATATTCCGGAACCCTCCGTCTGATGGGCTTGGAAGCGTCGCCATTTTCTCCGTCCTGATCCGGAACAGACCGCAACTCCGGAAAAAAACTGGCATGTCCTTTTTCCGTCGGGGTATCCCGTGATGAAGATCCGGGGTATCCCTTCTTTTTCATCGGAGCCTGCGCATCAGGCGCCACAGCATGAAATGAAAGCTGGAAACATAAACATGATCGCCAAAGTATTCGACGGAATCTATCGTATTCCGGTCAATCTGCCACGAAATTCGCTCAGGGTCCTGAACAGTTATTTCATCCGAGGACGGGGTGATGAGCGGAATCTGCTCATCGACACCGGATTCAACATGGACGAATGCCGGTCTGATTTGCGGGACGGGCTCAGGGAACTGAACGCGGACGTGTCCAAAACCGACCTTTATCTGACCCACATGCATTCCGACCACAGCGGCCTCGCCGCGGATTTTGGGGCTGCCGGCGCTCATATCCTTATGGGAAAAACAGATTACAGCCTGCAGCAGAATTACAGGCATGACAAGACATGGCGCGAATGTTTCCCGGAGTACGTCGGCCTGGGCGCTTCCGATGAGGAAATGGAAGCCATCATGGCCAGCACGCCCGCGTGGAAATATATTTCTCCCCCTTTTCGGGCCGAGTTGCTTCAGGACGGCGATTCGCTTTTCTATGGCGGTTATCAGTTCACCTGTATTTCCACGCCCGGCCATACGCCGGGCCATCTCTGCCTTTACAATGCCGCGAATCGGCTGATGTTCCTGGGCGATCACGTCCTTTTTGACATCACTCCAAATATCACCTGTTGGCCGGGAGTGGAGGACAGCCTTGGAGACTATCTGGAAAGCCTGAGAAAAATCGCCGCTTACGACGTGCGGATCCCCCTTCCAGGCCACCGCACAACCAGAGGTATGTCCATGGCTGCCCGCGTGGAGCAGCTTCTGGCACATCATGAAAAACGGCTGGAAGAAACGCACTCCATTCTCGTCCGCCGGCCTCAACAGACCTGTTATGAAACCGCCTCTCAGATGTCGTGGAAGATCAGGGCGAAAAGCTGGGCCGATTTTCCGCCCGCGCAGAAAATGTTCGCCCTGGGGGAAGCAAAATCCCACTTGGATTACCTTGTTCACAAGGGAAAAGCCCGATGTGTGCCGGGGCCCGGCGGGCACTGGCTGTACTCTGCGGTTTAAAACGGGACTTGCCGGGATTTTCGGGGATCGGCAGCTCCGCGTTGAACCTTCACGCCGGCCCGCTCGGAGCACTGGCGGATGGCCGCGGCAAACGGCTTTCAGCCGGTGTGGTTCCCAACATAACGAAAACCGCGATAAGCCGCGTCACCCGGCGCTTTCGCCGGGACTTCATCCCTGTGATTTTCGGGGATCCGCACCTGGAACGGCGGCTCGCCCCGGAGGTCCTGCGGGAATGAGAAAACATGATCCGGGTCGTATTTCTCCTTGATCCATTCCAGCCTGCGGACATGCGTTCCATAATACTCTTCCAGATAGTTTGGCAGTCTGCTGTAAGGAAAATTGACATAGGAGCCCGTTGTCACGAACGCGAGAGCAGGGAAACGGTCGTTTACCCAGCTCCTGTTCTCATTGGCAAACCGGTTTTCCTCCCAAACGGTTTCCAACCAGATGATAAAGTGCGCCTTTCGGTAAAAAAAGGCCGTCTCGTCCGTTGAAATTTCGCGGACTCTGCCGCCGAGCGCATACAGGGACAAACCCGCAAAGACTGAGCCTTCCGCACGGCTGCGGATCAACCCTACGAGCCCTGAAATCTCCCGCCTGCTGAAATCATGAAGCACAAAACGGCTTGCGGACTGGAATTTTTCAAAAGGAGGGTAAGTGTTGCCGATCATGGTAACCGCTTCAAGAAACGTTATAAACTCAAAGCTGGATTCCGCCCCGGCAAGTTCGAGAAACGGCTTCATCATTTGCCTTGCCTCGTCCGGCCCGCCGTAAAAGATGCCCCTCGCCAGCATCGCAAGGCCGTCGTTGACGGAGTGATACACTCTCGCGATCAGCGTAATCCTGGGGTCGGCGCTTTTCAGCCATTCCTGCCAGATCCCAAGAAATTCCTCCTGCTCTCCAGAGGTTACATGAAGGTAGTCGATTTCGATCAGGGTTACGTTCCCCGTCTTGGGAGGAAGCCTGAATGTCATCGACACGACAACACCGAAATTTCCGCCTCCGGCCCCCCGGCAGGCCCAAAACAGGTCCTCGTTGCAGGTCCGGTTCGCCTTGATGATGTCACCTTTGAAATTCACCAGCTCAATCTCCTCAAGGCTGTCGCATCCCAGTCCCAGAAACCGGCAGGAGAGTCCCCATCCTCCCCCCAGAGCGTAGCCGCCGACTCCAACCGTCGGGCAGGTGCCGCCGGGAAAAGGATAACCTTTCGAAGACACGAATTCATACACCAGTTCATTGGTCACGCCGCCCTGAACATACAGAAGATTTTTGTTCTCATCCAGGTCCATGTCAATCATCTCGCTCACGTCGATGATCAGAACGCCGTCGCCGTTCGAGTAGCCTTCATAATTGTGGCCGCCGTTGCGGATCCGAATCGGCATATGATATTTTTCCGACCAGATCACGGCGTTGGCGACATCCCATTTATCGCGGCAGTAATTGATGATCAGCGGGTACTGCTGAATGGCCTGATTGTAGTTCTGCCTCGCCTCGTCATAGCAGGGATCTTCCAGTATGACAACGCGGCCGGTAAGGCCGCAGAGATTATAGTTCAAAAAGAAGGACCTCCTTTATACGAAGATATACCGCGATTCACAGAATTGTGCCTTCCGGCCAATTGGGCCGCCTCAGAAAAGCATCAGTACAAAATATGAGAATGATCCCTCTCCGGTTCTAAGGCATGCCCGTCCGGGGGCATGTACGAGCGAGGGCATTTTTTTATTTATGCACGAAAAATGCGAAGTTCAGATGGCTCTCTGAAACTTCGCATGAAACTGGAATTCTGATTGCAGAATCAATTTATAAAGTACGCAGGAGATTAGGCTTGTATCCGAGCAGCCGGACACTCGCAGAATATCGCGATAGGAAGTCTATCGATGTACCGATATCTACAGACTGCGCAGGATGCCGGAAAGGAAACGCGCCGTTATGAAATATTTATATTCACGCCGTTTACCTCAATGCCCTCATCCGCACGAATCAGGATGTATTTCGTGCCATCAATGACTCTTGTTTCCACCAGGTCGCTTCGCTCCGGGTTCACGCGGACCGTGACGTCGGGGGTTCGAATCTCGAATTGTTTATGATCGATAATATTCTGCGGACAGACTTCCGTGCCGGCACCGAATTCGGAATCGTACTTTTCGCCAAATTGGGCCATATGGGAATCCGAAACACCACAGGACTGCAGAATTCCCTTTACTGTTTCTTTGGAAATCAACAATGGATCTTCTTTGTTCGCTTTGTGCTCCTCGATCATTTCGGACAACTGTTCATGGACTGTCTGCACCACGTCGATGCTGCAGTCGTCAGCAACCGCATCGCCCAAAATGGATTCGAATGTTTCCTTCTGGGCGGCAGCGGGCATGGGAATTTCGCTTTTGAACACAGCTTCCACGAATTCCTTATGGTTTTCCGCAAGGTTGCGGGTGTAATAGACAGCATTATACAGATTGGCGCTGCGATCGCTGAAAGCCGGAAACATAAACCCAAGCTCGGGAGGAGATACGATCCAATCCGATGTAATGTTGCGGAATTCATTTTCGGATACATAAAAGCCAAGCGAAGGCTTTAACATCTTCACGGGACAAATGCTGCACAGGAAGTACGAAAACACTTCCGACGAATCCTCCTGTTTTTCTCCGTCCTTTGAATAGAAAGGCACGTCATATTTGTCGTAAGCTAAGAGAATGAGGTAATTGCCCTCCACGTCGAGCGTTTGAATCGCATTTTCATAGAACTGACGAACGGCGGCGTCATCTTCCAGAGAGGAATCCCTGAGCCGCATCAGCAGCTTGTGTTCCCCGCCTTCCAGCACCTGCTGAGTCGTGAACTCGATATCGATCAGATTCTTTCCGACAGCGCCGGACAGGGTCTTTTTCAGAATCGTCAACAGTTCTTCGCTCTCTTCCTGAGGCATCAGCCCGAGAGACTGGCGGAACTCAGAGACGATTTCCTTCTGGTCATTGACGTAACAGCCCCGAATTCGATTGATGTTGCTCTTATCCGGACGAAAACGGCGGCGGATTTCTGCGATCTCTTTTTCATTCATCATATTTCTGCTCATTCCTGTCTTCTTATTTTATATCTGTATTAATTAAATTTTTGTCCGAGCCGGTCTCCTCACATCCGGCGTCAAGCATCCGGCTTTTTCCCCACTCGTTGATGATTTCCAGCGCCGGAAGCAGCTGCTTGCAGCTTTCGGTCAGAGAGTATTCCACATGGGGAGGGATCCGTTCCAGTTCCACCCGCTGGACCAGCCCGTTCTTTTCAAGTCCCTGCAGCGCCCTGGTCAGCATAATGTTCGTGATTCCGTCCAGATGCCGCCTGAGCTCGTTATAGCGCATGCTTTCCTGAGCGGACAGCTCCCAAATGATCGGCAGCCGCCACTTGCCGCCAATGACCTCCAGCGCCCGCGTGACCGCGCATTTCTTTGCGTGGACCGTCTTTGACTTTCCGCATTCCTTTCCCATACTGCCTCCTGATTTAAGGCACAAAAATGTGCGTACTTGTTAATTTGTCCCTTGCATCCTATACTGAGTATAATCAATCGCACGGCAAATGTAAAGCGCCGCGCATCACTTTGTAAAGCCACCTTCTTTCCGCCAAACGTTCCGGCTGAAAAGCTCCCGCCGGGAAAAAATCCGCGCCGCAGGAAGGAAGCCAAACGCAGAACAGGAGGAAATGCCATGATTCAGAACGAAGTGCTGGACGCGATCCATTCGCGCCGGAGCACCCGCAGTTTTACCGAGGAGCAGATCGGAACGGAGCAGCTTGAAACACTGCTCGACGCCGCGGTTTGGGCTCCAAGCGGGGGCAACAACCAGAGCTGGCTGTTCACCGCCGTCCAGAACAGGGAAGCTCTTCTAAGGCTCAATGAACTGGTGCGCGAGGGCTTCCGGCATTGGGCGCCGGATGACAGCTACCCCGGCAAGCTTGCGGCCAAAACCGCTTCGCAAAAGGAAAGCTACAATTTTTACTACCATGCGCCCACCGTCATCATCGCCTCGAACAAGCCGGACTACGAAAACGCGATGGCCGACTGTTCGCTCGGCCTTGAAAACATCTTTCTTGCGGCGCAGTCGATGGGACTGGGCAGCTGCTATCTCAACCAGCTTCACTGGCTGAGGGACGACCCGGGCGTTCGGAATTATCTCTTTGAGCTGGGCATCCCGAAAGAGCACACCATTTGCTCGGCGGCCGCAATCGGGCAGATCGGCAAGGCATCCGCACCGCCGGCGCGCAAGCCGAATACGGTCCATATCGTCAGGTGACGGCTGAAAAAAGGTTTGCCGGGCCGGTCAACGGACGGCAGGTTCATTTTGGATAAACGGACAGGAAAGGATGATTTTCATGAAAGTGATTGCTGTAAACGGGAGCCCGAGAAAAAGCTGGAACACGGCGACCCTGCTTCAGAAAGCGCTGGACGGCGCGGCTTCCGCCGGGGCGGAAACAGAATTGATTCACCTGTATGACCTGAAATACAGGGGCTGCACCAGCTGCTTTGCCTGCAAACGGAAAAACGGTATCCCAGGGCACTGCGCCATGCGGGACGATCTGACGGATGTTCTGGAAAAGATCACCCGCTGCGACGTCCTCTTGCTGGGCACGCCGATCTATTTTTCAAATATCACCGGAGAAATGCTCTCTTTTCTTGAGCGCCTGCTGTTTTCGAGCATGACCTACAACATCGGGGAACGCTGCACTTTCCCGGGAAAGATTTCGTCCGCGTTCATCTACACAATGAACGTTCCGGCGGACGCAATGGAGAAGCTCGGATACCGCGCGCTGTTCGACCATTATCAATCCCTTTTGGAACGTTTGGGCGGTCCCTCGGAAATTCTCGTCAGCAACGACACCTATCAGTTTGACGATTATTCCCTCTATGAGGCTTCCATGTTCAACGAAAAGCACAAGGCTCAGGTAAGAGCGGAACAATTCCCCATCGACTGCCGGAAAGCATTTGAAATGGGGGCCCGGCTTGCGGGAAAATAGCGGTCGAAAGTCACTTCAAATCTTTCACAGCGCAGCAGGGAAATAAACCTATCTAAAACAGTATGAGCCGTACCCAAAGGTATGGCTCATACTGTTTTTTCTCGCATATTGCCCGTTTGTAATCGCAAGTGTTCGGCAACTTTCCGGGAAGCTCAAATGACGGGCCCCAGCGTGTGGATGTCGATGGAATTAAAATATCTGATTGCTTCGTTTTTCGTCATTTCTCCGTTCAGAACGCAAAGGGCCTTCTGAAAAGCTTCCTCTCCGACCTGCTCAATGGTCTTTTCGCCTTTGATAATCAGGCCGGCGTTCAGATCCATGTCGTGGCTCATGCGCTCGTAGGTGTTCGGGTTGCCGCAGATTTTGACGACCGGCATGCTTGGAAAGCCCTGCGGCGCCCCGCGTCCGGTGGAAAACATCATAAACTGCGCCCCCGTGCAGGCCATCCCCGTGAGGATCTCCGGTTCGCGGCCCGGTGTGTCCTTGATCCACAGGCCCTTCTGCGTCGTCACCATTTCCGGATATTCCAGAACGCCCTGAATCGGCCTGTTCCCGGACTTGACGATGGCTCCCAGAGACTTTTCCTCGATGGAGGATAATCCACCGGCGATGTTTCCCGGGGTCGGCTGCCCTTTTCTCATGTCGCAGCCGAGGGACTTCGCCCTCGTTTCCATTCGGTCGACGATTTCATAAATCCTGTCGGCCACTTCCCTGTTGACGGCCCTGCGGGCCAGAATATGCTCCGCGCCGATGAACTCGGTCGTTTCCCCAAAGACTACGGTCGCGCCGAGGTCCACCATTTTATCCGCGACATAGCCGACCACGCAGTTGGAGGCCATTCCGCTCGTCGTGTCGGAGGCGCCGCATTTGATTGCCATGACCGCATTGGACAGATCGGCCGGTTCGCGCTGCAGCCCGGAAATCCGCCCGGCCAGTTCCTGTGCCGCGTCGATTCCGGCCTGAATCGCGCGGCTCGCCCCGCCGAGCTCCTGAATCCGGATGATCTTGACCGGCTTGCCTGTTTTGGCGATGGTTTCCATCATATGCTCATGGTCGGTGCCCTCGCACCCGAGGCTGACGATCAGCACCGCGCCGATGTTCGGGCTGCATCCCAAACCGATCAGGGTATCCGTGACGCGTTCAAGGTCCGGGGGAAGCTGGCAGCATCCCTGATGGTGAAAAAAGCCCACCGTGCCCTGCACCTGGCCGACGACGGCCTGCGCCACGTCGTTGGCGCAGATCACGCTCGGGATGACGGCCACGTGATTTCTCGCGCCGACTCTGCCGTCCGGCCTCACATATCCCATAAACTTCACTTGACCGCATCCCCTTCCAGGTCGCCGCGTCCCCGCATGCTGTCCAGATTGTGGACATGGACGTATTCTCCCTTATTGATTTCTTTGGTCGCGACCCCGATCTCTTCGCCGTACTTGAAAATTTTCTCCCCCGAATGGATGTCCTTCAGCGCGATCTTGTGGCCGTAGGGTACGTCGCCCCGTACCTTGATTCGTTCGGCATTCCCCTGTTTGTCGCGCACCTCCACCTCGCTGCCTGAAACAATTCCATCGGCAAAAATTGTCGCCACGTTGTCCCGGTCGTTGATTTTTAAAGCCAGCTTCACGCTCATTTCAGATTCCTCCTTTGCGGTATCGTCACTTGACCGCCAGCACGGAAACGCCGTCCGGAATAACCACCACCTTTGCGTCCTTCCCCTTGATGCCGTACGCGATGGCGAGCGCTTCGTCCGGGCTGGAGGCCGGGATCATGTTGGCCTTTCGGACCACGTCATGGTCCAGATAGGTGGTGACAAGAATGATTTTATGTTTTTTCAGGATGCGGGCATAAATCTGCGCGCACCACTGTTCGGGGATGGTCTCCTTCGGCGGGATTTTCGAAAGGCGGTTCTCGATTTCTTCCGCGGTTCCGGAAACGATCAATTTTTCAAAATGGGTGCCGCCCATGCCGTCAACGCAGGAGGCGCACATGACAATGACTCCGTCTTCTCCGGCGCAGGCCTCCGCCGTAGCGACGGCCTTTGGGGCCTGATACAGGTTCTGGTCCAGAGGATACCCGCCGTTGCTTGTGACAACGATATCCCCCGTAACGACCGGGCACAGAGAAAGCTTCCGGATGAAATCGCATCCTTTTTCATGAGCCTGCTCCAGGTCGCCCGCAAACGCCGCGATGACCTTTTTCTCGCCGTCCAGCGCGACATTCAGAATAAACTGAACGTTGACCGCGCGCGCCGCGCAGACCATGTCTTCGTGAATCGGGTTGCGCTCCAGAATGCCGGCCTTGGCGCAGGGGCTTGCAATCGCCTGAAAGCTGTGGTTCTCGTTGACGGTCTCCTGAGAGCAGATGCCCGGCAGAATGCTTTTGCGTCCGCCGGAAAACCCGGCGAAAAAATGCGGCTCAATAAAGCCTTCCGTCACGAGCAGATCGCATTCGGCCGCAAGGTGATGGACCTTAAAATCAGCTCCGGACGGAAGCTTGCGCAGGAAAATGAAATCCTCCGACTGAAACGCCTTGTTGACGGCGATTTTTTCATGGTTCACAATTTCGTCTCCGAACATTTTTCTCTGTTCTTCCTCCGTCGTGGGCCTGTGCAGGCCGGTCGCGATGAGGATTGTGATATCGGCTTCCGGATTGCCCGAGCGGATTTCGGAAAGAAGAATCGGCAAAGTGATCTTGCTGGGCACCGCCCGCGTATGATCGCTGGTGACGATCACCACTTTCTTCTTCCCCTTCGCCAGTTCTTTCAGGCTCCTGGAACCAATCGGATGGTCCAGCGCGTCGCGGATGATTTCCCGTTCGCTTTTCTCCGCGCGAAACCCGTGCATCGGCGCCGTTATGACCGCCGCAAGATTCCGCTCTTCCACGTGAAGGTCAAGCGTTGATCTGCCATACGGCAATTGAATTGTCTTCAAAATGATTATCCCACCTTAGAATCAAAGTACGGAATTAAAAATATATAAAATGATTCATATTAGACAGAATTCGAAAAGGAGTTCATTATAAAATATAAATAATTTTAAACACTGATAGAATTTATTAAACTCGCTTGGGGAACCGGATGAATTTTTACCCGCCTGATGGTGGCCCGCTGAACGAATGACCGACGTGCTTTCAGCTGCGGCTTATTGGAAAGGAGAAATTTCATATGGAATTTCGGGATATTCTATACGTCCTGAATGTCGCGGAAACAAAAAATTTTACACAGGCGGCCAACAATCTATTCGTCAGTCAGCCGGCGCTCAGCCAATCGATTCAGCGCCTTGAACACGAGCTGGGCACCTGCCTGTTTCAGCGCAGCCATCACCAGGTCGCTTTGACGCCCGCGGGGGAAACTTTCTGCAGGGATGGGAAAAAAATACTGGAACTGACAAAGCAAATGAAAAAAAACGTTCAGGAAACGGATCAGTTGAAAAACCAGAAGCTTTCCATCGGCGTATCGCCGTTTTATGAAAAATACTACCTTTCGCAAATTCTTCCGGAATTTAAGAAGCAGTATTCCGACATTGATATCCGCGTCATCGAAAACTACACTTACGAGCTGGAGCAGTTGGTGAAAGCGGGGAAACTCGATCTCTGCATCATGACTCTGCCCCTGACGGTCCCCACTTTATCTTTCGTACCTATTTTCAAAGAAAAAATTGTTCTGGCCGTTCCTCCGCGCCACTGGTCGACCCGTCTTGGCTCCGGCGAAAGCGGGAAAAAGAATCCCCCCATTGACCTTGCCCTTTTTAAAGACGAGCCGTACATTATGTATAAGCCGGGCCGGAGGATGCGAAAAGTAAGCCTGCAGCTCTGCCGGGAAGCCGGATTTTCCCCCAACATCGTCTTTGAAACGCAAAGCTGCGAAGCAATCAACGCGATGATTACACAGGGAATGGGGGTCGGCTTTCTTCCGATCGCGATTGAATCCTTATGCCCGCACGATCAGCGGCCTGTTTATTATTCGATCAATTCGCAAAGGGCCGTCCGGACCTTCGCTATCGTCTACGACAAAAAGAACGGAAGAAGCCCGACACTGAATCAGTTCATTAAAATGATTCCTCAAAAAACCCAAGGCTTGACAAAGCCTTCCTTCGGCGAAATGGAACCGTCTGCATGAGCGGCTACCTTCCGGCCGCCCCGGAGTCCCTCGCGGCCTTTGCGACCGCCCTTGAGACCGCGTCCTTCACTCTCGGATCAAACGCCTGAGGAATGATATAGTCCGCTTTCAGCTCTTTCTCCCCAACCAGCCCGGACAGTGCATCCGCCGCCGCGAGCTTCATTTTTTCATTGATGTCGGAAGCCCGGACATCCAGCGCGCCCCGGAAGATGCCGGGGAAAGCCAGGACGTTGTTGATCTGGTTCGGGAAGTCGCTGCGGCCGGTCGAAACGACCCGCGCGCCGCCCGCCTTCGCCTCTTCGGGAAAAATTTCCGGCGTGGGGTTGGCGCAGGCGAAAATGACGGCGTCCCGGTTCATGGTCCTGACCATATCCGCGGTGACAAGGCCGGGGGCGGACACGCCGATGAATACGTCCGCCCCTTTCAGCATGTCGGCCAGGGAGCCGGCCCCGCGGTCCGCATTGGTGATTCCGGCCATTTCTTCCTTGATCCAGTTCATCCCCTTTTCCCGGCCCTTGTAAATCGCTCCTGCCCGGTCGCACATCGTGATGTCCCGGAATCCGGCGGAGAGCAGCAGCCGGACGATGGAAACGGCCGCGGCGCCGGCGCCGGAGGTGACGATGCGCACGTTCTCCTTCTTCTTGCCCACCACTTTCAGCGCGTTGGTCAGCCCGGCCAGCGTGATGACCGCGGTGCCGTGCTGGTCGTCGTGGAAAATCGGGATATCGCATTTCTCTTTCAGCTTGCGCTCGATCTCGAAACAGCGCGGCGCGGAGATGTCCTCCAGGTTGATGCCGCCGAAGGAGCCGGAGATCAGATACACGGTATTGACGAATTCATCCACGTCCTTGGTCTTGACACAGAGCGGAAAGGCATCCACTCCGCCAAAGGCTTTGAACAGCACGCATTTGCCCTCCATGACGGGCATTCCCGCCTCCGGCCCGATGTCTCCCAGCCCGAGGACCGCGGAGCCGTCGGTCACAACGGCAATTGTATTCCATCGTCCCGTCAGGTCAAAACTTTTGGTGATGTCCTTTTGAATTTCAAGGCAGGGCTGTGCCACGCCGGGAGTATAAGCCAGCGCCAGTTCCCGGCTGTTGGTGACGGGGACTTTCGAAACGACCTCCAACTTGCCTTTCCAGAAAGCGTGAAGCCTGAGCGATTCTTTCGCATAATCCAAAAAAAGGACCCCCTGTTCATCTATAAAATTCGAGAAAAAACACGCCGCCGGACCTTTTCAGAAGGGCGCCACCATTTTTTCCGGCCGGACGAGTTCATCAAAGCGGTCGGCCGAAAGCATCTCCAGTTCCACTGCCGCCTGCTTTAAAGTGGTGCCCTCCCGCTGTGCGGTCTGCGCGATTTTGGCGGCATTCTCATAGCCGATGTGCGGGCTCAGCGCGGTGACCAGCATGAGGGAGCGGTCCAGGTTTTCATTGATCTTTGTAAGATTCGGCTGGATTCCCACCGCGCAGTGATCCCGGAACGAACGGATGGAATCGGTCAGCAGGACAACCGACTGTAAAAAATTGTAGATGCACACCGGCATAAAGACATTCAATTCAAAGTTTCCCTGGGAGGCCGCCATTCCGACGGCGACATCGTTTGCCATCACCTGGACTGAAACCATGGTAAGGGCTTCGCATTGAGTCGGATTTACTTTGCCCGGCATAATGGAACTCCCGGGCTCATTGGCGGGTATGGTCAATTCTCCGATGCCGCACCGCGGGCCGCTGGAAAGCCACCGCACATCGTTCGCAATCTTCATCAGGTTTACCGCAAGCGCCTTTAAGGCTCCGTGAGTGAATACGAGTTCGTCTTTGCTGGTAAGAGAGTGAAATTTATTGGGGGCGGAGATGAATTCTTTTCCGGTCAGTCTGGAGATTTCCTCCGCTGCGAGAGTCCCGAATTCCTTTGGCGCGTTCAGCCCGGTTCCGACCGCCGTTCCTCCCAAGGCAAGCTCCTTCAGGTTTTCCGCGGCGGAATGAATCATTTGACCGTTCTTCCGCATCATTTCTTCCCATCCGCTGATTTCCTGCCCCAGAGTAAGCGGGGTCGCATCCTGCAGATGAGTCCGCCCGGTCTTGATAACCGATTGATACCGGACCGACAGGTCATGGAACGTTTCCTCCAGCATCCTGACCGCGGGGAGGAGCCGGTCCTCAATGCTGACCAAAGCGGAAATGTGCATCGCCGTGGGAAACGTGTCGTTCGAGCTCTGCGATTTGTTGACATGGTCGTTTGGGTGAAGAAGCTTTTCACCCAGAATTTCATTTCCCCGGTTGGCGATGACCTCGTTGATATTCATGTTCGACTGCGTGCCGCTTCCCGTCTGCCAGACCGCCAGAGGAAACTGATCGTCCAATTTTCCCTCCAATATCTCGTCGCAGACATCGCGAATGGTCTTCGCCCTCTTGGGATCCAGGATCCCGAGCTTTTCATTTGCTGCCGCGGCGGCTTTTTTCATCACCGCAAAGGCCCGGATGATCTCGGCCGGCATTTTTTCCGATCCGATTTTAAAGTTGTTGTAGCTGCGCTGCGTCTGCGCCCCCCAGTAGCAGTCCCCGGGAACCTGGACTTCCCCCAGGGTATCATGTTCCATTCTGAATTTCATCGCGGTTCCCTCAGGCGCTCTCATCGTTCAGCCGCGCCCTTTTGATGTTTTCGGAAACCCGATGGGCGAAATAAGAGCTCTTTCCGGTATACGCCGTCGGGTCCAGCAGTTCTTTCAGTTCCTTTTCCGAAATGTTGTCGGAAACGATTTTATTCTCTTTCAGCTTATCGAAGAAGTCGGCGTTTTCTTCAAACGTGTCCATCGAGATTTCATAAATGATTTCATGAGCGGTTTGCTTGCCCACCTTTTCGCCCAGTTTCAGCATCACCGGTTCGGACATCATCAGCCCCTTTAAAAGATCAAGATTCCGGCGCATCCTTTCGGGGTCGACAGTCAGATTGCCAAGCAGTTTTTTTGCTTTCGCCGCAATGGCGCCGGTCAGGATGACGACCTCATTGACCGATTTCCATTCAATTTTCCAAAGGGCTCCGTCGCGCTCATGTTCGGAGAACATGGATTCAAAAGAAGCCGACATGCTGGACTTTGCGAGCCTCGCAAGAGTATGTAATGTTTCCGGAATCACGGGGTTCCGCTTATGCGGCATGGTGCTGCTGCCCACCGCACCCTTTTTGAACTTTTCCGCCAGCTCCGCGGTTTCCGTCTGCTGAAGGCTGGCAACCTCGTTTCCTATTTTGCCAAGCGTACAGCTGACCATCCCCAGGACGCTGACGATCTCCGCCATCCGGTCCCGGCTTGAATGCCACGCGATTTCAGGGATATCCAGTCCCAGCCTTAAGATCGTGCGGTCGCTGACTTCGACCGCCCTGTCCCCGAACCCCGCCATGGTTCCGACGGCACCGGCCAGTTCTCCGACAAAATCTCGTTTGCGGCACTCTTTCATTCGCTCGATGTCGCGCCGGATCTCGCTGGCCCAGACCGCCGTCTTGTAACCGAACGTGATCGGGATCGCCTGCTGGCTGTGGGTCCTGCCCGCCATGACGGTATCCGCGTATTGGTCCGTCAACTGAAGAACGGCTTCCTCCACATCGCGAAGATCCTGATAAATCACCTGAAAGCCGCGCTTGATTGCCATCATAAAACCCGTGTCGATGATGTCCTGCGTGGTTGCGCCCAAATGAATATATTCCCCGTAATTTCCGTCGTAGACCTTCTGCAGATTTCGAAGCGTCGGAACCAGCGAATGCCCGATCGCATTGATCCCCTCTTCGATCTCGCTGATATTCAAATTCTCGACTTTCGCTTTCCGCGTGATTTCCTCCGCCGCCTCCTTCGGGATGATGTCCAGCTCCGCCTGCGTCTGCGCCAGAGCCGCCTCGATATCGAGCCAGTTCTGCAGAATCGCCTTGTCGTCGAAGATCTTCCGCATGGTCGGTGTGCTGAAAACATTCCGGAACAGTAAAGAATCCAACATATTGCAAGCCATAATATTTGATCTCCTTTCTTAAATCGCGCAGTTTTCCGTAATCGCTTCGCCAAGTTCCCCGACGGGGGTCTCCGGCGACATGGACATTACGGAGTGCAAAATATTTTCCGCTTTCTTTTCACTGAGATTTCTCTCTGCCAGAGACCTGAATTTTTTGACCAGAAATTCCCGGGTCGGCTTGCCGTCCGGCAGGTCGACCTCCTGATACAGAGTCCGCCCGGGAAGCAGAATCCTGACGGATTCTTTTCTTTTTTCAGGATACAGGCGGGTATAGTCCGAGTCTTCCTGAACAATGATTTTTTTTCGCAGGGATTCGACTTCCGGAGAGTGAAGAAGCTCCGGCGAAAACTCTTCCAAAGTGACCTTTCCCCTCAGGAGTCCCGCCGCGATGCAGTAGGGCATGGAAAACTTCGCTTCCGTTTCGGAGGCATTGCGGAACTCCCCCGTCAGTTCGACCGCCTTCCGATACGCCCTGATCTCAATTTTCTGAACATCCTCCGCCTTGAACTCAGAGGCTTTCATCAGCGAGAACAGGGCGTCCAAGGCGGAATGCGTATGCCCGCAGGAGGCATGAATTTTGTAATAGCTGTCCTCGATCATCAGCTTTTTCCCAAGGGCCCCGCCGCGGAACGAAACGGAAGCGGGTCCGGAAGCCGCCTGAGCATATCCCTTTTTCCGCTCGATCGCGTCGGTCGGAGCAGTGAATCCCTTTGAGGCCAGTTCGGCGGCGGTCAGCCCGTTCTGGGCGGCGTTGCCAACATTGACGATCTTGGCGTCCGTTCCGAAGACCGCAACCAGCCCGGACGCCATCGTCGCCGCGATGCCGAACGCCCTCTGCATCCCCTCCGTGTCAAGGTTCAAAAGTTTCCCCGCCGCCGCGGCCGCCGCGAACGCGCCGCAGGTGCCGGTGGCGTGCCAGTATTCATAGTGGGAGGGATTCAGGGAAGCCCCCAGGCGGATCATCGCCTCGTATCCGGAAACGACGGCCAGGACATATTCCTCATAGGTGCGGTCATATTTCTCCGCCGCGGCAAAAGCCGCCGGAATCACAACCGCGCCCGGATGGGTGATGGAAACCTTGTTGACATCGTCGTACTCCAGCGCATGCCCGACCGCCCCATTGGAAAAGGCCGCGTACGGCGCGGGCACTTTCCCGCCGAGCCCGACGGCGGTGCATCCTTTTTCGCCGGCGACGTCTGAAAGGACTTCCATCAAAGAGCGGGCGGCCGGCAAACGCAGCGCGCCGACGGCGCATCCCAGCCAGTCCAGGGTTTTCATTCCCACATCGTTCCGGACGGTATCCGTAACGGCTTCAGAAGTCAGGCCGCAGAGAAAGCGGCACAGTTCGTAAGTATATCCCATTCTTTTTTCACGCACCTGCCTTTTTGCGCCCGGCGAAGCGGAAGGCCTTCATGATCAGCGGGCTGAACAGACTGAGCAGGGACACAATCAGAATGACACAGGTCAGCGGGCTGGTCCACATAAAATCGCAGGAGCCGTCGCTGGCGACAAGGGCCTGCCGGAGGCTGCTTTCCGTCATGGATTCCAGCACCAGCGCAACGATCAGCGGCGCGGTCGGAATCTTGAATTTGTAGAAAGCATAGCCGATCATACCGAAAACGATCATGACCAGAACATCGAACGCGTCGCCGCGCAGAGAATAGACCCCGGTCGCGCAGAAAACCAGAATAATTCCTCCCAGAAGATTTTCCGGCACGGAGAGAATCTTTTTCATCCACCGCATCACGAGAAGCCCAAGCGGCACCATGATGAGATTGGCGACAAAAAACGCCGCGAACAAAGAATACACCACGTCCGGGTGTTCCGACATAAAAACCGGTCCCGTCTGAAAGCCGTGGATCATAATGGCTCCGAGGAACAGAGCCGACGTTGCGTTCCCGGGTATGCCAAGCGCGATCAGAGGCACCATCGAGCCTCCTGTCACCGCGTTGTTGGAGGATTCCGGTGCGGCGACGCCCTCCGGCGCGCCGTGCCCGAACTCTTCGCTGTGTTTCGAAAGCTTTTTCTCAAGGTCGTAAGACATAAAAGTCGCGACATTGGTCCCGGTTCCCGGAATGATCCCCACGATCGTGCCCAGGACGGAACCGCGAAGCCATGTGGAAAGAAGCCTTTTGCAGCTCTTCCATCCGATCCATACGGAGCCGACTTCCGGCATGGCTCCCACCTTGGAAATGCGGCTCGCCCGCTCCGCCGTCTTCAGGACGGCGACGACCCCGAAGATTCCGATCAGGGAGGGGACCAGCCCGATGCCGTTCATCAGCTCGACCGAACCGAATGTGAACCTCGGGCGCCCGCTCTGGGGATCCATGCCGATCATTCCCAGCAGCAGCCCCAGCGCGCCGGACAGCAGGCCCTTCTTGGGTGAATCCCCCAGCCCGGCGATGCAGGAAAGGCCGAGGACGGCCACGGCGAAATATTCTCCCGGCCCGAATTTCAGCGCCTGCTCTGCGAGGAAAGGCGTAAAGAACATCAGCACCAGCGTGCTGAAAAGGCCGCCGAACGCGGAGCTGAGGGTGGAGATGCCAAGGGCCTCTCCCGCCCTTCCTTTTTTCGCCATCGGGTACCCGTCGAAGGTCGTGCAGAAAGAGGATACCGTCCCGGGTATATTCAGAAGAATCGCGGAGATGGAGCCGCCGTAGATCGAGGAACAGTAGATCGCCGCGAGAAGCGCGAGCCCCGCCGCCGGTTCCATGACAAAGGTGATCGGCACCATCAAAGCAATTGCCATATTTCCGGTCAATCCGGGCAATGCGCCGATAATCAGTCCGAAAAGAGTTCCTAAAAGGAGCATAAGAATCAGGTTGACATCAAGAAGTCCTGCAAATCCCTGTAAAATATTCTGGATCAAATTTACGTTCCTCCCTTCCTAAAACAGTCCGGGAAATCTGACGTTGAACCCCATCGAAAACATGAAGTAAAGCCCGATGCTCAAGCAGGCGGCGGCAATGAGAATGACTTTGACTTTCCTGTAGTTCAGGGTAAAAGAGCACGCAAGGACAAACAGGATGGTGGGAATGATATAACCGACCCATTGCAGCGCCGCACAGTACGCGAACAGCAGCCCAAGAATCAGGGCGACCTTTTTGTATTCGGGGGCGGCCGCCTTCTTTTCCTCCTTCACGCCGGGAACTTTCGCCTCAGCCGCGGCGGGCTGCACTTCCCCCTCTTTGAGGGCGTCGGCAAAAATCAGCACCCCAAGAACGGCGATGACAGCCGCTGTAATCTTTGGAAAAAAAGCCGCGCCCGACGACAGGGATAACGACCCGGCAAAAACAATGATGCCGAGCAGGACGCAGAAAAGGCCTAAAACGGAATCTTTCTTTTTCAGGAGCAATTTCATTTTCATGAGCGATTTTCCCCCCGCCTATTTGCCGGTCGTAATCAGGTCTTTGATGGACTCAAGGCTTTTATAGTCGTCTTCCATGTATGTTTCGAACTCCTGGCTGTTTTTATAAGTGATCGGGAACCCGGAATTCACGAACTGCTGTTTTACCGTATCGGATTCCATTGCCTTCTGAAAAGCGTCCTGCAAAATCTTGACGACGCCGTCGGGAGTATCCGCCGGAACGCCGATTCCCCGATAGGCCCCGTACGTGAAATCAATTCCCTTTTCTTTCAGGGTGGGGACGTCAGGCAAATCGGAGATTCTTTCGTCGGCGCAGGCCGCCAGGACCCGGATTTTCCCGTCTTTGATCAGCGACTGGGCTCCGGCATATGTAGTCATCCCTACCTCGGCGTGCCCGCCGGCCAGTTGAACCGTCTGCTCGGCGGAACCGTTCGTGTGCATATATTTAAACTGGGCTCCCGTCTTCTGTGAAAACAGAATGCTGGCGATATGGTGGGACGTCCCCGCACCCGGAGTGGAATTCAGCAGCGTTTCTTTTTTCCCTTTGGAAATCAGATCTTCAACGGTCTTGATATCCGATGAGGCGGAACAGACCACCAACTCCGGGTCAAAGCAGTACATGCAGATCGGCCTGATGGCATCCATCTTGAAGGAAGCGTCGCCGCTGATAATATTGGAAACATACGCGGATGTTTGCGCCAGCAGGGTATAGCCGTCCGCTTTTGAATTAATGACGTAGGTCTGGCCGATCACGGCTCCTCCGCCCTCTTTGTTCATTACCGTTATGGACTGTCCCAGCTCCTTTCCAACCTCGGAGGCAAGGATGCGGCAGGAAAGATCGACATTCCCGCCGGCTGCGTACGGAACGACCAGTTCGATGGGTTTCGTCGGGTAATCCACGGCTGAAGAGGCGCTCTGCGCACCCGCTCCGCTGGATTTTCCGCCGGAGGAATTGCCCGCTGAGCAGGCCGTCAGCAACAAAGTTGAAACGCACAATACAGATGCTAATCTTACGAAAAGTTTCTTTTTCATTACAATCCATCCTCTCAATGTGAAAGCCTCTTACCCCTGAAAAACCTGTTTTCACTCCTTCGTCTCTATAAATTGGATTCATGCGGGTTCCATAAATCCTTTCGGCCGTTGATATGTGGATTTTTCTTATCAATAAATTTTGCCTGCTTCCCACCGAACCCGAATGTTCAATCGGGATTACTGGTCTACGACGGAACCGTCTGTCTGGAGCCGGGTCACAACCGGACGCCTGATGTACGGATACTTTTCCGATACGTGATCGGTCAGTTCCGTGCCGATCCCCGGTTCTTCGGGGATCTCCATGAACCCGTTGCTGCAGGAGAAGGTCCTTTTGACGACGTCCTTCTTATAAACGCCTCTCTCCACATCGGTTGCCCCAAATTTTTCAGAAAGTGCGGGGCGGTCGTCTCCGGGGTATTCCAAAAGTGCAAAATTAGGAATGCAGGCCGCAATCTGCAAACAGGCGGCTGTTGAAACCGGACTCAGAGGATTATGCGGTACAACCATGACGTCATTGGCCTCCGCAATGGCCGCTATTTTTTTCGTCCCGGTGATTCCACCGCATGCGCAGACGTCCGGTCTGACATAGGAAACAGCGTCTTTTCGTATGATCTGCGCAAATTCCTGCGGATTGTTCAATCTTTCTCCCGTTGCGATCGGGACCGGGACATTCCTGGCGATCCATTCCATGGAATCGAAATTGTCCGGAGTCGTCGGATCCTCCATGAACATGGGACGGTATTTTTCAATTTCGCGCCCAAAGCTGATCGCTTCCGCCGGCCTCAGTCTCCGGTGAAGTTCAATGCATAAATCGACGTTGTCCCCCACCGCCTCCCGGTAAGCCGCCACCCTGCCGACCGCGTTTCCAATTTTCCCCGAATACGTTTCAAAGTACGGTTTGCTTCTGGGCTCATCAAGGAACGGAGACAAATGTCCGACGGCGTTATACCCCAGCTTCTTCGCTTCTTTCAGGTTTTCAATCATTTCCTCCGTTGTCGAGCCTCCGACATGATAATATACGCGGGCTTTCTCCCGGCATTTTCCCCCCAGCAGATTGTAGACGGGTGTATTGAAATATTTGCCGGCGATATCCCACAGCGCAATGTCGATCGCACTGATCGCACCCATAATGGCGGCGCCGCGAAAGTGCCAGCAGCGGTACATGTACTGCCAGTGATGCTCTATTCTTAGGGGATCCTGCCCGATCAAATAGGTCTTTAACGTCTCAATCGCCTCTCTCGACGCGTCCAGGAACCCCCAGGCGCCCGATTCCCCCACGCCGACCAGGCCGTTGTCGGTAAAAACCTGTACAAACAGATAGCGGTTTGCCGGAAGTATCTTGATCTCAGAGATTTTCATAAGGATATGCTCCTTTCGCATGTATCCATAGTGCATATAATTTAGATGTTTTCTTTCTTTATTGTGTTTAATATATACCGATCCTCATCAGATGTAAAATATTGATATCTTATCTTGACAATAAATTGAATTTATTACGGCTTTTCATGCGAGTGGAGGGCATCAGAGGAGCCCGGCCTTCCAGCCGCGCATGAAAAAGGGGAAACCTTCATATCAATTTCGCTGCGGCCGTTCCTCTTTACGACAGTTCCACCTATAATGGGGGCCGTGATATAAATAGGAAAAACCGGTATAAAAAGGGCCGTCAGGTTCACGGCCTGACAGCCCTTTTGTTGGTTTGAATGCGGCGTCTCATGCGCCTGAATATATTCCAAACAGCAGAAGGAAGCGGCCATGTTTCATTTTGGGCATACCACAGCACATGATGCACATTAAACACATCATGCCATCCATTTTACCGCTGTAATGAATCGGAGTTTTCATCGCCGGATTCTCTCCCTTCTTAAATATAGTTATCATATATGTTCTGTATATATCTGAATATTCCCTTTTGTCAGGATCTTTTCTCAAAATAACGAGAGAAATATTTGAGAATTCCGTACAGCGCCGTACCTAAAGCAACTCCAAATTCCACCGAATGACCTCGTTCCGTCACGCCGGGGATTGGGTTCTCATGGACGCTGCGCCTCCTTTTAGATAAAAAAATCGGGCGGTGTGCAGCCGCCCGACAAAAACAGTTTACTTATAAAGAGGAATTATTGAGGTTTTCTTTTAACTCTCCAATTGAATCAGCCTCATAATATTATCCATTGTCTTACTCAAATCGTCTTTGCTGCGGAGTTTGGCTTTTTTAAAATCAACCGCAACGCGGTTGATGCTGAATACGGCGGAGACCCCCATATCATAGACGGAGTCGATGGAATCGCCAACATCCCCGACAACAGCGAGAACCGGAATATTTTGTTTCTTGGCCCTGCGGGCGACTCCGACCACGACCTTGCCCCTGAGGCTTTGCGTATCCAGACGCCCTTCCCCGGTAAAGATGAAGTCGGCTTTTTCAGCCAGGCTTTCAAAATTCACCGTATCCAGAAGCACGTCAATCCCCATTTGAAGACGCGCTCCGAAAAAGGCGACCGCGCCGCCGCCCATGCCGCCCGCAGCGCCGGCCCCCGGAATCTGAGAGATATCCAGATGAAGCTGTTTTGAAATCATTTCGGACAGACGCCGCAGGCCGTCGTCCAGAAGCTGCACCATATTCTGATCCGCTCCCTTTTGCGGGCCGAATACATAAGCGGCGCCGTTCTCTCCAAACAGCGGATTATCAATATCGCACATGGCAAGGATTTCAACTTCGCGAAGAGAAGGGGAAAATGCCGAATTATCAATTTTCGCAACATTGGAGAGAGTAGCCCCCACCGGGACAAAAGAATTGCCCTGCGCGTCAAGGAATCTGATTCCGGCGGCTGCGGCCGCGCCGGCACCGGCGTCGTTGGTGCAGCTTCCCCCCAGAGCAAGGATCATCTTCCGGCATCCGTGCTCGGCGGCGTGGACCATCAGCTGTCCCACGCCGTATGTGGTCGTTTGGTCCGGATGGAGCCGGTCCCCCACCAGGGGCAGGCCGGCACAAACAGCCATTTCAATAATTGCTGTTTTTCCCCCGTCCACTACGCCGTAAAAGCCCTGCATATCTTCTCCGTAAGGGCCTTTTACCGTCGTATAAACTTTTTGGCCGTCCATGGCGGACAGATAAGCATCCACGCTTCCCTCGCCTCCATCCGCTACCGGAATGGAAACGGTTTGCGCTTCAGGATCAAAACGATGGATGGACCGGCTCATAATCTCGCAGATCTCTTTCGAACTCATGGTCCCTTTAAAGGAATCGGGAATCAAGACATATTTTTTCAATCGCTCCGTCCTCCTCTTCGACAGATTTAGATTTTTTCATGTACGCCGTTTTTTGCACCGAACCCATGCAGATACGGGTGCAAAAAAACAGGCTGCCGGACTTTCCGGCAGTTTTTCGGCCAGCCGATTCAGTCTGTTTATAAAATCAGAGCACTCCCAATGGAATCGGCTGCCGCGCGCTTTGCAGGAATTCCATTGAAATGCTCTGTGACTTTAGCGGAATTAAAAATTTACTTGCCGATTTTTGTGCCGGAAACTTTGGCGTAGTAATTCGCAAGGCTGCTGTGATCTTCCTGGCCGCGCCCATCCGCGTGCAGGGTCTGCATCATTTCCATGACCTCCGCGGTCAGCGGCAGCGGAGAACCAAAGGTATGTCCGGTCTCAAGGGCGTTGTTCAGGTCCTTGATGTGCAGGTCGATTTTGAACCCGGGCTTGAAGTTGCCGTCCAGCATCATGGGAACCTTGGCGTCCATGACAGTGGAACCCGCCAGGCCTCCGCGGATCGCCTGGAAAACGACGGCGGGATCAACGCCGGATTTCCTTGCAAGAGTGAAAGCCTCCGCGCACGCCGCAATGTTGCACGCCACGACGATCTGATTCGCAAGCTTTGTCGTATTGCCCGCGCCGATAGGTCCACAGTAGACGACGCTGCCGCCCATGGTTTTCAGCAAATCGTAGTTCTTGTCGAAAAGGGCCTTGTCGCCGCCGACCATGACGGACATCGTCCCGTCGATCGCTTTCGGTTCTCCGCCGGAAACGGGGGCATCCAGCATTTTAACACCCTTGGCGGCGCATGCTTTGGAAACCTCCTGGGATGCGGCGGGAGCGATCGAGCTCATGTCGATCAGCGTGGAACCCTCCTGGGCGCCTTCCAGAACGCCGCCTTCTCCCATAACGACCGCCTTGACATGGGGAGAATTGGGAAGCATGGTGATGATTGTTTTGCACTGTTCCGCAACATTCTTCGCGGAAGCGGCCGCAACCGCTCCTGACTTTACAGCGTCCTCTACGTTAGCCGGAATGATATCATAAACAATTACTTCATGGCCGGCTTTCAGCAAATTGCGCACCATGGGCTTACCCATAATTCCAAGTCCGATAAATCCGATTTTCATTCAAATCTTCCTTTCTGAATTCTATCATTCATTTGATATTGCCAACTGCACTTAGTTGATTTTTGACAGCTCCGACTTCATCACCTCGAGAACCTTTCCCGACGACGGAAGATTAGGAGTGTAAGGCTTGCCGATGTCTCGGCCGATCAGATTGGCAAGGTCCTTGGTCGCCACCGGGAAGCTGGCTTTGTCCATCGACAGACGCAGGGGATTCAATTTAAACTGCGCCTCGCGCGCCCCGTCGATATCGCCCGCCTGAACTTTATCGTAAATGGAGGCGACCAGTTCGGGAACAAAATTTGCCGTGGTTGCCACACAGCCGGCCGCTCCGAGCATCATTGCGCTGAAAATCAGGGTATCCTTGCCCCCGAACACGCGGAAATCCACGTCGCGCGTGCGCCGGATAAATTCCTCCGTCTGTGTCATATCGCCGGAAGAATCCTTCATCCCAACGATATTGTCGACTTCATGGGCCAGTTTCTCCACCAGGTTGCCGCTCATCGTGTAGCCGGTGCGTCCGGGATTGTTATAAAGCAGCATGGGGAGGTCCGGGACCGAATCGGCAATGGCTTTAAAATGTCCGTATAATTCTTCCTCCGTGGGTTTGAGAAACATGGGCTGCAGAACGGAGATTCCGGCCACACCCAGTTCCTTCGCCTTTTTCGCCAGACGAATGCATTTCAGGGTGTTGATCGCCCCGATCCCCATGTAGACGGGAACTCTGCCGGCTGCCTGTTCCACCATGATTTTTGTGGCGCGAATGTACTCGTCCTCTTCCACCATGTAGAATTCGCCGTTGCTGCCGAAGGCCAGAACGCCAAGGACCCCGCCGCCGATCACGAAATCGACCTGCTCGCGCAGCTTCGCTTCATCGATCTTTTCCTCCTCGTCAATCGGGGTCAGGATCGGTACGATGACGCCTTTCATGAAATCCAGGTTTTTGTCCATTTACAGTACTCCTTTTACAGGTTTGGTTTACTCAGGATCCGAGTCTTTATGGTCTATCACAACGGGCGCCTCTCTGACATGCTGGACCATCAGCCTTTCCGCCAGATCGCCCTTCCTGTTTTTTACGGCTCTTAAAATCGCCTTATGCTCTTCGTGCCTGTCCTTGATATTCTGAAAGTCAACCTTGTTGATCACACTTCGTATGGAGTTGTCGATGGAACGGAGATTTTCCCCCAGATTGACGACGTACCCGTTATGCGAGGCATGCCGCAGCACCTGATGAAACTCATCATTCTTCTTGCTGATTAAATCCGCGTTCTTCTGTGACGCGATCAACGGTTCCACACAATCCAGAAGACTCTGCATCCTCTGAATTTCATCGTCCGTCGCAAACCGGGCGGCGAAATGGGCGGCTACCCCGTCGATTGCGCTTCTCAGATAGGCGATTTGTTTCAGGTGTTCAACGACATCCGCAGAAACGAAAGAGCCTTTGCGGGGTGAACTGACGATCAGCCCCTCCACCTGCAAAATCCGGAAGGCCTCTTTGACAGGAGTAGTGCTCACTTTCAGCATGGAGCTGATTTTTCTTTCGCTGATCTTTTCGTTGCTTTTCAGTTCGCCGTTCAGGATCATCTGATGCATAATATCAACAATCTGATCCCTTAACGGAACGGAATCAACAATCTCCTTCATGCGCATCTCTTTTCTGATATCTGGTATATCAGTAGTATAGCATTCCTTTTTTCATCTGTCAACACACGCTTAAAATTCCGGCTCTCCCCCTAGCCAGCCAGAAAAGTAAACTGAAACCAAATTTAAGAGAACGTTCGAAAAAACTAATTCATTAATAAGTTTATCCGTTTTGACTTAATAAACAAGAAACGATATAATAAATACGTCAATAAGATTTGATTTATTTTATACATATTGCCTAAATTATTTTAAACCTGATTGACAACACTTTTATTTTACATTAGGGGGAAATACGTTGACACCAAATGTGTTAAAGATGGAGATATTCCCAGTGGCGGGCAGAGACAGCATGGAACTGAATCTTTCCGGCGCTCACGCTCCTTACTTTACGAGAAATATTGTCGTACTGACGGATTCGGAAGGAAGGACCGGCGTGGGGGAAGTGCCGGGCGGTGAAAAGATCGCCGCGGCGCTGGAGGAAGTAAAGCCGATGGTCGAGGGCACCAGCGTCGGCGATTACAGAAATACGATTTTGGCCGTGAACCGGTATCTTTCCGCCAGGAATGAGAAAGACGTCCGCGGCGCGCAGACCTTCGACCTGAGAGTGGGAGTTCATGTTCTGACCGCCATTCAAACCCCTCTTCTGGATTTGTTGGGAAAATATCTGGGAGAACCCGTGGCGTCGCTGCTTGGGGACGGCCAGCAGAGGGAAAGCGTGCGGATGCTTGGATATCTTTTCTTTATCGGCGACCGCAGAAAAACGGACCTGCCCTATGATCAGGAAGAAGACGGCAGCTGCGCGTGGTATCGTCTGCGCGACGAGGAGGCTCTGACCTCCGGCGCGATTGTTGAACTGGCAAAGGCCGCCTATGAAAAATATGGATTTCAGGATTTTAAATTAAAGGGCGGCGTACTTGCGGGCGCAGAGGAAATCGCGTGCGTCAAGGCGCTGAAGAAGGAATTTCCGAAGGCCCGCATCACATTGGACCCCAACGGCGGCTGGTTCTTGAAGGATGCGATCGAGCTTTGCAGGGACATGCACGGCGTTCTGACCTACTGCGAGGACCCCTGCGGAGCCGAAGAGGGCTTCAGCGGCCGTGAGATCATGGCGGAATTCCGCCGTGCGACGGGCCTGCCGACGGCCACCAATATGATCGCCACCGACTGGCGCCAGATGGCCCACAGCTTTGCCCTGAGCAGCGTGGACATTCCCCTTGCCGACCCCCACTTCTGGACAATGACCGGCAGCGTCCGCGTGGGTCAGCTCTGCAACGATTTCGGACTGACCTGGGGATGCCATTCCAACAACCATTTCGACATCTCCCTTGCGATGGTGGCGCACACAGCCGCGGCCGTCCCGGGAAAACTGAACGGGATCGACACCCACTGGATCTGGCAGGAAGGCCGCGAACGCCTCTGCAAAAAAAGCCCTGAAATCGTGAACGGCTGCGTCGCCGTGCCGCGGGACGTGCCGGGGCTTGGGGTGGAGATCGACCGCGGCCAGCTGGAAAAAGCACATCAGCTCTATCTTGAAAACTGCCTGGGCGGCCGCGACGATTCCATCGGGATGCAGTACCTGATTCCGGGATGGAAATTTGACGCGAAGCGCCCCTGTCTGGTGCGCGAATAAAAAATAAAGAAACGAAAGGTGGAGAAATGGATAGTATCGTAAGCAATTTGCTCAAGGACGTGCCGGTTCCAAAAATGTTCCGGGTAAAACAGATCTTTTCGGGGGAAAACATCGCCCCCGAGCATATCCCGGAGGAAGTCATTGCCCGGCTGAATGAAAAAGATCTGGAGAAAAAGATCCGGCCCGGGATGCGGGTGGCAATTACGGCGGGAAGCCGCGGAATCGACAACATTTCCCTGATTCTGAAAACTCTGGTTCATTTTGTAAAAGAACACGGAGGAGAACCGTTCCTGGTTGCCGCTATGGGAAGCCACGGCGGGGCGACCTCGGAAGGGCAGAGGGAAATCCTCCGCGGACTTGGAATTACGGAGGAATTCATGGGCTGCCCCATCCGGAGCAGTATGGAAGTTGTGAAAATCGGAACCAATGCGGAGGGCGGGGATGTCCTGCTCAGCCGCGATGCGGCGGAGGCCGACGGGATTATTGTCTGTAACCGTATCAAGCCGCACACCTGCTTTCGGGGGCCGTCCGAAAGCGGCCTCATCAAAATGATGGTCATCGGGCTGGGAAAACAGATCGGCGCAGATCACTGCCATAAGGAAGGTTTTCAGAATATGGCGAAGAATCTCCGCCTGTTTGGGAAGACAATGATCGAAAAAGCCCCCATCCTGTTCGGCCTTGGAATTCTGGAAAACTCTTTCGATCAAACGGCGAAATTCGTGGCTTTCCGGCGTGAAGAAATATACGACGGCGAGCCTGCCTGCCTGGAAGAAGCAAGAAAACTGCTGCCCTGCATCTATCCTCCGGAATGCGACGTCCTCGTCTGCGACACCATCGGAAAAAATTTCAGCGGCAGCGGAATGGACGCCAACATTTCAGGCACCTTTGTGACGCCCTACGCGTCGGGCGGGCTGAAATCCCAGCGAGTCGCAGTCCTTGACCTGAGCAGCGAAAGCCACCACAACGGGACCGGCTGCGGTATGGCGCACGCCACCACGCGGCGTTTCTTTGAAAAAATGCAGTTCGAGCTCACCTATCCCAATGTGATTACCTCTACGGTGATTGAAAACGTAAGGATCCCGATGGTGCTGAAAAACGACAGGGAAGCCATCCAGGTCTGCCTGAAGACCTGCACCGGGCTGGGAGGCAAGTCTCCCCGGATGATCCGGATCTCGAACACGACGGAGGTTGAGCATATTCTGTTGTCCGAGCAGTATTTTGAAATGGCTCAAAGCCACCCATGCCTGGCTGTGGAAACGGAGCCTTATCACATGCCGTTCGATGAAGACGGCAATCTGAAGGATCTCGGACACATTGGCATGTAAATTATTTTATGATAAGAGGTTGTATTTATGAAAAAGCTTTTGTCTTTCATCTTGGCCTGTGCAGTCATGGTCACAGCATTCGCGGGTTGTAGCGGCGGTGCCGGAAGCTCTTCCAAACCGGAGGCCTCCACCGCTTCATCAGCTTCCAACGTGGATCCCGCAAGTTACTTAAAAGGGAAAAACATTCGGGTTGTGATTGGGTCCACATCGGTTTCCGGAGACACCTATCTGACGGCGGATCTTCTCTGCAGATCCATCAATCAGAAGTACGGCAGCAATCTGAAGGTCGACGCGATCGGTGCCGGCCGTGCCCTTCAGGAAATCGTCAAGGCCAAAAACGAGAACACCATTATGATATTTCACGACATGACGTACCTCGGTGTTTTGTTCGGCGCCTATTCGGAGGACCAGTACAAACTGGAAAACATGACTGTCGGCGGCAGCTTTGCTTATAATCCGGGAGACTGCTTCGCCGCTTCCGCCTCCGCGCCCTACAAAACCATTGCGGAAATGGGCAAGTGGATGAGCGAGAATCCGACTAAGACCGTCAAGCTTGCGGTGGAAGCGGGCGGCGTGTCCCAGATTGGCTTTGATGCGATCTACCTGTGGCTGAAGGATACCTACGGCGACAAGGTTGCCGGCAATCTGAAGGCATTTGTCACAGGCTCTACGCAGGACAAGCTTCAGGCCCTCTGGGACGGAAACTGCCAGGGCGTTTACGCTGCGACTTCCGCTGTGGAGCAATACACGAAAGACGGTGTAAAAGCCCAGCTGAAACTTAATATCATCGGCCTGATGGCCGGCAAGCGCCTGACCGGACACGACTGGCCCACCTTTGCGGAGCAGGGCATCTCTCTGAACGGAAAGCCGTTTGAATTCACGAAAGAATATTTTGTGTTCTACGGCAAGAAGGTTCCAAGCGAGTTTGTTTCCGCCATGGACGCCGCAATGAAAGATATCTGCAACAGCAGCGATTATATCTCAGCCATGGAAAAGCTTGGATATAAAGCTCAGTACCAGAGTTCCAGCGAGGCAAACTCCTATATCAAGCACAAACGCGAGACATACCGTGAAATTGTGAAAAATGCGCCGGACTTTAATACGCTGGTGGGGTAATTCGCGCCGCACTGAAGCGGACGGTGTCCGGAATGACCGGACACCGTCCGCCCGTTTGGATAAAACCCCCAGGGGGGCTGTTCGGAAAAAGGAGAGTATATGATAGAGTTTTACAAATACAATTTTGCCACTTCAGAGATGTTTTTCCCAAAGATTATTATTACCCTTCTGATTGTTTTAGGAATCTGCATTGTGATACCAAAAGTGGTCAGGGCTGTTCGCGCCAAACAGCCGCTCGTAGCGGAAGGCCGCCATTTCTTTGTGGAGAACTATGATAAACTGAAGCTGTTCGGCTCCATCGGGCTTTTAATTATTTATGTTTTTTTGCTGGAGCAGATTCATTTTATCATAGCCAGCCTTCTCTGCATTTTCGGATTCAATGTCTTGTTTTGCGGGACTTTTAAACCAAAATCGCTTTTGATTTCAGCGGCCAGCACAATTATTTCCGTCTTCGGGCTGTGGTATCTCTTTGGCGTCCTGTTCAATATCACTCTTCCGTGATTGCAAATAGGTTAAGATCATGTTAATATTATAAAGGAGAACGCCATGCTGGAAATATTTACATTTACTCATATCACAATGGCCCTTCTGGGAGTCGTCGCCGGACTCGTGTTCGGCGCCATCCCGGGGATGACCGCGACGATGGCCGTCGCCATTTTTCTGCCTCTTACTTACGCCTACGACATACAAACCTCCCTGTTCCTTCTGCTGGGCCTCTATGTGGGCGGCATCTCCGGCGGCCTGATCCCCGCCATTCTGATCAACATTCCGGGCACGCCCGCCTCCATCACCACCTGCTTCGACGGGTACCCGATGGCGCGCCGGGGAGAAGGGGAACGCGCGCTGAAGCTCGGCATCACCGCCTCGCTGCTCGGCGGCCTCATCAGCCTGATCTGCCTCGCCCTGTTTACTCCTCCGCTGGCGGCGCTCGCCCTGAAATTTTCTGCGGTGGAGAAATTTCTGGTGATTCTGTTCGCCCTGACCATCATCGCCGCACTGTCCAAGGGGCAGATGCTGGTGGGCGTGTTCATGGGCTTTCTCGGCGTGCTGATTGCGCTGATGGGCACTTTCGACGACAACAACAAACTGCGCCTGGTTCCCGGTTTTCTGAGCGAACCCCTGATTTACGGCTTTTCACTGCTCCCGGTCATCATCGGGCTGTTCGCCCTGGGGCAGATGTTTGCCGAGGCGGAAACCGGCATGAAGAAGAACGTCATTGATGATTCCGTCATGCAAAATACCATAAAGTTCAGTTTCCGCGATTTCAAGGGCCAAACCGTCAACGTGCTTCGCTCCGCCCTGCTGGGTACTTTCACCGGTCTCCTCCCCGGAGTCGGGGGCAGCGCGGCCAGTCTGCTTTCTTATTCCCAGGCCAAGAACTTTTCCAAACATCCTGAAAAATATGGGACCGGCTTTCCGGAAGCGGTGATCGCCAGTGAAACTGCGAATAACGGGATGACAGGCGGGGCAATGATCCCTCTCCTTTCCATGGGGATTCCGGGCGACTCCACCACGGCGGTGCTGATCGGCGCGTTCGCCCTGCAGGGCATGCAGATTGGCCCCCTGTTTATCTCGCAGAACCCGGAACTTTGGAACGCGATTCTATGGGCAATGCTTCTGTGCAACCTTTATATGTTTGTCGTCATGTTCTTCCCCATCAAGTATATTTCAAAGATCGTCTATGTCCCCAAGCAGCGGCTTTATCCGGTGATCATTCTGGCCTGCATCATCGGCGCTTATGCGGGCAACAACGGCGTTGCGTTCGACATGTGGAGCCTCATTATCTTCGGAATCCTCGGATATGTTTTCGATAAACTGAAGCTGCCTACCACCCCGTTCCTGATCGGATTCATTCTTGGCGGAGATCTAGAGAAATATTTCGTGGACGCAATCAAGGGTTCCAGCGGCCGTTTGTCCATCTTCTTCACCCGCGGGCCAATTTGCTGGGTCCTTTGGCTGTTTATTATTCTTTCTATCGCATATGCAGCTGTTTCCGACCGAAAAGACAAAAGGAAGGCCGCTTCACAGGCGCAGCAATAACGTCCGGGAACGATCCCGGCATCCTTTCGCCAGCATATTTCCACCGGTTCTTCACACCGGAAGCTCCCTCCGCCGGCGGGACGGAAGGAGCTTTCCTGCGGTCTTACATAGGCCGGTAATCCATCACCGCCGGAATGCTGTTGCGGCTTTCCGCCGTCATTCACGATCCGGGAAAGGCTCATCCCGCTTTCCGGGTCCCATCCCAAGGACAGCCTGAGAAAGCCTGCAAAGAGCTTCTCTGCCGGGCTGTTCCTTTTCGTATTATAAAATGAATCAATTTTTAGTGATGTCGGAGGTTCAGGCCTCCCTGTTCGTCTATCTTGCCGTGGGATATCTGATGCAGAAGCTCGGAGTGATCACACAGCCCGTGCGCGGCGGGATCTCCAACTTGCTGGTCACGGTCCTCCTGCCCTGCATGGTGTTCAACTCCTTTCATCAGGAGATCTCCGCTCAACAGTTGATTTCCGCCGCGGCGATTCTGGCCGTGGCGTTTGCCCTTAGCTTTTTCGCGTGGTTTACAGGCTGGCTGGTCTATCGCCGCTACCCGCAGGAAAAGGCGAGCATTCTGCGCTACGGAACTCTGATCGCAAATTCCGGCTTTGCCGGCCTGCCCGTGATTCAGAGCGCCTACGGCGCGACCGGGCTGTTTTACGCGTCCATTTTTATTATTCCGAACCGCATTTTTATGTGGAGCGCGGGAGTTTCCATGTTCCAAAAGGGAAAGAGCTGCAACTGGGTCCGCGACGTCTGGCTGAATCCGGGAATCATCGCGGTGGAGCTCGGCCTTCTCCGCATGCTGCTGAAAATTCCCCTGCCGGGCTTTGTGGATACCGCTATTTCCAGCATGGGCAACTGCACAACGGCAATCTCCATCATCGTCGTGGGGTCCATTCTGGCGGAAGTCGACCTGAAAACCATTTTCAGCAAAGACGCTCTGCTTCTTTCCTTCATCCGCCTGATTTTTCTGCCGGGGTGCGCGCTGATCGCCTTGAAAGCAATCGGGTTTGATCAGCTGGCGACCGCCGTGGCGGTTGTTCTGACCGGTATGCCCATCGGTTCCACGACGGCGATCCTCGGCGAAAAGTACGGGGCGGACTCCTGCTTTGCTTCCAAATGCATCTTTGTCACGACCCTGCTCAGCCTTTTCACGATTCCGGTGCTGACGTTTTTTCTGTGAACTGCACCCGACCCGCGGACTTTCGGACCGCTCCGGCCGGGATTGATTTTTATATTGCGCTTTTTGCGTCGATTGGGCAAAATAGAATCGGGATACGACAGCTCAAAACGGAACGGAGAGATGCCATGGATACGAAACAGATCAGCTTCATCCTCACTATCGCGGAGGAAGGCGGGATTACAAAGGCTGCCAACAAGCTCTTTATCAGCCAGTCCGCGCTGGATCAGCAGCTGCTGAAGCTGGAAAACGAGCTTGGCACTCAGCTTTTTGTCCGCTCCCACAATAACTTTTTCCTCACGAAAGCAGGGGAAGTCTATGTTGCATACGCAAAACGCATGTTAAGCCTCAAGAACGAAGCGTACAGCAAGATCCAGGACCTGACCGATCGCCAGAAAGGGACGCTGTCCCTGGCTTTCGCGCCCGAACGCGGCATGGAGATGTTTATGTCCGTTTATCCGGAGTTCTATCAGGCTTACCCGGAAGTTGTGGTTCGCCCGAGGGAAATAGGGGTAAAAAAGCAGCTGGAAATGCTGCAGAACGAAGAGCTGGATCTGGGCTTTGTCTCTCTGACAGCGGAGAATCTTCCGGGACTGGTCCTGAAGCCACTTTTAAAAGAGGAGTTCGTTTTCATCGTGCCGCTGTCACATCCGCTTTCCGAGCTGGCCGCCCCGCCCGGAAAGCCTTTGACCGTACTGGAAGTGGAGCGGCTGAAAGACTTGACATTCAGCCTGATGTACAAGGAATCCACGCAGAGAAAAGTGATCGATTCCCTTTTTGTCAAGCACGGAATCGATTTGAAAGTATTTCTCACGACGGCCAGCAACCGGGCCAATATCTCCATGGTGAAAAACGGCCTCAGCTGTTCCATCCTGCCGTACTATTATGTCAGGAACAGGCGGGATGTCGCGTGTTTTCGGCTGTTCGACCGCCCTTCCTGGGCCCTGTGCGCCTGCTACCGGGCAAACCGTTACCTGAGCAATCCGGCAAAGCGCTTCACTGAGCTGGCAAAGGAATATTTTGAACAGGAAAACCGCCCGAAGATCGGGGAATAGCGATTCCGACCGGTGGACCGTGCGGTCTGACATGCTCCAAAGCGGAGTTATAAACCCAGGCCTTGCATATATAGCTTATAAGTTTCCAGTTGCGATAAATCGACATCATGAATCGTAATCGGCTCGCCCTTCTTCACATCATTGAGCAAGACAGCGTTGTTGAGAAGATAGAAAGGCGCCAGATTCCCACTCAATTTTCTTTCGATAAGCTGCGGAATAAGTCCTTTAATCGCATGATGATGTCCTTCGACCTTAAGCACAGTGCCTTTGGGGAAATCCCTCTGCGCCACACCCGCCAATACCGACACCTGACGGCACTCCGGATGAGTGCCAATGCCCATCAAATCTCCCAATAAAATGGAAGTTGGCGTCTCCATCCCCATGTAGTGATAGGGGGAATAGATGCAGGCGTACTTACCGTTGCTGCTCATGACGTGCCCCTTGCTCCTGAGGATCTCCCACATCCTGTCGTTCTCGCATCTGACGACGATAAACTCTCCGCCACAAAAGCTGGCTTCGTCGGTACCTCTCAAATTGTAAAACACATCTACAACGCCGGTACGCTTGAGAATACCGCCATCCTCTTCGGGAACGAAAATGTTGGCAAGCTCGCTGATTTTGGCGACAGGATAGCTCAAAAACGGCGAAGCGGGCACCATGCCGGTGATATTAGAGACCAAATTCATCTCGCACAAATCGGCAGAAACCACTCCGGTGAACTTTTCCAATAGCTTGTGGCGCGCCTTCAGCGTTTCCGGACCGCGATAGCGCCAATGCTCCAGCATTTCGGGAAGGTTTTCACTGATTCCGCTGCCATCCGTGCAGGTAAACTCTCCGGTTTCCCTGTCCCAAACAAAGTCATATTCGCTAGACTTTCCCGCCGCTACCACATCCAAACCCAGCAGCCTAGCCCAGGAGTAAAGATCCAGAAGGTTGCGTGGTTGATCGCCGTTGACAAGGGCATATACGGCTCCGCTTTGCGCGGCCACCTGATTCAGTAGCGGCCCGCATACACTGTCGGTTTCTTTCGAAACCATATAGACATTAATCCCCTTCCTCAGGGCCGCAAGGGCGGCATCAGAACTGACCGCAGTATTTCCGGTGCACTCCACAAGCGCCGTGATGCCGCTCTCCATAACAAAGCGGTAATCGCTTACGATGAGAATCGCATCCTCGCGAGCACTCTCGACCTGCGCTTTATCTTCACAGACAACGATCTTGTCCTCGTCGTATCCGATTTCCCTGAGTACGTTCAGACATTCATCGGAATGTCTGGAGCAGATGACACGTAGTTCCATCAGTCTGACCTTTGGGATCTGGGCAAGCAATGTGTAGCCGTATCCGCGGGTCGCCCCGATAATGCCCACCTTTGATTTTTTGCCGTCTTTGCGGTGAAACAGATTCGTATAATCCATAAATGATTTATCTCCTATTTAGTAGTTATTTAATATAGCAAAATCTGCCCGGCCTCTGAGCGCCGGTAGAAACTCCGCCCTCAGCGGATGATGGTACGCTGAAACGCCTTTTTGCATTTTCCGGACTTCGGTCGGCCGCGATAAGAGATTTCTAATAGAATGGGGACCCCTCCGACAGATTACGGCCACAGCCCCCAAATGGCCGGCTCCAATGGCGGCCGCCTAGACGGTTTGCCCCTGGAATTTTTAAAAAAGATGTCGACACATCAGAGTCCCCGCTCCTTATCTTAAAATTAAATTGGCCCGCATTAGTTATTCTGAGCAAGATTTATGCCAAAGGGCTCCGAGAGCAAAATCGGATCACCATCCAGGTGTGGATTCATATAAATTACAAATTTCAGCTTTGCAAATAACATATTTTATGAATTTAAACAATAGCCTTCTTGACTTTTCTGTTGCAGGGGTGTAGCATTGCAACGTTATCACAACTTTTGCGTTTAGGAGGCAATCGATTGATTCGCATTCTATTTTTTGTTCCCTATCCGGAACTCAAGGAAAAAGTCGTCAATGTGATCAGTCGGCACCCGGACAGCTCGCGTCTGTCCGTTACGACGGAACTGACACGAGTGGATAAGACTCCGATGGTGGACCCTAAGGAATACGACATCGTCATCGCCCGCGGTTATACGGCGATCCGGGTAAGAAAACTGTATCCCGAGCTTCCAATCGTGGAACTGTCGATGTCTGGCTACGATATTGTCCATGCACTGGCGGAATGCCGGGAAAAATACAAACCGCAACGTGTCGCGATCTGCGGTTTTTTTACGGAGCTGTATGAGGTACAGGAAATCGCCCGGATGTTCGGGTGCGAAGCGGAAGTCTACCAGACTCAAAATTACAGGCAGCTGATCCAGATTCTCATCAAGGCGAAGGAGATTGGCTGTCAGGCCGTGATTGGCGGCTATTTTATCCAGCAGGCCGCGGAAGATTTGAAAATCCCTTCCAGCATTATCCGCTTGGGGGAGGACAATATCAACCGCGCGGTCAATGAAGCCGTTCACACAATGGATCTGATGCGGGCGGAGCGGCAGCGGGCAGAATCCTACAGGACCATCATTAATTCCTCCAAAGAAGGGATCCTTCATGTCGGCCGGGACGGGATTATCCATGTGTATAACCACGTTGCGCGTGAATTTGCAGATGAAATTCCGGTTTTAAATCATCCGCTCCAGGAAAGTTTCCCATTTCTGGTCAAAAGTTGTCAACAGGTGTTAAAAACGGGCATGGAATCCATCGATGAGATCTACCGGATTCCCGGAAAAGAAATCACGGTGGCGTGCAGTTTTATCCCTGTTGTAGTCCACGGGCAGGTGACGGGCGTCGTCATCAATCTTTCCGATATCACCCGGATCCAGAGATTAGAGGGACAGATCCGAAGGAAGCTGAGCGACAAAGGGCTATGTGCGAAGTACACGTTTCAGGATATTATTCATGAAGACTTTTCCATCGAAAGGACCATCCAGACCGCGAAACGTTATGCCATGACAGAATCTAATATTATTCTCGTGGGGGAAACTGGCACAGGGAAAGAGCTTTTTGCCCAAAGCATCCATAATGCGAGCACCCGCAGCAACGGACCATTCGTAGCCGTCAACTGCGCCGCCCTCCCGGAAAATCTGCTGGAAAGCGAATTGTTCGGCTATGTGGAAGGTGCTTTTACGGGAACGCACAAGGGTGGCAAAATGGGATTGTTCGAGCAGGCCCATAATGGAACCCTGTTTCTGGATGAAATCTCGGAAATTTCCCTGTCCGTCCAAACAAAATTACTACGTGCCCTGCAAGAGCGGGAAGTCCGGCGGATCGGAGACGACAAGGTTATTTCCGTCAACGTGCGCATTATATCCGCAACCAACAGGAACTTGAACGATTTAGTGGAAAAGGGCCGTTTTCGCCGGGATCTCCTTTATCGGCTGGATGTCCTGCGCATTTTCGTCCCGCCCCTCCGCAGCAGGGGAAAAGACGTAAAGTTGTTGTTTTTGCATTTCCTGCAAAAATATCAGGGCGGAAAAGAACCTTGTGTCAATCCAAAGGCGTTCAGCCTCCTGTATCATTACCCCTTTCAGGGCAATGTCCGCGAGCTTGCAAATATTGCGGAACGTGTTGGGGCGTTGGGGAAGGAAATCATCTCGTGTGATGATCTGGAACAGGCATTGTATCCGCCGGATGTCGACTCCGCGATAGCGGAACGGACCGCTCAAGATCGGAATCCCCGGATAAAGATGTCTGCCGGGAAAGAGAAAGATTTGATTCGCAAGGCATTGCAAAATTGCGGTGGAAACCGAACCCAGGCGGCCCAGCTGCTCGGCTGGGATCGCACGACTCTCTGGCGAAAAATGAAAAAGTACCCGGGCCTGTATCCAGGGGAATAGGCTGTTGCATGTATGCTGCATACATGGAAAATCGTCGATTCTGCAACACCGTCCGGCGGTCCACAGGCCAATAAATGAAATTGGTGAGGCGCTTCGTTCTCTTTTCGCAGATTAGGGCTTGGGGTTGGAAAATTTTTTATATTTTTATTATTTTTTGTTATTGTTATTATTAAAACATTATATGAAAAACCCCGCAGACGAAATTTTGAATGGCGCCGCGGCGAATTCTCCATCTAATTAGATATGACATGGCACGAAATTTGCTTTCCTCCCATTATGAAATCATCCGGATTCAATCGCGCAGAATGCTGAATCTACCTTTTCCGCCTTTATGGATGTCCGGCCCGCCTCCATTCAGAGGAAATCGCAGAAATTCGGCCAATGACGTTTGTCTTCCGGAGACTTTGGAGGAGGAATCGCAAATGTCAAGCGCATATGTCTTAATTGTATTTGCAGTTGTCATTGTCATGATGATTGTCCTGATCTCAAGATTTCACGTCCATCCAGGAATCGGAATTCTGATCGCCGCCATCGTTCTGGCGATCGGCCTGGGTTACAATTGGTCTGAAATCGAAGATGACATTAATACCGGCTTTGCCGGTACCATTCAAAGCGTTGCAATCGTCATATTCCTCGGCTGCATTCTCGGCACGATTCTCGAGAAGACCGGTGCGGCAGTCCGCATCACCAAGTGGGCGGTCAACCTCGTCGGGGAGAAGAACATTATCTGGGCAATCGGACTAAGTTCGTTCATCCTCGGGATTCCGATTTTTGCGGACGACGTCGTCATTCTGTTGATCCCGATCGTTTCCCTGCTCGCCGTCCAAACTAAAAAATCTATGATGAGCTACGGGACCGCCCTGTATATGGGCGCACTGATTACGGCTTCCTTAGTGCCGCCCACGCCCGGTCCCGTTTCGGCGGCGGCCCTGCTGAAGGTTCCACTCGGCCAGGCGATCCTCTGGGGCACTATCGTCGCAATTCCCAGCACGATCGCCGCCATTCTCTATTGCAGAACCCTGAAAACGCCGGTTCTGCCGAAATCCGAATATGTCAACGCCGCAAAAGAGACGGATGAAAAGAGCCTGCCCAGCCTCGGCATGTCGCTTCTGCCGATCCTTCTCCCGCTGGTTCTGATCGGAATCGACACCGTCTCGAATATTGTGGCGAAAGACTCCCGCTTCACAAACGTTATGGACTTCATCGGAAGCCCGCTCGCCGCGTTGTTCAGCGGCTGCATTTTTTCTTTGGTGCTGACGGGAAAGAAATGGAAAACGAAAGAAGTATTGAACGACTGGGTGGAGGCGGCCTGCAGAAGCGCGGCCATGCCGATTATCGTGACCGGCATGGGGGGAGCACTCGCGTGGTTTGTCAAAGAAAGCAAAGTTGCGGACTCGATCGCCAAAATGGTCGCTGGCTCTTCTTTCCCGGCAATTCTGGTTCCCATCCTGATCGCGGCGCTGATCCATGTGATCACCGGTTCCAACGCCCTTGGAGTCATGACGGCGGCGGCCCTGGTGCAGCCGATGTTGGGGGCGTTCGGAATTTCGCCGTTGGCAGCTTTCCTCGGCTGCGGGACTGGCGCTCTGATGTTCAAGCACGCCAATTCCTCCGGATTCTGGGTCACGGTCTCCATGTCAAATATGGACGTGAAGCAGGGGCTTCGCGGTGTGGGGGTGGCCTCTACGGTCGCAGGTTTCACCGGCGCCGTTGTCACTTGTATCCTAAGTTTTGCAAAAGTCATTTAGGCCGGACAAACGGAATGGACCGTTCTGTTTTCTCATGAATTAAGACAAGAAAGGATATAGTAACTATCTATGAAAAAATTTATTACAAAAGCTGCCCGTCTGAATGGACCGTATGATATCGAACTGATCGAGCGCGAGTTGGAATGCGGGGAAGACGATATTATCGTTAAGAACCACCGCATGGGAATCTGCGGCTCCGACAAAAGCTTCTACAGGGGAAAACTGCCGCCCAAAACGGCGGAATTCCGCCAGGACCCAAAGTTCCCGTTCCTGCTGGGACATGAAAGCGGGGGTACCGTGATGGCCGTAGGCAGCCGGGTAAGTGATTTCGCCGTGGGCGACAGGGTAATGGCCTTCGGTTGGTGCAATAATTTTGCCGAATATTTCCGCGCAAAAAGCTTCCAGCTTCAGCCAGTCCCCTACAATCTGGATATGGACATCGCCTCGTTGGGGGAACCCATTGCATGCGCCATGTATTCCGGTTTGCACTGCGGCGTAAACCTGGGGGATTTTGTCGTGGTCATGGGCGGCGGCTTCGCGGGCCAGATCATCGCCCAATGCGCAAAAAAAGAGGGTGCCTCCTGCGTGGTCGTTGTCGATGTTCTGGAGGGCAAACTGCGCCTTGCAAAAAAACTGGGGGCGGATGAAGTAATTCAATTGGGCAATGAGGACCCCGTTGCCCGAGTGAAAAAAATGACGGAGGGTACAGGTGCCGACGTTGTGATAGAAGCTGCCGGAAGCGAGGATTCCTTTAACGCGGCGACCGAGATGCTTCGCCACAACGGGAAATTTGTATTTTACAGCTGGGTTACGACGCCGATTACGCTGAATATCAGCCGCTGGCATGACGACGGACTGGAATTCATCAATACCTGTCTGGTGCATCATACTTGGCAACAGCGCTATGTGTGGACACCGGAAGCCCTGCGGCCGGTCGCCCAAGGGATGATACAGATTAAGCCGCTGATTACAAACGAATTTAAACTGGATGAGATTCGTCAGGGATTCGAGCTGGCCGATAAGGATGACACCGCGGTCAAGATCTGTTTCCGCCCATAGGATTAAAATAGAAACGAAAGTGTATGGAAAATCAGAAAAGCCGATGCGCTTCCATCGGCTTTTCCTGCGCTTTCCGCGTGAAGCCGCTGTTTGAAAAGGAGGAATACGATGGCAGTGTTGGGATGCATCGCCGACGACTTTACCGGCGCCAGTGATGCGGCTTCTTTTCTGGTAAAGGGAGGCATGAGTGTCCGGCTTTATAACGGAGTCCCACGAGGAAGTCTCCCAGAGACATGCGACAGACAAGGGCAGCCGGATCAAACACAAGCATTGGTTATCGCGCTGAAATCCAGGACACAGAAAACGCAGGATGCTGTGGCCGACAGCCTTGAGGCCGCACATTTTTTACTTTTGCAGGGCGTGAATCAGATCTATTTCAAATATTGTTCCACCTTTGACTCCACACCAGCGGGAAATATCGGACCGGTGGCCGATGCGTTGATGCAGTATCTGGATGCTCCCTATACCCTTCTGTGCCCCGCGCTTCCGGTCAACGGAAGAACTGTGGAAAATGGGAAGCTGATGGTGAATGGGGTGCCTCTGCATGAAAGTCACATGAAGGACCACCCTCTCACTCCCATGTGGGACTGCAGAATCGACAAGCTGATGGAACCGCAAAGCCAATATCCCTGTGTCTCTTTGAGAGTGGACCAACTGACTGATTTCGCGCAAAAAGCTCCCTCAAAGGGGCCGTTCTACCTGGTCCCCGATTATAAAGTTGATGAAGACGGCGAAAAGATCGCCGCCGCATTCAGCCATCTGCCCTTTTTGTCCGGCGGCAGCGGATTGCTGGAGCCATTGGCGAAGATCTGGACGAAAAAGCTCTCTTTGCCAGCGAAAATACCTGAGAACACGACAGCAGGCCAGGCACTGCTGTTGGCGGGAAGCTGTTCAAAGGCTACCCTTGGCCAGATCGCGTGGTATCGGCGGCAGGGACAGCCCTGTTATCAGCTCGAACCCAGGAAAGTGCTGGAGGGTCGACAAACCGCAGAAAATGTCTGGACATTTATTCAGGCACACACCAGCGACACAAATACCGTCCTGGTGTATAGCTCCGACACGCCCGAAAAGGTGAAAAAATCTCAGGAACTGGGCATGGAAGCGGTGGCTGCAGCGATAGAAAACCTCATCGCCGCACTGGCGGTCCGCGCGGTGACCGCGGGATATACCAGGATCGTCTCCGCAGGAGGTGAAACCTCGGGCGCGGTTACGAAGATGCTCGGCTTTTCTTCTTACTGGATGGGTCAAAGCGTCGCGCCGGGAGTTCCAATCATGGTCCCTGTTGAGCGGCCGGACATACGGCTGATTCTCAAAAGCGGAAACTTCGGTCAAGAGGACTTCCTAGGGCGTGCTCTGGCCATGACAGCGAAACAGTGAAAAATCTGACGGAAGACAACCGTCTGAAACAGGAGGACAGGATGGATATCATATTACAGGAAAAACAACAGACTGCCGTCTGGGCGGCGCACAGCCTGTTTGAGCGGGGAAAAACCAGCGGGTCTTCGGCCAACCTGAGTTTTCGGCATAATGACCGGATCTACATCAGCGCCAGCGGCTCGTGTTTTGGAAAGATAAGGGAAGATGATTTTGTGGCGCTTTCTCTGGATGGAACGCCTCTTTCTTCCCGAAAGCCCAGCAAGGAATGGCCGCTGCACCTGACGCTTTACGAAAAATCCCCGGAAATAGGCGCAGTCATTCACACCCACAGCACCCACTGCGTGCTGTGGAGCTTTGTCCCTTCTCTTTGCGAGACAGACTGTATCCCCCGGCACACGCCCTATTTACAGATGAAACTTGGAACGGTGGGGATCGTCCCTTATGAGAAACCCGGCTCCGAAGCGCTTTTTTCAGCATTTCGCGCACGAATCAACGCAAGCGATGGGTTCCTGTTGAAAAATCATGGGCCGGTTGTTCCGGGTAAGACGATCATGGACGCTTTTTACTGTTTAGAGGAACTGGAGGAAAGCGCCCTCATTGCATGGGAGCTGTATCGGGCTGGATTGAAATAGTCCTTCACCCGGGGATTCGGGAGGTTTCAAGCAGAACCTCCGGCGAAATGCCGCCTTTTGGGGAAGATGCTGCCGCTCAGAGGACGAAATAACGCACAAAAGGCCGCTTTGCAGCGGCCTTTTGAATCGGTACAGTTTTCGATGGACCCGGCTCAGGTAATCGGCGCCGGATTGAAAATGCAAAAGTCGTTATGTATTTTATATTTTTCCGCGCAGCTCTTCTCTTTCCCGCCCGCAATATCGAGGATCTGCCGGAACAGCAGTTCGCCCATCTCCGGAATCGTCGCGGCCCCAGTTGCGATTGGACCGGCATTAAAATCGATCAGATCCGGCCATTGTTCCTTCAACTCATTTCTGGAACACACTTTAATCACAGGAATTGCGGCAAGGCCGTATGGCGTACCGCGCCCTGTCATAAATACCTGCGCTCCGATTCCGGACGCAAGCTGGCAGGAACCGCATACAAGGTCGCTCGCGGGAGTGGCTGCGTAAACTAACCCGCTTTTCGTCGGGCGCTCACCCGGCGACAGAACTTCGACAATTGGGGATGTGCCGGATTTGGCAATGGACCCCATCGACTTCTCCACAATATTGGAGAGTCCTCCCTTTTTATTGCCCGGAGTCGGATTCGCACTGCGGTCCACATCTCCCTCGATCAGGTAATTGTCGTACCACTTCATTTCGGCCGCCAGTTTTTTGCCGACTTCCTCATTGACGCACCGCTGCGCGAGAAGATACACGCCATCCCGGACCTCCGTCACCTCGGAAAACAGTACGGTGGCTCCCCCTTTTACCAGCATATCCGCGGCGTAGCCGGCGGTGGGATTCGCGGTTACGCCCGAAAACGCGTCGCTGCCTCCGCACTGCATGCCGATGACAAGCTTGGACAAAGGAAGCTCTTCCCGCTTTCGTTCATTTAAAATTTTCAGTTTTTTGTCTGCCATTCTCATCAAAGCTGCGACCATCGCGTCAAAGCCGTTGTAATCCTGAAGGACAATCAGATTCTCCGGTGAGAGATCTTTTTCATCCATCAGCATCGCCGGCGTAAACTTTTCGCAGCCCAATCCCACAACCATCAGCTGACCACCGAAATTCGGGTGTTTGGAAAGATTGCGCAGGATCCGGATCGGAATTTTCGCTTCCGGCGCGTTGATCGCCACGCCGCAGCCATAGGAGTGGTTGACCGGCACGATGCCGTCCACACTCGGATATTTGGGCAGAAGTTCTGCTCTCATTCTTTCAACGGCGACATTCAGCACGCCCGTGACGCACTGCACCGTCGTATTGATGCCCAGGATATTCCGCGTTCCGGCATATCCCCCGTCTGGATTGCAGTACCCCATCCAGGTTCGCACCGGCGGCTCCGGGAGATTTGTAACAAGGTTGGTTCCAAACTGCATATTGTCCACATCGGGGGGCGTCGGGAGTACCAGCATTTTTTCATTGACCCAGTCCCCTTTGCGGATCGGATCGACTGCGTACCCAAGCACAACGCCGTATCGGATGATCTCTCCGCCCTTTGGAATGTCGCACAAAGCGATTTTGTGGGCCTGCGGAATATCCTGATTGGCGGCCACACCGTCCATTACGGTGGTGCCGGCCACTATGTTTTTGACTGCTATGGCGACATTATCAACATCTTTGATCTTGATGCACAAGGGACCTATCAAGGCTCCATGCCTCCTCAGTTAGCTTATATTTTAGTCAGGACATTGCCGCTTTCGTCAAAAAGCAGGTCCTGAGGTTCATCCAGCGCGGCCAAGCCGGGGTATTTTCCTGCCACAACATCATGATAATAAGCCTCGGAGAGCATGATTCTGTCGATATGCAGGCTGTTGGCAATATAAACGATGCGCATTTTGCCGCGATCCACGCCGGTACAGGTTCGAATGCAGATTTGAAACGCTTCCCTGTCGTCCGCGACGACGCAGGGAATCCGCGCGGAAGCCAGAACGGTGCTGGTAATGCAGTTGGGATACATTTTTTCGACATCCATTTCGTCGAAAATCTTTCTTGTAATGGCATTGGCAAGGCCGGTGCCCAGCGCGTTGCCGTGCGACGCTTTGCTGAGGTTTAAAAAGCACGTCCGCTGGACCCTGATGCCGCCTGTTGCGAACGGCGTGGAAAATGTGCCCGTAATGTTCGGGTCCACGCCCGTCCCGCTGTAATTCTTGCCGATTTCGTCGACGGCGAGCACGTCGCACTCGCCGACGATCAGCTTCGGCATATTTTCAAAAGCAAATTTCAGAAGTTCCGGCTCCCGGGCCAGGATGTCCTTTGCCGGAATCGCCTCGATCCGGCATGTCTCATCATATGCATTTTCGACACAGGGAACCGCGAATAAAATCGGAGCCTTTTCAAGCACGACCTTCGCCATTGTGGGGATGTTTTTTGAAATAACGTTCATCCCATCTCCATGGACCTGCTCCGCGCCGGCCTGTTTGCCAAGCCCGACCACCATCATTTTGCACGGACCGCTTTCATAAGGCCCCCGGAATGCATTGTGCGGCTTGATCCGGCAGGACAGGATGATCCCGTCCGACTCGTAGGCGTTCCTGTCGATCATAACCGGCCGGCCCAGTCCGGAAACCCCAAGCTGAACGACCTCCATAGAGGATTTGATCGGGCAGCCCATTGTCCGCTCCGTAATTCCGTAACTCGCCAGAATCTCCAGTTGTCCCTCCGCGGTCGCCCCGCCGTGGCTTCCCATGGCGGGAACGACGAAGGGAAAAGCTCCCCGCGCCTTTACAAAATCGACGATGGCCTTCGTGATGATATCAACATTTCGGATTCCCCGGCTGCCAGCGGTGATTGCGATTCTCATTTTCGGACGGATCAGGGACGAAAACTGTTCCTGACCCAGCTCTTTTGCAATAACGTTCGGAATTTCTTCCGGCTCAATCGCAGGGCGGGGAAACTTCTGCGAAGCATGAAACATCCTGGGGATCGGGACGTCCCGGAGCAATTCCGAAACCTTTCCACCTTTTGTTACTTTCATAGCCTAACACGAACTCCTTAACCGTTGGAGGCCGCCGCCTTTTTTACGCTGTTCGAACGGACTCCTTTAATAACCGTATAGATAACTGCCGCAACGGAGAGGACCATGAAAACTGCGGCGATCGGCGACTGGAAAAACGCCCAGAAATTGTTGTTTGCGTACATCATGCCGCGGATGAGATTTTCCTCCACGATCGAGCCGAGAACAAAACCGAGAATCAGAGGGGCCTGGGGGAATTTGTATTTGGACATAAAATAGCCAAGCACGCCGAACAGCAGCGCGGTCCAGACATCAAACAGCCGATGGTTTGTTCCGTAGGTCCCAACGACGCACAGGGTCAGAATGGCCGGCAGCAGAATGTATTTGGGAACGGAAAGGACCTTGACGAACAGGCGGATGCCGCTGGATTCGACCACAAGCATTATAATCGTCGCGAGGATGAACGCCGAAAACACACCATACACCAGCACACCGCTGTTCTGGAACAGCAGTGGACCCGGAGTGATGCCATGCAGCATCAGCCCGCCCAGCATCATGGCCGTGACCGTATCACCCGGAATTCCGAGCGTCAGCAGCGGGATCAGAGAGCCACCGATCGAGGCATTGTTCGAGGTTTCGCTCGCGACAAGGCCGTCGATAATGCCAGTCCCGAACTTTTCGGGATACTTGCTCTGCGATTTTGCGGCCGTGTAGGCGACAATGTTGGAGGTCGCGCCGCCGATACCCGGCAGAATGCCGATGCCGATGCCGATCAGGGCGGAACGGAGCATGTTCCAGAACTGTTCCTTGAATTCCCGCATCGAAACGCCGAAGCCCTTCATTTTATATTTCATCAGGGTCGCTTTTTTGCCGTCCAGCCCTTCAAAGCCGACCTTGAGAATCTCCGCGACGGCAAACAGGCCGATCATGACGGAGAGCATGTCAAAGCCGTTCGCGAGGTTCTTGCTGCCGAACGTAAAGCGGTTCGCCCCGCCGATGGACGCATAGCCGACCAGGGAAAACGTGATGCCCATTACGGCGCTGATCAGGCCCTTGACGACGTTGTCGCCGACCATGCTGCTGATCAGAGTCAATGCGAACAGGCAGATGGCGAAGAGCTCGTACGGTCCGAATTTCAGCGCGACGTTCGCCAGCGACGGGGCGATGAAAATCAGCGCGATGATGGAAAGCACCGTGCCGATGAACGAATACAGGATCCCGATTCCCAGCGCTTTACCGGCCTCACCCTTCTCCGCCATCGGCGCACCGTCGAACGTGGTCGCCACCGAGGACGGCGTACCCGGAATTTTCAGCAGAATGGCCGAAATCAGTCCGCCGGACGTCCCTCCGACGTCGACGGCGACCAGCAGCGCGATCGCATTGAGAGCCGACATGGAAAACGTGATGGGCAGGCAGAGCGCGACGCCCATGGTCGAAGTCAGGCCCGGGATCGAACCAAATATAATGCCAACCACGACGCCGAGAAGAATGATGACAAGACAGTTGACATTCAGAACGGACAGTAATCCTTCCTGTACCACACAAACACTCCCTTACTTAAAAAGCATGCCCTCAGGCAGAATCAGAGAAAACACATTCTGGAACAGAAGATTGATCGCAATCGGAAGCACCACGGAAACAACTGCGAACAGAACGTAATTTTTAACGCTCCTTTTCTCCTTCGGCACGAACAGAAGCGTCTGAGCAAAAACGTAGAGAATGGATGCCAGCGTGAATCCGATCGGATCCAGAAGATAAATGTAAACGAACAGCAGGGCGAGGGTCAGCAGGAATCGTCTGATGCTGCCGTTTTCTTTTTTGCCCTCCGGTTCTCTCAAGCCGTTGAGCAGATTCATCACGCTCAGCACGATCCACGCGATGGACATCAGCTTCGGCATGAAGTCCGCACCCTGCCCCAGAACGGCTCCGGCCTGAATCGTCTGAGCCGAACAGAACAGCGCGATCCCCACAAGAAGCAGAACGATGTTAAACAGATTGCTGCCCAAATTTTTTCTTATATCCATTGTATGTACCCCAATCTATAAGCCCGGCGGATGGTGCTGAACGCCGTCTGCCGGGCTCATTTCAATACGAACCGTCAGCCCTTGAAATCAACATTTTTCAGAATACTGTTCACTTCGTCAAACTTTGCAAGCCCGTCTTTCGAATTGTAGAAGGTCGGAACCTGGAAATAAGTAGTGGCAATGGAGTTCTGATAATCCTTGTCGTTCTTCACAATGTCTTCTACCGCATCGTCAAAGGCCTGAACCATATTCGGATCCGTCCCCTTGGGGAACGCAAAGAAGTAGTAGAAAGGAAGCTTGATATCGTATCCCTGATTCGTGATGGCCTTGATGGTCGTCCCATCCACAGTCAGGTCATTGCCGCCGTCCATCGCAAGCGGCACAAGATCGCCTTTTGTGACATAGTCCTTGATGGAACCGTAGCCGGCAAGGATGATGTCGACGTGCCCGCCCACCAGGGCGGCAAGGCGGTCGGAAGCGCTGCCCGCGTCCACAATGTTGATGTCAAGTCCGGCCTGTTTCAGCAGAACGGCAACCGCGTAAGAAGTCGCGCCGGTTTGAGCCGCCATTTTCAGCTTGCCAGGATGCGCTTTCGCGTAGTCGAACAGCTCCGGGAGCGATTTAACGCCAAGTTTGGAGCTGACCGTAACCACATTCCCGGGGCTCTGGGCGGGAATGCAGGCAAAATCATAGGAATCAAAGCCGTAATCGGTCGTGCCGCTGAGCTGGTTGACAACAAACGCCGAGTGGTAGAACAGGATGGAACTGCCGTCTGCCGCGGCATCCTTTACCTGACGGGTGCCGGTCGCGCCGCCGTTGCCGTTGACATTCGACACGACGAAGTTGCAGCCGAACTTCTTGGACAGTTTGTTTGCAAACAATCTTGCGTTGTAGTCGCTGTCTCCGCCCGCGCTCGCAGGAACGATGATCTGAACATTTTTGGGCCATTTCACCTCAGAAGCGGAACCCGAGGCGTTGCCGCCGGCGGACGCCGCCCCGGAACTTGATGCTCCCCCGCCGGAAGAGCAGCCCACCGCCGAAGCGAACAGCATCGCGGACAAAAGTACGGACAAAAGTTTCTTAAACAATTTTTATTTCCTCCCTCAACAAAATTTAAGATTTGTTTACAGTATACAATAATTTAAAATCTTTTTGAAATTAATAAATTTATGAAAACTCTTATTATTTCTAATAGTTCATCGTTTTTTCATTACGCCATTGTATAATAGCGCTATGAGATATGCATTTTCAGAAGTGTATTTAAGACAATTTTCCCAACAGTGGAAAGGATCTGTGGTCAAATGGACTTAAAACAGGTAGAGTATATTGTACAAATAGCCAACGAGTGCAATATCACCAAAGCGGCGGAAAAGCTGTTCCTCACGCAGTCGGCGCTGAACCAGCAGCTTTTAAAGCTGGAGCGGGAATTGCAGACTCCCCTTTTTTACCGGTCCAGAACAAACTGGCGCCTCACCCCCGCGGGGGAAGTCTATATAAAAAACGCCAAGGAACTGCTGCGGATCAAAAGGGAGACCTATCGGATCATCAGCGATATCGCGGAAACGAAAAAAGGAAATCTATCCGTCGGCTTTACTCCCGGGCGGGGCATTCCCATGTTTACGAGGGTGTATCCGAAATTTCACGGATTATATCCCGACATCGTAGTGACCCCGGTCGAAGCCAGCGTGAAAAAGCAGCAGATCATGATTGAAAACGGCGATCTGGATCTCGGCTTTTTAACGCTGAGCGACAATCAGAAAAAGAGCACCAACCGATACATCGACATCTGCGAGGAAGACATCTGCCTGGCTGTCCCGGAAAACGACCCGCTCGCGGATCTTGTGAACTTTCCGGAGGAAATCAGCAACATTACGCCTTTCCGGGACAGGCCGTTCGTTTTAATGTACAAGGAATCCTCGTTTCGTCCGCTGATCGACGGCATTTTCCAAGGGGCCGGCTTTTCTCCGAAGGTGCTGTTTGAAACCTCCCAGATTCCCGCCATTGTGACGATCATCGAATCGGGCATCTGCTGCGGCATCATCCCCTATCTTTATTTAAAAGGCAAAGAAAAAAAGATCCGGTACTGCTATCTTCCCGGCCGCCCGACCTGGAAAATATGCGCAAGCTACGGCAGCCAAAGCTACCTTGGCAAAGCGGCGAAGGAATTCATCCGGCTTGCAGCCGATTACTGGGTGGCCTCAGAAACCGTACAGCTGCAAAGTTCCGGCATCATCAAACGGGACATCGGTAAAATCGGAACAAAGTTCGATTTTTGACCGGTCTTCGACCGCTTCGACAGCCGCCTTCGACAGATAAATCGTTTCCAGGGCTTTCGTACTTTGGACAATGGCAAGTCTGACCTCGTCGGTGGAAAGCTTTCCGCAGGTTTTCAGGCAGCCCTGGAATACGAGTTTGTCCGTAGGCATGGTCGCGGGAATTCTCGCAATGGAAGGGTGCATTCCCGTCAAACAGTTGATCATGGTTGCTTCTTCATTGATCTGTCTTCGCATGCGCTCGCTGATAAAGTCGGCCAGACCGCATCCGCTGGCATTCCCATTTGATTTCGGCGTAATGCGGAGAACGCCGATTTTTTCAATTTCGGGGCCCTCGTTCGGCCTTCTGTTGATCGGCCTGCCGATAATCGCGGGGTCCATGCCCGTTCCGCTCACGTCCTTCCCGAGCTCGTAAACGATCAGGCAGTCCAGGCTGCGCAGAGGAAGCTGCGGAATCATGGAAATCGCACGTTTGAGAATCTTCGGCTCTTCCTCCAGAATCTGATCCTTGCGCAGGACGTAGGTGTCCGCCAGCTGCTCGTAGCCGTTTTCAATCAGCGCGACACCGCAGACCACTTTGAGATGCTTTAGCGCCTCCTTTCCCACCCGGACCATATTGGGGCCAAGGTTGACCGGTCCCAGGCTGTGCGTCATTGCCGCGCCCTTGTGTTTGGCCAGGCCGATCGCCATCATCTTCAAAAGGCCGCTCTGGTATTCCTCTCGAATCGAAGTATGGGTCTTAACGCGGTTCAAAAGAACGATGCCGTCCGCCTCAAAAGCGTTTTTATCAATGTAGACCGGCAGCCCGAGATCCGTGCGCGAGACCTCGACCGTCTCCATGGAAGACAGAACCGGCGCGCCGACGGTTTCTTCTGAAATCCCCAGATTGCACAGCATTTTTTTCTGACCTTCGGCCGTGGCGCCGCCGTGGCTGCCCATCGCCGGGACGATAAACGGCACGGCCCCGGCGGACTTGAGATAATCCACGACGGCTTTCATCACCGTCCGATATTCCGCAATTCCCCGGCTGCCGCCGGTGATCGCGATCCGGTCCCCCCGTTTGACGGGGATATGGGCGCCGGACAGCTGACGCAGCAGATGTTCCCTCGGGTTTTCCAAAACCGTTCTGTCAAAGTGCTGCCTGATGCGCGCGACTTTCGGGATCTGATAATCTTCCAGCATTCCAGTCAATGCGGACATTTCCGACCCTCCTTTCGAGATGTGAGTTTTTTTCTATCCGGTTCAGTACGCGCCCCGGACGGCAAATTTCAGCTTTGCGTTTTCGCTGTAAAAATATTTTTTGCTTTCCAGAGCTCCGTCGGCTTCCAGTTTTTTCAGGTTGATCCGGTACGGGGCCCCTTCTATGTCGGGCAGGTAAAAACGCCCGTCCCTCTCCTCGCTCTTTACCTCCAGGCATTCGCCAAGCGTGTAGGTAATCGGCTCATGATACTCCAGCATCTCGTTCTCTTCATACAGGGCGCCCAGCGCCGCGTTGACAAAAGTGGTTCCGCCCGAGGAAAAATCCAGGCCGTTCCGTTTGGCGAGGTCGCGGATCGCGACAAGTTCTCTCACGCTGCCCATGCGTCCCACAAGAGGCATCAGGTGATCGACGCCCTTTTCCACATAGGTTTCAAACGCATAATAGTTCCGCATGGATTCCCCAAATGCGATTTTCATGTTGATGCCGCGTTCTTTCAGCTCTTTGATCGCGTTCATATCCTGAGAAAACACAGGTTCTTCGAACCACGCCGGGCGGTACGGCCGGATCATGTCGGCGAATTTCAGCGCGCCATCCACGTCCCAGACCTGGTTTCCGTCCACGGCGACCGCGATGTCATCTCCCACCGCCTTGCGGACAAGTTCCATGCGGTGCGCGTCCCGCTCCATGTTTTTGCCCCAGTCGCTGCCGACCTTGAACTTGACGGTCTTGTAGCCTTCCTCCACATAGCGAAGCATATCGTCCACAAGGGCCTGGTCCTCAAGAATGATGGCTCCGCCGCCCTTGTATACGGCCGCCCAGTCTTTTTTCGCACCGAGGAACCGGTGGAGCGGCTGCTTTTTCCGGCGCGCCAGAATATCCAGCATGATCAGGTCAAATTGTCCCAGGTCGCAGATCTGCCCGCTCTGGAACCCGAAATTGCGGAAACACCAGTACAGATAGCGGTACCATTCCGTGTAAGTGCGGGTCTCTCCCGTCAGGATCAGCGGAAGAACGTTTTCCACCATTCCCTTGGAACAGAACGTTTCCCCGCAGCACCCTTCCGAATCATAGATCCGGATCCACCCCTGCAAAGGCGCAAAATTGCCGAAGCCTCCGGTCGCATCCTTAAATGTTCTGGGAAGCGGGATCGGATTAAAATTGTAGTAGATCGCTTTTGAAAATGTAAGCTTGTCCTGATAGTCGAACATTTTTGGCCTCCTTCGATTTCTTTCGTCTGGAATGATACCCTATATGGTCTAAATTTGTAAATCATCAAAATTCATTTTTATTGATTAATCTTTTTTGTGTTAAATATTTGTTAGATTTATGTTATTCTTGTTTTGATTTATGAACAAATTTGCAACAGTACGGAGAGTAAAAATGGGAAAAATTCTTCTGGTCGCATCCGGAGACAACATTGCCAAATACGCCTATCAGCTGCAAAGTGAGCTGAATTTTCCGCCGGATTTTGAAATTATCAATCTTCATATGGAACAGGCCCTTTATTACGTAAGAAGCCTGTTAAAAAAAGAAGACGGGGATATCGATGTCGTGATTGCCCGGGGAAACACCGCCAAGCTGCTGCGGGATGCAAAAATTTCAGCCCCCGTCGTAACGATTCCGATCTCCGACTCCGAAATACTGGCCGCCGTCCGGCAGGCGCGGGAAAGTGCCGCAAAAGAGGACCCCATCGTGGGATATATCGGGCTTCAGGACGTAGTCAGCAGCGTCCGCCATTTTCTGGAGACATTGAAAATCAAGGCCCGGCTGTACCAGGCCAACAGCTCCGCCGAAATCGAAAAGAGCATCATCCGGGCCCAAAGAGAACAGGTCGACGTATTGATCGGCGGCGTTTACACCTGTCAGATTCTTGAAAGCATCCACGTCAAGCACGTTCTTCTGGAATCTTCCCTTTCCTCCGTGCGAGAAGCGTATCACCGCGCACGGGAAGTACAGCGAAACATCAATCTGCAAAGAAAAAGGCTGCAGGAAAAAAACACGATATTGAACACCGCCGTAAACGGTGTCGTCAGTATAAACGAATCAGGGATTGTCACCTCCATCAACCAGGTTGCCGCAGACTACCTCCACACGGTTCCGTTCAAAGTCGCGGGAAAGCATTTCACGGAACTTCTGGGACAGGAAGACTCCCAGCCGATTTCCTCCGCTCTTTCCACCGGGGAAAAGACTCCGGATTTCCTTATAAAGCGGAACGGGGACCTCTTTTTGCTTTCGGTCAACCCGATCCTGGTAAATCAAAAGGCGCGGGGCATTGTCGTATCAATTCAGAAACAGTCCTCCTCCAAAGGCAGCGATCGCCCGGCGGCATCTTTCGGAGATGCAATCGGGCAGTCGGAACAGGCCCGTCAGATTCTGGATACCGCCCGGGAATATTCGGAATGGGATCTGCCTGTTTTGCTGATCGGTGAGACGGGGACCGGAAAAAGGTTCTGGGCGGAATGTATTCACAGCGCAAGCCGGCGGTCTTCCTCTCCCTTTGTTTCCATTGACTGTTCCATGCTTTCACGTCATAATCAGCCGTCCGGCAGGACGCTGTCCCGTCTGCTGCAAAGCGCTGACGGCGGAACCGCATACTTTGCCGAGATATGGCGGCTGCCGCCTGAAGAGCAAGCGCTGATGGCCGATTTTCTTGAGGAAAAGAGGATGGTTCTCCCAGACGCGGGCGAGACCGTTTCAGCAGACGTGCGCATCATCGCATCTTCCAGCAGGGACCTGTCGGAATTCGCGGGCAGCGGCCGTTTCAATCAGAGCCTGTACCATACGCTGAATACCCTGCCTCTGCCGCTTTCTTCCCTCAGGCAGCGCCGTGCCGACATTCCCGCTTTTGCACAGTACGCTGCAAACCGGGCGTCTTCGCTTCACGGAAAAGAGATCTCCTTTTCTCCGGAAGCACTTGAAGTGCTACAAAATCTTTCTTGGGAAGGCAATCTCGACCAGTTGTTCAGCTTTTGCCAACGATTGACCGTTCTGACACGCAGTTCCAGGATTAACGCAAATTTTGTTAGAATTCAATATGGCGGCAATCCTTTCTCCTGTCTTCAGAAGGACCCGGAAACCTCTCCCGCCATTTTGCCTACTGTTCAGGATACCGGTATCTCGGTAGCAGGACGGTGGATCAGCTGCTCGGAATTGTGCGACCTGGAACGACACTGTGGCGGAAACCGGACACTCATGGCGGAAAAGCTGGGCGTCAGCCGCACAACGCTGTGGAAACATCTAAAACGGCTTTCCTCAGAGGGAAATATGGTTTTCAGTCAAAAATAACTGTTTCCGTACGGCGGCATTCTCTTGTGCTTATTCGGTTTGCCGCAAAGAGAAGGGTGCGTTCACGCACCCTTCTCTTTTTTTGTTTTAGGGGAAGCAGGTTTATTCTCATCTTTTGCTTTCCCTTCACTCTGCCTTTCAATGCTCGCTTTCAGGGCATCCATCAGATTGATGACATTTCCGGCCTGCTCCGGCACGGCCGCGGCGACATCCTTTCCGGCTATTTTAGCTTCGATAAGCTCCCTGAGTTTGCCCTGATATTCGTCTTTATATAGAGCCGGGTCAAAGGGTGTATCCATGGAGTTAATCAAAACCTGCGCCATTATCAGTTCCTGTTCCGACAGTTGAGGGATTTGATAGGATTTCTGGAGATCCCTGACGTCATCCTGATAATACATGGTCGAGATCAGCATTCCGTTCTCACGCGGAATAATCGCCATCAATGTGTCCTTCGTCCCCATGACGGTCTTGCCGATCGCGATTTTCTGCTCTTTCATCAGTGCGGATCGGAGAAGTTCAAACGCTTTTTCCCCTCCCGCTTCTGGAACGGCCTGATAGGTCTTGTCATAGTAGACCGGTGAAATCTGATTCAGCTGTGCGAAATGCAGGATCTGGATTGATTTTTCCTTTTCAGTTTTAATTTTTTCAATTTCATCATCCGTCACGACGACATAACGGTCCTTATCATACTCGTAGCCCTTGATAATGTCCTCGCTTTTCAGCTCTTTTCCGCAATGGGCGCAGACCTTTCTGTACCGCACCCGGCTTTGGTCTTCTTTGTGCAGTTGATTAAAATGAATATCATTGTCCTGGGTTGACGTGTACATGGACACGGGAATCGCGACGAGTCCAAACGAAATAACGGACCGATGAGCTGCTGCCGGCATAGTCATGCACCTCCCGGACTAGCTTTGCCAGAGCGCCGGCAAATATAAGTAAGACTGGAACGCAAAGCTCACCCGGCCAAACATGGATAACCCCCGTTGAATCGGCGGATAATAAAAACGATTAAAATACGAAGGATATGGTATGAAAATGTCGCCCGGTCTGAATGAATACAACCGAAAAAGAAATTTTGAAAACACGGAAGAGCCGGAAGGCCGAGAGGAAAAGTCTGAAAACCGCCTGAGGTTTGTCGTCCAGCACCATATCGCCCGCAGGGATCACTTTGACTTCCGGCTCGAATGGAACGGTTCTCTTTTAAGCTGGGCGGTACCCAAGGGACCCTCCCTTGACACCCGTGACAAAAGGCTCGCCGTACGGGTGGAGGATCATCCGCTCGATTACAGGAATTTCGAGGGAACGATTCCCAAAGGGGAATATGGAGGCGGAGTCGTGATGCTCTGGGACGAGGGCTTCTGGGAACCTTTCACCGAGGTGGATCAGGGGCTTCGTCAGGGTTTGTTAAAATTTGTCCTGAAGGGAAGGCGGCTCAGAGGAAATTGGGCTCTGGTCCGAATGAAGGCCAAAGCCGGTGAAGAGGCGAAAAACTGGCTTTTACTGAAGGAGCGGGACGATTACGCCAAAGCCGGCGACAGTATCGCCGAATTCACAACCAGCGTTCGCACCGGACGCACCATGGAGGAAATTGAAGCGGGGGCGGATGAAAAAATCACGCGAAATCCCTTCGACAGAACCGGCATACAGCTCGCCAAGCTCGCCGCCGCGGTCCCCGACGGCAGCGGCTGGCTGTATGAACTGAAATACGACGGTTACCGGATCCTCGCCTTTCTGGAGGGGGGCGGCGCCCGCCTCATCACCAGAAACGGCAACGATTACGCCGAGCGGTTTCAGGACGTCGCCGACTCCCTGACCGGCTGGGCCGCAGGAAGATCCATGGTTCTGGACGGCGAGATGGTCGTCACCGATGCACAGAGAAGGACGGATTTTCAGGCTCTGCAAAACTATATGAGAAATCCTGTGGGGAAAAACCTCACTTACATCGTTTTCGATCTTCTTGCCCTGAATGGGGAGGATCTGAGAGGACGCCCCCTGATCGACCGGAAAGAGACATTGGGATCCTTGATGAAAGGCGCGCCCGGAAATCTTTGCTACAGCCAACACGTCGTGGGAAAGGGCGAAGAGAGCTTCTCCGCCGCCTGCCAGGCAAGCCTGGAAGGAATCGTCGGCAAAAAGGCCGATTCCGTTTACAGCGGAACAAGAAACGGAGACTGGATCAAGCTGAAATGCGGCAAGCGGCAGGAATTCGTCATCGGGGGATACACGCTGTCCGATAAAAAAGCGAGCGGGGTCAGTTCCCTTCTCCTCGGCGTCTATGAAGAAAACGAACTCGTTTATGCCGGGCGGGCCGGAACGGGCCTGACCGCTCACGACATGGAGGAACTCGGGCAAAAATTTGAAACCATCCGGAGAGAAGACGCTCCTTTCAAACAGGCGCCGGAAGCGAGATCGAACGAGAAAATCACATGGCTTGAACCCGTACTGGTCGCGGAAATCAAGTTTGCCGAATGGACCAATGAGAATCTGCTTCGGCAGGCAAGTTATAAAGGGCTGCGTACGGACAAGAACCCCGGGGAAGTAAAAAGAGAGGATGCGGCCAATGAGAAACGGGCGGATCAGGATCTGCCGCCTGCCGAGGAGCCGGAGGTGCAAATGGAAACAAACAGCGGCATGACGGTCGAGGGAATCAAAATAACCCATCCCGACAAATTGGTTTTTGCGGATCCCGAAGTGAAAAAAGCGGATGTGGTCCAATACTACGCTAAAGCGGCGGAGCGAATGCTGCCCTACGCGGGAAACCGGATTCTCAGCATCGTACGCTGTCCCAAGGGAATCTCCTCCTCCTGCTTTTATCAAAAGCATCCCGGCCCGGATCACAAGGGCGTCGTCACGATTCCGGTCGTGAACAACGACGGGCAAAAGGAGGACTACTTTTATATTGAGAACGCTGCCGGGCTGATTTCCGAAGTCCAGATGGGCACTCTGGAATTTCACGCCTGGGGAAGCCGGGTCGAAACGCTGGAAAAGCCGGATCTGATGGTTTTTGACCTGGACCCGGACGAGGGAATGGATCTGGAGCGGGTACGCCAGGGTGTCAAAGAGATCAAGAGCGTCCTGGAACAGCTCTCTTTGACCTCGTATCTCAAGACCAGCGGAGGCAAAGGGTATCATGTGGTCGTGCCTTTCCAGCCGTCCGCCGATTGGGACCTGTTTCACGATTTTGCAAGACGGGTCGCCGAAGTCATGGAGCAGCGGTGGCCCGACCGCTATACGAGCAACATCAGAAAAGAAAAACGGAAAAACAGGATTTTCATTGATTGGATCCGGAACGGAAGGGGAGCCACAAGCGTCGCCCCCTATTCCCTGAGGGCGAGAGCGGGAGCCAGGGTTTCCATGCCTATTGCCTGGGAAGAACTCGACACGGTCGCCCCCAACGGAATCGGCATGACGGACGCGCTCGCAAGAATGGAGAAAAGCGATCCGTGGAAGGATTTTTTTGAAATCAGGCAAAAGCTGAAATAACGCCAAGCTCCCGGACGCATGAAAAACCGGCCTGCCCGCGCTTTCTAAAGCGCGGGCAGGCCGGTTTTAATCTTTCATTCCGCTGTTTTTCAGGTAAAGTTGTATTCCGTGACAATCTTCTTTCTCCCGGTCACCCGGTCCTGATAATATTCGTAGCAGCAGATTCCAAGGTAGGAGCCGGAGATATTGACGACATTGTCATATCCCAGATTCTGCAGCGCCATCACGGCGTTGTAGCTTCTCTGGCTGCTGCGGCAGTGCAGATAGACCGGCCTGTCTTTCGGAATCTCATTTAGACGGTCTCTGAGCCCGCTGAGAGGAATATTGACGGCGTTGATCAGGTGGCCCCGGTCAAATTCGTTCTTTTCCCGGACATCGACGATGAACTCGTTCTTTTCAACCAGTTCCCGGACTTTGGTGACCGGAACCTGCCGGAACCGTCCGTACAGAAGATTCAGCCCGACCAGCGCCGCGTGATTGACGGCGTCCTTAGCGGTGCCGAACAGAGGCGCATAGCACAGCTCCAGTTCCTTTAAATCCTCCAGTGTTGCGCCCATGGTAATCATGGCCGCTATTACGTCGATCCTCTTGTCAGCCTCTCCCTTTCCGACGGCCTGCGCGCCCAGAATTCTGCCGGTCGGATATTCGTACAGGAGTTTAAAGTGCAGCGGGTGGCTTCCGGGCATCAGGCCGACCTTGTCCGCCGGGATGATATAAGCAAAGTCGCATGGAATTCCCGCCGCTTTCGCGGACTTCTCATTCAGCCCCGTGGAGGCTGCGTTCAGGTCGAAAATCCTGACGACGGAGGAGCCGATGACCCCTTTATTGTTGTGAGGAATCCGGTACATATGGTCGGCCGCGGCCCGGGCCTGCCTCTGAGCCGGACCCGCAAGGGCCAGCCGGGACGGTTTGCGGGTCAGCCGGTTATAGACCTCGATCGCATCTCCGACGGCATAGATATCCGGGTCGCTGGTCAGATAATCGTGATTCACCCGAATGCCGCCGGTCTCCCCGATTTCAAGCCCCGCGTCTTTTGCGAGGCCGGTTTCGGGCCGAACGCCGATTGCCATAACAACCGCCTCTGCCGCAACTTTTCTGCCGGATTGCAGTTCGATGGAATCTTCGCCGATTTTCTTTACCCCGTCGCTTAAAATCAGGTTGACTCCATGGTCCAGCATCTCCTTGTGCAGAATCTGCGCCATGTCATAGTCAAAGGGCGCCATAATCTGGTCGAGCGCCTCGATCAGGCTGACGTTCCTGCCGGCCACGCGCAGGTTTTCCGTCACCTCCACGCCGATAAATCCGCCGCCGACGACCGCGACATCCTGAATTCCGCGCTCCGACAGATATTCGTCGAGCTTCCGGATATCGACAACATTCCGGACCGTGAAAACATTCGGACGGTCAATCCCTTCAATGCTTTTGGGAAGAACCGGAACCGCCCCGGGGGATAAGATCAGCGTGTCGTAAGTTTCCTCATATTCTTCCCCCGTGTTCAGGGTCCGAACGGTGATCTTCTTTTCTTTACGATTGATTTTTGTGACTTCGCTGTTGACTCTGGCCTCAATCCGGTACTGTTTCTGGAACTGCTCCGGACTCATCAGGACTAAAGCATTGCTGTCGTTTACGACCCTGCTCAGGTAAAACGGCAGCGAACAGTTGGAAAAAGAGACGTGGGGTCCCTTCTCAAACATCATAATTTCCGCCTTCTCATCGAGCCTGCGCGCCCTCGCGGCAACGGAAGCCCCTCCGGCCACTCCTCCGACGATCAAAATCCTTTTGCTCATGACTTCGACTCCTTCCTTCCTCCATCATATTTTCAAGCCGGCGAACCCGGGAATCGGCTTCCGGGGCGGAATCAGGATTCCGCCTCGGACCCGCCCTCCCTTTAGCCCAACAGGCCGCCGCTTTTTTTCTTTGCAAACGCCGCCTTGCCGAACAGGTTGCCCAGAACGCCGCCCGCGACCAGAAAGATCAGAAAGATCCAGCCGGAAAGGGAAAAATTCGCGATCGGGGTGTAGAGCGCGCCCACATTGCACCCGTTTGAAAGTCTTGTTCCAAACCCCATGGAAAGGCCGCCGAGCGCAAAGATGAGCCCTTCGCGGAACGTGATGTGCAGACCCTCGCGGAACGTCCTGACAAGCACACCGGCAACCAGAAGATAGAGGATCGTTCCCAGAATGATACCGAAATTCTGTACGGATACTGCATTTTGGAAAAAGGGCTGCACGAAGGAATCCGGCTTCATTCTCGCGAATCCCGCCACGGCATCCGGAGAAACTCCGAAGACAAGCAGCAGCTTGCCGAACCAGACGCCGTAGGGAGTGGAGGCCCCCCACCCCGCTTTCGTCGTGCCCATCAGCACCGCGAACAGCACGCTGAGGACGGCCGCCCCCTGTGCCAGAGTCCACGGTTTGGCGAAGACCCGGTCGAAAGTCACCCCGCTGAACAGCTGATAGCTCTTGCTGTCAAAAGGATCCGGCTGCTCCTGCATGATCTCCGTCTCATTGCCCACGTATGTATTTTTTTCCTTGCGACTCTTCTCGTACCGGTAGGAAAGATAAACGACGATTCCGCAGAGCAGAGCCGTCAGAACCAGAGCTCCCAGGTACCCGTTGAGACCGTCCCATGAAAACAGATCCGGAAGGAAGACTCCGCCCGCAAATTTTCCGCCAGAAGCCGAAGTGAACCAGGAATTCTTAACCCACCCCGCGGTATTCTGAACCGGGAACCCAAGGTAAACGCCCAGTCCGAAAAACACCAGCGTGATAAATGCCCGCGGCAGACCCACCACCAGGTCGGTCAGCACTCCCGTGGCGCAGCAGGACGAAAGCGCCATGCCGAACCCGAACAGGACCCCGCCGAGCATCAGGCCGATATTGATCGGATTGACCCACAGGCTGAATTCTGAAGCATCCGAATTCAGCAAAAACGCGGCCGTCAGCACGCTGGAAACAAAGAACATGAGCATCAGCGCCCTCATCAGCTTTGTCGATCCGGTCCGGTACGCGCGGTTGACGCTGCCCGCAAAACCCGTATAGGCCCTCATCAAAGTATAGCCCAGCGCCAGGCCGATGACAAGCCGAAGCAACATCCCCGGCTTTAAAAATGCCTTGCCGAGCAGCAGTGACAAAACCAAAACCACAACTCCAAGAACCTGTTCCTTTTTGCTCATAACACCACTCCTAACTTTTCATATGGCCGACAGTCTTACCGTGATTTGTCCCCCAATCACATCCTTTCGCGGCAGAATTTATGGCTGATATCGTTAACAAATTAACAATTTGTATGCTGGCCTGCCTGATTTTTGGGGGCCGGACCGCTTTATTCCGTCCCGTTTTCCCCGAGAATTTCACTCAGAATTCTCCCCCGGAGTTCCCTGTACTCCGGCAGATATCTGATCTTCTCGCCGTCTTCGCCGAGGTACCGGCGGGTAAAATCCGGGTGGAATTCATTCAGAATCCTGCCCGGCCTGCTGGAAAGGACCATGATTCTCGTGCCAAGAGCCAGCGCTTCGTCCACGTCGTGCGTGATGAGAAGAACGGTGTTGCCGGTCTCCCGCCAGATCCTGCGGACCAGTGCCTGCATGTTCTGCCTCGTCAGCGCGTCCAGCGCGCCGAGCGGCTCATCCATCAGCAGAATCTCCGGCTGGTTCGCCAGAGCCCTCGCGAGCGATACCCTCTGCTTCATGCCGCCGGAAAGCTCATAGGGCTTTTTCTCTTCAAATCCTTTCAGGCCGACCAGTCCGATATACTTTTGCGCCGCATTTCGGATTTGTTCTTTCGGAAGCCTTCTCATTTTAAGACCGAAAGCGATGTTGTCCCTCACGTTCAGCCAGGAATACAGGGTGAGCGCCTGAAAAACAACTCCGCGGTGCCAGTCCGGTCCCCGGACCGGCCGGCCTTCCATCCGGATTTCCCCCTCGGTCGGCTTCAGGAACCCTGCGATCAGCTTCAGCAGGGTGCTTTTTCCGCATCCGGACGGACCAAGCACGCACAGGAACTCTCCCGTTTCCATGGTAAAACTGATCTCCCGCAGTGCCGTGACCTCGTCTTTTTTGCCGGGATAGCGAAATCCCACGCCGGTCAGGGAAAGCAGCGGTCCCGTCCGCTCATACTGTATCCGATCCACACAGAATCCTCCCGCTGTGTCCTATTGCAACGCCTGTTCCACATAGGACGGGTTGACGGCCTGTTCAAACGTCCCGGTCTTCGGTTCAGAGGCCAGGCTTTTCTGTTCATACAGGAAATCAGCCGTATCCTTCATCGAATTTACAATGCCGCCCTTTTGAGTGCTTGTTCCGAGATATTCGGGAGCGAGCTGCTCTTTGGCATCCAGCCAAACGGATCCCTGCATCTGTTTCTTCGCCTCTTCTTCAGAAAGGCCCAGGGCCTTTGAGACGGCCCCAACCGCTTCTTCCGGATGCTGCCGGTACAGTTCGACCGCCTCGTTCAGGGCCTTGATATATTTTTTGACAATTTCGGGATAGCGCCGCGCAAATTCTTTTCGGACGATCTCCACATTTGACGTCACGACCCCTTGGGCCGCTATGTCCTTGCTGGAAAGGATTGTTTTACCGCTTTCCAGGAGCTTGGAGAGCGTTGGTTCCCAGGCGTAAGCCGCGTCGATATTTCCCCTTTGCCACGCCGCATAGATGTCCGGCATCTGCATATCGAGCAGCGTGACGTCCTTTTCAGAAATGCCGTCCCTCTGCATCGCCCTTAAAAGGCTGTAATGCGAAGTCGAGGTAAAAGCCGTCGCGACCTTTTTCCCCTTCAGGTCCTGAAGAGACCGGATTCCGGAGCCGTCACGGGCAACCAGTTGTTCCGCGTCCCCCAAAACCTCGTGGACCCAAATCAATTCGACCTCCATTCCGTTTGCGATCCCGAGGGCGGCCGAAGAAGACCCCAGAAGGGCAAAATCAATGTTTTTCGCGATCATGGCGTTTCTGATGTCCCCGGCCTGAAATTCCACAATATTCACTTTTACGCCGAGCTCTTTCTGAAAGTAACCCTTCGCGATGGCGACGCCTTCATCGTCCGGCATTTTCTGTGTCCCGATATTCACGATTTCGGGCAGACCGGGCGAATCCGCCCCGGCTTCGCCCCCTGCCGGTTTTTCTGCTTTTGAACAGCCTGTAAACGCCAAAACCGCTGAAAGCGCAACGGCGGCGGCGCTGAGTAAATAGTTCCGCACGCTTTTACTCCTTTCCTTTCCAGGGAACCAGCCCCCGCTCCAAAAGCCTGAGCCCTCTGTCCATCAGGATCCCTGTGATCCCCATGAGGATGATTCCCAGGAAGGTGATATCGCTCCTTAGAATCCGGCTTGCATCCAGGACCATCCAGCCCAGGCCGGAAGTCGCGGCGACCATTTCAGCCGACACCAGAGTCGTATACCCGACTCCGAGAGCCGTGCGAAGCCCTGTCAGCACATCGGGCAGACAGGCCGGAAAAACAACGTGAACAAACACCTGCCATCGGCTCGCGCCAGCCGCGTACGCGCAGTTTAAATAATCCTCATTGATTTTAAGCACTGCGGAAACACAGGAAACATAGATCGGCGCAAAACAGGCCAGAAACAGAAGCGCAACCTTGGACTGGTCCTCTATTCCCAGCCAAAGGACCAGAATCGTATAATACGCGAGAGGCGGAAGCGGCCTGTAAAATTCGACCACCGGTTCCAGAGCGGCCCGTATCCCGGAATGGAACCCGCTTGCCAGCCCAAGCGGGACGGCGGCGGCAGCGGCAAGCAGAAACGCCGTAAGCAGTCTCCCCAGACTGGCCCCAATGTGCTGGAAAAGAGTGTGATTTCGGTAGCCGTTCTGCGCAATATCAAGAAAAGCGCTCCAGACGGACCGGGGCGGCGGTACCAGCTTTGGGTCAACCCACCCGAAACCGGTCGCCGTAAACCACACCGCGAAAATGACTGCGATCGTACCCGCCGTCAGAAGCTTCTCAAACGCAATCTTACGATCCGAATACATCTTCACCGCCTCCACCCCTCCGCCCGCCGAAATCCATAAGAATCAACAACGGGGGTCAAAGCCCTTGTTAATTTAATCTCAATCTCTCTGTTAATTATAGTACAAAGTTACTCCGATTCCTAATAAGCCTTTGTTATCCTGCATAAGAATTCACTATGGCGCTTTTCCCCCGGCCTTTCTTTTTTCGGAAAGCAATGCTACAATAGAGTTGATTATTCATTTGGATGTGAAACATATGGACTTCCAATACCTGGAATCGTTTTATACCACGGTCAAATACAACAGTATTTCCAAGGCCGCCGTCGCCCTCCATCTGACGCAGCCCGGGCTGAGCCTTCAGCTGAAAAGTCTGGAAAACGAGATGGGGACCAAGCTGTTGGACCGCAGCAATAAAGGAGTGCGGCTGACGGAAGAGGGAAAAGTCGTCTACAACTACGCGGTCACGATTCTCTCCCTGAAGGGCAATATTAAAAGGGACTTGAAAAACCTGCAGGAGAACCATCCGAAGCTTAACATCGGCTCCTGTTATGCCGTCGGAGAGTTTGCCCTTCCCTGCAGCATCTATATTTTCAAAAAGTTTTACGATGATGTCGATATCCAGGTCAAACTGATGAATTCCACCGAGGTGATTGAAAGGCTGCTGGACCATACCATCGGCCTGGGAATCATTCAGGACCATCCCAGAATGGGCGAAGTCATCGCCAGGACGATCATTTCGGATGAGCTTGTTCTTGTCGGACATTCTTGCGGCGGTCAAAAGAAAATCGACCTGGAGAAATTAAAAAGGCTGCCGCTGATTCTGCGGGAAAAGACCTCCAGCACCGGGTATCTGCTGGAAAAGGCCCTGCAGAAAGAAAGCGTCAGCTTGGATCAGCTGCATGTAATTTATCATCTGGACTCCCCCGGAGCGATCAAATCCTCCGTTTCGGCGGGGAACGGTTTTTCGTTTCTGCCGAAGCTGATGATTAAAAAAGAGCTGAAGGAGGGCACTCTGGAGCAGATTGAAATCGACCGGCTGAAAATTGTTTTCAATTACAATATGGCTTACCGAAAGGATTCCGTTTTGTCCGGGCAGGAGAAGAATTTTATTGAATTCATCCACTCCAACCGGCGCGGGTTTTGCTGAATCGGCCTATGTCACAATCTTGATCAGGAGTTTCGTCCCCGCCCACGCGCCCAGGGAGACAAAGATCCAGAACACCCAGGCGTGCAGGGAAAAGGACGGAATCCCGCTGAAAAAGCTGCCGATATTGCATCCCCCGGTCAGCCTGGAGCCGTAGCCCATCAGAATTCCTCCGAGAAGAGCATACGCGGCCTGTTTTCCGTTTTTGATTTTTCCCAACTTAAATTGGGAAGCCAGCAGTGCCGCAATGAGCGCACCGAAAACGACTCCCAGATTCAAGAGGGTATATTGGTTGAAAAAAGCGGAGTTGCCGGAGATAATCTCATCGTATCTCGTATTGTAAAGCCGAAAATAATCCCATTGGAACGGTTTGACGCCGAACCACTCGAGGATTCCTCCCGCCCAGAGAAGGTAACCTCCGGAAACCTGCCACACGGTTCCGCTTGAAGCAAGCAGCAGAACATTCAGCGCGCCGAGCAGAATTCCTCCCGCCCAGTACGGCCAAGCCGTTTTCAGCCATCGTTTCATCGGCTCTGTCCCGTCCTTTCCAAAAATTATGGCTTTTGAAGATAAATTTCCCACTCGCCGTCCTTCGGCTCCACGATTTTGATGGAATAGTGATTCTGTTCCGCCCATTCTTCCATCATCACCCCGACGCAGCTTTCGTCCGAATGAACCACCAGAATATCCCCGGAGACCATTTTTTTCAGTTCCTTGACCGCTTTGATTAAAGGAATCGGACAAACCTCATACAAACAATCCAAATCTCTGACTTCCATGAACACTCTCCTATCGTTCCGTCTCCGTCATTCTTTTCTGGTACCACGAAGCCAAGCCATACAAGCCGGCCAGAACGGCGATCTGCAGCATGACGGCGGTACCAAAATCCATGTATTCAGGGAAATACACGACGGCGCAGTTCTGAATGATACGGTCGTACCAGAACGGGTAATCCCTCGCCCCCATCACAGTGCCGATCAGAAACCCCAGAAGGGTAATCAGCGGCAGCACATGGCCTTCTCCGATTCTCATCAGCACACTGGCCGCGCATCCGCCGGCCAGTGCCATGCCGATGCCGAAAAGGAACGCGCCGATCGCGGTGTGCGGCCCGACGGAGTTCAGAATCCCGGGGATGTCGGAATAGCCCGCGTCCGGGTGGCTTCTCAGATAACCGGATTGAATCACGGCGAATCCCACGGTGCTGACCATCAGCGAAAGGATCAGAGCGCGCATCAGCTTCGTATTCCTGACAAGGAAGACGTCCCGAAAAGTCGACGCGAAGCAGAAGCGGGAATCCCGCATCACAAATCCGAACGCGATGCCCAGAACCCAGAAAACCGTATCTTCGCGGACATCCACCCAGAGGAAGCCCGCGCACGCGCACGCAAGAACCAACAGAACCGCCGCGTATGGAATCTGATTCTTCTTCTGAACAATTCTGGCTTTTTGCCTCTTTTGTATCAGTTCATTCATTTCGTCGGATGACATCGAATTATCCCTCCCTCAAAGATCATGATTCAATTATAGCAAAAAATGATCGGAGTGCAAAGCCGTTCGGAGTGAATCCGATCGGCAGCCGTGCATTTCTCCCGCAAAAAATTTTCTGCATTCATTCGTACGCATCAGGCCCTGCCAAACGCGCGATCGGTTGCCGCGCGGCCGGGCGGGAGGCCGGCGAAAGGTACAAATAAATTTGATCCCGACAGCAGGTAACGGTTGTTCCTGTCCAGAAAAAGGTATACAATCGTAATTGGAAATGATTTCTTTTCCTTCCGGGAAGATCGGATGGAAATGCCGCCGGAACACTGGAGCGGTGCGATCCGCCTGTGGCTTGAAGCCTGATTTTAAATATGTTTTCACAGCATGCAGAAAGTGAGGGATCTTTATCAACTTCAGAATCAGTACGTCAAAAAGAATTGGCAACAGCATGAAACGGGGAATTTCACGAGTCGTGCTTTTTTTCTTGTACCGGGCTTTTCAGGTCCTCTACCGGTACGATGAAACGGTCCGCCGGGAAGTGGACGGCTGGAAAGCCGGGTTTGAAATTTGCATGAACGCGACGCGGCAGGGTCCCGGAATCTGCCTGAGCCATACGGAAAAGGGAATCGAGCGGCTGGGAAAGCAGAAATTTTCCGAGGCCGACATGACGATCGAATTCCGGAACATCGACGCGGCATTTCTGGTCCTAAGCGGCCAGATCGGCGTGGCGCAGGCGTATTCCCAGCATCGCTTTACCATGCGGGGCAGCATCGCCGACTGCATGTCCTTCGTCCATTGCGTGGAAATCATCGAAGCATACCTCTTCCCCGGATTTATCGCCAGAAAGATTTTAAAAGCGATGCCTAAAAAAGAGATTTCCCCTGTTTCCGTCTATTGGCACGCGATATTGAATATTTGAGGTGACATGATTTGCTGCCGGATTATTATGAATTTTACAACCCGCCCAAGCTGCTTTCCGGGAATTTCGCGCTGGAGAACATCCCGGGGGCGCTTGCGGATTTAAAGGCGAAAAAACCTCTTTTGCTCAGCGACCAGATGCTGAAAAAAATCGGAACTCTGCAAACTGTAACCGACGCATTGCTTTCGGGCGGAATGACTCCGGGCGGAAGCTTCACGGAAATCCCCGCCGATTCCTCCTCGCTGGTCGTCAACCAGATCGCGGCGCTGTTCCGCAGCCTGGGCTGCGACAGCATCCTTGCGGTCGGGGGCGGCTCCGTGCTGGACACCGCCAAAGGCGTGAGAATGCTGATCTCACAGAACGCTGGGAACATCATGGACGTCATGGGCTGCGAAACCATCGACTGCGGGGAGCGGGTTCCCTTCATCGCCGTGCCCACGACAGCCGGAACCGGCTCCGAATCCACGATGGTCGCCGTCATTCTCGATCCGATCAAAAATATCAAAATGGAGTTTATTTCCTACCATCTTCTTCCCGACGTCGCCGTTCTCGACCCGCGCATGACCCTTACGCTTCCTCCGCGCATCACGGCCTCCACCGGAATGGACGCGCTCTGCCACGCGCTGGAAGCCTATACCTGCCTTCAGAAAAACCCGGTCAGCGACGCGTTCGCGGCGGGCGCGCTCGAGATCATAAGGGACCATCTGCGGACCGCGGTAAACAACGGGAAGGACGTGAAAGCCCGTCAGGCCATGGCAAACGCGGCATTCATGGCGGGAGCCGCCTTTTCCAACTCCATGGTCGGCATGATCCACGCGATCGGGCACGCCCTCGGGGGCGTATGCCATGTCCCCCACGGCGAGGCGATGACCATTCTGATGCCGTACTGCATGGAGTACAACTTTGACATGCTGGAAGGCTTGTACGGAAAGCTGCTTCTCTATCTTGCGGGCGATGAAATCTACGCCGGCACCCCCAGGGAAGAAAGAGGACGCGGGACCATATCCCTCATCCGGCAAATGACTTCCGAATTCCACGAAAGTTGCGGCCTGCCCATGCGCCTGAGCGAAACAAAAGCCAGACGGGAAGATTTTGAAAAAGTGGCGCAGGCTGCCCTGAAGGACGGCGCCATGATCGTCAACCCAAAGCAGGTCGGCCAACAGGACGTACTGAACATCCTGGAAAAAGCGTTTTAAACGGGGATGAAAAAAATGAACATCGAAGAAACGATGGAGGCGCAGCGGGCTTTCTTCGCTACAAACGCCACCAAGTCCGTTCCGTTCCGGATCGACGCCCTGAAAAAACTGAAGGCATCCATCCTCAAAAAAGAGCGGGAACTTTACGCCGCCATGAAGTCCGATCTGAACAAGTCTGAATTTGAAACTTACATGACCGAGCTTGGAATGGTTTTGGACGAACTGCGGTTTGTCGCGAAACATACGCCGGGATGGGCGAAAAACAGAAGGGTCCACACTCCCCTGGCTCAGTTTCATTCCAGGAGCTTCCAAATGCCGGAGCCCTACGGAGTGGTCCTGATCATGTCCCCATGGAACTATCCTTTCATGCTGTGCCTGGAACCGCTGATCGGCGCCATCGCCGCGGGAAACTGCGCGGTTTTGAAACCGTCCGCCTACGCTCCAAAAACCTCTCAGATTATTTCTGAAATCATCGCGGACTGCTTTCCTCAAAATTACGTCGCCGTTGTGCAGGGCGGGCGCAGGGAGAATCAGGATCTGCTGGACCAGCGTTTCGACTACATCTTCTTCACCGGCAGCGTTTCCGTCGGAAAACTGGTCATGGAAAGCGCCGCCAAAAATCTCACGCCCGTCAGCCTTGAGCTGGGAGGGAAAAGCCCCTGCATCATCGACAAGACCGCAAATCTGAAAGTCGCGGCCAGGCGCCTGGCGTTCGGAAAATTTCTGAATGCCGGCCAGACCTGCGTGGCGCCCGATTATCTTTTCGTCCACCGCAGCGTCAAGGATCAGATCATAGAATACTTGAAACAGGAGATCAGCGCTTTCTACGGAAGCAATCCTCTTGAAAACGACAGCTACCCGAAAATCATCAATGAAAAGCATTTCAACCGTTTAAAAGGGCTGATGGCCGACGGCAAAATCTTAACGGGCGGGGAGACGAACGGCCGGGAGCAGATCGCGCCGACTTTGCTGGACGGGGTCGACGGGGACTCCCCGGTCATGCGGGAAGAAATCTTCGGCCCCATTCTGCCGGTCCTCACCTTCGACGAGATCGGGGAGGTCATTTCATTCGTCGGCAACAGGGAAAAGCCCCTCGCCCTTTACCTGTTCACCACGGACCGCGCGGTCGAAAAACGGGTACTCACCTCGCTTTCGTTCGGAGGCGGGTGCGTAAACGACACCATCATCCATCTCGCGACTTCCCATATGGGATTCGGCGGTGTGGGAAACAGCGGAATGGGGAGCTACCACGGAAAATTCAGCTTCGACACCTTCAGCCACTATAAAAGCATATTGAAGAAATACAACTGGATCGACCTGCCGTTCCGTTACCTGCCTTATACGGATCTGAACTTAAAACTGCTGAAGCTGTTTTTGCACTGAAAACCGGCATCGGCAAACGGAACGGCACGGCTGGCAGATCATTTGTCAGTCGGGCATCCTCCAAAAGAAGAAGGCTGCGGTTTGCAGCCTTCTTCTTTTGCGCTGTAGTGAACGGCGGTTGAAAAATCCCCGCGCCTATTCTGCGCCGTCACCCGACGCCGGCGGAGAACTGCGGTCCGGAGAAACCGCATCCTGAACGGACGGGGCGGGAGCGCAGGGACCTTGAATCCGCGTGTACACCTTTTTCCATTGGGCGAGAGCCGCGTCCGACATTTGGACCCTGCAGCAGGATTCCGCCGGGACGCCGTTGACGGACTGAAGAATGATCGGGGCGCCGACGGCCGGATCATTCACCGTATCCAGAACAAGGTACCCCTCCCGAACCCGATAGTCCACCGGAGGCTGGAGAACGCCGTTGATAAACAGATTCTGATAGGAGCTCCCTCTCGGATCGGGAATCCCGTCCGTCCCATACATTTTGATCTCGTCCTGATCGGTATAAATCTTGCCGCCGTTGGAGTATGCGTTGTAGGCGTAAATCTCCGTTCGGTAAAGCTGTCCGGCCGAATCCCGGATGACAATGGATTCCAGAATAACGGGCGCTCCCTTTACGGGGGCGTCGGACGTGGTCAGCCTTAAAATTCCCTTTTTCACTATATAATTTCTCTTGGGCTGAAGAACGCCGTTAATATAAAGGTTGAAATAGGATACGTCGTTTGGGGAGGGGATTCCGCAGTTTCCATATTCTTTGATTTCGTCGCTGTCGGTATATTGTTTTTTTGTGCCGTCCGATACGGCATTATACTGCCGGTTGGTCACATCCATGATCCGGCCCTCAAAATCCTTCCATGTGGTGAACAAAACGACGATGGGCCGCCCTTTCGCCGGAATGTCCTGCGTCGTGAATGTCAGTTCGTCTTTTTCAAGAATATAATTCGTTCTCGGCTGCAAAACGCCGTTTACAAACACATTGTAATAAGAAACCTCTTGGGGAGAGAGCAGCCCTCGGTCCCCGTATTTTTTCATCCCGTCGCTGTTCCGGTAAGTCCGCTTTCCCCCGTCGGCAATGGTATAGTAGTGAGATACTTCCGCGCGGAGAGCGGCGCTCTGATAACGGATGCGGCATCCGCTGTGAAAGCGGACACTGTCATTCAGCATATTTGTGTAGATACAGACCCGGCCGACGACCTGCAAGCCGGAATCAACCTGCGGAACCAGCAGGTTGACGGCCGTTTTGGAAAAGGCGGACGTTTCAATACTGATCAGCAGTTCAATCTGTCCCGGCGCGGGGGGGCTGCCGCTCCACCTGGGAAGCGCCCAGCAATGAAAATCTCTCAGCCGAAAGGTCAAAAAGCCTTCCCTGGGAAGGGACACGTGAAGCGATTGCAAAATACAGAAAGGAATCGGAGGCGAAATTCTCATCTTATCCGAATACACGGCAACATAGCCTTCCACAGCAACTGAAACAGGTGGAAAGCCATACGCGTTCTTTTTCCGGTTCTCCGGCGAAGGCAATACCGTATATGTAACATTGCCTAAGCCGTAAGGGTCCACCTCATTACCGCACTGATCGGTTAATCGGCAGGTAATCAGTGGACAGAATCCTGTCATGGCGTTCACCTCGGAAAATCAATCGCTCCGATCAGGCCTGAAAAATAGGACTACTTCTATTTTTCCACGCGGTAGAATATGAATGCTGGGAAGAAGGATGATCCGTTTTTCTTCCCAACACTGTTTCCACATCGGGGGCGCAGAATGAATTTATCAGGAAAGAAAGTACTGGTCACGGGCGCGGACGGGTTTATCGGCTCCCACCTGGCGGAAGAACTGGTCCGCAGCGAATGCTCCGTCCGCGCTTTCGTCTGTTACAATTCGTTCAATTCATGGGGGTGGCTGGACCAGTCCCCGAAGGAGATCCAAAACAGTCTGGAAGTGTTTCAGGGGGACATCCGAGACCCCTACCGGGTCAGAACCGCTCTGGAGGGATGCAGCGCCGTATTCCACCTGGCCGCACTGGTCGCGATTCCCTATTCATATTATTCCCCCGAATCCTATCTTGACACGAATCTGAAAGGGACGCTCCATGTTCTGCAGGCCGCACGGGAACTGGGGACGGAGCGCGTTGTGCAAACCTCCACCAGCGAGGTGTACGGAACGGCGGAATACGTTCCGATTCCGGAGACGCACCCGCTGCGGGCGCAGTCCCCCTACGCCGCGTCAAAAATCGCGGCCGACCAGCTTGCGCTTTCGTTTTTCCGCTCGTTCGCCACCCCGGTCACCGTCGTCCGCCCCTTCAACACCTATGGGCCCCGGCAGTCAAACCGTGCGGTGATTCCCACGGTAATGACTCAGATTGCGCGGGGAAATCGAAAGATCCGGCTCGGGTCCCTGACGCCGACCCGGGATTTCAGCTATGTAAGCGATACGGTCCGGGGATTCCGGGAAACCGCATGCTGCGACGAGGCGGTGGGAGAAGTGGTCAACATCGGCAGCAATTTTGAAATTTCCATCGGCGAAACGGTGCGAATGATCGCACGGGTCATGCATGCGGAGGTCGAGACGGAAACAGAGACCGAAAGAATCCGACCGGAGCAGAGCGAGGTCCGCCGGCTGTGCGCCGACACCTCCAAAGCGGAGCGGCTGTTCGGATGGAAGCCGGAGTTTGGAGGGAAAGACGGTTTACAAAAGGGGCTGGCGCTGACCGCGGACTGGTTCCGCGACCCGGAAAACCAGAAGCGGTACAGAGCCGACAGGTATGTGCTATGAATCACCGCAATCAAGTCGATCCGGCGGAAATCACGGAGGTCCTGAAGACCGTTCTCCGCAAGGGGAACGAGCCGGTTCCCCTGCACGAGCCCTGCTTTGCGGGGCGCGAATGGGACTACGTAAAGGACTGCCTGGACTCCGGCTATGTTTCCTCCGTCGGCCCGTATGTCGAACGATTCGAGAGGGAACTGGCCCGGTTCACGGGGGCAAAGTACGCGGCGGCGGCGGTGAACGGAACATCCGCCCTTCAGATCTGCCTGAAGCTGGCAGGGGTGCGGGCGGGGGACGAAGTGATCGTCCCGGCGCTGACATTTGTCGCCACGGCAAACGCCGTGTGCTACTGCGGGGCAATTCCGCATCTGGCGGACAGCGAAACGGAATCGCTCGGAATCGACGGGGAAAAGCTGGCCGGATACCTGAAAGAAACAACCCGGCTCCGCAATGGAGTCTGCTGGAACAGACGAACGGACCGGCCGATCCGCGCGCTGGTGGCGATGCACACGTTCGGGCATCCCGTTCAGCTTGACCTGATCTCGCGGGTCTGCGGGGACTACGGGCTTGCGCTGGTGGAAGACGCGGCGGAATCCCTGGGTTCGTATTACAAGAATCTGCACACCGGAAATTTCGGGAAGCTCTCGGCCCTCAGCTTTAACGGGAATAAAATCGTGACGACCGGCGGAGGCGGCGCGATCCTTACCAACGACGAAGCGCTGTACCGGGAGGCGAAGCACCTGACGACAACCGCAAAGCTGCCGCACCGCTGGGCTTTCCTTCACGACGAGGTCGGCTACAACTACCGGATGCCGAACCTCAACGCCGCGCTTGGGTGCGCCCAGCTGGAACAGATGGAAAAATTTCTCCGCCTGAAGCGGGCTCTGGCGGAAGAATACCGCAGCGCCTTCGCGGGCATGCCGGGGATTCGCTTCTTTCCGGAGCCTTCTTACGCAAGGAGCAATTACTGGCTGAACACGCTGATTTTGTCGGAGGAGAACGCGTCCCTGCGCGACCCCATATTGGAGGACACCAACGACCATGGAATTCAGACGCGCCCCGTATGGACTTTGATGAGCCGCCTTCCCATGTTCCGGGACAGTCCGCGGATGGACCTGTCCACAGCGGAAAGCCTGGAAAAACGGATCATCAATCTTCCAAGCAGCGCAAGGCTTGGAGAACCGTATGCCAAACCGGAAAGCAGCGGTTCGTCATGAAGCGGAAACTGTGCGCGGTGACGGGAACCCGCTCCGAGTACGGTCTTCTGGTTCCCCTGCTGAAAGCGGTGGAGCGGGAGCCGGATTTCACGCTTCAGCTCACGGCGACGGGCGCGCACCTTTCGCCGGAATTCGGCCTGACCTATCGGGAAATCGAACAGGACGGCTTTCAGATCGACCGGAAAATCGAAACGCTTCTTTCCAGCGACACCCCCGTCGGAATCGCGAAGTCCATTGGCCTCGGCGTGATCGGATTCGCGGAGGCATTCGATCAGCTTCGTCCGGATCTTCTCCTTCTGCTCGGGGACCGGTATGAAATTCTGGCGGCGGCGCAGGCGGCTCTGGTCATGAAAATTCCAATCGCCCACATCGGCGGCGGAGACACGACTCTGGGCGCGTTCGACGAAGCAATCCGCCACAGCGTCACCAAAATGGCCCACCTGCATTTTGTGACCAACGGGGAATCCGCCCGAAGGGTCCGGCAGCTTGGGGAAAATCCCCGGCATATTTACAATGTGGGAAGCCTCGGGATCGACCGGATTCTCAGCCTTCCGCACCTGAGCCGGGAGGAACTGGAACGATCCCTTGGTTTTTCTTTTCGCAGCCGGAATCTGCTCGTGACATTCCATCCGGTCACACTCGACCGGGAACCGTCCGGAAAGCTGTTTCAGGAACTGCTCGCGGCCCTGGACGCGCTTGGAGAGGAATACGGATTGATTTTCACCGGGCCCAACGCGGACCCGCAGAGCCGGGAGTTGACCCAGCTGACGCGGGAATTCGCGGCGGAACACCCGAACGCGGTCGTGTTTTCCTCCCTCGGCCAAACGCGGTATTTCAGCCTGATCCGGGAAACGGACGCGGTGGTGGGAAACTCCTCGAGCGGAATCTATGAGGCGCCGTCGTTCCGAAAGCCGACGGTGAACGTCGGGGACCGCCAGCAGGGGCGTCTGTTCGCTTCTTCCGTAATCAGCTGCGCGCCGCAAAAAACGGAGATTCTGAAAGCCATCCGCAGGGCGCTGGAAACGGATTGTTCCAAAGCGGTGAACCCTTACGGAGCGGGAGACAGCGCGGAAAAAATTCTCTCGGTTTTAAAATCGATCCCCGATTACCGCGCATTATTAAAGAAACAATTTGATCCGATACGGAGCGATGACAAATGAGCCCGAAGATCCTCATTATCGCCGAAGCGGGCGTCAATCACAACGGTTCGCTCAAAACGGCGATGGAACTGGTTGACGCCGCCGCCGAAGCGGGAGCGGACGCGGTCAAATTCCAAACCTACCGCGCGGAGCGGATTGCCGTCCCCGACGCTCCAAAAGCCGCCTATCAGCTGGAAAATTCATGTTCGGGGGAAACGCAGTACGAAATGATCCGAAAACTTGAGCTCGGCGAATCAGATGATCTGACTTTGCAGAAACACGCGGAGGAATCGGGAATCATGTTTCTTTCCACCGCCTTTGACCCGGAAAGCCTCGATTTTCTTCTTTCGATCGGCGTTCCCCTGCTGAAAATCGCTTCCGGGGAAATTGAAAACGCGCCCCTGCTGCGAAAGGCGGCGCGCTCCGGGAAGGATGTGCTGCTCTCCACGGGAATGGCGGATCTGGGAGAGATCGAGGCTGCCCTCGGCGTTCTTGCCTTCGGCTATCTGGAGTACGGCGGAGAAAAAGAGGTTCCCTGCCTCTCGTCTTTCCGGCGGGCTTACGATTCCGAAGAGGGGCAGAAGGCCCTGAAATACCATGTGAGCCTGCTGCACTGCACCACGGAATACCCTGCTCCGTTTCCGGATGTAAATCTGCGCGCTCTGCGAACTCTTCGCCAGTGCTTCGCCCTGCCGGTCGGATACTCCGACCACACGGCGGGGATCGCGGTCCCCGTCGCGGCGGCGGCGCTGGGCGTTTCGGTTCTGGAGAAACATCTGACGCTGGACCGCGGTCTGCCCGGCCCGGATCACAAGGCTTCTCTGGAGCCTCAGGAATTCGCCCGGATGGTACAGGGAATCCGCCAGGTGGAACAATCGCTCGGAACTTCGGTAAAGCGGCCCTCCCCTTCCGAACTGAGGAACCAGGCCGTCGCCCGGAAAAGTATTGTCGCGGCATGCCGGATCGAACAGGGCGAATTATTCACAGACTGGAATCTGACGGTAAAGCGGCCGGCGGGCGGCCGCTCGCCCATGGAGTATTTTGACCTTCTGGGCAAAAAAGCCGGCCGGTCCTATCTGGAAAACGAGGCGATCCGTTGAAACTCGCCATTTTCGGGGCTTCCGGCTTTGCCCGGGAAACTAGCGACATTGCGGAGCGGACCGGGTACGACGAAATTTTTTTCATCGGAAAAACGGCGGAAAACCCCATTCAGGGGCATCCGGTCATCCTCGAGGAGAAGGTCCCTTCCCTCGTGCGCGCGGGCTTTTCGTTTATCATCGGGATCGGCAGCCCGGCGGCCCGAAAGTCGGTTTGGAGCAGATTTCCCGAATTGAACTACGTAAACCTGATTCATCCCTCGGCGACTTTCGGCTTCGGGCAACTGGAAGAAGTCCGAAAAAGGACCGGAAACATCATTTTCGCAGGCGCGAGGTTCAGCAATCGGATTCGCATGGGGAATCATGGGGCTTTCTACTTTAACTGCACCGTCGCGCACGACTGCGTGATGGAGGATTTTGTCACCGTCTGCCCCGGAGCCAATCTGTCCGGAAACGTCCGGCTGAGGGAGGGCGCCTACCTCGGCGTGAATTCCTGCGTGATCCAGGGCGGCTCAGAGGCGGAAAAAATGACGGTCGGCCGCTTTGCCACTGTGGGCGCGGGCGCCGTCGTAACAAAAAATGTCCCCGATCATAGGATAGTGAAAGGCATTCCGGCGAAATAAAAGCTTTCGGTTGCGGAGGCATAATCCGGAATACGGGGGCATGCCATGGACAACTGGAAAAAGGCATTGATTCTTCCAAATGTGAAAATTCATGAGACAATCGAACTGATTGACCGGAACTCCCAGCAGATCGCCGTCGTGGCGGACGAAAAGGGAAAGCTGCTCGGCACCGTAACGGACGGCGATATCCGCCGGGGCATTCTAAAGGGAATTCCCATGGACAGTCCCGTCAGCCGGATCATGAATCCTCATCCGATTAAAATTCCGGAGCTGACCGACCGGAAAAGCATTCTCAGCCTTCTGCGGGTCAATCAGGTCCGCCACCTTCCGGTGGTGGACGGCGGGGGTCATGTCGTCGGGATTGAGCGGCTGGATGAACTGCTCGCGGAATCCCGACGGAGAAACTGGGTCGTGGTGATGGCAGGCGGTCCGGGCAGACGGCTGGGCGCATTGACCGACCACTGCCCCAAACCCATGCTGAAAGTCGGGGGAAAGCCGGTGCTGGAAACGATTCTGGAACAGTTTCTCCGGCAGGGATTCTCCCGGTTTTGCATTTCCGTCAATTATAAGGCGGAGCAGGTGATGGAATATTTCGGAGACGGCACCAGATGGGGTGCGGAAATCCATTACATCAGCGAAAGCAAGCGGTTGGGAACCGCCGGTTCCCTCAGCCTGCTTCCGTTTGAAACGACGGAACCGATCCTTGTGATCAACGGCGATATTCTGACCAGGCTGAGCTTCGGGCAGCTGCTGGACTTTCATCTTGAGCATCAGGCCAAGGCCACCATTGCCGTGACCACCTACGACTATCAGGTTCCCTACGGGGTCATAAAAGTGAACCGCGGCCGGCTGGCCGGATTCGAGGAAAAGCCGGTCTATGCCAGTTTTATCAACGCGGGAGTTTATGTCCTGAATCCCGGGGTTCTGAGCCGTATCCCCAAGGATTCCCGTTTTGAAATGAACAGCCTGTTTGAAAGCATGCTGCGAAACGATGAGCCGGTCTGTATTTTTCCGATCCGGGAATACTGGATCGATATCGGGGGACTCCGTGATTTTGATCAGGCGGGCAAAGATTATGAAAACGAGTTTTTAACAGGGAGGGAAGAAAATTCGTGAGAAGGTTATGCACCGTTTGCGTCCGCAGCGGTTCCAAAGGCGTGCCGGGCAAAAATCTGCGCAGCCTGTTGGGAAAACCCCTGCTCGCGCACAGCATTTTGCAGGCAAAACAATCCGGGCTGTTTGAAGCGGTTGCGGTCAGCAGCGACGGCGAGGCTCTGCTGAGGTCCGCGCGGGAATGGGGAGCGGATTTCTGCATCCCAAGGCCCCTGTCTCTCGCCTCGGACAGCGCGCCCAAGATTCCGGCCATCCGCCACTGCCTGACGGAGGCGGAAAAGCTGGCGGGGCATGAATTCGATCTCATCGCGGATCTGGACGCCACTGCACCCCTGCGGCTTGTATCGGATATCTCCGGGGCCGTCGCACTGCTTGAAGACACGGGAGCACCCAATGTGGTCACCGGGGCCGCAGCCCGCCATTCGCCCTATTTCAATTTGGTGGAAATCGGGGAAGGAGGCACGGTCCGGCTTTGCAAATCACCGGACGCACCGGTTTTCTGCCGGCAGAGTTCTCCGAAATGCTATGACCTGAACGGTTCCGTATATGTTTGGAGGCGCGAATCGCTCCTGAAATGCCGGTCGGTTCTTGAGGAGGGCACGCGGCTTTTCGAGATGCCGCCGGAACGCGCCGCCGATATTGATTCCGAGCTGGACTTTGAATTTGTTGCATACCTGATGAAAAAGAGAGCCGGGCCGCAGGAATCCGATGTTTTATGAGAGGTCTTCAACGGATCCCGCCGGCGGCTTCAAGCAGAAAAAAGATTGGAGACAGGAGGGTTACGGATGGAACAGGCAACGGACCGGGAAGCCGCGGAGTTTTACCAACTGACCGGCGCAATACGCGCTCAGTGCGATTCTCTGAAAAAATCGGTTCTGACACCGGAGGAAAAAAAAGAAAGGGAAACCATTTTGACTGAATTTGACAATACCATCCAAGCCCAGGTTTTCAGCACAATCGACCATTTATCATCCTATCAGTTAAAAGGATGGAGGGAATCAATTGATGGAGGAGATGACGGCGGGGACGCGACCGACCCTGCTCAATCGGCAGATTAAGCATTTCCTTGCTTTCCTGCACTCGGCCGTCGGCTGTTTTCGAATCGGTGAAGACGCCGAAGGAATGGAGAATTTTTTAAGCGCCATGGAGGAACTGGAGCTTGTCGTCAAAACCGACCGGAACTCACCATACCCGAAAATCGACCTGAATCTGCTGCTGCCTTCTGTAAGAGGGCTGTATTTTTATATGCAGAATCAGGATATCACCGGTATCGCGGATTTATTGGAGGACGCGGTCGCACCCCTTGCCGAAAACTGGCTGAAGGAGGCCGGGGACACATGAAAATTGCAGGACCGGGCGAAACCGAGGCGATGTATGAAAAAAACCTCGCGCTGCTGACGCCGTGGCTCCGGGAATCCGTATCCGGAATTTCAGAGGAGGAATTCAAAAAGAGAATCGAAGTCAGCTACAATTCCGAGGGATATCCCGTGTGCCGGTATCACAGGGACGGAGTCTGTTTTCATATTACCGGCGAGCATCCGGTCCGGGAAGCGGAAGCATGGTATCAATCGATCCCGCAGGTTGGCTCGGCAGAAATTTTTCTCTACGGAACCGGATTCGGATACGCTTTGTTCGAAGTTTTCGCGCATAAAATGCCCCACACGCTCGTCGTCGCGTTTGAGCAGGACCTCTTCCTGTTCAAAGCCATGCTTTTCTATTTCGATTTATCCCCGATTATTCAAACCCGGAAAATCATCTTTCTTCCGGGAGACAGCTCTTATTTTAAAAAGGCGTTTGAAGAGCTGTTTTTCAGCATGCTGTTTTTCAGCACGACCTATCCGACGACGGCATTCACCCTGCCGGCGGTAAGAAATTTCAAAAAGGAATATCTGGAAATTCACCGTTTTGCCTTCCAGGAGCTGACTCTGCTGACTTCCTACCTTGGCAACGACCACAAAGACAATATGATCGGCCTGAACAATCTGATGGCAAACGCCGGGGAGATTCTGACGAATCCCTATGTAAGCTGTCTGAAGGAAAAATACCGGAATGTTCCGGCCTTCCTCATCTCCAATGGGCCTTCGCTCGACCGCAGCATGCCGCTCCTGAAAAAAATTCGGGGCAGGGGGCTGATGATCGCGGTGGAATCGGCCATCGTTCCGCTCACCAAAAACGGAATCAACCCGGACATCCTCACCGTTCAGGAACGGACAAAATACACTTATCTGTATCATTTTAAAGACAGAACCTATTCGCCGGAAATCGCGCTGCTTGCGCTCGCGTTGGTTGACCCAAGGGTATTCCCCTCCTTCTGCGGCGAAAAAATTCCGATTTTCCGTCAGGGAGAAGAACTGAACCGGTGGTTCAACCGGAATTTGGGCGATGGCAGCGAGGTGGACGCGGGTGCAAATGTTTCGCATCTTGCGCTGAATCTGGCCGTTTACCTCGGGGCCGACCCCATTATCCTCGTCGGGCAGGATTTTGCCTACGGTCCGGGCGGGGCGACGCACAGCAGGGACGCGGTTGCCTCGCAGGAAAAAGGAAAGCGGGCAAGGGAGGTGCTTCACTCCATTCCCACTGTCTACGTGGAGGGAAACAACGGCAAAATGATCCCTTCCAACCGGCTTTGGGAAAATTTCCGGTTTGGAATGGAACATATCATCGAAGGATACCCGGAGCATCACTTCTATAATGCCACGGCGGGCGGGGCAAAAATACGGGGAACCGAACGGGCGGAACTCGACGGGCTGATCCGCCGGTACTGCACCATTCCGATCCCCCGCAGAGTCAATGAGATCATCGCGATGAACAAGCGGAAAATCTCCCCGGAAAGCCGCAGAATCCTGCTTGAAAAATTTTCTTCGGAGGTGGAACGCTGCGCCGTTCGTTTCCGCAGTCTGGCGGGGGAAATGAACCAAAAAAAGCTGGAATGCGAAAGAATGATTCTTTTGTGCGTCAGGAAAACATCGGAAGGCCGCCAGGCTTTGGAGGAAGTTTATCAGAGAAATATCGCCTCATTTTACCAGTACGCGGAAGACAGCCTGTGCCGCAGTTTCTTCCAGCAGCTGAACTGCGTCTATTTTTACCTTCTGGACCGGCTGGGCCCGATCGACACAACGGAAAAAATTGCGCGCGCGTTCGGCATCCAGAGCCAGTTTTTCCACGATCTGCGCGCCGTCAGCCAGAGCCTGTCCGTCTCCTTGGAGGAGTCTGCGGAAGACATGAAAGCGGCGCTCCGGAAGGAAGCGGGCGAGAGGGGGGAATGAAAAGGATGGAGGCAATCAAGCAGCTAAGCCTGTGCGTGATTACAAAAAACAACGAACTGTTTTTGCCGGACTGCCTGAATGAGATGAAAGAAACAGCCGACGAGATTTTAGTCGCGGACCTCGGTTCCGGCGACCGCACCCGCGAACTGGCAAGCCGGGCGGGAGCCACAGTATATCAGCCCCAATGGGAAAATGATTTCAGCAAAATCAAAAACTTCTGCATGGAACGCGCAGCCGGAAAATGGGTCCTGTTCCTGCAGGCGGATGAGATGATCTCACCGAAGCAGCGGGCGGAATTGAGACTCCTTCTGAGGAATCCCAACGCCGAGGGTTATCTCATCTATGTGGACTACCGTCAGGATGAAAGGGGAATCTCCTCCCCCGCGCAATTTCTCCGGCTGATCCGGAACCGAAAAGAATATCGTTTTCAGTACCGCTCCTTTGAATATATTCCAGATGAAATTTTATACTCCCTACAGGATTCCCGCCTCCGGATTGCGCACCGCGGGGAAAGAACCGCGGGCTGGCAGCTAAAGGAGCGGATCCGGCTACTGAAAGAAGACCAAAAGGAACGCCCGCAGGACGGCTACGTGCGGTACCTGGAAGGGATCGAACTTCTCAACCTGGAAAAGTATGAAGAGAGCGCCGTCCAGTTTGAGCTGGCGCGTCAGGCGGTCACCGGCGGCTGCCTGTACGTCCCGCACCTTTATAAATGTTACGGCTATTCCCTTCTGGCACTGGAGCGGTATGAAGAAGCGGAGCAGGTCCTAACGGAGGGGATCCAGGCTTTCACCTTCTATAACGACCTTCTCGCATTGCGCGCCGAACTTTACCGAAGGCTTGGCAGGAGCCGGGAAGCGGTAGAAGATCTGGAAACCTGCCTGGCCCTCCGGAAAAGGCCGAACGCCTACGTGCCCGGTCCGGAGATTCCCCCCTCCGTTCTTCAGGAGATGTGGGAGGAAATGGGTCCGGCTCCATAGCGGAATTCCGCCAATAAATAAGCGGCTCCCCGATTGTCATGAATAGTGGCTGTAACATAGAATAGAGTAACTTAATACGGCGTACTTTTGTTTCCAATGAACCGGCGGCAACGGACCGATTCACTCGTTCCGCCCGGGAAAAAGAACCATCCCGTATTAAAGTTGTTATGGTAAGAGAGGGAGACAATAAAATGGCACTTAAATTATTTAAGCTCGCGGCCACAGCTCCGGCCATCACGGACACCAACTACTACTATACAGCAACCGCGGCGATCACTGTGGCATCCGGCGCCAGTTTCCAGCTTTCAAGGACAAAATGGTCCACGGGCAGCGGCGGCACGCCCGCGTCCTTCCCTGCAAAATCGAACGGATACTACAATCTGGTCGTCAACGGCGTACTGCAGCAGAGCGTTTTCTATTCCGTCAACACCGCTTCCAACATTCATCTTCTGAACCCCGGGACCAGCAGCTACACGATTCCCCGCAGCGCCCCTATTACTCTCGGCCTTGCAAAAATCGATCAGAACAGCGTAGTGATTCCTTGACCTCAAAGGGCTGCCCGAAAGGACGGCCCTTTCATCAACCCGGTCAAAAGATTCGGCGCGGGGAAACCTGGCAGGATCAGGATGTGGACAGCCTTTCCCATTGCCGCCTCCCACGCGATTGTGGAAAATGAAGAAGCGCCGTGCTCCCTGAAGTCCTTTTGATTTGCTTTCCATTTTTTGATATAATATAAAAAAGCTGTCGTATCAACACCGCAATTCGATTTTTTCGGCGAAAGGGAAAGAATGGTGAGGAAAATGGACCGGTCCGGTATTCAGGTCCGTTTCTACAGGGCAACCGCAATCGCGGGGGCCGGCCTGTCCGTGGTCTGCATCATCGGCAACGGCCTCTGCGCATTTCCGCTTCGGCTCAGCATAAAATGGGTTGTCCTTTTTTTGATCTGTACGACAGCGCTTTTTTTGCTAAAGCGCGAAAAATATCGCGTTCATATGATGTTTTCGGCGTTCGTGTTCCTGATTTTTCTTTTTCTCCCCTTTGCCTTCCTAGATTCGGGCGGAAGCAATAACAACGCCGTCGGATATGTGTTCCTCCTGCTGATCAGCGCAACTTATCTTTTTTCCGGCCGGCGGCGGATCTTCCTGGTGTTCGGGCTGGTCATCGTGTTCATGATCCTTCATGCCGCGGAATATTTTCATCCGAACCTGGTCCGAGTCTACTCCGGATGGAGCCAATTTGTCGACCGCATGATTCAGATTCCCATCCTGCTGCTGGTTTCATTTTTCATTATCCTTCACTTTGCCAAGGAATACGAACGGGTCAACGCCAAGCTGGATGAATATGCCAATATCGACGCCCTGACGGGCCTTTACAACCGGAGGATGTTCAACAAAGCGATCGAAGAGGCCGCCCTGGACCGGGAGAATCCGGCGTACCTCGTACTGATCGACGTGGACAACTTCAAAAGGGCAAACGACACGTACGGCCACTCCGTCGGAGACAAGGTCCTTCAAAAACTGGCCGACCTGCTCCAGGAATCTTTCGGATACGGCCGCAACAACGTCAGCCGCTGGGGCGGGGATGAATTCGCCGTCATTTACTATGGGGACAAAAACGAGCTGTCGCAGCGTCTGGAGGGAATAAAAAACTCTTTTCAGGATTTTATTACGCCGTACAATGGAGCCGCGGACATCAGCTTCAGCTCCGCGTCCGTCCGGGTGGACGGCACGGTGGGCCAGGTCCTGACGCAGGCGGACCACTCCCTGTACCAGGATAAACAGAAAAAGCACTCCTCCTGACGCGCGCTTTTTCTTCGTCCAATTTCCTTCATGCCCTTTGAACGTCCGCGATTCCACTTCCTTTTTGGTTATCCGTGCAAGACACGGCCGCTGCGGCCCAGGACTCCCCTCCCCGCAAGGTAGCAAATCCTGCCGTTGACCAGAACCGCCTCGATCCCCTCACTGAGGCTGCGCGGTTCCAGATAGGTTGCGGTGTCGCGGATCGTAAGGGGGTCGAATACGACCAGGTCGGCAAAGCAGCCTTTCCGGATGGAGCCTCTTCCCTCGATGCCGAAGCGCCGGGCGGGAACTTCCGCCATTTTATGGACCGCCTGTTCCAGGCTCATTACCTTTTTTTCCCGGACATACCGGGCGATCACACGGGGAAAGGAGCCGTAAACGCGGGGGTGGGGCGTTCCTCCCAAAAGCCCGTCCGTACAGAAATTCTGGCCTTCCGACTGCATCATGCGAACCAAAGTTTCCTCATTGCCGTAATAATCAACCATGCCGACCCGATTTTCCTCCTCCGCCAGGAGGCGGAACGACGCCTCCATCGGATCGCAGCCGTACAGGCCGCCGATTTGAACCAGATTTTTCCCCACCGCCTCCGGATGCCGCGCCGCATCCGTAATATAAATGTTTTCCACTCCCGCGAACTCGATGAAATTGTCCCAGCTTCCGTCCGGGTGGAGAATGCAGTCCCTGATCTTTTCCCTCGTCCGCGCGTTTTTCAGGCGCTCCAGCATCCGCTCGGTCCCGCCGGAAAGTGCCCACGGCGGCAGAATCGCGGAAAACATGGTGCTGCCTGCGGTATAGGGATACAGGTCGAAGCTGAAATCAAGGCCCTCCCGCCTTGCGCCTTCCAGCGTTTCGAGCAGGCGGTCAAGCAGGTGCCAGTTATTTTTTCCGGCCAGCTTGAAATGGGAGATATAAACCTTCACACCGGTCCGCCGGGCGATCCAAATCAATTCCTGCATGGATTCCAGAATTCGGCCGGCCTCGCTGCGCTGATGGACGACAAGCGGCTTCCCTTTTTCCGCCAAAACCACGCACAGCGCCTCCAGCTCCCCGGTCTCCGCGAACGCGCAGGGCGGGTAAATCAACCCGGTGGACATGCCCGGACAGCCCGCGTCCAGATTTTCCGAAAGCAGGTCCTTCATCCGCCCGATCTCCCCGGCTTCGGCAGCGCGCCCTTCCAGGCCCATCGCCTGCATCCGGATGTTGCCGTGGGGAACTAGATAGAGAATATTGTTGACCGGCCCGGCCCGTCTGACCGCCTCAAAATAGTCCGGAACGCTTTCCCCGCGCCAGACGGAGTTCAGATCGCCAAGCAGTCCGGAGATATTTTTCGACCAACCGCTGCGATACGGCTTCGGCAGAGGAGCCAGTGAAACGCCGTCCTGCCCGTAGATTTCGGTGGTGATGCCCTGCGAAATTTTCGGCGGCAGGTCCGGTTCCGTCAGGACGCGCAGGTCGGAATGACTGTGTGTATCGATGAATCCCGGACAAACCACTTTGTTCTCGGCGTCCAGGACAGGGACATTCTCCCGGTCAATCCGCCGTCCGATTTCCGCGACTTTATCCTCCCGAATCAGAAGATCACCCCGAAAAGGCGGTCCCCCCGAGCCGTCCACGATTGTGCCGCCGCGAATCAGAAGTCCCAAACAGATTCCCCCTTTTCTTTAGAACGGGCCGCTTTTAACGGCAGAGTACCGCTTTGGACAGGGCCGAATATCCGGCACACGCGCCGCAGAGCTGTTCCAGCCCGATAAATTCGTCGACAGTATGGGCCAGGTTTTCCGGCGACGGACCGAACCCGACCGTCCGGATGCCGGCCTGCCCGGCAAACCGGCTCCCGTTTGTACAAAAGCTGTAGTACGAGATCGGTGCGGCAATCTCCGCACTCTGGAGGCTTTTCCGCATCGCGGAGACAAAGTTTTCCTCTGGTCCGAATTTCCAGGCGGGAAAAAAGCGAAAACCCTCGATGGTCTCTCCCGTGTAGCACGGCATTTTCCCATAGGCATAGGAAATTTTCACGCCCGCTCCGGGGTAAGACGCGGCCAGCCGGTCCGCGGCGGCCCGCAGGGGGAGCAGAACTGATTCCTCCGTCTCCCCGGTCAGCAGCCTTCTGTCAAACGTCACACGGCAGTATTCGGGAACCACCGACAGCCCCGGATAAGGCTTTGAAGCGATATCCGTCGGGACCAGAATCCCTTTTCCGAGAAATTCATCCCGGACCTCCGGAAGATCTTCAAATTCCTTCAGAAGCTCGCACATCAGGGAAACGGCATTGATTCCCTTTTCCGGATTCGCGGAATGCGCGGCCCTGCCGAATGCCTCGGCGACAATTTCCGCCCGGCCGCGCTGTCCGATGTTCAGCGCAAGCTCCGTCGCCTCTCCGATTACGACAAAGTCCGGCCGTACGGTCCGCTCTACTTCGCCCGCGGCGACACCCTCAAAGCTCTCCTCCTGCACGGTGCAGCTCAGGTACAAATCCCCGGCGAACCCGGGGTGATCCTCCGCGAAATATTTTGCGGCGCAGATCATTGCCGCAACCGCGCCTTTCATATCGGAGGCGCCGCGCCCGTAGATTTTTCCGTTTTCCATCTCCGCGCCCCAGGGATCGTGCTTCCAGTCCACAGGCTGCGCCGGAACCGTGTCGATATGCCCGTCGAACAGGAGCTTCGGCCCCCCGTCCCGCCCTTTTTTATGGGCCGTGACGCTGCCGAACCGGTCCACTTGAAACTCGAATCCGAATCCGGTGAAAACCTGCTTCAGCTTTTCCACCATCTGTCCTTCACAGCCGGAATCGCTCCTGATCCGGATCAAATCCCTGCAAAGCGCAATCAGCTCTGTTTTCCTTTCCTCACTCAGCCGCACTGCCGTATTCCCCCTCCCACACGATCCTCCGGTACATCTCCCGGCAGGTGTCGCCTTCCGTGCTGACCAGGAGCACGGAGGAAGTCCCGTCCAGGCCCAGCGCCTCCTTCAGCGGCGTGTATTCTCCGCGCTGCATGATCAGGCTGAGCGCGCCGAGGGTGACGGCGCCGGATTCGCCGGAGACGACGCGCCGGTCATCGCCGCAGGGAGCGGAGTACATTCTCATGCCCCGGGCGGTCACCCAATCCGGAACCGAAAGGAACGCCGCGCTGTCCTTTAAGACGGACCACGCGATGGGACTGGGCTCGCCGCAGGAAAGCCCGGCCATGATCGAATCCAGATCGCCGCCGACCGCCGTCATTCCCCCCTGTTCCGCCGACCGGTAAAAACAGTCCGCCTTGTTCGGCTCCACAACGATCACTCGGGGCGGAGCAGAAGGGAAAGCGGCCCGGAAAAAAGCGGCCATTGCGGCGGCAAACGATCCGACGCCCGCCTGCAGGAAAAGATGCGTCGGGGCTGGAATTCCTTCTTCGGCGGCCTGACTCAGAAATTCAGACGCAATGGTGGTATAGCCCTGCATGATCCACCGCGGAACCTCGCCGTACCCTTCCCACGACGTGTCCTGGACGATCTGCCATCCGTTCCGCGAAGCCTCTCCGATCATCAGCCGCACGGTATCGTCATAGTTTCGGTCCGTGACGAAAGTCTGCGCTCCGTTGTTCGCAATATTGCGGACGCGCTCTCCCGAGGAGCCCTTCGGAAGAAACACGACGGAAGAATAGCCGAGGCGGTTGGCGGTCCAGGCCAGGCCGCGCCCGTGGTTTCCGTCCGTCGCCGTCGCGAATACCAGATTTCCAAGCCTTTCGCGTGTTTTCTCCGCGCAGAACTCTTCGAACTTCATTTTCTCAAAGTCTCTGCCCAGCTTCTGCGCGATCAGCCGTCCGACCGCGTAAGAGCTGCCCAGCATTTTAAAAGAATTCAGGCCCATGCGCAGGGATTCGTCTTTTACCGAAATGCTTTTCAGCCCAAGCTCCGAGGAGAGATTTTTCAGCGGGACAAGCGGCGTAGGACGGTATTCGGAAAATTCAGCGTGAAAATCCCGGACCGGCTTCACGGCCTGCGCCGATAAAAATTCAAGCCCGCCGTCAAGCCGGGCTTTCTCCTGTTCGTTGGTGATCCATTGAAAATCCAATGAATATTCCCCTTTCCTCTCTGTTTCATCCGGGACCCCGAGTCCCGGTCAGAGCAAGAAAGGTGCATATCCCCCGGATATGCGCCTTTCTTCTCACAACAGCGGCGTAAATCGTTATTTGGGGCTTCGAAGGATACATTTGCCGGGGCGGGCCTGCGTCAGCTTTCCGTCCTCAAACACGACCTCCCCATTGACAAACACCTTTTTGACCCCTTTGGCAAGCTCGCGCGTATGAACGAAATCGGAAGAATCGCGGTACTCGTCAAAATCTAAAAGAACCAGGTCCGCGTCATAGCCGTCGGCAATCAGACCCTTGTTTTTCAGGCCCCAGCGCTCCGCCGTCAAAGAGGTCTGCTTGCGGACCGCCTGCTCAAACGGCAGCAGTTTTTTGTCCTTGCAGAAGTAAGCGATCGCCTTTGCGAACGTGCCGTAAGTTCGGGGATGAACCGGAGTATCCGCCGTGATGATGCCGTCCGAGCCGACGACGGTGTTTTCGTCCATATAAATTGCCTGAAGGTCCTTTTCGTCCATGGCGAAATACGCCGCCAGACCCTCGCAGTGATTCTCAACCATTAAATCGAAGAAAGCGTCGAAGTCGCTCTTCCCGACCTTCTTCGCGTAGTCCGCCACGCTCAGACCAATCGCTTCCGGCACGTTGGGGCTGGAAAGAACCACAATGCCGGAAAAGCCCTGACAGTTGATATAGTTGTTTTCGTAGGTAGCGGGCGTCTTCCTCATCTCCGCCTCAATTTTCGCCCGTTCGGCAGGATTCTTCAATTGTTCGACCAGCCGGTCTTTCCCCTGTGCGAACAGCTGCGGCGGCAGACAGACGTTCAGGATCGTCTGCGTCGCCAGATAGGGATACTGGTCGATGGTGACCCTGACTCCCCGGTCGATCGCGGCGTGAACCAGGCGCAGCGTTTCTTTGGAAAGCCCCCAGTTGGCCACGCCCATCGCCTTGTGATGGGAGATAAACAGCGGCACCCCCGCGGTTTCAGCGATATAGATCGCCTCCTTCACGGCGTCCGCCAAGCCGTCCGATTCGTTTCTCATATGGGTCGCGTAAACCCCGCCGTACGGCTGGATCACCTTGCACAGCTCGATCAACTCCTGCGTGTCGGAATACACGCCCGGAATGTAGATCAGCCCGCTCGTCAGCCCGAAACAGCCATGCTCCATCGCTTCTTTCAGATAGGCCTTCATTTTTTCAAGTTCCGCCGGAGTTGCCCTGCGGTTTTCCGTGCCCATTACCGCCGCGCGCAGGACCGAGTGCCCGCAGTTGAACGCAAAGTTGGAGGCTTTCGGAAGGGACTCCGCGTAAGCCAGAAAATGCTGGAAATCCGTGAAATACTTTAACCGGTCCAATTGCTCTTCCGTATCGAACGAGGCGAGAAGGCCGCGGATCGTTTCCAGATTTTCCGGCGCAACGGGAAATGGTGACATTCCGCACTGGCCGACCACATCCGTGGTGACCCCCTGCGAAATTTTACAGAGGTTATAGATTTCCACCGCCGGGTCGAAAACCTGGTCATGGTGAGAGTGGCTGTCGATAAACCCGGGGCAGAGGGTCAAGCCCGACCCGTCGACAACGGAACCGGCCTCTTCCGAAGGGTCCAACACGATTTTCCCATTTTGAATTCCAACCGAACCGGCATATCCCGGCCTGCCCGATCCATCGACAATGGTTGCGTTCCGGATCAATGTGTCCAACATGAAATGAAAGCCTCCTTATTCAGATGCCGCCGCAGGGCGGATCTTAACTGTTTAGCAGCCTAATAATGAATTTAAAAAAAGCGAAGTTTCATGGATGATTGTAAATCCACGCCTTCGCTTCATAATTTGCATTATAAAATTGTAAAAGTATGATGTCAAGCCTCTGAGCAAACAATTAATTTTATTAACATATTATCCGTTTTACCTGAATTAAATTAAGTTTTTTCAGATTATTTTTAACAATATCTTTTATAATGAAATTGAGTTGACAAAAAGCGCGATATCCGGTATCGTATTAGTCAATTTAATTCGCGGCGATTTTTGCAGAATATTTTAAAAATATTCAAAATCGTTCGTGATCCGTGGAGGTGAAGCCGATGAAGGAAATCAACCTGTTTATCAGACCGGAAAAACTGGAAACCGTAAAAACAATCCTTGTGGACGATTACAGCTGCGGCGGCATGACCGTGCTGAACTCGATGGGATGCGGAAACCAAAAGGGTTTTACGGACGAGTACCGGGGCACCCGGACCAATGTGAACCTGCTGCCCAAGCTGAAAGTGGAAGTAATCGTCGACGACAAGGATGTGGAACCGATCGTCACGGACATTTGCAGTAAAATCGCAACCGGGATTGTCGGGGACGGGAAAATTATCATTAAAAACGTGGAGGATGTCATTCGAATCCGAACGCAGGAGCGCGGCACCGGAGCGATTTAGATTTCTTTCCCATCCGCGGAAAAAATTAAATGCAAGCATTCATTTACTGAAGCATGCGGTTTTCGACAGGGCGATGAAGCCCGGGAAAAGACTGTGTGTTTTTTATTATCCTCAAGGAGGGAAATCATGAAAAAATTCACCATGAAACTTGCGGCGGTCTGCCTTGCAGTCTCGCTCGGCCTGTCCGCTGTAACCGGATGTTCCGGTGGTTCCGCTTCATCCGGACCGGCCTCTTCCGGACAGACCGGTTCCGCTCAGCAGGAAGGCAGCCTGAAAGACGAAATCCATATCGCCATGAACGCGGCCCCGCCCTCGCTGGACGTCCAGAAAACCAGCGCCGTCGTCGCGAGACAGATCGCGTTCGGCAGCATCTACGAAAGTCTGATGGCGTTAAAATCGGATTACAGCGCCACGCCGGAACTCTGCTCTTCCTTTGACGTAAATGATAAGCACACGGAATACACCTACCATCTTCGCAAAGGCGTCAAATTCCACAACGGTCAGGAAATGAAGGCTGACGACGTCGTCGCTTCCATGAACCGCTGGATCGAAAGCTACGGCAACGCGGGCGCAATGGTTGGCAAATCGAGATTCGAAAAAGTCGACGATTACACCGTTAAAATCACGCTTTCCGCACCGGCCCTTTACCTGAACGAACTGATTGCCGGCGCCGGACAGTCCGCGGCGGTCATGCCGAAATCCGTCATTGATGCCGCCGACCCGTCGACGGGTCTTGTCAAGGACTACATTGGAACCGGTCCGTACAAATTTGAAAAATGGGCGAAGGACCAGTACATTGAACTTACGGCGTACGGCGACTACCAGCCTTACGGAACCGACGGGCAGACCGACGGCTGGTCCGGCTACAAGCATGCCTATATCAAAGATGTGTATTACGATTTCGTCACGGATGACTCCACCCGCGTTTCTGGCATTCAGTCCGGCCAGTACGATGTCGCCTACAAACTCCCCATCGACGACTACGACATGTTCAAAAACGACGGCGACCTGAAGGTCTACAACGAAATGAGCGGTTCCCCGGGGCTGATTTACAACAAAAAGTCCGGTCTGGGCGCCAATAAATTCATGCGTCAGGCCGTCAACGCGGCGCTCAACATGGAAGACATCATGAAAGCCAGCTACGTCAGCGCGGACTTTTACCGGCTGGATTCCAGCTACATGTATAAGGAGCAGCCCACATGGTACACGGACGCCGGCAGCTCCAGCTACAACCAGCACAATGCCGACAAGGTAAAAGATCTGCTGAAGCAGGCGGGCTACAACGGCGAGTCCTTCACGATTCTGGTATCGTCCGATTACACGGAATTCTACAATGCGGCCGTCGTCATCAAGAGCGAGCTGGAAGCGGTCGGCATCAAGTGCGATCTGCTGGTCTCCGACTGGGCGACCTTCCTGACCTACCGCAGCGATCCCAGCAAATACAGCGCGTTCATCACCAGCTTTACTCCCATTGTAACGCCGACCATGCTTCTTTATATGACTTCCACATGGCCCGGCTGGGAAACCGATCCCAAAATCGAGGAAGGACTCCAGAAGATCAACGGCTCCACTTCCACCGATGAAGCGGTCGCGGCCTGGAAGGAACTCCAGCAGTACAGCTGGGAAGACGAACTGCCCTGGAGCAAGTTCGGCGACTACTACATCTACAGCGCGGCCACCACAAAAGTGGAAAATCTCGGTTATTTCCAGGGACCCTTCATCTGGAACACGAAAATCTATGAATAAGCCGAAACGCACGGTACGGTAATCAGGGAAATCGGGGAAGCATCCAAGCTTTTCACGGATTTGGGTGCTTTCCCTCCTTCTATTTCAGAGAGCAGGGGGAACGGATGAAGAAATATATCATCAAGAGAATCCTATCGCTCATCCCGGTCTTGCTGATCGTCTCCTTTGTCGCATTTTTTATCGTCCATCTGACTCCGGGCGACCCCGCGCGGGCCATGCTGGGCGACCAGGCGACCGAGCAGGATATTCAGACGCTGAGAACGACGATGGGACTGGATCAGCCGATTTACATGCAGTACCTGATCTGGATGGGCAATGTTTTTCACGGCGATCTGGGCCAATCCATTTTCATGAATGAGCCGATGTCCCAAATCATCAGGAGCCACCTTGGCCCGACGCTCGCGCTGACGGTTTACGCGCTGGCGCTCGCCGTCCTGTTCTCCATTCCGATGGGAATTCTGGCGGCAAGGAAAAGAGGGACGATCGCCGACCAGACCATCATGGGATTTTCCATGAGCGGCATCGCGATTCCAAGCTTTCTGATGGGCCTTCTGCTGATTCTGCTGTTCGCGGTAAAGCTGCGATGGCTCCCGGCCGCCGGATACAAAGACCCCGGCCAGGGGATCGGCAATTTCATCCGGTACCTGACGCTTCCCGCGATTTCGCTCGGCCTGATGCAGGCGGCGCTGATCACCCGCATGACGCGGTCCTCCCTTCTGGAGGTCCTCAGCAGCGACTACATTAAAATGGCCAAGGCAAAGGGAGTGCGGAATTTCTGGATCGTGTTCAAGCACGCGCTGAAAAATTCCCTGCTGCCGATCATCACCACCGTCGGCCAAAGCTTCATCGCGCTGCTGTCCGGAGCAACGGTAACGGAAACGGTTTTCAACATCCCGGGCGCCGGCCAGCTCGTGGTGAACTCCGTGGGCCGAAGGGACTACGAGGTCATTCAGGCTGTCATTCTGGTCATCGCCGTCATCAATGTCGCGGTCACTCTGATCATGGATATTCTTTACGGAATTGCGGATCCCCGCGTAAGACTGGAAGAATAGGAGAATTTCACGATGGAAAATACTACAGTTTTGACTTCCGCCGCAAACCCGGAGGGAATGAGGCAGATTCGGAAAAGCCTCCTGAAAGAGCAGCGGCAGCTTAAGATAAGAAAGTTTTTAAAAAACAAGCTTGCCCTGACCGGAACGGCCATCACCCTGATCATGGTGATTTTCGCCGTTTTCGCGCCGGTCATTTCAAACCAGGGCCCTTACTCCATGGTGGTCGACCAGCGGCTCATGGCCCCCTCCGCCGCCCATCTGCTGGGAACGGACACGTTTGGCCGCGACCTGTTCAGCCGCGTGGTCTACGGAACACGAATTTCGATGGGGGTCGGCGCAGGAGTCGGCGCGCTGGTTCTGGTTTTCGGCATGGTCATCGGCCTGTACGCCAGCTATTACAGATTTCTCGACAACGTGCTGATGAGAATCTGCGACGGCCTGAAAACGATTCCCGCCATTCTGCTCGCCATCGCGCTGATGGCCGTACTCGGCCCAAGCATTCAGAACGTGATCGTCAGCCTCGCCATCGTCTACACGCCGGACATCGCCAGAATTGCCCGTTCCGCCGCCCTGAGCGTTAAAGAACAGACTTATATCGAAGCCATGCACTCTCTTGGCGCGGGCCCCGCCAGAATTATCTGGAGGCACATCGCGCCCAACGTGCTTTCCCCGGTCATCGTTCAGGTTTCCTTCATTTTCGCCACGGCAATCGTCACGGAAGCGGCTCTCAGTTTTCTGGGAGCCGGAGTTCCCGTTCCCACGCCGAGCTGGGGAAATATCCTCTACGAGGGCGCGACCGTCATTTACAAGGCGTGGTGGATGATCGTTTTTCCGGGCATCTTCATGGCGCTGGCCGTCCTGGGCCTGAATCTTCTGGGCGACGGGCTCCGGGACGTTCTCGATCCGCTTTCCAATTAAGGGGGACTGATCATGCGGCAGGATCAAATACTTGAAGTGAAAAATCTATGCACCAGTTTTAACTCGGAGCGCGGAAAGATGAAAGCCGTGGACGGAGTCAGCTTCTCCGTGAACAAGGGCGAGATTCTGGGCGTCGTGGGAGAGTCCGGCTGCGGGAAAAGCGTCACCTCCCAATCCATACTCCGGCTGTACGATGAAAAATACACGGCGAGCTACGAAGGCGAGATTCTGTTTGACGGCCGGGATATCCTGAGGCTTCCGCAGTCCACGATGCAGAGCATCCGCGGCGGCCAGATTTCCATGGTCTTTCAGGACGCGCTCAGTTCGTTAAATCCCGTGCTGAAAATCGGGGACCAGATCACGGAGCCGCTCCGCATCCATCAAAAAATGGCAAAACGGCAGGCCCGCGAAAAAGCGTTGGAGATGCTCCGGCTGGTCGGAATCCCGGCGGCGGAAAAAAGGATCGACCAATACCCGCACGAGCTTTCCGGCGGGATGAGGCAACGGGTGATGATCGCCATCGCGCTGGCCTGCCGGCCGAAGCTGCTGATCGCGGATGAACCGACCACGGCGCTGGACGTGACCATTCAGGCCCAGATCATGGACCTGATCGTGGAATTGAACCGTGAACTGAACATGGGGGTCATCCTGATTACCCACGACCTTTCGGTAGTGGCCGAAACCTGCAGCCGCGTCGTGGTCATGTACCTGGGTCAGATCGTGGAGGAAGCGGAAGTCAATCAGATTTTCGACCACCCGTCCCATCCCTACACGCTGGGACTGATGAAATCCATACCGAAAATCAGCGGGAAACGCGATGAGCGGCTGTATATGATCAAAGGCATGGTTCCCCTCCTCAGCCAGATCCCGAACGGGTGCCGCTTCGCGCCCCGGTGTCCTTACGCAACGGAACAATGCGCCAGGGAAATGCCGGACCTGATTCCGGTCAACGAAAAACAGAAAGTGCGCTGCTGGCACGCGGTTTCGAGCGAATCCGTTCCTGCGGCGTCCGAAGTGGGGTGAAATCTTCGCAATGGCGGAAAAAAACGTCTTTTTACAAGCCAGCCATGTGAAAAAATACTTTCCGGTCAAAGGGACGCTGGGCAAAGTGGTCAACACCGTCAAGGCGGTGGACGACATTTCCCTTTCCCTGTACGAGGGCGAAACCTACGGCCTCGTCGGCGAAACCGGCTGCGGCAAAAGCACATTGGGCAGAAGCCTGCTGCGCCTTCTGGAGCCGACCTCCGGAGAAATCCTAGTCGACGGTCAGAATCTTATGGGACTGAACAACAGAGACATGAACACCATGCGGCAGAAAATCCAGATGGTGTTTCAGGACCCGTACACGGCGCTGAATCCGCGAAAAAAAATCGGCTCCATCCTGATGGAGGCGCTCGAGATTCAGGGCGTGAAGGATAAGACCGAACGGATGGACCGGACCATGAAAATTCTGTCCAAGGTCGGGCTACGCCCGGAGCATTTTTACCGGTATCCGCACGAGTTCTCCGGCGGGCAGCGGCAGCGGATCGGGCTGGCCAGGGCATTGATCCTGGACCCGAAGCTGATCGTCTGCGACGAACCGGTTTCCGCGCTGGACGTTTCCATCCAGTCGCAGATCATCAATCTGCTTCTGGACCTTCAAAAGGAGAAAAATCTGACTTATCTCTTCATTTCTCACGACATGAGCGTGATCCGCTACATTTCCAACCGCGTCGGAGTCATGTACCTCGGGCACCTGGTGGAGGAATCCGCGACCGACGACCTTTTCGGAATGCCGCTACATCCCTATTCGCAGGCGCTTCTGTCGGCGGTCCCGTCTCCGGACCCGCACACCAGAAAAGAGAGAATCATTCTGCAGGGCGATCTGCCCTCCCCGATCAATCCTCCTTCTGGCTGCACGTTTCACGAGCGGTGCCCCTACGCGATGAAAATCTGCGCGGAGCAGGCGCCGGAAAAACGGGAGATCATGCCCGGGCACTGCGTTTCCTGCCATATGTATGACGAAGGTTCATCCGCACAAAATTTTGTCAAAACAAACGGCGTTTCCACCCCGGCGTAAGGACGGGCATCAAAAAACAGCGTGTCCATGCAATCCGCACGGACACGCTGTTTTTCTGTTCTAGTCCATCCGCGAGCGGGTCTGAGAAATCAGTTCCGCTATTCTCTCCAGCGCGTACGCATCCTCTTCGGAGAATCTGCCGGGAACGGGACTGTCGATGTCCAGCACGCCGACGATTTTCCCGCCCTCGCGCAGAGGAATCACCAGCTCGGACGCGGAATCGCAGTCGCAGGCGATATGCCCGGGAAACCGATGCACGTCCGGGACGATCTGGGTCGCGTTTTGCGAGACAGCCGCGCCGCACACGCCCCTTCCCACCGCAATATGCATGCAGGCCGGCCTGCCCTGAAACGGGCCGAGCAGAAGCTCCCCGTTTTTCAGCCGGTAAAAACCGACCCAGTTGATCTGCTCAAGCGCGCCGTTCAGCAGCGCGGCGGCGTTCGCAAGGTTTGCGGTCCAGCCGGCCTCCCCGTCCAGCAGGGCTTCCATCTGCCGATGCAGCAGCCGGTACCGTTCGCGGGGATCTTCAGGATAGATTTGTCTGTCCGGTTCCATTTGAGTTCCTCCGAATCTCAGAATATTGCCCGTCCGTCACGGCCTGTTCTCTCTGTGAAGCACAAAGTGATTCAAGTGAAAGCTCAGGATTCCTTCCTTCTGCATCCGGGAAAGTTCGCCGGACATCGCGCTGCGGTCCACACAGAGATAATCGGACAGCTCCTGCCGGTTAAACGGAAGATCAAATTCGTTCGATCCGTTCTCCGCCGCCTGATCGGACAGATAGGAAAGCAGCTTTTCGCGGGTCGAGCGTTTCGAGAGATGCTCGATCTTTTGATTCAGAAGGATGTTTTTGGAGGCCAGGACTGTCAGCATGTTTTCAATCAGCTTTGTATGAAACCGGCAGGCGGAAGAACAGACGGACGTCACTCGGCGATAATCCAGCCACATCACTCTGCTCTCTTCCACGCTGACCACCGTGACGGGAAGGCGCTGTGCGGGTACGCAGGCAAACGCCTCGGCGAACAGATTCCCCGGCCCGATTTCCGTCAGGATGGTCCGGCCGCCCTCATAATCCTCTTTGATGATCTGGACTTTTCCCTCCAGCACGATACCCACCATGGAAATCTCCTGTCCTTCCAGCAGAAGAATCTCCTGCTTTCGGTAAACGGAGGTGCTTGCGTTCAGGCATTGAAGCATTTCTGTTAAATCTTCCTCCCCTATTCCAGAAAACAGCGGAGAATCTTTCAGCAGAGACAAATAATTTTTCATTTTTATAAACTCTTTTTATGTTGCAAAAACAACAGACTTGTTGAAATCAGTATAGTACAATCAAAGCAGAAAATCAAGAAACACAAGATATGGGAGGAAAAAACAGATGATACGCAGATTGATTCAAATAGACGAGAAAAAGTGCAACGGCTGCGGGCTGTGCGTGAACGCCTGTCAGGAAGGGGCGATCGAGATGGTAAACGGCAAGGCAAAACTGGTCCGCGAGGATTATTGCGACGGGCTCGGCAACTGTCTTCCGGCGTGTCCCGCCGGCGCCATTTCGTTTGAAGAGCGGGAAGCCCCCGCTTTTGACGCGGAGGCCGCCTCCAAACATTCCGAACCCAAACAAGCGATTCCACAGGGATGCCCCGGAAGCATGGCGAAAATGCTGAAACATCCGGCTCCTATCGCCGCGCGACCCGAGGAGGCTGAGCCGGCCGGAAACGAGCTGATGCAGTGGCCCGTACAGATCAAGCTGGTCCCGGTGAAAGCCACTTATTTTGACGGCGCCGATCTTTTGGTGGCGGCGGACTGCACCGCTTATGCGTTCGCCGGTTTTCACCGCAAGTTTATGAAAAACCGCGTCACGTTGATCGGCTGCCCCAAGCTGGACGAAAGAGATTATTCGGAGAAGCTAACGGAAATACTTAAGGAGAACCGCATTCGGAGCGTAAAAGTTGTCCGGATGGAGGTCCCCTGCTGCGGAGGAATTGAAAACGCGGTCCGGCAGGCTTTCCTCAACAGCGGAAAAATGATCCCCTGGCAGGTCGTGGTTCTTTCCACGGACGGCCGCGTCCTGGAAGAATAGAAAGGAGAAAAGCCATGCAGAATTCTCTGATAAAAAACATTGCGCAGGAAACGGTTTTCAGGCTGACGGAACAGGTGGAAGTTCTGCCGGGTCAGGTTGTGAGCAAAACACTGTCGCAAAACGCGGCACTGAGCGTCACGCTGTTCGCCTTTGACAAAGGAGAGGAAATCGGCACCCACGTGTCCGAAGGCGACGCGCTTGTAACGGTGCTGGAAGGGACCGGCCGTTTTACCATAAACGGCGCGGAACATGCGCTGAAGGCCGGCGAGTCTCTTCTTATGCCTTCCCGAAAGCCTCATGCCGTTTTTGCGCAGGATGCCTTTAAGATGCTGCTGCTGGTTGTATTCCCACCGTTGGAAACATGAAAAAACAGTTCTTTAAGAATCAGTTCAATCCGACAAAGAAGCCCGGCTTTCGCCGGGCTTCTTTGTCGGGCCGCACTGTTTCCAGACAGCCCGGAAGGGGAAGTGTTATGAAAAAGTTTATGAAAATCCTCATCCCGAGGAGCTTGTAATTAGTCTGCCGTCCGGCGGTTCGGTATTCCGTCGTTTCCGCCGGAAGTAACGCAGTGTTTTTGTTTCTATGGCTTTATCATACCCGGGCGATGTTGACAAAACATTACGGGTTGATGAAGAATACAGGAAAAATCTGTGAAATTATTTTGAACAGCGCCGCGGACCCCGTGCCAAAGTGAAATTCCACAGCGGTTTTCCTTTGTCTGAAAAATCTCGGGACGGGATAGATCAGTCCATTTTATAAAAAATAGCATAAAAAAGTTCCCGGCGCCCCTTTACTTTATTCTGCTAATTCGTTAATATATTACTATACTGTAACGTAAAAAGCAAGATAAAGGATGGATCACCATGAAAAAGATTTTGAGCCTGTTGCTCACCGCCGCGATGGCTGTTTCATTGGCCGGCTGTTCTTCCGCCGCACAGCAGACGTCTTCCGCCGCCTCCGGCGGCTCCTCTCAAAGCGCTTCCTCCGCGCCGGACGGCTCCTGGGACAAAGTGAAATCCGCCGGAAAAATGGTTCTGGGCCTTGACAAGGCTTTTCCGCCCATGGGCTATGTCGACACGCAGACCGGCGAGCTGGTCGGTTTCGATATCGACCTGGCGAAGGAAGCCTGCAAACGCCTGGGCGTTGAGCTGTCGCTCCAGCCGATCGACTGGGACAACAAAACCGCGGAGCTGAACAACGGCAATGTGGACTGCCTTTGGAACGGCTTTTCCAAAACGCCGGAGCGGGATCAGGAATTTGCCCTGAGCATTCCTTACATGAAAAACAACCAGATCATTCTGGTGAAATCCGGATCAGACTATCGGGGCCTCGACGGTCTGAAAGGCAAAACCGTAGGCGTGCAGGCGGATTCCAGCGCCGAAACGGCGCTGAACGGCAACGCGGATTTCAAAAATTCGCTGAAAAACGTCGTGAAGATCGACGACTACAGCAAAGCGGTTCTGGAAATTCAAAACGGCACGATCGACGCCATCGCTATCGACGAAATCGTGGCGCGCTACTATCTGACGAAAAATCCGGGTGCCTATGCCATCCTTCAGGACAAGGACGGGAAGGACGCGTCGCTGGCGACCGAGGACTATGTGGTTGCGTTCCGCAAATCCGATCTCTCCCTCAGGGAAAAGATTGAAGGTGCTTTAAAGGACATGGCAAAAGACGGAACCATGGCGGACATCTCCAAAAAATGGTTCGACACCGACGTTACGATCATCGGCAAATAATAGGCCGGCATTGCCGATTCGCAAAATTCATACTTTACTTCCGCCTTTTCAATCACAATGGAGGAATGCTCCCTCATGAATTACTCCGTGCTGCTTTCGCAAATGCTGCAGGCAACCCTGATGTCTCTGCGCATTTTCATTTCAACCCTGCTGTTTTCGCTCCCTTTGGGGCTGCTCGTCGCGGCGGGGCGCCGGACAAAAGTAAAGTTTATCCAGCTGCCCGTGCGGTTCTACATCCTGCTGATGCGCGGAACCCCGCTGATGCTTCAACTCCTCTTCATCTTTTATGGTCTCAAGCCGCTGACCGGAATTCAGTTGGATCGTGTTATTGCGGCTCAGGTCGCCTTTATTCTAAACTATGCGGCATATTTTGCTGAAATATTCCGTGGAGGAATCGACGCGGTGCCGCGGGGTCAGCAGGAAGCGGCCAAGGTGCTTGGCTTTTCCAGACGGCAGACGTTTTTCCGCATCATTCTGCCGCAGGTCTGCAAAATGATCCTGCCGCCCATGAGCAACGAATTTATCAATCTGGTGAAGGACACGTCGCTGGCGCAGGTGATCGGCGTGACGGAGCTGCTGCGCGTCACGTCGGACTGGGTCTCCTCCGCCGTCAGCATGGCGCCGTTCGCCGTCGCCGCCGTCTTCTACCTGGCGATGAACGCCGTCGTCACCCGCTGCTTCACCGTAGCGGAAAACCGTTTGAATTATTACCGTTAAGGAGGGAAATCTTATGCCGGTCCTGACCGCAAACAATCTTTATAAAAGCTTTGACGGTACCGAAGTACTGAAAGGGATTTCCCTCGATGTGGAGAAAGGCGAGGTCCTGACCGTCATCGGCCCGTCCGGATCGGGTAAAAGCACGCTCCTGCGCTGCATCACGCAGTTGGAGGATATTGACCGGGGCGAGGTTTCCATCTGCGGAGAAACACTGGTCAGCAATGGGAAAAGCGGTGCCGCCGTCTACTCCGACCGGGCGGCCTGCAACCGGATCGCCCTGCATCTGGGGCTGGTTTTTCAGAATTTCAATCTGTTTCCGCATTTTACCGTCCTGAGGAATATCACGGAGGCGCCGGTCCACGTACTGGGCAAAAAGAAAGCGGAGGCCGAAGCCTCCGCCAGAGAACTGCTGAAAAAGATGGAGCTTTCCGACAAAGCCGACGCCTACCCCTGCCAGCTCTCCGGCGGTCAGCAGCAGCGCGTCTCCATCGCGAGGGCGCTTGCCATGAATCCTGATCTCCTGCTTTTCGACGAGCCCACCAGCGCGCTGGACCCGGAACTGACCGGAGAAATTCTGAAGGTCATCCGGGAACTTGCCGCGGAACACAGAACCATGGTGGTCGTCACGCACGAAATGGCCTTTGCGCGCGACGTGGCCGACCGCGTCGTCTTTATGGCGGACGGCGTCATCGTCGAACAGGGTACGCCGGACCAGGTGTTCGGCAATACGCAGAGCGAGAGGGCCAGAAGTTTTCTCTCCCGTTTCAACGAGTCCTGAATATTTTGGCCGAGCCAAACGGGCGCGCGGATTCAGATCCGCACGCCCGTTTTCTTCAGCGCGGCGCAAAGCGCCGGAACATTTTGCTCAAAGCAGAACCCGCTCATCCCCAGCATCCGGCCCGTTTCCACATTTTCCGGCCGGTCGTCGATAAAGAAGCACTCCTCCGGCAAAAGGTCATATTTCCGGAACAGCGCCAGATAGATTTCTTTTTCCGGCTTCACACAGCGTTCATCCGCGGAAACAACCATACCGTCAAAATACCGCATTGCGGGAATATTCTGATAGAACCGGTAGAATCGCCGGCTCATGTTGGAAAGCAGATAAATCCCATAGCCGTTTTCCTTCAAACGGGACACGACCGGCTCCATTTCGTCGATCGGGACCAGCACGTCGTGCCAATGCTCGTACAGGTAACGCGCCGTTTCATGCAGCCGCGATGGAATCCTCTCCGAAACCAGCGCAAAATAGTCCTCGTCGCTCAAGGTTCCGCGGTCCGTTTCCAGCCATTCCGGCGCGCAGAAAAGCTCCCGGTGGATCAGCTCCGCGTCCGATGCGTCCGGCACATATTTTTTCGTAAAGCGCATCGGCTCATAGCGAAACAGCACCCAGGCCATATCAAACACAATATTTCGTATCATGGCTTCTCCTTCAACGTCCCCGGAAATGCATCGCTGCAAACCGGGGACGTCTTTATTTTTTCTCTTTTCTGCCGCACTGCCCATGATACGGGCACGCGGAACAGTCCCCGCCGCAGGAATGGTTCCTGTGACGCCAGGCATAGCGCGCGGCGAGAAAGAACAGCAGCGCCACAATCAGTACCAGTACAAGGTCCAGCGGGCCCACGAAACCATCTCCTTTTCCGTCAGCCGACGATCAGACGGCCGACCTGATACACTAAAACGGAGGCAAGCCAAGCGACTCCGCACTGGTAAAGGACGACCCCGGCCGCGCTGCGGGCACTGTTCATCTCCTGCCGGACCGCGTTGACGGCGGCGACGCAGGGCGTGTACAGCAACGTGAACGTCAGGAAGGTGAAGGCCGTCAGCGGGGTGAACATTCCGGCAAGCGCCTGCGGCAAGCCGGATACGTCCGTGCCGGTCAGGACCGCCAGCGTGCTGATGACCGCCTCCTTCGCGGTGAAGCCGGTGATCAGCGCGGTGGAAGACCGCCAGTCCCCGAAGCCCAGCGGCGCGAAAATCGGCGCGATCCAGCGGCCGATCAGCGCCAGCATGCTGTCAGAGCTGTCGGAAACGGGGTTAAATCTCAAATCAAACGTCTGCAGGAACCAGATGATGATCGTGGCCACAAAAATCACGGTAAACGCGCGGACCAGAAAGTCGCGCGCTTTATCCCAAATCAGCAGCAGCACGCTTTTCGCGCTCGGCAGACGGTAGTTCGGCAGTTCCATTACAAACGGGACGGGATTGCCGTGAAAGACCGTCCCCCTCATCAGAAAACCGCTTCCGATCCCCATCAGGATTCCCATGACATACAAAAGGATCATGACCAGCGCGGCGTGACGCGGGAAAAACGCAGCGGTAAACACGGCGTAGATCGGCAGCTTTGCGCTGCAGCTCATGAACGGCGTCAGGAGGATCGTCATCTTGCGGTCCCGCTCGCTCGACAGGGTGCGGGTTGACATGATGGCGGGCACGGAGCAGCCGAAGCCGATCAGCATCGGAACGAAGCTCCGGCCGGAAAGGCCGATCCGGCGCAGAAGTTTGTCCATGACGAACGCGACCCGCGCCATGTAGCCGCTGTCCTCCAGAATAGAGAGGAAAAAGAACAATACCACGATAATCGGCAGAAACTGGAGAACACTCCCCACACCGGCGAACACGCCGTCGATAATCAGAGATTCGACGATCGGATTGATCCCGTAAGCGGTCAACCCTGCTTGCGCCGCATCGGTTACAAATGTGATTCCATCGGAAAGCAGATTGCTCAGCACATTGCCCAGTACGCCGAACGTCAGCCAGAAGATCAGCATCATGATCAAAAGAAAAATCGGAATCGCCAGATATTTTCCGGTGAGCACGCTGTCGATCGCGACGCTCCTTCTATGTTCTCTGGACTCTCCCATTTTGACAACGGTGGACGCGCAGAGGCCTTCAATAAAGGAATAGCGCATGTCGGCAAGCGCGGCTTCGCGGTCGGTGCCAAGCTCCCGCTCCATCTCCGTCACGTCGTGCATCACCATATCTTTTTCATTGTCCGAAAGCCGGAGCGCCTCCATCATCGGCTCGTCGCCCTCCACCAGCTTTGTGGCGGCGAACCGGGGCGGAACATGGATGCGCTGCGCGTGGTCCTCCACCAGGTGAGCGATGGAATGAATCGTGCGGTGTACCGCCCCGGAGCAAAAGTCCTGCCGCACGGGCCGGCGTTTGGCCTCGGCAACCTCTAGCACGGTATCGATCAGCTCGCCCACGCCCTCGTTTTTACTCGCGGAAATCGGGACGACCGGAACGCCGATCTGCTTCTGAAATTCTTTGATCTTGATGGTTCCGCCGTTTGCGCGCACCTCATCCATCATGTTGAGAGCAATCACCATTGGAATATCCAGTTCGATGAGCTGCATACTCAAATAGAGATTTCGCTCAATATTGGTCGCATCCACAATGTTGATAATCGCGTCCGGATTGCTGTTCAGCAGGAAATCGCGCGTCACGATTTCTTCACTCGAATAGGGAGAAAGAGAATAGATGCCCGGCAGGTCGACAACCGTCACGTCCCTGTGCCCGCGAATCTGCCCGTCCTTCCTCGCGACCGTGACTCCCGGAAAATTCCCGACGTGCTGGTTGGAGCCGGTCAGTTGGTTGAAAAGCGTTGTTTTGCCGCAGTTCTGGTTACCCGCAAGCCCCAGAATCATAGACTTAGACCTCCTCGATCACAATGTTTTTCGCGTCTTCCATACGAAGCGTCAGCTCATAGCCCCTCAAATGAATTTCAATCGGGTCCCCCATCGGCGCCATCTTCCGGACCATCACGTCCGTGTTCGGCGTCAGTCCCATATCCAGCAGGCGGCGGCGCAGGGCCCCCTCTCCCCGAACCTCCAGAATTTTGGAATTTTTCCCGATTTTCAACTGGTCAAGCGTCAAATTTGCCCCTCCTTTCTCCATGAATCCCCCTCATGCGGCGGGCGTCCGATAAGTTAGTCTATGCTAACAATAATAGTGTATGCCTCCACAGGTCTTTTGTCAATAGACATTTGAAATGTTTTTGACGCCCGTTTCCTTTTCATTTTCCGACATTTCGCCCGCCTGCTTTCCTCCCGGATCCAAACTTTTATCGCGCAAAGCCGTGGGCGGTGTGGTATCTTTTTTTCTTTTCTGCATATCCTATTGACATATCAAAAATTACGCGATATAGTTTTAATAAGCAGATAATGAGATGTTTATGAATAGCAGGAAAGAGAGATATAAAATGAATCTGTCCGTTTGCGTATTCGGCGATTCCGTGTCGAAAGGCGTGGTTTTCGACAGCGTACTGAAAAAATACATCCTGCTGCGGGACTGCTTTGCCAACAGAATCAGAGGCAGCTTCCCGGTCATCATCAAGAATTATTCCAAATTCGGCTGCACCGTCACCAGAGGAATGGAATTGCTGCGCCGGCACAAGAACGAATTATCCGGTTACGATTACACCGTTCTGGAGTTCGGCGGAAACGACTGCGACTTTGACTGGGCTGAGGTTTCCGCGGATCCGGAGCAGGATCATCAACCGAAAACCCCGGTCGGAGTATTTGAGCAGAAATACGAAGAATTGATTGAGCAGGTTAAAAAATGCGGAAGCCGGCCGGTCCTCCTCACCCTCCCGCCGATCGACGCAAAGCGGTATTTCGAATGGATTTCAAAGGGGCTGAATCCGGGCGCGATTCTGAAATGGCTGGGGGATATAGAACACATTTACCGCTGGCACGAGCGGTACAATCTGGCCGTCTGCCGGGTCGCCAAAGAATGCGGCGTTCCGCTGATCGATATCAGCAGCGCGTTTCTGGAACGGCACCATTATCAGGACCTTCTCTGCGACGACGGCATTCACCCGAACGAAAAAGGGCACCGCCTGATTTCCGCCGTGATCGGCAACACCATCAAACAGCTTCAAACCGCTACGGCGTAAAAACGGCGAAAGGCCGCTGTGGAAAATCCACAGCGGCCTTTTCAATCACGCTCAGACGGAATCCTTTTCCCCCGCGATGTCCCGCGCCACCACGACGCCGGTAACGGAGGACTGCATCAATCCCCGCGTGATGCCCGCGCCGTCGCCGATGGCGTAAAGATGCCCGACCGCGGTCTCAAAATTGGGCTGAACCGAAACTTTGGAGGAATAGAATTTGACCTCCACCCCATAGAGCAGCGTGTTTTTGGAGTAAAGCCCCGGCGCCAGCTTGTCGAACGCGCGCAGCGATTCGACGATGCTGGTCAGATGCCGGTGCGGAAGGACAAACGACAGGTCCCCCGGCACCGCGTTCTTCAAAGTCGGAATCGTCGTCGATTTGCCGAGCCTTGCCGCGTCGGTCCGGCGGCCCAGCAGCAAATCGCCGAGCCGCTGAACCATGATCCCGCCGCCGGTCAGCATGTTGCCGAGCTGCGCGATGTAGCGCCCGTACTCGATCGGCTGATGAAACGGCTCCGTAAACTTGGTGGAGACCAGCAGGGCGAAATTCGTGTTCTCCGTGTGCCGCTCCTCCTCCGCATAGGAATGCCCGTTGACGACGGCAATCCCGGAGCCCACGTCGTAATGCTCCTCGCTGACGATGCCCCCCGGATTCATGCAGAAGGTGCGCACGCGGTTTTCAAACGTATCCGAATAATAAACCAGCTTGGCCTCGTAAAGGTGTTTGGTCAGCGGGTCCATCACCGCGTTCGGCACCTCGACCCGGACGCCGATATCCACTTCGTTGTTCGTAATGTTCAGTCCCGTTTCCTGCGCGACGCGGGAAAGCCATTCCGCGCCGCCGCGTCCCGGCGCCAGCACCACATGCCGCCCCCTGACCAGCCGGCCGCCGTCCGGCCCGGAAAGGCGGACCCCGCCGGCCTTCCCGTTTTCGATCAGAACGGATTCTGCGGTGGTCTGCTCGCGGAATTCAAAACTCGGGCGCGAGCTGAGGTAACGGTACATCCCCATCAAAACTTTATAGGAGTACTCCGTCCCCATGTGCCGCACGGGGCACGGGATCAGGCGGATATTCTCCCGGCGCGCCTCGTAGGCGATCTTGTCCGCGAACTTATCGCTTTTTCCGTAGACCTGATCGGGCGCGCCGTAATGAAGGTAGACGCCGTCGACGTAACGGATGAGTTCCCTCGCCTGATCGACCGTCATGTAATCGGTGATGTTGCCGCCGACTTCCTCCGAAAGGGAGAGTTTCCCGTCGGAAAACGCCCCCGCGCCCGCCCAGCCGTTCATAATGCTGCACGTCGGGCAGTGCGCGCACCGGCCGCCCGTGCGCGCGGGACAGGTGCGGCGCTCCAGCGAACTGCCGGAGTCAACCACAAGGACGCTCATTTCCGGCGCCAGCCGGTCAAGTTCCAGCGCGGTGAAAATCCCGGCGGGACCTGCCCCCACAACGATGACATCATAAATCCGGTCCATATGAAAACTTTTCCTCCGATTTCTCCGTTTTCCGAATCATTTTTTCCAGTTCCCGTTCAAACGACTGATCGTCTTCCCCGGTCCGTTTTCTGTTTTTTCCCGCTCTGCCGCCCGCGCGTCGGATCTTCTGCCCCAGGGCGCGCTCAAACAGCAGCCGGTCCATATTATCCGCGCCGTAAACCATACCGTTCTGGTTCAGCGCCGCCGCGCCGCGGCCGAGCGACATCGCCGCGACGCCGTAGTCCTGCGTCACGACCAGATCCCCCGGCTCGATCAGGTTGACAAGCCGGAGATCCGCGCTGTCCCTGCCTTTGTCGACGATGATGACCGTGCTGTACCCGTCGTCCAAAACATGGCAGGTGTCCATCAGCATCGTCACCGGAATCCCATGACTTTTCGCGATTCTCACAATGATCTCCTTCACGGGGCAGGCGTCCGCGTCGACCAGGATCTTCAAGTTCCGCTCTCCTTTCGTTCGCTCCGGATGAGTTCGATCACTTCGAAGAGCGAAGGCACGCAGAAATCGACGGTTTTTTTCAGCGCCTCGTCCGGCTCCAGAAGGTCGGGAACCATCACGGTTTTCATCCCCGCGTCGTGGGCGGACCGGATCCCGAGCGGCGAATCCTCCAGCGCCGTGCAGTCCGCGGGAGGAACCTCAAGCTCCGCCGCCGCTTTTAAGTAAATATCCGGGGCCGGCTTGCTCTTTTCCAGCATGTCGCCGAAAACCATCCGGTCAAAATACCGGGCGGCGCCGGCCTGCTCCAGATAGGGAAGCGCGTGCCGCCGGGAAGTTGACGTGGCGACCGCCAGAAGGAATCCCTCCCGTTTCAGAAAACTCAGCAGCTCAAACAGGCCGGGCTTCACCGGCACGCCGTTCTCCCGGATCAAGGCGCCGATGATCTCCTGCCTGCGGGCGGAAAAGCCCCGATAGGAAAAATCGCCGCCGAGATACCGGGTGTACAGCCCGCTGCATTCCTTTTCGTTCCTCCCTATCATTTCACGGGCGAAATCCGCTATACCCGGATACCCCAATTCCCTTCCCGCCTGCGCCGTGGCAACGTGAGTCAGCCGCTCGGTGTCGAACATCAAACCGTCCATATCAAAAATGACCGCCCGGATCATGAATTCCAACCTTTCCAAAAGCAAATTTTCATCTGTCAGCAGCATTGCAAAGATTCCTGTCCGGGCTTCGGGTTTCCCCGCCCGGAGATACAAAATAAGCAAAATCGTGGACGCCATGCCGGCTGCGCGGAAAAAACAGGATTGGAATTTTATCCATCCGGTTCGCGCTGCTGTGGCGTCCACGGCACTTGGAAATCACGGTTCGTCGTCTTCCGACCCGCATCGCCGGCCGACATTGAATCGTCAATGCCGCCGAACCGGGCCGGGGAATGGAAAATGGTCTCTGCTTTTCAAGCAGACCGTTATCCTACGCATCGGAATCTTCCGCGGTCTCCGTAAATCCGCCAAAACGATTGTATTATAACATTCTAAAACGGAATGTCAACACGGAAGATCCCGTTTTTTCAATGAAATACGGAAACAGAGAGGATCAGGCCCGCGAACACGATGGCCACCATGGAGGTCAGCTTGATCAGGATGTTCAGCGAAGGCCCGGACGTATCCTTGAACGGATCGCCGACCGTGTCGCCGACCACGGCGGCTTTGTGCGCGCTGCTGCCCTTTCCCCCAAGCTGCCCGCTCTCGATGTACTTCTTCGCGTTGTCCCAGGCTCCGCCGGCGTTCGCCATCATGACCGCCATCACAAAGCCCGTCACCGTGGCGCCGGCCAGCATCCCGGCCACGCCGTTAACGCCCAGAACCAGCCCCACGACAATCGGCGACAGAATGCCGATCACGGCGGGAAGGATCATTTCCCTCTGGGCGGAGCGCGTGCAGATATCGACGCAGGTCTCGTAATCCGGCTCGGCCTCTCCCTCCATCAGGCCGGTGATCTCATGGAACTGCCGCCGGACTTCGTTGACGATGCTCTGCGCGGACCTCCCCACCGCGTTCATGGTAAACGCGGAAAACAGGAACGGAAGCGCGCCGCCGATGAACAGGCCGGTCAGCACCGTCGGATTCGTAATGCTGAGGTCGAACGCGTAGTCCGGCTTCAGGATCTTGACCTGGTTGATAAAGGATGCGATGAGCGCCAGGGCTGTCAGCGCGGCGGAGCCGATGGCAAATCCCTTGCCGGTCGCAGCCGTCGTATTTCCCAGGGAATCGAGCGCATCGGTCCTCTCCCGCACTTCTTCGCCCAATCCCGACATTTCCGCGATGCCGCCGGCGTTGTCCGCGACGGGGCCGTAGGCGTCGGTCGCAAGCGTGATGCCCAGGGTGGAGAGCATGCCCACCGCGGAAAGGCCGATCCCGTACAGGCCGTGGTTAAAGTCGGCGGCTCCGCCCGAGGCAAAGTAGCTGACAAGCACCGAGGCGCCGACGATGACGACCGGAAGGACGGTGGACTGCATTCCGAGCGCGAGCCCGCCGATGATCACCGTGGCCGGGCCGCCGGAGGAGTCCTCCGCCAGCGCGCGCGTCGGCCGGTAGGTGTCGGAAGTGAAATATTCGGTGGAAATGCCGATCAGAATCCCGGCCAGCAGCCCGGACAGGATGGCGAAGTACAGGCCCGTCTGGCCGCTTCCAAGACTGTACCGGATCAGCGGATAGGACGCCACCGCAATCAGCAGCGCGCTGATCCAGGTTCCGCGCCGCAGCGCGGAGAGCAGGTTCTTCTGAGTCGCGCCCTCTTTCGTCCGGACAAAGAAGGAGCCGATGATGGAGGCGAAAATTCCGATTGCGGCAAGAATCATCGGCAGCCCCACGCCCGCGAAGCCCAGACCGGCCGCAACCGCAAGGGAGGCGGTGGAGACGATGGAACCGACATAGGATTCAAACAGATCTGCGCCCATCCCCGCCACGTCGCCAACATTGTCTCCGACGTTGTCTGCAATCACGGCGGGGTTGCGCGGGTCGTCCTCCGGGATGCCCGCCTCCACCTTGCCGACCAGGTCCGCCCCGACATCGGCGGCCTTGGTGAAAATCCCTCCGCCCACGCGCGCGAACAGCGCCATCGAGGAGGCGCCCATGCCGGAGGTCAGAAGCGCTGAAGTAATCGCTTCGATCTGCGCGTTCTCAAGCGTCTGCCCCGCCGCAAGGGTCAGGTGCGCCGGATCGGAAAACCAGAATTTCAAAAGATAATACCACAGAGAAATATGTACGATGCCGAGGCCGACAACCACGAAGCCCATCACGGCTCCGGCTGAAAACGCGACGTGCAGGCCGGAGTTCAGGCTATGCTGCGCGGCGTTGGCCGTGCGGTCGTTCGCGTTCGTCGCGATCTTCATCCCGATAAAGCCCGAGAGCCCGGAAAAAAAACCGCCCGTGATGAAGGCAAACGGTACGAAGATCGTCAGGTAACCGCCGATGGACATTGCCAGCAGGATGACGAACATAATGCCGAAAAACAGCGCGACGCCGGTGTACTGCCGTTTCAGGTAAGCATTCGCCCCTCTGCGCACCGCCAGCGAAATCTTTTTCATCTGTTCGCTGCCCTCATCCGCCTTCAGCACGCCGGCCGCAAGAAACCACGCGAAAACCAGCGCTGCGACCGCCCCGATCGGTGCGAAAATGGTTGCTTCCATATAGGATCCCCCTTTTCCATATTTTCCAGTATTTTCATTATAGACCAAAATCAGTTAAATTTCAATCGCATGTTTTCATACCGGAAGCCCTCCGGGAAATCGCAAGGGATTCAACAGCTCATGGCGGGCGGCGGCATCATGAATAATCTGTCGGGTATGTTCGACAACGTGGACAGCCAGGTCGGTCAGATTGCCTCTCAGGTGGGAACGCCGCCGCAGGCGCGGTATGTAATACGCATAGCGTGACATTAGGAAGCTATCGTGCTAGTATAATAATATTGATTGAAGGATCAGCCAAATCGCCCTCGGATGGCCGATTCCACCATTCATTTAGCTATTTTCCGTGGTATAGGCTAATTTAGGCCGATCCACGCCGCAGGCAATAACATCACGGCAAAAGCCGATGAACAGATTACGCCCGAAAGATTTTGGGATTTTAAACGTATGACTATAAGGATCATCATCTGAAGGTGAGCCGAATCACTTTCTCCACCAATGAACGATTTGTAATAGATCTTTATGTTAACGAAAACGAGGAGAGGTCTACATGAAAAAAGCACTGTCCCTATTATTGATTTTAGCAACAACCATTCTTGGCCCCCAAACGATGGTGTCGGCCGCGGCTTCGCCCGAGTCAGCGGATGAAATCGGTTATACAAACAGCGAGGTGCGCTTTTCCCTGACCCTGCCCGCATCATGGGCGGGGCAATACCGTATCATCTCCTCAGCAGCCTCCGTCTCGTTTCTTCACAGGGAATCTGAGGAGGACGGGAGCAAAACGGGTGTGCTGTTCAGCATCATAAGATATGACGGAAAATCAGCGGCGAAGGATGTGGTTGGCGCCGGAAAAAGGTATTTGGCTGCGCAGACGAACGAATATTCTTATGTTTTGGCCTATCCGTCCGGCGTCGAATACACCGACACGTCGAAGGCCGGATATCAGAAATTAGCAGCCGATATAGACAAGATCGGCAAGACGGTCTTTCCCATTATCAATACGACTGACCCGACCTACAAAGCCTTTTCGAAATTCGATGAAAACGGACTCACGGATAATCACATCTATACATTTGCGGACGGTTCCGTGGATGCGGCACCGGGGGACTATTTATTGATGTTAAACGGGGAGTTTTCAGACGCCCACGTGATCATGAAGAACGACCGTGCGCTTGTACCGGTGAGTGTGATCCGGCAGACCTGCGGAGCAGACGTTCTCTGGGGCTATCAGGCCGGCAACGGCGATATCATTTCTTATGGCTCCAATAACGGTTCATCGAATCTGCCTCCGATTATAAAAATCCATAACAAAGACGGAAGCATGGACATCAAGATGACCGTGGGGCAGACCTCGGCCGATGTAAATGGCAAGACGGAAGCGCTTGATACCCCGCCGGTGATTGCGAACAACACGGCGTATGTTCCGCTTCGCTTTGTCTGTGACTGCTTCGGTAAAGTGATCGGTTCTCTGCCCGCGGGCCAAGATGCCGGCGACCCGAAATCCGCCAAAAGTTTGGCCTTTAACCCAATTGTTTGGGTCGACGACTCTGAAAAAACGAATGCTGCCAAGCCCACGGACGCAACGCTGACATGGCTTAAGGCTCAGATGAATCAGGCATTGACAAGCCTGAAAAAGTATCGGGGTGCGATTCTGGAAGATACCGGCCCAAACGACCCGGCCTTTTCGCAAATCGCCGATGATATCAATAACACTTATTATGTCGGCAATGTCGGGCGTTACGCACTGTATCAGGGTCCATATCCCACACTGGTCGACGTAAATTCAAAAACGATCTATTTTTACACGGTTGGCTCCGGTTCCGGTTGGCGTATTTGGCAAGCAAACATGAATGATCCGGAAACGTTTATGCTTTATTACTTTGCGAGCTGATTATGACGATAAGAACAGAAATATTGATCATAAAAACGAATTAGAAATTAGATATTGCAGCATCTCAGTTGATTATGCAAGTGTGATTGTGTTCCTCCCCCGCCATCGGCGGGGGAGGAACACGTCTTGTTTCGCAAATTGAAATGGAATTGCTGAAAGAAATTGAAAAGAGCTGCGTCCAGGTACTGAATTGACCCCAAAAAGTTAGACAAATATTTTGAATTAAGCGACAGAGAGGGCTTGTTGTCTGTGAATAGCAGGCGGCAGGCCCTTTAGCTTAGCCTTGCTGCGATGGTTGTTGTAATAATCAAGATAGTCCATCAACTCCCGTTTGAAGTGCTCCATTGAGTCGAACTCCTGCAAATAGAGAAGCTCGCTTTTAAGCAGACCAAAGAAATTTTCAATTACGGCGTTGTCCAGACAGTTTCCCTTACGGCTCATGCTCTGTCGGATTCCTTTTCTGCGTAGCATTCTTTGGTATTGCTTGTGCTGGTAATGCCAGCCCTGATCGGAATGCAGAATAAGGTTTGTTCCATCCGGTATTTTAGCGAAAGCCTTGTCCAGCATTTGTGCCACCATGGAGAGCACCGGTCTATCTGAGACCGAGTAACTCACAATATCCCGACTGCACAGGTCAAGGATCGGTGACAGATAGAGCTTTTGCCCGAAAAGATTGAATTCTGTCACGTCCGTCACCCACTTTTGATTCGGCTTTTCAGCTTCAAAGTTCCGGTTCAGCAAGTTTGACGCGATTTTACCCACTTCACCCTTGTAGGAGTGATACTTTTTCATCCGTACACGGCAGATCAGCCCTAATTCCTTCATTAGCCGTTGAACCGTCTTATGGTTCAGCACCGAACCCTGTTGCCGAAGTGCAGCCGTAATCCGGCGATAGCCATAGCGGCCTTTGTTCTCATGGTAGATAGTATCAATAGCTTCTTTCGCTTTGCAGTATTTGTCCGGCCTAGCCAACCGCTTGGTATGGTAGTAGTAGGTTGAGCGCGGAAGTTGAGCGATCTCAAGAAGAATATCCAGCGAAAATGTTTGCCTTAGCCCTTGAATCACCAACGATTTTTGTGTTGGCGTCGCTCGTCTTTCAAAACCAAGGCCTGCAAGTTTTTTAAGTATGCATTCTCTGCCCTAAGGCGCTGTACTTCTGCTAGTAAGTCTTCCTCTACGTCCTCTGGCAGCTTTGCCGGTTGACCTTTACCTCCACGCCCACGGCGTTCCATACAGAAGCCCTCTGTCCCGTAGGTCAGGTAAATGCGTTCCCAATCCTGAACTCTTTTGTGCCTAATTTGAAATCGTTCGGCCGTTTCTATATAATTCAAATGCTCACGTTGCATGGTTTCAATCACTGCTTGCTTGAATTCTGCTGTGTATCGCTTGTTCGGTATCCCCCTTGGCATAGAAAAACACCCCATTTGTTATTCAGTATATCATACTGTCTAACAATTGGGGTGCAGTTCAGTACAGGGCACAGCTCTTTTCATACGGATTGCAGATAAATTCGAATTCACCACTAGACGATGTGGCAGAGATTTAGCTTAGGTCGATGAACTGTCCGTCCTCGACGGCGGCAAGCGCATCCGGCCTTTCCTTTCGGACACCGTTCCAAAAGAAAGCAGATTTTTTACAGGAAGGCAGGGCTCCGGCGCCTTTGCGGCGGGAAAGGTTCAGCCGTTTTGCTCCGTCAGCGCCGCGTCGTAGGCCGCCCTGGTGCCCGCGTCAAAGCAGACCATGGTAACAGAGCTCACCACCCGGTCCGACCGCAGAAAGGACAGGATCTCCCGGACCGCGATCCGGGCTGCGCGTTCCAGGGGAAAACGGTAAATACCCGTGCTGATCGAGGGGAAAGCGACGGTCCTGCAGCCGTACTGTGAGGCCAGGGACAGGCTTTCGCGGTAACATCCCGCCAGCAGCTCCTCCTCCCCGGCGGTTCCGCCCCGCCAGACCGGTCCCGGGGTATGAATGACGTATTTCGCGGGAAGACGGTATCCGCCGGTGATCTTCGCCTTCCCCGTTTCGCAGCCGTGAAGCGCGCGGCACTCGTCCAGCAGCCCTGGCCCGGCCGCCCGGTGAATCGCCCCGTCCACTCCCCCGCCGCCCAGCAGCGAACAGTTGGCGGCGTTGACGATCGCGTCGGCTTTCTGTTTTGTGATATCCCCCAGGATGACGTTCAGCATGGCAATCCCTCCGTTTCGTCGTAAAAAGGGAAAAGACCCGCAAGAGCCGGCGGTTTCCGGTTCCTTCGGATCTTTCATTCCGTCAGCGGGAGCTTTAATCCAGCATGGACAGAATGTCCTGTTTGCTGCGCACTCCGACCGAGGTCTGCGAGGGCGTGCCGTCTTTGAATACAATCAGCGTCGGAATGCTCATAATATTGTACTTTGCCGCGATATCCGGCTGTTCGTCCACATTGACTTTCCCCACCATGTATCTTCCATCGGATTCGTTGCCGATTTCGTCGACAATTGGGGAAACCATGCGGCAGGGGCCGCACCATGACGCCCAAAAATCCACAAGGACCGGCTTATCGGATTTTAAAACTTCGGATTCGAAATTGTCCTGTGTCACTGTTACAACTGCCATTTGGATTCTTCCTTTCCTCTTTTACTCTTTGTTGGTATTATTATAACCACTCCCGCAGAATTTGTATGTGACAAAATCACACAAAATGAAAAAATCTTTCCTTATTTTCCACACTTGGCTTGACAATCGCCTCATATTTAACTATAGTGTTCCTATAAAGGAATACTATAGGGGGCGACGATACGGAATCGGTTTCACTTCTGACCCATTTCGGCCTGACGCAGCAGGAGGCAAAAATTTACCTGGCTCTGCTCTCGCAGGGCGACCTGACCGGCTATGAAGCCGCAAAGGTCACGGGAATCTCCCGCTCCAACACTTATTCGGCGCTGTCCGGGCTGGTGGAAAAAGGGGCGGCCAGATTGGTGGAAGGCGCCGCGACCCGGTACGCGCCGGTTCCCCTCGAGGAATTCTGCGGCAACTGCATTTACAACCTGCAGAAAGACGCCGGAGAACTGGGCCAAATGCAGCCGAAGCGCAGGAAGGACTCCGGAGGATACATCACCATCGCAGGCGAAAAACAGATTCTGCTGAAAATGAGGAACCTTCTGCATGGGGCAAGGGAGCGGGTCTACGCCTCCATGTCCGCGGAACTGACGGAACGGATTCTGCCGGAGCTGCGCGATATGGCGGGGCGCGGACTGAAAGTCGTCGTCATCACCGACCGGCCTCTCGACCTGCCCGGCGCCACCGTTTACTGCACGGAGCGAAAGCAGAGACAGATCCGGCTGATCGTGGATTCGGGCAGCGTCCTGACCGGGGACCTGGACGACGGCGAAAACTCGACCTGTCTCTATTCCAGCAAAGATAACCTGGTCAGCCTGTTCAAGGAAGACCTGAAAAACGAGATCAGGCTGATCGAATTGACCAAGGGAAGGGAGTAAACAGGATGAAAAAGCCTTTTGTCACACTGGAAAAGCTGAAAGAAATCGAGAAGGAGTTCCCAACCCCTTTTTATCTGTACGATGAGAAGGGCATCCGGGAAAACGCGAGAAAAATCAGGAAGGCGTTTTCCTGGAATCCGGGTTACCGGGAATATTTCGCGGTCAAGGCCACCCCGAATCCCTATCTGCTCCGGCTGCTGAAAAAAGAGGGCTGCGGCGCGGACTGTTCCTCCCTGACCGAATTGATGCTGTCCGACGCGGCCGGCCTGAAAGGGCGGGAAATCATGTTTTCCTCCAACGACACGCCGGACGAGGACTTTCTCCTCGCCGCGAAGCTGGGCGCGACCATCAATCTGGACGATTTCACCCACATCGACATTCTGGACCGTCTCGCCGGCATCCCGGAAACCATCAGCTGCCGCTACAATCCCGGCGGGGTCTTCAAGGCGAGCAACGCGATCATGGACAACCCCGGCGAGGCGAAATACGGTTTCACCCGCGAGCAAATGGCGGAAGGGTTCAAAAAGCTGATGCGGCTGGGGGCAGAGCATTTCGGTATCCACGCATTCCTCGCCAGCAACACGACCGGGGACGAATACTATCCCGCCCTCGCCGGGATCCTGTTTCAGCTGGCGGTCGACCTGCACCGGGAAACCGGCGCTCATATTTCCTTCATCAATCTGTCCGGCGGCGTCGGCGTTGCCTACCGCCCGGACCAGACCCCTCCGGACATTCTGAAAATCGGACGCCAGGTCAAAAAGGTCTACGAGCAGATCCTGGTGCCCGCGGGCATGGGCGACGTCTCGATTTACACGGAAATGGGCCGTTTCATGCTGGGCCCCTACGGTATTTTAGCCGCAAAAGCCATCCGGGAAAAGCACATCTACAAGGAATATATCGGGCTGGACGCCTGCGCGGCCAACCTGATGCGCCCCGCGATGTACGGGGCTTACCACCACATCACGGTCATGGGCAAGGAGGACGCGCCCTGCGACCACAAGTACGATGTGACGGGCGGCCTGTGCGAAAACAACGATAAATTCGCCGTAGACCGGATGCTGCCGAAAATCGACATGGGCGATCTGCTCGTCATCCACGACGCGGGCGCGCACGGGCATTCCATGGGCTACAACTACAATGGAAAGCTCCGCAGCGCGGAGATTCTTCTTCACGAAGACGGTTCCTTTGACCTGATCCGCCGCGCCGAAACCCCCGCCGACTATTTCGCGACGCTCGATTTCCCCGGTCTGCCGAAAAAATAATTTTTCCATAGTACGATCCGGCTCGGCCGCTCCGCCATGACGAATTCATGACGGGGCGGCTTTTTGTCTGCCGCCGCGCCGGAGGCAAATATGTATTTATTATGTCCGATGGCGTCTGGAAAATTTAAATAAATATCAAACTTATTCGTAAAATTAATTGTAGTATTTGTCGAAGAAATATTAAATTATTGTAAAATTCTGACGATATAGGAAATATAGGGTTATTTTCAGCAATGAAATTCCAAGCAGGAGCAGCGCTGCAAAATCTAATCAAAGGAAGTATCTGTATGAAAAGGTTTAAATCGCTGAAGAAAAAGCTGATTGTATGCATTGTTGGAATTATATTTGTGACTTCCGTACTGAATCTCGCCGTCGGAATCTACGCAAGTTACAAAGGCATCACGAAAAACGTGGAGAGCGACCTGAAATCCATCGGCCAGACGGCAAACATCGCAATCGATACCTCTCTGAACAATATGAAGCTCAACATCCGGTCCGTCGCGGAATCCAGCGAAATCGGAAAATCGGGTGTCTCCCCGTCCGATCTCCTGAAGATGCTCGACACCAAAAAACAGCAGATGGGCTACCAGACACTGAGCCTTGTGAACGGCAGCGGAACAATTTTCAGCGACGACGCTTCGCTGAACGGCAAAAACATCGCCGATCAGGAATATTTCAAAAAGGCGCTCTCAGGGGAAACCTATCTTTCCGGAACCACGTACGATATCAACAAAAAACTCTGCGTAATCGCCTGCGCCCCGGTTTCCAACGACAATGATTATCAGGGGATCGTCATGGCCACCCTCGACCCGCAGGTTTACAGCAGCATTATCAAAAATATCGTGATCGGAACAACCGGGAATGTCTTTATCACCGACAAGGAAGGGACCCTGATCGCAAACATCCGGCCCGCGCTGGTGGAAAGCCGGACGAACTTCATTCAAATGGCCAAGACCGACTCCACGTATGCCACCGCCGCCGTCGTTTACCAGCATATGGCTCAGGGCAAAAGCGGAGTGGAAGTCTATTCATACGAGACGGGAGACCGGATCTGCTATTATGCCCCCATCAAGGATACGGACGGCTGGGCTTTCGGCGTTGTGGCGCCGATCGTAGAAATGACTTCGCCGATCTGGCTGTCCGTTTTCGGCCTCGGCTTGGCGTCGCTGCTGTGCATCGTTCTTGGGATCGTCCTCTCCACTGTGCTCTCAAGGTCGATCGCCAACCCGATTCTGACCGTATGCGACAGGCTGAAGCTTTTGTCGGCCGGAGATCTGCATACTGACACCGTCGAAGTCAAAGCCAGGGATGAAACGGCGGTTCTGGCTTCTTCGCTGAACAAAACCGTATTGGGGCTGCGCGGCTACATTGAGGAAATCTCTCACGTGCTTCACGAGGTCGCTTACGGGAACATGTGCGTGCAGGCCCAAAAAAATTTTGAGGGGGATTTTATTCCCATCCAGAAATCCCTTGCCTTTATCATAGAAGCTCTGAACGGCATCCTGTCCGAGATCAACGGTTCCTCCGATCAGATTGCGAGCGGCTCCCAACAGGTTTCCGCCGGGGCGCAGGCGCTGGCTCAGGGTTCCTCGGAACAGGCGGGTTCCATTGAGGAGCTGTCAAAGACGATTGCCGAAATCTCGAACCATGTGAAACAAAACGCGCGGGACGCCGCGGAGGCAAGCGGCAATATGGGCCGTGTCAGGTCTGAGATCGAAGCGAGCAACGGGCACATGGGGGAGATGGTCTCCGCCATGGACCGGATCAGCGAATCCTCCAATCAAATCGGAAAGATCATCAAAACTATTCAGAATATCGCTTTCCAGACCAACATTCTGGCCCTGAATGCCGCGGTCGAGGCCGCCAGGGCCGGCGATGCGGGCAAAGGGTTTGCGGTCGTGGCGGATGAAGTCAGAAATCTGGCCGGCAAAAGCTCGGAGGCGGCTAAAGACACAACCGTATTGATCGAGAACACCATGCATTTGGTGGAAGAAGGTTCAAAGATTGCGAACCAGACCGCGGAATCGTTGTCCGCCGTTGTCGAAAGCATCCAGACTGTTTCGGAGAGGGTCGACAGCATCTCCGGCGCTACCCTGCAGCAGTCCGACGCGGTCGGCCAGGTATCCTCAGGCGTCACGCAGATTTCGGATGTGGTACAGACCAATTCCGCCACGGCGGAGGAAAGCGCCGCCGCAAGCGAGGAACTGTCCGGGCAGGCTCAGGTTCTGAAATCGCTGGTCGGCAAATTCCAGCTGAACATCCAAAGCGGCGAAGGCCAGGGCGCTTAATCCGGCTGGATGCGGATGAGATGAGTCGATGCGGTCCGGGCCGGTCTTTTCGCATTGCATCGCTTCGAAAATCGGGATATAATGGATGCAGTGAAAATTTCAGGCGGCCACGTTGAAAAGCATCCGGGCGGGCCTGCCTTCAGCCCGGCGAAGTACTGCTATGGAGGGTTACTATGGAAATCAAAAATGCCGCAATTATCGGCCTGGGAGCGATCGGGTCGGTCTATGGCAATCTGCTTCACCGGGCTTACGGCCGGAATTTCGCGGCCGTCGCCGGCGGCGCGCGCGCGGAGCGCCTGAGAAAAAGCGGCGTAAAGGTCAACGGCGTTCCTTTTTTTCCGCAGGTCAAAGAACCCGGCATGGACTTTGCAGCCGATTTGATTCTTGTGTGTGTCAAAAACTACCAGCTTGACGAGGCAATCCGCGATATCCGCGGATTTGTCGGCCCCGGGACGGTGCTGCTTCCGCTCCTGAACGGCGTGACCGCGCGGGAGCGTCTGAAGGAAGCTTTTCCGAAGAACAGGGTTTTTTACGGGCTTGCCATTTATATCGACGCCGTTCGCACGGAAGACGGAGTCGCACATACCAAAGACGGCGTCATTCAGTTCGGGGAAGCCGCGAACGCCGCGCTTTCGCCCGAGGTTGCCGCCGTGCGCGGCTATCTGGTCAACGCGGGGATTCAGGCGGAGGTTTGCGAGGATATGGTGCGCGCGGTCTGGAAAAAGTGGATGCTGAACGTCGGCGTCAACCAGGTATCCGCGGCAACCCGTTCCCCCTATGGAAAGATCACCACGGTCCCCTCCACCCTGGCCTTGTTCCGCGAAGCGATGATGGAAGTCGTCGCGCTGGCGAAGGCTTCCGGCATTCATCTGGATGAAAAGGACGTCCTGGAATTCGAGGGGGCAATGGGGAATTTTTCACCGCAGGGAAAAACCTCCATGCTGCAGGATGTGGAAGCGGGACGCCGCACGGAGGTTGACTATTTCGCCGGGACAGTGGAAGAGTTGGGGAAAAAGCTGAACGTCCCGACCCCGGTCAACCATGTGCTGCTTTTGCTTCTGCGTTCCATTGAGGCAATGTACGGATGCTGAACCCCCGGAAAAGCGGGATTTCCAGAACGAGAAGACCTCCCGCCACAGTCATAATGCGGCGGGAGGTCTTTTGTATTATTTTTGCATCGCTTCAAATTCGATCTGCTTTGACAGGGCCTTTCTGATCGGGCATGCGCCGGCCAGTCTTTTGACAAGCTGTCTTGTCTCTTCCGAAATGCCGCCGGTAACATCCACATCGATCAGAAATTTCGTTTTATTTTCGTCGCTTTGGTCCAAATCGACTTTGACGACGATCTGATCATATTCTATTTTCCGGTGATCCAGCCCCATCCGGATCGTCATATTGAGGCAGGAGGCCAGCGACGAACACAGCAGTTCATCCGGCCGGAAGTACCGCCCGCTTCCGCCCTTGTCCTCTTTGACATCCGAGAAGATTATCGCGGTCTGATTCGAAATTTCTGTACAGTAATTTTCGCTTCTGCTTTTGGAAATAACCATATCCGCTTTCTCCTTTACTACTGACAAACAGGCTTTAAAAATGTCTGATAATCCTCATAATTCTTTTTCAGCAGATCCGGTGTATTTAATCCGTAAGGGCACTTGCTCATGCATTGGTTGCAGTGGAGACAGTTTTCAATTTTTTTCATTTCCTTCTGCCATTTTTCCGACAGATACGATTCCTGCGGAGCGCGCCGAAGCAGAAGGCTCATCCTTGCGCAGGTATTGATGGATATTTCCGCCGGGCACGGCATGCAATAGCCGCATCCGCGGCAGAACTCTCCGGCAAGCTCTTTTCTGTCGGACTCGACCCGCCGCTTCATCTCCTCCGACAGGGCCGGAGGACGGTCCTGATAGGAAAGGAATTCATCCAATTCGCTTCCGCGCTGGATCCCCCAGATCGGCTCGACATTGTCAAATTGCTCCAGATAGGCGTAAGCCATTGCGGAATCCGTGATCAGGCCGCCCGACAGGGCTTTCATGGCAATAAAGCCGATCCCGTTGTCCCTGCAGGCTTCCACGATTTTCAGGTCCGCGCCGGTGGAAAGATAGCTGAAAGGGAACTGGATCGTATCATACAGGCCGGAGTCCGCCGCCTCCTTCGCAACCGACAGCCTGTGGTTTGTAATGCCGATAAACCGTATTTTTCCCTGTGCCTGCGCTTTGAGCATGGCATCGTAGAGACCGGATTCATCGCCCGGCCTCGGACAGAAATCCGGGTTGTGGAACTGATAGATGTCGATGTAATCCGTCCGAAGATCCCTAAGGCTCTGCTCCAGATCCTTCCAGAACCCTTCCGCATTGCCAGCCGCCGTTTTTGTGCTGATGACAATCTGGTCCCTGACCCAGGAAAAGGCGGCGCCGAGCTTTTCCTCGCTGTCGGAATACGCCCGCGCCGAGTCGTAATAGTTGATGCCGCCGTCGAATGCCTTCCGCAGGATACGGACGGCATTCTTTTTGTCCACCCGCTGGATGGGGAGCGCCCCGAATCCGTTTTTATTGACAACAAGATTTGTTTTTCCCAATTTTACGGTATTCATATATTTTTCTCCCTGCCCCACGATTTTTTTGTTTCTGAAAAGAACGCGGCTTTCTTGTTCCCCTCCAAAAAGTATAATACTATGAGCCGGCTGCAAGTCAAGTTCCCAATGGCGAAAATACGGAATTTTCTTTTCGATCATCCATAAAGCCGGTATCCTCAGAGAGACTGCCGTTTGGTCAGGACTTCGGGGACAGCGGGCGCTGACGGCTTTAAAAGCGATCCGCAGGCCATGTTACCCAAGCTGGCTTATCACCATATCATAATATAAGCCTCTCCTTCTCATCAGCTCGCTGTGGTTGCCCATTTCCAGGATTTTGCCATGGTCTATGACCATGATCCGGTCTGCGTCGCGTATGGTCGAAAGCCGGTGGGCGATCAGGAAGCTGGTCCGGTTCCTCATCAGTGTAAGCAGCGCTTTCTGTATTTCTTTTTCCGTTTTCGTATCCACGCTGCTTGTGGCCTCGTCCAGGATCAGAATCGGCGCGCCGCATAAAACAGCCCGCGCGATCGCGATCAGCTGGCGCTGGCCGAGGCTGAGATTATCTGCGCTGCCGGTCACAGCCGTTTGGTATCCCTGCGGCAGCCGGGTAATAAACTCGTCCGCGTGGGCGAGCTTCGCGGCCCGGACGACTTCTTCATCCGCCGCCGCTGGCTTGGAGTACCTGATATTGTCAAAAATTGTTCCCGTGAACAGGCAGGTATCCTGCAGGACAACGGAAAAGCAGTCGTGCAGCGACCCCCGCGCGACGCCGGCAATATCGTTTCCGTCGATCAGGATCCTTCCGCTGTCAAGCTCGTAAAAGCGGGTCAGCAGGTTGACGACCGTCGTCTTGCCTGCTCCGGTCTCTCCCACAAGCGCAACCACCTCGCCGGGCTGTATGGAAAAGCTGACGTCTTTCAAAACCGGCTTCCCGGGCAGATAGGAAAACGACACATTCTGAAACTCGACCGCTCCGCGCACGTTTTCCAGATTTTTCGCCGTTTCCTGGTCAGGCGGCTCCTCGGTCTCGTCGATGATTTCAAAGACCCTTTCCGCGCCTGCCAGGGCGGATTGAATGTTGTTGAACATACCCGCAAGATTGTTCAGCGGGGTTCCAAACTGTTTGGAATACGTGAGAAAGCTCACGACGAGGCCGACCGTCGCCATCCCTTTGATCGTCAGAACGCCGCCCACGCCCGCAATCAGCGCGAAATTCAGATTGTTGATCACGTTCATGAACGGCATCATGAAGCCCGCCCAGGTCTGCGCTTTGGCGGAATCGTCGCGGAGCCTGCCGTTGACGGTTTGGAACTCGGACAGCACCGTTTCCTGCCGGTTGAAAGCCTTCACCATTTTAAGCCCGACGACGCTCTCCTCGATCATCGCGTTGAGCGTTCCAAGCTCCCGCTGCTGCGCGAGAAAATACCGCCTGCTTCTGCCGGCGATCGTTTTGGAAAGCAGGGTAAAAAGCGGGATCGCGACCATCGCGACGGCGGTCAGCAAAGGACTGAGGACAAGCATCATCACAAACGTCCCGCAGATCGTGAAAACGCTCGCGATCAGCTGAGTAGTCGCCTGGGATATGGTGCTGCTGACATTGTCCACGTCGTTCGTAATCCGGCTCATGGTGTCGCCGTGCGGGCGCGTATCATAGAAATTGAGCGGCAGCTTCTGGAGTTTCGCAAAAAACTGACGGCGGAGATCCTTAATGAATCTCTGCGTCAGCCTCGTCATTAAAACGCCGTTGACCGTATCGATGACCCAGCCGACCAGATAACACGAGACGAGTGAAACGAGGATGACAAAAAGAAGCCGCGAATTCACACTTGCGGTTTTTGTGTCAAACGTGTTGATCGCGTTCCCGATCAGCAGCGGCCCCACAACGGCAATCGATGAGGTGGCGATCGTTAACAACATGGCGATAACCAGCGATTTTCGAAACCGCAGCATCAGCCTGAGCAGCCTTTTCAGCACGCCCTTCGCGTTCTTGGCTTTTTCCTTCGGGGCGAAGCGCCGCGCGCCGCCGCCGGGCCGGCGGCCCAGAGTGGGCATGGTCGAACTGCTTTTTATTTCCGCCATTTCCGCTCCCCGTCGCCGCCGATCTGCGAGTCGTATATCTCCTTATAAATTCCACAGGAGGACATCAATTCGTCGTGCGTCCCGAAACCGGCTTTCTCCCCGTTTTGAAGCACCAGAATCCGATCGGCGCCCCTTGCCGTCCCGATCCTCTGCGTGATGAGAACAACCGTTCTGCCCTCTCCGCCCCCCTTGGCCGATATTGCCTGCCGGACCTTCGCTTCCGTGACCGCGTCCAGAGCGCTCGTACAATCGTCAAGAATCAGGATCCGCGCATGGCTCACCAGCGCCCTTGCGATGGAAATGCGCTGCTTCTGCCCGCCGGAAAGATTGATCGCGCCCTGGTCGAGCACGCTGTCATAGCTCCGGGACATTTCACTGATAAAGCCGTCCGCCTGGGCCGCCCGGGCCGCCGCGATTATTTCTTCCCGGGAAGCCCCGGGATTTCCCCAGGAGATATTCTCCATGACCGTTCCGCCGAACAGCATGCTTTTCTGCGGAGCCAGGGCAATTTTTTGCCGGAGCGAACCGCTGTCGAGCGCTTTGACGTCGCGGCCGTCTATGAAGATTCTGCCCGAATCCGGGTCGTAAAACCTGAGGCACAGCCACGCAAGGGTCGATTTTCCGGAGCCTGTCGGGCCGATGACCGCCAGCGTCTCCCCTGCGTTTACCTGAAAAGAGATATTTTTCAAAGCGGGAAGCCCGCTCCCGTTCGGATAGGCAAAAGTCACATTTTCGAATCTCAATCCGACGGCCGGCTCCGTTTTCCCGTCGGAAAGCCCCTGTGCCGTTAAATCCTCTTCACTCGCCAGGATCTCCCTGATCCGCTCGGTGGAAGCCTTCGTGCGGACAAGCGTATTGAATATATTCGTGATCATGATCAGCGAGGAAAGAATCTGCGCCATATAGTTGATAAACGCGGAAACCCTGCCGACCTCGACATTTCCCTGCTGGAAAAGCACGCTGCCTAAGTAAATAATCACTGTGACCCCGATATTGACGGTGAGCGACATCAGCGGTGAAAAATAGGAGATGACAAGCTGGGACGACACCGTTCTGCCCGCCAGATTGTCGTTTGCCGCCTCAAATTTGCCCTCTTCGTTCCGAAAGCGCCCGAAGGCCTTTACGAGCCGCACTCCCATCAGGTACTCCTGAACGACGGTATTGACCTGATCGATCGCGTACTGCACCTTGGCAAAGCGGGCATAGCTCATTTTCATGCTGATTACAATCAGAGCGGTGACAATCGCAACGACAAAAAGTAAAATCACGCTGAGGTTCGGGCTGAGCATGACCGCAAGAACAATGCTGCCGACGCAGGTAATCGGCGCTTTCACATAGATCCTCATCAACCCGTTGACAAACTGCGTCACCTGTGAAGTGTCGTTGGTCATTCTGGTGATGAGCGAACCGCTCTGGATCTTGTCGGCGCTCGTTTCGGAAAATCTCATGATCTTCCCGAACAGATCGCTTCTGAGGTCGGCGCCCATGTTTTGGGAAACGCGGCTCGCCAGAACATTCCTCGCAGTCGCAAAGCACGCCCCGAACGCCGTGATCAAAAGCATCAGCAGCCCGAATCTCACGACGGTGTCAAATTTGCCGTTCTTTACTCCGTCGTCGATGATGCGGGCCATCATCGCAGGCTGCATCAAGTCGCAAAAAGCCTCCATGACGACGCAGCTCACACCTGTAAGAAACAGAAGCTTATATTTCTGAAAGTATTTGCCGTAAATGCTCATTCCAAATTTTCCCGCTTTCCGGATTCTTCGCAGTTTTTACTTGCTCTTGCCCCGGCAACGGGACGCGGCGGAATTGCGGTGATACTCGCTCTGGTATGCCTTTGCGGCCATTTTTGCCAGAACACCCTCCAACAGGCGGCGTTCTTCCTCCGTCAGATCAGCCTGAATAAACTCATCCCACTGGGCCATGGCCTCCTGGATGCGCGGCAGAATCTCTTTTGCTTTTTGAGTCAGAAACACCTGGTAAGCCCGCCTGTCCCCGGGGTCGGTCACCCGCGTGACGAATCCGTTCTTTTCCAGTACTTTGATGGATTTTGCCGTCGTGGTCTTATCGATCTTCAAATCGTCGGAGATTTTTTCCTGACTTGCCCCGTCCTCACAGTTCAGCGTCAGCAAAAAGAGATACTGGCATCCCGCGATCCCGCAGGGTTCCAGCGTTCTGCCGGCAAAGCTTTTTCTGCAGCGATAGAGAACAGAGATCCATTTCCCAATTGAACTGACTCCCTTATGCAATCTTCCTTATCCTTTCCGCCGATGAAAAAAATCGAAAAATAAGTTGAATACTCAACTATTTCATTTTATAATATATCTTGCGCTTTCCAGCGCTTTTTGTCAATAGGAAGTCGGCTGAGCCGGGCCGGGCGAATCAGCCCGCTTCAGCAATAAGGTGAAAGGATGTTTCAATATGTCGGATGCAACGGAAAACCAGACGGCCGAAGAAGCCGGAAGAAAAGGGAAGAAAAATTTCCCCTATAAGTGGGTCGCGCTCTCCAATACGACGCTGGGAGTTCTGATGGCCGCTCTGAACAGCAATATCATTCTGATTTCGCTCCCCGCCATCTTTCGCGGGATGAACGTGGACCCCATGGCCCCGGGCGGGGTCTCCTACATGCTCTGGATGCTGATGGGCTACACCGTGGTGACCGCCACGCTGCTGGTCTCTTTTGGAAGAATCTCCGATATTTTCGGGCGGGTGCGCCTGTACAACCTGGGCTTTGCCGTCTTTACCGGGGCCTCTATCCTGCTCTATTTCACCCCCAGCAGCGGTTCGTCCGGCATCTTCATCATGATTATTTTCCGGCTGCTTCAGGGCGTCGGCGCCGGATTCCTGTTTTCCAACAGCACGGCCATCCTGACGGATGCCTTTTCCGCCAACGAGCGCGGCGCGGCCATGGGGCTCAATCAGATTGCCGGGATCGGCGGCTCTCTGCTGGGACTGATCCTGGGCGGGCTGCTCGCGGACATCAATTGGAGGCTGGTCTTTTTGGTCAGCGTGCCCGTCGGCCTGTTTGGCACCGTCTGGGCCTACGTGAAGCTGAAAGAGCAGACCATGCCGGACAAGACCCAGAAGATCGACTGGCTGGGGAACGGGACCTTTGCCGTGGGACTGACTCTTTTGCTTCTGGCGTTGACCTACGGAATTATGCCCTACGGCAGCTCCAACATGGGCTGGGCCAACCCTCTCGTCCTCCTCGGCCTCGCTCTCGGCGTACTTCTGCTTGTGGCCTTTGTTTTTATTGAGCTTCGGGTCAAGATGCCCATGCTTCACCTGGAGCTGTTCCGCATCCGGGCCTTTGCGTTCGGCAATATCAGCCTGTTCCTTTCCTCCGTCGCCCGCGGCGGCCTGCAGTTCATGCTGATCATCTGGCTCCAGGGTATCTGGCTGCCTCTTCACGGCTTCAGCTTTGAGGAAACGCCTCTTTGGGCCGGTATCTACATGATTCCTATGATGGCGGGGTTCTTTGTGATGGGGCCGCTCAGCGGGAAGCTTTCCGACCGCTACGGCGCCAGATGGTTCTCAACCGGCGGAATGCTGCTTTCCGTAGCGGGCTTTCTGCTTCTCACCCTTCTTCCGGCGAACTTCGGATATGCCTCCTTCGCCGTGATCCTTGTCCTTTTAGGCTGTGGGATGGGCATGTTCGCCGCGCCGAACACCACTGCGATCATGAACTCCGTCCCCCCCGCTCAGCGCGGCGCAACGTCCGGAATGCGGGCCACTTTTCAGAATACCGGAATGGCCCTGAGCATGACGCTGTACTTTGCGATTATCATTGTCGGCCTGGCGCATAACCTGCCTCCCATTCTCTATCAGGGCCTGGTGGGCGCGGGGGTTCCGCAGGCAATCGCGCGGCAGATCGCTTCCCTTCCGCCCACTTCCGCCCTGTTCGCCGCCTTTCTCGGTTACAATCCCATGGGTTCCCTGGTGGACCCGGCGACTCTGGCAAGCCTGCCGAATGCGACCAAAACCCTGATACTGGGAAGCGATTTCTTCCCGAATGCCATTGCTCCCGCCGTGATGTCCAGCCTGCGGCTAGCTTTCTATATTTCCGCGGCGCTCTCCGCCGTGGCCGCCGTGGCGTCGTTCCTGCGCGGCAAACGGTTTGTTTATGGAGAAGAATAAGCTTTCGGGCGATCGTCGGCCGCGACGGGGAACAGCCCTCCGTCCGCAGACTGCTCAATTTGGCCTTTACATATAGCGACAGGGCATCAGGACTATTGCCTGATGCCCTTGTTTTTCCAAAACGGTCTTTTATGTCGATCCATCGGCCCGGCAAGCTATGTACGGCCATACTGCGCAGCTTTTTGGGCTTTTCCGCTGTTTTTCTGGGACATCCGGGGAAGGATCGTCAAAACGGAACTTTCTTCGCAAAGCGGATCTTCCTGGGAAGGCCCGTCTTTTCCAAGGCTCTTTCGGACAAAGGCATTGGGGATCCCCATTTCCTCCCGATATTTTGCAACCGTGCGCCGCGATATGCAAATACCCATATCTTTCAGGCGCTCGGATATGTCCGCATCGCTCAGCGGAGACTGTTTGTTTTCCTTTTGGACGATTCCGTCAATCACCTCTTTAATGCCGGAGTTCGAAACCTCTTCTTTTCCCTCGGATCCGCTCTCTCTGCAAACGCGCCGCACAAAAAAGGCGCGCATGGGAAAAGTGCCATTGCCGCACTGGACATATTTGTCTTTCACCGCCCTGCAGATCGTGGATTCGTGAACTCCCAGCGCGGACGCCGCAAACTGCATGCTCAGAGGCGCAAGGCTTCCGCCGCTTCGGAAGAAGTTATACTGCTGTTCCAGAATGATCCGCATGACGGAAATAACGGTGTTTCTGCGCCGCTCTATGTTGCTCAGGACAAATTTCGCCTGAAAAATCTTTTCATTTAAATAGCTCTTCAATTCGGGGTCGTCACAGGAAGCGGCCAGGGATAAGTAATAACCGTTCAGAGCCGGCGGCTGCATCCATCTGTCATTCAACGATATTTTCAGCCCGTCCTCTTCCTTCTTCACAATGACATCCGGAATAATGTACTGGATCTCGCTCTCTTCGATGCAGCTTGCAGGCCGTGGGTTCAACGTTTTCAGAATCCCGATCAGCTTTTCGGTCCTGGCCCGCGAAAGATGCATTTCGCGCGTGATCTTATTGATATGACAGTTTGCCACGTCCCTGAGATGGTGTGCGATGAGTTCCTCAAGATCACGATCCAGCAGACCGGAGCGCCTGAGCTGGAGCTGAAGGCATTCTTCCAGATTCCTGGCGCCGACCCCGGCGGGTTCCATCCCCTGTATGATCGCAAGGCACCTCTCGGCCTGCCGCAGCCCGGCACCGGTGGCCTTGCATATGTCCTGGAGCGTTGCCCCAAGATACCCGTTGGAATCGATCCCGCGTATCATATAGACTGCCAGGCGATACTCCATGTCGGTCATCTTGCCGGCGACAAGCTGTTCGGTCAGATACTTTTCGAGGGTTTCCGGCTGCTCCGCCGGTATGTCGCTGTAAAGAATATCCTCGCATGAGTTCGTGTTTTTTTTCCGCCCCGAGGCATGACACTGCGCCGTAAAAGAGTTCCACTGTTCTGAAAACGCCGCAGACTCCCCCCGGTCGAGAACCGGATTTTCAAGCTGCTGATTTTCGATGAATTCGTCAAGCTGCTGATTGTTCATCCCCAAAATTTCAAGCGACTGCCGAAGCGCAGGCGCAAGAACCTGCTTTTGCGCAAGATGAATGTCCTGAATAATTTCCATATTCCCTCACCTCCTCTGTACAAAATAATTATATCACTTCATGCGGTGCGCGTAAATTGGCATAATAATTGCGTTTGCTCTGACTTTATTGTTTATATTGTACATTGTTCTTGTCATTCTAAACCAAAATATGGTTCTACTACACAGATTATAACTGATTTTTATTAAATCGCCGTTTTGGGTTTTCCCAGCGGATGCGGGAACCGGATATAAAAGGCCCCCAGACTGATACTTTTTCCATCAGTCTGGGGGCTTACGCAAAATCCGGCGCGGTCTCAATGTCAAATCAGTTCATCCGAAGGCCATTCTTCCCGCTTATTTCTATATGGCCATATCCGACTAAAAGAAACCGAATCGGCCGGCGCATCACAGCACGATTCCGCCGTCCACCTTCAGCACTGTTCCTGTGACAAACCCCGCCTCGTCGGAGGCCAGATAGACACATGCGGCGGCGATCTCTTCCGGTTTGCCCAGCCTCTTGAGCGGAGTTTTTTCTTTGATGATATTGAGGACTTTTTCAGGCGTTGCCTGAATCATTTCCGTCATCGTATATCCGGGCGCGACCGAATTTACCGTAATGTTGTACCGGCCGAGCTCTTTTGCCCACGTCTGCGTCATGGCGATGATTCCCGCCTTTGACGCCGCGTAGTTGGTCTGTCCGAAACTGCCGTTATGCGCCGTTACCGACGACATGTTGATGATCCGGCCTGATCCGCGCTCGATCATGCTCCCCACCACCGCTTTGGAGCATGCGAACACGCCTTTTAAGTTCACGGAGATCACCTGATCAAAGCGCTCTTCCGGCATATCGATCAGCTGCGCGCCCGAGGTCGAGGTGACGTTATATTGCAGGAAAGAAGCGCCGCTGCCTCTCGGTCCGGAGGGGATCCCCGCATTGTTCACAAGGATATCCACCCGTCCGTACTTTTCAATGATTTTTTTGAATGTTTCCTGAACAACGTCAAACTGAGAAACATCCATACGGATGGCTTCGATCTTACCCAGTTTGCCCAGCTCTTCAGCCGTTTTGCGGAGCGTGTCTTCGTTGGTGGAGGTGATGATTACGACCGCGCCCTCCTCTAGAAACCGCCTGGCAATCGCCTTACCGATTCCTCTAGAGCCTCCGGTAATGACCGCGACTCTGTCTTTCAGTCTCATGTTTTTCCTCCTTTTTATAAATCTTCCCCCGGACCGCACGTCAGACCAACCGATTCTCGCCCGGTCAGGGGGATTCAAGGAACGTTCAGCCGTTCATTTTTTCGGCGGGCGAACAATGGCACGGCCTTCGACCACGACGACGTCCTCCTGATTCTTGCATACGGTATCCAGCTTTACAATTCGCTTTTCGGGATTGATCTCGGACACGGTCACGGAGGCCGTAATCGTATCTCCCAGATAGACGGGTTTCACGAATCGGACCTCCTGCCCCAGGTAAATGCTCCCCGGTCCCGGAAGTTTCGTGCCGAGAACCGTGGAGAAAAAACTGGCCGTCAGCATCCCGTGGGCGACGCGTCTGTGAAAAACGCCCTCTTTGGCAGCCTCCTCATTCACGTGGGCGGAATTGAAATCGCCGGTGATGCCCGCGAACAGATACACATCGCTCTCCGAGACCGTCTTGCTAACGCTGGCGGAATCTCCGATTTTAAGCTCATCAATTGTCATAAGTCACCCCGCACTTCCTGCGAACCTTAAAATTCGAAACAAAGATTCGGCATTTTTTTCAGATGTTCGCTGATCTTCGGCCGGAACGGCAGCAAATCAAGAATGTCTTTCTGCAGATCCACGAACGGGGAAATTTCCGTCAGCACCAGTTCGCCGTCCAGCAGCTCGAAAACGCACCGCTCGGTGATATAGAGCGCTCTCTGGTGATTTTTCGTGGCGATTTCACCGTTAAAATTGATGTATTCCACTTCGCCGACAATCTTCTTGAAGCCTCCGTTGACAGGGACAAACCGCCCATCCTCGCCTTTGCTGTAATTGGAGCGGCTCATGAATTTCGTACAGTAAACAACTGTTTTCGGGGTAGCGGTGACATAGTTGAATCCGCCCACGCCGATCGCTTTTTTCCCGGACTGAATCACGTTCACGTTGCCGTGCCGATCCACTTCCAGCGCACCCACAAACGCGATGTCAAGGCCGCCTCCCTCATAAAACTCGAACTGGGACGCCTGGTCGTACATCGCGTCCGGATTCAGAGTCGCCCCAAAGGAAGCGCTGCCTGCCGGAACACCCCCGAACAGCCCGAGCTCAATGGTGAAGGTGATATCGTTCAAATCGATCAGATTCATCTCCTGGGCATCCAGGCCGATCGAAGAGGCCATGCCGATTCCCAAATTGACAATATCTCCTTTTTTCAGTTCCATCGCCGCGCGGCGGGTGATGACCCTGACTGCCGGCGGACGGTCGGAAGCGCTCTTCGTATCTTCGGTGATAGAGGAATCAATCGCGTTCAGCGGGGCGCGGATTTCACCGCTGTAAATCCCGTTGTAAACCACGTTTGCCGTCTGCATCTGGTCCGGATCAACATAGACGTAATCGACCAGCCGGCCGGGAATTTTGACAAGCTGCGGACTGGCAAAGCCTCCGTTGATGCGCTCGACCTGCACGATGACAATGCCGCCGTTATTTTTCACGGCCTGAACTGTGGCAAAGGGATCGTAAATCGCCGCCTCATGCTCAAAGGTAATGTTCCCATTGGCATCGGCGGTCGTTCCGCGGATCAGGCAGACGTCGGGATAAATATTTCTGTAAAAAAGATATTCCTCCCCGTCAAAGGTCACAAGCTCACACAGCTTGTCTTTCGAGATCTCATTCAAAGCTCCGCACTGGTAGCGGGGATCGGCATGAGTCTTCAGGCCGATCTTTGTGAAGGTTCCGGCGGACCGCCGGGCGGCGCTGTGGAACATTTCGGCGATGGTCCCCTGAGGAATGATGTATGCCTCGATCTGATTGTTGCTGATCATCGGCAGAAAATCAACAAAGGATTGGATATGTGAGGTAACAATCCTTTTGACCATCCCCGGATGAGCCAGACGATTGGCAAGCTCTGGGGTTGTGCCCGATGCCATGGTATGTCCGATGCCGCAGGAAGAAAAAAGCGTAAGGTCCGTCGGGCTTTTTGTTTCAAGGAAACGGTTTTCCAGTGCCTCGTAAAACTTTTTGCTGCCGCCGACCCACATCATCCCGTTGACGGCGACAGTGTCCCCGCTCTTGACATGGGAAACCGCCTCTTCTACCGATACTATTTTCGCCATTTTATCACCCTTTTTGAATGTCTTTCAATGATTTCGCCGCTGCCTGCCGGCAGTCCGCGCCAACTTACATTTTCGCTCCGCCGCAGACACGGATGACATTGCCGGTCACAAAGCTCGAGTCGTCGCTTGCCAGGAACACGGCCACCGGCGCCAGCTCGGAAGGATCGGCCATGCGGTGCATGGGAATCAGGTCAAGCCAGGTGCTGATGATCTTTTCGGGAACCGTCTTCAGCATATCCGTCTTGATGTAGCCGGGTTCGATCACATTGACGGTGACGTTGTGTTTGGCAAGCTCCTTCGCGTTTGATTTGGCCAGTCCCAGGATGCCGGCTTTGGAAGCGGCGTAATTGGACTGCCCGATCTGTCCGTAGGAATTGATGGACCCGATAAAGACGATCTTGCCGTAGTTGCGCTCGCGCATCCCGGGGGCGACCATCTGCGTGCAGGAAAACCCGCCGAAAAGATTGGTGTGCAGAACGCGCGCGAAATCCTCATACTTCATCTTATGAAGCATGGCATCGCGCGTAATCCCCGCGTTGTTGACAAGGATATCAACCTGCGGCAGCACTTTGAAAACTTCCTGGAACGCCGTTTCGACGCTCTCCCTCGACGAAATATCGCAGGAGACAACGGTGATTCTCCCGTCGGGATCGATTTCCACTTTCGTTTTGTTCGCCACTTCGACGTTGTAGTCGATGATCACGAGCCCCGCGATATCCTCTTTCAGATAGGCCTCCACGATCGCCCTGCCGATTCCCTGTCCTCCGCCTGTTACAACAGCATACTTTCCACTCAGTTTACCCATCGTAAAATCCTCCTTCAAAAAATTGAATTGAGAACTGGCTGTCCGCCAAATCCGTTCTACAGTGAAAACAACCTGCAAATACCGTGCCAATTGCAAATAAGGAACGGACTTTTTTATTTTTCAGTGCCCCGGATCCAAGCAATAATTTCAATTTGCCGGCCACAGCGCGTTCTTGCTTTTCTTTTCCCTGCCCGGACCCGTCTCGAATCGCGGATGAGGGAAAACGATTCAGGCGTCTCGTCCGGGCTTTTAAGTCTGAATCGACTTAACAACAAGTCGATTTGAGTTTGTCAAGGCGTATTCGATTCGATTCCGGTTTCCGGCGGCGCCGTCAGGGCCCGCCGGCTCTCCACGGGCAAAGTGGTACGGAATCCCCCGAGCTATCGCGAACATCTTGCATCCGGGCGGGAAACGAGGTTCCAAACAGGGCCTTCGGCGGAAATATCCGCGGAAAAAAATTCTGATCCGGTTTATTTGCTCCAATTGGCACGGATTTTGCGAGGTATAAAACGGAGATTGTGTTCAGCGCGCCGGGATCGCCCGGCAAATCAATCCTTTCTGCGCACACAGTCGCTTCAAAAATAAAAACCGAGGAGGAAACAGCCATGAAAATGAAAGAAGAAATTGTTGTAGTGAGCGCCGCGCGGACCCCTTTCGGACGCTTCGGGGGAAGCTTAAAAAATGTGGACATCTACGATCTGGGCGCCGCCGCCATGAAGGCCGCAATTGAACAGGCCGGCCTGGCGCCGGAAAGCATCGACGAGGTGTGGTGGGGGTGCGGCGATACGACCAACTGCAAAGACCCGTATACTCCCGTCGTGGCGCGCCAGTCGCTCCTGAAAGCGGGCCTGCCCGCGACCACGCCCTCCGTCACTCTGGACAAGGCCTGCGTTTCCGCCATGTCCGCCGCCAACTATGCCGCCGGCCGCATTCTTCTGGGAGAGACCGAGACCGCCCTTGCCGGCGGCGCCACCAGCTTCAGCACGGTCCCCTATCTGGCCCGCAACATGAGATGGGCCGGCGTCAAGACCGGCGGCCTGCAGTTGGAAGATCCCCTGTTCCCGCTGGGTTACAAGGATTACGCTCCCGTTTCCGTGGACTCCGGAAATGTGGCCCAGGTCTATCATGTCACCCGCGAAGAGCAGGATGAGCTGGCGCTGGCAAGCCACCAGAAATACGGCCGGGCATATGAAAACGGGTTTTATAAATCCGTTATGTTCCCCATCGAATACACCGTTAAAAAGGGCAAAAAGGCCGAAAGCCACACACTGGAGATCGATGAGCAGTACCGCCCGGAAATCAGCATGGAAAGTCTGGCCAAGCTGCCCACGATCTTCGGGAACCCGACGATTACCGCGGGCAACGCCCCCGGCCTGAACGACGGCGCCGCCGCCCAGATCCTGATGAAGCGGAGCAAGGCAGAGGAATTGGGCATTCAGCCTCTCTATACGGTTGTCGATATCTGCTCCATCGCCGCCGCTCCGGAATTGCTGCCGGTGGCTCCCGCGCTCGCCATTAAGAAGCTGCTGAATGCCCAGAAGCTCTCCCTGGAGGACCTGGATGTCATCGAAATCAACGAGGCATTTGCCGCGGTTCCACTGGTCTCCTGCAAACTTCTGGCCTGCAAGGCATTTCTGGAGGACGACTACGCCCGCGCTGTCTCCATGATCGCACATTATCCGTTGGATACATTCGACGCTGGAGTTTACGAATCCCTCATGAAAAAACTGAACGTCAACGGCGGCGCAATCGCCATCGGCCACGCAAATACGGCCAGCGGCGCACGCATCATGATGAACGCCGGCATGGAGCTGCGCCGCAGAGGCGGCGGGATCGCAGCCTGCGCAATCTGCGGAGGACTCACGCAGGGTGACGGATGCATTATCCGCGTCTGACTGTCAGGGATTGACGATTGGATGCGGCCGGGCGGCTTCCGGCGGAAAATTCAGCCTCCGCCGGAAGCCTGAAGGAATTTTAATTTTATAGAAACATAGTACAATACGAATCTGTAATAATATAAAAAATTCGTGCAGAATTCCAGATCATTCTGCACGGTTCCTCTTTTTCCGTCATCAAGATATCCCAAAAGCCGGGCTGTTCCGACCGCTGAAATTGAAATCAATCCTCCGCGCTTCGGAGCGGCCGGATCACTTCAGATGGTATTTCCTTTTCTTGCGCATAATGGCGGACTGGCTCGTTCCCAGCGCCTTGGCGGCGGCATAAGTGCTCTGAAAGCGTTCCATCGCGAAGTTCAGGTATTCGCACTCGCACTGAGAAACATACTGCTCCAGTGAAACCCCCTGCTGCATCATGGTGTCAAAACGGGTGGGAGCGCTCTGAAGCGGGATCAGGGGCCGATGGATCGATGAAAAGTCAGAGTTTGCCGCGATTGCGCCAATGTCGTTGATTTCAATATAGTCGCCGGCGCTCATCACAACGGAACGCTCCACAAAGTTCTTTAATTCACGCACATTGCCATACCAGGGGTATTCCAGAATATTCGCGATCGTCGCTTCCGTAAAATTCTTATTTTTGTTGTATTTATTGTTGTAATAATTCAAAAAATGAAGGGCTAGGGGAACGATGTCTTCCCTGCGTTCCCGCAGGGGCACAAGGGGCAGGGGGATCACGTTGAGACGGAAAAACAGATCGGCCCGGAACCGCTTCTCCGCGACGGCTTTCCAGAGGTCCTCGTTGGTCGCGGAGATCAGGCGGAAATCCACCTGCTTGCTGTGAGTGGAACCGATCCTCTGAATATTTTTCGTTTCAATGGCCCGCAGCAGCTTTCCCTGCAGGGAGTAGGGCAGGGAATTGACCTCATCCAGAAAAAGCGTGCCGCCGTCCGCCATTTCGAACATCCCGGCTTTCCCATTGGGGGACGCTCCGGTGAAGGCGCCCTTCTCATAGCCGAACAGCTCGGCTTCCAGCAGGTTTTCCGGCAGAGACGCGCAGTTGATGACAACCATTTTTTTGCCGGAGCGCCTGCTGCTCTGGTGGATATACTGGGCGATGACCTCCTTGCCGGTCCCCGACTCCCCCGTAATCAAAATCGAGGCGTCCACATTTGCCACTTCTTTCGCCATGGCGAGAATATCCTTCATCGCCTTGCTCTCGGCAATCACCGACTCGCCGCTGGGAATCGGCTGCACAGGCCGCGCGAAGGAAGACACCCCGTTGCTCATGGCGGCCTCATTGTAGAATTCGTTCAGGGAATCCAGCGATTTGCACAGCGCGATAATGTTCTGCACCTCTCCGTTCGGGCCGAGGACGGGATTGGAAATCACCAGCTGCCGGAAGGAAGTGTTCCCCTGGTTTCCCACGCTGTGAATATCCTGAAACATCGCGACATGCCGCTTTTTCTGGTAAACAATGTCCGAGATGCAGAAGGTGATCAGACCGGTTTTAAGAAAGTCGTGCACGTTGTAAGTCAGCAGTTCAGCCTTGCTCATGTTCAGAGTCCGTACATAGGTGCTGTTGACATAGATGTACTTACCCTTTGCATCCAAAATATAGATCCCATACGGAATGTTGTCCAGCATCATTTCATAGAACTCGTTTACTTCCACCATTCCACCCGCTTTCTTTAAACATTCATCAAACTCAGGTCCGTTTGCCGCAAATTATTATATCATATTTACAATTTGGGAATCAATCGATTGAAATCGGATCGGATCAAAATTTCCCCAATCAACATACTGGCATTGAATTTGCTTTAAATGTCAGGTGTATCAATACGATCAAACATAAGGAGGCGGGAAAGCAGGAAGGCGGCTGGCGGGTTGTCCTCCCGGACGCTTGAGGCGGCCATCCTTTCAAAACAACATTCAATGTTCCGATTCGCAGAACCATACCGTCATTTCCGCGGCCGCTTGGAGCGGCGGCCTGCATCGCACGATGCGGAGCAAAACAAATCATGAATGAAAGAGAGGAGTTCTTATGGTTTCCCTGTTTCCCTTCATCGCATGGATCCTTGTCCTTATTGCCGGTCTTATCATCTACCTCGGCGTTGCCATCGTAATCGAAAGGACAGGTCTCTCCCGGCTGGGCGCAACCGGCCATTTGTTTACCTGCAATCCGGATGCGAAGAAAGCGCCGGATACAAAAAAATAAGCCAGAGGCTTTCGTGTAGTAAAATGAGGGAGGAATTCCGATGAGTATTTATATTTGGGTATTTATTTTATATTTTGCCTTTATTATCGTAACATCCCTGGTCAGCAGCAAAAAAGTCGAGACCATGACCGATTTCACAACCGGTGGCAACAAAATGGGCCTTCTGCTCGGAGTCGGCACGACGATGGCCACCTGGCTCTCCGTGGCGTCCGTCATGGGCGTGCCCGGCAATATTTATTCCCGCGGCGTCAGCGCCGTTTTCGGCTGGGTCGCCGGCTGGTTCCTGGCCACGGCCCTGATGCCGCTGGTTGCTTACAAGATCCGCCGCCCAGAGGTTCCGTGCCGCACCTTCCCCGAATATATGCATCTGCGCTACGACCCCTATACCGAAAAAAGCCCCATCCAGATTTTCTCCGCCGTGATCGAGCTGATCGGCTATTTTGTCTTTTCCTACATTCAGGTCCAGGGGTTTGGGATCGTCTTTTCAACTATTACGGGAATCCCATATAATTTCGCGGTCCTGTTTTTCATGATCCTTCTGATTTTTACCTGCATGGGCGGGTTTGAATCCGTCGCGGCGACCGATACCCTCAACGCCGCGCTCATTCTGATCGGCGTCATCGCCGCAATGGTTGCGGTTCTGCAGAACTGCGGCGGAATCGGCAATATCATCCAGAATTTCGCCACCACCACCGCCCCGACCCTGGAAGGCGGCGCTCCGCTCGAAAAGGGAATTCTCGGCAGCTCATGGGGCACTTTCGGTGCCAGCACCCTGGTTTCCTACTTTTTATCCAACTGCTTCGGGTCCACGGTCGCGCCTCACTGGGTCTCACGTTTTATGGCGCCCCGCAATGCGAAAACCGCCGCGGAGCAAATGTTTATCGTTCTGATTCTCCTCGTTTTTGTCTTTATTCCCCTCGTCGTGATCGGCATGGGAGGAAAAATGCTCATGCCCAGCCTGCCACAGGGCATCACAAGCGACTACATGTTCCCGCGCCTGATTAAAAGCAACATCAACCCGGTCCTGGGCGCGCTGGCCCTGACCGCCATCTGCGCGGCGGCCGTATCGACCGCCAACTCCATGCTGCTCCACTGCTCCACTTCGCTGATCTACGACATCAAGCGCGTCCTGCAGGGGAAAGAGGCTTCCGGCGAAGAAGACGAAAAAACCACCAAGCAGCTCCGCATCACGATCCTCTCCCTCGGCGTATTGGCCGTTCTCTGCGCGATCGGCCAGTTTACCCTTCTCGCAAACGGATTCACCTACGTGTACGGCGCATTCGGCACCATGTTCTTCGCCTCCGTCTGGCTGGGGCTGTACGTGAAGCGCATGAACAACCTCGCCGCCTTTGCCTCCATGATCGTCGGCATGGTGGTTTATATATTCTGCATGATTAAAGGGACGCCTTTGGGTCTTCCGGTCTTCATCGTTTCCTGCGGCTGCTCGCTGATCGCCGCCGCCATCGGTATCGCCGTCGGAAAGAAGCCGCCCCTGGAAGCCTACGAGGCCTTTTTCACCGACCACGCCAGCGAAAGCACTCTTCGCGTAACCCACATGGTGCGCAAGGACGTTTAATCTCCCAGTCTCCACCCGAAAAGTTTATAAGAGCCCCCTCAAGAACGGCCATTATCGGGTTACAGTCCGATAATGGCCGCCGCTTTTGCAAGCACAGTATCCCCAGACCGTCGGGGAGCAACGGTCACCAAAAAAAGCGGGCTGAAAAACATGATTTTCAGCCCGCCTTTTTATTTAAGAACGCGTGCGGCTGCCGGGACCCGGCTATTTTGCGGACTGAATCCCCCGGCTGATGGCGGAGGCCAATCCCCCCGGATTTTCCCACGCCATGGAATGACCGGCCTGTTTCACGATTTCAATTTGGACGCCGTGCTCTTTCAGGACCTGCACATCCGGGTCAGGCAGAGAATTTTCGCCAAAAATAAAAGTCTTCTGACACCCCAGCGAATATAATACGCTTCTCCATGACGGATTTCCTCCCTCGGAAGCCGATTTAGAGATCAAATAGGCCGCCTTAGGAAGCCATGCGGACATGGACGCCGCCCACATTCCGTTTCCGTTTTCGCGGCTGTCCTTTATCAGCCCGCTGAATCCCTGACCGATAAAGTCCTCCATCTTAAACCCGGCGATGTATCCGCTCGTCGATCCTTGAGAGCTTTTGTCCAAATTCGATTCACTTAAAATAATCTGATGAAGCCTGTCCCTGCATTTGTCCGCGAGGGCAATGGCAATCGCCCCGCCCAGGCTATGGCCGAACAGGATAAACGGGCCAAGGTTCAAATGGTCGATGAATTCCAGCAGGTATTCCGCATGATCCTCGACGGCATAGCCGAAGTCGTCAGGCTTGTCGCTGTAACCGGCGCCTAAAAGATCGACGAGAATACGGCGGTGATCCCTCAGGGAACCCTGAACGGCAGCCTCGGGATAATCGAACGAGCCCGCGCATCCGAGTCCGTGGATAAAAAGGATCGGCATCTCTTTGCCGGGAAGATCATGATAGCGAAGAACGTACCTTGTCCGCCCGATCGAATATTCTTTCACTCATCCCGCCTCCACCTTGTCCAGGCTTTCAAAAGCCGGGCCGTCCTATCGCCATCCTTTGTCTCGTCTTTTCATCGATCATTGACCGAAGCGGCTTTAATCTATCGTCGGATTGGAAATATTCCTTGCCATATTCCAGATTGAATTGATAATCAAAATCAGGCGGATTATTCCCCTGGTTATGCTGGATGATCGTTTCCGCTTTGTCCAAAGCCTTCACCAGCTTCGCCTCCGGTGTGGAGTTGTCATTGTATTCCATCCAGATATCCATCAGCCGGCTGGCCTGCGGCTCCGGAAGAATTGCAAAAACGGATTGGGCCGCCTGGTATTCCGCCGCATATTTTGCTCTTTTGTCGGGACATGACGCGGCGGAAATGTCACCTTCATAAATTTCACCGATATCGTGAATCAGGCTCATCATCAAAATTTTTGACAAATCCAGTTCAGGGAAAGAATCAGACAGAACGCCGGCAAAAAGGGCAAGACGCCAGGAGTGTTCGGCGGTGCTTTCTCTGCGCCCTTCGCTTGTCCATGCCGTCCGAACAACAGATTTCAGCTTTTCAGATTCTTCGATAAAGGATATCAATTTTTTAATTTCCATGCTCATTCTCCAATCTTCGGAACTTTCGGTCTGGAGACCTGTTTTCATGGACGGCACGGCGGCTTCGACCTTCTGTACAACTCAATCGCGCAGCCGCTTCTTCCAACTGTATCATCACCATGTTTCATATCTTACGATTTCTTCCATTGCTTTTCTCGGCCGCCGTTTTGGCGTCTCGCCGCCATATCCCACCGTAATGATCCCGCACACATATTTATCTTCCGGTATGTTCAGAATAGGCCTGACATCGCCCTGTTCAAACCAGGCCGTCCAACAGGCCCCCAGTCCCTGATTTTCCGCTTCAAGCAGTAGATGCCCGATAGCGATTGCAGTATCCCGAATAATCTGCTTAAGTTCCGGCTCAGCGCTGTTCTCATCCAGCCTGATCCCGGCATCCGCGGAAATGCGGCACCGAATATCCGCTACGCACACAATAAAGATTGGAGCCGTCATCATCCAGGTTTGATTATGGTCGGCAATGGTCAGCTTTTCTTTCGTATCCTCCGATTCCACGACAATGAATGTCCAAGGCTGCGTATTGCTTCCGGAGGGTGCCAGCCTGGCACTTTCCAGTATTTGAACAATCTTTTCTTTTTCAACTTTTCTATTTTGATATTTACGGATACTCCTTCTGTTTTCTATTTGTTTCAACCCGGCCGTCTCCTTTCAGCCTCTTCATCCATACAGACGTCTATCATCTCATAACGCCTGTTTCGTCAGCAGGCAGCAAACTTCACAATTCGCGGTGCGGGGAAACAAATCGACCGGCGTAACCTGCATGGTTTTATATCCGAGAAGAGCGAAACGCTTCAGATCCCGCGCCAGCGTTTCAGGATCGCAGGAGACGTAAACCACGCGCTGCGGCGCCATCTGCGCCACGCAGCCGATCAGCGCTTCGTCACAGCCTTTGCGCGGCGGGTCGAGAATGACGACGTCCGGTTTTTCCCCGCGGTTTTTCAGCATATCCGCGGCCTTTGCGGCATCCATGCAGACAAATTCGGCGTTATCGATCCCGTTCTCCGCCGCGTTGCGTTTCGCATCTTCCACAGCCTGCGGCACAATCTCCACCCCGACGACTTTTCCGGCGTTCTTCGCCATGGAAAGCCCGATGGTCCCCGTACCGCAATAAAGGTCCAGCACGGTTTCCCCGCCGCTCAGTCCCGCGTATTTCGCCGCCAGCCCGTAAAGGCGTTCCGCTTGTCTGCGGTTTACCTGATAAAAGGACAGCGGCGAAATGCGAAACCTCAGCCCGCACAGTTCGTCCGTGATCGTATCCTGTCCCCAGACCGTGCGGCACTTCGGGCCGAGAATCACGTTGGTGCGCTCGCGGTTGTTGTTGACGACAACGCTCTTCAGGCCCGGGACCTTCTTTTTCAGCAGTTCCACAAGCTCCGGCTCACGATGAACGCCGTTTCCATTTACCACGACGCATGCCATCACTTCTCCGGTAGCTTCCGCCAGACGGAGGAAAAGGTGCCTGAGATGCCCCCTGCCGGTTTTTTCGTCATAGACATCCTCCCGGGTCTGTCTTTCCCATTCTCGGAACGCGTCCTCCGCCGCCGCGAACACCTCCGGCTGCAGCAGACATTCGCCGCAGTCGATGATTCGGTGGCTCCGGGAAGCATAAAAGCCCAGGTTGATTTCTCCGCCCGGCCCGCCGCCGACCGGCAGCTGAGCCTTGTTGCGGTAACGGTCCGGACGGTCCGCGCAGATAATCGGCTGCAGCACGGCAAAGTGGAATCCGGCGATCCGTTCGACCGCGTCCTGAACGCGCTGCTGCTTGGCTTTGCACTCCGCCTCGTAGCTGATGTGGCGGAATGCGCATCCCCCGCACCGGGAAAACTGCGGGCAATCCGATGGGATCCGGTCCTTGGAAGGGGAAAGGATCTTTTCCACCCTGCCAAACGCGTAGTTTTTGGCAGTCTTTACGATCTTGACCGACAGCAGGTCCCCGGCGGCCGCCTGCGGAACAAAAACGGCGATACCGCGATACCGTCCGACGCCGTTGCCTTCAGAGGTATATCCCGTTATCGCAAGTTCAATTATCTGATTTTTTTCCAGTTCCATTTTTTTCTCCGTTCTGCTTTCCTTTATCCGTCTAGTGTACCATCGCCCGCCGCATAATACAAGCCACGCCTGCAGATTGCGGAAAACCGTTGCAGACCTGATTCGGCGCGTAGTGAATAATTACTAAAAATGTTTTATTTATTCCTACGTTTTATACAAAGAGTAGATTCTTCTGACGAATTCGGGAAAGCCGTTGACATCAAAGAACCATGGCGTTATACTGTAAGCGAAGAAATGAAAGATGGTAATTTATCACATTCATTTTCTGATTTCGACCATAATCTATGATTACAAGTCTCGTGGCAGGATCTGCCACACCTTTTCAATACAACTCCTCCCCAAAAAGGCAAAAACCGGCGAATGCCGGTTTTTGCCTTTTTTACATGGCTTATCTGCCTCCGGAAACAGCGCGCCCCCAAAATACCTCTATCGCGTGGATCGATTTATTAAGTTCCAGTTCCTTTCATGCCAAGAGGGCCGGTCGCACTTCCAGCCGTCTTTACCCTTCCATCATAAGAAACTCCGTCTGTATTTTTGCATAATCTAATCTCAAAAAATTCATATGTTATTTATCAAAGTGAATGTATTCCACAAATCATTATGCCTGAAACGAAAGAGTGGTACGATCAGACGGGGAAGGATGGGAGATTATGAAGAAAACGATCGAAAAAAAGGGGTTCTTGTCCATTTTAGTGATCCTCCTTTTTCTGGCCGTGATTCCATCCGCTGCAATTCACGCACAACAAACTGCAAATCAGAACGTTCCCTCCGGATATACGGAACACTGGTTCGGGGACGGCGCAACGGTCGAGTCGGTCAGGGAAGAAATGCTGGCTTTCGACCCCGGAGTGTCCGTGACCGTGACGGACAAAGACGGCAATCCCAGAACATCCGGGCCGCTGGACGACGGCGACATCGTCAGAATATACGATCATGCGGGAAATCTGTATCAGTCGTTCGTCAACGTCAATCCGGAAAGCCCGGCGGGGCCATCCTCCGAGGAATCCGCGGGAAGCTCCTCCGAAGTTTCCGCCGGAAACTCTTCCGAAGAAGAAAGAAGCGAGCCGGAATCGTCTCAGGGCTTACCGGAGTCCTCCGCTTCTTCAACCGCGGAGACGGTCTTACCGGGAAACGGCGGTTATTACGAATTCAGCGGACCCGTCACGGTGTCGGATCTGGAGGACCAGCTTTCGGAACAGGGCGTAGCCGGCTCCCGGCTGACGGTTCAGAGTTCCGCAGGCAGCGCCCGGCAAAGCGGAGCCGTCTGCACGGGAGATGTCCTGACCGTTGAAAATCCAGACGGCACCCTTCAGAACCGTGTCACGGCCATCATTCCCGGGGACCTGACGCGCTGCGGTTCCCCGAACGGCGCGGCCTGCAGGGCGCTTTACAGCTACCTGACGGGCTCCGGCACGCTGAAATCCGATCTCCGCCGCGCGGCGGACCTGAACGGGGACGGCGGCATCACCACCAGCGACCTGCTGGAACTGAAAAAGATGGTGTCCGGGGACGGCTGAGGATTGACCGGACTCGGAAAAGTATTATAATAGGGACGGATCGTGAAACAAAGGAGATCATGAATATGTTTGAACCCGCTGAAATTTGCAGCCTGTTTGATCTGTCCCATACCGCCGCGGCGCCTCTTTTGAGCACGCTGGGCTACCCGTGGGAGGCGCTGCCGAAAATCGGGGAGCTGATCCTCCAGATCGGCGGCAGCCTGTCCGCGGAAGCATACGAACGCCGGGGGGAGAACGTCTGGGTGCACCGGACCGCCGCCGTGTTCGATTCCGCCTATCTGCACGGGCCCGCGATCATCGGCCCCCGCACCGAAGTGCGCCAATGCGCATTCGTCAGGGGAAACGCGCTGGTCGGCGCCGACTGCGTCGTCGGCAACTCCACGGAGCTGAAAAACGTGATTCTGTTCGACGGCGTTCAGGTTCCGCATTATAACTATGTCGGAGACTCCATTCTGGGGTACAAGGCGCATATGGGCGCCGGGTCCATCACCTCCAATATTAAATCCGACAAAACCGACGTGTGGATCCACACGGGCAGCGAGCGGATTGAGACGGGCCTGCGCAAGATCGGCGCCATGCTGGGCGACCATGTGGAGATCGGATGCAACTCCGTTTTGAACCCCGGGACGATCGTCGGCAGGGAAACGACCGTTTATCCCCTTTCGATGGTGCGCGGATGGATTCCGCCGCACAGCATTTACAAACGGGCGGGAGAGATTGCGGAGCGGAAATGAAGCGCGGCCACCTTTTCGGTGGCCGTTTTCTTTTTGTCAATCTGCATTTTTCTCCTTGAATCCCTTCTCCCCTCCGTTTATTGTAAAAGTATTACGGTTTGGAGGGATAATGATGAACGAAAGGAAACGCGCGGCGCTGGTCGGCACCGTATGCGGGACAGGGAGGCGTTCCATGGCGGCGGCGCTGCCGGTCCTTGCCGCCGCCGGGATCGAGGTCTGTCTGGCTCCGGCCTGTTTTGAACCGTCGCCGGCGGCGGAGGACCTCAGGAGGGACCTGAGCGGGGAGCTTCCCGCCTGTGCGGATCAATGGAAGAAACTGGGATATTCGTTCGACGCCGTGATCTTCGGATTTCCCGAAACGGAAAAGCAGGCCGGCGTTTTTTCTCATTTTCTGAACGCATTCCGGGAAAAGGATAATCTGGTCCTGCTGGGATCTTCCGGGTGGAACGGAAGAGAAAACAGATCCGGGCCCGCGCCGGAAGAAACAAAGCTGGCCCGGCGGTTCTGCGCGCAGGCCGGCCTTGCGATCCTTCCGGTCGGGGACGCTGCGGCTTTGCTGGGGGAGCGGGAGCACCGGGGCCCCTGGGACCGAAAGACGGTGGAAAACGTACTGTGCGGCGTGTGTTCCCTGGGGGCGAAAAGCGCGGTCGCGACAGGGGTCTGGTTCAGCCCGGACCTGATGGGTTCCGCGGTTTATGACTCCGAAAGCGGAAACGCCAGTTATGCATTTTCACACCGCATCGGCGGAGAGTGGCCGGGTGCCGGGGACCTGTTCGGCGCCGCAATGATCGCCGGGCTGCTTCGGGGGATGCATCAAAGCGCGGCCATGCAGCTTGCCGTCGACTTTACGGCGGACTGCATCCGCAGAACAAGGGAAAGCGGAAGGGACGGCGGCTTCGGGCTGGAATTTGAAGCCTGCCTTCCCAAGCTGATGAGCCATCTTGGAGTGCTGAAGCAGTAAAAACACGGGGCCGTCCTCTGATTCCGCATCCGGGCGGCTCCCCGTTTACTTTGCGGCGGAATATCGCTATAATATTTCATGAACCGAAAGGAGGTCCTTTCTTGAATTCGATTCTATCCGCACTTGGCAGCGCAGAATCCATCCTTTTGTTTGCGGCCCGGGTCGCCGTCGCGCTGATCGGCACCGTCGTGGCGCTCCGCTGCTTTTCTTCCCTGCGGACCGGGCGCAGGCGCGAGGACCCCGTCGTTGTTCTGGAAGATATGACGACGCATGAGGTAATCCCGGTCCTGTACTGGGAAAATTCCATCGGACGCAGCCGCAGCTGCGACATCATTTTGGACGACGCGACCGTCAGCCGCGCGCACGCGGTCCTGTTCCGCCGCGAAAGCGGCTGGCTCGTAACCGATACCAATTCCAAGGCGGGCACGTTCATCAACGGGACAAAGGTCCGTCAGAACGCGTCCGTCCTCCCGGGAGACTCCATCGCGATGGGTTCCACCGCCCTGATGCTCAAACGCACCGCGGACGTCAGCGGCCTGAAGCCGTCCAAACGCCCGCGCAGGCCGGCCGCCTCCCCTTCCTCTCTGATGCGCGCGGTGACGGTCGCCCAGCTCCTTCTGGGCGGACAGGCCTGTTTTGCCGGCGCAAAGCCGGACGTTCTGCCGCTGATTCCTTTGGGGATCCTTCTGCTCCTGGAATGGGGACTTTATTTCTTTTCGATCAAGGTTCTGGGGCGGGTCAGCTTCGAGCTGGAAACCATCGCCTTTTTCAGCAGCGGCGTCGGCATTCTTCTGCTGAGCGGGACCGGCGTGAAAAACACCTGGGTCCAGCTCGCGGCGCTGGCGGCGGGGATCGTGCTGTTCTGCCTCATGATCTGGTTTTTGGGGGACCTCGACCGGGCGATGCGCTGGCGCGCCGCAATCGGCGTACTGGCCCTGCTGCTGTTCGCGGCCAATCTGGTTCTGGGCAGGGAATATAACGGCGCGAAAAACTGGATCGAGCTCGGCCCGGTCACCCTGCAGCCGTCGGAGCTGGTCAAAATCGCCTTTATCTTTGTCGGCGCCTCCACATTGGACAGGCTCCAGACCGCCCAGAACCTGACGGGATTCATCGGCTTTTCCGCCGTGTGCATGGGCGCGCTGTTCCTGATGAAGGATTTTGGCACGGCCTGCATTTTCTTCGTGACGTTTCTGATCATCGCTTTCATGCGTTCCGGCAGCCTGCGGACCATCGCGCTGATCTGCGCGGTGGCGGGCCTCGGCGCGTTTCTGATCCTGAAATTCCGGCCCTACGTCGCGCAGCGGTTCGCGGTCTGGGGGCACGTGTGGGAACACGCGGGCGACGAGGGTTACCAGCAGACCAGGGTGCTGAGCTATTCCGCTTCCGGCGGCCTGTTCGGCGTCGGGCTGGGGCGCGGCAGCCTGAAATCGGTGTTTGCCGCCCAGAGCGACCTGGTTTTCGGCATGCTCTGCGAGGAACTCGGCCTGATCCTGGCGCTGGTCGTGGTGCTGTCGATCGCGGGCCTTCTGCTCTACGCGCGCTCCGACGCGACCCGCAGCCGCTCCGCGCTTTACTCCATCTCCTCCTGCGCGGCGGCGGGCATGCTGCTGTTCCAGACCTGCCTCAACATCTTCGGCGCGACCGACGTTCTTCCCCTGACCGGGGTGACGCTCCCGTTCGTCAGCATGGGCGGCTCCAGCATGGTGTCCGTCTGGGGGCTGCTCGCGTTCATCAAGGCCGGGGATGAACGCACCTACGCGGCGAGAAGGAGGAAAAGATCATGAGGACGACCGGAACGCGTTCGTTCATTCTGTATTTCCTGTGCATCGGCTTTCTCGGCGGCCTGTGCGTGTTTCTTTACGGACTTTTTGTAAACGGAGGCAACTGGGCCGTTCAGCCGTTCAACAAGCACATTTCCGGCGAAAGCTCGGTATCCGCCGAAGGGCGGGTACTGGACCGGAACGGCACGGTCCTCGCCGAAACCTCAAACGGCAAGCGCGTCTACAACTCGGACGAAACCGTCCGCCGGGCGATGCTGCACGCGGTCGGTGACACCGTGGGCTATATTTCCACCGGCGTGCAGTACAGCTTCCGCGCGGAGCTGTCCGGCTACAATCCCGTAACGGGCCTCGCCACCCCCACCGGAAAAACGGCGGGAAGCGACATCCGCCTGACGCTTGACAGCAGCCTGTGCAGGCTGGCCCGGCAGAAGCTGGGCAGCCGGAACGGCGCGGCCGCCCTTTATAACTATAAAACCGGCGAGCTGCTCTGCATGGTCAGCACGCCGGACTACGACCCCGCGAATCCCCCGAAGGACCTGACGACCGACAAAACGGGCAAATATAACGGCGTGTTTGTGAATAAGGTCCTCTCCTCCTCCCTGACGCCCGGTTCCATTTTCAAAGTGGTGACTTCGGCCGCCGCCATCGAAAAAATTCCGGATCTGGACGAGCGCACCTGGAACTGCAGCGGCAGCGTGACCATCAACGGGAATAAGATCACCGACGTCAGGGCCTACGGGAAGCTCAGCTTCAAGAAAGCGCTCGCAAAGTCCTCCAACGTCGCGTTTTCCCAGATCGCCATTGAGCTTGGCGCGGATGAGATGACCGCCATGGCAAATAAAATGGGCTTCAACCGCTCCTTCTCTCTGGAGGGAATCCCCTCTGCCAAAAGCACTTACAGCGTAAGCGGCGCACAGCCGCAGGAACTCGGCTGGTCCGGCGTGGGGCAATTCACAGACCTCGCCAACCCTTACCATATGATGCTTCTGATGGGCGCAATCGCGAACGGCAGAACCTATACACAGCCGTATCTGATCCAGAATGTGAGCAATTCCCTCGGTATTCACACGAAGACCGGTTCGGCGCAGACGGGCGAACCGCTGGTCAGCGCCGAAACAGCTTCGAAACTGACCGCCTACCTGCGCTATAACGTCACTTCGGAATACGGCGACTCCCTGTTCCCCGGCATGAAGGTCTGTGCGAAAACCGGGACGGCGGAGGTCGGTAATGGGAAAAAACCAAACTGCTGGATGGTCGGCTTCTCCTCCGATGCAAAAACCCCGCTTGCCTTTGCGGTCGTGGTCGAAAATGAATCTTCCAGCATTGCTTCCGCCGGAAAGCTCGCCTCAGCTTTGATGCAGGCGGCGGCAAAAATTTCGTAGGCCGTTTTCCGCCGGGCTTGGGAACGTCAATCCCTTTCACGGCGAAAGGCGAAAATTGGTGCATTTCGCCCTTTCCTATCCACGCCGGTTATGCTAAAATAAGCTGTATGAAATCTGAATCAGGGATCGGATCGAAATTCAGCCGGCTGTCCGGCGGAATGGGGGAAAAAATGTCAGAAGTCATCCGTGTTTTTGTGGAAAAGCGGCCTGGATTTGACGGGGAAGCACGGCAGCTCAGGACGGATTTGATGGAAAACCTGGGGCTTACCGCCGTGGAGGACGTCAAAATTGTCAACCGTTACGACCTTTCCGGAATCAAGGGAGAAGAATACGCCGCGGCGAGGGATACGATCCTTTCGGAGCCGAACGTGGACCTCGTATATGAAGAGGAATATCCGTTGCCCGAAGGCTACGAAGCTTTCGCGATGGAATATCTGCCGGGACAGTATGACCAGAGGGCGGATTCCGCCGCCCAGTGCGTTCAGCTGCTGACACAGGGCGAGCGGCCTCAGGTTACCACTGCAAAGCTCGTTGCGGTCAAGGGTCTGCGCCACGAGGACCTGATTAAAATCGAAAATTATCTGATTAACCCGGTTGAAAGCCGCCTTGCTTCCATGAGCAAGCCGGAAACACTCGAATCCGAGGCAAAGGCGCCTGAGGATGTCGTTCGTGTGGAAGGATTCATCTCCTGGAACGAAGGGCGGCTTTTTGAGTATCATCAGTCCATGGGGTTTGCCATGAGCCGGGAAGACCTTCTGTTCTGCCGGAACTATTTCCGCGACGCCGAGAAGCGGGACCCCAGCGTGACGGAGCTGCGCGTGATCGACACCTACTGGAGCGACCACTGCCGCCACACGACGTTTCTGACCCGCCTGAATAGGATTACGGTCGAGCGTTCCGCGCTCAGCACGGCGATCGAGGATGCACTCGCGGAATACTATCACGCAAGGGACGAGGTCTACGGAAGGACCGACCGACCGGTTTCCCTGATGGACATGGCCGTCATCGGAATGAAGCTGCTGCGGAAACGCGGCCTGCTCCCCGATCTGGACGAGAGCGAGGAAATCAACGCCTGTTCGGTCGAGGTGCCTGTCACGGTGGACGGGCAGGTGCAGAAATGGCTGGTGCAGTTTAAGAACGAGACCCACAACCACCCGACGGAAATCGAACCGTTCGGCGGCGCGGCGACCTGCCTCGGCGGCGCGATCCGCGACCCGCTCTCCGGCAGGGCTTACGTCTATCAGGCCATGCGTGTCACGGGCTCCGGCGATCCGCGCGTTCCGTTCGAAAAGACGCGGAAAGGCAAGCTGCCGACGCGCAAGATCACGACCGGCGCGGCACAGGGTTACAGCTCCTACGGCAACCAGATCGGCCTGGCGACCGGTCAGGTGACGGAACTCTACGACCCCGGTTACACCGCGAAGCGCATGGAGATCGGCGCGGTAATCGGCGCTTCCCCAAAAGAAAACGTGGTGCGCGGCGTTCCGGTTCCGGGCGACGTGATCGTCCTGCTGGGCGGCGCGACCGGGCGCGACGGCTGCGGGGGAGCCACCGGTTCCTCCAAGGCGCACACGGAGCAGTCCATCGAGGTCTGCGGCGCGGAGGTGCAGAAGGGCAATCCGCCCACCGAGCGCAAAATCCAGCGCCTGTTCCGCGACCCGGCTGTCGCACGGAGGATCAAACGCTGCAACGATTTCGGCGCGGGCGGCGTCAGCGTCGCAATCGGCGAGCTGGCAGAAGGGCTCGACATCGACCTGGACAGGGTTCCGAAAAAATACGAGGGACTTGACGGAACGGAGCTTGCCATTTCCGAATCGCAGGAACGCATGGCGGTCGTGCTGGACCCCGGCGACCTGGGTGCCTTTATCGAAGCCGCGGCCCGTGAAAATCTGAGCGCGACCGCCGTCGCGGAAGTGACGGGAACCTCCCGGCTTCGCATGACATGGCGCGGCGACCGGATCGTCGATCTCGCCCGCTCGTTTCTCGACACGAACGGCGTGACCCAGAACGCCGACGCCCTGATTTCCGCCGTGGACCCGAAGGGCAACTACCGCGCTAAGGTTCCGGAATGCCTCGCGGATCTCCCGTTGGAGCAGGCGTTTGAAATCAACCTTTCCCGGCTGGAGGTCTGCGGCCAGAAAGGGCTTTCCGAGCGTTTTGACTCCAGCATCGGCGCAGAAACCGTGCTGATGCCCTTCGCCGGAACCTATCAGCTCACGCCGGAGGAAGCCATGGTGGCCGGGCTGCCGGTTTCCGGCGAAAGCGACGACGCGACCGCGATGAGCTACGGCTTCATCCCCGGCGTCTCCCGCTTCTCCCCGTTCCACGGGGCGGCCTACGCGGTGGTGGAAAGCCTGTCGAAGCTGGCGGCGGTCGGCGCAGACCCGCTCAAAGCGCGCCTGACTTTTCAGGAGTATTTTGAGCGGATGACGGACGACCCCAGGACCTGGGGCAAACCCGCCGCCGCCCTGCTCGGCGCGTTTTCCGCGCAGATCGGGCTCGGCATTCCTGCCATCGGCGGCAAGGACAGCATGAGCGGAACCTTTGAGGAGATTCACGTGCCGCCCACGCTGGTCAGCTTCGCGGTCTGCATGACGAAAAAGAGCAGAACCGTCTCGGCGGCATTCCAAAAGGCCGGTTCCCGCGTTCTGCTGCTGCCGCTGCCGGAGGACCCGGACACCCTGCTGCCCAACTGGCGGAAGCTGAAATCCTATTACGCCTCCGTGACCCGCCTGATCGGGGAAAACGGCGTGCTTTCCGCGTCGGTCGTCCGCGAGGGCGGAGCGGCGGCGGCGATTGCGCGCATGTGCTTCGGGAACAAGATCGGCTTCCGGTTTCATCCGGCGGTTCTGAATCACCGCTGCCTATTCGCACCGGCGTCCGGCGCGATTCTCGTGGAAGTGAGCGGAGAGACTCCCTTGCTGGATCAGGCTTTTCTCACGCTGGGTGACACGATCGAAGAACCGCGGGTGAAACTCGGCGAGTGTTCGCTGGACCTCGACCGGCTGATCGCCGCGTGGAACGGAACGCTGGATAACGTCTTCCCAACAGCGGCTCCGGAGGTTGAAATTCGCGATATTCCTCTGTTTAAAAGCCGGAATTCCTCCGTTCCCGCAATCAAGGCGGCGAAACCGCGCGTGTTCATTCCGGTGTTCCCCGGTACAAACTGCGAATACGACAGCGCGCGCGCGTTTGAAAGGGCCGGCGCCCTGCCGGAAGTTCTGGTGGTACGCAATCTGACGCCGAATGATATCGAGGAGACCATCCGGCGCATGTCGGAAGTGATTTCCCGCTCCCAGATCATCATGATTCCCGGCGGCTTCTCCGGGGGCGACGAGCCGGACGGCTCCGGCAAGTTCATTGCGACGGCCTTCCGCAATCCGCGCGTCGCGGAGGCTGTTGAGCAGCTGCTTACCGAAAGGGACGGCCTGATGCTCGGCATCTGCAACGGGTTCCAGGCGCTGATTAAACTGGGTCTGGTCCCGTACGGCAGAATCACGGCTCCGTCGGAACACGCGCCGACCCTGACGTTCAACAGCATCGGGCGGCATATTTCGCGCATGGTCTACACGCGCGTGACCTCCGTCAAGTCCCCGTGGTTCGCGGGGGTAAACGCGGGCGACGTGTTCGCGGTTCCGATCTCCCACGGGGAAGGGCGTTTCGTCGCGGAGGACGATGGGATGGATGCCCTGATCGCGAACGGACAGGTTGCGACCCAGTACTGCGCGCCGGACGGTGTTCCCAGCGGCTCGGCCGAATGGAGCCCGAACGGCTCGGTCAGCGCCGTGGAGGGAATCACCAGCCCGGACGGGCGCATTCTCGGCAAGATGAGCCACTCCGAGCGGATGGGCAAAAATCTCTACAAAAATGTGCCGGGCGAAAAAGATCAGAAGCTGTTCGAATCCGGCGTAAAATATTTTAAATAATACGAAGTCTGAAAGCTGGCAATCGCTATGACGGATGATATTCTGAAACGGACCTGGGCGGAAATCAGCCTGGATGCCGTCGAACATAATTACAGCGAAATCCGGAAAAGGCTGTGCAGTAAAACAAAAATCTGCTGCGTGGTCAAGGCGGACGCTTATGGCCATGGGGCCGAGCGGCTCGCAGAAGTGTACGGGAGGCTGGGTGCGGACTGGTTCGCGGTCTCCAATCTGGAGGAAGCGCGGCAGCTCCGCAGGGCGGGCGCGAAACTGCCGGTGCTGATCCTCGGCTATACGCCGCCCGAAGCGGCGGCGGAGCTTGCGCGGCTGAATATTTCCCAGGCGCTGGTCGGCGGCGAGTACGCGGCCGCGCTGAGCGGACAGGCCGTAAAAGCCGGCGTGACCGTGAAAGTGCACGTTTCGCTCGACACCGGCATGAGCCGGATCGGCTTTCTGTACCAGCAGCCGGAGCGCGATGCCGGAGCTCTGAACGAAGTCGAGCGCGCGTGCAAATTTCCCGGAATTGATCCCGAAGGGATTTTCACCCACTTTGCGGTCGCCGACGAAGGGGAAGACGGACGCGTCTACACGCAGATGCAGTACCGCAATTTTCTCGACGGGATCGGCCGGCTGGAGCAGCGCGGGATTCGGTTCCGCATCCGCCACTGCGCGAATTCCGCCGCGATCCTCGACTACCCGGAAATGCAGCTCGACATGGTTCGCCCCGGCGTGATCCTGTACGGGCTGATGCCGTCGGACCGCATCCGGAATCCCGTGCCGCTGATTCCCGCAATGCAGCTGAAGAGCGTTGTCTCCCTGGTCAAGACGATCCCCGCGCAAACCTCGGTCAGCTACGGGAGGAAGTTTACCTCAAGTGAAGAAACGAAAGTTGCAACGGTGCCGGTCGGATACGCGGACGGATACCCCAGGGTCCTGTCTCAGTCGGCGGAGATGCTGGTGAGCGGGCGGCGGGCGAAGATCATCGGCCGGGTCTGCATGGACCAGCTGATGCTGGATGTGACGAACATTCCGGGCGTGCGGGCCGGGGATGAAGTCACCGTCTTCGGCCGCGACGGCGAAGTCGCTCTCCCCGTGGACGAGCTGGCCGCGCAGGTTGGAACGATCAACTATGAGCTGGTGTGCGGCGTGTCCAAACGGGTGCCTCGCGTTTACCGGCAGAACGGCGAAACGGTGGGAAACCTCGATTACCTCAGGCGATAACGGCCGCTCCGCCGGAATGGGAGGGATTTCATGCAGCGAAACAGAGCATTGATGGTTTTGGCGTGGGCATTTTCGGCGGCCGCGGTCGCCGCGGCGATTCACAACGCCGTCACGGGAACAGGCGCCAGGGAGTGTGCCGAGCTGCTCACCGCCTCCCTGATCCTTCAGTTCTTCTACGTCAGGAGCCTAAAACAAAACAAATATTGAGGAATCCCCCCGTCCGGACGCCGGACGGGGGGATTCCTGATTTCGGATGATCCGGCTTCTACTGAAGGAAGCCGACTTTTTTCATCGCCTTGCGCAGGGTTCTGCGGGCGATCGCCTCCGCTTTCCGCGCTCCTTCGGAATAACATTGTTCCAGGTAATCCCTGTTCTTGATGTATTCGTCGAATTTCTCGCGAATGGGCCTCAAATGCTCCACGACCGCTTCGCCGACCGCCGTTTTAAAGTCGCCGTAGCCCCTGCCGGCAAATTCCGCCTCGATCTGCCCGTCGTTCTTCCCCGTCACGCAGGAGTAAATGCCCATCAGGTTGTTGACTCCGTCTTTTCCGGGCGCGCGGCGCACGCAGGCCTCGCTGTCGGTCACGGCGCGCTTGAACTTGCGCACGATATCCTCAGGCCTGTCGAGAACCGCGATGGAGGCGTTGACGTTTTCATCGGATTTGCTCATTTTGCGGGTCGGGTCCTGAAGGGACATGATCTTCGCGCCCGTTTCCGGAATATACCCGTCCGGCAGCTTGAACGTCTGGCCGTACAGGCCGTTGAAGCGTTCCGCAATATTGCGGGTCAGCTCGATGTGCTGTTTCTGGTCGACTCCGACCGGGACCAGGTCCGCCTGGTAGAGGAGGATATCGGCGGCCATCAGGCTCGGATAAGTGAACAGGCCGGCATTGACGTTGTCCGGGTGTTTCTGCGATTTATCCTTGAACTGCGTCATGCGCTGCAGCTCGCCGAACTGGGTGTAGCAGTTCAGGACCCACGCAAGCTGCGCATGCTCCGGCACTTGGCTCTGAATAAAAAACGGGCTTTTCTGCGGGTCGATGCCGCAGGCGAGCAGCAGCGCGTAGGCCTCCAGCGTGTTGCGGCGGAATTTGGCCGGCTCCTGCCGCACCGTGATGGTGTGCAGGTCGGCCAGCGCGTAAATGCAGTCGTATTCGTCCTGCAGCTCAATCCAGTTTTTCAGCGCGCCGAGGTAATTGCCGAGCGTGATGGTGCCGCTCGGCTGGATCGCGCTGAAGATTATTTTTTTTGCGGTTTCGGTCTTTTCCGGTTCCATGTAAACTGACGCCTCCATAGATTGATGCTTTCAGCGGATCATGTCGTCTGCGACTTCCCCCAAAAGCTGAATGCCGCGCACGAGGTTCTCGTCGGTCGGCGTGGTGTAATTGATGCGGAACGACCGGCACGGCTGCGATTCGTCCGTCAGGAAGGAATTGCCGGGGACGACGCACACCTTGTGCTCGATCGCGCGTTTGACAAACTCCAGCATATCGGTCCCTTCCGGAAGGGTGCACCAGAAAAACAGGCCGCCCTCGATCGGCAGATAGGTGATTTTCGGAAGGAGCCAGCGGTTCATCGCGTCGACGGCAACCTTCGATTTCTTGCGGTAAACCTCTTTCAGACGCAGCAGGTGCGCGTCGAAATCGTATTTCGTCATCAGCTCATGGCAGAGGATCTGCGCCCAGTTGTTGGTGTGGACGTCCTCCCCCTGCTTGCAGACGATCATCTTTTGAAGGATCGGCTTCGGCCCGACGGCGTACCCGACGCGGATGCCCGGAGCCACGACCTTGGAGAAGGTCCCCGCGTAAAGGACGATGCCCTCCGTGTCGAAGGATTTGATGGCGGGAACGTCCTCTCCCGAAAAGCGCAGGTCGCCGTAAGGGTTGTCTTCCAGGATCATCACGCCGTATTTTTTGGCCAGCTCATAAATCCCATGGCGCTTTTCAAGGCTCATGGTCGCGCCGGTCGGGTTCTGAAAATTCGGAATGGTGTAAATGAATTTTACCCGCTTTTCTTCCTTTAATGCCTGTTCCAGCCCATTGAGGCTCATGCCGTCCGGCTCCATCGGCACGCCGCGCAGCACCGCGCGGTAGGAGCGGTAGGTGTTCAGCGCGCCGATAAAGCTCGGAGCCTCGCACAGGACGGTGTCCCCTTCGTCCACAATGGACTTCGTGAACAGGTCCATGATCTGCTGCGCGCCGCTCGTGATGATCAGGTCGTCGCCCTCCGCGCCGATTCCCAGCTTTTCCTTCAGATACTTCCTCAGATGATCCCGCAGCGGCGTGTAGCCTTCCGTCGTCCCGTACTGGAGGGCGTCGATCGGGCGTTGGGCCAGAAGCTCCGCGGAAATCTCCGAAATTTCCCGGGTCGGAAACGCCTCCGGCGCGGGATTCCCCGCGGAGAGCGAAATGACCCGCGGGTCCGACGCATATTTGAAAATTTCCCGGATTGCCGACGGCCTGAGTTCCAGCACGCGCCTGGAAAATTGGTATTCCATGATGATCGACCTTTCCCTGAGTTATTTTATTCCCTATTTTATCACAGTTTCCATTTGGTTGCCATAAAAATCCCAATAAATGAAAATTTGTTCTGTTATGATCCATTTCGCCATTATTCTACATCATGTTATGACAAGATGATCTAAATACAAATCGTATAATAGACTCAGGTCAATTTAGGGACAAGTTGTTCCAATAAACGATGGCGGTGATCATACCATGGCAAAAGAAAACATTCGCCGGGTCCGTCTCTCCACGGCGGCGGCGGCTCCGGCCAGGACGGCCGCGCGGCACCTCGCGGCCTTCACGGCGGGACTGCTTCTCGCACGGGGGACCGTTTTCGGGCAGTACGCGCCCTTCGGCGTCGCGGCGGCGGCGGCGATGCCCTATTCGGTCCTGTGGAGCGTGATCCTCGGCAGCGCCGCAGGGTATCTGCTCCCTTCCGCGGTCACGGTTCCCGTGCACTATCTGGCCGCGCTGCTGGCCGCCGCGGCAATCCGGTGGACGCTGAACGACCTTGTGCGGCTCCGTTCGCATCCCGCGTTCGCGCCCGTGGTCTCGTCCTTGCCGGTGCTGGCGACCGGCATGTCCGTCGCGCTGGTCAACGGTTCCGGCGCGGCGACGGCCGCCATGTATGTGGCGGAGGCCATGCTGGCCGGGGCCGCGGCCTATTTCCTCAGCCGGTCGGTTGCCGCCTGGGAATCCGGCCGCAGCCCCGGTGAGTGGAGCTCTCAGGAAATCACGTGCGCCGCGTTCTCGGCAGGGCTTCTCATCCTTTCCCTGTCCGGGCTGACCGTCGGCGGGATTTCCGCGGGCCGGGTCCTTGCCGTACTGGCGATTCTGTTCGCGGCAAGGTACGGCGGGATCAGCGGCGGCAGCGTCGCCGGAGTGGCGGCTGGAATCGCGTTCAGCCTCTCCACCACGGGCCTGAACTACCTTTCCGGCGCCTACGCGCTGGGGGGCCTGATGGCGGGGCTGTTCTCCCCCGTGGGGCGCCTCGCCTCCGCCTGCGCGTTTGTGGCGGCGAACACGGTCGCCTCGCTTCAGGTCGGGAACCAGTCCGCCGTCGTGAACGGGCTTTACGAGGTGATGGCTGCGACGGTGATCTACATGCTGCTGCCCGCGAAAACCGGCAGCGGCCTGGTGGGAATCTTTTCGCGCAGCGACGACACGCCCCGGACGGAGGGCCTTCGCCGGTCGGTGATCATGAAGCTGGATTTCGCGGCGAAAGCCCTCGGAAGCGTTTCGGAATCCGTCGAGGAAGTCTCCAAAAAGCTGCAGGTCGCCTGTTCTCCCGATGTCAGCAGCGTTTACCACAGGGCCGTGGACGAGGTATGTCGGACCTGCGGCCTGAACGCCTACTGCTGGGACCGGAATTTCACCGACAGCATGAACGCTTTTAACGATCTGACGGACAAGCTCAGGGAGAAGAGACAGATCCAGCGGGAAGATTTCGCCGCGCCGTTCGCCTCCCACTGCAGCCGCCTGAATCTGATGACGGATGCCGTAAACCGCAATTACGGCGAATTCGTGGTCCGGGCGGCGGCGGAGGCGCGGGCCCAGCAGGTCCGCGACGTGGTCGCGGTCCAGTTCGAGACGACCAGCAGCATGCTGGAGGAAATGGCTTCGGAGCTTGAGCTTTACGACAAATTTGACTACACGGCGGCGCAAAAGGTGGAGGAGACGCTCCGCCTCGCCGGGATCCAGCCGTTCGACGTGAGCTGCCGGACGGACCGGTTCGGGCGCATGTCCGTCGAGATCGTCTCGGGGCCGGTGGACGGCGCGCGCCTGAACAAGGCCGAGCTGACCGCGGAAATTTCCCGCACCTGCACCCGCACGTTCCAGCCGCCGTGCGTGACCTCCGCGGGCGGAAAGTGCCGGATCCAGATGTCGGAGCTCCCCTCCTACCGCGTCAAGTCCGGCTGCGCCCAGCACGTCTGCGGAAACGGAAAACTCTGCGGCGACAGCTTTGAAACATTTTCCGACGGCAACGGCCGCCAGATCGCCATCCTGAGCGACGGGATGGGGACGGGCGGCCGGGCGGCCGTGGACGGCGCGATGGCCTGCGGCATCATGACGCGCCTGATCAAGGCGGGAATCGGGTTCGACGCGGCGCTGAAGATCGTGAACTCGGCGCTTCTGGTTAAGTCCGGCGACGAATCCCTCGCCACCATGGACATCGCCGCGGTCGACCTGTTCAGCGGGAGCGTCGACCTGTTCAAGGCCGGGGCGCCGTCCGCGATCCTGCGGCAGAACGGGCACGCGGTGGTGATCGACACCCCAAGCCTGCCGGTCGGGATCCTGAACGAAACCCGGTTTGCAAAATCCGCCGAGACCCTGTCTGAAGGCGACCTTCTCATTCTGATGACCGACGGCGCCCTTTCCTCCGGGACGGAGTGGATCTGCCGGGAAACGGAACAGTGGAACGGCCGCCTGCCGCAGGAGCTGGCGGAAACGATCGTTTCAAAGGCGATTTCAAACCGTTCCGACGGGCACGACGACGACATCACGGTGCTGGTCCAGATGCTGGCAAAATCGGCATGACCGCACGCAGGGAAAAAGGGGGCCGGGCGCGAACGCGCCCGGCCCCCCTTTTCCGCGCAAAATATAAATCGGGATTTTTCCTTGACTTCACGGCGAAAAGAGGTATAATTTGGCTGTAAGGCACAATAAGTGCAGCGCAGGGGAAGGTGCACCACCACCCGCCTCCTGCGCACGGAGAAACACCCTCCATACGCAACTGAATCATCAGCACGCTGCGTATCCCATTATACCTCTGCTTTGTCGTTTTGTACAGGGGGAAAAGTGCGGTCCGCGTGCGTTCGACAGCGTTGTATATGGATGAAGAATCCGTGTACGGCGTTTTTTTGTGCCTTGCGGCCGCCGGGGCGGAGCGGGAGTCGCCACCATCCTCTCCCCGTTTCGCCCCGGGCGGTTTTTTGATCCGACCGGGGAAACAGTTCTCCGGGAATGGAAAAACCGGGCTATGAAAGATCACCAACTTGTTCTTGCTATGCAAAATGAAATTCATGCGATTCTCATCAAAATCAGGAAAATTTCCGAAACCCGTTGACAAAGGTTCAAATCAGCGTATTCTTGTATTAAGGTATTAATACAAGAATGGTTGCTTTTTATTTTTGACCAACCTGTTAATAAATTGTAAATTCATTTTTTCAATGGGCTGTTTCTGATTGACACACAAAAAATAAGAGGTATATTTAGTTTATATGATTAACCTTATTGTAAGATAGAAATTCGGCACGATCGGAAAGGAGTAAAATGATGAAAAAAGAAATAGCCCTTCTGCTGACGCTCCTCTTGTCGGCGGGCATTTCGGTTCCCGCCTACGCCGCGGAAGACACGGCGCAGGATTCCGGCCAGAAGCAGGCGGTGGTGGTCTCGCTCGACAGCATCGAGGACATCATGACGACCTACAATCTGGATCTGCAAACTTACAAAAATAGCCTGAAGGCTGCAAAAGACAACAAGGAAGAGCAGGAGGATGACGGCGGAGACGAGGAGTATTTAGACGATCAGTACGACATCGCCCTGTCCCAGTACAGCGAGAACGTCAGCAACGCGGTGCTGAGCGCGCAGAACAGCTATCTCGCCTACTGCGCGGATTACGACCAGTACTCTTCGGCGCAGACGGCCGCGGTCAACGCGGAAAAGGCGTACAATGTGGCGCTCTCCTCCCTTTCGGCCGGATTTGTGGCCCAGAACGAATGCGACGGCCTGAAGGACACGTATCTTCAGACCCAGAACACCCTCGTTCAGCTAGACCGCCAGATCGACCGGGACCGGACGGCCCTGCGCACGCTTCTGAACCTGCCGGACGACGTCAATATGACCGTCAAGCCGGTCGCAAATGACAGCCTCGATCTCAGCGGCATCCCGAATATCAATTACGACGCGGATCTGATTGTCATGATGGGGCTCAACTCCAAAATCAGACAGGCGAATCTAAATTATGATGCTTTAGATCGGAAATATGGATACTCCAGTACCGGAATGAGCGAACACGACGTGGAAAACGCCAAAATCGCGGCGGAGCAGACCAAGGAATCCGAGAAGGCGGCGTTTAAAAAGCTGTACGATTCGCTCAACAGCGCCTACACGGTTTATCAGCAGGACCTTGACAAGGTGCAGCGGGCGCAGCAGGCGCTGGATACGGAAAAGAAAGCGTTTGCGGCCGGCTACTCCAGCCAGCAGTCGGTCAACGCAAAGACCAGCGATCTGAACACCTTGCAGAGCACGCTGGCCACCGACCGGAATACCCTGTATACCTCTTACCTGAGCTATACCAACATGAAAAAAGGATTCTCGACAGGGAGCTGAACCAATGAAGCGGAAAAAGTTTAAATTTACTAAAAAAGTAGCTGTGATCCTGGCGGTCGCGGTGCTGGTCCTGGCTTTCGGGGCATATTCCTTTTCCCTGCGCGCCAAGACGAAGGACATACATACCAATATCACAACCACAAAGCTCGAAAAAACAACCCTCCAGGACACGGTCGCCGTGTCCGGCACGGTCCACAGCGACGATTCCAGCAATGTTTACACGACCCTGACATATCCGGTCAAGACCATCAGCGCGGATGTCGGCGACAAGGTGAAAAAGGGCGATGTGCTGGCGGTGCTGGACACAGCCACGCTGGAGCAGGATATCGAGCAGCAGCAGTACACCGCGGCGGATTCCGACAAAAGCGCGGCGGTGGCCCTGGCCCAGGCCAAGAGGGCGTACGACAACGCCCTCTACCTGAACAACAACGGGCTGAACAGCGATGTGGTCGCGGCCGAGGCCGCGCTGAAAACCGCCGGGGACACATACAATTACAAGAAGCTGCTGTATGAAAACGGGCAGGCGTCCAAGTCGGAGCTGAACCAGGCGCAGAGCGATTACGAAAAGGCGCAGAAATCCCTGACGCTCGCGCAGAACCAGGCGGATCAGAATCTGAAAAACGCGAAGGACTCCTACGACAGCGCGGTCAGCAAAGCGGACGACAAAAGCGCCGACATAGGCCTCGAAAAACTGAAAAAGAACCTTGAGGATTCCGTCATCACCGCCCCGGCGGACGGCACCGTCACCGCAAAAAGCGCGGCGGTGGGCGCCGTTCCGACTGGAGTGATGTTCACCATCGCGAATACGGATAATCTGATTGTCGACATGGAGATCAAAGAGATGGACGCGCCCTCGGTGAAAGCGGGAAATCCCGTGACGGTCCAGACCGACGCCACGGGCGACGCGAAGATCAAGGGGACCGTCGCCTCCATCGCACCGGCGGCCACCTCTTCGACGGAAGGGACCGGGAACGTCACCTACGCCGCGAAGGTAAAGATCAACGACAAGAATTCTTCCCTGCGCATCGGCATGAAGGCCCGCATGGACATCGTTGTTCAGGAGAGGAGAGATATTTTCGTCGTTCCCTATGATACACTGCTGCAAAAGGGCGGCGGCAGCGTCATTATGGTGGCGGAGAAGGCCGGAACGCTTTACAAGGCGAAAGAGGTTCCCGTCACAACGGGCCTTGAGACCGATGTTTCCATCGAGATTTCCGGCTCCGGGCTGAAAGACGGGCTGCTGGTCATCGGCAACCCGGACGGCATCAGTTCCGGGGACACGGTTCAGCTGGCCGGGGAGGCCAAGGAATGAGCCGTACAATCATCCGGATGGATTCCATTGTGAAAAACTACTATATCGGAACGCCGAACGAGCTGCACATCCTCAAGAATATTTCGCTGGAAGTGGAAGAAGGGGATTTCGTCTCCATCGTCGGCGCCTCCGGTTCCGGCAAAAGCACTCTGATGAACATGATCGGTGTGCTGGACCGCCCGACCTCCGGCGAATATGTTCTGGACGGCATCCCCATCCGGCAGATGAGCGACAACCAGCTTTCCGACGTGCGCAACAAAAAGATCGGGTTTGTCTTTCAGACCTTTAACCTGATCCCGCGCAACAACGCGCTGAAAAACGTGGAGCTGCCGATGCTTTACGCGGGCCTGGAGCGCAGAAAGCGCATCGATCGGGCCAAGGAGCTTCTGGCGCTGGTCGGCATGGGGGACCGCATGGACCATCAGCCGAACGAGCTTTCCGGCGGGCAGAAGCAGAGAGTCGCCATTGCCCGCGCGCTGGCGAACGACCCGGCCATCCTGCTCGCGGACGAACCGACGGGCGCGCTGGACTCCACGACCGGGCGTCTGGTGATGGACCTGTTCCACAAAGTGCATGACAAGGACGGAAAAACGATCGTCCTGATTACGCATAACCCGGAGCTGGCGGAAGAGACCAACCGGGTCGTGACGCTGCACGACGGCATGATCGTGGACGACAGGCCCGGTTCCGGAAAGGCGGCGGGATAACATGTTTCTGAAAGAAAACATCGTCCTCGCGATCGCGGGACTGAAATCGAATAAAATGCGCGCTTTCCTGACGATGCTCGGCATCATCATCGGCATCGGCTCCGTCATTGCGATCGTCTCCATCGGCGACGCCGTGACCAACAATGTTTCCGACACCATGGCGGGCCTGGGCGCGAACAATATCTACGTCTATGTCGCGCCGAACGACAACGACAGCATCTACGGCCAGATGAGCGGCTCCGGCTCGTCGGACAAAATCGACGACAGCGATCTTCTGACCATGGACCAGATCAACCAGGTTCAGAAGAAATTCTCCAATGAAATCAGCGAGATCGCGGTGTACGACACCGGCGTCGGCGCCGGAAAGGTGCAGGACGGCCATCAGTACGCAAACGTCACCGTCTATGGCGTCAATCCCGGATTCGGCACGGTCGAGAACGTCGACGTCCAGAAGGGGAGATTCCTGCAGGACCGCGACATCGACGGAAGCCGCAGGGTCGCGGTGGTTTCCGACAAGCTGGCCTCCAACATGTTCGGAAGCGGCACCGACCCGCTTGGAAAGAAAATCAACGTCGATACGGACAACGGCGTGGACTCCTACACGATCGTGGGCGTTTACAAATACGTCCAGCAGGGCATGGGCGGCATGGGCGTCGCCGATAAGGACATCCGCACAACGATGTATATCCCCGTGACCGTGGCCAAGGAGACGTCGGAAAACCAGAACTACTCCGATTTTGAGATCAAGCTGAAAAACGTCAACGACACCCACGCGTTTACGGACCGGATCAAGACTTACATGCAGCATCTGTACGCCAACAATTCCAAGTACACCTGCACGGCCTACAATATGGAGAACATGCTTTCCTCCGTCACCTCCATGATGAACACCATCTCCATCGCCATTGCGGCGATCGCGGCGATCGCGCTGGTCGTCGGCGGCATCGGCGTCATGAACATCATGCTTGTCTCCGTAACCGAACGCACAAGGGAAATCGGGACGCGCAAGGCGCTCGGCGCGCGCAGCAGCTACATCCGGATGCAGTTCATCACCGAATCGGTCATCATCTGCGTCATCGGGGGAATCATCGGTATCATTACGGGAATCGGACTGGCAGCGGTCGGGGTCGCGCTGCTGAAAATGAAGCTGGTGATTTCCATCCCGATCATTTTCATCAGCGTCGGGTTCTCCATGCTGATCGGCGTTTTCTTCGGGTATTATCCGGCAAAGAAAGCCAGTCAGCTCGACCCGATCGAGGCTCTGCGCTACGAATAGGGCATCACCTTTCCCCACATCCGGCTTCACAACCTTAACGCAGGACGCCTCCCGTTTTCGGGAGGCGTCCTGCGTTTCTTTCGGCCGTTCTCTCTGAGCAGGATCATCCCTGCTTCAGAATTCCGCTCCGTTCGATCGCTCTGACCGCCCGCCCCATTTCCTCTTCGCTTCGGACCAGAGCCATGCGGACGTGCCCTTCCCCGGAAGGCCCGAACGCCGAGCCGGGCGTCACCAGCACGCCGGTCTTCTGAAAAAGGTCGCCGACGAACGCGGCGCTGTCCGAATACGGCGCCGGAATCTTCGCCCAGACAAACATCGTCGCCCTCGGCTTCGGGATTTCCCATCCGGCGGCGTTCAGGCCCTCCACCAGCACGTCCCTGCGGCGCTCATAGGCGGCCCTTGTCCGTTCCACGCAGTCCTGAGGGCCGGTCAGCGCCGCAACGGCGGCTTTCTGAACCGGCAGGAACATGCCGTAATCCAGATTGGATTTGAGCGCCTTCAGCTTGGAAATCACACTCCGGTTCCCGACGGCAAAACCGATTCGCGCGCCCGCCAGGCCGTAGGTTTTGGAAAGCGAATTAAACTCGATTCCGACTTCTTTCGCGCCGGGGGTCTCAAGGAAACTGCCGCATCGGGCGCCGTCGAAAACCAGTTCGCTGTAAGCGTTGTCGTGAAGCACGATGATATCGTAGGTTTTCGCGAAATCCACCAGTTCCCGATAAAAGGACGGCGGCGCGATGCTGGTTACGGGATTGTTGGGATAGGAAACCACCATCAGCTTTGCGCGTTTGGCGGCCTCCTCCGGCACGGCGTTCAGGTCGACGATCCAGCCGTTTTCCTCCTTCTGCGGCATCCGGTACAGCTCCGCCCCGGCCAGCAGCGGCCCGTCCCCGAAGATCGGGTAGCCGGGGTCCGGCACCAGAACGAGGTCGCCCGGGTCGGCAATGGCGAGCGAAAGGTGCGCCAACCCGTCCTGCGAGCCCAACAGCGAAGTGATCTCCGAATGCTCCAGTTCGACTCCGTATCGGCGCCGGTACCATGTGCAGACGGCATCCAGCAGCTCTTCGCCGTCCGTGATGGCGTATTCATAGCTGCCCGGGTCCTGAACGCCCCGCGACAGCGCGTCGACCACATGCCGGGCCGGAGGAATGTTCGGCGAACCGATGCTGAAATCGATCACCGATTCTCCCCTCGCGGTCCTTTCCCGCTTCATCTCAGACAGCGCGGAAAAAACGCCCGTTTCAAAGTGACGCATCCGTTTGGAAAATTCCAAGAAGAACACTCCCGTCTTTCAGCTTGTTTAACGGGTATTGTAGCACAAGCAGTATGAAATAGGAAGAGAATACTGCAATTTATCTGATAAATTATTCAAAATATTATGGATACCATAAATATCAAAGATTGACAAAATTTGATGAGCCTGTTATGCTGAGGTAAAATTGCTAAGCATATGCTTAAATTATCAGGAAAGAAGGGCCTTCCCATGGGCCTTCGGCAAAGACAGAAGGAAAACCGCCGCAAGGAAATTCTCGACTGCAGCCTGAACCTGTTTATCCGGCGCGGCTACGAGGGAACCAGCACGCGTGAGATCTCCCGTGCGCTCGGCATCAGTTCCGGGCTGCTGTTCCACTACTACGACACGAAGGAACGGCTTTATTTGGAACACTTGAAAACCGCTCTGGACGGGATCCGGATGATGGAGGAATACCTTCTTCTTCCTTTGAGCCCGATTCAGATTTTTCATGAGATCGCGGAGGCCGCGCTTTCCTATTTCGCGATCTCGCCCGCGACGGCGAAAGTTTTCCTTCTTGCAAGGCAGGCCCTTACCGCCGATTACCTGACGGAGGAAATGAAGGAAACGGTCCGGGAGATGAATATTGCCGACCGGTTCGTGCCGACGGTCAGAGCCGGGCAGAAGGCGGGCGAGATTCGGGCGGGCGACCCCCGGAGCCTCGCGCTCTGCTTTTTCTCCGCAATGGAAAGCGCGGCGGAAAACGCCGTTTGTTTCCCTTCGGTGCCGATGCCGGAGGCGGATTGGCTGGTCGATCTGATCAAAGCCTGATTCGGCAGGCGGGACAGGAGGAATTTTTCATGCCGGATTTTATCATCAGGCCCATTCGGAAGGAAGACGCCGAGAGCCTCAACGAAATGCGCAGAATGCCGGAAGTATTTTACAACACGCTGGCGGTGCCTTCCGGGCGGATCCAAGAGACGGAGAGATTCATCGCCGGGCTTGGGCCGGACAGCCACCAGTTTGCCGCCGTCGTTCCCGAGGAAAGCGGCAGGGAAAAAGTGATCGGCACAGTCGGACTGAATGTCATCTCGAGCCCCCGGATGCGCCACTCGGCCACCCTGAACATCATGGTCCACAGGGACTATCAAAATCAGGGCGTCGGCGCCGCGCTGATGAAAACCGCGCTGGATCTGGCCGACAACTGGCTGATGCTGGTGCGGGTCGAACTCGGCGTTTACGCGGACAATGAGCGCGCCATCCATCTTTACAAAAAGATGGGGTTCGAAGTGGAAGGCACAAAACGGAAGTCGGTCATCCGGGACGGAACCTATGTGGACGAGCTGGTCATGGGCCGGATCCGGAACGTTCAGGCCGGATAGGGTACAATTGAGCGGATCAGGCAACAAACGGAGACATTTCCCGCGGCACACGGGAAATGTCTCCGTTTGTTCTGTCCGGCGCGCCATCCTCTTTCGGACGGCCGTTCTCAGATCAGGTCATCCATCTCCATTTTCAGTAACCGGATATACTGCTGGATATCCGCGTTCATTTGCTCCCCTCGGCGGAAAATGACGACAAGCTTCATCGGTTCAACCGGCAGCTGGAAGCTGACCAGTCCGAACTGATTCAGGATTTCCTTCGGGAGCCGGCATCCGATGCTGAAAGCGTCGGTGGTGCCGACAATTTGGCAGCGGAGATTTCTTTCGTCCACTTTGATACAGGATTTAAACCGGATCTTTTTTCCCACTACAATAAGCTGGTTTACCATATCCAGCACGCTCTGTGAAAAATAATCGACATACGGATAATTCCGGAGCCTCTCGAGATCCAGCGGCCCAGCCTCAGCCAGCGGATGCTCCCGGCGCAGATTGACATTCACCGGAAGGTCACAGATTTCCATCATGGACAGATTATGGCCGGAGGCCGTCTCGCGGACGGTGTCTAAGTTCTGCGTTGAGAGAACGATCGCCAGCAAATCCAAACTCAGCTGGTAAAGGGAATGAAGCCCGCCCGAAACATCCACCTCCCGGCAGGACAGCTCCGCTTTCGGCTCATGCCCGCACTTCCGGCACAGAGCGAGAAACGCCTCAATCAAGGGGGTGTAGCTGGAGACGCCGAGAAAAAAGCGATGCGGCGGACTGCCGCGGCCGATCTCATACATCTGATCCGCGTGATGAACCATAATCCGCGCGTGCTCCAAAAACTGTTCTCCCTTGCGCGTCAGTGAAATCCCCGTGTGAGCCCGCCAGAAAATGGAAAAACCAAGCTCTTTTTCCAGTGCCTTGATGGTTTCACTGGCATTCGGCTGCGAAAGAAACATCTTGCCTGCCGCCTTTGAAATAGAACCGGTTTCACTCACGGCAATGATAAGCTTCAGCTGCTGAAGATTCATAAATACCATTTCCTTCCCTGGTGAGGACCATAATAAAAGCCGATATCCGCATAAATGATTTATATTATACAATATCTTTCCAGCATGATATCATATTTTTATTAATTTTTGTAGTGCAGCGCTGCGCAAACAAAAAGGGATAGGAAGGAAGGATATCGTGACTACACAGCTCATCATATGTCTGCTGATCTTTGCCGCCACGCTTGTCAGCTTCATCGCAGGTAAATTCAGCATGGCGACCACGGCGGTCATAAGCATGCTCCTGCTGGTGCTGACCGGGTGCACTGATCCTGAAACCGCCCTGTCGGGGTTTTCAAACTCCAACACGATCATCATGGCAACCATGTTCGTGGTTTCGGCGGGCTTCAGCCGCACGCAGATGGTCTCCAGAATGTCTCATCTGGTGGCAAGGATCAGCAAGGGCTCCTTTACGAAAATCCTGGCAGGGTATGTGCTCATCATCGCTGTTCTGACCCAGTTCATCCAAAGCTCCATGGCATGCTTCAGCATTGTGTTTCCACTGGCGTGCGCCATTTGCGATGAAATGGGGTACAGTCGGTCCAAAATGATTTTCCCGATCGGCATCGTCTCCATCTCCACCGTTTCCATCCTGCCGTTTGGCAACAGCGCGGTGATGTACCTGACGAACAACGGCTATCTGGAATCTTATCATTACACCGCTTACCTGTTCAAAATGCTGGATCCCATGATCGCCCGTTTGCCTGGCATGATCCTGATTATCCTCTATGCCATCTTTTTCGCCCCCAGGCTGGCCCCGGAAAAGCCGGTGCTGGAAATCAGCACGGTGGAAAGCAAATTTTCCGCCGGGGACGGCAGGCTTTCCCCCTTACAGGAGATTCTCGGGTATGTGTCGTTTTTCGGGATTGTCATCATGCTGCTGACACAGCCCCTGCATAACATTCCTTCCTGGGAGATTACGACCATCGGGGCCGTTATCATGGTCGCCTCCGGCATCCTGCGGCCAAGGGACGCCTACCAGGCGATGGGCCTGGGCGGCATGGTGCTTCTGTATGCCGGCATGCTCGCCCTCGGCAGCGCGCTGACAACCACCGGAGCCGGCTCCCTCGTCGGCAATTTCCTGGCCGGCATGGTAGGGAATTCCCGCAACAACTATGTGATCGGCCTGCTCTTCTTCATCACGCCTTTCATCTTGACGCAGTTTATGATGAACGTGGCCGTCGTGAATATCTTTATTCCGATCGCGATCATCACCAGCAAATCCCTGGCATGCAACCCGCTCGGCCTGATCATGCTGGTGTGGATCGCCTCCCTGACCGCCTTTATGACCCCGATGGCGACGCCGACCGTCTCCATGGTGATGGGCCTCGGCGGATACGACCAGAAAACCATGTTGAAAATGAGCTGGCTGCCCGCCATTCTGATGTGCGTCGTCAACGTTTTCTGGGTCATGACGGTGTTTCCCGCATTTTAAGCCCGCCACAAGAATTGGACGCAAAACCGGAGGCTAATCCGTCTGTACAAATTGACAGGCAAAAGGAGAAACGGTAATGTATAATGAAATTATTCAGATGGCTGAAGAAATGAAGCCCGTCCTTTCGGAGCGGCGGCGCGACCTGCACCGGTACCCGGAGCTTGGGTGGTGTGAAATGCGCACCTCCTCCCTCGTCGCGCGCGGGCTGAAGGACCTGGGGTTCGACGAGGTTCTGGCGGGCCGTGACGTCTGCGATGCGGCAAGCCGCATGGGACTCCCACCGGAGGAAGAGCTGGAGCGCCAGTACCGGCGGGCCGTGGAACAGGGCGCCGACCCGGAATTCCTGCCGGCCACGCATGGCGGCTTTACCGGCGTGATTGGAATCCTCCGCTGCGGGGAAGGGCCCACGGTCGCGCTGCGGTTCGACATCGACGCTCTTCCGCTGACGGAAACGCGCAACGCTTCCCACCTGCCCAACACGGAGGGCTTTGCCTCCCGCAATCCGGGCGTCATGCACGCCTGCGGCCACGACGGCCACACCACGATCGGCTTGGGAACCGCGAAAATCCTAGCCGCAATCCGGGGGCAGCTGCACGGTACGTTGAAGCTGATCTTCCAGCCCGCGGAGGAGGGAGTCCGGGGGGCAAAATCCATTGTGGAAAACGGCCATCTCGACGGGGTGGACTACGTCCTGGGCGCTCATCTCAGCGGCGGAACGGATGCAACCGCAGGCTCTATCGGCGCGGGGCGCGGCACCACGCTGGCGACCACGAAAATGGATGTCACCTTTTCGGGCAAAGCCACGCATGCGGGACTGTCCCCTGAAAAGGGCAAAAACGCCATGTTGGCGGCGGCAACCGCGGTTCTGAATCTGCATGCCATCCCCCGCTTCGGCGGCGTTTCAACCCGGATTAATGTCGGAAAGCTGGTAGCCGGCAGCGGCCGAAACATGATTTGCGACCATGCGAAGCTGGAACTGGAGGTGCGCGGCGGCTCTCCGGAAGCCAATCAATACATGGAGGACTACACCCGGCGCATCATAAGTGCTTCCGCCGAAATGCATGGCTGCAAGGCAGCAACCGAATTTGTTGGGGTTGCAAAATGCTCCGTCAACTCTCCCGAGTTGGCGGCAAGGGTGAGAAAAATCGTACGGGAGGAAGCGGGAATTCCCACCCTTTCAGCTCCCGATGGACTTATGGGCAGCGAAGACTACTCTTATCTCTCGGAGCGCGTTCAGCGGCAGGGAGGGCAATCCTGTTACTTTACGAATATTGTTCGCTGCGCCGGTTCTTTTCACAGCCCCGAGTTTGATTTTGACGAGATGGGGCTGGTCAACGGCGTCAAGGCATTCAGCATTATAGCGGCCGATCTGATGAATCCATAACATGCACCCGGCCCGACAGACAGAGAAAAGACGCGGCTGAAGACGGGGGCCGCCGGAAAATTCCGGCGGCCCCCGTCTTCTCTTTCCGTCAACCCGCGACGATTAAAAATCCAGGCATAAAGGTCCAGCCAAAGAATACGCCATCCTTTCGAAAGCCGTGATGGAAATACCGAATCAGGACAATTGCTTCAGGATCCGCTCCGCGCACCGGATGCCGTCCACGGCCGCGGAGACAATGCCCCCCGCGTAGCCGGCCCCCTCGCCGCACGGATACAGACCCGGAAGCGCGGGGGACTGCCCGTCCTCCTCCCCGCGCAGGATGCGCACCGGCGATGAGGAACGGCTTTCCACCGCCGTCAGAACCGCATCCGGGAATGCAAAGCCGCGCAGGCGGGCGTCCATCCGCCGGATGCCTTCGCGCATGGAATCGGCGATGAAATCAGGAAAGCAGCCGTCCAGCGAACAGGGCGTCACGCCGGGATGGTAGGTCGGCACGACATCGCCCGGCCGGACGGAGGCGCGGCGCTCCAGAAAATCCTCCACGCGCTGCACGGGGGCGCGGTACTCCCCTCCCCCCAGGCGGAACGCGGCTTCCTCCAGCTTCCGCTGGAGTTCCACGCCCGCGAGCGGACCGTCCGCCCCGAAATCCTCCGGCCCCACGCCGACCAGCAGGGCGGCGTTCGCGTTTTCCCCGTCGCGGGCGAAACGGCTCATTCCGTTGGTCGCCAGCCGCCCCGGCTCGCTGGCCGACGCGACGACCTGCCCGCCCGGGCACATGCAGAACGTGTACACTCCCCGTCCGTTTTCCAGATGGACGGCGAGTTTGTAATCCGCCGCCCCAAGCGCGGGGCGGCCCGCGAATTTCCCGTACTGCGCGGCGTCGATCAGGCTCTGCGGATGCTCGATCCGCGCGCCGACGGCAAACGCCTTCGGCTCCATCGGGACACCCGCGGCGAACAGCTCTTCAAAGGTGTCCCGCGCGCTGTGCCCGACCGCCAGGATCACCGCTCCGGTTTCGAGCCGTTCCGGCGCGCCGCGCCGCGTCCGGAATTCCACGCCGGAAACACGCCCGTCCTTCCGCAGCAGGGAGGTCATCCGCGTGTCGAAAAGGATCTCCCCGCCGAGCGACAGGATCCGCTCCCGGATTCCCCGGACCGCCCGAGGCAGGCGGTCCGTCCCGATATGCGGCTTCGCCTCCCAGAGGATTTCACACGGCGCGCCGGCGGCGGCGAATTCCTCCAGCACCTTGCGGATGCGCGGGTCCTTGGTGCCGGTGTTCAGCTTCCCGTCCGAAAAGGTTCCCGCGCCCCCTTCCCCGAACTGCACGTTGCACTCCGGGTCCAGCGTCCCGTCCCGCCAGAAGCGGGAAACCAGTTTCTCCCGCTCTTCCACGCGGGAGCCGCGCTCCAGCACGACCGGGCGCTGGCCCGCCTGTGCCAGGATCAGCGCCGCGAACATGCCGGCCGGGCCGGATCCCACAACCACGGGCCGCTGTTCCAGGGCGCGGCAAACCGGCAGCTCATACCGGTAGGGCACCGCTTTCGTCACCCGGCGGTCGCGCGGCGCCCGCGCCGAGGGGCAGTCCGCCTCCGCCGTGCAGACAAAATGGACGTCGTCCCTCTTCCGCGCGTCGACCGATTTGCGGAACAAGCTCAGGGAACGGATCGCCTCCGGCGCGACACGCAGGCGTTTCGCGGCCTCTTTTTTCAGGTCCTCCGGCGAGCCGTCCAGCTCCAGCCGAAGCTCGGAAATCCGATAGATCAAAACGTAATCTCCCCCGTCAGATACAGCGCGGCCCTGCCGCCGATCTTCACGCGGTCCCCGCACAATTCGCAGGAAAGCAGGCCTCCCCGCGCGGAAAGCTGCGCCGCCGTCATCCGGCTCTTTCCAAGGCGTTCCGCCCAAAACGGAATCAGGCTGCAGTGCGCCGAGCCGGTGACGGGATCTTCCTGCACGCCGACCGCCGGAAAGAAGCACCGGGAGACAAAATCCGTGCTTTCCCCCTTCGCGGTGACGAGAACTCCCATCCCGCCCTTGAGGTTCCCCATCTTCGCAAAATCCGGCTTCAGGTTCCTCACCTGCCGCTCGGAATCCAGCAGAACAACCAGGTCGCGCGACAGAAAGGTTTCCCGCACCCCGGCTCCCAGAACCTCCGGAAGGCCGTCCGGCGTTTCGACCGGTTTCGGCGGCCGCGAAGGAAAATCCAGCGTAAAAACATCCCCTCGGCGTTCCGCAAACAGGGTCCCGCTCATGGAATGGAACTCCATCTTTTCAGCGCCGGGCTCGACAAACCGCGAAATCGCATAAGCCGAGCCCAGCGTCGCATGGCCGCACAGGTCGACCTCCTCCGCGGGGGTAAACCATCTGATGTCATAACAACCGTTCCGCTTTACCACAAACGCGGTTTCGGACAGATTGTTTTCCGCCGCGATGTTCCTCATGGCCTCCCGGCCCGGGAACTCATTCAGGATGCAGACCCCGGCAGGGTTCCCTTTGAAAACCCTGTCGGTAAACGCATCGACGACATAATAAGTACAATTCATTGGTTATTCTCCTCTTTCAGCGTTCCATCCGGACGATATCTTTTCCTAAGCCGGCCCTCCGTGACCGCAATGCCGAGAATCGCAGGGACCAAGACCGCCGCGATCAGATAGGAAAAGGGCAGACCCCAAAGAGTCTCTTCCGCCCGCAGGATATGGAACAGATAGGAAGCCGCAAGGTCCGGCAAAAGAAAGACGAAGCCGGATTTTAACAGCAAATCGCCGCACCAGCGGTTCGCGTCGGTCCAGGCCTTGTTGCTTTTCATGGCGATTTTTCCCACATGGTATCCGCAAAACGTATCCGGGTATTCAGAATGATGGTTCCGGACCAGCCAGCCGACCAGAAGAATAAACCCCGTGAACACAAACATCAGGACATCGATCAGAACTTCGCCTTCCAAAATCCATCATCTCTTTTCACGCAGAGAATCCGCCGCCGCTTTCCCGGCGGCCAAACCGCTGGCCCACGCCCAGTGTAAGTTAAAGCCGCCGCAGTCGCCGTCGACGTCCAGCAGCTCGCCGCACAGGTACAGCCCCCGACATTTTTTCGACTCCAGACTCTCCGTCAGCTCCGAAAGCGGGACGCCTCCCGCCGTTACCTGCGCCCGGTCCCAGGAAAACGTCCCCCGGACCGGGAAACGGAAGTCCTTCGCCGCCGAGGCCAGCCGGCCGAGATCCTCCCGCCGCAGCACCCCGGACGCGCCGCCAAACGCGTATCTGGAAAGCTCAACACACAGCGCCTTGGGCAGAAAGCCCTCCAAAAGCTGAGGCGCGGAAAGCTCCCCCGCCCCCTCCGCCGCGGCACGCAGCAATCCCGTCACGCGTTCCAATGAATACCCGGAAAAAAGATCGAGCGCGATTTCCGCGTCCTTCGGTGCGCGCAGATCCCCAAAGCAGCGGGAAAGCTCAAAGATACAGATGCCGGACAGCGCGTTTTCCGTGAACTGCACCTCTCCGGCGGAAGCGCGGACCACCTGGCCGCGTGTCCGAAACGCCGCCGACACCGGACAGCGCACGCCCTTTAAGGGACGGACCCGCGCGGGGTCCGTTTTGACCGGCGCCAGCGACGGATACACCGGGACAACTGTATGGCCCAGGGCTTTTGCCAGTGAGTATCCACCGCCGTCCGAGCCGGACTGCGGGCAGGCTGAGCCGCCCGCCGCGAGGATCACCCGCCGGGCAGGCAGGTCCCCTTCCGGCGAAGAGAGGAGAAACCCGCCGTCCGATTTTCGGATGTCTTTCACGTCAAAGCCGCACAGGACTTCCACGCCGAAACGATCCAGGTTCCTCCGCAGAACATTCAGGACCGACGAAGCCTGCAAGCTGTATGGATAAATCCGCCCGCCGTCCAGTTCCCGGCAAAGCAGGCCCGCTTTTTGGAACAGCTCCAGAATCCGCTCCGGCGGGAAGCGGTCCAGCACCTCGCGCGCCCCCGCGTCCCCGTGGTAATGCGAGCCGTCCCCCGCGCCGCGGTTGGTCAGATTGCAGCGGCCGTTGCCGGTCAGGAGCAGCTTTTTCCCCACGCGCGGATTTTTCTCCAGGACGACGGCGGAGCCCCGTTTTCCGGACGCCGCCGCGGCGAGGGCCGCCGCCAGACCGGAGGCGCCCCCGCCCACGACGGCAAGATCCGCCTGTCGCATGGAATCAGATCCTTTCCTCACCAGATCGAGCCGAGAACGCCGTAGGCGAGCAGGCACATGATGGCGTCCGCGACGACACACCCCAGCGCGACGGAAAGCAGAGCGTCCCGAAAGCGCATGCCCATCAGGGCGGCGGCGGCGGAACCCGTCCACGCGCCGGTCCCGGGCAGCGGGACGGCGACAAACAGCAGCAGGCCGAAGGTCTTGTATTTTTCGATCTGTTTGCTCTTGCGATTCATTTTATCCTCAAGCCGCCGCACCAGGCGGACAAATCCCGTGTTGCGCAGCCATTCCAGAATCTTCCGGAAAAAGAGCAGGATAAAAGGCACCGGCAGCAGTGTGCCCGCGAGGCACAGGAGAAAGGCCTTTACCATGCCCACGTGCAGCAGGCCGGCCGCGAGGATGCCTCCTCTCAGTTCAAGAAGAGGCAGCAGGGAAATTAAAAAAACAAGGAGTTCCGCAGGAATTCCCCGAAAGGTATCAATGAGCGATGTAACAAGCTGATCCATTTCTATAAATACCTCAATAGGATTCATTGGTTTTCTTCGGCGATTTTCTTTCCCCGGCGGCTTTTTCAGCCCTTTCAGTCAAAAGCGGGCACGGGAGGGGTTTCCCCGGTTCCGAGCGTTTTGACGCGGAAAGACATTCGGCCGGAAAGGGGCCGTCTTTTCAAACGCCTTATGAAAAGAAAGCGAAAAAAAAGGCGGAAAGGATAATCAGGACCGCGCAGACGCCGGCGAGGATGCGGACGATCATCGCATGAGGCTTTACGGCTTCCGGTTTTTTCTTCATGGCAAGCCCTCCCAGTTCTCTATATTATAGCAAACAGCGGGACGAAAATACAGTATTTTCTCCGTCTTCATTGGATTTTCATCCGGTGCTCCGCTTTTTCCCCGCGTTGACAACCTGTCCGCTTTGCAATACAATAGGTGAAAGTGGCTTGATGAAAATAATTTTAGGTACAGCGAGGTACAGTATGAGCAGACAACCTACGGGCCGCCCGGCGCGGCGCACCGACCCTCTTGGAACAAGCCGCGCTTCAAACCGGCAGCCGGCGCGCCGCGCCGTTTCCTGGGACACGCAGGAAATCGACCGCTACAACGTGGTGGACCGGGACATCTACAGCGATTCCTCCATGCGTTTCCGCTCCCGCCGCCGTCGCCGCAAAAAGGGAGGCTGCCTGAAAAAAATACTGATCCTGCTTTTTTCCGTCGCGCTGGCCGCCATGGGCGGCGGATTCTTATATTTTCATCTCCTGGCGTCCCGCCTGGACCGTTCCGACGTGACAAGCTCGCAGCTGGCAAACTATACGCAGCTGCCCAGCGACGCGCCGGCCTGGAACGTCAAATCGGACGACAGCGTGATGAATATTCTGCTGCTCGGCGTGGATGAGAACGACGACGGCTCGGACGGCAGGTCCGACACCAATATGCTGATGTCCATCGACAGCAAGTCAAAAACCATCCGTCTGGTCTCCTTTCTGCGCGACTCCTACCTTGAAATTCCGACCGTCGGCAAAAACAAGCTCAACGCCGCCTATTCAAACGGCGGTGTCGCCCTGACCATGCAGACGCTGGAAAACAACTACCGGATCAACATCGACCAGTATGTTTCCGTCGATTTCGATAACTTTGCCGCCGTGATCGACAAGATGGGCGGACTGGACGTTCCGATGTCCAAAGCCGCCTGTCAGGCGGAAAACGAGAACATGGGCAGCCATCTGTCCTATCCCGCCGCCGGCGAGAAGTCGATCACCCATCATCTGAACGGAAAGCTCTGTCTTTACTACGCCCGAATCCGCTACGCCACCGACAGCTTCGGGAGCAACGACTACGGGCGCACGGCCCGCCAGCGGCAGGTGGTCGAGCTCATGATCCAGAAAATGAAATCCATGAATCTGGTGAGCGCCAACAAAATCGTCTACGATTATCTGCCGTATGTGAAGACGAATCTGAGCGACAGCCAGCTTTTGTACCTTGCTTCCATCGGAGCGTCTCTTTCCGGCTACGAAACGGAAACCCAGCAGATCCCGGCGACGGATACGTTTGACGACACCGTCTCGGTCAAGGGGATCGGGAAGGTCGTTTCGCTCGACCTGGAAAAGAACTGCACGATTCTGAGGCAATTTCTTTACGGGGACGAAGATTCTTCCGGAAGCGATTCGGACTGAACCGAGTCAGTTTGTCGAAAAACATGCAGGCCGTTGAAAATCGTGCAAGACAAGGCGGCAAGCGCCGCAAATGAGGGAGGGCGCAAAGCGCCTTACGCGCCTACGGCGCCACGACTGTGAAATTCGCAGTGCGGGCCTTCTTTCATCGCTTTGGGAACCCCATTCATTGGCTTTGTAAGAATGGGTGTGTAGGCGCAGCCAACGCCGTAAGCAAAATTGCGGCGCAATTTTGCGGTTGCGCGGCTTTCCCGGCGGCCTGGGACGGTGGGGAAACCCGCCGTTTTTTATATGGCGGGTGAATTTTCTTTTATTTTATGGAACAGAATGGTATAATAATAAAAACAAAGTTCCCGGAGGCTGAAAAAATGGAGAAAAAGACCTTTTACATCACGACGCCCATCTATTACCCGTCCGGCAAGCCCCATATCGGACACAGCTACTGCACGCTGGCCAGCGACGCCATCGCGCGCTACAAGCGAATGCAGGGGTACGACGTGATGTTCCTGACCGGGACGGACGAACACGGTTTGAAGATCGAACAGAAAGCGGAAAAAGAGGGAATTACGCCGAAGGAATATGTGGACCGCACGGCGCAGGTTTTCAAAGACCTTTGGAAACTGCTGAACATCTCCAACGACCGCTTTATCCGCACGACGGACGGATACCACGTGAAGGCCGTCCAGAAAATCTTCAAGGACCTCTACGACCGCGGACAGATCTACAAGGGAGAATACAAGGGCTGGTACTGCACGGACTGCGAATCCTTCTGGACCGAGACGCAGCTGAAGGAAGGAAAATGCCCCGACTGCGGCCGCGAGGTGAAAATCGTCAGCGAGGAGGCCTATTTCTTCCGCCTGTCCAATTTTGCCGGACCGCTTTTAAAGTACTACGAGGAGCATCCGGATTTCATCCAGCCGGAAAGCCGCAAGAATGAAATGGTCAGCTTCATCAAGCGGGGGCTGGAAGACCTTTGCGTCTCCCGCACCAGCTTTTCCTGGGGCATCCCGGTCACCTTCGACCCGAAGCACGTGGTGTACGTCTGGCTTGACGCGCTGACCAACTATATCACCGCGCTCGGATACGATTCCGACGACGACTCCGCGTACCGAAAATACTGGCCCGCGGACGTTCAGTTCGTCGGCAAGGAGATCGTCCGCTTCCACACGATCATCTGGCCGGCGATGCTGATGGCGCTCGGCCTTCCTCTGCCGAAGCAGGTCTACGGCCACGGCTGGCTCCTGTTCGGCGACGGAAGCAAGATGAGCAAGAGCAAGGGCAACGTGGTCGACCCGACGATCCTCTGCTCCCGCTACGGCGTGGACGCGGTCCGCTACTTTCTGCTGCGCGAGATCCCGTTCGGCGCCGACGGTCTGTTCACCAACGAGGCGCTGATCAATCGCATCAACTCCGACCTCGCGAACGATCTCGGAAATCTTCTTTCCCGCACGGCCGCGATGGCGGAAAAGTATTTCGGCGGAAAGATTCCGTCGGAGCGCGAAGAGGCTCCCGTGGACGAGGACCTGAAAGCAACGGCGCTCGCCCTGCGCGGTAAATGCGACGAGGCCATCGACAAATACCAGTTCTCGAACGCGCTCACGGAGATCTGGAAGCTGATTTCCCGCACGAACAAATATATCGACGAAACGGCACCCTGGGCGCTCGGCAAAGAGGAAAGCAAAAAGACCCGCCTCGCGGCGGTGCTTTACAACCTGTGCGAATCGCTCCGCATCGTGTCGGTCCTGCTCGCTCCCTTCCTGCCGGACACCGCGCCGAAGATACAGGAACAGCTCGGCATTTCAGGCGGCGCCGTCACCTACGAGTCCGCCGGGAAATGGGGCGTGTTCCCGTCCGACGCCGTTGTAAGGAAGGGCGAGACCCTGTTCCCCCGCATCGATGTGGACAAGGAAATCGAGGAGCTCAACAAGCTGATTCCGAATCCGGCGGACCGCGCAAGCGCGAAGGCGGAGCCGGACGAAAAGCCGGAGGGAATCGCGCAGATCAACATCGACGAGTTCGCGAAGGTCGACCTGCGCGCCGCGAAAGTGACGGCCTGCGAACCGGTCAAGCGCTCCAAAAAGCTTTTGAAGCTGACCCTGGACGACGGCATGGGCGGACGCACGGTCGCTTCCGGCATCTCACAGTGGTACAAGCCGGAGGATCTGGTCGGGCATACGGTGATCGTCGTTTCCAACCTGAAACCCGCCAAGCTCTGCGGCGTGGAGAGCCAAGGGATGATCCTTGCCGCCGACGCGGGCGAGGACGAAGTCCGCGTGGTCTTTGTCGACGGCGTCCCCGCCGGCAGCAAGATCCGTTAGCGGCCCGCGGCTGCGCACGCCCCCGCGTTTCGCACGATACTGATCTTCAGCGTTTCCCGCCGGGAGAGTCTTTCGATTCTCCCGGCTTTTGGCAACTTACGACGCAAGGTACGGGAAAGGCGGCACATGCCGCTCCGTGCGCTCAGTCCTGAAATCGTTCTTGTGGAGGACATATGAAATACTCCAATATTTTCGACAGCCACGCGCATTACGACGACGAGGCGTTCGACACGGACCGGGACGAGCTGCTCGCCTCTCTCCCGGAAAAGGGCGTCTGCCATGTGGTGGACTGCGGTGCCGACCTTCCGTCCTCCCGTGCGGCGATCGCCCTGGCGGCAAAGTACGGCTATTTCTCCGCCGCCGCGGGAATTCACCCGGAAGAGGCGAAAAACGCCCCGGACGGATGGGAGAAGGCGCTGGAAGCACTTCTTTCCGATCCGCATATCGTCGCGGTCGGAGAAATCGGCCTCGACTATCACTTTGAGGAAAACGCGCCGCGCGAGGTCCAAAAGGAACTTTTCGAGCGCCAGATCCTTCTGGCGAAACGGCACGGGCTGCCGGTCATCGTCCACGACCGCGACGCGCACGGCGACACGATGGAGCTTCTGCGCCGTCACCGCCCCCAAGGAGTGATCCACTGCTTTTCCGGCAGCGCGGAAATGGCGGCCGAGGCCGTCCGGCTCGGGATGTACATCGGCGTCGGCGGCTCCGTAACCTTTAAAAACGCCCGCGTTCCGGTCGAGGTGGTAAAAAGTCTGCCGCCGGACCGGCTTCTGCTCGAAACCGACTGTCCCTACCTCGCCCCCGTCCCGTTCCGGGGCAGAAGGAACGACTCCTCCCTGATCGCCTGTGTCGCGGAGAAAGTCGCTGAGATACGAGGCGGAAATCCCCAGGACATCCTGAATCTTGCGAAAAAAAACGCGGAGGATCTGTTCCGCGTAAAAGCGTGAGTCTTCCGGCCGGAGCGTTTGCCCCGGCCTTTTTGTTACGCGCGGATAACGAGACCCAGATACCGGGCCAGATCGCACGCCTGAAGCGGAGTGACGACGGCCCCCCGCAGCTCCGGACCCGATACGGCAAGCCCCTCGATCTCATCGCCGGTCAGGTCGATCCCCGCAAGAGAGGTATGCAGGAATTCGGCCTTCCGCAGACGGCAGCTCGAAAATTCGACGCTGCTCAGGGCGCACTCCTGCAGAACTCCGTTTTCCATCTTGCAGCCTTGAAATTTCACATGCTTCAGCTTGGAACCCGACAGACCGATCCAGTCCGCCGTGCAGTCCTTCAGAGTCGCCTGCTCCCAGACGGAACGGGAAAAATCGGTGCCGACCAGCCTGCAGCCTTTGAATTCAACGCGGCGGAACAGGCTGTCCGCCAGAACCGCGTTGGAAAAATCGCACGATACGAACACGGCGTCGATAAAAGACAGCCTTTCCGCCCGGCAGTCCGAAAACCGGCAGCCGGAAAAGCGGCACCGGCGAAAATCGACGCCGGAAAAAGACGCTTCCGCGGCGGACTGGCCGGAAAAAATCAGGCCGGAGCATTCCGTTTCCTCCCGCGAAGCCTTTAGAATCGTCTCTTCCATATCGGCGGCACTTTCCAGCGGGGCTGAAAAGCCCGGCGTATTTAATTTCATCCTGGAAGACTTCCTTTCCCTGTTTGGCCTTCCTCAGTTTATCAAAGCCTGAAACCGATGTAAAGGCGTCATGAATCATAAACCGCCGATTTTCACTCATACTAAACGGAAAGAAAGGGGCGGCGCTTATGTTCCCCGAGAAAGTTTATTACGAGCCTGACGCGCTTTCCTATAAGCTGGGACAAGCGCTGAAAAAGAAATACTCCGAAGTTCCGTGGGTCCCGGTCGAAAGCCACAACCGGATCGACGAGCTGCGCACACAGCCGAATTCCGCGTTCCGGGACCTGAAACGTCTCCTGATCGTCGGGGTGCGGAAAACGCACCGCTACGTTCCGAATGCAAAGACCTCCGATTTTCTCGTTCCCTACACGTCTTCCGGCTGCAGTGCCATGTGCCTGTACTGCTACCTTGTCTGCAACTACAACAAATGCTCCTATCTGCGGCTCTTCGTCAATCGGGAGGAAATGCTCGAAAAGCTGAAAAGAACCGCGTTGCGGGCTGAAAGAGACCTGACGTTCGAAATCGGCAGCAACAGCGATCTGGTGCTGGAAAACACCATCACACACAATCTGGAATGGACCATCGAGAGATTTGCCGAACAAGAGAAGGGGTTCATTACATTTCCAACGAAATTCAGCATGGTGGAACCGCTCCTGCCGCTGAAACACCACGGCAGAGCGATATTCCGGATGAGCGTGAACCCGCAGGAAGTCATCCGAACGATCGAGCTCGGGACTTCGCCGCTGAAACAGAGAATTCACGCGCTCAATCAAATGGCGGATGCGGGATACCGCACCGGTCTTCTGATCGCTCCGGTGATTTTGCTGGACGACTGGAAAAAACAATATCTGGAGCTGTTGGAAACTCTTTCGTCAGAGCTTTCCGAACGGGCAAAGCGCGGCATCGGGATCGAGGTCATCTTCATGACCTACAGCTATGTCCACCGGGCCATCAACACGGAAGGATTTCCAAAGGGGCCCGATTTGTTCGACTCCGGCCGGATGACGGGGCGGGGAAAGGGAAAATACTGTTACCGGCCGGAAGTGAGGGCGGAAGCGGAGGAATTTCTGCGCCTGGAAATTGAAAAGAGGTTCGGTCCGTCATCCATCCTCTACATCGTCTAATCTTACGGCACAACGAGTTCCACTTTGATTCATAAAAATTCTTTTACGAAAAGATTGGTCGGGATTTCTCAAATAATCCCGAAAAGGGATTGACAAACGCGCGGGATTTGAATATAATAAATCTTGCTGTTTCAATGCAGGTTGATGCGGAATTGTGTAAAGGTAGCACGACAGACTCTGACTCTGTTTGTGAGGGTTCGAATCCTTCTTCCGCAGCCAGGCTCCGTTATTTTCGGGGCCGTTTCTTTCGAGGTGTGGCTCAGCTTGGTAGAGCGCTACGTTCGGGACGTAGAGGCCGCTGGTTCGAATCCAGTCACCTCGACCATTTCTGTAAGAACCCGGTTCTTCGCCGGGTTCTTTTTTTATACTCATCTGCGAGGCGACTGGGTGAGAACCAGCCGGTGCAGCCCCGTAGACCACGGACGCTTTTGCATTCACCTCTCGCCTCGCGCAGAGGTCCGCGGAACGCGGCACGGAACCGCACTGCCCGAATCCAGTCACCTCGACCATTTCTGTAAGAACCCGGTTCTTCGCCGGGTTCTTTTTTTATACTCATCTGCGAGGCGACTGGGTGAGAACCAGCCGGTGCAGCCCCGTAGACCACGGACGCTTTTGCATTCACCTCTCGCCTCGCGCAGAGGTCCGCGGAACGCGGCACGGAACCGCACTGCCCGAATCCAGTCACCTCGACCATTTCTGTAAGAACCCGGTTCTTCGCCGGGTTCTTTTTTTATACTCATCTGCGAGGCGACTGGGTGAGAACCAGCCGGTGCAGCCCCGTAGACCACGGACGCTTTTGCATTCACCTCTCGCCCCGCGCAGAGGTCCGCGGAACGCGGCACGGAACCGCACTGCCCGAATCCAGTCACCTCGACCATATTAAGACGTCAATATTGCTACAATGTTGACGCACAAAAAAGTCCAGTAATACTGGGCTTTTTTTGCGTTATATAGGAGAAATCAAGGCGGCCCTTTTTTGTTTTTGAGCCCGTATCGTAGGGAGATGATGCCTACACTGCTGAAATCAAGACCGGCTGAAAAAGCTGACGGCCAATGAGGAAAGCGAAGCTCTACCGAACCGCCCCTGAATCGAGGAAGAATTAGTGTTGACTGTCCAGACATTTGGCCGCTTAGTTCCTATTATTTTCCCTAATTGCGTGGAATTTGAAAAGATTCCAGATAAATGTCATTTCATCAGTTCCAAAAGTCCAAACTTAATCAAGTGGTGGCATGGTTGCGAAGGCAGCAATCTATCGCGCAAAAAGCGCAAACAAATATCATGTGTTATTATATCATGACTTCTTATAATGAAAGAATCCTTCTACCTTTCGGCAACGCTATAATTTCTTATATGAATAGCAACATTGATGAGACCTGAATTGTTGGCACTTCCTCGCCTTATCTCTTCATCTATATCCTACTGCCATTACACAAAGCGCTCAATTGCTTCCGCGACGCCGTCGAGGTCACTTCCGCGCACAATGAAATCGGCAATTTTTTTCAGGGCGCCATCCGCGTTGTCGACCGCAACGGCGAGACCCGCAAAACGGAGCATCTCGATGTCATTGCAGTTGTCACCGATCGCCATAACTTCTTCTGGTTTTATCTGAAGATATCTACAGAGATGTGCCAGTGCCTCACCTTTCGTTGCCCCAAAATTGGTAACCTCAATGCTGTCCATGCCGGAGGTGGTAATTGACAATGGCAAACCTTTCAGTTTCTCCTCCATCTCTTCCCTTGTCCGATGATCTTTGGGGATTATTTCGATTTTTTCGACAGACTTCCTTTCCGCACAGATATATCCCACAAGATTTTGAACCTTTTTGCGTTTCCAGAACAGTGAATGTAATTCCATGGAAAGGTCGCGGTTGAAGGTCTCCGGCTTTGCCTCATATTCCATGTACGCTTTGCCCTCACAATACGCCTCGGCATAGACGTTGATATCTTTGGCCAGAGCCAACACCTTAGCCGCCGTCTCGCAAAGCAACAGATTGGAATACAGTACCTTGTTGCTGCGAAAATCCCAAACGAAGGCACCGTTTGAAGTGATTGCGTAGCGTATCCCCGCAATCTTTTTGACAGAGCGCGGAATGCCGTTCAAAAATCGGCCGGTAGCGGGCACTACAACGACTCCCTGTGCGAGAGCACCAACGATTGCACGGCGGTTTTTGACCGACACGGAAAAGTGATCGTTTTTCAGGGTTGTTCCGTCCAAATCCAAGGCAATTAATTTGACTCCCATACTGTTTTAAGATCCTTATCTGTGAAATATCGTGGTTTTGAAAGTTCAAGATTTCTCCAGATTAAATTCCATCACTTTTTTAATCAGTAAAAAGACTTTTTACCCAAGCATAATATAGCCAAGGCATGGGCTGTCTTCCGTATGGCAAAAGAAGTGTTGAGAGTAAATAGATTTGATGGAGATAATGAAATTAAATCACAGGAGGAATAAATAATGTTAGGAAATTTCAGTTACAATGCGAGGGCCGGCTTGACGGTTACATTCATTTACAGAGATTTACGTTTCGCCGCGGGGAAAACCTCGAGGCTTTCCCTATATTTCGAGACTGTTCTTCTGGAAATCAATATCCCGATACGGTTTAATGCCAAAGCAATTTTCTGATCAGAGAGAGGCCGTTCTTTTCTTTCAGTGGAGATCATCTCCTTGATTTTATCTTTTACATAGACTGAGGAAAAAACCTGATTGCTATCAGAACCAGTGAGCTTTTGGGTAAATAAAGATTTTAAACGGACGATTCCCCAAGGGCAAAGAATGAATTTATCCTGTACCGCCCGGCTTACGGTGGATTCGTTTAGGCCAAGCTGTTCCGCCACTGACGTCATCGTCATAGGGCTCAGGCAAGAAGTCCCTTTGCTGAAATAGAAAGGTTGAAACTCTATTATTTTTTCGAGGATTTTTGAAATCGTGCTGGCACGATCGGATATGGCATCGATTAGCAATGAGGCCTTGATGATTTTTTCTCTGATATATTTTTTGGTTTTTTCATCTTCTGTAATCTGAGCCATTTTTTTGTAATACGGGTTGATTGAAAGGTGATAGGTGGCTGGACGGTTCATCTCGACCTTAAAATTCCCGAGATCATCTTTCCGAATTGTTGCTTCGGGAATGATAAAATTTTTTAATGCACCGGTATTAAAACCGCTTGAAGGGATTGGGTTCAGCTTCCGGATCTGATTACAAAATCTCAGCGCATCTGAAACTGATACGTCCAATTTTTCTGCAATCAATTTAACTTTATTATCGGCAAGAAGTTTCAAATACCGATCAACGATTTTGAACTCGGCGGGATTGCAGCCCGGCATTCTTTGGAGCTGAAGCGCAAGGCATTCTCTTAGGTCGTAAGCGCCAACACCCGCCGGTTCCATTAGTTGGATCACTCTGATCGCTTTTTCAACCAGCCGGACATCGGTAATGCGTAAATCATCCGCGATGGCCTCCGCGGTTTCAGGAAGATATCCTCTTTCATCCAAATCTTCAATAAGGTATTGGCAGATTTGGGTTGTCAACAGGTCCATTTTTATTTCCCCGAGTTGTTCCCGAAGGAAGTCGGAAAATGTCGGTTCTTTTGAAACGAACTGGAACGGGTCGTTATTTTGACTCTTATCAAACGCAGCCAAATCGTGCCCTTGCCCATTCCGGCTGCCTGGATTCTTTCCTTGCCAGCTTTTGAATTCAAGGTTTTCTGTTTCGTCCATTTCTCCGTTTCTTTCAGTTCCGTCACAATCAAGAACAGGGTTTTCCATGATCTCATCTTCTACTTTCCGAAGAAGATCGGGCAGGGGCATCTGCAGAATATCGAGGGATTCTCTCAATTTGGCCGACAAAATCAGTTTTTGACTTAGATTTTGTTTTTGTTCTTGGCTGACGCCAGGCCGTAGCCCCATAATGATTACCTCATATAAACTACAGAACGGAGTTTAGTTTCCTATCGCTTTTAGTAAGCGTACCTTTGTGTCTGCCAGTGCGCCAGGGCTAACGGAGAATTCGTCTAAGCCGTATTGTAACAGTAGGGGAATCGCTTTTTCGTCAGAGGCCAGTTCTCCGCACATACAGCAGGGAATGAACGCCTGGTGTGCGGCTTCGATTGTCATTTTAATCAGACGCAGAACGGCCGGATGCATGGAGTTATAAAGTCCGGAGATGGTTTCATTCATTCTGTCCACTGCAAGTGTATATTGCGTTAAGTCATTCGTTCCGATGCTAAAAAAGTTGACGTTTTTTGCAAAATCGGCAGCCATAATCGCAGCCGAGGGAACTTCAATCATCATGCCTGTTAGTATGTGAGGGTCATAATTGACACCCTCTTCCCCTAATTCCCGCTTGCACCTGTCCAAAACTTCTTTTGCCTGTTTCAGCTCTTCATCGCTGCCAATCATAGGAAACATAATCTGAATATTCCCATATACCGACGCTCTGAGAATCGCACGAAGCTGCGTTCGGAAGATATCCTGATTCTTCAGGCACAATCGAATCGCGCGAAGTCCTAAAAACGGATTTGATTCCTTTTGCATTTTCAAATAAGGAAGACTTTTGTCGCCGCCGATGTCCAAAGTCCGAATGGTTAATGGCTTTCCTTGCAGCAGTTGAGCCGCATCACGATAAACCTGAAACTGTTCCTCTTCGGTCGGCATCGTCTGCCGGTTCATGTACAAAAATTCCGTCCGGAAAAGGCCAACTCCCTCGGCACCATTTTCCAGCGCGGTTTTCAGATCCTCCAAGCCGCCAATATTAGCGGCGACAAGAACCTTTCTGCCCTCTTCTGTAGTAATCCGTTGATTCAAAAAATTGGCATATTTTTCTTTTCGGCTCTTTTCCTCAGCCTGAAGAGACTTGTACTTTTGAATGGTAGCTTCATCAGGAGAAACGATTACCTGGCCGGATACCCCATCAACAAGAACAGGCATTCCATCTTCAACTTCGTGAAGGATGCCATCGCATCCAACGACCGCGGCAATCCCCAGAGCTTTGGCCAAAATCGCAGTATGGGAAGTTTTTCCGCCCTTCTCCGTCACAAAAGCGACCACTTTCTCTCTGTCAATCTGAGCCGTATCCGATGGTTTTAAGTCATGAGCAAACAAAACCGTGTTTTGGGGTAGATCCTTGAAATTTATGTCTTCCTCTTTTCCAAGCAGATTTCGAAGAATCCTCTCGCCGATATCTTTAATATCTGCGGCGCGATCTCTTGTATACTCATCTTCAAACTCAGAAAACATTTCATAGAGCGACTGTGTTACATCGGAAATTGCCTTTTCTGCAGTAAGGGAATCTTCCCTGATCTTTTTGAACGCTTCCCCCGTAAAAGCCGGATCTTCCAAAAAATTCAGGTGGCTTTCAATGATTTCTGCATTTTTTGCATCCAGATTCTGCTGTGCGCCCTCCGCGATCCTCTTAACCTGCAGTTTTGACCGTTCCACCGCTTCGCGGAGGCGCTTCTCTTCCATCGCAGTATTTTCTGAAGTGGCGCAAAAATTGATTTCATCCGATCCACTAATCCTATAGGCCGTACCGATTGCATATCCTTTCGATACGCCGATTCCATTTCTTATCATTTTTCTACCTTCCTGGTAAAAATCATTCTTCACCGAATTTTGAATTTATCAACCTTACCAAGGCGCTGAGAGCTTCTTTTTCATCGTCGCCATCCGCTTCAATGGTAACTCTGTCGTTCTGTTTTGCTCGAAGCGTTAGTAAATTGATCATGGATTTTGCAGTGGCGCTCCGGTCCCCGTTTTTGATGGTGATGTTGGAACGGAAGCTTTCCGCCGTTTTGACCAGCAGAGAAGCAGGACGGGCATGCAGACCGATTTTATTCAAAATCTGTACGGTTTGTGTTATCATGATGAAATTCCCCCTGTTTTGAAATGTGTTTCGTTGTTTTATGTAGCATTTTCCGTGCCAGTTTCACGCATTTCCGTTAAATCCTCTATAGCACAGTTTCCTGATACGAAAAATGTAATAATATAACATATTTCATCATCCGGAATTGTTATGGAAAAATAGTTCTGCATAGCGACACAACAATTCTTCACCAAGTTATAAAATTTCAAATTCTGCTTGATAAAGGCTCTCTTATTGGGAAATTTTCCGACTGGCTCATTCTCAATTAAACGATCGACCATGCAGCTCATATGGCATAAAACACCAACCATCACATCAGAAGCCAGTTGGTACCCGGATTGCTTTTCTACCGCTTCGATTACGGCACGCACCTGCAAAAAGATATTTTCATTTCCCCCATTCTTCAACATGGTTGAAAGAGTATCCTGGACTTTCCCCCAAAATGCCTCTTGATCAATTCGTTTTTGAATCTTCGGTATCGCGCTGCCTTCCAAAACATCTGCCAGGTTGAAATAAGGGACGGGAAAATTTACCGGAAAAGTGCCCACAACACAGAGAACTTTTCCTATCCTATTAATCGCAGCCAGTCGGGCCTCGATATCCTCCTTGTCCGTAAGTTTCAACGCAATAGTTTCGCACAGCGAACGATGGTAATCCAACTGGCTGTCAAGAACATTTTTCAGCAGGGCAGCGCTGCCCTCGCCTGTGGTACAGAGGGTAACGATGAATGCTTTTGTCAGTTGTTCCTTGACCGCTACAGATGTACCCGAATAAATTTGGTCGTTTATGTTCCGGGCCTCCTGATACACATAATCCAGCGAATATCCCATGGAAGCCTTTCGGCCGGCCTCGATGACATGCAGTGTGCTGACCAAAGCAATTGCCTTCGTCTGAATCCCCAATTCCTTTTGAAGGTCCTGGGAAAAATTCATCAGCGACCCCATGTCCACGAGGAGAAGGACCCCTGAGCTCTCCGGACGGCTTTTTACCAGATCCTTGAGGCGCAGATATACCTTCTGAGGGTTTTCATCCAAGGACGCATTCATTCCGATTACATAGTTCATGCCAAGCAGCCGGTTTGCCGCCTCCGCCATGGAAGTAGCGGTGGAAGCTCCGTGTGCAATCACGACTACCAGCACTTTTGCGCCGTGCTGAAAATGGCTAAGATCAAAAAATGCAGCGAGGAATCCTGCCTCGTCTATCGGCATATCAACATCAAGTTTTTTATTGATGATTTTTAAAGAATCCAAGGCAACGGAAAACTCACGGGGAAGATTTTTACGGATTTCATTCATCTGTGGATTCACAATCTTATGTCCCTGCCGGATACGACCAATGGCGGTATAGATATGTACGGCCAAGCCGTATCGAATATTGCTGCCAAAATCACGGACCAGTTTTTCCTCTGCTTCCGACAATATTTGATCTACGACCAGAACGACATCCATTCCGACAAGGTTTTTAATATTGGAAAGATCCTGATCGGAAGTCTGCGTATATTTTTCAAAATAGGCGTAAATATCTTTATTAATTTCCCTTGCAATTCCATCGTCATCTACGCCGATTTTTTTCAATTCCTGCATATGGCTGTCAATCCGCTCGTAAATATTCTCGTCTTTCTCCTCGTCTTCCAGCAGAGGGCTTTCCACCTTACTGTCAAATACGCAAAATCTTTTATTAATCCCGACAAAGCGATTCCATATCTGCCGATGCGTCGTTTCAAGATAAAGGCCTTCCCGGATATACTCCGGAATGTCATGGCTTATGATATTCAAATCGTCTTTTTTGCCAGATATATAGTCAGAATATGCCTTCGCACAGATGATCTGAATGTCATTTTTCATCTGTCCGATGTTGTTTGGGCATCGATAGCTGAGCAGGGAACGGACTGTATTGACGGAAACAGAGATGGGCTTGCCCAAGCGGGCAGATTCTTTCCGAAAAAAGTCACTGATCAGATTCAGCCTTTCGTCTATGCTGCGTTCGCTTAAATTTGGAATTTTAATGATCATGGGTATTCTACGGACAAAAGTCTTCAGCAAATTGGATTCAGGATTTTCTGTGGTCGCACAGATCATCAAGACGGATGCCTTCCGTTCCGCGTCCGTTTCTCCGAGACGGCGATACACCCCTTTATCAATGAAAGTGAACAGCATCTCCTGCCCTTGCGGCGGCAAGCGATGCACTTCATCTAGGAACAGAACGCCGCCGTCAGCTTTTTCCAATAGCCCGGGTCTATCTGCATCCGCGCCCGTATAGGCGCCTTTTTTTGTGCCCATCAGTTGGCTGACCAAAAGCTGTGGATTATCCGCGTAATCCGCACAATTGAAGACGATAAACGGTCCATCCAGAGAACCGTTTTCATGGGCATATCGATAAATCAGTTCCGCAAACATGGATTTTCCCACGCCGGTTTCACCAAACAGCAGCATATGCATCCCGTGCGGAGGATAAAGTACAGCGGCCTTTGCCTGTTCCACACAATGGAACAGGCTGTGATTTTTATGTACAAACACGTTCAAAAGGCTATCCGCATTCAAACTTGCGCCTCCTTCAGGAATCCGATAATAGACCGGTTTTGATCCGTATTTTTCCGCTTTCCCCTCTTTGCAGAGACGGTTGAGATCACCGCTTACGTTTGCGCGTGACAGTCCTAGACTGATAGCCAGATCGCCTGCTGTAACTCCTGATTCCGCAGACAATTTTACCAGCGATTTTTCCACAAGATCGATCCGTCTCAATTCCGGCGCCCCCAAAATGAATAGTTAAACAAATTATATCTACTTTTTATAAAAAGTCAAACATGAATTTACGATTGTATGTCGAATGTGTTTTAGCTTTGCCGAAAAAGTGTTTTATATTAGGAAATCGATAAAACACATTGACTTTCCGTATTCAAACCGTTATCGCGATGATTGGAAAATTCGCAATAATTGTGTTTTGGCACGATTCATGCTATGAGAAAGGCAAAACAATAAGACAGGTGATGATAATTATGACCATGGAACAAATTACAATGCAATTGATCGTAAACAGCGGTGATGCCAGAAGCAAAGCGATGGAGGCAATCGGCATTGCGAAAAATGGCGAGATTTCTAAAGCGAGAAAATACTTGGAGGAGGCGAAAGAATATCTAGCAAAAGCACATCAATTTCAGACAGATATGATTCAGGAGGAGGCGGATGGAAATGTGGAAAAAATAACCATGCTTATGGCTCACGCGCAGGACCATCTGATGAATGCTATTACGGTAATCGATCTTGCGAGAGAATTCGTGGATCTGTATGAGAAAATTTCAAAACATGAAGGGAAGAGTAAAGTATTATGACAAGAATCACATTGGCCTGTGCCGCCGGAATGTCAACTAGCCTTTTGGTTTCAAAGATGAACATGGCGGCAATCAAGGAGAATCTGAGCGTAAAAGTCCAAGCTGTCCCGGAGAACGATTTTGAAAAGTACGCAGGTGAGACAGATATTCTGCTTCTTGGTCCGCAGGTTAGCTACACGCTCAGCAAAATGAAAGCACAGTATGAGCCAATGGGAATCAAGGTAGCCGTCATCAACAGCGTCGACTATGGCATGATGAACGGTGAAAAAGTCCTGAAACAGGCGCTGGATCTTTAAGAAGGATTATTTTATACAGAATTTTACTCTGTTAAAGTTTTAGGGGGGAACTGTAATGAAGTTATTGTCAGATAAGACTCAAAATAGCATCCAGGCTAAAATGGGGGCGTTCTCGGAAAACAAGTACATAAAGTCAGTTTCAAACGGCATGATTTTCATCATGACCCCAATCATCGTCGGGTCCCTGTTCACGTTGCTCGCCAACTTTCCGGTATCCGCATACACGGACTTTATCAACGCCCACGGTATCACCGAGATTCTGAATATTCCCATAGATTTCACGACCAATATCATGGCGGTGCTGGCCGTGTTCGCCATAGCCTATAACTTGGCTTATCAATTCAAGGAGGACGGCGTTATGGCTGGAATTCTTGCTCTGATCTGTTTTTTTATCGTCACGCCGCTATCGAAAATTAAAATTAACAACGTAGCGACCGACTTCATTTCGTTCGACTGGCTTGGAGCCAAGGGCTTGTTCGTCGCCATTCTAATCGGGTTGCTCACCGCGAGGGTTTACGTCTTCTGCCAGAAAAAAGGGTTTTCAATCAAGATGCCGGACAGCGTCCCTCCCGCAGTTTCAAAATCCTTCAACGCCTTGATCCCAGGCTTTGTTACGTCCATTCTAGCCTTGGTCGTTGCTTCCATTTTCAAATTAACCCCGTTTGGCAGTCTGGATCAGTTCATTTACACACTCGTGCAAACGCCCCTCCAAGGATTAAGCAACTCATACGGCGCCATGATGGTCGTGACTTTTGCAGTCGGTTTTCTTTGGTTCTTCGGCCTGCACGGAAGCAATATTGTCCTCCAAGGGATTATGATGCCGCTCTACCTATCGCTTGATATGCAGAACATGGCGGCATACCAGGCGGGAAAGCCGCTGCCAAACATCATAGGCTGGCAGTTCTTTGTTTGCTACGTCATCTTCTCCGGCGCGGGGGTCACCATCGGTCTGACCCTGCTGATGGCATTCCGCGCAAAGAGCCAGCAGTATAAAATGCTGGGCCGCCTTGCACTGCCAACCGCTATTTTCAACATTAACGAACCGATTACATTCGGAACGCCAGTGGTCCTTAACCCGGTCATCGGTCCGTTTTACATTTTGACGCCGCTTATCACCGCCACTATCGCCTATGTCGCAACGGCAATCGGGCTGGTCCCAAGGCTTTCCGGCGTTCAGATTCCGTGGCCAACGCCAATCATCTTCTCCGGCATTTTGGAGGGAAGCTGGCGGATTGCTGTCCTGCAGGTAGTGCTTGTCATCGTTTCCGTCGCAATTTATTCCATTCCGTTTAAAAAGCTGGAGAAAAAGGCCTATGAGACGGAAAACCGGGGAGAAGACACTGCGGCATGACAGCTCAAGATAAAACGTTATTTTATTGAAAGGAGAAAAATTATGGCTCAAAATACGGCATTTTTTCCATCGAATTTCCTCTGGGGCGGCGCTACCGCTGCCAACCAGTTGGAAGGTGCTTGGAACCTTGACGGAAAAGGGGAAAGCGTCGATGACCACTATACCGGGGGAAACGTCGATACGCCTCGTCGAATTACGCCCATTTTGGAAAAAGATGCTTTTTACCCCAATCACGAAGCAATCGATTTTTACCACCATTACAAAGAAGATATCGCGCTCTTTGCAGAGATGGGCTTCAGTGTGTTTCGGATGTCGATCGCCTGGCCCCGCATTTTCCCGAACGGTGACGACGCGGAACCGAACGAGGCCGGGCTGCAGTTCTATGACGATGTTTTCGACGAACTGAAGAAATACGGTATCGAACCGCTTGTCACTATTTCACATTATGAAAACCCATACGCTTTGACCGAAAAGTATGGAGGCTGGAAAAATCGGAAATTAATCGATTTTTATATCCGATATGCTGGGACGATTTTTAATCGCTATAAGGAAAAAGTAAAGTATTGGCTTACATTCAATGAAATCAACTGCCTGACCATGCCATTTGGAGCATATCTGGGGGGCGGGATGATTTTAACTCCGGAAGATAATCCGGAGCAAATGCGTTTTCAGGCGTTGCACAACCAATTTGTAGCCAGTGCAAAAGCAGTACAGTTGGGGCATACAATTAGCCCCCATTTCAAAATTGGCTGCATGTTGAACTATATGGTGGCTTATGCCAAAACTTGCAATCCGACAGATGAATTAATTACCCAAAGATTTGACCAAATCCGTAATTTGTTAGCAGGAGATGTCCAAGTACGCGGAAGATATCCAGGGTATGCAAAACGATATTTCGCAGATCATAATATTAAATTGACCATAAGCGAAGCTGACGAACAAGCCTTGAAAGACGGTTGTGTCGATTTTTATTCCTTTAGCTACTATATGTCAAGCTGCATGGGACAACAGGAAAAGGATAGCTTCAAAAACTCCGATGATCTGATGATAGGAATTCCCAATCCTTACCTTAAAACTTCAGAATGGGGATGGCAAACCGACCCACAAGGGCTGCGGTGGTTACTAAACCATTTATACGACCGTTACCAGATTCCGCTTATGGTAGTGGAAAACGGTCTGGGCGCGCGTGACAAAGTGGATTCTGACGGTTCCGTTCAGGATGATTACCGGATCGACTACCTCAAGCAACACATCGAACAGATGCGCGAAGCGGTCGGAGACGGTGTCGATCTGATGGGATACACCACTTGGGCCCCGATTGACCTGGTCAGCGCCGGCACGGGCGAAATGGCCAAAAGGTATGGCTTCATCTATGTCGACAAGAACGATGACGGGACGGGATCTCTTAAGAGAAGCCGTAAGGAATCATTTTACTGGTACAAAAAAGTGATTGCTTCCAACGGCGCTGATTTAAGCAACAATTGAGTAAAAGGGGTACTACTCCCACCGTCTGTTGGAAGAGGGCAGAGGTTTTATCCGTCAGGACAAGGTTTCTGCCCTTCCTTTTGAGAAAATCAGTACGATATAACCTGAAAGAAAACGGTCTGCCATGGAAATCTTCTAAAGAACTAAGTTCGGAAAATTTTCTTATGGCGTAAGGGGATAAGGAGGACCATATATGTTTGCTGATTATCATATACATAGCAGTTTCAGTGACGATTCGACATGCCCGATGGAAAATGAGATCAAAAAAGCTATATCTACAGGAATTGATGAAATATGTTTTACTGAACATGTGGACTATGGAGTAAAAACAGATTTGAATTGTAATTACGATACTTATATCAGAGAATTTCAAAGATGCAAAGAAAAATACAAAAGCCAAATCGTCATAAAACTCGGGATTGAATTTGGTATACAGGTACATACGATCGAGCAGTTTCAAAAAGATTTTTGCAAATATAAATTCGATTTCGTAATATTGTCCTGTCATCAAGTAGATAATAAGGAGTTTTGGAGGCAGGACTTCCAAAATGGGAAAACGCAACAGGAATATAATGAAGCATATTATAATGAAATATTGAGAGTGATAAAGAAATATGATGATTATAGCGTATTAGGCCATTTGGACATGATTAAAAGATATGATAAAGCAGGAGTTTATCCTTTTGAAAAGACAAAATATATTGTGACCGAAATATTAAAGCATGTAATTTCACATGGAAAAGGGATAGAAATTAATACATCCAGCTTCCGGTATGGCCTGGAGGATTTAATGCCTTCAAAAGAAATACTTAAACTTTACAAAGAATTGGGCGGAACTCTCATTTCCATAGGTTCAGACGCTCATGAAGAAGAACATATAGGCGATAAGATCCCGCTGGTGAAAGAAGAATTAAAAAACATGGGCTTCGAAAAGTTTTGCACTTTTGAAAAAATGAAACCGATTTTTCACTATTTATAATTATTTGAGAAAACTTTTGTGCCCGCGCGTAGTCGGTACCGAACTTGCCAAAATGATTGTCGATGCCTGGCTGGGAGCGAAATTTGAAGGAGGCGCCATCAGAAAAGAATCGACATGATTACAGATATCGAGAATCTCGAAGCTGTACGACCAGCGTAACCCCACGGTCCTTAAACTGATTGAGATCACTGCCCACCATGACGGCGGCTCGGGCTCCGGCACATCCGGTCGCTGATTTAGGCAACGGTTAACCGCTCCGACACACTACAAAAACTAGGCCTTGTTTTAAATAACCAACTTTTTGGATGCGAAGCATTTGCCCGCTTGCAACAGAAATTCCGCACCGGTGGTTTTCGGGTCGCACATATAAGTCGAGATCAGCTCTCCATCCCGCGTCTTTACGGGGTTAGTGATAAAAGTAATGGAATCATATGCGGTCTGGACGGCAGTCCGACCTGGACGGATCTCTATTCCAGTGACGAAAGTTGTCGCCATATTTTTTTCCAGCGCCCCCTCGATGGTTTTTAACCATGTGCTACCCCCTTCCATCCTGCTATTGTTCACTTCGGGCCAAGTTCGAGGTGTTGACAAAGCTCCAATAGGACAGGCGAAAATGGTATAATGTAGGCAAGGAAAAGCAGAGGGATGTGTTTGGGAATGCTGACGGAGCGAGACGGGATACAGATAAAAATGCACTGTGTCACCCTTGAGGATCTGGTGCCGCAGGAGCACTTTTTGCGCAAGCTGGAAAACGCCGTGGATTTCAGCTTCATCTACGACGAGGTTCGGGATTTGTACTGCCCGGACAACGGCAGGCCCGGAATTGATCCGGTAATACTGGTAAAATATCTGCTGGTGGGATATCTGTACGGCATCGAATCGGAACGGCGCATCGAACAGGAAATTCAGGTGAATATGGCCTACCGGTGGTTTCTCGGATTGGATTTGGATGATCGGGTGCCCGATCATTCCACGATCTCCCAGAATCGGCGCAGACGTTTTCATGGAAAGAATGTGTTCCGTCACCTGTTTGAACATATTTTGCATCTATGCATGGAAAAGGGACTGGTGGATGGAAGGATCATTCTGACGGATTCCACGCATGTAAAAGCGAATGCCTCCTTTAAGGCGAATACGAAAGTATTGGCCCAGCGCGAGACAACGGACTACATGGAACGGCTGGACCGGTATGAAGCGGAGGAGCGTGCGCGGCTGGAGTCGTCCGGCGTCATCAAGCCGCAGCGCGCAGGGCGTGAAAAAAAGGAAAGCTCAAAGGTGCAAAAGACGGTCAGCACCACCGATCCGGACGCCGGGATGCTGCAGCGTCCTGGGAAACCGGAGGGGATGCACTATCTGGATCATCAAAGCGTGGACGCCGCTCACGGAATCGTGGTGGATGTGGCGGTAACACCGGGAAATGCGAACGATTCAGAACCATACCTCGGACGCATTGAATACATGCGGGAACATCTGGGTTTGGATATTCAAACAGCCGGTGCAGACAGCGCCTACGGCACCAGCATGATTTACCGGGCGATGGACGATATGGGCATCCGACTGTACACACCCGCAGCAACGGGCGGGGTGACCTACAAGGTGGAGTTCAGGCGCGAGGATTTTCGGTATGACGCGGAAAAGGATTGCTTCCTTTGTCCGGCAGGAAAGGCATTAACACTGCGCAGTCTTGAGCGGGAGAACTACAATATCTCTCGGATATACCGGGCCGACAGGAAGGACTGCCGTATCTGTCCGATGCTCGGCAGATGTGTGAGCGACAGCCACCGAAGCCGGAGTATCCGCAAGAACATTTTTGAGGAAGCCGTGAAAAGGCAGCGGGAAACGGACGGCGCTTCCACCCACAAGCGTATTCTCGGCCTGCGGCAAATTTGGTGTGAGGGCAGTTTTGCGGCCCAAAAATGGATGCACAACTTAAGGCGCCTGTTCAGGCGAGGCATGGAGGCGGCGGAAGATCACTGCCTCTTGTCGGCGACCGCCTTGAATCTCAAACGAATGATTAAGTGCCTGGGATAACCCCCAAGGCGCTATTTTTTTGACCATTGCATTGGTCCATTTGTTTTTTTGTCCCCAATGGTGGGGTTTGTCAACACCTCGAACTTGGCCCGAAGTGCTTTTTTTGTAGGAAACACAATTTTATATTGACACTTTTCGATTTGGCGCATATAATAGTCATATCGAAGTTTATAGATGTGAGGCGCCAATATGGAAAAGTATCTGGAACATATAAAGGTATTCAAGGCGCTGGGCGATCCCAAGAGAGCCATGATCGTGGATATGCTCTCCTGCGGCGAGCTTTGCGCCTGCAAGATTTTAGAAAAGTTCGAGATGTCCCAATCCACTCTGTCCCATCACATGAAGATCCTGTGCGAGTGCGGGCTTGTCAAAGGCAGAGAGGAAGGTAAATGGACTTACTACTCGCTGGACGCAGATACCGTCAGTGAAACACAGCAGTTCTTCCACGACATCACATCGGATAAGGAAAACTGCATTTGCAGGGAAAACACAGACTGCCGGAAAGGATGTAATAAAAATGAGTAAGTATCGTTGTTCCTCCGGAAATTGTTGTGGGTAGACCCAGCCGAAAAAGCCGATTTCCATTGATTTTTTGTATCTGGGCACGACCGTTTGCGGCCGGTGTCAGGATACAGAAAAGGCTTTGGACGAAGTACTCCAATGCTGCCGTCGTATTGGATGCGGCCGGATACGAGGTCAAGGTCAATCAGGTGAACATTGCAACGAGGGAGTTGGCAGTCCCATATCGATTTATTAGCTCTCCCACTATTCGCATAAACGGAAATGGCATTGCCGTTGAATTAAAGGAATCGCTCTGCGAGGACTGCAGGATTTTGCGGAGATACTGTTGACTGCCGCGTATGGGTATATAAAAGCACCGAAATATAAAGCGCCGCCCAAAAAGCTTATCGTATGACACCATTCTTCGTGAAGTCTATAGCCCAGAACAGGGAGAGCCGGAGCACGAAGTCCATCGGCTTCCCGCGAATCTGGAAACGCACTTTATCGCCAAGTCCCGCAAGGACGAAATGGAGCTACAGAAGGAATCGGGTAATGCAATATGAGCGAACAAAAAACACAGGGCATCGGCTTCTTTGAAAAATATCTGACCATTTGGGTGCTGCTGTGCATGGCGGCGGGCATCCTGATCGGGAAATTCCTGCCGGCTATCCCCGCAGTTTTGGAAAAGTTTCAATATGCGGGCCAAAATCTCCCCATCGCTGTCCTTATCTGGATTATGATCTACCCTATGATGATGAAGATTGATTTTCAATCCATAAAGGACGTTGGGAAGCATCCCTTAGGTATCCTTATATCCAGCGGCAGCAGCTGGGTTATCAAGCCTTTCCTCATGTTCGGGCTGGCGACATTGTTTTTGAAGGTCGTCTTTCAATCTTTCATCCCCGCAGCGTTGGCGCAAGATTTCGTGACAGGGACCGTATTGTTGGGAACCGCGCCCTGCACGGCAATGGTGTTCGTGTGGAGCAATCTCGCAAAAGGCGACCCGGCCCATACGCTTGTGCAGGTTTCGGTCAACGACCTGTTGATCCTCGTGCTGTTTGTGCCGCTGGTGCAACTATTGCTCGGCGTGAATGACATCCATATTCCCTGGGGTACACTTGTCTTTTCCATCCTCTTATTCGTCGTTGTTCCGTTGGCCGGCGGCGCTCTCACGCGCGTCCTTATGATTAGGAAAAAAGGCGAACCGTATTTTAATAAAAATTTTGTTCCCAAGTTTGACGGCATAACGACTTTAGGGTTGCTTCTGACTCTGGTCATCATCTTTTCTTTCCAGGGTGACATTATTCTGGAACAGCCCCTGTACGTTCTGCTGATCGCGGTTCCGCTGATTCTACAAAACCTGATCTCTGCCAGTTTCACTTATCTGTTGTGCAGATGGACGAAGCAGCCGCACAACATCGCGGCACCGGCTTCCCTGATTGCGGCCTCGGATTTTTTTGAATTGTCGGTAGCGGTAGCGATTGCTCTTTTCGGTCCCGATTCTCCGGTGGTGCTTGCCTGCACGGTCGGTGTACTGACCGAAGTTCCGGTCATGCTTCTGCTGGTGCGTTTTATCAACAAAACCCGCCGTTGGTTCCCCCAACCGGCGGCTGATAACAACTAATCATATCAAAAGGAGTTGTCCGCTATGAAAAAAATGAAGATATTTGAACCTGCCATGTGCTGCCCGACCGGACTTTGCGGCGTCGGCGTTGATCCCGAACTGCTGCGTATTTCCACCGTGCTGGACACGCTGAAAAGGCACGGCGTGGCCGTCGAACGCTTCAACCTCAGCAGCGCGCCGAAAGAGTTTGTCACCGACCGGGCCGTCAACGCCTACGTCAATGCCCACGGCCCGGGAGGCTTGCCCGTCGTTACGGTAGACGGCGAAATTGTGATTACAGGCCGATACCCCACCAACGAGGAATTTACGAAGCTGCTCGACTTTCCTGAAGGTATGCTGGCGAAACAAAGCAAACCTGTAAAGGTAAAAATCACCCGGAAGAAGCCGGGCGGCTGCGGTTGCAAGGGAGGCTGCTGCTGATGGAGCTTTTTCGTCCCTTGGCGGTTCCCCTGACGAAGTACCTCTTTTTCACCGGAAAGGGCGGCGTTGGAAAAACCAGCATCGCCTGTGCCACCGCAGTATCGCTGGCAGACAGCGGAAAGCGGGTATTGCTGATCAGTACCGATCCGGCCTCTAACTTACAGGATGTATTTTCGATGGAACTGACAAACAAAGGAACGCCCATCTCCGACATCCCGAATCTAATTGCGGCGAACCTCGACCCCATACAGGCCGCCGCCGAATATCGGGAAAGCGTGATCGCGCCTTATCGCGGCAAACTGCCTAAGTCGGCAATCGCCAACATGGAAGAACAGCTTTCCGGCTCCTGTACGGTAGAAATCGCGGCGTTTAACGAATTTTCCGGCTTGCTTACAGACGGTAAGGTGCAGCAGGAATACGACCATATTATTTTCGACACGGCCCCCACGGGCCACACCCTTCGGATGCTCCAGCTTCCATCCGCATGGAGTGATTTCATCAGCCAAAGCACACACGGCGCATCCTGTTTGGGCCAGCTTTCCGGCTTGGAGAGCAAGAAAGCAATCTACAAACAGGCCGTGGAAACGCTGGCAGACGGAGAGCTGACCACACTGATCCTCGTCACCCGCCCCGAAACCGCACCGTTCAAGGAGGCAGAGCGGGCCTCCGGCGAGCTTTCCGCGCTGGGCGTTCGCAATCAGATTCTGGTTGTCAACGGCGTGCTGATGGAACACAGCGACGCCTTGTCTTCCAGCCTGTATGAAAAGCAGCGTGCCGCCTTTGCCGCGATGCCGGAAGGCTTGCGGACATTTCCTCGTTTCATGGTGCCCCTTCGGACCTATAACGTCACGGGGCTGGAAAATGTGCGCGCCCTGCTGCATACCGATCATGTAACCGCATATACGGAAACGCTGAATTCCGTCCACATCCCCTCGCTGAACGACGTGATAGACAAACTCGCGGCGGACGGCAAGCGCGTCATTTTCACGATGGGCAAGGGCGGCGTAGGCAAAACCACCGTTGCCGCCGCCGTTGCGCTGGGCCTTGCGAAACGCGGAAAGAGAGTCCACCTCACCACCACAGACCCCGCCGCGCACCTGAAATTTGTGCTGGACGAAACCAGCGGCGTTTCCATGAGCCATATCGACGAAGCCAAAGAACTGAAAAAGTATCAGTCCGAAGTACTTGCCAAAGCCCGCGCGTCAGGCATGAGCGACGCGGATATCGCCTATGTGGAGGAAGATCTGCGTTCCCCCTGCACACAGGAGATCGCCGTGTTCCGCGCCTTTGCGGAGGAAGTGGAAAAGGCCGACGATCAGGTCGTGGTCATTGACACTGCGCCCACGGGCCACACCCTGCTTTTACTGGAATCCACGCAGAGCTACAACCACGAGATCCGGCGTACCAAGGGCGAAATTCCCGAATCGGCAAAGCGGCTGCTGCCCCGGCTGAAATCCGACGAAACCGAGGTGCTTATTGTGACCCTGCCCGAAGCGACCCCTTTTTATGAGGCGCTGCGCTTAGAGGACGATTTGAAGCGGGCGGGCATCGCCGCAAAATGGTGGATCGTGAATCAGTGCCTTTATGGTACGAACACCGTCGATCCAATGCTGGCAGCAAAAGCGGCAAGCGAGGTGGGATGGCTCAACCGGATTGATGAACACGCGGACGGTAACTTTGCACTGATTGCGCGGAGCGCCGGGGAAATCAAGGGCAACCGTCTGTTGGCGCTTTAAAGGGGGTAGGATATGACAAAAGTTGCGTTTATCTGCACCCACAATTCTTGTCGCAGCCAGATTGCGGAGACATTGGGCAAACGTCTTGCGAGTGATGTTTTTGAAAGCTATTCGGCGGGAACGGAAACAAAGCCGCAAATCAGCCGGGATGCTGTTCGCCTGATGAAGCAGCTTTATGGGATAGACATGGAAAAAGCACAGCGTTCAAAGCTGCTGTCAGAACTTTCCCCGGTTGATGTTGTCGTTACGATGGGCTGCGGCGTCGAGTGTCCTTATCTGCCCTGTAAACACAGGGAGGATTGGGGGCTGGACGATCCGACGGGAAAAAGCGACGAGGAATTTATCAAGGTTATAAGGCAGATTGAAAACAATATTCTAACTCTAAAAGAAAGACTGAATGCTGATGCGGTTTCCAAAAACCTTAACCACTTCTAATGAAGAAGTGTAAATTATAAGGCTTTGCAAAATGAGCTAATGAGAAAGCCATGATCCTTTCGCAGAGCCGTGATTTTGGACGGGTACACGCCGCAGGTGTTCGCGTGAATCGCAACTTGGTCCAAGTTAGCCGCGCACCTGCGTTGCAGGGAAACAAGCCCACGGACGGGTGCAAGGTCAACATGACAAAACCTCCTTTTGTTCTTTCATGCGGTTGACAGACCTGCATTTGTTCTAACAAAAGGAGGTTTTCTTGTGCTCATCAGCATAGCTGGTGGTTGTCATTCACTTAAACTACAATCTGAGGGAGGGCGTTCCCACCGGGGAACGCCCTCCCTGCATGTCTTTGTCACTTTCACTCTTCTCCCCTTGGCTGCGGGATCTCCCATCCTCCGTTGGAAACAACCAAAGCGAACGCGGCGTTTTTCGCGGCCTGCAGATGTTCCATCATGAATTGGGCCGCAAGGTCAAAACGGTCCGACAGCGCCGCTTCCAGAATCTTAACGTGTTCGGCGGACGACTGGGCAATTCTGGATTCATTTCTGTTGCCGGAAAGGATCCTGATCCGTCCGTTCTGGACAAGAATATTGTCGTACATCTGGATCAGATACCGGTTCTGCGTGGCGGAAATGAAAATGCGGTGCATCCGGTCGTCCATCCGGTACAGCGAATCCGGCGCGTCCTGCATACCGGAAAAATCATTCTTGTAGCGCAGCAGGATCTCCTTGTCGACCTTATCCCCGTACTTTGTGATGGCGAACGGTTCGATCAGCGCTCTGATTTCATAGACGGAGCTGATCTCATTTATGGAAAGGTCGGAAACGACAATCCCCTTTTTGGGGATAATTCTGACCAGATTTTCCTGCTCCAGCCGGCTGATGGCATCCCGAATCGGCGTTCTGCTGACGCCGATCTCATTTTGAAGGAACCCTTCGTTCAGAAAAGTGTTCGGCAGATATTCGCAGGACGCGATTTTCGACTTTATGATGGCATAAGCCTTTTCTTTTAAACTTAAACTCGTCGTTTCCACAGTCCGCACCTTCGGATACATATTGTATACAACATGATTGATTTTCAATATCATACCATAAAACCTGTGAATTTGCAAACAAAAAAGAAGATAAATGCCCTAAGACAGGCCGGAAGGGATTTCGCGCGCCCGTTGGTCCACGGTTTGGTTGGATTTAATAAACAAAATATCAAAATTTGTGTGAAAATATTATTGACAATGGGTAAAGATTCCGTTAAGATATGATGTATACATCACGTATACATGTTAGAGAGTCCCTTACGCAAGCGGAAGGAGAGGGCCACCGGCACCCGCCTGGAACAGGACTGCGGACCGGGATTCTCCCGCCATGTTGCGGGCGCGGGCGGCGGGACTTTCCGCAAATGGAAATTCCTGCCGCAGTGAAAGAAAAACGAACTGAATCCAGACGGGAGGAACAGCATTTGGAAAGAATCTCACAAAAGATGTTCCCGGACAGGGCAAAACACCCAATCCGGGTTTTGCAGTACGGTGAAGGCAATTTTCTGCGGGCGTTCGTCGACTGGCAGATTGAACGGATGAACCGGGAAGCGGGCTTTGACGCGGGCGTTGCGATCGTACAGCCGCTGCAGCAGGGAAACGTCGGCGTTCTGAACGAGCAGGACTGCCTGTACACCCTTTTTCTTCAGGGCCATGCGGGGCGGTGAGGCGACCCGGGAGCACAGCGTGATCGAGTGCGTCACCGAAGCGATCAATCCTTTTGAAAGCTTCGATTCCTACCTTTCGCTGGCCGGATGCGAAACACTGCGGCTGGTGGTTTCCAACACGACGGAGGCCGGCATCGCTTTCGACCCCGCGTGCGCTTTAAACGACGCTCCGCCGGCAAGTTACCCGGCAAAACTGACTCAGTTTTTGTACCGGCGCTACCGGATTTTCCACGGGGAAGAAAAAAAGGGCCTTTTGATCATCCCGTGCGAGCTGATCGACCGAAACGGCGAAAGGCTGAAAAAATACGTTCTGCAGTACGCGGAGCTCTGGAACCTGGAAGCGGGTTTCGTTTCATGGATCAACCGTTCGAACACTTTCTGCTGCAGCCTTGTGGACCGGATTGTCCCCGGCTACCCGCGAGACACGATCAAGGAGATCACAAAAGAGCTCGGATACATAGATAACGCTGTCGATATCGGCGAGCTGTTCCACCTCTGGGTGATCGAAGGCCCAAAATGGATCGCGCAGGAAATTCCATTTGAAAAAGCCGGGCTGAATGTAAAAATCGTGGAAGACATGACGCCGTACCGCACACGGAAGGTGCGCATCCTGAACGGCGCGCATACCACGCTGGTTCCGGTCGCCTATCTGCTTGGGCTGAACACGGTTGGGGAAGCGGTGGACGACGCCGTGGCGGGAAAGTTCCTCTCCCAGGCCCTCGAGCGTGAGATCATCCCAACTCTTGACCTCCCCCGGCAGGAGCTGGAGGAGTTCGCCGCAGCGGTGCTGGAACGTTTTCGCAACCCGTTCGTCAAGCATTATCTGATAAGCATCGCTTTGAATTCCTTCTCCAAATATGAGACGCGGGTCCTTCCTTCGGTGCTGGAGTATCTCACCAGAACCAAATCCCTGCCGAAGCATCTGGTCTTTTCGCTCGCGGCGCTTCTGGAGTTTTACCGCGGCAGGCGCGGTGAAGAAAAAATCGCGCTCCAGGACGAGGAAAACGTGCTGGCCCTGATGGGCGGACTCTGGTCTTCCTTCGACGGGACTGACGCCTCCCTTCGCACGCTGGTGCGCGGCGCTCTCTCCTTTGAGCCGGTCTGGAAGCGGGATCTGAACCAGGTCCCCGGCCTGACGGAGGCGGTGGCCGGCTATCTTTCCGCCATTGAAAAGGACGGCATGAAAAAAGCCGTGGAAGCGATTCTTTGAAGGCGCCGTATGAATAGAGCTCTGAAAATACACGAAAGAGACAATGTGGCGGTCGCGCTGGAAGACCTTAAAAAAGGTGAAACGATAACGGTCGGCGGCGCCGAAATCAGGTTGCCCGCCGAAATTGCCAGAGGGCACAAATTCGCACTGACGGATCTGCCGCGCGGCGCGAACGTCGTCAAATACGGGTATCCGATCGGGAAAACGCTGCGGGATGTCCCGCGCGGATCGTGGGTCCATTCCCATAACATGGCAACGGCGCTCGACACCGCCTCCGACGCGTACTGCTACGAAAAGGCTCCTGAGCCCGGCCCGGTCCCGGACCTGGGACTTCGGTTCGAAGGTTACCGGAGGGCGGGCGGAGGCGTCGGCATCCGCAACGAGCTTTGGGTGATCCCGACGGTCGGGTGTGTCAACGGAACGGGAGAACAGATCGTCCGCCTGTTCCGCGAAACGCAGGCGACGGTCCACGCAGGCGACGTCCGCGTTTTCAAGCACAGCTTCGGCTGCTCCCAGCTGGGCGGCGACCTTTCCGCGACGCGGCGCATCCTTGCCGATCTGGCGCGCCATCCGAACGCGGGCGGCGTCCTGGTCCTGAGCCTCGGCTGTGAAAACAACACGCTCGCCGGATTTCTGGAAGAACTGGGCGGCTTTGATAAAAACCGCATAAAATTTCTGGCCGCACAGGACGTCGGGGACGAAATCGGGGAAGGCGTCCGGCTGCTGCGCAGCCTGGACGAACGCATGGCGGGGGACCGTCGGGAATCCGTGCCGATCCGCGAGCTCCGCGTCGGCATGAAGTGCGGGGGGTCTGACGGACTTTCCGGCATCACGGCGAATCCGCTGATCGGCGCGTTCTGCGATTTTCTGGTTTCCCAGAAGGGGTCCGTGGTGCTGACGGAGGTGCCGGAGATGTTCGGCGCGGAAAGAATCCTGATGAACCGTGCGCGCGACCGGCAAGTCTTTGAAAAAACCGTCGGGCTGATCCGGAATTTTAAAGCGTATTTCACCGGAAACGGACAGCCGGTTTATGAAAATCCCTCTCCGGGGAATAAGGCCGGAGGAATCACGACTTTGGAGGAAAAATCGCTCGGCTGCGTGCAGAAGGGCGGCTCCGCAACAGTGGAAGATGTGCTTCCCTACGGTGAAAGAATCCGGAAAAGCGGCCTGAGCCTGCTCTGCGCTCCCGGAAACGACCTGGTTTCCGCTTCCGCGCTTGCGGCGGCCGGCTGCCAGATGGTCCTGTTTTCAACAGGCAGGGGAACGCCGTTCGGAACGGCGGTTCCCACTCTGAAACTTTCGACCGGCGGAAGCGAAGATGGCTTTAGCCGAACAAAAGGGGCCCCGCCAAATATAGATGAAGGTTTGGCCAACCACACCAAAACAGCAGGGAGACCTTCTCACGAAAGAGAAAATCATTCCTCTCTGGGCCTAAATTTCAACCGGCGCTTCGTCCGCAATCATGACCGCCCGTAAAACGGGCGGCTTGAATAACGGCCGTATAAGGGCATCATACCAGCGGCACCTAAAGGTGTAAAATGAGTAACGCCAAACGCACATTGGCGTTACTTTTTTACTCTTCTTTTAAGTGTTTGAACGGGTCTTCGTATTCTTTGAAACTCATTTGGTCCGCCTCTGGTCTCATTGGGGTCCGGGGAAGAGAAAGGAAAGAAAAAATGTAACGGCAAGCAGATCAGCGCAGCCTCCCGGGCTGATATTCAGCGAGATGAATTTTTCATTCAGCCCGCGGGCCAAATTCAGCAATTCCTTCGGCTCCGATGTTTCGCTCAGGCATTTCTGGACCTCCGACTGAACCGCCCGGTAGGTCGCGAGGCCGGAACGGGATACCGCATTGGTATCGTCGACCCGGGAAATCAGATGCAGGAGTACGGCGACGCCGGCGTCATTCGGGGAGAGGCCCGCTTTCCGCAGGGACCGCAGCAGAGGAAGCGCAATGCTTTTCACGTGCGGAAATCCTTTCGCCGCCTCTCCCCGCGCGCCTGAAAACCCGCACTCCGAATACGCTTTTTCCCCATGAGTCGGCGGTCCTTTCGGAGCTTTTTCGAGCTCGCCGCGCGCCGGGGCAGCGATTTCCGAACAGGCCTCCAAAACGGCGTCCATGTCCTCCGGCAGGCCGTTCCCATGCAGATATCCCATCGCGGCGCACAGGACGCCCAACGAAAAAATCAGCCCCTTGTGGGTGTTGACCCCGCCCGTCGCCCGGAACATGGCGTCCTCCGCCAGCAGCCCAGAATACCGGCAGGACGCGAGCAGTTTCCGCGGCTCCCCGCGGAAGTCGAGCCCCTCTTGGACAAATCTCCGAAAACACGGCGCAAGGGCCGAAATACTGTCGAAAAAGGTGAAGATATCCATGTCCCGATGCGCGCCGTTCCCCTCCCGGTCCACAAGCCCCGGTTTCGGCGTCACCGCGACCTCGTAAAGCATCGCCCGGACGGCCGACTGCGCGACGCGGCCCGCATACTGCTCCTGAAAGCAGCTTCGCATGATCTCTTGCGTTTTACGTACCACTTCTTCAACCGGATGGGCGGCGCTGCGGGAACAGAGCAGCGCCGGCTTTCCGCAGATCAGGCATGTGCGCTCCGGAAGCCCGATGTCCTCCCGAGAGACTTTCGTCCCGTCCCGGCGCAGCACATCGATGTCGAACAGCCGTCCGAGCGGGCCGCTTTCCTCGATCGCGGCCGTCAGCCGCTTGACCCGCTCCGCGCCGGCGTCCACTGCGTAAAAGCCGGCATAACCTGTCCTGCCGCAGTCCTCCCTGTAAACGGCAACCGGGATTCCGGCCCGCTCCAGTTCCCGTGCAATCAGCCGCTTTCCCTCCCGGAACGTGCGCTCCGCCAGCGGAAACGCTTTGCGGCCGCCCGTGATGTTCAGGGTAAAGCTGATCAGCGGCCTGCCGAATTCAGCGAGGAGTCGGCGCTGGCAGTTCGCGCGCAGTTCGCGCGCGTACAAAATTTCTTTCAGGGTTGCCGGACTTTCCTCCGGCATTTCTTCCTCACGTCGAACCGCCATGCCGTCCCTCCAGATATTGATAGGTTGAAGCGGGCACAAGAGCCCGGACAGCCCGCAGGTTTCCCTGGCGCAGCAGTTCGCGGACGCGCCCCGCGCTGACCGCCTCCCCCTCCCGTTCCAGCCGCGGAACGATGACCACGCTGACTCCTCCCCGGGGCAGGGCGCGGATCATCGCCCGGTTGTAGCTTTCCGTCACGGGGGAAAAAGGCTCCGAGCCGGCAAAGCGGCAGGAAATATGAAGCGGTCCCGCGAACTGCTGCAGGAAAACGGCGAGGTCGAGCTCTCCGCAGATTTCTTTCACCCGTGTTTTGTCACGGATAAAATAGTCGGGAAAGGTCGCGCCGGAGATCAGGTAACTCCCCGTCGGATGCACGACGACATTCGGAAGGGACGCCACCGCCTGTTTCGCGAGGCGGAGACGGACGTCCGCGGAAAACTCGGACCGGTCCTCCGACAGGATGAACAGATGCACCAGATCACAGGATCTGGCCGCCGCCTCGGTCAGATAAAGATGCCCGTTGGTAAACGGGTCGGCGTTTGCGACGATACTCCCGATTTTTCCTTCCTTCACGGGACATTCCAGCCCCTCGACGAATTTCCGGACGCCGTCTTTGGCGTTTTCCATCAGAAGGACGTCACGGGTGGCGGCGATCGGATAAAACCCGAGGCCGCCGAAGACGCTCCGGTTCTCCGGTTTCGTATACAGAAACAGATGAAAGATAGATTCCAGCGCCGCGTTTTTCACCAGGTTCGTCACAATCACCGACGACAGGCCCGTTCCCCTGCGCTCTCCGGACACGGCGATGCATTTCAAAACATTTCCCTGCCGGGAGCCGGTCGCCAGGATTTCGCCGTTTTCCACGGCGTCGACCGTGCATTCGATCCCGTCTTCATAGTCCAGGCCGGACCGGTTCAGAAATTCCTTTGTCCGGCACAGCAGCCTTCCGGTAAACGGATTTCCAAATAAAATTTCCAGCGTAAACCCTCCCATTTTAAAAAGGCCGGCGAGAAATCGCTTTCCAGCCGGTCTTTTCTCACTTCTTTGAAAAACGGCGTCAGTCCTTCACCTGCCGGATGAGGTCGATGACGGAGCCGTCCCGATACGTGACGACGCCGACCACCCGATCGGTGTACTCGACCGGCTCCGGCTTTCCGACGATCCGCTCCGCCCGCTCCCGGAGCTCCCCGATCGTGCAGACCGGCAGGCCGGCGGCAGCCAGCCTCCCGGCGAGTTCCTTCCTCCGCGGATTCACGGCGGTCCCCTGGTCCGTGACCACCACGTCGACCGTGCTTCCCGGGGTCACGACCGTGTTGACTTTGGAGACTACGCAGGGGATGCGCCCCCTGGTCAGGGGCACGACCACGATGGAGACGGAGGCGCCGAACGCCGTGTCCGGATGGCCTCCGATCGCGCCGCGGATCACGCCGTTGGAACCGGTCAGGACATTGACGTTGAAACCGCAGTCGACTTCGAGAGCCGACAGGACGACGACGTCGAGCTGGTTGACCGCCGTCCCCATGTTGCCGGGGCTCGCGTAATACGACGCGGAAATCTGCTGGTGAAAGCGGTTGTTCTTCAGCGACTGCGCCGCCTTCAGGTCGAAGCTCTGCACGTCCAGGATCTTCTTGACCAGGCCCTCGTCATAGAGATCGACCACCGAGCCCGTGATCCCTCCCAAGGCAAAACTCGCTTTGATTTTTTGAGCCAGCATTTTCTCCCGCAGGAACCTGGCGACCGCCAGGGAAGCCCCGCCGCTTCCCATCTGGATGGAAAAGCCGTCCTGAAACCGCCCGCTCGCTTCGATCACGCCCGCGGCCGTCTCCGCGATCAGAAGCTCCTTCGGATTTTTGGTGAAACGGGTCGCGCCGGACATGATCCCATCCGGGTCGCCGATTTCCGGGACCTCGACGATGTAGTCCACATCCGACTCCGGTATCCCGAACGGCGTGTTCGGGTAGGGAACGATGTTGTTGGTGATGACGACCGTCTTCTCCGCATACTGGGCGTCGCACTTGGCGTACCCCATGGACCCGCACATGATCCCGTTGTCGTTTTCGCGCGAGTACCCGTTCGCGTTGCCGTACGGATCGCAGGAAGGAGCCCCCAGGAACGCGACGTCGATCGGCAGCTTCCCGGTCTCGACCGCATAGGCCCGGCCGCCGTGCGACCGGAACACCACCGGGACGTCCATCAAGCCTTTCGACACCGCCTCGCCCAGCTCTCCCCGCAGGCCGGAGGTCTCGATGCGGCGGATCACCCCGCTTTTGACGTGCCGGATCAGCGGCGCGTGGCAGTCGGTCAGGGAAGACGCCGCCAGCACCATGTCGCGGAAGCCCATCTCGGCCAGTTTGTCCAGGACCATGTTGACAATATAGTCGCCGTTGCGGAAATGGTGGTGAAAGGAGATCGTCATCCCGTTTTTCAGCCCGGACAGCCGGACGGCCTCTTCCAGGCTGCCGACCACCTTGCTGTGGTTTTTTTCCCTTTCAAGATGCGTATCGGTGTCCCTTTTGACTCTGTCCGGCGCAAAGAGGCCGTCCGTCAGGTTCAGCTCATCCGCGTGCGGGATCTGTTCCAAATCAGTCTTCAATGTCATTTCCCTCCCCCTTGAGCAGACCCGAGGCCTGCGCCAGATCCAGCACACGCCGCGCGCGGGCCACAATCGGCTTGTCGATCATCTTCCCGTTCAGCGCGATGACGCCGGAGCCCTTTCTGTTGGCCTCCTCGATCGCGTCCATAATCGCGAGGGATTTTTCGATCTCTTTCCCGGACGGGGTGTAGATTTCATGGACCGGCTTGATCTGGCGCGGGTTGATGATGCTCTTGCCGTCGAAGCCGAGCTGCCTGACCAGGGCGACTTCTTTCCGGAATCCCTCTTCGTTGTTCACGTCGGAATAGACCGTGTCGATGGCGTCGATCCCCGCCGCCCGCGCCGCGAGCAGCACCATGCTGCGGCCGAACAGCAGCTCGATCCCCTCCGGCGAGCGGTTCGTCTTCAGGTCGGTCACGTAATCCTCCGCCCCGATGGCGATCCCGATCAGCCGGGGGCTGGCCAGGGCGATCTCCCTCGCGTTCAGGACCCCCTTCGCGCTTTCGACCGCCGCCATCATCCGGGTGGAGCCGGCGGGAAGGCCGTTTTCCTTCTCGATGCGTCCGATCTGCTGGTCGCAGAACACCACATCCCGGGCGCACTCGGTCTTCGGCAGCCGGATCGCCGCCTTCCGGGTGCGCACCATGGCCTCCAGATCGTCGATCCCCGTTTGGGTGTCCAGCGCGTTGACCCGCACGATCAGCTCCCTGCCCGGATACTTGATGGTCCGAAGCATCTCGTAGACCAGAAAGCGCGCCGAGTCCTTTTCCGCGACGGACACGGAATCCTCCAGATCAAACATGATGCAGTCCGCGTCGTAAATGCCCGCGTCCCGGATCATGCCGGGATTGTTCCCCGGCACATAAAGCATCGTCCGCCTCAGCTGTTTCATTTCCGCGCACCTTCCCATATGTATTCGCTCTCTCCGCTCGCCCGGTAGGCGGCCGTCTTCACTCTCGCCCGGATCACACAGTCCAGCGCGCCTTTGTCCACCGCTTTCACTTTCGCGTCCTTCACTCCGAGCCCCTTCAAAGTTTCGCGGATCACATCCCGCATCTCCCGGCCGAACTGCTTTTCCACCGGGCTGTTCAGTTCGATCTCGATTCCTCCGCCTCCGTTCGGCGCAAGCGTCACCATCACGTCGCTCGACTCCATCGTTCCGGATACCGCCGTTTGCTTTAATCTCATAGTGAAACCTCCAAATGCCGCTTAAGCATGAGCTGTCTCTTTCCGCCGCATGCCGTTCACCATTGTCTTTGCAAGCGGATAAACAATGCTGACCACAACGATGACGGCAAGGATCTTATCCACCGCCGATGACAGGAAGATCCCGTACGAGCCGTTGGATACGACAAGCGCCTGACGGAACGAAACTTCCATGGTGTTGCCGACGATCACGGCAAGAATCATCGGAGCCGTCGGGATATTCACTTTCATGAAGAAGTAGCCGACAAGGCTGAAGATAATCAGCAGATAAAAATCGGAAAGCCGGTTGGAAATCGCATAGCACCCGATAAAGGCCAGGCCCATGACGATGGGATAAAGGACCTTCGGGGGAATGGACAGCACGCGGACCAGCCCTCCGGCGAGCGGGATGTTGACAAGCGCAAGGATCAGGTTGCCGATAAACATGCTGGCGATCAGCCCCCACGCCACGTCGGGATGCTGCTCGAACAGCAAGGGGCCGGGCTGCAGCCCGAGCATCAGCAGCGCCCCCATCATGACCGCAGTGGTGCCGGAACCCGGGACCCCCAGGGTGAGCATGGGGATCAGGGCGCCCACGGAGGCGGAGTTATTGGCCGACTCCGGCGCGGCAAGCCCTTCGATCGCTCCCTTCCCGAACTCCTCCGGATGTTTGGAAAGAGATTTTTCCAGATTGTAGGAAACCAGCGAAGCCATGGTTCCGCCGGCCCCCGGAAGAGCCCCGATGACGAAGCCGAGCGGGCAGCTCCTGAAAATCGCCTTCCAGGAATGTTGCCAGTCCTCTCGGGTGATCCAGATCCGCTTGAATTTGGTCTGCATCTTCTTTTTGCCTTCGCTGATATCCTTATAGCTTTTATAAACCTCGCCCAGCGCGTACATCGCGATGATAACGACCAGGAAATCGATTCCGGACTGAAGGGACAGATTGCCGAAGGTAAAGCGTTCCACTCCCGACTGCGCGTCCAGGCCCACCGTCGAAATCGCCAGGCCGAAGAACATCCCGATAAAGCCCTTGAGGACATTCCCCTTGTTCATCGAGGCCGTCATCGCCAGGGCGGCGAGCATCAGCAGAAAATATTCCGACGGGCCGAATTTCAGCGCGAGCATCGCGATCGGCGTCGCCGCAAACGTGATAAAAAGATTCGAGATCATGCCGCCGATGAAAGATGCGATGGCGGAGATGGCCAGCGCGGCCTCGGCGCGGCCCTGCATGGCCATCGGATACCCGTCAAAGGTGGAGGCGATCGCCGCGCCGTCCCCCGGCGTGTTGATCAGGATGGACGCGCGCGACCCGCCGTACATGGCTCCGTAATAGACCCCGCACATGGTGATCATCGCCCCGGTGGGGTTCATCGCATAGGTCATGGGCAGCAGCACCGCAACGCCCGTCGCCGGGCCCAGGCCGGGCAGCATGCCGATGACGGTGCCGAGAACGCCGCCGAGTGTGACAAGCAGAAGGTTCGCCGGCTGCATGGAAACGCCGAACCCATACCAAAGGTTTGCAAAAATCTGACTCAAAGAGACTCCTCCTTACAGATCGACGAATGGCATGGCAGGCAGCGGAATATAAAGGAACTGCGTGAAGATGACATAAACCGCCACGCTGAATACCAGTGTGACCAACAGATTCGTTTTCCACTTTTTCCGGCCGTTAAGGGTGAACAGCAGGATACCCAGAAAAATGATCGTCGAAAGGACGTATCCCAAAGTATTGAAAACCAGCGCATAGAGCAAAGCGGCAAGCACGGTGATCAGGATCATGCGGTTCTCAAACCTCATTGTGCGAAAACCGTGGAATTTCAGTTCGATTTTTTCCGCGGTTTGTCCCCCGCTCCGTTCCTTTTTCAGCTCGGATGTCATCAGGACGATCCCGCTTACGAACAATGCGGCTCCGACCATCATCGGGAAAATGGCCGGCGCAAACGCGTTCCCGATTGTCGCGTGCGGTATCTGAAGCGTCAGGACCATGTAAACAAGGCCGAACAGCATGCTTGCCAGCCCCGCCAGAATATTGATATTGATAAACATAGGATCCTCCTCTGTGTCCCCGGCGCCGCCGGTGCAGGCCCATTCGATACTGAGCCGGCGCACCGGCTCCGGGGACGCGGTTTTCAGGACCGCGGTCCCGTTTACTTGTTTTTCAGCATGCCGATCGAATCGAGCAGGGACGCATATCCTTCGTTTTCCTGATCAAGGAACTTCATGAAGTCCTCGGAATTCGCATACGCCAGATCCCAGCCGTATTTCGCGCAGCTTTCTTTCCATTCCTGGGTTTCGCTCATCTTCTTCAGTGTGTCCTCCCAGTACCGGCACGCCGAGTCCGGCATATTTTTGGGTCCGAAAAGTCCGCGCCAGTTATAAAATGTAACATTGATCCCCTGCTCAACGCAGGTGGGCATCTGCGCGATGACCCCTGTCCCGACGCGCTTGTCGGCCGTGATGGCGAGCACTTTGACGGAGCCGCTTTCAACAAGGCCGACCGTGTCGCTGATTCCGCTTGTCACAAGATCGACATGGCCGCCCATCAGTTCCGCCGTCGCCTGGCCGTCCTGGAAGCTGATATAGTCGATTTTGTCGAGATCCTGAATGCCGGCCGCCTTGGCGACCTTCAGGAACTGGACGTGGTCCATGGAACCGGCCGAGGAAGTACCGCCGATCTTGACCGATTTCGGGTCCTTCTTCAGGGCGTCCATGACTTCGGTGATGGAGTTATATTTGGAATTCTTGGCGACCGCGAAGCAGCCGTAGTCGGTGATCAGCCTTGCGATCGGAGTCGTGTTGTCCTTGTAGTTCAGCGGGGTGGAACCGTTCAGATGGATCAGACAAAGCGGAGGCGAATAGACCGCCAGGATTTTATCGGATTCTTTGTTTTGCTCCAGGAAGGAGAGCGCGACCCCGCCGCCACCGCCGGTCACGTTGGTGACAGGCATCGGAACCGATACCAGCTTCGTGTCCTGAAGGCACTTCGCCACCGTCCGAATGGTCAGGTCCCATCCGCTGCCGGCTCCGGACGGAGCGACAAATTCCATCGCTTTTTTGGGGTAATCCGTGGTTTGAACGGACGCTTCGGAAGAGCCGCTTCCGGAGGCAGCCGGCGCCGTCGAGCCGGAGCCGGCGGGCGCTGCCGCCGAGCTGCAGGCCGTCGCCGACAGGAGCAGCAAAGCCGTGCAGAGATAAACGGGCCATTGCTTTTTTGCACTTTTCATCAATATTCCTCCTATGTTGTTTTATCTGAAGGGGAAAATCCCCTTTCCGCCGGATGTTTTCTATTCCAGAAGCCGAAGGATCCGCTCATACAGATCGGAAAAATCGAACGGCTTCAAGACGACGTCATCCAGGATTTTTCTTTTTTTCATCAGAAACACCTCCCTGTCCGGCATCCCGGCCGTCAGGACGATCGGACCGGCGAACTGCAGCAGTCTGGCCTGTTCCGCGAAAGCCGTCCCCCTGTACCCGGACAGGCTGTCGTCCACGATCAGCGCATCATAACTGTCCGTGGTCTCCTTCAGCAGGCGCATCGCCTCCTGCGGATCCGTCCGGGCATCGACCTTCCATCCGTTCCTTTCAAATCCCTTTTTAAGCAGACCGGTGGCCTTCCTTTCGCCGCACAGCGCCAGAATCGAGCGGGTCCCGTGTCCTTTGTCCCCGACCGGCGGCAAAGACGGGGGTTCCTCATCAAAGCCGCCCGCCGGCCGGTCCATAACCGGCAGGAGAAGGATGAACATACTGCCGGCTCCTACGGCGGTTTTCACCCGAATCGAACCGCCGTGACCCGAAATGATGTTGTGAACCACCGAAAGGCCCAGCCCCGTCCCTTTTCCGATTTCCTTTGTGGTAAAGAACGGTTCGAAAATCCGTTTTAAAACTTCTTCGCTCATACCGCAGCCGGTATCCGCAATGGTGACTCGGGCGTAGCAGTCGCTTCCGCGAAGGTTCCCGTCGGCGGAGGAAACGCAGTCTGCCGGAATGATTTCATTCGCAACGGTCAGCGTTCCGCCGTCCGGTTCCATCGCCTGGCTGGCGTTGGAGCAAAGGTTCAGCAGGACCTGATTCAGTTGCGTCGCGTTCCCGAAAACCATGGCTCCCGTTTTCTGCAGCCGTTCCTGAAGAACGACGGTGCCGGGCAGAATGACGCGCACCATTTTGACCGCGTCCGTAAGCACCGCGTCCAGGCTGACCGGCGCATAAGCGGTCGTATCGTTCTCTCTTCGGTAGAACGGCAGCAGCTGTTCCACGATTTCTTTCGCGCGCAGGCCCGCTTCGTGGATCTGTTCGACATCCCCGTAAGACTCGTCTTTTTCTCTGAGCCTTCTCAGCAGCAGTTCGGAATACCCGAGGATCGGAGTCAGAAGATTGTTGAACTCATGGGCGACTCCCCCCGCGAGGGCGCCGACCGACTGCAGTTTTTGGTAATGCCGGATCTGCTCCCTGCTTTCGCTCAGCTCCTCCAGCGTGGTGTTGAGGTCTTTGAGGTACTGGGCTTTCATTTCCAGCTTCTGATGCTTTTTCTGCAGACGGTAAATGGCAGTGGTGCACAGCGCAAATAGCAGAAAGACCGCCATCGCGAGAAAACCGAACCGGCTCAGGTTCTGCTCGACCGGCTCCATGGCGTCCCGCCGCGGCATGACGGCGAGGACGCACCAGGAGGTATCCCCGACGTTCATGTGGGAAAAAGCCGCGATTTCGTCCTGATCTCCCGAGGTGCTCCGCTCCCGGGGGCCGGTCCGGTATAATGCAGTCCCCTCCTCACATGCCTGTTCCTGGTCCAGCAGCCCGAGAAAAGCGCGGTACGCCGGGGAACCGGAAAGCGCCTTTCTTTCCTGCCAGTAATTTACCCCGATCATCTGTGACTGCGGATGCATGATGATGTTGCCGGCCTGGTCCTCAACCATCAGGTAGCCCTTCCCCTGCCTGTCGACCGGCGCGACGTACTGTTCATAGATATTCCGAAGATCGACAATGCCGATGACGGCTCCCATATAGCTATCGCCGATGTAAATGCTGTTGATCAGAGTCATTCCGAAGTGGTGGGGCTCGATTTCAAAAACCGAGCCGATTCCGGTGAGTCCGCGGTCTGCAAGCCGCCGAAAATTGAGTTTCGCTTCATCGATCTTCGTATGAAACGGATACTGGCCGTGTTTGAAAATGACTTTGCAGTTCCTGTCGATCAGGTAAACGTCGGAAAGTTCGTGCCGCTGCCCCGACATGTACGACAACAAATACTCCTGCAGTCCGTTCATATCTCCGGTCTGGTAATATTTGCGCATGGAATCCGAAAACCCGGGCGTCCCCGTCAGGATCGTGATATCCGTCAGCTGCTCCGAAATAGACAGATCCATGCTCGTGGAGACGGACCGTGAAATGTTCAGCAGCTGTTGCTGCTGCTGTTCGATCACCGTCGTAACGTAGGTGTTGTAAACGGTATACAGCGCATAGGCCAAAACAAGGATCAGAACCGCAGCGACGCCGGCGATCACCGTGTCGCCGATTTTTTTGATCATTCCCTTCACACCGCCTTTATTTTTTCTAACTATACTCCTAAAAGCGAATTCAGCGGGTAAAGCGGCAGCATGATTTATCTATTTTCAATAACTCATTTCAACAGTGTCATTATAAATTGTGAATCTTAAACTTTTCCAATATTTATCTTAAAAGATATTAAGGTTGGGGTTTTTATGCTATCATGTAAATTAGGAGTGGTATGCATTGGAATATTTCAAAATTTTAATCGCCGACGATGAAGAGGCCGTCCGCAGATTAATCTCCAGAATATTGGAAAGCGAAGGAATGATCTCCTTTCAGGCCGCAAATGGTTCGGATACCCTGACGATGCTGCGGAAGCAGACATTCGACCTGATTCTCCTCGACGTGATGATGGACGGCATGGACGGATTTTCGGCCCTGCGCGAAATACGTTCGCACGGCATTACGACGCCGGTGATCATACTGAGCGGCAAAAAGGAAGACTGCGACAAGGTCTTCGGGCTGGAAATCGGCGCGGACGACTATATCACCAAACCGTTCAGCCCCCCCGTCCTGACCGCAAAGGTCAAGGCCTGCCTCCGGCGGTCCCGCATCGACGGCAGACGGCTGCAGGGTGTTCTCGAAGCCGGTCCGTTCCAATACCTGTGCGACGAGATGCGCCTGATGAAAAACGGGACGGAAATCGTGCTCTCGGGCCGGGAAAACATGATGATGAAATATTTTCTGAGCAACCTCAACCGCATCCTTACAAAAGAGCAGATCTATAATCATGTCTGGGGGAACCGGGTCGTGGACGACAACACCATCATGGTACATATCCGGCATCTGCGCATGAAGATCGAGGATAATCCCGACAAGCCCGTATTTTTGAAAACCGTACGCGGACTGGGGTATCAGTTTTCAGTCTAAGCAAGGATTTCTGCCCCGTTTCGAACAGCAGATGAAACCGCCCGTATCGCCACAGGCGATACGGGCGGTTAGGAATCAAAACCACGCGCTGAAAGAAGGAACGACCTGTAAGCAGACAGAAAAAACGCGATTTACTTACAGGTTATGCATGACATAAGACTCTCTTAAAAGCCGGACAGGCATTGCGGCCCGATTCAAGGCTGGAGTTCAAACATCCCGCTGGCGGATATTCCAGTGGCAGCCCGACCGGCGTTCATGTAACCGGCGATGGCCGTTATCCCTGCCGGAGGTCGCGATCAATTATACGCTGGCGGCTGCACTAATCGGCTTTGCCCAAAATCTTCATACCGTTATCTGATTGGCCGAAGAGAACCCCTGGTTCTTTTCGGTTTTGTCCGTGTCGCTTACGGACGGACCAGCGCAGGCTTTTTGGAATCGAATTTCCAGCCCGGGATCAAATACTGCATTGCTACGGAATCATCCCGGTCGTGGCTTGAAAGAGTATTGTAAAGCTTGTTCGCCTGTTCAACCCGCTCAGTATCCAACGTTACCCCAAGGCCCGGCCCTTCAGGGACTTCAAGGAACCCGTTCCGAATCTTGGGCGTATCTTTAAGTAAGTTTTGACCGTCCTGCCAGATCCAGTGCGTGTCGATCGGAGCGGGCTTACCGGGTACGGCCGCCGCCACGTGCGCGTAGGCAGCCAAAGTGATGTCAAAATGATTGTTGGAGTGGATTCCCCAGGTGAGGCCCCATTCCTGAAGAATCTGCGCCATGCGCACGCTTCCGCCGAATCCCCAAAAATGAGGATCCGCCAATACGATGTCGACACTTTTCAGTGTCGCCGCATGATAAAATTGCCTCCAATCCGTAGCGATCATATTAGTCGCAACCGGGAAATGGGTTGCATTTTTGAACTCGCTCAGAATTTCACGCCCGCTGAATCCCTGCTCGGGGCCGCAGGGATCTTCCACGTAAGTCAGTATCCCATGCATATCCCGGCAGTATTCCACAGCCTCCTTCAGACTCCAGGCCCCATTCGGATCGATGTTTACGCGGCCCTGCGGAAACTCTTTTTTTACCGCGCGCACCGCTTCCATTTCCTGATCGCCGGGAAGCACGCCGCCTTTCAGCTTAAAATTCTGAAAACCGTATTTGCCGTGCAGCGTGTCCGCCTGCAGAGCGATCCTCTCCGGAGTCATCATCTTCTTTCGGCGCAGACGAAACCAAGGGTCTTTACTCTGGCTTTCATCCAGATAGTTCATCCGGGGTGCTTTATCCTTATCTTCGACATAAAATAAATAACCCAGGGTTTCAACCTGATCTCTTTGCCTGCCGTTTCCAAGAAGCTCACACATGGGAACTCCCAGATACTGTCCCAGCAGATCGAGCAGGGCACACTCGATGGCCCATTCCGCTTTAACGACAAATTTCAGTTTGCTGATATCAAGGCTTTGGATTCCTTCTCCGTCATCCTCCCCGGACCGGGAAGCTGCTTTATGAATTTTGTCCAGAACGGACCGGTATTTTACAACCGGCTGCCCTTCCACCAGCTCCGCGACACCGCGAAGCGCGCTGCAGGTATAGTCTCCGCCATGAATCTCACCAATTCCGGTATGACCGGTATTGTCCTGTAAAAGCACGAGATTCCGTGTAAAGCAGGATGCGTGAGCGCCGCTCAGCGTCATCAGCATGCTGTCATATCCTGCGACTGGAATCACCTGCATCTTTGTTACAATTGGAGTATTGAATTTATTCATGATTTCCTCCTGAAAATAAAATGGCATATACGCATTTTTATGTTGGGACTACCGGCAGCCTTCTTAGAATTCAAGCTTTGACTCAGACTCAATGCCAGTGAGCTGGGAAAGGCGGAAACGGATCATTTTCATCCATGCGTCCTGGTCGTACTGCGGATATTCGCAGCCGCTGTTCTTCTTTAAATGCTCCAGCATATTCGTTTGATTGGGGTGGGAACCGATCGCAATATCCACCTGATATCTGCTGCATTTGATCATGCTTTCCCGATATTCCCTGCGCAGCGTGACCGGTTGGCCTGTGGTGATAAAATAGTCGTCGGCCAGCGTATTCAGCCCAACGCCGCCGTGCATGGCACAGCGATAGGTCCTGTTGGTCCTTTCGTCTGTATCTTCAAAAAAGAAGCTGGTGCATCCCGGGGTGTGTCCGGGCGTGGACAATGTATGAATGGTGAACCTTCCCTGCTGAATGGGCTTATCGTCGCGGTACAGTTCGTCAACGTTGAAGCGGTTATACGGATATCTGTCAGGGTAGATCAGTTCCGGATGCTCCATAAATTCAAGGTCGCGCTCCCCGAGATATGTTTTAGCACCGGTCAGTTCCTGCATTCCTTTGGCCCCGCCGCAATGGTCATAATGCGCATGGCTGAGCAGGATGGTCTTAATGTCCTTGGGATGATAGCCTAAGGCATCAATGGAACTCAACAGCATGTATAGGCTGGGCTGCATGGCGGTATCCAGCAGGATCAAGCCGTCTCCGGTGTCAAACAGGTAACAGCCGACCCAGGTGTTCCCGCTCACGTAGTAAACGTGCGGCGTCACCCGGAAAGGGCGAATCGCCCATTCCCATGGCCGGTCACAGCAGCCTCGCATATATTCTTCCGGTGATAATGTAACTGATAATGGTGATAACATAATCGATAGCCCTCCATCAGAAAAATGTTTTAACGATAAAAGCTCTGTCGGACTCCGGTGGTCCGGCAGAGCCGTCTTATGGGACCCAGATAATGAAATTGAAATATAATTATGTAGGGTTTTCAGGAAAAGCGCTTGTCATGCCGCCTGTTTTCTTCTGGATCTGAAATCCTTGATGTAGGGACTCAGCATTACAAGGAACGCGATCAATAAGAAGATTAAGGAAACCGGCCTGGTGAAAAACGGCGCAATGCTGTTTCCGCCGTAGCTCATTCCCTTGCGGAAGTAGTTTTCCACGTTTGGACCGAGAATAAAGGCGAGAATCAGCGGGCTCATCGGAATCTCGGCAATCATGAGGCCGATTCCGAGAATGGCGCAGGCCACCATCATATAAACATTGAACATGGTATTGGTCTGGGTGAACGCGCCTACATAGCACATGACGATAATGACGCTGTACAGGTAATGATAGGGAACCTTCAGCAGCAGCGGGAACCACCGTTTAAACACAAGCTCCAACAGCAGTACAATAATTGCCGCGACCAGACACGCCATAAAAATCATATAAGTGACTCCCGGCGAAGACTGCATCATCAGCGGGCCTGGCTGCAGGCCGTGAAGGATCAGCGCGCTCAGCAGAAGCGCCGTGGCACCGTCGCCCGGAATTCCGAGCGCTATCATCGGAATCAGCGCGCCGCCGATCGAGGCATTGTTTGCAACTTCCGAAGCCCAGATGCCATCCGGAATCCCCGTCCCGAATTTTTCAGGATATTTGCTGCTGGTTTTTGCCTGGCTGTAGGCGACCATATTGGAAAGGCCGGAACCCATTCCGGGAAGGAAACCGATCCAAAGGCCGATGAGGAAGGACTTGATCATGACACCGGGCCTCAGGTCGTCCTTCGTTAGACCAAGGCCTTTTAAATTCATTTTGCCCACGTCGGGCAGGCTCTGGCTTCCCTTTGCAAAGTCGACCGCAATCTGCTGCAGGGCGTATACGCCCAGCATGACTGCGATGATATCCACGCCGCCGGACAAACCGGTCATGCCGAAGGTCCAGCGGATTTGCCCTGTTACCGGATCGGTGCCGACAATCCCGAGAATCAGGCCGACGGTAGCGCCGATCAATCCCTTGAACAGGTTTCCCTTGGACAAAGCCGCCACAAGAGTGATCGCGCAAAAGCAAAGGCTGAAATATTCCCACGCTCCCAATTTCAGCGCGAGATCTGCAATCACGGGACTTAATCCGATGGCAATCAGGACCGAAAAGAAAGTTCCTATGAACGATCCTATAATGCCGATCGCAAGCGCCTTGGCGGTTTCACCCTTCTGACTCATGGGATAACCGTCGAAGCAGGTCGCGATGGAAGAGTTAGAACCCGGGATGCCCAGCATCACGGCAGCCACAAAAGAGCCTGAAACACCTCCGACGTACATGCCCAGCAGCATACAGAATGAAATATTGGTGTTGAGCGCAAATGTCAGCGGCAGCAGCAATGTGATGCCAAGCCCGCCGGACAGGCCCGGAATGGCCCCGAAGATAATGCCCGCAACGGCACAAACTACAATCATCGCAAAGTTGGCGGGCTGCAGGCAGATCAACAAAGAAGAAATAATGATTGACAATCCATGATACCTCCTCGTATCATAAAAGTTTCTTTGTTAAAGTAATTCCTCAGGATACTGTTAACGGCGAAATCTAAAGGCTGAACAGTATTCCTTCTGGCAGCGGGATATTGAACCCCTTGGTGAATCCAAAGTAAACTACCACTGTGGTAAGCACGGCAATCAGAATCGATGTGGCAAGGGAGACCTTCCGGCCGCTGCGCAGGGTATAAATGAAGCCGATGGTCAGAAGAGGAGTCGCAACGATAAATCCGATGATCTGAAGCGCCACAGCGTAAAGGAGCATCACCCCTATGGCCATTCCAAGGCGGATCCAGCCGACCCTGTCCAAAAACGGCTCCCTGTTTTTTTCCGATTCTTTCTCCTTCCTGGTCTTGCCGAACATGATACCCAGAGAGCACACAACCAGCAGCCCTTCCACAAAGTACGGGAAGGCGCGAGCGCCCGGCTCATCCATGTTTGCGACCACCCGGATGCTGCCGGTGTTCAGAAAAAGGACAACGGCAAATAAAATAAAAATGGTCCCGGCAATTTGATCTTTCTTCAGTGTCATTCTATTTACCTCTGATTTTTTAAATTAACCCTGTACGTAACAATTGCTCGCTTTTGCCAGCTTTACAATGGTTTCAAATTCTTTTTTAACTTCTGCCTGACTGTCTTTGACACTCATCCACTGAACGGTGCCACCCTGTTTTTCAATACCGGTTTTATAATCGCTGTCATTGACAACGCCCTTGAGAGAAGCGTTGATCGCCTCGACGAGATTCGGATCCATATCCTTAGGTCCCATCACCAGCATGTAAGTTCCCCAGAAAATATTCTTATAGCCCATATCCTGAAAAGACTTAAAACTGTTTCCCAAGGATTCGTCCACGTGTTTTCCATCCGCACAGAAGCTGCCCAGGACCTTGACTTTCCCTGCCTTTTCATAGGAAATCGCGTGATCCAGCGTGCAGACGCCGACATCGATAAAACCGCCCGCAAGGTTTGTGAGCTTTTCGGTTTCCGTGCCGGATTCCTTATAGTTGAATTTTGCACCTGTTTCCTGCTGAACCAGATCCATCATGAACTGCGAAGCACCATTGGTGGAAACAGCCGCAGTCACCTGATGGCTCTTCGAATACTCGACCATTTCAGTAAAGGTATTATACGGCGCTTTTGTGCTCGCAATCAGGCATTGGGTACCCATATCATTCATGCAGGCAATCGTAGTCAGATCCGTGAGCGGGTTCACGTCCAGCGTGCCGGTGATGTAATTGCAGAAAAAGCCGGAATGTGTCGTCAGAAGTGTATAGCCGTCATTTTTCGCATCGGAAACAGTCTGTATTCCAACGGCGATGCTGTCGTAGTTGGTAACGACGCTCGGATTTGAAATGCTTTTGTTCCAGGCGGTGGCGAGGAGCCGCACCTGGACGTCTGTGCCGCCGCCCGCGGATGCAGGGACCGTCAGAGAAACAGATTTTTTCGGCCAGTCGACTGCCGCAGTACCGGTAGAACCGACGCTTTTGGTCCCGGAATTTGCGGAAGAGCCGCTTCCGCTGCAGCCGGAAAATACGGAAGCGGTAAGGATCGCTGCCGTCAAAACCAGTGCGATTGTTTTTTTCATAAAACTCATTCCCCTTTTAGAGATTTATTTACCAGCGGAAAAACTCCGCTTTTTGACATAACTGTTCCCTGTTTCTTACAGCAATTTTGCCTGTATTATTAGAAATAATCATGCTTCAAGTTTGACCCTGTCGTACCAGCCGCTTGAATAATTGGTATATTTAAACCAATTAGTAAAATTTATTTTCATTAATTATGGACTATTATTTAGTATAATGTAATAAAGTATATTTCGCAATGTACAAATTGTTATATACTATATTAGCATAAGTTATAGGTTATGGGGAAGTGATTCATGTGAACATCCGGCAACTGGAATGTATTACGGCGATTGCAGACTGTCAGTCCATGAAGAGAGCTTCGCAGATTCTAAATATTTCCCAGCCCGCCCTAAGCAAATGCCTCGCAAATATAGAGCGGCAGATTGGGAAAGCCCTGTTTTATCGCGGCAGAAATTTGGTTCTGACACCGGCAGGGCAAATCTATGTGAGTTACGCGAGGCAGATCGTCCAGGTCAAACACCGTACCTATCAAATGATTCTGACGCAAAATTCTGCGCGGTCCGAACATTTTACTTTTGGCTCAACGCCTCACGCCGGCTCTATTTTATTCAGCCGGGCATATCCAGGATTTTACCACCGGTATCCCAATGTATCAATCGACTATCAGGAAGGGTATTTTATGGATCTGCTGAAAATGCTGCGGAATGGTGAAATCGATATCTGCCTGGGAGTAAGCGACAGCACGGAGTCCATTGACCAGAATCTGAGATTCCTGCCGATTATTGAAGAAGAACGCCTGATCGCGATTTCTTCCAATCACCCGTTGGCTGAGGGCGGAGTCCGTGACGGGCAGGATGCATGCATGCGCGTTTCCCTTTCACGCTTCAGGGATGTCCCTTTTATAGGATTTAATCCCAACACTTTCAGTTCTTATCTGATCCACAAACTGTCGTCTCAAGCCGGCTTTGTGCCGATCACCATCTATCAGACAAGCAACAGCATTCTGGCCCGCAATATGGCACGAACGATAAACGGCGTCACTCTTCTGCCTCGGAATGTCTGTCTTGCCAACGAAGGGATGTCATACTTTTCCAACGATCCTCCCTGCAGTTTCGTAAATGGCATTTATCTTCGAAATGATTTTGAAATAACAGAATCAATACAGTATTTTATTTACTTAGTGGCACATCTGGAAATTGAAACTCTGGCACCTGCGACTCTCCGTTTAAGTGATGAAATCCAGTCATATATTGAAAAGTGGGAAAAGTCGGGGAGGGATGAATTTGTTTGATTCCAGACAAATTGAATATGTTCTTGCAATCGCCGAAGAAAAAAGCCTCACGCGCGCAGCGGACAAATTGTATCTGACCCAGTCGGCGCTCAGCCAGCAGCTGGCAAAATTGAAAATTGATGGCCTTCCTCCGCTTTTTGAATACCGGCATGGAGAAATGGAGCTTACAGATGCGGGCAAGCTATATATAAACGGCGCTCATATTATCATGAAGTTAAAAAGTGACGCCATGGATCTTCTGCAAAATTCGAATCATATGCCATATGCGCCCGTTCATATCAGCTTATGCGGCTTATGTGACAGCATCAAATATAAATTTTACGAGGAGGCAGTGCCTGAGTTTCACAAGCTCTTTCCCGATGTTGTTTTGAACGTTCAAACCCATACGACAGAGGCAGCTGAAAAACTGATCTTGAATCATAAACTTGACATCGCGGTTTTCCCTGCACGAGTTTCTTCATCCCCGGAGATTGATTACAAAATTTTAAAAAACGAAGAGCTGGTGCTGATCCTCCCGGCCAATAAAGAGTTGAAAGACCTGCCGCTGCTTTTGCCAACTCCAGAAACAATCATGCATGATTTTTGCATAAACGCGTTAACAATAAACTCCGTGGAACGTCCTGTTATTTTTTATATCGATGAGCCGGAAACTGCTTTGGACCTTGTGCGGCAGGAGTCCTGTGCGGCAGTGATTTCCAAAAGCCTGTTTGAAGCGGAGCCCGGAATCGCCATCGCATCCTGGGAAAAGAAATATTCTTATAATATTGTAGCAGCGTGCATCAGCAAAAAGGAACTGTCCCCTCCGGGACAAAAGATGCTGGAATTGTTAAACAGCGTCTTTTTGTAGATTTCTTCAAAGGCGGACCACGCGTTGCTATTTTTATCATAAAGTGCAATAAACGTTAAGATTCTCAGGGAGCAGGTCCGCTGAAAAGGCAGTGCCCTCTTCCTTGATACTTTGTCTTCAAACTGTAATATCTCGTTATAGCCGGGATATTTTCATAGGACACAAAAAGCGGCACAGGAAATTTCCTTTTTCCTGTGCCGCAAATCAATATTCTGTTTGGCTACCTTGCTTTCATGGATAACGAAATGCCTTTGATCCCTGTAACAGGCTCCCCAGGCGGATCAGATTCGGGTATTGGAATCTTCCTCACTCCAGACCGTCCGATTCCGTAATAAAATTTACATCCTGCCGGTTATGCATTCAGGCCAAATGAAACATCAAATTCAGCGGAGAGGAAACGGGGCTGTTATCCGGGTTTGTTTCCATAAGATCGGCCATAAATTCCCACCATTTTTTACAGATCGCCGTTTGAGACGATTCTTTCCACTTTGCCTCGTCAGTCAATTCAATGCAGGCAAAGAGCGTATCTGTGGCTTCATCGAAAAAAATGCTGTAGTTGCTCCCTCCGTATTCATGAATCATCCGTACCATATCGGGCCAGATCTCTTGATGCCGCTTTTTATATTCCTCCGTCATGCCGGGATAAAGTTTCATCGTGAATGCTTGAATTTTCTTCATCTGACCGCTCCTATTTCTCGTATAAAAATTTTTCGGGAAGGTCAACTTGAAACGCTCTTGCCAGCTGCCTAAAACCCTCCGGCTGGATCGTCTGCCTTTTTTGAGAAACCATGGAGAGAGTTTTCACCAGGATCTCTGCGGCCTTTTCCACCGTGTCGGCAAGCCCGAAGGCCTGGTCGAAATCTTCTCCGGAGCAAAAGAGTCCATGATGCGCCCAAATGACAACATCATATTCTTCCATTCGCTTTGAAGTTTCCAAAGCAATTTCCCTTCCGCCCGGAATCATCCATTTTACGACGCCGACCCCGGATGGAAAAACTACCGGACATTCTGTTGCAGCCTCCCAAAGTTCTCTTGTGAATATCTCATCTTTCAGCGGAAGCACAAAGGTCAAAGCGATAATATTCGTCGCATGGCAATGGTAAATAACACGGTAGGAACCATCCGTCACGCGCTTTTTCACGTTATGATTCATCAAGTGGGAAGGCAGCTCGCTGGTCGGCACGCCCCCGTTGCAAAGGCCCCATTTGATTTGACAGTTTTCCCCGCTTTGATCGATCTGAATGATTGCAATATTGTTTTCAGGTTCCAGCGGAACATTACCGAAATACTTTCCTGAACCTGTCACCATAAAATATTCTCCGGCCAGTTCCTGCACTTTCGTTCCGATCGGCAAAAAGGGACCTTTTTCATTCAGCTCTTCACTAATTCGTTCCACCTCGTCCGGCTTTATCCGGTACGATAAGTTGCCGCCGTTTCTCTCATGCCATCCCCGTTTAAATCCGGATTCACATAAATGGATAAAGCCCTTGGCAAAATCAGCGTCCAATACTTTCATGATGCATCCCCCTTTTCAACAGCACTTCTTTTTCATATCGTTCTATTTCCGCAGGGAGTGCGTCCTCTGTGCAGACGCCGCTGTTCCTGCAGAAAAAATTCCAGACATCTCCCATCGGGAGGGTTTTCAGCCTTTCCTGACACATCATCAGTTTGGTAAACTGTCCGGCTTTCTGCAGCTCGGCGAACAATTGATTCGGGCTCAGCAGAGCGTAAAGCAGCGCTTTCTGCAGGCTTCTCATTCCCACAGCCCACGCCGCGATCCGGTTGATGCTGGCATCGAAGAAATCCAGTGACAGAAACACGCGCCCGACCGCATCGTTTCGGACAATCTCTTCTGCAATTTCCCTGGTTTCATCGTCGAACAGCACCACATGGTCACTGTCCCAGCGAACCGGCCTTGTGATATGAAGTGCAATTTTGTCATGAAACAGCAGCATGGATGAAATCTTATCCGATACGCTTTCCGTCGGATGATAATGCCCGTTGTCCATGAGGCAAACGATGCTGTTGCGGGCCGCGTAGTTGATGGCAAACTCGCTGGAACCGACGGTATAAGATTCCAGCCCGATTCCAAAGACTTTCGACTCCAGGCAGACCGGCACTTTGGAACGATCATACTTGATGGAAAGAATCTGGTCCAGAGAATCCTTAAATCTCGCTCTCGGCGACGTTCGATCCGCCGGTATGTTTTTGAGGCCGTCCGGAATCCAGATATTCATTACACAGGGCTGGCCGAGCTCTTCGGCAAAGTACTGGGAAATTCGGATGCACGCCTGGCCATGGCGGATCCAGAAATTCCTGACCGCTTCGTCCGGATTCGAAAGGGTCATTCCGGAATCCGCCATCGGGTGAGAAAAAAAGGTCGGATTGAAGTCCAGGCCCAGGTTCCGTTTCTTCGCATATTCCACCCATTTTCTGAAATGTCTTGGTTGAAGCTGATCCCGGTCGGCAAATTCCCCTTCTTCAAAAATTGCATAGCTTGCGTGCAGATTGATTTTATGCCGGCCTGGAATCAGGCTAAGCGCCTTATCCATATCCTGCATCAGCTCTAGAGGGGTCTCCGCTTTTCCGGGATAATTTCCGGTTGCCTGAATGCCTCCGGAAAGCGGGCGCTTTTGGTCGAACCCCTGAACATCGTCTCCCTGCCAGCAATGCAGACTGATCTGTATTTTTTTCAGCGTTTCCATCGCGGCGTCGGTATCAACACCTATTTCCGCATAGCTTCTTTTCGCGGACTGATATCTCTCTTCCATCTGTCACAGTTTCCCTTCTCTGATCTTTGATCGCGGCCTGAACGGCTGAACGGGAAAGGAACGGGATACGATCTCCCTCGCCTGTTCCAGACCGGAGAGCTCTCTCTCTTTTATCATCTGCACAATAATATTGCCGATCGCGGTGGCTTCCGTCGGACCGGCATAAACGGCCAGACCGGATCCGTCTGACGTAAGCTGGTTCAAGTAATGGTCCTGAGAACCGCCGCCCACAATATAAATGGAATGATATTTTTCTCCGGCAGCCCTTTCAAGCGCGGAGACCGCTTCCTCATAGTTTTCGGCAAGGCTGTTATAGATGACCGACGCTATTTCCCCTATCGTTTGCGGAACCCGCTGCCCTGTTTCCCTGCAGCATTCGCGAATTTGGGAGATCATGCTTTCCGGAGCAAAAAAACGTCCGTCGTTGACATCAATCCTTGAGGGAAAATCTTTTTCCTTTTCCGCCTCCTCACAGATCCGGGAAAAGGAAATTTGGCCGTCCCATTCGCGTCTGATCGATTGAATCATCCAAAGGCCCATCACATTTTTCAGCAACAAAAAGCGATCCGCGTAGCCTCCTTCATTCGTCAGATTCGCTTCCCTGCTTTCGCCGGTACATAAGGGTTCCCGATTTTCAATCCCGACGAGCGACCACGTGCCGGAGCTGAGATAAAGAAAGCTTTTCTCCTTTGCCGGCACCGCCACAATTGCGGAAGCAGTATCATGCGATGCGACCTGAACCACCTTCAGGTCGAAGCCTACTTCTTCCCGCACTTGCCGTGAAAGAAGGCCGACTGTTGTTCCCGGCAGAGAAACCGGCGGGAACAGAGACGGCTTGTACCCAAGCAAACGAATCAGATCGCTGTCCCACGTTTTTGTCGCAACATTGACCAGTTGGGTCGTGGTAGCGTTGGTATATTCCGCCAGCTTCACGCCGGTGAGCAGAAAATTGAAGTAATCCGGAATCATCAGGAAATTTTTCGCGCTTTCCATTTGCTCGGGATGCTTTTCCCGGATCGACATCAACTGATAAATGGTGTTGAAAAGCTGCTTTTGTATTCCGGTCCTCTCATACAGCTCTTCCGGGGATATTTTTCGGTCGACGATCTGATCCATGCCTTTCGTTCTGTCGTCCCGGTAGCTCACGCTTTGTCCGAGAATATTTCCGCCGCGGTCCAGCAGCACAAAGTCCACCGCCCATGTGTCGATCCCCATGGAGGAAGGAATTTTCCCGGTCTCCCGGCACCTTTTCAACCCGTTTAAAATTTCCCGATACAAAAGTCCCAGATCCCAGCAAAAGGCCCCGTCCTGATTTTTAAGGCTGTTGGGAAACCGGTAGATTTCCTCCAGCCGGAATTTTCCGTGGTCCAGGCATGCAAGCACATGCCTGCCGCTGGAAGCGCCGATGTCAACGGCCAAATAGTACTTTTTCAAAGAATTTCCCCTTTCGGAGCTTCATCGCAATACGGCGAGGAAGGCGGTGATGGTAACCATACCGCCTTCCGGGTTTTTCAATATTTAAAGCCCTTTAGGCTTTGGCTTCCTTGGAAAGCCGCTTTTTCTGAAAATACGCCTTGACAACCGGCCACAAAAGGCTTACAAAGGTAAGAACCAGGATCAAACAGCTTGCCGGGCGGGTAAAAAATTCAGCGTAACCGCCGTGGTCCGAGTAAGTGACCGCCTTTCTGAAATTCTGCTCCACCATGGGCTCCAAAATAAACCCAAGCAGCATGGGCGCGCTTGGAAGGCCGCCCCATTCGGCCAAAATTCCTAACAGCGCCAGTGCGACCATAATGTAAATATTGAAGACGTTGTTTGAATCCGTATACGCTCCGATGAAGCACATCGTCAGAATGACGGAAAACAGGTAATGGTACGGCAGCTTCAGCAGCCTTGGAAACAACCGGATCGTGCCGAACTGGACAAACAGACACAGGACGGCGGCCAGCAGAGTTGCCGCAAAGATGATATAGGCGATGTCCGGATTGGACGTCAAAAGCAGCGGCCCGGGCGACAGCCCCTGGATCATCAGAGCCGCCAGCAGCAGGGCGGCGGTCCCGTCCCCCGGAATGCCCAGGGCAATCAGAGGAATGATCGCTCCGCCGATTCCCGCGTTATTCGCAACCTCGGAAGCCCACACGCCGTCAGAGTAGCCGGTGCCGAATTTCTCCGGCGTTTTGGAGGCGCTCTTGGCCGCTCCGTAGGATACCATAGCCGCAAGCGAGGATCCCATACCCGGCAGGAACCCGATCCAAAGCCCGATCAGGAAACCGCGGACAATGGTTTTGACATGCTCTTTCATTTCCTGCAAGGACACCCCAAGCCCCCTGATGTGCTTCAGGTCCACCTCCGGCATGTCCTTTTGCCCTTTGCCGTGCGCCACAACCACTTGCTCCACCGCAAACAGCCCCATCATGACGCCGACCAGGCTGAGCCCGCCGATCAGATTGCTGGAACCAAAGGTAAAACGGAAGCTTCCGTCCAGCGGGGAAGTGCCCACGCACGCCAAAAGTATTCCGATAAAAGCGGAAGCCAGACCGCGGAACATATTGCCCTTTGAAAGAGATACCACGAGCATGATCGCGAAGAAGCAGAGGGAAAAATATTCCCACGGGCCCATTTTCAGGGCGAGGTTTGCAATCATCTGAGTCAGCCAGACCGCGATCAGCGTCGAAAAAAAGGTTCCCATGAACGACGCGATAATGCCGATTCCCAATGCTTTGACCGCCTGCCCGTTTTTCGTCATCGGGTACCCGTCAAAGCAGGTCGGAATGGAAGAGCCAGAACCGGGAATCCCGACCAGGACCGCGGCGATAAAGCTGCCTGTAACTCCTCCGATCCAAATGCTGGTCAGCATCGCAATCGCCAGCTTCGGTTCCATGGCAAAAGTGACGGGAAGCATCAGGGTAATGCCCAGGCCCCCGGATAAACCGGGGATTGCCCCCAGAATCATTCCCGCGACCGCGGCCAGCAGGATTGTCAAAAGGTTTACCGGCTGCATCAAAAACACGAACGAAGATAAGATATATTCCATCGCCAGAACCTCCTATTGAAACAAACTGCCGGCCGGCAGTTCAACCTTGAGCAATTGGGTAAATACATAGTAGATTGCCGCGCTGACCAGAACGGAAACAACGGCGGCCATATAGGCCTTTGGCCGTTTTTCTCTTTTAGCCAGAATCATAATCATTACAAACAGGAACAAGGGCATAGGAACCATAAAGCCCAACAGCTTGATTAAAACCACATAGAGGAGCATCACGCCGAACAGGGAACCGACCCGGATCCAGCCTTCCCTGTTTAAGAAAGGCTGGCTGTCCTTCTGTTTCTCCAAAAAGATGCCGGCTCCGCATACGATCAAGCCGACGCTGCCGATTAAGGGGAACAGACTGGGGCCCGGTTCATTCAGCTGTATTTTACTGCTGAACTGCATGGACAATATCGTCAGAATGATTCCAGCTGCAGCACAGGAAAGACCGGTGACCTTATTTTTCGTCATAACTTAACCAATCCCTTATTTATGTCTCGTGTTTGTGCCGATCGCGGCGGTGGCTTTGTCATACCGTTCCGATTCGGATTTCAGCCATGCCTTGGTCTCTTCCTGATTTCCGTAATGAAGCGTGCCGCCTATTTTCTCCGTTGCTTTTTGGCTTTCAGGGTCTTCCGCAAAAGATTTCACATAATCGTTGATTGCGTCGACGACGGACTGATCCATCCCTTTCGGCCCATGGAGCATATAATAGGTCCGCTGGCCGATTTCTGGATATCCTTCTTCCTCGCAGGTTTTATATTGAGGATAATTCTCGTCTTTGGTTCCGACCGCAAGGATCTTCATTTTCCCGGCTTTTTCGTACTGTATTGCGGTCAGCAGATCCTGAACGGTGAAATCGAGCTGCTTGCCTGCCATCGCAGTCAGCTTGTCCGCATTGGATCCGGCCTCCACCAGCTTGAGGGAAATTCCCGCCTCGTTTTCAAAGGTCGCCATGGTGATATGGCTGCCGCCGCCCAGCTGCACGCCGGTTTTAACCCCGCCGGGATTCTTTTGGGCATACTCGACCAGCTCTTTCAAATCCTTATACGGCGCGTCAGGAGCCGCAACGAAAGCTTGGCTTCCGTTATCCGTGGTAATGCAGACGTTGGTAAAATCTTCATAGGTATGGTCGTAGGTTCCCGTCCAATAGGCGGCCACAAGGTTGCTGTGATAAAACAGCAAAGTGTTTCCGTCCGGTTTTGCGTTCCTCACGCTTTCAAATGCGACCGTGCCGCTGCCGTCCGGCTGATTGACGATCGTTACCGATTTTCCGGTCTTTTTCTGAATGTACTGTGCCAAGATTCTCGCGTGCATGTCCGTGCCGGCACCGGCTTTTGCCGGTACATAGATCGACACCGGTTTGGCCGGCCACGCCGAGCCCGCTTTGGCCGCGGACGAAGTTCCGGTGGACGCGGCTCCGTTTCCCGAGCAGCCTGTCATAGCACCTATTGCAACAGCCGCCGCTGCTACAAAAGAAAGGATCTTTTTATTCATTGCTGTTTCCTCCTCCAAAATCTTTGAATATTTTTGTAGGGCAAATTTACTGATTTGCTTTATTCTTCTCCATTGGCCCGTTGACTTCTTTCTGGGCGCTGGAGAGCATGGATTTCAAATACCCCAGCATATAAGCAACTCCGGATTTTTCTCCTCCGCAGGATGGGACAAAACTGAGGGGATGATCGATGGAAACGGTTCCTGTATAATCCAGCTTCACCAGTTCTTCCATAACCGGGCGCAGATCGGTATATCCGTCTTCGATCATCGTCTCTTCAAAGTACGGCAGTGTTCCGCTGACGTTTCTGAAATGGACGACAAACACTTTTCCCTGACTTACAAATTCCCTCAGATCCTGCAGAAGATTTCCGAATTGAGCTCCGGTTTCCAGCCAGCAGCCGGTACACAGTTTCATGCCGATATAAGGGCTGTTTTCCGCAAGTTCAAACAATCTGCGGTATTCCTGCGACCTCCACAAAAGGTTATGTACTCCGTTTATGGACGGGATCGGCGGATCATTTGGGTGAAAAGCCAGACGAACGTCCGCTTTCTCCAGTTCCGGCAGGACACGCTTCAGAAAATAGGCGCAGTTGTCCCAGATATCTTCTTCTGTGTAGACTCTTCCAAACAGGTTTACAGTCTTCGGGATATCCTTTTCATCAACGATTCTGGTTACACATCCTCTGGAATACTTTCCGACGGCATACCGGCTTGTAAAAATTTTGTCAGGATCCCAGCTCATGTAGCCGACTCGAATCCCAAGCTTGCCCAGATTGCGGGTGAACTCGATATAACGGTCGATACATTCGTCACGGTCTGGCAGGCCAAGATGAATAGAAGGACATTTATAAATTGACAGATTGCCTGCATCTGTGATAGAAAGTCCATAGCTGCTCAGCCGTTCCTGAAAGCGCATCATATCATTATAATTGCAGTGTTCGTCCTTAAAATATGCATAGACGTATTTCAGGCCCAGCTGTTTCAAAAACAACAATTCGTCATCCGAAGCATCGGACCAGACAATGTGCTGTACTTTAATGTGAGTTCCTTTTTTCATAGTACCTCCTTCGGTACTGCTTTCTGATCTCAGGCGCCTTGATTAATATGATTTTAACAATTCAACGGCTTAGATACAATGTTCAGAAACGACAACATTCCATTTCTTTTTTATAAATAATCCTGTTATCGCTGTTTATCAATACATTTGTCTTGAAATACTGTTTTATTTGTTTTATTGACTGCCGACGTTTTAATGTTTATAATGGATCTTGGTCAGATAAAATCCGGAATGCGGACGGTATTCCCATACCATTCCCAAGACGGGAGGTTATTGTTTTGAACCGCTATCTCTTATTTTCACCCAATCAGGATATTACGGATATTGCCGAAACGATCGCGAAAGAATCGAATACGTTTCATATGGAAATCTGTACGAACAGCGGCAAGGAAGAGATCATACGAAAAGTCCGTTCCCTGCTTCCGGGACAATACGATTTGATTATAGCCCGCGGCATGGAAGCCCAATATGTGCAGAGCGCCACAGATATCCCCGTCGTTTCCATACGAATGACCGGCCAGGAAATGGCATCTCTGATCAAAAAAGCACAAAATATGATTCAAAAACTCAGCGTCCGTATTGCGATTATCGGTTCGAGAAGCCTTTTTCCCAATGTGGATACCCTGGCCGAATTGTTCCACGCCACGATCCAGCCGTTCTATATTACCGACCCGCAGGAAGTACCAAGATTTGTCGACTACGTCAAAACCAATCGATTTGATATTGTCATCGGCGGACAGGCGGTATGCCATTACGCTGAGTCCGTAAATATGCCAAGCATCAATATTTCCGGATCCAAAGATTCCATTTTGGAGGCGCTGCGTGTCGCTGAACAGGTTTCTTCCGCTTTGGAAATGAAAAAAAGGGACCAGGCGGAGTTGTCCACTTTATTGGACTACTCCGTTAATGGAATTATCAAAATGGATGCAGACGGCTATATTACAAATTTAAACCGAATCGCGGAAAATACCATTCACCTTCCCCGCAACCAAATTTTAAAGGAATTTGTATGCAACGTAATTCCCAATATCAATTCGGAACTGCTAAAACAGGTCTTATCCGATGGACGTTCTCTCCACTCTGTATTCTTAAAAATAAACGATTCCGATCAAATCTGCAATTTAATTCCGATTGTTGTGGACTATATGGTAAAAGGCGCTATCCTTTCCATACAGGCAGTTAAAACCGTCGTCAATACCGGCTCCTTGGTTGCAAGAGACATGCATCAGAGCAGGCTGGTGGCTAAAACCACCTTTTCCGACCTTCCCGCCGTCTCGAAAGCCATGAAGGAACTGATTCACAGATGCCGCCTTTTGGCGGCGTCCGAGTCCCCACTGCTTCTGTATGGAGAAATCGGCACAGAAAAAGAGGCCCTCGCGGAATGCATCCACCTGGAAAGCGAACGCAAGCAGGGGCCATTCGTCAGCATTGATTGCAGTTGTTACAAGGATGAAAGCCAAAGGCAATTGCTTCTCGGTTTTCTGCAGGGCTCCAACCATAACGATATTTCTTCCAGCCCTTTCGTCCAGGCCGACAAAGGGACCCTGCTTCTCCAGAACATTGAACGCATGTCCCTGGAAAATCAGGAGTTTCTCTATCATTTCATAAGGACGAAAAATATTTTGCACGAAGGATTAAAAAAGAGTTTCACATACGACCTGAGGATTATTATGACTTCCCAAAACGATTTGCAGGTCGAAACGGAGGCCGGCCGCTTCAGCCCTGACCTTTACTATCTGCTGTGCAGCTTTGCCCTTCATATCCCCGCTTTAAGGCTGCGCAAAGAAGATATTCTTGTTTATGCGTCTCTCTATATCCATCAGTTTGCCTCCCAGTATTCCAGGCTCAACACGCTTTCTCATGGAGCGGAAAAAGTGCTGCAGGATTTTCCCTGGCCGGGGAATCTTCCTCAGCTTTCAGCTTTCTGCGAAAGGCTTGTTTTATATTCAACCTACAAAATTATCGGCGAAGACTATGTAAAAAGCCAGCTGAAACAAACATTCCCGACTGTTGTTTACCACTGCCCTCCTGTTCAGCCGACCCATTACCAGAATGCGGAAGCGTGCATCATCTCCCAGCTTTTAGAGAAAAACAGGGGAAACAGAAACAAGGTCGCGTCCGAACTCCATATCAGCCGTTCAACCTTATGGAGAAAAATGAAGCAATATGGCCTGATATAATCCCGTGATGATACCCGTCGCAAATTTTACAAATCCGAGACCGCCGATCACGCCCGGCAGTCCCCAGCTTAAAATCTGGGCTGCGATCGGCGGCGCCATTTCATTCCCTCCGGATAAAAATGGCTTTCGATCTCTCAGGGGCCCCTTCTGAAAAAAGCGGAAGATGCCGTGATCCAATGGATCTCTCCCTTTTAAAAATCCGAGCGGTCAAGGGTCAGCATTTGCTCCGGCACTTACCTTATGGTTCGGGAACTCCTAAGGATCCTCCGCAATTCTAATTTTATAATTTTTATGCCTGTTTTTGTTGACATTTTCGGTATGCGTCATATAATATAGTTGAACAGTAAATCAACTGTTCCATCAATCCTTTATCAGGAGGGTAACCATGAGCGAGTATAGGGCGGAAGATGACCGCTGCGACTGCACCATCATCCATGAGGACGTGGTAAACCGGGTACGCGCGGAAATGCCGGACGAGGAAAACCTCTATGATCTGGCGGATCTGTTTAAGATATTCGGGGATTCCACCCGCGTAAGAGTGTTGTGCGCCCTGTCGTCGGCTGAAATGTGCGTATGCGACATATCGGCGCTTCTGGGTATGACCAAGTCCGCCATTTCGCATCAGCTCAGGGTTTTGAAGCAGGCGAGGCTTGTCAAATACCGCCGCGACGGCAAGGTCGTCTATTATTCGCTCGACGACGACCATGTCATGCACATTTTCCGGGAAGGATTATCCCACGTAACCGAAAAGTAGATCGAAACGGGAAAGGATGCGTGTGTTTATGTCAAAACAGTATCTTCTGGAAGGCCTTTGCTGCGAGAAATGCGCGGCAAAAATCGAAAAAGGCATCAATCAGCTTGGCGGAGTGCAAAAGGCGGCCGTCGATCCCGAGACCACAATTCTTTCAATTGATTTTAAACCGGATGCCACAGCCGACAGCCTGTTCGAGGAGATCAAAAAGATCGTGGAGACGAACGATCCGGATGTTGTGATAAAAAATGGCGTCGCCTGAATCTGAAAGGAAGCGTGATGAAATGGATGCGGCAATCAAAAAAGAATTTATCCTGCAAGGGCTGTGCTGTGCCAATTGCGCCTCCAAAATTGAACGCGACATCGGTAAACTTCCGGGCGTGAGCGCCGCGTCGGTCGATTTCGTAAACGAGACTTTGTCCATCGAGATCGCACAGGAGGAATTCGTGGAAGGCGTGCTGGAACAGGCGGGCTCGATCATCAAAAGACATGACTCGGACACTGTCGTCCGTGAAAAAGCGCCGCGGGTCCCCGGGCAAAAGGTAATCTTTCTGAGCGGACTGTGCTGCGCGGACTGTGCGCAGAAAATTGAGGACGGAGTAAGGCGGATGGACGGAGTCCATGCCGCTTCCATGGATTTCGTAACGGGGCGGCTCACCATTGAAGCGGACGATCGGAGAGAACTGCCGGGCATCATCCGGCAGGCTGCGGAAATCGCAAGGCGCGTGGAACCCGACGCGGAGATCGCCTACAGTGAAGCGAAGCCCGACGAGATTGCTTCCGACGGAAAAAAAGAACGGGTCTATCGCGCCCTGCTGGTTGCGGGGGCAGTCTTTTACGGGATCGCCATTCTGGTGAAAGAACCGTTTTGGCTGAACTTTTCTCTTTTTCTTACAAGCTACCTTCTTGTGGGCGGAGAGGTGTTGCTGCGCTCGGTAAGGAATATTTCCAAGGGCCAGATTTTCGACGAGAATTTTCTCATGAGCGTGGCGACGATCGGAGCTTTCGCGATCGGGGAATTCGCCGAGGGCGTCGCCGTCATGCTGTTCTATCAGGTCGGGGAATTGTTCCAGCGTCTCGCGGTCAGCCGGTCCAGAAAGTCCATTGCCTCCCTGATGGACATCCGTCCCGATTACGCCAATCTGATCGACGGCGGGCAGGTACGCAGGGTAGCTCCGGAGGAAGTGGGCGTCGGTGATCGCATACTTGTCAGGCCGGGAGAAAAGGTGCCGATCGACGGCACGGTTGCCGACGGATGTTCCTCATTGGATACCTCCGCGCTCACTGGGGAATCCCTGCCGAGGGACGTGGAACCCGGCAGCACGGTGCTGTCCGGCTCCATTAATCAAAGCGGGGCTCTGACCATCGAGGTGTCCAGGGAATATTCCGATTCCACGATTGCAAAGATCCTCGACCTGGTACAGAACGCGAGCAGCAAAAAAGCCGTGACGGAAAACTTCATTACGAAGTTCGCAAGGGTCTACACCCCCGCGGTAGTCTTTGCGGCTCTTGCGCTGGCGATCATTCCTCCCCTTGTCCTGCACGGTCCTTTTACCGGCTGGATCGGCCGCGCTCTGGTTTTCCTCGTAGTCTCCTGCCCCTGCGCGCTGGTGATTTCGATCCCTCTGAGCTTTTTCGGCGGGATCGGCGGCGCTTCCAAAAACGGCATCCTGATCAAGGGCAGCAATTATCTCGAGGCTCTATACAACGTCGACACGTTTGTATTCGATAAGACCGGCACTCTGACGAAGGGCGTTTTTCAGGTCTCCAAGATAGAGAGCGCCGGCGCCGTCAGCCGGGAGACCCTGCTTGATGTGGCGGCTCACGCCGAAGCGGATTCCAACCATCCCATCGCGCTTTCCATCCGGCAGGCTTACGGCAGGGAAATCGACCGGAAGAGAATCGCGGAAGCTGCGGAGATTCCCGGCCAGGGCATTCGCGTAACGATTGACGGCAAAACGGTTCTGGCGGGAAACAGAAAGCTGATGGATGCCGAGGGGATTTCGTGCAGCGAGCCCCGCGAACCCGGAACAGTGGCCCACATTGCGATCGACGGCGTTTATGCCGGGTATATCCTGATTGCGGACGAAATCAAGGAAGACAGCCGCCGCGCGGCGGAGCAGCTCCGGGCTGCCGGCGTAAAGCGCCTGGTTATGCTGACGGGCGACAGCAAATCGGTCGGAGAACAGGTCGCTGAAGAGGTCGGGCTGGACGAGGCATATGCGGATCTTCTGCCCCAGCAGAAGGTAGAAAAGCTCGAAGAAATCAAACGGGGAAAAGCGTCCGGCAAAAAGCTTGCTTTCGTCGGCGACGGCATCAACGACGCTCCCGTCCTCGCCATGGCGGACATCGGCATCGCCATGGGAGGAATGGGTTCCGACGCCGCCATTGAGGCGGCGGACGTCGTCCTGATGACCGACGAACCCTCAAAATTGCCTGAGGCGATTCAAATCGCGCGGAAAACACACCGCATCGTCTGGGAGAACATCATTTTCGCGCTCGGGGTCAAGGCCGTGATCCTGGTGCTCGGCGCGCTTGGGATCGCGACCATGTGGGCGGCCGTTTTCGGCGACGTGGGAGTTGCGGTAATCGCGATTTTAAACGCCACACGGGCGCTGCGGATCCCGCGTAAAGCCGTAAGCGGGCCGGTCACGAAACAGAACGGGTATAAAACGATATGAAAACAACCGCTGGATTGGTGTTCTGCCAGTCCGGCGGCTGTTTTCGCATGGGGCGTAGACAGGGGTGCCGCGCCCGCGTCCGGGCGGGCGGTTTTTTGAAAATCTTGAACACGTGCCGGGAGGCCGGGCTGGCGATTATATTGCGGCAGCCACACGCTCTGACGTTTTTGACAGGAGGGTGGGAACAGATGGACATTGCGATGATAACCATCGGATCGCGGGGAGATATACAGCCATTCCTTGCGTTGGGGCAAGCGCTTTGCAGGCGGGGACACCATCTCGGGGTCGCGGCTTTTCCGCGGTTTCGGGAGGACGTGGAAAAACTCGGCTTTTCTTTTTTCCCTATCCGCGGGGATGAAGATCGGATGATGAAGCTGCTGATCGGCGACGGCGTATCGGGCATAGCCTACATGAATGGCCTCACCGCGCTGCTGAATCGGAATAAGCGGGAAATTCTCGACGATGTCTACGACGCGTGCAGAGGCGCAGACCTCATCCTCTACACTTTTTTGGGGAGCCTTGCCTATCACGCCGCCGAAAGCCTGAAAATTCCCTGCATGCGGGTGAATTTCTGGCCCGCGGACCGGACGGGCGACAATCCCATGCCCGGTATGCCCGCGCTGCCGCTCGGAAGATGGTATAACAGACTGACCTATGACTTATCAGGCGTTGGTTTTTCCATCTTTACCAATCAGGAACTGAACGGCTGGCGGGCCGGGCTGGGGCTCTCCAAATGGGCGGGCCGTTCCTACCGCACGCTGTCCGGCAGGCCCGTCGAGACGCTTTGCGCCTACAGCGAAGTCCTTGCGCCCAGGCCGAAGGAATGGGGAGAGCATCTGCATCTCACCGGTTTCTGGTTTTTAGAGGAACGGGCGGCCGCGCCAGTGGAAAAAGGGCTGCTCCGCTTCCTGGAAAACGGGGACCCGCCGATTTACATCGGCTTCGGGAGCATGGTCGGCGGGTCCTTCGCGGAGTTGCAGGATATCGTGCTGGAAAGCCTGAAAAGCACCGGGCAGCGGGCCGTCCTTTCCTCGGGCTGGCGAAAATTTGACGCGGCGGGGCTTCCGCCGAATGTGTACGGCGTGGACGCCGTGCCGCACGGCTGGCTGTTTCCGCGTGTGAAGGCGGTGGTGCATCACGGCGGAGCCGGGACTACCGCCGCGGGCCTTCGGGCGGGCAGACCCACGCTGGTTGTCTATTTCGGGGGGGACCAGCAGTTCTGGGGCAACCGCGTATACCGGGCCGGAGCGGGCCCGAGGCCCCTCGCGCGAAAGGGACTGACCGCCAAACGGTTCACGCGGGCGCTGGAGCTTCTCGAAGACGCGCGGCTGCGGCAAAACGCGGCGCGGATTGCGCGGCGGCTTGCTCAGGAAGACGGATGCGAAAACGCCTGCGACGTCATTGAAGCATATATGACCCGTTTTGCGGTATAATGCAAAAGGAAATCGTCGGATAAACAGGATCAGGATGACCGTATCTCCATACGGAAGGACACTCCAACGTGAAAGGCGGAGAGGATGCAAATGAAAATTCTTGTGTACGGAGCCGGCGTGCTGGGGAGCTACCTTGCCCACGTCCTGCACCGCGGCGGCAACGATGTGACCCTGCTGGCAAGGGGAAGCCGGCTGGAGGAACTTGGAAAGAACGGACTGGTGATCCGGCACTATCTGCAGTTTCATACCACCGTCGATCAGGTAGGGCTGACGGACCATCTTGGGAAAGGCGACGACTACGACATCGTGTTCGTGGTGATGCAGCGTCAGCAACTGGACGGCATTCTGCCGCAGCTGTGCGAAAATGAAAGCTGTGGATTGTTCGTTCTCGTCGGCAACAACGCGACGGCGGAGGAGACCCGGCGGACCATCGAGGAACGCAGCGGGATGCCCAAGCGGGTGATCTTTGCTTTTCAGAGCACAGGCGGCAGACGCGAAAACGGAAGGGTGGTCAGCATCCATTTCGCTGCCCCTAAGCTCGAAAGCAGCATGACGGCCGGCTCGCTCGGCGGGGATGATTCATGGCGCCCGACGCTGGAACAGGCTTTTGCTAAGACGTCCTATCGGCTCCGGATCAGCGAGAACATGGACGCCTGGCTCAAATGCCACGCCGCCTTTGTCCTGCCGATCTGCTTCGCCTGCTACGCTGCCGGCGGCGATCTTCGGAAAATCGCGGGAAACCGGTATTTCCTGGACCGGACGATCGACGCGGTGCAGGAGGGCTACCGCGTCGTGGAAGCGTGCGGATATCCCGTTGAACCGAAGGAGGACGAGGATTTCGTGACCAATCATCGTCTTAAATGCCGCCTGATGCTGAGGCTGATGGCCGCGACGCCGGTTGGAAGGCTGGCAGCAAGCGACCATGCCATGGCTGCAAAATCGGAGATGCGGCGTCTCTACGACGATTTCCGCAGCCTGAAGCGGAGAGCGGGAATAGATACGCCGGCATGGGACGAACTCTCGCGGTACATGATATAAGCCGTCGCCGGGCTGCGCCAATCCCAACAGCGCTCTGCCGTAGGTTTATTTCAGACCGTACCCGCATCTACGGCAGGTACGGCCACGATACGTCCTTCGCGGAGAGCACCAGGCCCTCCCCGCGCGGGCCAGGCGATGGAAAACGCCGGATCGTCGAACCGATAGCCCCTTTCGCTGCCCGGCGCATAGAACTCGCTGACAAAATAGAGAACGTCCGTGTCGCCGCACAGGGTCATATACCCGTGCGCGAAGCCCTGAGGCACCAGCAGCATCCTCCCGTTTTCGGGTGTCAGCTCCGCGGCGGCATACCGTCCGAACGTGGGGCTGCCCTCGCGCACGTCCACAGCCACGTCGAACACGCCGTTTGCGAAATCGAACGTCACATCCGACATATGCAGGTAATAATCCGCGAAATACTCCTTGATGATGTACCCCCTGTACCCCAGGTAGATCACAAAGTCGTTGAAGCCGTAAAAAGAATACAGCTTCATGATATGCCAGAGAATCGGCTTCGGCTTCAGATAGGATTCCTCGCTGATGCGCGTCCCCAGGCGGCCGGTCAGGATTACCGTTTTTATGCGCCAACCCCCAAAAGTGATTTTGATCCACGGCAATTCCGCCTCGCGCCGGGACTTCCGCGGCGTGCCAGTGCCATTTCTTTCCTTGTTTGTAAAGTATACTATTTTAATTCGACAAATTGCAACCGAACGGCGGCTGAGGTCCGGATATTTCAAAAGAAATATTCCAAACATCAGCCGCCGTTTTTCCATGCCTATGGTCTTTATTCACGCGGACTCAGGCGCATAATAAAGGGCCGCCCCGTTTGGAGCGGTCCCCTGTTATGCGCCTGCCGTGGTTTTCATGTCTGAATGATCCGCGCTGTAATCTTCGCCGGTAATCGTCTTGTATTGGTCGTTAGTAATATAGCTTTTCGTTACCGCTGTTTTCAGCTGATCTTTCGAAACACCTTTCGTGTTGTCGGACTGATAAAGCTTGTATTGCACATCGAAAAACAGAGCGTATCCACTCATGATTTACACCCCCAATGCCGCGATCTGTGCCGTTTCCAAAGCAGCCACACGATCTTCAATTTTCAGCTGATTTGCCGTTTCTTCTGCGGCTTCCTGCCTTGCCACTTCCGCGTCAAAATCCGCCTGAATGGTTTCCGTGGACACCGTCGAGGCGTATACCCTGACATTGCCCTCATTCCCGTCCGCGTCCTTGTAAATGATAAGCTGCTTTGTACTATCGAGGCTGTACGCCTTTGTCAGAGCTTCCGGCGTGGCCTGTGGAACCCCGGATAGAGCAGACGTGCCGTCCCAAACCCGCCATGATTGATAAGCCATTGTAAGACCTCCTAATTTTTATATTTTGTCCATGCGGTTCCATCGCCTGTGTAGGTCGGATACTCGTTAAAGTTTGTTCCATACCACCAAGCATCTTGAAAATACAACGGAAGGTTTTGCTTGCTTGTAGATATCAGTTGTACTTTACGGCTCGTTCCGTCTAAAACCGCCAGCGAATTTTCAGGAAGAGTTTCTGAGACAAAATCGTAATATTGGATGTGACCGGAAGAATCTAGAACCGCTAATGATGTGCCGATCTGAATAATAGCAACTATCGTAATAGCAAAACTCGCTATTGGGCGCACCGTCCATACACCAATTTCGTACTCATGAAGTGTAGTATTATATGTTTGAAATTGCAGATACAGTTTGTTTTGATAAGCAGTTATACCATAAATTGAAGGAAGCGGATGCAACGACCCGCCTAATGATTGTGTAGTTTCAGTGTTTGTTGTGGTGTCAAAAACTCGGATTGTGGTTTGTGAAGTATCGGATGAATCAGTAAAGCATTGGTAATAGATTTTGTCATCGACTATGGCGCCTTCGGAAAATTGCTTCCATCCTGCGGCTCCTGTTGAACCAGAAACAATTGTTTTTAGTGAAGTAAATGTATTAGTTGCAAAATCAAAAGAATATAAACGTGTATAATAAGTTGATCCGCGTTCTTTGAATATAAAATATACTTTAGTTCCTTGATAACCTATTTGGCCAGAAGGGTCAATCTCACTTTCACCAGAATATCCAGTTAGCAAATCTTGTGTAAGGCTTTCAAGCGTTGTTGTTCCCGTTTGTGATATCAAATTAAAACGGCAAATAATAGTTGCTTTTATGGGACCATAAGATGTCGATACTGCCGCATACAAAGTAGTTCCAGAAATACAGGCGATAACAGAAGAAATATTCTGTGTACTAGCCTTTCCTGACATTGTACTACTATGAGAATAAACATCTGATGTCGTATTTGTAGAATGATTCCAACGATAAATATTCAAATATAAAACATCGTTCATCTTATTTCCACGTATTTGATAAATATCTCCATTGTATGAAAGAATAACTGTCCTATCAGAATCACTTATTGTAGCAAACAAACTTCCAACATTCAGCGAGCTATCATACGTCCGAATTTCACCACCAATGGTAAAGCTGTTTTTATCTGTGATCCTGTTTACGGTATGCTTTTCAGGCGCTTCAATCCACAAACCGTTTTTATTCTCTGGTTCGTCCGGCTGCACAAAGAGATTTAATTTCGCGCCTCCGGACTGCTTAAAATTTAGCTTTGCATTCTCCGCGTCGTAGATAAACGGCACTGTCGCCCCGGCCTTGAAAAATTCATCGGGCAGACTTTCTCCGTTCTGTAGCTGCGCCGTGACCGCCGTCCCATTAACGGTAAACGTGTCCCTTTCAGCGTAATCCGCGTCGGCCTTGAATACGCAGGAAATCAGGCCGGAGGAAGCAGACAGGCCGGTAAGGGCGTAGACCGTATCAGTTTTCGTACAGGCAAGAGTTGTTACGTGAACGGTTTGATCCGCCTTATGGTCATTAATGAGATTCAGCAGATTTCCGGCGGTTTCGTCATCCAATATGTCTTTCAGCCCCGCAGCCCATGCCGTGAAACCCGCCTCGTTCGTCGCCTTGAATTCCGCAAGGTCAGACTGGATCTGATTGTAAAATGTCGAGGTATCGATGTGGTCCACCACTGCATGAACGATGCCGCAGACCTCCGTATCCAGCCGGGTGTCGGTAATCAGGCTTTGCGTGATCGCCGTCGTGCCGGCGGGAATGCTGATCTCCGCGAGCTTCAGATCGTACTGCTCCGCACTGCGGGTAATGGCCGGCGCCGCCGCGGTGCCGGCCGGCGTACCTTTAATAACCTGCGCCGTAATATTCCTGGCGTTGATGTCCCATCTCAGCACAACGATATCCTTGCGGTTGAGCACACCGTCCGCGTTGTCAATTGCAAGAGCCAGATCTCCGTCGCCGCGGTAATAGTAGCCGTTGATCCACGCGCGGCCGCAGGAAAGGGTAACTGACATTCCGCTTCCGTCCGCGTTCACCGCAAGCTCGCCGTCATAAGTTCCGTTGCTGAGAAACGACGCGACCCATTTCGCGAGAAAATCGCATGTGTACTCCCGGTCTCCGTTGACATCGGGGAAAAATCCGCTTTGTTCCGCCATCTATCTGTCATCTCCTAAATTCAAAGTTTCCGGCAGCGGGGTCCCGCATACCGGCGTGATCGTCTCGACGCCGTTTTCATAGACTTCCTCGACCTCGGTGATCCGCTGATTCAAAAGAATGCCCCACTTTTCAAAGCTCACGATGTCGCCCAGGTCCCAGTCGGTCAGGTACGCAAAGTTGCCGGTATCCACCGCGTCCGCTGAAAAGCTCTCGGCCTTTACCGCGCCTGCCAGCTTTTCAACGCCGCGCTGCGTAAGCAGGGCGGCATACTCGCCCGGCGTCAGACAGTATGAGTAGCTGACTGCGACCGCCGCTCCGGATGCCAGAGCCGTTGGAAAGGTGATCATGCTTCCATCCAGCGCGTAATCAGATGCCGACGTGCTGCCGACCGTCACGGAACCGACGTTTGACGGCGTATGCGAGAGCGCAAAGGCCGCCGCAGATCCGTCCCCCGTGAAACAATCCTCCGTGTCCGCGGAGCTTTTCAGGTCATTCGCATCCACCCAAAGCTCCCGGCGCGGCTCTCCGCCGGTCCGGTCGACCTCGGTGATCACCCGGTCGGCACCGCCGCCCTCTCCGCCGACAATCGCATAATTGGAATAGCCGGTATGATCCAGCGTGTAAGCCGCTCCGCTGATGTTCTGGAATTCGTCGGAAAACAGCACGATCGGGTTGACTGCCTGCGTGACGCTGTGGTCTGTTCCGCCGTAGGCCTCAAACACCCACAGTTTGTTCGGGACATCCAGCCGGACCCGAAAACCGAGCGGGGCGGCTTTGCCGAGCGCCTCACAGACCGTGAGGACGGTTTTCCATTCCACCTGAAACGCGCAGGCCGGCGTCAAGCCGGCAGCAGCCCCGAGTGCCAGGTGCGGCAGAGGCCGTATGCTGATCGCGTTGTCGGACACGATCTTCCGCATGGCGCTTTCGGCCGCGCCCGTATAGTTGATCGCCGGCATGATGATCCGCCGGTCCAGCATGGAGGAACCCATCCGGCCCGCCGCGACGATCTCGTCGCCCGTGCCGCCGTCCGGCGCATCGATCTTGACGCTCTCGATGATTCCGGCCTCCGAGCGATCCAGCCGATGAATGATATTCTCGCCGGCAAGCAAGGCGCGGTTGTTCGGCGTGGCAGCACAGTGCAGTTCGAATTCGCCCGGTTCAAAGAACCTCCGTCGCCAGCGGAAGGAGGAAAAGCCGTCGACCACGCCTTGCAGCTCGATTTCCGGACTGTAAATGTAAAGCTCCATGCTCATGCCCCCCAGTATGCCTGTGTGCTCAGGATGGACACGCTCAGATTGTTGATCCCCTCGTCCGCGTTGTACCGGAAAAGATTGTCTCCCCGGCGCGCCTGCAGCCATTTAGGGGGATAAAGCATTTTATTGTTCATGTTCGTGGTCACGCCGCCGGAAATCAGTTTAACCCGCTTGTCGCCGTCTGCCGTGGTGATGATAACGACGTCGCCCGTGTGCATCGTAATGTTGACCTGCATGAGCTCCTGCCGGCCGATGTCGTAAAGAGACGGGTTGACGACGGTTCCGGAAGCTCGAAGCGTGACCGTCAGACCCATCGGGACGGCGCTGTCGTTGCGGACGTTGCCGATCAAGGTGTTGACCTTCTCCGTCACGGTGAACCTGCCAATGGCACGCACGGAAAGCGTCCCGGCATCAAGCGACAAAACGGCCGTCGGGCGGTAAACCGGTACGGATTCCTTCCTGCTGACCCGCTGTGATACGGCAATGGCATAAAGAGCGGTGACAGGGTTTGCGGCGAGCCAGGATTGAAACGCCGCTAAATTCGACGTTATGTCGGTGGCGATGCGGATTTGATGAGCCGTATTGTTCAGTGATATTCCATTTATAACAAGATTTGTATTTGTTCCAGCTAAATCAACGGAAGTAAAATGATCACAGAGTATGCTGTCTTTGCTGGAAGACAATATCGCATCAGATACATTTAGCGTAAACACTCCGATCGTACCGGTACTTACATCTGCCTTTATCCAAGGTTCACTCCCATTCAGAACAACAGCACCGACCTTCTGCATTCCGCTTCCGCTCACCGCGTCATAGCTGTCCGCCGTCCCGTCCGGCAGGCTGTAAAGCTCCTTGGGCAGGGGAATGATGCGCGAATTGCTTCCGCCGTCCGAGACGGTCAGGGTGGTTGCGCCGTGAATCGCCCTCACATGATCCGGCGACGGGTCACCGCTTCCGTCCTGAACTGTGTGACCGGTGATCCCGATCTTGTCATAATCCTTCACGCTGTCGTCCAGGGTAAGCGTGACAGATTGGCCGGAAGCGTTGAGCTGCAGCGGCAAACGGAGCGGGAATTTCATCTTGCCCTGCCAGACTGCAAGCTGCGTGAGCTGGTCGTCAAGAGCGTAAAAGCGAGGGTCGGGGCAGATCAGGGAAACCGTGACATTCCTCGTTTCATACGGGGAACTGCCCGTGGGCATAAAGGTCTCCGGCTCCGGCTCCACCTTTTCGACATAGTAGCGGATCTTCCTGGGTTTGCCGCCGTCATAAGTCAGTGTGCCGGGCAGGTCCTTCTGAAAAAAACAATAGAGCTTTTCCATCTGCTCTTCGTAGCCCTGCAGGCTCAGCTCCAGCGTCAGCACAATGTTGCGCTTTTGAGCGTCGGAGCCGTTGTAGTTTTCCCCATCCTGGCCGCTGCTTTTAGACGTATACACGTTGAAATCGGAGCCAAGGCCGCTTACGGAAACAAGCCAGAAGGGGCCTGTACTGCCGAGTCTGAGTTTTTCTCCTTTTTCATTGTCACAGATCAGTTCCATTCAGCGCCTCCGAAATAATAGCGACAGCCTTTGAGCGTTCTGGCGCTCCCGTCTGGCAACCTCGCCGCAGCTGAGTGCCTTGGGGCTTTGAAATATCGGGTGATAGTCAATGACGGGTCCGGCGCCGCCGGAGCCCGGAAGAAAACCGGACGAGCGCGCCGCGCTTGAACTCCCCCCTGCCGGGACCGCTTTCAGGCTCAGAGACATGGAGCCTGTCAGATCCTGCAGAGCTGAGGCGACCAGCGATTTGTTTTCCATGATTCCGGAAGCGAGCCCTTTCATCATGTCCGGCATCCAGTTCTCGAAGTCGACCAGCGGGCCTTCCTCCGGCACGCTGAAATGCAGAAAATCACGGATGTTCTGCGCAACGCCCTTGACGGCGTTCTCCACTGCTTTTGCGGCGTCCTTGATTCCGTTGGCGATTCCATTGATGAGGTCCCTGCCCCATTGAAGCGCCTCGCCCGGCAGACTCTTGATCCAGTCGATTGCTTTGCCGATCCCCGTTCTGACGGCGGTTTCGACCGTCCCGACCGTGCCTTCCACTCCGTTTTTCATGAAGGTAAACATGTTGGAGCCGATTTGCATCAGCGTCGCCGGAAGCGAGCGGAGCCACCCGACGATTCCGTTCCAAACGGTCGTAACGCCGGTTTTGATTTTATTCAATACAGTGGTTACCGTCGTAAACAATCCGTTCCATGCGGCTGTAAAAATGCTTCCGATCGTCTTAAACAGGCCCGTGAAGTACTGCTGAATTCCGCTCCAGACCTGCCGGATGCCGTTCTGGACGCCGGTCCAGATCTTCTGAAGATCCGGACCGATTTTTCCGAAATTGCCGCTGATCAGATTACAGATCGCCAGGATCGGAACCGTCAGAACGTTCTTCAGGACGGTGAATGCGTCTGTGAAAATTTTCCGCACCCCGTTCCAAAGAGCGGTAAAATTCGCCTGCAGCCCGTTAAATGGCGTTAGAATCGCCTGAATCAGCGGCTGTACCGCTTTTTTGACAATGCCGGAAATCGTGGTCCACAGACTGGTGATTCCCACAATCAGTCTGTTCCACAGGTTTGCCAGGAAAGCCGGAATCCCGCTGATGGATGTCCTGATTTTATTCCAGGCATCCAGAAAATAGTTCTGAAAGACGGTTGTAAACCAGGTTCCGAGCGCCCTGGCCCCCGCCTGAAGCGTATTCCACAGGCTCTGGAAAAAGGCGCTGATCGGCCCCCAGTTTTTAATAATGACGGCCGCCAGCGTAATTAACGCAGCGATTGCCGTGAAAATCAACTGTTGGGGCCCGAGGGAAAACATGCCCTGCAATGCCGCGGATACCCCCTCCAGCCCGCTTCCCGCCGATTTGAATTCACCGATGCCCTGACTCACTTTAGACAGAGTATCGCGCGCACCGCCGATCTGGTCCATCGCGGAGCCGAAGAGGCCGGCGGCCCCGGTCGCCGTATCGACTGCTGATTGTATTTTATCTGCGAAGCCCTGCACCATCTGAGACTGCTCAGGTCCGAGATTTGCGGAAAGTCCGCCGGCAAAGTCCTGAAAATTGGAATCGGCATCCTTCAGAGAATCGGAAACCCGTTTGAATCCGTCCGAAAGGCCCGGCAGCGCGACATCCAAAGCGGCATTCAATTTCTCCAGGATCCTGTCCTTTAAGTCGGACAGCGACTCCGAAACAGCCTCCTTCAGCGCTTCGCCTGCTTCTTTGCCGGCTTCCAAGGCTTCCTTGATGAGCTCGCCCGTATCCAGCTGGTACGATAAGGATATTTCTTCCGTATTGTCGTCCAATTCTAATCCCTCCTTTCACAAAATATTGATTTCAAATAGTCCTGCAGCCGTTTTCCGTCCTCCGCTTTTTCCTCGGCCGGCGTTTGGCTGTTGATCCAGGCGTACCAATCGTCCCGCAGCTTTCTCTGCGCGGCTGAAAGCGCATTGAGCGCGCCACCTTCGGCGGTGCGGACTGCGACTGCCCGCGCGAGCTGGCTCTCCGCCGGAAGGTTCGTCAAAAGGACGGCGAATTCTTCCCAGCTCATCCGCGTTGGAGGCAATCCCAGCCGAATCCCGTAAGACGCGGCGAAGGACGCATAGATCAGGCCATAATCATGGCCCAGATCAAACCCGTTCCTTTTTGCCGTGCTCACCGGGGCGAAAGGCGGACTTTTGCGCTTTTCCCACCTGCCCTTCCAGCTCTTCGGGCTTTTTTCCGGTCATCGCAGCCAAAACGGCAATCTCCAGCTTTTGAAGCAGGGAAAACGACATGTTATGTGAAAGGATCTCGTCGGCCGCCGTTTCTCCGCCCGCCAATGTAAAGGCAAGAAATTTGCGGATCGAATCGATGTCGCCTTTCAATCCGGAGGCAAAGCGCTGCATACCGAGAACTTTTCTGAAGTCGCTTTCCACCTCGTAGGACTTTCCGAAAATTGTGACGCGGGGCTGGGATTCGTTCATGTAATCGTCAAGCGTGATATTCAATTGATTCATCCTTCCTTCAATCGGAGTTCAGGCCGATCCGAAATCCATCGGATTTTTCAAAGAGGCCGGGCATCCGTTGCGGTTCAGACCTCCGCCGCCTGGTAATTCGGCTTGCCGTCCACGGTATACGTCCATTCCATCGAATCCATGTCGGTCGAAGCGCCGCCGAACGAGGAAGTGATGTCGACCAGTCCGTCGCAGGCAAGCGCATCGCCGTTGGGAAATGTTATTTTTAAAACAGCGGCGCAGCCGCTTCCGGTTGCGGTCAATTTATTCGCTACAAAATCATTGCCGGCGTCGCCGTAGCTGCGCTTTCCCTTAAAGGTGAAGGACAGGGTCTTGCCGGTTACCATATTTCGGGTCCAGCCCTTCAGCTCCATCGGATTCCATGCTTTTGTAGTGCCCTTGAGTTTCATCTCCATGCTTTCCACATTAGAAACCGCACTGAGCTGCGGTTCTCCTGTTGTGACTGGCTCGCCGATTTCAATTTTGTAGTCGCTGACAGAATAGACCATTTCTTTTGCCGTCCTTTCAAAGTTTAGTTGCAGGGGGTAATTATTCTTTCTCCCGCAACTAACCCCGTCCCCTTCTTAAAAATTGCTCTCTGCCAGCCAACTTTTCTAATTCGAATTTAAAAGCCATCCGTTGTTTCGAATTCCCGGCGTTCTGTTTTTTCTCTGCTATATTAAAAAACCGCCTGACTCAGGCGGTTTTTTAACTTATTGAATTTATTATGTGATATGATATACTGTAAGGAAAAAGAAAGGGGTGTTTATATTGCCGCGTGGTAAAAAGAAAACCGTGCAGGAGTCTTTTAATGAAAAGATAGCGAAAATCGACGCTCAGATTTTAACCCATCAGGACAGGATCAGCGCGCTTCAGTCCCTAAAGAAAGATCTGCTGGACCAAAAGAAAAAATCCGAGGTTGAAATGCTTTATCAAAAGATTCAGGAAAGCGGAAAATCCATCGACGAAGTTATGAGCCTGATCATGAACAAGCCATGAGGGTCCGGCGCAAGGCGTTTTACAGAGAGCGGGTTTAAAAAATGCAAATGGATTATCATACCGTAAAAAATCTTCCCAAAGTGGAACTGCATTGTCATCTCGACGGCTCGGTAAGCCTGGCCGCATTGGAGTCAATTGCGGCGGAAGAAGGAAATCCCTTTCCCACGGATATTCGGAAATTTGCCGGTATGGTCCGGGTGCAGCCGGATTGCGGCAGTCTGGACGACTATTTAAAATGCTTCCAAAGCATTCTGCCGTATCTCCAGTCAAAATACGCTTTATCCCTGGCATCGTTCGATCTGATTCGTCAGGCGGCCGAAGAGAACGTCGTTTACATGGAAGTCAGATTTTCTCCCATAAGCTGCTGCCGAAGGGGTCTGAGCTGCGAAGAGGCCGTCGGGTCAGTCCTTGAGGGCCTAAAAAAGGGAGAGAAAATTTACGGGGTGAAAAGCCGTGCGCTTTTGTGCCTTATGCGCGGCGATACGGAAGAAAACAACCGTCTGGTAGTGGAAACAGCCCACGACATGAAATCGGAGGGAGTTGCCGGGATCGATTTGGCCGGAAGTGAAAGCAGCTTTCCGCCGGAGAATTACCGTTCTCTTGTTCGCCTTGCTCTTGATTATGGATTAAAGGCCACGATACACGCCGGAGAATGCGGCAGCGCGGAAAATGTGGAAACATCCGTTCAAATGGGGGCCAGCAGAATCGGGCACGGCATTGCCCTTCAAAAGGATACGGCTATAAGAAGACGATGCGCAAAAGCAAATATTATATTGGAAATGTGCCCTGTAAGCAATTTCCAGACCGGAGCTTCAACCGATTGGGGAGCATATCCGTTTGAACTGTTTTGGAAAGAACACGTGCCGATTTCCATCAGTACGGATAACCGGACCGTATCCAATACCGACCTGACCGAAGAATACATGCTGCTGGGCCAAAAATACCGATTTTTTGATTACAATACCATTCTGCAGCTGAATCTGACAGCCCTGGAACACGCATTTATCCCGGAGCGCGAAAAAGAAGAATTATCAGCAAAAATCAAAGGTGCATATCAAACTGATATTAAATAACGCGGAGCGGCCAAATATATTGCTTAGAACGGCTCCGAGGGGTCCCGGCCGGCTTTGCTTCGGATCAGTTTATATGAGCTTTCTCCTTATTAGAAATACTATAGGAGGTTCAAAACAGCAATATGTGACAGTAAAAATTTCGTTATGTCAAATATGGTTTTGCGGTAGCCAGCCGCGGATTGGGATGGAGAAATCCGGCGAAATTGTTCCAAGGATCGGAATCGTCGCAGCTGATTTGTCCGGAACGGAACGACGGACAAAATTTCTTGAAGAAAACGCGCAAAACAGGTATGATACGGCGTCAAAAGATATGGTATAATAAAAAAGCTATTTGAAGAAATCAAAAAATCAGATTCATAAAAAAACAAAACAGGATAGGGATAAAGAATGGATAACGAATTCGTCACTTTTACAATCGGTAAAAAGAAGACCATCGCTTTAATCGCCCATGATGGGAAAAAGCGGGAATTGATCGATTGGTGCTCAAAGAACAGGGAAACCCTAAAAAATCACAGTTTATGCGGGACCGGGACAACCGCCAGGCTGGTCGCAGAGACGACGGGGCTTCCGGTCAAAGGGTACAACAGCGGCCCCCTGGGAGGGGACCAGCAGGTCGGCGCTAAAATTGTGGAGGGCATCATCAATTTCGTGGTGTTTTTCTCCGATCCGCTGGAGGCACAGCCGCATGATCCCGACGTGAAAGCTCTTTTGAGAATTGCGCAGGTTTATGATATTCCCATCGCAAACAACAAAGCAACCGCCGACTTTATGATCCACTCCCCTTTGATGGATCAGGAGTACGAACACGAAGTGATCAACTTTAAGCAGAAAATTATCGATCGGGTCAATGACAGCCATTTAATGAAGTAAGAAAGTTTGGTATACACTGATGATTACTGTAAAAATACTGATTGACAGCATTGAAAAGGTGAAAAGGTTTTCTTCCATTATTTCCAGAGAAAACGCGGATTGCGAGCTGGTCGATGGAGTCCGCATTCTCGATGCGAGATCCGTAATGGGCATCTTCAGCCTGAACTTGACAAAGCCTGTCGAACTGAGGATTCATTCCGACGACAGGGAGATCCTAAAGAAAATTCAGGAGTTTATTGTGAAAGAGAATTGATTCTGTCCCCGCCGAAGACAGGCCAAAGGAGAACAGCGGATGATCATCGGAGCGGCGACCGTCAAACTTTACGCCCCATGGGTCCATTCTCTTAAACAGAAGCGCATGGTCGTGAAAAGCATCGTTGCAAAAGCGCGGAACAAATTCAATATTTCCATCTCCGAAACCGGAGAACAGGATACCTGCCAAACCATTTTCCTGGGAATTGCCTGCGCGGTTGGAACCGTCGCACAGGCGGACAGCGTAATGGAGCATGTGATCCATTTTATTGAGGAAAACACCGAGGCTGAGATTTTGGATATCCAGCGCGAAATCAGATGACCTGATTCCGCGTCTGGAGCTGAGAACCGGTCTGCAATTTTTAATGGTTCCGCCGCGGGGACCATCCGTTTAAAAAAGGATGAAGCGTGAAATGGAATTCCGAAAATCCACAGAGTCCGATATAGAAGAGATCATGAGTATCATCCGGCAGGCACAAGCTTCTTTGAGAACGCTCGGGGTAAACCAGTGGCAGAACAACTATCCAAACGCCGGCAGTATCCGCAGCGATATCGGGCACGGGAACAGTTACGTGCTGCTAAAAAATGAGAAAATTGCCGCAACCGCGGCAATTTCTTTTGACGGAGAAAAAACATACGACTCAATTTACGAAGGACAGTGGATCATGGATCAAGCCTACGCGGTGATTCACCGGATCGCTGTCGACGACAAAAAAAAAGGGTTCGGTATCGGATCGGACATGATAAAATACGCCGAGCGGCTTTGCCTGGAAAAAGGCATATACAGCATCAGAGTGGACACGCACGAAAGGAACCTGCCCATGCGGAAGCTGCTTCAGAAAAATCGGTTTCAATACTGCGGGGTCATCTATCTGAGCGACGGCAGCGAAAGGATCGCTTTTGAGAAAACGCTGTACTGAACAAAGCCCGCTGACCGCCGTCAGGCGGAAAACTTTCGCAGGAACTTCGCTTTGCGGTTCCTTCTTTGATTTAAATTTTCTTAAGAGTTTTACTCTGTCCCTATTGAAATATGGCTTAAAAAGGCTAATATATATAATAGGGTATTTTGGTATTTTATGCCGAAATGATACCGAAAACCGAAGTTATTGTTTGCGGGGGCAAATATATGAGATATATCCCCACACTTTGTCTGCGTGAAGGCATGGTGCTTGCAAGAGGTTTATATGGAACGGACGGCAGCCTTTTGCTGCAAGAGGGACAGTCGCTGAAGCAATCCTACATCGCACGAATCTCGATGAATGGTTTCCAGGGTGTTTATATTGACGATAAGCTGTCGGAAGAGATCGAAATCAAGAACGTCATTGATGACGAGCTGAGAAACTCTGCGGCCAAAGCGGTCAGGGATATCTTTGTCCAAAGCCTGACATCGACGGGGATCAGCCGGAACACGGCTGAAAACGCAAAAGCAATCGTTCACGGCATCGTGGAAGAGATCATAAAGAACAGAAATGTCATGGTCAATATGATTGACCTGAAGTCATACGATAATTATACTTATTATCATTCCGTCAACGTCGGCGTTCTTTCCATCGTCGTGGGCGTGGCGTTCGGCATGGACCCAAATTCTCTTTACAAACTTGGGCTGGGCGCTCTTCTGCACGATATCGGCAAGGTCTTTATCGATAAGAACATCATCGATAAACCGGGCCCTCTGACCCCGGAGGAATTTGCAACGGTTAAAAAGCATCCCGCTCTGGGTTACGAGTACCTCCGAAACGCGAACCTCGACCTGCCCATCTCCTCGCTCGTCGGCATTCGGCAGCATCATGAACGGTTGGATGGAAGCGGCTACCCGGATGGGATCTCCGGCAGGGAAATTCATCAGTTCAGCCGCATCATATCAATCGCGGATGTGTTTGACGCCATGACGTCGGACCGTCCCTACAGAGCGGCCATGATGCCTTCGGAAGTGATGGAATTCCTGATGGGCGGGGCGGGAAAGCTTTTCGACCTGGAGTTCGTATCGCTGTTCACGAGAAAAGTCGCCGCGTTTCCTCTGGGCACCTGCGTCCTGCTGAGCAACGGCCTTACCGCGATTGTTGTGGAAAACTACGAGGACTGCTGTCTGCGCCCAAAGGTCAAGGTCATACGCGGTGACAGTGCCGCCCCGCTTTACCTGGATCTTAAAAACAACAGGAAATTGTCAAATCTGACCATCGCCGGTGTGGTTAAAATCTGACGGCGGGACCTTTCCTTCATGGTTCGATGAGAATAAAGAAACCATGATAATGAATTTTATTTTAAAAATCCTGCATTTAGCAAAGGAAGATACTATCATATTCCTGAAAATTTGTACAGTTGTCAGAACTTCTTTCTGTAATTTTTATTTGACTCTACAAAATTTACGCATAATCTAGATTTAAACTTGCAAAACCGTGAGTCATGGGATATAATAAATCATCAGGTTAGCCCATGTGAAAAACAGCACTGGACGTTGGCAGCCGTCCTGCATTCGACCAGATTCATATTATCCGCCGATCTCATTCGGCAGCATCGGCAAAGGCGCCGGACCTTAAAATGGTCCGGCGCCTTTCTGATTATGGTCGAAAATCCGCTTTTCAGTGTTGCATCCGGGCGATAAACCGCATCTATGAACGGAGGGTATTTATGAGTTGGGCTGTCATGCAAACTGGATTTCAGAATTTTCTTTTGACTGCGGTGAGCGCAGCGTCGCTTCCTTCAGAGCTTCTGTCCTCGATTAACACGGTATGGACTCTGATCTCCGCGTTTCTGGTGTTCTTCATGCAGGCCGGTTTTGCCATGCTGGAAGGCGGATCGACCCGTTCCAAAGGGATTGCCAATATCATGATGAAAAACCTGATGGACTTCTGCATCGGTTCCATCGTATTTTATTTCATCGGCTATGGCCTGATGTTCGGCCAAAGCGTCGGCGGACTGTTCGGAAGCTCCGGCTTTTTCGGTGCGATCGATCACGCCGGAATGACATCCGGCATTCCAACGGACGCCTTCATCCTGTGGGAAACCGTCTTCTGCGCCACGGCCGCGACGATTGTCTCCGGCGCCATGGCGGAGCGCACCAAATTTATCGCTTACTGCATATACAGCGCGGTAATCTCTCTGGTCATCTACCCGGTCGCGGGTCACTGGATCTGGGGCGGCGGCTGGCTGGCTCAGATTGGCTTCGAAGATTTTGCGGGCTCCACGGTCGTCCACTCCATCGGCGGATGGGCCGCTCTGGTCGGCGCCGCAATGCTTGGGCCCCGCATCGGGAAGTACTCCAAGGATGGCAAGCCCAACAGCATCCCCGGCCACAGCATCGCCCTTTCCGCCCTCGGCGTCTTTATCCTTTGGTTTGGCTGGTTCGGATTCAACCCCGGTTCCACCCTGTCGGCACTTGCGGTCGACGACAAGGGCGTCCTCAACATCCCTGCGATCGGAACAATCGCGATGACAACCAATATCGCCGCTGCGGCAGGCGCATGCTCCGCAATGATCTACACCTGGATCCGGCATAAAAAGCCGTCCGTCAGCATGTCTCTCAACGGGGCAATTGGCGGCTTGGTCGCAATTACCGCGGGCTGCGTTTATGTCAGCATCGAAGGAGCCCTCGTGATCGGGCTGCTGGCCGGCGTACTTGTGGTCGCTTCGATCGAATTCTATGAAAAAGTCCTGAAAATCGACGACCCGGCGGGCGCCATCAGCTGCCACTGCACCTGCGGCGTCTTCGGAACCTTGATGGTCGGACTGTTCGACACCGGCAAAGGGCTGTTTTACGGCGGCGGCGTCCGTCTGCTCGGCGTGCAGGCTCTCGGCGTTCTGTGTGTCGCCGCATGGGTCCTGGCAACCACTTTCGTGCTTTTCAAGGTTTTGAAATCGACCGTCGGCCTCCGCGTCAGTGCGGAAGAAGAGCTGGCCGGTCTGGACGTATCCGAACATGCGGAAGAAGGCTATCCCGATTTCCAGCAGCTTGATACGATCCATATGGCTTGACCCCAGGATTGCAAAAAGCGACAGTGCCCCTTCAAAAGGGCGGCACTGTCGTTTTTGTCTTGCTCACCATTCGCGGTGCGTCCGAACAATGTGAATCAGGCGGACAACCGTGGAAACCAGCAAAACGCCCATCGCAAGAGCCCCCGCGATCCCCAGGGTGTGAAGGCCCGTGCTGATGAACATGGAATTATTGCCGATGACGCAGTATTCCATGGTGTAAAAAATGCCTCCTCCGGGGACTAAAGGCAGCAGCGCAACGATCTGAAATTCGGTGGCCGGCTTTTTTACAATGCGGGCCATGCTTTCGGAATAAGCCGCTGTCAGGACGGTCGCGGCAAAATATTGCATGATGTCGTTATGGAGCGGAAAGGAGAGAGAAAAGGTCAGCCAGCCGAGCAAACCGCCCAGGGAAGAGAAGATCAGCGTGCGCCCCCGGATGTTGAACAGGAAGCAGAAGGCAACGCACGCACCGTAAGCCCACAGGCATTCCCAGAGGAGTTTCATCCCTTACACCCCCAAAAGCATGCGTGAGGCCGTGAGGGCAATGCCCGCGCCGATGGCGATGGCAGTCGCGACCAGAACGCTCTCGGTCAGGCGCAGGATTCCGGCCATCAGGTCGCCCGCGATGATGTCGCGCATGAAATCCGTGATGGCGATGCCCGGTACCAGGTTCATCAGGGACCCGATGATCATCTTGTCATAGCTCAGGTATACGTTAAAGCTCGCCGCCACGAGCGCGATCGCCGCAGCTATAAAGCTCGCCGCCACGTTGACAAAAAAGGAATTGACCCGAAACCTCTCCAGAAAGCGGGTGGTCAGCCGGATGGCGCTGCCGCAGAAAAGGGCAACCCCGGCGTCCGGCAGGGAACCCCCGTAAAACAGCGTAAAGGCCGACGCGATCAGCGCATAGGCGAGCGTCTGCATCGGGAACGAGAGGACCGGACGTTTTCCAATCCGGTCCAATTCGGCCCGGATTTCAGAAAACCGCGGCTTGTCGTTCCAGATATGGCGGCACAGCGCGTTCACCTGCTCCACGCGGTCCAGATTCACCGTCCGCTGCGGAACGCGCTTGATCCGGGTAATGGGTCTTCCGTCAGGGGTGCTGACGGTCACCTCGATCAATGTGGGAATGGTGAAAACTTCGCCGCTTTCGACTCCGTAGGCGCGGAAAATCCTCTGCATGGATTCCTCGGCGCGGTAGATCTCCCCGCCGTTGACAACCAGCAGATAACCGGTTTCCACCGCAGTATTGACCAGATCGCTGTAATTCATGGTTCAACCTCCGGTTTGATTGCAGATTTGGAATGTTTCCGCGGTTTGCCGCGTCGTCTGTTTAAATCTTTCTTCTGTATTTTTATCCCTTTCATGCCTTGAATATTCCCGGCCTCAAAAGATGTCTCCGCCGTATTACGCAATGACGGCAAAAGCTTTCAACATATAAATCCCGATAAAGATAACAAACATGGAACAGAAAGTGGTGCCAAGAATAATCTCTCCCGTCAGCACCTCGTCGGAGCGCATCTCACGGGCCAGCATGTAACTGTTGACGGCACTGGGCGAGGCGGACACGATAAAAGCCGCCGCCAGCTCATAGCCTCGGAATCCGAAAAAATAGGCAATCGGGACGATCACCAGCGGCGTAACCAGCACCTTCAGAACCGTGGCGGATATCACGTATCCGCGGTCCGAGAGGGCGGCCTTCATGGTCATCTGGGCCCCCAGGGTGATCAGGGCAAACGGCGTTGCCATATCGGACAGGGAACTCAGCAGCTTCAGAAGGAAAGAAGGCAGCGGAACCTGAAACTGCTGAAGAAGGATCGCGGCGGCAGCAGCCAGAATGATCGGATTTCTTACAATACCGGCCACAGATCTCCAGAGCGAATCGGTCCGGTCCCGCTTTTCCGGGTCCAGCGCGCAGAGAATCAGCACGGCGGCGATGTTATTCGCCGGAACCAATACGGGCATCAGCATTGATATCGCGGCGGAGTGCTCCTTGCCAAAGGCCATCAGCGCCAAAGGAAACCCGAGCACGATCATATTCGGCTTAAAAACGCAGTGAATGAATGCGGAGGCTTTTTTCCTGTCCCGGATAAACTTTGGGACAAAGAGGCAAAGGACGAGGGCGGATGCCATACACCCTCCGGTCATAAATCCGATAAACTTCCAGTTAAAAAGAGAAGGGCCCTCGGTCTGATAAATGCTCAGGAATAAAAGAGCAGGCAAACCCGTTCTGAAATTGAGTTTGCTCGCCTCATCGACAAAATGCTCGCCGACCAGCCCGACTTTTCTGGCCAGCCAGCCGATCGCCACCAGCAAGAAGACGGGTGCGACCGTATTAAAGCTGAACACTAAACTTGACATCTGTTCGTCTCCCCGATTCCGCAGCGGTGGAAGCGGCGGCGAAACGCGAACCGCTCTCTTCTGCATAAGTATATTTGCAGCATGGGCTGTGTGCGGTATAGCATCAATCCCAAGCAGATTTAACCGACTGAAAAACGGGCCGTCCCCTTCGAGGCGGCCCGCCGGTCCCAAAGGGACTCATTCCGCAAGGATCGGATCATTCCGCCTTTCTTCCTTTTACTCCTCCCGCTCCAAGCGAACGGTGCTGGCCGGAAGAGCGATTTCCGTCTTTTCTTCCTCGAGGATCCTCAGAATGCCGTAATGGATATCCTCCCGGACCTTCAGATGTTTCTGCCAATCGGTCGTCTTTGTGAAAAAATAAAGCATCAGGTCCAGGCTGCCTTTGCCGATCTCGCTAAAGGTGACGATCACGGTTTCCGGGTCGATCTCCTCATTTGCAAGAAGCATGGCCCGGATCCGGTCCACGCAGGAGCGAATCTGCCCTTCCGTCGTGCCGAACCTCAGTCCGACCGTAAAGCTGACCTTCCGCTTTCCCATCCGGCTGTAATTGGCAACCGGCCGGTCGACCATTTTGGAATTGGGGACCGTAACGACAGCCTGTGAAAAGGTGCGGACCTTTACACTGCGGAAATTGATACTTTCGACGGTTCCCTCCACGTCGCCGGCCTGAATCCAGTCGCCGATCGCAAACGGGCGGTCCAGAAAGATGACCAGCCCCCCGAACAGGTTGGAAAGCATGTCCTGTGCGGCCAGGGCAAAGGCCAGGCCGCCGAGGCCCAGCCCCGCCAGCAGGCCGCTGATGCTGTAATTCCATTCCTGGGCGACGATCAGCAGCGCCAGGCAAAAAATCAGAAACCGGAGAATTTTGGAGAGAAACGGGAACAGGACGCCGTCGGTGTTCACATCGAGCTTTTTCAGCAGCAGCCCGCCGGCCAGCTCACGGCTGCTGCACAGGCGGCCGAATCCCCACGCCAGCAGCAGAATCAGAAGGCTGCGAAAACACTTGACCACAATTTCCCAGACGGCTCCGCTGTGAGGAACGGCCGGCGATATCCACAGCGCGCCGTACAGTCCCAACAGGCCGATCAGCGCACGGAGCGGCTTTTGAAAGCTGCATTCCAGCTCCACGGGCCATTTTTTCCCGGCATTCAGCCTCTTCACGGGCCGGAACATCCAATTGACCGCAGTGCCGCGGAGAAAATAAACGAATAAAAATACGGCCAGGGGGATTGCGAAATCCGCGACCCAGGCAATCTTTTTCCATTCGGCTACGATGTTCGGAAGAGACATGGAATCATCTCCTTTCCTCCGGCACAGACGGTCATCCGGTCAGGAATGACGAACAGCGTGGATTACGCTGGCTACGAGACCTCCCCAGATGACGCACACGGCAACGATCATCATCACAACTGCGGACGCACTCATTCTTTCTCCTCCTTTTTCAGTACGCTTTTCTCTTTCCAGGAAAGGCGCGGGATCAGCACGGCAAATACCAGCATCAGGATCACCATGCCCCAGCCGAAGACGGCGACAAAGTCCGCCGGATATCCGCCGTAGACAGTTTCAATGTTGGCGACCAGCGAGCTGAAGAGGATCACCACCAGCATGACGGGCGTGATCAGCCCCAGCGCGATTTTGAAATAGCCGCCGAGCCTGATCTGGGAATAGCGGTTCGCTTCCTCCATCAGAGGCTTCATCTGCCGGAAGACCCACAGGACCAAAACGATTTCAACGACCGCAGACGGAAGCACGCCGAACCCGTTGACGAAGTTGTCGACGACATCCAGCAGATACATCCCTCCGCGCGTCGTATACGCGACGGAGACCAGGGTGGCCAGGCCGCCGATGAGCAGAACGGAGCGGCGCCGGTCCCACCCGAATTTTTCCGACGCGGCGGAGATGCAGACCTCCAGTAGCGAGATCAGAGAGGTGATGCCCGCAATCAGCAGGCAGACAAAAAAAACGACGCCGAAGAACTGGGGGAAAGGAAGCTGGTTAATGATCTGGGGCAGCACGACAAACGCGAGGCCGATGCCGCCGGCGGCGAGGTCCTTGACCGCCACGCCGGAATTGTTCGCCATGAAGCCGAGCGCCGCAAAAATGCCGAAGCCCGCAAGCAGCTCAAAGCCCGAATTGGAGAACGCCGTGATAAAGGCATTGTTCGTGGTATCGGTCTTTTCCGGAAGATAGCTGCTGTAAGTGATCATAATCCCCATCGCAAGCGAGAGGCTGTAAAAAATCTGGGAATAGGCCGCCTTCCAGATTTCCGGATTCAGGATCTGGTCCCACTGCGGCTGGAAAAAAGCATTCAGGCCAAGCGCGGAGCCAGGAAGGGTGACCGCGCGGACCACAAAGATCAGGAAAAGAACCACAAGAGCCGGGATCGCGATTTTGCTGACGCTCTCAATGCCCTTTTTCACGCCGCGGTAAGAAATAGCCAGCGTGACGACCCAGATCACCAGCAGAGGGATCAGCGCTCTCCATTCAATCCCGCCCAGGTTTGTCACGGAAGCGCTTGGAAGAACATTCAGATAGGAGTTAAAAAGAAAAGATTTGGTATCCGTTCCCCAGGCCAGTGTGGCGGAAAACCCGATGTAGCTCAGAGCCCAGCCAAGAATGACGGCATAATAGGTCATGATGACAAAACTGATCGCAAACTGCCACCATCCGACAAATTCCATATGACGGTTGATCCGGAAGTAAGAAAGCGGCGCGGAGCCGCGGTATTTCTTGCCGATGATAAACTCCAGCGCGACAAAGGAAAGGCCTGTGGTCAGCAGCGCGAAAATGTACGGTATCAGGAAAGCCCCGCCGCCGTTTTTATAAGCGACATAAGGAAACCTCCAGATGTTTCCGAGCCCGATCGCCGAGCCGACCGCCGCAAGCACAAAACCCCATCTTGATCCCCATTGTTCTCGATCCATTTTTGTTCACCCTACCCTAATCAATTTTCCGTGCAGTTAAAAAACTTGCATCAAAAGATTATTATAGCACAAAAACTTCTTTAATTTAACAAAAATGAATCTATTTCTTTAAAAAATGCAAAAGATACCTTATTAAATAAATTTTTTGGATCAAATGATCTGCCAGGGAATTTCTTCCCCTTTGGAAAACAGGACACAACTCTTGACGGAATTCTCCGCCATATCCTTCACGGCCTGATTGGTATGAAACGCCATGTGCGGCGTCACCAGAACATTCGGGTATGATTTGAGCAGCGCGAGGCCGCGGTTGTCCAGAACCTTGGATTTCAGATCTTTGTAGTACAGATCTTCCTCCCCTTCCACCACGTCCAGCGCGGCTCCGCCGATCTTGCCGCTTTCCACAGCGTCCAGAAAATCCCCCGTATGGATCAGCGAGCCCCGCGCCGTGTTGACAAGAATGACGCCGTCCTTCATCTGCAGGATAGTGTCCCGGCGGATCATGTGGAAATTCTCCTCGGTCGCGGGCATGTGCAGGGTGATCAGGTCGCTCTGCCGCAGAAGCTCCGGCAGAGAAACATACCCGGCAATTTTTTTCACAGAATCGTTCGGGTGCAGGTCGTAGGCGAGGAGCCGGCAGCCGAAGCCGGTCAGGTTCTGCAGCACCGTCCTGCCGATGCGTCCGGTCCCAATCACGCCGACGGTCAGGTTGTGCATCTCCAGCCCCTGGAGGCCGCGCAGGGAATAATCCTGATTCGCGCTTCTGAGAAGGATGGCCTTGACCCTGCGGATCGCCATCAGCATCAGCATCACGGTGTAGTCCGCCACGCTGTTCGGCGAATAGCTGACGTTGCCGATATGCATCCCGAGCCTCTCGGCCGCTTTCAGGTCGATATGGTCGTACCCGATGCTGCGGGTTGAAATGAAGCGTACCCCGGCGTTATGGTAGATTTTCAGCAGCTCTTCGTCCATTGCCGTCGTGACGATGCTGATGCACTGGCTGCCCCCGGCCAGCGCGGCGGTTTCCGCCGTCGGGGGCTTTTTGGTCGGAAAAAGCTCGACACCGTATTTTCTCCGGAGCTCCTCCAAATATCCTTCTTCTTCCGAACTGCAGCTGTAAATTGTGATTTTCATTCCGATTCCCTTCCCGCTTGACATAAATGCAAACAGTCCCTGGGCGTCTTACGGCAGCTTTGAGAGCGCGTTTAAAAACTCACCGGAAAGAGCGCCTTCACACACGCTGCTGACACTGCCGGTCATCAGGACGGACCAGTCGCCGCCGATCTTCACGGTGATCTCGCCGCCCGGCATATGGACGGTCACTTCCTCGTCCGTCAGGCCGAGCCTGTGCGCCGCGCAGGCCGCCGCGCAGCTGCTCGTCCCGGATGCCAGCGTGTAGCCCGCCCCGCGCTCCCAGATTTCGATTTTGATATTTCTGCGGTCCAAAACCTGCAAAATCTGGAGGTTGATGCGGTTCGGGAACTGCGGCGCGCCTTCCACGTCCGGGCCGAGCTCGCAGGCCAGCTCCGGGGAAACGGCCCTGACCGGGATGACGCAGTGCGGGTTGCCGATGGAGACGCAGGTCGCTTTCATCCGCTTTTTCCCGAATTCCATCTCCTCACCGACTACTTCGCGGTCCGGCCCGGAGACCGGGATTTCGGAGCTCCGGAACGTGACGGTTCCCATGGAGACGCGAAGGAGACTGCCGTCCGGTTTCAGCTTCTCCACCCGCACCGGCCCGCCGAGCGTCTTCAGCTCAAAGCGGTCGGCCGCGACCAGCTTTTTATCGATCAGGTAGCGCGAAAAAATACGGATCCCGTTCCCGCTTTTTTCCGCTTCCCCGCCATCCGGATTGTAGATTCTGAGGTCCGGCCCGGCGCCGTCCCGCGGCAGCGGACCGAGCAGGATGCCGTCCGAACCGACGCCGAAATGCCGGTCGCAGATCAGACGGATGCGCTCCGGGGTAAGTTCAAACGATATTTCGCCCGGATTCAGCACGATATAATCGTTTCCGAGCGCGTGATATTTGTGATATTGAAACATCATAATACTCCTTGTATCAATTTGTCGGCGGCATCACAGAAATCAAACGCGATTCTTTCCTTGTAAAGCTGAAGCGCTTTACATTCCCCGGATATCCTTCACCAGCCGGTCCACATCCTCGTCACGGGTCGCCCAGCTGGTGCAGAAACGGACGGCGCCGTGCGTCTCGTCGATTCGTCCCGAATCGGACACTTCATAATCCCGCCGCAAAATATCGAGCGCCCTGTCCGGCAGAATCGGGAACTGCTGGTTCGTAGGAGAAGAAGAGAGAAACTTCCAGCCCTTTTCGGCGCAGGCACGGCGGATGTCCATCGCCTGCCGGTCGGCATGGGCGGCGATATCAAAATAGAGATCGTCCTCCAGCAACGCTAAAAACTGAATGCCCAGCAGACGGCCTTTCGCGAGCATGCCGCCCCTCTGCTTGAGGATGTAGCGGAAGTCTTTTTTCAGTGCCGCGCTGCGGATCACCAGCGCCTCGCCAAACAGCGCGCCGACCTTGGTGCCGCCGATGGTAAACGCGTCGCAGAGCCCGGCAAGCGAGGGAAGATCGAGATCGCAGCCCTGCGCGGCCAGGCCGTAGCCGAGACGGGCGCCGTCCACATAAAGAAGCAGTCCGTTCCTGCGGCAGACTCCGCTGATTTCGGTCAGTTCCCGTTTGGAGTAGATCGTCCCAAGCTCCGTTGAGAACGAGAGGTAGACCAGGCCCGGCTGAACCATGTGCTCATGGGTTTCGTCGCCGAAATGATCGTCGCAGGCCGCCTGAATCTGAGCGGCGGTGATTTTCCCGTCCATTCCACGCAAAGGAAGAACCTTGTGGCCGGTGGCTTCCACTGCGCCGCTCTCATGGACGTTGATATGCCCGGTATCGGCGCAGAGCGCCCCCTGATGGGGCCGCAGCGACGCGGCGATTACAATGCTGTTGACCTGGGTTCCGCCGACAGTGAATTGGATTCCGGCCTCCGGGCATCCGCATTTCTTCCGGATCAATTCGGCCGCCTGCATGCAGTAAGGATCTTCCCCATAGCCGGCCGTCTGCTCCAGATTGGTCCGGGCAAGAAGCTCCAGAACCTTCGGATGGGCGCCTTCGCTGTAATCACAGTTGAATCGGATCATAAACTCCGCCTCTTTTAAATAAATTCCCAAAGTCCCGCTTTCGGCCGCGCCGTCCGGCAATAAAGCAGATGTTGTCCGAAAAAATGAAGTTTTCTCCGTTCTAAGACTTTTTCCTCTTGCCGCTGATTTGATCGGCCGGCACTTTGATCACGGTGACCAGGTCGACCATCCGGCTGTCGAATTCGAAGGCCTCCCCCGTTTCATAGTGTTTCATCAGCTGCGTCAGCGCCCGAACCTTTTCCTCCCGGTCCGTGACGAACTCGGCCGCGCCGGAAGCGATGACGCTTTCATACTCCGTGGAGCAGTCGCAGGGCCTGTCCGCTGCAATCAGGCGATGCCCGCAGTCGAACTGAAGGCATACTTTTGGATTTCGCTTGATGATATCGATCTTGCGTCCCTCGGAGGCGCAGTGAAAATAGAAAGTAACGCTGTCTCCCCTGACGTCGAAACCGAAGCTCAGAGGGACGACATAGGGACGGCCATCCTCCGCCAGTCCCATGTGGCAAACTTCGCATTGGCCGACGATCCGGACGATCTCATTCAGGTCTTTGACTTCACGGTCCCTGCGCCTCATCATGAAAACTCCCTTTCATCTAAAAACACCGACCGCGGCCACCGGATGAGCTGGCCGAATCGGTGATTGTTCCGAGCGTCGTCCAGGCGCCGCGGCTCCGGCGGCTTTTTTAAAGCGGCGGAACGGGGGAAAGCCCCGGATGCGGAGAAAGGCGCCCCTGCCTTTCGGACTGCAACTAAAAATCCTGTTATCATTATATAAGCTTCGCGGTGCCTTGTCAATTTCCACCAAAGAGGACTTCATGCCGCCCCCCGGCGGAACGTATCCCTTTACAAACCGGCGATCCGTGATATAATAATGAGAAAACCCGATGCTAGGCGGGGAAGCGTTAAAGCAGATGATCCGGCGCTTTGATTCCGGCGCGATCCTGCCGGCCGCCGCGAAAGCTGTCCAGGAACAATCAGAGATAAGGAGAAGATCAAATGGCTTATTTTTATGAAGAGCCCTGTCACACCTTCAGCGAGTATTTGCTGGTGCCGGGCTATTCCTCCGCGGAATGCGTGCCCGCAAACGTCTCGCTGCAAACGCCCGTCGTGCGTTTTAAAAAGGGCGAGCAGCCGGAGCTGAGCATGAACATTCCTCTGGTTTCCGCCGTCATGCAGTCGGTTTCCAACGACCGTATGGCGATCGCGCTGGCCAAGGAGGGAGGGATTTCCTTCCTTTACGGCTCCCAGCCCGTTGAAAAGCAGGCGGAAATGGTGGGACGCGTCAAAAGCTACAAAGCGGGCTTTGTGGTCAGCGACTCCAACATCCGGATGGACCAGACGCTCGCCGATGTTCTGGACCTGAAGGAAAAAACGGGGCACTCCACCGTGGCGGTAACGGACGACGGCACGCCGAACGGCCATCTTCTCGGCATCGTGACAAGCCGCGATTACCGCATCAGCCGCATGTCTCCCGAGGAAAAGGTCTTCACCTTCATGACGCCGATCGATAAAATCATTTATGCCGAGGAAGGCGTCAGTCTGAAGGAAGCCAATAACATCATCTGGGACAACAAGCTCAACGCCCTTCCGATCCTCGACAAAGAGCACAGACTGGCGGCGTTCGTGTTCCGCAAGGACTATGATTCCCACAAAGGGCATCCGCTGGAGCTTTTGGATTCCCACAAGCGCTACGTGGTCGGAGCCGGCGTCAATACGCGCGACTACGAGGAACGGATTCCCGCCCTGGTAGAGGCAGGGGCGGATATCCTCTGCATCGATTCCTCCGAAGGATACACCGAATGGCAGAAGCGCACGATCGACTACGTGCGGAAGACGTACGGAAATTCGGTCAAAATCGGAGCCGGCAACGTGGTGGACCGCGACGGATTCCGCTTCCTCGCGGAGGCGGGCGCCGATTTTGTGAAGATCGGGATCGGCGGCGGTTCCATCTGCATCACGCGCGAGACCAAGGGAATCGGCCGCGGGCAGGCGACCGCCGTCATTGAGGTCGCAAAGGCACGGGACGAATATTTTGAGGAAACCGGCATCTATGTGCCGATCTGTTCCGACGGCGGCATCGTTTATGATTACCACACGACTCTCGCCCTTGCGATGGGCTGCGATTTCTGCATGCTGGGCCGCTATTTCGCCCGCTTTGACGAAAGCCCGACCAACAAGGTGATGATCAACGGCAATTACATGAAGGAATACTGGGGCGAAGGTTCCGCCCGCGCGCGCAACTGGCAGCGCTACGACCTGGGCGGCGAAAAAAAGCTGAGCTTTGAGGAAGGGGTCGACTCCTACGTCCCGTACGCAGGCAATCTGCACGACAACGTCGCCCTGACGCTGAACAAGGTCCGCTCCACCATGTGCAACTGCGGTGCGCTTTCCATTCCCGAGCTCCAGAAAAAAGCCCGCCTGACGCTGGTCTCCTCCGTCAGCATCGTGGAGGGCGGCGCCCACGACGTGCTCCTCAAAGACGATATGCATCTGATGAAATAAAGCCGCTGGCTGCGGCAAAGGGCGGGGCCGGAATTCCGGCCCCGCCCTTTTGGTGTTATTTTTGTACCCGCTGTGTCTTCCGTACGCCGACAGGCAAATTATAAATCCGCTTTAAAATAATCCATGGTTGACGTTTCGCAAAACCCGCAGGAGGTGTAAAGGTTTAAAGCTTTCGCGTTATCGGCGGCCACCTGGAGCAAAATCTTCTTTGCGTTCGCTTCTTTCAGCTTTTCGACCGCCTGAAGCAAAATGGATCGGCCGAACCCTCTTCCACGGAATTCGGGTTTCACGCCCAGCCCATAGATTCCGCCGGATCCGGACCCAAGCTCCAGGTTCACTTTGCCGACGGACCGTCCGTCTCTCTCCGCAAGCCAGATGACAAACCCTTTCTTCTCTTCCTCTTCCGGCAGGCGAATTTCCCCGGACGGGACATCCGGCCGGTCCGCGCCGGGACCGGCTTCCGATTCCGGCGCTTCGTCGGAAAAATAGACGGAATCCTGTCCGGCAATTTCGCGGGCGTCCGCATTCGTCGCCTTCCGCAGTGTCACCCCGCGCAATTTACTGCGGTCGGGGGCCTCCCAATCCCGGTCTAAAACCATTTCGTATTCGGAATGGTGATAAGCCGCCCCGATTTTCTCAATGAATTTCCGTCCGGCATCCGACTTTCTGTCGCACAGCACAAGCATGCCCGCGGAACTCCTGCGTCTTCCCTCCGCCAGAGCCAGCCGGTACAATGTGGTGAAAATCCCCCTCCGCCGCTCCTCCGGGGCCACCATGCCGGTCGCCTCCAGCAGCATTCCCGGCCCGCCGAAGCTGCAGATTCCAAGATAGCCGGCTAGCCTCTGACCGTCGAAGTACAGGAACTCGTTCACGTCGCGAATGGCGCTGTCCTCCGGACGATTCAAAGCGGCCGCAAGCTTGTAGTCCAGTTCCAGCTTGAGGGCGACCGGTTCCGCCCGGCCGCATCGCATCTGCAAGTCTTCAATTTGATCACGGTCTTCGGGGGTCAACGTTTCCCTGAGCTTCAGCCAGGGCGAACAGGCAATATTCATTCAGCGTCCTCTTTTCCCTGAGCGGCGGCGGCCTGCCGGTAGACTTCGCCGAACGGAACGCCGAATTTCTCCGCTGACGCCCTCACGTCCTCATATTCCGGCTTGCTCTTCCGGATTCCGTTCCCATCGGCGTATTTTACCCTGATTCTTCCGTAAGGAGTCTCCACCGCGCCGATTGAGGTACTCAGGATGCTCCTTTGGCAAGTCGTGTATCGGACTCCCAGCGTGGTCGTATGCAGCAGCATCAGCTTTGAAATCTTCTCCCGGTCTTCCGGCCTGCACAGGCAGGTCAGCATCGACGCGGGCCGGTTCTTCTTCATCTGGATCGGCGTGACGAAGACGTCCAGCGCCCCGCTTTTCATCAAAAGCTCCGACGTATACCCGATCGCCTCCGGCGTCATGTCGTCGAGGTTGCAGCTGATTTCCGCGATCTCATCCTGCCGGCCGTCCGCCTCGCCCAAAAATGCCCGGATGCAGTTCGCGGCTTCAAAATCCTTGGACCCCATGCCGCAGCCGATCCGATCGACCCGCATCGGCTGCATTTCTCCAAACCGTCCCACAAAATGGCGCAGAAGCGCGGCTCCGGTCGGCGTGCACAGCTCGCCCCGGATCCTGCCGCCGTAAATTGGCACGCCCTCCAGAATACAGGCCGTGGCGGGAGCCGGAACCGGCAGGATCCCGTGCGCGCACCGAACAAATCCGGAACCGACATGCACCGGGGAAGCCGAAATGTCCCGAACGCCCAGCATGTGAATCAAAAGGCAGCAGCCGACTACATCCGCGACGGCATCCATTGAGCCGACCTCGTGGAAATGGATCTGGTCCATGGGAACGCCGTGCACCTTCGATTCCGCCTCCCCGATCCGGGCATATACCGCCAGCGCGTCGGATTTCACCTGATCGGGCAGGTCAAGCGCGCCGATCAGCCCGCGGACATCCTCATAGCTGAAATGATGGTGGACGTGTGTGTGTCCCTCCCCGCGTTCGTGCTCATGTTCATGGCCGTGATGTTCATGTTCCTCTTCAGTGGAACCTTCCGTTCCCACATTTATGGGAACATCCTGCACCGTTTCCTCTTCGCCGTTGACTGAAACTTTGATGTGGCTACCCGCGATGCCGCATTTTACCGCCGGCACACATTCGACCCTGACGCCGGGAATGCCAAGGCCGTTCATCCGGTCCAGAAATTTTTGCCGGTCGGGCAGCAGTTCCAGAAGCGCGGCCATCAGCATATCGCCGGCCGCCCCCATATTGCATTCCAGATAAAGTTTCATTCCCGGTTCCCTCCGATGTGATTGATTAAACTGGCGAGATAACCCGCCCCGAACCCATTGTCGATATTGACGACGCTCACGTTGCCCGCGCAGGAGTTGAGCATGGAAAGCAGGGCGGAAAGGCCGCTGAAATTCGCCCCGTAGCCGACGCTGGTTGGGACGGCGAGAACAGGGCACGCGACCAGCCCGCCGATCACGGTGGCAAGGGCCCCCTCCATTCCGGCGACGGCAACGATGACCCGGGCGCTCATGAGAATGTCCATTTTGGAAAGCAGCCGCTGCAGTCCCGCCACGCCGACGTCATAGAGCCGCTGCACGCGGTTTCCCAGCGCCTCGGCGGTGACGGCCGCTTCCTCCGCCACTGGGATATCGCTTGTCCCCCCCGTTGCGATGACGACCGTGCCGGATGCGGTGATCTCGCTCTTCCGCCCGCAGATCCCGATGCGCGACACCGGATCGTAATCTATCGGCACCTTTTTGCAGACCTCGCCGGCTTTTTCCGGCGTCAGGCGCGTGACGAGGATGTTGTGGTCTCCGTGCTCCCTTAAGGCGGTGACAATCCCGCTGATCTGGTCCGCCGTCTTTCCGGCTCCGTAAACGACCTCCGGCACTCCGTGCCTGAGCTCCCGGTGGTGGTCAACTTTTGCGTATCCCAAATCTTCAAACGGTTCCATCCTGAGCTCCAAAAGCGCCTCCTGCGGCGTGATTTTCCCGCGGCTTACCCTGTCCAGAATTTCTAAAGTCCGCTGCTGTTCCATATTTTATCCTCCGTTTTTCTCGGGCTCAGGTCCAGCAGGACGGCGTCGAAATCCGGCTCGAGTGCCGACACGATTTCCGCCCGCCGCTCCATCGCGATTTGAAATTGTTCCCCGGGAAGCTGTAATTTCGCCGCGCCGTTGAAATACCGCACGCGGAAATCGAAAAAACCCATCGCAAAAAGGGATTCTTCGGCGCGTTCGATCTTTTGCAGCAACGGCGCTGTGATTTCCGTTCCGGCCGGAACGCGTGTGGCAAGACAGGCGTAAGCCGGCTTGTCCCCGGTAAAAAGTCCCGACTCCCTCGAAAGCCTCCGGATCTCCGGCTTCGTCAGCCCGCATTCGCGCAGCGGCGAACGGACCCCAAGCTCCCGAAGCGCCTTCATGCCGGGGCGGTCGCCCGCATCGTCGGAAGCGTTTGTGCCGTCGCACAGAAGTTCGTATCCGTCGGAGCGGCTCAGTTCCCGAAGGCGGGTAAAAAGGGCTCGTTTGCAAAAATAACAGCGGTCCGACGGATTTTTTCTGACATCCGGGTCCTGCAAAATATCAAAGCCGACCACCGTCAGTGTGAGGCCGAGCGGCTCCGCGACCCTGTGCGCGTCGTCCAGCTCGAACTGAGGCTGGAACGGTGACTTGACCAGATAGGGGCGGACGTCGCATCCCGCGGCTTTGGCGGCGTACAACAGATAGGAGGAATCCGTCCCGCCGGAAAACGCCAGGGCAAAGCGGGGATTCTGTTTCAGGAATTCATTCAGTTTCATTCCAATCTTTCTTTCCCTCTCAGAAGTTGCGGAAATACAAAAAGCCCGGCAAAGAGTGGCATCTTTGACCGGGTTCATCCCAGAATTAAATTCATGCGATGCAAGGCAAGGCCTTCATGGCCTTTAAAATTATTATTATCATATCATTGTTTTTGTTCCGAGTCAAGGAAATGCCCTCTCAAAATGAACGGCGGCCGCTTCCCGCTGATCCGGAAAAAATCCTCCTGTCACACGCAAACAAGCCTGTGACAGGAGAAAAATTCTCCCTGTGCTCCGCCAAGGTCCGGGCTGCCGGAGGGATTTTTCGCTTTGTGGCAAGCGTATTTACAGAGTAATCGCCCCGGTGATGACTGCGACCAAAAGGATAACAAGAGAGACCGCATACGCCCATGGGAACGTTTTTTTCTGATGTTCCCCAAGGTCGATCTCCCCTAAGCCGATCAGGAGAAAGGTCGACGGGGTCAGCGGCGACAGCGGGAATCCGATCGTCATTTGACCGGCGATCGACGCCCTTGCAACCAGCGCGGGATTCAAGCCGATCTTCTGCACGGCGGAAGCCAGCACCGGCATCACTCCGAAGTAGTAGGAATCCGGATCAAAGAGCAGGCTGGCCGGCATGGCGATCAAACCGATAATGAGAGGGATCTTGCTTCCCAGCGACTGCGGGATGATGTGCACCAGGCTGGTTGCCATTGCATCCAGCATCCCGGAGCCGCCCATGATCCCGATAAAGGAACCGGCGGCGAAAAGGACGCTTGCCATCATCAGCGCGGCTTCCGCATGGGAATTGATGATTTTGCCCTGCAGCTTGATATCGGGATAGTTGACGACCATCGCGATCACAAGCGCGATCATGAAAGTCGGCGCGGGCGGAAGCAAAGAGGAAACCATAACCGCAACGGTAACCAGAATCAGGATAATATTGAAGACGAACAGTTTGGGACGGGCCAAATCGCCGGCATTGCCGGAAAGAGCTTTCGCCGCCTGCGCTTCTTCGAGCGACACATCCCCGGCCGGAGTCCCGGACGCCAGGCGTTTCCTCTCCTTCTTTCCGAGATAGACGGAAATCGCAAAGACGCTCAGCAGTCCGCACAGCATGGGAACCAGCATCGGCGTGAAGACCTGGTCCAGCGAAGAATGCAAAGCGCTTACGGCCCGGATCGTGGGCCCGCCCCAGGGCAGCATGTTCATGGTGCCCGCCGCCAACGCGCAAAGGGTGGTTAAAATCCAGGGACGCATGCCCAGCTTTTTGTAAAGCGGCAGCAGCGCCGGAATCGTAATAAGAAAAGTTGTCGCCCCGGAACCGTCCAAATGGGTCACGCAGGTCAGCACAACCGTTCCGACGCAGATTTTGACCGGATCGTTTTTCGCGATTTTCAAAATTCCTTTTACGATCGGGTCAAACGCGCCCGCATCCGACATGGTGGTGAAAAACAGGACCGCGAAAATGAACATCACGCCGGTCGCGACGACGCTCTTCATTCCGTCGACGCTGTATGTACCGATTTTATCCGCGTGCCCCGCAATGATACAGGCCAGGATCGGCACCGCGATCAGGCAGGTTAAGGTGGATGCTTTTTTGCTTAAAATCAGGAAAAGAATCACTAAGATGGTTAAAAAGCCAAGAAGTCCCAGCGGCATGATTTTCTCCTCCCCATAATTTAGTAAAACAGAAGGACTATAAAACTCCTTTTTCCGTCAGCAATGAAATCTGCCGGTCGCTGTAATCAAGCAGTCCGTGCAGGATCTCCCGGTTATGCTGTCCGAGCGCCGGCGCGGGGGTGCGGACGCCCGGCTTGGTATCCATCAGTTTGATCGCGTCGCCGTTGACCGTGATGTCCCCGATGGCCGGATCGTGCAGCGGAACAAACATTTCCCGCGCCCCCGCGATATGTTCATCGTTCAGAATTGCTTTGATATCCAGGATCGGCCCGGCCGGAACGCCCTTCGAGAGCACCAGGTCGACCGCGTCCCGAACGGTGAAGTCCTTGAAAAAGTCCTCTATGACCGTTTGAAGGTCATCCTGGTTCCGGATGCGGAGCGGCAGGTCGAGAAAACGCGGGTCTTCGATCAGGTCCGGCCTGTTTAAGATCTCCCTGCACAGAATCTCGTACAGCTTCTGGTTGCCGCAGGCGAGGATAAAATAGCCGTCCTTCGCCTTGAACGTGTCGTAGGGGGAAACCGCGGCATAACGGTTGCCCAGCCGTTTCGGAATTTCACCGGAAGCAAGGTATCGCTCTCCCGTATTTTCCAGCGCCGCCACGACCGAATCCACCAGGGACACGTCCACGCGCTGCCCCCGCCCGGTGAGCGTGCGCGCGTTGACCGCGGCCAAAATCCCGATGGCCACGTTCAGTCCGCCGAGGATATCGCCCATGGCGTTTCCCGCGCGGGTCGGGGGATCATCCGGCTGGCCCGTGATGCTCATCAGGCCGCCCATTCCCTGCGAGATGATGTCGTAGCCCGGGCGCTGCGAATACGGGCCGTAGCAGCCGAACCCGGAAACGGCGGCGTAAATGACGCGGGGATTGATCTTTTTCAGCTCTTCGTATCCCAGGCCGAGCTTATCCATGACGCCGGGACGGTAATTTTCGATCACGACGTCGGCCTTTTTCGTCAGCTCCTTAAAAATCTCCCTTCCTTCCTCCGATTTCAGATTCAGGGTAATCCCCCTTTTGTTCCGGTTGATATTGGCGAAATAAAGGCTTTTCCCGTTTTTGAAAGGAGGATAGGAGCGGGTGTCGTCCCCGCGCTTCGGTATCTCGATTTTAATCACATTGGCGCCCATGTCGGCCAGCATCATGGTGCAGAACGGCCCCGCCAGGACGCGCGTCAGGTCGAGCACCGTCAAATTTTCCAGCGCACCTGTCAAAGATTCCATGGTTACACCTCTTCGTCGCCGACGTGAATTTTCATCCGCATGAAAGCGGAGCCCATGGATTTGCCAAGGCTGTCGAGCCGGAGGGAAAGGGTCGCCCCGCCGCCGAGAGCGTGTTTCATGACAAAGTTGAAGCCGTTCAGAGAGGGCACCTCGTAACGGGTGACGCTTCCTTTCACCATGCCGCCGAAGTATTCGCGGACTTTTTCCACCGTGACCTCGCGCTTGATGATCGCATAGTATTCCGGTTTGCGGGCAAAGACGCAGACGTTGCTTGTGTCGCCCTTGTCGCCGCTGCGCCCGTGCGCGATCTCCTTCAGATAAATTTCCTTCATGGTCATTTCACCTCCACAATGCGGGACGTCAGTTTCACTGCGTCGCGCGGGATCAGCGTCGGCCACAGGCCGATGACCTCCTGGACATGGGAGCGGCCGCCGAAGAAACTGGCGCCCGGAGGGCCGTTGAGCTGCAGCGGGGAAATCTCCGGAATGATCTTTGCGGCTTCCGATTTTTCCTTCGTCCGGATCGCGATCCTCAGCACGACTTCATTCTGGTTTTTGATCAGGTCCCCGCTCATGTCGGCCACGCCGAGATGCAGCGCGTTCAGCCCGACATAACTCACGTTCACGTCCTCGTATTTCATCCCCTTGCGCTCCATCTTTTTTCTCAGGATCTCAGCCGCATACTGCGCCTTTTCATAGGCGTCCGGCCACGCAAAGCTCAAATAGGTGACGACTTTGTATCCGGCGTGATAGCCGATGCTGAGCTTGAGCGTATCGGGGCGGGGTTTGCCGTGAACATTCCCGACGCGGACCCGGTTCTCCCCGGCCTGCGTCAAAGTGGCATGGCTGATGTCGACATTGACGTCCGGGGTAATGTAGTTGGCCGGATCGTGAACCTCGTAGAGGAACTGTTCCTTCACGGACTGTTCGCAGATGACGCCGCCGCAGCCCGGCGCTTTCGTAACGATAAAATCGTCGTTGCCGATTTCAGCGATCGGGAAGCCGAGCTGATCCATGTCGGGCACGCCGCGCCAGTCGTACTGATAATTTCCTCCCGCGCCCTGGCCGCCGCATTCCAGCAAATGGCCGGCCATGATGCCCCTGGACAGATTCTCCCAGTCGTCCGCCCTCCATCCGAGCTCATGCACGCACGGGGCGAGAAACAGGGCGGAGTCCGCCGCGCGTCCGGTCACCGTCACGTCCGCGCCCCCCTCCAGGCATTCCACGATCGGTTCATGGCCGAAATACACGTTGGCGTTGAGAATGTCGCCCTGAATGTCCTTAAAGTCGCCGACATCGTCGATGTTCTTGAAATCGACCCCCTGCCGGAGCAGCTCCGGAATCTGGGACTTCATGTCATCGCCCTGCACGTATCCGATCTTGTAGCCGTGCATTCCCTGCCGTTCGGCCACCTGCCTGATCGCGTTTACGGCGCCTTCGATGTTCATCCCGCCCGCGTTTGATATGATGCGGATCTTTCTGTCGAACGCCTCCTTCCCGCATTGGTCCAGCAGGCCGATAAAATCTCCTGCATAGCCGCGCTCCGGATTTTTCAGCTTCTGCCGTTCCATAATGGAAAGCGTCAGCTCCGCCAGGTAATCGCAGGCCATATAATTGATGTTGCTCTTCTTCACCATATGTATCGCAGCATCATTGCTGTCGCCCCAGAATCCCTGGCCACCCCCAACGATAACTTTATTCAACAAAATACCTCCTTTAATGTATAATATTAATAGAGTATCGTTATAGTATAACGATACTCTCTATATTAGTTTACTATTTAACAAATGTCAATCCGAATTTTATTGATTTTTTCTACAAAGATTTTATAATTAAATTGTACAGGACAAACATCGATTGAAATGAGGGAATCCATTGCCGACACTAAAAGAACTGGCGGCTCTGGCCGGCGTCTCGCCAACGACCGCTTCCGTTGTGATGAGGGGAGAGGGGGACCAGAGAAACATCTCGCAGGCCACACAGCGGAAAATAATGGACGCGGCAAAGAAGATTGGGTATCAGACCAATCTCGCCGCGCGCAGGCTCCGCTCGGCCGGGGAAAAGAACACGGTGGTCGCGCTTTACTGGGCCACGGATTTTCGCGCGCCCATGATGGTGCGATTTCTTCACGGCTTGCAGCGCGCTGTGCTCGGCATTGGGCGCGGCATCGATATCATTATCCGGCCGTATGAAAACGGGAATTTGTGCCGGGCGGCTTCCCAGCAGAATCTCAGCATGTTCAACGGGGCCATCATCTGCAACGCCTCTCAGCAGGACATGGAATACCTGGAGGGAATGACCCCGCTCATCCCGATCGTGCTTTATAACCGGAGCTCCGTGAAATTCTGCGCCGCCACGATCAACAACTTTACGCTGGGCAGCCTGCCCGCCCGGATCTTTGCGCTGCGGGGGCATAAAAGAGCGTCCATCATCACCTCCGAGCCGGTCTTTGCGGAAATGCGGCTGCGGACGACCGCCTTTCTCCAGACCATAGCGGAATTTGGCATGGAGGCGATGCCCATTATTTACGAGCAAAATTCCATGCGCGGCGGATATCTGGCCGCCATGAAATTATTTGAGCAAAAAGAAATGCCCGACTGCATCTTTTTCGGCTCGGATGCAATGGCGGCGGGGGCGCTTCGCACTTTTTTTCTTAGAGGGATCAAAATTCCCCGGGATCTCGAATGCATCAGCATCGGCAACGGGGACCGCGATCTCGAAGAAAATTCGGTCATATCCATTTCCAACGTGCAGGTCCCCATGGAGGATATGGCTGAAAAATGCCTGAATCTTTTGCTGGAGCTGCTGGAGGGCAAACACAAGGAACCGTTTTTCGTCGAATTTCCGGTTGTTTACCATCCCCTGGAAAGCTGCGGCAGCATCCCCGAAAAATAAACAAAATCCGCCGGCAATGCACCGACGGATTTTTTATTGGGATAATAAAGCAGAGGGAATTTCATACGGCATGATCGATATGGATCAAGAAATACTATGCATGAAGTTTTCGTGGGAGGCGGATCACGGGTCCAGAAGATTCAGCTCTTTGATCCGGTATTGGAGTGCCCTGCGGGATATCCCAAGCTCTTTCGCCGTGTTGGTCCGGTTTCCATTGTTGCGTTCCAGGGCTTCAATAATCAGCATAATTTCCTGTTCCTTCAATGAAAGCCTTTCCTTTCCCTGTTTTCCGCCTTGGCCCAAATGGCATTCCTGCTGGTAATTTACCGGCAGGTCCGCCAACCCGATTTTATCTCCTTCACTTAAAACCGCGATGCTTTCTATCACATTTTCCAGTTCCCTCACATTGCCGGGCCAGTCATATCCCTCCATGGCCTTGTAGATCTCCGGGTCAATGGAAGGCAGGCTTTCTTCCCCACGGTTCCGCTTCCAAAACACGTCAAAATAGTATTCCGCTAAGATGCGGATATCCTCACGATGCTGTCTGAGCGGAGGACATTTGATTTCCACCACGTTCAGACGATAATACAGATCTTTGCGGAACCTTCCCGAGTAAACAGCCTCTTCCAGATTTTCATTTGTTGCCGCCAAAATGCGGGAGTGGACCTCAATCCTCTCCGACCCGCCGATCCTGAAAAAATAGCGTTCCTGCAGAACATTCAAAAGTTTCGCCTGCAGGGGAAGCGGAAGCGTTCCAATTTCGTCAAGAAACAGATCTCCGTCTTCAGCCTGTTCGAATTTTCCCTTTTTCTGCCCGATTGCTCCTGTGTAGGCGCCGCGCTCATGTCCGAACAATTCATCCTCCATCAGACTTTCGGGCAAAGAGGCGCAGTCGACGTGAACGAAAGGGCTTGCGCTTCGCGTGCCTGTCCGGTGGATCTCCTTGGCAATGGCGCTTTTCCCGGTTCCGCTTTCACCGGTAATCAGGACAGTGGCGTTGCTGCAGGAAACCTTTTTGATTTTATGCCGCAGCTCCGCCATCTGGCAGCTCGTACCGATCAGCTCAGTGGAGATTGCTTTCCCCGACTTCTTCCGTTCGTTGGTTCGCAGAATGCGCTGCACTTTCTCAGCAAGTTCCGCGCAGTCGAAGGGTTTCCCGATATAGTCGTTCGCTCCGTATTTCATCGCCTCCACGGCATTTTCCACCGTCGCATACGCTGTGATCATAATAATCGGCATGACGGGATTCTTCCGGCGCAGCTCCTGCAGACACTGAAATCCGCTGTGGACCGGCATGTAGACATCCAAAATTGCAAGATCCACCGGGTTGCCGTTGATAAGGTCAACCGCTTCTTGCCCGTTTTGCGCCGTCAAAACATCGTAACCGGCAGACTTTAATTCTTCTTGTACCATCTGACAAATGATAGGCTCATCATCCGCCACTAAAATAAGCTGTTTCATCAGGATCACATCTTTCTAGGGAGTCAGATAAAAATCACTTTTGCGCCGCAAACGGCAACATTATTCCTGCGATTTTGCGCATTCCGGGCCCTTATGAGTGATTGGGAGGCTTACGCGGCAGGCAGTGCCCTTCCCCGGCTCCGATTCAATGCTGATGCTGCCGCCATATTGTTCCAAAATTCGTTTGACAATAAACAAACCCATGCCGGTCCCGTTTCGTTTGGTCGTAAAGTAAGGAATAAATATTTTCTTTTGAAGCTCGCGGGGAATTCCGCATCCATCGTCGCTGATGACGACCTGGATTTGGTTCTCGTCACTGCGGCTTTTCATCAGTATGTTGCCGTCGTCGCCCACGGCGTCCATCGCATTGACAAGCAAATTGGAAAATATCTGGCGCAAATGGACCTCCTTGGCATAAAACTGCGGAAGATCCGGAGCCAGATCCATCCTGATTGCGGCTTGAGGTCCGGTTCGCTGACGGGTTGCCATCGTGTGACAATTCTGAAGGACAACATTCAAATCCACCATTGCCTCAGCCGGATCCCGCATGGAACTGCCCAAGGTCATCAGTTCGCTGATTACTTCGTTAATTCTCTCGACCTGAAAAGAGATGATGTTCCTCAGATGTTCGCCCTGTTGGTTATTTTGCGGAATTTTCTTGGCACACCCGTTGATAATCATCAGGGGATTCTTGATGTCATGGGCCAGCCCCATCGAAAATTCTCCTAAAAAGCCATATTGCTTGAGCTGCTCAACCTCTGCGGTTAAAAGCCGTTTTTCGGTTTTGTCACTGGCCAGAACAATCACCCCGGCAGTTTGATTCTTGCTGTTCTGCAGCGGGCTGACGGAAAGGGAAAGCACGCGGATGTCGTCATCCTGTCCAAACACAAATTCCTGATTGGTTTGCCGGTCGTTTGTCAGAATCGCCTGATGAATCATAGCCTGAAGGATTTTATTCTGCTCCGGCCTGGCCAGCACAAAAGCATGATCCTGGCAAACGCCGAACAACCGGCTTGCCGAAGGATTCATCCGCAAGACCTTTCCGCTCAAATTCAGGGCCGCGATGGCGAAGGGGACCCCTTCGAACAGGTTATCATACAGATTTTTATTCTGAAAAGCCTCATTTTCAATCAGTGTTCGCTGATAATTCAGCTTTTCATAAACATCGAGCCAGAGCAGGTCTTTTTCCGGAAAAGGCGATCCCTCTCGTATCACCAGAGTAAAGGCAAGAAACGGTTTCGCCTGTTTTTTGCTGGTCATGTGGTAATAGCAGCCCTCCCAGAAAAAGTTGCTGAATTTCTCCCCGGCAAAAATCCGGTCCCAGCAGCATTCGATAAAACGGAAAATTTTATTCTGGTCGATCTTTCTGTTTTCGATGATGCCGTTCACTTGAATTTTGTGATTCTGGCGGAACAGGGTAATCACGATCATTCCGTCCAGCTCCAGAACGTCGTAAAGTCCGTACTCTCTGTTCTTTTTCAGCGATTCCGAAACGGTGCAAGTCACGTCCGGGAAAAGCATTTGATGCACCTCTTTCTGGGGAAACAACATATTTCATCCGGCTTTTCATTATTTTTTCTGCTTTCATTATATATCGCGCTTATAAATTGCGCAATTCCTATATATTACACTTATGTTTGTGATTCATCCGCGAGCGGCAGCAGGCAGCGGCTGTGTTTCCCGTCCGCGCAGTTTCTCCGGGGCGGAGCCCTTCCGGTTCTGCTGAAAAATCAGGCAAATGCGCAATTTCTGCGCGCACCGTGTGCAGAAATTGCGCATTTTTTATCAACGCAGAAAATCCTTTGGCTTTCCGACAAAGTTCCCTCTTTCAACCGGCCAAATATCCTTGTGTAATATTGACAGATAATTAACAAACAATTTAGGGAGAAAAGCGAATATGAATGGAAACCGATTGTTGGCACCGTATTTGCTCCATATTAAGAGACTGATGAAAAACTTTGACGGCATCAAAACGGAAAAACCTGCTGCCCGAGAAAAGGGAATCAGGCAAAACCATTGCGAAAGGAGTTGAAAACAGATGTTTCAACACGTTTTGTTCGAAGTTAAAGATCAGGTAGGCTACATTACGCTGAACCATCCCGAAAAACGCAATCCGATCAATATCGACACCCACCGCGAGTTAAAGGAATGCTTCGACCTATGCGATTATGACGAAAAGGTCCGAGCGGTCGTGATCCGGGGGGCCGGCGGCAATTTCAGCGCCGGCGGGGATTTGAACGCCATGAAAACCCGGATCGACTCCGGAGTCAGGGGAACAAGGCAGGTGTGCCGCGCCGGAGCGGAAACCAACCTCCGCCTGCGCAATCCGCGCAAGCCCGTCATCGCCTGGATCGAAGGCGCCGTCGCGGGGGCCGGCCTTGCTTTGGCAATGGCTTGTGATTTTCAAATCATCGACGAACAGTCAAAATGCTTGTTTGCTTTCGTCAATATCGGCTTTGTTCCCGATTCGGGTACAACTTATTTTCTCACCCGCGCGGCGGGTACCGTAAGAGCTACGGACCTGCTGATGTCGGGAAGAAAATTCACGGGAAAAGAAGGGGCCGACTGGGGACTTTTTACAGAAGCGGTTCCGTCAGATCACCTTGAAAGCCGCGTGCGGCAGTATGTTGAGAAGTACTCAAACGGCCCTACCGTGGCTTACGGCAACATCAAGGCGATGATCAACCGCGCGCAGTTCGGTTCGTTCGCGGATGGGCTTGAGGCCGAAGTCGAATGCCAGGGCGAGTGCGAGCTGACCGAAGATTACCGGGAAGCCGTCACGGCTTTCCTTGAAAAGAGGAAACCACAGTTCAACGGAAAATAAAAGAAATTCAAAATCCGTGATAAACAGAAGGAGGAATGTCATCATGGCGGGAATTTTTGAGGGTGTTAAAATACTGGATTTCACCAATAACGTGGCGGGACCCTGCGGGACGGCGATGTTTGCCGACCTGGGCGCGAATGTTCTGAAGGTGGAACGGCCGGTTGCCGGTGACGACAGCCGGGGTATCAATCCGAGAATCGAAGGGCAGTCGCTTACCTTCATCTGGTGCAACAGGGGCAAAAAATCGGTAGAGCTGGCTCTGGACGACCCTGAATCCCAAGAGCTCCTTTACAGGATCATTCAGGACGCCGACGTGGTGATTGAAAGCTTCAAACCCGGACTGATGAAAAAATTCAATCTGGATTATGAAAAGGTTGCCAAGGTGAACCCGAAAATCATCTATTGCTCCATCTCCGCCTGCGGCCAGACCGGAGGGTACCGCACCATGCCGGGCTTTGACATTATCGCGCAGGGGATGTCTGGTCTGATGGACCTGTGCGGCGATCCGGACGGGATGCCCGTGAAAAACGGCGTGACAATCGGGGATTATGTGGGCGCCTTTAACGCGTTCGGCTCTATTTCGGCGGCGCTGTATCATCGCCTTCGCACCGGGGAAGGACAGTATATCGACCTTTCCCTTCTGGACGGCCTGATCAGCTGCAACACGACCGCTGAAAATGCCGCGAATCTGGAAGCTCATCCCACCCGCTCCGGTCCGCACCACGGCACAATGGCGCCTTACGGCATCTATATGGGCAAAAACAATCAGTGCGTTATCATCGCCGCGTTTACCGCCGGCATGTGGAACAAACTCTGTATCTCCATCGGCAAGCCCGAGATGCTGGAGGACCCCGACTTTGCAACGAGCGGAATGCGCGTCAGGAACCTGAAGAGGCTGGTTGCCGTTTTGGAGGAATGGCTGCGTCAGTTCGACAATATCGACGACGCCGTAAGAATCATGAAAGACGGCGGAGTCGCCTGCTGTAAGATCCGTTCGACTTACGAGGTGGTGCACGACCCGGTCCTTTGGGAACGCGGCACTTTTGTCGAAATTCCGACGCAGCCCAGCTTCCAGAAAATCAAAAGCGTCAAGACCCGCGGCCCCTGGATCCGTTTTTCCAAAACACCGGCGGAAATGAAGCGGGCACCCGATCTTGGGGAACACAACTATGAGATTTTGGAAGAGTACGGCTGGGATAAAAATAAGATCGACGCCATGGAAGCAAAGTGGTCCGGGAAATTTAAAAAGCAGTAATCTGAATAAAGGAGTGAAATCATCGTGACCAATCATTTCTATCTTCTGACCGAAGAACAGCGCGATCTGCAGCTCATGGTCAGGGAATTCGCCGATAAGGAAATCATTCCGACCGCCAAAGAATGCGAAATAGACGGCACGTTTCCAAAGGAACTATACCGGAAAGCCTTTGAAATGGGACTGACAACCTATACCCTGCCGGAAAAATACGGCGGATGCGGCGGGGACATTTTTACATATTCGCTCATCAAGGAAGAGCTGGCAAGAGGCGACGCCGGTTTTTCAGGCACCGTTGCGGGCGCTTACATGGGCATTGTCCCCATCAAGGTAGCCGGAAACGAATATCACTGGAAAATCGCGGCCGACATTCTGACTAACGGGGGCCTGATGTCCTTTGCCCTGACCGAGCCGAACGCGGGTTCCGACGCCGCGGCGGTAAAAACAAAATATGTGAAAGACGGGGACTCGGTCGTCATCAACGGCCGAAAAGGCTTTATTTCAAACGGGGAAGTCTCCAATTTGTATACCGTCTTCGCGACCTCGGACTCCTCTCTGGGTGCCAAGGGAATCGCCTGCTTTTTAGTTCCCCGCGACACTCCGGGCATTTCCATCGGCAAGCACGAGGATAAAATGGGTTACAGAACTTCCTGCACCAACGACGTTGTCTTCGAGGATGTGCGGATTCCCCTCAAAAACATGATCGGCGCCGAGGGAGAGGGAATGTCGATCTGCAAGCGTTCCCTCGGCTACACCCGTCCCACGGCCGGCGCCGGCGCGGTGGGAAACGCACAGTATGCCTATGAGTGCGCTGTGGAGTATTCAAAAGTACGGACGACATTCGGCCGGCCCATCTGCAAAAATCAGGGGATTTCCTTTATGCTTGCAAACATGTATATGAAGCTGGAAGCGGCCCGCCAGATGGTCTGGTATTCCTGCCGCTGCGCGGACGCCGGGATTTTCGACGCAAGGCTCTCCTCCTCCTCCAAGGCTTTCGCCGCGGACGCGGGAATGGAGGTCTGCACCGACGCGGTCCAGGTGCTGGGAGGCTACGGATACAGCCGGGAATATCCGGTCGAGAAAAGGATGAGGGATGCGAAGATCTACCAGATCTTTGAAGGGACCAACCAGATTCAGAGGATGGTCATCGCGAGCGACATCCTGCATTCCTGAATGAAGGAGGGAGAAGAGATGCGCAGGGTTTTTGAAGGAATCAGGGTTCTGGACTTCAGCAACAATCTGGCCGGCCCCTGCTGCGCCGCAATTTTTGCGGACCTGGGCGCCGAGGTGATCAAGATCGAGCGCCCCTTCGTGGGGGACGACAGCCGCGCGATCGCGCCCCGAATCGAGGGCCAGTCTCTGCAGTATATCTGGTTCAACCGCGGAAAAAAATCCGTGGAGCTGGCTCTCGACGACCCGGAAGCTCAGGAGATGGCCAGAAGTCTGATCAGGGATGCGGATATCCTGGTGGAGAGCTTCAAACCGGGCAATATGAAAAAATTTGGCCTGGACTACGAGAATGTGGTTCAGATCAATCCCAAGCTCATTTACTGCTCCATTTCCGCGTGCGGGCAAACCGGGGCATATGCAAAAAAGCCCGGCTTCGACATCATCGCCCAGGGGATGTCCGGGCTGATGGATCTGGCCGGCGAGCCGGACGGAGCGCCCGTAAAGCAGGGAGTCACGATCGGCGACTATGTCGGCAGCTTCAACGCGTACGGCGCAATTGTAACCGCTCTGTATTACCGGAACCTGACGGGAGAGGGCCAATACATAGATATTTCGCTTCTGGACGGCCTGGTGAGCTGCAACAGCACCCTTGAAAACGCGGCGACGCTGGACGCTTATCCCACGCGCTCGGGGCGGCACCACCAAACGATGGCTCCCTATGGCATTTACCTCGGCAAGAACGGTCAAAGCGTCGTGATTGCCGCGTACACCCCTTCCATGTGGAAAAGGCTGTGCACCGCAATGGAGAGGCCCGACCTGATCGACGACCCCCGTTTCTGCTCCGTTCTGCTCCGGGCTCAAAACATCAGGGAGCTGGTGCCCGAAATCGAGGGGTGGCTGAGCCGGTTTGACAGGATCGACGACGCAATCAGCCGGATGGAAGGCAACGGAGTCGCCTGCTGCAAGATCAAATCCACTCACGAGGTCGCGAACGATCCGGTGCTGTGGGAAAGAGGCAGTCTGGTCGAAATTCCGACCCAGCCCAGCTTCAGGAACGTGAAGTCAATACGGGCGCGCGGGCCATGGATGCAGTTTTCCAAAACGCCGATGGAGATGAAGCGGGCCCCCGACCTCGGCGAACACAGCGCGGAGGTCTTTGCCCGCTACGGTTGGAACGAAGAGAAGGTTCATGTGCTGAAAGAGAAGTGGAAAATCGCCGCTGAATGCAAAAAGAACCCCAAATGAGCTTTTTTACACCAATTGAGGAGGAATGTATTCATGCAAGAAGCAATCCAAAAAATCAAGACCGATAAGACCTGGACCAGGAATATGCTGCTCGCAATCGCCATCTATGCTGTCTTCCAGTTTATCCTTCCGGCGCCGGCGCCGATCACAAAAGCCGGCATGGGAGTCGCCGGGATCTTCCTCGCGACGCTTTTCCTGTGGATCAAGGTGGGAATCGGCTGGACCAGCATTCTCTGCGTCGGCATGATGGGCACCACCGGAGTCTGCAGCGCGACCGATTTGTTCGAAAAGACCTGGGGCAATTCCATGGTTCCCTTTGTCGTGGCTTGTTTCCTGCTCAATATCGCAATGGCGGAAACGGGCTTTACCCGCAGATTCGCAATGTGGTTTATCACCCGCCGAATCTGCAAGGGCAAACCCTGGCGGATCATGTTCATGCTTTTTTTGTCCTGCCTGTTGATCGGCCTGGTTTCTACCAGTTCACCGATTGTCATCTTGTACATGGCCATTGCGGAAGAAATGTTCGTTATGACGGGTTACCAAAAAGGTGACGAGCTGCCGAAGGCTACCATGATCAGCATCTTCTGGATGGCTCAGGGCGCCATGTTCATGACTCCGATCTCCCACGTGCTGATCCCGGCCATTTTCGGTTACATGAACAAAGACTTTGGCGTAGACGTCACTTATGCGCAGTTTTCTTCGATCTTTATGCTTTGCGGCCTGATCTGGTTCATCGCCTTCTGGCTCATCTTCCGTTTTATCATGAAACCGGATGTTGAAAAAATGGCGAATCTCGATATTGAGGCGCTTCGTGCTACAATGCCGAAAGTATCGGCCCAGGAGATCATCTCAGCCGTCGTCTACGGCATTGTAATCATTGTCTGGCTCTGCCCGGATCTGTTTACGGCGATAGGCCTGACTGTTTTGGGTAAATATATGAAGAGCCTTGGTACGGCGATCCCCGCGATGGTGGCCGTCGGCGTGCTGGCGATGATCCGGATCGACGACAAACCGGTCCTCGACGTCCAGAAGGCCTGCAAAAGCGTCGCCTGGGGTTCGGTTTTCATGATGGCGGCCGTCATGGGCACGGCCTACCTGTTCGGCCTTAAATCCTGCGGCGTCACCACCTGGCTGGGCCAGACCTTCGGCCCTCTGATGTCTAGGATGTCCCCCCCGATCTTCGTTCTGTTTGCGACGGCCTGGATCGTCATTATGACAAATCTGATGTCCAATACGCTGGTGTCTTCCATGTACACGGTGCTGGTCCCCATTGCCATGACCGTATCCGGCGTAAACCCGATCGCGATCGCCCTGATGATCGCCTCCGCATGCAACGCGGGTTTCGCGACTCCGTCCGCCTGCCCGGCCGCAAGCCTCGCATCCGGAGCCGGTTGGACGCCGGCCGGCTATCAGGGAAAATACGGCTGGGTCCTTGCGGCTGTGACACTGGTCATTATGGCCGCGATCGGTTACCCTCTGTGCAATCTTATGTTTCCTTACCATGCATAATCGGGGCGGCTGCGCCCCCGGAGATGTTATCCTGAATTTGGAGGAGGAGGAAGAATGGCCGGCTATCGATCAATATTCAGCTGTTCCACGCACCGCAACCTTTCGATTGCGGCTCTCGTATGGGCGCTGTTTCAGTTCATCCTTCCGGCGCCCGAACCGATTACCAAAGCGGGCATGGGCGTGGTCGGTGTCTTTTTCGCCACCCTTTGGCTCTGGTGTACCGAGGGTTCCGGGTGGCCGAGTCTGCTCTGCGTAGGCATGATGGGGACCACCGGCATCTGCAAATCCAGCGAATTGTTTTCAAAGACCTGGGGAAGCGAAATGGTCCCGTTCGTTGTGGCCTGTTTTCTGCTGAATGCCATTATGGCGGAAACCGGCCTGACCCGCAGGGTCGCCCTGTGGTTTATCACGCGTCCTTCCTGCAGCGGGAACCCCTGGCGCATCATGTTTATGTTCTTCCTCTCGATTCTGATCGTATGCCTGTTTTCCACCAGCTCGCCCATTATCATTCTGTATATGGCGCTGGCAGAGGAAATTTTCCGGATGACCGACTACCGGAAAGGTGAAAGTCTGGTAAAGGCCACCATGATCGGAATTCTGTTTGTGGCGCAGGGGACCATGTTCATCACTCCGGTTTCCCATATCCTTATTCCGATGGTTTTCGAGTACATTAAAAACGACTTCAACCTCTCCGTGTCCTACGCCGCGTATACAAAAATGATGCTGCCCGCCGGAATCGCGTTCTTCGCGGTCTTCTGGATCATTTTCCGCTACTGGATGAAGCCGGATGTAAGCAAGCTGAAAAATCTGGATATCGACTCTCTGCGAAGATCCGTTCCGAAAATCAGCAAGCAGGAAATCATTGTAGCCCTTGTTTACGGACTTGTCATTGTGGTGTGGCTCTGCCCGGATTTGTTTACCGCGGCAGGAATGAAAGATCTGGGCGGTTATATGAAGAGCCTTGGAACCGGAGTCCCGGCGCTGGCCGCCGCCGGGCTGCTCTGCGCGATTCATGTGGACGGAAAGCCTTTGATCGACATGGGCAAAGCCGTCCGGAGCGTAACGTGGAATTCGGTGTTCATGATGGCCGCAGTCATGGGTACGGCATATTTGTTCGGGCTGAAAAACTGCGGTGTCACAACGTGGATGATGAATTCCCTGAAACCGCTTCTCGGCGGCATGCCCGCATTCCTGTTCGTGCTCTGCGTCGCCGTCTTTATCATTGTTATGACCAATTTTCTCTCGAACACGCTTACCGTTTCCATGTATGCCGTCATCATACCGATCGCGATGAGCGTTGCGGGAGTCAACCCCATCGTGCTTGCGCTTTTGATCGCCGGGGGCGGCAATATTTCGCTGTCCACTCCAAGCTGCTGCCCGGCAGGCGGGCTTGCGTCGGGAGGAGGATGGGTTTCCGTGGGCTACCAGATGAAATATGGCTGGTCTCTCGCCGCCGTCAGCATTCTGCTGCTCTCCTGCGTGGCCTACCCGGTCGGCTGTCTGATTTTTCCGTATTGAATAGAATACGTGTGTCATTGTGAAAGGAAGACAAAGATGATGAAATCTAAAATCTGTGATCTGTTCGGCATCGAGTACCCCATCGTTCAAGGCGGCATGCAATGGCTCGCCGTCCCGGAATTTGCGGCCGAAGTTTCAAATGCGGGCGGGCTTGGCACTTTGAATTCCTCCCTGTACACGTCCAAAGAGGAGTTGAGAGAAGGCATCCGCAGGCTGCGTTCCCTTACGGATAAGCCCTTTGCCCTGAACATTTCCATGCTGCCCGTACAGGTCGCGGGCGAAATGACGAACGATTTTCTCGCCGTCGCGGCCGAAGAAAAGGTTCCGGTGGTCGAATTGGCGGGCCGCGATCCCAAGCCGTATGTCCCCATGCTGAAGGAAGCCGGCGTCAAAGTCATCCACAAGTCCACGGCGATCCGCTTCGCCAAAAAGGCGGAAGCCGCCGGCGTCGACGCGGTATCCATTGTCGGCTTTGAGTGCGGCGGCCATCCGGGCATGGATGATGTCTCCACCATGGTGCTGATTCCCAGCGTGGTCGACGCTGTCAGCGTGCCCGTCATTGCGGGCGGCGGCATCTGCGACAGCAGAAGCTATCTGGCGGCGCGGGCGCTTGGGGCGGAAGGCGTCGTAATGGGCACCCGCTTTGTGGCAACCAACGAATGCCTGATTCATCAGAATTTTAAACAGCTCTTTGTGGACCTGGACGAACGCAGCACCGCGATCGTCCAGCGCTCCATCAAGAACGCCTCCCGGGATATTAAAAACGAGACGATAAAGCAGCTCATGGAATTGGAAAATTCCTCCGATCATCCGCTTACCCTGAAGGAAATCCTGCCGTTTGTGAACGGCAAACGGCAAAGGCAGGCTTACCTGAGCGGCGACGTCAACGACGGCGCGATCCCCGCAGGCGAGTGCATCGGGAGAATTCACGATATCCGCTCTGTGAAAGAGGTGATTGAAGAGATTGCTGTGAACTCTGAAAAAATAATAGCCTCCTGGGTGAACAGATAATGCGCTGAAACCGGAATCGATATCATCTCAAAACAGAAGTTCCAGACAGAAGCCGCCGGATAGAAAAATCCGGCGGCTTTGTGCTGTGCGGCAAAAGGAGCAAACGCTGCAGAAATAGGATTTTTTAGGGCTTACACCATGCCGAGATTTGCAAGCCGGATAAATTCCTTCATTTCTTCGGTCAGCCACTTTTCTTTGTGATAAAAGATTTGACGCGACATCGACATCTGAAAATCCGTAACATTTAAAATAGAAAGCTCCTGCCGCAGCACGCTTTCGCTAACGGCAAAGTGCGGCAGAAAGGACAGACCAAGATTGTGCTTCACCATATTCATAATAAACTCGGTGTGACCCACCTCTAAAAACGGGGTGAGGGAAAGATTGCGGGAGGCAAGGTGCTGCTCCAGCCCGTAACGGTAGTTGTCCCCTTTTTCGGTGAGGAAAAAACGCTCGCCCAGCAAATCTTCCAGGGTCAGGGCGGACTGTTTTGCCAGTGGGGAGCGCGGCGACGAAACAAAAACGATGTACTCCTGCTGTTCTATCACCTTTACCCAGTTGTTGTTGTAAAGCGGGCGATCCAAAATGTAAATAATGTCCACGAGATTATGTTCCATCATTTCGATCAGCTCCGTGGGGGAAGCCGTGGTAATTTTGATCGAGATGTGCGGATGATTTTTATAAAAATACTGCAAAATAGTAGGAAATTTAAAAAAACACAGCGATTCGATAGTACCGATATGCAGTGTATGTTCCAGCGATTCTGATTTGCCCAAAGCCGCCTGTGCTTCGCAAACCTGGTTTAGAATGTTGGTGGCATAGGTCAAAAACTGCTTGCCCGGCAAGGTAAGGGTCACTTTTTTGCCCATGCGGTCAAAAAGGCGGGTATCCAGCTCCCGCTCCAAGATCTGGATTTGAATGGTGACGGCGGATTGAGAGTAGCCAAGCTCCTGCGCAGCTTTGGAAAAGCTTTGTAATTGCACCACTTTTAGAAAGGTATTCAGCTGCCTTATTTCCATCTGCGCAATTGCCTCCAGTCATTATGAATTTTATTAAACTCATCTATAAGAAGTATGAATTGGATTTATACGTATAGTCATGTTACACTATATATTCGAAGAAGTCAATTGCAGAAACTGTTTAAAAAGACATGCCTTCTGCGGTTGACAAGGTGAGTTTTGAAAAACGGAGGGATACATAATGAAAAAGGGAATGGGCCTTGTACCAAAATTGATCATTGCGATTATCCTAGGTATCTTAATCGGGCAGTTTTTGCCTGAATCGATCTGCCGTATTGTGGTGACGGCATCGGGGATATTCAGCACGTTCCTGAAATTTATCATTCCGCTGATGATCGTTGCTTACGTCACCATGGGCATTGCGGATCTGTCCCAGGGCGCCGGCAAGCTGCTGATTATCACTGTCTGCATCGCGTATTCGTCTACGCTCATCAGCGGCACCGCATCCTACATTGTTTCCAGTAACCTGTTCCCGCACTTTATCAGTGCGAACGTGCTGAAGCAGATCGCGGCAACGGCAGACAATTCGCTCTCGTCTTACTTCAACATCGCAATCCCGCCTCTGCTGGATACGCTTTCGGCGGTGGTACTGGCGTTTGTGCTTGGCCTTTGCCTTTCCACCATGCGCGGCAAGGAAATCGGCGATACGCTGTATAACACCATGAAGGATTTTTCCGGCATCATCGACAAAGTGCTGCACACCGCTATCATTCCGCTGCTACCGCTCTACATCTGCGGCACCTTCGTGGATATGACCAAATCCGGCAAAACGTTTGCTATTTTGAGCGTTCTGTGGAAGGTCTTCCTTGTGGTCATCTGCATGCACCTCATCTATCTTGTGCTGCAGTTCTCCCTCGCGGGCGCTATCAGCAAAAAAAGCCCGTTCACTCTTATGAAAAACCAGATCCCGGCGTACACCACTGCGCTTGGCACCCAGTCTTCCGCGGCAACCATTCCGGTTAACCTGCAGTGTGCAGAGGCGGACGGCATCTGCGAACAGATCCGCAACTTTGTGGTACCCCTGTGTGCCAACATCCATATGTGCGGTTCCATGATTACCATCACTGCCTGCGCAACCGCAGTTTGCCTGATGAACCAGATCCCCATCAGCCTTGCGACCGTCATTCCGTTTCTCATGACCCTCGGTGTTGCAATGGTTGCTTCCCCGGGCGCTCCCGGCGGCTCCATCATGACCGCGCTTCCGTTTCTGTACATGATTTTCGGCGTGGAAGCGGGTGACCCGAACGGTCCCATCTGCGCCATCATGGTTGCACTGTACATCACGCAGGACTCCTTCGGTACCGCCTGCAACGTCTCCGGCGATAACGCGATCGGCGTTATTGTCAACAGCATCTACGAAAAATGGATCAAAGCATAAAACGGCGCTTGCGGTAATTTGCTTTGGAGGTACCAAAATGAATGTATTTGACATTATCGGCCCCACCATGATCGGCCCGTCCAGTTCGCACACCGCGGGCGCGGTGGCACTGGGCAGGGTGGCAAACAAGGTGATGAACCAGGCCTCGCCTGCAAAGGTGCGCATCGAGCTTTCCGGCTCGTTTGCACATACCTATAAAGGGCATGGCACCGATCGTGCGCTGATGGCAGGTATCATGGGCTACAAAAGCTACTCGGCGGAAATCCGCGATGCGCTTGACATTGCACAGCAGCGCGGCATTGAATACGAGTTTGTACCCACTGATATCCCGGGCGCACACCCCAATACTGCACGTATCTACATCAAAGGCAAAAACGGCGAGGAATGCACCGTGCAGGGTGCAAGCATCGGCGGCGGCAATATCCGGGTGGATTACATCAACGGTATGCGGGTCGATTTTACCGGAGAACACAACACCATTTTGGTGCTGCACCGCGACAAACCCGGCCTGATCGCCGCTGTGACCAACCTGATGAAGGAAAAATACAAAGAAGTGAACATCGGCAACTTCAGACTGTCACGTCCCGTCAAAGGCGGGGAAGCAATGATGACCATCGAAATTGACGGCATGCCTCCTCAGGGCATGATCGACGATATGAGGGGCATCGAAAACGTGATCAATGTGCTGCTGATTCGCTCCGTGTAACGCCCACGGCGGCAGAGTTAAGGAGAAATTTTCATGTTGCTGTATCAAGCCATAGAAGAACTGCTTGCCGCAGCGGCGGCACAAAATAAAAAAATCAGCGAACTTGTGCTGGCGGACCAAGCCCAGCAGATGGAAAAAACAGAGCAAGAGGTTTATGCCCAAATGGAGCAGAGCTTCGATGTAATGTGTGATTCTGTATTGCAGGGGCAGGGACCGAACCAACGTTCCACCTCCGGGCTGACCGGCGGCGAGGGCTTTAAGATGATGTTCTACTCTGAGCGCACAGCGGGCGGCTTGAGCGGCGTGTTTATGACGCGAGCCATGAGCCGCGCACTCGCGGTGTCCGGCTGCAATGCGGCGATGGGCAAGATCGTAGCGACCCCGACGGCGGGCAGCTGCGGTATTTTGCCGGGGTGCCTAGTGTCGCTGTACGAAGATAAAAAAATGCCCAAAAAAGACATCGTGATGTCGATCTTTACTGCTGCTGCGTTTGGCATCGTGATCGCCCAGCGCGCCTGCCTTGCCGGCGCACAGGGCGGCTGCCAGGCAGAGTGCGGCAGTGCGGCGGGCATGGCTGCGGCCGCGCTGGTAGAGCTGCAGGGCGGTACCCCGCAGCAGGCGGCAGATGCCTGTGCCATTGCCATTGCAAACCAGCTGGGTCTGGTGTGTGATCCGGTGGCAGGGCTGGTCGAAATCCCTTGCATCAAACGCAATGTGTCTGGTGTGATGATCGCTTTTTCTTCGGCGGATATGGCGCTTGCCGGTATACGCTCTGAGATACCGGTGGACGAGTGCATTGATTCGATGGACGAGGTGGGCAGTGCGCTGCCGGCATCGCTGCGCGAAACAGCACTGGGCGGCTTAGCGGCTACCCCCACCGGCATGAAGCTGAAAGAGCAGGTCTTTGGACCCGCCCAGCACTGAGCAGAACAAAAGACGGCCCGCAAGGCACGCAGCAGCGCGTAGCTTTGCGGGCTGTTTTATTTTAAAGAAAAGTTGCGGCAAACGAAAGGCGAGAGTGTTTCGATCTTCGTCCGTAACGAGAAAGGGTAAGCTTTGCTTTCGCAAAAGGCTTTAGAACATTGAGTCATGCCCCCCGGCACAGCCGGGGGGCATGACTTCCCTCGCTTCAGGCGTATCCCTGCCGTTACAAATGCCTTGAAATTACTCGGCGGGACCCTCGTCCGAATGTTTTTCCTGGTTGATTTTGCTGAGGTAACGGTAAATGCTGGCCTGGGAACAGGAGAGATGTTTGGCCACAACCGGAATGGCCCCTTTGAGCATAAAAACGCCTTTCTTGTCCAAAAGCTTGATAATTTCAAGCTTTTCCTCTTGATTCAGCCGGTCGGTCGGGATATTGGCATTGCTCGTGACTGCCAGAAAAGCGTCCTCCATGGCGGAAGAAATATTATCGTAAAACGTCTCGTGCTCCACACTCTCCGTGGCGCTGATCGCAATGTTCTTGGAAGCGTAATCATCGGGATGACAGAGTGAAAAAACTTTTTCGGAAAGATCCCGATAACGGCTGTCGTCAAAATTGATACAAAGCAACCCAACCAGCGCACCTCTCTCATCCTTGATAAACAAGGTCGAGCAGCGCAGGACTTTGCCGTTGGCGGAAAGCCCGCGGTAATTCAGCTTCCAGTCCTGGGTCAGATACGCTTTCTCCGCAATGAGCTGCATTGCCACATTGGTCAGCGGCGCGCCGATGCCGCGCCCGCTGATGGACCCGTTGGCAATGGCCACAATGGAAGGCTGCTTGCAGGAAAGGTCATGCAGTGCGATTTCGTAGTCCGGCCCCAGCATATGGCCCAGAAATTCAACCAGTAACGTATATCGGCGGATCACATCTGAAGTCACAAAATCTCTTCCTTTTCAATAGTGTCAATGGGCAAATATCACCCCTTTTAAGATCGTTCTAATAAAAATATAACACCAATAATAAAGCAAATCAATAAAATTTTCTTAAACAGCCTATCACCCTCGGAAAAGAGTCCATCAAAATCGTGGTATTCCATAATAATTCTAATTGAAGAATGTCGTTTATAAATATTTTTACAAATCTGTTGACAATATTTTATTATGGTGATAATATTTTATTGTACCAAAGGAGGTGAACCATTTGAAGCAAAAAATCAATACCGAAAAAGCGCCTGCCGCCATCGGTCCCTATTCTCAGGGCATCAGGGCCGGAGGTCTGGTCATAACGTCCGGCCAATTGCCGATCGATCCCGCGACCGGCGCATTTCCGGAGGGGATCGAGGCCCAGACCCGCCAGTCCCTTGAAAACTGCAAGAGCGTTCTGGCCGCTGCGGGGGCAACGATGGACCAGGTCGTCAAAACCACCGTGTTCCTCAGCGACATGAATGATTTTGCCGCAATGAACGGCGTATACGCCTTGTTTTTTGACGGCATCTATCCGGCGCGCAGCGCGGTGGAGGTCGCAAGACTGCCCAAGGACGCACTGGTGGAAATTGAGTGCGTTGCCGCCGAATAAGAAAATTTCCACTGATCTTTCTGGGCAAACGGGTCCCGCGTTCATTTTCAGAAAGGTACTGTCCGCTAGTCGCCCAGGCCGGAGCACAAGGCCGGTCGCCGATGACCGGGGTATCCTCTATAATAACGGCGCCATGCGCCAAAAATGGAGGTAAATCATATGGAATACCCACTAAACGTTGAAACCCCTAAATCCTTCTCTTATGTCAAGCGCAACATCCCCACCGTTACGGTCGAACAGCGCGAGCGCGCCCTGCGGTCCACGCATTACAATGAATTTGCGTTTCCCGCAGGCATGTTGACCGTCGACATGCTGTCCGATTCGGGCACCACGGCCATGACCGACCTGCAGTGGAGCGCCATGTTCCTTGGCGACGAGTCCTACGGCCGAAACAAAGGCTATTACGTCCTGCTGGACGCCCTGAGGGATGTGTTCGAACGCGGCGACCAGCAAAAGCGCGTGATCGACCTGGTCCGTACCGGCTGTGAAGATGTTGAGAAGATGATGGACAAAATGTACCTCTGCGAGTATGAAGGCGGCCTGTTCAACGGCGGCGCCGCTCAGATGGAGCGCCCCAACACCTTCCTGGTGCCCCAGGGACGCTGCGCGGAATCCCTGCTGTTCAGCGTAATCGGCAAGATCCTGAATAACCGGTATCCCGGAAAGAACTTTACGATTCCCTCCAACGGCCATTTTGACACCACCGAGGGCAACATCAAGCAGATGGGCTCCACTCCCCGCAACCTCTACAACAAGGAGCTGCTGTGGGAAGTCCCTGCGGGCGGCAAATACAAGAAGAACCCCTTTAAGGGCAATATGGACACGGAAAAGCTGGAAAACCTGATCCGGCAGGTAGGTCCCGAGAATGTGCCTCTGGTTTACACCACCATCACCAATAATACTGTCTGTGGGCATCCCGTTTCTATGGCTAATGTCCGCGAGTGCAGCAAGATCGCACATAAGTACAACATTCCCTACATGTTTGACGCCGCGCGCTGGGCCGAGAACTGCTACTTCATCAAGACCAACGAGGAAGGCTACGCCGACAAGTCCATCTTTGAGATTGCCAAGGAACTGTTCTCCTACTGCGATGGCTTCACCGCCAGCCTGAAGAAAGACGGCCACGCCAACATGGGCGGAGTCCTCGCCTTCCGCGACAAGGGCTACTTCTGGAGAAACTTCTCCGATTTCGACGCCAAGGGCAATGTGACCACCGATGTGGGGATCCTGCTGAAGGTCAAACAGATTTCCTCTTACGGCAACGACTCTTACGGCGGCATGTCCGGCCGCGATATCATGGCTCTCGCCTGCGGACTGTACGAGTGCGGACGCTTCGACTACCTGCACGAGCGCGTCTCCCAGTGCGAGTATCTGGCCCAGGGCTTCTACAAGGCCGGCATTCCCGTGGTGCTGCCCGCCGGAGGCCACGGTGTATACATCAACATGGATCGGTTCTTCGACGGAAAACGAGGTCACGAAACCTTCGCGGGCGAGGGCTTCAGCCTGGAACTGATCCGTCGTTACGGCATCCGCGTCTCCGAACTGGGCGATTACAGCATGGAGTACGACCTGAAGACACCCGAGCAGCAGGCGGAGGTCTGCAACGTGGTTCGCTTCGCGATCAACCGCAGCCAGCTGAGCCAGGAACACCTGGACTATGTCATCGCCGCGGTGGCCGATCTGTACAAGGATCGCGAAAGCATTCCCAATATGCGGATCACCATGGGCCACAATCTGCCCATGCGCCACTTCCACGCCTTCCTGGAACCATACGCTCCCATAAGAAAATAAGCTTCCTCCCAACCAGACCCGGCCTGAAGACAATATTGTGATCAGAATTGTGCAGGCGGCCTTTCCGGCTCTGCCGAAAAGGCCGCCTGCTGATTTCAAAGAGGCCGCCGCAACCTGTATCTTCAAGAAATCAAGTACAATTTCAGGTTCAAACCGTAATTGAATGGAGGAAACAATATGGCTTCTGAAACTCCCGCTCCCGCGACCCGTGATGGCTTCCAGTCAAAATGGGGGTTCATTTTAGCGTGTATCGGCTCCGCTGTCGGCATGGGCAACATCTGGCGCTTCCCCATTCTGGTTTCCGCATGGGGCGGTATGACTTTTCTAATTCCTTACTTCATCTTTGTCATCCTCATCGGCTCTACCGGCATCATTGAGGAGATGTCTCTCGGACGTGCCACAGGCGCCGGTCCCATCGGTGCCTTCGGCACATGTACCGAGCTGCGGACCGGCAACAGGAAAATCGGCGAAGCCATCGGGCTGATCCCCGTCTTGGGTTCCATGGCGCTTGCGATCGGTTACTCCTGCATCGTAGGCTGGATTATCAAGTACACCTTCATGGCGTTCAGCGGCTCCCTCGCCGGAATGGGTCAGAATATGGACGTTATCAGCGGCACGTTCGGAGCCGCAGCCTCCGCCTGGGGCAACAACGCATGGCTGATCATAGGCCTTGTCGTCAATTTCGCCATCATGGCGCTGGGAATCGCCAACGGCATTGAAAAAGCGAATAAAATCATGATGCCCGCTCTGTTTGTGCTGTTTTTGGGTTTAGGCATCTATATCGCCACCCTGCCCGGCGCTTCCGGAGGATATAAATACATATTTACCATCCATCCGGCCGGTCTTGCGGATCCAAGATTGTGGATCTACGCCTTCGGCCAGGCCTTCTTCTCGCTGTCCGTGGCGGGCAACGGCACCGTGATTTACGGCTCCTATCTGAGCAAATCCGAGGACATTCCCAGTTCTGCCCGCAACGTGGCAATTTTTGATACTCTTGCCGCCCTGCTGGCCGCTTTCGTCATCATCCCCGCCATGGCTGCCGGCTCTGCCGAACTGTCCTCCGGGGGCCCCGGCCTGATGTTTATTTATCTGGTCAACGTGTTCAATGGGATGCCCGGAGGCCGGATCGTCGGCATCGTCTTTTTCGTCTGCGTGCTCTTCGCCGGTGTCAGTTCCCTGGTCAATCTGTATGAAGCACCGGTTGCGACTCTACAGGAGAAGTTCGGCATGAAGCGCCTTCCCGCCGTCGTTATCATCGGCGTGATTGGCTGTGTCGTCGCGCTGTGCATCCAGGCGATTGTATCCGGATGGATGGACGTCGTGTCCATCTACATCTGCCCCTTGGGGGCTCTGCTGGCCGGCGTCATGTTTTTGTGGGTCGCCGGAAAGAAGTTCGCTCTCGAAAGCGTCAGCGAGGGGATCAAAAAGCCGATCGGCGGCTGGTTCTATCCATTGGCAAAATATGTGTACTGCGTCTGCGCGCTGATTGCTTTGATCGCCGGCGCCATTCTCGGCGGCATCGGCTGAGGCAAATATTGTGTTTTAGCCGAGTCCTGGGAAATATAAAATATATTACAAATAACTCCCGTATGATAAGGAACGCTTTCATACGGGAGTTATTACATCGTCACCCCCCGGCACAGCCGGGGGGTTCTTTTATATGCAGGTAAAAGTTCTATTTCCCTGCCGCGCCTAAGGCGCTGGTACGGCCGCCATTTGCAAAGAGCATGTTACCTAAATGTCTTTCTGTGTGGAGGGACCTTCGGTGGCCAATCGCGTAACCATTTTGTAAATTTTCCTGTTAGCAATAAAAATTTCCGTTTATTTTATTTTATTTTGTTTAAAAAAAAATCCTTACTATACAATCCGGATCGCGTGTTGTATAACTTAACCAGATAAAAAATCGATCATATTAATAAAAATATTATACAAATTGACAGCATTTTAACAAGCAGTTCTATGGTGTGTTCGCTCGGAATCCCATGGATCTCTCATTTGCGGAGCGGGGACGCTGTTTTGAACGAAAATCGGTAAAACGAGGAGGAAAAGCCATTGGACTCATTTGTAAAAGCAATTTTGTCCGCAAATAGCTGGTTAAATGGCATCGTGTGGGGCATACCGACGCTTATCCTGCTCATCGGAACAGGATTATATCTCAGTATCCGCACGGGATTTATCCAGTTTCGGAAATTCGGCTATATCATGCGCAACACCTTCGGCAGGATCTTCCAAAAGCAGGAAAGGAACAAAGGCTCGGTCACCCCGTTTCAGGCAGTTTCCACCGCGCTGGCCTCTACGGTCGGCACGGGGAATATCGCCGGGGTGACCGGGGCCATCGCCCTCGGAGGGCCCGGAGCGGTATTCTGGATGTGGGTTGCCGCCTGCGTAGGCATGGTCACCAAATACTCTGAGGTAACACTCGCCGTAAAGTATCGGGAGAGGAACAAAGAGGGCGACTGGGTCGGAGGGCCGATGTACTACATAACGAACGGCCTCGGGAAGAACTGGAAATGGCTCGCGGTAGTGTTCTCAATCCTTGGTTCTCTTACAGCCATCGGCACCGGGAATATCACGCAGAGCAATACAATTGCCATTTCGATCAACACCGCCATTCAAAGCTTCCATCCAGATGCAAAGGGGTCTTCGTCCACCATCAGCATTGTCATCGGAATCATTCTCGCAGTGATTGTCGGACTGGTCGTCATCGGCGGCATTTCGCGCATTGGCGCGTTTGCGGAAAAGCTCGTGCCATTTATGGCAATTATTTATATTCTTGCCGCGCTTGTGGTCGTATTTGGCCATATCAACTATTTGGGCCTGGTTCTGGCTGCGATTTGCAAAGGCGCATTTTCTCCGTCGGGCGTGATGGGCGGCGCCGGGCGCGGAATTTTCTCAAATGAGGCGGGGCTTGGCACCGCGCCGATCGCCCACGCGGCCACAAGTGAAACCAACCCGGTGAAGCAGGGGATGTACGGCGTCTTTGAGGTCTTCGTCGATACCATCGTCATATGCTCCCTCACCGCTTTTGCTGTGCTTTCGTCAAGCGTTTCCAAGGATGCCTCCGGAGCGGTAACCTGGTCGATCCCATGGGGCAGCAAAGTCGGAAGCGACCTGACGGCAACCGCGTTTGCGACCGTGTTCGGCAATCAGGCGGCGAGCGTGATCATTGCGATCGGCCTCATCCTTTTCGCGACCACCACCATCGTCGGCTGGGCGCTCTATGGAGCCCGCTGCTGCGAATATCTTTTCGGGAGCAAGTCCATTCCCATCTATCGGGTGATTTACGTCCTTATGGTCTTCTTCGGCTCCACCATGGACCTCAGCGTTGTATGGGACATTTCAGATACGCTTAACGGCCTTATGATGATACCAAACCTGATCGCATTGCTGGGTCTGTCCGGTGTCGTCATCAAAATGACAAAGGCTCATTTTTCAGTCAAAGAAAGTTAAGCCGTGCAAGGGCAATGGGACCGGCGTTTCCTTTGCAGCGGATTTGGCTCTTGATGTTTACGCTTCCGATATGCTTCAAGAAAGCATTGCAACAATATATTTTAAAGGGGGACTTTCCATGATTATCGGTTTGCCAAAAGAAATTAAAAACAACGAATTCCGCGTGGGTATGACACCGGACGGCGCAAAAGCGTTTTGCGATGCGGGCCACACCGTGCTGGTAGAGACAAACGCGGGCCTGGGCTCCGGTTTTACCGACAAAGAATACCGGGACGCCGGCGCGCAGATCCTGGGCAAAGCAGCGGATGTGTGGGAAAAAGCCGACATGATTTACAAAGTAAAGGAACCCATCCAAAAAGAGTATCCGTATTTTCGAGAAGGCCAGACTATTTACACCTATTTTCATTTAGCCGCAGATCGTCCTCTCACAGAGGCTTTATTAAAGTCAAAAGTCCGGGCTGTTGCATTTGAAACGATTTTTGACGCCAACGGCGGTCTTCCCTGTCTGCTCCCCATGAGTGAAATCGCGGGGCGGCTTTCCGTTCAGCAGGGCGCAAAATATCTGGAAAAAACATTCGGCGGCAGGGGCACGCTGCTGGCCGGCGTTCCTGGAGTGGAGCGCGGCAACATCGTGATCCTGGGCGGCGGCGGCGTAGGTACAAACGCCTGCAAAATGGCCGTCGGCATGGGGGCAAATGTAACGGTGCTTGACATCAGCGCCAAACGGCTTGCGTATCTGGACGATATTTTCTTCGGAAAGATCACCACATTGTACAGTACCCGTGCCAACGTTCTGTCGGCAATTTCAAAAGCGGATGTCGTGATCGGCGCGGTTTTGCTTCCGGGAAGAGCGACGCCCAAACTGGTACGCAGGGACGACCTGAAACTGATGAAACCCGGCGCGGTTTTAGTCGACGTCGCTATTGATCAGGGAGGATGCTTCGAAACCTCCCATGCCACCACGCATGACGATCCCGTTTTCCTTGTCGATCAAATTGTCCATTATTGTGTTGCCAATATGCCGGGCGCCGTATCCCGCACCTCTACGCTGGCCCTGGCAAATGCAACGCTTCCATACGGACTGAAGATCGCGAATAAAGGACTGAAGGCCGCGTTGAAAGAGGACGCAGGATTGATGAGCGGTTTAAACTGCTATGACGGCAAATGTACCTTTGCCGGCGTCTCGGACGCATTGAAGCTCGACTACACAAATCCCAGCACGCTGCTGTAAAATAAAAAGCTAACATAAAAGTGATCCACAAAAAATTATTTTGATGTGGATCACTTTTATGTTATATTGCAATTTTTTGACAAAATTTCATCTTGACTAATGATCCCTTAAGTTATATACTTTTTTAAAATTAAAAAGTGTATGCTTGTAATGTTCAAAAGGAGATGCGGCCTTAAGCTAATTAAGTTAACAATTGCAGCGGTAGGGGTATTTAATTTCCCATCCCTCTTGTTGCCTTGTATATCAACCGCATGGGCAATCCGACAAAAATATAACTAGGGCATCATAACCAATTTGATAAGAAGAGAGTGAGTGGGATCGCTTGGATGCAATCGATTATAAAATCTTGGATCTTCTATCAGAAAATTCAAGAACCTCGGCTGCAATGATCGGACAGCAGGTTTGTTTGTCAACCTCAGCCGTAAACGAGAGAATACATAAATTATTAAATAATGTTATCTTGCGTTATACGGTGCAAATGAATCCAAAAGCATTCGGATTAAATATTCATATGCTGGTCGGCATCGCCATGGAGCATTCAAGGTACCATAAAGTGTTTTTTCAAAAGGTCTCCGCCCTGCCGTATGTGAGCCATTGTTTGTATCTAACAGGAGAGTTTGACTTTTTAATCGAAATATTTGCAACTTCTTCGGAAAATCTTCAAAAATATCATGGGCAGCTCAGTATAATGGAGGGTGTTTCCAGCATTCAGACATTTTATGTTCTGGACGAATATAATGCTCCGCCCAATATGTATCTGAGTCAGCCCTAATATCATAAAGTCCAAACCGGCTGGCAACAGAGCGGATGGAAACAAGAAGAGAGCCTATGTTAAAGTATAGGCTCTCTTCTTGTTTCCCGTGTTGGACTCGAACCAACGGCCCAAATTCGGTCAGAGCCGTCCGGTCCGGACTCGCCTACGGCGGCTGCGGCTGAAACCATATTGTTGCAAAAGCGACTCCGCCGCACCGGGTGCGCCCAACCTGGATACATCGCCCCGACTTCAAAATAAAGAAAAAAACAGCAGCCCATGCTCTGCATGAACTGCTGATTTTGGCTCCCCGTGTTGGACTCGAACCAACGACCCTGCGGTTAACAGCCGCATGCTCTACCAGCTGAGCTAACGAGGAATATGAAAATGTTGGCACCACCTATTGTCCCGGGCCGTTACCAGCCAAGTATCTTCGGCGCAAATGAGCTTAACTTCCGTGTTCGGAATGGGAACGGGTGTACCCTCATCGCAATCGGCACCAACTAAATTCCAACCTATTGAATTATCAAACACCAATCCTGTGACCCGTGCGGGATTCGACCGGATGCTCTGCATCCTTCCGGCTTGCGCTTTCGCGCTTCACCACTCTTCGCTAAAATTCTGCCACCGGCAAAACTCCTTAACGCTCAGACCCTCTCGAGTTCGAATCCGCTTTAGAATTCTAGAAATCTTGGTGACCCGTGCGGGATTCGAACCCACGTTAACGGCGTGAGAGGCCGCTGTCTTAACCACTTGACCAACGGGCCATATCAAATCCGACACTTTCGGCCGGCCCGGAGGTCAGGGTCCCTGACCCCTTTTCCGGCTTACCTTTTGGTGCACCATCAGGGATTCGAACCCGGGACACCCTGATTAAGAGTCAGGTGCTCTACCAACTGAGCTAATGGTGCATAGACCATGCGGTCGGCACGCGCCTCCGGCGATCATGCCATCGGCTTACGGGGTTTTCCCGCACTGTTTTTTCAGATACATATCGTACCTTCAAAACTGAATAAAGACTGAGAAGGGAAAAGCGAACTTGAACGGGCAAACCAAAAATATGGTCAAGCCCTCGACCTATTAGTACTGCCAAGCTGAACACGTTACCGTGCTTACACACGCAGCCTATCAACCTTGTAGTCTACAAGGGGCCTTACCAGCTTATGCTGTGGGATATCTCATCTTGGAGTCGGCTTCACGCTTAGATGCTTTCAGCGTTTATCCGATCCGCACATAGTTGCCCAGCTGTGCCACTGGCGTGACAACTGGTGCGCCAGAGGTGCGTCCATCCCGGTCCTCTCGTACTAAGGACAGCTCTCCTCAAATATCCTGCGCCCACGACAGATAGGGACCGAACTGTCTCACGACGTTCTGAACCCAGCTCGCGTACCACTTTAATCGGCGAACAGCCGAACCCTTGGGACCGAATACAGCCCCAGGATGTGATGAGCCGACATCGAGGTGCCAAACCTCCCCGTCGATGTGGACTCTTGGGGGAGATCAGCCTGTTATCCCCAGGGTAGCTTTTATCCGTTGAGCGACGGCAATTCCACTCTCATACCGCCGGATCACTAACTCCAACTTTCGTTTCTGCTCGGACCGTCATCCTCGCAGTCAGGCTGGCTTATGCGTTTACACTCTCCCGCACGGTTTCCGTCCGTGCCGAGCCAACCTTTGAGCGCCTCCGTTACGCTTTTGGAGGCGACCGCCCCAGTCAAACTGCCCGTCTAACAATGTCCCCCGACCGGATTCACGGCCGCAGGTTAGAATTTCAGCAACTTAAGGGTGGTATCCCAAGGACGACTCCGCTCCAGCTAGCGCCAGAGTTTCAAAGTCTCCCACCTATCCTGTACATAAATTACCGAAACCCAATATTAAACTGCAGTAAAGCTCCATGGGGTCTTTCCGTCTTGTCGCGGGTAACCGGCATCTTCACCGGTACTACAATTTCGCCGGGCGGGTAATTGAGACAGTGCCCAGATCGTTACACCTTTCGTGCGGGTCGGAACTTACCCGACAAGGAATTTCGCTACCTTAGGACCGTTATAGTTACGGCCGCCGTTTACTGGGGCTTCAATTCAATGCTTGCACATCTCCTCTTAACCTTCCAGCACCGGGCAGGTGTCAGCCCCTATACGTCATCTTTCGATTTGGCAGAGACCTGTGTTTTTGCTAAACAGTCGCCTGGGCCTATTCTCTGCGGCCTCATCTCTGAGGCACCCCTTATCCCTAAGTTACGGGGTCAATTTGCCGAGTTCCTTAACTACCCTTCTCCCGTTGGCCTTGGAATCTTCTTCCTGTCTACCTGTGTCGGTTTGCGGTACGGGCGCATCGGATATCCCGTAAGACTTTTCTCGCCCTGCTCTAAGCATGCTTCCCTACTAAATTTCGGTCCCTTGCGCCCGGGTCAACCAACGCCCGGGTCATGCCCTTTGCAGGTGTCATCTTACTTAAATCCTTCTGCGGCTACGGAATGTCAACCGTATGTGCATCGGCTACGCCTTTCGGCCTCACCTTAGCTCCCGGCTCACCTGGAGCGGACGAACCTTCCTCCAGAAACCTTAGACTTTCGGCCAATATGATTCTCACATATTTCTCGCTACTCATTCCGGCATTCTCTCTTGAATGAAATCCACCGGCGCTTCCGCTCCGACTTCAACTCTCATTCAACGCTCTCCTACCATACTCAGCCATTCTCCACGCTCTCAATCCTTTTCAGCTTTTAAGCAATTTCGCGTCGCTGCGCGCCGCCAGATTCCTTCTTCACTTTCGCTAATTGAGGTTATGGAGAATGACTGAGCATCCCAAGCTTCGGTACACGATTTTAGCCCCGTTGAATTTTCGGCGCAGGGTCACTCGACCAGTGAGCTATTACGCACTCTTTTAATGAATGGCTGCTTCTGAGCCAACATCCTGGTTGTCTGTGCAACCCCACATCCTTTGCCACTTAACCGTGTTTGGGGACCTTAGCTGTGGGTCTGGGCTGTTTCCCTTTTGACGATGAAACTTATCTCACACCGTCTGACTCCCGTATATCGATTATCCGGCATTCTGAGTTTGATAGGCTTCGGTAGCCTTTCGGCCCCTAGACCATTCAGTGCTTTACCTCCGGTAATCTGATACGAGGCTAGCCCTAAAGCTATTTCGGAGAGAACCAGCTATCTCCGGGTTCGATTGGAATTTCTCCGCTACCCACACCTCATCCGCTACCATTTCAACGGGAGTCGGTTCGGTCCTCCATGGGGTTTTACCCCCACTTCAACCTGGACATGGGTAGGTCACCCGGTTTCGGGTCGAATACAACTGACTTCATGCGCCCTGTTCAGACTTGGTTTCCCTGCGGCTCCGTCCCTTAAGGACTTAACCTTGCCAGTTACATTCACTCGCCGGACCATTCTACAAAAGGTACCCGATCACCCGTTGACGGGCTCTCGGTGCTTGTAAGCACAAGGTTTCAGGTTCTTTTTCACTCCCCTTCCGGGGTCCTTTTCACCTTTCCTTCACAGTACTCTTCACTATCGGTCACTGGGTAGTATTTAGGCTTGGAGGGTGGTCCCCCCACGTTCCCACCGGATTTCTCGTGTCCGGCAGTACTCGGGATACAGCCCGCTCCGCTTTCCCTTCGCATACGTGACTTTCACACTGTCTCGTCGGCCTTTCCATGCCGTTCTGCTCGGGATCGCAGACTCTTTGGCTGTCCACACCCCGAAGGCATTGCTGCCTCCGGTTTGGCCTCTTCCGCGTTCGCTCGCCACTACTTGCGGAATCTCAATTGATTTCTCTTCCTCGCCCTACTTAGATGTTTCAGTTCAGGCGGTTCCCCCCGTAAAGCTATGAATTCACTTTACGGTGACCGGACATAACTCCGGCCGGATTGCTCCATTCGGACACCTATGGATCAAAGCCTGCTTACGACTCCCCATAGCTTTTCGCAGTTTGCCGCGTCCTTCTTCGGCTCCCAGTGCCAAGGCATTCCCCTTGCGCTCTTTGTAGCTTGACCATGTGATCTTTTTGGTTCTTCAAAATTGTAGTTTTTCTATCAGATTAATCTTTTAGAATAACAACTTTTCTCGCTTTATCTGCTTCTCGCTTTATTCAGTTTTCAAGGTACAACCTGAGGTTGACGCACGTCGCGGGTCAGCTTTCAGTTCAAAGAACCTTACCTGCCGCGGCCTTTACCAGCCTGCAGATTACACACAACATTCCTTTTCACTTTCATGAACCGGAGCATTCTATGTATTTGTGGACTCTTTCTGTTACGCGAGCACTTCGCCGACTGTTTCCAGCCCGCCCTGTGCGCGGCGAAACGGACTTCGTCCGTGGTGGGCTTAAGTGGACTCGAACCACCGACCTCACGCTTATCAGGCGTGCGCTCTAACCGGCTGAGCTATAAGCCCATGTTTTGTTGTCGGACGCTCTGGCTAGAGGTTTGATCCCCAATCCTTCGCATTTCCAACGCCGGTTTCAGGTTCTTACCCTTCACCCTGTTCACTTTTCGGACTTCCTTCTGTTGCGCGGGCACTCTGCCGGCTGTTTCCAGCCGTTCTGTGCACGACGAAACGGACGTCTGTCCGTGGTGGAGATAAACGGGATCGAACCGTTGACCTCCTGCTTGCAAAGCAGGCGCTCTCCCAGCTGAGCTATACCCCCATATGGAAGTGATTCAACTGTCTGGTTCTTCTCAGTTCTCTCTCACTGAAGTTCCCTACACTGATTCCGGGAGCCTTTTCAGACTGTCCCGCCACTTAAAGGCACTTTCCTGCCGGTTCTCACCGGCGGGCCGTGCCTCCAAGCTCAGCTTGGGGCCTTCAAAATTAAACAACGATTGTTCAGAAGATGTCTTCCGTAACCGACCTAGGATGTCTGAGCCATTGTTCATGACTCATGTCTCCATAGAAAGGAGGTGATCCAGCCGCACCTTCCGATACGGCTACCTTGTTACGACTTCACCCCAGTCGCCAATCCTACCTTCGGCGGCGCCTTCCTTGCGGTTAGGCTACCGACTTCGGGTATTACCGGCTCCCATGGTGTGACGGGCGGTGTGTACAAGGCCCGGGAACGTATTCACCGCGGCATGATGATCCGCGATTACTAGCAATTCCAGCTTCACGCAGGCGGGTTGCAGCCTGCGATCCGAACTGAGACCGTTTTTGGGGTTTTGCTCCACCTCGCGGCTTCGCTTCCCGTTGTTAACGGCCATTGTAGTACGTGTGTAGCCCAGGTCATAAGGGGCATGATGATTTGACGTCGTCCCCACCTTCCTCCGTTTTGTCAACGGCAGTCTGATTAGAGTGCTCTTGCGTAGCAACTAATCACAAGGGTTGCGCTCGTTGCGGGACTTAACCCAACATCTCACGACACGAGCTGACGACAACCATGCACCACCTGTCTCAACTTTCCCCGAAGGGCACCTAATGCATCTCTGCTTCGTTAGTTGGATGTCAAGACCTGGTAAGGTTCTTCGCGTTGCTTCGAATTAAACCACATACTCCACTGCTTGTGCGGGCCCCCGTCAATTCCTTTGAGTTTCAACCTTGCGGTCGTACTCCCCAGGTGGATTACTTATTGTGTTAACTCCGGCACGGAAGGGGTCAGACCCCCCACACCTAGTAATCATCGTTTACGGCATGGACTACCAGGGTATCTAATCCTGTTTGCTACCCATGCTTTCGTGCCTCAGCGTCAGTTAAAGCCCAGCAGGCCGCCTTCGCCACTGGTGTTCCTCCCGATCTCTACGCATTTCACCGCTACACCGGGAATTCCGCCTGCCTCTACTTCACTCAAGCACCACAGTTTCAAGTGCAATCCATGAGTTAAGCCCATGGTTTTCACACCTGACTTGCAGTGCCGCCTACGCACCCTTTACACCCAGTAAATCCGGACAACGCTTGCTCCCTACGTATTACCGCGGCTGCTGGCACGTAGTTAGCCGGAGCTTCCTCCTCAGGTACCGTCATTATCGTCCCTGAGGACAGAGGTTTACAATCCGAAAACCTTCTTCCCTCACGCGGCGTTGCTGCATCAGAGTTTCCTCCATTGTGCAATATCCCCCACTGCTGCCTCCCGTAGGAGTCTGGGCCGTGTCTCAGTCCCAATGTGGCCGTTCAGCCTCTCAGCCCGGCTACCGATCGTCGCTTTGGTGGGCCGTTACCCCGCCAACTGGCTAATCGGACGCGAGTCCATCTCTCAGCGGATTGCTCCTTTGATTCCAGTGCCATGTGACTCCGGAATATCATGCGGTATTAGCGTCCGTTTCCAGACGTTATCCCCCTCTGAAAGGCAGGTTCCTCACGCGTTACTCACCCGTCCGCCACTAAACCATCTCTAAGCAAGCTCAAAAATGGTTCCGTTCGACTTGCATGTGTTAGGCACGCCGCCAGCGTTCGTCCTGAGCCAGGATCAAACTCTCTAAAATTTGGTATATATTCGCCTTCCGGCGTTTATATCTCTTTTAGAGCGTCTTCGGCTCTTAAAGTCCGATACACTAACGTATCGCTTGTGATTTTTTTGAAAGAGTTTTCCGTCTCTTTTTGTCCGAAAGTACTTTTCACTCTCGTCCTTTACGGGTTCCTTCTTCTGTCTCTCGTTGTTTAATTTTCAAGGTCCCATGCGGCTTCCCGGCCCTTTCAGACCCTCTTTCCGCAGCGCCCCTTTCGCAAGGCGCTTCACTATAATACCAAAACAACCTCCTCTTGTCAACCCTTTTTTTCATTTTTTTTGCAGCTTTCTTTTTAAGGCCGTCCTTACTGGTAAGAGACAAAGACATTCAAGCCCGAATCGGATTGATCCGTCACGTAAGAGATATCCTTCGGGTTCAGGGATACCCCTGCAGCCGCGGCGCCTTTCTGAAGATAAGCCGCCATTTTGAACGGCGACGCGGAAGTCAGCCCTTTTACCGTCCCATCGTAATCGCCGGAAGCAATTCGGAATGCCAGCGTCGCTTTTTTGGATTTCATTTCCGCCGCGATAGCGGAAACAACCGCGCTGTCTCCGGAATCATTCAGCGTTGAAATCACAATTCCTTTTTCAATAAAATAATTTTCTTTCATGGAAGAACAAACGGGAAGGGTCAGATTATAGATCGAACTGTCACCGCAGATCTGGGCATCCGTCAAAGAGGAAGCGGCAGGTGCAATGACATGCGTCAGTTTGATCGTCTGATCATCAATATTGAAATAGTTATAGATCAGTTTCGTGCTGTCGCACCAGGTCAGGTCGATGTGATACCAGTTCCCGTCGATTTTAATCCCATTCCACATGTGGCCAACACCGCTGCCGGTCCCTCGGATCAGAACGGTGGAGAGGCCGGCATAACCGCAGAGCAGCAGCATGGCTCTGGAATAACCTTCGCACACCGACTTTCCGTCCATCAAGGTGCCATAGGCCGTAAAGGCTTTCCAGTCGCTGCTGTCATTTACCGCCGCGCTGTCATAGGTACAGGCATTCGTTATGTAATCAAACAGGTATTCTTCGCGGTCGAATTCACTCAGGCCGGATGGAATCGACTGAACGATGGATTGTATCTTTCCATTGAATGCCAGAAGGGCGGTATTGCATTCGCTCTGCGTCAACTCTGAGTAAAGCTGCAAAATCGTCTGGTTGTTCCGGTATCCGTATGAATAAGCATTGGCGATCCAGAATACCTCGGGATGATCGTCCAGATAAGCCGTCGTCACCAAACGGATCTGAGCCTCCGTCAGCTTTCCCGGAACGGCGATCTGCCCGGTCGGAGCATAACCTTGTTCCGTTTTTGAAACCGCCACCTGATACACACTGTCCCCGATCATTTGATACAGGGTTCTTTCCGCATCGGTTTTCAAGGACTGGTAGCCGCCGGTCTGGGCCACCGTAGAGTAGCCGCCCGACGAAAAGGCGCGTTTTTGCACGCTTTTCCGTTCCACCGTCTGCGATTTTTTCGTCTCCGATACTTGCAGGGGAATTTTCACTTCACTTTTCACGGATGCAGTCTGTTTACGGACGGAAGACGAGGCCGAAGAAGCCGACGACGAATTCAGCAAAGCGGAAGAAGAGGAGGGCGAAGACTCCGCAGCGGAAGAAGAGGAGGGCACCCGGGAAGAAGCCTGCGTCACAGCAGACGATGAAACGGCGGACGTCAGACGTCCGGATGCTGTACACCCGGTCAATTGAAGCGCCAGAGCGCAAACCAATAAAGCCGCAATACCGCGGCGGCGATAAGTTCTGAGTTTCAAGTTCAGCCCTCCTGTACTTTCATTCCTTAATGCTTATGGTTTCATTATAGCATAGATATAGACAAACCATGACCTTTGAATCAAAATTTTAGAAAAATTTCATTTTCTATTTACAGCCGGCGCCATCTTGACATCCCTGACTGTTTCCCCTATAATTGGGAAAGCCAAATGAATTTTCGAGGTGTAGCGCAGTTGGTAGCGCGCCTGCTTTGGGAGCAGGATGTCGCAGGTTCAAGTCCTGTCACCTCGACCAAAAAGGCGGTCCGGCCCTTGTGGCCGGGCGGCCTTTTTCGTTGTGCGCGGCAGGCGAGAACCTGCCGGTGCAGCCCGGAGGACCGAAAACAGGAAACCTCTTCTGACTCCCGGAGCAGGGGCACGCGGAACGCGGCCCGGAATTGCACTGCCTTCAAGTCCTGTCACCTCGACCATGCAGAGTGTCTTTATTAGAATCTGAGTATCCTTTAAGGACACTCAGTTTTATTATCCGGCTTTTATTTGGGAGTAGCTCAAAGCTACTCCTTTTCTCATTTTTAAGCGTATATCGTTGTCTATTTTGTTTTTATCAGAAAGGATCAATAAAAAAGGCCGTACTTTACCGACGCTGGGCCAATAAGACGGAGCTCGTGATGGCCGCCCTGCGAAAATATATGCCCAAAATCAAAACGGAGATTCCGAATACCGGCAGCCTGCGCGACGACATATACGCCTATCTGCGCGGGCTTTCAGAACCGATGAAATCCATCGGCGCGCAGACGATCCGGGGGCTTATGATGGAACCACTGATGTGGAACACGATAAGGGCGGCTATGTCCCAGGCCATCCGATCGAGGGTGGAAAGCAAGGACAAGGTGGCGGAGGCTTTGATGGGGATTTGAAAAACGCCGAACTTCGCGGAGAAGTCCGCCTTGAAAAGCTGACGCCCCGGATCATCTCATTGCCGTGGGATCTGCTGCGGTTCGAGCTGATCGCAAAGCAGGAAATTTCCGACGCGGCCATAACGGAGATCGTCGACGATATCTTTATGCCGTTGCTCCGATTAAAATGAGATCAATCGACAGACCAAATAGTTACCCCCCGGCAAAGCCGGGGGTTCTTCATATGCGGGCAAAGCCCTGTATTACTGGCTGCGCCTCAAGGCGCTGGTACGGTCTGCCAATTGCAAAAGTTTGTTACTTGCTACCCGTAAACGGGTCTGCATACTCCTTAAGCGTCATCTGGTCTTCAACCTGATCTTCTTCCAATTGATTTTTTAATGTACTCAGCTATTGCTTTGTCATTTTTCCCTGCCGTATCTACAAAATAGCCTCTACACCAAAATGTCCGGTTCCCATATTTGTACTTCAAATTCGCGTGCCGCTCAAATATCAGCAAAGTGCTCTTTCCTTTGATAAATCCTACGAATCCGGAAACGCTCATCTTCGGTGGTATTTTTACCAACATGTGTATATGATCCGGACACACCTCTGCTTCCATGATTTCCACCTGTTTCCAGTTACATAACTCCCGCAGTATTTTTCCTATCTCAGCCCGTATATTTCCGTACGCTACTTTTCTACGATACTTGGGTGCAAACACTATGTGGTATTTGCAATTCCAGCTCGTATGGCTTAAACTATCTATGTCATTCGTCTTCATGTCGAATGTGCCTCCTTTTGATATGTTTTGTTGCAGTTGGCAGACCGCAGCTTTTATTATATCAAAAGGAGGTTTTTTACTATTATCACCGCTAAAGCTTTTTGGGAACTCCCGGCACAGCCGGGAGTTTTCGTATTACAATAATCCACAAAGCAGCCCCGCCCGTTTGGGCAGGACTGCTTTTGTTATGCGCGGCGGGAAAGCCGTCCAGCGCAGCCCGGAGGGCAATGTTTATGATTTATTCATAAAAAATCCCATAAAACTTCAAAGAGGTTTCATAAGCGGGTAACAAAGTCCGCCTATACTAGTATCATTCCAAAAGGAAAACGAAAATCGAAAAAATATACTGCGCGGGGCCTGCGGCAAGGACGGAATACCGGACCACAGGCCCGCAGACGAACAATAAGTTCCTCTTACGAGGACTTTATATACTTTTTCAATACTCCTCCCTCTTTCATGCCGCCCCTTTGGGGCGGCATTTTTTGCGCTTTAATGGAAGGAATCTCTCGGGAAAACCGTTGTGTTCAGACCCGGAAAGCGGGGGACGTCCCCTATGGTATTCAAATGATCTTTTACTTTGAGCCGTCCGTTTTCCACCAGCCCCGGGTTGCTCCTCTCCACCTCCCGGATCAGGAGAGCTTTCAGTTCCTCTTTCTTTTCGGCAAACGCTTCGTCTTTTGAAAGATCGTGCAGTTCCTTGGGGTCCTCCTCCAGGTGGAACATCAGTTCGTCGCCGTTGCAGTTCGTCTGAAGATATTTCCAACCCTTGTCGATCACCGCAAAATACCGGTTTTCACAGCTCCCGAAAAAGATTCTGTCCTCCGGAGTTTTACGGTACCGCAGCAGGTCGGTTCCGTCCGTCTCCCCGTTATATTCCGCGCCGCAGATGCTTAGAATCGTTGGCATGAGATCGGCCAGAGTGACCGTTTTTTCACACCTTTGCCCGGCAAATTCCTTTACGGAGCTGCCGAATTCCGCAGGCGGCTTGATGATGAGCGGCACATGACAGGACCCTTCCAGATGATTGTATTTTGCACCCATGCGGTGGTCTCCCATCATGTCGCCGTGGTCCGAGGTGAAAATGATCCAGGTGTTTTCCAGCAGATTCAGCTCTCTCATCCGCGCGAAAAGAATCCCCAGATTGTAATCGATCTGCGTGATGCAGGCATAATAAGCCTTTTTGGACCGGACCAGCTGTTCCTCCGTCATCCGCCAGCTGTTGTTCAGGGCAAATGTGGCCCGGTAAAACCCCAGAGGGGCCCTGCTCAGGTCTGTCGCCCAGTCGCCCACTTCGGGCGGGGCAATCTGAGCGTCTTCATACAGCTTCCAATATTGCAGCAGAGGATCGAGGGGCGGGTGCGGTTTCGGAAAACTGGTCCACAGGAAGAATGGCCTTGTGGGATCGCGGTTCTCGACGAAGTCGACCGACCGGTCCACGATCCAGTGAGTCAGCGTCTCCCGCTCCTCCATGCAGTTGATGACGGGTTCCACCTCGTTCTCCCCGACGCCGTGCAGCCGGGTGCTGGCTTTTCCCTCCCGACGCTTCTCGTTGAAGTAGTCCATCGGCAGGTCGATGTGTTCAAATCCATAGCAGGCCCGCATGGGCGCAAAGTGCATTTTTCCCTCCGCTCTGGTCTGGTAGCCGTTCGCCGTCAGTATTCCGGGCAGGGTTGCGCGGCCTTTCATTGGAAGCACGTTGCTGTCGTTGCCGGTCAGGCCGTGATGCTGCGCCTGCAGCCCGGTCATGATGGTGGCGCGGGCCGGCATGCACAGCGGACAGGCGGAATAGCAGTTCGTAAAGCTGATTCCTTCGTCTGCCAGCCAGTTCAGGTGCGGGGTATAAATCTCCCGGTTCCCCAGAGCCGCAATCGTGTCATAGCGCTGTTGGTCTGTCGTGATGAAAAGTACGTTCGGTTTCTTCATGGATTACTGATTCCTCTTTCCGCGCTACTGCGCCTCCGTTGTTTTTTCCCGGCCCTTTTCCGCGTGGCACGACAAGGGTAATATTTGTCAGTACCGTGCTAATGACTACGTATTCATTAATTGAAATATATCACTTTTCACATTTCCTGTCAATGTAAGTTCATTCTTTTTATCTTTTTTACAACATATATCATTCCGTTTTGTTGATACTCCACAGATTCGTTTCCAGTTTACTCCGCCAAAAAAGCTTCCGTCGTCTCCCTGTGAATGAAAGAATAGCGGAAACTCTGGTTCACAGGTCCCACTTCCTGCCCATGAATCATCTGGTATAAAATGGAGCAACCGCTGTGCACCATTTCATAAATCGGCGCGTGGAGAGTCGACAGCGAAGGGTGAATCCAGGAAGCGATTGGGAGATCATCCATTCCGATGACCTGGACTTGTCCCGGAACGGGAATCCCAAGATCCTTCAGCGCATTGACGACTCCGATCGCCATCATGTCGTTATAAACCAACATGGCGCTTTTCCCTTCCATGAACCGGTCCCGATGCCCCATCACCGCCCGGTAAGCAGCCTCCATGGAAAGGCTGCACTCCAGAATCCGATCCGGATCCACTGTTTTATTCCGCCGCGAAAGACCGTCTTTCAATCCATTTAAGCGCTTTTGCGCTTCTTTTTCCGACACCGGGACTGTAACATATCCATAATGATAATCCCGCAGTTCTCCAAAAAATTCCCCGGCCTGACGTCCGGCATCATATCCGTCCAGCAGGAAATTGGCCCCTTCCTCCTGAGCGTTATAAACGGCGACGCAGGGGATATGATATTGCTCGATCAGTTCCCTGTCGCGCTCGGATAAAATAGAACGAAGCGTGATAAATCCGTCCACTTTCTGGCTTTTCACAATCCGCTCGAATGCGTTCATGCCGGCCTGTTCATCGTAATCGTACACCATCATGATATCATAGTCGCTTTTGATCAGTTCCCGCTGCACCACATCGTAGACATAGGCGAACATCATATTCTTGCTGAGGCTCTCAAAAAAGGTGGGAAATAAGATTCCGATGATTCCTGTCTTTCTGGTTTTCAGCCCCCGAGCCTGACTGTTCAGAGCAAAGCCGTACTGCCCGGCCATCTTTTGAATATATTGGCGCTTTTCCAAGGGCACAAGCGGGCTGTTGTTCATTGCTCTGGAAACGGTGGACTGCGAGATTCCAAGCAGCGCGGCAAATTCTCTTGAATTAATCATATATCATCCCTCATAGGTTTTCCTTATGTCCGCTCCGTATCAAAACACGCCGTCTCAAAAATCGAGTCGGGCTGATTTCCGTCGCAGGCAGACCGGGCGGTTTTATTCTTTCCCCGTGAGCGCGGCGGCAATCGCATCCGCGGTAGGAGGGCACCCTTTCACCTGCCTGGAGGCGCCGTCGCAGCAGCGGCCGATGCCCAGGCCCTGAAATTCTCTGCCCTTCCAGCCCTGCCCGATGGCAATGGGAGTCCCATGGCTTCCGCCGCAGGAATACAGCGCGCGGACCAGACTGGCGTAACAGGCCGAACAAGCGCTGTCCTGACACACGCCGGCAGTCAGCCGCGCGACCTTCGCGGAGGGCTTGGGATAACGGCCGCCCTGGGACGGTTCGTTCAGGCGCAAGACATCCTCCCCGCACACCTGCGCAGAACCGGCTCCCCATTGTTCCGCCAGCCCGATATACGGAACTTCGGAAAGAGGAAGCCCCATCAGACGGCACCCGTAGGCGTCCAGCTGAACCGGGTCCTCCCCAAGAATCATGCGCCCGGTGTAAACGGGATTTCCTCCCTCTTCAAAATCCAGATCGCCGCAGATGCTGTCCACAATCGTGAGGGGCGGCCGCAGGGCACTGGCCAAAGCGGCGATCGGTTTCATCAGCCCCTCCGCATGAAAACGCCTCTTCTCCCGGTCGGGGAGACAGCCCTTGCAGTTTTTCAGCGCGCAGGTCATTGCCGTCTGGCAGTGGCCTTTGAGAACGGGCAGATTAATCAGATATCCGGCGTCCAATGCCCGGCCGCAAATCTCCATCGGCCTCAGGGGAGTCTGGACCGTCCGGGTCTGATCCTGTTTCAGGTCGTAAAGCGGCACGCCGTATTTCCGGCCCACCTCTTCGTATCCGGCGGCGCGGAACGCGCGGCCCGTGCTGTCCCCGACCCAAGAACCCTCAATGACGCTGATGTCCCGGATCCCATGGTCCTGTAGATACGAAATCACCCCGGCCAGCACTCCGGCGTGGGTGGTGGCCCCGGAATCGGGCGACTTCGATACCACAAGATTCGGCTTGAGCGCAACGTTGGCGCCCGATGGAATTTTTTTAATCACTTCCGCCGCCTCCATGAGCTTTCTGGTCATGGAATAGGCGTCGTCTCCGAATATTTCATACATTTTACTCATAACGACAGGATTCCTTTCTTTTCGTTTGCTTTCACGCCGGAATCGGCGGCCGCTCCGCCCGCGCACCCCGATGACTCAATCTTCCTGATTACGGCTGTATTTCTTTCCGGTGCTGCAAATGGATGCCGATGTGGCCGATCCCCAGAACCACGGCGGAGAGGATCAGCCAGACCACTTTTCCGTAGATTCCGAGGAACAGAAACGCGGTGACCGGCAATGTGGCGCCCGCGACGGGTACCCCCCAAAAGCCGCTGTAAAAATCTTTCAGTGTTTGATGACTTCTAAAGTAGCGGACCCACCAGAATTCGTAAAGAATCATCAAAGCAGCCGCCGCGGCCAGCCAAAAATCCCACAAAGACCATCCGTTTAAATTCAAATCGGTAAAAATCAGCGCTGTGCAGGTCACGCAGACCTGTCCCGCTTTTTCAAAAACCAGCAAAACCGGACTTTCCTGTCTGCTGCTGTATCCTTTGGGCCGGTGCTTTGTCCAGATCAGGTTGGGAATGGTCAGCATCAGCAAAAAAATGAATCCAACGTAAGAAAAGCCCAGATGCCCCATATCATGTCCCTCCGCAAAGGCAATAGAAAGGTTCATGCTTCTTTTTAAAATCAGTGAGAAACATTCCAATTTTTAAAATTTCAGCCGGTCCAGTCTTATTATATTCTATCCCAGGGCCGACTTCAATGATGAAAAAAGGGCGGTCGCCCTTTGCAAGCCGGGACGTTTCACGATCTTAATCAAACAAAAAAGGCCAGCCGAATAGTCAGGCTGACCTCTTTCCGTTTTGGGCGGCTTTACCGAAGGGCCGCTTCCCCGCGCTCGCCGGTACGGATGCGCAGCGCGTCCTGAATTTCCGATATAAAGATTTTACCGTCGCCGACCTGACCGGTCTTGGCGGTTTCCACGATCTTGTCAAGGATCTCCTCCAGGCGAGAGTCCGAAACGACAAGTTCGATTTTGATCTTTTTTAAAAAATTGTAGTCCACCTCCGTGCCGCGAACGAATTCGCGGTACCCGCGCTGACACCCGGAACCCATGATCTGCGTCACGCTGATGCCGTTGACGTTCAGCGATTTCAGCGCTTCCTTGATGTCTTCCAGCTGCTCCGGCCGGATATATGCTTCGATCTTCTTCATTTTTCTCCTCCAAATCAGCTAATCCATGCCGTTGAACGCCGGATAAGCGGGTTCTCCATGCTCCACGATGTCCAGACCGATCTCCTCTTCCTTCGCGGAAACACGGATCCGTTTCGTCACCAGCTTCGCCGCGGCAATTGAAATCAGCGTGCCGGCAACCGCAAACAGGATCGCCACGCCGATGGCGGCCAGCTGCCGCAGGAATAAATCCGCGCTGCCGAAGAACAGGCCGTTCCACTTCGCGGAAGAGTTGACGGAGGTCTGCGTAAACAGACCGGTCGCGATTCCGCCCCAGATGCCGCCGATACCATGGCAGCCGAACACGTCAAGCGCGTCGTCATAGCCGAATTTCCTTTTGACGACCGAAATAAAGAAATAGGAAATCGGGCTCGCAAGGCCGCCGATCACAAGAGAAGCCCAGACCGGCACGAAACCGGAGCCCGGCGTGATCGCAACCAGGCCGACTACCAGCCCTGTGGACGCCCCAACCAGAGTCGGCATCCCGCTTTTCACTTTTTCCACAAGGATCCAGGTCAGCATCGCGGCCGCGGCGGAGGTGTTCGTCGTCAGAAAGGCATGCGCCGCCAGCTCATTCGCGGCCCCGGCGCTGCCGGCGTTAAACCCGAACCATCCGAACCAGAGCAGCGCAGCGCCGAGGAAAACAAACGGCACGTTGTGCGGATGATAGGAAATCTTCCCATAGTTCTTTCGCTTGCCCAGAAGAATGGAAAGGACGAGCGCGCTGACGCCGGAAGTGATGTGGACCACATTTCCCCCCGCAAAGTCGACCGAACCGATCTTCATCAGGAACCCGCCGCCCCAAACCATGTGCGCCATCGGGTAATAGACCAGAACGGACCAGACCGCCACAAAGACGGACAGGGAGGAAAACCGCATGCGCTCCACCACGGCCCCGACGATCAGCGACGGGGTAATCACCGCGAACATCATCTGAAAGATTGCGAAGATCAGCGTATCCGGCGGATAGGTCGAATCGTTCATCGCGCTGAAATTCATGCCCGCCCAGTTCAGGTTCCCGATCCATCCCCCCACGTCTCCGCTGAAGGAAAGAGAGAACCCGAAAAGGACCCAGAGCACCGCGGAAAGGCCCATGGTCAGAATGCAGCTCATAATGGTATTGACCGTATTTTTTCTTTTTGTCATGCCGGAGTAAAACAGCGCGAGAGCAGGCGTCATCAGCAGGACCAGGGCGGAACTTGTCAGCATCCAGGCTGCGTCACCGTGGTTCATCAAAAACATCCCCTATTTTCAATTCCCGCGGGTCGGATCAGGCGCCTCAGGACCCTTCCCGCAATAAAAAAACAGAACCGACAATTCCCTGAAAAGGAATCGCCGGCTCCATCGCCAAACAATATGATAAAGGAATTGTAGCATACTTTTTAAAGAAAATCAATACGAATGATTCACAAAAGTTTGTGCCCTTCAAATTATATAAACTTTTTCCGGGAATTTTCTGAATCTTACAAAGTTTCTTTTCCGTGCTACCGCTTCGCACTCCATTTCGGCCCGGCGGCGGCGCCGGGTAAGCAAAAAGCATCCCAAACCGTTCTTGACAAACGCGGAAAACTGTTCTATGATAAGGAACAAATTAAATAAAAAAGCTGAGAAAAGAAAGAGTAGGTTCTCCCCTACCGGGCAAAGAGAGAAGCGGATGGTGGGATCGCTTCGCCGGCGGAGAAATCGAAATCATCTTGGAGCTGCAGACCAAAAGGAGGCCGTGCTTCTGATTAGGCTCTGACGGAAGCCCGCCGTAGAAATGGGAAGCGGCATCGATCTTAAATGATCCGTGCTGTGCGAGGTATGAAAGTAACGCTTTCATACGAAATTAGGTGGTATCACGAGCGATTCGTCCTAATGGGATGAATCGCTCGTTTTGTTTTTATTTTTCACTTAAAACGATAAAAAGGAGTCTTGACAATGGCAAACCAGAACATCTATTTACCCCATTACAGCGTTGGAGAAGACTGTTATCGTGAAATTCCTTTCATCACAAGAAACTTCGGCAAAAAAGCGGTTGTCATCGGCGGAAAGACGGCAATGGCAAAGGCAAAGGAAGCAATCCGGGCGGGCGTGGCCGGTTCGGACGTCAGCCTCCTCGGTTTTTTGTGGTACGGCGGAGACTCCAGTTTTGAAAACGTTGAAAACCTGAAGAAAGACCCGCTCGTTCAGCAGGCGGAGATGCTGTTCGGGGTCGGCGGCGGCAGGGCCTGCGACACGGTCAAAACCCTGGGTGACATGCTGGACAAACCGGTTTTCACCTTTCCGACGCTTGCTTCCAACTGCGCGAGCTGCACAAACCTGAGCGTGATTTATAACAAGGACGGCTCCTTCAAAGAGTATTATTATCAGAAACAGCCCGCCTGCCACACGTTCATCAACACGAGGATCATCGCCGAATCACCGTATGACATGTTCTGGGCCGGGATCGGTGACGCGCTTTCCAAGGAATACGAAGTCGTGTTTGCCTGCCGCGACAAGAAGCTTCATCATCTTCCGCTTCTGGGGCTCGGAATTGCAAAAACGTGCACCTCGCCGCTTCTCAGCCTCGGAACGCAGGCTCTTGAAGACTGCAAAAACAACAAGGTCTCGTTTGCGCTTGAGCAGGTTGCGCTGGATATCATCATGCTCACCGGCATCGTATCGAACTGTACCGTACACCAGAATCAGCCCGATCCCAAAGACGATTATTATTACAACAGTTCGCTCGCCCATTGCGTCTATTACGGCAGTTCGCTGGTTCCGGCGTGCGAAAAACACCTGCACGGCGAGATCGTTTCGTTCGGCGTGCTGTGCCTTCTCACTTACGACCGCCAGTTCGAGGAGCGGGACCGGATTCTCGCGTTTAACAAAAGCGTCGGGCTGCCGGTTACAATGGCTGAAATCGGCCTGACCCAGGCCGACCTTCCGGTCGTCGCAAAAAAAGCGTCCTCGGTTGTCGAGTGGACCTATGCCCCCGGAAACCCGACCGAAGAAAGATTCATGCAGGCCGTCAGGGACGCCGACACGGCCGGCAGACAAGCCCTGGGAAAATAGTAAGGACTTTCTTTTTCACAGAAGGACCGGCACTGCGTCATCTTTCCAGGCCAAAAGGCTGACACCCCAAGGGGTGTCAGCCTTTTTAAAGTTAAACTACTTTACGGAGATTTCCCCTTCGTATCCGGGCCTTATTCTTCCAGCGAATACAGCAGTTTGGGGATCGTTCGCCCCTTTTTTAGCAGCGACGCCTCTTCCCCGACGACCCTCGCGCCCATCTTCTCATAGAACGGCACCGCCTGCGGGCTGGTTACGAACTCGAACCGGCCGATCCTTTCTTCCCTGCAAAAAGCAAGCAGTTCATTCCACAAGTTCCGCCCGTATCCCTTTCCAATGGAAGCGGCACAAACGTAGAAAAATTCAAGCTGCCAGTTCGATTCGTTGCTCTGGAGCCCGAAAAATCCGACGGTTCGGTCTCCCTCTTTTAAAACACGGACCGGATTGGACCGGATAAAATCCGCCGTGACGTTATAATATCTTCTGAACTGATCCATATAATTCTTGTCATAGCCCCAGTACGCTTCGGAATCACAGGCCAGTCCGGACAGTTCTTCTGAGATTTTTTCTTCCGCTTTCTCTAAGTTCAACATAGGGTACCTCCCCGCCGCATTGCGTCCCGGCGCCGAGCCTTTCAGGCCCGCCGCAAAGATAACAAAATCGGCGATTCCTTTTCTAAAGTGTCACAATCGTCGGCTCATGGCCTGAAAAGGGGAAAAATTTTATAAATAGGTCCTTTGTTTTGATCTTCAGGCTGGACGTATTAATGCAGGGGTGGCACCCGATGAATTCCGATTCCGCAACGTCGCGGTCCATCAGCAGCCTGACCCGGTTCTCCCGGTCGTTCATCAGACCCATGACGCTGACGGAACCGGGAGTGACGTTCAAGTATTCTTGCATAAACTCCTCCCCCGCGAAGGAAAGGCGGGAACTGCCGGTCTGCTGGGAAAGAACCTTCGTATGAAACTCCTTTCTGCCCGGCATCATCAGAAGATAGAACTCCGTTTTCTGACGGTTGCACAGAAACAGGTTTTTGCAGATTTCGACTCCCAGAATCCTGCCGATCTCCCCGCAGGATTCCACATGCCCCACCGCGTCATGATCCAGGCGCGCATAGGGGATTTCAAGCCTGTCCAGCAGCTCATAGACAGCCATTTCCTTCGGAAGGCGGACGTTTGCCGGCTTCTCGTGATATACTCTTGGATCGATATGAATGTCGCTCATACAATCACCTCGAATTTCTTTTCATTTCTACAGGGAGGTCCCTCTGGAATTCAGCGGAAGCTCCGGAACCTTCTCCCTCGATCCCGCCATGGAAACGAAGAGGCCGGCCATGGTAAACGCCGCTCCCACGATTTCGATCCAGGTGATCCGTTCCCGAAGGATCAGGGCCGACGCGGTAATCGTAATCACCGGCACCAGATAAATATAGATGCTGGTCCTCACGACGCCCAGGGCGTTGACGGCCAGATTCCATGTCACAAAGCAGAGGGCCGAAGCCCCCAGGCCCAGGAACAGAAGATTGAACAGATTGACCCGGGTGAACATTTCTTTGATCTCAACATGGACTCCAAAAGCGCAGGCTGCAGGAATCATCAAAAGGATCCCGTAAAAAAACACCCTGCGCGTGCATTCGATGGTCGGATACTGAAAATTGCTGATTTTTTTCATCAAAATCGAATAGGCCGCCCAGACGGCCGCCGCACATAACGCCAAGAAATCCCCGAACGGATTTATTTTTAAAACGAAACCCCCATTGAAATCGATCAGCGAAATTCCAAGGATCGCCGTCAGAAAACCGATCAGAAAGGGGACTCTCAGCTTTTCGCCTTTTAATAAAAAATGAGCGAGCAGGGCGGTAAAAAAGGGAGAGATCGAAACGATCACACCGACGTTCGCCGCCAGCGTATACGTCAATGCAATGTTCTCAAACAGGTAATAGAGCGTGACCCCGCACAGCCCCGCCAGCAGAAACAAAATTTCCTGCCGAAGCGGCTTGATTGAGAACCAGCGGGGACGCATGAGCCAGAGAGCGGCGTACCCAAGAAGAAACCGCATCAGCAGAATCTCAATCGGAGTGAAGCTCCGCAGCAGTATTTTGGTGGAAATGAATGTCGTTCCCCAAATCAGAATCGTAAGAATCGCCGTCAGATTCCCGTAAAAAGCCTTTGAATGCGTCATCGTCGCGCTCCATATTCTTTCCGTTTATTTTAGATTGAAATAGATCATATCTTCCGTGATGGTTCTGTTCTTGATTTCATCCCGTCTTTGCGCAACGACTTTTCCACCCATATGCCGGTAAAAGCCCAGCGAAGGATTGCCCTGAAGGCAGTTGACGATCATGGAAGAACACCCCGCGGCGGTAAGCTCCCGCACGCCCGCCGAAAACAGGGCCTTTCCCGCGCCCGTCCCCTGGAAACCGCGCAGGACATAAATGGCATAGATTTCCCCCGAATCCCGATACGCCGGGTTTCTGGAGATTCCGCAGCGGCAAAAGCCGATGATGTTGTTTTCAACGGACGCAACCATGAAATTGTCATTTTCCTCTATCTCGGTCCGGCATTTTTCGGTCCTTTCCATCAGCTCCGCAATCCGCGCGTCGATCACATCGTCCGGCATCAGCCCCGTATAGGTTGTTTTCCACGTATACACGTTAACAATCGTAATTCCCAGCGCGTCCTCCGGAACTGCTTTGCGAATCTCAAACATCCAAGGCCCCCCTCCCGCTTTTTTTATCATAACATCCGGGACAGAAAATCACAACCGATTCTGACCATAAAAAAGCCGCTGTCGAAATTGAAACGCAGCGGTTTTTTTCAGAATATCTCAGGGAAAAATCACAGAGGCGCGGCGTTTATTCCAGTTCGAAGGCGCCCGTGTAAAGCTGATAGTATTTCCCTTTTTCCTGAATGAGCTGTTCATGGCTCCCGCGCTCGATGATGCGTCCATTTTCCAGCACCATGATGACGTCGGAGTTCTGCACGGTGGAAAGCCGGTGGGCGATGACGAACACCGTTCTTCCCTTCATCAGCGCGTCCATTCCCTTCTGAACGATGGCTTCGGTTCTGGTATCGATGGAGGACGTCGCCTCGTCGAGGATCATGACGGGCGGGTCGGCCACTGCGGCGCGGGCGATGGAAATGAGCTGCCGCTGCCCCTGGGAAAGACTGCTTCCGTCGCCCTCCAGCACGGTTTGGTACCCCTCCGGGAGCATGCGGATAAATCCGTCGGCGTTCGCCAGCTTCGCGGCGGCGATGCACTCCTCGTCCGTCGCGTCCAGCTTGCCGTAACGGATATTGTCCATCACCGTCCCTGTAAACAGGTTCACGTCCTGGAGGACGACGCCGAGCGAACGGCGGAGGTCCGATTTTTTGATCTTGTTGATGTTGATGCCGTCGTAACGGATCTTCCCGTCGGCAATGTCGTAAAAGCGGTTGATGAGGTTCGTGATCGTCGTTTTTCCCGCGCCGGTCGCTCCGACGAAAGCCACTTTCTGGCCGGGCTCCGCATAGAGCGTGATGCCGTGCAGAACGGTCTTTCCTTCTTCATAGCCGAAATCCACGTCGAAAAAGCGGATGTCGCCCCGGAGCGGCGTGTAAGTCACCGTGCCGTCTCCGTGAGGATGCTTCCACGCCCAGTTCCCCGTGCGCTCCTCGCACTCCGCGACGGTCCCGTCGTCTTCCACTCTGGCGTTGACAAGGGTGACGTAACCGCTGTCCTGCTCGCTCTCCTCATCCATCAGTTCAAAAATCCTGGAAGCGCCGGCCAGTGCCATGACCACCATGTTGAACTGCATGGAAATCTGGCCGATCGGGTTGATGAAGCTGCGGGACAGGGTGAGAAAAGAGATGATCGTTCCGATCGTCAGCGCGTGAACTCCGGTCAGGCCCAGGTTCGGAATCCCCGCAATCCCCGCCGCGCCCCCGACAATGGCGAGAAGTACGTAGAGCATATAGCCCATATTGCCGACGACCGGCATGGTGACGTTGCCGTAGATGTTCGCCTGGGTCGCGCAATAGCAAAGCTCTTCGTTCTTTCTGTCGAACTCCTCTTTGGCCTTTTCCTCGTGGCAGAAGACCTTGATGACCTTCTGCCCGTTGATCATTTCTTCAATATAGCCGTTCACGCCGCCCAGCGACTGCTGCTGCTTCATGAAATAGGTTCCGCTTCTGCCCACGATGGCTCGGATGACCTTCAGCAGGACAACGGCGAAAACGGCGACGAAAGCGGTGAGCCCGACGCTGAGATAAAGCATGGAGAGGAATGCGGCCGACACGGAAACGACGGAGGAAAACATCTGCGGGAGGCTCTGGGAAATCGCCTGGCGCAGCGTGTCGGTGTCGTTGGTGTAACGGCTCATCACGTCGCCGTGGGTGTGCGTGTCAAAGTACCGGATCGGCAGGGTCTGCATGTGGGTGAACATTTCGTCGCGGATCTTTTTCAGCGTGCCCTGCTCGACGACGACCATCATCCTGTTGTAAAGCAGCGTCGCGAGCGTGCCCGCCGCGTAGATGCAGGCCATCATGGCAAGCGCGTGCAAAAGTCCCGTGAAGACGGGATTCGGCCGCCCGAGCAGCGGAACGATGTAGCGGTCGATCAGGGTCTGCAGGAACAGCGAGGAACCCGCGTTCGCGGCCGCGCTGACCAGAATGCAGACAACGACAAAAATCAGATGAAGCCTGTAAACGGCCATATAGGAAAACAGCCGTTTGATCGTGCCCGGCTTGAACCGCCGGACCGGCGGCCTGTTTTGGTCTTTTAAAGCGTTTTCCGCCGGCATTTCACTCATCGAGAACACCTCCCTGATTCTGGGATTCATAAACTTCCCTGTAAATTTCGCAGGTTTTCAGCAGCTCTTCATGCGTGCCGGCCGCGTCGATTCTGCCGTCGTCCAGGACGATGATCTTGTCCGCGTCCTGAACGGACGAGACGCGCTGCGCGATGATGATCTTCGTCGTGTTTGCGATCTCCTCCCGGAAGGCCTGGCGGATGAGCCCGTCGGTCTTGGTGTCGACCGCGCTGGTGGAGTCGTCGAGGATCAGGATCTTCGGCTTTTTCAGCAGCGCCCTCGCGATGCACAGCCGCTGCTTCTGCCCGCCTGAGACGTTGGTGCCGCCCTCTTCGATATAGGTGTCGTACCCGTCCGGGAACTCCCGGATAAACCCGTCGGCCTGAGCGAGCCTGCAGGCGTGAACCATCTCTTCATCCGTCGCGCTTTCGTTGCCCCAGCGCAGATTGTCCTTGACGGTGCCAGAAAAAAGGACATTCTTCTGCAGCACCATCGCCACCTGGTTGCGGAGCGCTTTCAGGTCGTAGTCCCGCACGTCCACGCCGCCGACGGTCACTTTTCCGCCCGTGGCATCGTAAAGCCGGGGGATGAGCTGCACCAGGCTCGACTTGGAAGAGCCGGTGCCGCCGAGGATTCCTACGGTTTCCCCGGACGCAATGGAAAGGCTGATCCCGTCCAGGACCGGCTTGTCGGCCTTTCTCGCATAGGAAAACGTGACGTTTTGAAAGGCGACCGACCCGTCTTTGACCTCGCGCACGGGGTTTTCCCCGTTTTTCAGGTCGCTTTCCTCGCTTAAAATCCCGACGATGCGCTCGGCCGAAGCGCGCGAAATGATAATCATGACAAACACCATGGAGAGCATCATCAGGCTCATGAGAATCTGCATCGCATAGGTGACAAGGCTGGTCAGCTCGCCCGTCGAAAGCCCCTGAACGGGATTGTTGCCGCAGGCGACGATCTCCCTGGCGCCGAACCAGGAGAGAAGAAGCATGCTGACGTAAAGGCAGAACTGCATCAGCGGCATATTGAACGCCAGCCGCTTTTCCGCTTTTGTAAAATCCTGAAAAATGGACTGTGAAATGCCGGCGAATTTCTCTTCCTCATGTTCTTCGCGGATATAGGATTTGACGACCCGGATGCCGAGCAGATTTTCCTGCACGACGCTGTTCAGCCTGTCGTAGGTGTTGAACACCCGCACGAAAATCGGGTGCACATGCGACATGATCAGCCACAGGCCAAAGCCGAGCACCGGAATGGTCGCGAGAAAAATCAGGGACAGATGGACATCGATCCGGAAGGAGAAAATCAGGGAAAACGCGATCACCATCGGCGCGCGGACCGCGAGGCGGATCAGCATCTGATAAGCCATCTGCACGTTGGTGACGTCGGTGGTCAGGCGTGTGATAATGCTGGCGGTCGAAAATTTGTCGATGTTGGAAAATGAAAATTCCTGAACGTTGTGGAACATATCCCCGCGCAGATTCTTCGCGAAGCCCGCGGAGGCGATCGCCGCGCTGCGGCCCGCAAGAAATCCGGTCAGCAGCGAGAGCATCGCGGCGGCCGCCAGCACCAACCCCATCCAGAGGACATAGGACATATTGTTTTTGCTGATTCCGTTGTCGATCAGATACGCCATCAAGGTGGGAATCACGATTTCTAAAATGGATTCAAACGTAACATAAACCGGCGCGAGGATCGTGTCCTTTTTGTATTCCCCCACGCTGGATAAAAGCTTTTTTATCATGGAAAATTCTCCTTAGCGGTCCTTCCTGGTATTCGATATGTTTTTTTTCATTCTTTCAAGATAAGAGTACAGCATTTTCGTTTCTTCCTGGGTGAATCCCCGCAGCAGCGTCCGTTCCATCCTTTCCGCATCTTTGCACATAAGCCCTGCGATCTTCCTTGCTTTCTCCGTGAGAACAATCTTTTTCAGGCGCGCGTCCTGGGTGACTGCCTGCCGCTGGATCAGGTTTTTCCGCTCCATCAGGCTGAGTACCTTCGAAGCCGTCGACCGGGTTATGGTGAAACGGTCCTCCAAATCCTTCTGGTAGATCTCCCTGCCCTCATTCTCTGACAGGAAGCCGATGATCCATCCGTTGTTGCCGGTAACGGTTTCAATTTCTTTTTTATGGGAGGAAAACTCAAAATAGCGCCGGATCAGATTGTTCAGCGACCGAAGTTCCATTCCGATTCTTATTTTTCTCATTTCTCATTTCTTTCCTGTCCTTTTTGTCCAGTAATGTTGTATCTATGACAGTTTCATATACAACAGTATAATCAGAATCCGCCGTGCTGTCAAGCTCATTATTCAGAGATGACGAAGACTTTTTGTTCTTCGGGCGGAGCCGGGCTGAAAAGCAGGCAAGGGCGAACCACAGGCTTCTGCGGTTCGCCCTCTCTTGCAACAGGCATTTCATATTTTCGCCATTGTTATCCGCTACAGCTCATGGTAATAAAGGACAATGTCCTCATAGGTGCGGTCCTTCATCAGAAACCCCTTGGGCAGCAAGCCCAGTTGATGAAACCCCAATTTTTCGTAAAGATGCCTGGCATTGACGTTCGACTGAACCACGGCATTGAACTGCAATATTCTGAATCCAAGTCCGCTCCCCTGCTTCATGCTGTCAATCACAAGCTTTTCACCCACATGGCGGCCCCTGGCGTCACGACCGACAGCATAGCTTGCGTTTGCGATATGTCCGCATCTTCCTATGTTGTTGGGATGCAGGATGTACAATCCGATCACCTCCCGGGCGTCCGGATCTTCCGCAACGCCGCAGTAAGACTGCGCTTTAAAAAACTTTTCGCCGTCTTCCGCATCCAGAGGTTCGATCTGAGGAAAGGCGACGCCGTCATTGACAACCTGATTCCAGATTTTCACCATCTTCGATACATCGCTCTTTTCGTATTTTCGAATCAATATTTCCATATTGTACACTCTCCCAACCGTTAAAACTTGAGTCCGGCACGCAGCTTTGGAAACTTTCCGGCCGCACGTTTTTCAGTCCGCGATGATTCTCAGGCTGTCATTGACGCCAGAATTTTTGGAAATTCCACTGAAAAGATCACGGTGCAGAGGATCGCCGCCGTAGCGTCCGCGATCGCTTCCGCGGAATAGACGCCCATAACGCCCATGTAATGCGGCAGGATCAGCGCAAGCGGAATCAGCAGAATGACTTTTCGCAGCAGCGCGATAAAGACGGAAATTTTCGCCTGGTCCAGCGCGACGAACATATTCTGGCAGGCGCGCTGCAGGCCGAGAATGCTCATTCCGGCGAGGAATACCGGCATGACTTTCGCAACAACGCCGATCAGCGCCGCGTCGTCGGTAAACAGCCTCGCGATCGCGGACGGAAATAGAATCATCAAAAGGATCAGTGCAAAGTTGCAGGAGAACATGGTGGCCAGCAAAATCTTGAAACCCGCCTTCACCCGCTTCGGATTCCCGTGGCCGTAATTAAAACTGATAACCGGAATGACGCCCTGCGCAAACCCTGTCAGCGGCACGCTGACAATCTGCATGGCGCTCTGCATGACGGTCAGCGCGCTGACATAAATGTCGCCAAAATTCGCAAGGCTGCCGTTCAGTACAAATCCGATCAGGCTTTCCGTGCTTGCCATGATGAACGGGGAGACGCCGAGCGAAAACACCGAGCGGATCACCTTTCGGTCCGGCTTTAAATATTTCGGCCGGATCCGCAGGGAAGCACGTTTGGAAAACAGGAATGAGGTCACCCACACCGCGCTGCAGAACTGAGAGATCACCGTTGCAACCGCAGCGCCCGCCACCCCCATATTCAATACGAAAATAAACACCGGGTCCAGCGTGATGTTCAGAATCGCGCCGATCAGCACGGACCACATCGCAACGCCCGGCCTTCCCTGGCAGCTGATAAAATTGTTCAGGCCGATCGTGATCTGCACGAACAGGGTGCCGGTCAGATAAACGGAAAGGTATTCCGTCGCGTATCCGATCGTACGGTCCGACGCGCCGGTCAGGCGCAGGACCGGTTCCATGAAAAGATAGGACAGCGACACCGTTATCGCCGTGAAAGCCAGCAGCATGACAAAGCCGTTCCCAAGAATCTTTTCGGCGCGCTCACGGTCCCCTTTCCCGAGCGCAATCGAAGCAAGCGGCGCCCCGCCGCCGGCAACGATCTGAGAAAACGCGGAAATCAGAATGATAACGGAATTGGTAACGCCGACGCCCGCCAGAGCATCCGTCCCGGCCGCGGGGATATGGCCAATATAGATACGGTCAACAATGCCGTACAGCAGATTGATCAGCTGAGCCACAACGGACGGCAGTGCCATTTGAAAAATCAGCGGCAGCATGCGGCCCGTGCCAAGTCGTTCCTCATATTGGTTATTCAACGCTATGTATCCTCTTCCTATCGTCCTCGTATTTCAGCCAATTGAATTTTTTACTGCAATGCGCCGACAGGGGGAAAAATCGCGGCACACTCAGGAAACAATCCTTTTTACGTTTTATTATATTCCTGTAAAAAAGCGATGGCAATCCAAACCGTCTTTTTTTACAGGAAAAAATCAGCTTGCTTTCAGCGGAGAAATCCATGCCGGAAAAAAACAGCCTTGGGGACGGCTTCCGTCTCCAAGGCGCTTTTTACACTTTTGGTATGTTTCCGGGAGCTTAACAGCCCGAAAGGGAAAAAGTCACGGCCGCTTGATTCCGAGGCACAGGAGCAGAGAAACCACTGAAAAGACGAGAAGAACGGCGCACGGCAGCACATAGGAGCCGGTTGAAGCAACCAGCGAGCCGGCCAGCGTCGCGGTAAAGGAGGCCGGAATGAGCATGAGGTTGGCGACGCTGAAATTCACCGCCAAATGCTTCATCCCATAGAATGTTCCGACGAAAGCGGGGGTGATGGTGGGGGAACAGCCGTAAGAAACGCCGGTGAGGCAGATCCCCGCGATCCCAAGGGCAAGCGAACGGTTCAGGACCGAAACCAGCAGAACGGCGGCGGCCAGAATGGTAATGGCGCTCGTGGCGAGCATGGTGCGGCGGCGGCCCAGCGCATCGAACAAAAAGCCCGCAAAAATCCGACCCAGTCCGTTGCAGACCGACAGAACGCCGACGAGCGCGGTCGCCAGAGTCGCCGCGGCCCCGACGGACATGGTCAGGTCCCTTGCAAAGCTGATGACGGTGCTGCCAACCGCGCTCGTCGTGATGCAGAAGAGAAAAAACTTCCAAAAGGTCGCGCGCCGGACCATCTCGGCCGTGGTGTAATCCTTCCGCTCAAAATTTTCCTCCGGCTCCGCCTTTCGGGCCGCTTTCGGCTGCGGAAACCGCATGCCGGAAGGCGGGAGACGGATCATCAGGCCGGTCAGCAGGAGCACGGCCCCGATGGCGGCGCCCAGAATGAAATAGGTGTTTCTCCAGCCGACGGACCCCGCGCCGATCATTCTGCCGGCCAGGTTGCCCAGCAGCAGGGCACTGAGCCCGAAGCCCATCATCAGGAAGCCGGAGCACATCCCCCTCTTGTCCGGGAACCAGGCGCTGGTCGTTGAAATGACCGCGTTGTAGGCCATCCCGATTCCGAACCCGCCCATGCCGCCGTAAGAAAGGTACAGTAAGGCGATCCCGCCGCCCGACATGCGGGACACGATCATAAATCCGAAGAAGAACAGAAGCGCTCCCGCAATCACCGGAACTTTCGGGGACGTCCGTCTGGTCAGGTAGCCGGAAACCACGCCTCCGATGCAGAAAAAGCACATGGTCAGCGTAAAATTCAATCCCAGGCCGGACGGCGTCCATCCGAAGGCCTCGGCCAGCGGCGCTTTTAAAATCGACCAGGCATAGATGATTCCGGCGAACAGCATGCTGACCGTGCCGGCCAGCAAATAGACCCACCTCGCCGCGCAGGCGGCGGACGGATTTTCCTTTTTATCCATATTCTCTCCCCGTTTTCCCCGTCCTCCGCAACACTGCGGCGCGGTCAGAGCTTTATTTCAGGAGCTGCCCCGCGATGACCATCTGCTGCACCTGGGAGCTGCCCTCGTAAATGCTGGTGATACGGATATCGCGGTAGAGGCGCTCGATCTCGTATTCCTTGGAATAGCCGTAGCCGCCGTGGAGCTGCAGGGATTTGTTCACAATGTCAAAGGCGGACTCTGCGGCGTAATACTTGGCCATCGAGGCGGCCTTGGTGGCGTCCTGCTTGCTGTCCATCATCCAGGCGGCGTTGTAGGTGAGCATGCGGGCGGCGTTGAGCTTGGTCTCCATATCCGCCATCATGAACCGCAGGGCCTGGTTTTTCGCCAGCGGTTTGCCGAACTGGACACGTGCCTTGGTGTACTCCACGGCGAGGTCCAGCGCCTCCTGCGCAATGCCCAGCGACATGGAAGCGACACCGACGCGGCCGACGGACAGCGTCTTCATGGCGTTGATGAAACCCATATCGACTTCGCCGAGGATGCAGTCCGCCGGAACGCGGACGTCGTCCAGCACCACGTCGCTGACCGGCACGCCGCGCTGGCCCATCTTCTCCTCCGGTTTTCCCGTAGAAACGCCCGGCAGCTTCATGTCCACGAGGAAAGCGGTGATGCCCTTCGCGCCCTTCTCCGGACTGGTCTTGGCATAAACCGTGGTATAGTCTGCCACCGGAGCGAAGGTGATAAAGCACTTGCGCCCGTTCAGGATATAGTCGTCCCCGTCCTTCACGGCCTTGGTTGCCAGGGACGCGGCGTCGGAGCCGGCGCCCGGCTCGGTGAGGCCGAACGCGATGATGCTTTCTCCGGAAGCCACTCCCGGCAGATATTTCCGCTTCTGCTCTTCGGTGCCGGAAAGGATGATGGGCGCGGTGGAAAGGGAATTCGCGGAGGAGATGTAAATAGTGGCGGTGGCGCACTTTCTGGCCACTTCCTCCATCACGGAAACATAGCTGCGCATATCCATGCCCGACCCGCCGTATTCCTCCGGGATTTTCAGGCCGAGAAAGCCCATCCCGGCCATGGTCTCCACAACCTCCCGCGGAAACGCGTCGTTTTTGTCAACGTCGGCGGCGATGGGCGCCAGGGCCTTTTCCGCAAAGTCGCGGGCCATTTCGCGGATGTCTTCATGGTCTTCGGTAAAAAATGGGGTTTTCATTTTCATTTTTCCTCCTTACGTAATTCAAAATGGTTTATTCTGCCTGAACCGCTCCACCCTGGAGCCGCCGGACCGCCTTGCCTGTTTAACCGAACTTAAACCGGCCGCTTGTCGAGCTCTTCCATGATGGCAGGGATCACCTGATAAAGGTCCCCGACAATTCCGATATCGGCAATGTCGAAGATCGGAGCGTTTTCATTGGTGTTGACGGCGACGATCATCCCCGAATTCTGCATGCCGGCAACATGCTGAATCGCGCCCGATATGCCGCACGCAAAATAGATTTTCGGCTTCACGGTCGTCCCGGTCTGCCCGACCTGGTACGCGTGGTCGATCCATCCCGCGTCGACCGCGGCTCTGGAGGATGCGACCGTGCCGCCGAGCCGCTGCGTAAGCTGTTTCAGGAGTTGGAACCCTTCGGCATTGCCGAGACCCATTCCTCCGGATACGATGATGTCCGCGTCGGTGAGCGACACGGCTTCCCGCACAGTCTTAACGGCCTCCAGCACTTTAGTCCGGATATCCCCTTCGGCAAAATGCACGTCAAGCCGAATCAGCCCGCCCTTTCTGCCCGGTACCCTGACCGCCTTTTCCATCACGCCGGGGCGCACCGTCGACATCTGCGGCATGTGGCTGGGGCAGAGGATGGTGGCCATGAGGTTCCCGCCGAACGCCGGGCGGGTCTGCATGATTTTCTTGGTGTCCGGATTGATCTCAAGCTTTGTGCAGTCCGCCGTGAGGCCCGTCTGGCAGCGGACCGCAAGGCACGGGCCAAGATCCCGCCCGATGTGCGTCGCGCCGAGAAGCACGATCTCCGGCTTGTATCTTTCTATGGCTTCCTGAATGACTTTGGTGTATGCGTCGGTGGTATATTGTTTCAGCTCCGGCGCGTCGGCATAATAGACCTTGTCGGCGCCGTACTCGAAAAGTTCGCCCGCGAGCGGCTCCACCCCGGAGCCGCAGAGCACGGCGCAAAGCTCGCAGCCCAGGGCGCCGGCAAGTTTTCTCCCCTCGCCCAGCAGCTCCACAGCCACCTGCATCAGCTTTCCTTCCCGCTGCTCCGCAAAGACCCACACGTTGCGATAGGCGCCTAAATCCGCGGCCGCCCTGCCGTCCTCCGTCTTTTCGATCGCGTGAAACGGGCACGCTTCGACGCACTGGCCGCAGCCCGTGCAGGCGGGGCCGATCACGGCGATCCTGTTTTCCATCGTGATCGCCTCAAAAGGACAGGACTTCACGCATTTTGTGCATCCTCTGCATTGATCCTTTAATACTTCCACTGCCATGTCGATTTCATCCTCCTATGTTAGATCAGATGCTTTTCATCCAGTTTGCCGATCAGGGACTTCGCCATCTCGCCGACCGACCCCGCAAGCATCTCACCCTTCCCCTTCTGCGGCGGCGTGAAGGAGCGGAACACCTGCGTCGGGGAGGCGTTCAGCCCGCAGTCCTTCCCGTCAAGTCCCACCGCGGCATGATCCCACACCGCGATCTCCTTTTGATAGGCATCCACGATCCGGCCGACCGACATATATCTCGGCTCGTTCAATTCCTTGACGCAGGTGAGGAGGCATGGCGTTCTGACTTCGATCCTTTCGTATCCGTCTTCCATCTGTCTCTGGACCGTCGCTTTGCCGTCGCCCAGCCGGATGTCCTGAACATAGGTGACGACCGGGATCCCCAGGCGCTGCGCGACCTGCGGCCCCACCTGAGCGGTGTCGCCGTCGATGGCCTGACGGCCGGCGAAGATGATGTCCACGCCCGGCACCTTTCGGATTCCGGCCGCGATGGTGGTGGAAGTCGCGCAGGTGTCCGCCCCTCCGAACGCGCGGTCGCTCAGCAGATAAGCCTCATCCGCGCCCATCGCAAGACATTCCCTCAGCATATAGGCGGCCTGCGGCGGCCCCATGGTCAGTGCCGCGACCCGCGTGCCCGGGTCCCGGTCCTTGATCCGGAGCGCCGCTTCCAGCGCGTTGGCGTCGTCCGGATTCAGGATGCTGGGAACGCCCTCACGGATCAGGGTTCCCTTCACGGGATCGATTTTCACCTCATTCGTGTCCGGGACCTGCTTGACACATACCAATATCTTCATGTTCGCTTATCCCCCTTTTACTTCTTCAGCAGCTGCCTGCTGATGACGATCTCCTGGACCTGGCTGCTGCCCTCGTAGATCGTGAATACGCGGCAGTCGCGATACATCCTCTCCACCTTATAATCTTTGATGAAGCCGTATCCGCCGTGTATCTGCACCGCTTTGGCCGCGATCTCGTTGCAGACCTCGGAAGCGTAATATTTGGCCATGGACGCATTGAGTGTGGCGTCCTGTTTGGTGTCCATCAGATACGCCGCCTTGTAGGTAAGCTGCTTCGCCGCCTCAAGCTTGGTGGCCATCTCCGCGATCATAAACCCGATCGCCTGGAAGTCCCCGATCCGCCTGCCGAACTGCTTTCTTTCCTTGGCGTACTCGACCGCCGCGTCAAGACACCCCTGCGCGACGCCGATCGACTGGGCCGCGACGCCCAGGCGGCCGGTGTTCAGCGTCTTCATGGCGATTTTGAAGCCTTCCCCCTCTTCCCCGAGGCGGTCGGCTTCCGGCACGGCGACATTTTCCAAGATAATATCCGAAGTCGCGCATCCGACGATGCCCATTTTGTCCTCCGGCTTGCCGCAGCTCACGCCCGGCGCCTTCATATCGATCACGAACGCCGAAATCCCCTTGTTTCCTTTTTTCATATCGGTTTTTGCAAAGACGACGGCGTAGTCCGAAAGAGGAGCCATTGTGATAAAGCATTTGCGCCCGTTGAGGATGTAATGGTCCCCTTCCTTCACCGCGGAGGTCACCATCCCGCTCGCGTCGGACCCCGCTCCCGGCTCCGTGAGGGCGAACGCCAGCTTCTTTTTCCCGGTCACGACCGGGGTCAGGTATTTCGCCTTCTGTTCGTCGTTGCCCGCGAGGAGCAGCGGGCCGCCCGAAAGGGAGTTCGGAGTCGACACATAGATGCTGGCGATGCCCGACACCCTCGCGACTTCTTCCATCACCAGGACATAGGCCCGCGCGTCCGCGCCCTGCCCTCCCAGCTCCTTCGGGATCTTGATCCCGAAAAATCCGGCCGCGGCCATTTTATCGAGCAGCTCTTCCGGAAAAACTCCGGTCGCCTCCACCTGATCCAATACATCTTTAGTAAATTCTTTCTCGGAGAATTCGCTCGCCAACTTCCTGATCAATTCATGTTGCTCTGTAAAATACGCATCTGCCATATTTCTTTCCTCCTGCTGTAAATAAGGCCATCCGCCGTTTAGCTAAAATTTCATTTTCGCGCAGCCGCCGTCTTTCCGGACGCGTTTTTCTTCGCCGGCCATGGCCGCCGCTTTTGATTTCAGGCCCTTTAAATCGATTTTGCCGCTCGCATTCACTGGGAAACCGTCAAATTCTAAAATATAAGCGGGCATTTTATACCGCGCCAGCCGCGGCTTTAAAAAATCCACAAGTTCATCCTTGTTGATGCCGCACCCCTGCCTCGGTATGATGCACGCCGCGATCTCCTCCTGAAGCACGTCGGCCGGGACGCCCACGACCTTGACCTGATCCACCCATTTCAGCCTTTTGATGACTCTCTCTATTTCACGCGGAGAGATGTTCTCTCCGCCCCTGATGATCATTTCTTTCAGCCTTCCGGTGACGTGAAGCTCCCCGGAGCCGTCAAAGTTCCCGATATCTCCCGTCCTGAGCCAGCCGTCTTCGGTAAAGGCTCCGGCCGTCACTTCCGGAAGCCTGTAATACCCAAGCATCACATTGTACCCCTTCACCTGAATTTCGCCGTCGAGATCCCGCCCCAGAACGCCGCCGGTTTTGAGGTCGGCGATGCGCGCGCTGACATGGTCGATCAATCTTCCGGCGGACGCGCCCTTTTTTTCCCCGGGATCATCCCAGCCGGCGATCGTCACGCACGGCGAAGTTTCCGTCTGGCCGTACGAAGGCTGCAGATGCATCTGGGGGAACCTGCGGCAGATTTCCGCGTATTCTTCCGGCGTGACGGGGGAACCCGCGATGATGCCGGACCTGAGGGTGTCGGCGCGCCGTCCGCAATGCTCCGACTTCCGGATCAGCGCCAGGAACATGCTCGGGACGCCGTTCAGGATGGTGCAGCGCCCGCGTTCCAGCGCATCCCATACGTAGGCCGTTTTAAAGCAGGGCAGCAGGTCCATTTCCGCGCCGCTGAGCAGGCAGGCAAGGATTCCGGCCGTGATCCCGAAGCAGTGGAACAGAGGGACCGTAAGGCACATTTTATCGTCTTCCTTCCAATGCATGGCTTCGACCATGGCACGGGAATTGTTCACCAGGCTGTAATGGCTGAGAAGCACTCCCTTGGAGAAGGACGTGGTTCCCGAAGTAAAAATCATGCAGGCCGGATCCTCCGGTCTCACCGCTTTCTTTTTCCCTTCCACCCTTTTCAAATCGGCCGGCGGCGGAGGGGCGGTTCCGACAAGGCTGCCCGCCCAGGTTCCGGCTCCCTTTTCCCCAATGGGAATAAATTTTTTTACTCTCGCTGTTTTTCTCCTGATCCTCTCGATCAGGCTTTCATTGCCTGCACCGTAGTACAGGACCTCCACATCTGCGTAATTGAGGACGCGTGTGACCTCCGCGTCCCGAAAGCAGGTGTTGATCAGCACGGGCACGGCGCCGATCTTCGCAAGCGCCAGAAAAGCGAGCACCCAATCCGGACCGTTGGCGCACCAGATCCCCGCATGGGTCCCTTTTCCGACCCCGTCTTCTTCCATCCGGGCCGCGGCAAAGTCCGAAAACCGATCCAGCTGCTCAAACGTGCAGTGAAAGCCGCCCATTTCAATCGCTGTGCACCTTCCGCTGAGATGGACGCGCTCTTTTAAGCATTCGCCGATTGTTTTACTGATAAGTTCCATCGTTCTCACCTGCGGAATCGTGAATTCAAGCAAAACGGACCGTCTTCGAAGGGTCCGTCTCCATCGACAACAGTCCGTTTTGCCGCTTCACTAATCTCTACTTCTTATGTTCATCTTTCCAGACATACAGAGAACCCTTTTCCAACATATCCCTGACCTGCCCGTCATCGTATCCCAGTTCTTTCAGGATCTCCGGCCCCTGCTCGCCGATCATCGGCCCCGGCCTGTAATCCGGGACGCCCATTTCCTGGAACTTGACCGGCAGCCTGACCAGTCTTCTGATATGGCCGTTCGGGTATTTCATGTCGTAGAAGCAGTTGTTTGCCTCGGCCTGCTTGTCGTTCCTGATTTCCACCCAGTTCTGGGCAACGGAGAACGGAACGTCGGCCGCCACCAGAATTTCTTTCCACTCCTCGACGGTTTTCTTGCTGAACGCATCCATGACAATATCGTAAACCTCGGAAGTGAGGCCCTTCTCCTGGCAGGTCAGAATCGGGAAATAGTTCTCGCTGCCCACAAGATCCTCCCTGCCGACAGCCGTGATAAACGCCTTGTAGTATGTATTGTAATCCGGCATGCAGGTCTGAATGAAACGGTCGTCCTTGGTCCTCCACGCCGCATTGAAGGGGTTGGCGGATTTCCTGACGTCGATCGGGTACTGCTGCGCGATGCCTTCGTAATTGGAGGCCTCAACCATCATGCCCATGTTATAGATCGAGCTTTCAAAAAGGGATGTTTCAACCTTTTCTCCGACTCCTTTGATTTTTGCCTGATACAGAGCCGCCAGGATCCCGGCCGCCAGGTTCATACCGACATTGTGGTCGCCGAGCCCGGGGACAACGTTCATCGGGACGGTGCCTTTCTGGCGAAGCGAATCGAGATATCCGCCCCTGGCGAAAAACGCCGTGAAATCGAACCCCGGAAGGTTCCTGTCCGGGCCGTATTCGCCGTATCCGGTGCAGATGGCGTAAACCAGCTTCGGATACCTGCCCTTCAGGCTGTCATAGTCCAGTCCCAGCTTCTGGAGGGCCTGGACTCTCCAGTTGGTGATCAGGACATCGGCCGTGTCAAGGAGCTTGAAAAAAGCCTCTTTGCCGGCGGGGTCCTTCATATTGAGAGAGATGCAGCGTTTGTTGCCGTTCTCAAGGTCCCACGTGGTGTTCTCAACCATGTCGAGCGGCCTGCCCTCGGACGGCGCCGTATATCTGAGCGGGTCCCCTTTCGCCGCTTCAATCTTGACGACGTCGGCGCCGAGATCTGCCATAAACCGTCCGGCGGCCGCCGCCGCGATAAAATTCGCCAGTTCGACGACCCGGACTCCTTCCAACGGTTTGCTCATATTGATCTATCTCCTTGTATCATAAATGTAGCTTTCAATCAGTTTTTCTTGTATTCCGCGTCGATTTTCCCATTCTTCGTCATAATCATGTGGACAACAAACGGGACAACGACAACGATAATCGTCAGATAGCCAAGATATCCGTATCCCGTGTTGACGAGAGGAATCAGACCGAACTGCGCGATCGCAAAGGTCAGCAGCGTGAAAATCACCGCGATGATAATGGTGCGCTTCATCAGATTTTGCTTGGACACTTCCGGCGAGGCGTCTTTCCTGTTCCAGGCGTTGACATAGCGCGCAATCACGCCCGCGATCATATTGACGGCAGTCGACACCGCGCCGAGAATGATCAGGATCGAGATGACCGGGGTGAGGAACGAGGCGCCGACGCCCGTCTGGACCATCAGCAGGGTCGGAACCTGAGCGGTTTTCAGATCCGGGTTGTTGACAATGGCAATCAGGCCGACCGTGCACATGAAAATGATGAAGGCATTGACGATAAAGCCGTAAACCATTGATTTCTTGGCTTCCTTCTCGTCTTTAAACGGCTCGGCATGCTGCATCAGAAGGCCGATCGACGCCAGCTGGAAAGCTGCGTACACGAAGCACCTCCAAAACGCCGGGCCCGCCGGTGCGGGAGCGGCGGCCATCTGGCCGATGTTGGCCGAGATCGTTCCCCACTGCGCAAAGATGTTGGGAACATAGACCAGCAGCAGGCCCGCGATGATCACGACCGAAACGGTGGAAGCCGCCGCCCGGACAAGGTCGGTCCCATAAATAGTCAGTACGAAAATAATCAGGCCGATGATCACGGTGCAGACAATGTACGGAATGCCGGTCAGCGCGTGCAGCGTCGCGCCGCCCGTCGCAAAGGCCACCGACGGGGCCAGGCAGATGGTGAACAGGTAAACGAGCTCGTACAGGTTCGAAAAAATCGGTCTGGCTTTTTCTCCGAAATCGCCGTAAAACTTATCGGTAAAAGTACGATAATCATAGGTCTCGTGCCTCTTGGCATAGCGAAGGCCGTACCACTGGAAGAACGCGCCGAAAGCCTGTGCGAGAACCGGTGTAATCAGTGCCCAAATTCCAAATTTGACAAAGTAAGAATACAGCTGGGCGCCCGAGGCAAAGCCTCCGCCGAACTGCGTGGTAAACCAGACAAACGCTACGCCAATCGCGACCGGCATCTTATTTTTATTGATCATGGCAATTCTACTCCTTTTGTTAATTCTACCCCATTCATCATTTTGAAAGCCGACGTAATCATTGAGGACGCGTTTTCAGCCCATTTCCTTGAATGCCTGAAGCATGGTGCCGGCCTGTTCATAGTTCACCATCTGGCAGTCGACTTCGATGTTCACATTTCTGAGGCCGGCGGCGTCGCAGGCCCGCTTGATCGGAACATAATCGAACTCTTCCGGATCGCAGAACTTCGTCATCAGGACAATCACACCTGCCGCGTTGTGTTTTTGGGCCAGATCGACAATGAAACCAACTCGCTTTTTGTCCCTGTCATACAGCACGCTACAGTTGTCCATATCGGCAAACTTCTGCGCGAGCGCATCCAGCGGATTCGGCTTCTCCGGCACGTCCGTGCGGTACTGTCTCGACTCCTGGGCAACATCGTCCGCAACGATCTTGATCCCGTTCTTGTCGAAAATCTCCAGAAGGCCGGGGGAATCGGCGAGGATGCCGCTCGTCACCACGCGGACTTTGCCTTCGTCCGCAGGGGCTTTCTTCAGCTCCGCCGTCAGCTGCCTGACCAACGCCGTGTGTTCTTCCTTCAGCATGAACCAGGCGCTCTTAAAGACATCGCTCCTCTGGACCGCGGTGATCGCATGGTCCGCAGCCGTTTCCGCAAACTCGCGCATCGCCGCATTGTGTTCGTTGTAGATCCGGTTGGACTCCGCGAGCAAAATTTCGGAAAACTTGGCGCCGGTCGCAATCTCGAGATCACTGATGACCTTCTCATAGCTCGCCTTCGTGAATTTGACGCCGTAATCCGGTTTTCTGTTCTGCGGATAGGTCATGGGGATGAACGGAATGCCGGGGACGGCATATTTCCAATTCTGGCCCAGGCTTTTGAGAGAGTCGCACAGCGAGGGAATGACGATCGCGGAAATCCCCTCAAATTTTCCCGTGATCCCAAGCTCAAGCACCGTCTGCATAATGGAGCAGATGAACGCGGGATAATATTTCTTGGCCTCATGGACCTCCATCTCCGCGCCCCACACGCCCATCGGGACAAGGCCCATGGAATGGATGATCTCCTCCGGGGTGTAGACCGGCGCGCAAGCGACGACTTTCCTGCCCTGCGCAAGGTACTTGCCGAGCTGCTTTCTCGGAGACGCAGCAATTTCATGAAACTGAGCCAATAATTCATCGATTGCCATCTGAACGGCCTCCTTTGTTTGCTTCCATAATTTCCATCAGGCCCTGAACGCGCGTGTCGTACTGCGCCTCGGAGAAATTCCGCGGATCGGCCTGATCGCCGTCAAAGCTGACCACCGGGATGTCACAGGCCCTGCCGATCTGCCGGCTCATTTCCGCCATGAACCCGGACCAAAGCTTGCAGGAGCGGTTTGTATGCACCAGAAGGCCTTCCACGTGATTGTCTTTGCAGAGTTTGATCCTTTTATCCCTGGAAAGTTCAAGATTCATTGCATTCGGGACTCTCGCATAGGCGCGGCACATGCCGTCGAAATCGTCATAGATGAACCCGAACGCATCCGCGTAGATGGTGGTTACCATGTTGATGCCTCTGCTCTTTAGGCCTGTCGAGGTAACCCTCAGCCACGGCCAGCAGGCAATCCCTTCGAACATGATGCGGTACTTTTCTTCGCCGTGATAGGTCGAGTCGCCTTTTTCATGGTTGTCTTCGTATTCTTTCAAAAGAGTTTCCATCGCTTCCGCTGCTTCCTTTTTGCCGCGCGCGGTCACCATGACCGCCATGTGGTTCAAAAGATCGAAGCCGTTGAACGGCGAAGGAAGATACTTGGCGCAGGAGGTCGCCGCCAGCCAGGCGCGGCTGGAGCGCCCGGAAATCTCCATGACCTCCTTATACCGTTCGTCGCTCCACTTTTTGCCCGTAATCTTCTCCAGCTGATGGATCGCACCCCAGAACTGGGCTCTTATGTACTCGGTCTCCGCGTCGGACACCTCATAATCGGGGTTGAACGGGATATCGATCATGATCATGGGGATATCCAGTTCCCTGGCAATATTCTCATACCATTTGATCATGCAGTTGCAGATGTTGTTGCAGCAAAGGACGAAGTCCGGCATCGGCATGTTCTGCTCCGGCGCGTCCTTCAGTTTCATGTACGCAAGGGAAACCCTTGCGTAAGCGCAGAGGTCGTTGGAATAACCGTCCCCCTCGCTCTCGCTGCACATCCGCTCGCCGCCGCCTCTCGCGGCGATGGCTGCGGCCTGATTTTCCGGATAGCAGACGGAGAGGCCCAGGGTTTCCGGTATCTCCACGGGGAAGTTGCTTGCACACCACCCGACCATCTCGCCCCGCGCCTTCGCCTCCATGCAGTCGCTGTAAGCCTTGGCCGCAATCTGACCCAATTTGTACTTTGCCGAATTCGGGTCCGGCGCAGGTCTTTTCTTCTTAACTTCTTCACCCATCAATGAAAACCTCCTTCATAAATTGTCGTTTTGAACTTTATCATAAGCATACAGCGCCGCGCCAAGAGCGCCCATGAGCTGGGCATGTTCGCTGTACACTATTCTGACCCCCAGTTCCTTTTCCATGGCATTCCGAACGCCTGCATTTCTCGCCACTCCGCCGCTCATGCAAACCTGCTCGCGCACTCCCACCCTTTTGACCAGAGAGGCAACGCGCGCGGCAACCGACTGACAGATCCCGGCCACCAGGTCCGGAATCCGGACGCCCGACGCAAGCTGAGAGATGACTTCCGACTCCGCAAACACCGTGCAGGTGCTGGATATATTCGCCGGATGAACCGCCCTGGCCGCTTCCACCTCAAGCTGTGAAATATCAAGATGGAGGATATTGGCCATGACGTCCAGGAACCTTCCGGTTCCCGCCGCGCATTTATCGTTCATGACAAAGTTGGCCATGCGCCCCTCCTCGTTCAGCGACAACACCTTCGCATCCTGTCCGCCGATGTCGATCACCGTTCTGACATCGCCGAATTCGCGATGAACGCCTACGGCGTGGCAGGTCAGCTCGCTCAGCTGCAGGTCGGCGCCCGCGAAGGTTTTTCTTCCGTACCCCGTGGCGACCGTGAACCGAATCTCTTCCCGTCTGACTCCGCTCTCCCGAAGCGCATTCTCCATGGCGCGGGAAACACCGTCCGTGCCCACTGTGGCAACCACAATGGAGGAAGAAACGATATCTTTCCCGTCCTTTAAAATGACCGCCTTTGCAGTGGTCGATCCAATATCAACGCCCAATGTAAACATAAAAATTCCTCACCTGCTATCGTTCGCCCGATATTGTTATTTTTTTGACATATCAGGGCGCAGAATGGCATACATGTCGATAAGTATACTTGTATACATATTATCTGCTAATTATCCCATTTCGATTTGAAGGTGTTACCTTCGTTAGCCATACATGTCGATAAGTATACATGTCTACAAGTTTGTTTTGCAAATCTATTGTACCAATAGATGCTCCCGATGTAAATAGCCATTTTGGATAGAATATGCCGATTATAACTGTTCATTTTCCATAAATCGCATCCTATATTTGGATTATAAAAAGGCATTTTGACCGATAAATCCGGAATTGAAGGCCGTTCTGCACGGAATTTCCCCTGTGGTCCGCACACAGCCGGTCCATGAGTAAGCCGAAACATATTTTCCCTATTCCATTTTTTCTTTTCATATAGTAAACTAAGGAAAGGGAATAGGATCTTATTTTAAGAGAGCGGGATAATTAGATGAATGAAAATATAAAGCCAAGAAACGTTCAGCCCTATACTGCGGATGAAGTGTACAAAAAAATACGAAGGAGCATCATCAAGCTGCAGTTGGAACCGGGGCAGATGATCAGTGAGAACCAGATGTCTCAGAAATACAATGTCTCCCGTTCCGTGATCCGGAGCGCTTTTGTCCGCCTTCAGCAAATACGGTTTATTGAAATCTATCCTCAGCGCGGGACATATGTCAGCCTGATTGATCTGAATCATATCTCCGATCTTCTCATGCTGCGCACCGCGGTGGAAAAAGAAGTTATTTACGAGATGTTCACCTCTCTGAAAAAGAAGGATCGGGCCGCCCTTGTGAATGCTTTGGAATCGAATCTGGCCGAGCAGGAAAAATGCCGCAATGAACCGGATTACAACGGGAAATTTCCGTGGATCGACTCGGATTTCCATAAAACGATGATCGACAGCGTCGGCCGGTATTCCCTCGTCGAGATGCTGGCCGACGACATGCTTCATATCGCGAGATGGAGGAACTTCGATGTTGCGTTCGATCACAGAATTCCGGCGCTGATCGATCAGCACCGCGCGATCGTCGAAGCGATCAAGGCGGAAAATATGCTGCTGGCACAGAAAAAGATGGCGGATCATCTCGAAACGATATCAAATATAGCCGACAGGGCCAAAGCGAAGTTTCCAAGCTATTTTAAATAGCCTTTAGAGCGCCTGGAAGAACCCGGATAACGCCGCCTCTGCGGCCTTCCGAATCCATCCTTTCTGCATAAAAAATCAGGCAAGCCCAAAAGGGCCTGTCTGATTTTTGGTGGAGGAGGATGGAATGGGAAAAAGCAAAACCACCGTCACGTTTGCTGCTGTTATCGGAATTCTATACCACGGTAAAAGTCCACGGCCTAAAAACGTGCCGCCGGCACGTTTTCTTTACGGCCTTCCGAATCTATCCTTTCTGCATAAAAAATCAGGCAAGCCAAAAGGGCCTGTCTGATTTTTGGTGGAGGAGGATGGAATGGGAAAAAGCAAAACCACCGTCACGCTTGCTGTTGTTATCGGAATTCTATACCACGGTAAAAGTCCACGGCCTAAAAACGTGCCGCCGGCACGTTTTCTTTACGGCCTTCCGAATCCATCCTTTCTGCATAAAAAATCAGGCAAGCCCAAAAGGGCCTGTCTGATTTTTGGTGGAGGAGGATGGAATGGGAAAAAGCAAAACCATCGTCACGTTTGCTGCTGTTATCGGAATTCTATACCACGGTAAAAGTCCACGGCCTAAAAACGTGCCGCCGGCACGTTTTCTTTACGGCCTTCCGAATCCATCCTTTCTGCATAAAAAATCAGGCAAGCCAAAAGGGCCTGTCTGATTTTTGGTGGAGGAGGATGGATTCGGACCATCGAAGCCGTAAAGCAACAGATTTACAGTCTGCCCCATTTGACCGCTCTGGAACTCCTCCGTATATGGAGCCTTGTTGGAAAGCAAAGCTCCTTTTGAACTGGAGCTGGCAGACGGATTTGAACCCCCGACCTGCTGATTACAAATCAGCTGCTCTACCAACTGAGCTACGCCAGCACATGTATTCTTGGATATGATTTTTTACAGCGCTTGAATACTATAACATTTTACCGTGTCTTTGTCAAGATATTTCGTCAGAAAACCGCGTATCTTAAATATAGATAAAACAGCTCAAAAATCAGTAACAATAATCGTTATTGTTACTATTGATTTCTCTCAAACTCTATTCTATAGTATTAATAGAAAATAAAAAGGAGGCACAAGGTATGAAAGAAAAAGATATTAGGAATCTGAACGTTGAGAGCGATCCGTTCGATCCATCCAACGAGCCGCAGGGCTGGTGCTCTCCGGAGTTCCCTTCAGGTTGTCTGCTTGACACCGACTTGGAATAAACGAACACGGCGATAGAGAAATAATTTTTATCGATTTATAGAAAGTCTGCGGCGCCGCCGGCAAAAGCCGGTTGCGCCGCAGATTTTCTTATTTTTATCGCTTATATCTTTACCAGTTCATAATCCCGGTTTCCGAGTCCCAGCTTGACCGCGTGGTCGATCAGAACATTCCAGTCCGTTGTTGGGTGAACATCGGCAAAATGGTCTTGATGGACCTTTTCGCTTTTCTCCAGCAGACTGCCGGGCAGGGCCGGCTGCCGGTTGACGGCCCTGGCGCACGCGAGATCAAGCGCGACCGGATCAAAAGACGCAAACATCCCTACGTCCGGCACGATCGGGATATCGTTTTCCGCATGGCAGTCGCAGTACGGAGAGACATCGACCACCAGACTGACGTGGAACTGAGGGCGGTCATGCAGCACCGCGTAGGAATACTCGGCTATTTTTTTGTCCAGAATATCATTGGATTCGTCGGAGGCAGGCAAGACAGCATCCATGGGGCAAACGCCGATGCATCTTCCGCAGCCGACGCATAAGTCATGGTTAACGGAAGCCTTTCGGTTTTCGATGGAAATGGCGCCGTGGGCGCAGTTTTTCCTGCACGATCCGCAGCCGACACACGCCTCCTGATCCACATGGGGCTTTCCGCTGCTGTGCATTTCCATTTTTCCTGCGCGCGACCCGCAGCCCATACCGATGTTTTTCAATGTGCCCCCGATCCCGGTCGACTCGTGTCCCTTAAAGTGAGTCAGTGAAATAATGATATCCGCATCCATAATGGCGTGCCCTATCTTGGCTTCCTTTACATATTCCCCGCCTTCGACTGGTACCAGCACCTCGTCAGTCCCTTTCAGCCCGTCCGCGATCAGGATATGGCACCCGGTGGAATCGTGGGAAAAGCCGTTTCCATACGCGGAATCCAAGTGATCCAGCGCATTTTTCCGGCCTCCGACGTAAAGGGTATTGCAGTCGGTCAAAAAGGGGCTGCCGCCAAGATCCCGGACAACATCGGCCACCACTTTTGCGTAATTCGGGCGAAGAAAAGAAAGATTTCCCGGTTCGCCGAAATGGATTTTGATCGCGGCATATTTTCTATTAAAATCAATTTGCCCAACGCCCGCAGTTATCATCAGCCTCTTCAGCTTTTGAAGCAGGTTCTCGTTCAGGGTAGCGTGCATATCGGCAAAATATACTTTTGAAGTTCCCATCCTGTATCCCCCACACAGTTCTGAAATTGATGTGATCCTGATTTTTATCAATATTATATCATTGAGGCCATAGGATGAAAAGTATTTTCTAAAATTCGGGCCCGGTGTGTCCGGGAGGCAGGGCGCTGCGGCCAGTTCCAAACGGAAACCGCATTCCGACGCCATGAGCGGAACCCGCAGAATCAGCAGCGGCCAGGCTGATTATAAAATTGACTAAAAACAGAAACATCTCCAACGCACAAACAAGCTACAGTTACAAATGTTATAAAAAGCCTTTACAAATGGAATTTGTGTTGCTATGATTAGACACATTCATGAAGCTTTCTATTCATCTTTTTTGAGAACGGCAAATACAGGATGGCATATGAAGGTGTGTCTCCCGAATCGATCTCACTCCTTGCCTAAAACAGCAAAACACTTGGCGGAGTTTGAACGAACCGGTTAAAACGGGCATGAGATCTCGGAATATCCGCAACGGATTTTTGGGATGTTCAAGCTATAATTCGTATCTTTAGAAAAGCCATCGGTCTTACCTCCCTTTGATGAATCTGCAATTCATTTTAGCGGAGTGCCCGGTGTTTTTTGTTTTTTTATCCGCTATTGGAAGCAGTTTGAAGGGACGTATGTATTATGATATCATTCAAAAAGCGCGGACAGACCTGCAGGATTGGCAACTTGAATCTTTTGAATGAATCCGGGTGCAGATTTCTAATAAACGATTCCATGAAACCCTGTCCCTGCTAGCGATTTACCGTGAATACGCGCTCTGCTCAATCATATGAACGGTTTCTGGAACACACGAACATAAATTAAGTAAAGGAATCTTCATCTATGGAATTGATCGCCTCTTTAACTATTTTCGTCATTGTCATGGCGCTGGTCATGAGCGAAAAGGTAAATCGGACCATCGCCGCTCTGGCCGGCGCATCTCTCCTTCTATTATTGAGGATTTTGACCTTTGACGAGGCTCTGAGCTACATTGACTTTAACACGCTGGGCGTTCTGGTCGGCATGATGATCATCGTTGGCATCGTAAAGGATACGGGCGTTTTCGAATACCTCGCCATTTTCGCGGCCAAAAGGGTGAAAGGGGACCCTTGGAAAATTATCCTCAGCCTGAGCGTGATCACCGCCGTGATCTCCAGCTTTTTGGACAATGTCACAACCGTTCTTCTGATCGTGCCGATGACATTTGTCATCACGGACACGCTGGAGCTCGACCCCATTCCCTTTCTGATTCCGGAGGTCATTGCTTCGAATCTGGGCGGCACAGCGACTTTGATCGGGGACCCGCCGAACATCATGATCGGAAGCGCTTCCGGCCTGGGCTTTATGGACTTTCTTGCGAACCTGGGGCCCATTGTCGTCATCATTTTCGCCGTCACCTTCTTCCTGTTTTATTTTCTGTTCCGGAAACAGCTTCAGGTCAGCGAGGAAAAGAAGCTGGAAATTCTCAGCTTCGACGAAAAAAAATCGATCAAGGATGTTTCCCTGCTGAAAAAGTCCCTGGCCGTGCTGGTACTTGTGATCCTCGGCTTCTTTTTCCACGAGCAGCTCAATTACCCTTCCGCTTTGGTCGCTTTGAGCGGCGCGGCTCTTCTCCTGCTGCTGAGCCGCGAAAGCGTCGATGAAGTCTTCTTAAACATCGAATGGCCGACGCTGTTCTTTTTCGGAGGCCTTTTCATCCTCGTGGGTTCCCTGGAAAAGGTCGGCCTGATCAACAGCCTGGCGACCGTCATCGTGCAATTGACAAAGAATAATCTGCTGCTGACCGGAATCATCATCATTTGGTTTTCCGCGCTGGCATCCTCCGTTCTGGACAATATTCCTCTCGTGGCAACGCTGATCCCGCTTATCAAGGCGATGGGAGCCCAGGGCATGAACATCTCGCCTCTCTGGTGGGCGATTTCCCTCGGCGCCTGCCTCGGCGGAAACGGCACGCTCATCGGCGCCTCGGCCAACGTGGTCGTGGCCGGGCTCGCGGAAAAGCACGGCTACAAGCTGACCTTTGCACGCTTCACGAAATACGGCATGCCTTTGATGATCGTGTCAATTATTTTGTCAACCCTCTATCTTATTTTGTTTTATTTGCTATAATAGGAGGTGAGGGGGATGCAGTCTATGAATAATTTGTCTGCCGATCAGGAAGAAATCGATATAAAGCTGACACAGATGGGGGCCAACGTGACCAGCCTGCACGGAATCATCAGTTTTATCCGTTTCAGCTTTGATCAAACGGAACTGCTCTATGTATATAACATCAACGCGAAAAACAAGTATTTTCTTCAGATGGTAAAGCCTTACCCTGCGGCTTCCGGCGTCTTTTCAAAACCGCAGGAGATTGTACAGTACATTAAAAACGACATCAAACAATTCAAAAACGCAAGCAACAGCAATGTGTTCGGTGAATTTGTCGCCGTCAACCAGAGTCTTTACGATTCCGCCCAAAAGATCAAGGACGTCTTTATGACCCACAATATTCCGAAGGACAGGATGCTGGAAGTCAAAGAGAAAATCAAGGAGATTTCAGACCTGCTTAACGAGATCCAAAGCACCAGTTCTCCCCTTTGACTGTCCTTAAGGAAAATCTCCGGTCCATACGTCAGGAGAATTTGCCGCATCGGATTGCCCTCCGGCGACCGGTTCTTTTCGGCACATTGCTTACAACAGAGGTCCCCTGCAGCAGGAATGGCTGCAGGGGACCTCTGTTGTAAATTTCCGCTTTAAAAAGGCGGGAAACTTTTTTGCACTTTGCCATGAAAGAGCGAAGGAACTCAGATCCTTGGAATAATCGTCTGTATTTTTTGCAGTCTTGGCGCCAGGAGAACGACGACGAACGGGGTGAGCGCAATCGGCACAACATCCGCAATGCCGATCCAGACAACGCAGTACCAGTAACCCAGCCCGGAAAAGAAAGAGAGAGAAAAGCTCGTTGTGAGAATCATCAGGCAGCCGAACAGAAGAGACCAGAACATCGATTTCCCGATAAACCCCTTCTTGTTTTCCATGTACTCGTCAAGGGTCTTATTCTTCAGCATAATCAGCGCGGGAAGCGCCGCGCTCAGCCCAACCGTGATTCCGTCCGCCAGCAGCGTGTGGGGCGCGATGAAGTACCCGCCCAGAAGCGACCAGACCAGCGTGCCGATATAGCCGGAGAAGAAGCCGGTGACGGGCCCGAAAAGAAACCCGATGGTCACGATGACAAATGCGAACGTTCTGAAATGGACCGCGCCCGGAATCAGGGGGATCGGGCTGCCGTATGCCCACAGAACCCCTGTAAAAACTCCGAAAATTGCGAAAAAGATGATGTTGACGAACGAGAATTTCCTTTTTGTAGCCATAACTACTCTCCTTAATAAATTGTTTTTAAAAATGCCGCAAAAATATTGTGAAGCTCCCCGACCGCATAGTCGAGCAGCTTTTTGCCCTTTTCCGCCGTCGCATAGGTCGGCGCCCCGATCACGCCGCTTTTCGTCACATCGCTTGTCTTCCAGCCAGCCGTGTACGGACCCAGAATGGTAACATAATCGTTGTCCCTCAGGCTCTCCACAGGGTCCTCGTCCACCGCAAGCTCCATATGCACCGTTTCCGGCCTGATGGCAAGCATCAGAGACGTTTCAAGCTCGCACGCGTGAAAAACGCCGTAGGTCCCCGACTGTTTCAGGCCCTTCAGCCCCTTGTTCCAGAACGGCGTAAACCACCAGTCAAAAACAAAGACGTCCAGCCCGAAGTCGATCCTCATGTCCCGGCTGATCAGATTCAGCATGTCCGTGTTCCCGCCGTGGCTGTTGAACAGCACGAGCTTTTGAAACCCGCTCTTTGAAACGGCTGCCGCGATATCGTGCAGCAGCGAGTAATAGGTCTGCGTTCCAAAGGTGATGGTGCCCGGAAAGCCCATATGCTCATTGCTTTTTCCCACGCAGAGCTGCGGGGCAAAAATGAGATTTCCCTCGTCGAAGTCCTGCTTCTCTACGATAAGGTCGATCAGCGCGGAAAGGATGATCGAATCCGTTCCCACGGGAAGGTGGGGGCCGTGCTGCTCCGTCGCGCCTGTCGGCAGCAGTACAATCGTCCTGGATTTGTCAAGCTGCGCGATTTCGTCCCGGGTCAGATTTTCCCATTTGGCAATCATAATTGCTCTCCTCTTTTTCTTACAGTTTGATGTAGAACATGATTTGCAGAACAACCGCCGCGGCGGTGGAGACAACCGTGACGGCAACAAAGGCCGTATCCCTCCAGGTGGGCCGGATCACCTTATAGGAGGAGCGCCTGACCTTAAAGTCGAGCTTGTAATAATGCATGGCAAGCGAAATACTGTGTCCCTTTCCCAACACGCGGAACAGAAGCGGGAGAGAAACGATCACATAATTTTTCATTTTCGCAAACGCGCCGCACTTTTCCACTTCCAGTCCCCGGGAACTCTGCGCTTCCATGATCGTGTCGAATTCCTTGATGATCATGGGGATGATCTGAAAGACAAGCCCGACCCCGAAAGCAACCGAATAAGGCACCTTCCACAAACGGAGGCCTGAGATGATCTGGCTGAAATTCGTCGACAGGATCACCGTATAAAATACGGAGATCATCAGAAAGACCCGCATGTCAAAGACGGCGCCTTTGTAAAGGTCGAACCATTCCAGGCTGAATATGCAGTCCCTGCCGAACAGGGAGAATGCCCGGCGGGACAATACGGGACCGATGTTCACCGTAAAGGCGCCCAGAACAAGCCAGAGAAGGAAGATAAACAAAAGAAGGACTTTTACCTTCGCGGCCAGAACGGCAATGTATTTTCCGATATGGCTGGTCCCCCAGATGACCAAAAAAACGAGGAACAGAAAAAGAAGCGATACGCCGCTTTTCACAAAAGAAGTCAATACGGAAATAACGATAAAAAAGAAGAATTTAGTTCTGGGGTCCAGCCGGTGCAGAAAGGAATCCATCTCCACATATTGTAAAAAATCATTCATTCTTGATCCCTCCATGCCGCATCAGAACGGCAGGCGGAAATCCTGCCGGCGGCCTCTCCGACAAAGGAGCCGACATCGCAGCAAACCTCGGAAAAACCGAAGTATTTCGACAGCAGCACAACGGGCGGTAGCGAGATGTTGATTTTTTCAAAAAGTTCATCCCGTTCCGCCATGGAGGCCCTGGAAGCATACGCCAGCTTCACGCCGTTGTTGAGCACGAGGATCCGGTCGGACACCTGGAAGACCAGCGGGATCTCGTGGCTGATGATGATGACCGTTTTGCCTCTTTGTGCCAAGTTCCGGATGATGTTCTCCAGCTGACTTTTGATGTGCAGGTCCATTCCGAGCGTCGGCTCATCGAGGATCACGACCTCCGCACTGGAAAAAAGGACGGACAGAATGGTCAGCAGATGCTTTTTGCCCATGGAAAGATTGAGCGGAAGCTCGTCCTTCACCTCGAGCAGCCCGTACCGCTCCAGCACGTCCAGAGCTTCGGCCTCGGAAAACTCGACGCCCTGGGCACGCGCGCAGAACGTCAGCTCCTTCATCACCGATTCCTCAAACAGCATGTGCTCCGGGTTCTGAAACACCAGGATGATGTCGCGGCTGATCTGCGCGACCGATTTGCCGGCGGTCCCGACCCCCTTGTACCGGACCGTCCCCTCGGTGGGCCGGTACAGGCCGTTCAGATGTTTGACAAAAGTGGTTTTTCCGGAACCGTTCTGGCCGATGATCGAAATCACCTTTCCGGGCCCGAATCCGGCGCTCACGTCAATCAGCGCGTGGAAACCGTCCTGAAAGGTCTTGCTGATTCCCTCCGCCCTGAGAATTTCATCCCCGTCATCCGACGATGCGGCCGGAATCGGCCGCGGTTTCCCCGACGGAAGATAGCGGCCCAGAACCCGCTTCGCTCCGTCCACGGTGTCGAACAGCTCCAGTCCCTCTATCTTTTCCGAGAGCCTTCGGTAGATTTCGACTTCCTGGGGAACCGTCACCCCAAGCGTTTCCTGAATCGCGAAATCCCTGAAAAATTCGTCTTTCGTCCCGTTAAACACAACGCGCCCCTCGGAAAGCCCGATGACATGGTCGACAATTCCGGAAAACCAGTCGAGATTGTTGTCCACGATCACGGTGGTCTGCCCGGTTTCCCTCAGCTGGTTCAGGATCGACTGGATCATTCTCTTCCCCTCCGGGTCCAGGGAGCTGACGGGCTCGTCCATAATGAGAATGTCGGGGCGCATCGCCAGCACGGAGGCAATGCAGACAGCCTGGCGCTGACCGCCGGACAATGTGGCGACCGAGCGCCGCCTCAGGTGCTGAATGTTGAGAAGGTCCAGAACGTATTCCACGCGCTCCGCGATTTTCCCGCTCTCCAGCCCCATATTTTCGATTCCGAACGAGATCGCATCCTCCACGCCGTAGCCGAACAGCTGGTTTTCAGGGGACTGGCTGACAACGGAAATGCTGATGTCCTTTCCCACGTCGAAGCTGCCCTCATAAACGCCCATCGGCATCAGTTCGGGGATGACGCCGCTCAGGATATTCACCAGAGTTGTCTTGCCGCATCCGCTCGGCCCCACGATCGCGGTCACCTGCGCTTCGCGGATTTCAAAGCTGACGTCCTTCAGGACCGCCTCCGCATTCGGTTTGTATTGATAGCTGATATTTTTAATCGAGAAACCCAAATTTTTTATCTCCTATCGTAATTCGTGCCTAAGGCTCACCGGGACGGCCTGACCGGGAACACGGGCAGCTTTTCCAAAAAAATGATATCGCTGCGGTTCGCCGAATCCCCTTCCGCGAGGATTGCGGCTTTTCCTGCGATTTTGCCTCCGGCTTTTTTCACCAGCGCCTCCATGGCCTTGACGGAATCCCCCGTGCTGATCACGTCGTCGACGATCAGGATCCGCTTTCCCCGGATCAGCTCGCTTTCCTCCTTTTCAAGGCACAGGATCTGCTTTGCCTGCGTCGTGATCGAGTAGACTTCCGTGACGACGGGATCCGTCATGTAAGGCTTGATGCTCTTTCTCGCCACGAAATACCGGCTCATGCCGAGAAGACGCGCAAGCTCCTGCACCAAAGGGATTCCCTTTGCCTCCGCGGTGATCAGGTAATCCACTTCCGGAATTTTCCCGCTGAGTTCCTGCGCCGCCCGGATCACCAGCTCCGCGTCCCCGAGAATGACGAAGCTCGCGATCGACAGGGAATCGGTGATTCTGATCACCGGCAGCTTCCTCGTCAGGCCCGCGACGTGAAGTTCATATGTTTCGTTCATCTTCCAGCCCCCTGTAAAAATAAAAAAGCAGACCGGGAACGGTGTTCCCAGCCTGCCTGCAGACAAAATGACAAAAGCCGACAGAGCGACCTTTCTTCGGCTGCCCTGTCCGACGACAAATAAGAACACCATAGCGTAGGCAATTTACGGTTGCCACATAGAAACGTCCACACCGTATCTGTGGACTTATATGGAGTATTTCAATATTCAATTATGAGCCTGAACTTTGCAACGTAACGATTATAGCATGCCGCTCCCGCGTTATCAATCATTAATTGCAATATTTATTTTTCCTGATTTTATCTGAAAAGAGAAACCTTCCCTTTTCGGGAATAAACGCCGGTATCAGCGGCAAAATGTTTACGGCCTTTTTCCGCCGAATTTTGCGTACCAGCAATCCGGATAGAGCGCGCCGGCGTTTTCGGAAACCTTCGGCGTGTCCACGGACGCATTCTCCCCCCGCCGGAGCCGCCTTGCAAAAATCACGGTGCGAAATCCGTCGAACTCATACGAGCAGGTGGAAAGGGTCAAAAGGGTGTCCGATGTTTTCAGATCAACGGGGATGTTGAGCACGGAGCGGATCCGCACCCGGCCGAGAAAGTCCGAAAAATCTTTCGGGGAAGCAAATTTGGTTTTTTGGTAATCGAACGGCTCTCCCTGCGAAGGGTCCGTATTGACCTTGATGACCGCGAAGATCTTCCATGCGGCCGTATCGTTCCCAAGGCGGAACTGAATCACGGGATGCAGGTCATAAAAGCGAGGTTCCTGGTAATCCAGCAGAGGCGCGAACATTCTTCCGTCTTTCATGCTGTGCCCGTAAAGGATGATGTTCTTTTGACTTGTAGAACCTGAATACAGAAAAATGCTTCCGTATTTCGTCTCATTGCCCTCCCAGTCGTGCGTCAGGTAATAATCCGGCCGGTCCTTCGGAGGGCAAAGCACCGGGTCGTCAATAGCCGTGCCGGGGATCGTGATCCAACCTTTCACATCCCGGTTCGCCGCCTGAAGCTCGGAAAAAGAAAGCTTTTTCTCCTCCGGCGCGGAAGAAAAGGAAGCAGAGGAGGAACTCTGCGGCACCGACGAGGAAGCGCCGCGATAGAGCGACCGGGCCTTTGCCAGCCCCTCGTCCGACTGTTTCGGCAGGGTGTACAGGCGGTGGAACAGAATGCCGCAGCAAACGGCAAACGCGCACAGGCTGAGGAAAAAGACGGCATGCCAAGCATTTTGCCGGAAAGACGCCTCTTTCAGAAGGACGGTTTTCCGAAAAGCCGCTTCCTTTAACAGGGCAGTTCTCCGGAACGCCTCTCTTTTCAGCCGGTCCGCTCCCCGCCGGACGGCGCTTCCGATGCGCCGGAAGCGCCGGGAAAACTTTGGTGATCTTATTTTCATCGACTCCCACCCTTCCGTAATCTTTATCGTAGCACGGCATGGCGCGGCGATCAAACGCTGTTTGTTTAAAATCCGGTTAAATGACCGGACCGGCGGATTCCGAAAAACATCCGGGGGCAGACTTCTTTTTACTGAAAAAGCGGAAAAACGCTCCTTCCTCAAATATTAAACCGGCTTTAACACCGGCATAACTTTCCAAGAATGAAGATACGGTACAATTTTATCGACAATAAAAATGTCTGAAATATGAGGAGGTAAATTTCCATGCCTACGAACAAAAAAACGATTCGGGCCATGGCGGCGGCCCTGTGCTCTTTGGCGGTCCTGTGCGGCACCGCCGCGCAGGGCACCGCGGCGCACGCCGCAGAGGCGGGCGGTTCGCCCTACAACATCACCGTCGGGGTCGGCAGCAGCGATTCGGAAGCCCGTTTCTGCTGGATCAGCGGCAGTTCCGCCGCCGGCGAGCTTCAGATCGCCAAAACCGGAGATGTAAAGGGCGGCAGCTTTCCAGCCAATGCCGCCAAACAGGCGTCGACGAAACTGGTGACAGCCACCGAAGGCGTTCTGGACAATCCCGGCAACACCGACCATCCGGTCAGTTCCTTTACAGACGCCGGCGGCGCCGCCCTGACTGATGAATATTCCAGCCAAGTGACGGTCGGGAGCCTTGCGCCGGACACCTCCTATTCGTACCGCGTGGGGGACGGGACGACATGGAGCCCCGTTTATACATTCCAAACAAAGAGCACGGCAAAGGGATTTTCCTTCGCGGCGTTCGGCGACCCACAGGTCGGCGCGAGCGGAAATCTCGCCAACGACCAGGCCGGATGGGCAAACACGCTGAATAAAGTCTATTCGAAATTCCCGAACGTCAACTTCCTGTTCTCCATGGGCGACCAGGTGAACGACTACGACCATCTTTATACCCAGCAGCAGGAGTATAAAGCGTTTTTCAACCCGGAATCGTCTGCCAATTACCTTCAGACGCACCTTCTCGCGGCGTATTCCGGAAACCATGATTTCCAGATGGGCAGGTATTACAGCTTCCATTACAACCAGCCCAACCTTTCGACGCTCGGGCAGACCCAGACCAACAATGTCCCGGACAACAACGGCGACTACTGGTTCCGGTACGGCAGCACCCTGTTCATGGTTCTGGAAGGCAACAATTTCTATGATGTCTCCGCGCACGATGCGTTTATGAAGCAGGCGATCAGCGCCAACCAGAACGCGAAATGGAAGATCGTCTCGTTCCATCAGGCCCCCTACAGCGAGGCAAACCACGACGGGGCGACCAGCTCCGACGACGACGTCATGTTCATGCGCAACAACTGGACAAAGCTGATGGACAAATACGCGGTCGACGTCGTGCTGAACGGCCACGACCACTACTATACCCGCTCGTTCCAGATGTACGGCGGTTCCCCCGTGAATACGGTCAAGACCAACAAGGTGACCAATCCCAAAGGCACCGTCTACTTCACCCTCGACTCCGGCAGCGGCAGCAAATACTATAAATACAACACGACCGCCGACCACTCCTTCAGCGCGTTCGGCTGGCAGAACAACGTGCCGACCTACACTTACGTCAGCGTGACGGACGGCGCGATCTCACTTTCGACCTACGCCACAAGCTCCGATACGCCGATCGACACCTACACGATCACGAAATCAGCGGCGGCTCCGGCGGCGGCCTCCGTCAAGCCGGCCGGAACAGCTTCCAATCCGAAAACCGGCGACAGGAAAGGCAGCGACAGCGCCGTCTTCGCAATTGCCGCCGTCGCCCTGCTGGCCGCGCTCCTCAGCGCCGTCATGATTCTCCGGAAAAAAGCGGCCCGCGGCTGACGCTTCAAGGCCCGTAAAACGAGGCGGGCATCTTTTCGGACAGCCTCATTACACCAATCCGTGCAATGGGGTTGTCCTCTTTATTAAAGCAAGGGGGGAAAACCGGCGTGCCGAACATTCCGATCAAAAATTTTTGGAAAGCGGGGGCCTCACTGCTTCTGCTGTGCGCCTATCTTTTCGTCGCATACGCCGCGAGCCGGCACCAGGCCTATTACGACCCTTACAGCCTGTCCGGCAACGACAAGATCTCGTTCGAGAAAGCGAAAGTGGTCTCCGTGGAGTCCGAAGAAGCCAAAAAGGATGAGAAGCATCCCGGTCTGCTGATCGGTTCGCAGAACATCACAGTGCGGCTTCTGACCGGCGGCCGCAAAGGCAGCACTTTTCCAGTCATCAACAATCTGAATTACGACACGAACTATTACGTGAAACCCGGCCAGACCGTCATTGTATCCGTCAGTGAAACCGGCGACGGAAAAACCATCAACGTCAATGTCAATTCTCCGGACAGGACGCCTTTCCTCTATCTCCTGGCGGGCATTTTCGTCCTGCTTCTGTGCTGGGCGGGCGGCAGAAGCGGGTTCAAGTCCGTCCTCGCCATCGGGTTTACGGTAACAAGCACGGTCTTTGTTTTTATTCCGCTGCTTTATATCGGCGTGGCGCCCGCGGCCGCGGCGCTGATCTTCGCCGCCGTCACGGCCTGCGTCACACTCTTTCTGGTGGGAGGCTTCGAGTGGAAAAGCCTGGTCGCCATCCTCGGCACGGTGGGCGGCGTGGCCGCCGCTTCCGGGATCGAAGCCCTGTTCGGCATGCTGACGCGGACTTCCGGATACACGTTCGCGGACACGGACTCGCTTCTGGCAATCTCCTCCCACAGCGGGCTGAAGGTGGGCAGCCTGTTCTTCGCCGCCGTGCTGATCTCATCGCTCGGGGCGGTGATGGACATCGCGATCTCGGTGGCCGCCGCCGTCAACGAAATCCATGCGAGGGACCCTCAGGCCGACGGAAAGGCCCTTTTCGCCTCCGGCATGAATGTGGGCCGGGACATGCTGGGCACCATGGCCAACACGCTGATCCTCGCGTTCACGGGCTCCTCCCTGGTTATGCTGGTCCAGATCTACACCTACAACATGCCGTATTTTCAGGTGATGAATTCCAATTCGATCACAGCGGAGATTTTGCAGGCGCTGACCGGAAGCACCGCCGTGGTCCTGACGGCGCCGCTCGTCTCCCTGCTCTCTGCAAAGCTGCTCCCTCTTCTCGGAAAAGGCCGGGACCGCGGGGAGCCGGACGGGTTATGAAGATATTACGATTCTTCCATGTGATCCGGCAGCAATCATTCCCTGCGGTCGCGCTGCGCGGAAATTCAAAGACCTCATAAAAAACATTTGACAATTATCTTTGCTTCATCTATACTGAGTGTAAGTGCCTGACCAGTGTAGTCGGGCATATTTTTTTAAAACGAGGAATGCCAATTGAATCATCAGGACAAAACGCTAATCTGTAAAGACTGCGGCCAAGAATTTGTATTCACTGCAAGCGAGCAGGACTTCTTCGAAGAAAAGGGATTCACGAACGAACCGCAAAGGTGTAAATCCTGCCGCGATGCCCGTAAAAATTCCGGGCATTCCCGGCGCGAAATGTATGACGCGGTCTGCGCTTCTTGCGGAAAGCCCTGCAAAGTACCGTTTCAGCCGTCTTCAGGCCGTCCGGTTTATTGCAGCGACTGCTTCTCAAAGCGGCGGTAAAGCCCCAAATACGCTCTTCGGAGCCGTATTTTTTCACGCAGTTCGGAGGTTCGGCCAGCATTTTGGCCGGACCTCCTTGCTATTTTCCGGCATCTAATTGCCGATGACGGCCTGCCACCTCTTGACTGCGGCAGAGCAAATCGCGGTTTGGTATCACATCAATGTTACGCGGCGGCTGGCGGTCCCCTCGAATACACACCGTGCAGTTTGCGCTTAGACTGCACGCGAAATTCATTCTCCCCTTCCGGATACAGTTTGCGGCCCAATACGAAGTTCAGAGCGGACTCTGAGCTTGAAGCCCTATTAAAAGCAAAAGCCTTACCCTTTTAAATACGGCGAAAGGTCGCCAAAATATGTCAGGTCCAGCTTATGCATTGCCCGGGTGCAGGCAATATACAGCATGCTCCGATCCATTTCCGTCCGATAGGTGAAAGCATCTGCGAATGGGACGATTACCTGATCGAATTCCAATCCTTTCGCCATGTGGGCCGTTGTCACTGTCACACCGTCCTGAAACTCCGTGCTGCTGAAACTCAATAAACTGACTTTGGGAAATTGATCCTTAATCTGTCCGTATAGCTCAGCCGCCTGTTTTTGCGTCTTGCAGATGATCCCCAGGGACTGGTAATTGGACCCGGCAAATTGTGAAATTTTCTTTTTAAGCTGGCGAAATTGGGTATCCGCGGAGGAACATTTCCCGACAGTCGGTTCTTCCCCGTGCCGCTCGATAGAGATCAATTGATCGTTCCGCTTCAGCTTTTGAGCAAAATTCATGATCTCGGTCGTGGAGCGGTAGCTCTTACAGAGCTCCACACAATCGGCATCTTGGTAAATGCTCCTGATTGCTTCCATCGTCGACGAACTATAAGGATTGACCGACTGGCTGGCATCACCCAAAATCGTCATTTTGCAGTGGTACAGTTTCGCCAGGACTTCGTATTGTATTGGCGTATAATCCTGCATTTCATCAATCAATACATGCTTGATTCGCCGGTAATCCCCTTCGGCCCCCTCAAAGAATATTTTTACATAAACATAAGGAAAGACGTCGGCAAATTCCAAAGTGTTTTTTCGCTTAAACTGAAAAAGCCCCGGCTTTTCGATCGTATGGAAGAAATGACAATAGAGAGACAGAGTATCCTGAAATTCAAACATTTTCATGATAGCCGCTTTCACCTGTATCGTGGTTGCCGCTTTGATTTTCTTTCCCATCTCATTTTTGCTTCTGGTGATAATATTAGCAGCCATTTTTTCGAGGCGCTGCCTGACCGGCAGCCTCTTCATCGCTTCATAGCCTTTTTGCAGCTCTTCTTTACCGACGGCAATCGAGCCGATATTGAGGTCGGTTGGACGGAAGTATTCTGTATCCGCATGTCCCAAAAAGGATTTGAGCGAATTCACGAAATCTGCCGACGCTTTATACTGGATGCGACCAATCAGTTCTTTGTCAGGGTTATCAACTAAGTCGGATACTTGCTCTTCAAAAGTCTGAAATTTTATCCTGCCTGTGATCTCCTTACCCGCGATTTCTTCGAATCCGATATCGGCGATTTCTTCCTCTCCAAGTTCCGGCAGGACATTGGAGATATAATCACCGAAAACTTTGTTCGGAGAAATAATCAGTATGTCTTTTGAAGTCAGCGTGTCTTTAAAGCGATAAAGCAGGAAGGCCACCCGATGCAGGGCGATGGAGGTTTTGCCGGAGCCCGCCACACCCTGTATGATCAATACCCTCGACTGTTCATTCCGGATAATGGCGTTTTGCTCCCTTTGAATGGTTGCAACGATATTTTTCATATGTTCGCTGGAGGTCTGGCTCAATTCTTTTTGCAGAACCTCGTCGTCGATATTGAGGGAACTTTCGATCATGTATTCCATCTGGCCGCCTTTGACTTTATACTGCCGTTTTAGAGTGATTCTCCCCTCCATTTTCCCTGCCGGCGCTATATAATAGGCGGGTCCGGCCTCAAAGTCGTAGAACAAGCTGGAAACTGGGGCCCGCCAATCATAAATCAATATTTTATTTCCGCTTTCTTCCGCAAAGTTATGAATCCCGATATAAAAAGTGTTTTCATTGTTTTTTCCATCCCTGATAAAATCGACCCTTCCGAAGTAGGGCGAGTCGATCAGCTTGGAGAGTTTTTGCCTTTGTAGAATCGCGTTTTCACCGAAAGTGATCGCGTTATTCACAGCAATCCGGTTGTCCGCTTTTTCCACTGAGTCAAGCTGGGAAAGATTTTCCCAGATATATTTTTTCTTTTCACGGATTTCGTGAGCCTGGTTTGTAATCTTATCATCTATATCTTGAAACGCTTTTCTAAGCTTAATTAGTATCATTTCAAGATAACGCTGCTCTTCGGCTTCACTTTGATTGAACATTCAATAGCCCCCTTCGCAACTTAAATTATAGAGATTTTTTCAAGAAAGTATAGACTTTTTCTTCGTGACAAGGTATATTATTTTAATGGTATACCCCAGAGGTTGGTTGTGACATTCGCCTAATTCCTCCTTTGATTTATGTCGCGAATGCACAACGAGGGACCGTGATTCAAATCATATAAAAACTCAGATCATGATAATGTAATCTAAATTTCTTTTACTGGTGGATTATTGTGCTTAATCAAAACCACGCGTTGAACGCGCGGTATGCACAAGCCCCTGAAAAGGCATATTACAGGCAAGCGTCCCACAAAACCTCCTTTTGTTCTTTCATGCGGTTGGCAGACCTGCATCTATTCTAACAAAAGGAGATTTTCTTGCATCTAAAGATTTTTTATGCTCACAGCATAGCTGGCAGTTGTTATTCGCTAAAGCTACAACGCAAAAGCAGACTGACATATCATCAGCCTGCTTTTGTCGTTATGACCACTCGAGGATCATTACGCATGGTGTGGGTGACAGGACACTTGAAACCGAAAATTCTATTTCAGTACAATGTGGTGAACGTTAACAAATGGCGGTGTTATGCAGTTTTTTGCAATTTTTATTTCGCCAGCTTTGGTAGTCAAAGGCCGGTTTTTGCAGGCATAAACCCCAAATAAACCCCAAGGTCCAGACAGGACTGTTTAAATAACAGTACGATCACAGGCGACTGAGACTTTAATTTCAACCGCCCTTTCCATATTGCCTATTATCCATATAGGCATTAACGATGATGGGAATTTTTCAAATTAGTTCCTACACTCTTTTTCCTAAAGACCGAAATAACAGTGAAAATTGAATAGGCAGCAGAAGCCAGAAGAAAGATAAGAGTTTGCACGTCAAAGGTCAGTTCTTTGTTTGCAATCTTGATTGCAAAGATGACATAAACTAAGATGCAGTAAAAGATAAATGGAAACCCTTTCGCTATGCGCCATCGACTGATCAGTGCTTTTTTCATCTCGTTGACACAAACATTTTTGATTTTGATGTTATGACCTTTAATGTTTCCCCATTCGTAATAATTTCCTTTTTTTCCACCTTTATCATATTCGCACAGGAATAGCTCGGCTTTCAAACTCGCGCCCTTATCATTGTTTACGACGAAGTTGATTGTGCAAGAAGCAAAATCATCATCATATCCCAAATTTCCCTTTGTCATATTCTTTAGATGTATAAAAATGTAAACTAAATTTAATATATTAAGCCACCAATACCAATGAAGGATAAAAGAATCCTTTGTGATCGTTATTTTATGATCGCCATTCTCCAGCATCAAACAGGTAGCGGACTTCGTGTTATTGGTTTGAAGGTTGATGGGAACGCCATCAACCTTTAGTAAAATTGGAGTCTTTGCGTTGTGGAAACATTCAATATCAAGATTGCACATAAAGGCTTTACCTCGTTCACACTGTGATATACCCATCCCAGTTGCCATCAGCCATGTCGAATGCCATTGATATTATTCCACCCCAAGAAGTCATACTTGAAGTAAATGAAATCAAATTGTTGACTGCATCTCTCGCTAATTTATTGATCAGAGCATCTTCACCCATGCTTTTCCCAAATTGGACGGAGACTTTAGCAAAATTCCACATTACCTTTCGCATCAACGTTAATGCTGGATTATAAAATCCCCTAACGAACACAGGAATCACCTTGCTTGTGATTAAATTTATTGCAAGTTTTTTAATGAAAGGATTTCGTGCAAGTGCATAAATAGTACCACTAAACGAAAGATACCCAGCCATCATTGCGGCATTCAAAGCAGCGAACGCGACATCTAATGCTGTACCCACAAACCATGCAGGGATTCTTAAATTTCCATTTGGGTCACTATTCACAACGGGGTTATTTCCGCAATACGCGAACAGGTTTGCCCCAAGCACATCTCCCTGTGTTGCCCCTAAGACGCTGACATCATCCGCGTTGATGAACCTTCCTGTTTCCGGGTCATAGTAGCGGCTGTTGAGGTAATAAAGCCCGGTTTCGGAATCATAGTAGTAACCGCGATACCGGAAGGGGTTTTGCACGCCGATGGTGTCCGCTTCATCCCCTGTAACACTGAGCAGCTTGCCCCAGGCGTCATACTCGTACTCCACCAGCAATTTGTATTCGCCGTTTTCGACTCCGGCGATTCCGGTGATAGAGATAACAGTATTAGATGTTTTGTATAAGTGAAACCAGTCCTTGCTTTTAATAAAAAGGGTACTGCACCATCAGGATGATAGTACTGTAGTATTTTTGTGTTCTATTTAGCACCTTTCAAATTTTCTTCAACACTCCTTTTCTTGAATACCGAAATTAAAGCGTATACAGAATAAATAGCAGAAAACAGAATATAAATAAAAATTGGAATGTTGGATGCTAATTCACTGTTAACCATCTTGATGGCTAAAGCTATATAAGTTAAGATACAGTAAAAAGGAATAGGAAATCCTTTTGAAATGCGCCATCTTTTTATTAAGATTTTTTCCATCCTATTAGTCTTTATAGACTTAATATTAACATTTTTGCCTTTTATATTACTAAATTTAAAATAGTCCCCCTGTTTTCCATTTTTGTTGTGTTCTTGAGAAATTAGTTCAGCTTTTAAACTCATATCCTTGTTATTGGTGACAGTGAAATGAACTGTACAAGAGGCGAAATCATCGTCATACCCCAAATTTCCTTTTGTTACATTTTTCAGAAACAAAAGCACATAAATTGGATTAAAGATGTTTAACCACCAATACCAATGATTCAGAAATGAATCTTTGGTAAATGTTATTTCATGATTTCCATTTTCTAAAATTAAGTTAATAAATGATTTGCTCTTTTTATCATCCTTAAATTCGACCATATCATCATCAATTTTTAGCAAAATAGTAATTCCTATTTTATGATAACATTCAATTTTCATATTACCCATAATACCTTACCTCGTTTAAACCGTAACGTATCCATCCCAATTTCCATCTGCCATATCAAAAGCCATTGATATTATCCCACCCCAAGATAACATACTTGTAACAAATGAAGCTAAATGATTCATCGCGCCGTTTTTCAATGAATTTACTAGGAAATCAATTCCCTTACCTTTACCCAGTTGAAATGTCACCCCGGCAATCCTCCACATTACCTTTCGCATCAGTGTTAATGCTGGATTATAAAAGCCCCTGACAAACACGGGAATTACTTTATCCGTAATTAGATTTATTGCAAGTTTCTTTGTAAATGGGTTTCTTGCAAGGGCATAGATCGTTCCACTAAAAGAAAGATATCCCGCCATCATCGCGGAGTTTAGAGCAAGAAACAATACGTCCAATGACGTACCAACAATCCAAGCTGGAATAGAAAGATATCCATCCGGATCACTATTCATCACAGGATTATTCTCGCAATATGCAAATAAGTTTGTTCCAAGTACATCACCCTGGGATGACTGCAAAGTTTCGGCATCATCCGCGCTGATGAATCTCCCGGTCTGTGGGTCATAGTAGCGGCTGTTGAGGTAGTAGAGTCCCGTCTCGTTGTCGTAGTAGTAACTGCGATAACGGAACGGGTTTTGCACCCCAAGCGTGTCCGCCTTTTCTCCGGTGGTGCTGAGCAGCTTGCCCCAAACATCATAGTCATACTCCACCAGCAGCCTGTATTCGCCGTTGTCGACTCCGGCGATTCCGGTGATGTCGCCCTGCGCGTTTTTGGTATAGTAGTAGGCGTCGTCCCCGGAGGTGAAGCCGACCGGCGTCCCGTCGCTGTCGTACTGGAACCACATGACGTCGTCGCCGCTGCGCTGGGCCAGAATCCTGCCGTTCTCCGTAAAGTAATCGGTGATCGTTCCGTCGACGACCTTTTGAGTGCGGATTCCGCTGTCGTCATAAGTATAGCTCGCATGATGATTATTTGCAACGGCTGAAACCAACTCCCGACCTTCCCAGGTAAAGGACATCCCGTTCCGATAGGTCAGTGGGTTTCCGATGCCGTCATAGGTGATTCCCTGACCGTTGTAGCCGGTCAGCAGGTCCTTCCAGTCGGAGTCCCCATAGGCATAGGAGGTGCTCCCGGTGGAAGCCCCAAGGGTCCCCGTGGTGTAAGCGTGGGAGCTTGTCCCGGTGATGTTTCCACCTCCGTCATAGCTGTAAGTCGTGCTGACGCTGTTCTTCTGGTCGTCCACGCGGACGAGCTGGTTCAACTGGTCGTAGGTATACCGGGTTTCGTTCCCGTCCTGATCCGTTACCGTCCTAATATTTTCATTGTTGTCATAGGTATAATTATATTGGGAAAGTTCGGTTGCCGTGCCGCCATCCGAAGGGGCTGTGGCATTTGTATAATCGGCGATGAGGGAAGACGTCCTGTTATTGGAGCTGTCCGGGACGCTGACATAAGTGCGCTGAGCTGTAAGATAAGGCATAAGCGGCGCGGGGGAATGAATGGAGGTTTCTATTTCACGGTTCAGCGAATCGTAAGCGTGCGAAACGACGTCGCCCGTCGACAGATTCGTAACGCCTTTCAGGTTATCGTTGCCGTAGGTGTAGCCGGTCGAAACATTCTGATCGTCAAACACATACGATTCGCCGTTCGGGCGGTTCTTATCGTCATAGCTGTATTCGATTGTGTCGCCGCTGGAAGATTCCCTTTTGATCAGGTAATTGCTGGGGTCATAGGAATAGGTGGTGGTCAATCCTCCGTAGACCGTTTGATCCGTTACCTTGGCGAGATTTCCACGGGCGTCGTAGAGATAAAGATAAGCGGTCGCGCCGTTTTTCGTAACGGAGGTCACGCGGTCCTGCGAGTCGTAATTGTATCCCCATACAAAATCGCCGGAGTTATTCTTATACTTTAACGAAAGAAGATTCCCGTTTCCGGAAGCAAAGATTTTGGTGAGAAGGTTTCTTGAGCCTGCATTAAATATTGTCGCGTTTCCGTAACCGTCATGATCGATGGTATAATTGAATCCGTTATGCGTGATCTGCGTCAGACGGCCCGCAGCATCGTATCCGTATCGATTTTGGACCGTCTGGCTCCCATTCGCAGCGGAGACGCCGGTCAGCTGTTTAAGGGAATCATAAGAATAAGTGATTTGGGTCCCATCGGTGCCGTCTTCTTTTTGGGGACCTTCAACCGATGTGAGCAATCCGGTTGTCGAATTTACGTTATATGCGGTTGCTTTTCCGCGCTCGTCCGTGCTGGAAGCCACATAGTTTCCGGTCGAATCATAGGCTTGAGAGGTTTCAAGGAAAGACCCGCCGGCCAATGCTCCGCCGCTGACGGTTCCGGTTTTCGTATCTGTGACATTCCCATAGTCATCATGCGAGTAGACGCTGCCCAGCGAGGTTTGGGAGGAGCGTCCGGATGCCCGTTCCCGCCATAAGTGTAAACGCCTCCGGTATCGTCCGGCTGGATGGCAGTCGTTACCTCGTTATTCTGATATGTATAGGTAGCGGAACCCTGATTGACTTGAGTGGTCTTTGTCAGGTTCCCATTGCTGTTGTATTCGTTGGTCGTTTTCGACAGATCAAAATTCAGGGTCAATCTTTTAAATAATGCGGTATTTGAGTTATTGTAATAAATGATGTCATAGGTTACTTTGGTAATGGTCTTTCCCTGATGTTGGCTGGACGCAGAAATTGGCCCACTGTTATATTGTATCCCGCTGGTATCCGGATTAAAGTTGATATACTGCCATTCGTGGGTCCCGTCCGAATAAAAGAGTCCGAGATCAATCGCATAATAGCGTCCGGAAGTTGAGCTGTCACCTAAGGGGACAGAATCAGCCTCAGATTCGCCGGATACGGAAAATGTTACCTGGCTGGCGGGCTTATTGATGGAAACATCCTGATAAATATTTTTGGCAATCGCTGTTCCTCCGTTAATCTGAAGCCAACCGTTGGACACGCCGTCACCCGAAGCAAAATTTGTTGTTCCCCAGCTTGTGGGCTGGTAGCTTTCATTGTAATAATTGAAATCCCCGTTTTCCAGCATGTTGTAGGTGTTGGCAGCACTTCCAATTTCCAGTTGGAGACAGTCAAACCAGGCGGTCCCGTTCGCATAGCTCAAACCGCCGTATACCTCTACCCGGGTTGCGTTTGTCGGAACCGTAAAGGTCACAGAAAGCCTTTGCCATTCGTTTCCTGTCGATTTGGAAATTCCCTTACTCTCGGCTACAGGTCCGGCACCGTTACCATTGCTATCGAAAAAAGCAACATATAGGCAGGCTCCGTTGCCTCCGCTTGTGTCTGTAGCCTTTACGTATGAGGACAGCGTATAAACCGTACCCGGCGTCAAGTTGGTCAGCTTCTGCATGGCGCCGCTGCGCGTTGGGTTTGTCACATTCTGAGATATTTTCAGCGACTTCGTGCCAAGTTCGAGGTGTTGACAAAGTTCCAAAAGGAGAGGCAAAAATGGTATAATGTAGGCAAAGAAAAAGCAGTGGGATGTGTTTGGGAATGCTGACGGAGCGAGACGGGATACAGATAAAAATGCATTGTGTCACCCTTGAGGACCTGGTGCCGCAGGAGCACTTTTTGCGCAAGCTGGAAAACGCCGTGGATTTCAGCTTCATCTACGACGAGGTTCGGGATTTGTACTGCCCGGATAACGGCAGGCCCGGAATCGATCCGGTAGTGCTGGTAAAATATCTACTGGTGGGATATCTGTACGGTATCGAATCGGAGCGTCGCATTGAGCAGGAGATTCAGGTGAATATGGCCTACCGGTGGTTCCTGGGGTTGGATTTGGATGATCGGGTGCCCGATCATTCTACAATTTCCCAGAATCGGCGCAGACGGTTTCATGGAAAAGAGGTGACCGTCACCTGTTTGAACATATTTTGCATCTATGCATGGAAAAGGGATTGGTGGATGGAAAGATCATTCTGACGGATTCCACGCATGTAAAAGCGAATGCCTCATTTAAGGCGAATACAAAAGTACTGGCCCAGCGCGAGACAACGGACTATATGGAACGGCTGGATCAGTATGAAGTGGAGGAACGTGCGCGGCTGGAGTCATCCGGCGCCATCAAGCCGCAGCGCGCGGGGCGTGAGAAAAAGGAAAGCGAAAAGGTGCAAAAGACGGTCAGCACCACCGATCCGGACGCTGAAATGCTGCAGCGGCCCGGAAAACCGGAAGGAATGCATTACCTGGATCATCAAAGCGTGGATGCCGCTCACGGAATTGTGGTGGATGTGGCAGTGACACCGGGAAATGTGAACGATTCGGAGCCATACCTGGGACGCATTGAATACATGCGGAAGCATTTGGGACTGGATATTCAAGCAGCCGGCGCGGATAGCGCCTATGGCACCAGCATGATTTACCGGGCGATGGACGATATGGGCATCTGGCTGTACACGCCCGCAGCAACGGGCGGGGCAACCTACAAGGTGGAGTTCAGGCGCGAGAATTTTCAGTATGATGCGGAAAAGGACTGCTTTATTTGCCCTGCTGGAAAACAACTGACCCTGCGGAATCTTGAGAGGGAGCACTACAACGTCTGCCGGGTATACAGAGCCGAAAAGAAAAACTGCCGGGCCTCCCGATGCTAAGCAAGTGTGTAAGTGGCAGCCATCAAAGCCGCGCGATCCGAAAGAATATTTTTGAGGAATCCGTAAAAAAGCAGCGGGACACGGATGGTACATTCACCCACAAACATATCCTGAGTCTGCGCCAGATTTGGTGTGAGGGCAGCTTTGCGGCCCAGAAATGGATGCACAACTTAAGACGTCTGTTCAGACGGGGAATCGAGGCGGCGGAAGATCACTGCCTCTTGTCGGCAACCGCCTTAAACCTAAAGCGCATGGTTAAGTGCCTGGGATAAGTCCCAAGGCGCTTCTTTTTTTGCCTGTTCCCCCTGGATTTCTCATGGCTTCGTCCCGAATGATGGGGTTTGTCAACACCTCGAACTTGGCCCGAAGTGTGGAGCAAGATTAGAGGGCAGCACCGGCTATGGTGCTGCCCTTTGGTGTTTCCCCACGGGACACGGGGAGGCTTAAAAATATTTACATAGCTATGGGAAGGAGACAGTATGCCGGAAGGATCAGAAGCAGAGCAATATACCTATCAGGTCGACAAAATCAACTTTGTTGTGACTCCGGTATATAAAGACCGAGGCGAAACAATCGCGGCGATTCTGTTAAAGCTCATGGAAGCTGATACAGAACGGGTTTGTGCGGCGGCGACATCCTTAACACGGGCGGACGGAAGCGGTATACTATAAGTGTAAATACTGCTTGTTTGACTGCCGGAAAGGAGGCTGTCTTGAAACAGTCAAACAATAAGAAGCACAACATGGATACCGCCGCTCTGTACTGCCGTTTGAGCCGCGACGATAATCTTGATTGCGAATCCAACAGCATCACGAACCAGAAAGCCATTCTGAAAAAAGTGGCGAAGGAAAAAGGGTACGAGGATATTCAGTTTTTCGTTGAAATAATAGTTCCCTATATGATACGGCTTCGTTTCCGGGATTTCGTTAAAGAATGTAAAAACCTTTTGATTTACAGACTTTCTCACACCGAGGGGTGTGCAAAGGTCTTATTTTTTGCCTACGAATTTACGGTCTACAGTTTCGAGGGCAGTCAAAGGGGTGTACAACTATTGAATTTTGCACACCCTTATAACGATAAAACCGTCCCGTAACGATTTATAATACGGTTCGTTATGAGGGTGTGCATGTTGTGAATTGTATTAAATAATGTCCACTGAATAAAGGCTGATTTTTCCGGGGCACCCAACCATCGCACCAGAAGAGCAAGCAGCCGCAGCGGGGTACGCTAAATCTTCCTTAGTTCAGCACCAGAACGGACATGGCAAGTACGTGGGCGGCAATCTCCCGTAGCTTGGCGGTCACCAGCCCCAGGCCGCACTCCCTGCAAAACCGCAAATTCTCCTGGTTCCGGTAGATTTTATCCGACAGAATCCGGCTGGGGTAATGCCCATCCCGTTCCCGGAACCGCTCCGCTATCGCCGGCAGATTACCGACCTCGTTGTAGGCATCAAAGGGAAAGTAGTCCAGCCGGGTCCATCCATCCACGACGCTGATGTCCAGCTTTGTCCAGAATTCCACCGGTTTTCCCGCCTTGCCCCGAACAATCGGCCGCACAAACGGTTGGCTGACGCTGACGATGCGATCCCAGGACCGAGTGACAGCAGCGGTCGTACATGGCTTGTGGCGCGTTTGCGGTAGGTGCTTCTTGCCGTCGGACGGATCATGCAGGCGCCCAGCGGTTGTCTTCCTTCAGATGCATGCCCACCGGCTACTGAAAGTCCGACAGGCTGAGTTGTCCGTTGTCATAACGATACATACCATCCTCCAAATTTCCCAATATGGCCAAGCACAAAATTATCAACTGACTTTAAAGTCTTGACTTTAGACTAATAATAGTTTATAATTAGTCTAAACTTAAATAGATTGGAGTGCCAAGTCATTATGACAGATTCATATATTTACCTTGATACGTATTTGCTGCAACAAGATATGCGGGTACGAATGCCGAAAGCGATTTTGTCAAATATGGGCGTAGAAAAAGGGAAAACCAAGTTTGATATTTATTTTGATTCAAGAGAAAATACCTTGGTTTTCCGTATACATAGCGATAACAATAAGGGAGCAACCCAAAATGGTAGATAAGTTGACGGCAGTATCCTTATTCACTGGAGCAGGGGGAATGGACATAGGATTTGAAAGATCAGGCATTAAAGTGGTATTTGCAAATGAATTAATGCGTGAAGCAGCCGCGACATATAACGCAAACCATTTAGCTGGCATCATGGTTAATGATGACATAAATAATATGCTTGATTCAATGGGGCAGTTTCAGGGCGCTGATATTGTCTTTGGTGGTCCTCCTTGCCAAGGTTTCTCAGTGGCGGGTAAAATGAATCCTGATGATGATCGCAGCAAGTTAATTTTTACATTCCTTGACGTTGTTGAAAAAGTTCGCCCTAAAGCCTTTGTTATGGAAAATGTTAAAGCACTTGGTGCATTAAAAAAGTGGGAACCGATGCGTATAAAATACATGAAGCGAGTCCATGCGTTAGGATATAACTGTGCACCATTTATACTTAATGCCATTGAATATGGGGTTTCACAAAAGCGAGAAAGAGTATTTTTTATTGGGATAAGAGACAATAACGATCCAGCCTTCGAATACAGTATGGATAATCTTCTTTTACAACAAAGAAGTCATGCTCAGACAGTGCGTACATTATTACAATCGTTAGGCCGTGCAGGGACGCAGCAAAATCCCAATACCTGCACAGCTAAAATCACCTTTGCCACAAATCCAGTGATGCGAAAATCACCATATGCTGGTATGTATTTTAATGGACAAGGTAGGCCCATAAATGTTGATGATTATGCTAACACCCTGCCTGCTTCAATGGGTGGGAACAAAACTCCATTTTTGGATGAAGAATATCTCTATGGTAATGCACCAAGCGATTGGGTCGTTGATTACCATATGGGACTAATCAAGGGTACCATTATGCCAGAATTTAAGGAAGCGCCAAAACGGTTAAGAAGAATCACAATTAAAGAAGCTGCAAGGATACAATCTTTCCCAGATGATTACATATTTTGCGGAAATAATAGTACTGTTTATACGCAAATCGGCAATGCTGTTCCCTGCAAATTGGCAGAAGCAGTAGCGAAAGCTGTTATGGCTTATCTGGAACAAGAAATACCCACAGACTAATTTGCGCAGGATTTTTATAGAAATTCTATAACGAACGATACCATTAGTTATAAGTGGGCTGATGGTATCGTTTATTTTACTGCATGAAGTTTCTTCCAAAGTTTTTTAACTTTTTCTGAAGTGTTAACGTCGTTAATATAAGAGTTTAGATTTGAATAGAATCCAATTCTGCCTTCTTTTGTCATTCTTTGAAGTTCGTTGGCGATCCACTCATAAATGTCCCAATAATAATATATCATATCTTGATATGCATAGCTTCCAAGGTAGCCATAAAGTCCACTTGGCTTCATCCCAATCGGACAATCTTCTTTGCGGCAAATAACAATTACCTCATGAATATCTGTCTCATTTGTCTTATTATAAATAGAAACGCAATCGTAAGAATCCCTGATTCTTGCTAAATCAAAGCGCTTAACTGTGATTTCATATACTTTCCGGATTACTCCTTCAGGTATTTCCTCGTTAATGTCACCAGGTTTTTTGCTTGTTGTGCTTGTTACAGACGCACGATCGTCCTCACCAGTAACTATAACGCCAGTATGCAGAAATGTGTGGTAATTTTTGAGTAAGTACGCCGCTATCTTTTGAGGAGTGTTTCCCGCGTCCGGGGTTTTTGTGATTAATTCATAGCATAAACGATAAAGAAACTCAGGGTCAGATGTGGGATTAATAGTTACCGCCAAGGTCTCAATACTATTGGAATAAGCAACAAGTCTACGGAGAAGTGATGTTCCCACGTCATTGATACGAATTTCTTTGTCTGGGCCATCGGTCTCCATGTAATTTACAAGTTTGACAACTTCCGTTGCAACATCTGAGGGTCTGCGTTGAGCTGCCCATGTCATGTCCAAACCCACGGTAGCTTTTGCGACATTTAATGGTCCAGATTTTCGGTGAGGGATTTCCTTATCAATAAAAAATTCTTTAATAGGTCCCTCATAAATTGCTCGTGGATTGCAGTTGTATAGACTGGTAGAGGCTTTATAAGTGGGGTCAAGGCGCATTCCGATAATTACCACAAGAAGGATTTCTCTAAAACCCCAAGCTGTGGTAGAAAACAGTTTTTCCAAAGATTTCTTATATTTTGACTCATCAATTTCAACACTGGCATCTGTTGCTCTTTCATAAAGCGAATCAAGGATTTTTCGTACACGTTCATTTCTTGCATCTTTTGCACTCATTTTGTCTTGCTCCTTTTATTTGAAGAGGTGAAATTCTTCGTTTGTTATCTCCGCATCTAACGCTCTGTAACAAAATCGAGATGCGATTGAAGAATACGGTTTCCATTTTTTGCATTTTATTTCAATTGCTTTTGCATCGCAGTCATGTGTCTTATACATCCAACGGTACACTTGAAGAAACGCACCGTCTTCAAAAGGCAGAATATCTTGTCGATTAAGGACGAACATCAGATACATTTTGGCAGTCCAACTACCAATACCTCTAATTTTTGTTAGGGCTTTTATGACTTCCTCATCTGGCAGATTTCGCAGTTTCGCAAAATCAAGTGTCTTGTCAGTAATAGCATCTGTAATATTCCTTATGTATTCAACCTTGGCGTTAGAGGTTCCAATCACACGAATCTCATCATCGCTAAGTGTCCTAATTCGCTCTGGTGTGATGTCTCCATTGCACAAGTTTTCTAAACGACCATATATTTTTTGCCCTGCTTTTACAGATAACATCTGTTCAATAATCTCATGAATAAGAAAAGGGTATGTATCTTCTTCATGAGGGACATAGCTGATGGGGCCAACCATGCTTATAACCTTTGCCAGACGCTTATCCTTCCTGCACAGATATTGAACGGAAGGGGTGTTCATATCGAGCGTAACCACATTTGACACGATTTCACCTCCTCGTCAATCCCTCACCGTCTCCATAATATCCTCCAGAGTACAGTCCATAGCCTCGCAGATTTTCAGCAAAACATCCGTGGTGATGTTTGCACCTTTACTCAGCTTGGCGATGGATGCTGAACTCACACCGGTCTTCTCTGCAAGATCACGTTTATTCATATTTTGGTCAATTAACATTTTCCATAACTTATTGTAACTTATACGCATTGTTTGCCTCCTGCTATTAAGTGTAAAAACAACTTTGAGAGAGGTTATTGATCCTCGGGGTTATAGACTTCGTTTAAAAAGCCATATCTCCCTTCTTCTTTGTTTCTGGTAAACCGAATAACGTGGACATTTTCCACCTCTTTTTCGGAAGGAACAAAAGGCATCCGTTTTGTCTGTTCAATAATAATTACCTGACGTTCATGAGCATGAGCGATAAGGTATTTAATAAAATTATGCTTAATGGTATCGCTTTGCTCTTTATGTTCTGCTTCAGATAACTGCGTTAAGGAAGAATCAACAGCATAGAATCCGGGAGCAGGACGGCCTCGCTCAATGAGATAGGAACTCATCGCAAGTGTAGTAATCGTGTTCAATATTCCACAAAAGCCGCCACCCATTGAAACTGATTTTTTATATCCGCCCAATTCAATATCAAAGTTCTCCATGCTGAGCCTTGCTGTATCCGCTCCGCCAATTTTAGAAGCTTGTAAAATCTCCCTTAGTTTTTCTTCAAAACCGTGGACAATATCATAATCGTAGTCCTCAAATACATTGTATTTCGAAGGCTCTGGTGTTTCCTCGGTTTCCCTGTTGAATAATTCACTTCTATATTGGGATTCACTCTGTCGAATAACATCTAACTCGCCTGAAAGACGTATAGTCTTTAGATGCTGCTCAAGGTTTTCTTTGAATGCAGATAATTTTGGCTGCAATTCTTCGGTAATCAAAATGTCGATAGCATCCTTCTTTTTTTCTAATGTACGAATTGTTTCCATAATGGCTTTCTGCTGGTGTTGCACGCTTTGTTGTGCATCACTCAGTTCTGACAGATGCTGTTTGATTTTTTCGAGTTCGGCAGCAGAAGCATCGATAAAACTGATGTCCTGTATTCGCTCAGTTTCTTCGCCACAGATAGGGCATTTAACCTTTTGGCGTATAGGTGTAATACTTGCCGCGCCATCAACGATAAAGCCAATCCGTCTTATATCAGATTGGTACTGTTGACGCAAAATAGCAAAATTATGTTCTACGGTTTTTGACTCAGAGAGTTTACTGTTCCACTCATATATCTGCGACATGAGTTGCTGGCTTTCCTGCGTGGCGGCGTCGATCTGTGCCTGAAGTTCAGCAATTTCTTTTTTGGCGTGTTCGACACTTGTGTAAGGGCTTATTTTATTTGAGAAAGAGAGCGTTTCTTCCAGCTTTTCTCGTTGTGCTGATAGCTCGTATATCTTCTCCCGAATATACCCAATGAGGGCCTTTTTCTTGGCCTCGCTGATTTTAGGATCCTCTACGGCTGATAGTCCGTTTGCATCCTTCCCGGTTAAGAGATACAGCAAAACTGCAGCGGATGCCGTATGCCCCATACTACCCGGAGCCAATAACGCAGAACTTTCTCTGGCAACATCGTTCTGCCGGATAAAGAACAGGTGAAGCATACTCCGCCAAGTCAATTCCTGGGTTTTAGAACCATCTTCTGCAGACCGTACAGAATGTGGCTCAGTAATGCCAAGCAATTGAAGGTAAACGGAATTGATATTCTTTTTTGCAGTATGTCCTACGCTGTATTGGCCATGATCAACAGTCGGATCCGTACCGCTAACGGCAATTTTTGTATCACCAATCTTACGTTCAAAAACAACTATGCCCTCGTTTGTTTTTAAATGGAGAGCGATTCGTTCATAACCATAGTTGTTATCAACAATTTTGGACGGGCGATTTTTCCTCGGAGTAAAACCAAACATATAATCCAGACAATCCATAACCAGACTTTTCCCAGTATTGGATGGCCCCAAAATAAAATTTAAACCGGGTTTAAAATCAATGACCGTTGCATGGTGTCCTCCGCCGGACACAATGAGTTTTTCAATATGGAATCTATTCATGTCCGACCTCCTTTAGAGACTGGATAGTGAGCCTGTTGATTTCTTGCAACATTGATTCGGCGTTTGCATTATCAAACCTGTTAACTACGGCCTGAACAGCAATAATGTATTCTTCCGCATAATCGTTGGTCAGCGTATCACAGAGATTTCTTCCGGATTCAGTAATAGAATACCTGTATCCAGTTGAAGCAAGTTGCAAATGGATATATCCATCCAGCACAAGATTTTTTAGGGCAGAAGAAACTATGTACCTTCTTGCAGGATATTCGCTGAATCTGTAATTACTGTATCCATGCAGATTTTCGTCAAGCAGTCCGAAATCTGCTGCATAGACAGAAATAAAATCAATCGCTCCGATCTGTTGCTCATCTAACTTCAAAGAAGGTAGCTCGTTCAACATCAGAAGGATACGGAGAGATATTTCAAAGGTAGATCCAAGAGCCGATTCATTCATTATTTCTTTCTTCTCCTTATCCATTTCAGTTTTCCGTCATTTACAAGATGGTGGCAGACGCCTTTTTTGATTTTTCCACTTATCCAGTATGGCGAAGTACTGAGTATGTAGTTAGTAACAGGGACAATAATCGCCTGTTCCATTACGGCAAGCATACACTCATAACCATTCGGGTGTATGCGCCTTGCAGTATCTTTTACCCCAGCAAAAGTTTCATCCTTTAGTACATCAAATTGACCTGTTAGTTTGCCGTTTCCCAGTTCTAACACACCACGACGGATACTTTCGGCAGCATAAAAATCAATACGACGGTCATCTAAATCATCTGAGTAATCAGGATAAGAAGAAAGGTTGTCCAAAGAAAAATCACTTATACCTTCAGCATCACCGTATGCCTGACATAACTCACTAATATATGTTTGCTCATCTTGAGTCGCTATCCTTGGAACCGGCACATTCGCCGGACGGGGTAGCGATTTTATTTTTTCCTCGATATCATCAATCAATTTCAAATCAATCTCTGACTCTTGTTTGGCTTGGGATGTGGGGGAATTTCTAATGATATCCAGTATTGTGCTCTCTAACAAATCGGTACAAGCAGTGGACGGATCATCACTTGCAAAGCCGAGGTTGTTCAACCAGGACACAACATTATCATAAGAGTCAGACTCATCCATCCGCTCCCATATCCAATTTGAGAACTTGCTTTTGTCACGGTGGTCGTAAAGGTACTGTGCGTCCTTTGGTTGAATCGTGCGGTCACCTTTTATGTAGCGGTATTTCGTGTCGGATTTTCGCTTCAGTATTTTACAGGAGTCCATAGCGGCATCCGTCACAAAATTTCCTACAAGTTCTGTGAAGTAATCATACTCGGATTTGCCAAATGAAATGAATGGCGAAAGGCCTAAAGCATATTCCGAAAACGTCATGCCCTATTTACCTCCTGTCTGAAAAGTTGCCTCTGTCCGAGAGTGTCCGAGAGCGTCCATCCAGTCCGCTTTTCAAAAAGGCGGTTTTGCTAAACTGATGTATGTAAGGCAGAGCGGTAGGAATCACGGAAAACTTCGGCACATGAATTTCGATGTGGATATAGTATACAAAATATTATATCACATTAGAAAACGGATTTCTACATTTTCAAAAAATTTTATGATGCGAACGCATATGAAATTCTGCGAAAGTAAAAAACAGCTTTCTCTTACATCTATAAATTCTCTTAGTCCGAATAGCGCTATAAGGACGGAGGGATGCATAAGAGTTCGGAACGCAGCGATAACGGCTGTGTTTGGAACGAAGATGCTCCCACCGTAGTTTCGTGCGCCTTTTTTTCGGCTAACGGAGCCTGTGGTCATCTTCGGCCGCAGGCTCTTTTTGTGTCCCTCCGTACCGCTCGGACGGAAAGGACACTGCAATGAAGAGCAACGATTCAAAAAAACGCAAAAGCAACTACAACCGCAACCGTACCTGTTACCTGTCCTCGGACGGAAAATATTACTGTTACGAGGCTTGGGATCCAGACGCTAAACGCATGGTTACGCAAAAGCTGGAGGTTGGCAAAAACCTGTCGCTGGAATTGACGCTTATCCTCGATTCGGCAGACCATGACATGGATTTGAATGACCGTTACCAGGACGAGCTGTGCGATCCCCTGTTTGATGCCAAGGTCAGCAGCTACATAACGGATCCAAATAACGAGGATGCGGTCGATCCCTGGGACACGCTTGCCGATACGAGCGGCAGCCCGGAAGATGTTCTGTTCGCCGAGCCGGAGCCGGAGAATCCTCAGACAGAACAAGTGCGCCACATCATTGACGAGGAATGCACCGAATCCCAGCAGGATTTCTTCTTCGAGCATTTCGGCAAGGGTACGCAGCTTGAGGAGATGCGCCAGGCTGAAGCCGAGCAGACAGGCAAGCTGCCGTCCTCGGCGGCAATGACCAACCGCAAAAACAAAATTATTGATAAGGTCGCCAAATCCTTCGGTGTGGAGCGTGTGAAACGCCATGCTTACCCGAAAAAGGACTGAGCCGTGAACGGCGGCAGATACGGCGGTCGGAGTCCTCCCCGGCCGCCCCCCTCTTAAGGGGGATTGAATTTCTCGGCAGTGAGTGAGGACGGAAATACATTCATCCTCCTCAGCAAGGCCAATCAGGGACAGGAGGACCAATACATGAAAATACAACACAAAGTACGAATCAATATTGCCGACAGGAACGGCAATAAAAAGGAAGTTTTGCAGAGCGAACATATCAGCCTGCCGAAAAGGCTGCTCACCTTTCTTTTCGGGGAATTTTGCGAAATCCTCGTGCTGAAGCCGGGCAAAACCGTGCAGGGCATTGAGATCAAGGAGTTAGGCTCCCCGCAAAAAGGAGTTTGCACAGATAAGCGGGGTGAGCGAAATGCCTGAGAACATGGAACTGATGATGCCGATTAAGGCCGCTCCGTATGAGCACCAAAAGAAAGCCTTTGCTTTTGCCTGCAACCAGTTCGGCGTGTTTGACGATCATCTCAAAAGCCGCGGCACGGCTCTGCTGATGGAAATGGGTACCGGCAAGACAATCGTAAGCGTTGCCGTGGCGGGCTGTATGTACCAGTACGGCAAGGTCAACCGGGTGCTTGTCGTCGCGCCGCTTTCCATCCTCGGGGTTTGGGAGGAGGAATTTGAGAAATTCGCTGACTTCCCATATTCCATGACCATTCTCAAGGGTACGTCGGCGAAGAAAAAGGAGCAGCTGACCAAGCTGCCGGACGAGGGCTTGCAGGTCGTGGTCGTGAATTACGAATCGGCGTGGCGGCTCGAAAAAGAACTGCTGGCATACAACGCCGACCTGGTGATTGCGGACGAGGCGCACAAATTGAAGGAGAACCGCACTTCCCAGAGCAAGGGAATGCATCACATCGGCGATAAGGCGAAATACAAGCTGCTCCTTACGGGAACGGTTATCACGAACCGCGAACTGGATGTGTTCTCGCAGTACCGTTTCCTAAATCCTCAGATATTCGGCACATCGTTTTATTCTTTCCGCAACCAGTATTTTGATATGGGCGGCTACGGCAACCACACGCCTGTCTTCCGTAAATGGATGACCGAGGATTTCCTGCGGAAGCTCCACTCAGTCGCGTTCCGCGTGACGAAAGCGGAGTGCCTTGATCTTCCGGCAATCACCGAGGAAGTCCGTACTGTTGCTCTGGAGAGGGATGCCGCCAAATTATATGACAGCATTGAGAATGAAAGCTATGCGGAACTGGACGAGTCGGAGGTTACCACAGCGAACATCCTCACCAGGCTCCTGCGCCTGTCTCAAATTACAGGCGGGCATTTGACCGACGACGATGGTGTGGTCAATACCGTGAGCAGGGCAAAACTTGATGCACTTTCCGACATCATTGATTCCTGTCTGGCTGAGGATAAAAAGCTTGTCATTATGGCTCGTTTCGTACCGGAACTGGACGATATTCAGGAACTTCTCGAAAAGAAAAAGATCGGCTATGCCGTGGTTCGCGGCGGCGTGAAAGATCGTGACAGTGAAATTCATCGTTTTCAATATGACAATAAGTGCCGTGTGTTCTTGGGGCAGATTGCGGCGGCTGGATTGGGCATCACGCTCACGGCGGCATCCACGATGGCCTTTTATTCCCTTGATTATTCAATGGCGAATTTTGAACAGGCGAAGGCCCGCATCCATAGGGCCGGGCAAAAAGAAAACTGCCATTACATCTATCTCGTATGCCGGAATACAGTCGACCGCAAGGTGCTGTACGCGCTGCGTAAAAAAATGGACCTCGCAAAAATGCTGGTTGACGATTACCGCAAGGGCAGAAATCCCTTTAAAAACTGACCTTTCACTTAAGGGGGTTGAATTTCCCGGTAGGAAGTGAAAGGAGGTAGTCACCGATGGAGAACACAAAAATCTTTGAAATGGCTGACAGGCTCAAGTCTCTGCAGGAACAGAAGAAAGATCTCGAAACGCAGACCAAGGCTCTGGGCGCGGAGATCGCCGAACTGGACGAGCAGCTTTCCGATGCCATGATAGAAGCCGAACTTGACCGTTTCTCCCGTAACGGCAGCACGTTCTATTTGAAAAGCAGATTGTTCGCGTCTCTGGTATCCGGCCGCAGGGATGAGATGCTGCAGGCTTTGAAAGAGAATGGCTACGGCAGTCTGGTCGTGGAAACGGTCAACGCAAACACACTCGCATCCTTCATCAAGGAACAGCGGGAAGCCACGGGCGAAGAAGTTCCGGCATGGCTCGGCGATACCGTCAGCACTTACGAAAAAGTGTCGGTCGGAATCCGCAAATCGTAACAGCGCCGATTCAATGCGCCCATGCTTGAATCGCAACTTATTTCATTTGATTAGGAGGACATAGATTATGTCAGATAAGAAGAACACGGAAATCGCAGTGAACAAGGGTTTCGCTGCTCTTGCAAACAGAGATGTACTGAACGAAGCGATGGCGGACGATTGCCAGGGGCTTGAGTTTTCCTTCGACCGCGTTAAGCTGCCAGCCGGCGGCGGCACGGCATTTGAGATCCCCTCCGCTGAAGGGGATGAATCGGAAATGGCAAAGGACATCACCGGCGTTATCGTCTACAACCATCCCGCCTTTGCCTACTACCATGACAAGTACACAGGCGGAAACAATCCGCCGGACTGCGGATCCTTTGACGGCGTAACAGGCATCGGTACGCCCGGCGGGGACTGCCAGAACTGCCCGTATAACAAGTTCGGAAGCGGCGAGGGTCAGAGCAAGCTGTGCAAAAACAAGCGTATGCTCTACATCCTGCGCGAGGGAGAACTGTTCCCCATCACGCTCTCCCTGCCGACCGGCTCGCTCAAATCCTTTACGCATTATGTAAAGAGCCAGCTTTCCCGCGGACGCAAACTGAACCAGGTCGTCACGAAAATCACGCTGAAGAAAGCAACCAACGCATCCGGCATCGCATTTTCTCAAGCGGTCTTTGCCTTCGAACGCATGCTGAGTGCGGAGGAACGCTCTGCTGTTGAGGGCGTATCGGATACGGTCAAAGCATACGCTGCAAACCTCTCGCCGGCATCCTTTATTGACGAGGAGCCACAGGTCGATGCCGAAACGGGAGAAATTATCGAACCGTTAAAGTAAGCAGCACAAATACCCGGAGGGGTGAAAGCCTCTTCCGGGTGTTTCCATAGGAGTGATTACGCATGAATACAGATTACAAATGTGTGACCACGGTGGACGGGATACGGAATTACATCGGCGGCAGCCGCATTGTCGCTTTCGACTTTGAGACTGCTCCCGATGATCCGTACCGCGAGGAGGAGAAAGCAGCGCTTGACCCGGCAAAAGCGCATATCACCGGCTGCTCCTTTTCCGTAAAGGCAGGCACGGGCATTTATGTTCCTGTCGCCCACCGTATTGGCACAAATATCGACAAGGACGCTTTTTTCACATTCCTGACAGCGTTCCTTTTGAATAAAACCATTACAAAGATTGCCCACAACATCGCCTTTGAATCCGGAATGGCGTATGTGAGGGGCATCACGATACAGGCTCCCGTGTACGACACAATCTGCGCATCGCAGATGAGCCTGAAAAGCCGATATGAGTTCCGCAAGCTGAGCGAGAGCGGTCTGAAGCGGCTGGCGGAGGAACTGTTCGGAGAGCCGCTCCCTTCTTTTTCAAGCGTCACGGACGGAAGGCACTTTGACGAACTGGACGCACAGGATGAGGAAACTGTCCGCTATGGCTCTGCAGACTCGGATTTTGCCCTTCGTCTTTATTACAAATTCAACGAGTGGTTCGACCGCTATCTGCCAAAGCACCGATACATCGTGGAAGAAATTGAAAGCCCTACCGCGGTGTATCTCGGCATTATGAAATGCAACGGCATCCCGGTCAACCTCTCTCTCATGCAGGAGCGCAAAACTGAAGCGGAAGCCGAAATGGAGCGTATCCGTAGGGAAATCGAATTTATTATCGGCGATGTGAACATCGGCGCGAACTGCTCTACGCAAGCGTTCAAAAATTATCTGTATAAAGATTTGGGGCTGCCTATCTTAAAAACCACGGAGACCAACCGGGAAGCGGCGGACGATATGACCATGACGCTCCTTAAAGAATGGTGCGATGAAAACCGGCCGGAACTGTCCGGGCTGTTCACTCTGGTGCAGGAATACCGCAAGTGGGGCAAAATCAAATCCACCTATATTGACGGGTACCTAAAATACGTAAATCACGTGACGGGCTGCATCCATCCGGAACTGTTCGCACTGTCCACGGATACAGGCAGGATGAACTGCCGGAATCCCAACGCGCAGAATATGCCGCGTAAAACCAACGATCCCATTGGTGTCCGAAACTTCATCAAGGCGCCGGAGGGCTGTCTTATTCTCTCGCTCGATTTCTCGCAGATAGAGCTTCGGGTTGGCGCATTTTACTGTCGCGATGAAATGATGATGGAAACCTACCGCAAAAACGGCGATATCCATGCCGCCACGACCAGCGTTATTTTCGGTGTAAGTTATGAAGAAGCTCAGGACAAGCACTCGGAGAACTACAAGGAACACAGGACGATTGCCAAAAACGTGAATTTCGGCACATTCTACGGGCTGTTCCCACGAGGGCTGCAAAAGACGCTGAAATTTAAGGCGGGGGTTGAAAAACAGCTTAGTGAATGTGAGGACATTCTCTTTAACTTGAAACACGGATACAAAGGTTTGACCGCATGGCAGGAGGAAACGAAAGCGGATGCCGCAAGGCGACTGTATTCCGAAACCTGGCTTGGCAGGCGCAGGTACCTTCCCGGTATTGCTTCGGACAACTGGGGACAGAAGTCCTTTGCAGAACGGTGCTCACTGAACACACCTATCCAGGGAACGGCGGCGGATATTCTGAAAATTGCTATCACAAGGATACTTGCCGGGCTGCCGGAGCGGAGATGGCTTAAGCCCATCCTTCAGATACACGATGAGCTGACTTTCATTATCCCAGAGGACAAGCTGTCGGAAGCGGTAGGTTTCGTCCGCGCTTGTATGGAAGAAAAGCCCTTCCCGGAATTTGATCTTCCGCTGGTCGCGGAGGCTTCCGCGGGACCGACCTTTGGAAGGATGGAAGAACGGGAGGAGTTATGATGTATAAAAACAGCGAAGGCTATGCCGATCCGACCGCGGGAGCAGCAATCAGCCGGATTATGAAGGAATATCGGGAGCAACAAAAACAGCGTTATGCCGACAAGAACCGCCGGAAAATCTATGTGGCTTCCAGATACGCCGGCGACGTGGAAGCAAATGTTGCGGCGGCGATACGGTACTGCCGTCGTGTGATTGATGAGGGACATATGCCGATTGCGAGCCATCTTCTGTATCCACAAATACTGAACGACGACAGTCCAAACGAACGCGAACTGGGACTGCTGTTTGGCCTGGCGCTACTCAGCTTGTGCGATGAAGTATGGGTATTCGGCGCGGTTTCACCGGGTGTCGCCCGGGAGATTGAAGAGGCGGAGCAGCTGAAAAAAAGGCTGCGATATTTTAAGGAGGCGGACGTATGAACGCGACGGCGACCGATGTTCTCGGCAGTTTGTTTAATCCCTCGGATACCGTCTGCTTCCGCGTCTTTGACGATAAGAAGGACGGTGTGTTCAAAGGGGCAAAGCTGTCGTGCGAATGCGGGAAATACAAGAGCATAGAAGAAACGCTCAAAAACCACAACGCTATGAACCGAGGCATCTTTTTTGTGGTTAACTACGGTGGGCATGACGATGAGTCGATTACGCGGATCAACGCGCAGTTTGTAGAGATGGACAGGGACAGCTTTGGCGATCAGCAGAAAAAGATTGATGCATTCCCTCTCCCGCCGTCCATGATTATCAAAACGCAGAAATCCTTCCACGCATACTGGTTTATGGATTCCACCGCCAAGGTTGGACGTTTCCGTATGATACAGACACAGCTTGTAAAGCATTTTGACGGAGATCCCATGTGCGTCAACGAGTCAAGGGTGATGCGGCTGCCCGGATTTATGCACTGCAAAAAGGATACTCCCGTAGAGGTAACCTGCGTCAGCTTCCATCCAGAACGCAAATACACGCAGGATCAGCTGTCGGATATCCTGCCGGAAGTGGACTTTACGCCCGTAGAACGCAAGAGCGGTACGGAAAAGGGCATCGAGCAGGTCATGCGCTCATGCGTTTTCCTTCAGCACTGCCGTGATGACGCGGCATCCCTGTCGGAACACGACTGGTATGCCATGATAACGAACCTCGCCCCCTTCGATGGCGGCACGAAGATGATACACGACCTTTCGGCTCCCTATCCCGGGTACACAGAAAACAACACGCAGAAAAAAATCAATCATTTCCTGGAAAGCGGCACAAGTCCCATCACCTGCAAGACCATTTGCGAGAAGGGCTTCCAGTGTCCAAAGTTCGCGGCCGGCGAATGCCCGGTGAAGTCCCCGGCGGCGTGGTGCTATCAGCCGATGGTTGCGGACCTCCTGCTGGACATCCTGCAGGGACTCCCTGTTACAGGGGAAGCAATCAAGGACCTGCAGGCAGCGAAGCAATTCATATCGGAATATCTGTATAACCAGGACGCAGTGACAGCGGATGTGATCATCAATTCTGAGATCCGTGATCATTTTAAGCTGAAAACGACGTTTTTAAAGTCGCTGAACACCGTATTCAAGGATGTCAGCAAGGCGTACCAAGCAAGCAAAAGCGCAAAAAGAGCCAGAGCGGGTGCGGCGGTACCGGATTGGTACGAGCCAAACGAGAAGGGCCTGCGTTTTCTGCCGGGCGTGCTTGCTAAAAGCCTGGCGGAGGAACAACAGGTGTTCTATGCCGCGGAGCAGCATTTTCATTATCGCGGCGGCGTTTATCTGGAAATGTCCGAAATGGAGGCGCAGCGGCTCGTGCAGGAAAGAATGCTGGTGCGGGAAACAAAAATGTCGCAGATCGTTGACGCGGAAAAACAGTGGCGGCTCCTGATTCAGCGGGATATTCGTGAACTGAATGCCAATCCGTACATCATCAACGTCCGCAACGGCTTATACAACGTCCTGGAAGATACGCTGACGGAACACACACCGGATTATTACTCTACGGTGCAGCTGAATGTGACCTACGATAAAAAGGCGGACTGCCCTCGGTTCAAAAAGTTTCTTGCGGAGTCGATGGGCGGCGACATGGAGCAGGTCGGCCTGATACAGGAGATGCTGGGCTATTTCCTGATCCCCGTCAACTCGGCACAGAAGTGCTTTGTTATCGTGGGGGCTGCGTCAGCAGGCAAGTCCGTGCTGCTCCGTGTGCTGAACGATGTGCTGCTCGGCAAGCAGAACGTGTCCAATGTGTCATGGCAGGCGCTGAACGAACGCTTTAAGACGGCGGAGCTTTTCGGCAAGCTGGCGAACATCTTCGCCGATCTGCCCACAAAGAACATCGACGATAACGGCATTTTCAAGGCGCTTGTGGGCGAGGACTATCTGACGGTGGAAAAAAAGAACAAGAATCCGTTCTCATTCCAGTCGAGCGCAAGGCTTCTATTCTCCTGCAACAGCATTCCCAAAAATTACGGCGACCGTTCCGAGGGCTTCTACCGCAGGCTCATTATCATACGGTTCAATCACACCGTACCGAAGGAAAAACGCGACCCGGAACTGTTGGAGAAATTCCGCATGGAGGCGGACGGCATTTTCCTGTTCGCGTTGGAAGGTCTGCGCAGGCTGATGAACCATCATTATCTGTTCTCTGAAACGCAGGTCAATGCAAACGAGCTGCAGCAGTACCGGGAAGAGTCGGATTCCGTGTTATCCTTCCTGAAAGAATACTGCGAATTGGATGCCGCGTATTCAGTCGGCTCTACGGAACTGTTCAATGCATACAAGGGATACTGTGAGGAATGCGGCTTAAAGCCGTACTCACAGAAGAACTTCGTGCAGCAGATCACAGCGGCGTACCCGAATGTGACGCGGGACATTGACCGCATGGCGAAAAGGCGCATTCTGGTGGGGATAAGGCTCGGAGAAGTGCTTGGATAAAGGATTCCGGCGGTGCCTGCCACAAGCATCGCCGGAACACGAGAACACATTGGAACACCAAAATCCTATCTCTCTATATATAATACACAAATTTATATACCCCTTGTTTTTCATTATAAAAAATACAGTAAAATGGGATTTCTCGTGTTCCATGTGTTCCAAGTGTTGAAAACACGGAGGTTTTAGGAACAGATGATAGAAGCGGAAATCGTAAAGGCAATCATGAAGTACCTTAAGACCGTGCCTGGGTGCTTCTGCTGGAAAGAGCACGGTGGTATGTACGGGACGGCGGGCATTCCCGATATCATTGCCTGCATTAACGGACGGTTCTTCGGCTTCGAGGTCAAGACCGACAGCGGCAGGCCTACGAAGCTTCAGGAAGCGACCATCCGAAAAATCCTCGCGGCCGGCGGCACTGTGCTGGTGGTGCGTTCGGTGGACGAGGTGCGAACCGCGGTAAACGGTTCTCTGCGCTGATACGAAGATACATCGCTCCGATGCAACGATGCCAATTTCCAATATCAGGAGGTATCGCATATGAGCGACATTACAAATTATGAGAACCTTGCGAACGCCATCATTCTGCAGGCGGTCAAGGATTATCGGATGGCTTTGAAATGTCTCAAAGCAAATCCGAGAAACAAATCCGCGCTGGCGGACAAGGGAGAAATAGAAAGATTTTTTCGTTCGAGTTGGTTTTCGGTACTTACGAGTGTAGACGGCGGGATGCTGATCCGCTCCTTGAACAGGGAGGCGGACGCATGACAGCCAAAGAATATCTGAACCAGGCGCGGCACCTGGACGCACTCATCAACTGCCGCCTGCGTGAGATTGACTACTGGAGGGAACTATCGAGCGGCATCTCAGGCAGTAATTTTGAACCGCACTACAATCCAAACAAGCCGACAGAGGCATCTTTCGTCCGATGTCTTGAGAAAATCGATGCAATCCAAAGGGATGTAGCGGAAAAGGTGGCGTATCTGGTTTGTCTCAAGGAAACCATCAACACGGCAATCGACAGGCTCACCAGCCGTGAGGAGCAGCTGGTACTCCGTTACCGCTACCTGGACAACTGCTCTTGGGAGGAGATATCACGGATGCTGAACGTGTCGCTTCGCACGGTGCACCGCATACACGGAGCGGCTTTGCAGAATTTTTCTGTCCCGGATTGAAAGTTGGCACGGTTTGGCACAGTATGGCACACCCCTCCTGTGGTATCATTACAATAGCGAAGAATATAGAGCGGCCTTCATGGGAGCGATCCTGTGAGGGCTTTTCTTATGTCCCAAGGAGGTGAAGCGATGCCAAGAAAACCAAAGCGCCCCTGCTCCTACCCCGGCTGCCCCAACCTCACGGACGGACAGTACTGCGAGGAGCATCAGCGGCTTGCCGCACAGCAGTACAACAAATACACACGCAGTCCCGACAGCAACAGGAAATACGGCAGAGCCTGGAAACGAATCCGCGACCGCTATGCCGCGGCGCATCCGCTGTGCGAGCGGTGTCTGAAGGAAGGCCGGCTGACACCCGTGGAAGAGGTGCATCACATCGTTCCCGTCTCCCAAGGCGGTGACCACAGAGAAAGCAACCTCATGAGCCTTTGCCAGTCCTGCCACACCAAGATTCATCTTGAAATGGGCGACAGACAGATTTGCGGCTGACCGGCGGGGGTATCAAAATCTCTAAACCTGCTTCAAGCGGACAGCGGCGCGGGGCTTCGTGTGCGAAAATTCCGGTTCAAACAGGGGATTAACCCCCTGCCCGGCTTAACGCTGCCAGCAAAGGAGGTGCGGGTTGTGGCAAAAGACGGAACCTACCGAGGCGGCAGACGTGTCCGGGCCGGCGACAAGCCGGCACCTGCCGCGGAGAAAATCAACAGCGGACACAAAGCAAGAATCATGAACAACGATGTCCCGGAGCTTGATTACGACGAGCTTGAAGCGGTCGACCTGCCGGAAGGCGCGGTGCTCGAAGGCGCGGATATGCCAAAGCCCGATGAATACCTGTCGGCAAAGCAGAAAAACGGCCAGCCGCTCGGTGCGGACATCATCTACAAGGAAACCTGGCTGTGGCTGAAGGAACGCCGCTGTGAGAACCTTGTAAACAAACGGCTCATCGAATCTTACGCGCAGGCGTTTGCCCGGTATATCCAGTGTGAGGACGCAATCAGCACTTTCGGTCTTTTGGGAAAGCATCCGACGACCGGCGGCGTGGTGACATCTCCGTTTGTGCAGATGTCGCAGCAGTATCAGAAAACAGCAAATCTCATCTGGTACGAAATTTTTGACGTGGTGAAACAGAACTGCACGGAAGATTTTGAGGGAAATCCGAATGACACGATGGAGCGCCTGCTCCGCGCCCGGAAAGGAATATAGATGAACACACAAAGATTAGAACAGGTGCCCATTGATAAGCTGGTGCCCTATGCCCGGAACGCCCGGACGCATAGTAAAGAACAGATCGCGCAACTGAGAGCATCACTCAGGGAGTTCGGCTTTGTGAGCCCTGCGGTCATTGACGCGGATTACAACATCCTCGTCGGCCACGGTCGCGTTACTGCTGCCCGCGAGGAAGGCTATGAAACCGTTCCCTGCGTATTCGCCGAGAACCTTACGGACGCGCAAAAGCGGGCGTATATCCTTGCCGACAACCAGCTGGCGCTGAATGCCGGATGGGATGAGGAAATGCTGTCGGTCGAATTATCCGACCTGCAGGATAGCGCATTCGACCTCTCGCTTCTCGGCTTTGATGAAAAGGAGCTTGAGAAATTACTGGGCGGCGCAACCGATAAAGACATCGAGGATGACGACTTCGACCTGAGTGCCGCTTTGGAAAAGGCATCCTTTGCAGCGCCGGGCGACATCTGGACAGTCGGACGGCACAGGCTGATGTGCGGCGACGCCACCTCCGCCGATGATGTGGCAAAACTCATGGACGGAAAGCGTGCAAACCTCATCCTGACCGATCCGCCCTACGGCGTTTCCTTCAAGGCATCGGACGGCTTGACCATCCAGAACGACAGTCTGAAGGGCGAAGATTTTTACAATTTTCTGCTCTCGGCTTTCAAAAACATGGCGGACCATCTTGAAAAGGGCGGCGCGGCCTATTGCTTTCATGCGGACACCGAGGGGCTGAATTTCAGAAAGGCATTCATTGATGCCGGGTTTCATTTGGCAGGCGTCTGCATCTGGGTGAAGAATTCCCTGGTGCTGGGACGCTCGGATTATCAGTGGCAGCACGAGCCTGTGCTTTACGGCTTTCTGCAAAACGGCAGGCACCCGTGGTACGCAGACCGCAGGCAGACCACCATCTGGAATTATGACAAGCCAAAGCGGAACAAGGATCACCCGACGTCAAAGCCGCTTGACCTGCTCGGCTGCCCGATTCAAAACTCCACGCAGGAAAATGCCGTCGTCATCGACACATTCGGCGGTTCCGGCTCCACGCTGATGGCTTGCGAGCAGCTGAACCGCACCTGCATGATGATGGAGCTTGATCCGAAATACGCATCCGTCATTCTCCGCCGGTATGTGGAAAACACGTCCGACACGGAAAATGTGTATGTAGTCCGAAACGGCAAAAAGCTGATGTATGCAGACCTTGTCAAGGAGGTGGAACTGCCGGATGAAACCTAACCTGACGCTCGGCAGTCTCTTTGACGGTTCGGGCGGGTTTCCTTTGGGCGGCTTGATTTCCGGCATTACCCCTGTGTGGGCTTCGGAAATTGAGCCGTTTCCTATTCGGGTAACCACCAAAAGGATGCCATTCATGAGACACTGCGGCGATGTGTCCGCTATTAACGGCTCAGAACTTCCTCCCGTGGACATCATCACCTTTGGCTCGCCCTGTCAGGACATGAGCATTGCGGGCAAGCGTGAAGGTCTGGACGGCAACCGCTCCGGGCTTTTCTATGAAGCCGTCCGAATCGTAAAAGAAATGAGGTGTGCAACCGATGGAAAATATCCCCGATACATCGTCTGGGAGAATGTCCCCGGCGCTTTCAGTTCAAACAAGGGCGCGGACTTCCAGTCCGTCCTCGAAGAAATCTGTTCGGTCAAGGGATACAAAATTGATACTCCTCGACCTGAGAAGTGGCCGACCGCCGGAGAGATCATGGCGGACGATTTCAGTCTCGCATGGCGGGTATTTGATGCGCAGTACTGGGGAGTGCCCCAGCGCAGAAAACGCATCTATCTTGTCGCAGATTTTGCAGGCGGATGTGCCGGAAAAATACTATTTGAGTCCGAAGGCGTGTCTGGGTATACTCCGCAGGGCTTCCGCTCGTGGCAAGGAACTACCGGAGATTTTGAAGGCGGCGCTGGAGCGGCAGGCACAATCTGCTTAAACGACCAGGGGTGCGGGTGTCCGGTGGACACCTCTGCGGAGCAGAAGCACCGACCGAACCGACAGGTGAGACCCGGAGAACGCTTGGACATAACGGAGAATGTTACCTGTACGCTTCGGGCGGAGGCGCATCACCCGCCTTGCGTGATGGGTTCTGCGGGATTTTGCACGGAACACTCGGCAAACGCGCGGAGCATCGGCTATGAAGAGGAAACATCCCCTACGCTCCGTGCCGGAACCGTTCCAGCGGCGGTTTATGAGAACCACAGCCAGGACACGAGATACACAGGGCCGCTGGACATTGCGCCTGCCGTAAATGCTACCTACGGTACGGGTGGGAACAACCAGCCCTTTGTGGTGGAGGATGTTCCGAATGCGGCCTTTGTGCCGTTTGTGAAAGGCACCCGTCCGCATTCTCCCGATGAGGGTCAGCAGTGGAAAAATTCCGATACGGCGAACACGCTGAACACACACGATGTCGGAGAATCACGATGCAACGAACTGGCAGTCAAGGTTTACGGCATCTGCTCCAAGCAGAGTCACTCCATGCTGTCGGATAATCCTCACAGCGGTTTTTATGAAGCGGAAACTTCACGGACTCTGGATTCCGGCGGCGGCAATCCTGCCTGCAATCAAGGCGGCATGGCGGTGGTGTCGGTGCAGGGTTCCATGATTGGAAGATCTGACAAAAACGGTCCCCAGGGCAGCGGTGTGAATGAAGATGTGTCTTTTACGCTGGACGCCGCCGACCGTCACGCTGTGGCATACTGCATGACCACCGGCTCCTATGCTCAGGCATTAAAGGAGCAATCCCCAACACTGATGGCGCGGGATTTTAAGGATCCGCCTGTTGTCAACGAAACAGAGCCTTGTTACATCGTCCGCAGGCTGACACCGACCGAGTGCGCAAGACTGCAGGGATTCCCGGACTGGTGGTGCAGTGACCTTGGCACGGAAAATCCTACGGATGAAGATATGGAGTTCTGGAGAGGTGTATGGAAAACCTACGCCGATATCAACGGTTGTAAAATGAAATCGGACAACCAGATTATCAAATGGCTGAAAAATCCGCACTCCGATTCCGCTGAATACAAGATGTGGGGCAATGGCGTGGCGCTTCCCAACGTGGTGTTTGTGCTTTCAGGCATTGTGTATTACGCACAGATTGAGGGCGAATGATCCGGCGGTTCTTTTACAGAGAGATGTGCGAAAAACGCTTGCTATTCCGTGCTTTTAGAGTGATATATGTTACTACCAAATAGAAAGGTGGTAACGTTCATGCAAAACGAAAGTTTTGAAAAAGCAGTGGAAAGTTTCATGGCACAGCGGATTGCCGACTGCGGAATGCGCGGCAGTGACAGCCTGCAGGAAGCTTATCAGCAGTTTGAGCAGGCGGTGCGCACACTCAAATCCATGCTCACCCCCGAACAAGCAAAAACGTTTGTGAAATTGGAGGATGCGTATTCACTGGTTGACGGTGAAACGACAAACTGCTATTACCGTGCCGGATTTTCCGACGCGGTGCAATTTTTACTTGGATGGAGGGATGGAAAATGGAAATAAGCTTCAACGTAACCGGCGCGGAGCGAAAAGCACTGGTCACGGCAATCGGAGAAATTTTAGAAATGAAGCCGAAATACTGTGGAATGCCGAGCGCGGCCTATCGTATCGGCGCTTTTAATGTTGACAAAAGCGGAACGGTTTCCTTTGATGAGCGGCAATGCGGCGCTGATGTTGAAGCTCTCCTCCACTCCCTTGCGTACAAGGGCTTTACTGCCGAAAGGCTGCCCGACACTGCCGCAGAAACAGAGGACGGGAACATATCCGAAAGAGCGGACGAAGCCGCAGGAAATGCGCCGCAGGGCGAAACGTCGGGGCTTACAGTGACGGTTCCGAGAGATACCCTTTCGGATACGGCCATTGAGAACCTAAAAAGAATTGTGGCTTCCAAATCCGCTTTGCTGAAAAAGGCGCTCGGAACAGACAGCCTTCGGATTGAAGTATCCGATGAGCAGGTGTCCTTCCCCTGGTTCGCACAGACGGATGGGGATTCTGTAAAGGCATATACCCACCTTGTTGCGGCGCTTTGCGAAATGGCAAGGCACGCCAAGCGTGTGACTGCCACAGAAAAAGAGGTCACCAACGAGAAGTACGCATTCCGCTGTTTTCTCCTCCGGCTGGGATTCATCGGAACGGAATACAAATCAGAACGAAAAATCCTGCTGAAAAACCTCACGGGTTCCTCAGCGTTTAAAAATGGAGGTGCTGACCATGCGCTTTCCGAGTAAAGAAATTGTCGACCGTGTGCGCAAAGAATATCCCGCAGGCACCCGCGTGGAACTTATTAAAATGGACGATGTGCAGGCCCCGCCCGCCGGCACAAAAGGCACGGTTATGGGCGTGGATGACACCGGTTCTCTCCTCATGCGATGGGACAACGGCAGCGGTCTGAACGTGGTCTACGGCGAGGATGTCGTAAAGAAGCTCAATACCGTCACGACTATCTGCTGCAGGGAGAAAAAGGTATGGGATTCCCGCAAGGAAGCCGCCGATTTTTTCCTTGAGGCTGTCGCAGGCTCGGAAGGTGCGGAATGCGAACGCTATACCACCATCTACACCAAGCTGGTATCGGGACTGGAGGTGTGCAGCGATGACGCAGACGATTAAGGAGCAGATACTCGAAATCCGCGACACGGGGCTTACAAATATGTTCGATGTGAACATGGTGCAGAGACTTGCCTATGAGCGTGATTTTTACGAACTGGTTACATGGCTAGAGGAACACCGGAAGGAATATGTCCGTTTCATTCTGACTGGCGGGGAGGAGTAATATACACAATTTCCGCAGCGGATATCCGGCACATATATTTCTCGGAAATGACTTGCTATTCCGGGCGTTCAGAGTGATATATGTACATGCCGAAAGGCACACAACACTTTTTCAGGGAGGAACCCATGATGGATTACAGGCAGATGATTCGAGAACAGCTTGGCGAAGGCTGGCGCTTTATCAAAGCATACAACGCCTTTGAAAGCGGTGAGATGCGCATCATTGCGGCGGACGAAACCGGACGGGAGCACCGCTACATTCTGGTCGACGGGAAGCTGACCGAGAAACCGTAAGGAGGACGCGGCCATGTGGAGCGAAGGCATTCTCACAGGCCCGGCAACGGGCAATAGGTACAAATACTGGGTAAAGCACTACGAAGAGCCGAGCGAGGCGTTCGGCATCGACGGCGGCAAAATAAGCAAACTCACCATCCGCAAGCTGAACAACAGCCACGACGTCGTGAACTACGACAGGGGCTGGGACGTGCATTGTCCTGACGACTACGAGATCAAGGCGGTATACGCCGCCATCCTTGAAAAGTACAACTAACCACGAAAACAGCCGAGGACACCCCATACGGGGCTGTCTCTCGTTTCAAAATATTTTTCAAAAAGGTATTGACATTGACGTTACGTCATAGTTTACAATAAGATTCAAGGAGGAAACGTCAATGGAATACACCATCAACCAGCTTGCAAAACTGGCAGGCGTCAGCACCCGGACGCTTCGCTATTATGACCAGTGCGGCCTGCTCCCGCCCAAGGCCGTGCGCTCCAACGGGTACCGGATTTACGGGGAAACGGAAGTAAACCGGCTCCAGCAGATTTTATTCTACCGGGAACTGGGCGTAGAACTCTCGGAAATCGAGCGCATTTTGGCGGAGAAGGACTTTGACGGACTGTCCGCTCTGCAGAACCATCTCGCCGCTCTGCGGGAGAAACGCACCCGGCTGGACCGACTGATCGGCAATGTACAGAAAAGCATTTCGGCAATGAAAGGAGAAACGGAAATGACAGATGAGGAAAAATTCGAGGGCTTCAAGGAAAAGCTGATTTTGGACAACGAGCAAAAATACGGCGGGGAAATCCGGGAAAAATACGGGGACGAAGCCGTCGGCCGTTCGAACGCCAAACTCAAGAACATGACGAAAGAGCAGTACGGCGAACTGGAAACCCTGACGCAGGAACTGAACAACACCCTGCAGGCGGCCTTCGAGCAGGGCGACCCCGGCGGCGAACTGGCACAGAAAGCCTGCGCGCTCCACAAAAAGTGGCTTAGTTTTTACTGGGACCATTACAGCAAAGAAGCGCACATGGGCGTTGCGCAGATGTATGTAGACGACCCGCGGTTCACCGCGTATTATGACGCCATCGCGCCCGGATGCGCCGTGTTTTTAAGGGATGCGGTACAGATTTTCTGCGCGTAGCATCAACAAAATCGTTCAGCCAAAAGGTGACGGACAAAACAGTCCGCCGCCTTTTTTGTGCGCATTTTTACGGAAAGGAGGCGGTGCGCCGTGCGAAAGCTGAAAAAATACAAGCCTACCAGATTCATGGCAAAAACCTCGCGCTACGATGAAAAAGCCGCGGATTATGCCGTCCTGTTCATTGAATCCCTCTGCCACACAAAAGGCACATGGGCGGGAAAGCCATTTGAACTCATTGACTGGCAGGAGCAGATTGTAAGGGACATCTTCGGCATTTTGAAAAAGAACGGCTACCGGCAGTTCAACACGGCATACATCGAGATACCGAAGAAACAGGGCAAATCGGAACTGGCGGCTGCGGTTGCACTGCTCCTCACCTGCGGGGACGGCGAGGAGCGCGCCGAGGTGTACGGCTGTGCCTCCGACCGAAATCAGGCGAAAATCGTATTTGATGTTGCCGTGGATATGGTTCGTTTTTGTCCGGCGCTTGCCAAGCGCGTGAAGATACTGGAATCGCAGAAGAAACTGGTGTATAAGCCAACCAACAGCTTCTACCAGGTGCTTTCGGCGGATGTGGCGAACAAGCACGGTTTCAACACCCACGGCGTGATATTCGATGAACTGCACACTCAGCCCAACAGAAAGCTGTTTGACGTCATGCTGCAGGGCTCCGGCGACGCAAGGATGCAGCCGCTGTATTTTCTGATTACGACGGCGGGCAATGATACAAATTCCATCTGCTATGAGGTGCATCAGAAAGCCCTGGACATCCAGGCGGGGCGCAAGGTAGACCCCACCTTCTATTCCGTGATTTACGGAGCGGCGGAGGATGAGGACTGGACGGATCCGGAAGTCTGGAAGAAAGCCAACCCCTCCCTCGGCATCACGGTCGGAATCGACAAGGTGAAAGCCGCCTGCGATTCCGCAAAGCAGAATCCCGGCGAGGAAAACGCGTTCCGACAGCTAAGGCTCAATCAGTGGGTGAAACAGTCGGTGCGCTGGATGCCGATGGACAAGTGGGATGCCTGCGCGTTCCCAGTCGATGAGGAAAGTCTTGAAGGGCGCGTCTGCTACGGCGGGCTTGACCTCTCCAGTACAACGGATATTACGGCTTTCGTTCTGGTATTCCCACCGCAGGATGAAGCGGACAAATACAGCGTTCTCCCATATTTCTGGATCCCGGAGGAAACGGTCGCTCTGCGTGTCCGCCGGGACCACGTTCCCTATGACTTATGGGAGCGGCAGGGACTGATCATGACGACGGAGGGCAATGTGGTGCATTACGGCTACATTGAGAACTTTATTGAGCGGCTCGGAGAGCGCTTCAATATCCGGGAGATTGCCTTTGACCGCTGGGGCGCTGTGCAGATGGTGCAGAACCTTGAGGGCATGGGCTTTACGGTTATTCCGTTCGGGCAGGGCTTCAAGGATATGTCCCCGCCCACCAAGGAACTGATGAAGTTGGTGCTGGAAGAAAAAATCGCCCACGGCGGTAACCCTGTTCTTAGATGGAACATGGATAACATCTTCATCCGCACCGACCCCGCCGGCAACATCAAGGCGGATAAGGAAAAATCAACCGAGAAGATTGACGGTGCGGTCGCCACGATTATGGCGCTGGATCGTGCCATCCGCTGCGGCAATGATACGGGCGAGAGCGTATACGACACCAGAGGACTTCTGGTGTTTTAGGAAGGAGCATGATTTTTATGGGAATCTTCAGCGGCTTATTCCGCTCAAGGGATAAGCCGGAAAACAGAACCCCGGGCAGCAGCTATGCCTTTTATCTCGGCGGTTCTTCCTCCGGCAAGCTGGTGACCGAGCGCTCCGCCATGCAGATGACGGCGGTGTATGCCTGCGTGCGCATCCTGTCGGAGGCGATTGCGGGGCTTCCCCTCCACCTCTATCGTTACAAGGAGGACGGCGGCAAGGAAAAAGCCATCGGCCATCCGTTATACCTTCTGCTCCATGACGAGCCGAATCCGGAGATGAGTTCATTCGTATTCCGTGAAACGCTGATGACTCATCTTTTGTTATGGGGAAACGCCTATGCCCAGGTTATCCGCAACGGCAAAGGACAGGTCATTGCCCTGTATCCGCTGATGCCGAATAAAATGACGGTCAACCGGGACACGAACGGACAGCTGTATTACCAGTACCAGCGGTCCTCCGATGAGGCGCAGACCATGAAAGGCAGTACGGTGATTCTTCAGCCTTCCGATGTGCTGCATATCCCCGGGCTTGGCTTTGACGGGCTGGTGGGCTATTCGCCCATCGCGATGGCAAAGAACGCCATCGGGCTTGCGATTGCCACAGAGGAATACGGCAGCAAGTTCTTCGCCAACGGCGCGGCGCCGAGCGGTGTCCTGGAGCATCCCGGCACCATCAAAGACCCCAGCAAGGTGCGTGAAAGCTGGCAGCAGACCTTCGGCGGCTCGGCAAACAGCAACAAGATCGCCGTGCTGGAGGAAGGCATGAAATACACGCCCATCTCCATTTCACCGGAGCAGGCGCAGTTTCTGGAAACACGCAAGTTCCAGATCAACGAGATTGCACGTATTTTCCGTGTGCCGCCGCATATGGTGGGCGACCTGGAAAAGTCCAGCTTCTCCAACATTGAACAGCAGAGTCTGGAGTTTGTGAAGTATACGCTGGACCCGTGGGTGATTCGCTGGGAGCAGTCCATTCAGCGGCGACTCCTGACTCCCGATGAAAAGAAAGCCTATTTCGTGAAATTCAATGTGGAGGGCCTGCTCCGCGGCGACTATGCCAGCCGCATGAACGGCTACGCGACGGCAAGGCAGAACGGCTGGATGTCGGCAAACGATATCCGGGAACTGGAGAACCTCGACCGCATCCCCGCAGAACAAGGCGGCGATTTATACCTCATCAACGGCGCCATGACCAAGCTTGCCGATGCCGGCGCTTTCGCCAATACAACTTCAGCAGAAACGGAGGAAACCTCAGATGGACAAAACAAAGCGAAGTCCCGCCCGGGCACGCGATAAAACGCATTTCTGGGACTGGGACAATGACGAAAACACCGGTATCCGCACCCTATATCTTGACGGCACCATTGCGGACGAAAGCTGGTTCGATGACGATATCACGCCGGCAATGTTCAAGGAAGAGCTTTTTGCGGGAAGCGGGCCCATCACCATCTGGATCAATTCGCCCGGCGGAGACTGCATTGCCGCCAGCCAGATTTACACCATGCTCATGGATTATCCGCACGAGGTCACGGTCAAAATCGACGGCATCGCGGCAAGCGCGGCATCGGTGATTGCCATGGCGGGAACGCAGGTGCTGATGGCGCCCACCGCCCTGATGATGATCCACAACCCGGCGACGATGGCATTCGGCGACCATGCCGACATGGCAAAGGCAATTGATATGCTCTCCGAAGTCAAGGAAAGTATCATCAACGCCTATGAAATCAAGACGGGGCTTTCCCACGCACAGCTTTCTCACATGATGGACGATACCACCTGGATGAACGCCAAAAAGGCCATTGAACTCGGCTTTGCGGACGATATCCTGACGGATGAAAAGCGCGGATCCACAGCGGACACCGAGGGATATGCGTTCTCCGCCTCAGCGGTGGAACGCACCCTCATGAATAAGCTTTCCGGCAAAGCGTTCTGCAGGCCGGAAAAACAACCCAAAGGGCGCCCGGTCGAGGAACTGAAGGCGTCCCTTTACAAAAAACTGCTGTAAAGCAAGGAGGATTTTTATCATGACGATTACCGAAATGAGAAACAAAAGAGCCAAGCTGTGGAATACGATGGAGGGTTTCCTCGATACCCACAGGAACGAAATGGGCGTGCTTTCCGCGGAGGATGACGCTGCCTATACCAAGATGGAGCATGACCTGGACAGCCTCACCAACGAAATCAAGCGCATGGAGCGCCGGGACGCCATCGAAGCGGAACTGAACAAGCCTGTGAACAGCCCTATTACTGAAGCACCCGAACGCACCGCGTCCCTCAAGCCGGAGAAAGCCGGCAGAGCCTCCGACGCCTACAAAGAGGACTTTGACCGCCACCTGCGCGGCAAAATCCAGCTGCACAACGTCCTGTCCGAGGGTGTGGACGCGGACGGCGGCTATCTGGTGCCGGAGGAATTTGAAGCCCAGATTGTCACCGCCCTTACAGCAGAGAACGTAATCCGCTCCCTCGCCAAGGTCATCACCACACAGCACGAACGCAAGATTCCCATTGCCACAGGCCACTCCACCGCGCAGTGGACGGCGGAGAACGCCGCCTACACCGAGAGCAATCCGACCTTCGGGCAGAAACAGATTGACGCCTTCAAGCTGACCGACCTCTGCCGCGTCAGCGTGGAGCTTCTGCAGGATTCCGCATTTGATATTGAAGAATACCTCATGAATGAATTTGCCAGAGCCTTCGGCATCGCCGAGGAAGAAGCCTTCTGCGTGGGCACCGGAACGAACCAGCCCACAGGGATCTTTACCGAAAACGGCGGTGCAGTCGGTGTGACTGCGGCGGCGCAGAACGCCATCACGGCGGACGAGTTGATCAGCCTCGTGTATGCGCTGAAATCCCCGTACCGCAGAAACGCCAATTTCCTCATGAACGACGCGACCATTTCCGCCATCCGCAAGCTGAAGGACAGCAACGGCGTGTATCTGTGGCAGCCCTCCCTGCAGGCGGATGAACCTGACAAGCTGCTCGGCTACGATTTATACACCTCTCCTTACGCGCCGGCAATTGCGGCAGGCGCCTATACCGTGGCGTTCGGCGATTTCAAGAACTATTGGATCGGCGACCGCGCAGGCCGTACCGTTCAGCGTCTGAACGAACTGTATGCCACCAACGGTCAGATCGGCTATGTGGCTACGGAGCGCGTGGACGGCAAGGTGATTCTGACGGAAGGCATACAGCTTCTGCAAATGAAGGCAGGCTCATAATCAAGGAAGGAGGCGGCGGGAATGGACACCCTGCTTGAAAAAGTCAAAGCCAATCTGATTCTCTCGCATACACAAGACGACGAACTTCTGCAGATGTACATCACCGCCGCCGTCCGTTATGCCGAAAGCTATCAGCATATCCCGGAGGGGTTCTACACGGAAAACACGATGCCGGCAACCACCGAGCAGGCGGTCATCATGCTGGCAAGCCATTTTTATGAAAGCCGTGACGGCTCCACCGGCGGCTTTTTTGCCGATTCCGTGCAGGCGGGCCGGCAGGTGTGGGATACGGTCAATCTGCTTTTGCGGCTTGACCGGGATTGGAAAATTTAAAACATCGCAGATAAGGAGTGTTTGAATTGTCTTTTGGAAAAATGAACAGCTTTATCGACCTCATCTCCAACGCGCCTGTCAAGGACGCGGACGGCTTTGTTATCAACGGTGACCATATAGTTGCTTCCGTCCGTGCCTACAAAGAGGACCGCAACGGCTCGGAGCGCTGGGCAAACATGGCGGTCTTTTCCGAAGCGTCCGTGCTGTTCCGCTTCCGTAAAATCCCCGGCGTCGAGGTCAGTCCGGCTCTCTTTATCGTCTGCGAGGAGAAGCGCTACCACATTACCAGCGCGGAGGACGTGCGCGGGCGCGGGATGTATGTCGAATGCCTGTGCGAGCTGATGGAAGGGAGTATGAACTAATATGGGACGCTGTTCATTAAAGATGCCGGAGGATTTTCTTCTGAAAGTTTCCCAACTGAATGAAAAGACGGACGAAATCCTGCCCCGTGTGCTGGAAGCCGGCGGGCAGGTGGTGCTGGAGCGGGTAAAGTCCAACCTCTCCGCTGTCATCGGCAAAGGCACGAAAATTCCGAGCCGCTCCACCGGCGAACTGGAAAGCGCGCTGGGGCTTTCGCCCGCCAAACCAAAGCGGGACGGCTCCGGCTGGGACATCAAGGTCGGCTTTTCCGAGCCGCGCTCGGGCGGCGGCAGCAACGCCAAGATTGCCAATATTCTCGAGTACGGCAAACACGGTCAGCCGCCCAAGCCCTTTTTAAAGCCGGCCAAAACCCAGAGCCGCAAGGCCTGCATCGAAACGATGAAATCAAAGCTGGATGAGGAGGTACGGAAAATATGAGCGTGCTTTCGGAACTCAATACGATTCTTTCGCCCATTCTCCCGGTGGAAACGGGCGTTTTTTCCGGTATCCCGCCCGATGAATATCTGGTGCTGACGCCGCTGACGGATGATTTCTCCCTGTTCGGCGACAACACGCCGCTGATGGATGTGTCCGAGGTACGCATTTCGCTCTTTTCCAAGGGCAATTATCTTCTGCGAAAACGACAGATTACACAGGCGCTTTTGAACGCCGGCTTTACCATCACGGCACGCACCTATGTCGGGCATGAGGATGATACCGGTTATCACCACTATGCGATTGACATCGCGCAGTCTTATGAAACGGAGGAATAATACATGGCTACCATTGGAATGGATAAGCTCTATTACGCAAAAATCACCGAAGCCGAGGACGGTGAGGAAACCTATGATACCCCGGAAATTCTCGCAAAGGCCATCTCGGCGGAACTGTCCGTGGAGCTTGCCGAGGCGACTCTTTATGCCGATGACGGCGCGTCGGAGGTGGTCAAGGACTTCAAGTCCGGCAAGCTGACGCTGGGCGTGGACGATATCGGCATCACCGCGGCGCAGAATCTCACCGGCGCTTTGGCGGACGACAACGGCGTACTGATTTCAGCGGGCGAGAACATCGCTCCGCCGGTGGCGATCGGCTTCCGCGCCCTGCGTGCAAACGGCAAGTACCGGTACTTCTGGCTGTACCGCGTCATTTTCGGCATCCCGTCTACCAACCTGCAGACCAAAGGCGACTCCATCACCTTTCAAACGCCCAGCATTGAAGGCACGGTCATGCGCCGCAACAAGCCGGACGCCAAGGGAACGCACCCGTGGAAAGCGGAGGTTTCCGAGGGCGCTTCTGGTGTGACGACCGAAACCATTTCCGGTTGGTTCGGGCAGGTGTACGAACCCACCTATACCGAAGCGCCGGCAGGCGAATAAGGAGGGCTGACGCATGGAAAACGAACGAAGTGCCGTAATTACAATCGGCGGAAAAGTGTATGAACTGATTCTCACCACCCGCGCCACCAAGGAAATCGCGCGCCGCTACGGCGGGCTGGAGAACCTTGGGGAAAAGCTGATGAAGTCCGAGAATTTCGAGATGGCGCTGGATGAGATTGTCTGGCTTCTTACCCTGCTGGCGAACCAGTCCATCCTCATCCACAACCTCAAAAACAAGGACGCGCCGCAGGAACTGCTGACTGAAGAGGACGTGGAACTGCTGACCTCGCCGCTGGATTTGGCGGCATACAAAAACGCCATCACCGAGGCGATGTTCAAGGGAACGGCGCGGAATGTGGAAAGCGAGGAGGAAACCTCCTCAAAAAACGCGGAAGTCGGGTAAACACAGAAGAGCTGTTTACCCGACTTTTGTATTACGGAACAGTGCAGATGGGCATGGGCGCGGAGGAATTCTGGCTGATGCCCATCGGGCTGTTTCTGGATTTATGGGCCTGTCACAAACAATTTCTCGGCATGGAAAAGCCGAAACGGACCTTTTCCATTGACGATATCATCCCGCCGGGGATTTGAAGGGAGGTGAGAGGCAGATGGCGGATAATTTTGGCTTAAAAATCGGCGTGGAGGGCGAAAAGGAATTTAAAAAAGCGCTCTCGGACATCAACCAAAGCTTCAAGGTTCTCGGCTCGGAAATGACGCTGGTCACCAGCCAGTTTGACAAGCAGGACAAATCCGTGCAGGCGGCCGCCGCCCGGAATGAAGTCCTCAATAAGCAGATTGACGCACAGAAGGCGAAAATTGAAACCCTGCGCGCCGCCCTGCAAAACGCCTCCGACTCCTTCGGCGAAAACGACCGCCGCACCCAGAACTGGCAGATTCAGCTGAACAAGGCGCAGGCGGAGCTGAACGGCATGGAGCGCGAGCTGTCAGAATCCACCGAGGGCGCGGATAATTTGGGGAATGAACTCAAGGAAAGCGGCGACGAGGCGGAAAAGTCCGGCTCCAAGTTTGAAAAGCTGAGTGGCGTCCTCAAAGGCGTCGGCGTGGCGATGGGCGCGGTCGTGGTCGCCGCAGGTGTCGCCGCCGTCAAGCTCGGCAAGGAAGTCGTCGCCGCTTATGCGGATTACGAGCAGCTGGTGGGCGGCGTGGACACGCTGTTCAAAGATTCCAGCGCGGCTGTTCAGAGCTATGCCGCCAACGCCTTCCAAACCGCCGGCATGTCCGCCAACGAGTACATGGAAACGGTCACCAGCTTTTCGGCCAGCCTCATTCAGTCCCTCGGCGGCGACACCGCCAAAGCGGCAAAGGCGGCGGATACGGCGATTACCGATATGGCGGACAACGCCAACAAAATGGGCACAAGCATTTCCTCCATTCAGGACGCCTATCAAGGCTTTGCCAAGCAGAATTACACGATGCTCGACAACCTCAAGCTCGGCTACGGCGGCACGAAAACCGAGATGGAGCGGCTGCTTGCCGACGCCGAAAAGCTGTCCGGGCAGAAATACGATATCAGCAATCTGAATGACGTGTATGCGGCCATCCATGTGGTCCAGACGGAAATGGGCATCACCGGCACGACCGCCAAGGAAGCGACCGAGACCATCAGCGGCTCCATCGCCGGGATGCAGTCGGCCATCGGCAACCTGACGGCGGGGCTGGGCGACGCGGACGCGGATATCCAGTTGCTGATCGGCAACGTGGTGGAAGCGTTTCAAAACGTGGTCAAAAACATCACGCCGGTGATTGAGAACATCGTCGCCGCCCTGCCTGCCGCTTTGGACGGCATTCTGCAGGCGGTGGGGGAACTGCTCCCCACGCTGCTGTCCACGGTGGTCGACCTGTTTACACAGGTGCTCGAAACACTCCTCAGTCTTTTGCCTGAGCTGATTCCGGCGGCGGTGGACGCGGTGCTGACTATTGTAGGCGCACTGATTGATAATCTGCCCTTGCTCATTGATGCGGCGGTACAGCTGGTGACGGCTTTAGTGGAAGGCATCGGAAATGCGCTCCCACAGCTGATTCCCGCGGCGGTAAACGCCGTGACTACCATCGTGCAGGGGCTGATTGATAATCTCCCGATGCTGCTGGAAGCGGCGCTGCAGCTTATCCTCGGTCTGGCACAGGGTCTTCTCAACGCCATTCCGCAGCTGGTGGCGGCGCTCCCTGCCATCATCACCGCGCTGATGAATTTCCTCATTGGCTCCATTCCGCAGATTATCGAGGCCGGCATTCAGCTTCTGACCTCTCTGGTGGCCGCCCTGCCGCAGATTATCGAAGCGGTGACGGCGGCGATTCCCCAGATTGTGGACGGCCTTGTGAACGCGCTGATTCTCTCCATCCCCCTCATTGTGGATGCGGGCGTGAAACTCCTTATCGCGCTGATTCAGAATCTGCCGCTCATCATCACGACGGTGGTTTCCGCCATCCCGCAGATTGTCGCCGCGCTGTCGAGCGCCTTCGCCGGGAACACCGGGAAAATCATCACGGCAGGCGTCAAGCTGCTGGTGTCGCTGATTGCCAATCTGCCGTCCATCATCGTGGAAATCGTCAAGGCGGTACCCCAGATTGTGGCGGGGATTGTCCGGACGTTCACCGGCTACATTGGACAGATGGCGCAGGTGGGTGGCAACCTCATCAAGGGCTTGTGGCAGGGCATTTCGGACGCCGGCACATGGCTGTGGAACAAAATCAGCGGCTTCTTCGGCGGCATTGTGGACCGCATCAAGGACTTCTTCGGCATCCATTCACCCTCGACGCTGTTCGCCGGCCTTGGTCGAAACATGGGCGAAGGTATCGGCGTGGGGTTCGAGGATGCTATGGCTTCCGTCTCCCGTGAGATGCAAAACGCCATCCCCACCGGTTTTTCCGTAAACGCCGGCGCGTCCGGGCGAAGCATTTCCGCGGGAACAAGCATCACGCAGAACATCTCGGTGGTCAGCCCTAAGGCGCTGTCCGAAAAGGAGCTTGCCCGGGAATTTAAGAACCTTTCGCGCAAGCTGGCGCTGGAATTTTAAGAGGAGGGAAAAATAGCTGTCGGAGCACAGCTCCTCCTGCGGCAAGCCGCACCGCTATTTTCAAGAGTTTGTGTCTGACGCCACAAACTCCGAGCATCTGATGGAGGAAATGAAATAATGATGGAACTGACCTATACCAACGAAACGGGCGGCAAGCTGACGCTCCGGCAGGCAAAGCCGTTCTTTCTGACGAAGCTCGACGGCGTGGGGAACGTCCGCCAGACCGTCAATACCTTCCAAGCGCCCCAGCAGGACGGCGCTTTTTTCATTTCCTCCGCGCTGGATATGCGGAATATTACCATTGAAGGCACGATTGCGGCGGGGACACCAAACAAAGCCTACGAGTACCGCAGGCAGTTTTTGAAGATCTTCACACCAAAGCAAACTGGCACGCTGACCTACCGGAGCCGGCAGATTGCCTGCGTGGTGGAGGAAGCCGGGTTCACCGCCTCCGGCAGGGAGCGCACGCCGGGCTTTTTCGTCAGTCTGTTGTGCCCCTCTCCCTTTTTCGAGGCGCTGTCGGAAATCCGCGCGGAGCTGGCACGCTGGACGCCGCTCTTTCATTTCGTGCTGGAAATCCCAGAGGAAGGCGTGGAATTCGGCTCCCGCCAGCCCAGCCAGATTATCACGGTGGAAAATCCCGGGGACGTGTCCTGCGGATGCCGAATCGTGTTCCGGGCGCTGGGTGAAGTAACAAATCCCGAACTGATGGACGTTTCCACTGGCGAATATGTCCGTCTGAACACCGTCCTGACCGCCGGGGAGGAAATCCGCGTCTACACCCATTTTGCGGGCAAGCGGGTGGTGCGGGTGCAGAGCGGCGGGGAAATCAGCGTGTTCAGTCTGCTGGACACCGGCTCGACCTTCCTGCAGCTTTCGCCGGGGGAAACCACCTTGCGCTATGACGCAGCGGCGGGCAAGGAACTGCTGGAGGTCAGCCTGTACTACCGCCCGCAGTATTTAGGGGTGTGATTGATGGAACTGTATGTTTTTGACGCGAACCGCCGGCCCGCCGGCGTGGTGGAGTCCTTTGAATATCTGCGCTGGACAAGACGGTATTCCCGGTGCGGGAGCTTTGAACTCAAGGCCATCGCCACGGCGGAAAACCTCGCTCTGCTGACGCTGGGGAATCTTCTTTGGAAAAGCGGCGGCGAGGAAGCCGGCGTGATTGAATATGTGGAAATCTCGCAGGACGAAAAAGAACTCATCACCGTCAGCGGACGGTTCGCCGTTTCCTATCTCGCCCGGCGCATCGTATGGGACACGGAAATTCTAAACGGCACCCTCGCCAACTGCGCGGGGCAGTTGGTGAACAACCACCTTATCAGCCCGGGCAATACCGACCGGCGGATGGACTTTATCGCCTACGACGGCGGAGGGCTGGCGGACCCGGTCAGCACCCAGATTTCTTACAAGAATCTCATGGATGCGGTAACCGGCCTGTGCGAAGCGGCGGACGCCGGCATCAAGGCGGTGTTCAGTCCGGCAGGTGGAATCTTCACCATCACGCTGTACAAAGGTGCAGAATCACAGGCGGTGTTCTCGTGGGAGTATGAAAATCTCACGTCCCAGACCTTTACCAAAAGCGCATCGGACTATGCCAACGTGGCGCTGATCGGCGGTGAGGGCGAAGGCGTGGAGCGCGTCTTTGCCGTGTACGGGGAAAGCGAGGGCACCGAACGCCGGGAGGTATTCGTGGACGCCAAAAGCCTGCGCTCTGAGGATTTCGGGGACGAGTACACCGCCGCCTTGCTCTTTCAGGGGCAGAGCAGGCTGAGCGAGCTTGCAATGGCGCAGTCCTTTGACGCGTCCGTCAATCCCCACGGCAATCTGACCTACGGCACGGATTTCGACCTTGGACAAAGCGTGAAGGTGGTGTCAAAGAAATGGAGTGTGACGCTTGCCACCCGCATTACGGAGATTGAGGAAAGCTATGACAGCACCGGGCAGAGTCTGGACATCACGTTCGGCAAGGGCGTGCTCACGCTGGCTCAAAAATTAAAACAGGAAGGGTGATACGATGGAGAAAAGCGGATTTTTTAACAGCACAAGCGGCGACCGGATGTACGACGCATCCGACTTCACGGGATATTTTGCAAAGCTGGTGTCCAACGGCATCTTCTACACAAACGCCGACAATCTGCGCGTGACGCCGGGCGGCGGGCTGTCGGTGAATACTCTCGCCGGCAGCGCGTGGATCAACGGCTATGCTTATGAGAATACCGAAACGCTGAACCTGACGCTTGCGGCGGCGGACGGCGTGAACCCCCGTATCGACCGAGTGGTTGTCCGCTGGGACGCGGTGGCGCGCCAAATTTCCGCGGCGGTGCTGACGGGAACGGCGGCGGCTTCTCCCTCTGCTCCATCGCTGACCCGGAGCGACAACATCTATGAACTGGCGCTGGCGGATATTGCCGTCGCGGCAGGCGCAGTCAGCCTTGCCGCCGGGGACATCACCGACCGGCGGCTGGACACATCTTTGTGCGGCACGGTCAATTCGCTGATTACGGCGGTTTATGAATGAGGGTACATACAGTTCTTTTGTAAAGTCTGCAAAAAAGCAGGTTAGCCATAGTTCAAATGGTTCACCTGCTTTTTTAGACTTTTATCCCGGAAGCTGTTCCAGCGCCGAAAGAATTTCCTGATACTCCGGATTTCTCCACAAAAAATCGAATGCCGAGTTTCCGTTTATCATCTCACGGGCGCAGTGATTCAAATAGCTTTTTGATTGAAGTGTTTCGCTCATCTCGATGCTGTCGAAAAACGGGCTTGCCTTAACCGCATCATGATCCGCGGGCATCTGGGCGCACTTCAAAAATGCTTTCAGCGCGTCCAGCGTCTCCCGCTCCTGCTTCTGCTCCGCGTGGCATTGCGCAATCATCAGGTAATGATTCAAATCCTGACCGTAAATCCGATCCCGGTCAAACATCTTGGAAAGCTGCAGGTTTAGGTTTTCCATCCGCAGCGCAAGCGGATAATCTTTCTTCTTCTTTGCAAAATTGGCAAGCGTGTGGAGCGCGATATTGCAGCCGAACGCGTGCGTGGCAAGCAGATACTGTGCCACCTGTTTTGACTTTTCGTAATCCCCCATGGCGTAGTAGATGGATACCTTCATCTGATTTGGTTCGATTTCCGGACTGTGGATACCGTCGAGCGCCTTCAACGCTTCCTCGTACCGTTTCTGCTGCATTAAAAGGGCGCTCAGACCGGACAGCGCAGTCTCGCGGATTTTAATGTTCTCGCTTCCGGACGCCTCCCGCATCAGAGATTCCGCGCGGCCTAATAAATGGGTCGCTTCGTCCTCTGTTCGCGCGCATGGCGTGTGCATCATGAAAACACTGCCCATTCGCAGCTTTAAAAATGCGCTGTTTGGGTATTCCCGGATGCTTTGCTCGGCAAGAGAAACCGCACTTTCATAATCGGAGGATTCAAACAGTTTTGTGCACCGACCGCAGAGTTCCATGACCTGATCCTCCGACAGCTGCGGCTCGAAGCCCAGCAGGTCGTCAACCGTGACATCGAGCAGCCGGGCAATCGGGGCGAGCAGGGTAATGTCCGGATACGCGCCGCCCGTTTCCCATTTCGACACGGCTGCGATGGACACGCCGAGCGCCGTGGCAAGCTGATCCTGCGTCATCCCCATGGCTTTTCTTTTATTCTGAATGTTTTTCCCAATCAATAATTCCATTCTGATTCCTCGCTTTCTTGAGAAAGGCCCTTCCTGAGTATCAGTATACCCGATACCCGGAAGGGCCGCAATGGAAGCATATTTGAATTTTCACGCCTTTATTTCAACATTCAGTTGAATAATTAAACCATTTGATATTCTGTAGCTATACGAAAACATCTGTTATCTTCATGAAATGGGGGAATTTAAAGTGGCGGATATCAACGGCGTAACCCTGAACGCGGGCAGCGGCCCCACGGTTCACTACACCATCACCTATACGAAAAGCCGGCCGAACAACAGCCAGATGACCTACAACTTTACCATTGCGGCGGCGCTGGGTTCGTCCGGTTCGTACATCCACAGCGGCTACGCGCTTTTATGCACCATCACCGTCAACGGCTCGTCCGGGCAGGTGCGCATCAAGGCGGCCGACAACGACAACTGGGACGGCACCACGCCCCGTTACCGCTACGTGACGGTGACCTGTTCGTCCACCACCGGCAATGCCGCGCAGGGTGTGCGCTTCCGGGTGGTGTCGGATGGGCGTATGTCGCTGAGTTCTGGGGTAATTGACAACTCCTCCTACACCGTAACCAGCTCGGCGCTTCTGACCACCGCCTGCGGAGCGCCTACCTCCTGTTCCGTTTCCCCGACGGTGGTGGAAGGAAATGCCGCGCTCTCGTGGAGCGGCGCTTCCGCCGGGACGAACAACGCCATTACCGGCTTTGAAATCCAGTACAGCGATTCCTCCAACAACGCCGACTGGGGAAGCTGGACGGCGCTGACTACCGTCAGTACATCGGCTTCCTCCGGAAGTCTGTCGGTTTCGCCGCACGCCACAAGGGGCAGTTACCGTCGGTTTCGGATACGGACGCAGGGCGCGGCCGGCTCGGGCTATTATTCGGGCTGGACAGTTTCCTCCAATTCTGTGCGGAAAAACACGCCGCCCGAAAAAGCGTCCGTTTTGACGGCGTCTCCCTCTGTTTACAGCGAAGGGCCGATTACCCTGACATGGAGCGGCGCGTCCGGCGGCACCAGTCCCATCAAAGGCTACATGCTGGCAAGCAAAACCTCCACCGACGGTTCGACATGGACATCGTGGAATGTGCTGGAAACCTTCAATTTGTCGGCGTCCTCCGGTACGCGCACGGCGGCGGCTTCCACCACGCCCGGCACCTACACGAAATACGGCCTGTGGACCATTGACACGCTGGACGTCTATTCCGCCGAGCAGGTGTCCAACACCATTCTCTGCGTGGCGGCCGCCTGCGACGAGCCGGCAATCGCAGCGCCGAAAAACGGCTCTGCTACCTACAATCCGAATCCCCGCGTGCTGCTGACCACCGGCGCACAGCCGAATGAGCAGGTGGCGCAGGTGAAAATCGGCACGGGAAGCTGGCAGGATGGTGTGAACAATCCGTCCCTCTTTTCCCCCAGCGGCGCGGTCGGCGGCAGTGCGGCGGTGATGTTCAAGGCTGAATCACAGACGGCGGGAGTAAAGACACTCACGGTGCGGTGCGTGAACACGGACTTTGAAGCGCCCAGTGCGGAGGTTTCCCGCTCGTTTACGGTGCTGGCTTCTCCGTTTGAGGAGATTTCGGCCAATGAAACCAAGGTCAAAGCAAGCCATATCACGGCGCTTCGCACCGCCATCAACATCGTGCGAAACTACTACGGCCTTGCGCCGGTTTCATGGAGCGAGGAAATCACAGCGGGCAGAACGGAAGTGAAGAACTGGCCGCTGCACATTCTGGAGATCCGCTCAGCCGTGGAGCCGGTCATTACGCTCATCAACCAGTACAGCACCGATTCGGGCTTCGCCGTTCCGGAGCCGGACTGGGAAGAACTCGGCACGGGCAGACCCCGGGCGGTGGTGATGAACCAGCTTGCCGAACTGATTCTGTCGCTGTAACACTCACAAATTCAAGCGTTTCCGCTTTGCGCGGGAGCGCTTTTTTCATACAAAAAAATGAAAACAGGAGGTATCGATATGAAGGAAATCTGGGTCTGGATTCAGGCCGCGCTGGTGGCTGTCGGCGGCGCACTCGGCTGGTTCCTCGGCGGGTGGGACGGCTTTCTCTACGCACTGCTGGCGTTTGTCGTCCTCGACTATCTGACAGGCGTGCTGTGCGCGATTGCCGACAAAAAGCTTTCCAGCGAAATCGGCTTTAAGGGCATCTCCCGCAAGGTGCTGATTTTCGCGCTGGTGGGCGTTGGAAACATCATTGACAGCCAGGTGCTGGGCGACGGCGGCGCGGTGCGCACGGCGGTTATCTTTTTTTATCTGTCCAACGAAGGTGTGTCCATTCTGGAAAACACGGGGCATCTGGGACTTCCCATCCCCGAAAAACTGAAGGCGGTTCTGGAACAGCTTCACGACCGCAATGATGAGGAGGAACAATAACTATGGCAGGAATCAAAGGAATTGACGTATCCCACTGGCAGGGAACGATTGACTGGGACAGGGTCAAAGCGGCAGGCATCAAGTTTGCCATCATCAAAGCCGGAGGCTCTGACGCAGGCTTTTACACCGACAGCAAATGGGAAGCAAACTATACGGGAGCCAAGACAGCAGGCATCCCTATCGGCGCATATTATTTTGTCGGCAAGGACTGCGTTACTGCCGCTGCAGGAAAAGTTGATGCAGAACGCTTCATCAAAATCCTGAAGGGCAAGCAGCTGGAGTATCCTGTCTACATGGATAACGAAGCGCAGCCTGCTTCTGCCAAAGCCGGTATTACGGAAGCCGCCATCGCTTTCTGTGAGACAATGGAGGCCGCCGGATACTTTGTCGGTATCTACGGCTCTGCTGTCTCCGGTTTTCAGGAGCGCATGGACGACAGCAAGCTCAAGGCCTATTCCCACTGGGTAGCGCAGTACGCCGACAAATGCACCTACTCCGGCGAATACGGTATCTGGCAGTATTCTTCCACTGGCAAGGTCGATGGCATCAAGGGCAATGTGGATATGGACTATGGATATATCGATTATCCGTCCATCATCAAGAACGGCGGCTTTAACGGCTGGAGTAAAGGGAGTGCCGCTGCAACCCACACGAAATCCGTTGATGAACTTGCCGCCGAGGTCATCCGCGGGGATTGGGGCAACGGCGCGGAGCGAAAAAACTGCCTGACCGCCGCCGGATATGACTACGCCGCTGTGCAGGCAAAGGTTAACGAGATTCTTTCCGGGAAAAGCGCTTCAACTACGGCAGCCTATGAAACCTACACCGTGGTCAAGGGCGACACGCTCTGGGGCATCGCTTCCAAAAAGCTCGGCAGCGGCGTGCGGTATAAGGAAATCAAGACGCTGAACGGCCTGTCCTCGGACACCATCTATACTGGACAGAAGCTGAAAATCCCGAAAAAGTGAATATGTCTGCCAGTCAGCCCCTCGCTGTCCACTTTCGGATGGTGAGGGGCTGTTTTTTTATGCTTATCTTCCTCAAAAGGCGTTGCTTATCTCCAGTGGGTATTGAAGAAAGCTTTTGTATTAGTTCAATCCTATATTTTTGTTGAGACAGATCTCCGTTATGGCGGAACGCAATCTTTTGGGCTGATAAAAAAAGTCACCCTCATTCAGTCCGGCACGACGTCAAATAAAAAAATTTTCAAAAGTTATTGACATATGCCCGAAATATGCTATAATGAGAATCATAAACGACATATGCCGGAAACTATAAGGAGGTGAATCATATGCCAGGAAGAAACGGAACCGGCCCTATGGGCGCCGGAACCATGACCGGACGGGGCTTAGGGCCATGCGCCGGCACAGGGAAACTCATCAAAGGCGCAGGTCTTGGGCTTGGTCTTGGACTGGGCATGGCCTGCAGGCGCGGCTTTGGCCGCGGCTTTCGGTGGCTTTCTGCCGGGAATGAATTGCCGGCGGAGAACCGCAAAGATTTGCTTTTGCAGCAGAAGAACGCGCTGAAGAACCGGCTTACGGACATTGACCGTCAGCTGGAAAGTCTGTAAAACAGACGGAAACAACCGGGGGACGCTCCGGTTTGTTTCTGTCTCTAAGCGAGGTGAAAGAATGCCAAGGCCAAGAAAATGGAGAAGGGTTTGCTGCCTGCCCGAAAACAACCGCTTCGGCCCGCTGGATGCGCAAGCGGAGGACACGGTCACCATGACGGTGGACGAATTTGAAGCGATTCGCTTAATGGATGTAGAAGGGTTCACCCAGGAGCAGTGCGCTGCGCAGATGGATATTTCCCGCACCACGGTGCAGGGCATTTACGACAGCGCCCGGAAGAAACTGGCACAGTCGCTGGTAAACGGCAAGGCGCTCATAATCGAGGGCGGAGAATACCGCCTCTGTGACGGGCAGGGGCACGGCTGCGGCGGAAACGGATGCCGCAGGCACCGGTGCGGCAGGCACTTTGAAAATATGGAAAAAGAAACGGAGGAACCTTATGAAAATCACGATTCCCATGAATGAGCAAACATTGGAATCCGGCGTATGCCCGTCCTTTGGACGCGCGCCGTATTTCCTGCTCTATGATACTGATACAAGCGAGAGCCAGTGGATTGTAAACAGCGCGGCGGAAAACGCCGGAGGGGCGGGCATCGCCGCGGCGCAGCTTCTGGCGGACAGCGGCGCGGACGCTCTGATTACACCCCGCTGCGGAGAAAACGCGGAAAAGGTGCTAAGCGGCGCAAAAATCAAGGTTTACCGCTCCGCAGACGGAACGGCACAGGAAAATCTTGATGCGCTGATTGCGGGAAAGCTTTCGCCGCTTTCCGAATTTCACGCGGGCTTTCACGGCCATGGCGGATAAGCCCCTGACCGTAGCGGTGCTCAGCGGCAAGGGCGGCACGGGGAAAACGCTGGTGTCGGTCAATCTCGCGGCGGCGGCCGGGGACGCGGTGTATCTGGACTGCGACGTGGAGGAACCCAACGGCCATCTGTTTTTTAAGCCCGAAGCAGCAGAAGAGGAAACCGTTGCGGTCAAAATCCCGCAAATTGACGCGGCCCTTTGCACTGCCTGCCGAAAATGCGTGGAATTCTGCGCATTTCACGCACTGGCCTTTACCGGAAACCATCCCATGCTGTTTGACGAGGTCTGTCATTCCTGTGGCGGGTGCGCCCTGCTCTGCCCCGCCAAAGCCATCTGGGAAACGGACAAGGATGTGGGAACGGTATCCTCCGGTGTATCGGGCGGTGTAAACGTGTTTACGGGGAAACTCAATATTGGCGAAGCCTCCGGCATTGCGGTCATTAAGCGGCTGCTGAGCAAAATCCCAAAGAGCGGGAACCGCCCTGTTTTCATCGACTGTCCCCCCGGCAGCGCCTGCGCCGTGATGGAGAGCATTCAGGATGCGGATTTCTGCGTTCTGGTGGCGGAGCCTACCATCTTCGGCGCGCACAATCTGGCCATGGTTTATGAATTGGTTTCGCTGTTTCATAAGCCCTTCGGCGCGGTGCTCAACAAATGTCAGACGGGGGAAAACCCTTCGGAGGCATTCTGTGCGGAACACCGGATTCCCATTCTCGGTCGCATCCCATTTGACGCCGAGCTGGGTGCATTAAATTCGGACGGCAGGATTGCCGCACGGGAAAGCGAGCGGTACCACGCGCTGTTTGGCTCCCTGCTGGAGCAAATCGGAAAGGAGGCGCGGCATGAAGCAGCTTCTAATTCTCAGCGGTAAGGGCGGCACGGGAAAAACCACCGTCGCCGGGGCATTTATCTTCCTTTCCAAGGCAAAAGCCTATGCCGACTGCGACGTGGACGCGCCCAACCTGCATCTGATTTCCCACCCGAGCCGCCCGCCTGAGCGCGCCGATTATTTCGGAATGCCGAAAGCCCGAATTGATTCCGACAAATGTATCGGCTGCGGGGATTGCCTTTCCCATTGCCGGTTTGACGCTATCAAAGCCGGAACGCCATTTAGTGTGAAACCCTCTGCCTGCGAGGGCTGCGGGGTCTGTGCGGCGGTCTGCCAGACGGGGGCGATTTCTATGGAATCCGCCATAGCAGGAGAATTGGCGCTGTACCGGGAAGATTCCCGCGTTTTCTCTACGGCTAAGCTTGTGATGGGCAGTGGCACTTCCGGCAAGCTGGTGACCGAGGTGAAAAAGCGGATGGCATCCGCCGCTGAAAATGCGGAGCTGGCGGTGATTGACGGTTCCCCCGGCATCGGCTGCCCGGTGATCGCTTCCATCAGCGGCGTTGACATGGTGCTGATTGTGGCGGAGCCGTCCCTTTCCGGCATCAGCGACATGGAGCGCATTGTGAAAACGGCGGAAACGTTCCGCACAAAGACGGTGGTCTGCGTCAACAAGGCGGACGTAAATCCTGCCAAAACGGAGGAAATCCGAACGTTTTGCGGGGAAAACAGGATTCCCTTTGCCGGCGTCATTCCCTTTGACCCGGAGGCGGTGAAGGCCGTCAACAGCGGCAAAAGCATCGCGGAGGCAGACTGCCCGTCCGGTCAGGCGGTGCGGAGCGTTTACGGGAAAGTCATGAACTTGCTTTCGGGAGGTGAAACGATATGATGATAAAGGTTTTGTCGGAGAACACGGCAGCATCGGACGAATTTGGATGTGAACATGGATTGAGTCTGTATGTGGAAACGAACCGGCACCGGCTGCTGTTTGATACCGGAGCGAGCGGGCTGTTTGCGGAAAACGCCGAAAAGCTGGGTGTCAACCTGTCTGCGGTGGATGTCGCCGTATTGTCCCACGGCCATTACGACCACGGCGGGGGGCTGAAAACCTTTCTGGCGAAAAACGAACGGGCAAAGGTCTATATGCAGGAAAAAGCCTTTGAGCCGCATTATTCCAATCGCCCTGGCGGCATAAAAGCCGATATCGGTCTCGACCCCGCGCTTTTGCCCAATGAACGCTTTGTTTTCTGCAAAGGGCATCAGAAGATTGACGGGGAATTGGAACTGTTTTCGGAAGTGCGGGAAATCACGCCCGTCCCCTCCGGCAACGCGGAGCTGTTCCAAAAGTCAGGCGAAGCCTTTGTGCCGGATGAGTTTGCCCATGAGCAGAATCTGGTCATTTGGCAGAACAAAAGAGCCGTTCTGATTGCCGGCTGCGCCCACCGGGGAATCCTCAACATTGTCCGGATGTTTGAATCGGACTACGGGCGCTTTCCGGACGTGGTCATCGGCGGCTTCCATCTCCACAGCCGCGGCACGGGAAAGAGCGAAGCCCCGGAGGCGGTGGATGCGCTGGCGCGGGAGCTTCTGCAAACCGGCGCGCAGTACTGCACCTGCCACTGTACGGGGCAGGAAGCGTATCAGCGCTTAAAGACCGTGATGGGAACCCGCATTGGTTATCTGTCAGCCGGGAGCCGGCTGGCAATCAATTTGTAAGAGGTGAAAAAATATGAGTGAAAACTGTGACAACAACTGCGGAAGCTGCGGCGAGGACTGCGCGGACCGCAAGGAAGAAAAGCATGATTTCCGGGCGGCGCTTAATGCGCTGAGCCATGTCAAAAAAGTCATCGGCGTCGTCAGCGGAAAGGGCGGTGTGGGGAAATCCTCGGTCAGCGCCATGCTGGCGGTTACGATGCAACGGCTTGGATACAAGGTCGGCATACTGGACGCGGATGTGACGGGGCCGTCCATTCCCAAAGCCTTCGGTATCCGCGGAAAAGCCGAGGGAAGCGAATTGGGGCTGTATCCGAAGCAAAGCAAGACCGGAATTGAAATCATGTCCGTCAATCTGCTTTTGGAAAACGATACCGACCCGGTCATCTGGCGCGGCCCGATTCTTGGGAACACCGTCAAGCAGTTCTGGACGGACGTGATTTGGGGTGACCTGGATTTTCTGTTTATTGATATGCCGCCCGGAACCGGCGATGTGCCGTTGACGGTATTCCAGTCCATCCCCGTAGACGGCATCGTCATTGTCACCTCGCCGCAGGAACTGGTTTCCATGATTGTCTCCAAGGCAGTGAAGATGGCGGAGATGATGAAAATCCCCGTGCTGGGGCTGGTGGAAAATATGTCGTATTTCCGGTGCCCGGACAACGGGAAGGACTACAAAATTTTCGGAGAAAGCCATATTGACGAGATTGCCGGAAAACACGGGCTGCAGGTATTGGCAAAGCTCCCCATCGACCCCAAGATTTCGGCCGCCTGCGATGCCGGGATGATCGAGCTGTTTGACGGAAGCTGGTTCGATGCTTTTGGTGAAAAACTGGCAGGACAAATCAATCCATTCAATGAATCGGAGGAAAAAAGTATGTTTAGAATCGCGGTTGCCGCTGAAGGCAAAAAAGTAACGGAGCATTTTGGTCACTGTGTCAATTTCATGCTGTTTGACGTGGAAAACAATCAGATCACGAAAGAGGAATCCGTGGACAATCCCGGCCACAAGCCCGGCTTTCTGCCCAACTTTCTCGCCGATCGGGACGTAAAGGTCATCATCAGCGGCGGCATGGGTCAGGGCGCTGTGGATATTTTCAATGAGCGGGATGTGGAGGTCGTGACGGGCGCTTCCGGCGATGCGCGGACGGCGGCGGAGCGTTACCTGAAAGGCGAACTGAAATCCACCGGCAGCGTCTGCCACGAGCATCAGCACCACGATGAGTGCGAATAAAATAAGATGGCGGAATATCAATATATTTACGGACCTGTTCCTGCAAGACGGTTGGGAATGTCTTTGGGTGTAAGTCCGATTCCTAAAAAAGTTTGAACGAAGATTCGAACATTATAAAAACAGGAGTACAAATATGGATAAAATAGAAGCAAATAAAAAATCGTGTATGCAGCCGATGCCCTCAATTATCGTATCGTGCAGAGACAAGGATGGCAGAGATAACGCCTTGGTTGTGGGTTATGCCTGCAATTGCAGTTACGCGCCTTCTATGATTATGGTAGGAATCGTGCCTACGCGGTATTCCTATCATATTATTAAGGAGACTGGCTGTTTTGTCGTAAATATCGCGGTTGCTAAAAACAAAGAAATATATGATTACCTTGGTAAAGTCAGCGGCAGAGACGAGGACAAATTTGCAAAGCTCAATATTAAAACCGTAAACGGCGACTGCGTTAACGCACCTTTACTTGCGGATTGTCCGGTAAATATTGAATGCAGAGTTGTGAATTCTGTGCTCACGGGTTCACACGAGATGTTTATTGGAGTTGTAGAAAAAGTTCATGCGGATAAGGAATTCGTAGACGGTAACGGAAATATTATGTACGGAAATATGAAAATTCTGCAATAACTACGGAATGATCTATCGCATAGTAAAAACAATATCACATTGACACGACTGGTTTTCACTCGACTTTTCTCTTTATCAGCACAGCCTGCAGACATCTCTTCGGAGAGCCTGCGGGCTGTTTTTTTGTGTGCCATAACGATGGGGTTGAATTTTTCGGTAGCCAGTGAGGGAGATACAGCAAGACCACTCCCTTGGAAGGAGCCGGAAAATGATGACCGATCATCAGAAAGCACAAATCATAAAACTCCGCGCGGACGGAAACGGCTACGGGAAAATTGCCAAATCCCTTGGCATATCGCTGAACACTGTAAAATCCTTCTGCCGCAGGAACGATATTGGCAGCAACTTTTCTGTCGAACCTGCCCTGGCATTTACAGGCGAAACGACCTGCTGTGAGAACTGCGGACAGCCCATCCGGCAGATTGAGAAGCAGAAGAAAAAACGCTTTTGCTGTGACAAATGCCGCAACGCCTGGTGGAACAATCATCTCGACCAGGTGAAGCGAAAGGCGGTCTATCATTTCAAATGCCTGCACTGCGGTAAGGAGTTCCATGTTTACGGGGATAAGCGAAGAAAATACTGCAGCCACGCCTGCTACATCGCCGACCGTTTCAAGGCTGGTGGCGGCAATGCGTAAGGAGGAATTCCGAAACGAAAAGCTATACCAGACTACCATGAGCATTGCACGAAAAATGCTTCAAGAGGGCATCATTTCGGAGGAAGAGTATCGTCGGATTGATACAATTTTTCTTGAAAAATACCGCCCCGTTTTCGGCACATTATTCTCGGATATTTCGTTGACTTCTGATCTGTAAAGAGTGATGTATAGTATCGGAAAGGAGTGATTTCATGGCGAAAATTATAAAAATTGAACAGGCAGTGCCGGTGATACAGACGAAAAAGAAAGTCGCCGCCTATGCCCGTGTTTCGATGGAATCGGAACGCATGAACCATTCCCTATCCGCACAGATCAGCTATTACAGTTCTCTGATTCAGAAGAATCCCGGCTGGCAGTACGCAGGTGTGTACGCCGACTACGGAATAACGGGAACACGCACAGCGAAGAGGGAGCAATTTCAAAAAATGCTTTCCGACTGCGAAGCGGGAAAAATCGATATCATACTTACCAAGTCCATCAGCCGTTTTGCGAGAAACACGGTCGACCTTCTGGAAACCGTCCGCCATCTCAAATCCATCGGCGTGGAAGTGCGGTTTGAAAAGGAAAAAATCCATTCCTTTTCGGAGGACGGCGAACTGATGCTTTCGCTCCTCGCCTCTTTTGCTCAGGAGGAAAGCCGCAGTATATCCGAAAACTGCAAATGGGGCATCCGCAAGCGGTTCCAGTCCGGCGAGATTGGCGTTGCGAACAAGCGCATCCTCGGTTATCGATACGACGAGGAGCAGAAAAAATACCTCATCGTCCCCGAGGAAGCCGAATCGGTGCGGTGGATGTTTCAAATGTATCTTGACGGCGTCACCCTGCGGGACATTGCCGACAGGATGAACAGAGCGGGAATACGCTCAATTCGTGGATACACATTTCAAGAAGCCTCGGTACGGCAGCTTGTTTTCAATGAGGTTTATGCTGGGGATATGAAACGGCAGAAATGCTACATAGCCGACCCAATTCAAAAAAACAAGGTGAAAAATCATGGGGAACTGCCGCAGTATTACATGACCGACTGCCACGAGGCAATCATTGACCGCGAAACTTACGCCAAAGTCAAGGCGGAAATGAAGCGCAGAGCTTCCCTCGTCAATCCCACCTACTGCTTCACCGCGAAAATTCACTGCGGCATCTGCGGAGCGAATTATGCCCGGAAGAAAGGAATCGTGAAAGGCAGGACCTATGTGCATTGGATTTGCCGAAGCAAAAAAGAGACTGGCACAACCTGCTCCAGCATTAACTTTAGTGAGGAAGAACTCAAAAACATCTGTGCTGAAATCCTGGATCTGGATGCTTTTGACGAGGAGGTTTTCGAGAGCCGGGTCAAGGACATTGTTGTTTTGGAGGACGGCGATGTGGAATTCCATCTTGTCGGTGGCGAAACAAAAAGGTGGAAAAACCTTCATCTGAATGATACAAGACACACCGTGACGCTGACCGATGCGTTTCAAGGGAAAATCCGATGCGCCAAGTGCGGAAAAACCTATCACCGGGTCAATTCGGCGAACAGATGGGTGTACTGGTACTGCATGGGCAAAAAGAAAAAAGGCTCGTCCTGCGACAGCCCAAACTACACCGATTTTCAGCTGCGGCAGATTTCTGCACACATACTTGGGTTGGACGCGTTTGACGAGCGGGCATTCACCGAGCAAATAGAAGAAATCACCGTTCTCGCGGACGGCAGCCTTGTGTACCGCTTTTTCGGAGGGAGGACAGCAAAATGGCGAAGAACGTGATAACCATTCCTGCCACAAAGAGCAGGTACACGGCGGCGCCCCTGTCAAGCAAAAGAAAGCGCAGGGTTGCCGCTTACGCCCGGGTCAGCACGGACCATGAGGACCAGCAGAGCAGCTATGAAGCGCAGGTGGATTATTACACCCGCTACATCAAAAGCCGTGACGACTGGGAATTTGTTTCCATCTACACGGACGAAGGAATCAGCGCAACGAACACCAAAAAACGCGAAGGCTTTAAGACGATGATAGCCGATGCGCTTGCCGGGAAAATTGACCTCATCGTGACAAAGAGCGTAAGCCGCTTTGCCCGAAACACCGTGGACAGCCTTACCACGGTGCGGAAACTGAAGGACGAGGGCATCGAGATTTATTTTGAAAAAGAAAATATATGGACGCTGGATTCCAAGGGCGAGCTGCTCATCACCATCATGTCGAGCCTTGCACAGGAAGAGAGCCGTTCCATTTCTGAGAACGTTACCTGGGGACAGAGAAAGCGCATGGCGGACGGCAAAGTCAGCTTTGCCTACAGCCGCTTTCTTGGTCTGGAGAAGGATAAGGAAACGGGGAAAATCGTGGTCAACCCGGAGCAGGCAAAAATTGTCCGACTGATTTTTAAACTGTTCCTGGAGGGCATGACGCCGCATTCCATCGCGGCGGAACTGACGAACCGCGGCATTAAAACGCCCGGGGGCAAGGATGTGTGGAACCGGCAGACGGTGCGGCGAATTCTTTCAAACGAGAAATACAAAGGCGACGCCCTTTTGCAAAAGACCTACACCGTGGATTTTCTGCAGAAGAAGCTGAAAAGAAACGAGGGCGAAGTCCCGCAGTTTTATGTGGAAGGCAATCACGAGGCAATCATCAGCCCGGAAGTCTTCGATATGGTGCAAGCGGAGATTGCAAGGCGGACGAGCGGCGGCGAACGGTACAGCGGCGTGAGCATTTTCTCCAACAAGATAAAATGTGCCGACTGCGGAGGCTGGTATGGCGCGAAGGTCTGGCATTCCACAGACCGCTACCGCAAAGTCATTTACCGCTGCAACCGCAAGTACAAGGATGGAAAATGTCAGACTTCCCACGTCACAGAGGACGAGGTCAAAGCGGCGTTTGTGTCGGCATACAACCGGCTGGTGACGGAGAAAAAAGAAATTATCTCTAACGCGGAAACCATCCGCAGTGCGCTCTGCTCAACCGATACCCTGCAGGATGAAAAACGCAAGCTGGAGGATGAGATGTCGGTGATTGTTGAAATGACGCAGCACATCGTGGCGGAGAATGCTCGTGTGGCGCAGGACCAGGACGAGTACCAGAAACGCTACGACGGGCTGGTTCAGCGATACGAAGCGGCAAAGGCACGGTACGATGAGGTGGTGTCCGCCATTTCCGCAAAGCAGGCGCAGGATGAGCGGCTGTCGGACTTTATCAAAATGCTGAAATCACAGGATAGCGTTCTTCTCGAATTTGACAGCGGTCTTTGGGGCTGCATGGTCGAGTACGTCAGGGTCGGCAGGAACAAAGAAATCACGGTCACTTTCCGGGACGGTACGGAGGTACGGGCATAACGAAATATGGATTAGCATGACACTCGGCTGCGGCCGGGTGTTTTTTGTTATAAGAGCAAGACCTCTACAACACGGAATTGCTTCACGCACAAACTGTGAAATATTCTTCTATCTTACCCCGTAACGTTGCACACGGTATCGTTAATAGGGGTGTGCATTTTTTGCACCCTGTGCGGGTGCATCGTTATGGGAGTTCAGGTGTTATCGTTACATTGTATCAATTATGATGCGATAACCGATGATGGGATAAGCGGAACGACCCTTGACCGCCCCGGATTCCAGCAAATGATAAAAGCGATTGAAGCGGGCTATATCTCGGCTGTTCTTGTGAAAGACCTTTCCCGCCTCGGACGCGATTATCTGAAAGTCGGCTATTATACTGAAGAATTCTTTCCCGCCCACGATGTGCGGCTGATTGCCGTTTCGGATGGGGTGGACAGCGACGAAGGCGATAACGAATTTACCCCGTTTCGCAATATCATGAACGAGTGGTACGCGAAAGATATTTCCAAAAAGCGCCGCATTGTCAATAAGCTCAAAGGCAATTCCGGCGTTCCGCTTTCGCCCCCGCCCTACGGGTATATGAAAGACCCGGATAACGCGAAACGCTGGCTTGTGGACGAGGAAGCAGCCGTTGTCGTTCACCGCATCTACCAGATGGCGCTTGACGGATACGGCCTTTCTGAAATCACCGCCGCGCTGGCGCGGGACGGAATCCTCAATCCCATGTCTTACTGGCAAAGCAAGGGAATCAATCGCGGCGGGACGAAAAGCTCCGTTCCGCCCACGCAATGGGGGCATACCACAATCAGAAAAATTCTGACCATGCAGGAGTATTGCGGAGATGTAATCAACTTCAAAACCTATTCCAAGTCGTACAAGATGAAAAAGCGTATCGCCAACGACGAGGAAAACCGCGTCGTATTTTCCAACGTCAACGAAGCCGTCATTGACCGGGAAACATGGGAGAAGGTTCAGAGCTTATGGCGCGGCACCCGTCGGAAGAAACCGACGGTCAGCGGCGAACGAAGCATATTCTCGGGACTGCTGAAATGCCCTGAATGCGGCGGCAATCTCAACTATCACTTCAATCAGGGCAACCACGACATCAAATTTTTTAGCTGCTGCAACCATAACACCGGATACCGGAAATGTACATCCACCCATTACATTCGGTTGGATTTTCTGGAACAGGTGGTTTTGCAGGAAATACACCGTCTCACACAGTTTGCCGACGAGTATGAAGATGATTTCGTAAAAGAGATAATCGGACATTCGGCAAAGACGGCGGCATGTGAACGCTCGCTGCGGCAAAGGGAGCTCGACGGCCTGCTGGCGCGAGACAAGGAATTGGATGTGCTCTTTGAATGCCTCTACGAAGATAACGTGTCTGGCAAGATCGACGATGCACGGTTTTCCAAAATGGCCAAACGGTATGAGCAGGAGCAGGGAGAGAACGCCGCCAAAGTTAAGGCGCTCAAATCGGAGTTGCGGAAAGCGGGCGGGCAGCTCATGACCGCCGACAATTTCTTGGAAACAATTCGCCGGTATACCGACGCCCGGGAGCTTTCACAGCGGATGGTGACGGAGTTGATCGACCACATCGACGTATATCACGCCGAAAAGGTCGGAGGGCAGACTGTTCAACGCATCACAATTTTTTACAACTGCATCGGAGCTTTTACCGTACCGGAGCGCGAGAGCATCCCAGAAGCGGATGTACGCCTAAAAACGAGAAAAGGAGTAGCACTAAGCTACTCCCAAGCAAAAGCCGGATAAAAAACGGAGTGTCCTTATAAGGATACTCAGATCCTATAAGGACACTCCGCATGGTGCGGGTGACAGGACTTGAACCTGCATGGAATAATCCACAAGAACCTAAATCTTGCGTGTCTGCCAATTCCACCACACCCGCGTAAGGCCCGGAAAAACCGGATTGTTGTATTATACCGCAAAAGCAGCGGTTTGGCAAGGGGTCAATCCTTCAATACGCCCTCGTCCAACATTGATTGAGCGGCAAGCATCGCGCCGAGACGGCCGCTGTGGTAATTCAGTCCGCCCTGCATCCAGGCGGCATAAGGCTCGCGCAGCGGAGCATCTGCGGAAAGCTCGATCGAGGCGCCCAGCGTAAACGCTCCCGCCGCCATGATAACCTTGCAGTCATAGCCGGGCATATCCCACGGCTCCGGAATCACAAACGAATCCACCGGCGCGCCGCGCTGTACGCCGCGGCAAAAGGCAACCAAAGCTTTCTCGCTTCCCAGAAGCAACGTCTGAATGATATCCGCGCGAGGCTCATCGCATTTCGGCGTTACTTCATACCCCAGAAGCTGGAACAATGCCGAGGTGAATACCGCGGTTTTCAGTGCCTCTCCCGTCACATGGGGAGCATGGAACGCACCCATGAAAAGTTCCCGGTTGTTGCCTAGCGTTGCCCCCACTTCCCGGCCGACGCCCGGCGCGGTCAGACGGTAGGCACATTTTTCCACAAGCTCTTTTTTCCCGGCAATATACCCGCCGGTCGGCGCGACCCCACCGCCCGGGTTCTTAATCAGGGAACCCGCCATCAGGTCTGCCCCACGAGAAACAGGCTCTTCATTCTGCACGAATTCCCCGTAACAGTTGTCAACCATTACAATGCAGTCCGGTGCCTTCTTTTTCGCAATTTTCGCTATCTTTTCAATTTCCTCGACAAACAGCGACGGACGCAGGCTGTACCCGCGGGAACGCTGCAGATAAACCATACGGATTCCGGGGTGAACCCTGCGTTCGATCTCTCCATAATCCGGCTTTCCGTCCGGAGTCATCTCGACCTGCTCATACCGGATGCCGAATTCTTTCAGCGATCCGATCCCGTTTCCGGTCAGACCGATGACCGAGCGAAGGGTGTCATAGGGAAGGCCCGTCACGCTCAGCATCGTGTCGCCGGGGCGGAGCACGCCGAACAGCGCAACGGTCAGGGCGTGCGTGCCGCTGACAAAATTGTGGCGGACCAGTGCGTCCTCTGCGCCGAGCGCGTCCGCAAAGACACGGTCCAGCGCGTCGCGTCCGCGGTCCCCGTAGCCATATCCTGTAGAAGCGGCAAAATGGCTTTCGCTCACTCCGTTTTTAATAAACGCGGCCAGCATTTTCTGTTGATTGTACTCCGTCGTCCGGTCGATCCATTCCACCTGCGGCCGGATCATTTTTTCAGCACATTCCGCCGAATCAAGAATTCTCTGACTGATTTTAAAAAAAGGATACAAAAGATCGACTCCTATTTCTATTTCTTCGTGTGTCTCCCACTTTTCAGTGTTCGCCCTCCGCGTCAGGGGAAGTCAAAACCGGTTTCCCTTCGCGGTCCAGAAGCGGCGTCAGCCCACCCGCATAGCCGGACTGCATCGCAAGGTACTGCACGCCGGTCCGGGTATCCCGAATGATTTTCAGCGTTTCCAGAGTTCCCTGGGAATAAACAACTTCAAAGCGTTTTTCTTTCATGAATCCTCCTTAAAAGTGTATCTCGGCCCATCTTCCGCTGGGTACAAAGCCCATGGACCGGTAAAATTCCTCATTCGCGCCATCCGCCCTGAGAAGGAAGATCCTCTCGCGGTTCAGCAGGCCCGTCAGCGCGGTGACCGCCGAGCGGCCAAATCCCTTGTGCCGGAACTGCGGCAGGACAGCAACGGCGGAAAGAACCGCGGCGCGTTCCGTCATGGAAGAACAGAGAGCGCAGGCCACCAGCACTCCGCCGGAGCGGATTCCAATGGACATGGCGGCGCCGTGCCGCGTGCGATAGGACAGATCCATATAAAACGGCTCAAATTCCGGCGGAACAAAGGTATCGCTGCGCGCCGCGCACAGCAGAGCGTAAATCTCGCGCGGACCCGGGTTTCGCTCCGCCTCTGACGAATGGTTTTTGTCAGCCGTCCCGCGCAGCAGCATAATCTCCCCCCGTGATGACACCGGGAACCCCAGGCATCCGGCGGCCTTTTCCGAACAGGAAACGGTCTTCACGTCCAGCATCCGAAGGAATCCGGCCAGTTCGTCCCAGTCCGATTCCCGGTCTTCCAGCACGGCGGTATCGTCCAGCTTCGCCAGAGAGGAGCCGCCGTCCTGAACCCAGAACTGGGCAAAAGCCTCTTCAATCCCATAGGCCTCCGCCACGGACCGGATTTTACATCCGAATGGATTGTCCTCGGAAGCGGTGATGTCATTTTTTGATTCTATGAGTTTTATCATACGGTATCTGTTTCAGCGATCCTTTCGGCCAGAACGGCAAGCAGCTTTTTTGCTTCTTCGTAGTCCTCCTGCGCGATGACGCCGACCGGGGAGTGCAGGTAACGGCACGGCAGTGACACAGCCGCCGTCCGGACGCCGGAGCGAGAGGAATGAATGGCCCCCGCGTCGTTGCCCCCGGCGACGGCGCGCTTGGGCTGGCAATTGATTCCCGCGCTTTCCGCCGCTTCGAACGCCATCCTGTAATAGTCCCGGTCATAGACGGTTCGGCGGTCCATAAACGATAGGACCGGGCCGTCCCCTAGCCGGCAGACATCCCTGCCATGCTCGACCCCCGCGACGTCTGCCGCCGTGGTGCATTCCACCGCAATGGCCGCCTGCGGCGCGACTGCGAATGCAGCGGTTTTTGCGCCGTTCAATCCTACCTCTTCCTGCACGGAGAACACAAACGTCGTATCGTATTTGAGCCCGTCTCTCATCAGCTCGATCAGAAGCGCACAGCCGGCACGGTCATCCAGCGCCTTGCTTTTCACCATGCCGTGCGAAAGGTCAAACACCGAGTCGAATACCGCCGCGTCGCCGGGCCTGACCTGTCTCTCGGCCTCCTCCCGGCTGCCCGCGCCGATGTCGATGTACAGATCCTTGAGCGGAACGCTCTTTCCTTTTTCGTCCCCCTCCAGGAGATGGATCGGCTTAATGCCGATCACGCCGGGAAGCCTGCCCCCGATCCAGACCGTTTTTCCCGGCAGAACGCGGCGGTCGATTCCGCCGACCGCCGCGAATTTCAGCAGTCCGGCGTCCGTATAATCGGTGATCATCAGCCCGACCTCGTCCATATGCGCGTCAAGCATCAGCGTGGTTTTCGGCCTTTTTTCTCCTTTTTTGAACGCGATCACATTCCCAAGCGGGGTGACCTCGACCGAATCGGCAAGCGGCCCGATCTCCCGCAGGACGATCTCCCGCACCGCGTCCTCGCGCCCGGAAATCCCGTGCGCCGCGCAAAGCTCCCGGAGCAGTTCAAACCGGCTCACTTCCCCACCTCCCGCAGATACGCGGCGAGCAGCTGCGCCGTGTTTTCAATATCGTTCAGATCGACGACCTCCGCCGGAGTGTGCATGTACCGCAGCGGAATGGAAACCATGCCGGTCGGCACGCCCCGCCCCAAAGTCGCGATTTCATCCGAGTTGGTGCCGGTGTTTCCTCCCATCACCTCGCGGATCCAGGGCATTTTTTTCTTTTCCGCCAGCCGGATCAGCGAATCCGTGATCTTTTTGTCCAGAACCGGGGCGATGCCGATCATCGGCCCTCCGCCGAGTTTTCCAAGATTGACGTCCGGAATCCCGGGCTGAGAAGCGAAACTGACGTCCACTGCAACAGCCTGCGTGGGCTCCGCGGAAAACGCGCCGATTTTCGCGCCCGCTCCCCCGACTTCCTCCTGGGTGCTGCAAAGGACGGTAACCCGGCAGCGCAGGGGTTCACCGGACAGAATCTGCGCGCAGCGGACAAAAGCCGCAACGCCGGCGCGGTCGTCCAGCCCCGCCGCGGAAACTCGCGCGCCGAGCAGGCGCTTCGGCTGTGTGCAAAACAGAATGCGGTCTCCGGGGCGGACCAGTTTTTCCGCCGTGCCGCGGGTCAGGCCGACGTCCACCGCCATTTTATCGACCGGCTCCACCTTGTCCTCCCCGCCCTCCTGCAAATGGGGCGGAGTGCAGCAGACGACGCCGCAAAGCGTCTCTTTTCCATACACAGTGACCGCGGTCCCCGGCAGCACGCGCGCGTCGGCCCCGCCGCACCGGCCGACGTTCAGGAATCCGTTTTCATCGATCCCGGTGACGATCAGTCCGATCTGGTCCAGGTGCGCGTCGAGCAGAACATGCTCCTTTGCGCCCGGGTCGCCGAATTCAGCCGTCAGATTGCCCATCCGGCTGATGCTCACCTTTGCGATTTTCGAAAGTTCCGCCGCCGCAGCCTTTGCGGCGGGCAGTTCCCCGCCCGGAGTTCCCGGGGCCGCGCAGAGGCGGAACACAAGCTGTTCTAGCTCCTTCAAAAAGCCACTCCTCCCATCGTTCGGATTCCCTACTTCAGCGCGTTGACAAGCTCGCGGAAAATTTCGCCGCGCGTTTCGTAATTCGGGAACATGCCGAAACTGGCGCAGGCCGGGGAAAGAGAAACGACATCGCCGCTTTCGGCCTCTCTCTGGCAGAGATTCACCGCTTCTTCCAGCGTGTCCGCACGGAAGATTTTCAGGTTTTCCGGTCTGTAATTCGGCGCGGAAACCACCGCCCTTTCGATCTTGTCCGCCGTCTGGCCGATGAGCACCAGAACCTTGACCTTATCCGCGACGACGGGCCCGAGCGGTTCGAACGGAATATTTTTGTCGTAGCCGCCCGCAATCAGCAGAATGCGCTGATCGAACAGCGAAAGCGCGCCGCTGATCGTGCGGCTCGGCGTTGTGCCGATGGAATCGTTGAAGTACCGCACGCCCTCGAATTCGCGGACCAGTTCGTTGCGGTGTTCCACGCCGGCAAAATTCTTCGCGACGCGGGCGATGTCGTCGACCCCCGCGTAACCCCAGACGGCGCAGATCGCCGCGAGGTAATTCTCAATGTTGTGCTTTCCCGGAATTTTAATGTCGGAAGCGTTCATGACGCGCGTTTTTTGCATCCCGTTCACAAAATAGATCTCGCCGTCGGGATCCATATAAGCGCCGTGTTCCACCGGATGCCTGCGGCTGAACAGCAGGCACTGCCCGCGCACATCCCGTGCGAACGAGGCGGTAATCTCGTTGTCCGCGTTCAGAACCGCGCGGCCGAACGCGTCCTGATGCAGAATGATATTTCGCTTGGCATCGATATATTCCTGCATGTCCTTGTGTACGTCGAGATGATTCGGCGTCACGTTCGTCACGACAGCAACATCAGGGCTGCGGCGCATCGAAATGAGCTGGAAGCTGGACAGCTCCGCGACCGCGGCGTCCTCCGGCGCCATCTGCTCCACGCGGGGCAGCAGGGGATCGCCGATATTTCCGCCGAGGTGCGCCCTTTTTCCGGCGCTTTCAAGAATTTTTGAAATCACGGTCGTTGTCGTGGTCTTTCCGTCGCTGCCCGTCACGGCAAAGATTTGGCACGGGCAGGTCTCGAAGAAAATTTCCATCTCGGAGGTGACGGCGGCCCCCCGCGCGCGCGCGGCATCCAGCTCCGGAAGGGTGTAACGCATGGCGGGCGTGCGAAAAACGATTTCCTCATCGAGGTCTTTCAGATAGTCCTCGCCGCATCTGAGCCGGACCCCGGCTTCCGTCAGCTTTTCAGCCGCTTCGCCCAGCTTGTCCTCCGTCCGTTTATCCCTCGCCGTAACAACGGCTCCCTGCTTCGCAAACGCGACCGCAAGCGGCAGGTTGCTTCCGCCGATGCCGCAGAACGCGACGGTCCTCCCTTTTATCATCCGGTAAAATTTCCGAATATCCATAAGAATTGTTCCACTTCCTCCAAAGATTGGATAGGCAATTATTTTTATTATACTTGCGAGCGATGGAAATATCAAGGGAAAACGGGCGACGGGCCGGGAAAAAACAATCCGCATAGGGAAAAAAACGCCGCTCCAAAGAGCGGCATCCTGACTATCCCCGCTAAACGGCGCAGCGCCCGAAATAGTCCGCGGCGCGGCTGACCGGCATCGGCTTCGCGTAGCGGAAGCCCTGGATTTTATCGCATCCGCACTGGCGGACAAATCGGTCGTGCTCCTCGGTCTCCACGCCCTCCGCCGTCACGAGCAGATTGATGTTGCGGAACGTGCGGGTCAGTTCCCGGATCATGATGTTGCACCGGCGGTTTTTCATCGAATCCCAGATCAGGCTTTTGTCGATCTTGACCACGTCGAACGGCAGGTCGATCACATTGGTGATGTTGGAGTACCCCGTCCCGAAATCGTCCAGAGCGAACTGAATGCCGGTGCGGCTCAGCTCGCGGATTTTCTCCGCGATCAGCGTATAATTGCTGATGAGAATGCTTTCCGTGATTTCAAACAGAATGCGGTTCGGCGAAATTCCGCTGTCTCGGATGATTTTCAAAAGGCTTGGCACGGCGTCCTCGCCCATCAGCTGCACGACGGAAAGGTTGACGGAAATCGTGTCGACATCGATGCGGCAGGACAGCAAATAGTTAATGTAGCTGCAGACGCGTTTCAGAACCATCCATCCGATTTCGATGATCTGGCCGGTCTCCTCCGCCACGGGAATAAATTCGTCCGGCGGGATATATTCGCCGTCGGGGCCCTTGAGCCTCAGAAGTGCTTCCGCCTCGGTAAAGCTGCCGTCGCACACGGTGTAAAGGGGTTGGTAATATATCTCAAACCGATCGTTTTTGATCGCGTCGTTCAGCCATTCCTCCAACCGGCGCCGCTCCCTGCCGCTCCGGCCCGCACCATAAAACAGCCGCCCGGAAAGGCCGTCCCTCGACTGACTGTTTTCTGAATCCGGCATCAGAATCACTTCCCAAAGTTTTTTCTTACAACACAGCCTGCGAAGAACGGACCGCCGCAGGTCACGGACGCCGGAGCTCCGGCCCCGTCACCCCGCGTGCGGCCCTATCGGGGTAAACACAGTCATCCTGTATAAAACATACTTGAAAGAATATTAATTTTTATTATAATTAACAACATCCATTATAATCCAGCAATCAGGGAATGTACAGTGCTAAAAATTAAAAACAGTAAGATTCAGGAACAACCACAAGGATTTTCAAAAGCCCAACAGCGAAATTATCGGATTTGACTAAAGAGACGAAAGGAGCTGTGAAGTCAGGAAGATTTGCCGGCTCCTTCACAAAAAGCGTATATTTGCAGCCTTTCGGTCTGAAAATAAGCGCAGGGGTGAAACTATGAAAAAAAAGCGGATCGCGACGCTTGCGATTGTCATGACCATCATCTGCGCTCTCGGCGGAGCGACGGTATACGGCTATTCCCAGGCGGAGCGTTACAGAAGGGATTTACAGTACGGCTACACGCGCTCACTGAGCGACCTGCGCGACTGCGTGGACAATATCCAGATCACTCTGAACAAGGCGGTATACGCCAACACCGCGACAGAACAGAACGGCCTGGCCGCGAAGCTGATGCGGGAATCCGGCATGGCGAAAGCGGCGATCTCCGTTCTGCCGCTGACGGAAAACTCCATCGACAATGTGAGCAGGTTCATCACTCAGGTCGGCGATTTTTCGATGAGCCTGTCGAAAAAGATCTCGGAGGGAAAGCCGATCAGCTCCGATGAATTCAAATCGATGGAAAATCTGGAGGCCTATGCAAAAAAGCTGCAGAAAGACCTTCAGGACGTGGACCCGGATTTCAGCTCTGAAAACTTCAACGATTCCCTGAAAAATACGGAGCAGGACTTTACGAATTTCCCGTCGCTGATTTACGACGGCCCGTTTTCCGACCATGTCAGCCAGATGAAACCGAAACTGACGCAGGGGAAACAGACGATCCCGCAGGGCAACGCGCAGAATATCGCGGCGGATTTTACCGGCCTGCAGCAGTCCGGACTGTCCCACTCGCAGGATACGGCGGGAAACATGCCGACCTATAATTTTACGGCCAACGACGGCGGCATCCGGATTTCCGTCACCAAGGCGGGCGGCTATGTCTCCGAGATGGCGAACACCCGCGCGGTCGGAACGAAGACGCTCGACTACAAGGCGGCCTCCGAAAAGGCGCGCGCGTTTCTGGACGGCAGGGGCATCCAGAACATGAAGGAAAGCTATTACGTGATCAACGACGGAATCTGCATGATCAACTACGCCTATCTGCAGGACGGCGTTCTGTGCTATCCGGACCTGGTCAAGGTGGGGGTCGCACTGGACAACGGAGATATCGTCCGCTTTCAGGCGACGGGCTATCTCATGAACCACACTTCCCGCACTCTGAAAGCATCGCTTTCCTCAGCCGACGCGCAGAAAAAGGTCAGCCCGAATTTGACGGTCAACCTGAGCCGGCTGGCGCTGATCCCGACTCCCGGCCTGAATGAAGTGCTGTGCTGGGAATTCCAGTGCACCGGCAAAAACGGCGACCGCGTCCTGGTGTATGTCAACGCCAAGACCGGCTACGAGGAAGACATCCTGATTCTGGAGTCGTCCGACAACGGCGTGCTGGCGCGGTGACACGCGGAAAACCTGAAAAAAGGGCGGAGCGCATTTTCTGCGTTCCGCTCTTTTGCGGCTTCCGGCACGGACCGGGCGGGTTCTGTTCTTTTGTCCGGGCAGCGTGGAAAGCCGCCGCAGGGGACATCCCCGTCAGATATCCCTCGATTCGTCAAGGACCGCATCCCGATAGATCAGGTCCTCCCGCTCTTCAAAACCGATGGAGCTCCAGAAATGGTTCCCAAGGTCATTCGAGCGGAACACGACAAGCGCCGCCTTATTGATCCTCTCCTCTTTCAGCGCGCCGACCACGGCACCCACCAGGGACCGGCCGACTCCTTTTCCGCGGCAGGAGGGACAAACCGCAAGATGGTAAATATACCCTCTTCTGCCGTCGTTTCCGCAGAGAATCACTCCGATCACTTCACCCCGGTTCAAAGCGACAAAGCAGGTTTTGGGATTTCGCGCAAGAAATCCGGAAATTCCGTCTTTTGAATCGTCCAGCCCGCGCAGGCCGATCCCCGGCGTGCCGGCCCAAAGGCGGCGGACCTCCTCATAGTCCTGAATCCGCATTTGTCTGATTTCCATCGCAGTCACCTCACAGACAGGAATCGGGCCGAAGCCGGTCCGGCCTTATCCTCCGAAGCTATTTCCCCAGCAGCTTGACCAGCACGGCCTTCTGCGCGTGCAGACGGTTTTCCGCCTCGTCGAAAATCTCTTTCGCGTGGCTTTCAAAAACCTCTTCCGTGATCTCCTCCCCGCGGTGGGCGGGCAGGCAGTGCTGAACGACCGCGTCCGGCTTGGCGGCATTCAAAACCTCCGCATTGATCTGGTATCCGGCGAAATCCTTCCGGCGCTTTCCTGCCTCGGCTTCTTCCCCCATCGAGGCCCAGACGTCCGTAATGACGACGTCCGCGCCCCTCGCGGCCTCGGCCGGGTCGTTCGTCATGCTGAACGCCGGGTGAGTCACGGCAAAGTCCAGGACATCCTGCGCGGGTTTATAACCGGAAGGGCAGGCGACCGCGACTTCCATCTTCATTTTGAGTCCGCCGACGATCAGCGAATTCATCATGTTGTTTCCGTCGCCGATGAAACAGAGCTTCAGCCCCTCGAGCGCGCCTTTGTATTCGCGGATGGTCATCAGGTCCGCAAGCACCTGGCACGGGTGGGAATAATCCGTCAGGCCGTTGATGACCGGGATCGTGCCGTTGGCGGCCAGCGCCTCGACCTCCGACTGCTTGTAGGTGCGGATCATGATGCCGCTTAAATACCGCGACAGTACGCGGGCCGTGTCCTGCACCGGCTCCCCGCGGCCGATCTGCAGGTCGTCGGACGAAAGAAAAATCGGCAGCCCGCCGAGCTGATACATGCCGACCTCGAACGAGACGCGCGTGCGCGTGCTCGCCTTCTCAAAGATCATGCCGAGCGTCTTGCCCGCAAGGCGCGGATGCGCGATGCCGTGCTTCTGTTCATACTTGAGCTGATCCGCAAGGTTCAGGATCTCCGTGATGTCCCCGGCGGTCAAATCCATCATTTTCAGTAAATGGTTCATAACGGTCCCTCCTGTCGTATTTATGATTTGAATGTGTCCAGCACTTCCCTCAGAATCGCCAGCCCCCGGTCCGCCTCTTCCTTGGTGATGACCAGCGGCGGCAGCAGGCGCAGAACGTCCTTCGCGGTCAGGATCAAAAGCCCGCGTTCCGCGCATCTTCCGGCGATTTCGCCGGGGGCGCCGTGCGACGGCTTCGCGCCGATCATCATGCCCATCCCGCGCACACAAGCAATGCCGGGCATTTCCGCGAGCTTTTCGGAAAGATATTTTCCCTTCGCCTTTACGCCGCTCAGGAATTCGGGCGAGGCGAGGCGGCGGAGCACCACCAGCGCGCCGGCACAGGCGACCGGGTTTCCCCCGAAGGTCGAGCCGTGGGTTCCGGGGCCGAGGACGTTTGCGAACGGCTCGGCGCACAGGCACGCGCCGAGCGGCAGCCCGGAGGCGATGCCTTTCGCGCTGGTGACGACATCCGGCAGAATGCCGTAATTCTGGTAGCAGTAGAAAGCCCCGGTTCGGCCGACGCCGGTCTGGACCTCGTCGACCATCAGCAGGATCTTTTTCTCCGTGCAGAACGCGCGCAGCTCCTTGACGAACGGCTCCGGCATCGGCACCACGCCGCCTTCGCCCTGAATCAGCTCGAGCAGGACGGCGCAGGTCTTTTCCGTCACGGCGGACTTGACGCTTTCCATGTTGGGTTCCGCATAGGAAAAGCCGGAGGTCAGCGGAGTGAAACACGCGTGGAACTCATCCTGCCCGGTCGCGGCAAGCGTCGTGACGGTGCGGCCATGAAATGAATTTTTCAGCGTGACGATCTCCGTGCAGCTCGATCCGAGAAAATCCCGGCCGTATTTGCGTGCGAGTTTGACGGCGCATTCATTGGCCTCCGCGCCGGAATTCGCAAAAAACACTTTCGACATGCCGCTGAGTTCGCACAGCTTTTCCGCCGCCGCCGTCTGAACGGGGCTGTAATAAAGATTGGACAGGTGCTGGATGGCCGAAGCCTGCCCCGCGACGGCCGCGGACCACTCCGGGTCGCAGTAACCGAGCGAATTGACGCCGATGCCGGCGGTAAAATCGACGTATTCCTTCCCGTCCACACCGACTGCCGTCGCGCCTTTTCCGGAGACGAGCGCCACCGGAAAACGGGAAAAAACAGGCATCATGTTCCGCTGTTCCTGCTGTTCGATTTCTTCAAAGGTCATATTAATTTCCTCCGTTTCAGCACAGCATGGTCCCGATCCCCTCGTCGGAGAACAGCTCGATCAAAATCGAGTGGGGAATCCGGCCGTCGATGATATGGGCCCGCGCGACTCCCCTGCGCACGGCGTCCACGCAGCAGTCGATTTTCGGGATCATTCCTCCGCCGATGATTCCCTCGTTTTTCAGTTTCGGCACGTCGCTGACGTTGACGACGGGAATCAGCGTGCCGTCGTCATGCGGATCGCGGAGAAGCCCGCGCACATCGGTCATCAGGATCAGCTTTTCCGCTTTCAGCTCCGCCGCAACGCGGGCCGCCGCGATATCCGCGTTGATGTTGTAAACCTCGCCGTTTTCGCCGCCCGCGACGGTCGAAATCACCGGAATATAGCCGTTTTCCGTCGCGTTGCGGATCACCGCGGGGTCCACCTTCGTGATGTCCCCGACGTAGCCGAGGTCTTCCCCCTCCTCCAGCTTCTTTGCGGTCAGCATTCCGTCGTCCAGCCCGCACAGGCCGATGGACCGCCCTCCGTGCCGCTCCAGAAGCTGGACCAGATCCTTGTTCACCTTGCCGGCCAGCACCATCTGGACAATATCGACGGTTTCGCGGTCGGTGTAGCGCATGCCGTTTACAAACCGGCTTTCCTTGCCGATCTTTTTCAGCATCGCGCTGATTTCCTTTCCGCCGCCGTGGACCACGACCACGCGGATGCCCACGAGCTGCATCAGCACGATATCGCTCATGACGGCTTCCTTCAGCGTTTCGTCCACCATCGCGCTGCCGCCGTATTTAACAACGACGGTACGCCCGGCGTGAGTCTGGATGTAGGGCAGGGCCTGCACCAGCACCTGCGCCCGGTCCGTATTTGAAATCTGCATGTCGCTTTGTCCTCCGTTTTAAGACTTGGGGTATTATCCGATGAATGACGACCATCCAGCCGGGACACGCCTACGGCGTTCCTGACTTTCGCTTTCGGGGGGTTCTAACCTCCGTCCCGCCAAACAAAGCGAACGGTCTCCCCCGCGCCGGGCGGCGGGCTGTTGGCAGCGGAGACGCGCCTGCTTAGGTGCGGTAGTCCCCGTTGATCTTCACATAGTCATAAGTCAGGTCGCAGCCGAACGCCGTGGCTTGCGCGTCTCCGTCTCCCAGTTCCACCAAAATAGTTACTTCGTCCTCGGAGAGAACTTTCTTCGCAGACTCCTCGCTGAATTCGATTCCCGCGCCGTTTTTGCAGACTGCGATGCTGCCCGCCTTCGAGGAGAACGAAACCCCGACCCTCGAGATATCCGTCTGTGCGCCGCAGTAGCCGAGCGCGCAGAGTACGCGGCCCCAGTTCGCATCCGAACCGAACATCGCCGCCTTGAACAGGGTGGAATGGATGACGCCCTTCGCCGCGATTTTTGCGTTCTCTTCGTCTTTCGCGCCGGTCACGGTGCAGACCAGCAGCCGGGAAGCGCCTTCCCCGTCCTTTGCCAGCATCCGCGCGAGTGTGGTGCAGAGCTGCAAAAGGGCATCCGCAAAAGTCTCATAGTCTTTTCCGGTGGCCTGCGTCAGTTCCTGATTCCCCGCAAGACCGGAGGCCATGACCGCGCAGGTGTCGTTCGTCGAGGTGTCCCCGTCGATGCTGACCATGTTGAAGCTTTTGTCCACCGCCGCGCGCAGCGCCGCATCCAGCACGGGAGCGGAAACCGCCGCGTCGGTCGTGAGGAAGCAGAGCATCGTGCCCATGTTCGGGTGGATCATGCCGGAACCCTTCGCAATGCCGCCGATCTTCACGGTTTTGCCGCCCAGAGTGCAGGAAACCGCCAGATTTTTGACCACGGTGTCGGTCGTCATGATCGCCTTCGCCGCATCGAGAGAGCCGTCCTTCGACAGAGACGCCGCCAGTTCCGGCACGGCGCTTTCAATCGGCTCAACCGGCAGCGGCACGCCGATGACTCCGGTGGAGGCCACGATCACGTCGCCGTCCTCTACGGACAGTGCCTTTGCCGCCGCTCTGCACATCCGCTCCGCCTTTTCCACGCCGTCCGCGTTGCAGGTGTTTGCGTTGCCGCTGTTGACGATCACCGCGCGGGCTTTCCCGTCTTTCAGATGTTCTTTTGTCACTAGGATCGGCGCGCCCTTGACCAGGTTCTGCGTGTAAACCGCCGCGGCCGAACACGGAACTGAAGAAAAAATCATCGCAAGGTCCGGTTTCAATGTGTTTTTCCGGATGCCGCAGTGGACTCCGCCTGCGGTAAATCCCTGCGCGGCGGCGACGCCGCCCTCCACAAACTGTACTGCCATTTTTACTGCCTCCCGTACGATCCCTGACCGCACGGAAAGGCTCACCGACGTCCCAGAAACCGACTGAATATATTAATATCTGTATAAATCTATGATTGTATCTACCATTAAGTATGTTAATTCGGCGTCTGGCGAAATAACCGGGACACACGTTCTGCGTTCAGGAGTCTTCCCGCCTAAAAAGCGGGGGGAAGGGCCGTGAGGCCCGTTGTCTCATCCAAACCGAAGAGCAGGTTCATGTTCTGCACCGCTTGCCCCGCCGCGCCCTTGACCATATTGTCGATCGCCGAAATTGCGATCAGCATGGAATCGTGCGGGTCAAAATGGAGAGAAATATCGCAGAAGTTCGACAACCGGACGTTTTTGATATCCGCGACCTTTCCATCGGGCAGCAGACGGATAAAATATTCGTGCGCATACCGCGCCTCATATGCCGCGCGGATTTGTTCCGCCGTCACGCCGGGTCTGATGCGCGCGTAGCACGTCGCGAGGATACCGCGGTTCACGGGAAGAAGGTGAGGCACGAACGTGATCGCCACGTCTTTGCCGGAGATCAGGCGCAGGGTTTGTTCCATCTCCGGATTGTGCCGGTGATTTGCAACCTTGTAGGCCGAAAAACCCTCGTTCAGCTCCGCGAAATGTGTGTTCTGCGTGAGGCCGCGCCCCGCGCCGGTCACGCCGCTCTTACAGTCCGCGACGATGCCGTCCGGCTCGATGAAACCGGCCAGGAGAGCCGGAGCCAGCGCGAGCGGGACCGCTGTGGTGAAGCAGCCCGGATTCGCGATGATTTTTTTCCCTTTGATCTGCTCGCGGAACAGCTCCGGCAATCCGTAAACCGCCTGTTCGTGCAGCTCCGGGTGTGTGAATGTCCCTTTATACCACTTTTTGTAACCCTCTTCGTCTTTTAACCGGAAGTCCGCGCCGAGGTCGATGAACGCCTTTTCTTTTTCAAAACAGTCCGCCGCAAGCTCCTGTGAAAGCCCGTGCGGCAGGGCCGCGAAAACAACGTCACTTTTTTCAATGACTTCTTCCTGATTGCCGCAGACAATGTCGCAGAGCCGGGTATACGCAGGATAGATTTCACTGAGGCACTTCCCCGTAAAGCTGACCGAGCTTGCCGCCGCAAGCTCTGCCTGCGGGTGCTGCGTGAGGAGCCGCGCCAGCTCCGCGCCCGCGTAGCCGGTTGCACCGACGATTCCCGCCTTAATCATCCCCGTTCGCCTCCAGCAGTTTCAAAATCCGGTTCGCCTGCGCTTCCACGTTCTGAGGAGCGGGACCGCCGAGGACCTTTCGGCCGTTCACGCAGCGCTCCAAAGAAATCGCGCCGTAAATCGAATCTTCAAATAAACCGCTTTGCTTTTGGTATTCCTCCAGCGGAAGCGTTTCCAGCGTCAGGCCCTTTTCGATGCACAGGGCAACCAGCTCCCCCGTGATCTTGTACGCGGTGCGGAACGGCATCCCTCTGCCGACCAGATAATCCGCGCAGTCCGTCGCATTGATGAAGCCCTTCGCGGCGGCGGCGCGCATATTCTGCGGAAGGACCTTCATGGTTTCGATCATCGGAGTGAACGCCGTCAGGCACATCCGAAGCGTGTCGACCGCGTCGAAAATCGCTTCCTTGTCTTCCTGCAAATCTTTGTTGTAGGCAAGCGGCAGGCCCTTCATCATGGCGAACAGCGTGGTCATATCGCCGATGGCGCGTCCGCTCTTGCCGCGCACCAGCTCCGCGATATCCGGGTTCTTCTTCTGCGGCATGATGCTGGACCCCGTCGAAAACGCGTCGTCCAGTTCGATGAATTTGAATTCCCACGAACACCAGAGAACGATCTCCTCCGAAAAGCGGGAGAGGTGTACCATCGCGATCGCGATGCAGGAGGCGAGCTCCAGGCAGAAATCCCGGTCGGAAACGCCGTCCAGGCTGTTCTGCGTCGGACCGGAAAAGCCGAGCAGAGAGGCGGTGCGCTCCCGGTCGATCGGGTAAGTGGTTCCCGCCAGCGCACAGGAGCCGAGCGGGCAGAAGTCCATGCGCTTTGCCGCGTCCTGAAGGCGGCCGGCGTCGCGCAGGAACATCTCCGCGTAGGCGAGCAGATGATGCCCGAACGTGACGGGCTGCGCGCGCTGCATGTGGGTGTAACCGGGCATCACGTCTCCGCTGTGCTCCAGCGCCTTTTTGCAGAGGACCGCAACAAGGCCGTCAATCTGCTTTTTCAGCCCGGCGCACTGCTTTTTCAGGTGGAGCCGCAGATCCACCGCAACCTGGTCGTTCCGGCTGCGCGCGGTGTGCAGCCGCCTGCCCGTGTCGCCGAGGCGGGCGGTCAGCTCCCCTTCCACAAACGTGTGGATGTCCTCCGCCGCCGGATCGACCGAAAGCGCCCCGCTTTTCAGGTCGGCGAGGATTCCCTTCAGGCCCGCCTGAATTTTTTCCGCTTCGCTCCGTTCAATCACGCCGCATTCGCCGAGCATCGCCGCGTGCGCGATGCTCCCCTCGATATCCTCCTCGGCCATGCGGCTGTCGAAAGAAATCGAGGAGTTGAAATCGTTGACCTTGCCGTCGAGTTCCTTGTGGAACCGGCCCGCCCAAAGCTTCAATGGATTTGCCTCCCCGGTGTAAGAATCATGTCCGGCGCAGCCGGAGGGGGAACAGCCCCTCCCCGGAAGCGCCGGAAAATTTTTTATATGCCCGCTCGGCGGAGCGATGCTCCGGGAGCGTCCCCGTACCGCCAAACTCAGCTAATTTTATTTTTCTGAGCCAGACAGCGGGCCATTGGGTGCAGCGTCACCGCTGCTGCTTTTTCATCGCCTGAACCGCGATCGGCAGGCCGAACAAATTGATGAAGCCCTCCGCGTCCGCCTGATTGTAGACGTGGTCCTCGCTGAATGTGGCGATCTCCTCGTCATACAGCGAATACGGGGAAGTTGCTCCCGCGTCGATGATGTTGCCCTTGTACAGCTTCAGCTTGACTTCTCCCGTCACCTGTTCCTGCGTGGAATCCACGAAGGCGGAGAGCGCCTCGCGCAGAGGGGTGAACCATTTTCCGTCATAGACCAGCTCGGAAAATTTCTGACCGACAATCTGCTTGAAATGGAACGTGTCCTTATCGAGACACAGCTCCTCCAGCTTGCGGTGCGCATGGTACAGGATGGTGCCGCCGGGAGTCTCATACACGCCCCGCGACTTCATGCCGACCAGGCGGTTTTCCAGAAGGTCGATGATGCCGATTCCGTTTTCCCCGCCGACCTTGTTCAGCTTTGCGATCAGATCGACGCCGCACAGCTTTTCGCCGTTCACCTTGACCGGAACTCCCTTTTCAAACGTGACCGTCACATAGGCCGGATGATCGGGAGCTTGTTCCGGCGAAACGCCGAGCTCCAGAATCCGGTCGTACTGCGGCTCATTTGCCGGGTCCTCCAGGTCAAGGCCCTCATGGGACAGGTGCCACAGGTTTTTGTCCTTGGAATAGTTGGTCGCTCTCGTGATATTCAGCGGGATATCGTGCGCTTCCGCGTAGTCGATCTCTTCGTCGCGGGATTTGATGTTCCAGATTCTCCACGGCGCGATGATCTTCATGTCCGGCGCAAACACCTTGATGGCAAGCTCAAACCGGACCTGGTCGTTGCCTTTGCCGGTGCAGCCGTGCGCGATGGCGTCCGCGCCTTCGGCCTTGGCGATTTCCACCAGGCGCTTGGCAATCAGCGGCCTGGCGAACGACGTGCCCAGAAGATATTCTTCCTCATATTTCGCGTCCGCTTTCAGCGTCGGCCAGATGTAATCCTCCACCAGCTGCTTTTTTAAGTCCGCGATATACAGCTTGGAGGCTCCCGTCTTTTTCGCCTTTTCCTCTAGGCCGGAAAGCTCCGCGCCCTGCCCCACATCGGCCGCGACGGCGATTACTTCGCATCCGTCGAAATTCTCCTTCAGCCACGGGATAATAATCGAGGTATCCAGCCCGCCAGAATACGCGAGCACCACTTTTTTGATTTTATGTTTCATTGTGCACAGCCACCTTTTCTCTCGTCATCGTCTGTTCGTTCCTGTGTTTTATTATACGCCGATTATACAAGAAATCAAGTGATTTTTGCATATTTATTCACTTCTGCGATTTGTATAAAAATACAGGGTAAATGTGGGATGAATTTTACAGTTTCACCCGGTCTCCGGCTTTACGCCGAGGAATCTTCTCAGACGGCAAATAGTTACCCCCCGGCAAAGCCGGGGGTTCTTCATATGCGGGCAAAGCCCTGTATTACTGGCTGCGCCTCAAGGCGCTGGTACGGTCTGCCAATTGCAAAAGTTTGTTACTTGCTACCCGTAAACGGGTCTGCATACTCCTTAAGCGTCATCTGGTCTTCAACCTGATCTTCTTCCAATTGATTTTTTAATGTACTCAGCTATTGCTTTGTCATTTTTCCCTGCCGTATCTACAAAATAGCCTCTACACCAAAATGTCCGGTTCCCATATTTGTACTTCAAATTCGCGTGCCGCTCAAATATCAGCAAAGTGCTCTTTCCTTTGATAAATCCTACGAATCCGGAAACGCTCATCTTCGGTGGTATTTTTACCAACATGTGTATATGATCCGGACACACCTCTGCTTCCATGATTTCCACCTGTTTCCAGTTACATAACTCCCGCAGTATTTTTCCTATCTCAGCCCGCATATTTCCGTACGCTACTTTTCTACGATACTTGGGTGCAAACACTATGTGGTATTTGCAATTCCAGCTCGTATGGTTTAAACTATCTATGTCATTCGTCTTCATGTCGAATGTGCCTCCTTTTGATATGTTTTGTTGCAGTTGGCAGACCGCAGCTTTTATTATATCAAAAGGAGGTTTTTTACTATTATCACCGCTAAAGCTTTTTGGGAACTCCCGGCACAGCCGGGAGTTTTCGTATTACAAAAATTCCCCGGAAGCGCGCGCTGCGCTTCCGGGGAAAAAACGGCTTTGGAAAGGCACGGCCAAAGACCGCCGCAGAGGGGGGAGAGGTCAGCGCCTGGTGCCGAAGAAAAAGAGCGCCATGGTTCCGGGGCCGGAATGCGCCCCGATGACGGGGCCGCAGTTTCCTATTACAAAATTTTTGACTCCCATGCGCCGCTTGATTTCCCCCGCGAGGTAATCCGCGTCCTCGCGGCAGTCGCCGTGGCTGATAAAAACCGTCTGGGAGGCAGGATCGACCGCGGTTTCCTCCATGTGGTCGGCAAGCGCGTCCAGCGAGGCGCGGCGGCCGCGGACTTTCCCCATCGGGATCAGGTGGCCCTCGTCGTCAACGTGCATGACCGGCTTGATGCTCAGCACGGTTCCCAACAGCGCCGTCGCGCCGGAGATGCGCCCGCCCCGTTTGAGATGATTCAGGTCATCCACGGTAAACCAGTGGCAGATATGCAGCTTGTTCTGCTCCACCCAGTCCCGAAGTTCCCCGACGCTTTTGCCCGCGCGCTTCTGCTCCACGGCGAGGGAGATCAGCAGACCTTGGCCAAGCGAAGCGGCGAGGGTGTCCACGGCGAAAACCTTTCGGTCCGGATATTTTTCGGCGAGCTCCTCGCAGGCGATCTTCGCGGACCCATACGTCGCGGAAAGGCCGGAGGAAAACGCGATATCCAGAATGTCCTTCCCCTGCTGAAGCAGGGGCTCCATCGCGCTTTTATAGGCATCGACATTCACGGCGGAAGTGGTGCACATCCCGCCGGCGCGGATGCGTGAATAAAATTCACAAATCGGCATTTCACGCTCATCCAGGTAATTGCGGTAGTCCTTTCCGTCCATATGAAAGGAAAGGGGCAGGACGACCACTTCAAGCTCCTTGGCGAGCTTGTCCGGCAAATCGCAGGAAGAGTCCGTAACAATCACATAATCCGCCATTGTTTTCTCCTCTGTTATCTAAAATATGATATCTTTATTATTCTATCACCGCTTGACGGATTATGCAATTGTTGTCTTATTTCGTTGGAAATAATAGTCTTTAAAATCAGAAAATATTATGTTCAAGACGATGTGACGTCTAATAAAATAGCAATCGGGCGGCAGCCGGGATGCTTCCGTTCAGTCTTCCCTTCGGGCAAAGACGCGGCAGGAAAACCGGAAGGAGAGCAGGAACAGGGCGGCGGCGAGCAGCGGGAGCAGGGGCAGCCAACGCTCCGGATCGGCCCCGCCCGGCAAGGGCAGGTTCATCTGCCTGAGCAGGGCGACGCCGAAGGTCGGCAGCAGAACGACGCCGATCAGAACCAGCCGGGCCTTCTGCGTTCCAAACCGATAAAAGATCGGAAACAGGACGGCGTAGAACAGCAGAGCAGCGCCCCACGAAACCAGAAAAGCCAGGGCGGCTTTCTGCGTGAGGCCGACGAACAGCTCCAGCGCAAACGACAGCAGCGTGAGGCTGGTGGAAAAGATCAGCGCAAACAGGTAGCGCGCGAGGACGACCCGGCTCCCGGAGACGGGGAGGCTCCCTTCGTACCGCCGCCATCTGGCAAACTCGTCGCAGGCGAACACGTTGACGGAGAGGATGACCGGCAACATCACGATGAAGCCGGACAGGATGGCGGAGGCCGCATTTCCCGAACTTGTGGCCAGGAACACGATCAGATAGAACGCGGTCACGGCGATCAGCACTCTGCCGGTCCGTTTCAGGTACAGCAGGTCTTTCAGAATGAGTCCGGTCACGTCGTTTCCTCCTTTGCAGCCGGCGCGGCTTGATCCCGCCGTGGGAAAATCTTGATCCGCGCGATTTTCGGCATGTTCTGCCGGAAAGCCAGGAATGCCTTAGCCCTCCTTTTTTCGGGCGAAGACGCGGCAGGAAATCCAGTAAGAAATAAAATACGCCGCGACAGACAGAAACGGAATCAGGCGGATTCCGAGCAGCAGAACGGATTCACTCGGCACGGGCAGGTTCGCCTTCGAAAGCAGCATCAGGCCCAGAACCGGCAGAAGAACGATCGCCATTAAGAGCAGGCGCGCCTTCTGAGTGCCGTACTTGTACATCGCCGGAAACAGGATGGCGCAGAACAGCAGGGACAGGCTCCACGGGGCCAACAGCGCGGCGGCGGTTTCCATGGTGACGCCGCGGAAAACAATCAGCTCCAAAAACAGGGAAAGCAAAGCCAGAGCCGTGGAAAAAATCAGCGTGATCAGATAGCGCGCCAGAACAATGCGGCTTTTCGCGACGGGGAGGCTGAGCTCGTAAACCCTCCACTTGGCGGCCTCGTCGTAAGCAAATGCGTTGGAGGACAGGATGATGGTGAGCATGATAACCACGCCGGAAAGAATGCCGGACGCGGAGTCCTTCGATCCGGTCGCGGTAAAAAGAGCCAGATAAAAGACGAGAAGGGAAATCAGCACTTTCGCCGTTTGTTTCAAGTACAGCAGGTCTTTCAGAATCAGTCCGGTCATGCCGTTTCCCCCTTCGCATATAAAAGCATAATCTCATCGAGCGGCGCGGCCTCGATCAAAAGGTCCGGGTATTTTTTCCCGGCGGCGGCCCGGTCGGCCACCAGCGCCTCGCATTGAAAAGCTCCCCGGCGCACGCGCAGAAAATCGGCCGGGTCCAGCCGCTCAAACTGGGAGGCGCCGCATTTCAGGAGACCCATATGCTCTTCCAACTCATCCTTCGCGCGGCTGAATACAATTTTCCCTTCATGAAGAAAGGTGATGGAATCCGCCACACGCTCCAGATCGGAGGTGATATGGGACGAAAACAAGACTCCGCAGCGTTCATCCTGAATGAAGTCGAGCAGAAGGTCGAGAATGTCGCTCCGCATGACCGGGTCCAGCCCGCTGGTCGCCTCGTCCAGAATCAGAAGGCGGGGCCGGTGCGCGAGCGCCGCCGCAATATTCAGCTTCATCCGCATTCCTCGGGAATAATCCTTGATCTTTTTGTCGTCCGGAAGCGAAAAGTCGGATAAATACCGGTAAAACAGATCGCGGTCCCAGGTTCTGAATATTCTGCTCAGAATCAGATTGACATCCCTGGCGCGGAATTCCCCGGAAAAGCAGTTTTCGTCCAGCACGACGCCGATCTGCTCCTTGACGGCGGTTTCGTCCTCGATATTATCCTTCCCGAAAATCCGGATGGTTCCGCCCCCGCGCCGAATCTCGTTTAAAATCAGGAGGATGGTCGTGGTTTTGCCCGCGCCGTTTTCCCCGATCAGACCCATAATGCTGCCTTCCGGAACGGTAAAACCGACATTCTGAAGCGAAAACGATGGATAGCTTTTGCACACGCCCTTCAGTTCCAGCAACGGTTCCATAAAAAATCTCCTTTTAATCTTCTCCGCCGTACAGGCGGTCCAAAATCCCGCGCAGTTCTTCCGCCGAAATTCCGCTCTGCCTCGCCTGCTCCACCGCCCGGCGAAGCAATTCTTCCACCCGGCGGCATTGTTCGGCGCGGATGGATTCGACGTCCCTCGGAGCAATGAAACAGCCCTTTCCCGCGACCGTCTCGACAAATCCTTCCGCCTCTAGGTCGGAATAGGCCCGGCGCGTTGTGATGACGCTGACGTGAAGCCGGCGCGCGAGCAGCCGCATGGACGGCAAAGGATCCCCCGGGCGCAGCGAGCCCGAAAGAATCTGGTTTTTGACCTGCGCGGTGATCTGCTCATAGATTGGCCTTGCATCGGAATTGCTGATTACGATGTCCAGTGCGCATCACCGCCCGCGTATTTTAACTGTATATATCATATATACACAGTATCATCTGTAATTGAAAAAGTCAAGAAATTTTTTTCGATTTGGCCTTTTCAGCGAAAAGTCGGAGGAGATGCGGCGGTGGAATGAAAGGAGGCCTGATCTTTGACTCGGAACGGGAAAAAACACGCGAGCCTGAAAAGCGGGTACGAAAAGCTCGCGTTCGGCAGCGTCAACGACGCGGTGCGTCTGCTGTTTGGAGAAGAGCCGGACCCGCAGGAGCTGGAGTCCATGGATTTCAGCAACATCGCGGAGATCCGGCGCCTGAAGGACGGCGGTCTGGAAATCAAGTTTTACGACCGAATCCGGGCGCTGGACTGTCTGCGCAGCCTGAGCGAAAAGGGCGCGGGGGATTCCCCACTGTACCGCGCGCTGCAGAAATGCGCGCAGGAGACGCGGGAGGAAAAAAAGGATGGAATTTAACTCCTTTTCCACGCGCCAGCGGGAAGCGCTCTGCTGGTGGTGCCCGGGATCGCCGCACGCCGGGCGGGACGCGGTGATCTGCGACGGCGCGGTGCGCAGCGGAAAAACGCTTTGCCTGGGCCTTTCGTTCGTGCTGTGGGCATCCGCCCGGTTCGACGGGCGGTCGTTCGCGCTCTGCGGAAAGACCATCCGCTCGCTGCGGAGGAACCTGGTGACGACCCTGCTGCCGGCGCTGACGGAAGCCGGGTTCTCCTGCGTCCTCCACGCGGGAGAAAATCGAATCGACATTTCCTTTGGGAAAAGCAGAAACCGGTTCTACCTGTTCGGCGGAAAAGACGAGGGCTCGGCGGCGCTGATTCAGGGGGTGACGCTCGCGGGCGTGCTGTTCGACGAAGTCGCGCTGATGCCCCGTTCATTTGTGGAGCAGGCGCTGGCGCGCTGCTCGGTGGATGGTTCCAAATTCTGGTTCAGCTGCAACCCGGAAAGCCCCCGGCACTGGTTCTACAGGGAATGGATTTTAAAGGCGGAAGAAAAAAACGCGCTGCGCCTGCATTTCACAATGGAGGACAACCCGTCCCTCAGCCGAAAAATTCTTTCGCGGTACCGGTCTCTTTACACCGGCACCTTTTACGAGCGGTTTGTCCTTGGAAAATGGGTTGCGGCAGAGGGGCTGATCTATCCCTTTATGACGCAAAACATGTTCTACGGCGTGCCGGACGGCGGCTTTTCGCGCTATGCCGTCTCGTGCGATTACGGAACCTCGAACCCCTGTTCCATGGGACTTTGGGGGCTGCGGGACGGCGTCTGGTACCGCATCGAAGAGTCCTATTACGACTCCCGAAAAACCGGAGAGCAGCGCACCGACGAAGAGCATTACGCCGCTCTGGAACGGCTTTGCGGAAACCGAACCATCGAACGCGTGGTAGTCGACCCTTCCGCCGCGAGCTTTCTGGAGGTCATCCGACGGCACGGGAAATACCGCGCGCGGAAGGCGGACAACGCCGTGCTGGACGGCATCCGCAGGACCGCCGCCGCGCTCAAGCAGGGAAAAATCAGGGTTTGCCGCTGCTGCGCGGACGCGGAGCGGGAATTCGGGCTGTACCGCTGGGATGAAAGAAAAAACGGGGACGTGCCGGTGAAGGAAAACGACCACGCGATGGACGACATACGCTATTTTGTCACGTCTCTTCCACGCGCGGACAACGGATTTTTCGCCGTCGCGGCACCGAGAGAAAAGGAGGGAAAACATGCTGTTTTCCCATAAGAAAAACGGCGCGGCGGTTCGCGCGGTCCAAACGGCGGAGCGGAACGCTCCGTTCTCGGATCTGACCAGCTATGTGCCTCTGTGCGCCGGGGAGCGCCGCCTGTACGACGCGCTGCGCGAGGCGGTGCCGATCATCGACGCGGCGATTGAAAAGATCCTCCGCCTGGTCGGCAATTTTACGGTCCTCTGCCCGGACGGCACAGCGCAGCGCGAACTGAACCGGTTTCTTGAATCCGTGCAGGCCGGCGGGGCCCGGCAGGGGATTTCGAGCTTTCTGTCCACTTATCTCGACCAGCTTCTGACCTACGGGAACGCGGTCGGGGAGATGGTGGTGCAGGGTGGGGAACTGCGCGCTTTGTACAACGCTTCTCTGGACGACGTGGAGCTACGCGCCGCGTCGCCGCTCGCCGTAGAGGTGCGCCGACGGGAAAACGGAGTCGGCGTGCCGGTGAAATTTCCGGAACTGGTTTTCTGCTCCGCGCTGAACCCCCCGCCGGGCAGCGCGCAGGGGGTCTCTCTTCTGCGGGGGCTGCCGTTCGTCAGCCGGATCCTGGTCCAGATTTTCCACACCGTCGGGGTGAACTGGGAACGTCTGGGCGCAGTCCGCTTCGCGGTGACCTACAAGCCGGATTCCGACGCGGCGGACCAGGCGTTCGCCAGGGAGCGGGCGGAGCAGATCGCCACGGAATGGGGGCGGGCGATGCGCGGAGACAGTGTGAGCGACTTTATCGCGGTCGGCGACGTGAGTATCCGGGCGATCGGCTCGGATGTGAAGATTCCGGACAGCGAGGTCCCGGTTCGGCAGATTCTGGAGCAGATTATCGCCAAGCTCGGGATTCCGCCGTTCCTGCTCGGCCTGACGTGGTCTTCCACAGAAAGGATGTCCAGCCAGCAGGCGGATATCCTGACAAGCGAGCTGGAATCGTACCGGCGGCTTCTGAATCCCGTTATTTACAGAATCTGCAGCATGTGGCTGCGGCTGAACGGGTTTCCGCCGAAATTTTCCGTCGAGTGGGACGACATCACGCTCCAGGACACAACCGAGCTCGCCGCGGCGCGCTATCAGAACGCCCGCGCCGCCCAGCTTGAGCGGACCATCCGGCCGGAACGGCCCGTCATTTAGAACATCGCAAAGCCTTCTCTGTGTTTGACGGGACTGTCTTGGGACACTCCCGACAGGAACGCCTTTCTTTAACGGAATTTGAAAAAGCACGACCAAAAGCGGCAAAAATCCCATCCAGCCCTCGTCGTCAAGGCTTGAGGGCGAAAAAGAAAACAACAATAATTGAAGGGTTAAATCTCAACAACGACAGGTTATTAAAACTCACTCTATTTTATGAAAAGGAGGAATTCGTATTCTGACAAAATCTTATGCGCAAAATTCGGAAACGCCCGGAAACAAATCGGTTCCGGACGCGGACGCGCTTGAAAAGGTCAATCGCTTTACACGCCGGGATTTCTCGGCGGATGAGCTCTACATCTTTCCAATCGTTCTGTGCGACAACGAGATCGACCGGGACGGCGAGCGCTTTTCCATTCCCGCGCTTGAAAAGCTCTCTCGGCTGTTCGTAGGCAAGACGGGAATCTTTAACCACAGCGGCAAGGCAGAGGACCAGGCGGCGCGTATCTTCGACTGCCTCGTGGAGAACGACCCCTCGCGCAGGACCTCGGCGGGCGAGCCCTATACTTACCTGAAGGCAAGCGCTTACCTGCCCCGCACGGAAAAAAACGCGGACCTGATCGCCGGGCTTGAAAGCGGCATCAAAAAGGAGGTCAGCGTCGGGTGCGCCGTCCGAAGCGCGACATGCAGCATCTGCGGCGCCGACCTGAAAACCGGTTCCTGTGAACACGAGCGCGGGCGCTCTTACGGCGGCTCCCTCTGCTGCACGATACTGGACGACCCGACCGACGCCTACGAATGGTCGTTCGTCGCCGTGCCCGCCCAGCGGGAAGCGGGCGTCGTCAAGAGTTATTCCGACGCGGCCGGGACCGGATCGGAGGATCTTTTTAAGGCCCTGCGCCGCGGCGGGCCCGTCTCGCTGACGCGGGAAGAAGCAGAGGCGCTGACGGAAAAAATCGCGGTTCTGGAACGGGAAGCCGCCTGCGGGCGCGTTTACCGGGAGGAGCTGACGAAGGATTTTGTGCGCAGCGCGGCGCTGTCCAAGCCCGGAATTCCGACCGGCGCCCTCCGGCGCGCGGCGGACGGAATGGACCTTGACGACCTGAAATGCTTTGCGGCGGCATTCCGCCGGGACGCGGAGCGTCTGGTGCCGCTGACGCCCCAACTGGCCGGGGCGGAAAGACAGATTCCGGCAGACGGCAACTCGGCTTTTAAAATATAAAGGAGGATACAAAAATGAACGTGTCTTTAAACGGATTCCGGGAATCCATGGTGACCTTTGAAGCGGAAGACGGCCTTACGGCCGGCGTTCCGGTCAAACTGACGGCAAACGGAACCGCCGGCCCGTGCGCGGATGGGGACGTATTCTGCGGCGTGGCGGCAAACGAACGCTGCGGCTTCGCGGCGGTTCAGCTCGCCGGCTACGCCTGCCTGCCCTATGACGGGACGGCTCCGGCGGTCGGGTACCAGAACCTGTGCGCCGCGGCGGGCGGCAAAATCAAGACAGCGGAAACCGGCGGAAGAAACCTGCTCGTCACCGACGTGGACGAAGCCGCCCAAACCTGCGGCATTATTCTTTAAAAGGAGGAATGTGAAGTGAAATACGAATCCATCCGTCTGGAAAAAGGCATGTACGGCGTACCGGGAAAATCCTTTACACAGACTCTGGAGGGTCTGGACCCCTCCGCCGACTACGCGGGCACCCCGCTGGAGGGTCTGGACGCCTACCAGCGCCAGCTCAAGCGCTTCGATATCAGGGTGGGCGGCCCCGCCTCCGATAAAATCGAAAAGTTCTTTCAGACCGGTGACTCCTCCGCGCTGTTCCCCGAATATATCTCCCGCGCGGTGAGTCAGGGCATGGAGCAGGCAAACCTGCTGCCCGAACTGGTCGCGGCCACGACGCAGATCGACTCGATGGATTACCGGACGATCGAGTCGGACCCCTCCGAGGACGACAAAAGCCTGAAGCCCGTCGCGGAAGGCGCACAGCTGCCGCAGACCAATATCAAAATCAAAAGCCAGCTCGTGCGCCTGAACAAGCGCGGCAGGATGTTGACGGCGAGTTACGAGGCGCTGCGCTTCCAGCGTCTGGACCTGTTCACCGTGACGCTGCGGCAGATCGGGTCGGCCATCGCGCGCAGCCAGCTTTCCGACGCGATCGGCGTTTTGCTCAACGGCGACGACGGAAACGAACCCGCCGGTACGGTAGCCGCCTCTGGCGCGGCTCCGGATTACGGGGACTTGGTGAACCTGTGGAGCAGCCTTTCCCCCTATACTCTGAACACGCTGCTCGTGTCGACCGCCGCGACAAAGGACCTGCTGTCCATATCCGAATTCAAGGACGCGGTCGCGGGGCTGAACTTCCAGGGCACCGGCAAACTGATCAGCCCTCTGGGGGCAAAGCTGCTGCACGCGCCGCAGATGGAATCCGGTAAAGTCATTGGCCTTGACAAAACCTGCGCGCTCGAAATGGTGCAGGCGGGCGGCGTGACAACCGATTCCGACCGGCTGATCGACCGTCAGCTTGAACGTACCGCCATCAGCGTGACGGCCGGTTTCGCCAGGCTGTTTGACGGCGCGGTCCGCATTCTGACCTATGGAGCCTGACTGTGATTGAAATTCGCACTGAGGATGTGTTTGCCCGGTTCTCCATGCTGTGCGGCAGAGAGGACACCGGCGCGTATCAGGCGCTGTGTTCCGACGCCGCTTCCGAAATCAGGGCCGGCGAGCGCGCATCCTGCGGAGAGGAAAGCCGCGACGTTCTCACCGCGGCAGCCGCGGCTCTCGCGTTTTACCGGTATATTCTGGCATACGCGGGAACCGGGGTGGAGTCTTTCTCCGCGGGGGACGTCAAGGTGACCTCGGGGACCGGGAACACCGAATCCGCACGGAGACTATGGGAAGGGGCGGCGGCCGCAGCCGCCCCTTATCTTACGGACACGGGATGTTTTCTGTTTGGAAGGATCCGGCCGTGAGCAGGCACTCGGCTGTGGAAACCATGCTGAAAAAGTACGGTTCCACGGCAAGTCTGAACGGGACGCAGGTCAAGGCGGTCATCCGTCCCCTTCAGATTCAGTCCGGTGCCGACAGCAGCCTGACCGGCGGAGATTCAGGGCTCTGCTACCGTTACACCGGGCCGGCGGGCTGCCGGCTTTCGAGCGGGGATACCCTGGTGTCCGACGGCCTGACGTACAGCGTGCGCCGGTCGGGCACCGCGGTGCTGGGAGGAGAAGCGCTGTACGAATGGGCGGTACTGAAGGAGCTGCCCGTCTCGGCGGACACGGAGATCGTCCTGCTTTCCACGGACGGGACCGCGCTGGCGCACGCGAAGGGCTACGAATCAAAAATTCTGAGGGACGGATGTGAAATCCGCTCCTGGGGCGAGGGAAGCCCGGCGGAGATCGGAGAAGGGGAAACCTCCTATGAACTGACGCTGTACGATGTTTTGCCGGAGAACGGGATTTCTTTTTCAAGCCTGGGGGAATTTCTGGTGGAGATCAGGGGGACCGCGCGCACGGAAGCCTATTCCGGCTGCCGGGTGAAGGACGAAACGGAAAAAGGAGGACGGCTTCTTCCGCCGCATCGCTCTCTTCTGATTCTGGCGGCAGAAAAAACAGAGGAGGCGGTATCGTGACGGAAAACGCGGCGGAAGAAATTTCAAGGGCCATCGAGCGCGACTGTCTGAGGTTTCCGCGAAATCTGAGTCTGGAGGAGGGTGAAAATGCGGCTGACACCGATGAGCTATAAGGACTATATCTGGCCGCGCAACCCGGAGACCGTGACGGTGGCTCGCGCGAAAAACATCGGCAAATATCCGATTCCCCGCGCCGGGAATGTGCTGCAGGATCTGGGGATGGGAAGCCGCACCGTCAGGGGAAGCGGCGCTTTCTCCGGTTCCGGGTGCGCGGAGGAATTTCAGAAGCTTTCCGCCGTTTTCGCCGAAGAGGGCGTGGGACAGCTTCTTCTGCCGGGCATGGCGCCGTTCTCGGCGGTGTTCTCCTCGCTGACGCGGAAGGGGGACCCGCGCCCGGACCGCATCGGCTACGAATTTGAATTCTGGGAGGACGGCTCGGCCCCGGAGTCGGAATCGGTCGTCAGCGACCCGAAGACCTACCTCTGCAAAGCGGGGGACACCCTGTTCTCCATCGCGGCTTCCTTCGGAATCAGCGTGGATGCCCTTCAGGCGTGCAACCCGGACATTCAGTGGCCGAACGCTCCCGGGGAGGGAACGGCGGTGATCGTGCCGTGATCTATCTTGCAACCGGACCCGCGGGAGAAATCACTCTCCCCTCGCCTGTCCGCATCCGGCTGGACCGGGACGCGGACGCGCCGGCCGACGGTTTTGAGGGGACCTTTCCGCTGCCTGCCGGCGGCGGTCAAATGACCGGGCTGACGGTTTACGACGAGACGGGGAATATCTTCTTCGACGGGATCGTCGACGAACAGGAAGAGGATCTGACGGGCGGCACTCTCTCCCTGTCCGGCCGCAGCCGCGCGGCGCTGCTGCTGGATAACGAGGCGTTGCCGCAGAATTATGTCAATCCGTCGCTCGCGACCGTTTTTGACCGGCATATCCGCCCCTACGGCTTCACCCGATTCCTGGGGGACGAAAAGTCCTTTACGGGAACGCTGGCCGTGACCAAAGGAATGAGCGAATGGGCCGCGGCCGCGGCTTTCTGCTCCCGCTTTTTAAAAACGGAGCCGAGAATCGCAAACGGAATATTCGACGCCTCCGGCTCCGCCCCGGAGTATGAATTTGTTTTCGGAAAAAGCGGAATCCGGTTCAGCTCCGGGCTGGCACGAGGCCGGTACTGCGAACTGTATTCGGAGCTGTATATGATGGACCCGGACGGCGGAACCTATACGCTGTCCGCAAGGAGCGATGACGCGGCGGCGCTCAGCGTAGCGCGCAGACGTTTCCTGAGCGCAGGAACGGACGTCTCCGCCGTGTTGAAAAAGGCGGGGCAAAGCGCGTTCACCTGCGTTCTGGACTGCCCCGGCGCCGTTTCCGCGCCGCTGCTTTCTCCGGCGCGGATCACCGAACCCCCGTCCGGTTTTGAAAAAAGCCTGTGCGTTTCTGCCCTTCGCTACCTGCTCGACGCGGAGGGAGAACACACCAGAATTACCCTGAGGAGGGAATGACCATGTGGATCTCGCAGAAAATCATCGCCGCGCAGTCGGCGAAGCCCTCCGCCGAACTGGCGAAAATGACCGGAAGCGCCGCGGCCCAGGGCGTGAATGAATACCGCGGTCTGCCGTTCGCCGGGCCGTGGGGAATCGCCTATCAGCCGCCGAACGCGGCTCAGGCCGTGATTGTCTCGACCAGCGCGGGGGACGCCTGCATCGGGACGATGGCTGCCGGCCGGGACTTAAAGCCGGGGGAACTGCTGCTGTATTCCTCCGGCGGCGCGGAGTTGTATTTAAAGAACAACGGAGACATTGTCATCAACGGGCAGGTCTTTCAGAAGGAGGCGGAAGATGGATCTTGAACTTTCCGGCGGCGATTTCGCCGCGGACGAAAGCGGAAGGCCCAAAACGGTCACCGGGGCGGAGGAGCTGTTCCAGCGCGCCGGGATCCGGCTGTCCGTGCCGCTCGGGTCGTTTGCCTGCAACCCCGCGCTCGGCAGCCGTCTGCATACGCTGACGGCCGACACGCCGCTGCGGGAGGAAAAAGCTCTTTCCATGGCACAGGAAGCGCTGCGGGGGCTGCCGCAGCTCGCCGTGGCGGAGGCGTCCTTTCCGGAGGACGACCCTTCCAAGGTTAAAATCACGCTGATTTACGGCGGCGACAGCCGCGATGTGGAGGTGAAGCTCTGACGGACAGCTACGATGCGATTCTGTCCCGCATGAAGAAAAAATTCACGGACCTCGCCGGGTACTCTCCCGACGACGCGTCGGATATCGGAATCCGAATCCGGTTATTGGCGGGAGAGATCTACTCGATCGGGACCGCGGTCGATTGGCTCAAGCGCCAGTCCTTCGCGCAGACCGCGAACGGGCAGGAGCTGGAATACCGCGCGCAGGAGCGCGGGCTTTCGCGCAAAAACCCGGTGCAGGCGCACGGCATCCTGACCTTTTCCCGCGACTCGGCGATCTGGTTCGACGTGCCGGTCGCGGCCGGAACAGTCTGCTCCACAGCAGGGGCAAACCCGGTGCGGTATGTGACGACCGGGGCCGCCGTCCTGAAAGCGAACACGCTGAGCGTGGACGTGCCCGCCCAGGCGGAGGAAGGCGGCAGCGCGGGAAACGCCGAGGCCGGAAGCATTACGGTCGCCGTCACGATCCCCACCGGCATCCAGGCCGTGAACAATGCCTCCGCCTTTGCGGGCGGAGAGGATGAGGAGAGTGACAGCGCGCTGCGGTCCCGCCTGCTGCAAAGCAGCGCCTCCGCTTCCAACGGAGCGAACGCGGCGTACTACCGGGATTACGCGCTCTCCTGCGACGGGGTCGATTCCGCCAGCGTCGTGCCGCGCGCAAACGGCGCCGGGACGGTCGCGCTGTATCTGGGCGGCAGGGGATGCGCCCCGTCGGACGCCGTCGTCGCCAAAATTTCGGGGGACCTGAACGCCGCGAGGGAAATCTGCACGCAGGTGACCGTGGCGGCGGCGCAAATGCTTCCGGTCAATGTGACGGCCTCGGTGACCGCGGCAGCCGGGCTGGACTCCTCCGAAGTAAGCGCGGCGTGCGAAACGGCGGTCCGAAATTATTTTGACGGCCTCGGCGTTTCGGAGCCGGTCGTCCCCGCCGCGCTGAACGCCGCGCTGTTTTCCACCGGCATGATCCGCAACTGCACGCTCAGCGTGGGTACGGCATCCGTTTCACAGAATCAGATGGCCGTCTGCGGGACCATAACGGTGACCGTGACGCAGGGGGGATAGCTTTTTGGATACTCTGGAATCGATGAAAAACCAGCTCGCCCCAACCGGGCTTTACCGGCTGGACGGGACGACGACGGTGGATTTTGAACTCGCTGCCTACGCCGAAGGGCTGAACCCGCTGTGTGCGGAGCTTCTGAGTCTGCAGGCCGAAAGCTACGCCGCGACGGCCTCCGATTACGGACTTCGGGAAAAGGAGCGCGCGTTCGCGCTGCCGCCCTCCGGAGACGCGGAGGCGCGGCGCGGGGCGCTGCTCAAGCTTTGCGCGGTGTTCCCCGGAACCTGCACGAAGGAAGGTCTGGAAGCCGCGCTTTCCGCGTTCGGCCTTTCGGTCCGTCTGGAGGAAGACCCGGCGGATTCAAAAATCATCGCGCATTTTCTCTCTTTGCCAGCCTGCGGGGAAGCGGAGGCACAAAAAAAGCTGGAAATATTTTTTCCCGCGCATTTGACGGCCGAATCGGATTTCACCGGCGTTTCGTGAAACAATAACCGTATTCCCGGGGAAGCGTCCGCTTCGACAGAAATTGGTTGCAATTTCCCCAAAACTGCGGTATTTTGATAAAGACACAGAAGAAAAGACAAGGGAAACGGACGAAGAAACCGCAGAAAAGGAGCGGCTGATCGAAAATGCACGAAAACAAGGAGAAACAGGAACGCGCCCTTTTGGTTGAAGTGGACACGGGGGAATACGACGCGCAGTCCTCTCTGGCGGAGCTGTACGAATTGACCCGCAGCGCGGGCGCGCAGCCATTCGGCGCGATGACGCAGAAAAGGCCGTCGCCGGACGCCGCCACCTGCGTGGGAAGCGGAATGATGAGCCAGATCGCCGATTTTGTACAAAAATACGAACTGAACCTTATCATCTTTGACCGCGAGCTGTCCCCCACCCAGATCCGCAACACCGAGCGGCTGAGCGGAGTGCGCGTGATCGACCGGACCATGCTGATTCTGGACATCTTCGCGGCGCGGGCAAAAAGCCGGGAAGGCAAGCTTCAGGTGGAACTCGCCCAGTTGAAATATCTGCTGCCGCGCCTCGGGGGGCACGGCAGTGAGCTTTCCCGCCTGGGAGGCGGAATCGGAACGCGGGGCCCCGGAGAAAGCCAGCTGGAAACCGACCGCCGGCACATCCGCCGCCGGATCGATTCCCTGACGCGGCAGATTCACGACGTGGAACTGCACCGCAGACAGATCAGCCGGCGAAGAAAAAAGGATGGCTTTGTCACCGCGGCGCTGGTCGGCTACACAAACGCGGGAAAATCGACGCTGATGAACGCGCTGACCGGCGCGGGGGTACCGGCGGAAGACATGCTGTTCTGCACGCTCGACCCCACGGCACGCACCTTACGGCTGCCGGGCGGCGAAACGGTGATGCTGATCGACACCGTCGGCTTTGTCCGCCGCCTGCCCCATCACCTGGTGCAGGCGTTTCGCTCCACGCTGGAGCAGGCTGTGGAAGCGGACATCATCCTGAACGTCTGCGATGCCTCCAGTCCGGAGGCTCCCGCCCACCTGGAAGTGACAAGAAAGCTTCTCGCGGAACTCGGCTGCGGGGATCGCCCCATCATCCCGGTCCTGAACAAATGCGACCTGATCCCGGACATCGGAGATATCCCGATGATCGGTCAGGCGGTGCGCGTCAGCGCACGGACGGGCGAGGGGTTGGATCAGCTCCTCGCCACAATGGAGGAGAAGCTCCCGAAACCGTCTTTAAGGGTCCGGCTGCTGCTTCCCTTCACCGAATCCGGCCTGGAAGCCGAAATCCGAAAGAGCGGCAACGTGGAAAGCGAGGAATACACCGAAAACGGCTTTATGCTGACCGCGAGCATTCCGCCCGGGCTTTCCGGGGTCTTGAGCCGGTTTTTAATTGAATAAAGAATTTCAATGTGACCTCCGCGATTTCTCGCGGAGGTTTTTCTGATTTTTTTGTTTTTCTTAAAATTCAGCATCCTGCATAGAACAGCTTTGAAGCCAAGCAGAATTCCATTTTATATCGACGAAAATCGGTCCTTTTTCCCCTTCGCGGGAGTGTTTTTTTCCGCAGGCCCCCCACCTTTTAAGCGTGTCCGGCTTATAATAAAGCACTTATTTTGGATAAATTATCAAATTTTTCTCCCCTTCAACCGATAAATAATTATCCATTTAAAATTGCCGTAACAGAATTCAAGAAAGAGCAGAACTTGATTTCAGTCTAAAAGGAGTAGAACCAGCCATGAAGGGAAAATGGAAGAGGGAAAAAAAGCGGAACTCAAAATTGAAGCAAAAGAGAAGATTCCACTTTGGGGGCGGAAAAAGTCTGACGGTTAAAATGCTGGCCTGGATCGGAATTCCCGTACTGTGCTTTTTCTGCGCCGCCGCTTTGCTCGTGCTGAACAGCGTGCGGCAATCCGTTGCACAGATCATCGGCGTCCAGCTTTCCGCGCAGTCAAAGTCGGTTTCCAGTGAAATCAGCGAATTTTTCACCGGCTACATGAAATCGGCGGAAAGCCTTGCGGCAAGCACGCAGGTAAAGTCTCTGTTTCTCGACACGGTGGAGGGGACCTCCGTCATGCAGAGCGAAGAATACATGGCGGTTCTGCAGACGCTGCAGAACATTCAGGACACGGACCAGGATAACATCGTGGCGGCGTGGGTGGCCGACGCCGACTCGAACCAGATGATGGAATCCACCGGGCAGGTGGTCTCATCCGGGTTTGATCTGGAACAGGCATCGTGGTACCGGGAAATGACCAGCGAAAAAGGGGAAGTCCTGACTGAGCCTTACCAGAACGCGGCGACAAACCGGCAGATTGTCAGCGTCGTATGCCCGGTTTATCAGAAAGATACCGACAAGGTCATCGGCGCTGCGGGACTTGACGTCACCCTGGACAGGCTCAACGACCTTGTGAGCGGATACAAGCTGGGCCGGAACGGATTTCTGATTCTGACCTCCAAAAACGGAACGGTTGTCAGCTCGCCTAATCAGGACTGGAATAACAAAAGCATATCGAAAACCGGGCTTCCCGCTAATCTGATCTCCGCCATCTTGGGCGGGACTTCGGAAATCGTCCAATACGACGCTTTGGGCGGCAAAAATTACGGGTATGTCGCGGCGGTCGGAAAAACCGGCTGGGCGGTTACGACGGGGCTGCCGGAAAACGAGTACAACAGCTCGGTTTCCTCCGTTCAGACAACCATGGCCGCCGTATATGGGATTTCGCTTCTCCTGCTTCTCATCCTGCTGGTTTTCCTTTCGCTCACCATCGTCAGGCCGCTGAAAAAGCTGCAAAGCGCGGCGCAGAAAATTGCCGACGGAGACCTGGACGTCTCCGTGGAGCTTCACGCTTCCGACGAAGTCGGACAGGTCGGTTCCGCCATTTCCAACATTGTCGGCAGGCTCCGGGAGTACATCCGTTATATCGACGAAATTTCCTCCGTGCTGGACCGGATCGCCGAAGGAAATCTGATTTACGACCTGAAATGCGATTACGAGGGTGAATTTTCCAAAATCAGGCAGTCTCTGCTGCACATCCGCGGCACGCTTTCGGATACCTTCGCCGGCATTGCGGAAGCGGCCGACGAAGTCGCGGCGGGTTCGGCGCAGCTGGCGGGCGGCTCCCAGTCCCTTTCGCAGGGGGCCGCCGGGCAGGCTGCTTCCGTGGAGGAGCTTTCCGCCTCCGTCACGGAAGTGGAGGAGCGCGTGGAGCGCAGCGCAGGCAGCGCGGAAGAAGCAAAGCTGCTTTCGGATGCCGCTTCCGAACAAATGAGGACCGGAAACGAACGGATGGCGGAACTGACGAAGGCGATGGAGGAGATCAGGAATTCTTCCGGGCAGATCGGCCAGATTCTGAAAACCATCGACGACATCGCCTTCCAGACCAACATTCTCGCCCTGAACGCGGCGGTGGAAGCGGCGCGCGCCGGGGAGGCCGGAAAGGGATTCTCCGTTGTGGCGGATGAAGTCCGCAGCCTTGCCGCGAAAAGTTCCGAGGCGGCAAAGAGCACTTCGGCTCTGATCGAAGCCTCCCTGCGCAGCGTGAACAACGGCGCGTCCGTCGCGGAGGAAACGGGGAAAGCCTTTTCCAAAGCGGGCGACAGCGTACACAGGACCTCGGAGCTGATGGCGGGAGTCGCGGAAATCACCGCGCAGCAGACCGGCTCCATCCGGCAGATCCGGCAGGGACTGGACCAGATTTCCTCCGCGGTGCAGACCACTTCCGCGACCGCGGAGGAGGCGGCGGCCTCCAGCGAGGAGCTGAGCGGCCAGGCCGGGGAACTGAAATCGCTGGTCGGCAAATTCAAAATTGAATCATAGAGGCCGGCCCAAATGAAAAAACGAACTTCCGGAACAAAATTCCGGGAGTTCGTTTTGCTTTCTGTACGGCTTTGCTGTTATTTTGTGAGCGGCACGCGGACTCCGAACAGTTCGACCGACTCGATCTGCTTCGCGTCGACCAGCGTTTCGAGGCTGCCGGAAAATTCAAAATCTCCGTCGGGATCCACGCTTCCGCCGATTTTATTTTCACTCTCCGTCACGGTCGAGCCGTCTTTCAGGAAGAGTTTGATGGGCGTGTTCGGAAAAAGTGCTTTTTGCCCTCCCTCCGCGCAGGTTCCGGAGAAAGAGATCGACAGGTCGGAAATCGTGATGCTTTGGACCGTGAGATGCAGCCCGTTCGGGGTCGTGCCGCTTTGAGCCGGATGGAAGGTCCGCGACGTGTCGGCAAAGGAAAGTGTGAACGGAATTTCCCATTTGCCGGGAAAACGCGTCAGCCTTTTCGATTTGAAATTTCGGGCGATCCTGTAATGGTCCAGGTCGTTCACCGTGCAGTCGCCGGTCAGACGGTTGTCGTCCAGCCTCGGATTCAGCGCGAGGACGATTCTCCCTCTGTTCAGGGCAAGTTTCTGGTCCTTATCCTTTTTTACCGCGTTCTGATAGGCTTCCTCGCTGTCAAAGCCCACATGCTCCACGCCGTTCCCGGTGATAATTTCATCCTCGAAATTGACCGGGTTTCCCGTCTCCGTGTTCTGGAAGCAGAGCTCTTTCAGCCCGGATGCTTCCGTGCTGTTTCCGGGCGTGATGCTGAGATAGAGCAGATTCTGCTGGCAGCCGTACTCCCCGGTTTCGTGGAACCCGATGTTGTCAAGATAGGATCCGGGGTAAAGGCTGGAAAATCCGACATGCTGCTTCCCCGCCGGAATGGTCCAGCTGGGCGCAACCAGTGATTTGTCCGCGTAAACGTCGAACAGTCCCGTCTTGAGAAAATGCTCCGGCTGCTCCGGCGACATTTTCCGGTACAGCTCGCCGAGATTCTTGAACAGGAACCCGGCGTCTTCGCAGGAATTCACCTCATCGGTAAAATCCTTGAGCGACAGAGTCACCTGCTTGCCGTTTTGTCCTGAAAAATCCCCTTCCGCAATCGCTTCAAACTGCGCGGTGTCCGGAACGGAGGCGTCATCCGTGCGGAAGGTAAAGCAGTTATACTGTTTTTCTCCGGCGCCAACGCTCGCTTCGGCAAATTCCTGCAGCCGCGACCTGCGGGTCGCGGTGGACTCTTGAAGCGGCGTCGAATCCGTGCTTTTTACCGTGAAGGCGATATACATCCTCTGGTTGTCGCAGGCCGTCCGGTTCACGGTGATCGTGAGGCCGTCCGCCTGTGCCGTCATTTGAATGCTTTTCCCCACCGCGTTCTCCACCTCCGCCGGGACAGACGAAGTGATTTTCTTTTGATAGATCGGTTCCGGAAACTTTGCGAACTGCCGGATGCCGTAAGCGACGGCGGTGACGGAGCCGAACGCGACCAGCGCGCAGGCCGGGATCAGAATGCCCCAGCGGATTTTCCCGCGGCGCGGAGCCTGGCGCATCGCTTTTCCCGTCCGGCTGAACAGATCATTTGGAATGGGCCGGAGATTGGCCTCCGTCTTGTATTCGCTCCGAAAACTCCTCATATTCTTCTCCTTTCATCAGGTCGCGCTTCAAAAGCTCTCTGGCCCGGCTCAGCCGCTTTGCCGCCGCCGAATAGCTGATGCGCAGCGCGCGGCCGATTTCTTCGATCGGCATGTCCTCGTAATAAAACAGATGAATCACGGTGCGGTACCTGGGCGGCAGGCGCATGACGCTGTAATAGACCCCGGCGTTTTCCTCCGCCTCCCGCGCCGGAAGCTCCCCATCCGGCGGAAGGGGTTCCTCCCGGCGCCGCGCGATGGATTTCCACAGGCTGCGGCCGCAGTTGACCGCCGTGTGAATCAGCCAGGCTTTCAGATGTTCTTCATTCTCGAACCGGGGCTCGGAACGGACCAGCCGCAGAAAGACCTCCTGAAAGACATCCTCCGCATCCGCCGAATTTCTCGTCCGCGCAAGCGCGAGCCGGTACACCATGCTTCCATACCGCTCCAGCGCCATTTCCGGCTCCATCAAAAACGCCATTCCCTCACCCTCCTTTCACCTGTAATACCACCGAGGTCCACAGATCTTGACCGAAAAAATAAAAAAATACGAGTCGGAGCATGTCCCCGTCGGAATCCCTCCGAAAGCAGAAGGAACCTGCCGAAAGACGGAGGCGAATCCCGTGTCCCGTGAGGGCACGCTCCGCTCGTCTTTCAGCAGGCCCAAGCTGTTAAGAAAATAAATTTTGTCAGGTGGCCTCGGCGCTGCCGGCAGGCGTCTCCTTTCCGTTCCAGTTCGGAATCACGCCTTTGACGACATAAATGCCCGCGCAGACTACGGCAAAGATGATTCCGACCGGATAGGCGATCGCGGTGGAAAGGTGCAAACATTCGGGCGCCATGAAGAAATAAGTGCAGGTCACCGCCGACATAAAGGTCGCAGGCACGGCCGCGACGAGCGAAGCCATGGAATTCTTTTTCCATTTGCAGAGATAGGCGGCGGCGGACCAGAGGACAATCATGGCCAGGGTCTGGTTGGAATATGAAAAATAGCGCCAGACGACGCTGAAGTCCAGCTGCGTCAGCAGCGCTCCCACCGCAAACAGGGGAATCGAAATCGCAAGGCGGTAGGAAACCTTTTTCTGGTCGATATGGAACCAGTCGGCGATCGTCAGCCTCGCGCTGCGGAACGCGGTATCCGCCGAAGTGACCGGGCACACGCCGACCCCAAGAACGGTAAGCACGGCGCCGACCGGGCCGAGCAGCCCTTTGCCGATATTGTAAACCATCGCGGACTGATTGTTGTGAATCGCGTTGCCCGCGTCGTAAAGGCCCTGCGTCCCGCCGTAATAGGCAATTCCGACCGTCGCCCAGATCAGGGCGATGACGCCCTCGGCCACCATCGCGCCGTAGAAAATCTTGCGGTTCTTGCGCTCGTCATCCACGCAGCGCGCGATGAGAGGGGCCTGCGTGGAATGGAAGCCGGAACAGGCGCCGCACGCCACCGTGATAAACATCATGGACCAGATCGGCGTCTTCGCGGGGTGCTGGTTGGCAATCGATATCTCCTGCACGGTATAATTCCCCGTAAACAGGATGCCGCCCATGACGCCAAGGCACATCAAAATAAGCAGCGCCCCGAAAATCGGGTACAGCTTACCGATGATCTTATCGATCGGGAAAAGCGTCGCCAGGAAATAATAGATCAGCAGAATCACGACCCAGAAGTTCTTCGTCAGGGAAGCCGGGGTAAGCTGCGCAAAGAGACCGGCGGGCCCCGTGGTGAAGGTGGCGCCGATCAGGACAAGCAGAATGACGGAAAAGACACGCATGATCTGCAGCATCACCTTGCCAAGGTTCCTGCCGGTAACCTCGGAAATGGAAGCGCCGTCCTGCCGCATGGAAAGCGTTCCGCTCGCAAAATCGTGCACGCCGCCGGCGAAAATGGTGCCGAGCACAATCCAAAAATAGACGACGGGTCCCCAAAGCGCGCCCAGAAGGGCGCCGAATATCGGCCCCAGGCCGGCGATATTGAGCAGTTCGACCAGAAACGCCTTCGGCGTGCTGATCGGCACAAAGTCCACCCCGTCGGGATGCGCAACACATGGGGTCGGGGATTGATAAGGCTGAAACACCTTATCGACTACTTTGCTGTATGTAAAATATCCGACGATCAGCAATATGAGAGATACGAAAAAAGTGATCATGAGACTACTCTCCCTTGAATTCGTTATTTTGAATCGGAGATGAATGGCACATATGGCTTATTCTTTTTTAAGCAAATACCTTCTTTAACGTCCCCTCTGCTTTTTGTTTGATATTCGAATATCAACTAAGAATTATCATACACCTATTATAATGACAATCAAGAATCAATTTTCACAAAATAATTCAGATAAATAATTCTAATTATGTATAACTATATAAAAAATCGCCCTCGGCGGCGCCGGGCGATTTTTCTGCATCTGCATATTCCTCTGTTTTTTCCGTTCTCCGGGAGATTCCCGCACCGTTCCGCCGCAACAGGCAATTCGGCCGTCGCCCGGATCAGGACGATGACTTTTTATGTTGCTCTTTTGTCCGATACATCTCCCTGTCCGCCATCTCTACAAGCTCTTTCGCGGTCAGGCCGGAAGCCGGCATGGTTACAACGCCCAGCGAAACCATAACCGTAATATCACAGTCCCCTATAGACATCATGGTTTTTTCCAAATCACGATAGATCCGTTCTGAAATGCGGCGGGCGCCGTCACCGCCGGTGTTTTTCAGGCAGATCACGAATTCGTCTCCGCCGTAGCGGGCCGCCCAATCCGCGCCGGTCCGGATGCAGGTCCGAATGGTGTCCGCCGCACGCCGCAGCAGCTTGTCTCCCGCCGCGTGGCCATACGTATCGTTCACGGTTTTCATGTTATCAATGTCAGCGAAAATCACTGACAGCGGCTTTTGTTCCGCCACGGCGCTTACAATGTCGACCGGCAGGCGGTCATCCAGAAACCTGCGGTTGTACAGGGATGTCAGTTCATCCCGGATCGCCATATTGTTGATGTCCCGGACCGCGTCGAAGAATTTCTCTCCCTTGTTGTACTCGCCCGAACCGATCAGCATGGTGTCCGTCGCGTTCTTCAAAAGCTCCAGTACCACGGGCGGCTCGGCGGATTCAACCGGCAGGGCGGTCAGTAGCATGACCGCGCCGGGACTGTGCTCCAACTTCATAAAGCTCTTCTGCTCGCGGTGAGCCCTTACCGAGACGCAGTTTTCGCAGATGCGTCCGTTTCCCCAATAGTCGTAACACACCTCGCAGGTTTCTCCCGTGCTGTTGCCGCGGCATTCCATTACCCGCTTCCGAATCGGGTCCACGAGGCGCACCGCGTCATACATTTTGTTAAAAAAGTCCAAATTTTCCCGTAATTTATTCAGAGTCATTTTTTCGGTCATCCATTGATTCCTCCTTGGAACAGCGGCCTGTCAGCCAAATTTTCGGCGCGCCTTTGGGAGATTCCCCGCACCGTTCCGCCCGGCGGAGCCCGCCCTGTTATCCGTCCGCCTCCCCCGCGGGACAGCGATACGCTCAAAAAATCAAAAATTTCTCAAACCGTGCCCGGCGGAGCCGCGAAAGAGGCTTTGCCTCCTTGCAATATTTTGGAAACGGAGGTATAATGTACCTGCAAGGCAAAATAAAAAGTGCAAAGCAGGAACAGGGTGCGGGAACACCCTGTCCCCTGCATACGGAGAGCCACCCTCCATACGCAGCGGTAATACCGCGCGATGCAAGGTTATTATACTTCCTTTTTTCATCTTTGTACAGGGGAGAGAAAAGCCTGCTTCGCACGTCGGCGCCGGGTATGGATTGGGACACAATTCCGTACCGGCGCTTTTTTGAACCTTGCGGGCGGCAGCGTGCCGCCGCATCTTCGACCTGCCATACGGAACGGCGAAAACCGGAGGCTCAGTTTGGCGCAGGACGGTCTAGGAATCTCCCAAAAACGGGAGTGTCTTCCCTCCGTCCCGCCCGTCTCAGCCGACTGTTCTGCTGTTCGCCGAACGGCGGGCCGTTGGGTGCGGCATCACGCCGCCCCCGCCGGTCGGGACGTGCGAAGTATATGTGAGAGGAAGTTTTCAGATAAAAGCGATAACAGTTGTAATCTAAAAGATCGGTGCAGCAAGCCGCGTTCCGGCCGGCGAACCGGCATCGGGCGGGTGCTTCGGAGCGCCCGGACCGCTGCCTTTTTCTGATTTTGCAAGGAGGCGCACGCCATGAAAGCAATCGTCCGCGTCAGCTTTTCCATGGTTTTTTCGGCTCTTTTTCTTGTTTTGGCGTCAGGCTGCGGCAAGCAGCCCATTTCCACGAGCGCATCGGCGCAGGAATCGTCCTCGTCCGTCCCTGTTTCCTCCGGCCAGCAGAGCGGAGGGGCATCCTCCTCCGGATCCCCCGATTCGGTCATCTCGAACGACGCGAACGGAATCCCCGACAAGGCCTTTTACCAGGCGGTTCTGAAAACGCCCCAAGAAAATGGAAAGACACCCGTGGACGAAAACGGGGATGGAAAGCTGCAGGTCAAAGAGGCACAGTCCGTGCCCTACATCGCGCATTGGGAGAAAAAGGGGATCGGGTCGGTCCAGGGGATCGACCGGCTGAACGCCGTCGAAATCCATCTGGAAAACAACCGGATCACCGATCTTTCCCCGCTGGTGAAGCGCGCCCTGAAGGTAAAAACCGGCGAGGACCCGGTCTGCGCGTATCTGAACGGAAACAAGGTGAATAACCTGTACTCCCTGACCGCCCCGATCCTGCTTTCGAGCAAAATGGGCATCCAGATCGACCAGCTCGACCTTTCGGGGAATGAGATCACGGATGTCTCGCCGCTCGGCCTGCTGAAAGACGCGGGAATCAAAAATCTGAACCTGAGCCACAACAAAGTCGAGAACGTCGACGCGCTGCTGAACGGGACCATGTTCGAGGTCCTCGATCTTTCCTACAACCGGATCGCAAAGATCGGAAGCTGCGACACCGGCGTGTTCTACCTCGACCTTTCCCACAACCGGATCGAAAGCGTTCAAAGCCTTTCGGGAACGTTCCTCACGCAGCTGTATCTGTCGGACAACGATCTGACGGATCTGAACTTTATCAAGGGAATCAAGGGAGACGGGACGAACGGGAAGGGGCTGGTCTGCCTGGACGCTTCCGGCAACCGGCTCTCCTCCCTGCCGGATTTCAAAAGCTGGGGCTGGACCAATCTTTCCCCGGAGAAGGACGACGGAACGTATCGGGTGGATTTCAGCGGCAACCGCCTGACGGAGAGCGAATTCAAAGCCAAAATGCCGGAGGCGTTCCTTTCGGCAAAGAGAACGGGTTCGGACGGCGATACCGTCATCGACGGCGCAAAATGGCTGGCCGAACAGGTGCGGCAGCAAAAGGCGGCGTAAAAATCGGAGCGGGACCGCAGAAAACCGGACGGCGAAAACGCCGTCCGGTTTTCTATGTTTTTCTCTTTCGCCTGCGGAAGAAGCGGAAATAGAGGAATGACAGAAGGCACACGGCCGCGAGCGTGAAAGCCCGGAAAAGAACATGGCGTCCCGTGTGGTATCCTCCGTTCTTCGGCGTGAGCTTTTCCGATGGATAAAGCGAAAAAGTCAGGTCGCCGTCCGGCAGGGAATTGAACTTTGCCGTGTAGGAGCCGTCCTGCGAGCGGGTCATGGGGAGGCTGCTCCTCACCACGTAAGGCGCTTCCTTCGGCGGAACGACCCGGACGGACAGGTTTTGGAATCTGGCCCAGTTCTTCGCCGGATCAAGCAGGTATCCGTAGGAATAAACCGGAGAAGCGGTCTTTTCCGCGTTCATTTCGCCGCTCACCGGATATTGGACAGAGACCTGCCGCGCGCCTCCGGCGGGGAACGGGACCTCATAGGTCAGCAGAAGAATCCGCTGCTTCGCCAGAAAGTCGTACAGCTCCCCGTCCCCGAACGCGATTCCCTGCTTTGCGATGTCTCCCGCGGCCCGCAGCGCCGCGGCGGTCAGCTCGGATAGGAATTCCTCCGTCGGATACGCCCGATAGGCTTCGGTGTTTTTCAGCTTTTCCCGCAGGAAAGAGGCCGCGTCCTGCTCTGTCGCCGTGGTCCGCACCTCGGCGTCGAGTTCCTTTTCCCCGTTTTCCGTGTAGGTTTTCACGTCCGGCCTGGAAACATCCCCCACCGCGAGAACGGACATGCCGGCCCCCGGTTCGCACATGCCGTCCAGCAGGATGCCGGAATCCGTCCGGGAATAACCGTTCACGCCTGTCGTCAGGACCGCGGCGTTCTGTCCCATCTCCTTCAGGCCGACTTTCAGGCGGACGAGACCGGCGCAGGAAAAGCGGTACAGCGTTCCCTGACCCTTTAACGCTTCCGGAGTCCCGGAAGGCTTGGACGCGCTTTTTAAAATCTCCCCGAAAGAGGGCAGAACCGCCGAATCCAGCGTCCCGTCGTCCGAAAAGTACGCGCGGGGGCGCGAATCGACCGACTGCTCCTCTCCGATGGAAAATCGGAACGGCAGGTCTTTGCCGTCCGACCGGATCCCGATTCCCTGCATCCGGGACAGATCGGAAAGGCTTGCGATCATCGGGAACGCCATCTGCACGTTCAGCGCGCCGGAAGACGGATTCTTCATCTCATAGCGGGCGGAGGCTTTTGCCAGCGGGCTGTAATCGCTTCTCTCCTGTGAGGAAAAATCGAAAGAAAGGTCTTCCCCCGTCACGGCCACAGGGCAATCCGAAAGCGGGGTAACGGCAAAGGACGGGGAAGCCTGCATCCGGACGGGCCCGGAGTTTGCGGAAGCCTCCGCCGGGGAAAGGACCGCCAGCGCGGCGCAAAGCAGCGCCGTCCAGAGCCGTTTCAGCGGGAAACCTTTTTTCAGGGCGGACAAGGTCACACCCTTTTCAGGACTTTTTCAATTTCGCCGATGAACATTCTGTGGTAGTCTTTTTTCGGATAATTGGCCTTGTCGATCGCCGGATCGAGGAAACAAGCGGGGTCCATATTCTGCTGATAGAGCTTGCGGCAGAGAAAGACCAGCTTTGCCTCGGCGAAATACGGGGCTGCTTCCTGGAACAGCGGGGTCAGTCCCGCCGCCTTGATCTTGTCGCCGTCGCGCCCGGAGTGGCTGCCGCAGTAGTTGAGCGCCGCGCGGTGGGATTCGTCGAGCACGCAGAGCGAATAGCGGGGCTCCCGGTCCAAAAACTCCAGCGTATAGCGGGTCGGGCGGATATAAATGGTGGAAACCGGCTTGTTCCACAGGATGCCGAGCCCGCCCCAGCTGGCGGTCATGGTGTTGCACTTTTCCTCGCTGCCGGCGGAAACCAGCATCCATTCCTTGTCGATCATGGTGAACGGGTTGAACGAAAGCTGTGAAACCGGGATTTCCTGAAAATCGGACATTGAAAATACCTCCTTCTCATTCTGAACGCGCCGCTTTGAACGGCTTTTCAAAGCGGACAGGACCGCAGCGATGCTGCTTTTCTTTATATAGATATTATATCCCAATTGTAAAGGTTTTCCTCCGCAATTTCAAGATGCCCTCCGAAACGGCCCGCACGCAATTCCGCCGCCGGGAATAAACCGCACCGCTTCCGCACAAAATAGCAGTACCAAAAAAGGAGGTTTGCATATGGCACAGGACCACATGGAAGGCGGCGGGCCGCTGCCGAAATCCATCAATGAATTCACGCCGGACCCGAAGGCGGACGCGCTCTCCATTACGGGGTTGGTCAAGTCTTCCGGCAAAATCACCGGGTACCAGCTTTCCGACGGGCGAAAGATCACCCGGGAGGAAGGCGTGCGGATGACCAGGGAGAACCAGATCCGCGGCGTCGCGGTCGCCGTGAAAAAAGGCACCGAATACCTGCGTTCCCTTCCGGACGGCTCGGAGGACAACAACCTTGGAAGCCTGCCGACCGTCTCTCAATAAAGGCCCCGCCCATTCAAGAACGGACTGTTTTTCCGGCAATATGAAAAATCATTTGCCCGCCGGGCGGAATCATGCTATAATCGGTCTTGGTTCCAGTTGCACAGCCGGATCGCGGATCAACCGGACCCAAACGGAGGACTGAGAAACATGGCGGGTTGGGAAAGCTACACCATACCGAGATATTTGAAAATTGCAATGGACCTGGCGGCCCGGATCGCGTCGGGTGAAATTCCGGAAGGCTCCCGCCTGAAGGGGCGGTCCACACTGGCGACGGAATATAACGTTTCGCCCGAAACAATCCGGCGGTCCACGTCCATCCTATCCGATAAAAGCGTGCTGAAAATTCTGCTGGGCAGCGGAATCGTGATCTTATCCAAGGAAAACGCGATCAAGTTCGTCAAAAGCTTCAAGGATGACGAGCGCGTCGCCGATCTGCGCCTGAAGCTCGCCCAGCTGATGGAAAAGCGCAACAGCATGGACGAGGAAATTCTGACCCTGACCAAACAGATCATCGACATGTACCGCTACAAGCGGTCCGATCTGATCACGCCGGTGGAAATCCCCCTTCCCCGCCAATCCCCGCTCATCGGGAAAAGCATCGGGGAATTGGAGATCTGGCATAATACCGGCGCGACGATCATCGGCGTGGTGCAGCAGAAGGACATCATCCTTTCGCCGGGTCCCTATTACGAATTCTGCGAGTCGGACCGGGTGCTGATCGTCGGCGATGAAAACGTGATCGAACGGTTCAACGCTTTCGTCAACGGCATTTCCTGAGAAGCGTTCTTTTTTTTGTTCAATACGGTTTTTCCCCCGCGTCCCGCATTTCCGTGACGCGGGGATTTTTATCAGAATTTTTAAAAATATTTCGCGAAGATGGTATAATAATGCCGAAGAAAGGCAGAGAAAGCCATGTTGTTATGCATGACAATCCAGAATGAAACGGACCGCGATGCGGTGGAGCGGCTATATCGGCAAAATTACAAAACAATGATGTACATAGCCATCGGAATTTTGAAAGATCAGAGCAAAGCCGAGGACGCCGTTTCGCAGGCTTTTCTCAGGATTATTGACAAACTTCAGAAATTTTCTTTCGAAGACTGTAACAAAACGAGGGGTCTCATCGGTATATTAGTGAAAGACATCTGCTATGACATGCTCCGGGCCGATGCGCGCCAGAGGCCGGTCGACCTGGAAGAATTCGATTTGCCCTCGGGCTCCGAAGATTTTCCTTATGAATCCCTGCTGTCGGCGGAAAATTACAAAACGCTGGTGGAGGCTCTTTCCGGGCTGAACGAAAAATCGAGTCATATTTTAAAGCTGAAATATGTTTATGAATATTCCGACGACGAAATCGCCCGGCTTCTGAACATCTCAAAGGAGAATGTCAGGGTCCGGGTCCACAGGGCAAAGACGGCCCTGCTGCGCGCGCTGAAGGAAGGTGGGAACCGCCATGAATAGATCAGAACTGAATCGTCAGATTTTCGAAGCCATGCTGAAAGCGGCAGTCAACGAGGATTTTGAAAGGGAACTGCGGGACCTGCCTTCGGAAAAGGATTTGACGGACGGCTGCGAGCTTTCCCCCGCCGCCAAAAGCAAAATCGAAAAGGCAATCCATCAAAGTTATCGCCGTTCCATCGCCCGGCGTGCCGGGAAAACGGCAAAGCGGGTCGCCGTCCTTCTCGCCGTCATCATCCCGGTCGCCCTCGGGAGCCTTCTGAGCGTCGAAGCCACGCGGAACGCCATTTTCAACGCTTTCATGGACTGGAAATCCGACCATATCGACATCCATTATCAGGAGGGTGGAAACTCCTCTTCCGAGCCGTCTTCCGGCGTTGCCGCCGTAAAGCCCAAATATTTGCCGGAGGGCTTTTTTGAAGCGGGGACGGTGGAAACCGGCTCTGAAACCGAAGTCACCTACCAAAACACTCAGGGCGACACCATCCTTTTGCGGCAATATCCAATGCCGGAAGGGGGAAATACCGGGATCGATACGGAACATACCACACGGAAAGAAATTAAAATTCAAGGCGAAAATGCATCTTTGTTTATCGCCAATTCCCCTGATGATAAATCCTATTTGATCTGGAGCTATGATTCCAGAAGTTTTTTATTAAGTTCCAAAATTGCTCCTGAAGAACTGGTCAAAATAGCGGAAAGCATGGAATAGGAAAAATTTTTAAAAATTTTTTAGAAAAAAGTGTAACAAATCGGGGGTCTCAAACGGTAATACTATAGGAAGCCAAAAATAAAAGAAAAGGAGAATCATTATGAAAAAGAAAATCTTCGCGCTGATTCTGGCTGTTTCCATGGTATTCTCGGCGGGAGTTCCGGCATTCGCTTCGGAAAAAACAAAAGCAACCACATCTACAACGGATTCGGGAATCCATATTATGTGGACGAACACAGATATTGCGACTGCAAATGTCAATTTCTACGGCGACCGTGCTGAGTGCACATCTACGATTCATGGAAAGGACGGCACATCCAAGATCACCGCCACCGCGCTGCTGAAACGGGTCAACAGCAACGGGACGACGACGGTCAAAGCCTGGACGGGCCTGAGCGCAAGCGGAGCAAATTTCTACTTTGATAAATCATATTACGTCTCCAGCGGATACACTTATATTTTCGAAATCAACGCACAGGTGTACCGGAACGGGACCGTGGAATACATCACTGAATCCGACAGCGACTATTGCGGATAATCTTTATCCTTCCATCTTTTATCTGATTATAAGAGTCGTTCATTTCTCTTACATACACTCATGCACCGGCGGCTTAAAAACCGCCGGTGCCATTTTGGTTATAAAAATTATTTTATAAAAATTTTTAAAAAAGTGTAACAAATCAGGCTTCTTAAACGGTATGTAAGCAGAAGGGGAAATTTACATATCCCATACATACCGATTTCAATGTGCATATATGAAAGAGGATGACACCGATGGGTCATAAAAAAAGATGACACTATTCCCCTAGCAACCACCTTTTTGTACACCTATTTACTTAAAAACTTAGGAGGTAGAAAAATGCTAAGGACTTGGAAGAAATCAATCAGTTTGCTTCTGGTTTTCGCGTTGTCCATAACGGCCTGCGCCCCGGCATTTGCTGCGGAAAAAAATAGAATTTCCATAGATAATATAAAAATCCCAAATCCTTCGACAAGGTTTATTGATTTTTTTACAGATTATTTCAAGAATCACAGCTCTTTTAGCGTTTTGGATAGAACAGGAAATGATATCAACGAAAGTTTCTATAAGAATAATTTAAATTACTATCATTCATCAGATTTCAAAGCAATAGAAATATTTGTTTGTGATAAAGTAAGTTCTGTTTGCAAGCATACTGAAATTAAAAAATTCGATAGTAGTGCCTCACCAAATTCATCATTTGTGAAGAAAACGATTTCTGATATCTTTTATCACCCCCTAACAGCTGATATAGGTGACCGATTTGTTGAAGTTTGGGATACAATTACTGGTACTTATGTTTACAATGCTAATACCGGAAAAATCTCCGAATACTCAAGCCCAAAGCTCCATGTTGATTTTCAAAATACCGGTTATGGAGTGTGTATACCGAGAATACGTCTACTGGAGCTCATTTATCTTCAGATAAATACACAGTTACCTTTACAGGTAGTTTCGATGTCAAAGGAACTTCATACGGGGTAATTTACGATTACGGCCATGTTTATGACGAGTTGGAAGGAACTCCTGAATAACTATCTTGAATTGAAGGGGGAAGAACAAATGAAAAAGAAACAAATCGTTGTGTTTTCAGTCGCCGCCATTTTACTTGCTTTGGTTGAATTCATGACACAGTGGGTCCGCACGTGGTCTATTGCGATGGGGCAACCATATGCCGACAAATCCATGCCAAAAAGCATTTATCAAAAAATGCATTTGCTTGGAAGGCTCAACCAAATCGGCGAAGTGGGATGGCGGGTACTCTTCTTCCTTTTCCTCTGTTATATCGGCTGGCTGATTGTCCACGAATTCATTGCCTTTCACTACGCCGCCCTCGGAACATTCTGTCCATTGATATTTTCCATGCTAATCCATTTTGCCTTTCAACCCTACCTGTCTGTTGTTCTATTGGATTACGCTGCTCGCCTTGCTTTCACGGTAATTTGGCTTTTCCTCCTGGAAGGTTCTCAAATTATATGGAGAAAGATTCGACCAATTTAGAATTTGGAGGATTTATAATGAAAAAAATATTGATATCTACAATTTTTTGTCTTTTCACTTTAATAGTTGTACGAACTTCCGTCTTTGCGGCAATACCAAAGTCAACTACAAAGAACTTTGGATCTTTAATGAATGATTATTTTGCTGAAACTAATTCTTACGCTGTTATCAATAAAAACGGCGATGACATCAGTAATGCATTTTATCTCGACAACATCAAAAGCTATCAATCCTCAGATTATAATTCTATTGAATCTTATACCTTAAAAAACGTATCCTGTTTCTCTAAAACCACAATTACCAAAGCAGCAAATTTGGGGGTTCCTAACGCATTTACAACCAGACATATTTCAAAAGAAGACAGTTATATTGCGTCTGCAAAGTCTTCCGTATACGATGACAAAATAAAAATAAAATGCTTTGTAACATTAAGCGCATCATTTACCTATAATTTCACTACCGGTAAAATTACAGGATGCTCTGATCCAACCTTGTCGTTTGATTATGATACGATGGACTTTGAAAACCTTACCGAGTTAAACGTCAGGACAGATAATATTTCGACGGAATCGTCTGTGTCGTCAGATAAATACAGCGTAACATTTTCATCAAATTATGACGTTATTGGAACATATCTTACATTTGACGATCTCACTTTTGCGAAAAACAAACGGATTACGATGACCGGTACTCCGGAGTAATTTTTTGAGTTCAATCCTGGCGGAGCGCGGTAAATTTACCCGCTCCGCTTCTATGTATTTTGACTATCTTAATGTTTTTTCAAAATCATGGAAATTTTTTCATTTGACAATTCAAACCAATCCCCGTATAATATCAATTGACAACTTACCATTCATAAAAAAGTTGTTTGTAAATTTTTGTAATTCATGTTAATAACAGGCTTCTCTTCCCGATCGCTTCAAAAAGAGAGAACTGTTGGATTTTTTCAGACAACCTGCAACTTTTAATGGAATTGTTGAATTTGAAAGGAGCGTTTGGAATGATGAAGGTATGTATCTCCGGGCTGGGGCGGGCCGGCAGCCAAATCGCCAGATATCTGCTTGCCGGAGATCAGGCAAAGCCCGTCTCCGCGATCTGCAGTCCCGGAAGCGTCAAAGCCGGGCGGGACCTCGGAGAAGTCGTCGGCTGCCGCAGCGCCGGCATTCAGGTTTACCCCTCCGACCGGATCGAATCCTGCGTTTTTAATACCCGGCCGGATCTTGTTCTTGATTTCTCCACGCCGTCCGCCGCGCTGGCGAACGCGGAAGCATTCTTTTCCCTGAACGTCCGCGTCGTGATGGGGACCACGGGATTTTCCAAGGCGGAGGAAGCGGAGCTTTATGCGCTCGCGGACCGGTACGGCGCCGGACTGATCTACGCACCGAACATCACGCGCGGCGTCAGCACGCTGATGTTCCTGACCGAGCTTGCATCGCGGATCCTGACCGGCTACGACGTCGAAATCATTGAGATGCACCACAACCGCAAGGCGGATATCCCATCGGGGACCGCCGCAAAGCTTGCGGACCGCCTTCGCGAAACCTCGCCCCCCGGCGAAAAACTCGAAGTCCCCATCGCTTCCGTGCGTGCCGGCGGGATCGTCGGCTGCCACAAAGTCATGCTGGTCGGCAAGAACGACATGGTCGAGATTTCGCACCAGAGTTTTTCGCGGGATGCGTTCGCGGAGGGAGCGCTGTATGCGGCGGAATTCATTCAGGACAAAACCGGGATTTACGAAATGAAAGACGCCATGAACCTCGACGGAATCCTGGCGGATTACCTGAACAGAAGCGCCGAAAATCCGCCCCGGCGTTTCGCGCTGGTATAGGGCCGGCTGCCGGAAAAAAGATAAAAAAAATTCCCCGGCACGGCCGGGGCGGCGGTTTTTGCCGAAGACTGTTCCGATTCGGACGAAGAAAACAAAAAGCGGCCGGGGACCGTTTATACGGCGGGCATGCTTTTCTGGACGCGGCCGCGAAAATCTTCATAGGAATGGCTCCCGTTTAACAGCCGCAGCTGTTCCGCATCCGGCAGGGACATAAAGTACGTCTTCAGCTTCTCTTCGTTTTCACTCAGTTTCGAGGGAAAAGGAAATTCATGGTATCCAGAGTAATCCATTTTCATCACCCGTTGGTATTCTATGAAGGATTTTTGAAAATATGCACCGCGGATCTGAAAGGAAATTGACAGGATCAATCTGCCATGCTACAATGATTGCAGATATCAGAATGTAATTTCAGTATGCGGAACAGAATCCAATCAGACCGGCGGGGTCTTAAAACGTCTGACTGCAAAGGCGAATAAGGATGAAAAGGAAGAGACTACCATGAAAATCAGTTTGCTGGAACCCCTTGGCGTGCCGGAGAGCGTAATCCGCGGGCTGTCCTCGGAGCTGACGAAGGCCGGACATGAATTCGTCTGCTACGACAAAAAGACGACCGACAAAAAAGAGCTGGCGGAGCGGTCCAAAGACTCCGACATCGTGATGATCGCGAACAACCCGTATCCCGACGAAGTGGTGGAATCCGCCGAAAGGCTGAAGATGCTTGCCGTAGCCTTCACGGGAATCGACCATGTGGGCCTCGCGGCCTGCAAAAAGAAGGGCGTCGCCGTCTGCAACTGCGCCGGATACTCGAACGAGACCGTTGCGGAACTGGCGGTCGGCCTGGCGGTCGGCGTCCTGCGCCACATCCTCCCGGCGGACCAGGCGGCCAGAACCGGCAAAACCTCGGCCGGGCTGACCGGGCGTGAAATCTGCGGACGCACGGTAGGCATCGTCGGCACCGGACGCATCGGGATCCGCACGGCCCAGTTGTTCGGGGCGTTCGGCGCAAAGCTGCTCGGCTGTGCGCGCCACGAGTCGGAGGAGGCGAAAGCCGCCGGCATCCGGTTTGTCGGGCTCGGCGAACTGCTGCGGAACAGCGATATCGTATCGCTTCATCTTCCGCTGAACGCCGAAACCAGAAAATCCTTCGGAAAAGAGCAGTTCAGCCAAATGAGGCCGGGGGCCGTCTTTCTCAACTGCGCGCGCGGCGCGATCGTGGACAACGAGGCGCTGGCCGAAGCGCTGAACAGCGGAAAAATCGCGGGCGCGGGCATCGACGTCTTCGACATGGAGCCGCCGATCCCGGAGGATTACCCGCTGCTGCACGCGAAGAACGTCCTTCTCACGCCCCACGTCGCGTTCGCCTCGGAGGAATCGATGCTGCGCCGAGCGAAGATCGAATTCGGCAACGTGACGGCCTTCCTCGCCGGCAGACCGGAAAATCTCTGCAAAATCTGATGAAAAAGGAACTCTCTGAGCGCAACGGCTCATCGGGAAAAAACCAGTCCGTGGAAAAGGTCTTCCTCATTCTGGAGACGATGGCGTCCTGCCGCGAGCCTGTGCAGCTGAGGCGGCTGGCGGAACTGACCGGCTGTCCTCCCAGCACGGCGATCCGCTTTTTGCGCACGCTGATGAAGCTGGGCTATGTCCGGCAGGACCCGGAGAGCCAGAAATATTTTCTCACTTTCCGGCTGTGCCGCCTGGCCGGGCAGATCCGCGACGCGAGTCCCCTCAACCGGATCGCCAGGCCGGTAATGGAAACTCTGGCGCGGCGGTGCGGGGAATCCGTATGTCTTGCCGTCGAGCAGGAAAACCGCGCGGTTTACGTCGAGGTGGTGGACGGGCCGGACCATCTGGTCCGCTCGCTCCAGAGGATCGGGAGCAGTTCGCCGCTGCACTGCACCGGGGTCGGCAAGCTGCTGCTGCTCAACCGCTCGCCGGAAGAGCTCGACCGCTTTTTTCGGGAACAGACGCTCACGCGCTTCACAAAAAACACGCTGACGGAACCTAAGGCCGTCCTGGACGCGCTGGGACAGGCCCGCAGCAGGGGCTATACGTTCGACAACGAGGAATGCGAGATCGGGGCGCGGTGCGTCGCGTTCCCCGTGCGCGATTTCACCGGGAAGATCGCGGCGGGGCTGAGCGTGACGGGCACCGTGTTCCACATCAGCGACGAATTCGTGCGGCATTACGCGCCGGCCATCAAGGCGGCCGCCGACGAGATTTCCGGCATTCTCGGATATTCGGAAGCAAAATAGGGCGCGATTATTTTCAACAGGGGGCGCGGCTTTCGCCGCGCCCCCTGTTTTTTATTATTCCCTTCCGCCCGTGCCGTCCAGCGTCAGAAGCGGGCGGTAAAGCTCCGGCCTGCGGTCGCGGAACACGCCCCACTCGGCCCGCTGCGCCTCGAGCGCGTCCAGGTCGAATTTTGCGGTCAGAACCGCCTCTTCCGTGCGGCCAGCCTGCGCAAGGATTTCCCCGGTCGGCCCGGCGATGAAAGAGGAGCCGTAAAATTCGATGGAAGAGGACCCGAAGGTTTCCCTCCCGATCCGGTTCGCGGCGGCGACCGGCACCAGATTACAGGCCGCGTGCCCGACCATGCACCGCTGCCAGTGATCTTTGGAATCGACCTCCGGGGCCTCCGGTTCCGAACCGATCGCGGTCGGGTAAAGAAGCAGCTCCGCGCCGAGAAGGGCCATGCACCGGGCGGCCTCCGGGAACCACTGGTCCCAGCAGATGCCGACGCCGATGCGCCCAAATTTTGTATCCCAGACTTTAAATCCCGTGTCTCCGGGGCTGAAATAGAACTTTTCCTCATAACCCGGCCCATCCGGGATGTGGCTTTTCCGGTAGACGCCGAGCAGGCTCCCGTCCGCGTCGATCATCGCGGCGGAGTTGAACCGGGCATTGTTTTTCTTTTCATAGAAGCTGACCGGAAGCACCACGCCAAGCTCCTTTGCAACCGCGCGGAAACGCCGCACGGCGGGGTTCCGCTCCGTTTCCGCAGCCCAGCCGTACACCGCCGCGTCCTCGCACTGACAGAAATAGGGCGTTTCAAACAGTTCCTGCAGCAAGACGATGTTCGCGCCCCGCTCCGCGGCGCGGCGCACCATCCGTTCCGCCCTGTCCCGGTTTTCTTCCGGGGATTCGCCGCAACTCATCTGCACCGCAGCCACCGTCACATTTCTCATTCCGCCTTCTCCTCTCCGCCAGATCCCGCCGCCGGGATCTGCTGCGTAATGCAGTGGATATTCCCGCCTTCCCGCACAAGCGGGATCCCGTCCACCGTCCGGATTCTGCGATCCGGAAAAACCTCCTGAAGGATCTTTACCGCGGCCTCGTCCGTTTTCCTGGCATCCCCGCCGAACACGGGCAGAACCACCCCTCCGTTGACCAGATAGAAGTTGAGGTAGCTGAGCGTCAGGCGGGTCCCGTCAAAGCAGCGCACAGGCGGCTGGGGAATCTCGATCACTTGCAGAGGGCGCCCCGCCGCATCCCGCGCGGTATTTAAAATTTTACGGTTTTCCCCCGTGATTTCACAGTTTTCGTCTTCCGGATCGTCGCAGACCTGTAAAAGGACTGTGCCGGGCCGGGCAAAGCAAGCGATATTGTCCACGTGCCCGTCCGTCTCATCGCCCGCGAGGCCCCGATTCAGCCAGATCACTTTCTTTACGCCGAGAAATTCCCGCAGCGTTTCCCCGATCATTTCGCGGCTGAGGTCCGGGTTCCGGTTCGGATTGAGCAGGCATTGTTCGGTGGTCAGAAGAGTCCGCTCGCCGTCCGTGTGGATCGAACCGCCCTCCAGGACGATCGGGGCGTCCGCGCGCGGGATTCCCAAATGCTTCAGCACGGCGCGCGCCGCCTCATGGTCCGGTTCGCAGGGAGCGTATTTTCCGCCCCAGGCGTTAAAGCGCCAGCGGACGCCGAGCCGCGCGCCGTCCTCTTCCAGTACGACGGTCGGGCCGCTGTCCCGCACCCAGGCGTCGCTGTGGGGCGCGGTAAAGATTTCCGCCCTGCCGCCGCAGAGACGTTCGGCCCGCCCTGCGGTGTCCTCCGCCGCGACGACCGTGACCGGTTCGAACTCCGCGACTGCCCGCGCCGCGGCCGCATAACCGGCGCAGACCTCCTCATTGTTCTCCGGATGAATCAGCGACCGGCGCACCGGCCACTGGATCAGCGTCCTTTCGTGCGGTTCCCATTCCGCCGGCATTCTTCTTGTTCCCGCCATTCCGATCTCCTCCTGTCCCTTTCTGATCCTTAATTATATCATGTCCCGGATTTAAAATCATCAGGCGCGTGTCCGCGCAGGGAAAATGGAAGAATTAGCATGCCTGGATTTGTTACAAAATTCTTTGCGATACTTTACATCTTTGGGGATATTCGTTATAATTAAAACATTCTTTGATATTTTTTTGACAAAAATTCGCGGGATTAATCGTTACATTTTTAACAAATTAGAGCTTTTGGATTGATGGGGAAAATTGGAGGGAAATAATTTTGAGCAGACTGGTGATAGCGACGCCGGATAAAGCCCAGACGGCGGTGGAGGGACTTTACCGCGATCTGGAGCGCCGGATCGTGGCAAGCCCGCCCGGGCTTTGCCCGGTGGATCTGGCGGCTTCCTTTCTGAAACTGTGCCGGGCGCAGACGTGCGGAAAATGCGTTCCCTGCCGCGTTGGGCTGGCGCAGCTGGAAACCCTTCTGGAAGACGTGCTGGAACACCGGGCAACGCTGCGGACGCTGGACCTGATTGAAAAAACCGCCCGCGTGATCGTCTCTACCGCCGACTGCGCGATCGGCTGGGAGGCGGCGGGAATGGTGCTGCGCGGCGTCCGCGGCTTTCGCGAGGACTATGTGGAGCATATCGTGAACGGCCGGTGCACCTGCAGCCTGAACCAGCCCGTGCCGTGCGTCGCGCTGTGCCCGGCCGGGGTGGATATCCCGGGCTATATCGCGCTGGTGGCGGAAGGAAGAAGCGCGGACGCAATCCGCCTGATCCGAAAGGACAATCCGTTTCCGGCATCCTGCGGATACGTCTGCGAGCATCCGTGCGAGGCGCGCTGCCGCAGAAACATGATCGACGATTCCATCAACATCCGGGGGCTGAAACGCTACGCGGCCGACCATGCGGGAGAAGTCCCCGTGCCGGCGCGCGCCGACTCCACCGGAAAGCGGGTCGCCGTCGTCGGCGCCGGGCCGGGCGGACTCAGCGCGGCATATTACCTTTCCCTGATGGGTCACTCCGTCACGGTCTATGAAAAGCAGCCGCTGCCTGGCGGCATGCTCCGCTACGGCATCCCCAGCTACCGGCTGCCGCGCGAAATGCTTCAGCAGGACATCGGCGCGATCCTGTCGGCGGGCGTGAAACTGAAAACAGGCGTGGAAGTGGGCCGCGGTCTGCCGATCGCCGAGCTGACGCGCCAATATGACGCGGTTTACATCGCCATCGGCGCGCATTCCGACAAAAAGCTGGGCATTCCGGGCGAGGAAAGCCGAGGGGTCGTTTCCGCTGTCGAAATGCTGCGCGAAATCGGCAACGGCCGCAATCCTGATTTCAGCGGCCGGAACGTCGCCGTCATCGGCGGCGGAAACGTGGCGATGGACGTGGCCCGGTCCGCCGTGCGTCTGGGGGCCTCCCGCGTGGGGATCATGTACCGCCGCCGGCAGGAGGATATGACCGCCCTGCCCGAGGAGGTCGAGGGAGCCCTTGCGGAAGGATGCGAGGTGCTGAGCCTGCACGCCCCGTCGCGCATAGAGGCGGATGAAAACGGAAACGCCTGCGCGCTGTGGCTCAAGCCGCAGATCATCGGCAAAGTGGATTCCGCCGGACGCCCGTCCCCGAGGAACGCGGACGTTGGAGAGCTGCGCTTTCCCTGCGACCTGATCGTGGTCGCCATCGGGCAGAGCATTGAGTACGAACCGTTCGCGGAGTTCGGCGTTCCGGTCAGCCGCGGAGCCATCCAGGCAAAGAACAGCGCCAAGGTGGAAAACGTCGCCAATCTGTTCGCGGGCGGCGACTGCGCCAGCGGACCCGCCACCGTGATCCGCGCGATTGCCGCCGGAAAGGTCGCCGCGGCGAACATCGACAACTATCTCGGATTCAACCACGAAATCACGGCGGGGGTGGAGATCCCCCAGCCGAACCTCAGCGACCGGCCCCCCTGCGGCAGGGTGAACATGACGCTCCGTCCCGCCGGGGAGAGGACGTGCGACTTTGAGCCGATCGAACACGGCATGACCAGTGAGGAAGCCATGCAGGAAGCGTCGCGCTGCCTGCGCTGCGACCACTTCGGCTACGGGATTTTCAAGGGAGGAAGAATCGCGAAATGGTAAATATCACAATCAACGGAACTCCCTTTCAGGCGGAGGAAGGGGCCACGATTCTGACGGCCGCCTCCGCGGCCGGAGCTGCGATCCCCACCCTGTGCTATCTGAAGGGAATCAACGAAATCGGGGCCTGCCGCGTCTGCGTGGTGGAGCTGGAGGGAACCGACCGCCTGGTGACCGCCTGCAACAACAGGGTAAAAGAGGGCATGGTCATCCGCACCAACAGCCCCCGCGTGCGGGAGGCGCGCCGTACCAATGTGGAGCTGATCCTCTCCCAGCACGACTGCTACTGCGCCACCTGCGCGCGCAGCGGCAACTGCAGTCTGCAGGCCATGGCGAACGACCTGGGAATTCTGGAGCTGCCGTACCGGCGCGAGCTGCCTTATTCCCCGTGGAACAAGGATTTCCCCCTCATCCGGGATTTCTCCAAATGCATCAAATGCATGCGCTGCATCCAGGTGTGCGACCGGATCCAGAGCATGGGGATCTGGGACGTCGCGAACACCGGGTCCCGCACGACGGTCGACGTTTCCTACAACCGCCGCATCGAGGATTCTGACTGCGCGCTGTGCGGACAGTGCATCACGCACTGCCCGGTCGGCGCGCTGCGGGAGCGGGACGATACGGAGAAGGCGTTCGCCGCGCTGGCGGACCCGGACATGGTCACGGTCGTGCAGATCGCCCCGGCCGTGCGGACGGCATGGGGCGAGTCGCTGGGCCTGCCGCGGGAACGGGCGACCGTCAAACGGCTCGTCGCCGCGTTGCGGAATATGGGCTTCGACTATATTTTCGACACCACCTTCAGCGCCGACCTGACCATCATGGAGGAAGGCAGCGAATTTCTGGAACGGCTGAAAACGCGCGGGGACAATCCCCTGCCGATGTTTACCTCCTGCTGCCCCGGCTGGGTCCGGTTTGTCAAGTCGCAGTATCCGGAGCTTGTCCGGCAGCTTTCGACGGCGAAATCCCCGCAGCAGATGTTTGGGGCGGTTGCGAAAAGCTATTACGCGAAGCTTCTGAATGTGGAACCGGAGCGCATCTGCTGCGTCTCCATCATGCCCTGCATCGCAAAGAAACACGAGGCCGCCCTTCCCTCCATGAACAGCGCGGGGACGGAGCGGGATGTGGACGTGGTCCTGACCACGCGCGAGGTGGACCGCATGATCCGCGCGGAACACATCCGGGCAAACGAGCTCGAAGAAGAGGAATTCGACGCTCCGCTCGGAGCCGGTTCCGGCGCGGGCGTGATCTTCGGCGCGACCGGCGGGGTGATGGAAGCCGCGCTCCGCAGCGCGTATTATCTGGTCACCGGGGAAAATCCGGACCCGGACGCGTTCCGCGGGGTTCGGGGGATGGACGGCTGGAAGGAAGCCTCCTTCGAGCTGAACGGCACGCCGCTCCGGGTCGCGGTCGTCAGCGGTCTCGGGAACACGAGGCGGCTGGTGGAAGCGGTCCTGCGCGGCAGGGCCCGCTATGACTTTGTAGAGGTCATGGCCTGTCCCGGAGGCTGTTCCGGCGGCGGCGGGCAGCCGATCCGGGAGGGGGAAGAACCCGCCGGCGAGCGCGCGAAGAACCTTTACGGTCTCGACCGGAACAACGCGGTCCGTTTTTCCCATGAGAATCCGGCCGTTCTGCGCCTGTACCGGGATTACATGGAAAAACCGCTGTCGCACCGGGCTCACGAACTGCTGCATACGGACCATCAGCTTTGGGAGATGCCGCTGTCCCCTCTTCCGGCTGACCGGGGAACGGACGCGCCGGACCGGACCGACTGGTAAAAGAGGCTCGCAGAAAAATAGGGGCGCGGGAGAAACTCTCCCGCGCCCCTTCTTAATATTCCGCCGCAGAGGCCTCCCGCGCGGTTCATCCCGGCTTTGCCGCCGGTTCCGAACAGTTTTTCCGAAAGCAGGAATCCAGGTGGTCGTTGACCAGCCCGGTCGCCTGCAGGTGGGAATAGACGATAACCGGACCGAGAAACTGGAACCCCCTTTTTTTCAGATCCCGGCTGACGGCCTCTGAAAGCTCCGTTTTCGCCGGAATTTCATCGAGCGTCCCGTAGTGCCCGACCACCGGCTTTCCCCCGACAAAATTCCAGATGTACCGGTCGAAGCTTCCGAATTCCCTCTGTACTTCCAGAAACCGGCGGGCGTTGTTCACCGCAGATTCTATTTTTCTGCGGTTCCGGATGATGCCGGGATTCTTCATCAGTTCCAATAGTTTATCCTCGCCGTAGGCGGCGATCTTTTCCGGGTCGAACCCGTCGAACGCAGTCCGGTAAGCCTCCCGCTTGCGCAGGATGGTGATCCAGCTCAGCCCCGCCTGAGCGGATTCCAGCACCAGAAATTCAAAGTGCTTCCGGTCGTCGTGGACGGGAACTCCCCATTCCTCGTCGTGATAGGCGCGGTACAGATCGTCCGATTCGCACCAGCCGCAGCGCGTCATGCCGCAATCCCCCTTTCCGTTCCATCCATCCTACGCGATATGATATCACAATCGAACATATGTGTCAATAAAAAGGCGGTATTTTTCCCGACGCCGCGGGCCGAAGACCGCCGAAGCAACAAAAACCCCGCTAAAACAGCGGGGTTTCAGTGTTTAAGAATGCGACCAGGCCTGTAAGCCGAGTTCTGTCTTAAGCAGCCATCTATCTTGGCCGGGTGTCGCCACCGCGGCTCGATGCCACCTTCTCGGGACGCGCCGGGCCGGCGCGCAACGTCCCTCTGCGGTGTTGCTCCGAATAGGGTTTGCAGAGCCGCGCGGTCTCCCGCGCGCTGGTGGGCTCTTGCCCCGCCTTTCCATCCTTACCGCAAATGCGGCGGTTTCTTTCTGTTGCACTTTCCCTGGGGTCGCCCCCGGCGGCCGTTAGCCGTTATTCCGCCCTGTGGAGCTCGGACTTTCCTCGCACGCGCGCTTTCGCGCTGCGCCCGCGGCTGCCCGGCCTGCTCGCATAGTACTGTGTATTTTAAACGATTCCGCTGAAAATGTCAAGCGTCCGGCTCGAAGGAATATTCGGAAATCAGCCTGCTCTTCACATCCCACAGCTTGCGGGACAGATCGACGTAATAGCGGTGGGGATTTTCAAACCGCTTGACCTCGTCCCAGAGCGTATCCACCTGCCGGGAGCAGAAGGACTGGAGAGCCTTCAGGGACTGCTTTTCCGTGAGGCTGTTCCCGTTCCGGAACAGCTGAACGCGGATGTCCTCCGCCCTGAAATTCCGGAGAGTCTTGCGCTTCCAGACAAAATCCGGGTCGAAAATTTCATAGGGGCGCGTGTCGTCGATCACCTCGTCGGAAAGAGTGATGACATCCGCGAGCGCCTTGCCGCTCGCGCGGTCGTAAAGGCGCCAGAGCCTTTTGAAACCCGGGGTGGTGATTTTCGACACATTTTCACTGATTTTGATTTTCGGCGTGACGCCGCCGTCCCTGTTTTCCACCCCGCTGAGCTTGTACACCCCGCCGAACACCGGATGGCTGGACGAAGTGATCATGCGTTCGCCGACGCCGAAGCTGTCCACCTTCGCCCCCTGGATCAGCATATCCCGGATGATATATTCGTCCAGCGAGTTGGAGGCGCAGATTTTGCAGTCCGGAAAGCCGGCTTCGTCCAGCATCTTTCTGGCCCGCTTGGAAAGATAGGTGATGTCGCCGCTGTCGATGCGGATGCCGGCGGGCCGGAAGCCGCGCGGCAGAATCTCCTCCCGGAACACCTGGATCGCGTGGGGAACGCCCGATTTGAGAACATTGTAGGTGTCGACCAGCAGCGTGCAGCTCTGCGGGTATTCCCGCGCATAGGCGCGGAACGCGTCGAGCTCCGTGTCAAAGAGCTGGATCCAGCTGTGCGCCATCGTGCCGAGGGCCGGAACGCTGTATTCCCGGTCGCAGATGGTGCAGGCCGTGCCGCAGCAGCCGCCGATGTAAGCGGCGCGCGCCCCCAGGATCGCGCCGTCGGCGCCCTGCGCGCGCCGGGACCCGAACTCCATGACCGGCCTGCCCTCCGCCGCGCGGCAGATGCGGTTCGCCTTTGTCGCGATCAGGCTCTGGTGATTGATGGTCAGCAGGATCATGGTCTCAATGAACTGGGCCTGGATCACCGGCCCGCGCACGGTGAGGATCGGCTCGCCGGGGAAGATCGGCATTCCCTCGGGCACCGACCAGACGTCGCAGCAGAAGCGGAAATTCTCCAGGTAGCGGATAAACTCCTCATTAAAGATTTTGCAGTTGTGGAGATAGTCGATATCCTCCGGCGTGAATTTCAGGTTCTTCAGGTAATCCACAAGCTGCTGAACGCCCGCCATAATGGCGTACCCTCCGCTGTCCGGTATTTCACGGAAGAACATGTCAAAATAGACAATGGTGTTCCGGTACCCGTTCGTGAAATACCCGTTCGCCATGGTGATCTCGTAAAAATCGGTCAGCATGGTCAGGTTCTTACTTTTTTCACTGTTCTTTTCCAAAAAAACATCCCCCGAAATTATGATTCAAAAATTACTGTGACTTCCAATCCTCAGGCCGACATATTATAGATTGACACGAAAGCTTGAGACAATCGCACAGCGGCGTGTCACAGGCTTAGCGGCGGCATGGGTCCGTCCGGTCCCCTGCGGCCGGGCCGGCTGCCGTCCGCAGGACAGTAAGCAGGAAATGGCCGGAACTTACGGCCGTTCGTTCTGCGGTGTCCGGCCAGTCAAAGCAAAGCTCAAATTTAAGTTCCTAATAAAGAATAATTTTATCATGCCCTGGTAAAATAATATTGTATTTTGGCACTTAGTCTAAATTATAAACTTTTTCTAATAATATGGCGAATCAGGTGAAAAAAATCCATTTTTTATTGCAATAATAACAAAAAGATATTATACTAAGCACTGTCGGTAAAATTGGTAGATTCGGTCCCGGAAAAGAACTGTTTTGCCGAATCCTGCCGGCAAACACAGTCTTGTGAAAAAGAAGTGTATGCAAAACCAAAATATGCTACGAGGAGATGAACGAATTGAGATTGCGCAAACAAGCACTTGGAACCCGCAACTTGGTGGGTGCGCGCGTCGAAATGGCACGCAAAAATCAGGGTATGAAGCAAAAAGAGCTTTTGGCTCAGCTTCAGGTCAACGGAGTCGACATGAATGCTTCCGGCCTGTCCAAACTGGAAGGACAGATTCGTTATGTGACGGATTTCGAGCTTTCGGCGCTTGCCAATATCCTCAATGTTTCTGTGGATTGGCTTTTGGGCAGGGAAAAATAAGTTCCGGTGTGAGAGCGTTCCGCAGCCCGGTGCGGAACGCCCTTTTTTTCTTTCTTTTTCCGCTTTTGTACGTTATAATGAATATACTCTATTCCGATTCAATTGACAAGGGGGTTTTTCGTTGTTCGACAAGCACCAGCTGATCCGGATCAGGCCTCTTTTGGTGTTTCTGGTCTGTTATACCGCCGGGTTTCTTCTGTTCGCGGCAACACTGAAATACACCTTTCCGTTTCTCGCCGGCTTTCTGCTGGCCCTGCTGGCCCAGCCGCTGATCGAGTGCCTGCGCCGCAGGCTTCATTTCCACCAGACCGCGGCCGCGGCGGTGGCGACTCTCGCGGTCTACGCGGTCCTGTTCGGCCTGCTGTTCCTGATCGGATTGTGGCTGATCCGTGAAATCAGCAATCTGATCGCCTATATCTCCACCCTGAAACCGTCGGACCTGGGCCCTCTGACCTCGCCGTTCAGCTCCCTGATCCAGCAGTTCAACGACGCCATCAATCATTTTGACGCGGGATTCCTTCAGCAGAACCAGGAGAAGATGCTGAACCTGGCGCAGACGGGCCTTTCCCTCGCGACCAAAACGCTCAGCGCCGTCCTCGGCTTTCTAACCTCCCTTCCCGCCATTTTCACCATGTTCATCGTCATGATCTTTTCCACTTACTTTTTTTCCAAAGACATGCGGAAAATCAAGAATTCGCTGCTTGGGCTTTTCACGGCCGGCGGCGCGGACGACCTTCGCAATTACTCCCGCAACGGGCGCAGCCTCAGCGGAAAATACATCGGTTCCTATCTCCTGATCTATTTTATCACGTTTGTGGAGACACTCATTGTTTTTATCGTGCTCGGCGTGCCGTATCCCCTCGTATTCAGCCTAATCACCGGCATCGCGGATATCCTGCCGGTCCTCGGCCCTGGGACGATCTACATTCCAATTTCCTGCTTCTACCTTTTCACAGGCAACTATTTCACGGCCGGCGCCCTTCTTGTGTGCTGGCTGATCATCACCGCCATCCGGCAGATCATCGAGCCGAAAATCGTCTCGTCCTCCATCGATATCCACCCTCTTTCGATGCTGGCCGCCATCTATTTCGCCCTGGTCGCCAAAAATTTCTGGATTCTGATCTATATTCCGCTGCTGATGATTCTGTACCAGACGCTGACAAAATCCGGAAAGCTTCCCACCCTGTTCGAGCACCGCGAAAGTTCCTCCGGCGCCAAACAGCCTCCGCTTGACAGCCGGACGAAACCGTGATACACTGGATCCAGACAGTAAGTTCAAGCTAACCAGCGGGCGTTCCCGCGTGGAACGCCCTGAAAAATTCATCATACAGATTCTGTCGTGGGAGGTGATCGAATGGCGGCCTGGATTCTGATCAGTCTGATCGTTGCCGCGCTCGCGTTCCTGGGATTCCATTCGGTGGATTCCCTGAGTCACGGCGGCTGCGGCGGTGACTGCGGCAGCTGCGGAGGATTTGAAGAACCCGCGGATATCAACCGCAAGCGCTGAGGCATTCATGGTTGCGGACCCCGCTGAAAGGGACAATGTCCCTTTCAGCGGGGTCCGTTCGTTTTTGGGTCCTGTAAGGGGAGCTTTTATCCCCCGTCCCGCCCAATGAGGCATGCTTTCCTGAGAGGGCGGACCCGCAGTGCCGAACAAATTCTCCGAACCGCCCAGTGAGACCGCGCTTTCTCTGAGAGGGAAAATCCGCAGCACCGGACAATTCTCCAGACTGTTCCCAACTTTGCCGTTTCGGGAGCATTTGTCAACTCTCCCGCCAGCCTAAACTTTCGGTTCTCTCCGGGTAAAACGGCGGGGCGCGGGTGCAGCGGCACGCTGCCGGGCGGCTTTTTCCGCCTCCACCACAAAGAGCGGCGCAAGCGACAGCGCCGCCACAACCGCCCACTGCCGGCCCGTCAGCACCGCCGTTTTAAAAACCGCCGCGAGCGGCGGCACCGCGATGACAGCCGCCTGAAGAAAGACGCAGGCGACGGCCGCCAGAACCAGCTTTGGGTTGGCAAACAGACCGGCGCGGAACACGGAGCTGTCGGAGCGCATATTGAACGTATGTACCACCTGTGAAAGGCTCAGAACGGCAAACGCCATGGTCCGCCCGATAAACGGGGACGCCGGGTCCACGTCGAAAAACGCGCGCCCGATGCTGTACGCCAGCAGGGAAAGCGAGCCGATCAAGCAGCCCTCCACCAGAATATTGTAACCCATTCCCCCGGAAAAAACGCTTTCGCCGCGGCGCACGGGTTTTTGGTTCATCACGTCGCCGCCGATCGGTTCCACGCCGAGCGCGAGTGCCGGCAGGGAATCGGTGACCAGGTTCACCCAGAGAAGCTGGATCGCGAGAAGAGGGCTGGGCAGCCTCAGCAAAAATCCGACGAACACCGTCAGAAGCTCCCCGATATTGCAGCTGATCAGAAAATGCACGGTTTTGCGGATATTCTGATAAATCCCGCGCCCCTCCCGGACGGCCGCGACGATCGTGGCAAAGTTGTCGTCGGTCAGGATCATGTCGGAAGCGGCCTTGGCCACGTCCGTCCCGGAAATCCCCATCGCGCAGCCGATGTCCGCCGCCCGCAGGGCCGGGGCGTCGTTGACGCCGTCGCCGGTCATCGCCACAACCTCGCCGCGGGACTGGAACGCCCGGACAATGCGCACTTTATGCTCCGGAGAAACACGGGCAAACACGGAGAGACGGCTGACCTTTCCACTCAGTTCCGCGTCGGACATGCGGTCCAGCTCCGGACCGGTCACAACATTTCCGGCGCTCTCCGCGATCCCGAGGCGGACGGCGATCGCCGCAGCCGTCGCCGCATGGTCTCCGGTGATCATGACCGGGCGGATCCCGGCCTGTTTGCACATCCTGACGGCCCGCTCCGCCTCCGGGCGGGGCGGGTCGATCATTCCGACCAGCCCCAGAAAAACAAGGCCCTGTTCGGCCTCCTCGGCACTCTGCGGGGGGCGGTCCGCGTCACGGCAGGCAACGCCGAGCACCCGCAGCGCCCGCGACGCCATCTCCTCGTTTCTGCGCTCCATCCCCTCGGTTCCGGACGAGCAGTACCGCAGCAGGACGTCCGGCGCGCCCTTAGTGACGATCCGGCAGCGCCCGCCCGGCAGACGGTGCACGGTGGTCATCCGCTTGCGCTCGCTGGAAAACGGGAACTCCCTGACGCGGGGAAACCGCTGCTCCAGCCTGCCGGGATCGGCGGACGCCGCGCGGACTAGGGCGGTCTCGGTGGGATCCCCCCGGAGCTTGCCGCCGGAACTGACGCAGTTCGTGCAAAGTGAAGCTGTTTCCAGCAGCAGCCGGCCTTCCGCCGAATCCGCCGCGAGCCTGCCCGCTGCACTCTGCAGCTCCACGACCGTCATGCGGTTCTGCGTCAGCGTGCCCGTTTTGTCGGAGCAGATCACGCTTGCGCTGCCGAGCGTCTCCACCGCCGGCATTCGCCGGACGATCGCCCGTTTCGCCGCCATGCGCCGGACTCCGACGGCAAGCGTGACGGTGACGACCGCGGGCAGCCCCTCCGGGATTGCGGCGACGGCAAGGCTGATGGCGATCAGGAACATCTCCAGCGGGTCTATTTTCTGGATCAGCCCCATGATAAAGATCACAAGGCAGATGACGAGCGCGCCCGCGCCCAGCATGCGGCCCGTCTGCGCCAGCTTTTTCTGGAGCGGAGTCTGCGGCGCGGCCTCCCGGCCGATCATGTGCGCGATCCTGCCGACCTGCGTGCTCATGCCGGTCTCCACGACGATCCCGCGCCCGCGGCCGGCGGTGACGGAACTGGTGGAATACAAAAAATTATGCCGGTCGCCCAGCGGCGTTCCGGCCGGATATACGGAATCGGCGTCCTTTTCCCCGGGGAGGCTCTCCCCGGTCAGCGCGCTTTCCTCCGCCTTCAGGTCCACCGATTCGGTCAGGCGGAGATCCGCGGGCACCAGGTCGCCCGTTTCCACCGCGACAAGGTCGCCGGGGACCAGCTCCTCCGCCGGGATTTCGAATTCCTTTCCCGACCGGATGACGCGGGCCTTCGGGCTGGAAAGCCTTTGGAGCGCCTCGATCGCCCGTTCCGCCCGGCTTTCCTGGATCAGCCCCGTCACCGCGTCGACCGCGACAATAATCAGGATGATAATCGCGTCGATATAGTCGCTGTCCCGCTGGAGCCAGGAGGTCACAAACGAAACGCCCGCCGCAATGAGCAGGATGATCACCATAAAATCGGAAAGCTGAGCCACAAAGCGGAGGAACAGGCTTTTCCTTTTCGGCCGGGTCAGCTCGTTGTTTCCATACTCGCGCAGCCGCTCGGCCGCCTGCGGCGGCGTGAGACCTTTCCGCAGGCTGGTTTTCAGTTTTTCCGCACAGTCTTCTTTTGTCAGGCTCTGCCATTCCAATCCGTATCATCTCCTGTTTTTTATATAAGTATATTCGCAAGCCGCGGAAAATATGGTATAATAATCACTGAACAACTCTGACCGGAGGAACAGGAATGGATGTCAGAATCATCAGATATGTTCAAACTCACTGCCATAACCGAATCACCGATCTTATTTTTCCGCTGCTCTCCAGGATCGGCAATGCCGGCGCAGTCTGGTTGGCCGCCGCGATTCTTCTGGGGTACAACAGGCATACCCGCAGCTTTGCGTTCATGCTGTTTTTTTCCATGGTGCTGGCGCATATCATCAGTCAGATTTTAAAGCCGATCATCGGCAGGCCCAGGCCGTTTGTGCGAAGCCCAGGCGCGCGCCTGCTGATTCACACCCCGGGCGGCTATTCGTGCCCGTCCGGGCATTCGGCTTCTTCTTTCGCAGCCGCGACCGTCATCTGGCTTTTCAGCAGCCGGTTCGGCACGGCCGCTTTGATTCTTGCGCTGTTAATTGCTTTTTCCAGGGTCTTTCTCTTTGTGCATTATCCTTCCGACACGATTCTCGGTTCATTACTTGGCGTATTATGCGCATTTATTGTCATTTATTTATACAAATTGTAAAATTTAACTTTAATTCCTGTACACAATATCCATTTTACTTTTGTAAAAAAACGATATATCTTGCGTATTTCTTATTTTGGCACCAAAATTAGAGCTTTTTCGCTTGATAATCTCCTTTATGTGAATTATCATATTACCATAATCAGGTAAAAGGTGATCAATATTCACAGAGAGGATGGTGGTGCATGTTCAGATTTGTGGGGTGCGCAGATATCCCGGGTATCTGCCTGAAGTATTATGTATATGGGGATCGCAGGAAAGGATATGGAATTAAAATCATCCGTTCGGAAGACGACTTTGTAGGGCTTTTCGTCTCAAGAAATCTCTTCAAGGTTCTGGACCTCGCAAGCCAGCTCCGTCGCTGTAAAGTTTTTCCTGAAAATCTTTGCGAAATTCTTGAGGACCTGGCGTATGGCAGCTGCTCCGATTGACAAAACAGATTCACTCATTTATAATGTTTAAAAAAGATACTGACGTAAGGAGTGGCAAAATGAAAAAATATGTTTGCACCGCGTGCGGTTATGTATATGACCCGGCGAATGGCGACCCAGAGCATGGCGTAAAACCCGGAACCGCGTTTGAAAACCTGCCGGACGATTGGACATGCCCGGAATGCGGAGCGGGAAAAGACATGTTTGAACCTGAAGACTGAGGAAAGAAGTCTGCTGCTGTTATGAGCGTCAAGAAATTAACGGAAAGCGTCTATTCCGTGGGCGTTTTAAATCCGGGCATGCGTGTTTTCGACATTATTATGCATGCCGAATACGGAACAAGCTACAACGCCTACCTGATTACCGGCGAAAAGAACATTCTGGTCGATACGGTTCTCGAATCTTTCTTCGATGAATACCTTGAAAACATTCAGAGCATAGTGGAAATTTCAAAAATCGATTACCTGATTGTAAATCACACGGAGCCAGATCATTCCGGCTCCATCGCTAGACTTCTGGACCTGAATCCCAACATCGTCGTCTATTCCACTTTTTCTGCGAAGAAAAACCTCACCGCGATCATGAACCGGGAATTTCAAAGCGTAGTTGTCAAGCAGGGGGACAAACTGGACCTTGGCGGACGGGAACTGGAATTCATCGTCGCTCCGCTGCTGCACTGGCCGGATACCATGTTCACCTGGATGCCGTCCGAGAAAGTGCTGTTCACCTGCGATTTTCTGGGATGCCATTACTGTGAGCCGACCCTGAAGGACTCGTCGGTCCATTATCCGCAGCAATACTGGGATGAATTTGAAAATTATTACAAATGCATTATGGCACCGTTCGGGCAGAACGTCCTCGCGGGGCTCGACAAAATCGAGGGGCTCCCCGTCGAGCTGGTCTGCACCAGCCATGGGCCGTGCCTGACGGACAACATCCGGAAATGCAAAGAGCTTTACCGCAGGTGGAGCACGCCCGCGCCCCGGGAGAAAAAAATTGTCGGGATTTTATATGCGTCCGCCTATGGCTACACGGGCAGGCTCGCCTGTGCGGCCGCAGAAGAGCTGCGCAAAAATGAATCGCTCGACGTGCGGCTGGTCGACATTGTTTTTGAGCCGTTTGAAAAATCCGCGGAGCTTGTCAACCGGGCGGACGCCCTTTTGGTGGGTTCCTGCACCATTAACCGGGACGCCCCGAAAATCGTATGGGATGTGCTGGCGAGCATCGATCCGATCAATACCCGCGGGAAACCGGCGGGCGCATTCGGATCCTACGGCTGGAGCGGCGAGGCCGTTCCGATGATGAAAAGCCGGCTGGAACATCTGAAATTCAAATTTGTCGGCGACGGATTGAGGGTAAACTTCATGCCGACGCCGGAGGACCTTTCCTCCGCGCGGGAGTACGCCGAACAGGTTGCGGCTCAGATCAAACCCTGAAATCAAATGCTGATGCCCGGTATGCTGCGTGCTTACCGGGCGTTTTTTATTTCTGCCATTTTTCCGTGGACAGGCAATGGCTGATCATCTTCCCCATCGGTTCAGTCAGAAATTTATTTTTATGCACAACGACTTTGAACTGCCTGGTAAACCGGATTCCATCGACCCTCCTCGCGCAGAGAACACCGGTTTTCACCTCTTCCTCAACCGTGCGGCGTGAAATAACGGAGACTCCCAGTCCCGCGGCGACCGCCGCCTTGATGGTGTCCGTATTGTTGCAGGTCCATGCCGTCCGGAAAGAAAATCCTCCCGCCTTCATGCCGTCCTCAAACGTTTTTCTCGTCCCGCTGCCTTCCTCCCGGATGATAAACGGTTCCCGCTCCAGTTCCTCCGGCCCGACCGAGGAAAGCCGCGCGAAGCGGTGCCGCGCCCCGCAGATCAGGACCAGCTCGTCCTCCAGAAACGGGCGGCTGCAAAGGTCCGGCGACCTGATCTCGCCTTCGACAAGGCCGATATCTGTGGTATCGCGCAAGATCCTTTTTTCTATCCGGTCCGTGTTATCCTCATACACTTCTACCTCCACCGCGGGATTGGCCTCCTGATACCGACGCACAAGCTCCGGCAGAATGGTCGACCCCACCGTGACGCTCACGCCGACGCGCACGATTCCGCTGCCGGCCATGGTCCTCATGCTCGTTTCAATTTCTTCGTTCATGCGCAGCATCTGGCGAGCATAACCGAGCAGCATTTCTCCCTCCGGGGTCAGATACAGTTTTTTCGACAGCCTGTCAAACAGGCGGACCCCATAGAATTTTTCCAACTCCGAAATTGCCTGGCTGACGGCGGACTGCGACACGAACAGGGCTTTTGCGGCGGAAGTCATATTCATTCTGTCACAGACGGCAATAAAAATTTTAAAATGACGAAGTGTCAAACTTCCACAACCTTTCACTTATTGATATAATCAGATATTAATATTTTACTTATCATAAATCAAGGGGTATGATGAAAGAAAAGAAAGGAGAGGACTGTTTGAAAAAATTAGCCGCTGCCATTCCCGGCATCGTTCTGACGGTCGTCATAGCGATTCCCGCCTGGCTGCTTGGGACGGCATTTCCCGTCGTCGGAAGCCCTGTGTTCGGAATTCTGTTCGGCCTTCTGCTGGCCTTCTGGAAAAGGCCCGTCCTGTTTGATGAGGGAGTCCGCTACACATCCAAAAAACTGCTCCAGTACTCGATCATACTTCTCGGCTTTGAAATGAACCTGTTTCACGTGTTCCAGGTCGGCGGCCAGACTTTGATCCTGATGGCGTTTACGCTGACCGCCGCCTTTTCCACCGCTTTTTTCTGCGGCAAAGCGCTGAAGCTGGACGGCAATACGAAGACGCTGATCGGAGTCGGCACGGCGATTTGCGGCGGCTCCGCCATTGCAGCCACCGCGCCCGTGATCGGCGCCGAAGACGAAGATGTAGCTCACTCCATTTCCACCATTTTTTTGTTCAATGTAATCGCCGCTTTCCTGTTCCCGTTTCTCGGGCATCTGATGGGCATGAGCGACCACAGCTTCGGCCTGTGGGCGGGAACCGCGGTCAACGATACCTCGTCCGTCGTCGCGGCGGGCTACTCCTTCAGCAACGCAGCCGGCAATCTGGCGGTCATCGTCAAACTGACCCGCACGCTGATGATCGTTCCGGTCACGCTGGCGCTTGCCTTTTACACCTCCCGCAAAAGTGCGGCCTCCGGCAAAGGCAGCTACGATCTTAAAAAAATTTTCCCCTGGTTCGTGCTTGGCTTTGCCGCCGCTTCCGTCGCTTACACCTTTCTGCCCCTTCCCGCGATTCTCTGCGGATTCCTTTCCAAGGCGGGGAAGTTCATGATCGTCATGGCGATGGCGGCTATTGGGCTGAACACCAATCTGATCAAGCTGATCCGCAGCGGCGTAAAGCCGATCCTGCTCGGAGCGGCCTGCTGGGCTGTCCTGTCCCTGACCTCGCTTGGGGTTCAATACGCATTTCATTTATAAAATTTTTAAACCGAAAGGACCGCGGGCAAATGCCCGCGGTCCTTTCGGTTAGTTTTATGATGCATATCGTTGTACTCTTAAAATTTTCAGGCCCAGCCCCACTGCTTCAGGAGCTTCCAAGTGGCCGAGCTTTCATCTGAAAAGACATAGTTCCCGCCGTTAAGGTTGACTTTTCCCTCGTATCCGCCGAGCAGCGCCTTCAGCTTTTCGCCCGGTTCAAAATTTTCTCGGTAATCCACGCCGATATTGAGGTATTCCGACGGCTGTGGCGATTCATAGCTGCGGTTAATCTTTCCGTCAAGAAAATCCTGAAGGATTGCTTCCTGAAACTGCTTCGCTTTTTCCACATCGGGCACAAAAGTTTTGCTTTCCACCTTGCCGGTATAAACTTCGACATTTTTAATGTTTTCCGGTGACAGATAGAAGATCAGGTCGCTGGTCTCCACAAATTCCCGCATGCCGTTCAGCTTGCTATAGGCGGGAGCCAGTATTTTCTCCAGATTCATCTGATCGGAATAGCTCCGGTAGCTTCTTGTGAAGACGCTCCCGTCTTTCATCCGATAGGAGAGCGTCAGGCTGTTGCCCATGTTTTTCTTCAGGGTATAGACAGACCCGGAGCGGTACTGCCGGATCAGATCCTGATGAATCCCGACCACCGTCTTGATGTTTTCCTCCTGACGGATGGCTGGAGACAATGTATAGATCCGGTTGCGGAAGTTTTCATTGTAAACCAGCTGGCTGCCGGACCCGGTCCAGTAGCTGTCCGAATTGATTCCGATGCTTTCCACCTGGGAAGCATCGGGTACCCGCGTGTCGTAACCGAACAGCCCGGTGCACAGCACCCCGTAGAAAGCGACAAACGCAACGGCAAAAACGCCGTACCACGCAAAGCTCCCTTTCATTCTGTGGAACCCGCGGGAATAAAGCGCCTCGACGATCACATGCGCCGCGAGAGAGCCGAAGATCACGCCGATGAAAAAGTTTGTATTCGCGTTCGCAGTGCCGCAAAGGAACAGGCCGAACCCGAGTCCTCCGACCGCCGTCACCAGGAATCGGACCAAAAGTTTCGGCAGCGGGAACGCGAAGTTGTCCTCCGCCGACTCACTTCTTCTCCTGTGATACAGCAGGACGGAACCGCTCAGCAGCAGCCCCGTCATGGCGAGCCACCAGACCAGGAACCAGAGGGACTGAAGCTTCATCACGGCGGCAAACGCCGCGGCGAACGGTGCGAAGGCGGTCAGGACGGCCAGATGCTGAAAAGCGTCTCCGGGAAAGCCGGGCAGCAGCATCCCGGCAATTTTGTAGACACAGAAGATCAGAAGCGGATAACCGGCGTTAATGCCGAGGGCCGAAAGCACCGCGTCCAGCGTCGTGCCGGTGCAGATCATCATGAACATGCAGAAGGTGAACGCCGCCGCTCCCATCAGCAAAACCCACAGCATCAGCGCAAGCGGCGTCTGATACCCCGGCATCACCGAAACGCCGTAGGCCGCGCCGATGATCCACAGGGAAAGAAAATCGAGAATCACAGGCACAGACAGAATGGTCAGGCCCGCGCACCAACGGCCGAGCAGCAGGGATTCCCGGCTGACCGGCAGCGCGTGGAAAAGGTCCACGCTGCGCTTTTTCTGCATGTAGCCGAACAGGCTGATACAGAGGATGGCGCAGAACAGCAGGACGATCGCCGCCGCGAGAACCGGAGCCACGCTGCTGGCCACGCTGGTATAGCTCCGCGAAAGGTCTTCCAGTCTCTCCGCCTGCGACAACCCGGCCTGCCGCGCCAGGGAATCCGCTTCGCCCGGCAGGGTGACCAGCAGAATCAGCGGATTTGCCAGAAACAGAAGCAGCGCGAGAAGGGCCGCCATGCCGAAGTTCTTTCTCAGCGACCAGAAATAGGTCTGGCGAAACTGAGCGAATGCGTCAGGAGAGGATGTTGTTGATGTCATAGCCGGCCACCTCCATTTCACTGATAAAGACCTCCTCCAGCGTCAGCGGGAGCGCTTCCGCGAAAAGAGGATGCAAAGATTCCAGTTTTTTCATCGTTTCTTCCTGTCCGCCGCGCACCACAAGATTCAAAAGCGAGCCGTGCGTTCCCCACTGAAGGATCTCAAGCGGCTCAAACGCGCTTTTGTCCGGCATCGGGCGGAACGCCGCCTGGACCTTGCTCACGCCGAGCCGCAGCGCGTCGATGTCCTTCTCGAACAGGATTCCGCCCTTGTGAAACAGTCCCACATGGTCGCACAGGTCTTCCAGTTCGCGCAGATTGTGCGACGCGATGATCACGGTCATCCCGTGCCCGGAAACCTCCTCGGAAATCAGCTTTTTCAGCAGCTGCCGCATCACCGGGTCCAGGCCGTCGAAAATTTCATCCATCAGAAGATACTCCGGGTGCGCCGAAAACGCGCAGATCAGCGCGGCCTGGCGCTGCATTCCCTTGGAAAAGTTGGAAATACGCTCTTTTTTGCCGACTGGGAACAGCTTGCAGAGATCCTCAAAGCGTTTCCCGTCCCATTTCGGATAGATTCCCGCGTAAAATTTTGCCATATCGGTCAGCGTGGCCTGCGGCAGAAAATAGGGGTAATCCGGGATAAAACAGATCTTGGACTTGACCTCCGAATGTTCAAACGGTTCCCCGCCGTCCACCAGGATTTTCCCCCCGTCCGGGAAATAAATGCCCGCGCAGGTGCGCAGAAACGTGGATTTCCCCGCGCCGTTGGAACCGACCAGCCCAAAAACGGAGCCGCCGCCGATGGTGAACGTCACTCCATCCAGCGCGGTTTTGTCGCCGAATTCCTTTGTCAGATTGTCGACCTCAATCATGGCGATCCTCCCTTCCCTCATAAGCGCCGGATATCTGCGCCAGAATTTCTTCTTTTGCCACTCCGCAGGCGGCCGCTTCCGCCGCCGCGTCGCGCACTTTTCCCAACGCCAGTTCCTTTCTGAGCCTGACGGCGGACTCGTCTCCTGCCAGAAACGACCCCTTGCCCTGCACCGAAAAAATGATTCCGTCCCGCTCCAGCATCTGATACGCTTTCTGTACCGTGTTGGGATTTACGCCGAGCTCCTGAGCAAGCGCCCGGACGCTCGGCAGGGCTTCCCCCTGCTCCATCGCGCCGAGAGCGGCCATCCGCGTAATGGACCTGTAGAGCTGCTCATAGATTGGCAGCCTGCTTTTATAATCCAGCACGAACATCCTGATCACCTCGCTGTACCTACTGTATTATTAATGTTAGTACAGTCACAGTATAACATCCCTTTTCCTCTTTGTCAACGGTTAATTTATTGAAAACGCTTCATCCTTTGCATTCTGCTCCCAAGGTAAGCAAAAACTCCCCCGAATACAATATTCGCGTAGTAGGTGATGATGCGCCAGAGCAGAATGGCGGGGAAAATCGCCGTCGCCCCGAAATAAAGGCTGAAGAACAGATAAAAGCTGCTTTCCGCTCCGCCGGAGCCGCCCGGAAGCGGCACAAACGCGGAAACCATCGCCACGAAAACCTGAGCGGCGACCATGGTGGTGACAGAAGCCCCATGCATGTTAAAGCTGCGGTAAATAAAAAACGGAATCAGGCTGTTCAGCGTGATCTGCAGCACCGTGGAAACCATGACGCTCAGGTAAAGCGGCGCGGAATTCCCCATCAGCTTGGAAGCGTCGTGAAACACCTGAAGCTGGCTGTGAATTTTCCGATAGCGCTCCTCCGGGTGGCGGCACAGCTTCATCCGGTGCAGCAGGGAAAGCGAGGAACGGAGGATCCGGTCCGTCGTTTTTTCGCTGACGATGAACAGAACCACCACCGCGATGAAAATGCAGTTGGTAAAAAGGCCGATCACGGTCAGAAACGCAAAGTTGGTCACGCTGGTTTGAAAATAGTGGAGCTTCAGCGCAACCATCAAAAGCGCGTACAGAACCATTACGACCTGATAAATCAGGGTTTTCACCGCGACGACGGAACCGGCCATGCCGGTGTCCATCCCCATATTGCTGAGCGTGTACATCTGCATTGGCTGGCCCCCGGTGGCAAACGGGGTCACCGCGCTGTAAAGGAAACCGATCATACCCGTCGAAAAGGAATCAGAAAACCTCCACCCGCTTTTCAGGTGCCGGCAGAGCAAATTGATTTCATAGCCTTCCAGCAGCCAGCAGGAAACCGCGGCCAGCACTGCGGCGAGCAGCCAGGAACGGCGAAGCGTTTTCGAGATGCGAGCCAGTGTCTCGATCCCCCCGCCCATGGTAAACAGAAAATACAGCAGGATGCTGATGGAAAGGATCAGGGTGATTGCCACAAAAAGATTCTTTCCGAACTTTTTCTTTTTTTCCGCCATACTTTAACTCCATAATCCATCGTTTTTCCGACTATAACTTATATATTTTATAACATCCTGCCCGATTATACAAGTCGAATCGAAATCCTTTCCTTACCTGCGGTCTCGGAATTTATTTTTTAAGGCCGATTTTAACTGTATTTTTCAAATTTGGCAAAAAACGCCAGCCTGTGACAGTTTTATTTCTCTACGCTTCACCGTCTTTTGTCTTTTGCATAATATGTGATAAGAAACATCCAGTTTCGCGAAAGGAGAAACATTATGCTAGACCATGGAAAAGCTTCAAATAATGTGATGTCAGAATATAATAACAGTGCCCAGAACGCACCGGAAGCGGCGGGGAAAGCCAACACCGTAAAAACGTATGGCAGCAACGGCGGGGTGGTTTCCGAATACTCGAGCGGCCGGAATCCCAAATCGGGCGGAGCCGTGTCCCCGGCAGTTACCGGCAGCAACAGCGGAGTTGTCTCCGAATACTCAAGCGGGTGGAACCCCAAATCGGACAGGGCGGTGTCCCCGGCCACCTCCACAAACAGCGGCATGCAGGACAAAATGAACAGCATGGTGTCCACGGCCACCTCTTCGAACAGCGGCATGCAGAATCAAATGAACAGCATGGTGTCCCCGGCCACCTCCACAAACAGCGGCATGCAGAATCAAATGAACAGCATGGTGTCCCCGGCCACCTCCACAAACAGCGGCATGCAGAACAAAATGAACAGCATGGTGTCCCCGGCCACCTCCACAAACAGCGGCATGCAGAATCAAATGAACAGCATGGTATCCCCGGCCACCTCTTCGAACAGCGGCATGCAGAACAAAATGAACAGCGTGGTGTCCCCGGCTACCTCCACAAACAGCGGCATGCAGAATCAAATGAACAGCATGGTATCCCCGGCCACCTCTTCGAACAGCGGTATGCAGAACAAAATGAACAGCATGGTGTCCCCGGCCACCTCTTCGAACAGCGGCATGCAGAACAAAATGAACAGCATGGTGTCCCCGGCCACCTCCAAGGACAGCGGCATGCAGAATCAAATGAACAGCATGGTATCCCCGGCCACCTCTAAGGACAGCGGTACGCAGAATCAAATGAACAGCATGGTGTCTCCGGCCACCTCCAAGGACAGCGGCACGCAGAATCAAATGAACAGCATGGTGTCCCCGGCCGCCTCCAAGGACAGCGGCATGCAGAATCAAATGAACAGCATGGTGTCCCCGGCCACCTCCAAGGACAGCGGCATGCAGAATCAAATGAACAGCATGGTGTCCCCGGCACAGACCATGAAAGCAAATAATTTTGTCAGCGGTCAGGGATGCACGAAGAACCGGACGCGTTTCCCGGACGAAACCCCATACGCGATGGCATATGTTCCATTCCAGCAGTTCGATACGACCTATCCCGCTGAGCGGGGGTTGGATTACGGAACAATTTTTCCCGAATTGAATAAACCATTTTTGGGCGGAGGGATGAAAAAATGAACGAACGCCAAGATCTGATGCGCAAAATCAACGCAAATCAGTTTGCGATGTGGGAACTTCACATCTACCTCGATACCCATCCGGGCGACTGCACCGCGGCCGCGAAGATGGAGGAATACCGGAAAATCACGGATGATCTTGTGGCGAAATACGAGGCGGCCTACGGGCCGATCAACGAAACCACCCAGAACACCAACCGTTGGGCCTGGATTGCGGAACCGTGGCCCTGGGAACTAAACGAGGAGGAAAAATAAATGTGGATTTATGAGAAAAGACTGCAGTACCCCGTAAAAATTACAACTCCGAACCCGGCGCTTGCAAAACTGATCATATCGCAATATGGAGGGCCGCATGGTCTCCGGGTATGACAGGAAACTTTCCGTTTGATGCGGCATAGGATTGAAAAAAGCGTTGCCGAAGAATCGGAGGGATTCAGTTGCTGAAAAAAATTTCCTACGACCGCGAGAAGGTTGCCGCTTACGCAAAACAATGGGCCCTGAGCCGGAACCCGCGCTTTTACAGCTTCGACGGGATGGGCGGAGACTGCACCAATTTCGCCTCCCAGTGCGTCTTCGCCGGATGCGGCGTTATGAACTATACAAAAGACGTGGGCTGGTACTACAACAGCCCGGGCGACCGCACGGCTTCCTGGAGCGGAGTCGGGTTCCTGTACCAATTCCTCATCGGGAACAACACCGGAACCGGCCCCTTTGCCGTGGAAACCGACGCCTCGGGCATTCAGCCCGGCGACCTGGTGCAGCTGGGCAGCGGCGACCATTTTTATCATACGCCCGTTGTGGTCGCGGTCGAAAACGGCGCTATCTACGTCGCCGCACATACCTACGACGTTTACCTGAAACCGCTGGACGGCTACTTCTTCTCCCGGATCCGTTACCTGCACATTGCCGGTGCCCGGGCATGAGACTGGCGTCCGGGCCGCTTCTCCCGTTCAGGGGTGCCCGGCAAATTCTCTCTCCGCTCTCCCGAGACGTTCTGTGTCCTGACGGAGCTGCTCCTCCCGGGACATGACCTCACGGGAGGACACTTCCCGGAACTCATCTCCTTCCGAATCGCTGGCGGACTCAAACATTGTTTCCCGCCTCAAATGATATGTTCCGGAACCATCCGCCGAATAGCTCTCGCCCGTAAACCGGAACGGCTTCTTTCCCATGCGCCCACCCCCGCTTCCATGGTATGGGGCACAGGGTTCGTCCTATCCCTGATTTTCCCGCCGGAAGGATGATTTTCATGAAAACCGCCGCCGCCTATATCCGCGTTTCGACCAGCGATCAGATGGAGTACAGCCCGGACAGCCAGCTCGAATGCATCCGGGACTACGCCCGGAAGAACGGTTATCTGCTTCCGGAGAAGTATATTTTCCGGGAAGAGGACGGCGTGAGCGGCCGGGGCGCGGCAAAGCGAACGGAGTTCCAGCGCATGATCGCCGAGGCGAAACGCCGCCCCCGGCCGTTTGACTGCGTTCTGCTCTGGAAATTCAGCCGGTTCGCCCGCAGCCGGGCGGACAGCGTCCTCTATAAGACACTGCTGCGCCGCCTGGGAATCGACGTCGTGTCGGTCAGCGAACCGCTCGGCGACGACAAGACCTCCATTCTGGTGGAGGCGATGATCGAGGCAATGGACGAATATTACAGCGTCAACCTTGCCGAGGAGGTCCGCCGCGGCATGAGGGAAAAAATTTCGCGCGGAGAGCCGGTCACCGCCCCGCCGTTCGGATACCGGATGAAGGAGAAACGCTTTGTGACGGTGCCGGACGAGGCCGCCGCGGTCCGGCTGATCTACGCCGATTTTCTTCGCGGGACCCCGCCGCTCGAAATTGCGGAAAAACTCAACGCAGCGGGCATCCGGACCCGGCGCGGAGGGCGCTGGGAAGCGAGGGCCGTGCGCTACATCCTGAAAAATCCCGTTTACCGCGGCGCGCTGAGGTGGAACCCGGAGGGGACGCTGGGACGCGGCTCCTCCGGAGCCGAAACCCTTCTTACAGGGGATTCCCACGAGGCAATTGTGCCGGCGGAACTCTGGAGCGCGGCCCAGAGCCGCTTCCGGCCCGGGACGGCCCTTCGCAGGAGCGCCCCCGCGTGCATGCTGCGGGGGCTTGTGCACTGTTCCAGCTGCGGTTCGCTGCTGGTTCCGTCCTCCTCCGGCAGCATGCAGTGCTGTGGATATTCCCACGGGTCGTGCAGGGTCTCACACAGCATCTCCATGCGAAAGCTGGAAGCCATGGTCACGGCAATGCTTGCAAACGACCTGCAGGTGACCTCGCTGCGGATTTCAGCCTTTTCCTCGGATGAGGGGGAAGAGCGCGTGCTGATAAAGCACCGGCTCGACAGAGAGCGCGGGCGCCTTTCCAGGCTGCGGGAAGCATATCTGAACGGCGTGGAACCGCTTGCCGGGTACACGAAGGAATACAGGGAGACCGAACTCGCCTGCCGAAATCTGGAATCCCGGCTGAACCGGCCGGCGGACGCGGCGCCGGAGCAGCGGAGCCAAAGGCGGGATTTGATCCTTCTGCTGCGCGGAAATGATTTCACGCCGGAACAGAAAAACGCCTTGCTGCGCTCCCTGATCCGAAAGATCGTATTTGACCGCGGTCGGAACCGCATCAGTCTTTATTACCGGTAAAAACACATCACACGGAGCCATTCGGCGGGCCGCATGGAGAAATGGGGGCATCCCTGCGGTATCTGAGCCAGCGCTACTCCATGCCGAACCCGGAACTGAAAGCGATTCTTACCGATGTCGGCACCGAAGAGCTGGCGCATCTTGAAATGGTCGGAACCATTGTCTACCAGCTGACGCGCAACCAAACCCCGGAGCAGATCAAAAAAGCGGGGTTTGATGCTTATTTCATCGACCACACCACCGGCATCTATCCGGTGGACGCCTCCGGTGTGCCATTCAGCGCGGCGACCTTTGATTCCACCGGCGACTCGATCGCCGATCTCAACGAGGACCTGGCGGCGGAGCAGAAAGCCCGTCTGACCTACGACAATATTCTTCGCTACTGCAACGACGATCCCGACGTGCGCGACGCGATCCGCTTCCTGCGCGAGCGCGAGGTCGTTCACTATCAGCGTTTCGGCGAAGGTCTGCGAATTGTAACCGACAGCCTGGACTCCAAGAATTTCTACGCGTTCAATCCTCAATTCGACAAATAGGAATTCGGTCCAAAGCGGCTGCCGAAAAAGGCCGGCGCGACTTTTCTTCGCGCCCGGCCTTTTTTCACAAAAAGTACTGGGAGCCACGCGAAACTTTCCGTCCTCAGCCCGTCTGCGGACGATCCGAATGCGCGGTCAGCGTGCCGAGACGTTCACGGGAAAGTGCAGTCCCTGTCAGGGCAAAAATCCTTGCCAGCATTCGGGACGGCCCTTGCAGGCCGTCCCCCGTATCTTTTAAAGGTCAGAACCAATTACGCCTGCACCAACGGCCACGGTTGCGCCAGCCACACCCCCAACGGCTGCAGCAGCCCCAGCGGCCGCAGGATCCCCAGCGGCCACAGTTCCAGCAACACATCGATTCGTCTCCCCCTTTCTTGGATTCAGTACATAATATGGCTATTTGACAAAACTTGCTAATATTCCCTTGGAAGATACGAATTTGAACATATCGGGGACCTTGCAAGAAACGAAAATGCCCGAATCTGCGCTCTGCCATCAGCATCCCGCAGGAAAGGGTGTTGTGTAATGCGCGAAGATTTCGGTATGTCCGGAAAATCATATCCCGGCCGCGCCGCCCGCACCCGTAACGTTCACGATTGCCGCCGCGGCCCTTCAGCCGGCTGTCGGCCGGATCGAAAGACTTTTATTTCTGTTTTTTCATATGCCTCCAAACCGTGGAACGGCTGATTCCGAGCCGGGAGGAGACCCTTGCCATATTCCCCTTTTCCTCTCGGATCACGCGCTGGATGATTTCGTCCACGAGATCATCCAGCGATTTGCCCGCAATCGGAATATCTTCGCGGGGCTGATTCAAATCGCTTTCCTCCCCGAGCACGCGGGCAACCACGCCAGACCGGATTGTCGGTTCATCCGCCAGAAGGACCAACTGATCCGTTACCCGGCGAAGCTGTTCCAGATTTGTGGTCCAATTGAATTTTACAAGCAATCGAAGCGCCTCGTCTTCGATTGCCACAACCTGCTTTCCGAATTGAAAATTAGCTTCATTCATATAGTTGCTGACAAGATCTCTCATATCCCCGGGGCGTTCCCGCAGGCTGGGAAGACGAATGCGGTATTTGCCGAGCAACCTGCCCAGCGCCTCCAGCAGCCTGTCCGAGGAGACCAGCGATTCCGGCAGTTCACAAAACGACGAAACAACCAGATGTCTTTCAAAAAAGCCAGGGTCACTGAGGATCGAGAGGAGAAGCCGCTGGTTATCCAGGCTAAGCAGACAGGGCTGCCGCAGATAGACCGCCGCAGAATCGTTTGTCCTCAGAATTTTTTGAAAATTCATCAGGCTGGCGGAGTTCGCGGTTTCACCATCCAATGTGAGGAACGGGGAAGCCTCCGCTCCGACAAAGCGGATCAGCTCCGCCAGCGCATCCTTGCCCGTTCCGATTTCTCCGACAATCAGGACCGGCACGTGAAGTCCGGTGTATTCCTTCACTTTTTCATAGGTGCCTTTCAGGTAGTTGCTGTTTCTGCCAAAAGTGGAGATCGAAAAATCAGAGGGCGTCTTCGGGGACGAAATCGCCAGGCCCGGAACCGTTTTCATTTCAACGGGGCACAGGGACAAATAAAACGCCGCATACGTTCTTCCATTTCCATCGCGGATTTGATTTTCAGATATGGACCAGACCTTATCGTCCAGCTGAAAAAGCGATTGACGTTTCGATTCGTTCTGAAATACGTTCCCCGCTTCGTCGGCCAGTCTTTTCAGGATGGCATCCGACTGATCGGCGGGCAGCTTTTGGAACAGGGCGCCGCCGTCCCGGTCCAGTACCGCATAATACATCGGAACGTTTGCCAGGACTTGCTTTTCAAGGATATTATCCAACCTGACCTTTTGAAGGTACCGATAAACCCGCTCCGCCTCCGAAAAGGCTTTTCTCACACTCTCCTCCCCGGAGGTAAGCAAAACCGAGGTGAACCCCATTTTGTGCGCTTCCTCCGAGGTGACCACGTCCCCGAGGATAACCTGGTAATTTTCCCTCTTTAACCGGTCCAGCAGGGCCGACAATTCCTCCGAATCAGCAATGGTGAAAATATCGATCGGATTATCCATCAGCTTTTTGATGGATTGTGCCCCTTCGGTAATACTGCGGAAACCGACCATGGCGGATTTCCCGGAAAAGCCGCTCGCCAAGGTGATCATTCGGATGTAATCATATCCGGAAATATCGATGCTGATAACGGGGACGGATACATGCCGTTCAATCAGTTCCGCCGTGCCTCCGCGGGAAAGGATGATATCGGCGCCGCTGACATGGAGGGCTTCCGCGGCCTGAACGCCCTGCCAAAGATTTGCGACCACGACCTGAATATCAAACTGAGGATATTGGCCTGACAGTGTGAGGACCAACCCTTTGAGTCCCTCATAGGGTGCAATAACGGTCATTTTAATTCTTGACATAGCATCAACATCCTTAATCGGCATAAAAGCTGTTTCAATATGCCATATTATAGCACATGGTCCGGGGCCGTTCAACCTGATCGTTACAATGTGAAACAGGCAGGAATTCCATGCTGATCGGCATCCCTCCGCGGTTCTATTTTTTATCATTATTACGCTGAAATTATCAGCTGCGTACCTATATTCTCCCACACAAAGACCTCCCGGCGCTTTCATTCAGCGCCGGGAGGCTTTTGGACAAAGGAAAGGGAATTCACACATAGAGGGAAATCGTCAGCCATAGGCCTGAACGGATGCGGCGTTCTTCGCGCCGTCCGGAAGCACGACGGAGGATGCGGAGCCAATGTCGGAAATATTTCCCGACAGTTCGCATTTTACTACATGAACGGAAACGCTGCTTCCGTCGATTTTCTGAAAAATCTGGTTGGCCGCGTCGGTCAGGTCGGCCTCGATTTTCACAAGCTGCCCTGTGCCGGCGTCAATATAACAGTACCCGTACAGATCCGGAGCGCTGTTGAGAAGGGTCTGGACCACCGTCCCGGAGCCGTCCGACATCCCCGTGACGGCCGCGATCGTTTCCACCGCCGGGCGCAGGATTTCGCCGCTGAGCCTCAGCTCGATTTTATGTACCTTTCGGGAATCCATCGTCGTTTCCCGCACGTATTTCTGATCCTCGGCGCTGTTCAGCATCCGGAGAATGTCCACCTGGGCGGCGGGGGAGGTGTCGAGATTCCCCGCGCCGGTCTTCTGCCACGTGCCGTTCGGCCTGCAGTAAAACCAGAGCTTCCCGTCTTCGGTCACCGTGTAGGTTTCGCCGGTGCTGTCCGCGCCGTCGTTCCGGGTCTGCTGAACCGATTTTAACGCGAACGGCTCCGCCGCATAAGTGATTTGATTCGAAGAAGAAACGGCGTGCTGGGCGCCGTCCGCCGTAAAAACCAGTTCCTGACCAACGCCGGCGTCACAGCTCCGGATCGAGTCCGCGTTCGATTCCGCCTCGCGCAGGAGCACGCCGGCGTCCGGACCATGCGAACAGCCGCCGAACAGAACTGCGGCCGCGAGGAAAAGAAGCGCGGGAAACAAGGGATTTACTCGTTTCATTTTATACCTCTCTTCAGGTTTCCATGGAATCTGTTTCCATTATAATGTCTTTGAGAGCTGTCCGCAACCAGGATTTCTCCCCGCGAACTTGACAGCCGGCGACAAAACAGCGTAAAATAGATGAAAAATCAACCGATTTTACAGATTGTAATCTGCCTGTCCCGATCGGGTAAAGGATGTTGCCCCCATGAATCAGATCAGAAACCTTGCGCTTTCCATGGCTTCCCTTTCCGTATACCGCGGAATTCTGGAACGCCCGGTGCCGCGCGCGCTCTGCCGCCTGCTGAACGCGGCGGGCCTTTCCTGCGAACCGTTCGCACAAGCGTGGGGCGCCTTTTTTTCCGCCCTGTGCGGGCAGGGCGGAAGCGGCGGCCTGCTCGGCTGCCTGGCGCAGGAAATCCTGTGCGACGAAAATGCATTTTCCCTGGCCGCGGCGCGCGGCGCGGAGATTCCTCAGGTCCTGAATGCCGCGGCCGGGCGCGACCTGGACGTCATTTTCCAGGCGGCGTCCGTCACCCCGGAGCAGCTGCTCGCCGGGTGCGGCTTCGCGGACGATCTGCCCGCGCTGAGGCTGCCGCGCTGGGAAACGGGAGACCTGCCCGCCGCGCTTCGGGGCGGCTCCGGACCGCTTGCGGACCGGGCAGCCCGGTTTCACCGTGAAAACGGGTGCGGCGTTTACGCGCGGTTCCGGGCGTTTATCTGGCGCGGCGGGGAGCTGCATCCCGTGCTGCACCCCGACCCGACCTCTCTTTCCGAGCTGACGGGCTACGAGCTGCAGCGCGGAGAGGCGATCGACAACACACTGGCGTTCCTGCGGGGCCTCCCCGCGAACAACTGCCTGCTGTACGGCGACCGGGGAACGGGCAAGTCTTCCACCGTCAAAGCGATCCTGAACGCATATTATTCCAAAGGCCTGAGGATGATCGAAATGCCGAAGGAATCCCTGCCGGATTTTCCGGTCCTGGCGGACCGCATCGCGGAGCTGCCGATGAAGTTCATCATCTTCATCGACGACCTGTCGTTTTCACGGCAGGATGAAACCTACGCCTCTCTGAAAGCGGTTCTGGAGGGGGGCCTTGCGGCAAGGCCGGAAAACACGCTGATCTACGCGACTTCGAACCGCAGGCATCTGCTTCGGGAGACATTTTCAGACCGGGAGGGCGACGAGATCCACCGGGGGGACACCATTCAGGAGAGCCTTTCGCTGGCGGACCGGTTCGGCCTCTCCATCCGGTTCAGCCTTCCCGGCAAGGACGAATACCTGGATATTGTCCGTCTTCTGGCGGAACGCAGAGGTCTTGGGAACCACATGAGAGAACTTGAGGAGGGGGCCGAGCGCTGGGCGATCGGCCGCGGAGGGCGCTCGCCCCGCTGCGCGAAGCAGTATATCCGCGCCGCTGAGGCGCGCATCCGCAGCGGCAGGGCGCCGGAGTGAACTTAAGACAAGAAAAGGAGTCAGAAATGGGAAAAAGACTGTTGGCCGTATTCCTGACCGCGATGCTTGCGATATCCTCCCTGTCCGGTTGCAGCCACGCAAGCGATGTTGCCTCCGGCGCCGGGGACAAGGACTACCCCGCCAAAATCGGAGACGTGGTCATCAAGAAGGAACCCGCCGGGGCGGCGGTTCTTTCGCCGAGCATTGCCTCCGTGATTCTATCCGTCGGATACGAGGCCAGCCTGAAGGCACGAAGCGCGGATTGCTCGCAGAGCGACCTGTCCGTCCTGCCGGTCGTGACGGCGGACGACGCGCAGAAAATCCACGACCTCGGGGCCGACGTCGTCTTTGCGGATGCCCTGACCGAATCACAGAAGTCGGCAATGGAAAAGGCGGGGCTGACGGTCCTGACCCTGGGCGGCGCCACAAGCCGGGAAGACCTGGAACGGCTTTACTCCAACGTCGGTTCCGTCCTCAAGGGCGCGCGCACAGGGTATCAGCAGGGAAAGGACACCGCAGACGGAATCTACCAGACCATCGACGACATTACCCGCGCGATTCCCGAAAGCGACACTCCCGTCACCGCAGCCTATCTGTACGACGCCAAGGGAAGCGCGGCCACCGGCGACATGCTCGCCGGGCATCTGGTCGAGGCTGCCGGCCTGACGAATTCCGCTTCCGGCGGAAAGGACGGAACCTTTAAGGTTTCCGACCTTCTGACGGCCGACCCGAAATACATCTTCTGCGCGAAAGGCGTCAAGGCGGAGCTGGAGGCTTCGGCGGAATACGGCAAGCTGACGGCGGTCAAGGAGAAGCGGGTCTACGAGATGGATCCCGGTATGATGACCCTGCAGGGGGAGGAACTGATCCAGGCGGTCAGCTTTATGGCCGGGACGGTGCATCCGGAGCTGCTTCAGGGCGTCTCGTCTTCCGAACCGTCCGATTCGTCTTCCCCGTCCTCCTCTGCCGCTTCACAGGTCGGCACGGATCTGAATCTGAACCAGACGCTGAAAAGCGGAACGCAGAGCGACGATGTGCTGAAAATGCAGAACCGCCTGGAGCAACTGGGATATATGTTCGTCAAGCCCACCGGGCTTTACGCCGAGGCCACCGCTCAGGCCGTGAAGGATTTTCAGTACCTGAACGGGATGACGGTCACGGGAGTTGCGGATCCGGCGACGCTGAAAAAGATGTTTTCCTCCGACGCGGTCAAACGGACCAGCTAGAAACAAAACATTTTCCCCGGCAGCGTTTTGCCGGGGATTTTTTCCGCACAGGACTAATTTTGAAAGATACTTCTCAGGCGGCCATTGACAAAACGGCCCGCCTGTTTTATAATAATTGAGATTTGCGTCTGCGGTTTCGGTGAAAACAGGCAGACTGGCAATTCTTTCTGTCTCCGTAGCTCAGCTGGATAGAGCGTCCGCCTCCTAAGCGGAAGGCCAGGCGTTCAAATCGCCTCGGGGACGCCAAACAGAAGGCCGCAACCCCAGAGGGTTGCGGCCTTCTGCATTTAAACTGCCCTCACCGCGCTGTACGCACTGTCTCCATTCTGAAACCGGAGCCTCCGCCCATGCGGCCGGCCGCTCCGGCAATTATCCGCCCTCATTTTCTCCATTTCCAGATCAGGTAGCGCCGGACAACGTCTGCCACGGGGCACTGATTTTTCTCCGCAGTCTCTTCGAAAACCTTTCTCAGCGCGGGGAAGCCATTTCCAAACGGATTCTGTATTTCCAGGATACGCTTGTCCAGCTTTTTTATCTCCTCTACATCCAAAGCATTTCCTCCCTTGATCGGCGGATACTATCATTATACCGCAGAATGGGCTCTTGGCAAAAATTTCAGGATGAAATTTCGATGAGGGAGAATGAAAGTTCACATGCCCATAATGATATTATCCGGGCTTTGTGATATAATGAAGATCCAGATACAGATCCGGGGAAATGTTTTTTCTTCGGATTAATACAAATACCTTGGGAGATTTTCTATGAGATATGATGCGCCGTACGGCCCGTTCGGGCTCTATGGGGACCCGCGATATTATTTGGCCGTGCAGGAAGAAAAGAGGCAGATCCGCAGGGAGGCCAACCGTCTCGGCTGGACCGCGTTTCTGGGGACCGTGTTTCTCACGGTCCTTTCGACCGGCGGCGTCCTTTATTTTCGCATGCTGCAGCCCTATCAGCCCGCCTTCGCGAGTTTCGGCGGGCTGAATCCCGTACTGTACTACCTGATCTCCGCTTTGGGCTATGCGGTGGGGATTTCCGTCCCCGTGCTGTTCTATTTTGCCGTGCGCAGGATTCCGCTCGCCGCGGGACTCCCGTTCGAAAGGGCGGGCGCGGTCAAAACCCTGGCCTGCGTGTTTCTGGGAAGCGCCGGCTGCATGTTCGCCAATTTCCCGGCCAGTATGATCGTCAGCCTGGAACAGGCCATGGGATTCAGCGGAACGATTCCGGACATGCCTCTGAACGACGATCCCGCCGTGCTGGCCCTCTATGTGCTGAGCGTCGTCGTCATTCCTCCCATGGTGGAGGAAATGATGTTCCGCGGCATGATCCTGCAGGGGCTCCGCCGCTTCGGGGATGGATTCGCGGTGGTGGCTTCGGCGGCGCTGTTCGGCCTCTACCACGGGAATCTGGCCCAGACGGTCTTCGCATTCCTGTGCGGCCTTGTTCTGGGATTCGTCGTGATCCGGACCAACTCCCTCCTTCCGGCCATCCTGGTCCACGCGGTCAACAACGCCTCGGCGGTTGCCATCCAGATGGTCGAGCGGTACCGGGGCGAGGCGGAAGCCGTGGCGGTGGGAGACAAAAGGGCAGTTGTCCTGCTTGCGCTCGGCCTGCTTTCCCTTCTTTATCTGCTGTTCCGGGACAAGCGCTTTTTCAGCTTCGGCGGCCCCGCTTCACCGCTCCGCTTTTCCCAGAAGCTGGGCGCGATGTTTTCCAACCCGGGCGTCATCATGGTCACGATCTACGCCGTGGTCACTTCGGTATATGTCCTTGCAGGTACGTAAAGTATATGCGGAGCGATGAGGATTTTATGAGCGAGGCCATCCGGCTGGCACGGGAAGCGGGCGCCGAGGGGGAGGTCCCGGTCGGCGCCGTTGTCGTGCGGGAAGGCGTGATCGTCGCGGCGGGAAGAAACCGCCGGGAAGCCGGAAAAAACGCCCTTTGCCACGCGGAGCTGGAAGCGATCGGCGGGGCCTGCCGCGCGCTGGGCGGATGGCGGCTGTGGCAGTGCGAGCTGTTCGTCACGCTGGAGCCGTGCCCCATGTGCGCGGGAGCCGCAGTCAATGCGCGGCTGCGCCGCGTCGTGTTCGGGGCACACGACCCAAAGGCCGGCTCCTGCGGGTCGGTCGTCAATCTTTTCGAACTTCCGTACAATCACAGGCCGGAACTGCGCGGCGGAGTGCTGGAGGCGGAATGTTCCGCTTTACTCACCGATTTTTTCCGGGAACTGAGAAAATAAAAGGCTTCGGAGTGCTTTGCAGACTGCAAAGCACTTTTGCGTCCGCGCGGCCTTGTCGTCAGGCTGGGTCCTATTTTTTTCGCTTAAACGCCTGATCGTCCAAATAGAGGGTGTCCCCGTCGATTCGATAATCATAGGTTTCCTTGACATTCTTTACCACGATCTTGTACTGCATCGTGATCTGCGAGCCCTGAATGCTGTAGGTCCCTTTAAAGGATCCGAAATTCAGCGCTTCGATCTTCATGGTTCCGTTTTGGTTAAACCGGTATTCCGTCAGGCCGTAAGAATCCTTCCAGACGCCAGCGATCCTGTCCGGTTCCGGTTTCGACGCTGTTTTGCAACCGGTGCACAGCAGCAGAAACGCCGCCAGGAGCACCGGTAGGATTTTTTTCATAGCAGCTTCCCTCCCCGCCCGCTCTGATATCATCCGTTTCCCGCGCTTGAACATAGACTTCATCGAATCCGTTTATTTTTCAAAACGGAGGCCGACCACCCTGCGGGGAAGGCCGGACAGCCTGGCAATCTGCTCCTGCGTCAGCGGATTGTACGTCTGGCTCCACTCTTCAAAATTCGGATCAATCAGGAGACAGGCCGCGAAAAGATCCGCTTCCCTCTCATAGCGCGGGGCGCACAGATTTGTCAGGTCGGAGACGACCTGCGCGTTCAACCCGGGGTGAAGAAGAAGATGCCCCAGCTCGTGCGCGCAGCAATATCCGCTTTCCGTCTTGGAAAGGGTCTCCTGCAAAACGATGATCGGCTGACCGGCTTCCGTGCGAAAACAGAACCCGCGCACCCGTTCCGGCAGGTCCAGCCGGCGGACCTGGACGCCCATGCAGTCGCAAAGGCAGAAAGGCGAACTGCTCCCGAACCGCTTGGTGATGCGGTGCGCCAGCTTTTCTATCCCGTTCATTTTTACCTCCCCGCGGCGTGCTTTTCCGGCGAAGACAGAGCGGCGGCGACACGGATGGCATTCGCGAGCTTCTCCCGGTCGCTGCGGCTGATGGGCGCGCCGTTGAACATCAGCCCCGGCTGTCGTTCCAGCGTGCGCGCAAAGCTGTCGATGACGTCCCCAACATCGCCGGAATATCCCGTTCCCAGCAGTTCGTCGGTAGTGCACTCCAACACCGACGCAAGGCGCGGCAAAAGCGCGCTGTCCGGCGCGCGCCGGCCCTGCTCGTACATGCCGACGGCCGACGGGGAAACGCCGAGGCGCCGGGCCAGCTCTTTCTGGGTCATGCCCCGCTCGCGCCGAAGCTGCCGGATCTTTTCATTCAGCAATTGGGACCACTCCTTTGGCTCCGTATTATAGCACACATATCGTGTTATTTCAAGGGCTTTTGGATAACCCGGACGCCTGAGTCCCAGGAATGGCCCTTTGCTTTGAATTTAAGAACAAATGTTCTAAAAATGATTGAAATCCCTATTCCCCCATGATATGATAGGAATCAACAACGCCGGTATATTTCAATCGGCGTAATTTACGATCCAACAGCTACACATTTCGTGCACAGAAAGGAGCTTTATGAATTACTGCGAATGGGGAAGGGAATATCTGCTTGAGGCGCAGCGGCTCAAGGATCGTCTGCGCCCCCTGCGGAAGCAGCTGAAAGACGCTGCCGGGGAAGACGCCGTCCTGCTGCTCCGGCGGACCTCCATGCTTGGAGAAATGTATCTGGAACTGCACCACACGGGAGAACACCTGCTGGAAAGGGGAGACCGTGAATGAGGCGGGGATCCAATTTAAGTCTCGATCTGTTCGGGGACAGGCTGAATCCGGACAGGCAGGGCCTGGACGACGGGGGGCAGCACAGGCGGATGCTGCGGACCATGATGCTGGCGGCACAGGGGGAGCTGACCGCGCGGCAGATGCAGTGCGTCCGCCTGTGTTACGGCGAAGGGAAAAACGTGAGTGAAATCGCGGCGGAGCTGGGGCTGTCGCCGTCCACGGTGTCCAGGCATCTGAAAAAGGCGCGCCGGCGCCTTCAAACGATTCTGCAATATTGCTATCCGTCACTGAACCGGGAGCGCTGCGGCAGCCGCCCGGATTCCGGCGCTGTTTCATTCCGGCGCACGGGAGAAAACGCGGACGTCATTTCTCCTCCCCGCGGGACAGCTTCGAAAGAAGGCGGTCGAGCGCCTCGCTGAACTTTTTCAGCCGGATCGGCCTGCCGTCCCGGTTGCAGAAACAATGCCCGCTTCTGCCTGCGGCCCGAAACTTTCCGGTTTCCGGATCCGTGATGCGGTATTCCAGCGCCAGCCTGACGCCCTGATAGGCGGAAACCCGGACGTCGATCCGCACCGTTTCCCCGAACCGCACCGGACTCCGATAGGAGCAGGACACCTCCGTCACGGGAATCGTCAGGCCGCCGCTCTCCAGCTTTTGATATCCCCAGCCGAGCTGCTCCAGATAATCCAGGCGGGCTTCCTCCATCCAGCGGATATAGTTGGAGTGATGGACGATCCCCATCTGGTCCGTTTCATAATACTGCACGCGGCGGCGATAGGGAAGCGGGCCGCCATCCCCCCGACCTCCCGGTGCGGCCGGAAGGTCTTCCGCGTGAGTCTGTTCCAGCGCCAGCAGACGCTTTTTGATCTCAAGCCCCGCGGCATACCCGACCAGCGAGCCGTCCGACCCGATCACGCGGTGACAGGGGATCAGGATGGCGACCGGGTTTTGATTGTTTGCCATGCCCACGGCGCGAAAAGCCTTCGGGCTGCCGGCCCGCTCCGCGATCTGGCGGTAGCTCCTTGTCTCCCCGTAAGGGATGTCCAATAAGGCGTTCCAGACTCGCTTCTGAAAAGCCGTTCCTTCGGGCTTTAACGGAAGATCGAACCGGGTCCTTTTTCCGGACAGATAATCCGCGATCTCCGCGGCGGCGCGGTCGGTCAGTTCCGTGCGCCGGAGCGCCGCGCGCGGTTCTGCCCCAAAATGCACGATGGTGATTGCCTCCCCGTCGGACGCAATCGTAAGGGGGCCGATTTCCGTGTCGTAAACGAAACAGGATTTCTCACCGCCGGGTGCCGCCTGCGGGGGCTTTTTCTTTTCTGACATGTTCTTCACCGCTTTCCGGATTCTTTTCTTCAGTATAGCAGAATCCATATTCGTCGGCAAGGTCCTCCTGCCAGGACGCGCCTGCGGCGTTTCCAGCTTTCGTTGTCGGGAGATGCCAGCCTCCGTCCCGCCCCAAACAAAACAAACGGATTTTTACCGTTCTGACCGGCGGGCCGAAGACGCAGCGTCACGCTGCCCACGATTTCAGCTTTGCGGAGCAGAACGATTCCGGGAGCCTCTTCCTACTCTCCCGCCAGACCAAACCTGCGGTTCGCATGGTGCCAAACGGCGGGGCGTGCGCGCAGGCTCAGTCTGCCCTTGACAAATCGGGGAAGACCGGATAGGATAGAGAGTAAAATAATTGGATTATTGCCGGAAAATTGGAAATCGGAGGTTAAAAATGGGAAAAATACCGAATCTGGAAGAAGCGCAGACGCTTCTGGAAGAATACAATAAGGACCCGTTTCACCTGCACCACGGGAAAGTCGTATCCGGCGTCATGGGGTATTTCGCGCAGGAGTACGACCCTGAAAACGTGGAGTTCTGGAAAGTGGCCGGGCTTTTGCACGACCTTGATTTCGAGCAGTACCCGGAGCAGCACTGCATCAAAGAGCAGGAAATCATGCGGGAACGGGGAATCGACGAAAAGCTGATCCACGCCGTCGCAAGCCACGGCTACGGCCTGACGGTCGACGTCAAACCGGAGCATATCATGGAAAAAATCCTGTTCGCCACCGACGAGCTGACCGGGCTGATCGGCGCCGTCGCCCTGATGCACCCCTCCAAAAGCGTCTCGGATATGCAGCTCAAATCGTTAAAGAAAAAATTCAAGACCCCGGCCTTCGCCGCGGGATGCTCCCGGGACGTCATCCAGCAGGGCGCGGACCTGCTCGGCTGGAGCCTGGACGACCTGATGGCCCGGACGATCGACGCCATGAAGAGTCTGGTCGGGACGATGGAAATCTGAAGCGTGAAAAAAGTCAAGGATTTCATCCGTATCACGATCGGCGTCGCAATTAATTTAGCCGGTGTTATGATCCTGACAAAAATCTATACAAATCTCCTTCTTCGATGTGAATTCCTTAAGAACATTTTTTCAAAACTTCTGGATTTCTTTTGTAATCTCATCTCTAAACTGAAAGTAAAACACCCATAAAAAGCAGAAGCAGGATTTTTCCTGCTTCTTTTTGTCGCCGGATGTTCGTCCCCGCCGTTCATGACAGATTGTGCTGTTTTAGTCACTCCTGCGTTTTTGTAGGTTGACAATGTTTTCACGAGGCACTAAACTGTCTGTTATGATATGAAAAAACAGATTTGATTTTCTGCAGCTTTAAGGAAAGAAGCTTAAAAATGAGGGTTGTGTTTTTAACTCCCGCCGGCGACGTCAGGCGGTCGGCGTTTTACAGGATGGGGAACTCGCTGTACGGCCATTCCAATTCCATCACCGGCCCGCTGGTGCTCGGCCGCATCCTGAAAGACGCGGGGCACGACGTTTCCGTCTGGGAAGAGCTTTATCAGGACGTGGATTTTTCCGTCTTTCAGAATGCCGACGTCGTCTGCCTTTCGACCATGACGTCGACCGCGCCGCGGGCCTATCTGCTGGCGGACCGCATCCGCCGGGAGACGAGTGCCCGTGTGCTGATCGGAGGGATGCACGCCTCCGTACTGCCGGAGGAGGCTGCCCTGCACGCGGACCAGGTGATCGTCGGAGAAGGGGAAAAAGTGATCCTGGACGTGATCGAAGGAAAGATCACGGACCGGATCGTCCGCTCGCCCTGCCTGAAAAATCTGGATGAGGCCCCTTATCCGGACTACTCCCTTCTGAAAACGAAATGCGAATGCGCCAACGTCCTGTCGACCAGAGGCTGTCCGTTCTGCTGCTCGTTCTGCACCACCTCGCGCATGTTCCGTCCCTATCGGGAGCGAAGCGTTGAAAGCGTGATCGGCGAGCTGAAATATTACAAAAAGCTCGGGTTCCGGTACATGAATTTTGAAGACGACAACTTTACGGCAAACAAGGAGCGGGCCAAGGAAATCTGCCGCAGGATGATTGCGGAAGACCTCGTGTTCAAAGAAACCTTTTTCTTCGGAAGAACGGACATGGCGAACGACGAGGAAATGCTGGACCTGCTCCAGAGGGCCCACCTGACCCGCGCGCTGGTCGGAATCGAGTCGCTGAACCAGGATTCCCTGAACGAGATCAACAAGCGGCAGAGCATCGCGGACATCGAACAGTGCGCGGCCGCTCTGTCCCGGCATAAAATCCGCCTGATCGCCAGCATCGTCCTCGGGATCGACACGGACGGAAGGGAAGAGATGCGGCACAGCGTCGACTTTGCCAGGAAAATCAACGCGTACCAGCTTCAGCCGGCGGTTCTGACTCCGTTTCCCGGCACAAAGGTATTCGAGCAATATGAGCGCGAGGGACGCATCCTCACAAAGGACTGGTCCCTTTTCGACATGATGAACGTGACGTTTCTGCCGAAACGGCTCACCCCATGGGGACTTCAAAAGGAGTTTTTTCACGCCGTCCGCCGGTTCTACAGCTTTTTTTCCTCTTTCCGCATCGGCAAAATCTTCGGCGTCCAGTACGGACTTCGGAGAATCGGGCTGGCCCTTCTGATCAAGCTCGGCGTCCCGTTCCTTTATCTCGCCTCGATCTTTAAAAGACGGACCAATTTATACCGGATCCGGCACTGGAACCCGAAAGCCCTGCACGGATGAAAAAACAGAAGCGGATTTCTTCCGCTTCTGTTTTTTAATCGGATCCTTTTTCCCCGCGGATCGCGTTTTCCAGCGTGTGCCACCCCAGCACGGCGCACTTTACCCGCGCGGGCATGTGGGAGATGTCCTTTAGGGCGATGGCCTCGTCGAGGTCTTCCAGCTGCGACTCGTCGCTCACTTCCCCCTTGATCATGCCGAAAAAAAGGTTTGCCAGCCGCAGCGCCTCTTCCTTGGTCTGGCCCTTGATCAGGTCGATCATGATGGAGGCCGACGCCTGGGAGATCGCACATCCGACGCCCGTAAACGCGGCGTCCTCGATGACCCCGTCCTTTTCCCGCAGCTCCAGTTCGATCTCGTCCCCGCAGCTCGGATTGACCCCCTTGAGCACCGCCGTCGGGCTTTCGATGTGGTGCTTGTTGCGGTTCGAATTGTTGTGCTCCGTCAGGATCTGGGTGTAGATGTTCTCAATCCCCAAGTCCGAGCCACCCCCTGACTTTTTTCAGGCCTTCAAGGAGAACGTCGATGTCTTCTTTCGTGTTGTAAAAATACAGGCTCGCGCGGCAGGTCGCATTCACGCCGAGGTACTTCATCAGCGGCTGCGCGCAGTGGTGCCCGGCCCGGATCGCCACGCCGTCGGAATCCAGGATGGAGGAGACGTCGTGGGGGTGGACGCCGTCCACGTTGAACGAGATCACGCCGCAGCGCTGCTCGCCCGCTTTTGCGTCGCCGTAAACCGTTAAGTGCGGGATTTTCGCCAAACCGTCGAGCGCATAGGCCAAAAGCTCCTCTTCGGTTTTGATGATCGTATCGTACCCCACTTGATTGATATAATCGATCGCGGCGGCCAGCCCGACCGCCCCGCCGACGTTCTGAGTCCCCGCTTCAAATTTCTGCGGCAGCGGCGCGAACGTCGCGTCCTGCTCGCTGACGTACTCGATCATCTCGCCGCCGGTCAGGAACGGCGGCATTTTGTTCAGCAGCTCCTCTTTTCCGTACAGCACGCCGATTCCCATCGGGGCCAGCATCTTGTGCCCGGAAAACGCGGCGAAATCCACGCCGAGCTTTCTTACGTCGACCGGGTAGTGCGGGATGCTCTGCGCGCAGTCGAGAACGACCACTGCCCCGGCTTTATGCGCCCTGCGGACGATTTCCTCCACGGGATACACCGTGCCAAGCACGTTTGAAACGTGTGCAGCCGCCACCAGCGCGGTTTTCGGTCCGATCTTGTCAAGCTCCTGTTCCGTCAGGCGCCCGTTTTTATCCGGGTACAGATAGACGAGCTTTGCGCCTTTCGCTCTCGCCACCATCTGCCACGGCAGCAGATTGCTGTGATGCTCGGAGACCGGCAGGGCGATTTCGTCGCCCTCTTTAATAAAATTCATCCCGTAGCTGTATGCCACAAGGTTCAGGGATTCCGAAGCGTTGCGGGTAAACAGAACCTCGCAGTCTTTTTCCGCGTTGATGAATTCACGAACCGCGGCGCGGGAATCCTCGTACATCTTTGTCGCGCGGATGCTCAGCCCGTAAAGGCCGCGGTGCGGATTCGCGTTGGAGCTACGGTAGTATTCGTCCACGGCGCGGATCACGGAAAGCGGCTTCTGGGTAGTCGCGGCGTTGTCCAGATAGACAAGCCGTTTGCCGTCCCGTTTTTCATTTAATATGGGAAAATCATTCAGATACGGGTTCAATGGCTTCCAGCCTCACTTTCACATAATCTGAAACCGCGCTCCGCAGCGCGGGGTCCGGGATCCGGTCGGTCACCGGGCGGAACTGCGCCTCGATCAGCAGTTTTCTCGCTTCCAGCTCGCTCAGGCCGCGGGACATCAGGTAAAACAGCCGGTTGGAATCAATTTTTCCGGCGGATGCCGCGTGCTGGCCCTCCACGTCCTCTTCCGCGCACAGGATCAGCGGGGCGGAACGGTTGACCACCTTCGGGCTGAACAGCAGGCTGTACTCGCTCTCGTGCCCGACCGCGCGTTTCGCGCCCTTCAGAAAGTCGATGGTCCCCCGGAACGTCTTGCGGCTTTCGTCCAGCAGCGCGCCGCTCGCGTGGATCTCGCTGCGCGAGGCGCTTCCGACGTGCTGCGCCACATAGTTGATATCGATCGAACGGCCGCGGTCGCCGAAATAAATGGTGTCCAGATTCAGCCGGCTCTTTCTGCCTTTCAGGACGGCTTTCAGCCCGGCAGCGGCATTTTTTCCGCCGAGTTCCGCCTGAATCACGCTGACTTCCCCGTTTTCGCCGCACTGCGCGCCGACGTCGTCATAGTGCAGGCACCCGTCGCCGAGCATCTGCACCTGAATCAGCCGGATCACCGCGTTTTTTTCGGCGTAAAGCCGGGTCAGTCCGCCGTGAAAGCCGAAAAAGTCCGACCGCGACTCATAGCTCATTACGACGGTCACCTCGCTGCCCTCTCCGGCGATCACGGTGTTGACGTCCAGAACAGACGGGTTCGTTTCGTCCAGATGAAACGTAAGGAAAACCGGCTTTCCCGCCTTTACGCCGTCCGGCACCCGGACGGTGACGCCGCAGGTGCGGTTGTCCTCCGTAAAATTTCTGGCCCCGTCGCCCATGCCGGTCGAAAGATCAGGCGCAGGGAACGGATCAAAGGATATTTCAACGTTTTCAGGCCGCTCCGCAGAGAGATATTCCCCTTCGTAAGGGTGAACCTCCGGGATCGTCTCTGAAAGCTGCGTATCGTTGATTCCCAGCCGGAACCAGGTGGGGACCGGCAGGGAATTGACTTTTGCAAGTGTAAGATTCATGGTAACATCCCTTTCACCGGCCGTCAGCCGATGGAGCCCTCCATTTCCAGCTTAATCAGGTTGTTCATCTCGACGGCGTACTCCACCGGAAGCTCCTTCGCAATCGGCTCCGCAAAGCCGGTCACGATCATCGCCTTGGCATCCTCTTCGGAGATGCCGCGGCTCATCAGATAAAAGATCGCGTCGTCGCTGATGCGGCCGATCTTGGCCTCGTGCCCAACGTCCACGTCGTCGTTGCGGATGTCCATGACGGGGATCGTGTCGGAGCGGGAGCGGTCGTCCAGCATCAGGGATTCGCAGGAGACGGACGACTTGCACCCGTATGCGTTCGGAAGGATATTGACCGCGCTGCGGTAGGTGCACCGGCCGCCGTCCTTCGAGATCGACTTGGTATTGATGCTCGAATAGGTGTGCGGCGCGGCGTGGACCACCTTCGCGCCGGTGTCGAGCGACTGGCCTTTTCCGGCGAACGTGATGCCGGTAAACTCCATACGGGAGCCCTCTCCCTTTAAGATGCTCATCGGGTACAGGTAGGATACGTGGGAGCCGAACGAGCCGGACACCCACTCGATCGTTCCGCCCTCCTCGACCACCGCGCGCTTGGTGTTCAGATTATACATGTTTTTTGACCAGTTCTCGATCGTCGAGTAGCGCAGGCGCGCGTTTTTGCCGACGAACAGCTCCACGCACCCGGCGTGCAGGTTGGCGACGTTGTACTTCGGCGCGGAGCAGCCCTCGATGAAGTGCAGGCTCGCGCCCTCGCTGACGAGAATCAGCGTGTGCTCGAACTGGCCCGCGCCCGGCGCGTTCAGCCGGAAATAGGACTGCAGCGGGATCTCCACGTTCACGCCCGGCGGAACGTAGACGAACGATCCCCCCGACCAGACCGCGCCGTGCAGCGCCGCGAACTTGTGGTCCTCCGGTGGAACCAGCTTCATAAAATGCTTGCGGACCATCGGACCGTATTCCGGGTCGCGGATGGCGCTTTCCATGTCGGTGTAGACAACGCCCTGACGGCTTACTTCCTCGCGCACGTTGTGATACACGACCTCCGAGTCGTACTGCGCCCCGACGCCCGCGAGCGATTTCCGCTCCGCCTCCGGAATTCCGAGGCGCTCGAACGTATTTTTGATATCGTCCGGCACCTCGTTCCATTTGGCCTTCATCCCGGTGTTCGGGCGGATGTAGGTGACGATCTCGTCCATGTTCAGCCCGTCCAGCGGCGGGCCCCATCCAGGAAGCTGCAGGCGGTTGTAAACCTGAAGCGACTTTAAGCGGAACAGGCGCATCCACTCCGGATCGTTCTTCGCGGCGGAAATCTCATTGACGATCTTCGCCGTCAGGCCCTGTCCGACCTGGTAGGAGGGATCGACCCTGTCGCGGATGTCGTAGACGGTGCGGTCGATGTCCTCCACCTGTGTTTTTCTTTTATGCAGTGCGTTCAACTTTATTTCCCTCCGCGTTCTCAGACGGCGGGGGCCGCGAGGCCCTGGAAGCCCGAAGCGTTGATCCGGTCGATCAGCGTCCGGTCGCCCGTCCGCACGATTCTGCCGTCCATCAGGACGTGCACGGCGTCCACCGGCAGGTAATCCAGTATCTTGGTGTTATGTGTGATGATGAGCAGGGAGTTTTCGCCTGTCCGGAACTTTTTCACACCCTGCGAAACGATCTTGACCGCGTCCACGTCCAGGCCGGAATCCGTTTCGTCCAGAATCGCGAGCCTGGGGTTCAGCATCAGCATCTGAAGGATCTCCGACTTTTTCTTTTCCCCGCCGGAAAAGCCGACGTTGAGGTACCGGGAGGCATATTCGTCGTCCATGCCGAGTTCCTCCATCTTCTGCGCCAGTTCTTTTTTATAGGCGAACAGCTTCACCGGCTTGCCCGTGACGGCAAAGCGCGAGGTCCGCATGAAATTTTCCAGCGAGATGCCCGGAACCTCCTCCGGATTCTGAAAGGACAGGAAAATTCCGGCTTTCGCCCTTTCGTTCGCTGGCTCGTTCGTAATATCTTTTCCTTCAAACAGGATCGAGCCGCCGTCCACGTGGTACTGCGGGTGCCCCATGACGGTGTTGACCAGCGTGGACTTCCCCGCGCCGTTCGGTCCCATCAGAACATGAACCTCCCCCTTGCCAACGGCAAGATTCAGCCCGCGGAGAATCCGGTTTCCCTCCACGCTGACCGTCAGATCCCTGATTTCCAATAGCTGCACTGATTTTTCCACCTCTCCGGTTTTGTTCGACGAAAAGGGCATTTGCCCTTAATGTATACTAATTTGATGTGCATTTATATTATAGACGAAAATACTCCGCTTTGCAAGCGCCAAAAGAAATTTTTAACGCAAATCCGACGGTTTGCAGCCCAGAATCGACGCGATTCTGGAAAGGGCCTCCTCATCCGGCTCCCGCTCGAGATTCTCCCACTCGTAGAGGAGCTTCGGTTCGACGGAAATGCGCTCGGCAAGCTCGGAGAGCGTCATGCCCGACATCTGGCGGTAAGACGCGATTTTCCTGACCGGCTCCAGCAGCCAGGCGCGGCGCTTTTCCCCGTCAATCAGAAGCGGGCGGCCGTTGTGGAGCATCAGTTCGCACAGAACGCCCTCCTCGCTGAACACCGCCGGGCTCCCGCCCGGGGCGATCCCCTCGGCGTAACGCTCCGGCAGGACGTACTCCCGCCCTCCGTCGTCCTGTCCGCGAAGGCCGGGCGGGTCCCCCCACGGCAGGAGGGAACAGCTTTCGCCTTCCCATTCCGGTTCCGGAGCGGAAAAGCAATTGATCCGATAGATGGTTACGATTTCGCCCATAGCGGCGCCCCCGATTCAGTCGTTTCTCTGTTTTTCGTCTTATTATAGCATAAAACCGGCAAAAAGTTCCCTGGACATTGCTTCTTTCCGTGTTTGCAAAATTCCGGGCTTTGTATTATAGTGGTAAAAACAGGAAAGGGATGCGATAAAAATGCCAAAAGTGATTTTTCACGTGGATGAATCCGGCCGCTGGCCGATGGTCCTCTCCAACGCGGAAAGCATGATGAAGTACGCGCGCGCGGAGCATGTCCTCTTCGAAATCGAAATCCTGGCGAATTCCGAAGCCGTCCGCCAGCTGACCGCCCAGGCGGCTGCCCAGGCGGAGCTTACGGAGCGCATGGAAGAGCTTGCCCGGTCCGGGGTCCGATTCGCGGGCTGCCGCAACGCGATGCGCGGCCTGAACATAGAACCCGGCGATCTGCTTCCTCTGGCTCAAACGGTTCCTTCCGGCGTGGTGGAGCTGGCGCTCCGCCAGGAGGAGGGATACGCCTACATCCGTCCCTGACAGGCGGGCTGAGCCTGCAGGCACGCCCCGCCTGTCAGCAAGAATAGCATCATTTGCTCCGTTTGGCGGGAGAGTTTAGGGACACTCCCGCTGACAGTTCGGGAGCTCCGGTTCCCGGTCCGCATGGGAATGCCGTTCGCTTCGCCGGGCGGGAGAGACCGGGGACACTCCCGCCGACAGCGCGGAAGCTCTCCGGTCCAGCATGAAAATACGGGCCGCTCTGTCAAGGGGAGAGTGCGGGATCCGTTTGTTTTGGCGGCCCATGCGCCCTGATGCGCAGAGGGGGAAAAGCGGCTCCGCTTTTCCCCCTGGAACGCCGGCCAAACCGCACCTTACTCCGTTGGCCGCGCGCGCTTTTCCCCGTGCTTTTCCCTGCCCTGCAGTTCCGGCACGGGATGTGTATTCTTCGGCATATGGGCCTTTTTGCTGCTCTGCGTCGGCTCCCCGGAATCGGGGCGCCGCATTCCCGCTTTCGCCATCTCGGCTCCCCTTTCAAACGTCGTTGTTTTTAACGGATTGCTTTTTTTCGCTCCTGTTTTGATTTTTGTTCTCCCTTGTGACGGGAGTCTGCCCGTTTGCTTTCCGAAGCCGGCTTTTTTTGCCGTCCGGCTGGCTGTCCTTTGGCACGGGAACCACCTCCGGCATTATTCTGGCTCTTTGGCGGGGCTTTATGCGGATTTTCCGAGACGGCCAGCTCCAATTCCGAAATCATCCCGTCGAGGAAGCGCTCGGCGACGCTGCGGTTCTTTTCCGTCGCGTACAGGCTGCTGCCCAGCGTGCAGCAATTGCCGAGCGTGGAGACCGAAATCTGGAAGCTCGGCGGGTGCTTGACCGCCGTCGTCAGATAAGCGTCCTCGATTTTTCCATTCCCGAAGTCCAGCCGCTTCCCGTCCAGAACGCCCAGATTGGTAAAGGAGATCACCGGAATGGAAAAATTCCGGTCAAAGACCTTTTTCCTTGCCGGATAGGGCAGAACGGTAAACAGAAAATCCAGAAGCATCGGGCCCTTCAGGCAGTTCCTGCTCCCTTTCTGCCCAGACATCTGGGCTGCGACTCTTTTCAGCGTTTCCCGGAACAGTTCTCCCTTTTCCGGGGAAACGCGGCAAACATAATTGCCGGTCAGGTTGCAGATTCCGCAGCGCGCGCCGTCCGGCAGGTATTTGCGCAGGTCCACCGGGCAGGGAATCTCAAGGTCCGCGCATCCCGTCAGCGAGAAATGCGCACGGCCGTAGGCGGTCAGCAGAACGTCGTTGACGGTGACCCCCGCCTTTTTCGCGTACTGTTTTAAAGCGGAAAACAGCTCGCCGCCGGCGCGGCGCAGCACGGTGACCGGCTCCCCCTGCTCCTCCTCGGTCGGAAGATACATTTCTTTTTCCTGCTTCCGGCAATCCATAGGGGCGCGCAGGATCCGGAGGCGCTCCGTCAGGCCCATCCCGCGGAAGATCTGCCCGACGCCCCGGTCCAGCGGTTCCGGCGGCACGATGGTCCCGGGGGTTTCCGCACAGCGGCGGTACAGCGACGCCAGAAGGTACAGGTACTGTTTAAAACCCGTGCCGTCGGCGGCCAAATGGCTTAAAATGACGCAGAGCGTATCCGATCCCGGCCCGCGGACCAGGTGAATTTTCAGCTGCGGCTCCGAATCCAGCTTGATCGTATCCAGCAGCAGGCGTTCCGCCGCATTCTTCTCTCCGGCCTCCGTCACGCGGACGATCCGGTTCGCGGAAAAGCCCCGGTCCTCCCAGCCGCGCGACTCCGCCGAAAACACGCAGCGGATCTGCGGCACGGAGGACGCCGAAAGATCGACGGCGCGCCGCAGCACGTCCGGGTCCAGCCGCCCCGAAAACCGGATCAGCGCCCGGATCAGCGGATCGTGCGCCGAAGAGTAAAAATACTGCATCAGGTCAAACGCTTCCGTGCGGATTTTATGCTTCATCCCCGTCGCCTTTCTTTTTTGCGCTCTGTGTCTGTTTCTGTCCGGATTTTTCCCCGTTCAGGATTTTCTTCTGGTTTTTCAGCAGCTCGTCGATTTTGCGGTGAAGGTCCTCGACGATGATCTCGCTTTTCAGGTTGACGATATAGTCGTTTTCCGCGCGCTGCCGGTCTTTTTCCTCCTGGCGGTTCTGGCTCATCATAATGAGCGGGGCCTGCACCGCGGCGATGCAGGAAAGCACCAGGTTGAGCAGGATGAATGGATACGGGTCGTAGGGGTTCGCGAGAAAATAGACGTTGGCGCCGACCCAGACCAGAATGACGGCGGTAAAAATCAGGATAAAGGTCCAGCTCCCGGCAAAGCGCGCGATCGCGTCCGCCGCCCGCTGCCCGAAGGTCAGCTGTTCGTTCACCCTTTTGTCGGTGTTTTTGGAAAACTGCCGCTGAAGGATCAGGTGGATCATTTCCTCATTTCCGACGTCTTCTTCCACGTCCTTCATCACCGTTTTAATAATGTCGATTTTAGACGGATTCTTTTTCATGGTTCATTCCTCCGGGCAGGCCTGACTCATCATCCGCGCATAGGCGGGGAGGCCTTCCTCAAAATTCACGCCGAACCGGACGTCCGTTCCGGCAAGATGGGTGCGGGCGATCGCGCCCTGCGTGAAATCCACGGCCGCGCGCGCCGCCTCTTCCAGGGGCAGGCCGTTCATCAGCGCGCCGATCATCGCGCTGGCGAACACATCGCCCGTGCCGTGGTAAAAGCCCTCGATTTTCCGCGAGAACGCGTATCCGGCCCGATCTGTTTCCCGGTCGTAAAAGGCACAGCCCGTTTTTTCCGGGGAAAACGAGACCCCGGTCATCACCACGCGGCGAGGGCCGAGCGCCGAAAGCCGGCGCAGCGTTTGTTCCGTCTCCGCCCGCTCCTGCGTCCCGTCCCGGTAGGGCTCGTCCAGCAGCAGCGCCGCCTCCGTCCGGTTCGGCAGGATCAGGTCCGCCTTCCGGCACAGGGCGGCCATCCCCTGCGGAAAATCCGGTCCGAAGGAAGCATACAGGCGTCCGCCGTCCGCCATGACGGGATCGACGCAGACGGGTGCGCCCGGCGCGCGGAATTCGGCGACCACCCGGGAGACCAGCCGGAGCTGCTCAAACGAGCCGAGGTAGCCGGTGTAGATCGCGTCGAACCGGAGCCCGAGCGATTTCCAGTGTTCCAGAATGCCCGGAAGGTCCCCGGTCAGGTCCCGGAACGTAAACCCGGCAAAGCCCCCCGTATGCGTGGACAGAACCGCCGTCGGAAGGACGCTGACCGTGCAGCCCGCGGCGGAGAGGATCGGCAGCGCCACCGTCAGGGAACATTTTCCGACGCAGGAGATATCGTGTACGGCAAGGATGTTTTTTTGTTCCCTCATATCCGTTTCCTTCCGTGTCAATGATGCTCCTATTTTAACGCGCAGCGCAGCCGAATTCAAGACCGGATAAAAAAAGCCCCGCCATTCAGCCCGGAATGAAACCGGAAGACATGTTTGGCGGGAGAGCGGTCAGAGCCCCTATAGCCGGGATGAATGCAGCGGCGTATTAACCGGGGCAAAGCGTGCGGAATCAGCGAAACCGTGAAAAGGCACCGCGCGTCATCAGTATTTCTGAAGATAATTTTCGATTTCCCAGTCGGTGACGGCGCGCGTGTAGCGGCCCCACTCGCGCTTTTTGTCCAGCAGGAAGTTCCGCAGCGCGTGTTCCCCCAGAACGTCGGAGACGACCGGGTCTTTTTTCAGTTCCTCCGCCGCGTCCATCAGGCTGAGCGGAAGCGTCCCGATGCCCATTTCCGCAACGGTACTGTCGGGCAGATCGAAGAGGTCGCGGTCCGTGGCGGGAGGCGGCGTCAATTTTTTCTCAATGCCGTCCAGCCCTGCCGCAAGGCAGCACGCCAGCGTCAGGTACGGGTTGGCGGACGGGTCCGGGGAACGGAATTCGATGCGGGAGCCCCTCCCCCTGGCGGAGGGAATGCGGACCAGCGGGCTGCGGTTGCGGCAGGACCACGTGATGTGCACGGGCGCCTCATAGCCGGAGGCCAGCCGCTTGTACGAATTGACGGTCGGGTTGCACACGGCCGTCAGCGCCCCGGCATGGGCCAGAAGGCCGGCCATAAACCGGTATGCCGTTTCGCTCAGCCCGTTTTCCGAGGGATCGTCCGGCCCGTCGAACAGGTTCCTTCCGCCGCTCATCAGCGACATGTGAAGGTGCATGCCGGAGCCGCTCACGTCCGAGCGCGGCTTCGGCATGAAAGTGGCGTAGCCGCCGGAGGCTTTCGCGATCGATTTGACCGCCATCTTAAACGTCATGATGTTGTCCGCCGTCTTGAGCGCGGTGTCGTATTTAAAGTCGATCTCGTGCTGGCCGACCGCCGCCTCGTGGTGGGACGCCTCCAGCTCAAAGCCCATGTTCTCCAGAGTCAGGCAGATCTCGCGCCGGATGTCGCCGCCGATGTCGATCGGGCCGAGGTCAAAATAACCCGCGGTGTCGCGCGTCTGCGTGGTCGGCCTGCCGTAGTCGTCCATTTCAAACAGAAAAAATTCACATTCCGGGCCGACGTTGAATTCCAGCCCAAGCTCCGCGGCCTTTTTCATTTCCTTTTTCAGGATTTGCCTGGGGTCCCCGTCATAGGGCTCCCCTTCGGGGGAATAGACGTCGCAGATCAGGCGGGCCACTCCGTCGTGGGTCGGCCGCCAGGGAAGCATGGTAAACGTGTCGCGGTCCGGATGCAGGCACATGTCCGCTTCCGCGTCGCGCGCAAATCCGTCCAGGGAAGAGCCGTCGAAAACGCACTGGTTATCCAGCGCCTTTTCCAACTGGCTCTTTGTGATGGCGACGTTCTTCATCATTCCCGTGATGTCCGTAAACTGCAGACGGATGAACGTGACGTCGTTTTCTTCCACCAGCCTGTAGATATCCTCTTTGCTGTAATGGCCCACTCCGCATACCTCCCGGCGGCAAAATTTCAAATAAAGCCAAAAAAAGCCGGCACAGCGTGTCGGACTTCCTTGCCCAAATCAATTGCGTTCGTTGTTCGCACTTGTTTTTACCCCTTTATTTTATACCATAGGGATGCCCCGTTGCAAGCCTAAATATGAACGAACTGAAAATAATTTCTAAACTCTGGGCCCGGCCGCTTTTACGGCCGGACGAAAAACAAAAAAATTTTTCAGCGGCGCAAGAAAACCGGCTTCCGCGTCGTATTATCAATGAAAGGGGAGAAAGGAATGGAGGCTGCAGAGACTCGCGCGGAGGAACTCCTGAAGCGGTATTCCGGCATGGTGCTGCGAATCGCCCTGCACAATGTCGGATCGAGGGCCGACGCCGAAGACATCGCACAGGAGGTGTTTTTAAAACGGATCACCGCGCGCCGCGCATTCGTTTCGCCGGAGCATGAAAAGGCCTGGATGATCCGGGTGACCGTCAACCAGTGCCGGGATTTTCTCAGGTCGGCGCAGCGGAGGGCGGTCCCGCTTTCGGAGGACCCGCCGGGCGAAGCGAGGGGCTCCGAAGTGATGGAAGCGGTCCTGTGCCTGCCGGTTCCCTACCGGAACGTGATCTATCTTCATTATTACGAGGGTCTGAGCGTCGGGGAAATCGCGCATATCCTGCGCAGGAGGGAAAACACGGTTTCCTCCTGGCTGCACCGGGCGCGCGCCGCGCTGAAAGACCTGCTGACAGGAGGTTTTGACGATGAATAACAGGGAAAAATACCGGGAAGAATGCAATCGCATCCATGTTTCCGAAGAATGGACGCGGGAAACCGCCGGCCGGATGGAACAGGCGGGAGGGCGACCGCGAAAAAAACGCTGGATGATCACCGGCGCGCTGGCCGCCGCGCTTGTCTGCGTTCTGGCTTTTTCTCCGCTTCTGAAGCCGGCGACCGTCACCGTGGAGGCGAAGGAAAACCTGATGGAGGGAATCAGCGCGCAAAAGCGGGAAATCCCGACAAAACCGGATTCCGATTTTGTCTCGGCACAGGCAGATTTCGCGGTGAAACTTTTTCAAAAGACGGCCGCCGCCGACAAAAACTCCCTCGTTTCGCCCGCTTCCGCCGCGCTCGCGCTCGGCATGACGGCAAACGGCGCAAAGGGAGACACGCTCTCCCAGTTCGAGGCCCTGCTCGGCGGCGGAATGGATCTTTCGGCGCTGAACCGAAATTTCGCTTCGGAGCAGAATGCCCTCAAATCCGTCTCGGAAGGAAAGCTTCTGCTTGCCAACTCGATCTGGTACCGGGACAAAAGCCTGACCGTCGAAAAGCCGTTTTTACAGGCCAACGCGGATTATTTCGGCTCGGATGCATTCCGGCTCGACTTTGAGGACCCCGCCTCCGTCGGAAAGATCAACGGCTGGGTCAGCAAAAGCACGGACGGGAACATCAAGAAAATGGTCGAAAAGATCGACCCCTCGGACATGATGTTTCTCATGAACGCGCTCTATCTGGAGCAGGACTGGGAACACGCTTATAACGGATGCACCGACGACACGTTTCACGCGCCGGGCGGAGACAAAACCGCCAAAATGATGGGGTCGATGGAAACGTACCTGAGCGACGGCGCGGCGGAGGGAATCCTCAAGCAGCTGAAGGACCCGCGCTACGCCTTCGCGGCGATCCTGCCAAAAAACGGGACGGCGCTGAATGAATATCTCAAGGGCCTGACGGGAGAGAGCTTTCTGAGCCTGATGCGCTCCGGAGGGCAGGCATTTGCTTCGGCGTCGCTGCCGAAATTCAAATTCGACTGCACGCTGGGCCTGAACGACGCGCTGAAATCGCTCGGCCTTTCCGACGCGTTCGATTCGGCGAAAGCGGATTTCTCGGCGATGGGCAGTTCGCCAAGCGGCAAGCTGTTTATCAATTCGGTCCTGCAGAAAACATTCATCCAGGCCGACGAAAAGGGTCTGAAAGCCGGAGCCGTGACCTCCGTCGGCATGGCCGGATCCTCGCGGCCCGATCATGTCCTGCAGTTTGACCGGCCGTTCGTCATCGCCGTGGTTGACACTTCGACGGACCTTCCCCTCTTTCTCGGCGTGGTCGCAAATCCGTCGTAAACGAACGAAAACAGTCCGATTTTTTCTCTATATGTAAAATTATTATGAATTCTTTCACGGACGTTGGAAAACCGCGTCCGTGGTTTTATAATATAAATAAAAGAAGTGAAATTCGAACTTGCCGCCGGACGCGGCGGGATTCTGACGAAAAAGGAAAGGACGTGCCGATTCCCGATGAAGGAACGCGGAAAAGGACCGCTGAAACACATTCTTCTCGTTGCCCTGATTCTTTTCGTGGGCGCGGGCGCGACTTACGCCTCGCTGAAGCCGGATCAGTTCAGCGAGGGAATGTCCGTTGCCGTCGAATGGCTGAAATTTGACATGTTTGCAAAGGCGGCCGAACCGGAGTCCTCCGCGCCGCCGTCCTCCCAGGCTGACGCATCCTCCTCTCCGGCGTCGTCCGCACCCGCGCAGAGCCGGGAATCCGCGCCTCCCGCTTCCAGCGGTCCGGAAACCCCGGCCGTTTCCCTGGAGCAAGCGCAAAAGCCGCTGAAAATCGACGTGTCGCTGAAGGACCAGAAAGTCCGCGTACTGGATGCAAAGGACCGGCTGGTCAAGGAATTCGCCTGTTCCTCCGGCGAGGAGGGCAGCGAAACGCCGACCGGGACCTTTACCGTGACCGACCGCGGAGAATCCTTCTACAATCCCGCGGTAAAGGAAGGCGCCTATTACTGGACCCGTTTTTACAAGACCTATCTGTTCCACAGCCTTCCGTTCGATGAAAACGAGGACATGGAGCCGCAGGAGGCCGCGAAGCTCGGAACCCCGGCGTCCCACGGATGCATCCGGCTGGAAACGGAGAACGCCAAATGGATTTACGATCATATTCCGAAAGGTACTGCGGTTGTGATCCAATAAAGTTTCAGGCTGCCGCAAAGGAGACGCGGCAGCTTTGTTTTTACAGTTTATTCAATTCTTTCCGGGGCTTCTATGCTATGATAATGATAGAAATTCCACGGCGAAAGGATGTGAAAGTTTGAACTGGCTTATGCGCTTCTCTTATTGGTACAGCCGGATGATGGCGGGGCGGTACGGCTCCGACCAGCTCGGCCTCGGGCTGATTGTGATTTATCTTGTGCTGGTTTTTCTGGCCAGACTGCTCGGGCTGCCGATTCTTTCTTTTCTGGCTCTCGCGCTTCTGGTCTGGGGAATTTTCCGGATCTTTTCCAGAAATACTTCCCGCCGTTATCAGGAAAACGCCGTGTTTTTAAAGTACTGGGGCCGGATCACCCATTGGTTCCGCACGGCTTCCGGCCGGTTTGAAGGCTGGCGGGGCAGGACCCTGTACCGGATGAACGATAAAAAAACGCACCGGTATTTCCGGTGCCCAAGCTGCAAGAACACCTTGCGTGTGCCGAAAGGCAAGGGGAAAATCGTGATCACCTGCCCGGTCTGCCACACGGAGTTCACAAAAAAGACCTAGGCCTCGTGTGAAAAATGAAGGAATTTGTCTATCCGGCGTTTTTTATTTATCAGGCAAGGCCTGAGTCTCAGTGCTGCCGCCGGATCGGCAGCCAAAGGCTGATCGCAATGCCGACCGTGATGCAGAGGGCCGCGGCCAGCATCCCGGTGAAAAAGGAGGGCATCCGGTCTCCGACCAGAACCAGCGTTCTGTCCCCGGAAGATTTCTGTTCCCCGTTCCCCGGCGCTTCCGCAGCGGCCTGCGGCGAATCCGCGGCTTGTTCCGCCTCCGGCGGCCGGACCTGCGAGCCCGGGCCGTCCTGGTTTTGAACTTCGCCCGCATCTTCCGGGAGCGATACCGGCTTTTTGCGGTCCCCGCCTGCGCCAGGGCTCTCGACTCCCCCTTTTCCTCCCGTTGCGGATACGGCGCCGTCTCCCTTTGCGGCACGCTGGACCGTAACCAGATACTGCGCAGTCTGCGACCGGTCCTCGGATGTGACCGTGATGGCAATCTGCGTCTCCTTTCCCGCCCCGTTGAGTGTTTTCCGGCTGACAGAGGCCTTTCCTCCGTCCGCCGCGGCGGGCCGAAGCTCCACGGTGCTGACCTCGCTGCCGACCGCCAGAGAATAGCTGCGGACCGAAGGCGAAAAATCCGGCTCGAGCTTTCCGGCCGAAGGGGTAAGCGAGGTCAGGGCGGCTTTTGAGGAAAGGGAAGGCAGAATCTTCAGGCTCAGCTTCGTTTCCGCCTGGTCCGCGTCCAGGGAATCTCCATCATAATCGCAGACCTGGTCCGCCGAAACGGTCAGGGCCGTGTTTCCCGCCTTCGCACCCGCCTCCACCTGAAACACAAAGGACGCGACCGTGCCGGAAAGTTTGGGGGCGTATCCGTTTTCCGTATTGCAGACATAGACGCTGCTGACCAGGCCGGAACCTCCGTTTGTCTGCATCGTGCCGCTCTTGACCGCGCCGGATGTCTCGGTGCTGACATAATCGAGCTTGTCCTCGTCATATTGTATCTTCAGCCGAAACCCCGCCGCCGTCTCTTCCGTTTTGTAGGCAGCCACGTCCAGGCGCACCAGTTCTTCTCCCGATGCGGACACGGGGTTCATCGAATAGGAAAAGTAGGCGGCGGAGTCTGCGGACGCAGGAACCGTCGGAAATCGTGCCAGCAGCCAGCACAGGCAGGCTAGAATGGGAAGACGGATTTTTTTCATCGGATTTTCCTTCCCCGGCAGCAGTCAAAAAACAGCCGTACCGCAAACGGCATGGCTGTTTTACAGAATACAAAATGTTTCGGATCAGGCGGTGACGGCGTTCTGCTCCATCTGGGAAGACCGGATGTCCCGCAGGCGTCTTTTCCGGAGGATCAGCAGACGGAAACGATTGTAGCGCTGAACGGCCGCAAACGGGGCGTTCGCCAGCATAATCAGAAAGGACATGACGATCCCGACCAGCAGCGGGTTGATGAGCAGCGTGACAACGGCGCAGATGCAGTTTTTCAGATGCATCCACTCCCCCCTGCAGGTCTCCACGATGAATTCATCCAGATAGTCGATCGACATTTCCGTCAAATGCTGCTTGGAAAATCCGTTTTTCCCGATATGCTGGGGAACCCTGTCTTTCCAGAACTGAATTTTCAGTGTATCCCGATACCAGCGGCCGCCGTGTTCCCACTGTTTCGGCGCGTAGCGCCCCTTTTCCGGGTCAAAAGCGGATTTCGGCATTCTGATGCAGATCAGGAATACGACCAGATGCCAAAGCCCTGCAATGACAAGATTCCAGACCAGCATGTTCAAAAAGGATAAATTTTTCAGCATCGCGGTCACTTCCTTTCTTCGATTCTTGAGAATTGTTTATTTTTATGCAGCCTTACGGGCAAATATACAAACCGCTTTCCTCCCGGATGTCCGGGACGGCAGCCTTCGATGTTATTATATTATAATACAGGAAACAGGAGTGTGCAAGATGAAAGTATTGTTTATCGGCGGAACCGGCGTCATCAGCGCTTCGGCGGCCTCTCTCGCCGCGGCGCGCGGGGATCAGGTGACGCTGCTGACGCGCGGCAGCCATCCGGAACTCGCGCCCTCGGGCGCGGAACTGCTGAAAGCGGATATTTCGGACGAAGAGGAAATGGAGCGGCTGCTCTCCGGCAGAATCTTCGACGCCGTCGCGGACTTCACCGTTCTGAAGCCGGAGCAGGCGATGCGGGACATCTCCCTTTTCACCGGGAAAACCCGGCAGTTCCTGTTTATCAGCTCGGCCAGTGCCTATCAGAAACCGCCGGTGCGGTATCCCATCACGGAAAGCACGCCGCTGCGCAATCCGTTCTGGCGCTATTCGCGGGACAAAATCGCCTGCGAGGAGCTTTTCACAACGGCATACCGGTCCCATGGCTTTCCCGTCACCATCGTGCGTCCCAGCCACACTTATTGCGACAGGAAAGTCCCTCTGCCCTTTTTCGGCGGCAAGGGCGGCTGGCAGGTGCTTTCGCGCATTCGTTTAGGAAAGCCGGTCATCGTGCACGGCGACGGGCTGACTCTTTGGACGTTTACGCACGCGGACGACTTCGCAAAGGGGTTCTGCGGGCTTCTGGGCAATCCGCACGCGATCGGAGAGGCGGTCCACATCACCAGCGACGAGGCGATCACCTGGAACGACGCGCTGGAGTCGATCGGCACGGCGCTCGGCGTCAAGCCGAACCTGGTCCACATCCCATCGGATTTTCTCGCGGCGTTCGACCCGGAGCTGCTCGGCAAACTGCTGGGCGACAAGGCGTACTGCGCCGTGTTCGACAACTCCAAAATCAAACGCCTGGTGCCCGGCTTTTCGGCCGGCATCCGGTTTGCGGACGGCGTCCGCAGCAGCGTGGAATATTATCTTTCCCACCCGGAGATGCAGGTGCCGGACCCGGAGTTCGACGCCTGGTGCGACCGCGTGATCGCGGCTCATTTCGCGGGGATCAAGAACGCGCAGAATTCCTGAACGAACGGCAAAGGCGGCGCGGCCCCGGAAGATTCCGGGGCCGCGCCGCCTTTGTCTGAAATTAATTAAACGTGTAAAGGTTTTGATAGGGGTTATTGGAATTCGGGCTCAGCACGAAGAACGGACGGCCGAACAAGCTCTGTTTGTCAACCGAAAACGCCGCGCAGAATTCGTCCAGATATGCGCCGATCTCCTCAAGGTCCGCCGCCGTGGCCGGAGCCGCCGCCACCTGAGGGGGAAGGTCCGCGGGAAGTTCCTCGCAGCGCAGAAACATCTTCCCGCCGTGCATCCCCGTCCCGCAGAGGTTTCCGACCGGCGCTTTCCTTTTGGAGCCGATCCCCAGCACGATGATGGTTCCGCCGGCCTGGTACTCCCCGAGAAAACTCCCGGTCTCCCCGCCGATCACGATCAGCGGCTTCTGCTCCCGATAGGCCTTCATATGGATGCCGACGCGGTACCCCGCATTGCCGCGCACCAGAATCTTTCCTCCGCGCATCGAATAGCCCGTCGCATCGCCGCAGGAGCCGTCGATCACGATGGTCCCCGCGTTCATGGTGTCGCCGGTCTGATCCTGCGCGTTGCCGCAGACATGAATGGAACTCCCGTTCAGATAGCATCCCATCGCATTGCCTGGAATTCCGCGGATCGTCAGATTCTTCCCGCTCATTCCCGCGCCGATATAACGCTGCCCCATGCAGTTTTCAACCAGGATGTCCGGGTCCGCCGCCGCGCGGATCTCCTCGTTCAGCGCCCGAAAATCCCTTCCGTCCGCGTCAATCCGGTTCATTTCGCACCTCCGAGTTTCTCCGCCCGGCGCCGGGCCGTAAACGCCATCAACTGCGGTTTCTGTTTGAGAAGATCAAAATCGACGGTATCGAGCGGAGTCTGTTCCCGGATCAGGGATGTGTAAATTCCGGCCCTGGCGATTTCTCCGATCAGGATAAATCCTTTCAGCAGATTGTCCTTCACCACCAGCTTTTTGTAAACGCCCGGTTTGGTTTCCACGATTTCTTCCCCGTCGTAGCTGCCCGCCGTGAGGACGTGGAGCCCGAAGAAGCCGATTGCGTTCATCGGCACGGCATTCGCAAAGCTCTTTTCGCCGCCGGCCATATTCACTCCGGCCGCCTCCCCCTGCAGGTAGGCGTTCGGCAGGATGGCCAGGACGCGCCGCTGCCCGGTCGTGATGTCGCGGCATTCGCAGCAGTCCCCCGCCGCGTAAATGTCCGGCACACTGGTTGCGGAACGCTCGTCGACGGCGATGCCCCGGCCGACCTCGCAGCCCGCCTGTGAGGCAAGCTCCGTATTCGGCCTCACGCCGACGGCGACGACAAGAAGGTCGAACTCCACCGTTTTCCCGCTTTTCAGATGCGCCCGGTCTTTCCCAAACTCCGCGACGCTGTCTCCGAGCAGGAAGCCGATTCCGTTCGATTCGATCTGCTCCTGCATCATCTTCGAGCCCGTTTCGTCAAGGATACTCGGCAGGATTCGGTCCGCGAGATCGACAACCGTGATGGAACCGGCCCGCCCTCGGATGCCCTCCGCGCACTTGAGGCCGATCAGCCCGGCGCCCACGATCAGCACGCGGCTTTCCGGGGTCAGGGCCGCTTCCAGCGCCTTCGCGTCGTCCAGCTTCATAAAGGTGAATTTCTTTTCCACCCGGTCCAGCCCCGCCATCGGCGGGATAAACGGCCGGGAGCCGGCCGCGATCAGCAGCCGGTCGTAAGGGAGCGATTCCCCGCTCTCCAGTCCGACCGTCTTCCGGGCGTCGTCGATCCGGACCGCCTTTTTTCCGGACAGGAGCGTCACGCCGTTCTTCTCATAGAAATCGGCGGGGCGGGTCCTCATCTTCTCCTCCGTCGTGCTCCCCTGCAGCAGATAGGAAATCAGCGGGCGGGAGTAGGCGGGATACGGCTCGTCGGAAATCACCGTAATCGGCCCCTCCTGATCGACGGAACGGATTCCCTCGACGCAGCCGACGGCCGCGGTGGAATTTCCGATTATCACATATTTCATTCGGTTCACCTCTCTTCAAAGACGATGGCGCCGTTGGGGCAGCCCGCGACACAGGCGGGCTCCCCGCACGCGTTGTCGGTGCAGAGCTCGCATTTCCGGACCGCGTGCCCGTCCGGGGCGGGCAGCACCGCCCCATAGGGGCAGACCAGGATGCAGGTAAAACATCCGACGCACTTGTCTTTGTCCACGTGGATCACGCCGTCCCTTCGGGAAATTGCGCCCGCGATGCAGCTTTTCATGCAGATCGGATCGTCGCAGTGACGGCAGGAAACCGCAAAGCTGATCCGATTGTCCCCCTCGATCTGGATCTTCGGGTGGATTTCCATCCCTTTGAGCGCCTTCGCCATATCGCGTTCGCCGGTCGCGGCGAACGCGCAGTTGTATTCGCACAGATGGCACCCCAGGCACCATTCTTCGTTTACATAAACCCGTTTCATCGCTCATTCCCCCGCGTGCTTGATTCCAAGGATCTCAAGCTCTCTGTCGTTCAGTCCCACGCCGCGCAGCATCAGGCGGTTTCCCCGCATCGACTCGATCGAGTTAATACCCATGCCGCCCATCATTTCCATGATTTCATGCTGCCACGCTGAAACCAGATTCACAAGGCGCTGATAACCGATCTCCGGATTCAGCCTTTTCACCAGGTCGGGGCGCTGGGTCGCGATGCCCCAGTTGCACTTGCCGACCTGACAGGTGCGGCAAAGGTGGCAGCCGAGCGCGATCAGCGCCGGGGTCGCGATATAGACCGCGTCCGCCCCGAGCGCGATGGCCTTGACCACGTCCGCCGAATTCCGAATGCCGCCGGCGACGATCAAAGACACATTGCTGCGGATTTTCTCCTGCCGCAGGCGCTCGTCCACCGCCGCCAGCGCCAGCTCGATCGGGATGCCGACATTGTCGCGGATGCGGGTCGGCGCCGCGCCGGTGCCGCCGCGGAACCCGTCGATCGCGATGATGTCCGCGCCGCTGCGCGCGATGCCGCTCGCGATGGCGGCGACGTTGTGTACCGCCGCGATCTTGACAATTACCGGCTTTTGATATTCGGTCGCCTCTTTCAGCGAATAAACCAGCTGGCGCAGATCTTCAATGGAATAAATGTCATGATGCGGCGCGGGGGAAATCGCGTCGGTCCCCTTGGGGATCATTCGGGTCTTGGAAACGGCGTCCGTGATCTTGGCCCCCGTCAGATGCCCGCCGATGCCGGGCTTCGCTCCCTGGCCGATTTTGATCTCAATCGCCGCGCCGGCCTTCAGGTAGTCCGGATGCACCCCGAACCGGCCGGACGCGACCTGCACGATCGTGTTCGGGCCGTACTCGTAAAAGTCCTCGTGCAGCCCGCCCTCTCCGGTATTGTAAAAAGTCCCCAGCGCCCGCGCCGCCCGCGCGAGGCTCTCGTGCGCGTTGTAGCTGATGGAACCGTAGCTCATGGCGGAAAACAGGATCGGAACTTCCAGCTTGAGCTGGGGAGGCAGGCCGTCGGTTTTGATCTTACCGTCCGGACCGCGCTCGACGCGGTCCGGCTTTTTGCCGAGGAAGGTCCGGGTCTCCATCGGTTCGCGCAGCGGGTCGATGGAGGGATTCGTCACCTGGGAGGCGTTAATCAGCATTTTATCCCAGTAGATCGGATAGGGCTTCGGGTTGCCCATGGAGGAAAGCAGCATGCCGCCGGTTTCCGCTTGGGCGTAAATTTCGCTGATGTCGCTCTGCCCCCAGTAGGCGTTCAGGCGGAACGTGTCCGGGTTTTTGACGATTTTCAGCGCATGCGTCGGGCAGAGCGCGACGCAGCGGTGACAGTTGACGCATTTGCTTTCGTCGCTCTTCATCGTTCCGGAATCCGGGTCGAAGGAATGCACCTCGTTCGCGCACTGGCGCTCGCAGACACGGCAGGCAATGCAGCGCTGCGGGTCGCGCAGAACGTCGTATTCCGGGATTTTATAGTTGATCGCCATTAAACCCGCACCCCCTCGTTGACCCGGATGACGACCGGCTCCCCGCCGCGCGGGGACCACAGGCGGTCCGGCTCCGGCTCCACCGTGCGGATCGCGCATTCCTCGCTCGCGACGTACACGCGGTCGCCCTTTTCGCCGACCACCATGCTGCGCAGCTTCAGGCGGTCGTTCAAGGCCATCATGCCGCCGGTAAAACCGAGCAGGATCGAGAACGGGCCGGTGATCAAAAGGCCGGAAAACACATTCCGCAGATAGGTGTAGCGCTTCTGCTCCTCCGGGCTCATCCGGTCGATCTCGCTCCAGAACGGCGCGGCGATCACGTCGGCGGTCTCAGTCAGGCTCATTCCCTGACGCCGGTTCAGATAATCGATAATGTAGGTGATGACCTCCGTGTCGGTCAGCAGCGTGCAGCGGTAGCCGAACATCTCGATCCACCGCCGGTTCGCGTCGTAGGAGGAAATCTCCCCGTTATGTACCACCGTGTAATCCAGCAGGCTGAACGGGTGAGCGCCGCCCCACCAGCCCGGCGTGTTCGTCGGGTAGCGGCCGTGCGCCGTCCAGCAGTAGCCCTCGTAATCCTCCAGCCGGTAGTAGCGGCCCACGTCCTCCGGGAAGCCGACCGCCTTGAACACGCCCATGTTCTTCCCGCTGCTGAACACATAGGCCCCTGTGATCTGCGTGTTGATCTTCATGACAAAGCGCGCGACGAATTCGCGCTCGTCAAGGCCTGTGCTCTGCAGCAGCTTGTCGTACGGAAGGCCGAAGTAGCGCCAGACGGCCGGTTCATCCGTGATCTGCGGAATTTTGCGGGTCGGTATTTTTTCGGCGACGGACACGTCGAAGCTGGACTGAAAAATTTCCTCGCACTCGTCTTTGGCGCGCGCGCTGTCGTAAAAGACGTGGAACGCGTAAAGATCGCGATTCTGCGGATAGATCCCGTAGGCCGCGAAGCCGCCGCCCAGCCCGTTTGAGCGGTCATGCATCGGCTCGATGGACCGGATGGCCGTTTCGCCGCTGAACCGTTCGCCGCTTTTTGAAATCACGCCCGTGATCGCGCATCCGGACGGAATTCTGATTTGCCCCTCATTTTGCATTTTTCCTTCAGCCTCCCTGCAGGAAACAGACTTACCGTTTTCTTTTGCCTTTTGGTCTGAATTTGAAAACGGAGGGTTTTGTTAATAATATAAACTTATTTTTAAAAATACTTTACTTTTGTACGTTTTCCCATGATATAATGTTTATCCGATAAAGTCAAGTGTTTCTGAGATTTTTACCGAAATGGCGGAATTTGTTATCCAAAATTCATAAGAAGAGGTTGAATGACGCTTTCCGACTTTTTTTTCTTTCCTTTTTGCATTTGCCGGCAATTAAAGATTGACTTTTTGCCCTGACCGCCATATAATAGGAATATACAACGAGGATGTTGTTGGGGCTTTCTGTAAGTGCCCCCACAGCATCTTTTTTCATTGTCAACGTATTTTATATAGGGAGTGGATTTCTGATGGGCAATGTTCCGGAATTGTTCGGAAGCATGGTGTTCAACGACACCGTAATGCAAGCTAGGCTTCCAAAATCGGCATATAAGGCTCTTAAGGAGACAAGGGAAAAGGGCAAAACGCTTGACCCGAGAGTGGCCGACGTGGTGGCAAACGCCATGAAGGAATGGGCATTGGAAAAAGGCGCGACCCACTTCACCCACTGGTTCCAGCCGATGACCGGCATCACCGCGGAGAAGCACGACAGCTTTATTTCTCCCACGGACGGGGAAAAGGTCATCATGGAATTTTCCGGCAAGGAACTGATCAAGGGCGAGCCGGACGCTTCCAGCTTTCCGTCCGGCGGGCTGAGAGCTACGTTTGAAGCGAGGGGCTACACCGCCTGGGACCCGACCAGCGACGCCTTTGTCAAGGAAAGTTCCCTCTGCATCCCCACCGCCTTTTATTCTTACGGAGGAGAGGCCCTGGACAAGAAAACCCCGCTGCTCCGTTCAATGGATGCCGTGAACAAACAGGCCCTGCGCATCCTGCGGCTGTTCGGCAACACCGAGGCGACCCGCGTGACCACCACGGTCGGCCCGGAACAGGAATACTTCCTGATCGACAAGGCGCTGTACGAAAAAAGAAAAGACCTGATCTACACCGGCAGAACGCTGATCGGGGCAAAGCCTCCGAAGGGGCAGGAGCTCGACGACCACTACTTCGGGGCGCTCAAGCCCCGCGTGGCCTCCTTCATGGCGGACCTGAACGAGGAGCTGTGGAAGCTCGGCATCCTGGCGAAAACTGAACATAACGAGGTTGCGCCTTCTCAGCACGAACTGGCGCCGATCTTCACCTCCAGCAACGTCGCGACGGACCACAACCAGCTTGTGATGGAACTGATGAAAAAGGTCGCCATCCGGCACGGCCTGACCTGCCTGCTGCATGAAAAGCCCTTCGCCGGCATCAACGGCAACGGCAAGCACAACAACTGGAGCATGTCCACCGACAAGGGCGAAAATCTGCTGGAACCGGGAGAAACGCCCAGCGAAAACGCGCAGTTCCTGCTTTTCCTCGCCGCCGTCATCAAGGCGGTCGACGAGCACCAGGACCTTCTGCGGATCAGCGTCGCCAGCGCGGCCAACGACCACCGCCTGGGTGCAAATGAAGCGCCTCCCGCCATCGTTTCGATGTTTGTCGGCGAGGACCTGGAAGAGATCCTGAACGCGATTGAAAGCGGCGCTCCCTGCGGCAAAAAGAACCGCGTCTTCATGGAGATCGGCACCGACGTGCTGCCGAAAATCCCGAAGGACACGACCGACCGCAACCGCACCTCCCCGTTCGCCTTCACCGGCAACAAGTTTGAATTCCGCATGGTCGGCTCTTCCGATTCCATCGCCTGCCCAAACATGATGCTCAACACCATCATTGCGGATACGCTGTGCTGCTTCGCGGACCGTCTGGAAAAGGCGTCCGATTTCAAAGCGGAACTGAACGCCCTGATCCAGGAAGTCATTAAAAAGCACAAACGCATCATTTTCAACGGCAACAACTACGCGCCCGAATGGGTCGACGAAGCCGCAAAGCGCGGCCTTCTGAACCTGCACTCCACCGTGGAAGCGCTGCCGTACTATATTAAGCCCGAAAATGTCGCGATGTTTGAAAAGCACGGCGTCCTCACGAAAACGGAGGTTTACTCCCGCTATGAGATCCAGCTTGAGAACTATTATAAACAGGTCAGCATCGAGGCGCTCGCCATGGCCGACATGATCCGCAAGGACCTTCTCCCCGCCGCCGCCGCCTACATGAAAGACCTGAGCGAAACGGCAAACAGCAAAAAACAGCTTTCTCCGGATCTGTGCTGCGGATTCGAAAAGGGACTTTTGGAAAAACTCGCTCCGCTGGTCACCGACCTGTACAGGAAGACGGAGGCTCTTGAAGCCGCCGCCAGCACGGATCGGGAATTTAAGGATGCTCTGGACGAGGCGGAATACTTCCGCAACACCGTATTCGCCCAGATGTCCGAGACCCGCGCCGTCGCGGACCAGGTCGAGCCGCTGATCGGCTCCGGTTACCTGCCGTACCCGACCTATGGAGAACTGCTGTTCAGCGTCGTGTGAATTTGCCCCTGCAATCATAAAAGAGCGGCAGGAGGGCGTGTTTGCGGCTTTTGGAAACGCGCCTTTCGATCCGCCTTGCGGCGGCGGGAAACCGCGACGGCGATTCATCCTCCTATTTTTCCAGATTCTGACTTGCACTTCATTCAATTATAAGATTCTTTACATATCTTCCTATATAAAGGGAACGGCCCGCCTGAGGCGGGCCGTTCCCTTTTTTCCGTAACTCTCCCGCCGGCGCACTGGGATCGGGGACCGATTCCGGCGCGCCGGCAAAATACTCATGATACTTTTAGTTGAAAGAAAGGAAAAGAAGTATTAAAATCTGATATGAGACGGAAGATGATCCGGGGAATCGAAGCCTCCGGGCACGGACGGCGGAGAAGCCGCCCCGGAGGTCACTATCAGCCGGTCAATCAATTTAACGGAGAATGGAATCTGATTTCATGCAGGAAACGCATCGACCTTCCGAACTGAGAAATTATATTAAGATCGCACGGCCCGACCACTGGATCAAAAACCTCTTTTTGCTGCCGGGTTCTTTTTTCGCGTTTTTTCTAACCTCCCAGCATATGCCCTGGGAAAAAGCCGCTCCTCTGCTGATCGGTCTTGCGGCGACCTGCCTCATCGCTTCCGCAAACTACGTCATCAACGAATGGCTGGACGCCGATTTCGACCGGTTTCACCCGACGAAAAAATTCCGGCCCTTCGTCACGGAACAGATGAGCGTCAGGTTTTTACTTCTGGAGTATTGTCTTCTCTGCGCGGGCGGGCTCCTGCTTTCCGCCCGGATCAACCGCTGTTTTCTGACGGCGGAGCTCGTGCTTCTCGCGATGGGCCTCCTCTACAATGTGCGCCCGCTGAGACTGAAGGACCTGCCTTACCTGGACGTCCTCACCGAATCGGTCAATAACGCGCTTCGGTTTTACCTCGGGTGGTTTATCATCACAGACCGGTATTACCCGCCCGTCAGCATCATACTCGGGTTCTGGTTCGGCGGGGCTTTTTTAATGGCGGTCAAGCGCTTTTCCGAATACAGGATGATCGCCGACCCTGCCCTGGCCGGAAAATACCGGAAATCCTTTCTGCACTATTCGGAGAAGTCGCTGCTGATCTCTTCTTTTTTTTACGCGATGTTCTCGGTGTTTTTTCTCGGCGTCTTTCTGGTCAAGTACCGGATTGAGCTGCTTCTGGCGGTCCCGTTTCTGTGCGGTTTGTTCTGTCTCTATTTTTCCATCGGGCTGAAAAAGGACTCTGCGGCACAGAAGCCGGAAAAACTGTTCCGTGAAAAATTTTTGATGCTGTACCTGGTCTGTTTTCTCGTTTTGGTGGTAGTCCTGCTGTTCGTCAATATTCCACAGCTCAGCGTTTTCCTGAGCGACAGCCTGATCGAGGTAAGCTGATGCGGATAAAAAAGAGCCTCACTTCCAAAGGGAGGCCCTATCGGGCGGTTATTTTCGACATGGACGGCACACTCTATCATCAGCGGGCGCTCCGCCTTTTCATGGCCGCCGAGCTGCTTCGGCACTGCCTGCGGCACGGACGGGAAGGGCTTCGCGACTGCAAAATTCTCTCCGGTTACCGGAAAAACCGCGAAACGGAATGTTTTTCGGGAGATTGGGAAACGGAGCAGTACTCCGCCGTCGCGCGGAGATTACACCTCCCCGAAGACGCCGTCCGGCGTACCGTCGAAACGTGGATGCTCAAGGCCCCGCTCTCCCATCTCTATGCCTGCCGGGACCGGCGGCTGCAAAAGCTGATCCCCGAACTCCGCGGCCGGGGAATTCTTGTTTTCATTTATTCCGACTACCCCGCGGCGGAAAAGCTGAAAGCCCTCCGGCTTTCAGCGGACGGCTGTTACTGCGCCGCGGACCCGGAAATCCGGCGGCTGAAGCCCGACCCCGCCGGGCTGCGGGCAATTCTGGGCAAAAATGAACTTTCTCCCTCGGACTGCCTGATGGCGGGGGACCGGTTCGACCGGGACGGAAAGGCGGCGGAAAACGCCGGGATGGATTATCTGATCCTCCCTGCCGGAAAAGGGCGAAAAGAAGCCGTCCGGCTTTTGGGACAGGCCACGGGCTTTCCGCAAAAACACGAAACGGGGGATAAAACTTGACTCAGCTGCTGCTCCTCTCCGCCCTGCTGGCGGCCGGCACTTTCGCTCCGGGCTTCCTCCTGTTCGGAATGCGGCACCGGGAATCGGTTTTTTCCTTCGGGAAACGGAATTATGCCGTGATGTGCGGCCTCTCGGCGCTCCTGTGCTTTGCCATCCTGTTTCTGACCGGTAATTTCATCGGCAGGGCGGAATCCACCCCGGACGCCTTTCTCAGAACCGGATGGCCGATCCTCTTTTTAGAAGCCGCTCTGTTCTGCGCGTCCGTCCTCTGTGTCTGGATGCTGCGGCAGATGGGGGAATTCTTCTCTGGAAGAGAACTCTATTCCATCATGAAAACCGCCTGCATCCTTGTTGCCCTTTGCCTTTTCTGTGAACTCTTTGTTTTCAATTATTTAAGTTTCGTTCCTTCCGTAAAAAATATGTCCGCGGGATCCCTCCCCCTCGACGGCGCCAAACTGGAAAACGGGGCCTCCTTTTCCGGAGGGGAAATCTCCATTGGAGACAACGGCGGGTCCGTGACCTTTGACGGGGTCGGCCGAACGACCTGCTGCTTCCGGATTCAGGCGAAGGACAACGGAAAAGTCTGCATCGTGAAAGTGGAACTCCGCGACGAGAACATGGCCGCCGACTTTTACCATTGCGGCACCTACGACTTCAGCGCCGATTCCGCCCGGACCACGGTCCTTCCGGTCTACTCCGCCGGAAAACTGGATTCGGTCCGCTTCGTCTTCGACGACAGCTGCGCCGGCCTGCGCATTCAGGGAATCTCGGTCAACCAGCCGGGTTTCTTCTTTTCCTGGGGCCGTTTTCTGCTGCTTTCCCTGCTGGCGGTCGGAACCTTGTGCATCATCCGGAAAAAAGCCTGGACGGTTTTCTACGATCGGACCTCCCATACCCACAATCGGATCATTGTCTGGCTGGCGGTCCTTCTGTGCTTTGTGTCGGTTGCCCTCTGCAACGCCGCCGGCGCGGGAAAGGAGATTTCGTACCCGCTGCGGGGGGCCCCGGAAGCCTACGGCTGCTATATCCAGCAATTCGACGCGTTCCAGAAGGGGCAGCTGAACCTGGATCTGAGCGTCGACCCGAAGCTGGGGGCAATGAAAAATCCCTATGATTACAGCGCCCGTGTGGCGGATGGCGTCTCGTTCAGCTGGGACCGTTCCTATTATAATGGAAAATACTACTCGTATTTCGGCTTGACGCCCCTCTTCACCGTTTACTATCCTTATTATTTTCTGTTTCACTCTTTGCCGGCGGATTCGCAGGCCGGTGCCATTCTGGCGCTTTGGGCCATCCCGTTCCTCTTTCTGCTGCTGCGCGAACTCGCGCTGCGGTACTGCAAAAAAATCAATCTTCTCTTATTTCTGCTTGGGACGGCGGCGGCCGTTTTTTCCAGCATGCTGTTCATGCTCCAGATTTCAGCGGACTTTTATTACATCGCCTATCTGTCCGAAATGCTGTTTCTGTGCGCCTTTCTTTTCCTGATCTTCCGGTCGGACCGAGAGAGCCGGGCGGGACTGCGGGCGTTCCTTCTGTTTCTCGGCGGCATCGCCTATGTCCTCGCCGTGGGAAGCAGGCCGGTCGCCGCCCTGTCCATCGTGCTGGTCCTGCCGGCGCTCCTGAAGGAGCTGCTGCACGGAGAGGGACGGATTTCGCGCCGGCTGCTGCGGCTCGGCGCGTTCGCCCTGCCGGTCCTCTGCGGCGCGCTGGCGCTCATGGAATACAATTTTCTGCGGTTCGGCTCGCCGTTCGAATTCGGCACGACGTATCAGCTTACCATCGACAACATGAGCTGCAACCGCTTCAGCATCCTGAACCTCATCCCCGCCGTCTACCATTACTTCTTGCAGTTTCCCAGCCTTGACCCCAGGTTTCCGTTTCTCCACGTTGTTGACAGGCAGTTCAATTATTACTCCTCGTATAAACTGCATATCGTGATGCTCGGCATGATGAGTTTTCCCAGCCTGTGGTGGATTTTCGGGATGCGCCGCTCCCCGGTCTACCGGGAAAGAAGCGACGCGCGGCTGTTTTTTTGGACGGTCCTTCTGCTCTCGCTCGGAATCGCCGTGCTGAATTACTCCGTTTCCGGCATGGATATCCGCTATGTCACGGACTTTTCGCCGCTGCTGTCGGCGCTTTCGCTGCTTGTCATTCTGGATCTCAACCGGGAATGCGCCCGGTCCTCCCCGGCGGCGGGGGGCCGCTCCCCTTCTTACGCGCTGTCCTGCGCCAGCCTGATTCTCACCATTCTTGTGGGGACCGCGGTGATTTTCGGCAACGAGAGGAACACGATCTATTACACCGACCCGGCCTTTTACGCGAATCTGGAACGGCTCTGCATGTTCTGGTAGCGGCATCGCCCGCATCTATGGCCCGGACACAAAGCGCCTTTTGCGCCTCCGGCGGCCACGACCCAGAGCATGTCCAAGGATCAGTGCGTCACTCGAACAGGGAAAGCTTACCCCGGTTTCTCCGTTGTCAATATAGACCTCGTAAAGAGAAAACTCTGTTGCCCGCCATATAAGCGCGCAGGGGGCTTTTCTGATTTTGCAGCATATCGCTGTCCAACTTGCCGCTGTCCATAACGGAAAGGCGCACATACAGACTTTTGTAAACACGGTTTGGCAGCGCTGCATTAAGAGGCTGTGCATAGATTCTACTTTTTCTCGCCATTTCAGCACCCCCTTGCTCAGAAGCTGCCTGCTCCGCTTCCTCTGGGATACCTTTGAAAACGTGGCGCGAATTCTGCTGTCTGATACCCGCACCGCCCCTTCGGAAGACACGATATTCCCTCTTTCGGGTCCGTTATTCGGATATGGAAGACCGGCGGCCAGGCAGCCCGACAGGGAAAAATGCAATGGCTTGTCATTGACAATGACCTTCAGGGTATTCCGTTTATATCCATTAATTGGTAATAATAAATTGGAGAGGCAAATATCGTTCATAGAAGGAATTATATTCTACTAAGAAATGCTATTATTCTAATATAGGATTTGACGCTGCCCCGGCCCGAAAGGCCTGGGAGGAAACCTCTTAAAAACGTAATTTCCTTCCGATGGAGATGAAATCGCATGAAAGGCATTTTTGCGTCTCTGGTCATCGTGCTGATCATGATTTCCGCTATGCTGTACGGTCTTTACGACACCGGACGCAGCCGGACAAACGGGCAGGAGCCTGTGGGCAAACCCGCTTACCACGTTCAGCTTGTGACGCAGAGCACAAATGAGCATTTTTGGACGACGTTTAAAAAAGGAGCTTCCGATGCCGGAAAAAAATTGAATGTGTATGTTGAATTCGTAGATGTCGCCCAGAACAATGAAGACACCTCGGTGAAAACTCTTGAGAAAGCTCTCCTCTCCAATGTTGACGGAATCGCGCTTCAGGCGGAGGATATTGAAAAGACATCCGCCCTTGCCTCGGAAGCGCGGCAGAAAAAAATTGCCATACTTACTTTCGAGAACGACCACTTCTTTATTCCCGAAGTTCCCACGGTGGGTTCCAGCAGCTACGACATCGGCTTCCGCGAGGGCGAGATGGGCGTAAAGGCCTGCGGCGGCAAAGGGAACGCGGCGATCATTGTGAACGGCAGCGGAAGCAAGGAAAGCAGCCAGTATAAAAACCTGAAGCTGCAGGGCATGATGGACGTTTTCTCCAAAAACAAGGGAATTCAGGTTCAGAAAATATATGCGCTGGATTCCGGCATGTTCGAAACGGAAAAACTGATGAGTACCATTCTGACACAGGACCCGAAAATCAACCTGATTCTCTGCACGGACGAGCGCAGCACGCCCGGCATTGCTCAGGTACTGGTCGACGAGAACCGCGTGGGAGACGTTTCAGTCATCGGCTATGGGGCCATGCCCCAGACTTTGAATTACATCGGACGTGGTGTCATTTATGGTTCCGTCTGCCCGGACGCCTACCATATCGGCTATAATTGCGTTCAGCAGCTCAACTCGATTCTGAAAGGGAACCATATCTCCGACAGCCTGAATACGGATCTGTTTTCCATCGATGCGGCAAATGTCGACCGGTATCAGGTGGCTAATGATGAAAATTAAAACGAGGCCGTCATTCGGCGGGATGAAATACCGCACGAAACTAATGGCCTTTTTCCTGCTTGCCGTTTCCACCATCATGCTCGCCAGCCTTTTCGCCTACCTTTCCTCCCAGATCCTGATGGGGGACACGAACCAGATGCTGAAAAAGAATCTGGAGCTCACAGTGGCCTACAGCAGACTGGAAAAGGTTCAGAACGATATTGAAATTTATCTTTCCACCAGCAGTTCGGACAGTCTCATCGCATTTTACAACGACAGTTCCTCCCTCAACGAAAACGCCGCCGAACTGCTTTCGGAGGTTTCCTACACGGAGCGGGGGATTAAAATCAAAAACGTAGCAAATATGATTTTGAACTACCTTGATAAAGCTGAAGCTGCCATAAACGAAAAAAGAGGAAGAAATATCTCCGCCTACACGGCCGATTATGAGGAAATCGTAAAGGAAAGCGACTACATCACGGTCTATATGGAAGAGATCATGAGCCGCGACGTCATCGACAGTTCGGAAAAGTTTGAGGAGATCAGCGTCCGGCAGCAAAACACGTCTCTGCTCAACGATATCTTAATCGCGTGCGTCATGGGATTCGTCATCGCCATGATCATTCTGTTCAGTTTCGAGGTGACCAAACCCATCACAAGGCTTGCCGGATACGCCCAGAGGATTGCGGACGGCGATTTTGACATTGCCATCCAGCCGGACAGGACCAGCGGAGAAATCCATACGCTGTACAGTGTGTTCGCCTCCATGGTGGTCAGCATCAGGGAATATGTCGACCAGATCCAGGAGAAAAGGCGCCTGGAACGCACGCTGAGTGAAGAGAAGCTGAATAACCTGAAAATGAAAAACGCGCTGCACGAGTCGGAGCTTCTGGCGCTCCAGTCGCAGGTAAACCCTCATTTTATTTTCAACACAATCAACATAGGGGCAAAGATCGCCATGCTCCAGGGAGACAGGGCTACCTGCACCTACCTTGAAAACGCGGCCGATATTTTCCGCTATAACTTGAACGGGCTGGACTCCAACGCCACGCTGAAGCAGGAAATCGACAACGTCGTGTCCTATATGTATCTTTTGCAGATGCGCTTCGGCGACACGATCCGGTTTTCGCTCGAGGCCGACGAAACGGATTCGGAGCTGATGGGACTCGTTGTTCCCCGGATGACTTTGCAGCCGCTCGTTGAAAACGCCTATATTCACGGCATCAGCAAAATGGAAGAAGGCGGCACCATCCGGCTGAGAGCATGGAAGGAGGGAAAGCTTGCCCATATTGAGGTCTGCGACAGCGGGAGCGGCCTGCCGCCGGAGCAGATCGAATCCATTCTGAACGGATCCCCCGAAGATACCGGCGACGACAGGCCCCATGAGCGGGGGCACACGACGGGGATCGGACTCGACAACGTGCTGAAAAGGCTGCGGCTTTTCTTTGACAGGCGTGACGTCATGTGGATCGATTGCGCGGGCGGTCTGACAAAATTCATTCTGGTCCTGCCGCTGAATTACGAAGGGAGTGGCGAAAATGTACCGGGTGCTGATCGTTGACGACGAACCGATCGCGGTGAAATCCGTCGAGTACATAATCCGAAACGATCTCGACAGGCTTGAAGTCGTGGGTACGGCCGGCTCCGGACGGGCCGCCGTTGAAAAATCAGACAGCCTTCACCCCGATATAGTAATTATGGACATCAACATGCCGGGCATCAACGGACTGGACGCCATGAAGCATATCCGCAGAGAAAACCCGGCGGTCCACTTCATCATCATTTCAGCCTTCGACTATTTCAACTACGCGGTGGAAGCCGTCGCGCTGAACGTGGACGAATATCTCCTAAAGCCGGTAAAAGAGGAAAAGCTGGTGCAAACGCTGGAAAAGGTGGTCCACCGGATCGACGAGCGCCGCGACAAGGTCAAGCGGGAGCTGGAACTGAAAGAAAAATTTGAAATGGTGATCCCCGTGCTGGAAACGGGATTCATCAGTTCCATCTGCATGCTGGACGGTTCCGAGGAAGACCTTCAAAAGTACTGCCGGCTTTTTGGGTTTGAAAGGACGGGCGGCTATGTTCTCGCCGTCCAGTTCGGGGAAACGGACGGGGGTGAAGTGCAGAACAGAATCGGAATCGGAGTACAAAGCCAGAAGTTTTATCAAAACTACCGCGACATTCTGAAAAATGTATGTGTGTGTGTCGTGGGGCCACTTATGCTTAACCGCCTGATCGTTTACGTGCTGGACGAACATTCCCCTGGGTTTGAGCAGAAGCTCGCGGCGGTGGAAACGGCGCGGCGTTTTCTCCATCAGGCGCAGAAACTGAAACTGGGTTTATCCGCCGGAATCGGGGGGTACTGTCCGGACGTTCGGGGGGCGCGCGAATCCTATCGGCAGGCGCTTTGCGCGCTGGAGTATCTTTCGCGGCTGAAAAGCGAAATCCCCATCCTGCATTACGAGGACATATTGGAGGAAAAGAAGGGCACGGGGAACTATTACGCGCAGCAGCTTGTTCAGGCGGTCTGCACCAAGGCGGATGAAGGCGACGCGGGAGGGGCCCTGTTCGCTTTTTCCAATATTTTCGACCGGATGTGCGCGGACGTCATGCCCGATTTCGATGAACTGAAAAACAACTGCATCTCACTGATCGTTGGATTCGACCGGAAGTGGGGAAACTGGATCCGGGACTACCCCGCCGCACTCGGGGAGGCGGCCGCCGCATGCAGCCAGACGGAGCTTTGTCATATCTGCAGCCGCTTTATTGCAGGGGCGGTGAATGAAATCGCCTCAGGGAAAAAGAAAAGGGCGAACGACATTATTCGGAAGGCCGATTCCTACATGGAGTCGCATTACGAGAGCGAGGTCACGCTGGGTGGAATTTCAAGAGAAGTCAACTTGAGCCCCTATTATTTCAGCCATTTTTACAAGGAGGAAACAGGCGTAAATTTTATTGATAAGTTGATCAGGATCCGCATTGAAAAGGCGAAACACATTTTAGCGTCCACGGATGCGTCCGTCAAGGACGCCGCCAAACAGGTAGGGTATGCCGATCCCAATTATTTTTCAAAACTGTTCAAAAAGATTGTCGGCGTCACGGCAAGCGAGTATAAAGAACATTATGGGAAGTGAGTCTTGTGACAGCAAAACCTTTCAAACGGCGTAAAGGCGGGCTGGTGGCGGCGCTGCTTGCCGTCGTGCTCGGAGCGGTCTGCACGGGATGCGGCGCAAAGCAGGCTCCGGAGTCCTCGGAGGGCGGAGGTCACAGAATACTGGTTGGATTCTCCATGGCAACGCTCAAGGAAGACCGATGGCTCCGGGACCGCGATATCTTCTCCGCAAAAGCGAAACAGGAGGGACTGGACGTCATTGTTTCCAACGCTAACAACGACGCCGCCATGCAGCGGGAACAAGTGCAGGACATGATTCGGAAGAAGATCGACGTTCTGGTCATCGCGCCGCAGGACCGCGATGACGCGGCGGCGTGCGTTCAGGAAGCCAAAAAGGCCGGAATCCCCGTGATCGCGTACGACCGGCTCGTCAGGAACGCCAATGCCGACGTCTATGTTTCATTCGACACCGTGAAGGTCGGCGAATTGCAGGCAGGCTCGCTGGTCAAAGCTGTTCCCGAGGGCGGATATCTTCTAATAAACGGGTCAAAGGACGACAACAACACCTCCATGTCCCACGACGGCTGCATGAGCGTGCTGAACGGGCCGATTCAGGCCGGGAAGATCCGGATCGTCGCGGAAACATGGGTGGAGGACTGGCGCAGAGAAGGAGCCTACAGCTTCGTTTCCGACCAGCTCAGGCAGCATCCGGACCAGATCAAGGCGATCATCGCGGGCAACGACTCCCTCGCATGGGGCGCCATCGACGCCCTTTCAGAAGCGAAGCTTGCCAAAAAGGTGCTGGTCGTAGGGGAGGACGCCGACCTGGCCGCCTGTCAGCGCATCGTGGACGGGACGCAGCATCTCACCGTCTACAAGCCGATCGAAAAGCTGGTGGATCAGGCGGTAAAAACCTGCAAGCTTCTCGCCGACGGGGAAAAGCTTTCCTACAGCCGCACCATAAGCGACGGAACCTACAATGTCCCTTTTCTCATGATCGACGTAGTCGGGGTGACAAAGGGTAATATCGACGAAACGGTAATCAGGGACGGCTTCCATCTCAGAGAGGACGTATACCGCACGCCTGAGGTCTCCTCGAAATAAGCTTCACCACACAGGAGTCCCGCTTTTTTCCGCACTGCGGGGACTGCCTTTGGCCTCTGTGAACTGTTTGTTCACAGAGGCTCCTTTTTATTATTGCGGCAATAAAACGCTGCTTCAACCGGGTGGATCGCAGAACTCGGCAATATAAGAATGATACACAGCAATCCGGTTCATTGTAAACGAAGCCTTTCAATAGTATGATGAATATCACAAAAAGATAGCAAACGGTCCTGTGATTTATGTGCATTGCTATCGAAATGAAATTGGAAGGTGGATTGAAAATTTGAAAAGGTTTTTTGCTGTACTGTTATCGGTCATGCTGATCGCGGGGCTAACGGCCTGCGAATCAAAACCGGCCGACGTCGCGCCGGCCTCGTCCGGGGAGGCCCAGTCCTCGGGCGGCGCGGCAAAATCGGGCGGAATCGATGTGGGCATTATCCTTCCTACAAAGGACGAACCAAGGTGGGTGCAGGATGAAACAAGATTCAGGGACGCGCTGAAGGAATCCAATTATTCCATTGAAGTTCTATTCAGCCAGGGTTCTTCCGCAAAGGAAAAGGAAAATGTAGAAGCACTGATGGCCAAGGGTATCAAGGTGCTGATCATCTGCCCGCAGGATGCGGCAGCAGCGGCGGCGGCGGTTGACGAAGCCAAAGAGGAAGGCATCACCGTCATTTCCTACGACAGACTCATCACGGATACGAAATCGGTCGACTATTACGTCACATTCGACAGCATTTCGGTCGGCAAGGCGCAGGGACAGTATCTGATCGACAATGCGGCCGGAAAAGGCAATCCGCTGTATCTCTACACCGGAGCCGCGACCGACAACAACGCGTTCCTTTTCTTTGAGGGCGCATGGGACGTTCTTCAGCCGAAGATTGCGGACGGGACGTTCGTCATCAAGAACTCCAGCGAAGCCGTCAATCTTCAGTCCAAAGCGACCTTGACCCGCGACGAGGAAAGCAAGATCATCGCACAGGTCACCACTAACTGGGATTTCAACGAAGCGAAGAATAAGGCCGAAGCTCATCTGACGGCGGCGAAGGCGGCCGACAAGGGCAACGTTTATATCCTTGCGCCAAACGACGGCACGGCGCGCTCCATTTCGGATGTGTTCGCGGCGGACACGGCGGTGACAAGCTATAAGATCACCGGGCAGGACGCCGAAAAGGCGTCGATCCAGTATATCATCGACGGCAAACAGTCCATGACCGTGTTCAAGGATGTACGCATTCTCGTCAAGGACTCCATTGCGATGGCGATTTCCATCCTCCAAGGCAAAACTCCCGAGACAACAGGAACATACAACAATAAAATGGTCGACGTCAAGGCAAAACAGACAGACGTTCAGGTCGTGGATTCCAAAAATGTGAAGAGTGCCATTATCGACTCCGGATACTATCAGGCTTCCGATTTCACCAACCTGAAGTAACGTGACAAAAAGCAGATGGGATACTGGTGACAAAGATCCAGTGTCCCATCTGTTTTTACAGCATATTAAGGGAGATTTTGCGTATGGGTGATTACATACTTGAAATGAAGGATATCACAAAGGAATTCCCGGGGGTCAAAGCTCTGGACCGGGTCAACTTCCAGGTAAGGAAGGGAGAAATCCACTGCCTTGTGGGCGAAAACGGAGCCGGAAAGTCCACCTTGATGAAAGTTCTCTCGGGGGTCTATCCTTATGGCACTTACAGTGGACAGATCATCCTGAACGGCGCGGAGCAGCATTTCACAAATATCGCCGACAGCGAGAAAGCCGGCGTCGCCATCATCTATCAGGAGCTTGCGCTGATTCCCGAGCTGACTGTTTACGAAAATATCTATTTCGGCCATGAGATCATGAACGGGAAGACGGTGGACTGGAACAAGACCATCATCGACGCCAGGGAAATACTGGAGAAGGTAGGGTGCGGCGCGAATCCTGTCGCAAAAGTCAAGGACTTCGGCGTCGGCACGCGGCAGCTCATTGAGATCGCGAAGGCGCTCAGCAAGGACATAAAGCTGCTGATTCTCGACGAGCCTACGGCCGCCCTGACGGAAGCCGACAGCGCACATTTGCTGGACCTGCTGAGAAAATTGAAAACGCAGGGGGTCACCTGCATCATGATATCCCACAAGCTAAAGGAAATATCTGAAATCGCCGACAGCATCACAATACTGCGCGACGGCAAAACCATTTGCTCCATGGATGCGACAAAACAGAAGGTTCCGGAAAATGTGATCATCCGCCATATGGTAGGGCGGGAGATCGACAACGTTTATCCTCCCAAGGAGCAGCGTACAATCGGCGAAGTCAGTTTTGAAGTAAAGGACTGGTCGGCGTACGACCCCGCTGCCGGCAGGGAGATTCTTCACCATGTCGGCCTGAATGTGCGAAAGGGCGAGATCGTCGGCATCGCGGGGCTGATGGGCGCGGGCCGCACCGAATTCGCGCTGAGCGTGTTCGGGAATCCACGCGGGTACAAGGTGTCGGGCGACATGTTCATCAACGGAGAAAAAGTGAGCTACCATCATCCGGCAAAAGCGATTCGTGGCGGGCTCGCGTATATGACGGAGGATCGGAAGGCGAACGGTCTGATTCTGATTCAGGACATAAAGCAGAACATCGTCATGTCCAATCTTAAAAAAATATGCAGAAAAGGAATCATCAATGAAAACGAGGAAGTAATCTCCGCCAACGGGTATATGAAATCGATCAATATCAAGGCGCCGTCCGTGGATCAGGTGGTCGGTAATTTAAGCGGCGGGAACCAGCAGAAGGTTTCGCTGAGCAAATGCCTGTTCATCGATCCGCATACCCTGATTCTGGATGAGCCGACCCGCGGCATCGACGTGGGCGCCAAATATGAAATTTACACCATTATGAACCGACTTGTGGCAAACGGCATGAGCATCCTTATGATATCTTCCGAACTCCCCGAGATTCTCGGCATGAGCGACCGCATTTACGTGATGTCCGAAGGCAGGATCACCGGGGAACTTCCGACCGGGGAAGCGACGGAAGAAAAAATCATGACAATGGCTACGGTCAGTTAGGAGCGAGAGAATATGAATCTTTGGACCGAGACAAAAACGCTGCTAAAGAAAAACATCCGTGATTACGGAATGTATATCGCCCTGGCCGCCATTATCGTCATCTTCAGCGTCAGCACGGGCGGCGACTTCATTTCACCGAGAAACATCAGCAACTGGATCAACCAGACCGGCTACATCGCCGTTCTTGCCGTTGGAATGACGCTCATCCTGATCATCCGACACATCGATATCTCCGTCGGGTTCCTGTGCGGCTTCATCGGCGCCATTTCCGCTATTTTGATGACGCAGGCCCACGTTCCGGCATGGCTGTCGATTGTGCTTTCGCTTCTGCTCGGCCTTGTGATCGGTATGTTCGGGGGTTTTCTGGTGGCGAAAGTCGGCGTTCCGTCTTTTGTGGTCACGCTTGCGGGCATGCTTGCATTCCGGGGGCTTCTGCTGTGGGTCACGGAAGGCACCGGGACGATCATTGTATCGGACGAAGGCTACAACGCGCTTGGAAATGGGTTTATCCCGGACATCGGCACAGTGAACGGCCTGCACATCCTGACGATACTGATCGGCGTGTTAACGATTATTTTTTATATCTTCTCGCAGATCAAGACGCGCAATAATCAGCTCCAGTATCATTTTCAGGTCCTGTCCGTACCCATGTTTGTAATCAAGCTGATCTTTATTTCTCTGATTATCGGATACATTGACTATATTCTGGCCGGATTCAAGGGCATTTCATGGACACTGGTCGTTGTGGCGGTCGTCGTAGCCATTTACAGCTTCATCCTAAATAAAACGCCGCTTGGACGTCACATTTACGGCGTAGGGGGCAACGCGCAGGCCGCAGAGCTTGCCGGCGTCAATGTGAAAAAGGTGACGTTCCTGGTGTTCGCGTCAATGGGCCTGCTTGCGGCCCTGGCCGGCATTCTGTTCACCGCGAGGTCGAAATCCGCAACCCCGACAGCAGGCACGGCGTTTGAAATGGACGCCATTGCCGCGGCCTATGTGGGCGGCGTATCAGCGGACGGCGGTGTCGGTAAGGTGACGGGCTCCATCGTGGGCGCCCTTGTCATGTCTTCGCTGATGAACGGCATGAACCTGATGGGCATCGGTATTTCCTACCAGTACATTATCAAAGGGGCGATCCTTGTCCTTGCAGTCATTTTTGACATTACGACCCGTAAAAACAGAAAAGTGGATTGATCCCCGCGCATTTGGAATATTTCCACGAACGCGGGAGCCTCATGCGGACGATTCCCGTGAAGTTCCTCATCGGCGGCAAACAGGTCTAACCATTCCTTCCGGCGCATCCGACCTTCCATTCGGCATCGCCCCAATGGTCCGCCGCATTTACGGCCCGGTACCCCTTAACCTACTCGCACGGGCCCCGCCTTTCTGATATAGGTGAATTGTCAAGTGAAGTGCAACAGATAAGAAGAAATGACTTCAGCAGGAGTTTTCCAATTCAAACATTTACGCGGGCGGTCGTTGAGACGCTCCATGACAAATGCCACGGCTTCTGGGGTAAGTTCTGTAAAACGGGTTCCTCTGGGGAAAAACTGACGAATCAATCCGTTCGTATTTTCCACAGTTGGCTTCTGCCACGGAGAGGCTGGGCGAGTGTAATAATACAACGCTTCAAAGCGGCTCTCAAATTCACGGTGGCAGTTGAATTCGATCCCTCGATCCGACGTTACCGTGCGGAGCGGAACCTTTCCGCCTTCAAAGAAGAACTCAAAGCCCCGCATGACTTCTTCCCGTCTGATGTTGCGCAGGACGGCCAGGCAGCAGTATCGACTTTTTCGGTCGGTCACATTCAGCAAATAAGCGCGTTTTGCTTGTCCGAACCCGATCGTGTCAGCTTCCCAGTCTCCAAGTCTCTTTCTGCGTAGAGCTTCTTTGCTTCTCTCCCGGATTTCCCGCGCCCCGGCCTTGTACCCACGAGTTTCTCCATGCTGACGGCCATAGTGACGCAGTTTCATCGTAAGTTGTACGGAACGTGGCAGCAAGTCCGCGCGTAGCCACCGATATATGCTGCTGTGCGAGATTTTCATGTCCCGGTCATCCGGATAGTCTAACCGGATTCTTCCGGCAATTTGTTCGGGCGACCATGACAATTCAAGCTTTTCGGATATGTAAGCTGTCAGACGTGGGTTTTGATACAGCCTCTTCCGGCGGCATTCCATTCGCCGTTCAAGGTACCGGGCCCGTGCCGGAACGCTAAGATATTTTTGTCCCGAACGGTTCCTCTTGATCTCCCGGCTGATTGTGCCCGGATCCCTTTGCAACCTGCGTGCAAGCTGCCTCATACTGATCCCGTTATTCCACAATTGGGCTATCAATGCGCGCTCTTTTGGTGTAAGATGGTGGTAGTCCATAAAAAGCCTCTCCTTCAGTGGTGTCTTTTCAACTCCTACTGTATCATGGATTTGGCTTTTTGTGGACTCTTTCTACCCTCCTGTTGCACTTGCTATTTTAATTCACCCTTGAACGAAAGGAGGGGCCTGCGCGGCCTGAGCGCAAATGAAAAAACAAGAAGAAATTTCGGTTAAGGGGCACCCGGCCATGGGTCCGGGAGGAATAGGCCCCGCGCGGCCCGAGCGCAGTCCCTCCGGACGGGACGCGCCTACGGCGTTCCCGGCTTTAGTTTTCGGGAATTTCCTGCCTCCGTCCCGCCCGTCTCAGCCCGCCTTCTTCCGCGTGCTGACCGGCGGGCCGAAGTCGGCGGCGACTCGCCGCCCTTGATCTTTTCCGGGGGAACGGATATACTGGTCCCATCGGAAGGTGGGACGGCGGATGGGAAAAGAACGCCTGGATAAGATCCTGGCCTCGCAGAACCTGGGGAGCCGGAAGGAGGTCGGCGCGCTGATCCGCGCGGGACGGGTCTCCGTGGGCGGAACGGAGGTAAGGCGGCCCGAATGGAAGGCCGACCCGGAGGCGGACGTCATCGCGGTGGACAGTCAGGTCCTGAACTTCAAAAGGCATGTCTATCTGATGATGAACAAACCGGACGGCGTGCTGTCGGCGTCGCGCGACCCGCGCGCCCGCACGGTCGTGGATCTGCTGCCACCCGGCCTGCGCCGCCGCGGCCTGTTTCCCGCCGGCCGGCTGGACAAGGATACCCGCGGGCTTCTGATCCTGACCGACGACGGCGGGTTCGCGCACCGGATGCTTTCGCCGAAAAGCCATGTGACGAAATGGTACGAGGCCGTTCTGGAATCTCCCGTTTCGGAAGCGGACGTCCTCCGGTTCCGCCGGGGCGTGGCGCTGGCGGACGGCACGGTCTGCCTGTCCGCCGGGCTTTCGGTTCTGCGGGAAGGGGAAACCCCTTTGGTCCTGGCGGGCCTGCGGGAAGGAAAATTCCACCAGGTCAAGCGGATGTTCCTGGCCTGCGGAAACCGCGTGCTCTCGCTGCGGCGGGTGCGCATCGGCGGCCTCGCGCTCGACCCGGAGCTAGCCGAAGGCGCGGCCAGGGAACTGGAAGCGGAAGAAGCCGCGCTGGTGTTTCGCACAGCGCCATGGATAAAATAGACGAAAATCGCCCCGCTTTTTTTAGTTCCCCGCAGACAAAATAGACGAAAAAGCGCCTTGCAATTTGTGTTTTATCGGATTTCCATAAAGCGAAAAAAGAAACTTTGGGTAAAAAGGACCTTGTTCATCCATTCCCGCTTCTGTTATGATGGCTTCAACAGGAAAAAACGGATTGTTCTTCGTAAGGCCGGCGAAGGAACGGATGAATCAGGAGGTTGTGCACATGGCAAGCGTAACGCTTAAAAATGTCTATAAAGTTTACAGCGGGAATGTCACCGCGGTCACGGATTTCAGCCTTGAGATCAAAGACAAGGAGTTCGTGATTCTGGTCGGTCCCTCCGGCTGCGGAAAATCGACCACGCTGCGGATGATCGCGGGGCTGGAGGAAATCACGAAGGGCGAGCTCTACATCGGGGACGCCCTCTCGAACGACGTGGCGCCGAAGGACCGCGACATCGCGATGGTGTTCCAGAACTACGCGCTCTACCCGCACATGACGGTGTTCGACAACATGGCGTTCGGCCTGAAGCTCCGCAAGATCCCGAAGGACGAAATCAAGCGCCGGGTGGAGGAAGCCGCCCGGAACCTGGACATTTCCCACCTGCTGGACCGCAAGCCGAAGGCGCTCTCCGGCGGCCAGCGCCAGCGCGTCGCGCTGGGCCGCGCCATCGTGCGCGACCCGAAGGTCTTTCTGCTGGACGAGCCTCTCTCCAACCTGGACGCGAAGCTGCGCGCCCAGATGAGGACGGAGATCGCAAAGCTGCACAAACGGCTGGGCACGACGTTCATCTACGTCACGCACGACCAGACGGAGGCCATGACGATGGGCGACCGGATCGTCGTGATGAAGGACGGATTCATCCAGCAGGTGGACACGCCGCAGAATCTGTACGATTACCCGGTCAACCAGTTCGTCGCCGGGTTCATGGGCTCGCCGCAGATGAACTTTCTCGACGGGACCGTCGAGAAAACCGGTTCGGGATACGCGTTCCGGTTCGGCGGGTACAGCGTCCCGATTCCGGCGGACAAGAACAGGGACGACGTGCTGAAAGACTACGTCGGCAAGCAGGTCGTTTTGGGCATCCGCCCCGAGAACGTGCATGACGAACCGGAATTTTTGAAAAAGGCGACCGACGGCATCGTGGAGGCCGACGTGGAGGTTACCGAGCTGATGGGCGCGGAGACCTACCTGTACTTAAACTGCGAGGGAGTGAGCCTCACCGCCAGGGTCGACCCCTCCTCGACGGCGAAATCCGGGGACCGGATCAAGACCGCGTTTGAACTGAACAAGATCCATCTGTTTGACAAGGAAACGGAAAAGGCAATCCTGAACTGATTTTCCGCAACCGGCGGGCCGCACGGGCGCATTCGGCGTCTGTACGGCCCGTTTTTTTATCCGTTGGCGAAAATTTCAGCCGCCGTCAGCAATATTTTTTACGGTTATAACGATATTTCACAGCTTTTTTTCCCATAATATGAAAGATACGGTTGAAATCTTATTCGTCTTTGTGTAAAATGATGATAGATTTACTTATTTGAAAGAGAAAAGTTCAGATAGATCAGACAGATCTGGAAATGAGGGGATACCATGTCTAACAGGCTGTTTCAGGGAGTCATTCACCAAATGAAGGACGCGGTCGACCGCACCATCGGAGTGATCGACGAGACTTCCGTCATCATCGCGTGCAGCGAGCTCGGGCGGATCGGCGAGGTCAACGACAGCGTGACCGCGGAGGCGCTCACCGCTCCCGGCACTTTTGTCATCAACGGCTACACCTATCGGTCCTTCGGCAACCGCCCGCGCCCGGAATACGCGGTCTTTGTTTCCGGCAGCGACCCGGAGGCCGGCAGGTATGCGTCGCTGCTCGCGATTTCGCTCAGCAGCATCAAACAGTATTACGACGAAAAATACGACCGCAGCAACTTTATCAAAAACGTCATCCTGGACAATATCCTGCCCGGCGACATCTATCTGAAGGCGAGGGAGCTCCGCTTCAATTCGGATGTCAGCCGCGTGTGCATGCTCATCAAGATCACGAACAAGTCGGATATCTCCGCGTTCGACGTGATCCAGAACCTCTTCCCCGACAAGAACAAGGATTTCGTCATCAATATCAATGAAACCGACATCGCGCTCGTCAAGGAGATCAAGCCCGGCATCGAGATGAAGGACCTGGATAAGCTCGCGGGCTCGATCGTCGACACGCTCAGCAGCGAGTTCTACACCCACTGCGTCGTCGGCATCGGGACCATCGTGACCGGCATCAAGGATCTCGCCCGCTCGTTCAAGGAGGCGCAGGTCGCGCTGGAAGTCGGAAAGGTGTTCGACACGGAGCGCCTGATCGTCAGCTACGACAACCTCGGCATCGCCCGTCTGATTTACCAGCTGCCCACCACGCTGTGCGAGGCGTTTTTAAAGGAGGTTTTCAAGCGCGGCTCCATCGACTCGCTGGACCATGAGACGCTGTTCACCATTCAGCGGTTCTTTGAAAACAACCTGAATGTTTCAGAAACCTCGCGCAAACTGTTCGTCCACCGCAACACCCTGGTGTACCGCCTGGAAAAAATCAAGAAAATCACAGGCCTGGACCTGCGGGAATTCGAGGACGCCATTATTTTCAAGGTGGCGCTGATGGTGAAAAAATATCTTTCCTCCGATCCCGTTAAATTTTGACAATATAAAAAATTACAAAAATATTACAAAATATTTTTATATTGGAATAATATTTTTGAGGCCCGTTGGTATTATGTAAACGTACCAATGGGCTGTGTTTTTTACGCTCGGAAAATGGTCATAACAGGAAAGATAATGGGATTTAAGAATATGGAGAGATGGAATTGATTGATTTTCAGAACGTGAGCAAAATCTATTCCAACGGCACGAAAGCCCTGAAGGACGTCAGCCTCCGCGTGGACGACGGGGAGTTCGTTTTTATCGTGGGGTCGTCCGGCGCGGGGAAGAGCACGTTTCTAAAACTGATTACCTGCGAGGAGCGGCCCAGCGAGGGTGAGATCACCGTGGGAGAGCAGAAGCTTTCCGAGCTGAAACGGGGCGACGTGCCGTACCTGCGGCGCAGGATGGGGATGGTGTTCCAGGATTTCAGGCTGATTCAGAAAATGACGGTTTACGAAAACGTGGCGTTTGCCATGCACGTCGTCGGAGCTTCCAGCCGGGATATCCGGAGGCGCGTCCCTTACATACTCGGCCTTGTGAATCTGCAGGACAAGGCGGACTGCCACCCGCGCGAGCTTTCCGGAGGGGAGCAGCAGCGCGTGGGCCTGGCGCGCGCGCTGATCAATTCGCCGCGCCTTCTCATCGCGGACGAGCCCACCGGGAACATCGACCCGGCGCTTTCGTTTGAAATCGTCGACCTGTTCAGCGAAATCAACAAGCGCGGCACCACGATCCTGATGGTGACGCACGAGCATTCCCTGGTCAAGCGCTTCGGGCGCAGGGTCATTGAAATACACGGCGGCTCCGTTGTTGCGGACAGCTGCAACTGGGAGGCGCGCCATGATCAATAATATCCGCTACCTGTTTCGCGAGGGCGTGCGGAACATCTGGAGCAACCGGACCATGTCCCTCGCTTCGGTCGGCGTTCTGGTTTCCTGCCTGCTTTTAACGGGCGCCGCGATTTTGTTCTCCCTGAACATCAGCACCGCGATGGCGGCCGTGGAGGGAAACAATTCGGTGAAGATCTACATGGACAAGGACCTTCCCGTTCTGGCGTCCCTCAAGGCCGGCGAGCAGATCAAAAAGCTGGACAACATCAAAAGCTGCCAGTTTGTGTCGAAGGACAACGCGCTCAAGCAGGTCATGGGGATGCTGGGGGAAAAGGATTCCTCCCTGTTAAAGGATATGACCGGGAAGGACAACCCCCTGCCCGACGCGTTCCAGGTTTCGTTCAGGGATCTCTCCAAATATAAGGATACCGTGGCGCAGATCAGGAAGATCGACGGAGTCTCCTCCATCAACGACTATTCCGACATTGCGGCGAAGCTGACCAGCCTGCACCGTCTGGTCACGACGGTCGGCTTCTGGATCATTCTGCTCCTCAGCCTGGTTTCGCTGTTCATCATCTCCAACACCATCCGCGTGACCATGTTCTCCCGCAGGCTGGAGATCAGCATCATGAAATCGGTGGGCGCGACCAACTGGTTCGTGCGCGTGCCGTTCGTGGTGGAGGGGATCATCATCGGCCTGCTCTCGGGTCTTTTCGGGAGCCTGATCCTGCGTCTTCTCTACGACAAGCTGACCGGCACGCTGACTTCCATCACGCTGTTTTCGCCGCTCTCCATCGGGGCGATACAGTGGAAGATCACGCTGCTGTTCCTGCTTGCCGGCTCCCTGTTCGGCGCGGTCGGCGGGGCGATCTCAATCGGAAAATACCTGAAAAGAGAGGGAGGCGAAATCGTTGAGTGGTAACAAGGCCGTGAGGATTCTCGCCGCGGTTCTGGCGGCGTTTCTGCTTCTGTTTTCCGTTCCGGCAGTCCAGCCGGCCCAGGCTTCCACACTGAGCGACCTGCAGAAAAAGCAAAGCGGTCTGAAACAGAAAAAAGCGCAGGTGGACGCGCAGATCAAGAGCCTGAAAAACGATGAAACGAAAAAACAGCAGTATAAAGACGCTCTGACGTCGCAAATTAACACTGTGGAGGAACAAATTGACAATCTGAACGACCAGATTGCCGGCCTGAACAGCGATATCAAAGAAAAAGAAAGCCAGATTGCCCAAAAGCAGAAGGAGATCGACACGGACTTCGACAAGCTCAAGGAACGCCTGTACGCGATTTACCTGACGGGCGACGCGTCCACCATGGAAATTATCCTGAACGCGAAAAGCGTTATGGACCTCGCCGACAAGACGGAGATTCTGCAGGCAATCACCCAGCACGACACGGAGCTGATCGACCGGCTGAAAGAGGAAATGCAGTCCGTTTCGGACCAGAAAACGGACATTGAAAAGAACCGGGACGCCGTGGCGGCGAACAAGAAGGAATACGACCAGAAGCAGACCGAACTGACGAGCTACGTCAACGAGGCGAACAGCGCCCTGGCCGACATCGCGGCGGACCAGTCGGCCGCACAAGCGCAGAGCAAAGCGCTTGCCAAGCAGGAGGACGAAGCCTCCAAAGCGATTGACGCGTGGTACGCGGAGTACTATGCGTCAAAAGGCGGCGGCACGGGCGGCAGCGGCGGCTACGTCAGCACGGGCAACTTCATGTGGCCGGTGCCGAGCTGCACCAGTATCACGAGCGGATTCGGGCCCAGGTGGGGCACGGTCCACAAAGGAATCGACATTTCCCGCTCCGGCATTTACGGCGCGCAGATCGTCGCGGCGGATTCCGGCAAAGTGATGCAGGCGGGCTACGGCAACTATGGAACGGGGTACGGCGGGTACGGCAACGTGGTCGCCATCGACCACGGCGGCGGATACTCCACGCTGTACGGGCATATGAGCCGCGTGGCGGTCAGCAAGGGCCAGCAGGTGACGAAGGGACAGACGATCGGATATGTCGGTTCCACCGGGGACTCAAGCGGACCTCACTGCCATTTTGAGATCCGCGTCAACGGCGTTGCGAAAAACCCGCTGAACTGGTTTTCCAAGTAATCGATAAGGACTGAAGGCAATGGGCAAAAAATTCTCGCTGGGCGCGGCGGTGTCGATTGCGGCCGTCACGGCGGCCGTCACGGTTTCGCTCACTTACGTCTACGCGATGGACAGCTTCAATTCGAAGGTGGCCGACATCAACGAGCGCCAGGCCATGTATCAGAAGCTGAGCGAAATCGACCAGAAGGCGAGACAGGATTTCATCGGCGCCATCGACGAGTCCGCTTTGACGGACGGCATCTGCGCCGGTTATGTCGCGGGGCTGGGAGACTCCCACGCGCAGTATCTTTCCGCGCAGAAGTACAAGGAATATCTGGCGGCGAACAGCGCGAAAAGCATCGGCGTCGGGATCAGGACCGTGCAGGATGAGGACGGGAACATGGAAGTGACGGAAGTGCTGCCGAATTCTCCGGCGGAAGCGTCGGGACTCAAAAGGGGCGACGTGATCGTCTCGATGGACGGGAAGGAAGTTGTCCGCATCACCTACGGCGACGCGCTGAACAAACTGGACGGCACGGCGGGGACCAAGGTGGCGCTGGGAGTCCTTCGTCCGGGCGCTCAGACAGGCTCCGCTTCCTCCGCCTCTTCCGGCGCGGCGTCGCAGAGCCTCACGTTTACGGTGACGCGGGCGGAATATACCGACCGGACCATCACCTATTCCATGATCAACGGAAACGCCGCGTATCTGAAAGTCTCCGAATTCACGGAGGATACGCCGACGAATTTCAGCGCTGCGCTGAACAAGCTGATCGGCGGGAAAGCGTGCGGCATCATCGTGGATCTGCGCAACAATCCGGGCGGCAGCGTCGATTCCGCGGCAAAGGTTCTGGATCTTCTTCTGCCCGCGGGAAATACGGTCAGCAGCCGGGACAAAAGCGGGAAGGTCACGGTGGAGTACGCCTCCAAAACCGGAGAGGTCGATCTGCCGGTCAGCGTCGTGATGAACGGCAGCACCTACGGCGCGGCGGAAATTTTCGCGGCGGACATCAGGGACTTCAAAAAGGGGATGCTCGTCGGGGAGAAGACGGCCGGATACGGCACAAAGGACGAGGCGGTGCCGCTTTCCGACGGCTCCGCGATGATCCTTTCCGTCGCGGATTACCTTACCGTCGGAGGCGCGGCGTTCCAGGGGACCGGCATCGAGCCTGATATCGGAAAGAGCCTGACCGACGCGCAGGCGGGCCTTCTCACGCGCAATCAGCTTCCGTTTGCAGAGGACCCGCAGATTCAGGCGGGCGTGACCGCGCTGATCCGGCAGGGCGCCGCGGTGCAGCGGGCGCCCGGCGTTTCCGGTTCCGCGTCTTCGGCGTCCTCGGCATCCTCGGTGCCGGCTTCCGGCGCCGGCGCCGATTGAGCGGTGGGGCCCTCGGATTCGCCCCGGATTTTGTTGACAGAACGGGTTCGCCTTACTATAATGGAATTATTCTGTTTCGGCCCTGTTTGTAACGAGGTTACAGGCAAGGCCGCAAATATCTGATTTTAATGTCCAGGAGAAAAGGGTGGTAATAAAATGGTCAAACAGGTGATCCTGACAAAAGAGGGCCTTGACAAGCTGGAAAGTGAGCTTGAAGAGCTGAAAAGCGTCAAACGGAAAGAGGTCGCTGAAAAAATCAAGGTCGCCCTTTCGTTCGGCGATTTGTCCGAAAACAGCGAATACGATGAGGCAAAAAACGAACAGGCAATCGTCGAGGCCCGCATCGCGGACATCGAAGTGATGATGAAGAATGTCCGCGTGATCGACGAAAGCGAACTGAGCGGCGAGAACGTGCACATCGGTTCAAAGGTGGAGCTGCGCGTCGTAAATCCGAAGACCGGCGGCAGCAATGTGGTCAATTACCGGATGGTCGGCTCCAATGAGGCGGACCCGGTCAACGGCTGCATTTCGGATGAGTCCGTGGTGGGCAGGGCCCTCCTGGATCACGGGATTGGCGATAAAGTCACGGTGGAAGTGCCCGCCGGAGTCATGGAATATGAGATTCTAGCCATATCCAAGTGAAAACTGCGGGCAGGAACGGCCGGGAGGCTTTCCTGCCCTTTTTCCATTCCGGCCCGCCGGACCCGCACTGAAACGGCGCGGCGGGAAATTCCTCATCACTAAAATATTTAGGAGAATGAACATGAGCGACGGCACAATGGAACTGACAGGAAATGCGGAAAATCCGGAGAACAGAAGCGAGGCGGAGATCCGGAGGGAAAAGCTGACCGCGCTGCAGAAAGCGGGCAAGGACCCCTTTCACATCACCACCTGCCCCCACGACTGTTCGGCGCAGGAGATCCGGGACCGCTTTTCGGAGCTGGAGAACAAGGATGTCTGCATCGCGGGCCGGATTGTAGGATGGCGCGATATGGGCAAGGCCGGGTTTATGGACCTTTCCGACCGCAGCGGCCGGATCCAGGTCTACATGAAGATCGACCAGGTCGGAGAGGAAAGCTACACCGACCTGAAAAATTTCTGGGATGTCGGCGATATTATCAGCGTCAGGGGGTATGTGTTCAAGACCCGCCGGGGGGAGATTTCCGTCCATGCGAAGGAAATACGGCTTCTTTCCAAATCGCTTCTGCCCCTGCCGGAAAAATTCCACGGCCTGAAGGACACGGACCTGCGGTACCGCCAGAGGTATCTCGACCTGATCATGAATCCGGAAGTCAGGGATACGTTCTTAAAGCGCAGCGCCATCATCCGCGCCATCCGCGACGTGCTCGACGGCCTGGGCTATGTGGAAGTCGAGACGCCTGTTCTGAACACCGTCGCGGGCGGCGCGGCGGCCCGCCCGTTCGTTACCCACCACAACACCCTCGACATGGACATGTACCTTCGCATCGCGACGGAGCTGCACCTAAAGCGCCTCATCGTCGGCGGCATGGAGCGGGTGTATGAAATCGGCCGCTGCTTCCGCAACGAGGGCATGGACGTGAAGCACAATCCGGAGTACACCAGCCTGGAGCTGTACGAGGCCTATACCGATTACCACGGCATGATGGACCGCACCGAGCTGCTGGTCCAGGAATGCGCCAGGAAGGCCTGCGGCACCGAGCATGTCACCTGGCAGGGCGAGGAAATCGACCTTTCAGGGGAGTTCGCCCGCCTTTCGATGAACGACGCGATTCAGAAATACGCGGGGATTGATTTCCTCTCGTTCAAGGGCGACGACGAAAAGGCGCGCGAGGCCGCGGGGCAGCTCCATCTGGAGCTGGGTCCCGCCGACAAATGGGGCGACATCATGGCGAAGGCCTTCGAGGCGACCGCCGAGGATAAGCTCGTCCAGCCGACGTTCATCTACGATTATCCGGTGGAGGTTTCCCCGCTGACGAAGCGCAAGCGCGGCACGCCGGAGCTCGTGGAGCGCTTCGAGCTGTTTATCAACCGCTGCGAATTCGCCAACGCCTATTCGGAGCTGAACGACCCGATCGACCAGCGCGGCCGTTTTGTGCACCAGGCGGAGCTTCGCGCCTCCGGCGAGGAGGAGACCGACGTGATCGACGAGGATTTCCTGACGGCGATGGAATACGGCATGCCGCCGACCGGGGGAATGGGAATGGGCATCGACCGCCTTGTGATGCTGCTGACGGACAGCGCCTCCATCCGCGACGTTCTGCTGTTCCCGACGATGAAACCGCGGGAGGACTGACGTTCCGATGGCACGGGAGGGCCTCCTGATTCATGGAGACGGGGAATATCCGGAGCCGCAGAGTCCAACACCGGATACTCCGAGGAAAAAATGGGAAAACTTCTGGTATTACCACAAATGGCACGCGCTGGTTCTGCTTGCGGCGGCGGTTTTCCTGATTTTTCTGGCGCGGGACCTGACGCGCCCCGGGGCCGATTATGAAATCGGGCTGGTCACGGCCAACGGTTTTCCGCAGGAAGCCGTCGGCCTGCTGGAAAAAAACATTGCAAAGTGCGGCGAGGATTTAAACGGAGACGGCCGCGTGACCGTGCAGATCGACAGCTACGCGGCCGGCGCGGAAAACGGCGGCTCCGGGATTCAGGCCGCCAACCAGGTCAAGCTGGAAGCGGATCTCTCTGCGGGAGACTGCATGCTGTTCCTGACCGACGCGGATTCATTTTCTCAGCAGCAGAGCAAGCTGGGAATGTTCGCCAGGACGGACGGCAGTACGCCGGAAGCGGGCGAAAGCGGTCCCGGAGGGATGCGAATTCCCCTTTCCGGGCTGAAAGCTCTGGCGGGGCTGTCCTACCGGACGGCGGAGGGAGAAAACCTGATGGAAAGGCTGGGCCTGTCCCTGCGGGTTTACAGGGACACCGCGGTCGATGGGAAAAAAGACGCCTACTGGAACGCTTCCCGGCGCCTGTTCCAAAAACTCGCTTCCGGATGATGTCTCTTTGCCCTCTTTCCGGATCGGTTCAAAATAGCGCGGCGCAGGTCCTGCTGCCGCGTTTATTTTGCATTTTACGCGAAAAACTTTTAAAATATATTCATAATTTCATTCCCAAATCTATTATAATCAAATTATATGAAACCCTGGCGTGCCTGCACAGAATTGCCGGGCGCGTCCGGACGCAATTCCGGCGGATAGGGACAAGACTCTTGATTTTTAATACAAGGCCTGATACAGGCGGAGTGAGGAAGGGAGATCAAAATGGCGGCGGGAAAAATTCTTGTGGTGGACGACGACCAGAATATCTGCGAGCTGCTGCGGCTGTACCTGGAAAAAGAGGGATACGACGTGGTGCTGGCGGACAACGGCAGAAAGGCGCTGGATGAGTTTGATAAGGAAAACCCGGACCTGATTCTGCTGGACATCATGCTTCCGGAGCTGGACGGCTGGCAGGTCTGCCGGGAAATCCGGAAAAAATCGCAGTGCCCCATCATCATGCTGACCGCGAAGGGCGAAGTGTTCGATAAAGTGCTGGGCCTGGAGCTCGGCGCGGACGATTACGTGGTCAAGCCGTTCGAGGCGAAGGAGGTCGTGGCCCGCATCAAGGCCGTTCTGCGCCGGCTGGGCAAAAACGGCGGCGAGGCCGTGAAAGAGGTCAAATACGACAAGCTCTCCATCAACCTGACCAACTATGAGCTGAAGGTCAACGGCGTTCAGGTGGACACGCCGCCGAAGGAGATGGAGCTGATTTATCATCTGGCCAGCAATCCGAACCGCGTGTTTACGCGCGACCAGCTTCTCGACGAGGTCTGGGGGTTCGATTACTACGGGGACAGCCGGACGGTGGACGTGCATGTCAAGCGTCTGCGCGAAAAGCTGGAGGGCGTTTCGGACCAGTGGGAGCTGAAAACAGTCTGGGGCGTCGGTTATAAATTCGAGGTGAAAGAATAACCGGAGAACCGCCTCCGGGGGGATGCAATGCAGAAAACCCTTTTTAAAAAATACCTGAGGATCACTTCCCTGGTCATCCTTATCAGCTTCTTTCTGCTCAGCTTCGTTCTGCTGATCGCGATTTCAAGCTACTGGAAGACGGAAAACCAGAATCTTCTCCGGAAAAACGCGGAAAGCGTCGCCCGGATCGCGGCCGACAGCGTGATCACGGTCAACCGAAACGAGTATCAGGTGGACGGGGTGAGGATGCAGACCTTTATCCTTGCGTTTGCGGAGAATATCGACGCGGACATTTTCGTCACCAAGCTGAACGGGCAGACCCTGCTGGCGGCTTACGGCAGCGGCGGAAACGTGGACTCCACCAAACGGGTCAGCTCGGAGATCATGCAGAAGGCGCTGAGCGGCGGCTATTCCGAGCAAGGGACGATGAACGGCTTTTACAACCAGAAATATTATATCGTCGGAGTGCCGATTTCCGTCACGGTGAGCGGAACTCCCGTGCAGATCGGCGCGGTGTTCGCGGCCTACAGCGTGAAATCATTCAACGCATTCCGGCTGGACGTTCTGAAGATGATCATCTTCGCCGCGCTTGCGGCGTTTGCGATCTCCTTCTGCGTGATCTGGCTGTTTTCTTACAAGCTGGTGCAGCCGCTGCGAAACATGGCCGCCGCCGCGCGGTGCTTCGGGGAAGGAAATTTTTCCGTGCGCGTGCCGGTCGCGAGCCAGGACGAGATCGGCCAGCTTTCGGTGGCGTTCAACAACATGGCGGATTCTCTCGCGTCGGTGGAACACGTGCGGCGCGATTTTATCGCGAATGTGTCCCATGAGCTGAAGACGCCGATGACGACGATCGCCGGATTTATCGACGGCATTCTGGACGGAACCATTCCTCCGGAAAAACAGAACCAGTACCTCCGCATCGTTTCGCAGGAGGTCAAGCGCCTTTCGCGCCTGGTGCGGACCATGCTGGACCTTTCCCGCATCGACAGCGGCGAGCTGAGGCTGCGGCCGGCGCGGTTCGACCTGATGGGCACCGTGCTCTCCGCGATGCTGTCGTTTGAAAAGGCGATCGAGGATAAAAAGATCGAAGTCCGGGGGCTGGAAAACGCCGAAAGCCTGTTCGTGGACGGCGACCCCGACATGATTCATCAGGTCGTGTATAATCTGATCGACAACGCCGTAAAATTTACAAATGAGGGCGGCTATATCGAAATCGGCATCCGTCAGGAAACGGACCGGACGACCGTTTCCGTTGAAAACAGCGGCGACGGAATCTCTCCGGATGAACTGCCGATGGTGTTCGAGCGTTTTTACAAGACCGACAAGTCCCGAAGCCAGGACAAAAAGGGCATGGGGCTGGGCCTGTACATTGTGAAGACCATCATCCGGCTGCACGGCGGCGAGATCACCGCCCAAAGCGTCTGGCATGAAAACTGCCGGTTTGAATTCTGGCTCCCCAGGCGGATCGAAAAACCCCGCGAAGACCAGCGCCATCTGGTGGAAACCCGCGGCGAGGAACCGAAGGAAGAACCGAAAAAGAAATGAAAGGGCTTTTTTATGAACGACAACGGCTTTGATCCAAACAGTGAAAAAGACCCATGGGAATACGGAGACCGTCAGCAGGACGAGGCAAAACAGGAATCGGCGCCGCAGGACGCCGCGGAGGACGGAAAAGCGGAGGACGGTGAAGCTTCGGCTCCTCCTCCGGAAGAGCCAGAGGAGGAACCCCGGCAACCGGCTCCGCCCGAAGGAGAGCCCTCCGGACAGAGCGCGCCGCCGCCTCAGGGGGAAAAGCCGCCGGAGTCCGCGCAGCAGGGACAAAATCCGGGGCAGGCTCCCGGACAGCCGCCGGTTCCCCCCTATGGGCAGTACGGAACGCCCCCTTACGGGGGGAACGGCTACGGGCCGTATGGAGCGCCCTACGGCTCTCCTTACGGCGCCCCCTACGGACAGCAGCAGAATTACGGCGGCTACGGAAATCAAAACGGGAGCCAGCCGGGAGGCGCGCAGTACGACAATCCCTACGGCCAGTCGTACTGGAATTATTCCGGCGGCGGGCAGTACGGCCAACCGAGCCAGCCGCCCGTGCCGCCCAAAAAAATGGGGACCGGCCTGAAGGCGCTTTTCTGGGTGCTGGGCGTGCTGGTCGTCGGACTGATCGTCGGGACCGCCGTTTACGGATACCGGATCTCAAATCAGAATCCGGCGGCCGCAAGCAGCGAAAATTCAGCTTCCTCCTCCGCTTCGGGAGAACAGGGCGGTATTTCTTCCTCCCCCTCTTCCTCCGGCAGCCTCATCGGCGGCGTGGAGGGCGACGGAACCAATCCGAATGCAGGCGGGATCGCGGTGCAGCCGCATCCGTCCGGCGGCGAGCTGACCGCGACGGAGGTTTACAAGCGGGTGATTCAGAGCGTGGTCGGCGTTCAGACGACGATCCAGCAGAGCGGCACCAGCGAAGGAACCGGCATTATCGCCTCTTCGGACGGCTATATCCTCACCAACGCGCACGTGATCAACTATTCCAAGAGCTACCCCGTCAAGGTGATCCTGCATAACAACAAAGGTTACGAGGCAAAGGTCGTAGGATACGACAAGACCTCCGACCTGGCGGTGCTGAAAATCAACGCGACGGGGCTTTCCCCGGCGACGTTCGGCACCGTGGACGGCATGCAGGTGGGCGACCAGGTCATCGCGATCGGCAATCCCGGCGGAATGAGCTTCGCCGGCTCCCTGACCGGCGGATATATCTCGGCGCTGGACCGCTCGATCGAGGAGCACAGCGACAACGGCATGACCTATATCCAGACGGACGCGGCGATCAACCCCGGCAACTCCGGCGGGCCGCTGGTGAATCTGTACGGGCAGGTCGTCGGCATCAATTCCAACAAAATCGTCGCGACGGGCTACGAGGGCATGGGCTTTGCGATTCCTGTCAGCCGGGCCAAGACCATCATCGATGACCTGGTCGCCCACGGCTATGTGTCCGGCCGCACCCGGCTGGGCGTCAAGGCCAAGACGGTTGAGGAGCTCTACACGCAGCTTTACGGATATCCGCAGGGCGTGCTGATCGTCGGCATTGATTCCGACAGCTCCCTGAAAAACAGCGGCGCCGTCCAGGGCGACATCATCACGGAAGCGGACGGGACGAAAATCACCGATATGGACGGCCTGTACGCGGTCCTGAACCGGCATAAGCCCGGCGACACGATCAAGATGAAAATTTATTCCACCTCCCTTTCCGAAACCGCGGGCGGCGGCAAAGCCGGCGCCACAAAGGAAGTCAGCGTAAAGCTTCTGGAAGACAAGGGAGAAACACAGTAACTTCCTACCGGCCGGCCCCGCGGGGGCCGGCTTTTTGGCACGCTTGGCCGAAAATGTACTGTCAGAGTATCTCCGGAGCGCGGCTGCGCATGATAATATCGAGGCGGCCGCGGGGAGGTTCTTTCCTTCGGGCTGTGGAGTTTTCGAAAGGAGATGCCGGTATGGGACAGAAGAGACGGGCGGTGATCGCCGGGGGCGGCTGGGCCGGCTGCGCCGCGGCGGTATCCGCGGTAAAATGCGGGATGGAGACGGTTTTGCTGGAGCGGACGGATCTGCTGCTCGGCACGGGCCTGGTCGGCGGGATCATGCGCAACAACGGGCGTTTCACGGCGCAGGAGGAGTGCGCCGCGTTCGGAGCCGGAGAGCTGTTCCGCATCACGGACGACTATGCCCGGCACCGTGACGTCGATTTTCCGGGGCACAGGCATGCGAGCCTGTACGATGTAACCAGGACGCCGGCCGCGGTCGAACGGTATCTGAGCGAAATCGGCGTTCAGGTCGAGTATCAGGCGCGCGTGCGGAAGGCGGAAGCGGCGGAAGGGACCTTGCGCAGCGTGACGGACGACAGGGGAAGGGTCTTTGAAGGCGATGTGTTCGTCGACGCGACCGGCTCCGCCGGGCCGCCGGGCAACTGCGCGCAATACGGCAACGGCTGCGCGATGTGCGTCCTGCGATGCCCGAGCTTCGGCGGGCGGGTCAGCCTGACGGCGCTTGCCGGCGTGCCGGAGATTCAGGGGAAAAACGCCGAGGGCGGGACGGGCGCGATGAGCGGCGCCTGCAAGCTGCTGAAAGAGTCTCTCGCGCCCTCCATCGTGGAGCGCCTGGAAGCGGCGGGGGTCGTGATTGTCCCTCTCCCGAAGGAGCTTGTTGAGGACCACCTCGCGAAAAAAGCGTGTCAGCAGTACGCGCTGCCGGAGTACCGCGAAAATCTGATTCTGCTCGACACGGGCCACGCAAAGCTGATGGCCCCGTTCTTCGATCTTCACAGGCTGCGGCGGGTGCCCGGCTTTGAAAACGCGAGCTTTCTCGACCCTTGCGCGGGCGGCCGCGGGAATTCGGTGCGCTTTCTGGCGATGGCGCCGCGCGACGATTCTCTTCTGGTACGCGGAATGAAAAATCTGTTCTGCGCGGGGGAAAAAGCGGGGTTGCTCGTCGGCCACACGGAGGCGATCGTCACGGGGTCGCTCGCCGGGGTCAACGCCGCGAGGACGGCGTCCGGAGAGGCGCCGCGGGTTCTGCCGCGGGTTCTCGCCTGCGGCGAGGCCATCGCCTTCGTCCGGGAGCAGATGGGCTCCGAGCAGGGGCTCTCCAGGAAATACACGTTTTCCGGTTCCGTACTGTACGAGCGGATGAAGACGCTCGGGCTGGATTCCGCCGACCCGCAGCGCATCAGAGAACGGGTGGAAAACCTTGGGCTGACCAATGTTCTGCGTCCGCGGATCAGCGCCTGAGCCTTCCGGGGACGGCGCTTTTCTTTTGATTGTTTTTATTGAACCGGTGTCAATTTTCCCGGATTGATCTATTATGGTATCAGATGTGAAAGAATCAGGAAACGCAGCGATTGGAACGCTGAGAGAAAAGACGCTTTAAGGAGCACTTAAAGCGTCTTTCTTTGTATCAAGAATTTCATGGCGATTGACGATCATTGAAAAAGCGTTTGCGCCAGGGGGCGTCCTCGGCGCCGGCGCCGGGGACGTTTTGCGTCCGAAAGAGGGCAGGAAACGAAGATATTCCCGCGAGATGCCTTCTCACGGACCGCGGGAAGAAAATCCTTTCTTTGCGTTGGAAAACAACGCCGGCTTGCCGGCGGGGATCTTCTTGGTTACAAAAGGAAAAGGGGGCGCGCCATGGTCGCCGGTACTTTCAAGCAGGAAATTCTGAAAGTATACAACAGTGTCAACAGGCAGATTTTCAATACCGGCGTAAGGCAGCAGAATGTCGAGTTTGCCGGCAGCAAAATCATCATTCTGTCCCTGAACACCCGAATTCCCGCTCTAAAGCTTCTGGACGACAAACATTCCGGCACAACGGACTATATGGATCACCTGCTGACGCAGGTTTTTAAAAAGGAAATTAAAACAGCAATAGAAAAACGGTTTCATCTGAATGTAATCGCCGTTTTCAAGGACTATGACGCGGCGTCGGAATTCTCCGGCACGATCCTATGCCTTGACCGCGATGTAGATGCCTGTCTGAATGAACTGCCGGAGCTTTGAGAAAAAGAGCCGGCGCGAAAGCCTGCCCGGGGTCTGCCCGGGGCGGGCCGAATCAGTTCAAGAAAGGAAGAGTTTTGAATGCGCGAACCCTGTAAAATCGAAGTGACCGGGGTCAGCAAAATTTTTCGCAAAAACGGAACAAACGTGGCCGCCCTGGCGGAAACGGACCTGGCCGTTCAGGAAGGGCGTTTCGCGAGCATCATCGGCCCGTCCGGCTGCGGAAAGTCGACCCTGTTTCATATTATCGCCGGGCTGATGCCGCCGACCGCGGGGGACGTCACCGTCGACGGGCGGAGTATTGTAGGAAAGGCCGGAACAGTCGGCTATATGCTGCAGAAAGACCTCCTGCTGCCCTGGCGAACCATTCTGGACAACATTATCCTTGGGCTAGAGATCCGCGGCGTGCCGCGCGCGCAGGCCGTGGAGCGGGCCCTTCCCCTGATGGAAAAATACGGGCTGGGGGGCTTTGACAGCCATTACCCGAACGAACTCTCGGGCGGAATGCGGCAGCGGGCGGCGCTGCTGCGCACGCTGCTGTATGACCGCGATATCCTGCTGCTGGATGAACCGTTCGGCGCGCTGGACGCCCAGACCAGGCTTTCGATGCAGAACTGGCTGCTTGAGATCTGGCAGGATTTCGGGAAGACGATCCTTTTTGTCACGCACGATATCGACGAAGCCGTCTACCTCTCCGATGATATTTATGTCTTTTCGCAGAGACCGGGGCGGGTGCTGGCGAAAATCGAGGTGCCGATCGCACGCCCGAGAAAGCCGGAGGATCTGACGACCCCGCGGTTTATGGAACTGAAACATCATCTGCTGGAGCTGCTCTCCGCCGGGCAGGCTCGGGCGGAGGAAATTTCATAGGGACGGGAGTGAAAAAAATGGCTGTCATCAATCAGGAAACCTGTTGCGCGGTTCGCCGTGCGGCGGACGGCGAACCTTTGCGGGAAGAAGAGAAGACGGCGCGCCTGATCGAATCCTACGACGGGGAAACAGAGGAAAAAAAGCGCAGGCGGCGGGTGCTCGCCGGAAGAATTCTGGTGGGTGTCCTTCTGTTCGCCGGGTGGGAATTCTTTACCCGCATCGGCTGGCTGGACTCCTATTACTGGAGCTGCCCGAGCGCGATCCTCCAGACGGCGTGGGTACAGATGACCCAGGGTACGCTGCTGCGCGATATTGTCTACACCTCCGGCTCCACAATCATCGGTTTTGTCGCCGGCACGCTGACCGGCGCCCTGCTGGGCCTGTCGTTCTGGTGGTCGAAAACCTACGCCGGGATCAGCGAGCCTTTTCTCATCATCCTGAACGCGCTGCCGAAGCTGGCGCTCGGCCCCGTTCTGGTCATCCTGTTCGGCATCGGCTTCTTTTCCAAGGCCGTGCTCGCCTTTCTGATGACCGTGGTGACCAGCGCGATTTCCGCCTACGGCGGGGTCAAGAGCGTGGACCCCGCGCTGGAAACGCTGATGGTGTCCCTCGGCGCGAAGCGGCGGCAGGTCTTTTCAAAGGTCGTCGTGCCGTGGTCGATGCCGTGGATCATCTCCAGCCTGCGGATCAACATCGCGCTGGCTCTGGCAGGCTCCATCGTCGGCGAGTTCATCTCCTCCGAACAGGGCGTGGGCCGCATGATCATCTACGCGGGCACGATTCTCGATATCAACCTGGTCTGGGTGGGCGTGTTCGTCCTTTCCGTTCTCTCCATGCTGATGTATTGGGGAGTCATTCTTCTGGAAAAATGGTTGTCCAAACGACTGGCGATCATTTCCTCATAAATCTTTTTTGGAGGGAAAACAAGATGAAAAACAGGTGGATCTCTTCCGCGGGCAGAAAACTGCTCGCGGCCGCGGCCGGCCTTGCGGTTGTGCTGCTAACGGGCTGTTCGGCAGCCTCCCCGGCGCAGACGGATTCCCAGGCGGCGCAGCTGAAAAAGCTCGTCATCGCGGAGCCCGTGCATCTGAGCGGCTACCTGCCGCTGTATGTCGCGCAGCACGAAGGATATTTTAAGGAACAGGGACTGGACGTCAGGGTGATCCAGGCGACCGGCGGCAACCATGTGACGGCCGTCGTCAGCGGCGACGCCTGGGGCGTGATCGCCGGAGTCGATTCCATCGCGCTGGGCAACAAGAACAATTCCGACCCGGTCACCGCGGTATGCAACTGCGTCAACCGTGCGAACGTGTATCTGTTCTCCAAAGAGGGAACGGCCCCCAAGAGCGGGAACAATGCGGACCTGAAAGAGTTTCTGAAAGGAAAAAGCATTGTCGCGGGCCGTCACGGCGGGAGTCCGAACCTTCTGACACGCTATCTGCTGATCAATCTGGGGCTGGACCCCGAGAAGGATGTGCGCCTGGTTGAGAATGCCGACGCCGCCACGGTGGTCTCCATGCTGCAGAACGGCAACGGGGATATCGGCAACGGCGCGGAGCCGCAGATCTGCGAGGGAATTTCCAAGGGAATCTGGGAGGAGCCCTTCTACAAGTTCACCGACCTCGGCGATTTCTCTTACTCCGTGCTCAGCGTGAAGAAATCGACCATCGAAAAGGACCCGGAGACCGTGCAGAAGTTCGTGAGCGCGATGAAAAAGGCCCTCAAAGTCGTCCAGGACGACCACGATACGGCGAAAAAAGTGCTGAAGCTGGAATTCCCGACTCTTTCCGATGCTGAAATTCAGGCTTCCCTCGACCGCGCCTACCAGGATAATCTGTGGAGCCCGGACGGGATCATCAGCAAGCAGGCCGTCACGACCGACATGGATATGCTTTTAAAGACCGGCATTTATACCGGGAGCTATTCCTACGACACCCTGGTGGATATGGAATTTGTAAAGAAATAACGGCAGAAAAGCGCGCCGCTTCGGAGGACGGATTGATTTCTTCCGAAAAAGCGCGCTCTTATTTTGTCCGCGGGGAATAGTTTTCCCCGCCCCGCCGTAGATTTTAGTAACCGGCGGCGCGGAGGGAGGAAAACACATGAGCATCCTGGCGGGAGTCACGATTCTGCTGTCGTTTCTCGGCCTTCTGGCCGCCGTGCGCGGCGGGGAGCGGGAAACCCTGCTCCAGGCGGTCACGGCCCTGCTGCTGTTTCTGCTGTCGCTGTGCGCCGGCGTGCTGGCTTTTCTGTTCCTGGTCTGGTATTAGGTTTCGCCCGGCAGGCCGGGAGAGGCGGCTACTTCGCGTCCGGCTTGCCGGATTCTTCTTTGCCGGGTCCGCCGGGGAGGGTGCTCCGGCCCTTTTTGATTTTCCGGCGGAAGAAGAGCACTGCGGCGCCGATGACGGCCGCAACCGCCAGAAACGGAAGGGCCGCCGTGACGGCGAGGACAAGATAACGGCACGCCTCCCCAAGCGCGCGCAGCGAGGCGCGGAAGATGGAACCGACCTGTCCGCCCAGGCCCTTCGCCGGAGGCGCGGTGATCGCCGCGACCTCCTTGACCGCAACGGTTACGGTGGACAGGCTGATGAGGGAATCCCACTGCTTGAGCTGCCCGGTGAGCTGTTCGATCTCGTTCTGCACCTCCGTCAGGCGCTTTTCAATCGCAAGGACATCGTCGATCTTTTCGGCTTTTCCCATCAGCTCCAGGATCCGGTCCTGCTCCGCGCGCAGCGTTTTCAGCCGCGTTTCGGAATCAAAATAATTCTGCGTCACGTCCTGCCCGGCGACGCTCTTGCGGACCACGCTGCCGAGGTTCCCGGCTCCGGTCAGGAACTCGTCCAGCCGGTCCGACGGCACCCGCACGGTGAAGGAGGCGCTTCGCAGCGCTCCGCTGCCGGAGGCGTCCCCCTGGACCGTGGAGCTCTCGATGTACCCGCCGAACGACGCGGCCAGAGTCCCCAGCTTCTCGTTGGCCTCATCGTAACGGGTGGTCTGAAGGTCCAGATCCGCGCTCCTGATCACCTTGCGGGAGTCGGAAGCCGGCCTGCTTTCGGCGGCGGACCTGGCAGAGGCTTTCTGTGCCCCGTTCTCCAGGCCCGCGGCGTCCGCGGCGGCGTATTCCGTCCCGGAGGACGGCGAGGCGGCATTCGTCCGGCCCGGAGGAGCGGAGGCGCCGGAGGCGCACCCCGCCGCGGCCGTCAGGCAGAAGATCGTCATCAAAAGCATAAAAAATCCTGCTTTTTTCAATGGAATCCCCCTTTCGTTTTTCGGATTTTCATTCGATTCTCATTCTACACGAAAAACGGGGCGGAAGCAAGGCGGCGGGTCCGCTCTTGACTTTCCGCGCGGAAAATCATATCATGGAACCAGTATAAAATCTGTAACGGGAGAACCGCCATGAGAAATCCAACCTGATTGTTTTTTTGCATGTCCCGGCCCGCAGACAGCGGGCCTTGTTCCGATGCAAAAAACAGTCAGGAGGATTTTTTTGTTTAAAACTAAATATCAGATTTATTATGTCATTGTCCTTTTGCAGGGCATGGTGTTTTACGCGCCCGCGGCGGGCCTGTACCGGGTGGAACGCGGGCTGAGCGTGTTCCAGATCACGCTGATCGAGAGCGTCTCCCTGCTGCTGATGATCGCGCTCGAACTCCCGATGGGATTTCTGGCCGAGCGGACCGGGTACCGGAGGACCATCCTGATCTGCAACCTTCTGTATTTTCTTTCCAAGCTGGTATTCTGGCGGGCGGACAGCTTTGCGCTGTTTCTGCTGGAGCGGGCGGTTCTCGCCGTTGTGTGCGCGGGGCTGTCCGGGTGCGATTCGGCCTACCTTTACGCCTGCGCCGGCAGGGAACGCAGCGCGGCGGCGTTCAGCCTTTATCACGCTTTCACGGCCCTGGGAATCGTGATTGCCGCGCTGGTGTTTACATTCGGGATCGGCGGGGATCTGAGCCGTTCCGCCGGGCTGACGGCGGGAACCTACGGAATTGCCGCCGCCCTTTCGTTTCTTCTTCCGGAGGCCGGGGGGCCGCGCGCGGAGCCGGTCCCGTTCTCACGGGCGGCGCGGCTGCTGCGGTCGGAAGGCCGGAATGCCCTGCGGTTCCTGCTCTATCTGGCCGCGTGCGCGCTGCTGACCCAGACGGTGCAGACGGCGGCGGTCTTTCTGAGCCAATTGCAGTATCGGGAGTGCGGGATCGCGGTCGAAGCGATGGGCCTGTGCTATCTCGCGGTGCAGGGGGCGGCGCTCTCCGCCGTGTTTTCCCATCGGATTTCCGCCCGGATCGGCGAAACGGCGTTTACCTCCGCGCTTTTCCTGCTTGCCGCTGCCTCATGCGCCGTTTTATCGGTCACCCGGAATGCGGCGCTTTCGACTTTTTGCGTCGCGGCTTTGAATGCCGCCGCCGCGCTGCTCGCCCCGGCGGCAATGACAGTCCAGAACCGCCAGAGCGCAGCTGCCTTCGCGCGCGCGGCGGTTTTGAGCATTTATTCGATGGCGGCCGACGGCTTTTCCGCTCCCGTCAGCGCGGCGCTCGGGAAGGCGGCCGGCTCCGGCCTGAGCCGCGCGTTCGCTCTCGGCTCCGCTTTCTGCGCGGCGGGGCTGGTCCTGTACCTCGTCTGGGCGCGCCGGGGCGGAGTCATTCGCGGCGCGTCCCGGAATTGATCAGGTCTCGGAACGGCTTTTGGAACGCGAAGAAAGAAAAACAAAGCAGATTGATGAAATTGCAGGTAAAAATCAGGTATTTGATAGGAAAAATTTCGGCGGCGGCCCCGGCGGCGGCAATTCCCATAGGGGCGATCCCATGGGCGCCCATGGAAATAAGGGAAAACACTTTTCCCCGCATCTTTTCCGAAACGCTTCGCTGGACGGCGGTCAGAATCAACACATTGACGACGGAGTTCCCAAATCCGGCGGCACATGGAAGAATCAGGCCGGCTCCGGGCCCGGCAAACGGGAACAGCGCGTTCAGGACCGTGTCGCCGCGGCCGCCGCAAGAAAGAGGGTCATCTGTTTCCCGGATGGAATCCGGAAAACGGAGGTGAACAGCATTCCCATCAGGTTGCCCGCGCTGATTGCGCCCGCCGCGATTCCATATCTCTGAATTCCGAATCCCGGCGTGCTGAGAAACAACGGCTGAAGCAGGAGAAAGGAACCGCTTGCAAAGAAATTAAGAATAAAGGCCATGAGAATCAGATCTTTTAAGCCTGTGAATTTCGCGGTGTATCCGATTCCGCTTTTCAGATCTTTCCAAAAGGAAAGCGGTTCGGAACCCGCCTTTTTGTTTTCCGGCGGATTTCTGACCTTCAGGAAAAGGGACAAAAATCCTGAGAAGAGATAGGAAATCCCATTCATCAGAAACATTCCTCCCGCGCCGCTGAACCGATACAAAAATCCTCCCAACGAGTTTCCGGCGGTCTGCGTGAGGTTCTGGGCGACATTCAGGGCCGAGTTCGCCCGCATCAGCCGGTCCGCTCCACGATGCGGGGAATCAGCGATTTGACGCAGGGAGTAAAGAACGCGCCGCCGATGCTGAGAATCGCCCCCGTTACGCAGAACACCCACAGAGGAGGATGGCCAAGGCAGGTCCATGCCGCCGTTGCGGTCATGGAGGCCCCGCGAAGAAGATCCGCAAAAACGAGAATCCGCTTCTGATCCATCCGGTCGATCACCACGCCGGCGAACGGCGCGGCGAGCAGTCCGGGAACGGCGGAGACGGCGACTATCATTGCCATCAGCGCGCTGGAGCGGTACGTTCGCAGAAGAAAGAATCCCAGCGCGATTTCATACAGGGCGTCCCCCGCCGACGAGACGAACTGACCCTGTAAAAAAAGCAGGTAATTCCGGCGTTTTTTCCAACGGCCCATTCGGTTCCCACCCTTGCAGACAATAAAAGCATCATACACATTGAAAATTTGTTTGTCAATGTGTAGACGAAATTAAAAATTGTTTACATATTTGTAAAATCGTGATATGATATCAAAAAAGAAGGGGACGGAAATGGAACTTTCGGAACTGTTCTGGAGCGCGTCGGTCGAAGAAATCGCGCGCGGATATGCGCTGCGGGACGGATTTTACATCTGCCTGATCTGCGGGGAGCGATTCGAGGACGGGGCGGTGTATCAGGATAACTGCGCCTTTTATGAGGCGAGAAAGTATATTGAAAAACATATTGCCGCCGAACACGGTTCGGCGTTTGATTACCTGGTCGGCCTTGACAAACGCTGCACCGGTCTGAGCGAGGTCCAGAAGGAGTACCTGATCAGCGCGTATCAGAGGCGTTCCGACCGAGAAACGGCGAAAGAAATCGGTTGCAGCGAATCGACCGTGAGGAACCATCGGTTTAAGCTGCGGGAAAAGGCAAACCAGGCAAAGGTTTTCCTCGCGATTCACCGGCTTGTGGAGCAAAACGCCGCAGAGGAGGGGGCGGGGCGGCTGCTCCCCGTGCCCAAAAGCGCCGCGATGGTCGATTTGCGGTACGCGGTGACCGAGGAGGAAAGCGAAAGAATCCGGCGCGCGTATTTCGATGAAGCGGGGCATCTGAAGGAATTCCCGGCAAAGGAGAAGAAAAAGCTTGTGGTGCTGCGGCAGATCGCGGCGCTGTTTGCGCCGGGACGGGGATACACTGAAAAAGAGGTCAACCGTTTGCTGCAAAGGATTTGCGCCGATTACGTCACGGTTCGCAGGGAATTGATCGAGTACGGCTTCCTCGACCGCAAAAAAGACGGCTCCTGTTACTGGGTCCGGGCATAAAAAAAGAAGCTCCATTTTTTAAATGGAGCCCCGGGTTCCGCCGGGAGAGGCCGCGCGGTGTTTTCAGAGATCGGCAAAGCCTGTCGCAACCGCTTCCTGGAACGCGCGGTCATGCTCGACCAGAAGCATGGTCGGGGAGGCGGATAAGATCATTTCCTCAAGCTGCATGCGCGAAAGCAGATCGATATAGTTGAGCGGCTCGTCCCAGACGTAAAGGTGCGCGGGCTCGCACAGGCTGGCGGCGAGAAGCACCTTCTTTTTCTGTCCCTCGCTGTACCCGGCCATGTCGCGCTCGAACAGCCCGCGCGAAAAATCCAGCTTGCGCAGGATGGAAAAGAGCAGGGTTTTGTCGATGCCGCGCGATTCGGCGTATTCCATGAGCCCGCCGCTTAAAAAATCGGCTTCCTGCGGCACATGGGAAACGGTCAGCCACGGCCCAATCCACAGGCTGCCGGTGTGGTCGACCGGCTGCCCGGTCAGCAGCTTCAAAACACTGGATTTTCCGCAGCCGTTGCGCCCGCGCAGAAACAGCCGGCCGCCCGCGTTCAGGCGGAACGAAACCGGGCCGCAGACTTTGCGGCCTCCATAATACAGGCAGAGGTCCCGCGCCTCCAGCAAGGTGCTTTTCGGAGGAGACAGGGGATGGATTTTCAGGTCCTCCGCCGTGTCGAGATCTTTCAGAAGCGCGGACTGCTCCCGCGCCGCCTGTTCGCGCCTTGCCTGGATCGTTTTGGCGCGCTTCATCATTTTGGCGGACTTGTGACCGATGTAACCCCGGTCGGGCCGCAGGCCGGAATTCTTCGTGCCGTATTTGGTCTGCTCCACGCGGTCCGACCAGCCCGACGTCCGAGCGGCGGCTTCGGACAGGCGCCTGGCCGTTTGCTCCAGCTTTTGGTGCTCGGCCAGTTCGAACTCGTCCCGGCGGCGCTTGTTTTCCAGGAAGGACGAGCAGTTTCCCTTTTCCAGCTCGATGGTTTTGCGATTGATCGAAAGAATATGGTCCACGCAGCCGTCCAGAAACGCCCTGTCATGCGAAACCAGCAAAAATCCGCGCTTTCCGCGCAGATAGCGGGCCGTGCGCCCGCGGGCTTCCAGATCGAGGTGGCTGGTCGGTTCGTCGATCAGCAGAAAGCGGTTTTCCCTTAAAAACAGAGCGGCCAGCAGCACTTTGGTGCGCTCCCCCCTGCTCAGGGTGGAAAAGGGCCGTCCGGAGGCATCCTCCGAAACGTCCAGAAGGGACAGCTCCCGCTGAGCGCGCCAGTCCTCGCAGCCCGGGACCATCCCGCGAATCAGCTCCAAGGCGCTTTTCGATTCGTCCGGAACCGAAAACGGGAAATAGTCGAATGCAATGCCGGAGGAAATGGTTCCGCGGTATTCGTATTTTCCCATCAAGAGGTTCAGCAGGGTGGTCTTGCCCTTCCCGTTCCGCCCGATCAGCCCGAGCTTCCAGTCGGTATCGAAATCGAACGATGCGTTTTGAAAAATGGGCTCCGGGCTTCCATCATAGGAAAAAGTAAGGTTTGAAATTTGAATCAGAGACATGGAATCCTCCCGAAAATGCGCAGGGGCCGCGGGAAACCTCACTCCCCGCGGCCCTTTGCAACGAAAGGACTCCATCCGCCGGCGTTTGCCGGCGGATGGAGCTCCCGAAAAAAAGGAGCTTTCGGATGCGCAGATTCTCCCGCAGCCGCACGGCGACAAAGACAGCCTGGAATCAGGCCGTCCAACCGATTGGCGAACTGTAATCAGCGGGAAAAATGGCGCATCCTTTCAACTCCCATCTTAAATTTCTAAAGCAATCATACCCCGGAACGTCGTCTTTTGTCAAGATCATGGCCGGAAAGAAAATCTACCAAAGGCTGTTTTGGGTTCCGCAGTCCGGGCATTTGGGAAAATCCAGGCCGTATTTCTTGTAACAGTTCGGACAGACAACTTTTTGAATGTCCTCTTCTTCCGGTTCCATCGGCGGCGGATCAAGACGTGATTCCAGATCGGACACCCGCTCCATCAGGTCGCCGACCGCGAGGAAAGCAAGCCCCAGGGAAAGCCCCAGCACCATGCCAAGGAATTGGAAAAAGGTCAGGTCCTTTATCGCGAGGAGAAAGAGCAGAATGCTGCCGAGAACCACAGCCCAGCCCAGAACCTTAAAAAATTTGACCATAGACGCTCCTCAAAAATAGTCGACCGAGAATTCACATCTTAGTATCCTCATAACAACAAATTTTCCCAGATTTTCAATTTAAGTTCCCGAATGGGGAATTTGCAAACCAAGTCCGCCTGTGATAAGATAAAAATAACTGCGGCGGCGCTCCGCCGCGGAAACGGAGAAATACATGGAAAAGCAGGAGAAAAAGGAACGAATCAGCGAATACCGGGAACGCAAAAAGATCGGCGGGATCTGTGGGATCCGGAACACAAAAAACGGGAAAGTCCTGCTGACCGCCGCGCCGGATCTGCGCGGCTTCCAAAACCGGTTTGAATTCGCCCAAAAAACCGGAAGCGGGCTGAGCCTGAAGCTTCAAAGGGATTGGGACGAGTTCGGCGCGGAGGCGTTCCGGCTGGAGGTCCTGGAAGAACTGGAGCAGAAAGAGACGCAGACGCCGAAGGAATTTTCAGAGGACCTGAAAACACTTCTGGAGCTCCGAACGGAGCAGATGGACCCAAAGACGCTGTACTGAGAGGCCGGCGCGCCGGAAGGAGGGCACAATGCGGGAGCAGTATATCAACGCCGTCGCGCTGCGGCGGGACCGGGTGACGGATTTTGACCGGTACCCGTTTTCCGTCCCGGCGGTCCGCGCCCTTTCGGAGCTGCCGCTGCACGGGAGCGTCACGTTCCTGGTCGGGGAAAACGGCACGGGAAAATCGACGCTGACCGAGGCGATCGCCATTTGCTGCGGTTTCAACCCGGAAGGCGGCAGCCGGAACTTCAATTTTGAGACGTACAGCTCCCACTCGGAGCTTTGCGATTATCTTACCCTGTACAAGGGCGTCCGGCATCCGCGCGACGGGTATTTTCTGCGGGCCGAAAGCTTTTACAACGTTGCGACCAATATTGAGCAGTTGGACGAGGGCGGCAGGGGGCCGAAGATCAAATACAGCTACGGCGGCTCATTGCACGAAAAATCACATGGGGAGAGCTTTTTCGCGCTGCTGATGAACCGCCTCGGCGGGCACGGGCTTTACATCTTCGACGAGCCGGAAGCCGCGCTCTCGCCCCGGCGGCAGCTCGCGATGCTCTGCCGGATCGACGAGCTGGTCAAACAGGAATCCCAGCTCGTCATCGCGACGCATTCGCCGATCCTGACCGCTTACCCGGACAGCGTCATCTACGAGCTTTCCGCCGACGGGATTCATCGGCGCGCATATGAGGAAACGGACAACTTCCGGGTGACGAAGGAATTTTTGAACCGGTACCCCCGCATGCTGCGGGAACTGCTGGACTGAGCCGGGATTCAGCCGGCTGCAAAGGAGAGAATCATGAAGCAAAGAGAAAATTATACAAAGGTCAATTCGGAAACATGGGATCGCTGGGCAGAGGAAGGGAATCAATGGAGCATCCCGGTTTCCCGCGAAGAATTCCTGCGGGCCAGGCAGGGCGAATGGGATGTGTTGCTTACGCCGGTCAGGCCGGTTCCGAAAGATTGGTTTCCGCCGTTTCCGGGACTGAAGATTTTGGGTCTTGCCAGCGGGGGCGGGCAGCAGATGCCGATTTTCACGGCGCTTGGGGCCGAATGCACGATTTTCGACAACTCCGCCCGGCAGTTGGAAAGCGAGCGGATAGTCGCGGAGCGCGAAAACTATCAGGTCAAAATCGTCAGAGGAGACATGACAAAGCCGCTCCCTTTCCACGACGGGAGCTTCGACCTGATTTTCCATCCGGTTTCCAACTGCTATATCGAGGAGGTCCAGCCCGTGTGGGACGAATGCTTCCGGGTGCTGAAACCCGGCGGGGTCCTTCTCGCCGGGATGGACAACGGCCTCAATTTCCTTTTCAACGACTACGACCGTCTGGTGGTGGAAAATCCGCTGCCGTTCAATCCGCTGAAAAATCCGGCTCTTTACGAGGAACTGATGAAAAACGACGACGGGCTGCAGTTCAGCCACACGATGGAGGAGCAGGTCGGAGGCCAGCTGAAAGCCGGATTTCGCCTGACCAACCTCTATGAGGACCGCGACCTGCCGGGCAATGGGCGGTTGCAGGATTTTGCGCCGACCTATCTCGCCACCCGCGCGGTGAAGCCGTAAAAAAACCCCCTCCGGCTATGCTGGAGGGGGTTTTACACTCTGTAAAATTCAGTGCTTTTTATTTTCTTTGTAGTAGGAGGACGGCATGTTGACCTCCAACCGTTTCCCGGTGCCGTTGACCACGCAGTCCAGGGGATTTTCCGCCACGTGAACGGGCATTCCGGTTTCCTGCTCCACCAGCCGGTCCAGCCCGCGCAGCAGCGCGCCGCCGCCGGTCAGCATGATGCCGTGGTCAATGATGTCCGCCGAAAGCTCCGGCGGGGTCTTTTCCAGCGTGCTCTTGATCGCGTCGACGATCAGGGCCAGCGGATCACTCAGGGCCTCCCGCACTTCCCCGGCGCTGATGGTCACGTTTTTCGGCAGGCCGTCCACCAGGTTGCGCCCTTTGATCTCGACGGAAGAGCCCTCATTGTCCTCGGTCGGGAACGCGGAGCCGATCTTGATCTTGATTTCCTCGGCGGTGCGCTCGCCGATGAGAAGGTTGTACTTCTTCTTCACATAGGAAATAATGGATTCGTCGAACTTGTCCCCCGCGCAGCGGACCGAAACGGAGGTGACGATATCCCCCAGCGAGATGACGGCGACCTCCGCCGTGCCTCCGCCGATATCCACGACCAGGTTGCCGGTCGGCTCGGAGACGGGCAGCCCTGCGCCGATCGCGGCGGCCATCGGTTCCTCGATCAGCTCGACGTTGTTCGCTCCGGCCTGGCGCGCGGCATCTTCCACGGCGCGGCGCTCGACCTCCGTTACGCCGGAAGGGATGCAGATGATGATATGCGGCTTGGAAAAAGCGTTCGCTTTCACCGCTTTGCGGATAAAATGCTTGAGCATCGTCGCCGTGATGTCAAAGTCTGCGATCACGCCGTCCTTCATCGGGCGGACGGCCACGATGGAACCCGGCGTGCGGCCGATCATCTCCTTGGCCTGCTGGCCGACCGCCAGAACGGTGTCGGAGCGGACGTCCACGGCAACGACGGACGGCTCGCGCATGACGATTCCTTTTCCCTTCATAAAGACCAGGGTGTTGGCGGTGCCCAGGTCGATTCCTATATCTTTTGAAAACATCTGTTTTTCCCCTTTCAACGCATCCGGGCCGCGGCCGGTTCCGAATGATCCGATCTTTTCTTATTATAACCCGAATGCCGGAGATTCTCAACCTTTAATTCAGAATTCCGCGCGTCAGGAAGGCTGCTCGGCTTTTTCCTGAAGGCCGGCGAGGATCCGGTGGATTTTGGCGATCGGCAGGCCGACGATATTGTAATAATCGCCGTTGATGCGCTTGACAAAAAGAGCGCCCCGGCCCTGGATCCCGTAGGCCCCGGCCTTGTCGAACGGCTCCTCCGTCTCGACATAAGCGTCGATTTCCGCCTGAGACAGCGTGTAGAACTCCACCGAGGTGCACTCGTGGCCGTTGATGAGCTTTTTGCCGCTGATGACGGTGTAGCCGGTGTAGACCTGATGTACGTTGGCGGAAAGAAGTTTCAGCATGGCCTTCGCCGCCTCCGCGTCCTTCGGTTTTCCCAGAATCCTGCCCTTGAACACAACAACGGTGTCGGCCGCCAGAATGACGGCTTCCGGATGCTGTTTTGCAACGGCCTGCGCCTTGCGCGCGGAAAGCTGCTCCACAATCTGCATGGGAGGCGTTCCGTGCAGGAAGGTTTCGCTCACGTTGGCCGGCACAACGGTAAATTCATAACCGGCCATTTTCAGCAGCTCGCTGCGGCGCGGCGATGAAGACGCTAGCAGTAACATGGTAAAGAAAACTCCTATCTCTTTGATGAATTCTTCTTTCAGTGTATTCTGTTATACCCTAAAATTGCGGCGATCAGCAGAAGAGCCTGGGCGACGTGCAGATCCACGGTCATTCCGAAGGTAAAGCGGAGAATGGAGAGATCGACGTTTACGGTGGAAATCCCGAAGCTGGCCCCGGCGCTCAGAAAGGAAAGAAAACGCACGCCGGCCGCCGCGTCCGAAACAGCTTTTCCAAGAACAACCGCAAGGACAAGCAGAACGATCAACAGAAGCGTTTTTAGAATGCCCTTTTTCATATAAAAAATATCTCCGGAAAATTTTGTCTCAGGCCAACGGAGGGAATCAGCCTGGAAATATTTCTGGTCCGGCGGGGAGCTTGCATCAGGTAAACTCTATGTAGAATCGCCGTATCTTCCGGTCGACCCGAAAGCGCCCGCTCCCCGGACCGTTTCGCCCAGGTCGTCCGTTTCAAGCAGTTCCACCTGAAAGACGGGCATGACGACCAGCTGCGCGAACCGTTCTCCCGGGGAAAGAAGATAGGAAGTTTCCCCCGTGTTGCCGATGCCTACGATCAATTCGCCCCGGTAGTCGCTGTCGATGACGCCGACGGCGTTGGGCAGCGAAACGCCGTGCCGGACGCCGAGCCCGCTGCGCGCGAAAATCAGGCCGACCGTTTCGGGGCCGGGCAGCGCGATCGCCACGCCCGTCGGGATGCGGTACAGCCCGCGCGGCTCGATCAGGACCGGCTCGTCGATGCAGGCGTACAGGTCCAGACCGGCCGCCCCGTTGCTGCCGCGCGTCGGCAGCAACGCGTTTTCCCTGATTTTTTTGATCTTGATTTTCATGAGTCCTCCCGCCGGGCGGCGAAGCCGCGGTAGTAAAGTCCGCGCGTAAAGGAGTTCGGCTCCGCATTTTTTTCGGTTCCGTTTAAAATTTCATCGATGATCCGCTCTGTTTCCCGTGTGTCTTCCGTCGAAAAGCGGAGCAGGCCGAAATCAACGTTTTCCACATCGCCCATGCGGCCGGCAAGCGACAGCGGGACGGAGTTGAGCACCTCGCTGCACGCGCCGTAACATTGCACCGGGAATTTCACGCCGCGGCGGTCGGTCAGCTCCGGCGACGATTTACAGGCAAGACAGCCCTTCGGCGAATTCGCGGCCGGGCAGTTCCGGCAGAGCATCAGCGGAAGCCTGCCGTAAAGGAACAGCCCGCGCGGCACGGAGCCGCCGATGCGCGCCGCCTGCCGCAGCGTCAGTTCGTAAGAAAGCTCCGCGTCGGCCACGCCCATCGACCGGTAGAATTCCAGCGCGGGGGTATTTGTGATGTTCAGGGAAAACCCGCCGTGAACCGTAAAACCGCAGTCCAGCGCGAGCCGGACCCCGTCGGGCGTGCCGGCCCAGACGTCCGTGACGCCGGCGGCCTTCGCGTTTTCCAGGCTTCGCCGAACGGCGCTCTCCATGCCGAACAAGCCTCGGGGCAGTTCCGCCGCCGCCTGGAATCCCTCTTCGAGCAGCCGCGCGATACGGTGAGGTTCCGTATGATAAGGGATGTAGCAAAGTTCCAGCTTTTTGGCGTTTTCGGGCAGTTCCGCGCGGGAAAACCGCGCCCGGAACCGGAACGGCCCCGCACGGTGGGGCGCAAAACCGGGATCGCCGCAGTCCGTCCACGGAATTCCGGGGCGGTCGGCGCGGCGTTCCAGCAGGGTTTCCAGAGCTTCGCGCCGCATGCGGTTCAGTTCGGAAACAGGCGCCGTCAGCCCATCGTCCAGGTCCACGGCGACGCGGTCCGCGTAAAACGGTGTTCCGCCTGTTTTGGAAAGCTGATCTTCGCATCGTTTCCCATCGAGCGCACGGTGTTCCGCGCGTTCGGGTACCGCCCCGCAAACGGTGAATTCCATGCCGTTCCGGTCGGCGGCGGTCAACTGCATCGGCTTATTATATTTGATTTTCAGCGTAAAATCAACGGGAATTTTTATAAATTCCCTGGAATAAAGATTCTTCAGCCCGGAAAGAACCTCCCCGGTCGCCGCGGCCGCGTCTTCCTTCGAGCGCACGCCGAACATGGCCCGGCCGCGCTTTGCGTCCGGATAGCCGGTGGTAAAGCCGGAACGCGAAAAAACCGCGCCGAGATTTTTCAGAAGCCCCGAAGGGATTTCCTTCCCGTCCGCCGCGAAACGGCAGGCGGCGGTGGCGGCGGCGACGTATTCCGGCCGTTTGAGCCTGCCCTCGATCTTTGCGCAGACCGCGCCCGCCCCGGAGAGCTCCGAAAGCCGCGGGATCATGGAAAGGTCCTTGAGGCTCAGGTCGTGCCCCGTTCCCCCCGGCGCCGAAAACGGCAGGCGGCAGGGCTGCGCGCACATGCCCCGGTTTCCACTGCGGGAACCGAGCACGGAGCTGAAATAGCACTGCCCGCTGACCGACATGCACAGGGCGCCGTGGACAAAAGTTTCCAGTTCGATCGGGCAGGAGCGGTGGATCTCCGAGATTTCTTCCAGGGAGAGTTCGCGGGCTAAAACGACCCGCTGAAAGCCGAGATCGTACAGCGCTTTTGTCCCCGCGGGCGTGTGGACGCCGGTCTGGGTGGAAGCGTGCAGCCTTAAGCCCGGCGCGTGCCGGAGAAGGCGCGAGGCGAGGCCCATGTCCTGCACCAGAAGCGCGTCCACCGGAAGGGAGCAGGCAAAGCGCACGAAATCAAGCGCCGCGGGGAGCTCATCGTCCAGCAGCAGCGTGTTGACCGCGAGGTATACTTTCACGTCACGCGCGTGACAATATTGCACGGCCTGCCGCAGTTCTTCCTGTGAAAAATTCTTTGCGCCCGCCCGTGCGGAAAACTGGGCCCCGCCCAGATAAACGGCATCCGCCCCCGCGCGGACGGCTGCCGTCAGGCTTTCCGGCGAACCGGCCGGAGCGAGAATCTCAATCTTATGGCTCATCGGTTTTCTTTTCGAAAAAGCTCATGAATCCCTCGGGGTCCGGGCCGTCCGCCTGGGGGGTCACGCGGGAAAAGCTGCCCGTCTGCGGGCGGGGCACGTCCGCCCCCGGAGCGATCGGCGGCGCTTTTTCCGGGGAAGCGCCCTCCGGCGGCGTTTCGCCCGCGGCGGAGAGCCGGGCGCGCAGCGTCTGGATCTCGCGCTTCAGGCGCTCGATTTCCCTGCGGGATTCCTCCGCCTCCAGGCGGGCATGGGAGGAATCCTCCAGATAATCCTTGATCTGCGTGCGGAGATTTTCCGCCGCGTCCGCCGCCTTGTTGGCGTCGTCACAGTAGCTTAACGCGGCGGAGATCGCGGCCATGGTGATGGAGATGCGCTCGTTCCGGTCCAGCATCGCCTCGATGGTCTTCTGGACCTTTTCGCCGACGGAGCGCATGTACCCCTCGCTGTCCTCGGAACTGACGACGCATTCACAGCCGCAGATATTCAGTTTGATCCTGTTTTTGCTCAAATCATTCATTCCCTTTCGTGAAAGCCGCGTTTTTTATATAGCTTATTATAATCTATTTCGCTATAATATGAAAGGGATATTCCGACTTTTTATAAGGCCTTTTCCCACGGGGAAAACAACAGGCGGAGCAAATTTCATTTTTTAGTGAAAGTGTATAAATTCCGCTGAAAAATGTTCTTTAGTAAGCGCATTGAAATAAAATTTGAAAATTGCCTGAAAACCGCGTCATATAGGGAAAAACGGGCAGTTTCAAAGAACGCTGTGAAGATGCGTTGCTGCACTTGAAAAAGCGGTAATATTGGTGTATCATAGACAGAAATAAATTTGATGAAATCGGGGGGCCGTTCCGATGATTTACAGGCAGCCGGTCAAAAAGATACAGGAGTCCATCTGCAGCATGCTGGAGCTGGTGTTCGGGGTCAGCCTGAAGAACGCCACCGACGAGCAGTGCTACAAGGCCGCGGCGCTGTGCGTGCGCGACCTGATGGAGAAGGGGCGCAGCGAATTTATCAGGGGAGCCGAGAAAGCGGGGACCAAACACATCTACTATCTTTGCATGGAGTTCCTTCTGGGGCGTTCGCTGAAAAACTGCCTTTTCAATCTGGGAATCGAGGAGGATTACCGGCAGGCGCTTTCCGGGCTGGGACTCAAGCTCGACGCGCTCTACGAGCAGGAGCCGGACGCGGGCCTCGGAAACGGGGGGCTGGGCCGTCTCGCGGCCTGTTTCCTGGACGCGCTGGCGACGCTCGGATACCCGGCGACGGGGTATTCCCTGCGCTACGAGTACGGCATCTTCCGGCAGAAGCTGGTGGACGGCTGGCAGACGGAGCTGCCGGACTTCTGGCTTCCGGGCGGCAAGATCTGGCTCCGGAGCGAGCCGGAAAAAAGCGTGGAGGTCCATTTCAACGGGAAGATCGAAGACTACTGGAACAACGGGTTTCATGTGGTGAACCACAAGAATTACACGAAGGTCACGGCCGTGCCGAGCGACCTTTATGTTCCGGGAATGGACGGCCGGGGCGTCAGCCGGCTTCGGCTGTGGTCGGCGACCAGCGAGGATTTCGACATGAATCTGTTCAACGGCGGGGATTACCTGCGCGCCGTCGAGCAGAAGGCGACGGCGGAGAGCATCACGAAGGTGCTCTACCCGGACGACAACCATCCGGAGGGAAAAAGCCTCCGGCTTTCGCAGCAGTATTTCCTGGTTTCGGCCGCCGTGCAGGACATTATCCGGCACCATCTGTTCCAGAACCGGACGCTCGACAACCTGCCCGACTGCGCCGCAATCCACCTGAACGACACGCATCCGGTGCTGGCGATTCCCGAGATGATGCGCGTCATGCTGGACGAGTGCGGCTACGGCTGGGACGCCGCGTGGGACATCGTGCGGGAAGTCTTCGCCTACACGAACCACACGGTGATGGCGGAGGCGCTCGAGTGCTGGGGAATCGACCTGTTCCGCATGCGCCTGCCCCGCATCTACCAGATCGTGGAGGAAATCAACCGCCGCTTCTGCGCCGGGATGCACAACCGGGGCGTGGACGGCTACAAGGTGGGCCGCATGGCCCCGTGGAACGACGGATTCGTTAAAATGGCGAATCTGGCCGTGGTTTCCTGCCACAGCGTCAACGGAGTTTCGAAGCTGCACTCCGAAATCCTGAAGGACCGCGTGTTCCACGATTTTTATACGGAAATGCCGGAAAAATTTACGAACGTGACCAACGGGATCGCGCACCGGCGCTGGCTCTGCCAGGCGAATCCGGGCCTGGCCGCGCTCCTGACCGAGTTGATCGGGGACGGCTTCGTGCGAGACGCTTCCGAGCTCCAAAACCTGATGAACTATCAGAACGACCCGGCGGCGCTGGAAAAAATGGCGGCGGTCAAACGGGAGAACAAGCTCCGGCTCGCCCGGTACGTCAAACGGGAAAATGGCGTCGATCTCGACCCGGACTCGATTTTCGACGTGCAGGTGAAAAGGCTGCACGAATACAAGCGCCAGCACCTGAACGCTCTGCAGATTCTGACCGACTACCTGCGCCTGCGCGAGAACCCCGAAATGGAGTTCACGCCGCGGACCTATCTGTTCGGCGCGAAGGCCGCGCCCGGATATTACTTTGCAAAACAGATCATCCGCTTTATCATTGATCTGGGCAAAACGATCGACGCCGACGAGCGCGTCAACCAAAAGATGAAGGTCATCTATCTGGAGGATTACCGCGTGACGCTCGCGGAGCTTCTGATGCCGGCGGCGGACCTCAGCGAACAGATTTCGCTCGCGGGGACGGAGGCCAGCGGGACCGGCAACATGAAATTCATGATCAACGGCGCGGTCACGCTCGGCACGCTGGATGGCGCGAACATCGAAATCCGCGAAGCGGTCGGAGATGACAACATGATCCTGTTCGGCATGAATGCCGGGGAGGCGCAGGGACTGAAACAGGCCGGCTACCAGCCGCGCGCCATCGCGGACCACAACCCGGAGCTGAAAGCCGCCCTTGCCGCGATGGACGCGGGATTCTGCGGCGTTTCGTTCCGGGACATCGCGGATTCGCTGCTTTCCTCCGACCCCTATATGGTTCTGGCGGATTTCGCTTCCTTTGAAAAAGCGCGGCTTAGGTCGGAGCAGCTCTATCTCGACACGGCGAAATGGCGGAGAATGTGCCTGATTAACACGGCGCAGGCGGGAATCTTTTCAGCCGACCGGGCGATCCGCGAATATGCGGAGGGGATCTGGCATGCGTCGCCCGCTCCGGACCCGCACGGAAAACGCGTCAATTAAGGGACCGGGGGGAATGCGCGATGTTCAATTCCCGCAACTCGATCTACCGCGATCCGGTGGGGGCGGTGCCCGCCGGGACCCGCGTGCATTTTAAGATCACGCTGCCGCGCAATCTTGGCTGCTCCGGCGTAAATCTGATCGTCCGGAACGGCGCGGGCGGGCCGGAGCAGGTGTTCGGCCTGTTCTGGTGCGGCATGAACGGGGACGCGGCGGAATGGTGGGAATGCCATTTCCCCGCCGAGGAGCCGGGCGTCTATTTCTATGATTTTAAACTGGAAACGCCGTGCGGGCCCCGCCGCCTGACGCGCGGGCCGGGCGGCGAAGCCGGGTTCGACGGCGGCGCGCGGTGGCAGCTGACGGTCTGCGGGAAAGAGTTCGCGACGCCGGACTGGCTGGCTGGCGGGGTGCTGTACCAGATTTTTCCGGACCGATTTTTTTCCTCCGGGCAGAAAAAAGACGGCGTTCCGGCGGACCGGAAGCTGCACGGAGACTGGGACGAAACGCCGGACTGGCGGCCGGACACGAGAGGGAAGATCACGAACTCCGACTATTTCGGCGGCGACCTCGCGGGCATCCGGGAAAAGCTGCCGTATTTAAAATCCCTCGGCGTGACCTGCCTGTACCTCAATCCGATCTTCGAGGCGCACTCGAACCACCGGTACAACACGGCGGACTATACGAAAACAGACCCCCTGCTGGGGAACGGGGACGATTTCCGCGCGCTGTGCGGGGCGGCGGCGGAGCTTGGCATCCGCGTGCTGCTCGACGGCGTGTTCAACCACACGGGCAGCGACAGCATCTATTTCAACCGGGAAGGGCGCTACTCCGGGCCGGGCGCGTATCAATCGAAAGAATCTCCGTATTATCCGTGGTATTCCTTTAAAAACTGGCCCGATGAATACGCCTGCTGGTGGAACTTCCCCACTCTGCCGAACGTTGAGGAAGGGAACCCGGAGTACAGAGAATATATCTGCGGGGAAAACGGGATCATCCGCCGCTGGCTGCGGGCCGGAGCCGCGGGGTGGCGGCTCGACGTGGCCGACGAACTGCCGGATGGGTTTCTGGAAGCCCTGCGCGCCGCCGCGAAAGCGGAGAAACCGGACGCGCTGATCGCGGGCGAGGTCTGGGAGGACGCCTCCAACAAGGTCGCCTACGGAAAACGGCGGCAATACCTGTTGGGGAAGCAGCTCGACAGCGTGATGAACTACCCGTTCCGCAACGCGATCCTCAGCTTTCTGACCGGCGGGGATGCGGCGGCGGCAATGGAGACGATTCTCTCGGTGCTGGAGAACTATCCGCCGCAGGTGGTGCGGGTCCTGATGAACAACATCGGAACGCACGACACGGAACGCGCGCTGACCGTGCTGGCCGGGGAGCCGCGCCGGGGCCGGGGACGCGAATGGCAGAGCGCGGCGCGGCTTTCTCCGGAACAGCGCCGCCGGGGGCTGGCCCTGCTGCGCTGCGCGTCGCTGCTTCAATACACCCTGCCGGGTGTTCCGTGCCTTTATTATGGGGATGAAGCCGGGATGGAGGGCTACGCGGACCCGTTCAACCGCGCCCCGTTCCCGTGGGGGCGGCAGGACGAGGAACTGACGGATTGGTACCGGGCACTCGGAAGGCTGCGCGCGCGGTGCGAGTGCCTGAAGGACGGGAAACTGATTCCGGTCGCGGCCTCCGGCGACGTGCTCTGCTACATCCGCTCCGGCGGAGGAGATTCGCTGCTCTGCGCGGTCAATCGCGCCCCGGAGGAGCGCCAGGTGGTGGTACCGCCCGAATGGAGCGCCGCGGAGCCGGTGTTCGGCAGCATCCCGGACGCGCGCGGCGTTCTGACCCTTCCGCCGTTCGGCAGCGTGACGCTGCGTCTTCGGCCCGCCAGTCAGAACGGAAAAAGCCGTCTGCTTTGTTTGGCGGGAACCTCCCGAAAGCTAAAGCCGGGAACGCCATAGGCGCGAAAGACACTGTGTGTCCGCCTTAGGAGCGGACCATCCGGTCGGGACGGCCCGCCAGTCAGAACGGAAAAAGCCGTTTGCTTAGTCTGGCGGGACAGAAGGAACCTCCCGAAAGCGAAAGCCGTGAACGCCGTAGGCGCAAAAGACGCTATGCGTCCGCCACGGCGGCTCACTTAATAAAAATAAAGAGGATGATACCATGCTTCGAGACAGAGTTCGCGATTATTACCTAGTAAAAGACAACAACTGCGCGGAAACGACCCTGCACGCCATTGACGACGAATACCATCTGGACCTTCCGGAAGAAGCGTTCAAGCTGGTCGCCGGCTTCGGCGCGGGGCTGGGCTGCGGAAAAACCTGCGGGGCGCTCTGCGCCTGCATCGCCGCCCTCGGAAAGATGAGCGTTGGGGAGCGCGCGCACGCGACGCCCGGTTTTAAAGAGCAGTGTGCCGCACTGGTGGAAAAATTCACCGAAACGCTGGGAGACACGGAATGCTCGGCGCTCACCCAAAAGTACAAGAAGGAAGAGACCCGGTGCCTCGATACCGTGATGCTTGCCGCGGACGTGTTTGAGGAGTTCGCCAAAGAGCGGAACGCCTGACGACATCAGTCCTCCGGACCGGAAGTGGCTGTGTCGGACACAGCTGATGGAGATTATCGGTTCGCTTTCCCGCGCGCCCTGGCAGGCCCTACGTATCACACGCGTCAGGCTTCCTTGTCACCGGGAGGCGTCCGCCTCAGCTCTCCCGCCAAACTCAGCCTTCCCCGCGTTCCGGATGGAGCATCGGTTCAGCGGTACGCTGCCGTGAAAAACCGGTACGCGTTGCGGAAAAAAATGCCGTCCGCGATTTCTTCACCAAACCGCGCGCGCATCGCGTCGTAAAGCAGTCCCATGTCCCCGACTCCCTGGATTTCGGCCCGGAGCTTGCAGCCGTCGAAATCCGCGCCGACCGCGACGGTCCCCTCGCCGCCAAGCTCCAGGAAATGCTCCGCGTGCCGCAGCAGGCCGTCGATCGAGCCTTCGCCGCCGACAAACGGCGCGTACAGATTCAGCCCGACCAGACCGCCGCGCTGCGCGATTTCACGAAACTGATCGTCCGTCAGGTTGCGCGGGTGGTCCTCGACCGCCTTCGAGTCGGAGTGCGTCGCGACAAACGGGCCTTTCGCCAGCCGGGCGACGTCCCAAAACCCTTTTTCCGACAGATGGGACACGTCGACCACCATGCCGAGCTCGCCCATCTGTTTCACGACTTCTTTCCCGAATCGGGCCAGGCCGTCGGCTCCTGGCGTCATGCAGCCGTCACCGAGCTCGTTCGGTCCGTTCCAGGTCAGGGTCATCAGGCGCACGCCCGTTTCCCATGCCTCGTTCAGATGCGAAAGCTCGCCGCCCAGCGCGGCGCCGCCCTCAATGGAGAGCAGTGCCATATTCTTCCCGGCGGAATCCGCCTTTTCCAGTTCCGGCCCATCCACGCAGAAAACGGGCGCCTTCCCCTTCTCCGCGGAAAGTTTCCGTTTAAAATCCGCGGTGACCTCCTGAAAATAGCGGAAAGCGGCCTCCCCCCGCAGGTCGTCGCTGATCCAGACCGCGAACACCTGAGCCCACCGCTCGAACCGCTCCGTTTTTTCGAGGCTGATGTGCAGCCCGTTGTAGGAAAGCCCAAGCCCTTTTTTGCAGCACTCCGACGCGGTGTCGCAGTGCAGGTCAAAATATTTCATATGATGCCCCTTTCCGGTTTTTGCCTTGATTTTTTCTATTATAATACAGATTTGGGGCGGGGAAACAGGAAAAATTGAAGATGCGGTTTCTTTTCTTTTTTTGGCATTTGACTTTTGCCGCATCTGTGCTATAATACAGTAGTTATCCGCCCGTAGCTAAGTCCGGATATAGCAGCAGATTCCGATTCTGAAGGCCGGGGGTTCGAATCCCTCCGGGCGGGCCAACGTTTTTCACAAATCTCCCAGAGGGATTCGAACCCGAAAGGGTCCGAGCGTCCGGGAATTGTGCCTGCGGCACAATTTCAGCGAGGAGCGGCGCCGCGGCTGTGCCGCCAGCCGTCGGCGGTGAGACCGCCGGTAAATCCCTCCGGGCGGGCCAACGTTTTTCACAAATCCCCCAGAGGGATTCGAACCCGAAAGGGTCCGAGCGTCCGGGAATTGTGCCTGCGGCACAATTTCAGCGAGGAGCGGCGCCGCGGCTGTGCCGCCAGCCGTCGGCGGTAAGACTGCCGGTAAATCCCTCCGGGCGGGCCAAAATAAACACAGGCGGGTTTTTATAACCCGCCTGTGTTCATATCCACCGATTGTTTTTTCTTCTTTCGGATCATTTGGCCGGCGGCAGCGGCTTTTCAAAAAAATAGACATCGGAACAGCAGGAGGGAACGAAAGTGAACGTACTCGTGATCGGCTGCGGACGCCTTGGCTCACGGCTTGCCGGTATCCTGGATGAGCAGGGCCATGACGTCACCGTTGTGGACTCGGACCCGGATTCCTTTCACAATCTGAAAAAAGAGTTCGGAGGCATCACCGTTGTCGGAATGCCGATGGACAGCAAGGTCCTCCGCAGCGCCGGCGTGGAGGGCTGCGATGCCATGGCGGTGGTTACGCCGGACGACAACCTGAACATCACGGTTTCGCAGATGGCGCGTGAATTTTTCGGGATTGAAAATGTTGTGGCGCGCATTTCGGACCCCCTGCGCGAAAATATTTTCAAACGCTTCGGCCTAAAGACGGTATGCCCGACCAACCTGGCGGGGGACGCCATGGCAACCGCGCTGACGCTGCCGTGGGAGCCGAGGACCGTGACACTCGGCACCTCCACCGTCACGTTTCATTCCAAGGAGGTGGACCGCGCGCACGCCGGCATGAAGCTGTCCGACGTGCCCAGGAACAGCGGGGAACAGGTTTTCGGCGTGATCAGCGCCGACGGCCGGATGGCGCTGTGCCGGAAGACGGAAGACATCACTCTTTCCGAGGGCGACCGCGTCGTCCTCACGTCCGTGATCGACTGACCGCAGGAGGGTTCTGTGCATGAAAGTTATCATTGTCGGGGGCGGCAAGCTGGGCCACCAGATCGCGCGCAACCTGATGGAGCGCAAGTATGACGTCAAGCTGATCGAAAAGGATAAGGCGAAATGCACCCGCCTTGCCAATTCGCTCGACGCCGAGGTCATCTTCGGCGACGGGACCGAGCTGGAAGCCCTGGAGGAGGCCGGCGCGGACGGGGCGGACTGCTTCATCGCCGTCACGGGAAGCGACCAGGACAACCTCGTCGCCTCCCAGCTTGCCAAAAAGGAATTCAAGATCAAGAAGGTCATCGCGCGGAACAACGATCCGCGCAACCTGGACGCGCTGCGGAAGCTCGGCCCGGACATTGCCGTAAGCAGCACGGAAATCATCACCAATCTGATCGAACAGGAAGTCGACAGCGCCCAGGCGCATCTGCTGGCGACCCTGAACAGGGGGCGGGCCTCCATCATCGCCCTCACCCTTCCGGACGATACGGCGCTGGACGGCGTCATGCTGAAAGATCTGACGCTTCCGTCCGGTTCGCTGATCATTTCCATCGTGAGAAAGGAAAGCCTGATGATTCCAAACGGCCTGACGGCGTTCCGCGCGAACGACGAAATCGTCGCGGTGTGCGACAGGAACGGTGAAATAGAGCTTCAGCGCACGCTCGGTGCGCACGCACAGTAAGTTTTTTTACAATGGGGAAAAACGGTCATGACTTCAGACCGTATTTGAGGGGACGGGAGTCTACTTATGAAAATCATTATCGTCGGCTGCGGGAAGGTCGGCTACACGCTTGCGGAGACTTTGTCGCAGGAAAGCCACGACGTGACCGTCGTGGACAAGTGTGCCGGACCGCTGCAGAAAGCCGGCGACGACCTTGACGTGCTCTGCATCCGTGGAAACGGGGCGAGCGTGCGCACCCTGCTGGAAGCGGGCGTGCGGGAAAGCGACCTGCTCATTGCCGCCACATCGAGCGACGAGCTGAACATGCTGTGCTGCCTGACCGCCAAAAAGCTCGGCGTCCAGCAGACCGTCGCCCGCATCCGCGACCCGGAATACGCGGGGGAGATCTCCATGCTCCGCGCCGACCTGGACCTGGACATGGTCATCAATCCGGAGCAGGCCGCCGCGGAGGAAATCGCGCGGATTTTGCAGTTCCCACCCGCCGTGAACGTGGAGCCGTTCGCCAGGGGAAAGGTGGAGCTGGTCGAGCTGAAAGTCACCGGCCAGATGCCCCTCGCAGGCCTGACGCTGAAGGAAACCGCGGCCCATTTCCCCACGCCGATCTTGGTCGGCGCGGTGATGCGGGAGGGAGGCGTCTTCATTCCGGACGGCTCGTTCCGCATCCTTGCGGGCGATACGGTCTATCTGGTGGGCAAGCCTTCGAACGTCTTTGAATTCTGCCGGCAGATCGGAATGCCGGCGCAGAAAATCAAGAACGTGATGATCCTGGGCGGAGGCCGCCTTTCCTATTATCTGGCCCGCTCGCTGGAAGAGGCCAGGATCCGGGTCAAGATCATCGAGATCCGGAAGGAGCGGTGCATGGAGCTTTCCGAGCTGCTTTCGCAGTCGCTGATCATCTGCGGCGACGGCTCCGACGACGCGCTGCTCCTTTCCGAGAACCTTGAGGACATGGGCGCGCTGATCGCAGCCACGGGACGGGACGAGGACAACCTGATCGCGGCGCTTCTGGCGAAGCAGCACGGCGTCGGGAAGGTCATTGCGAAGATCACCCGGCTGAGCCACCCCGAACTCGTCCAGAAGATGGGAATCGACAGCGTGGTCAATCCGCGGCAGATCACGACGGACCTGATTCTCCGGTATGTGCGCGGGCTGACAAACGCGCAGGGCAACCCCGTCAACACGCTGTACCGCATCTGCGGGGGCAACGCGGAGGCGGCCGAGTTCATCGCGGACGGCTCCACCTCCTTTTTGAACGTGCCGCTTCGTGACCTGCATATGCAGCCGGGGACCCTGATCGCGGCGATCGTGCACGGGAACGAGATCGTCATCCCCCACGGCGACGATGTGCTCTGCTCCGGCGACAATGTCATCGTCCTGGCCAAGGACCGGAAATTCGCCGACCTCAACGAGCTGATTCTCACAGAGGAGGTCCCGAATTGAACTGTCCACTGATCTGCAGATATCTGGGATATCTTCTCTGGGTCGAGGCCGGCTGCATGGTGCCCCCGCTGCTGATCGCGACTTACTACAAGCAGGGAGACGCCCCTTCTTTCCTTTTTTCCATCATCCTTCTCACGCTTGCCGGCGGCGTGATGTCCCTCTGCCCCGTGCGGCAGAAGCGGATGTACGGGCGGGACGGATTTGCGATCGTGGCGATCGGCTGGCTGCTGATCTCCATTTTCGGCGCGCTGCCGTTTGTGATCAGCGGGGCGATCCCCTCACCCGTGGACGCTTTTTTCGAGGCGGTCTCCGGCTTCACTACGACGGGCGCCAGTATTTTGCAGAAGGTGGAGGGCCTGCCGAACGGCATCCTGTTCTGGCGCAGCTTCACCCACTGGATGGGCGGCATGGGCGTTCTGGTTCTGATGCTGGCACTGAATCCGAACGGCAGAATCGGTTCAAACGGCGCGATTTCCATTCTGAAAGCGGAATCCCCCGGCCCCACCCCTGAAAAGCTGGTTCCGCGCATGGACCACGCGGCCAGGATCCTGTATGCGATCTACTGCGTCATGACGGTCGTTGAAATCCTGTTCCTGCGGATCGGCCGCATGCCGCTGTTCGATTCGCTGATCCACACGTTCGGCACGGCGGGAACCGGCGGCTTTTCCAACAAGAATCTCAGCGTCGCCGCCTATCACAGCCCGTATCTGGAATTGGTCATCGCCGTATTCATGCTGCTGTTCGGCGTCAACTTTACGCTTTATTATTTTTTGATCCATAAAAATTTCCGCGCGGTGCTGCACGACGAAGAACTCCGGTTTTATTTCGGCACCGTCGCGGTTTCCACCGCCCTGATTGCCCTGAACCTCTGCCGGAGCATGCCCGTCCCGGTGCCGGAGGCCCTGCGGCAGTCGTTTTTCCAGGTCAGCTCCGTCATCACGACGACGGGGTTCAGTTCCACCGATTTCGCCACCTGGCCCTTTTTCAGCCAGGCGATTCTTGTCCTGCTGATGTTCCTGGGTCCGTGCTCCGGCTCGACCGGCGGCGCGATCAAATCAGTGCGCATCGTCGTCCTCTTCAAGATCGCCCGGCGCGAGGTCGCCAAAATTATCCATCCCCACTCGATTTACCGGGTCAGGCTGAATGGGCGGGCTATGGAAGAGGAGACGATTTCTTCCATTCTGTCCTTTTTCTTCCTTTACATCGCCGTTTTTACCTGCGCGCTCTTTCTGATCCTGCCGGACGGCAAGGACCTGGTCACTTCCTTTACGGCCGTCGCCGCCACGCTCGGGAATATCGGGCCTGGTCTCGGGCTGGTGGGGCCGCTGGGCAATTTTTCCGGTTTCTCCCCGTTCAGCAAGCTGGTCTTTTCCTTCAGCATGATTCTCGGACGGCTGGAAATCCTGCCGGTTCTGGTGGTTCTGGCCCCCGGCTGCTGGGTGAAGAGCAGGGGATAGCGGAGCCGGCGGAAAGACAAGGAGGATATCTTCATGGAGGTTCCGATTTCTAAAATCATCACGGCTTTGCTCCGCTGTGACGCGGGCGATCCGAAACGGATTCAGCACGCGCTGAAGGTTTACGCTTTTTCCAAAGCGATTGCCGAAGAGGAGGGCATTCCCCGCGCGGAGCGGGACATCCTGGAAACCGCGGCGGTGCTGCACGACATCGGCATCCATGAAAGCGAGCGGAAATACGGCTCCAGCGCGGGCCGGTACCAGGAGCTGGAAGGGCCTCCCGTCGCGAGGCGGATTTTGGAGCCGCTCGGACTTCCCGGCGGGTTTATCGACCGGGTATGTTTTCTGATCGGGCATCACCACACCTACAACGGGATTTCCGGCATGGATTACCAGATTCTGGTCGAGGCGGATTTTCTGGTCAATCTCTACGAGGACGGCAGTTCGCCGGAAACGGCCCGCGCGGCCATGGAACGGATTTTCCGCACGGAAACCGGAAAGCGGTACCTCCGGGACCAGTTTCTTTCGGACCATCCGGCCGGAGACCATCCGGTCGGGACGGTCCGCCAGTCAGAACGGAAAAAGCCGTTTGCTTAGTCTGGCGGGGCAGAAGTTAGAATCTCCCGAAAGCGAAAAGAACGGGCGGAAAACTTTCCGGGTTACGGGGTTGTCCCGGATTTCAACATACTGCAACTCTTCAGGCTATGGCCACAGAATAGAAGCCGGTAGGGCAAGAAAAGATCGTTGCGTTCACGTCCAGCACAAAGTTAAATATCCGCGATTTGTATTATGATTAAAAAATATAATAGATTGTTGATAAAAATCGGGAGCGGAGCGCCAATCGGGCTGGACGCTCCGCTCCCTGTTTTGCCGGCGGAATCTCTCTCACTGCGCCGGGTATGGGCTGGACTTTCCGCGTTCATACTTCTTTCACATACATTCGGAATTCCGCCGGCGGGCAACGATGACGTTGCATCCAACGGCCCACCGTTCAGCAGACAGCGAGATGATTAGCTGAGATGGGTGGGACAGAGGGAAGAAACTCCCGGCAAGCGGAAATCGCGTCCGCCGTTGGCACGTTCGTCCAATGGACCGGCGGGTCCGCGCAAGGGCTTTGCCTTTGGGAGATTCCCCAGACCGTCCTGCCAAACTGAGCCGCGAATTTTCGCCGTTCTGTCCGGCAGGCCGAAGGAAGCGGCGTCACGCCGCCCGCAAGGCAACAAAAAGCGCCGGTACGGAATTTGTTGTCATTCCATACACCGGCGCGCGCGCAGATACAGGAGGAAAAAGAAGTGTTTATACTTCCTTCCCCTGTACAAAAACAGAAAAAGGAAGTATAATAAGTCCTGCAATGCGCGGTGAATTCCGTTGTGTATGGAGAGCCTGAGTCTCCGTATGCAGGAGGCGGGTGGTGGTACACCCTGCCTCTGCATTGCACCTTTTATTTACCTTGCGATTCTATTATAATCCTTAATTTACCAAAATTCAACAGGTAATATTCGATTTCATATTTTATCGGTTTTTGAGTGCTTGGCGCCCGGAGCCTCTTAACCCAAAATTTCTTCTATTCATTTTTTCTATGTCCTCAGGCCGGATTCCTGTGGGCCTATGGCCCGGTTCCCCTTAACCGATCATTTCTTCTTATTTTCTTCTTTGCGCTCAGGCCGCGCGGGCCCCGCCTTTCTGATATAGCAGAAAGGCGGCAAAGACTATGCAGGGGGACTTCAACTTCCCGTCGGGAGGGGCACCTAAACGTCCCCCTGCACCCCGGCACCTGTCATGAAGCAACAACGAATTCTTACGCAAGTGCTTCCCATTGAACGATTCCCAATCTTACGCCGTATGTAAAAAGGTAACTTTTTGAAGAATTTCAGCTTTTAGGTAAATACTTTGTGGCTTTAATTTTTCAGCCCCCGTCGTCCATGAAAAGCTGTTGTTAGAAGAACAGAAAAAATCTTTTTGACGGCTCCCGGGGGGTTCAGGGGGGATTTTCTCTGGAACCCTCCCTACGGGAGTTGAAAATCCCCCCGTGCGAACTTTGCCTCCTTTCGTTCAAGACCGAAAGGAGGGGCCTGCGCGGCCGGAGCGCAGAAGAGAAAATCAGAAGAAATAAAAGGTTAAGGGGCACCGGGCCTCAGGTCCGCAAAAGATCGGCCCTGTCCGGCTTGATCGCAAAAAAGGCTGAAGTCGCGACCGCCGTAGGCGCGAAAAGACACTGTGCGTCCGCGTCCCGTCCGGATGGACCGGCGGGACAGAAGTCGGAATCTCCCGGACTACCCGGCCGTTCTCCCGGAACGGCAAAACGAAAGGAAGTGCCTCGAATGAAACTCACGGTGATCCACGGCAGCCCGCGCAGGGGGAATACCTACCGGGCCGCTCAGTTGTTTCTGGAAGCGCTGAAAAAGCGCGGGCCAATCGAAGCGCGCGAATTTTTTCTTCCGCAGGACCTTCCGGAATTCTGCCACGGCTGCGCCGCCTGTGTCACGCGCGGCGAAGAGGGATGCCCCCATGTTTCCTACACAAAGCCGATCCTCGACTCCATGCTCGCGTCGGACGCTCTGGTCCTGACGACGCCGGTCTATGTGATGTCGGCCTCCGGCGGGATGAAAAATTTTCTGGACCACTATCCGTTCCTGTTCATCAATCACCGTCCAAAGCCGGGATTCTTCCACAAAAAGGCATTCCTGATCTCCACCGCCGCGGGCGCGGGGACGAAATCCGCCATGAAGCCGATTGCAACCAGTTTAAAATACTGGGGAATCAACCGGGTGTATCAGAAAGGTTTTCGCATTTTCGCGCTGAGCTGGGATGAAATGCCCCCTAAAAAGCAGGAAAAATACGCCCGCCAGCTCGACCGCAGCGCCGAAAAATTCTGGCGCGCCGTCCGAAAGGGAGACAGCGCGCCATATCTCTTTACTCGTTTTTTCTTTTTCATCAGCCGGATGATGCACAAAAACGGAGCGGACATCCCGCTCGACCGGGAGTACTGGGAAGCCCGCGGCTGGCTCGGCGGCAAATCGCCGTTTGCAAAACAGTAAAAGGCCGGCTGAGACGGGCGGGACGGAGAGTAAATACTCCCGAAAGGCGCTATGCGTCCTGGCCGAATGGTCCCGGAACCTCCGATACCGGCGGCTCGTGAAGGCGTTTCCAGAATACGACGCACGAAGCGATGATCAGCAGGTGGCCGATCAGGGCGAGGCCGTTTTCGATCCAGTATCCGCCGGGCATCACCGTGTTCACGGCCTCGACGATCTGCTTCTGCAGTTCCCCGTTCTGAAAAATCATCAGGGAAGCCACACTGGAAACGATGCTGAGCACCGCGATGACAATCCAGACCACCGCGAAGGTACTGCCCCTCTTTTCCTTGTTTCTGCCCAGGAAAAGAAGAAGAAGGAAAATACCCGGCATGACCAGGAACGATACGACGGCGCCGACCGTCCCGCCGATCGAGCTGCCCGAGGACGCCGCCGCGCTGATGTTCATTTTGGCAGACATGTAGTCTACCGTCACTTTGGTGATGATCGGACTCAGGCTGAACGAAAGAATGGTTTCCAGCAGCAGAACAACGCCGGCCGCCATGCCGAGCGTAAACGGAAGGCCCTCGGTTTTCCGCAGATTCTTTTTTTCCATATTATGTACCTCTCCTTTATCTCCAAGCATATGAAATCATCTGTCCTCATTATACTTTTTGTTCGCGGCACTGTCAATTTGTGGGAGCCGTCCAGTTTTTTCCGGATTTCCGCCCCGGCGTGCCGATATGCGTCATATCCGGCCGAAGATCGGAAGCTCCGGCTGAAAATATTGTATTTCGGTTGAAAGAAACCGATGGGAATGGTAAACTATAACTACTTGTTCCCGTATGGAGGCATCAATGAAACGTCTGCTCAAATTGTGGCGCTTTCTGACCAGCCCGGAGATGATCCTGTACCTGGTTTTCGGCGTTCTGACCACCGTTCTCAATATCGCCGTTTTCGAGTTCTGCTACAGCGCCCTGCGCTGGCCGTGGCAGGCCGCGAACGCGCTGGCGTGGGTCCTCGCCGTCGCGTTCGCGTTCATCAACAATAAACTGTGGGTGTTCCGCAGCAGCAGCTTTCAGGCGGACGTCTTCTGGCGGGAGCTGCTCGGCTTTGTGGCGGCGCGCCTTCTTTCGCTCGGCGTGGACTACGCCTGTATGTGGCTTTTCATCGACATTCTCGCGTGGAACAGCCTTGCCGCGAAAGCGGTGGACAATGTAATCGTCATCGCGATCAACTATGTTTTAAGCAAACTCGTCATATTCCGCAAAAAATAATCGGGGGGCGCAGCCAGCGTCCCGCCGGATCTGGAGGAAACAGCATGCAAGCAACTGAAAAAACGATGGACCAGATTGTCGCCCTGTGCAAGAACCGCGGATTTGTCTATTCGGGTTCCGAAATCTACGGCGGACTTTCCAACACGTGGGACTACGGCCCGCTCGGCGTGGAATTCAAGAACAACGTCAAAGCCGCGTGGAGGAAAAAATTCGTTCAGGAAAGCCCCTACAACGTCGGCCTGGATTCCGCCATTCTGATGAACCCGGAGGTCTGGGTCGCCTCCGGCCATGTGGGCGGGTTTTCCGATCCGCTGATGGACTGCCGCGACTGCAAGGCGCGCCACCGCGCCGACAAGCTGATCGAAGATTTTACCGGCGAGAGCGCAGACGGCTGGAGCAACCAGAAGATGATGGACTTCATCCGCGAACACCACATCAAGTGCCCGGTCTGCGGCAGCGAAAATTTCACGGATATCCGCCAGTTCAACCTGATGTTCAAAACCTTTCAGGGCGTGACGGAGGACGCGAAAAATGAAATCTACCTGCGCCCGGAAACGGCGCAGGGCATTTTCGTCAACTTTGCGAACGTGCAGCGCACCACCAGAAGAAAAATCCCGTTCGGCATCGCGCAGATCGGCAAGAGCTTCCGCAACGAGATCACGCCCGGCAACTTCACGTTCCGCACGCGCGAGTTTGAGCAGATGGAGCTGGAATTTTTCTGCAAGCCGGACACCGACCTCGACTGGTTCCATTTCTGGAAGGATTTCTGCGAAAAGTGGCTCATGGACCTCGGCATGACGGAGCAGAATATCCGCCTGCGGGACCATGAAAAGGAGGAGCTCTCGTTTTATTCCAAGGCGACGACAGACATCGAATACCTCTTCCCGTTCGGCTGGGGCGAGCTCTGGGGCATCGCGGACCGCACCAACTACGACCTGTCCCGCCACCAGGAGCACTCCGGCAAGAGCCTGGAATTCTTCGATCCGGAATCGAAGGAGCACTACATCCCCTACGTCATCGAGCCGTCGCTCGGCGCGGACCGCGTGGCGCTCGCGTTCCTATGCGACGCCTATGACGAAGAAACGCTGGAAGGCGGAGACACCCGCGTTGTGATGCATCTGCACCCGGCGCTCGCGCCCTATAAGGCCGCCGTGCTTCCCCTGAGCAAAAAGCTGAACGGCCGCGCGCAGGAGGTTTACACCGAACTTGCCAAGCGGTTCATGATCGATTACGACGATACCGGCTCCATCGGCAAGCGCTACCGCCGGCAGGATGAAATCGGCACCCCGTTCTGCATCACCTTCGACTTCGACAGTGAAAAGGACGGCTGCGTGACCGTGCGCGACCGCGACACCATGAAGCAGGAGCGCATCGCCATCGACGGCCTGACCGCCTACCTGGAAAACAAAATCAATTTTTAATCGTCAGATCCGCTGCGGCCGCCCCGGAAAAACCGTTTGATCGGGCAATCGGTGTGCTTTCCGTGCGATACACGGTAAAAGGGGGAAAATCCGATGGAATACCTCACCTGGATGCCGGCTTTGAATGTGATTGAGTCTCTTTTGAGAATACTCGCCTATATGACGCTGATCTCCGTTGGATGGAAGCTGTTTCAGGCGCTTAGCATTTACGTTCATAGAAATATGAAATAACTTATCCTGCGGCCTCTGGAAAGCGCCGGAATCGCGCACGAAAGGGGGCCCCTCGGAATAAAATAAGACTGGGGGCGCTGTGAATCATTCTCCGGCGCCCGCATGGCTTCGCCGAGGGAACCCCTCCCGTCTGTCCGGCGAAGCGGTCAGAGACGGACCTGCTCAGGCGTCCCGCGGTCCGGGATACGCGCGGCAGAAACGCGCAGAACGGAGCGGGGCTGCGTGGTCAAAAAGCTCAGCCTGAAAAATCGTCCTCCGGGAATCTGATCGTGTGCCAAAAAGGGCGGATTCGGAATCTTGTGTTCCGGATCCGCTTTCTTATTTTGTTATTGCGCTCAGGCCGTGCGGGCCTGTATTTTTGCGGGCCTGAGGCCCGGTGGCTCTTAAGCCTTTATTTCTTCTGATTTTCTCTTCTGCGCTCAGGCCGCGCGGGCCGGGTCTCTGCGGGCCTAAGGCCCGGTGGCTCTTAACCTTTTATTTCTTCTATTTTCTTTTTCTGTCCTCAGGCCGGACAGGCCCCGCCTTTCTGATATAGCAGAAAGGCGGCAAAGACTATGCAGGGGGACTTCAACTTCCCGTCGGGAGGGGCACCTAAACGTCCCCCTGCACCCCGGCACCTGTCATGAAGAACAGTTTTGTTATCAAGCCAGAGCTTCCCATTGAACGATTCCCAATCTTACGCCGTATATAAAAAGGTAATTTTCTGAAAATTTTCAGCTTTTAGGTAAATACTCTGTGGCTTTAATTTTTCAGCCCCCGTCGTCAATGAAAAGCAGTTGTTAGAAGAACAGAAAAAATCTTCTTGACGGCTCCCGAGGGGTGTTAGGGGGACCATCCGGTCCGGACGTGCCTACGGCATACCCGGCTGAGAAAACATCGTTGCTTCCCTGTTTTTTCGCCGCTCCGGGAAAGGAAAGCGTAGATGCAGCGGTACGCTGCCCCCCACCCGTACTTTGCTTCCTTTCGGGCAGGCTGAGCATGCATGCGTGTTTTCCACTCAGAGTTTGCTGAGTGAAAACCAAAGGTGAGTGCAAGACTGCTTCTGACTACTATCCTTAGTCATGATCCGCCGTAGGCGAGTAAGACGCTGTGCGTCCCCGCGCGGCCGGAGCGCAAATGAAAAAACAAGAAGAAATGATCGGTTAAGAGCCACCGGGCCCTAGGCCCGCAAAAAGATCGGGCCTGTCCAGCCCATACCCGGCGCAGTGAGAGAGATTCCGCCGGCAAAAAAGGGAGCGGAGCGTCCAGCCCGAATGGCGCTCCGCTCCCGATTTTTATCAACAATCTGTTATATTTTTTAATCATAATACAAATCGCAGATATTTAACTTTGTGCTGGACGTGAACGCAATGATCTTTTCTTGCCCTACCGGTTTCTATTCTGTGGCCATAGCCTGAAGAGTTGCAGTATGTTGAAATCCGGGACAACCCCGTAACCCGGAAAGTTTTCCGCCCTTTCTTTTCGCGCCTACGGCGTTCCCGGCTTTCGCTTTCGGGAGATTCCAACTTCTGTCCCGCCAGACTAAGCAAACGGCTTTTTCCGTTCTGACTGGCGGACCGTCCCGACCGGATGGTCCCCGGCCGGATGGTCAGGGGCGGCGGATGCGGGGGACAAGCAGGATGGCGGCGGTCCAGAAGGCCTCGTAGATCGCGAGCGCGGTCAGGCTGAGGTGCTGGAGGCCGGAGGTGAGCGACAGGAACGCCACGAGCGCGAAGCCGAGTGCGACCGCCGCGGCCTGCAGCGCGACGGCGACGGAAATGTTCGCGCGCTGGCGGATGCATCCGGTCAGCAGGCGGAGCATCGCGAAGGCGCGCCCTTTTGTGGCGATCATCGCGTCCGCGCGGTCGGGCTCTGCGGAGATAAGACCGGTGTAGACCTTGCCGAGCTGCTCCGGCAGAACGGAGATTTCCTGCTCGTACAGGCCGAAGCATTCGGCCAGAAAACGCGGCGTGATGTTCGGGTCGCTGGTGCGGACGATCAGGCTGATCCCGTTGCGTTCCATCCGCCGCAGCGCCTGGGAGCGCCGCAGATCGGAAGTGTAGTCGATGATGAACATGGCGACCAGACATCCGCCGGAGGCCAGGTAAACCAGCCTTTTTCCGCTTTGGATGTATTTTTTCTCATAGTCGCGGGACGGAGGCTCGATTCCGTGCGCGCGCATCAGTTCATTCGTACCGATCAGGATCTGCCGGCCGGAGACGGTTCCGCTCACGCCCTTCCCGTCCTCGTAAACGGGTTCGCCGATTTTCGGCAGGATTTCCCGGCGGCTTTTGATGATCTGGTCGAACAGGTCGGAAAGCGGGCCGCCGACCGTGCCCATCAGCGCGGCGGCGTCCATGATCGCCTCGTCGATGCGCTGCCCCGCGAAGGTGCGGATGCCGTTCAAAATCACCGTTCCGCGCGGGAACAGGTCCTGCGCGTCCAGCATCACGGCGTTAGCGGCGCTGAAGCGGTCGATCGCCGACCAGCCCGCCACCATCGAGCCGCTGCGGCGGGCAATTCCGCACAGCCGGGAAACCGGCAGGTTGACGCACAGCATGTTGGTGAACGGGACGCAGACGCAGCAGGAAGCGGCCAGAACCGTGATGGCCGAAACCGCGCCGCCGGACGTGAGAAACGCGGCCGCGGCGCACAGCGCCAGGCTGAGAAGGAACCCGGCGGGGGCCAGGACCTGCGAAATGTGGTCCGCCGGGTCCGGCGTGTAGGAAATCCGCAGGAAGCTGCGCAGGAATGCCGCTTCAGACTGATAGGCGATGTGCGGCTCTCCGAGCACGCAGTCCTTGGCAAGGCGCAGGGAAGTGTTGTAGTCGCCGTAGAGGCGCACGGCGTACTTCCGGTCTTTGGTGCAAAGATACCGGAAGTTTTCGAACATGCGCCGCGCCATGCTGAACTTGCCCGCGGCGTTGAGGAACAGGGCGAAGGCTGCAAGGGGAGAGTACAGGTGGATCCCTCCGGGAACCCCGAGAACCAGCAGCACGACATTTTGAACCAGAGCGGCCAGGACCGCCACGGCCGCGGCCGAATCCCCGTTTGCCTGAAACGAGGTCAGCCCTTTGATCCCGTTCCAGAATGTTGGAAAACTGAATCCCGCCGCGACGATCAGAAAGACAAGCTGGATGAACGGGTAGGACGGCCCGTCCAGAATCGTATGTAAATCCGGCGGAAGGACCGCCGGATGCTCGGCCACGATTCCGACCAGAAGCAGAATCAGGGACGTGATCCCCGTGACTGCCAGGCGGAGCGAGAGCCGCGTGACGTTTTTGAGAAGATCGTGCCGGACGGAGGGTGCGTCGGACGGGTCCGTGTAATCGTCCAGCTCCTCCTGCTCAGGGGGCTCTTCGGCGAACGATTCCTCCGGTTCCTCCGCGCCGAACAGGCGGAACCGGTGCCTGGCTCCGCGCGGCGGCGCGGGCGGTTCCTCAGGTTCCGGCGGGTTTTCGCCGGCCGGCGGTTCAGGCTCAGTACGGTTCTCCTGCCGTTCCGGGTCTCCGGCCGCAAGCTCCGGCTCAGGCTCCGGTTTTTTCGGGGTCTGTCCTGACTCCTCCTCCGGTTCGGGGATCGGCCCGCTTTCCCTTTTTGGGAACGGAATCGGACCGGGCGGTTCCGGCATCGGGTACTCCGCCGCCTCCGTTTCCAGAATCTCTTTCAGTCCGCGGGGCAGGATGACATGCACGGGCGCGCCGCCGGCGCGGTACTGCGGTCTCGGTGTGTCGGACGGCTCGGTCCGGGGCGGGGGGACGCGCCGTTCCTGCTTGGCCTCCGGCGGCGTTTTCACCGGCTCCTTTACGGGAACCGGCGGCGTTTCCTCCGCTTTGGCGGGGCCGCTCTTTTCCGGAGCGGAATCGGCCTGTGATTCTTCCCCTTCCTCCTGGTCTTCCTCCGTGGTAACCTCAGGCGGGACGGGCGGCTCCGGAACGGGCCGTGTCACCGGGGGCCGCACTTCCGGCTCCCGGCGCGGGCCTGGGGTCACCGCGGGGCGTTCCGGGGCCTCCGGCTGAGGGATCTCCGGACCTGACGGCGCGGGCGGCGGGACTTCGGGCGGATTTGCGGGTTCCTCCTGCGGCAGGATCTCCTCCGGGTCGAGACCCGCCTGCCGCATGATTTTTTCCAGCCGCTCGTGGCGTTCCCGGTGGATGCGGTCGAAGGTTTCGCCGATTCCCGGTTCGCCGTCCCCCTCGCTGCCGTCGAACAGATAGGAAAACTTCGGTCCGTCCTCTTTCGCTTCTTCTCCGCTTTCCGGATTTTCGGAGCCCTCCGGACGGATCGTTTTTTCGTATTCCTTCCGGTATTCCTCCAGCGGGCGAAGCTGAAGACCATAGTAAAGGTCGTCCTCCTCGCGGAACTCCTCGCTCTTTTTCCGGCGCCCAAACAGCGAAAACCAATGTTTCTTCCGTTCCTTTTCCGGTTCCGGCTCCTGTGGGCCGGTCTCCCCGGGGTCCTCCTCGGAACCCGCCTCCATGTTCAGCGCACGGCGGGCTCCGCGCAGAATTTCCTCGCTGCCGTGCGGCGCCGTGGGCGCGGGACTTTTCTCAGGGGCGGTTTCACTTTCTGGGGGGACGGTTTCACGGTCCTTGATGATGCGTGCCTCCGCTAGGATTTCTTCGACCGAATAATCATTTCGCGGAGTTTTTCCGTTGTCGTTCATTCGATCCGCTCTCCCGTGTTATTTTGTCTTAATTCCAAGCCGCTGCCGGGCGATCTCATAGCAAATCACACCGCACGCGACAGAAGCATTAAGCGAATTTATCTTACCCCTGATCGGCAGGGATATTACAAAATCCGATTTTTCTTTGACCAGGCGCCCGACCCCGGTCCCTTCCGAGCCGATCACCACGGCGACGGGTCCGGAATAATCCACCCCGCACCAGGGTTCGCCATCCAGATCGGCGGCATAGATCCACACCCCGCGCCTTTTCAGATCCTCCAGCGCGCTGGCCAGGTTTGCCACCCGCGCGACCGGAACATATTCCACCGCCCCGGCGCTCGATTTCCCGACGGCCCACGTCAGCCCCACGCTCCGCCTCGCAGGCAGAATCACCCCGTGCGCGCCCGCGCATTCCGCGACGCGAAGGACGGCGCCCAGGTTGTGCGGGTCCTCCAGTCCGTCGGCCACGATCAGGAACGGCGGCTCCCCGCGTTCCTGCGCCAGCCGGAACATCTCGTCGACCGTCGAGTACTCCTTCGCGGCCGCGACGGCCGCCACGCCCTGATGGACCGCGCCCCCGCACATAAAATCCAGCTTCTTCGGGTCGATCTCCTTGACAGGGATGCCGCGCTGCTTCGCCTTCGCAATCAGCGCGACGACGGAACCGGAGCGTTCTCCCCGCGCGAGGCAGAGCCTGTCGATCGCCCTGCCGCTGCGCAGGGCCTCCGCGACGGCATTCCTTCCGGCGATTACGCCGCTGTCCCCCTGGCCTTCTCCGCCGTTTTTCATTTGCACCTCTCCAATCCCGAATGGCAGACTGTACTGATATTCGTTATGATATCATGAACCGCAGAGCCGCAGAAAACTCAGCCGGCCCGCAATCATGGTTCGATGTTCTCCCAGGCGTCGGAAGCTCCGCTCCCGTTTACACTGTGAGGTTATTATACCATATTTTACAGGATTCAGCAGAAAATTACCAGAAGTTTTATTTATCAATACAGAATATACAATCCGGGAGGCAGGGAGGAAAGCCGTTCTTAAGCCGTTTATACCCCGCGTATTTACACTGGTTGACATAATATGTGCGAACAAAGTGTGGAAAACTCTGTTGAAAATGTTAATAAGTCAGTCAGATCCATTGTGGAAACGGTGAATTCATAAACATGCATAAAAGTTTATGTAAACCCCGGCCGGACCATCCGGCGATAACCGTCCGTATTCCTCCGGAGGTTGAAGAGGCCCGCGGCGCATGTTATAATAACCTCACGGCGTAAGCGGAAGCAGAGCTTCCGACGCCTGGGAGAACATTGAACCGTGCTTGCGGGCCGGTTCCATTTTTATACGGCTTTGCGGTCAATGGCGGAATACGCGGCGAATGAAAAGGAAAGGAGGAGAAAAGCTCATGAATCTGGACACGCTGGGTCAGACGCTGGACTGCGGGCAGTGTTTCCGATGGGAGCGCCTGCCCGACGGCTCGTGGCAGGGGGCCGCGGGGGACCGGTGCGCGCACCTCACGGCGGAAAGCTGGGAAAGCGTGCTGGCGGACCCTTTCTGGACTTCTTATTTCGACATGGGCCGGGATTATGAGGCGATCCGGGAGCGGCTCGGCGCGCTGGACCCGATTCTGGCGGAAGCGGCGCGCTATGCGCCGGACCTGAGAATCCTGAACCAGGACCCGTGGGAGGCCCTGTGTTCGTTCCTGCTTTCCCAGTGCAACAACATCAAACGGATCAAGGGGCTTGTCGCCCGCCTCTGCCGGGCTTACGGGGAGCCCTCCGGCCCGTTCCCCGCGTTTCCCCGCCCGGAGGCTCTCGCACGTCTTTCGGAGCGGGACCTGCGCGCGCTCGGATGCGGATACCGCGCGGAGTATCTCCTCCATGCGGCGCGCAGAGCGGCGGAAGGGAAGCTGGATTTCGGCCGCCTGAGGCGCCTCCCGCTTTCCGACGCGCGCCGCGAGCTGACGGAGCTCCCCGGGATCGGGCCAAAGGTCGCGGACTGCGCCCTGCTTTACGGACTGCACCGCCTGGAGGCGTTCCCGATGGACGTCTGGATGAAGCGGGCGATGAAAACGCTGTTTCCCGGCCGGAAAGCGGAAGATTTTGGGGAATACGCGGGCATTGCGCAGCAGTACATTTTTCATTACAGCAGAAATCACCCGGAATTATTTTAAAGTTTCGGAAACTGATGCATTTTCGTCAGGACTATGGGTTTTCGATATTTCATTTTACCCCGCAATGGTTTATAATAAAGGCAAAATAAACTTCTAGGAGTGAATGCCGATGTCTTTGGTCAACACAAAGGAAATGTTTCAGAAAGCATACGGTGGCGGGTATGCGATCGGCGCCTTCAACGTCAACAATATGGAGATCGTGCAGGGAATCACCGAGGCCTGCGCGGAACTGAAGGCCCCCGTGATCCTGCAGGCATCTGCGGGTGCGCGGAAATACGCGACCCATACCTATCTGGTCAAGCTGGTGGAGGCGGCGGTCGTCGAACACCCGGAGCTGCCGGTCGCGCTGCACCTGGACCACGGCCCATCCTATGAGGTCTGCAAGGACTGCATCGACGGCGGTTTCACCAGCGTCATGTTCGACGGCTCCTCCAAGCACTATGAGGAGAATGTGGAGGAGACCAGGAAAGTGGTCGCTTACGCCCACAAATACAATGTGACCGTGGAAGCCGAACTCGGCAGGCTCGCCGGTATTGAGGACGCGGTCAGCGTCGCGGACGACAAGGCGCAGTACACCGACCCGGACCAGGTGCAGGATTTCGTAAAAAGCACCGGCGTCGATTCTCTGGCCATCGCGATCGGAACAAGCCACGGCGCGTACAAGTTCAAGCCGGGCCAGAAGCCCCAGCTCCGCTTCGACATTCTGGAGGAGGTTTCCAGACGCCTGCCCGGATTCCCGATCGTTCTGCACGGCGCTTCCAGCGTGATTCCGGAATTCGTTCAGATGATCAACCAGTACGGCGGCAAGATGCCGGACGCGATCGGCATCCCGGAAGACATGCTCCGCAAGGCCGCGACTATGGCCGTATGTAAAATCAACATCGACTCCGACCTCCGCCTTGCCATGACGGCAACCGTGCGCAAGTATTTCGCGGAGCACCCGGACCACTTCGACCCGCGCCAGTATCTCGGACCTGCGCGCGATGCAATCAAGGGCATGGTCGAACACAAGATTACTGCGGTTCTCGGCTGCGCAAATAAAATCTGATTCGCTCGCCGGAAAGAACGGCGGAACAAGACCGGCTGAATTGGGCGGGGCTGCTTTTCGCAGCTTCCGCCTTTTTCTTTGTCCGCGTTGCCCGCCGCTGCCCTTAAGTCGCAAAGAACCGCGAATGGGCAAAAAAACAAGGCCTGTGTGCTCCGGACAGAACAGCGTCGCAAAACGGCATTCTGAAAGGAGGCGGCAAGCCTTGTCTGAAAAAGAATACGGTCAACCTTTGTCTTCCGTTTTTACCTTCTCCTGCTCCGCGCGGGGCCGCATCTGAAACAGCATGATGCACAGAGAGACGCCGATTCCTAAGAAAAGGGGATCAATCTGCTCCGGCAGAACAAACTCTCCCGCCAAAATGCAGATAGGGCCCGCAATCACCGCAGCCAGCGCGGCGGTGCCTTTGACGCGTCCGGGAAAGAAGAGCGCAAAAAGCAGGGGGGCAAAAGCCACGGCCCCTCGCAGGCCCATCGACAGGAAGCTCCAATTCAGGATAAGAGAGCCCATATTTCCAAATGTAAAAAGAAACGCGCCTCCCAAAATCGCAAAAATAACGGTCCGGGAAATTCGCAGCAGCACGTTGTCCGCCGCGTTGCGATTCATATAAACCTTATAAATATCATTGCAGATCATGGAGCTCAGCCCCAGGGCAAGGCCCGCGCCGGTGCCGACCAAAGCCACCAGCAGCGTCGCCAGCACGACGCCGCCCAAAAGGGGGGGCAGGCAGCGCAGCACAAAGGCAGGCATGGCGGACGCCGGCACGATATCGGGGGCGGCAATGCGCATATACATGCCGACGAAGATGCCCGCAACGCCAATGACGGGAGTCAGGACCCCGGCCAGCAGCGCGCCGGATTTGGCGACTCGGGCGCTCTTTGCGGAAACCAGCGACTGAACATAGGACTGGGTGGTCAGTATGCCGAACACCATGGATAACCCGGCTCCGCCGTCCTTCCAGACGCCTCTGGCAAACAGGTTAAAATATTGTTCCGGGCGAAGGGACGACCGAAGGGAATCCAGCCCCCCGGCGAGTTTTAAAGCGACGGCGCCGCAGACGATTGTGGTGACGTACAGCAGGATCGTCTTAACGATCCCAACCAGCCCGGCTCCCCAAACGCCTCCAAAGACCACATAGGCAAGCATGAGGAGAACAATCACCGCGGCGGCGGCAAGGGCGTTGACGGAACTGACTGAAGTGACCAGCGCAACGCCGGATAAAAGCTGTGAAACGATGCTCAGAAACGTTCCGACCGATATGAGGACCGTGGAAACCGTTGCCGTTCTCCGCCCGTACTCCCTGGTAAAGATCTGCGGAAGTGTGGTGATTTTACTGTTGTAAAGCGGTTTCGCAAAAAACAGGGCCAGAAGCAGAAGCCCGATCCCTCCGCCCAGGGTAAACCACCATGCGGAGAAACCATAAGTGAAAGCAAGCTGCGCCGTTCCGATCGTTGACGCGCCGCCCACAAGCGTGCCGACCAGAGAACCGGCGACGATGCCGGTCCCCGCGGAACAGCCTCCGGTGGCGAAATCGGCGGCGCTTTTGACTTTCCTGCCGGAATAGACTCCAACAGCGGTAATCAGCAGCAGCACGGCTGCGGCGCCTGCAAAATGCAGAAGGTTCATTCTGGTTGCCTCCTTACCGGCGTCAAATCATGATCCGCAGGGGATCTACCTGATGGATCAGAATTTCCAAAATTTTTTCGGAAGGCGGGACCGCCTCAACGGCGCGGGAAACATCCAGCTCAAAGCCGGTGTTTTCCTGAACTTTCTCAGGAACAACGCCGGGAAAACACTCCGACAGATACATCCGTCTGGAGACCGCGTCGAACCGCAAGACCCCCAGATCCGTAATCACCGCGCGGGGACCGCGGCCGGAATCCAGACCGGCTTCGGCCCTGCCGCCGGGCCCGTCGCCCCACCCGGGGCTGGTGATGTAATCCACGTGTTCCACAAAGCGGCGCTTCTGATGTTTCATCACGATGACCGTGTCGCAGTAAGTGGCGATCCCGTTTGCGCCTCCGGATCCGGTGAAGCGCGTCTGCGGATGCGGGTAATCCCCGATGCAGGTGGAATTCAGGTTGCCGTAGGGGTCGATCTGGGCGCCGCCGAGAAACCCGGCGGCAATCTTCCCGCGCCGGGCGGCCAGAATCTGAAATCCGAAATAGCGGTACTGCGGCCACAGGACGGAAGCCTGGTAATTGATGCGCAGGTCGGACACGCTGGTGGGAACTTCCTGAGGGCTGCCCTCAAAAAGTGCGGTTTCAAAAATCAGGTGGGCATTGGGCGCGCTGGTGTTTTTTGCCAGGGCGCCGCCGATCAGAGGAAGCCCTGTTCCGATGATATATGTCTTTCCGTCTTCAATTTGGCGGGCCAGAGCCACGGCCATCATTTGTTTCGGTGTCCAGTTCATGAAAAAAGCCCCCCTACTCAGCGTCGCTTGAGGCCCGGCACATAGCCAAGGCCGGGCTTGACGCGCAGATTGATCAGACGGCCGGCACCCAGCTTGTCCAAATAGTCCTGGTGCGCGGGGCAGTCTTCCACATATTCCCGAATAAACGAATCAAAATCCTCCTGGGAACGGCTGGCCCGATCATAGTCAAGATAGAATTGACTGTCGTAGTCATAGCAGCCGAAGCACTGGGAAGGGTGGGCGCCCGCCGGGGCCTCCACGACGGCATCCACGCAAAGGCCCGTTAAGGTGTTCCTCTCCGGGTGGCGGCGGATCTCCTCATTGCTCACAAGCTGTTCGCAGGATACGATCGTGTGTTTGGCCGCCATGGCGATGTCGGCATCCTGAAAAGGCGCGCCGACGATGCGCACGGTGCCGTCCGGGCTGGCCAGCTGAGCGTGGATCAGTGCCACGTCGATTTCAGGCGTCGGGACGCAGCACAGTTTGCTCCCCGGGTGGAAGGGGTCCTCCTGAACGACAAATTTCTCACCCGGCAGCTTGGGGTGCTTTTTTCGTTCCTCGCGGGAAATTCCCCATTTTTCCGCCAGATCGGAGCCGAGCATATTCTTAACGGGTATGTAGGACAGCCCCAGCGCCGCGCCGTGATAGATAATGGTTTGAACGTCCATGGAATAATCTTCAAAAAGGATTTTCCCGTGTTCCACGGCATCGCGGAAGCGGCGGCAGACCTGGGTATAGCCGGAATTGGCGATGTAGGAGACCATGATGATCTCCACGCAGCCCGCCCCGATCAGCATGTCGATGTCGCCGCCGGACGGCCCTCCCTCCACGTAAAGATTCCGCTTTTTCTGGCGTATCACCTCCCGGACCAGCGCGTACGGTCGGCGGTTTGTGACGAATCCGCCGACCGCAAGGCAATCGCCGTCCCGGAGGAACGACGCCACGGCCTCTTCCGCGGACATGACCTTTGAGATGCGATTCAGCATCGGTGTCTTCCTTTCCTGTTTCAAGGTTCCGGATTTCTGCCGGCGGGCAGCCCCGCAGAAAATGCTATTTCAGGTTCCGCCCCAGCGCATACCCGGTGTCAAACGCTTTATAGTTAAGAAGGAGAACCTTCTCTCCCTTCCGTCCGAAAAATTCCTTCAGGGATTGTTTGGCCCCCTCGGAAGAAACGGCCCCGGTAAAACCGGCGATCAGTCCCATGGTCAGGATGTTCGCGGTTGCAGGATTGCCCGTTTCCCTCGCGAGGGAGGAAACAGCGATCCCCCTTTCCCGGGCGGCCTGCTCCGGGTGGGGCACAATGCTGTCGGAATCATAGAGAAGGATTGCTTTTTCGCCGATCTTGCCGGAATAGCGTTCATAAGCAACCTGGGCCAGGCAGACGACCAGGTCGGGTTCCGTGACGTCCGGAAAAAAGATCTCCCGATCGCTGATAATGACATCCGATTTGGAAAAGGTGCCGCGTGTTTCCACTCCGTAATCCGAAGTGAGCGTCGCCATTTTCTGTTCCTGCAGGACGGCGGTTTCGGCAATCAGCGTGCCGCAGAGAATCATTCCCTGTCCGCCGACGCCGCTGATCGTGATCTCAGTTTGTTTCCCCATTATTTTTCCCCCTTCAGACCGTCGATCACGCGCTGATAGGCGGTGCTGTAATCTTCCTGTTCGCGGTCCTCAAAGACGCCCGTGACGAATTTTCCGCAGAGATCCTCCCGGGACATGGCCTGTGCTTTGGCGGCTGGCACCGTGCGGTCCTTGATCCACTGCATCATGGCCGGAGCGGAAGGCATTCTGTTGGACCGGCCGAAATGCGTCGGGCAGGGAGAGATCACCTCGACAAACGAGAATCCCCGGTGAAGCAGCGCCAGCTCTACCAGCCGATTGAGCTGAACCACATCGAAAACCGTGCCGCGGGCCACAAAGGGGGCCCCCGCCGCCCTGACGACCCCGCACACGTCAAAGCCTTTTTCCACGTGCCCGTACGGGGAAGTTTTCGTAATCGCGTGTTTGGGTGTCGTACCGGAATACTGGCCTCCGGTCATTCCATAATTGAGGTTGTTTACCATGATGGCGGTCACGTCGGCATTCCGCCGCGCTGCATGGATCAAATGGTTGCCGCCGATGGTGATGCCGTCTCCGTCCCCCATCAGGGCGATCACATTCAGGCCGGGGTTCGCCAGCTTGATCCCGGTGGCAAAGGCCAGCGCACGGCCGTGAGTGCCGTGAAACGTGTTGGTCCTTACATAATCGTCCGCTTTGCCCCAGCAGCCGATTCCGGTGACAACGACCGTGTTTTCCCTGCTCCACTTCTGCTTGTCAACGTTTCGCAGAAGGGACTGGAGAACAATCCCGTTTCCGCAGCCGGAACACCAGAAATGGGGCATTTTTTCTTTCAGCAAATAGTCCTGCAGCATGATTCTGAGACCTCCTCTATTTTTGCTGTAATGTCCGCCGGCTCGATCGGGCGGCCATCCACGCGATTCACGCCGACCACGGGGATACCGCGGCTGTTCCGCAGGCGTATCACGTCGATGTACTGCCCCAGATTCAGCTCCGGCACAATGACCGCCTTTGCCCGGAGCATGGCGCTCCCGATTTCCTTTTCCGCAGCCGGCCATACCGTGACCAATTGCAGGACACCCGCACGGATTCCCCGCGCGCGGGCTTTCTCCATTGCGGAAAGCGCGGCGCGGACCGTGCCTCCGTAGGCGACGACCACATACTCGGCGTCATCCATACGAAACTCCCTCGTGATGGTCAGCTCCTCCGCATGGCTCTCGATCTTCTCGCTCAGGTGGCGGATGACGCGGTCCGCGTTCCGGGGGCTGGTGCATGGGCGCCCCGCTTCGTCGTGCATGCTGCCGTTCACCTTAAAGACATATTTGCCGCCGTAGGATGCCAGAGGAGCCAGCCCGTTAGAATGGTCGTACGGGAGGTACTTCTCCGGAGCGCAGGCGGGGCCGGTGCGTTCAACAACCCGGATTTCGTCCGGATCCCGGAGCATTACCCGCTCCTTCAAGTGCCCGATGATTTCGTCCGCCAGGAAAATGACCGGCGTTCTGTAGGTCTCCGCATAATTGAACGCCGTAATCATAAGGTCGAAGCAGTCCTGTACGGAGGAAGGCGCAAGCGCAATCACGGAATGGTCACCGTGCGTTCCCCACCTCGCCTGCATGACGTCTCCCTGAGCGGGCTTCGTCGCCATGCCCGTGCTGGGTCCGGACCGCTGAACATCGATGACGACGCAGGGGATTTCTCCCATCACGGCGACGCCGAGATTTTCGGACATCAGGGACAGGCCCGGACCGCTGGTGGCCGTATAAGCCTTTTTCCCCGCGCAAACGGCGCCGATCAGCGCCGCCATGCTGCCGAGCTCGTCCTCCATCTGAATGTACAGGCCTCCGGCCCGGGGCAGGCGCGCAGCGGATGTTTCTGCGACCTCGGTCGAAGGCGTGATGGGATATCCCGCGTAAAACCTTGCTCCGGCGGCGATGGCTCCCTCTGTCATGGCCTCGTTTCCCTGCATGAATCTGAGCTTTCCCATTGTTCAACCCTCCATCTTTACTGCCATCGCAAAATCCGGGCAGCGCATTTCACAAAGCCTGCAGCCGATGCATTCTTCCGAACGGGTTGGCTCCGGATATCCATCCCCGTCTTTTTCCAGAACCTGTTTGGGGCAGAACGCGATACAGATTCCGCACTTTTTACACCATGCCTTGTTTACCGTGATGATTTTCAAAACGATCCCGTCCTTTTTCTCTGTGATTGGCTTGCTTTGACTTTAATATATTCGTATATTCATATGTGTTATTATAAACTATTGACATCCTAATGTAAAATTGATAGATTTAATTGTATCGTTCAATTTTTCCGATGGGAGATGGAGCTTATGGAATTTCGGTTTCTGCACAGTTTTCTGCGCATCGCAGAACTGGAAAGTTTTACAAAGGCGGCGGACGAGCTGGGGTATGCGCAGTCTACGGTAACGATGCAGATACAGCAGTTGGAGAGGGAAGTGGGGTTCCCTTTGTTTGAGCGGATCGGAAAGCGCGTCATACTAACGCCTTATGGGCAGCAAATGAAAGCGTATGCCAAGGAAATTCTGAAGATTGAAGCTCAAATTCAAAATTTGGGAAACGATGACACCCGTTTGCTCAGGGGGACGCTCCGGATCGGCATTGTGGAATCCATCATCAATTCGCTCCTTTTAAACATTATCAAAGAGTACTGTGCCCGTTTTCCCAAAGTATCCGTCAAGATCATTCCCGCCGTTACGGCGCAGTTGGTGGATCTGCTCCGCCACAATGAAGTGGACATCATCATGACAATGGGGGAAAACACCGGCGCCGGCGACTGTGTCTGCGCTGCGAGTCATCAGGAAAACGCGGTGTTTTTCTCCTCGCCCGGCCATCCCCTTGCCAACGGTCGCTCCGTTGCGCTGGAAGCGGTTTTTGATTACCCCATGATCCTCACCGGAGAAAATACGTTTTTACAGCAGGAGCTGAACCGGATTGCCGCTCGCTGCCATAAAAACATCATTTACAGCATACAAACGGGAAGTTCGCAGATTATTGCAAATCTGGTGCAGCAGGGGTTGGGGATTTCCTTTCTTCCGGAGTATCTGCTCCAATCGCCGTTTCTGCAAAGTAACCTTTCCATTCTGCCTGTAAAAGATTTTTCGCTGCCCTTTTACGTCCATGTCTTCTATCATAAAAACAAGTGGGTCACTCCGCAAATGCGCGGACTGGTCGCGCTGATTCAAGAATACTGGAATAAACACGATAATGCAAACTCAGAGCCGTTCAAATCCTGATATTTAACGGAAGTATAAAAATTGTCTTGACAACGTGAAAAAATTAGGTTATATTGTCAACAGTCTTTATAAAGACATATACATTATGACAACAATAATGATATGCACTTTATCTGCAGCCTGTCACACATGTTTACCCATTGACCGGTTTTTGTTGAACAAGTCGCCCCGTAAAATTTTTAAAGGGAGGTGTGGTTGTCCTGGATTCCGCCGCTGCCGTACAGAGCGGTGACCGCAGTCCGGCGTACTGCGAAACGCAGGCAGGGCCTTTGCGAACGGCGGAACGTCGCTTGCTATAATTTCTCGAGACAACGGAAACATAAAAGAAAAGGACTGTCACTGGTGTGAATGATGTGATGTATCGAAGTTAAGTTGGAGGGATAAAATTGCGCTATTTATGGTTCATCTTTGCTTACCTTGCGGTGGTTGTTATTTATGGACTTTACATCACGAAGAAAAAGGTGAAAGAAAGCAAGGACTTCGCAAACGCCGGCAAAAGCCTGCCCCTTGTCATCGTTCTCGGCACCCTGATCGCCACCTGGTTTGGCGGAGGAAGTATTACCGGGTGCGCTAATATCGTGTATTCCCGCGGCATCATCCCAGGACTGATCTATCAGTACGCGACTCCCATCGGTCTCATCGTCGTGTTCTTTCTGGCGGGCAGAATCAGGGCCACGGAGGAAACGTCCGTCGCCGGGCTGTTCACCAAGCGGTACAATAAAGTGGCGGGCATTCTGGCGGCTGTCTTTATTGTTCTCTCCTACATCGGCACCGCTTCCTATCAATTCAAAGGCGCCGGTTATATTCTGAATATCACGACCGGCATTCCCGTCCCCGTCGGCACGGCGATCGCGGCTGTCGTCATCGTGATCCTCTGCGTGTCCGGAGGCCTTACCTCCGTCGCCTACACCGATTCGATCAGCGCCTTTTTCATTTTCTTGTCCTTCATGCTGGCGATCCCCTGCCTGCTGATGAAAAGCGGCGGCTTTGCCGGTCTCACCGCCCAGATCCCCGACAGCTATTTCACCCTGGCCGGCGCTCAGAACAATGCTGCAAGCTCGTGGGGCGTTCTCATCGCCACCAGTGTCCTGGCAATGGGCGACCAGAATCTGTTCATCCGTTTTGCGGCTTCCAAGGACAGAAAAACCGCAAAGAAATCCGCCGGCCTGATGATCATCGGCTGCCTGATTCTCGGTACTTGTGTCGTTTTGATCGAATCCTACGCGATTCCTTACCTGAAGGACATCAAGCCGGACACGGCTCTGATGATGGTCGCGATGAATCTGCTGCCCTTCGGCGTCGGCGGCCTGCTGCTTTCAGCCTGCGTGGCGTTCCTGATGACGACCGGAGATTCTTATCTGCTTTCCTCCGCGACGACCTTGGACGCCGACGTGCTTGTCCCTTACTTTATTAAGAAGCCGAAGACGGACAGGCAGAATATGATCCGCCTGAGGCTGGTCGTGGTCCTGATCGGTCTTGTGGCCTATCTGCTGATCGCAAAGTTTACGGACATTCTCAGCATTATTATGTACGCTTATACCGTTTACGCCGCCGCCATCTCCCCGTCCCTGGTCGCCGCACTGCTCTGGAAGCGCGCGACGCCCGCCGGCGCCGTCACTTCCATTGCGCTGGGCGGCACCTGCGCCCTCGTCTGGGAGCTATTCCTGAAAAACACGATTGGGAACGGGCTGGATTCTTCCCTGATCGCCATTCCCGTTTCGGTCGCCGCTTTGATTGTGGTGAGCCTGCTCACCAAGCCGAAACAGGAAGCGGTACTTGAAACCAATTAAAAACTACATAAAAATTTATAATTAGGAGGAAATGAGTATGCCAGGTGTATTCATTCAGACAAATGTCGACTATTCCGAAAGCACAAAGGAGGCCGTACTTCGCAAATTCAACAAGGTAATGGTTGAGGTTGCGCACAAAAACGAAGAAGCGGTGATGGTCACCCTTCAAAAAGTAGACGGCGCGATGGGAAATTCCAATGAGCCATTCGGATTTATCGACGTTCGCAGCATGAACGGCATCGACCACAAAACCAACAACGATGTATGCGCCGCCATGACCAAGATTATGCAGGAGGAGTTCGGAATCGATCCCCTGCGGCTTTACATCACTTTCATCCACATTCCGGAGACCTGCTGGGGCCTGATGGGGGGCATCGCTATCTGGGATTCCAAGTCCCGCGTCTGGGTCGTAAACGGCGAACCCTGCAAGTAAGCAGACCCGACTGAATACCGGCAGAAATTGAATCTGATTTTGAAAGGGGTATCCTTATGGCAAAGAAAAATATCGGCGCAGCCACGGCTGTTTCTCCCATTCCCGCGTTCATGGTAACCTGTGCGAACAAAGCAGGCGAAGCCAATATCATTACGATCTCCTACGGCGGCATCATCAACGCCAACCCTCCCATGGTGTCCATTTCCGTCCGAGACTCCCGTTATTCCTACCCCATGCTGAAGGAAACCGGTGAATTTGTGGTCAATATTCCCGGGGAAAACCTGGCGAAAGAAACCGATATCTGCGGAATACGCAGCGCCAGGAACGTCAACAAATGGGAACTTGCCCAGCTGACCCCGCAGCCTTCCTCCATCGTCAAAGCGCCCATGATTAAAGAATGCCCCGTCAATATGGAGTGTATCGTCAGACATGTCGTCGCGCTCGGCTCGCATGATATTTTTCTCGCCGAAGTTGTCGCCACCCATATCGACGAAGAGATTCTGGACGACAAGGATAAGGTCATGATTGAAAAGTTCAAGCCCTTCGCTTTCTGCTACAACTCCCAGGAGTACTGGACGCTTGATAAGCTGATCGGCCATTACGGCTGGGCCAACAAATATCTTCAGGGCAAATAGGCTCTGTCGGAGCGGAACGGGAGGAGTGGTTTGACGGAATCACTCCCCTTTTCCTTCTCAGCCAACCATATTCATTGCTGCTGAAACGTATGAGGTACGACAAATGGACAAAACGAATCACACGGAATTTTTTGAAGATATTGACCGCTGTTCCGGCCGCTATGTGGAAGAACTCTGTGATTTTCTGCGCATTCCGGGAGTAAGCTCGGATTCCGGCAGAGGCCGCGCAATGGAAGAGTCCGCCGAGTGGATACTGGAAAAGCTGCGCGCGCTTGATTTCCGCGGCGGCATTCACTTCGCCGGCGGCAGCCCGATTGTGATGGCAAGACAAGAGTACAGCCGGTCGGCGCCGACCCTTCTGATCTACGGCCATTACGACGTGCAGCCGGAGGATCCTCTCGACGAATGGAAAAGCCCGCCCTTTGAGCCGACTCTCCGGGACGGCGCCATTTACGCGAGAGGGGCCAACGATGACAAGGGGCAATTCTACACCTACCTGAAAGCATTGGAGACATACAAACGCATCCGCGGTGTCATTCCGCTGAACCTTATCGTTCTGGCGGAAGGAGAAGAGGAGATCGGCAGCAAAAGCCTGATGCATTTTCTCAATCAAAAAAAAGACCAGCTTCACAGTGATATTTTTCTCGTTTCAGACAGTTCGATGCTCTCGAAAGATATCCCCGCGGTCACCTGTGGATTCCGCGGAATTGTATCCTTTGAAATCACGCTTCAGACCATGGCGAAGGACCTGCACTCCGGGCTGTTTGGCGGAATCGCCCTGAATGCCGCCGAAGTTCTGTCGGATCTTCTGGCAAAACTGAAGGACAGCGGCAGCGGAAAAATCCTTGTTCCCGGCTTTTACGAGGACGTCCGTCCGGTCGCCGAGCAGGAGCGGCGCGCGATGGAACAGCTGAATTATGACGAGGCGGCCGTTGCGAAAAGCCTTGGAATGACAAAACTGTCCGGCGAACGCGGCTATTCGGCAATGGAACGAAAAAGCATCCGGCCTACACTGGATATCAACGGGATGTGGAGCGGCTTTACCGGGGAGGGTTCCAAAACCGTGATACCGGCCCGGGCCTCCGCCAAAATCAGCGCCAGGCTGGTGCCGGACCAGCAGCCTGATCTTATTTTTCAATGTTTCAAGGATTTTGTCGCCGGTCATCTGCCCGCAGGCGTAAAAGCCGATGTCCGCTACCTGTTCGGAGCCATGCCCGTCCTTGCGGAGATCGACGATCCCAACGTCCGCCTGGCGGCGGAATCCATCGAAGAGGGTTTCGGTGTTGCCCCCGCCTTTATTCGTTCGGGCGGTACCATTCATATCATCAGCGAAATTAAAAACACACTGAAAATCCCGTCCATGCTGATTTTGGGGTGGGGGCGCCCGGAGAACGGCTCCCATTCTCCCAACGAGCATTTTTACATCAGCGATTTTCAGAAAGCCGTCCGCAGCTTATGCGTGCTTTTCGACAAGCTGTCCGGTCATGAGGAAAAACGATAGATTGAATTTAAGGAAGATGAAATTATGGTCGAAGAACAGGTGTCCGGGGAAAAGGCCGTGGAGAATGTTCTGATCATGGCGGAAAGGCTGGCTTTCCTTCATTATGCATTTGCAAAAACGCTGGAGGATGCGCTGCCCAAGGAGACGGCGGAAACGCTGATCCGCAGCGCCATTGAGAAATACGGACAGCTTGCGGCCGAATCCGTAATGGAGAACCTTAAACAGCAGGGCCTCAAGCCAACGCTGAAAAACTTTAAGTATGGAAAAGACCTTCCCTCAATGGGATGGAAATTTGTTCCCATGGAGATGCCCGCCGATAAGCCGGAGGGAAAAATCAGCAAAATTACCTATTGCCCCATGGCGGAGGCGTGGAAAAAATTAGGTCCCGACGGCGTCCGTCTGGGCAAAAGGTACTGTCAGATCGATCAGGAAAAATACAAGGCGTACGGGAAGGGTTATAAATGCTTCCATGACCGGAATACGATGGACGGCGACGACTGCTGCGTCATCCGGGTTGAATTGAACGGCCAGGAAGAGCGCGAAAAATGAAGCGCCGTGTCTTTGCGGCGCAACTTAAAGATGGAGAATGAGAATGGAGAAGACAGATCCTTGTTATCAGGCCTACACGCAGATTCTTCACGAGGAATTGGTGCCGGCTATGGGCTGCACGGAGCCGATCGCTCTTGCCTACGGCGCGGCAAAAGCCCGCTCCGTCCTGGGTGGATTGCCGGACCGCGTGGAAGTGCTGGTCAGTGGCAACATCATTAAAAACGTAAAAAGCGTCATCGTGCCAAATACCGGCGGACTCAAAGGGATCGGGGCCGCGGTGGCGGCCGGTATCGTCGCGGGAGATGAAACGCGGCAGCTGCAGGTGCTTTCCCGCGTAACGGCGGAGCAGAAGGAACGGATCGCGGCTTTTCTGCAAGGCTGTCCCATTGATGTGAAGGCTACGAAATCCGGCCCCACATTCGACATCGGCCTGACTTTGTTCAAGGGTTCCGGCTACGTTCGTTTGCGCATTGTGGATTATCATACCAATATCGTGCTGGTAGAAAAAGACGGTGCCATCTTAAAAAAAGACGAGCTTCAGGACAAGGACACGGACAGCGGTTTGACGGATCGCTCCTGCCTCAATGTAAAAAAGATTCTGGATTACGCCGCCACCGTGGAACTGGACTGCGTGCGGGACATTTTGGAAGAGCAGATACGTTACAATATGGCCATCTCCAAGGAAGGGCTGACCCATAACTGGGGAGCCTGTATCGGCCGGGTATTACTCCAATCCAGGGACGACAGCCTGAACATCCGCTGCCGCGCCGCCGCTGCCGCCGGTTCCGACGCCCGCATGAGCGGATGCGAAATGCCGGTCGTCATCTGTTCGGGCAGCGGGAATCAGGGCATTGCCGCTTCGGTGCCCGTTATTGTCTACGCGGAAAACAAGAGCCATACGCACGAGGAAACTCTGCGCGCTTTGGTGGTCAGCAATCTGATTACCATCCACCAGAAAAGCAGCATCGGGCGGCTCAGTGCTTTCTGCGGAGCCGTAAGCGCCGGCTGCGGAGCCGGCGCAGCCATCGCATGGCTGGAAACCGGTGACTACGATGCCGTCGCACACACTCTGGTCAACGCCCTGGCGATTGTTTCCGGAATCATCTGCGACGGAGCCAAATCCTCCTGCGCCGCCAAGATTTCCACTGCGGTGGAAGCAGGATTGCTGGGATTCGAGATGTATCGAAACGAGAAACAGTTTGTTAACGGAGATGGAATCGTAGCAAATAACGTGGAAAATACCATTCGGAATGTCGGCCGGGTTGGAAGGGACGGCATGCGTGAGACGGACCAGGTGATCCTGCGCATCATGACCGGCAGATAAAACGACGTTTTTTTAAACCGAGCCGGAAAGATTTTTCCGCAGGCATAAGAAACTTACTTTGTTTAAGGGAAAACCATCAGATCAGCCTTACGGTCGGACTGAATCTTGACAAAATGCAATTATTAAGATATTATAGAATATAAATACTATAAATATATAAACAATCCGTTGTAAAGAGGGAGGGGACCTGAGCAGATTACACCCCAGAGGTCGTCTCGCGCTTGGGAATAGATATGAAGACAAATTCTCTTTATCATTGCATTTATCAGGACATCAAAGACCAGATTCTCCAGGGAAAACTGAAGCCGGGAGATCAGCTGCCCGCTGAAGCGGAGCTTGAAAAGCTTTATCGCACAAGCCGCGCCCCCGTCAGACAGGCGCTTTCCATGCTTGAACACGAGGCGTTTTTGGACCGGCGCCAGGGGCGGGGAACCTTTGTCTGCGACAGAAAGAAACAGAGCCACTGGCTGTTTTCAAGCGGTTTTGCCTCCGACATGGAACGTGATTTCGACTTCATCAGCAGCAAAGTGCTCTACATTCGGCTTGAGAAGCCGGACGATGATATCCGGCGGACTTTTGCGCTGGACGGCGATCAACAGGTCATCCACATCCATCGTCTGCGCTATTTTAAAAACGCCCCTATTTTTTTAATAGACAACTATCTGAAAGATTCTTTCAACATAGAGAAATTCAAGCGTGCAACAGACTTTTTTCTCATCAGCGAAGTTCTGGAAGCAGACTTTCAAATTTCTTTATACAAAGCGGAAGAAGAAATCCGCGCCTCCGTTGCAGACAGCCGGATTGCAAAGGAAATGGAGATTCCGAACGGATATCCGATTCTTGACATCAAACGCGTCAACTACACGGAGAATGAAAGAATTGTTTATGTCAGCAGATATAAAGTCTGCACGGACCGATGGGCTCATAGAGCGGCCTATTATTCAAAGGGCCAATGCTTCGACTGAGCTTTTGCCCGGTGCGGATGCTTTCACGGACGGTCCTGAACGGCCCGAATTCATTCCGTATGGCGTTTAAAACAAAGCCTCCTTTTGTTTTCCATGCAGCAGGTCTATCCTGCATGGAGCAAACAAAAGGAGGCTTTCTGTATCAAAAATCTTTTCTTTCCAGTAAATCAGCCGGAGAGCAAGATCCGCCGGGGCATCACGAAAAGAAACCGTCGATCGTCTTCTTCGCGGTTTCGTTTTCATCTGAAACGCACAGAATCACATATTTTCCCTTTTCTTCCAGCACCGGTTCCTTCAGCTTCGCCATCTCGGCGGGCTGATAGTCCTGAAAGCCCGCCTTCTGATCCTCGATGCGCTGCTCCGCCTTCTCCTTGACCCGGCCGGCCGCCTGCTCGTCCTTCGCCTCGAACGCGGCGACTTCCTCCGCCGTCGCACCCGTGCTTTCGTAAACGGCGGCCTTGACCAAGTCGCCGGAATCGATCCCGTAGAGCTTGACTGCCATGTCCTGATTCAGTTCGGACATCTGATCCTTGAACTTGACGGAGGAAATCAGTTCTTCCGCCACTTTCTGCACATCCGCCGCCTTTGTGCTTCCGCCGCCGTGGCAGCCCGGCAGCAACAGCAGCAGCGCCGCCGCAGCGCAGAGAATTCTCTTTTTCATTCCCGTTCCCCCGTATTCACTCCGTATGCGTTTTCAGATAATCGCACCATTTGGCACAGTACTCGGAATTCAAATGGACTCCGTCCATCGAGGCTTCCTCCGGCAGGACGCCGCCGGCTGAGATCGCCTGTGCCGCATCCAGAAAGACGACGTTTTCCTGTTTCGCGATCTTTTGAATCGCCTGATTGTAAGAGACGATTTTATTGTTATTATAGATGGAACTTTCCGCCGATTTCCGCGCGGATACCGGAAAGATCGCCTGGAGATAGATCCGCGCCTTCGGATGGTCTTTTTTCAGGTCCGCCACCATTTTTTTATAGTCGGAGACAAACGTCTGCATGCTGGACCAGCCAAGCTCGTTGACGCCGAGCATAATATAGATTTTGCCGAACGGATGCTTCGCCTGCGCCTGCATCACGGTCTCTTTTTTTCCTTTTTCTTCGATTTCATCTTTGGTGTAGACCGTGTTGACCATCAGGCCCTTGACGGCGTAGTACGTCGCGCCCGGAAGTCCGTCATAGTTTCTCAGGCCCTCCGTGCGGCTGTCGCCGATGAACAGCGCGTCCGAAAACCAGCCCTCCGGTGCCGGGGCCGAAACGGGCAGCCCGGTTCCCGAAGAGGGCGCCTCCGCCGCGGACGGCGGATCGTCAGGCGCTTTTGAAGACGGGGCCGGCTGCGACGATGCGGGGAATGCGGAAGAAGAGGGCAGGGCGCGGGAAGAAGCGGGCGGCGGAGCGGAAGAAGCGCCCGGCACCGCCGAAGCAGGACGGCCGGAACCCGCAAAGTCCTTTATCACCGCGGTGGTTCCCTCCGCCGCCGCGACCAGCAGGGAAAGAAAGCACAGACATACGGCGGCCCGCCACAGAAAAAGCTTTCTGCGTCTTCTTCTCCGGCGCAATACTTTTTCACTGATAGGCTGCATACGCGAACCGTTTCCTTTCCTGCCTTGCGTTCACCGTCACGATCTTTTTCTATTATACTCCAATCGCGCCGTCCGTAAAAGAGGAAAATTCGGGAATGACAAAAGTGTTATTCCCTGTTTACTTTTTGTAATTTTTTTGTCCTCTACCGCATCAGCCAGCAGATGGAATAATCCGACATGCGAAAGCCCAGCCTGCGGTGCAGCGCGACGGAAACCTCGTTTCCCGCCTTGATCTGCGCGTAGGGAACCGCCCCGCCCTTCAGCAGGCGGTTGGCCAGAAACGTCTCCAGCATCACGGCGATCCCCCGCCGCCGGAAGCGGGGCAAAACCTCCAGCAGCCCCATCGAGCCCTCTTCATGCATCCCGATAAAGCCCGCGGGTTCGCCCTCCACAAACGCGCCGAACATCACGCCGGCCCTCAGCCGGCCGAGAAGATATCCGTCTTCGGAAACATTCTGATAATGCTCCCTGACAAAGGGCAGAAAGCCTTCGTCCAGCCGCCGGATCAGGGCGGGACTTGCGCTTTCCTGAATCGGCTCCTTTTGAAGATATGCGGCGTTGCAGACCGGCATGCGGTGGCACAGGCCGAATTTTTCCTCCGCCGCCGCGGCGCAGCATTCCTGATGCGCCACGAACAGTTCCGAAGCGCCCAGTCCCGAGAGCATCCGCCGGGCCGTTTCCCCATCCTCCGCGCTGAGCATGTGCGTTCCGCTGTCCCGGTCATAGAGAAGGACCCCGGAGCCGGAAGCCGCCAGGACGCGCGCGCTGCCGCGCCGGACGCACCCGAGCATGTCCGCGTGCAGAACCGGGTCCTTCGTTAAATATTCCATTGCCTGATCCATTTTCTTTTCACCTCTCAAAAGATGAGCGGGAGTTTCCAGCTCCAGGTTTCCGCCTTGCGCGCATTGGCGGCAGGAACCTGTAAACTGAAGCGGGGAACCTTCGCGCAAACTTTAACCTGAATCCAAAAAATATAAAATTAGCGGGAGCGGCTTTGAACCGTCCCGCCAAAATTTCCTCCGGGCCAAACGGGCCTTTGCACCCGCCGTGCCGGAACTGTATGCCGCTCCGCGAACCGGGGGCCCCTACCGATGCAACTCGCTCCGCGGCGGGCGCAAGACGCCTCACTTGCCTACGGCAGCCACGACTGTGATCGCGCGGCCTGTTTAGCTGAACCTCTCGCACTGGGACGCTTTTTCTACGGTACGGCAAAAGCGCCGAACGGCGACAGCAGCGTCACGCTGCCGGGAGTTTCCCCCGTCCTGTCCCGCCGAAATCTTCTCCGGGCTAAAGTGGAGCGGGCCAAAGACGGACGATGTTCCCGGAAGTTCATGTCGTTGCGGCCGAGACCGCCGTAGGCGCGTGCGTGCAGACTCAGTCTGCCGCCTGGTAGACGGCGACCGCGCAGGCGACCGTTGCGCCGACCATCGGGTTGTTGCCCATGCCGATCAGGCCCATCATCTCCACGTGGGCCGGCACGGAGGAGGAACCAGCGAACTGGGCGTCGCCGTGCAGGCGGCCGAGCGAGTCGGTCAGGCCGTAGGAAGCGGGGCCCGCGCCCATGTTGTCCGGATGCAGCGTGCGGCCCGTGCCGCCGCCGGAAGCGACCGAGAAATATTTTTTGCCGTTTTCCAAAGCCCATTTTTTATAGGTGCCCGCGACCAGGTGCTGGAAGCGGACCGGGTTGGTGGAATTGCCGGTGATCGAGACGTCCACGCCCTCCAATTGCATGATCGCGACGCCCTCGCGCACGTCGTCCGCGCCGTAGCATTTCACATCCGCCCGTTCGCCGTCGGAGAACGCGCGCGTTTCCACCACGGTGAGCTTGTCGCTGAAGTAGTCGAACTGCGTCTTCACATAGGTAAAGCCGTTGATGCGGGAAATGATGTACGCCGCGTCCTTACCGAGGCCGTTCAGGATGACGCGCAGCGGCTCTTTGCGGGCGGAGTTCGCGGAACGGGCGATGCCGATCGCGCCTTCCGCCGCCGCGAAGGATTCGTGCCCGGCGAGGAAGCAGAAGCACTTCGTCTCGTCGCGCAGAAGCATCGCGCCCAGATTGCCGTGGCCGAGGCCGACTTTGCGCTGTTCCGCGACGGAGCCGGGAACCGTGAACGACTCCAGCCCGACGCCGATCTTTTCGGCGGCCTCCGCGGCGCTTTTCACGCCGGTTTTCAGGCCGATGGCGCAGCCGAGCGTATAGGCCCAAACCGCGTTGTCGAACGCGATCTGCTGAACGCCCTTGACGATTTTCTCCACGTCGATTCCCTTCGACAGGCAAAGATCGCGCGCTTCCTCGAGACCGGCAATCCCGTACTCGGCAAGACACTTCTCGATTTTGGCCATTCTTCTCTCTTTGTTCTCGAATTTTACCTCGTTAGCCATTTCGTTTGTCCTCCTCACTGGTCTCATTCTTCGCGCGGATCTATGTATTTCACCGCGCCGTCGAAGCGTCCGTACTGGCCGATATTCTTTTTATAGGCTTCGTCCGGGCTGACTCCGTGGCGGATGTCTTCCATCATTTTGCCGAGGCGGACAAACTGGTAGCCGATGACCTCGCTGTTCTCGTCCAGGGCGAGCCTGGTCACATAGCCCTCCGTCATTTCCAGGTAGCGCACGCCCTTCGGAAGCGTGCCGTACATGGTGCCGACCTGCGAGCGCAGACCCTTCCCCAGGTCTTCAAGCCCCGCGCCGACGGGCAGGCCGTCCTCGGAAAACGCCGTCTGGCTGCGGCCGTAGGCAAGCTGCTTGAACAGCTCGCGCATCGCGACGTTGATCGCGTCGCACACGAGGTCGGTGTTCAGGCATTCGAGCAGGGTCTTGCCGGGCAGGATCTCCGCGGCCATCGCGGCGGAATGCGTCATGCCGGAGCAGCCGATGGTTTCCACCAGAGCCTCCTGCACAATGCCGTCCTTCACATTCAGCGTCAGCTTGCAGGCGCCCTGCTGCGGCGCGCACCAGCCCACGCCGTGCGTCAGGCCGGACAGGTCTTTGATCTCATACGCCTTGACCCATTTCCCTTCCTCCGGGATGGGCGCGGGGCCGTGCTTCGGCCCTTTGGTTACCACACACATCTTTTCCACTTCTGCGGAATAATTCATATCGGTGCTCCTTTCGGTTCTGCATCCCCTGAAAATCTTTCCTCGCAGGACTTGCATATGCTTCTCATTATAATTGATTGTATATCTTTTATCAATATAAAATCCGAATCAATTTTTGTTTCCATTCCCTGAAGTTTTAGGCAAAAAGGCCCCGCGGACGGCTGCGGGGCCTCATAAAATTATTTATTTGAAAAGAGCTTTCGGTTTGCAAATTCCAGCAAGATATTATCAATACTTTCGAACTCGATCATGGAAATTTCGTCGAGCGGTTTTCTTATGGCATCCAGAAAGCCGCCGCTGGAAACGTCGACTGTTTTCAGAGAAAGCAGCCGATCCGTCAATGCCAAAACATATCCGGTATCCAAATTCTCCTCTTCGCAGTACCCCACGGTAATGATATGCTTTTTCAGGCATTGCCCGGTCAGCAAGTCAATCAGCGTATTCCGTTCGGGATCGAACGGCGGTTCCTGCTTCGGAGCGTCGCTTTGGGACAATCCCCTGCCTTCCCAATAGTCAAGATAGCACTCTAATTTTTTCAGATAATCCGTAGCCGTTTCAACATTCCGAACCGCCCCCAGTCTAAAAAAGCAATAGCCGCACCATCTGCCCTGGCTGTCCATTTCCCTCAGAACGAATCCTTCCTGATCCAGTGCTACGACGATGCCGGCGGAAAAGGAATCCTCGCTGCGCGTATACAATTCCACCAGGTCTTTTCTGTCTGCCGCAGTTTTCAGCTTTTCTTTGGTTTCTTCTATTTTATATTTCATAAATCACATCCATCTCGGTTTCCAATTGCTTTTCTGTTTCTTCTTTTCTGAGTTTCTACCCGGTCTGGGTTTTGTATGTTTGTCATAAGTACTTTTTCTTTTGTTTTTCGTATGTTCTTCAAAGCGATTGATCAAAGCCTTAACAACATGGTAGGGCGAATAATTAAACAACTGGCTTGCACTTGTCTTGGGTACAACTGTATGAGCCGATGCTGGTGTCGTCATACCTGCCATCTGAGAAAAGACAAGCAAAGAAATTAAAAAACATACTGCTATTTTTTTTATCCTTTTCATTATTTATCTCTCCTTTTATTTTATTATTGCTTATAATAATTATATAATGTCAATTTAAATTGTCAAGGAATATTTACTTCTGCCTGTTAAAAAGATAACTTTCCTTTTTTTCCTCACGCAACGGAGGTATAATAACAATTAGTATGTGTCCCTCCATGGGACGTTACATTTATACCTGATGAAAAGAGGATGTCAGCAATTATGAGTTTTATGGACAAAATGATTGAAAAAGCAATCAGCGATAAAAAGACGATCGTCCTTGCGGAAGGGACCGACCCGCGCGTCGTCGCGGCGGCCGCAGAGGTCATCCGGCGCAAAATCGCGAACGTGATCCTGCTCGGAAACGAACAGGAGGTCAAAAGGGCCGCGGACGGCCTGGACCTTTCGGGCGCGAAGATCATCGACCCGAAAAACACCGATCTGCACGACGATTACGCCAACACGTTTTACGAGATGCGCAAGGCCAAGGGCATGACCCCGGAAAAAGCCTCCGAAACGATGGAGGACGCGACCTATTTCGGCGTGATGCTGGTCAAAAAGGGCGTCGCGGACGGCATGGTCTCCGGCGCGTGCCACTCCACCGCGAACACGCTCCGCCCGGCGCTGCAGATCATCCGCACGGCGAAGGACGCGAAGATGGTCTCCGGCTTCTTTCTCATCAACGTGCCGAACTGCGAATACGGCGAAAACGGCACGTTCATCTTCGCGGACTGCGGCCTGAACATCAACCCGAACGCGGACGAGCTTTCCGAGATCGCCATCGCTTCCGCGAAGTCGTTCCAGTCCCTGGTCGGCGCGGAGCCGAAGGTCGCGATGCTTTCGTTCTCCAGCTACGGCAGCGGCAAGGACGCTCTGGTCGACAAGGTCGTGGAGGCGACAAAGCTCGCCAAGGAAAAAGCCCCGGACCTGATGCTGGACGGCGAACTGCAGGCGGACGCCGCGCTGGTTCCCTCCGTCGGCCAGTCGAAGGCGCCGGGCAGCAAGGTCGCGGGCCACGCGAACGTGCTTGTTTTCCCGGACCTGAACGCCGGCAACATCTGCTACAAGATGGTTGAGCGCCTCGCGAAGGCGGACGCCTACGGCCCGATCCTGCAGGGCATCGCCAGCCCGGTCAACGACCTGTCCCGCGGGTGCAAGGCCGAGGACATCGTCGGCGTGGTGGCCATCACGGCCGTTCAGGCGGCGAACCGCTGAAAGTTTTGAATCATAAAACGGCCGTCCGGAATCTTTCCGGGCGGCCGTTTCACAAAACACTTTCAGTCCCGCCACAAATGCTTTTCCATGTCGATGCGCCCGCCGGGCAGAAACGCGACGCCCTCCCGCTCCAGCAGGGCGCGCTGTGACTCAGGCCCGCCGAACACATGCTCCGGCGCGAGCTCGCCGCTCCGCCTGACGACCCGGTGACAGGGCAGTCCCGGAGGGGCGGCGTGCAGGGCATGCCCCACCAGCCGCGCCGCGCGCGGTTTCCCCGCGTAAAAGGCAACCTGCCCATAGGTCATCACCCTGCCCGCCGGGATTTCCGACACGATGCGGCAGACCCGCTGATAAAAGGATTCCGAATCCATCCTGTTTTCCTTCTTTCGCATATTGCAGCGTACCGCCGGACCATCCGGTCAGGTCGGCCCGCCTTTCGGCAATCGGTGAAACGGGCGGGACGGAGGTTAAATACTCCCGAAAGCTAAAGTCGGGAACGCCATAGGCGCGAAAAGACACTATGTGTCCGCCATAGGCGCGAAAAGACACTATGTGTCCGGACCGTCCGGCCGGGTCGGCTTGCCGGAAGCATCTGCCGCGGGAATAAAATCAGGCCGCGCGGATGCGTCGGCATTCGCGCGGCCCTTTGTCTGCGGCCCTGTTTTTCCAAACGACGGACCATGGGATGGACCGGGGAATCGAGAGGACCTCTCTGCATACACTGTGCCCACCGCACCGGCATGTCCGCGCCGTTCCCCTCTCGCCGGACCGTTCCCCGTTAAGGGCTTCGGCGAAGCGGAAAACCGGCGCTTATTTTATTACTCCTTTTCACGCGTTCTGCTCGCTTTGCACTCCCCGCCCCCGGCCCGGAAACAGGAAAGCCGCTCGCAGGGCACAAAAAAGCACCGGTACGGAAATTCTCATTCCATACACCGGCGCGCGTGAAAAGCAGGTCATTTTTTCGCCCCCGCCTTTCCCCCCCTCTGTACAAAAAAGGGAAAAAGAGGTATACTGTTACCTGCAAATGCGCGGTTTTCACCGCTGTGTATGGACCCTCGTTCCATATGCAGGGGGCGGGGTGTTCGAGCACCCTGTCCCTGCTTTGCACTTTTTATTGTGCTCTACAATTTCTATTATAATCCTCAATTTACCAAAATTCAATGAAAAAAAGGGAAAATATTGAAAGCGGTGAAAAAATGAAATTCGTCGTCACCGGTTCCGGCGGGTGCGTGTGCACTCCAAAGCCGTTGTGCCAGTGCCCCGTGTGCAGGGAGGCGCGGGAAAAGGGATTTCCTTACGCGAGATGCGGATGCAGCCTGTATCTGGAGGACATCGGCCTGCTGTTCGATACGCCGGAGGACATCAGCGCGGCGCTGAATCATGCGGATATCAAAGAAGTGAATACGATTGCGTACAGTCACTGCGACCCGGACCATACGCTCGGGATGCGCGTGATAGAACAGCTCCGGCTGGAGTGGCTGGATTATTACGACGGCGTCAAGCCGCAAAATCCATTGAGGATCGCCGCGTCTCCCGACGTCATGAAGGATATCAACGCCATTTCCAGCAAATACGGCTCGTTCTTTGGCTACTATCAGAGCATGAATCTCATCGCCGAGCAGGAAATTGCCGGATGTTTCGAACAGGGCGGTGTCAAAATTTCTTTCGTGAAGGTGCCGAAGGAGAAGGCGGTCACGGTTTTCGTCATCGAATCGGACCGTAAAAAGCTGGTTTACGCCCCGTGCGACTGCCTGCCGTTTCCCGACGAGCCGCTTTTGTACGATGCGGATGTGCTGATCCTTGGAAACACCTTCGTAGGCGACACGCTTAAAAACGGAAAACAGATTGCGAAGGACCACCCGCTGCGGGAAGAACTGTACAGCTTCGAGGATGCCCGGAGCATCAGGGAAAAAATCAGGGCAAAGCGGCTGGTGATTACACATATCGAAGAGGCCTGGGGGAAATCGCTCGACGATTATTCCGCCCTGGAAAGCAGATACCCGGATGTTTCTTTTGCCTACGACGGCCTTACCGTCACACTGTAGGGAACAGGAGCTTCAAACGACCGGAAAAAGCGCGAAAGCGCGCAGGGGGCCGCCCGTTCGGAGGGGCGGCCCCCTTTTTTACGCGGAGAACGGCCTTTTCGATCCGGCTCCGATCAATATTCCGGCGCGGAAAAGTGCTTTACAAAGCAGACAAAATCTTTCGCCGGCATTGTATTTTTTATGGCAACACGCTATAATTATCATAAATTCGGTTGGTCAATTGGATGTTGCTTTCAATTGGATTCTCAACCCCTGAAAGGAGCTGCTATTAGTGAAACAATATGAGGCGAAGCATATTCTGAACATTGCGCTTGCGGGGCACGGCGGCGCGGGAAAAACCAGTATCGCCGAGGCGATGCTGTATCTTTCCGGCGCCACCGACCGCTTGGGAAAGGTTGGTGAGGGAAATACCGTATGCGATTCCGATCCTGAGGAGATCAGGCGGAAAACGTCCGTGTTGACTTCAGTGGCTCCGCTCGAGTGGAAGAACGATAAAATCAATCTGCTGGACGCGCCCGGCCTGTTCGACTTTGAGGGCGGGCTGTGCGAGGCGGTCCGCGCGGCCGACTGCATGCTGGTCGCCGTTTCCGGCAAGGACGGCATCGCGGTCGGAACCGAAAAGGCGGCCGCCGCCGCGGACGCGCGAGGGCTTTCCAAAATCTTTTTCGTCAACGGCCTGTGCGACGAAAGCGCGGATTTCTACAAGGTGTTCGAGACCCTGAAAGCGTATTTCGGCCCGTCGGTCTGCCCTGTGGTCGTGCCGTACATCCAGAACGGAAAGGCGAACGTCTACGTCAACGTGCTGGAGTACAAGGCTTACGAATACCATGACGGGAAAGCGGTGGAAGTAAAGATGCCGGATATGGGCAGCCGCCTGGAGGGGCTGCGCACGGCGATCTACGAGGCCGTTGCGGAAACCGGCGACGACATGTTCGACAAATACTTTTCCGGCGAGAGCTTCACGCCGGAGGAAGTTATCGTCGGCATCAGCAAGGGGGTCAAGTCCGGGGCGGTTTCCCCCGTGTTCTGCGGGGACGCGGTGCTGCTCAACGGGATCGACCAGCTTTTGAACGGCCTTGTCTGGCTGGCGCCCAGCGCCGCGGAAAAGAGCGGCGAAACCGGGACGGATGAAAACGGGGACCCGGTCGAGCTGGCGGCGGATGAGAACGCCCAGCCGGCGGCGGTCGTCTTTAAAACCGTCGCGGACCCGTTCGTCGGCAAGCTGTCGTACCTCAAGGTGATTTCCGGCAGGATCTCCTCCGACGCCGGGCTGGTCAACATGACGACCGGCCAGGCGGAGCGCGTGGGCAAAACGATCCTTGTCCGCGGGAAGAAGCAGGAGGACGTGCCGTACCTTGCGGCGGGGGACATCGGCGCGGTGCCGAAGCTTTCCGCGAAAACCGGAGACACGCTCTGCTCGCCGGAGCGCAGGGTGAAACTGGAGCCGGTCGTCTACCCTTCGCCGTCGCTCTCGATGGCGGTTCTGCCCAAAGCCAAGGGAGAAGAGGACAAGGTGGCGCAGGGCATCCTCCGCCTGACCGAGGAGGACCCGACCATCCGTTTCGCGACCAACGCCGAGACGCACCAGATGATCGTCTCCGGCATGGGCGAGCAGCATCTGGACGTTCTCGCCTCCAAGCTGAAGAAGAAGTTCGGCGTGGAGATCAAGCTGGAGACGCCGCGCGTCGCCTACCGCGAAACCATCCGCAAAAAGGTGCAGGTGCAGGGCAAGTACAAGAAGCAGACCGGAGGCCACGGACAGTATGGCGACGTGTGGATCGAATTTGAGCCGTGCGAGGCCGACGGGCTGGAATTCGGGGAGCGCGTCGTCGGCGGCGCGGTGCCGAGGGGCTTTTACCCGGCGGTGGAAAAGGGCCTGCGCGAATGCATCGACCGGGGCCCGCTCGCGGGGTATCCGGTGGTCGGCCTGAGGGCGACGCTGTACGACGGCTCGTACCATCCGGTGGACTCCTCCGAAATGTCGTTCAAGATGGCGGCGGCGCTCGCGTACAAGACCGGGATGCCGAAGGCCTCCCCCGTTCTGCTGGAGCCGATCGGCACGCTTCGCTGCACCGTGCCGGACGACAACATGGGCGACATGATGGGCGAGATCAACAAGCGCCGCGGGCGCGTGCTGGGCATGGAGCCGGCGGGCGAGGGCACGCAGACCATCGAGGCGGAGGTGCCGCAGGCCGAAATGCACGACTTCACCACCTTCGTCCGGCAGGTGACGCAGGGGCGCGGCTCGTTCACGTTCGACTTCGCGCGGTATGAGGAGACGCCGCCGCAGGTCGCGCAGAAGGTGATCGACTCCGCGTCGGCGGAGCAGTCCGCGGACGCCTGACGTTCCGAAATTTTTATTTGGCGGCGACTTTCCGAAAAGCGCGCATGATTTCCGCTCCCCGGGCATATGTATTTGCCTGAGGGGGCGGATTTATGTTTGTAATTTCTGTCAAGACGAAAAAAAGAAAGATGATCGCCGTTCTGGCGGCGGTCCTTGTAGTGGTCACCGCCGCCATCGTCGCGGTAAAGCTGTTTCATTCCGGGCCTTCCGCCGACAGCGGAGGCAAAAAATACAGCCTTGCCGCTTCAACCAACGAGGACAGGATCGCCTTTTTCAAGCAGTTCGGGTGGGAAGTCAAGCCGCAGCCGATCGCCAACGGCAAGGTCACGATTCCCCAGACGTTCGACGATGTTTATACGAAGTACAACAATATCCAGCAGGAGCAGGGACTGGATCTCACTTCCTACGCGGGCAAAACCTGCGAGCAGTGGGTGTATGAGATCACGAATTTCCCGGAGCAGGAGATCATGCGGGGCACGCTGCTGATCTACGGCGGCTGTGTGGTCGGCGGAGACCTCTGCACGCCCGCGCTGGACGGCTTTATGACCGGCTTCGACGGGCAGCTCGACAGCAACGACTACGGCGCCAACGAGCCGACCCTCGGGCGGAACGACAGCGGGGCCCTGACCATGGCTCCGGCGCAGACGGCTTCCTCCAGCGTGGAGGAGGCGCAGTCGAAGGCCTCTTCGGAAATCCCGGCCAACGCCTGGCCCACCGACTAGGCAGCGTACCGCTGCATCTTCGGCCCGCCTTTCGGCAGGCTGAGCCTGCACGCGCGCCCCGCCATTCATCACGGTAAAAATTGAAAGCGTTGTCTTGCGGAAGCGGCGTGTCGCCGCTCCCTTCGACCCGCCAGTCAGAACGGAAAAAGCCGTTTGCTTAGTCTGGCGGGACAGAAGTTGGAACCTCCCGAAAGCTAACTTTGGGAACGCCGTAACGTCCTCAAAGTTTTCCCCGCTTTTCATGTAAAGAGTGAAAAACTTTCCGGCACCGCTTTTCATTGACGACGGGGACTCGGAAATTGAAGCCACAGAGTATTTCATAGGAATAATTCAACAAATTGTTGATAAAAATCGGGAGCGAAGCGCCGTTCAGGCGCTCCGCTCCCTGTTTTGCCGGCGGAATCTCTCTCACTGCGCCGGGTATGGGCTGGACTTTCCGCGTTCATACTTCTTTCACATACATTCGGAATTCCGCCGGCGGGCAACGATGACGTTGCATCCAACGGCCCACCGTTCAGCAGACAGCGAGATGATTAGCTGAGACGGGTGGGACAGAGGGAAGAAACTCCCGGCAAGCGGAAATCGCGTCCGCCGTTGGCACGTTCGTCCAATGGACCGGCGGGTCCGCGCAAGGGCTTTGCCTTTGGGAGATTCCCCAGACCGTCCTGCCAAACTGAGCCGCGAATTTTCGCCGTTCTGTCCGGCAGGCCGAAGGAAGCGGCGTCACGCCGCCCGCAAGGCAACAAAAAGCGCCGGTACGGAATTTGTCATTCCATACACCGGCGCGCGCGCAGATACAGGAGGAAAAAGAAGTGTTTCTCCTTCCTTCCCCTGTACAAAAACAGAAAAAGGAAGTATAATAAGTCCTGCAATGCGCGGTGAATTCCGTGGTATATGGAGGGTGGTTCTCCGTATGCAGGGGGTGGAGTGGTCTCAACACTTCATCCCTGCATTGCGTTTTTTATTTACCTTGCAAATCTATTATAATCCTTAATTTACCAAAATTCAACAGGTAATATTCGATTTGATATTATTTCGGTTTTTGAGTGCTTGGCGCCCGGTGACTCTTAACCCCAATTTTTTCTTTGGCCGGGGCGCGGGTGGCGATTATATGTTTGCCTTTAGCAAGTGCCTCTTAACCCAAAATTTCTTCTATTCATTTTTTCTATGTCCTCAGGCCGGACAGGCCCCGCCTTTCTGATATAGCAGAAAGGCGGCAAAGACTATGCAGGGGGACTTCAACTTCCCGCCGGGAGGGGCACCTAAACGTCCCCCTGCACCCCGGCACCTGTCATGAAGCAACAACGAATTCTTACGCAAGTGCTTCCCATTGAACGATTCCCAATCTTACGCCGTATGTAAAAAGGTAACTTTTTGAAGAATTTCAGCTTTTAGGTAAATACTTTGTGGCTTTAATTTTTCAGCCCCCGTCGTCCATGAAAAGCTGTTGTTAGAAGAACGGTGAATTAAAATAGCAAGTGCAACAGGAGGGTAGAAAGAGTCCACAAAAAGCCAAATCCATGATACAGTAGGAGTTGAAAAGACACCACTGAAGGAGAGGCTTTTTATGGACTACCACCATCTTACACCAAAAGAGCGCGCATTGATAGCCCAATTGTGGAATAACGGGATCAGTATGAGGCAGCTTGCACGCAGGTTGCAAAGGGATCCGGGCACAATCAGCCGGGAGATCAAGAGGAACCGTTCGGGACAAAAATATCTTAGCGTTCCGGCACGGGCCCGGTACCTTGAACGGCGAATGGAATGCCGCCGGAAGAGGCTGTATCAAAACCCACGTCTGACAGCTTACATATCCGAAAAGCTTGAATTGTCATGGTCGCCCGAACAAATTGCCGGAAGAATCCGGTTAGACTATCCGGATGACCGGGACATGAAAATCTCGCACAGCAGCATATATCGGTCGCTACGCGCGGACTTGCTGCCACGTTCCGTACAACTTACGATGAAACTGCGTCACTATGGCCGTCAGCATGGAGAAACTCGTGGGTACAAGGCCGGGGCGCGGGAAATCCGGGAGAGAAGCAAAGAAGCTCTACGCAGAAAGAGACTTGGAGACTGGGAAGCTGACACGATCGGGTTCGGACAAGCAAAACGCGCTTATTTGCTGAATGTGACCGACCGAAAAAGTCGATACTGCTGCCTGGCCGTCCTGCGCAACATCAGACGGGAAGAAGTCATGCGGGGCTTTGAGTTCTTCTTTGAAGGCGGAAAGGTTCCGCTCCGCACGGTAACGTCGGATCGAGGGATCGAATTCAACTGCCACCGTGAATTTGAGAGCCGCTTTGAAGCGTTGTATTATTACACTCGCCCAGCCTCTCCGTGGCAGAAGCCAACTGTGGAAAATACGAACGGATTGATTCGTCAGTTTTTCCCCAGAGGAACCCGTTTTACAGAACTTACCCCAGAAGCCGTGGCATTTGTCATGGAGCGTCTCAACGACCGCCCGCGTAAATGTTTGAATTGGAAAACTCCTGCTGAAGTCATTTCTTCTTATCTGTTGCACTTCACTTGACAATTCACCCAAGACCGAAAGGAGGGGCCTGCGCGGCCTGAGCGCAAGAGTAGAAGTAAGAAGAAATTAGGGTTAAGAGCCACCGAGCCTCAGGTCCGCAAAAGATCGGCCCTGTCCGGCTTGATCGCAAAAAAGGCTGAAGTCGCGACCGCCGTAGGCGCGAAAGACGCTGTGCGTCCCCGCGCGGCCCGAGCGCAAAGAAAAAGGAATAGAAAAAAGGTTAAGGGGCACCGGGCCACAGGTAAAGAAAAATTAGGATTAAGAGCCGCTTGCCGGACAAAATCAAATCTATAAAAACCGATTGAAAAACTCCGGCTCCGTCACCTCCGCAAGACTTCTGACGTATCCGTCCGCGACGGACCGCGCGTCCTCCTCCGAGAGGCCGGAGCCGGCGTCATACACGCCGACCGCGTCCATCCCGGCTGCTTTCGCCCCTCTTAGGCCCGGCAGCACGTCCTCAAAGACAAGGCAGGAGCCGGGCGAAACGCCGAGCCGTTCGGCGCAAAGGAGATAGACGTCCGGAAATCCTTTTCCCCGCACGGTCTCCGTCACGGAAGCGAACGCGCCGAAAAGTCCGTAAATGCCGTTATTCCGCAGCGACGGGCCGTACAGATCCTTCGAAAGGGCGGTCGCAACGCCCAGTGCGATCCCGCGCGCCCGCAGAAAACGCAGACACTCCCGCGCGCCGGGCTTGAGCGCGATGCGGTGCGCGTATTCCTCCGAGACCATCGCGCTCCATTCGCGGATCAGTTCCTCCGGGGTCTCGGAAAGCCGGAAACGCTCGACGGTGTAGCGCGACGCTTCCCCAAAGCTCATGGCGGAAACCGCCTCGGTATAGTCCCGCGTGAACGGAAGACCACGCCGCAGCAGAAAATCCCTGTCCACCTGTTCCCAGACTTTCATGGAGTCAAGCAGCGTGCCGTCCAGGTCAAAGATCACCGCTTTATATTTCATTTCCGTTTTCTCCTTTTCAAGCGTGGTAAGCACCCGGCCGGCGGCGCGGGAGCCTTACAAAAAAGGGAATCCGATCTGGACGTCGGATTCCCTTTTTCCTATCCTAAAATAAGATTTTGCATTTATAGCTTCTCGATTTCCTTTATCCAAAGCGCCGCGGAAGCGTCGCTCGGCATGCGCCAGTCGCCGCGCTGCGACAGCGAGACGGAGCCGATCTTCGGCCCGTCCGGCAGGGCGGAGCGCTTGAACTGATTTGTGAAAAAGCGGCGGTAGAACTCGCCCAGCCATTTTTTGACCGTCGGGCCGTCGTACTGCCCTTCGAACGCGGAAAGCGCCATGCGGTAGATCTTTCCGGGAGAGAACCCGAAGCGCATCATGTAGTAAAGGAAAAAATCGTGCAGTTCGTAAGGACCGACGATGTGTTCCGTCTTCTGGGCGATCTCGCCGTTCTGCTCGGGCGGGAGCAGCTCCGGGCTGACGGGCGTGTCCAGCACGTCTTCCAGAAGGGCGCGCAGCTCTTCCGGCCCCGTCACCGCCGCGTGGTGGACCAGGTGCCGCACCAGCGTCTTCGGGACCGAGCAGTTGACCCCGTACATCGACATGATGTCCCCGTTGTAGGTCGCCCAGCCGAGCGCCAGCTCCGACAGGTCCCCGGTGCCGATGACCAGCCCGCCGCACTGGTTCGCAAGGTCCATCAGGACCTGCGTGCGCTCGCGCGCCTGCGCGTTTTCATAGGTGACGTCCCGGTTTTCCGGGTCGTGGCCGATATCGGCGAAATGTTTCGAAACGGAGTCCCCGATCGGGATCTCCAAAAATTTCGCGTTCAGATATTCCGCAAGCCTCTGCGCGTTGCCGCGCGTGCGGCCCGTGGTGCCGAAGCCCGGCATCGTCACGGCCAGAATCCCGCGGCGGTCCATCTTCAGCAGGTCAAACGCCCGCGCGGTGACCAGCAGGGCCAGCGTGGAATCCAGCCCGCCGGAAACGCCGATCACGGCGCACTTGGACCCGGTGTGCCTGAGACGGGTCTTCAGCCCGCAGGCCTGCAGGTTCAAAATCATCTCGCAGCGGTCCGCAAGGTCGCGCACGTCGCCCGGCACGAACGGCGTCGCGGGAAATTTCCGTTCCATTTTAAATTCCGGCACGTCGAGGGAAAACGGAATCTCATGAGCTTGTCCCTCTCCGTGCCAGGTCGTCATGCGCAGCCGTTCCTGCGATAAACGTTCCAAATCCACGTCCGCCGTGGTCAGGCCGGTGGCAAACTGCTCCGACTCGGCCAGAACCGTCCCGTTTTCTGCGATGATGCTGTGCCCGGTATAGATCAGGTCGGTCGAGGATTCCCCCTCCCCCGCGTCCGCGTAACAGTAGGCGCAAGCCAGCCGCCCGGACTGCATCCGCACCAGGTCGCGGCGGTACGGGGCCTTGCCGATCACCTCGTCGCTGGCGGAAAGGTTGAAGATCACCGAAGCGCCGCTCTGCGCCAAGCGAACCGACGGCGGGCACGGCACCCACAGGTCCTCGCAGATTTCCGCGCCGACCGTGAGGCCGGCTGCGCCGCGGCAGCGGAAGACGAGGTCCGGCCCGAAGGGAACCTCCTTTCCGCAGAATGTGATCTGTCGAAAATCTTTACCTGGAGTAAAATATCTCGCCTCGTAAAACTCGGTGTAATTCGGGATGTTCTCCTTCGGCACGATCCCGAGAAGCTCCCCGCGGCAGAAAACCGCGGCGCAGTTATAAAGGTCCGGGCCCACCGCGGCCGGGAGCCCGACCAGCGTGAGCAGATCAAGCCGCTCCGAGCGGGCCAGCAGTTCCGCAAGGGCCGCTTCCGCTCCGGAGATCAGCGTCCGGTCGCGGAACAGGTCGCCGCAGGTGTAGCCCGTCAGGCAAAGCTCCGGAAACGCGGCGGCGGCGACGCCGCCGCGTTCGCATTCCCGCATCAGGTTCCACACCGATTCCAGATTATACCGGCAGTCGGCCACGCGTATCTCCGGAGTGACCGCCGCTATTTTCAGAAAACCGTCATTCATGTTTGATTCCTCCGCTGTTTGCAGCATGTCCGGTTCCAGGCACCGGCTGCGGTCCCGGTTCTTCCCTCCCGGCGAGCGGTTCCGGTTTCCTCCCGGCCCGGCGCTCCGGAGCCGCGAAAAACGCCCCGACCACGATACAGGAATAATAGGCGATCAGCCTCCACAGCAGCATCGCCTGCTGGATGACCTCCGGCGCGAAAAACATCTGGAAGAGCACAAGGAAGCTGCCCTCCGCCGCGCCCGCCGCGCCCGGCAGCGGCGTGTAGCCGGAGATCATGGTGACAAAGCTCTGCGCCGCGATCATATCGAATACCGGCGCTCCGGGATTGTGAAACGCTTTATAAATAAAAAAAGGCACCAGGAAAAGCGCCGTCAGCTGGAGGAGCGTAAAGACGTAGATTTTAATCCCAAGGGAGCGCTTTCCCTGTATCGCACGGTTGTTTTCCAGAAAAAACTGAAGCTGATCCCTGACTTTTTTTCCTGTTTCCTCCGGCTTTTTGACCACTCGCATCTTTGTCAGGACCCAGACGGCGCCATGGATGATCTTCGTGGTGAACCCCGGGCTGTAAGAAAAAAGGACCAGCGCAATGACCACCGCCGCCTGATACAGGAACCCGACGAACGCCAGCGCCATGAAACCCTGGATCTTGCTGCGGAAAAACTGATATTTCACCAGGATGACCACCAGGGAATAGACCGTCAAAGAAGTCTGGTAAACCAGGAATTTCCTCACGAGAGTGGAAACGGCCACGCCGGTCGGGATTCCCTGCCCCGCCAGGGCCATGAACTGCATGGGCTGGCCGGCGAGCGCATACGGAGTGACGGAATTGAAATACTGCCCGACCATGCTGACCCGGAACGCGCTTCCAAAGCCGTAACGGCCGCCGGAGGAATGAAAGATCAGCGTGTGAAGGACCAGGCTGTCCATCATCCAGTTAAAGACCACGCTCGCAACGGCGCAGAGGATCCAGAACAGGTTGATGGTCGGCAGGCTTTGGATCAGGACGGCCAGATTATTGCCGGAAACGCAGAAATAAATCAGCATTCCCAGCGTAAGCGCAAAAAGGAACGCCTGAAACATTTTCCGCGTTCTGGTCTTTTCTTCCGCCTTCCGCTCCGTCGGCATCCATTGCTCACCTCGTTTCCGTCTCCGGCAGGGGCTTAACGGACCGAGTAGTTTTCCTCCAGCGTTTCAGGCGAGGCAACCACTTCCGAAAAATCGCACAGCGCCGCGGAATTGGTTTTATCGGAGGTATACGTCCGCATCGCTTTTGAAATCCGCCGCATGTTCGTCATGCACCCACGCATACATTTTTTCTCGCCATGCATTTTTAATACATATAAATAGCAGCAGTTGCAGGTTTTTCTGGTCAGGGCCAGATAACTTTTTTTGTACTTTTCATACAGCCCGTTTTTCTCGAGGGAGATGCGGACCATGGCGATCGCGCGGATAAAGTCGTTGATCTTGTTCGCGTTCATGGTTGCGAGCGTGCTCATGGAATGCTGGTTATAATAGTAAAGCGGCCGGTCCAGAACGACGACGCGGTTCGCGTGCGCGAACACCTTGTTGGCGGTCGCCATATCTTCGAAGCACATGGAGGGGAAGGTGATGCCGTAATCCGTAAACAGTCTGCGGCGGTACAGCTTGTTCCAGACCAGGCTCTGGATCTGAACGTCCCGCAGCAGCTTATTCATGGCTTTCGCGCGGTTAAAGACCCCCTTGCACCGGAAAGGGTACTCAAAGAGGAAATCATTGTCGATAAAATGGTAATAATAGTAGCAGCAGGCGATATCCGCATCGTGGTCCACGCAGGCTTCGTAAAGCTCTTCCAAAAAGGTTGGCGCGACGTAATCGTCGCTGTCCACAAAGGTGAGGTATTCCCCCCGCGCTTTTTCCATGCCGGCGTTCCTTGCCAGGGACATACCGGCGTTTTTCTGATCGACGACGGTGATGTTGTCATATTTGCTTTCAAAATGGCGAAGAATTTCGGGAGAGGCATCCGTAGAGCCGTCGTTGACGGCGATGATCTCAAAATCCCGAAAAGTTTGTTCTTCCAGCGAAATCAGGCATTTGCCCACATATTTTTCAACATTGTAAACTGGTATCACAACACTGATTATCGGCGTATGCGTCTCAGTCAAATCAGTTCTTCCTTTCCAAGACAGCGTCTGCCGCGGCCGCGGCAGAGCCTGTTGTGAATTTTTAAAGCAACGGAAACGGCCGGAACGCAACGCGTGCCGCCATCCTCATTTTTGCAGATTACGGCGAAAAAGTCAAGCTGTTTTTGGACCTCCGGCCGGGACGCGCCTGCGGCGTTCCCGGTTTCAGCCCCTTTGGAATCGTCCGCCCGCGGTCCCGCCAAACAAAGCCCGGATTTTACTCTCCCGAAACGATGGGGCGAAAAAGCGGCGGGGCGTGGATGCAGCGTCACGCTGCCGGCTCGCCCTGCGTTGTGATGTCGTCGTTCGGAACAGCAGCCCCGGCGCCGGGCGTGGAAGAAGCCGGCGCGGAGGATGCGGGTGCGGAGGAAGGCTTTGAAGACGGCGGCGCGGAGGAAGCCGGTTTGGAGGAAGACGGGGAGGCGGCGGCTTTGGAGGACGGCTTGGCCGTACCGGCCAGGTCGGTCCCTTCCCCATAGGAATAGTAGGCCGGCTGCGGTTTGTAATAGGAGGAGGGAAGCTCCTCCGTTTTCACGACCGTCCCGTTTTTACGGAAGATCCTCTGGGCCGTCGCCTTGTACCCGGTGCGCGCTTTGGAGGTCAGCTTGACCTCTCCCTTTTTCAGCGAAGAATCCGGCACGTACTGTCCCTTCGCCGGGGCCGGAATGGTCTCGGTCACCTTTGACGAGACATCGATCGCATCGTAATCGTCCGGCTGATAGCCGTAAAAAGTAACCGTCAAAACCCGGTTCTTCACCGAGGTGACCAGATAAACCGGATATTTGGTCGGGTTCACGAATTTGAAATCCAGGCCGGGGTAGCTGACGGTGGCGTCCTGCCCGATCGGACAATAGCTGGAGGGCATGGAATGGTTGTGCCGCTCCGTGATTTTCATTCCGGAGCGGACCGCCGCGCCGTAGATGGTGGTGGAAGCCTGGCAGATGCCGCCGCCGTATTCCTGGATCAGTTTTCCGTTCAGGATCGCGCCGGCCGGCCGGTATCCCTGCGCCTGGCCGCACTGGCCCGCGGTGCCGAAAAAGGAGAACGCGGCGCCGGGCTGCACGCAGACGCCGTTCGCCGACAGCAGGGCTTTTGTCATGTTGTAGGTCCCGTCCGCGGAATTTTTGCTGACCGTGCTGAAAGAGCCCAGCTTTTTCATGTGGGGTTTCAGGTCCGCCAGCGTCCCGCTGAACGGGGTGGTCCCGGTCGAAAGCCGGACCGTCCCCGTTCCCCCGGAACTGATGACGGCCTGGGCATCGGCAAGCAGCTTTTCCCGGTCGACGGTTACGCCGTCCGTTCCGTCGGCAAAGGAGAACTGTTTTGTTCCCGTGTTGAATGAGGTCACGCTCGGACCCTTCGGGGCGGATTCCGCCTGGTCCGCGATTTTATCCAGCGCCGTCCGCAGGGAGGTTCCATCGATTTTCGCGGCGATGGAATAGGTTTTCGGGGAAGCTTCCAGCCCGCGCACAAGCTGAAGGCGCTGCTCCCGATCCCCGCTGCGGGCATATGAGTATGCTTCTTTCAGGATTTCGTCCGTATTGTATTGAAAGCTCAGGTCCTTTTCGGTCAGTTCCCAGGACCTGCTGCCGTCCGTGATCTGAAGCTCCACCGGCTGAGCGGCCGGAAGGACGGCCTCCACGGCGGTTTTTGCCTCGCTCATGCTCTTCCCGCCGAGATCGATCCCCTGCACCTTGATGCCGGGATAAAAAGAGTCCGTATCGATCGTTTCGGATATCTCCTTCGCGTGCCGGTATCCCGCGTAAATTCTCTGCCCCAGCACGGCGCCCGCGGCGACCAGCAAGATCAGCGCGGCGGCGACGGCCGCCTTGGCTTTCGGGCCGGTTTTTCCGAATATTCCCGGATGCCCGGCCCTGTTTTCCGCAATCATCTTCGTACCCCCTGTTTTCGGCCGCATGCGGCCGCGATTCCATTATAGCCCCCGCGCGGCCGCTCGTAAAGTCACAGTCCTGTTACCGTTTTGTTTTGCCCTTCGCCCGTCTTCCGGGGCTGAGAATGGCATCTTTTCCAAATATATGATATAATCACCTTGGTATAACCCGAAGAAAGCTTCGTATAAGATAAAATTCAGGGGTGTTTCCGTGAAACTATTAATTTTGACAGCGGCCACCGGCGGCGGGCACGTGCGCGCTTCCCGGGCCATTCAGGCTTATATTTCAGAGCATTCCTCCGGATGCGAGGTCGATGTGGTCGACGCGCTGAAAAGCATCAGCAGCGTCCTGGACAAGACCGTCTGCGACGGATATCATTTTCTCGCGACCAAAACGCCGAAAGTGTTCGGCCAGCTTTACCGCAGGACCAACGAGGACAACCTCCTGTCCAGCCTGGTGTCGCGGTTCAGCGGCGTTTTCAGCCAGAAGCTCATTCCGCTTCTGGAGGAAAAAAGACCGGACGTCATCATTTCGACGCATCCGTTCGCAACCGAGATGATTTCGCATTTGAAATGGGCGGGAGCAGTCACCGCGCCGCTGATCTGCCTGATGACCGACTACGGCCCTCACCGCGCCTGGATCGCGGACCGGGTGGACGCCTACGTGGTCGCGAACGGCGACATGATCTCGGAAATGGAGGCCATGGGCGTGCCGAAGGAAAAAATTTATCCGTTCGGCATCCCGGTGGAAAATGTTTTTTTCTCGGAGGGGGATAACGCGGCCTTTCTGAAACGCATTGGGCTGGACCAGGCTCTTCCCACGATTCTGGTGATGGCGGGGAGCTTCGGCGTGACCAATATTCTGAAAATTTACCGGCAGATCGTCCGGCTTGACATGAAATTCCAGATCATCGTCATCACCGGGCGGAACGGAAGGCTCCATGAGGAGTTTGCAAAGCTGATTCCGGAGAGCCCGAAGCCGACAAAGCTGGTATTTTTCACCGACGAAGTGGAAAATTACATGCACGCCTCGGACCTGCTGATCACCAAGCCCGGCGGACTGACCGTATCGGAAGCGCTCGCCTGCGGCATACCGCTGGCTGTTTTCGACGCGATCCCCGGCCAGGAGGAGGACAACGCCAACTTTCTCCTGACACACAATATGGCGGTAAAGCTGGAAAACGGCGACGATTGCGGGGAGACCATCCGCTCCCTGTTGGCGGACAGCCAGAAGCTGAGCGACATGCGTTCCTCTTGCAGGGGATTTGACAAGTCCCGCTCCGCCGAGAATATTCTCCGCCTGATTCAGGAGCTGTACGAACAAACGCGGCAGTGACCTTTTTCCGAAAAAAATCCCCCGGCTTTTGGAATTTCCAAAGGCCGGGGGATTTTTCACGCTAAACCAACTGGTCCAGATTGTTTCTCGTCTGCGCCGCCAGCTCCGCTTCAGGCTGTTCCGCGCCGGAAGGCTCCGGGAACAGCATCCGGTAAGACGTTTTCAGGGCCGCCATTGAAAGGACCGCACTGTCGCTCTTTCCGGAAGCGCCGTCCGCGGCTTCGCCGTTTTTCCTCACTTCGACCGGCTTCGACGAGACCCTTTTTTTGATCTGGCGGATTTCCTGCTCGATTTTCGCAATCAGCTTTTCATATCTTCTGATTTTGCTGTTGATATCAATTTGCGACATCCCGTTGTTTTTCGCTTTATCCTTATAGTCGGATTTCAGCTTCTGGACATCCTGCTCCAGCCGAACGAGTTCGGTGATCCGGTCCTGCTCTGAGCTCTGGCTGGAGTCCGGGACCAGGCTGCCCGAAGAGGCAACCGACGAGATATTTTCCACCGCCATAGACAACCCTGCCTTACTGCTTGATAATTGTATATCGGCAGTAAATCTGGGATTTTTAGGAAAAATTTGATTTTTCTCATTTTCTTCTTATTTTTGTCCGTCATTTTGCCCCCGGCATGAAACCGGCAAATCAGGGAATTCTATCAAGGCGGATTCAGGGCCGGGAAGCCGACTGAGCCAGGCAGAGCTCCTCCGGCCGGACAAAGCCGAGGCCCAGCGCCCGGCCGCGCAGAAGCAGGTAAAGCTCCGACTGAGACGCGCTGAAATAGGGCAGGATAAACAGGATCCCCACGCCGAAGCAAAGCGCCCCGAGCAGGAACCAGCCGAGAAACGACAGCCAGAACACAAAAATGGCGCCCTTCTGCCCGTCGGTCATTCTGCGGCTGATCTCCCGCGCCCGTTCGCCGGGCAGGGAGGGGTTGTCGGAAAGAAGAAACGGAACCATACTGTACTGGACCAGTTTGACAATGCCGGGAATGATGAAGAGAAAGGTCCACAGGATGATAAAAAGGCGCGTGATGAACAGGACGCCAACGCCGTTCCCGTAATTCCACTGAAAACCGCTGAACAGGGTCTCCGTGCGGGCCGGCTCAAAATGATTGCGGACAAAATACCGTGCGGCTCCGATCAGGAGCGGATGCACGATAAAAATAACATAGAATATGCAGAGCCAGCCTCCGAGCCCCTCCAGCGGGGACCAGCGGAACAGATGCCTCGCCCCGCCGTGCCAGGCCTGAGATTCAAACAGCCGCCGGAAACCGCTGTCTGCCCAGTTCAGCCATTCGGCCAGCACCGCAAAGAGGAGCGTGACCAAAAACGCTGTCCAGTACCGCCCCCGAAGCACCACCTTTGCGTTTGATTTTAAAATCGAACGATCCCACATGAAAATCCCTCCAGTATTCCCTCTCAGGACTTTGTTTGGTACCCTGCTCTTATCATATGCGCATCATCCCCCGGTCATCCGGGCTTGCAAAAGTCATTTTACCTCAACTCCAGCGAGGATGCAATTCATAATTCACGAAAATATTTTCCAAATATTTACATTAGAAAAGGGCTGAGGTTGACACCCTGCAACTTACAAGCTATAATAGAGTTGTATGTTTCATTCGCACGGTTCTTGAGTTGTTCAAAAAGGGAGTGATAAAATGCCAAAAGTTGAAGTCAAAAATTTGTATAAAATATTCGGTTCCAACCCCAAAAAGATTATTCCGATGCTGGAGGGCGGAAAGGGAAAAGCCGAAATTTTGAAGTCAACGGGGCATGGAGTCGGCGTGAACAACGCGAATTTCAAAGTGGAAGAGGGAGAGATCTTTGTTGTCATGGGGCTTTCGGGGAGCGGAAAATCCACGCTGATCCGCTGCCTGAACCTGCTCATCCGCCCGACTTCGGGAGAAGTGCTGATCGACGGCGAAAACATCGTGGACTGCGGCAGGGACGCGCTGCTGAACATCCGCCGCAAAAAAGTCGCGATGGTCTTTCAGAATTTCGCGCTGCTGCCGCACCGGACGGTGGAAAGCAACGTGGAATTCGGGCTGGAGATTCAGGGCGTCGATTCGAAAACGCGCCGGGAAAAGGCGCTTGAGGCGCTTCGCCTGGTCGGCCTGGAGGGACACGAGGACCGCATGCCCTCGCAGCTCTCCGGCGGCATGCAGCAGCGCGTCGGCCTGGCGCGCGCCCTGGCGAACGACCCGGACATCCTTTTGATGGACGAGGCGTTCAGCGCGCTGGACCCGCTGATCCGAAAGGAGATGCAGGACGAACTGCTGGCGCTGCAGGCCAGGATGCACAAGACGATCATCTTCATCACGCACGACCTCGACGAGGCGTTGAAGCTCGGGGACAAGATCGCGATCATGAAGGACGGCGTCATCGTGCAGACCGGCACCCCGGAGGACATCCTCACGAACCCGGCCGACGACTATGTCAGGGAATTTGTGCAGGACGTCAACCGCGTCAAGGTCGTGACCGCCTCCACCATCATGAAGCGGCCGGACCCGATCGCCTACGCGAAGGACGGAGTCCGGGTCGCGGTGCGCAAGATGCGGGAGGCTTCCATCTCCAGCATTTTCGTCGTGGACCGGGAGCGCCACCTGAAGGGGATCCTTTCCATCGACAACGCGGTGGAGCTGCTCAAATCGGGAGCCCACGACCCGGAGAGCATCAAGAGCGCCATCGACACGAATGTAGCGACCGTTCCGCCGGACACATCCATCCAGGCGCTCCTTCCTCTGGTCATCAATTCCAGATACCCGATCGTGGTGGTGGACGGGGAACGGAAGGTAATGGGCATTATCATGAAAGTATCCGTTCTTTCGGGGATCCTCGGAGAGGAGAATGAAAATGATTAGACTTCCGATCGGGGACGTGGTGGAGAGGGCCATCGACTGGATGACGGCCAACTGGGCCGGATTTTTCGGCGGAATCAAAATGGTCCTGCTCTGGGTCATCACCTCTTTTGAAACGCTGTTCGGCTGGCTGCCGTTTTACGTCATGATCCTGATCCTGGCGCTGCTCGCGTGGCGCCTGGCGGGACGCGGCACCGCGATCTTTACCGCCGCCGGCCTGCTGATCGTCGTTTCGATCGGCCTGTGGACGGAGACCATGGAAACGCTCGCGCTGGTGGTGACTTCCACGCTGATCGCGCTGGTCATCGGGATCCCGCTTGGCATCTGGATGTCGCGCAGCGAAACGGTCAACCGCATCGTCAGGCCGATTCTGGACTTTATGCAGACGATGCCGGCTTTCGTGTATCTGATCCCGGCGGTCTATTTCTTCGACCTCGGCGTGGTGCCGGGCGCGGTCGCGACCGTGATCTTCGCCATGCCGCCCGCCGTCCGGCTGACCAACCTGGGAATCCGGCAGGTGCCGGGCGACGTGATCGAGGCGGCGCGCTCCTTCGGCTGCACGGGGAACCAGATGCTGTTCAAGGTGCAGATCCCGCTCGCCATGCCGACCATCCTGGCGGGGCTGAACCAGACGATCATGCTCTCGCTCTCCATGGTGGTCATCTCCTCCATGATCGGCGCCGAAGGCCTCGGCATCATCGTGCTGCAGGGTATCACCCAGCTCAAGGTGGGCGAGGGATTCGAGGGCGGGCTGGCCGTCGTCATCCTCGCCATGGTTCTGGACCGCATCACGCAGGGGCTTGGGAAGTCCAATGCCAAAAAGCTCAACGCGAAATAGCCTCATCAAAAAACGTCCTTTGGGGTTTCAGATATAAAATACAGAAAGGGGATTGAAATGAAAAAATCAATTGCAGCGGTCTTCCTAACGGGAATTCTATGCTTGGGTTTGCTGGCCGGTTGCTCGCAGCCCGGCGAGGAGAGCTCCGCGGCGGGAAGCAAAACCTCCGGCGGCGGAAAGTCGAAGCCGGTGATTCAGATCGGCTATGTGAACTGGTCCGAAGGAATCGCGATGACGAACCTGATGAACGCGATCCTGGTGGATAAAATGGGATACGAGGTCAAGCAGGTCCAAACGGACGTGGCGCCCCTGTTCGCCTCGCTGGCGAACGGCAGCACCGACGTTTTCCTGGACTGCTGGCTACCGGTCACCCACAAGGATTATATGGCGAAATACGGCTCTGAGCTAAAGGATTACGGAGTCAGCTTCGACAACGCGAAAATCGGGCTTGTCGTCCCGTCCTATGTCAAAATCAACAGCATCGAAGACTTGAACAATGCGAAATCGGATTTCGACGGAACCATCGTCGGCATCGATTCCGGCGCGGGGATCATGACGGCGACCGACAAGGCGATCAAGGAATACGGCCTCGGCTACAAGCTGATGCCGGGAAGCGGCCCGACCATGACGGCGGCGCTGAAAAAAGCCATCGACCAGAAACAGCCGATCGTCGTGACGGGCTGGCAGCCCCACTGGATGTTCGCCAAGTGGGACCTGAAGTTCCTCGACGACCCGAAAGGCGTTTACGGCAGCGCGGAGTCCATCCACAAGCTCTCCCGCAAAGGGCTTGACACGGACGCGCCGGAAGTCGCGGAATTTCTGACGAAATTCAAGATGACCAGCGACCAGCTCGGCGATCTGATGGGCGCCGTCGAGGACGCCAGTGACCCGCTTGAAGCGGCCCGCGCCTGGATGAACGACAACGAGGACACCGTCAAGGCATGGCTGCCCGCGAAATCATAACAAGGTGTAATTTTATTTTTTGTTTATACAAAGAGAAGCCGACCCGCTGCGGGACGGCTCCTCTTTTTGTCCTCAGGCCGGACGAACAGTGTCTTTCGCGCCTGCGGCGGACACATAGTGTCTTTTCGCGCCTACGGCGTTCCCGGCTTTCGCTTCGGGAGATTCCAATCTCCGTCCCGCCAAACAAGGCAGACGGATTTTTGCCGTTTTGACCGGCGGGCCGTAGGTGCAGCGGTACGCTGCTCAGCCCTTGGATACGTTCGCGAGCATCGTCATGCCGGTCATGTGCAGACTGAACCCCTTCACGTTCGGGCTGACCGCGTAGAGGATCATCGCGTGGGAGATCGGCAGCCACGGCGCCTGTTCCGCGGCATATTTCTGCGCCTGAACATAGACCGCGTTCCGGTCGGCCCCGTCCGGCATCTTTACCGCCTTTGTGATCAGGTCCGTGTAGGTTTTGTCGTTGTAGCGCGCGACGTTCATGCCCGGGTCCTGGTCGGACAGCAGATTGAGGAAATTGTCCGGGTCGCCGTTGTCGCCGATCCAGCCGCCGAAGCAGATGTCGAAATTGCCCTCCTCCTGCTTGGATTTGAACGTCGTCCAGTCGTAGGAATCAATGGTGCAGGTGATCCCGATCTTGGAAAGATACCCCTGGACCGCCTCCGCGAGCGTCTGTCCGGTCGCCGGATTGTACTGGCGGGCGCTGGAGTAGGTCGTTATGCTGATCTTTTTGATTCCGGCCGCCTGAAGCGTCTTTTTCGCCGAATCGGGATCGTAGGCTACCTGGGAGATGCTCTTGTCATAGCCCGGCATGAAGGTCGGGAGAATGGAGGTCGCCGCCTCGGAATACCCCTGATACAGGCTTTGGACCAGCTCCGGCACATTGATCGCGGCCGAAACCGCCGCCCGCAGCTTCGGGTCGTTGAACGGCGCGCGGGTGCAGTTGTACATCAGGTAGTTGATGTTCATGCCGGGAGTTTTCTCCACCTTGTCTCCGGCAGCGGTGATCTGGTCCACCACCGTGTGGTCGAAGTCGTCGATGATGTCGACTTCCCCGTTGTTCAGCGCGACGACGCGCGCGGAATTATCCTTGATGGTCTTGAAAATCACGTTTTTGCATTTGGCTTTGCCGCCCCAATAATCGTCGTTCCGCACCAGAACGATATCCTGGTCCTTATCCCATTTCACAAATTTGTAGGGACCCGTCCCGCAGGGAGTTTCGTTGACATTGTTCTTGCTGTCCTGCAGCGCCTTCGGGCTGACGAGCGGCGCCCCCAGATTCATGGCAAGATTCCGGAGGAACGGCGTGCAGGGTTCCTTCATGCCGATCTGCACCGTGCTTTCGTCGACCGCCTTGACGTCCTTGACGGAGCCGTAGACAAAGGAGGCGTAGCCCATGTCCTTTTCCACCTTCGGGGGAAGCTGGCGCTCGATGTTGAACACGACCGCGTCGGCGTTGAAATCCGTCCCGTCCTGGAACTTCACTCCCTTGCGGAGATGGAACGTGTAGGTGAGCCCGTCGTCGCTGACGTCCCAGGAGGTCGCCAGACAGGGCTCGATGTCGGTGGAATCGCTTTTGTACTTGAGCAGACCCTCGTAGATGTTGCTCATGACCTTGACCGACTGGATGTCGTCGACCAGCGCGGGGTCCAGTCCGCGCGGATCGGCGGAAGCCCCGTACAGAATCGTGTCGCCCGCCTCGCTCTTCGCGGAGGAAGCCGAGCCGCCGGAGGCGGATGAGGACGTTCCGCCGGAATTTGCCTGACCGCAGCCCGTCGCCGCCGCGGCCAGAAGGACAGCCGACAGGAGGAACGCCAAAAGCCTTTTCCTCTTTTTCATAGGTAACCTCTCCTTTTCATTCCTGTAAAAACCCGTTTGATAGCAAAAGGGTGCCCGGCAGCCAGCCGAGCACCCTTGCTCTTCCTTGCGAAGTAAATCTATAATTATAAATAATATCATGTGGGAACATTTATATAGTGCCTAAAAGCAAGTATAAAAATTACATTGTATTACATTTTTTCGCGGCGAAAGATTCGTAAACCGCTTTGCTCAGCGTTCCGATCAGGCGTTCCGCGACCGGATTTTCGTCCGATTCCTCCATGCAGCCGGTCACGAAACAGCCGAAATAGTAGGCTTGCCCGGGCAGATCGAAAATGCCCGCGTCATGCCTCAGGAAGTCGAGGCCGCCGGTCTTGTGCGCGAAGGAAACGGATTCCCCGCCGCAGAGATAGCGCAGAGCCATGGTGCAGTCCCTCTGGCGCAGCAGGATGCTTTTCGCCAGCCCGCACAGCCCCGGTGTGAGGATGGACTCCCGGAAAAGGGCGGAGTAGATGAGAAGCTGGTCCGCGGCGCTGGTGTAGTTGTTCCGGCCGGAGCGGACGGCGGCGCCATCCAGCATTTTACGCTGAAGGCCGGTCGATTTCAGCCCGAGCGAAGCGCAGAAGCCGTTGACCGCCTCCATTCCGACAACGTCGATCAGAACGTTGGTGGCGGTGTTGTCACTGTTGACGATCATCCAGGTAATCATTTCTTCCAGCGAGCATTCCCGCATCCCGGCGTCGAACACGAGGGTGTCGTCAAGGACCTCTTCCTCCGGGACCCGGACCGTCTGCGACAGGCTCAGTTTTCCATCCAGAACGAGCCGGAAAGCCGCGAGCATGATCGCCGTCTTGATCGTGCTGGCGGAAACGACCCGGTGCCCGGCCTCGATGGAGATCAGGTCCCTTCCCTCCGTCAGGTCGTGGACCAGCAGGGAGACCCGCGCGCCGGAGCGGCCGATTTCTCTCTTGCAGAATTGATTGAGCTTGTTCAGATCCAAAGCCTGCATCTTCATTTTCCGTCCTTTCTGTTTTCCGGTTATGATGCTTCCTGTCTGCCTGCGGCGGACGAGGGATTTTTTGCGCTCAGGCCGGACAGGGCCGATCTTTTGCGGACCTGAGGCTCGGTGGCTCTTAACCCTAATTTCTTCTTACTTCTACTCTTGCGCTCAGGCCGCGCAGGCCCCTCCTTTCGGTCTTGGGTGAATTGTCAAGTGAAGTGCAACAGATAAGAAGAAATGACTTCAGCAGGAGTTTTCCAATTCAAACATTTACGCGGGCGGTCGTTGAGACGCTCCATGACAAATGCCACGGCTTCTGGGGTAAGTTCTGTAAAACGGGTTCCTCTGGGGAAAAACTGACGAATCAATCCGTTCGTATTTTCCACAGTTGGCTTCTGCCACGGAGAGGCTGGGCGAGTGTAATAATACAACGCTTCAAAGCGGCTCTCAAATTCACGGTGGCAGTTGAATTCGATCCCTCGATCCGACGTTACCGTGCGGAGCGGAACCTTTCCGCCTTCAAAGAAGAACTCAAAGCCCCGCATGACTTCTTCCCGTCTGATGTTGCGCAGGACGGCCAGGCAGCAGTATCGACTTTTTCGGTCGGTCACATTCAGCAAATAAGCGCGTTTTGCTTGTCCGAACCCGATCGTGTCAGCTTCCCAGTCTCCAAGTCTCTTTCTGCGTAGAGCTTCTTTGCTTCTCTCCCGGATTTCCCGCGCCCCGGCCTTGTACCCACGAGTTTCTCCATGCTGACGGCCATAGTGACGCAGTTTCATCGTAAGTTGTACGGAACGTGGCAGCAAGTCCGCGCGTAGCCACCGATATATGCTGCTGTGCGAGATTTTCATGTCCCGGTCATCCGGATAGTCTAACCGGATTCTTCCGGCAATTTGTTCGGGCGACCATGACAATTCAAGCTTTTCGGATATGTAAGCTGTCAGACGTGGGTTTTGATACAGCCTCTTCCGGCGGCATTCCATTCGCCGTTCAAGGTACCGGGCCCGTGCCGGAACGCTAAGATATTTTTGTCCCGAACGGTTCCTCTTGATCTCCCGGCTGATTGTGCCCGGATCCCTTTGCAACCTGCGTGCAAGCTGCCTCATACTGATCCCGTTATTCCACAATTGGGCTATCAATGCGCGCTCTTTTGGTGTAAGATGGTGGTAGTCCATAAAAAGCCTCTCCTTCAGTGGTGTCTTTTCAACTCCTACTGTATCATGGATTTGGCTTTTTGTGGACTCTTTCTACCCTCCTGTTGCACTTGCTATTTTAATTCACCCTTGAACGAAAGGAGGCAAAGTTCGCACGGGGGGCAGCCTACCGCTGCATCTACGATTTACGTTCCCGAAGCGGCGAAAAACAGGGAAGCAACAATGCTTTTTAAGCCGTGCATGCCGTAGGCGCGTCCGGACCGGATGGTCCCCCTGAACCCCCCAGGAGCCGTCAAAAAGATTTTTTCTGTTCTTCTAACAACAGCTTTTCATGGACGACGGGGGCTGAAAAATTAAAGCCACAAAGTATTTACCTAAAAGCTGAAATTCTTCAAAAAGTTACCTTTTTACATACGGCGTAAGATTGGGAATCGTTCAATGGGAAGCACTTGCGTAAGAATTCGTTGTTACTTCATGACAGGTGCCGGGGTGCAGGGGGACGTTTAGGTACCCCTCCCGTTGGGAAGTTGAAGTCCCCCCCGACTCAGCCTTTGCGTACTTTCGTCTGATTACGAAAGTACGGGGCCGTCCGGCCTGAGGACAAAGAAAGATAATAGAAGAAATTTCGGTTAAGGGGCTCCGGGCCTTGGACCAACAAAAATTCATAAACAAGATCAATGAAGAGATTTATAGTTGAATTTTGGTAAATACAGGATTATAATAGGAATCGTAGAGCACAATAAAAAGTGCAAAGCAGGGACAGGGTGGTGGAACACCCCGCCCCCTGCATACGGAGAAGCAGCCTCCATACACAGCGGTAAAAACCGCGCATTTGCAGGTAATAGTATACCTCTTTTTCTTCTTTTTGTATAGAGGGGGGGAAAAAGGCGGGAGCGAAAAACAACCTGCTTTTCACGCGCGCCGGTGTATGGAATGAAAAATTTCCGTACCGGTGCTTTTTTGTGCCCTGCGGGCAACGCACCGTTGCATCTTCAGCCTGCCATACAGAACCGGCGAGAATTTGCGGCTTGGTTTGGCAGGACGGTTCAGGGAGTCTCCCAAAGGCAAAGTCCTTGCGTGCGCGCCGGTTCTCCGGACGAACGTGCCAACGAGCGGACGCGGTTTCGCCTATCGGAAGTTCCCAACCTCTGTCCCGCCAAACAAAGCGAACGGTTTTCTGCCGTTCCGATCGGCGGGCTGAAGGGAGCGGCGGCACGCCGCCCGCCGGCGGTTCTTCCCCTTGAGGGAAACGGGCCGGCTTTCTCCGCCCGGAACGGGGCCGGGCGGGAAAGCGAGTGCGAAGCGTGAAAAGAAGTTTAAAATTCGGAGCGCCCTTCCTCCATTGGCCGAAGCCCTGACGGGAACAGTCCGGCGAGGGGAGCGGCGCGGGCATGCCGGTGCATTGGGCACAGTGTATGTAAGAAAGTTCTCTATTCCCCGGTCCATCCCATGGTCCGCCAAACGGGGGCCGCCGACAGAAGGCCGCGCAAATGCTGATGCATCCGCGCGGCCTGATTTTATTCCCACAGCATACGCTTCGGCGGGCTATCTGAATCGTGGACGCACAGCGTCTTTCGCGCCCGGCGGACACATAGTGTCTTTCGCGCCTACGGCGGACACATAGTGTCTTTTCGCGCCTACGGCGTTCCCGGCTTTCGCTTTCGGGAGATTCCGACCAGCGGGCCGAAGATGCAGCGGTACGCTGCTCAGTCGATCGGGTCGTTGTTCCAAGAATACATTTTGCGCAGCTCCTTGCCGACGGACTCAAGCTGATGCTCGGCCTCGATGCGGCGGCAGGCGCTGAAATGCGCGCGTCCGTTCTTGTTTTCCGCGATCCACTTGGACGCGAACGAGCCGTCCTGGATTTCGGAGAGGACCTTCTTCATTTCCTTCTTTGTCTCGTCCGTGATGAGCCGCTTGCCGGTCTCGTAGTCGCCGAATTCCGCCGTGTCGGAGATCGAGTAGCGCATCAGCGAGAACCCGCCGCGGTAGATCAGGTCTACGATCAGCTTCATTTCATGGATACACTCGAAATAGGCGTTTTCCGGCGCGTAGCCCGCTTCGACCAGCGTCTCGAACCCGGCCTTCATCAGGGCGGTCACGCCGCCGCACAGCACGCACTGCTCGCCGAACAGGTCGGTCTCCGTCTCGATCTTGAACGTCGTCTCCATGATGGCCGCCCGCGCCGCGCCGAGTCCCGCGCCGTACGCCAGGCCGATGTCGTGCGCGTGGCCGGTGTAGTCCTGCTCCACCGCGATCAGGCACGGCACGCCCTTGCCCGCCGTGTATTCGCTGCGGACCGTGTGGCCCGGACCCTTCGGGGCGATCATGAACACGTCGATGTTCTTCGGCGGCGTGATCTGCTTAAAGTGGATGTTGAAGCCGTGCGCGAACGCGAGGGCCTTGCCCTCCGTCAGATAAGGCTCGATGTCCTTTTTATACATGTCGGCCTGTCTCTCGTCCGGAATCAGAATCATAATAATATCGGCGGCCTTGGTCGCTTCCGGCACAGTGAGGACCTTCAGCCCCGCGGCTTCCGCTTTCGCGCGGCTCTTGCTGCCTTCGTAAAGGCCTACGATGACGTCGACTCCGCTGTCGTGCAGGTTCAGCGCGTGCGCGTGGCCCTGGCTGCCATAGCCGATAATCGCGACTGTCTTTCCCTTCATCAGATTGATGTCACAGTCGGATTCATAATAGATCTTTGGCATTTTTACATTCCCCCTGGCCTTTCGGCTATAAATTTATTAAATAAAGAATAATGGCTTTGCATAGGTGTTCCGCTGTTATTCCTTATTGTTCTTTAATACCCCGGACCCTTTTTCGATTGCGATCGACCCGGCGCGCACGACCTCGCGCAGGCCGTAGGGCGTCAGCAGCTCCAGCAGGGTGCGGCTCCGCTCCTCGTCGCCGGCGAACCGCAGGGTCAGGGAGGCGGCGGCCACGTCGATCACGTCCGCGCCCATCAGCCGCGCGACGTTGAGCACCTCCGCGTGCTGCTTGGGCTTGCAGGCGACCTTGACCAGCGTCAGTTCGCTGCTGACGAACGCCCCCGGCTCCAGAACCTTCACCTTGATGACCGGGATCAGCTTGTTCAGCTGCTTTTCCACCTGCTCCACGAGATGATCGTCGCCGTCGACCAGGATGGTCATGCGGGAGATCTTAGGGTTCTGCGTCGTCCCGACGGCGAGGCTGTCGATGTTGAAGCCCCGGCGCGCGAAAAGGCTCGCCACGCGGGAAAGGACGCCCGGCTGATTCTCCACAAGAACGGAAAGAGTGTGTTTCATGCGGCTCCCCTCCCTCACAGCGTCGGCGCGCCGGGATCGACCCGGCACACCAGCAGAAACGGCCCTCTGCTTTCCAGCATTTCGCGGGCGAGGCGCTCGGCGGAACCGTTGGAGTCCGCCAGCGCCGACCGGATGCCGTAGGCCCCCGCCAGCGCGACAAAATCCGGGTTGCCCTCAAGTTCCGTCGCGGGGCAGCGCCCCCCGTAATACCTGTTCTGAAGTTCCCAAACCATCCCAAGGCGGGAATTCTGCATTAAAACGATTTTGACCTCCGCGCCGCTTTCGCAGAGCGTCGCAAGCTCGCACATCGACATCTGGAACGCCCCGTCCCCGCAGATGCAGACCACCTGCCGGTCCGGCTTGGCCAGCTTTGCCCCGACGGCCGCCGGCAGGGAATACCCCATGGTTCCCAGCCCCCCGGAGGTGAGGAACCGCCCCAGCTTCACGTTGAAGCTGGACGCCGCCCAGATCTGGTTCTGGCCCACGTCGGAAATCAGGATCGCGTTTTCCCGCATCATGGCGGAAAGCGCGCGGAAGAACGACCGCGGCTCCACAAAGCCCGTGCCGTTCTGCGGCGTGCCGTGCGGGACGAACTCCGCCTTGTCCCGCGCCAGCCGCCGCACCCACTCGCCGGTCTCCGGCGCGGCGCCCATCTGCTGCGCAAGGCTTTTCAGCACCAGGCGGACGTCCCCGACGATCGGAATATCCACATCCATGTTCTTGCCGATTTCCGCCGGGTCGACGTCGATGTGGATAATCATGGATTTTTCCGTGATTTTTTCCGGATCGTTGACCGCGCGGTCCCCGACCCTGGCCCCGCAGAGCAGGATGCAGTCCGCCGCGTGAATCGCGCGGTTGGCGTTTTCGTGCCCGTGCATGCCGATCATGCCGAAGTAGAGCGGGCTGTCCATCGGCATCACGCCGAGGCCCATCATGGTGGAAACCACCGGGATCTGATTTTCCTGCGCGAACGAGATCAGCTCTTCCCGCGCGGCGGCGCTCACGACCCCGCCGCCGCAGACGATCAGCGGCCGCTTCGACTTGCGCACCGCCTCCGCCGCGCGGCGGACCTGCACGGCGTGACCCTGCGTGCGCGGCCTGTACCCGGCGATCTCCGCCTTCTGGGGATAGTCGAACGACCCGATCTCAGCCGTCTGCACGTCCGTCGGGATATCGATCAGGACCGGGCCGGGCCTTCCTGTGGAAGCGATGTGAAACGCTTCCTTGAACACGCGCGGCAGATCGGAAACGTCCTTGACCAGATAGGAGTGCTTCGTAAACGATTCGCACGCGCCGGTGATGTCCGCTTCCTGGAACACGTCGCGTCCCAAGAGCCATTGGTTGACCTGCCCGGTGATCGCGATCAGCGGGATCGAGTCCATGTACGCGGTCGCGATCCCGGTGATCAGGTTCGTCGCGCCGGGCCCGGAGGTCGCCACGCACACGCCCGGCTTCCCGCAGGCGCGGGCGTAGCCGCTCGCGGCGTGCGCGGCGTTCTGCTCCTGCCGCACCAGAATATGGCGGATCTTCGACTGGGACAGAGAATCGTAAAAAGGGCAGATGGCCGCGCCCGGATAGCCGAATACCAGCCCGACCTGCTCGCTTTCAAGGCATCTGACCATGATTTCGGCTCCGGTGATCAAACGTACCACTCCCTTGCTTTCGTTTGAATGTATTGTTTTTCATTATAAAATGGTTTCCGACTCAAGTCAACACTTTTATCGGCTAAAGGCGAAAAGTCTCCGTGTTTTGCGCCTTTTCTCCAGGCGGGCCGCGCGCGGAACGGCAGCGCCGCCGAAGCGGCCGCACGGTGACCTGAATTTATAAAATTTTTCAGAAAAATGTGTAACAAAACGGGGGGTCCAATCGGTATATTAGTGGGATTTGAAATGAGGTGAACAGGCTATCTTCTGGGCCGATCCGGGTTTAACTGTCATCATGGCAAAAGCCGCCGCGATTCTACTTCTGGCTTGCGAGGCCGTTTGGGTGGAAAGGGCCTCCGTTTCACGGAAAAGCACACGGCCGTTTTCATTTTATCCAACATCCTCGCGATGACCAGCTGCGCGCTTTTGGTCCCGCCTCCGGAGTTTTGGTATGTGGCGGCGCTCGACGCGGCCGCTATCATGTTAAAGTACCTCATTCATCGATTCCCGTTTTTGATGCCGCCGCCCCGCAGCGCAAAAAACCGGGAAAACAGGTGTGGAAGTCAGCACACGGAAAAATAGGAAAATGGTCCGCAGCCGCTGCGCGGAACCGGGAAAGACGAAAAGTTTTTCAGAAAGAAGTGGTCCGCCTTGAAAGATTTTGCGATTTTCATGCTTTTTCTTTGGCTGCTCGTTTTGGCATTAACCAAAATATTAGAAATATATTATGAAAGAAAATCGCAGGGCCGCACCGCACAACGAATTCAATTTCTTTACTGGCTTTTTTCCGCTTTGTATTTTATCATACTCATTCTTTTCTATCTATTCTTCCTCCCTGTCGCCTGGCGGTAAATGAGGAACGCCGCAGCCGCCGGCACCGCCACGGCGCAGAGCAGCAGCACCGCTCGGCCGTAGTTCCCGCTGCCGAGCGCATGCCCGCCGAAAGAGCAGACCAGCAGCGCGGGCATGCGGGCCAGGGTGGAGATCACCAGAAAATCCGAAAATCTCTGAGGCACCAGCGCGGCGGAAAAGATGAACAGGCGTTTCGGCAGGCCGGGCACCAGAAACACGATCCAGGTCGCCCAGCCGCGCGCTTTTTCGTCCCGCAGAATCCACGGGCTTTTCCCGCGCGGAAACAAAAACTGAAAGAAACGCTCCCCGAACAGCTTGGAGAGATAAAAGACCAGCGCGGTGGAGCAGAGCACGGAGGCCGCAGTCAGAAGAAAGCCGCCCAGCGGGCCGAAAATATAGCCGGCGGCGACCGTCGTCACCTCGAGAGGGATCGGCAGGAACCCCTGAAGGACTTCGACGCCGAAAAACATCAAAACCCCCCAAAAGCCCTTTTGCTGGACGGCGGCGCGCATGAGGCCCGGGTTCGAGAGCAGAGCCGTCACCGGCCGGCACAGCGCCGCCGTCAAAAGGATGAAAAGGGCAAGCCCGGCCGCAACAACCAGAATGCCCAACAGGGTCTCCCCCCGCCGGGTGCGCGGTTTTCTGTGAATCAAAACGGTTTTCAAGCGCCCACCGCCATTCCCAAAATTTTCCTCATTTTTATGATACGTCAGAAAAGGAGGAAAATTCATGGGGAAAAGAAAATCAGGATTCAAAATTATGGCTCCGGCTTGTCTTCCGCTCCGGGAACCGCGGCGGCTCCGTCCCCGGCCATATATTCCCGGCAGTTCCGGCTGAAGGCGGTGAACAGCAGAAAAATCAGCGAACCGGCAAACGCGGCGGAAATCACCGCGCGCAGCGGGAACGCCTCGCCCAGCATCCCGCCCAGCGCCATTGCGAACGGGGTCAGCCCCTGCGTCATCATCGCCATAAAAGACATCACCTTTCCGCGCACCTCCTGCGCGGTCGAGCTCTGTACGGCGGTCATGAAGAGAACATTGATCAGCGAATTGGCAAAGCCGCCCAAAGCAACCAGCACGACCATGGGAAACAGCGAATTCTGGTTGATCCCGGCGATGAAGCCCAGATTGCTGACAAGGCATCCCGCGACGTAGGCCGGCACGATCATCCCCGGTTTCAGCGCGACCACGGAAAACAGGATGAAGCCGAGCATCGTGCCGCTCATAAAGCTGCCCGTCACCACGCCGTATCCGCCGGAACCGAGAAAGGGCGTGGCGCGGCAGAGCGGAAGGATCAGCGTGATGCCGACGAACGAGCAGAAATTGCACACCGCGGCGGCCGCCAGAATCAGCCGGAGTCCGGGCTGCCTCCAAATATAGCGAAAGCCGTCTCTCATATCTTCAAGGAAGCTGACCTTTTCGGTCCGTCTGCCGTCCGGAATGCCGACAAAACCCAGCGAGCCGCCCGAAAACAGAAAGGACAGCCCGTCGAACAGAAACAGCGCGGGCGCGCCGAGCGCCTGATACAGAAATCCGCCCGCGACGCTGCCGGCCAGGTTGGAGCCGGAGGTCACGACGGAAAAGGCGGAATTGGCGTTTGCGATCTTTTCCCTCGGAACAAGATCCGGCACGGAGGACAGGATTCCGGGCTGGAACACCGCGCCGCACAGGCTCAGGATGACCCCCGCCGCGAACACCATCCACACGGCGAGGCGGCCGCGCCAGGCCGCGGCCGCGAGCAGCAGGACGCAGGCTCCGCGAAGGATATCCATCAAAATAAACAGCCTCTTTTTATGCGAGCGGTCGATCAGAACGCCCGCGAACGGGGAGACGAGCACGCCGGGCAGCGTGGAGGCCGCCATCAGCGTTCCCATCAGCGCGGTGGAGCCCGTGGCGGCCAGCACCCAGAAGCCCAGCGCAATGCTGTAAACCGCATCGCCCGCCGTAGAGACAAGCTGTCCCTGCCAAAGGATCAAAAAGCTGGAGTTCCACATCTTTTCCCGATGTTTCACTTGACTGTCTTCCTTTCTCGAAAATCCCCTTGCGCTTCCCGCCAAAGAGTTTGCGCCGGACGCCGAAAGCCGGCGGACGGCGAAATTGACAGCGAAAAAAAGCGTAAAAGATCCCCGGCGTCCGCCGGACGTCTGATTTTTCAGCGCCCAGCCGACGTTTATTTCGTTCAAAAATTCAATTGTATTTCCGTATCTTAATCAGCGCGCCAATGCGATCTCCGGGCAAACAACAGGTTGCCTGCCGAAACCAGAAGGGAGATAAACACGCAGACTCCCAGACCCCGAATGACGATTCCGGGAATCAGCGCGGCCGCCAGCGCGACCACGATCCCGTTGACCACAAGGCTGAACAGCCCGAAGGTCACAAGGGTGAACGGCAGCGCCAGGACCTGCAGCACAGGCCGCAGAAAGATGTTCAATAACCAGAGAATGGTGGCGCAGGCGATCATGGCCGCCCATCCGCCCCAAAGGACGAAACCTCCCGGAAAAAGCCTCGCGGCCAGAAACAGCGAGACCGCGCAGACCAGCCACTTGACAAATAATCTCATATTGCTCCTACTTTCCATCAGCTTATCTCAAGAAACACCTGACCCGAACCCGGCGCCCCCCGGGTTCCTCCACGTCGACGTCGGCAAGCTCCTCCGGTCCGGTCCTGCACAGCTCTTCGGCAAACCGCCTGAGCGCGGGCAGAATATCGAAGACCGGGACCCGGTCCAGGGACCGCCGCGCGCCGGGGAACAGACGGGCGAGCGTAAGCGCGTCCTCCGCCATATCCGTCCACTGGAACAGGAGGAACAGCGGGACCGGAACGCCGAACGAAAATCCCCGTTTGTCCGGGCCGTTCCGGATTTTCACCGAAACCCACAGCAGCACCGCCGGCCTATTCGACATAAATCCTGACCTTCGAAGAACCTTCTCCTTCTCCGTCGCCGGTGTCGACATTGACGAAATCCTCATCCGCGCCGCTTTCGATCAGCTCCTCCACCTGTGAGAGGATGGAGGCGACGTCCACGCCGTTTTCTTCCAGCTCCTGCTTTGTCTTCTTCGGAATGCTGGAAAGCGCGATCGGCCCCAGGGACCGGATCAGGGAGATCGGGATGCTCACGTTGACTTTCGCTTTTCCGTTGTTTGCCTCCGCGTTGTCGACCAGAATCCGCAGCTTCTTCGGCTTGCGGCCGCGGCTGTCCTTCAGAACGACCGGCTCCGGTCCGGGCTCCGGCTCCCGGCGGCTCTCCAGCGCGTCCAGCAGGCGCTCGGCTTCCTCCGTCGTGATCGCTCCGTCGCGGAGCAGGTTCAGGATGCGGGTTTTCTCGTTTCCGTTCATGGGGATTCCTCCTGAAAAATTTGATAGGATTATTTTCCGGAAAGCAGCTTTGCCGCTTCCTCCGCCGTGATCTTTTTCTGCTCCAGCAGATCGAGGACTTCCTCCGGGTCCGGACGGTCCGGGGCGGGCGGGTCCTGGGGGAAAAGCGCCGCAAGCAGCTCTTCCAGCATGTTCTTTACCGTCGGGTATGAAACGGACAGCGTCCGCTCCACCTCTTTGATGTTGCCGCGGCACTTTAAAAAGGTGTCCAGAAACAGCTTCTGCCGCTCGTTCAGCGAACAGTACCGGCAGGGAGAAAAAACGCCCGTAATTTCCGACGAACAGTTCGGGCAGGTCAGGCGCGTGATCTGCAGCTCCGCCCCGCAGACCGAGCATTTGGTTGGCGCCGCGTATTCCATTCGATCATCTCCGCTTTTTATTTCAGTCTTATCATAGCGGCAAATCTTAATAATGTCAATATTAAAATCAATATTTTTAAGTTTATTCTTAAATTATTTAATTTTTACTATTTATATTTAAATGTGAAGGTTTTATGCGTTTGATTTTATTTTTCCCTACAATACGCTAATATGGAATCATGCCGGGGAAAAGAGGACTTTTATTTCCGCGGTCCTTTCCGCCTACCCAAAGGAGATTCCGGTTGAGGAGCTTCGGCGGTACCCGCTCCCGGAATGGGAGAGCCAGCGCTATTGTCAGGACGAGCCGGTGCCGCTGAATCCGCGCGCGGTCATGGATGGAAATTGTTCCTTACGACGGCTGCGACGTGCTGTTTCTGAGCAGGCGGGACGAACTGGCCGAATCGTTTCTGCGGGCGTTTCCCCAAGCGGTTGACCTGGCTGAAACAAATCAAAAAGCAAACGCCATGGAGCGCCGTATCACGGAGCTGCTGCACAGGGAAGCGGCGGCGGGCATTATGATTCTACAGACGGGGAAATCATCGGCAAAATCCGGGAATTGCTGGACAGAACGTAAAAAAGCCTCCGGAAAAATCCGGAGGCCTTGAGCGTTTATGCGGAACCCGGGCGGCGGGATGAATACTATAAGATTGAACCCTTTTGCCGGGCTTGATTTCTGAAAAACGGAGTGAACTTGACCTATGCTTCAACTTTTTAAGCCGGCCTGCACATGCCCGAACGCTTCAGCCGAAGGTTTCTCCGCCGCCCTGCCCTCGTTCGCGGTTTCTTCCAGCACGGTATTATCCGGCTGGACCGTCACATCGCCCTATTTCAGCAGTTCCAGCTTCAACGCCGCCAGCGGGAATTATACCGCTCCGGCCACCGGCCTCTACGCGATGCAGGCGACGGTAAATTATGTCACCAACACGGCCATCACCATTTCGCTGGGAAACGACATCAACCCTTTCTTCGTCATCCGGAGGACTTCCCCCGCCGCGGCCCAGCTGATCAGCGGATTACTACCGATTGTCAATATCAGCGTTCTGGCCCTGTCGATCAGAGGCATCCTGGGGAGCAGCGCCGTCACCCTTACCGGAGTTGTTTCCCTGACAAAGGGGGACGTGGTCAGCCTCTACTACAATTCGGACGGGATGAGCGTGGCCTTTACGCTGACAGATTCCTTTTGGTCCGCATACCGCCTTTCTTAGTCTTTTATGCCATTCAGGAACAGGCCCGGCTGCCTTACGGATTTCCGGAGGTTTTCCATGCCGCCGAAATTGCCGCGATTTCCCTTCCGTGGCCTGAAAGGTCGTTCGGCGTTTCCAGGATCAGCGGAAGATCCCGCACGGCGGGATGGCGGGCGAAGCGGAGCAGGGCGTCGAAGCCGATCCGCCCCTCGCCGATCCGCTCGTGCCGGTCCTTGCGGCTGCCGATGGGATTTTTGCTGTCGTTCAGATGAACGGCCCGCAGCCGGGAAAGGCCGACGGCGCGGTCGAATTCCCCCAGCACGCCGTCCGGGTCGCCGACGATGTCGTACCCCGCGTCGAATATATGGCAGGTGTCGAGGCAAACGCCGATCCGCTCCGAACACTCCACCCGGTCGAGAATCGCCCTCAGTTCCTCGAAACTGCGGCCGACCTCGCTCCCCTTGCCGGCCATGGTTTCAAGAAGAACCGTGGTATGCATTTCCGGCGTTAGAATTTCGTTGAGCGCGCCGGCGATCATCCGGATACCCTCCTCCGCGCCCTGCCCGCCGTGGCTGCCGGGGTGAAGATTATAGCAGTTGCCGGGTAGGCGCTCCATGCGCGCCAGATCGTCCGCCAGCACCGAACACCCGAACGCGCGGACCTTTTCGTCGGCGGAGCAGACGTTCATGGTGTACGGCGCGTGCGCGACGACCGGACCGATGTTGTTTTCCCGCATCAGCTGAAGGAACTGATTTTCATCTTTCGGGTCGAGCGCGCGGGCTCTGCCTCCGCGCGGGTTGCGCGTAAAGAACTGGAACGTGTTCGCGCCGATCGAGAGCGCGTCGCGGCACATCGAGGCGTATCCTTTCGCCGCCGAAAGGTGGCAGCCGATTTTCAGCATTTGTTTTCTCCTTATCTGAATCATATGGGACAAAGGTCCTTTTTCTTTTTGTGCTCAGGCCGGACGCGCAGCGTCTTTTGCGCCTACGGCGGTCACGACTTCAGCCTTCTTTGCGCTCGGGCCGCGCGGGCCGATCTTTTGCGGACCTGAGGCTCGGTGGCTCTTAACCCTAATTTCTTCTTACTTCTACTCTTGCGCTCGGGCCGCGGGCTGATCTTTTGCGGGCCTGAGGCTCGGTGGCTCTTAACCTTTTATTTCTTCTTATTTTCTTCTTTGCGCTCAGGCCGCGCGGGCTGATCTTTTGCGGACCTGAGGCTCGGTGGCTCTTAACCCTAATTTCTTCTTACTTCTACTCTTGCGCTCAGGCCGCGCAGGCCCCTCCTTTCGTTCAAGGGTGAATTAAAATAGCAAGTGCAACAGGAGGGTAGAAAGAGTCCACAAAAAGCCAAATCCATGATACAGTAGGAGTTGAAAAGACACCACTGAAGGAGAGGCTTTTTATGGACTACCACCATCTTACACCAAAAGAGCGCGCATTGATAGCCCAATTGTGGAATAACGGGATCAGTATGAGGCAGCTTGCACGCAGGTTGCAAAGGGATCCGGGCACAATCAGCCGGGAGATCAAGAGGAACCGTTCGGGACAAAAATATCTTAGCGTTCCGGCACGGGCCCGGTACCTTGAACGGCGAATGGAATGCCGCCGGAAGAGGCTGTATCAAAACCCACGTCTGACAGCTTACATATCCGAAAAGCTTGAATTGTCATGGTCGCCCGAACAAATTGCCGGAAGAATCCGGTTAGACTATCCGGATGACCGGGACATGAAAATCTCGCACAGCAGCATATATCGGTCGCTACGCGCGGACTTGCTGCCACGTTCCGTACAACTTACGATGAAACTGCGTCACTATGGCCGTCAGCATGGAGAAACTCGTGGGTACAAGGCCGGGGCGCGGGAAATCCGGGAGAGAAGCAAAGAAGTTCTACGCAGAAAGAGACTTGGAGACTGGGAAGCTGACACGATCGTGTTCGGACAAGCAAAACGCGTTTATTTGCTGAATGTGACCGACCGAAAAAGTCGATACTGCTGCCTGGCCGTCCTGCGCAACATCAGACGGGAAGAAGTCATGCGGGGCTTTGAGTTCTTCTTTGAAGGCGGAAAGGTTCCGCTCCGCACGGTAACGTCGGATCGAGGGATCGAATTCAACTGCCACCGTGAATTTGAGAGCCGCTTTGAAGCGTTGTATTATTACACTCGCCCAGCCTCTCCGTGGCAGAAGCCAACTGTGGAAAATACGAACGGATTGATTCGTCAGTTTTTCCCCAGAGGAACCCGTTTTACAGAACTTACCCCAGAAGCCGTGGCATTTGTCATGGAGCGTCTCAACGACCGCCCGCGTAAATGTTTGAATTGGAAAACTCCTGCTGAAGTCATTTCTTCTTATCTGTTGCACTTCACTTGACAATTCACCCGGAGCCGAAAGGAAGGGCCTGTCCGGCCTGAGGACAGAAAAAGAAAATAGAAGAAATTTTGGGTTAAGAGGCACTTGCTAAAGGCAAACATATAATCGCCACCCGCGCCCCGGCCAAAGAAAAAATAAGGTTAAGGGGAACCGGGCCATAGGCCCACAGGAATCCGGCCTGAGGACAAAAAGATAGAATAGAAAAAATTGGGGTTAAGAGGCCCGGGCGCCAAGCACTCAAAAACCGATAAAATATCAAATCAAATATTACCTGTTGAAATTTGGTAAATTAAGGATTATAATAGAATCGCAAGGTAAATAAAAAACGCAATGCAGAGGCAAGGTGTTACGAGCACCCGCCTCCTGCATACGGAGAACCACCCTCCATATACCACGGAATTCACCGCGCATTGCAGGACCTATTATACTTCCTTTTTCTGTTTTTGTACAGAGGGGGGAAGGATGATCCCCTGACCTGATTGCGCGCGCGCCGGTGTATGGAATGACAAATTCCGTACCGGCGCTTTTTGTTGCCTTGCGGGCGGCGATTGCCGCGCCCGGCCGAGGCTGAACCCCTCGGCGGCTGCGCGGCGTCACGCCGCCCGCCGACGGAATTCCGGTAAGTGTGAAGAGAAGAATGTGGACAGAAGAAAACCCGACCATCCCGGCGCAGTGAGAGAGATTCCGCCGGCAAAACAGGGAACGGAGCGCCTTACCTGATGGCGCTCCGTTCCCGATTTTTATTAACAATCCGTTGTATTCCTCAATTATAATACAAAATGAAAATATTTGCCTTTTGGCAGACAAGGACGCACAGTGTCTTTCGCGGCTCCGCCGTCCACGCTTTTCGCCTTCGGGAGATTCTTATCTCCGTCCCGCCTGTCTCAGCCCGCCTTCTTCTGTGTGCTGACCGGCGGGCCGTAGTCCGCGGCGACTCGCCGCCTTTCGCTTTCGGGAGTATCTAACCTCCGTCCCGCTAAACAAAGCGAACGGCTTTTTGCCGTTCCGACCGGCGGGCTGTAGGTGCGGCGGCACGCCGACGGGAGTTTCTTCCCGCTGTCCCGCCTGTCTCAGCCGACCGATTCACCGTTTGCTGACCGGCGGGCCGTAGTCCGCGGCGACTCGCCGCCTTTCGCTTTCGGGAGTATCTAACCTCCGTCCCGCTAAACAAAGCGAACGGCTTTTTGCCGTTCCGACCGGCGGGCTGTAGGTGCGGCGGCACGCCGACGGGAGTTTCTTCCCGCTGTCCCGCCTGTCTCAGCCGACCGATTCACCGTTTGCTGACCGGCGGGCCGTAGTCTGCGGCGACTCGCCGCTTTTATTTTCTGAAACCGGAAAAGAAATAGATTTCCTCCGTGTCTGCCGTCATATCGATTTGAAACAGCCCGGAAAATTCCGCGGCTTCTTCTTCCGCGGACCGCAGTTCCCAGGAAATGCGGCCGGTCATCTTTCCGTTGTGGCGGCCGTTGATGGCAGCCCGGCCCGTTCCGTGCGCGATCATCAGCCTTCCGCCCTTCCTCAGCATGGAGGCCATCTTTTCCGCGAGCCGCTTTTTGTCGGGGAAATGGGGGTACGCGTTGTAAATCAGAATGGTGTCGAACCCCGATTCGCGGAGCTCGAAGCAGTCCGAGGCCACCGTGCGCAGCCGCCCGTCGGAAAACTTTGCGCGCGCCCGGCCGATCATTTTCTCCGAAAGGTCCGTTCCAAGAAGAAACGCGGGATTCCTGGACAGGATTTCAGGAAACAGGACCCCCGTCCCGCAGGCGATATCCGCCACGCGGGAGCCCTCTTTTACTCCGGACAATGTCACGATCGCCGCGATCTTTTCCGGTCTGCCGCGGTCCAGGCAGTCCCATGTCTCCGCGCAGCGGTCGAAAAATTCCCTGATTTCCCCGGTCTGAGATGCTGTCTCCATCAATTCGACTAAGCCCTTTCCCTTCTAAATACGCTCGCCTTTTCCAGAGCCAGAACGATCACGGGGATAAAGACGATCTGGATGATGATTCCCGGAACGGCCTGCACGAACGAAGCGGAAAGGAAGGCGGCGAATCCGTAGGGCTTATCCGCCATTCCCAGGAAAACCGCGTTCGCGGCGCCGGAAACCACTCTTCCGCCCAGCATGGCGCAGATTAATGCGGGGTACACGTTCCAGCGCATCTTTCTGTAAAACAGACCGGTCAGAAGGCCGTAGGCGCAAAGCTCCAGCATCATGGCGGCCGCCGTCGGGAAAATGGGCGGCATCCCGGTCAGCAGGGAGGAAAGCAGCGGCACGATCAAACCGCAGACGGCGCCGTACTGCCAGCCGAACAGCAGGCCGCAGAGCAGAACCGGAATGTGCATGGGAAGAAAGACCGAACCGGCCCCCACCATGTGGAACAGAACCGGCAGAATCAGGCCGAGGGCGATGCAGAGCGCCGCGCCGGTGAGGTTTACCGTCATTGATTTTTTCATGATTCACAACTCTTTCCTGATAAAATAAAAAATGAAACCGTGAAAAGACCGTTTCATACGGTTTCCCTTCATGGTTTCATTATGATTGCAATTATGAAATTTTACTGAAATTTTACCGATGGGCGAAAGCCTTCGTGGCTTTCTTTGTTTTTATTTTATCCCAGCAGGCGAAGAATGTCAAGACGCACAGCGTCTTTCTTGCCTGCGGCGGACCTCCGGTCGGGACGCGCCTGCGGCGGACGCACAGCGTCTTTCCCGCCTGCGGCGTTCCCGGCTTTGGTTTTGGAGAGTTGCCAACCTCCGTCCCGCCGCCGGGAGATTCCCGGAACAGTCCTACCCGGAAAAACTGAAAAATTGCTCCGTTTTCAGGGGTAGGCTGAAGAGAGCGGCGGCACGCCGCTCAGAGGAAACGCCTGAGCGGCTTGTAGAGCAGCGCGCCGACCACAAGGCAGACGGCGAAGTCGGGAAGAACGTACGAGCCGTTGTAGGCGATGGAATAAAGCCACAGGTGGCCGTGCCATTCGTCCGGCAGCCAGGAGGCGTAGGCCGTCACGCCGGAGATCACATGGCTCAAAAACCGCAGGAAGACCGCCGTGAACATCCCCGCGACGAATTTCGGGAAGCTCTTGCCGTAGATGCCCGCAAGGCCCAGGCAGGTGAACGCGAGAAGGTAGTCGAATGCGAACGACGCCGCCACCGCGACGGGAGTCAGGCCCCAGGACATCACCGCCGCGACGTCCAGCAGGAGCTGGATCACGCCGTAGGTAAATCCCGTAAGGACCCCCCATTTGAACCCGTATTTGTAGCCGATCAGCAGCACCGGCAGCATGCTGCACAGCGTCACCGACCCGCCCAGCGGCATCTGGTACACCTTGATCAGGCTCAGCACCGTTGCAAGCGCCAGCATGATCGCGCTTTCCACCAGCCGCAGGTTGGCGGCGTTCATGCCGGAATTGCTCTTTTCATTTGTCATTGCTTTTGTCCCTCCATTTTGTCCGGAATTCCGCTATGGAGAACAAAAAAACGCCCCGCGGCCTGCGCGGAGCGTGATTTTCGTTTTCCTACGCTGGCATTATCCAGATCAGGTTATGGGTTTCAGGCGTCGCTTCGCCTGCTCTCAGCCGGGAAATACCCAGCACCCCTTTTCAATTTTCAAAATCATCATACAACAGGAACCGCTATTTGTCAATCAGAAATCCGCGCAGGTCTTCCACCGTTCTGGAAAAATGCTCCCCGCCCTCGCGCTCCATTTCCTCCCGCGTGCCGAATCCGTACAGGACCCCGACAAAGTTCGTGCCCGCCCTGCGCGCGCCCGCCGCGTCGTATTTCGTGTCGCCGATCATGACGGCGCGGGACGCGGGAACGCCGAAGTGCTCCAGCGCGGGGCGGATCAGAAACTCCTTGCCGCTGCCGCGGTCGGAGTCGCTCTCCGCCGAGACATAATCAAAATGCGGCGAAAGGCCGAAATAATCCAGGATTCGCTTTGTCGGGGTCGCGGGCTTCGAGGTCACGACCGCCAGCTTTGCCCCGCCCAGCCGCAGCTCGTCCAGAAGATCGAAAATGCCGGGGTATACCTCGTTTTCAAAGGCGCCCCGCTCCGCGTAGTATCTGCGGTAGTCGCCGATCAGCTCGGCGGTCGTCTTTTCCGTCATCCGGGGAAAAAGTTCCTTCAGCATGTTGAGGAGCGGAGGACCGATGAACCGGCGCAGCACCTGCGGCCCGGGGACCGGCCAGCCGACATGCCGGAACGCTTCCCTCAGCCCGTTGGTGATCCCCGGCCCGGAGTCCGTCAGTGTGCCGTCCAGGTCGAACAGGATCAGATCACAGCGAAGGCTCATTGAGCCACCGTGTTTTTCCGCTCTTCCGCCTTCTTCATAAACCGCTCGCCCGCCACGCTGACGCGCACATGCGTCCCCGTCGCGACGACTCCCGCGTTGTCGCGCGCTTCCAGACGGAACCGGAACGTCCTTTTTTCATGCTCTTCCAGTTCGGCGGTCACCGTGACCTTGCAGCCAGGCGCCGTCGGAGCCAGATGCTCCACGGTGATTTTCGAGCCGACGGTCGTTTCGCCGTCCGAGAGATACCCCGCGGCGATCTCCATCGCCGTGTTTTCGAAAAAGGCCGCGACAATCGGCGTTGCCAATACGGGCAGAAGCCCGCTGCCCATGCGCGAGGCGAGCATTTCCTGAGAAACGGTGAATTCCTTTGTCAATCGGGTGTCCGGCATTGTAATTCCCTCCTGATGCATGATATAATAATACGATTCTTTCGCACGGCCTCTTGTTCCGGGCCGTCTCCGCTGCCATTATAACATATCCAGCGGAAGATTTCATCCTTTTCACGGGTTCAATTTTAAGACGGGGAGGCGGCCAAATGCCGGAAAAAAGCGCCGCGCCGAACGGGCGCGGCAGGATTTATTTAATGGACGAGCTCCGCGGTTTCGCCGTGTTCTGCATGGTGTTTTACCACGGCTTTTACACGTTCGGGTATCTGTTCGGAAACGACGTCGGGATTTATTTTTTCCGGTTCTTCATGCCCGCGGAACCCTTTTTCGCCGGGATGTTCCTGTTTATCTCCGGCATCGCCTCCAACCTGACGCATTCCAATTTAGCGCGCGGGACAAAGCTGCTGGCCGTCGCGCTCGGCGTGACGCTGGTCACCTGGATTTTTTTGCCGGAGGACGTCATCACGTTCGGCGTGCTGCATTTCCTCGCGGTGTGCATGATCCTGTTCGGCCTTCTCAAGCCTTATGCCGACCGCTTCCGGTTTTCGTGGGTCCCGGTCCTCGTCTGCTTTGCCCTTTATTTCCTGACGCGCGGCGTTCCGTACGGAACCCTGGGCTGCGGCCGGGGCCTCGGCATACCGCTGCCGGAGGGACTCTACGCTTCCGCCTGGCTCGCGCCGCTCGGCTTCCCCGGCCCCGGCTTTGAAAGCTCCGATTATTTCCCCATGCTGCCGTGGATTTTCGTTTTCGCGGCGGGGACCTTTGTCGGCAAGCTGGCCGGGGCGGGCAGATTCCCGGAAATCGCCTACCGCTCGCAGGTCCCCGTTCTCTCCTGGTTCGGGCGCCACGCGCTTGTGCTGTACCTGTTCCACCAGCCGGTCATCTACGGGCTGTGCCTGCTGCTCAAACAGGCCGCGTCCTATTTTTCCTGAACCTTGGGCTCCGCCGTGATCTCCACCCGGTTTCCGTCCGGGTCCAGCACGCAGCTTTCAAAGCAGCCGTCGCCGGTATGCCTGGGGCCGCTCACCACGGGAACGCCGCCTGCCCGCATCTTTTTTGTCAGATTTTCCACCGCTTCTTCCGATTCGGCGGAAAACGCGAGGTGCGCGTAGCCCGCGGTAAACTCGCCGCGCACGGATTCTTTCAGGTGTGTGCGGTGCATCAGTTCCAGCGCCGCGCCCTGCCCGAAACGGACAAAGCGGGAGGAAAAGCCTTTCTCAGGGTTTTCATACGCCGGCCCGGCCTCGCCGCCGAACCACCGGCAGTAGAAGTCTTTCAGTCTTTCCAGGTTCAGAGTGTAAATTGCCGCGTGGGTAATGGTCATACTCAGACTCCTCCGTTTTTTCCCGCCGTGTGCCCGCAAAGACGGATTTCCGGCGCCGCGCGGGAAAATCGATTTTCTATATTTTACCATATTCACTGTCCGAAAAGAACGGCTATTTCATGATTTTTGGAGGGATTCCCATGGATCCGATCACCGAACTGACCCGCCGGTTCAACTTACAGGAATGGCAGGTGAAAAACGTCGTCGAGCTGATCGACGCCGGAAACACGATTCCGTTCATCGCGCGCTACCGCAAGGAGGCGCACGGCTCGCTGGACGACCAGGTTCTGCGCGAGATCGCGGAGCGCCTCGACTACCTGCGCTCGCTGGAAAAGCGCCGGGAGGAAGTCAAAACGCTGATTGAGGAAACGGGCCTTCTGACCCCGGAAGTGACGGCGGAGCTGCAAAAGGCGGAGACGCTGGCGGAGATCGAGGATATTTACCGCCCGTTCCGACCCAAGCGCAAAACGCGCGCCTCCGTGGCGAAGGAAAAGGGGCTGGAGCCGCTCGCGGAACAGATCGGAAAGCAGGGGCCGGGCGAACCGGTCCTTCTCGCCCAATCCTATGTGAATCCCGAAAAAGGGGTCGAAACGCCGGAGGACGCGCTTGCGGGCGCGCTCGACATTCTCGCGGAGCGCGTTTCCGACAACGCGGAGATCCGCCGCCGGCTGCGCGTGGTCGCGTCGGCCCACGGCATTTTGGTTTCAAAGGCGGCAAAGCCGGAGGAAGACAGCGTTTACGCGCCGTATTATGATTTTCATGAGCCGGTGAATAAAATCGCGGGGCACCGCGTGCTGGCAGCCGACCGGGGGGAAAAGGAAGGCTTTCTGAAACTGTCCGTCGAGCTGGAACGGGCGCGGGGGCTGTCCATCGTCTTTTCCGAGTGCGTCAGGGGGGACACGCCCTGCGCCCGCGCGGTCCGCGCCGCGTGCGAAGACGCCTACGACCGGCTGATCTTCCCGTCCATCGAGCGGGAGATCCGGAACTCCCTGACGGAGGCGGCGGACGAGTCCGCGGTCAGGGTGTTCGCGGTCAACCTGCGCCAGCTGTTCCTGCAGCCGCCGGTGCGCGGCAAGGTCGCGATGGGTCTCGACCCGGGGTACCGCACGGGCTGCAAGGTCGCCGTGGTGGACGCGACCGGGCGCGTGCTCGACACCGGGGTAATCTACCCGACCCACTCGCAGGCGAAGGTGGAGGAGGCGAAGGAAACCGTGCGGCGGATGATCTTAAAACATCATGTGGAGGTCATCGCGATCGGGAACGGCACCGCGTCCCACGAGACGGAGGAATTCGCCGCCGGGGTGATCCGCGAGCTGGACGCGGGCGTTTCCTACATGGTGGTCAGCGAGGCGGGCGCGTCGGTGTATTCGGCGAGCAAGCTGGCGGCGCAGGAATTCCCGGAGTTCGACGTGACGCTGCGCAGCGCGGTCTCGATCGCGCGGCGGCTCCAGGACCCGCTGGCGGAGCTGGTCAAAATCGACCCGAAGGCGGTCGGCGTGGGGCAGTACCAGCATGACATGCCGAAAAAGATGCTGGATTCCGCGCTTTCCGGCGTGGTGGAGGACTGCGTCAACTCGGTCGGGGCCGACCTGAACACGGCCTCCCCGTCGCTCCTCGAACACATCGCCGGAATCACGCCCGCGGTTTCGAAAAACATCGTGGGGTACCGCGAGGAAAACGGCGCGTTCCGCAGCAGGAAAGAGCTGCTCAAAGTGCCGAAGCTCGGCCCGAAGGCGTTCGAGCAGTGCGCCGGATTCCTGCGCGTACCGGAAAGCGAGGACCTTCTCGACCACACCGCCGTGCACCCGGAGTCCTACGCGGCGGCAAAGGCGCTTTTGAAGCTGTGCGACTACAGCGCGGCGGAAATCAGGCGCGGCAGTTTCCCCGGCCTCACGGAAAAGGTGGAGCGGATTGGCCGGGAAAAGGCCGCTGCCGAAACCGGCGTGGGCGTGCCGACGCTGCTCGACATCGTGGCGGAGCTGCAGCGCCCGGGCCGCGACCCGCGCGACGAGCTGCCGAAGCCTCTGCTCCGCACCGACGTGATGAAGCTGGAGGATCTGAAACCCGGCATGGAACTGACCGGGACGGTGCGCAACGTGATCGACTTCGGCGCGTTTATCGACATCGGCGTGCATCAGGACGGGCTGGTTCACGTTTCCCAGATCTGCGACCGGTTCATCAAGCATCCCTCGGAGGTGCTGAAGGTCGGGGATATCGTCAAGGTATGGGTGCTGTCGGTCGACGTGAAAAAGCAGCGCATCTCCCTGACCATGCGCGGCGGCGAGTCGCCGCGGACTACGGCCCGCCGGTCAGCAAACGGTGAATCGGTCGGCTGAGACAGGCGGGACAGCGGGAAGAAATTCCCGAAGGCGAAAGGCGTGGACGGCGGAGCCGCGAAAGACGCTGTGTGTCCACCGTGGGCACGACCGGATAAATGGGAATAAAATCAGGCCGCGCGGATGCATCGGCATTCGCGCGGCCTTTGGTCTGCGGCCCCTGTTTTCCGGAGGGCGGGCCATGGGATGGACCGGGGAATCAAGTAAACTTCCTCACATACACTGTAATGCACCGGCATGGTGCGCGCCGTCTTCCCCCGCCGGACCGTTCCCCGTCAGGGGCTTCGGCAAAGCGGAAGACCGGCCTTTAACCGGCCTTTAAAATGTAAATTCCTTTTCACGCGTTCTGCTCTGCACTCCCCGCCCCCGGCCGGAAACAGGAAACCCGGCGGCGTGCCGCCGCTCCCTTCGGCCCGGACACACAGTGTCTTTCGCGCCTGCGGCTCCCAACGCTTTGGGAGCCGGGGTTTGAAAATGCGCAATGTTCCATCGGGAGAGTCCCGGAACCGTCCTGCCAAACCGAGCTGCGAATTTTCGCTGTTCTGTCCGGCAGGCTGAAGATGCAGCGGCACGCTGCCTGCAGGGCACAAAAAAGCACCGGTACGGAAATTTTCATTCCATACACCGGCGCGCGTGAAAAGCAGGTCCGTTTTTTCGTCCCCGGCTTTCCCCCCCTCTGTACAAAACAAGGGGAAAGAGGTATAATATACCTGCAAATGCGCGGTAAAAACCGCTGTGTATGGACCCTCGTTCCATATGCAGGGGGCGGGGTGTGTCAGCACCCTGTCCCTGCTTTGCACTTTTTATTGTGCCTTACAAGTCCTATTATAATCCTTAATTTACCAAAATTCAACTAAAAATCTTTCTTTAATATTTGTTTATAAATTTTTTGGCCAATGCCCCTAACCCAAAATTCATCTTAATTTATCTTTCTGTCCTCAGGCCGGATTTCTGCGGGCCTGAGGCCCGGTTCCCCTTAACCTGTTATTTCTTCTTATTTTCTCTTTTGCGCTCCGGCCGCGCGGGCCCGTACTTTCGTAATCAGACGAAAGTACGCAAAGCCTGAGTCGGGGGGAACTTCAACTTCCCAACGGGAGGGGCACCTAAACGTCCCCCCCCGACGCCCCCCGGCACCTGTCATGAAGAACAGTTTTGTTATTAAGCCAGAGTTTCCCATTGGACGTTCCAAGTTATTAGCTACGTGCGAAAAGGTAATTTTCTGAAAATTTTCGGCTTTTAGGTAAATACCCTGTGGCTTCAGCTTTTCAGCCCCCGTCGTCAATGAAAAGCTGTTGTTAGAAGAACAGAAAAAACTTCTTGACGGCTCCTGGGGGGGTCAGGGGGACCATCCGGTCCGGACGCGCCTACGGCATGCACGGCTTAAAAAGCATTGTTGCTTCCCTGTTTTTCGCCGCTCCGGGAAAGGAAAGCGTAGATGCAGCGGTACGCTGCCCCCCGTGCGAACTTTGCCTCCTTTCGGACGGAGCCGAAAGGAAGGGCCTGTGCGGCCCGAGCGCATAAGTGCGTCCCTGTCCGGCCCGAGGACAAAAGGTACCGCCGCACGTTGCGATTTTTTCCACAAGGCTTTATAATATGGTTGAAAAGAGGGGACAGGATTATGGATGAAAAAGCAGGTGAATTCATCGAATCCCTTTACCGGCGGAAAGAGACGCTGACAAAAGACGAATTCGTCCGGCTGACGGAATGGAAGGATTTTATTCCCGTGGTGGATGATGACGTCGCGCGTTTTCTCCGGCTGGTTCTGGCCATGAAGAAGCCGAAGCGGATTCTGGAAATCGGCACGAGCATCGGGTATTCCGCAACAAATATGGCGCTGGCCGCGCGGGAATACGGCGGCAGGATCATCACGCTGGAAAACGATCCGAAGGCCGCGGCACAGGCGCGGGAAAACTTTCGCCGGGCGGGAGTCGATTCCGTCGCCGCGGTCCGGGAGGGCGACGCGCTCTACCTGCTTCCGGCGCTGGGCTCCGGCTCGTTCGACCTTGTGTTCCAGGACGCGGACAAACGCCTGTATTCCCGCCTGTTGCCGGAGTGCATCCGGGTCCTGGCGCCGGGCGGCATTTTTCTCGCTGACGACGCGCTGTTCCCCGCGATGGACCTCGATGAAAAATGGCAGGATCTTGTCGCTCCCATGGAGAAGTTCGACCGGCAGGTCGCGGCCTCGCCGGAGCTTGTCAGCACGCTGCTGCCGATTGGGGACGGCCTGATCTGCGCCGTGAAAAAAGACTGAAAAAGAGAGAGGATACACAATGAAACTGGGAATCGTCGGACTGCCGAACGTCGGCAAAAGCACGCTGTTCAACGCGATTACGAACGCGGGCGCACAGGCCGCGAACTATCCGTTCTGCACCATCGAGCCAAACGTCGGCGTGGTCGCCGTTCCGGACAAGCGGCTGGATAAGCTGGCCGAACTGTACCACCCGAAAAAATACACGCCCGCCACCATCGAATTCGTGGACATCGCCGGATTGGTTCGCGGGGCGTCCAAAGGCGAAGGGCTCGGCAATAAATTCCTCGCAAATATCCGCGAATGCGACGCCATCGTCCATGTGGTGCGCTGCTTTGAGGACGACGATATCGTCCATGTGGACGGCGGCATCGACCCGAAACGCGACATCGAAACCATCAACACGGAGCTGATCCTCTCCGACCTTGAGGTGCTGGACCGGCGCATCGAGCGCACGCAGAAAATGATCAAGGCCGACAAAAAATACCAGGCGGAGCTGGACTTCTTCCGCAGGGTCAAGGGCGTTCTGAACGAGGGGAAAGCCGCCCGGACCGTGGAGTGCACGGAGGACGAGGCCGCGCTGCTCGCCTCTGTTTCGCTGCTTTCCAACAAGCAGACCATCTACGCCGCGAACATGAGCGAGGGCGATTTTTCCGATGGAATCGAGCAGAACCCGTATTTCAAAGTCGTAAAGGAGCACGCCGAAAACGAGCACGCGGGCGTTCTGCCGATCTGCGCCGAAACCGAAGCGCAGATCAGCGGCATGGAGCCGGAGGAAAAAGAGCTGTTCCTCTCCGACATGGGACTGTCCGAATCCGGCCTGGACCGCCTCATCCGCGCCTGCTACGCCCTGTTGGGGCTTATCTCCTTTCTGACCGCCGGAGAGCCGGAGGTGCGCGCGTGGACGATCAAAAAGGGAACCCTGGCTCCGCAGGCTGCCGGGAAAATCCATACGGATTTTGAACGCGGCTTCATCCGCGCCGAGGTCGTCTCCTACGACACCCTGATCTCCTGCGGATCGATGGCCGCCGCAAAGGAAAAAGGACTGGTAAGAAGTGAAGGAAAAGAATACGTCATGCAGGACGGCGACGTGGTTTTGTTCCGCTTCAATGTGTAAGCCGTGACCGGCGGAGCCGCGAAAGGCCGAACGGCCCGGGACAGCGACGTGGTTTTGTTCCGCTTCAATGTGTACCGTGACCGGCGGAGCCGCATCCCGGCTGGACGATTATCGAACCCGGTTTGGCGGAACGGAAAGTTTTCAGCCTCCGTTCCCGCCAAACGAAATTGTTCTACAGCGCTCTGAACGGCGGGCCGCGCGGCAAATATGCAGGTTCCACTAGAAAAGATTTTTCATAAAAATTAATAATAATTCCTATTATTGTATTGATTTTTCTTTCACGGCGTGATATACTAATGCCAACATCAGAAAAGAACCGGATTCGCCCGGTTAAATTTAAAGTATTAGGAGGAAATACACATGGAACTCAAAGGAAGCAAAACCGAAAAAAATCTGCTGGCGGCATTCGCCGGAGAATCACAGGCAAGAAACAAATATACTTTTTACGCGTCTCAGGCAAAAAAGGAAGGCTATGAGCAGATCGCCGGAATTTTTGAGGAGACCGCGAACAATGAGAAAGAGCACGCAAAGCTGTGGTTCAAGTGTCTGAACGGCGGCGGGATCAAGCCGACCGCGGACAATCTGCTGGACGCGGCCGCCGGGGAACATTATGAATGGACAGACATGTACAAAAATTTCGCCGACACGGCGGAAGAGGAAGGCTTTAAGGAAATTGCCGCCACGATGCGCCTGGTTGCCGGCATCGAGAAGACGCACGAGGAACGCTACGCAAAACTGACCGCAAACCTGAAAGACAACCTCGTGTTCCAGTGCGCGGAAGAAACCGTATGGGTCTGCCGCAACTGCGGTTATGTTTATGTGGGCAAAACCGCCCCGAAGGTTTGCCCGGCCTGCAAACATCCCCAGGCTTATTTTGAGCGCAGGGCTGTTAACTACTGATTGCAATTTTAAACATGTTTATAACAAATGGGAAAACGCTATTTACGCGTTTTCCCGTTTGTTATTTTAGCTGTTCTTTGGGTTCAGAGAACTTGCCGAATCACGTTATTTCCATTTACAAACAAGCTCTAGTCATCCCGCCGATACTCCAGGATCTCCCCGGGCTGGCAATCCAAAGCCCTGCAAATCGCGTTGAGCGTTGAAAAACGGATCGCGCTGATTTTACCGGTTTTCATTTTGGACAGATTGACATTTGCGATTCCCACTTTTTCGGACAGTTCCTTTAAAGAGATTTTCCGATCCGCCATCACCCGGTCCAACCTGAGAATAATCGCCATTTTCACACCCTCACAAAGTTTCGTCGGATTGCTTTTGAAGCTCGATTCCGTATTCAAAAACAAGCGAGAGGCAAAACACGACCAGGCCCAGAACAAAAATGATTCCGCCGAAGGACGTAATCAAAACCTCTTTCTGCCCGTTGGCCGCCGGACGAACGGCGTTGGAAACCGATTGAAAAATGAATTGGACCGGTTCCACCGCAATCAGCAAACCGGACGCGAGCTTCAGCTTTTTGACGTTCTCCCTCACAAAAGGGGATTTGTCTTTCAGGGTCTGTAAAAACCGGCCCATTAAAAACAAAACGGCAAGGAAAACAACGTTCGTAAACACATTTGAGAAAGTGATAATCCAGAAGCCGCCTGTTCTGTCCATCCGAGGAGCAAAGAACGTGCCGGGCAGAACAGCAGTGAGAAGGGAAAGGGCGACGGACAGGGCAATGATTGCCTGCACGATTCTTACCGCAGCCAACACGATCTTTCCGCTTTTTTCAATTTTCAGAAAGTTTTGATTCATAGAAAACACCTTCCACACTCAATTTGGTCTTAGTATAGCACGAATATTAATGATTTTCAATAATAAATTAATGTTTATCGTAAATATCAGTATTTTGAACTATATCATAGATCAAAAAAGATGTATCATAAAATAGTAAAAGAATTTTGAAAAATTCGGGAGGAATGAGAATGATGGACATCGGGAACTGCAAATATGTGGCAAGCTGCGTGTTTACCAGGGAGAAACCGGAATTAAGCGAGAAAATCCAGGAGTATTTAGAACGGCGGTTTCATATGGAAATCATACGGTGCTGCGTCCCCAACTACAAGCTGGAGGAATTTACGGCGCAGATGCCGGAATGGCTGCGTCCCCGCTGGAGGGCGACGCCGGATTTTCAGAATTTTTCCGAGGGCGACACAATGGTCTATGTCTGCCACAACTGCGCGGCCATCTTTCAGGAGACAATGCCGCAGGTGAAACGGCTCTCCCTGTGGGAGCTGATTTTACAGGACGAGGAATTCCCGTTTCCGGATTACTCGCATGAAAAAATGACAGTGCAGGATTGCTGGCGTTCGCGCGACAACCTCGCCGAGCAGAAAGCGGTCCGCGCTCTGCTTCGGAAAATGAACGTGGAGATTGTGGAGCAGGAGGAAAATTACGAAAAAACGCAGTTCTGCGGCGTTTCCCTGTACGCGCCCTCTCCGGCAAGGAATCTGAAACTGGCGCCGAAACGATTCGTTATGGACGCAAAGGGAAAATTCATTCCGCTTCCGGAGGAGGAACAGAATAGGCTGATGCAGGAGCACTGCCAAAAAATCACCACCGACCGGATTGTCGCATACTGCCATTACTGCGTCAAGGGTCTTCGTCTCGGCGGGAAACGGACCGATCATCTCGCGGGCCTGCTGTTCAATCCGTAACGGATTCCTGCTCCTCCGGCAGCCGGTACGGCTTCGGGGCGTGTTCCCGCTCCAGAAGAAGCTCCGGGATATTGACGATCATTTCACGGTAATCCAGCCGATGTTTTTGCCCGTGCAGCGTCAGGACGGCCCGGATGTAATTTTTCTTGTACCGCGCGCAGAATCGGTTCTCGCGCAGCAATTCTTCCAGGTAATGGCTCATGTACAGGACGCCGCCGCGGCTTTTGTCGCCGCAAAGCAGGGGATAGTCCGGGAATCCGGTCAGCGCGCCGTTTTCATGCGCCGCGTACTCCGGGTCATAGCTTTTAAAAAATCCGGGGACTGCCCCGTCCAGCGTGGCGTTGTAAACGATCAGTTCCGTGGGAATTCTGGTTTTCAGCACTTCCCGGTACAAAACCTTCAGGTCGGACACCATGCCTTTGACCCGTTCGCAGCCGCAGCGGAACAGCTCGTCCGGGAGGACAGCCCGCAGCGCGGCGGCTGGGTCGGGCCGGAAGGAAAGCTCGACGGAAACGCAGTACAGCATGGATTCAAGGACATTTTCGGCCGCTTCCTCCGGAACGGAACTGCTCTGTCCGGCGGTATAGCGGCTTAGCTGATCCGCCAGCGCCCAGAGCAGGCCGGCGCGAAATCGTTCCGATTCCTCCGCGCTCAATCCCGCGCGGGCCAGAAAGGATTCATTCATCTTTGTCCTCCCCGTCCCAATCGTCTTTCTCCTCTTCCGCGCCGAACAGCAGGAGCCTGCGCAGCTGTTCCAGCTCCGGTCCCTGGAACATCTCCAGCGAGCCACGGTAGCGGGATTCAAAGCAGTCGAACAGAAAATCCACCAGGTTATCGTCCGAAAAGCGGTCTTCGGTCTCATTCTTCAGCAGAAAAAACGCTTCGAGCAGTTCGTGCAGCGCCGGGGCATAATCGTATTGGTATAAATAGCGGGACCGGCTGAACGCCCGGATGATCTTTTCCAGCACGGGGGTACCGAATTCCACGCGCCCGCTCGCTTGCAGCGCGATTCGCCTCGTTTCCGCCAGCGCCAGCGCGTCCTCCCGCGACAATTCAAGCCCGAATTCCTGCGTTTCCTCATTTAATGTGAGCAGATTTTCCGCCGTCCGGGCATCGTCCAGCGCCGAAGGCCTCAAAAAAGAGGAAAGCTGAAACTCCAAAAAAATTTCTCCTTTCCTTTAAAATAGTTCTTGACATTTGGTATCTCTTGTGCTATACTATATATTGTATTAGTATGTATTATTGTGCTAAATAAAAGTATAACATGAGCCGGTATCCCTGTCAAGGGACGCCGGCTTTTTCTATTTCTTTTTTAGTTAAACGGACAAGTGAGCTCAACCTGATTCCCCTCGCTGTCCAGAAATTCCAGAACTTGATTTTTTCCGATGACCGTCGGTGCAAAGACAATCGGGCAATGCAGCTCTTCCAGCCTTTTCAAAGCCAAATCCATGTCGGTTACCTCCAGACTGGGCAGACAGCTGTTTCCCCAACTGTGCTGTTCGTTCCTTTTTTCGTTGGCAAATAATCCATACCGGAAGCCGTTGATGTCAAACACACTGTAAACCGGATCTTTTTTCGTCACCTTTTGCCCCAACAGGATTTCATAAAAACGGATCGCCCGTTCCATATCTTTTACGCAAACATAAAGGGATGTCAGATGAAATGACAAACTCATCGGTTCAACCTCCGCCAAATCCATTTTAGGGACTGTCCCTGTGCTTCACATCCGCTTTTTTCATCAGTTCGGCAACATGGCCGTCCCACATCTCCTGTTTTGTCTCGGTCATGCTGGAATGTCCGGCAACGTATTTTTGATAAAGCCTGTTTTGGATCAGGATATTGCGCTCCGTCGGCACGGCATTCTTTTCATATTGGTCCATGCTTTCATGGAGGGCGGAAGCGACGGAAGTCAGTGTATCCCACGACTCCTTCGCATTTTTCTTTTCCTCCTCCGACCCGTTTTCCATCAGGTCCTGAATCTGTCGGTCCGTCGCGCGCAGGGAATCCAGCGCGTCCCTGTCCGTGACGGTGATTCCCTCTTTTTCCGCTTCCTGCTTCAGCACTTTTGCTTTGATCAGGTCGTCTAGAACCTCTGATTCACTCTTTGAAGATTTTTGTTTCGACGGAAAAAGACGCGCCGTTATTTCTTCCATTTTTCTCGTGTCGCCAATCGCTTTGTCAAGCGTTTTTTTCAGGATCGGCTCCCCGTTGACATACGCCTCGACGGCCTCGCCCGAATCCGTTTGCCATTTCATTGCGTTCCACGGAAAACTTCCGTTTGCGGCGGCAACCGCGCAGCAGGCGGCGATCATCACGGCACTGCCGAAAACGATCGGAAGGAGGCGGCTCTTTTTCAATGAAAATCTCATTTCCTTTCCCATTCGTTTCTCTGCTCCGATTGTAGCATCCGGTCAGCGGCGTTTCAAGCGAAACCGAAAAAATCATGAAAGAGGACGGGCGATTCGCCCGTCCTCTTTCATATGAATTCTCAGCCGACGGCCTTGCCGTTCTCCAGCGCAGCAATATCTTCGGTCACCGCGTCAATATCATCCTGTGCGACAATACCGAACACCTGCCCGTTTAAAACGGCGGTGTAGCGGCGGTTGCCGCTTTGGTAGAATTCAACGGTATCCGCGCTGGAACCGTCGAAATACTGGTACTGCACCGTCAGCACCGGGCTGCCGGCCGGCTTTTCCGACGCTTCCTGCAAAATGGAGACACCGGTCAGCTTCGTAAAGAAATTCTTGTAATTCGTGTCGTAATCCAGCGATTTTCCGGCGTTGCCCGTCACTTTATACGTATAGTACGTCGTGTCTTCGGTGGACTGCTTTTCGTCCTTGGCCCGCGTGAGGTTCAGAACATTTTTGCTGCTCCCCACGGTGACCGTCAGTGACTTGACCGTTTCAACGTCCGGCGCCAGGATCGTTTTGCTTCTCAGATCATACAGGCTCTGCAGCGCCCAGGCCTCGATGCCGGAAGAGGCGGCTTTGTAAACCACGTTGATCCCGCCCAGCATCACATAATAGCCGTCCCCGTCTTTCGCCCCCGCGGTGATGGTATAATTCGCTCCGTTGACCGAAAACTGCGCAACCGCCGTCGGGCTGTCGAACCCGTACTTTTTCAGCGCCGCCGCGTCCGGATTGACGGCTTCCACCGAATCGGCCGTCAGGCTGGCAAGAGCGCTTTTCAGACTGGAAAGCTTGGTGGAATCCGCGGTGTAAGCCGAAGGGGAAGAGATCCTCAGGTCGGTCTTATAAACGGAAAACGCGACGGGCTGCGGGTAGTTCGCGCCGCTCAGCGCGATTTTGGTGAAGTTGTTTTCCCCCGAGGAGTTCGTGATGGCGAGAATATCCTTGCTGACGAAATAGCCCGCGTCCTCCAGCAGCCCCTGATCGACCGAGACGATATAGACATTTTCGGAATTCAGCCCGCACATGTAATAGGCGGAGGAATCCGTGGCCGACGTCTTGCCGATCTTATAATCATAGCTGCTGCCGTCCCGGAACTGGACCTTCACGGTCGCCTGCGGATCTTTCAGTCCAAACTCCTCCAGATTGCTGACCGTGCCGAGGTTCTTGCTCGCGACCAGGCTGAATCCGTTTTTCACGACGGATTCCGTCGCGGAGGTATTGATCGGGCAGCCGCCGAGCTCCTTGACGGTGTAGGCCGGCCCGGAATCTCCCGATGAAGCCGAAGAAGCTCCGGACGCCGCCGGCGTCTTGACAGGGATGAGAGTGTAACTTCCCTTTTCGTTTACCACGTTCATGGAAACAACATCTTCACTTTTTTTCGACACAAGCTCGATGCTGGCCGTGGATGAGGCGGAAGAGGAGGCCGCCTTGTCGTTTCCGGTCAGTTTCAGGGTAAGGAGGGCGCCGCCGAGGACGACGATGCAGACCGCGACAATGATCAAGTTTCTGATGTTGCTCCTCATGCTTACAGATGCCTCCTCTTATGATAGACCCAGATGCCGAGGACGACGATGATCAGAGGAATCAGAAACATGAATACGCCGAGCCCGAGGAAGGTGCTGACCTGGGCCGTCGCCGTGATATCCGTCGCGTTCAGCGGCTTCGCGGTGATCTGGACTTCGGAAGAGGAATCGGAGGTTCCCGTCGCGTATTTGGCAAGATCGACCATGTAGGTGCCGTTGCCGAACGCGCTGGAATTGATGATGCCGTCCGTAAAGAGCGCGGAGCTGCCGATTGCGATCACGCTGGCGTTGTAGTCCTTATCGCCGTTTTTTACCGTTTCCTGAGAAAGGGCGGCCGTGTTGCTGGACTGCTTCGGCAGATTGTCGGTCGATTTCGTGCTGTTGTCCACCAGATAGCAGGAATCGGAGCTTTTCGCGAGCGGGTAAGTCGTCTTGCCGCCCTTTGTTTCAAACAGCAGCTTGACCGGGCTGGATTGCGGCGTGATGAAATATCCGTAGTCCGGGGAACTGCCGTCGCTCGACGGTTTCAGCTGCAGACTGCTTTGAATATCTGAAAGAATGTAGATCGGATTGCTTGAAATGAACTTCGACTGATCCGATTCCACAATCACGGAAGCGGGGACCTGGATTCCCCATTCCTCCAGGAAAGTGGCAAGCTTCGGCATCTCCGCCTGGCTCGGCGCGAACGTCACCATCAGGGAACGGTCCCCCGCAAGGGTCTTGCTGCCGAGGAAATCGGAGAGCTTTTTGATCTCGTCGTCCGTATAATCCTTGGCCGGTTCGCCGAGAACGATCATCTGCGTATTGTCCGGAATCTTGTCTGTCAGGAGGCTGAAATCCTTGGTCTCAAAACTGTTGTTGTCCAGCAGCTTTTTAAAAGCGGACATGTCCTGCTTTTCCGAATGCCCCGTGTCGAAGGCCACGGTCGGCAGCTTGTCGGAAATGACCGCGTTCAGCGCGGAGACCAGCGCGCCCTCCACATTGGAGTACACCTGGGAAGAGGTGTAGTCGCTGGAGTACTGGATATTGAAAAGATCGGTGTAGGCCAGAATCCGATAGCGTTTGTCCGTTTTCACGATCACGTCGCCGGCCGCGATACTGTCGCTCTGGTATTCCGCGGCAAAGGTCGGATTTTTATCGAGGTCCACATACTGGACCGTGATTTTTGAGTTGCGCTCCGCGATTTTTGAAAGGAGGCTGCCGACCTGGCTGTACTGGATCCCCTGGTCGGAATAGATCTGGTCGCCCTCCACCTGCTGCTGTGTTGCGCAGATCGTGATATTGGTCGGAAGATCCACTTTATCCACCACTTTCAGCCCTTCGGCGGAAAGGGAGTTCGAGCCGGTCTTGGTCAGGTCCAAATTGACGGACGGGAAGCGCTGGCCGAGAATGCCGACCAGGATATTGACCAGAACGACCACGACGAGAAACCCGGCCGTGAACGCCGTGGAAATGGAGCCGTGCCGGAATTTGCTGCTTTTCATGAATTCAGAATGGCCTTTCCTGGGTTTTCCCGCCTTTTTCTTTTCTTTCTTTGATTCTTCCGCCGGGCCATCCGCTTTTTCCTCCGCCTCCGGCTTCTGCCCGGCGGCCTGTTCTTCACCCTGCGGCGCGGCGGTTTCCTCCCGGTTTTCGGTCCCGGCCTGTTCGCCTTCGGCCTTCGTGTTCCCTTCGGGGGTTTCTTCCTCCGGGAGAAGCGCGCCCGTGCGCGGGTCTTTTTCCTGATTCATCTCAATAACTCCCCCTTAACCCCATCTTTTGCTTTCCAGCTTGCGCGCGGTGAGAAACCAGAAAACCGCGATGACGCTGAGAAAGAACACGATGCTCGAAAGATTTAAAATCCCTTTGGCAAACGGCTGGTACCGGCTGTCAAACGAAATCCCCGTAATCAGACTGGAAAAAAAAGTATTGGCGACCAGACTGCTCATCTGGTTGATGACCAGAAGAAAAATCGAAACGCCGAACGTCGCGACCGCCGCGACAATCTGGCTCTGCGTCAGCGAGGAAATAAAAATCCCGATCGCGATCATGGCCGCGCCGTACAGAAGCGAACCGAAAACGGTCCCCAGGATGGTCGCCCAGTCCGGCGAGGCGAAAAACGAGATGATCACGACTGGAATCAGGCTCAGCAGCATCGCAATGGCAAACACGAGGAACGCGGCGAGAAATTTGCCGAACACGATGGCCCCCACCCCGACCGGCGCGGTGAGCAATCCCTGGTCCGTGTGGTTGCGCATCTCGTCGCTGAAGCTGCGCATGGTCAGAATCGGCAGAAGCATCATGCTCCAGATGAACAGCGTCGAATAGACCTGCGGGATATAGGACGAAGAGCCGATGCGCAGCACCTGATAGTAATAAAAGCCGAACAGGAGCAGAATGACCCCGACAAACACATACCCGATGGGGGACAGAAAATAAGATTTGAGTTCCTTCTTTGCAATTGCCTTCACTGCGCATCCCCGCCTTTCGTCAGATTATCCTGTAAATAGGCCGAGCCGGTCAGCCGCAGGAACACGTCCTCCAGCGACAGGTCGGAGCTCGTCATGGAAAGCACCGGCCAGTTCCGCTTTGCCGCCAGCGCGAACAGCGGCCTGCGCAGGTCTTCGCCTTCCTTGACTGAGATCTCATATTCCCACACGCCCGGTTCCTTTTCGCCGAAATTCCGGACGCCCTCCACAAATTTCATGCCGTTCAGGGCTTTCTCAATCTCCCCGGACGCCCCTTCCATGCGGACTGAAAGATGGTGCTCCGCCGACATGCTGTGCTCCAGCTCAAACGGCGTTCCGTCCGCGACTAGCTTGCCGCGGTTCACGACGAGAATGCGGTCCGCGACCGCCTGGATCTCCGGAAGGATGTGAGAGCTGAGGATGACAGTGTGGTTCTTTCCGAGGCCCTTGATGAGGTTCCTCACTTCGATGATCTGCTTGGGGTCCAGTCCGACGGTCGGCTCGTCCAGTATCAGAACAGGAGGGTTTCCGATCAGGGCCTGGGCAAGGCCGACGCGCTGCCGGTAGCCTTTCGAAAGGTTGCCGATCAGCCGCTTGCTGACATCCAGAATTTTCACCAGCGCGCAAATTTCACGGAGGTGCTTTTCCCGGGGCAGGGTCACTTTTTTCAGCTCATAGACGAAATTCAGGTATTCCCTTACCGTCATGTCCGGATAAAGCGGCGGCATCTCCGGCAGGTAGCCGATCAGCTTTTTTGCCTCGTTCGGCTGGTCCACCGTGTCGAACCCGCCCACCTTGACCGAGCCGGAGCTGGCGGAAAGGTAACCGGTGATGATATTCATGGCCGTCGACTTTCCGGCGCCGTTCGGGCCGAGAAAACCGATGACGGTGTTCTCCCCGACGGAAAAACTGATGTTGCTCAGGGCTATGTTCTCCCCGTAGCGTTTCGTGAGGTTTTGAACCTCAATCATCATTATGTCCCTCCTGTTGCATCATATCAAACGTACTTTTTCATTCTAGCAATCTGAAATTAGAGAAATGTAAACATTTTTTAAATTATTCCTTGTTTTTTTATAAACATTCCGTCTTTGACATCAAAACGGCGTTCCGGTATAATAACAGCATACCGGCAGCGTACCGCTGCATCTTCGCGCCTACGGCGTCCACGACTTGGAACGCATCTGATTTTCAGCGCGTAACTCGCATGTGCCCCATTATAGCTTACCGGACCATCCGGTCGGGCCGGCCCGCCAGCCGGCAGTCGGTAAAAAGCCGGCTGAGACGGGCGGAACAGAGACCGGAAACTCCCGAAAACGAAAGCCGGGATCGCCATAGGCACGGACCATCCGGTCAGGCCGGCACCAGCCGGCAGTCGGTAAAAAGCCGGCTGAGACGGGCGGGACAGAGGCCGGAAACTCCCGAAAACGAAAGCCGGGATCGCCATAGGCACGGACCATCCGGTCAGGCCGGCCGCCAGCCGGCAGTCGGTAAAAAGCCGATTGAGGCGGGCGGGACAGAGACCGGAAACTCCCGAAAACGAAAGCCGGGATCGCCATAGGTAAGAAAGACGCTGTGGTATGCTGTCAAAAACGGTCGTAATGCGATAAAAAATAAAATGGCAAGGAGACTTTGCAATGGCTGAAATCAAACCTTTCCGCGCCCTGCGCTTCGCGGACAAAGCGGGCGCTGTTTCCTCCCTGACCTGCCCGCCCTACGACATCATCAGCGAGGAGGAACGCCGGGCGCTTCTCCTGGAAAATCCCTACAACGTCATCCGCCTGGAGCTGCCGAGGGAGGGGGAAGACCCCTACGCCGAGGCGGGACAGACCCTGAAAAGCTGGATTTCAGACGGGATTCTCCGCCGCGACACCGACCCCGGCCTGTATCTTTACGAAGAGGAATTCACGGCCTATGGACAAACCAAAAAGATCAAGGGGATCGTCTGTCTTGTCAGGCTGGAGGAATTTTCAAAGGGGATCATCCTTCCGCACGAGGAAACCCTTTCCAAGGCAAAACAGGACCGTTTCAACCTGATGAGCGCGACGGGCTGCAACTTCAGCCAGATCTATTCGCTTTACAATGACGAAAGTCAAACCACCCGCGGCCGGATCGACGCGCTTTCCTCCGGGGAGCCGCGCTACGAGTTCCGCGACGGCGCCGGCGTGACCCACCGGATGTGGCTGGTCAACGATCCCGTCGCCATCCGGGCGGTCTGCGAAGACTTCGCGGACCGGAAGCTCTATATCGCGGACGGACATCACCGCTACGAAACCGCCCTCAACTACCGCAACGCCCTCCGCGGACAGGGCGAAGCGGCCGGAGGCGAAGACTATGTCATGATGATGCTGGTCGACATGGAAAACGACGGGCTGGTCGTATTCCCGACTCACCGCATGGTGCGCGGCCTGACGGAATTCAGCGCGGAGCGCCTCCTTTCTGCCTGCAAAGCCTATTTCGACGTGATTCCGCGTTCTCCGCTCGGCGAAATCTCCGCAAACCTCGACGCGCTGTACCGGCAGGGAAAAAAAGCGTTCGCCTGTTACTGCGGCGGGGAGGAGTGGACCCTGCTGATCCTGAAGGACAATTCCGTCATGGCGGAGCTTCTGCCGGAAAAAAGCGAGGCATACCGCGGGCTTGACGTCTCCGTTCTGCACTCGCTGATTCTGGAGCGTCTGCTTGGCATCGACCGGGAAAACATGGCAAACCAGAAAAACCTCGCCTACACCCGCTCGATGGAGGAGGCCGTCGCCTCCGTGCAAAAAGGCGAAAGCCGGTGCGCGTTCCTCCTGAACCCGACGCGCGTGCGGGAAATCCGCGACGTGGCCGCGGCAGGGGAAAAGATGCCTCAGAAATCCACCTATTTTTATCCAAAGCTGATCACTGGCCTTGTGATGAACCAGATCGGCTGAACGGACATTTTATCCGGAATGCGCCTGCGGCACAGACCTGCCTTTCGCGTCACGCGGAGGGCGGGCCTTTTGATTTCCGGCGGAAATTCCCGCATTTTTTTCAACAGAAAGCGAAAAAAATGTTGAAAACCTTTCGAATGATCGATGTGAAAATAAACTTATCGTCAATATCTAAAATTATAATACATATTGTATCATATTTTTCCGTTTTTCACCATTTGAATGGTCTTCAAAATCAGCACCTGGGTTTTTGCGTCCGGAATCTCGCCGTCCAGCACCATTTGTGCGGCTTTCTTCAAAGGAATTTTTTTGACTTCCAGAAACTCCCCTTCGTCGAGGCTCAGGTCCCCGCTGGATTCGATGCGGCAGGCGTAAAGGTGGATCACCTCGTTGGTGTAGCCGGGGGAGGGGTACATCCTGCCGAGATCCAGGTAGTTCCTGCCGGTTGTCCCGGTTTCCTCGCGCTGCTCGCGCTTTGCGGCCTCGAAAGGGTCCTCTCCTTTTTCGAGCTTCCCGGCAGGGGCCTCCAGAACCACCTCATGGTAGGGGTAGCGGTACTGTCGGACAAACAGCATTTCATTTTGATCCGTCAGGGCCGCGACGCTCACGCCGCCTCGGTGGTCGACACATTCGCGCGTTACGACGCGCCCGCTGATCAGCTCCGCTTTGTCCACATGGAGATCCAGGATTTTGCCGCGGTAAATGTAGTTTTGATCCAGTGTCTTTTCGGTCAGTTTCATTTTGTACCAGCCTTACAAACAGTATTTTTATAAAATCATATTTCTATATGTATTTCAAACGTTTTTGACCTGCGTTACTCTGGTTCAATTTATTTATTTCTGCGCTCAGGCCGCGCGGGTCTGTTTTTTCGGGCCTGATGCCCGGCGACTCTTAATACTAAATTTCTCTTATTTTCTTTACCTGTGGCAAGTGCCGCTTAACCGAAATTTCTTCTATCCCTTTTTCTTTGCGCTCAGGCCGCGCGGGCCCGTACTTTCGTAATCAGACGGACGCAAAGCGTCTTACACGCTACGCGGCCTTGAAAAGAAGAAACAGAGTTGTTGAATTGACCTCTCAACTTTGGTCCCCCGGTCGAAGCATCAGGAAAAACAAAGACGAAGAACTTCAACTTCCCAACGGGAGGGGCACCTAAACGTTCCCCCCAACACCCCCCGGCACCTGTCATGCAAAACGGTTCTGTTATCAGGCGAGTTCTTCTCATTGAACGTTCCCGGTTTTTAGCTGAGTGAGAAAAAATCATTTACTGAAAATTTTCGGCTTCCTTTTATATACCCTGTGGCTTCGGCTCTTCAGCCCCCGTCGTCCATGAAAAGCTGTTGTTAGAAGAACAGAAAAAATCTTTTTGACGGCTCCCGGGGGGTGTTAGGGGGACCATCCGGTCCGGACGCGCCTACGGCATACACGGCTGAAAAAGCATCGTTGCTTCCCTGTTTTTCGCCGCTCCGGGAACGTGAATCGTAGATGCAGCGGCACGCTGCCCCCACCCGTACTTTGCTTCCTTTCGGGCAGGCTGAGCCTGCATGCATGTTTTCCACTCAGAGTTCGCTGAGTGAAAACCAAAGGTGAGTGCAAGACTGCTTCTGACTACTATCCTTAGTCATGATCCGCCGTAGGCGAGTAAGACGCTGTGCGTCCCCGCGCGGCCTGAGCACAAAGAAAGAAAATTAGATGAGATTTGGGATAAGGGGAACCGGTCCATAGGCCCATAGGAATCCGGCCTTAAGATAAATTTTGGGTTAAGAGGACCGGGCCTTAAACCTAAACATAAAATATCAAGATAAAGATTACTAGTTGAATTTTGGTAAATATAGGATTATAATAGATTTGCAAGGTAAATAAAGAGTGCAATGCAGAGGCAAGGTGTCGAAAGCACCCGCCTCCTGCATACGGAGAACCAACCTCCATATACCACGGAATTCACCGCGCATTGCAGGACCTATTATACTTGCTTTTTCTGTTTTTGTACAGAGGGGGGAAGGACGATCCTCCTTTTCCTCCTGTATTTGCGCGTGCGCCGGTGTATGGAATGATCAAATTCCGTACCGGCGCTTTTTGTTGCCTTGCGGGCAACGTACCGTTGCATCTACGGCCTGCCATACAGAACAGTGAAATGTTTCGGCTTCGTTTGGCAGGACGGTCTGGGGAATCTCCCAAAGGCAAAGCCCTTGCGCGGACCCGCCGGTCCATTGGACGAACGTGCCAACGGCGGACGCGATTTCCGCTTGCCGGGAGTTTCTTCCCTCCGTCCCACCCGTCTCAGCCGACCGTTTCACAGTCAGCTGACCGGTGGGCCGTTGGGTGCGGCGTCACGCCGCCCGCCGGCGGAATGAATTTTGTGAGAGAAGAATGCGGACAAAAGAAAACCCAACCATACCCGGCGCAGTGAGAAATTCCGCCGGCAAAACAGGGAACGGAGCGTTTAGCCTGAACGGCGCTTCGCTCCCGATTTTTTTATAACAATACGTTGAATTATTTCAAGACAATACAAAGTACAAATGCTTGTCCTCAGGCCGGACACACAGTGTCTTTCGCGCCTACGGCGTTCCCGGCTTTGGCTTCCGGGAGGATTTCCACTCTGTCCCGCAAAACGAAACAAGCGGATTTTTGCCGTTCCAATCTGCGGGCCGTCCTGACCGGATGGTCCGGGCCTACGGCGTTCCCGGCTTCAGCTTTCGGGAGTATTAAACCTCCGTCCCGCCAAACAAAGCAAACAAATTTTTGCCTTTCTGAACGGCGGGGCGTAGATGCAGCGATACGCCGCTCAGCCTGTAAAAGCGTAGGAATAATTTTTATCGTAATTGTAAAGCTCGCGGTAGAGCTGCGCCGCGCGGCTGCGGTAAAAGTCCATCTCCTGAGAAGCCGCGTTGACCTCCGCCATGCTGCCTCCCGCGGAGAGAGCGCTGCTGGTGATCTTTTTCAGCGCGGCGTCTTTCCCGTCCTCCCACTTCTGCTGTTCCGCTTTCAGCTCGGCGGGCTTGCCGCTGGAATCCGCGCTCATTTTCTTTTGAAGCCCGCTCCACGCATGGTCGATTTCTTTCTGCCACAGCCCGGCGTATTTCCGCGATACGTTGACCATGTCGACGGTGGAAACAGCCTGGTCCGACTCTTTGATATAGGCTTTGTCGACCGGGTTGCCCGCGAATTTCTGGTTGAACGCCTCGCTGTCGGTCGTGATGGTCAGCACGCGTCCCGGCTGGGAATCCGCCGGCTCGTTGGGTGTTACGACGTGCCCGGAGACCGGGTCTTCGCTCGACGAATCGGGCAGGGAGGAAGCCGGGAAAGATGACAGGGAAGACGGCGAGCTTTCCGGCGTCGCGGAAGTCTGCTGGGATTTGTGGAACAGGGAGCAGCCCGGCAGCAGGACAGCCAGCGCCAATGCCCCCGCGAAAATGGATACGGGCAGATTGTGTTTCATCTGCGGTCCTCCTTTATTTTTCCTCTTCCGGACCGTTTTCCGGTTGTCCCTCTTCTTCCGATTCCTCCGAAGCGTCGTCGGAACCCTCGTCCGCGCTTCCGTCGTCCAGAGCTTCTTCCGCTTCCTCCTCGTCGTCGTGCGCGGTGCAGGCCACCGTGACGACGCGGCTGTCCTCGGTCAGGCGCATCAGCAGGACGCCCTTGCTCGGGCGCTGGCACTGGCGGATCGACTCCGCGAGAATGCGGATGATGATCCCGTCGGAGGAAATCAGAATGACATCGTCGCTGAGGCCGGCCGATTGGATCGCCGCCACATCTCCGTAGTGCTCCGTGTGGTAGTTCAGCAGCCCTTTGCCGCCGCGGAACTGGGACCGGTAATCGCTTTCCGGGGACAGGCGGCCGAATCCGGTTTCGGAAACCGTCAGCACCAGCGTGCCTGGAACCAGCACCACCATGCCGACGACGCAGTCGCCCTCCGAGAGCGAAATCGCCTTGACGCCGCGGGTCGCGCGGCCCATGGCGCGGGCGTCCTGCTCATTGAACCGGATCGCCATGCCCTGTTTTGTCGCGACAAGAAGATCGTCCCCGCCGCTCGTCATGCGGACCCAGGAAAGCTCGTCCCCCTCGTCCAGGTCGATCGCGATGACGCCGCCCTTGCGCGCGGTATCGTAGGCGGAAAGCGCCGTGCGCTTGATGATCCCGTTCCTCGTCACCATGACGAGGAAGCTCTCCTCGTCGAATTCCGGCACGCGGATCATCGAGGTGACCTTTTCCTCCTGCGCGATGGGCAGCAGGTTCGCGATATTGATTCCCTTGGAGGTTCTCGCTCCCTCCGGAATCTCATAGCATTTCAGGCGGTAGACGCGCCCGAGGTTTGTAAAGAACATCACATAATCGTGCGAACCGATCACGAACATATCCGTCGCCGCGTCTTCCTCGCGCCGCGTCATGCCGGAAACGCCGCGGCCGCCGCGCCGCTGCGTGCGGTAGATGTCCGTCTTCTGGCGCTTGACATAGCCGAAGCTGGTCATGGTCAGCATGCATTCCTCATCGGGGATCAGGTCCTCGATATCGACCTCGCCCGTGACCGCCGCGATTTCCGTGCGGCGCTCGTCGCCGAATTTGTCGCGCACGGCGGTGGCTTCCTCCCGGACGATGGCGAGCACGCGCTCCTCATGTGCGAGAATATCCTCGTAATCGGTGATTTTAACCAGCAGGGCGGCAAGCTCGTCCTCCAGCTTCTGCCGTTCGAGCCCGGTCAGGCGGCCGAGCGGCATCTGAACGATGGCCTGCGTCTGCACGTCGTCGAGGCCGAAGCGCTCGGTCAGGCGGGCGCGCGCTTCCGGAATGGCTTTGGAGGATCGGATGATGTGGATGACCTCGTCGATGTTGTCGACCGCGATTTTGAGGCCCTCCAGAATATGGGCGCGCTCCTGTGCCTTTCTCAGGTCGAACTGCGTGCGCCTGCGGACAACGTCCTCCTGGAATTTCAGGTATTCGAGCAGCAGCTCCCGAAGCGTCAGCGTCTTCGGCTCGCCGTCGACGATCGCGAGCATGTTCACGCCGAACGTGGACTGCATCTGTGTGAAGGAATAAAGCTGATTCAAAACAATCTGTGGGGAAGCGTCGCGCTTGACCGTGACGACGATATGCATTCCCTCGCGGTCGGAATGGTCCTCGATATTGGAAATGCCCTCGATCCGCTTCTCCTTCACCAGGTCGGCGATGGATTCGATCAGCCTCGCCTTGTTGACCTGGTAGGGCAGTTCGGTCACGATGATGTTGAAACGGCCGTTCTTTTCCTCCTCGATCTCCGCGCGGGCGCGCACGATGATCCGGCCCCGGCCCGTGCCATAGGCGGCGCGGATCCCGCTGCGGCCCATGATGATGCCGCCGGTCGGGAAATCCGGGCCCTTGATGCTCTGCATCAGGTCGTCCAGCGTCGCGCCGCGGTTGTCGATCAGGGTGCAGACGCCGTCGATGACCTCCCGCATGTTGTGCGGCGGGATGTTGGTCGCCATGCCGACGGCGATGCCGGTCGAGCCGTTGACCAGAAGATTCGGAAAATGGCTCGGCAAAACGACGGGTTCTTTCAGGCGGTCGTCGTAGTTCGGCTGGAAATCGACGGTTTCCTTGTCGATATCCTGAAGCATTTCCAGCGCGATCTTGCTCATGCGCGCTTCGGTGTAACGGTAAGCCGCGGGCGGGTCCCCGTCGACGGAGCCGAAGTTGCCGTGGCCGTCCACCAGCATATAGCGCATGGAAAAATCCTGCGCCAGGCGGACCAGCGCGTCGTAGACCGAAGCGTCGCCGTGCGGGTGGTAGCTGCCCAAAACGGAGCCGACGGTATCGGCGCACTTCCGGTAAGCCCGGTCCGGCATCAGGCCGTTTTGAAACATGGTGTAGAGGATTCTTCTGTGGACCGGCTTGAGCCCGTCGCGCACATCCGGAAGAGCGCGGGAAACAATGACGGACATGGAATAATCGAGAAACGATTTCTTCATTTCCTTTTCAAGGTCCACATTGACAATTCTGTTATTTTCTTCTATTTCATCCATTTCAGGGGCTTCCTCCTGCAATTTTGTTGCGTCCGGCGCTCAGCGTGCGCCGCCTGTTTACAATTTCAGCTTCTTCGGTCTGGTTCCCGCCACGATCATGGCCTGAACGTCCGGCAGAATGCGGGGTTTGATGCAGCGCACGGGGATCATCAGCATCTTTTCCGCCGCATACAGCACAAAAAGATCCTTGATCTGTACAAATCCGGCGGTTCCGTCCATCGGAATCTCCCACAGTCCGCCCTCTTGGTCAACCTCGATCCGATCCGGATAAACCGTCATTCGGACCGTATTCCCGTCTGCGGCCTCCCGCGCCCGGAGCACGTTTTTTCTGTAAGGAAAAACTCCGAGCACAATGATAACAGCCGCGCACAGAGCCGCGCAGAAATAGTAGAAACCGCGGTATGTAAAGGCGCCGGCGGCCAGAAAGAGGACCGCCAAAGCCGCCGAGCCGGACATTGCCAGAACGAAGGTCTTTCGATTTCTGTGCAGACGGCTGGAGTATCTCAGACATTCATAGACTTCCTCTTTCTTCAAAACATAGGAAAGCTCGATTCCGGTCTGCTGTTCCTCATAGGCTTCGCTCTCATCCGGCACCAGCTTGGATTCCTGAAAATCCGGCTGAGGAGGTCCGGAATCTTCCGGTTCCGGAGGTTTGGAATTTTTTTCGTTTTCAGTAGAACGGCTGGTCATCTCTGTTAAACTCCTTCTGCACATCCGCTGTTTCACATATCATGTCGGACGCATCAATCTAAAAATTTCATCTTCTCTTCAGAATTTACAATACCGCAGCGCTTCCGCAAACTTTGTCAGATATCGCGGCATCTGCGGCATCCGCCGTTTCAACGCTCCGCGTATCCACACATTTAGCTTGCGTGAACCTTTGTGTCATACATCGAGGTTCTGTACATATTTTGCGTTCTGCTCGATAAATTTCCGGCGCGGCTCTCGCTGTGGGCGGCCGCACCCTTTGCCGCTTCGCAGCATTCCCCTGACAGGGGACACGCCGCGCGGGAAATCCCGCGGCCCTGCTCAGACATCGAGGTTCTGTACATATTTCGCGTTCTGCTCGATAAATTCCCGGCGCGGCTCAACCTTATCGCCCATCAGGATGGTGAACGCCTCATCCGCGGCGGCTGCGTCCTCCACCTCCACACGCAGCATCATCCGGGTTTCCGGATTCATCGTGGTCTCCCAAAGCTGTTCCGGGTCCATTTCGCCCAGGCCTTTATACCGCTGAATATCATATCCGGAGATGAATTCCTTCATCAGCTGGTCGCGTTCTTTGTCCGTGTAGGCATAATAGTGCTTTTTTGTTTTGGTCAGGCGGTAAAGCGGCGGCTGCGCAAGGTAGACATGGCCCTCTTCCACCAGCGGCTTCATAAACCGGAAAAAGAACGTCAAAAGCAGTGTGCGGATGTGGGAACCGTCGACATCGGCATCGGCCATGATGATGATTTTGCCGTAGCGCAGTTTGTTCAGGTCGAATTCCTCACCGATGCCGCAGCCGAGCGCGGTGACGATCGGCATCAGCTTTTCGTTGCCGTAAACTTTGTCTAGCCTGGCTTTTTCCACATTCAGCATCTTTCCCCAAAGGGGAAGAATCGCCTGATACCGGCGGTCGCGCCCTCCCTTCGCGGAACCGCCCGCCGAATCGCCTTCGACGATGTAGATCTCGGTTTCATCCGGGTTCCGGCTCTGGCAGTCGGCCAGTTTGCCGGGAAGGGAAGCGTTCTCCAGCGCGGACTTGCGCCGCACCATGTCGCGCGCCTTCCGCGCAGCTTCTCGCGCGTGGGAAGCCGCCATCGCCTTGTCGAAAATCGCGCGCGCCGCGGCGGGATTCTCTTCCAGATAAACCGACAGCTTTTCCGAAACCATCGAGTTGACCAGCGTCCCGATCTCGGTGTTGCCAAGGCGCGCCTTGGTCTGGCCCTCGAACTGAGCTTCCCGCAGCTTGACGCTGATAATGACGGTAAGCCCTTCGCGGAAGTCATCGCCGGAAAGGTTCTTGTCGCTCTCTTTTAAAATATTGAATTTCCGTCCGTAATCGTTCATCACGCGCGTCAGGGCGCGGCGGAAGCCGTCCTCGTGCGTACCGCCGTCGGTCGTGTGGATATCGTTCGCGAACGAAAGCATCAGCTCGTTGTAAGAATCGTTGTACTGCATGGCGACTTCCGCCGTCGCGGATTCATCCGGTGCGATCGCGGAAAAATAAATGACGTCCGGATGGATGACCTCGACCGCTTTTTTTTTGTTGATGTATTCGACAAAGCTGCTGATTCCGCCCTCGTAGTGAAAATCGTCTTCGCGGCGGTTCTCCGGGTTCCGTTCATCCGCCAGGACAATGCGGACCCCCGCGTTTAAAAACGCCTGTTCCCTCAGCCGGGTCTGCAGCGTTTCATAATCATAAGCCGTGGTTTCCCTGAAAATTTCAGGGTCCGCCTGAAAGCGGACGCGAGTGCCGACTTTATCTGTTTTTCCCCGCTGCTCCAGCTCCGTGACCGGTTTGCCCCGCTCAAACCGCTGAAAATAGACGACCCCGTCCTTGAAAACTTCAACTTCCAGCCACTCGGAAAGCGCGTTGACGACGCTCGCGCCGACGCCGTGCAGCCCGCCGGAGACCTTGTATCCTCCTCCTCCGAATTTTCCGCCCGCGTGCAGCATAGTGTAGACAACTGTGACGGTCGGGATGCCGACCTGGTGATGGATGCCGACAGGAATGCCGCGCCCATTATCGGTGACACAGATCACGTCTCCGGGAAGGATTCCCACTTCGATTTTGTCGCAGTAGCCCGCGAGAGCTTCGTCGATCGCGTTGTCCACAATCTCGTAAACCAGATGATGCAGTCCGCGCGGCCCGGTGGAGCCGATATACATGCCGGGGCGTTTCCGGACGGCTTCCAGTCCTTCCAGAACCTGTATTTCACTTTCGTCGTATTCGCTGTTCGTCTGTGTGACCTTGCCAAACTCCAAGTTGAACCCTCCAGTTGATCTACAAATCGTATCATTTAAAATTTTCTAACGCACGGCAGCCGTCCTTATTTCTCAGCCACGTTCGCCGCAGACGCGAAAAAGGCGCTACGCATCCGGCCCGTATCGGACGGTATAGGGATTCAGAAGCCTGATTCCCGCTACCCCCGCCGCGGTCACTGCCAGAAGAAACGTCAAATTCATGGCGGGAATCGTCAGCAGAAAAAAATCGAGCCCGACCAAAAAAAACGAGGATAGGGCGTACAAAACAGCCCGGCCGGTCCGGCTGTAAATACGGAAGGTCTTACCGCAGTTCGGGCAGACCCCGCTTTTTTTATTCCGCGACTTTTTGACCTCCGGATAGAGAAATCTCGCGCCGCAATAGGGGCACAGGGGAAGTTTCAGCATTTCGGTTTCTTCTTTCTAGCGCCAATGCGCGGCGGCGCCCGTTCTTCTGTCCGGCTTGTGGACTGTGCCGGGGGGAGCCGGACGTTTCCGCACGGCGGGTTTCCTCAGGCGCACAAGAAAAACAGACATCAGATAAAACAGCAGAAACGGAAGCAGAACCAACAGAATCAGCCAGATATCCAGCGGCAGCAGTCCGACAAACCCCAATGTAAAAAAAACGCCGCTGACCAATATGGCGAGAAACGCGAACAAATAGAGAAGCCTGTCCAGCACGATATTAGAGACACCGCCGCACTTGGGACAGAGATATTCGCCCTGGGTTTTCAAAACCCAGGCGTTTGCGAGACCTATTTTATCCCCGCAGTGAGGACAGCGCGGTTTTCGAAACTTCTTCATGTGGACTCCTTTTTAAAGATTTGAAATTTCATCGGTGAATCCGGTTCGTTTTAGCAGCGTTGAAGATGAAATCTGCGTAATATAGAACGTCGTTTTATTCCCTTCTCTGCAAAGGACGAAGGATTTCGGCATTTCCATCGAAACATTCACAACATTTCCGGATTTCTGCGCCGCCGCGAGCGTGTCGCGCGTTGTTCTGGAAATCGTCGATGTCTCCATGTCAAAAATTCCGATGATATTTTTCATGAGAACTACGGTGTCCTGTCCTAAATGAAGATACATGGCGTGATTCCTTTCCCATTGGAAAAATGATCGGTCTCAGAGCGGTTGCCGGACGGAAAGCACGCCGTTTTCCATCTGAAACAGAGCTCCGCTTTTCATCAGCCGCGCCGCGCCGGGTTCACAGCATGTCAGAAAAACCTGAAATTCCGAAAGGTGGTTCAGAAGATAATCCTGCCGCTGAGAGTCCAGTTCGCTCATGACATCGTCGAGAAAAACAACCGGCCTTTCACCGTTCATGCGGTTGAGCAGTTCCGCCTCCGCCAGCTTCAGCGCGAGAACGGCGCTGCGCTTCTGTCCCTGAGAGGCGTAGGCCCGCGCGCTCATCCCGTCGACGGTAATTTCAACGTCGTCCCTGTGGGGACCGGCTCCGGTGTGCCCGTTCAAAAGGTCTTCCCGTCGGCTGTCGGAGAGCGTCTGCCGAAGATCATCCGCGCTTTTGAGATAGCGGAGCGACAAGGTTTCCCGGTCCGCGCTGATTCCGGAATAGAACCCGGCGGCGGGGGAGGCGAGTGCGTCGAGATACGCCGTCCTCTGGCGAACGATCCTTTCCCCAAACTGACAGAGCCTGTCGTCCCAGATGGACAGAGTATCCATCAGCTCCGCGTGGCGCGGAATATCTTTCAGCAGCGCATTGCGCTGGAACAGCGTGCGGTTGTAACCGGAAAGAAGCGACACATAGCCCGGTTTTATCTGGCAGAGAGCGGAATCGACGAAGCTTCTGCGCAGGGCCGGGCCGCCGCGGACCAGCGCAAGATGTTCCGGTGAAAAAACGACCGCACAGAATTTTCCGGTCAGGGCGGAACACGCTCCCTTCGGCACACCGTTGAGTTCCGCAGAGCGGCGGCCGTCCGCCACCGTGATCTGCGCGGTCTGCTCCCGCCCTTCACTGTAAAAATCCATCTTCAGCCGGGCCGACGGTTCTTCTCGGAGGACCAGCTCGGCATCCTTCGCAGAGCGGAAAGACCGCTCTCCGGTAAAAAGCCACATCGCTTCCAGGAGATTGGTTTTTCCCTGCGCGTTTTGCCCAAAAATCACATTGACTTCGCCGCAGGGATCAAATTCGCCGGCCGGGAGATTTCGGAAATTCTTCCATGAGAGCCGCTGAACTTTCACGGGGAGCATACCTCATAAACGGATTGCCCGACCTGGGCGCGGTCACCGGGCCTCATTTTTTTCCCGCGCATGGTGCAGACCTCTCCGTTTACCAGCACCTGACCGCTTTGAACGGCGTATTTGGCCTGCCCGCCGGTTTCAAAGGCTCCCGCCAGCTTTAGAAAAGAGTCGAGCCGGATAAATTCCGTCCGTATGATGATCTTTTCTTCTTTCATCCTATCGAGCCTTCATTCTCCGGTATTTTTCAGGCGGACTGGAAGCACGAGAAACAAAAACGCATTCCCTTCCCGGGGGAGAATCCGCATGGGACTGAGAGGTCCGTTCAGCTGGACACGGACCTCGTCGCATTCCGTGTTGCGCAGCGCGTCGAGAAGAAAGCGGTTGTTAAATCCCATTTCCAGCGAACTGCCTGTGATCTGTGCATCGAGTTTGTCGTTCGCGCGGCCGATTGCCGTCGAGCAGGAAACGCGGATCTCATTTTCTTCGAATATGCACCGCACCGGGCTTTTCAGCCGGTCGGTGATCAGAAGGGAAACACGTTCCACGCTGCTGATGAAACTTTGCGTCGAGACCTTCAGCTCCGTTGAGCATTCGTTTGGCACCGCGGCGCGATAATCGAGAAATTCGCCTTCCAGGAGCCGTGAAATGACTGTGTAGTTTTGAATGCTGAACAAAATGTGGCGCCTGCCGATTTGAAGTTCCACTTCGTTGTCGTCGTCGCCAAGCAGTTTTAAAACTTCTCCGAGTGTCTTGCCCGGAACGACGAAATTTGTTTTTGATTCGCATTTGATCGGTTCTTCCCTGATGGCGAGCCGGTAACCGTCGACGGAAACGAGCCGGAGGCAGTCGGTTTCCAGTTCGAACAGAGTTCCGGTGTGGATTGGTTTCGCGTCGTTTTCCGCCACGGCGAACAGGGTTTGGCGAATCATGCTACGCAGGATGCCGCTTTGTACTTTCAAGGTGTTTTCTCCGCCGACGGCCGGGAGTTCGGGGTATTCCTGAGCGGGGATTCCGACGATGGAGTATTCGGTTTCTCCGCTTTGGATGGTTGTCATTTGTTTTTCATCCGTCATGATGGTGACGGTTGCCGCCGGGAGGCGGCGGACGATTTCGCTGAGGAGTCTGGCGCTCAGGACGATGCTTCCGTTTTCTTCGGTATTGCAGTCAAAGTAAGTTGTGATGCCAAGCTCCAGATCGTAGCCGCAGAGCTGTACGGTGTTGTCCTTGGCCTGGATCAGAATTCCTTCCAGGGCAGGGATGGAAGATTTGGAGGAGACCGCCCTTTGGATATTCAACACGGCTTCGTTCAGCTTTTGCTTGTCGCAGGTTATTTTCATGATCTCACCGCTCATTTCCTTATATGAATGGATAGAAATGGATTTTTTCAGTAATAGGAGTAGTATGCGCTGAAAAGTTGAAATTATTGGAAAATCCGCATGGATACTGGTTTTTTCAGCTTTTTGTTTTTCTTTTTCTTCTGTTGGAAATTTGTTAACAGTATGTATTTTTTTTGAGGATTTAACATGCTGTTGAAAACTCTGTGGGAAATGTTGAAAAGAAGTTTAAAATCCGGAAGGGACTTTGAATTTGGAAAAGAACAGTTTTCCTCCGCTTTGTGGAATGTTGAATCGGTTCTTCACGATTCAACGGTCCCGGATGTTTTTGATGATATCCTCTGCCGTCGCCTTTATTTTAGCGTCGCGGGAAATATTTTTCTCGACCTGCTGGATTGCGTAGACGACGGTGGAGTGGTCACGCCCTCCGAATTCCTTTCCGATTGAGGTCATAGGCATCTGCGTGATTTCCCGCACGACGTACATGGCCATCTGCCTGGCGCCGGAAATGTTTGCGCTGCGTTTGGAGGAACGGATGTCGTCGCCGGTTGTCCCGAATGTACGCGCGACTTCGTCGATGATTTTCTCGACGGTGAAGGGGGTGGGCTGGTCGTTGTTGATGATGTCGCTGATGGCGGCCTGAGCCGTCTGTATGTTCATGGTTTCCCCATTTAGAAGGGAGTACGCCTTCATTTTTTTGACGGCGCCTTCCAGCTGGCGGATGTTGTTTTTCAGCCGGTTCGCAATGTATTCCACGACGTTGTCCGGCAGGGTGATCTTCAGCAATTCCGCTTTTCTTTTAATAATGGCAATCCGCGTTTCAAAATCCGGCGGCTGAATATCGGCGGTCAGGCCCCATTCGAACCGGGTCAGAAGGCGTTCCTCCAGAGTCTTGATATCCTTCGGAGGCCGGTCGGAGGTCAGGACGATCTGTTTTTTCGCCTCGTAAAGCGTATTGAAGGTGTGAAAAAATTCTTCCTGCGTGGAATCTTTGCCCGCGATAAACTGGATGTCGTCTACAAGAAGCACGTCCGCTTTCCGGTAGCGCTGATGAAATTCGCCGGTCGTGCCCCGGCGGATGGCCTCAATCAGCTCGTTGGTGAATTCGTCCCCTTTGATGTAGACGATCTTCATGGCGGGGTTGGTGTTGCCGATCTCATTGCGGATCGCGTAGAGCAGATGCGTTTTTCCAAGACCCGAGTTTCCATAGATGAAAAGAGGATTGTACAGGCTGGCCGGTTTGCTGGCGACCGCCATGGAGGCCGCGTGCGCGAATTTGTTCGACGGCCCCACAATGTAGGTGTCGAAGGTGAATTCATAGTTGTCCTCGTTCTCAGCCAGTTCCTCCTTTTTTGCGTCGCTTTCCATTTCTCCGGGGACACAGACGCGGATCTGGATCTCGCGGCTGAAAATTTGCCTGAATGCTTCTTCCAGAATTGCGTTATAATAATGGAGAACCGTCTGGCGGTGCAGTTCGTTCGGCACCCTCAGAACCGCGACCCCGTCGGTAAAATCGAGCGTGACGGGCTCAATCCTGCTGATCCAGGTGGAAAATGCGATTTCCGTTATTTTACTTTTGCAGTACTCGCAGACGAGGTTCCAAACCTCGGTGAACGATTCCATTGATTGCAGTACCTCATTTTCATTCTTTTCCCATTTGGCATCATCGGATTCTGTCAA